>NZ_CM173222.1:2980000-3173653 GCF_057747755.1 Lysobacter sp. KACC 24251 | reverse complement strand
CGCGGCGATTTCCAGGACGGGTTGCGGCCGGCGCCCGGCTTCCCGCGCCAGCGCCATGGGCAAGGCACGCGCATCGAGCCACTGGCCGCGCAACAGGTATTCACCACCGGCCGTCACCTGCAAGCGCACCCGTTCCGGGGGAGTACCCGGCGGCACCGGGCCGGCCTGGGGCAGGCGCGTGTCGAGGGTGCGGGTGATCGCGGGACTGGCGATCATGAAGATCACCAGCAACACCAGCATGACGTCGACCAGCGGGGTGATGTTCATTTCGGCCATTTCGCGCGGGGCGCGGGCGGGCGAGAACAAGGAGACGGCCATCGTGCACCTCCATTGCTGAAGGACGGAGTGTCCGCCTCGACGGTACGCCCGCTGCCGCGCCATCCGCAAGCGTGGCAAAAAAAACGCCGCCCGGAGGCGGCGTTTTCACGACGGTAAGTGTCTTGCGATCAGTCGTTCTGCACGAAACCGATCTTTTCCATTTCGGCGTTCTTGGCGTGCGCGAGGACCTTGGCCAGCACGCCGTAATCGGCATCGCTGCTGGTTTCGATCTCGAGCAGCGGCTGGTTGGTCGGGTCACGCTCGACCTCCTGGCGCATCAGGTTCGGCAGGGCCGAAACCGGCTGCGTCTGGTCATTCCAGAACACCTGGCCGCTCGCATCGATCCGCAGCCGGATCGGCGGCGGCGGTTCCTTGAGCTGCGGCGGCGGGTTGAGCGACTTCTGCGGCAGGTTGACCTCGATCGGGTACGAGGCGATCGGGGCGGTCACCATGAAGATGATCAGCAGCACGAGCATCACGTCCACGAGGGGCGTGACGTTCATGTCCGACATTGCACCGCCACCGGAGTTGGATGCGAAAGCCATGGTCAGGTCTCCTTAGCGCTCTTTGATCGCGACGAAGCCGACCTTGCGCATGCCCTGGGCCTGCGCAATCTTCACGACGTCCTGGACGATCCGGTACTTGGTGGTCTTGTCACCGCGGACGTTGATCTGCGGCTGCGGGGTCTTCTGGGCTTCGACCGAGAGACGGCTCTCGAGCTGATCCTTGGAGATCGGCTCGTCGTTCCAGAACAGCGTGCCGTTCTCCTTTACCGCCAAGGTGATTGGCGGTACCGGCGGCGCCTGCTCGTCCTTCTTCGTCCCGATCTGGACCTCGGGGAGTTCGACCTGGATCTTATGCGACATCAGGGGCGCGGTGATCATGAAGATGATCAGCAGCACCAGCATCACGTCCACCAGGGGCGTGACGTTGATTTCGGCCATCGGGCCGCCGCCGCCGTTGCCTGTACTGAAAGCCATGTCGAAACTCCAACTACTGCGCTAAAGGGGAGAAGGCGCTTGGTGCGTGTGGATCAGCGCTTGCTGCCGATCTCGCCCACGCGCGAACCCGTGGCGAAGAAGTCGTGCAGGTCGTGCGCGAAGGTGTCGAACTTGTTGTTCGTCACGCGGTTGAGGCGGGTGAAGAAGTTGTACGCCAGCACCGCCGGGATCGCGACGAACAGGCCGATCGCGGTCATGATCAGCGCTTCACCGACCGGGCCGGCAACGGCGTCGATCGAGGCCTGGCCGGTCGCACCGATCTTGATCAGGGCGTGGTAGATGCCCCACACGGTGCCGAGCAGGCCGACGAACGGCGCGGTCGAACCGGTGGTGGCCAGCACGGTCAGGCCGTCCTCAAGGCGCGACGACTCGCGGGTCACGGCCTGGCGCAGGGCGCGGTCCACGAACTCCGAGCGGTTCAGCGACTCGACCAGGCGCGAACCTTCGTGGCGCTGGTGGTGGGCGGCAGCCTGGGCGGCGTCCAGGGCGATCTTCGAGAACGGCTCGCTCTTGGACTGCTCTTCCATGTAGCGGATGGCGTCCTGCGCGTTCGGGGTTTCCCAGAACGTGCTGATCACGCGGTCCGAGGTGGAGCGCAGACGCATGTTCTTGATGAAGTTCATGACGATCCAGTAGACCGACATCACCGACATCAGCGCGAGCGTGATGAAGACGATCCAGCCGACCGTATCGAAGTTCTGGAGCAGATGGGCAAAGCTCATCTGCTGGAGGGCTTCGGCGTTGTTGCCCCCGGCAGCAGCAGCGGTGGTGGTTTCCTGCAGCATGACGCTTACCTTTCGATGTCGTGGAAAGAGGTTTGGGTACTACTGGTTATTGCGTGTTGCGCCCGGGCGGGTCCGATCACTCGCCCAGGTTGAACTCGTATGGCACGCGGACGCGGCTCGGCACGCCCACGCCGCCCTTCTTGGCCGGATTGAACTTGGAGCGGCGGGCCGCATCCATCGCAGCGCGGTCGAGGTTGCGGTTGCGGCTCGACTTCTCGATGGCCACGTCGGTCACGTTGCCCTGGCCGTCGATGGTGACGATGACGACGACCGTGCCGCTGACGCCCGCGCGCAATTCGGCCGGCGGGTACTTGGGCTGGTTCATGCGGCGCGACGTCGGATCGATCGCACCTTCGACATCGATCGAGGTCTGCGGCGCCGGCGGCGCCGGCGGTGCCGGCGGCGGGGCCTGGACGTCAACCGGCGACGGGTCGTCGACGATCACCGGCGGCTCTTCCGGCGGCGGCGGCAGCGGCGAGGGCTTCGGCGGCGTCAGGTCCTTCGGCGGGGTGATCGGCTTGATCTCCTCCGGCGGCGGCGGCGGCGGCGGCGGGGGCGGCGGTGGCGGCTTGATCAGGTTGACGAAAGTGACTTCCTCTTCCGCCTTGTCCTGCGCGGGAGGAGCCATCGGCGCCAGCATGAAGAGCAACGCGGCGGCATGCACCGCGATCGCCATGGTGAAGCCGGCGATACGTGCCCAGTTCAGGCCTTCGTCGCTGTCGTCGTCAGTGTGGTGGTGTGCGAGGTCTTGCGTCATGCGCCGTCAACTCGGGAGGGGTGACCGGACGCACAGGCGCCGCGGGGCTTGGAACGGTTTCCGGGACAAATTCTCGTCGCGGGAACCTACTAGGATATACCAAACCGGGACTTGCATTCCAAGCCCGGTCTGGCAGAAACGTGACGCGAGTTACTTCGACGGCAGGGCAAGAATCTTCTTGACGTCAGCCGCATTCTTGACGCCCTTGGCCTGTGCCTGGCGCGCGGCCTCCTTGGCCTCGGGGATGCGGTCTTCCTGCCACAGCAGGCGGGCGAGGTTGAGGTAGGCCTCGCCGTTGGGCGCAAGCGGCGCTGCCTTGCGGTAGGCGTCGATCGCCTGGGTCGGCTGGTCGGTGAAGTAGTACGACTGCGCCAGTGCCAGGTAGGTCTGGAAGTCGCCCTTGAGCACGCCCTTCTGCAGACCCTCGTTGATCACCGCGATCGCCTGCTTTTCCTTGCCGTCGGTGTTGAGGTAGGCGGCGTACAACTGCCGGTACTCGCGCTCGTCGGACAGCTGGCCGGCGGCGCGCAGTTTCTCCAATACGCCGATGGCCTTCTCCATCTGGTCCGCGTTCTGGTAGGCCGCCGCCAGGTTGAGCTGGGCGCGCTTGTCGTTCGGGCTCTTGGCTGCGATCTTCTCGGCCAGCGCCGTCGCCTCGGCGTAGCGCTCGCTTTCGAAGTAGGTGGCCATCAGCACCTGCAGCCAGTCGTTCTTCGGCTCGGGCGAGGCATCAATGGCCTGCTTGAGGACCGTCGCCGCCTCCGGATAGCGCTCCATGCGGTACAGCGCATTGCCCTTGATCACCAGGTGTTCCGGCTTCTGGCTCTTGCTCTCAGCCAGGAAGCGGTCCATCACTGCCAGCGATTCCGCGTACTTTTCGTCCTGCAGCAACAGCTGCGCCTGCATCAGCATCGCGCCGAAGTGGCCGTTGTTGTCCAGGCCGTTGAACTCCTGCACCTGCTTGAGGTACGCCAGGGCCGCGACGCTGTCGTCGGCCTCGTAGGCGATCTGCGCACCCATCTGCGCGGCGAACGATTTGTCGTAGGCGTTGCTCTTGGCATCGGCGATCAACTCGTCGGCGATCGCGCGTGCTTCGGCACCCTTGTCGTCCTCGTACAGCTTGAGCAGCTTCTGCAGCTTGCTGGACGCCTTGGCGCTGGCCTTGGCTTCCGGTTCCTGGCGCGTGGCCTGCGGGTACATCGCTTCGGCCTTCTTCTGGGCGCCCTTGCCGGCACGCTCGGCGTCGCGCTGCGCGCGGCGGTCGGCGGCGGACTGCGCGCTGGCCTGAGAGACGGCACCCAGTGCCAGAACGGCACCCACCGCGATCGCGATGAGGGAACGATTGAGGGACACGGAAGACTTCATGGGGCTACCTCGATCACTGCATCAGGCGCCGCCCCGCCGACCACCGGCGGGGCGAGAGGGACGCAAAACTATCACTAATGACAGGGCGTTCGATACTGGTCGTCCGGAAGTCTGAACGCGCCGTTCAGCCACACTTTGGCGTATGGCCGGACGCGCGCGCCTGCTGGTACGACGGCATCAGCGAGGCCGCACGACTACGCAATTCGCTGATGCGGTTCTCCGGGTTGGGGTGGGTCGACAGCCATTCCGGCGCACGCGCGGCGTTGGCTTCGATCATGTTCTGCCACAGCGAAACGGCCTGCTCCGGGTTGAAGCCTGCCTTGGCCATCAGTTGCTGGCCCACGACGTCGGCTTCGCTTTCCTGGGTGCGGTTGTTGGGCAGCAGGATCAGCGTCTGCGCGCCGATGCCGGCGATCTGGCCGGTGGTCTGCGCGGCACCGCTGCCGTAACGCGAGCCGATCAGCGCACCGAGGATGTTGACGCCGGCCTGCGCGCCGGCCTGGCGGGTGACGCGTTCGTCATGGTGGCGGGAAATGACGTGGCCCACTTCATGCGCGATCACCGCCGCCAGCTGGTCCTGGTTCCTGGCCACGGTGAAGATCCCGGTGTTGACGCCGATCTTGCCGCCGGGCAGGGCGAACGCATTGGCCGAATTGTCGGCGAACAGGGCCACTTCCCAGTTCGCCTGCCATTCCGACGGCAACTGGCGCGTCACCGCATTGGCGACGCAGCGCACGTAGGCGGTCTGGGTGGCGTTGGTGCTCTGGGGGGTCTTGGCCTTGGCCTGCTCGAAGGCCTGCACGCCCATCTGGTTGAGCTGTTCCTGCGACACCGCGCCCACGCGCTGGGTGCGGCCGGTGGGGGAGGTGGCAGTGGCGCAGGCGGCCACGGTGGCGGAGACGACGAGGGCGAGCAGGACGCGCTTCATGGGTCGGGCCTTTGGGGAATTCATGTTGGTGAACTATGTAGTCCCGAGGCCATGAACACGCTGTCAATGCCGGTGCCGTGCGCTGCGAACGGTTCAGGCATGCGGCAGGGCGGGGCAGCGGCGGTGTGCCTCGGGGCCAACGCGGCCACGTCCGGAGGACGGCCATGCGTTTGGCGCGCCAGGGGGTGGCGGCGGGGGGAGCGTTATGACCCGGGGTGCGGTGGCTCCGCCGTTGCGGCGGAGCCGGCCATGGGAAGCGCGTGGCTCACACGTCGAGGTTGGACACCTTCAGTGCGTTGTCCTCGATGAACTCGCGGCGCGGTTCGACCACGTCACCCATCAGGGTGCTGAAGATCTGGTCGGCGGCGACCGCATCCTCGATGCGTACCTGCAGCAGGCGGCGGGTTTCCGGATTGACCGTGGTGTCCCACAGCTGCTCGGGGTTCATCTCACCCAGGCCCTTGAAGCGCTGGATCTGGCGGCCCTTCTTGGCTTCCTCCAGCAACCACGCCTGCGCCTCGGCGAAGCTGGCAATCGGCTGCGAGCGATTGCCGCGCACGATCTGTGCGCCTTCGCGGATCAGCCCATGCAGCTGGGAGGCGGCCTCGCGCAGCGGACGCAGTTCGCCGCCTTCGAAGGCCGACATCGGCAGGACCTGGATCAGCTCCTCGCCCATGTGCATGCGGTGCACGAGCAGGGCCGCGGGGCGCTGTTCGGTGGACGGCTGCAGCTCCAGGCGGTAGCGCGGGCGTCCGAGGCCACCGCGGTTGAGGCGGGCCTCCAGCGCATCAAGCTCGGCGCGCTGGTCGACGCTGGCGTACAGACGCTCCGGATCGAGCGCGGTGTAGTCGACCAGCACTTCCAGCACGTGGCTGTCGTAGCGGTATGCGTTGCGGGCGATGGTGTCGCGCGCGGCGGCATAGGCGATCAGCAGCGCTTCCAGCGCCTGGCCCTCGATGGCGGGCTCGCCGGTGGCGGGGATCAGGCTGGCACCATCGACCGCGTTGTTGGCCAGGTACGCGTCCAGCGCGGCATCGTCCTTCAGGTACAGCTCGTTCTTGCCCTGCTTGATCTTGTACAGCGGCGGCAGGCCGATGTAGATGTGGCCGCGCTCGATCAGCTCCGGCATCTGCCGGTAGAAGAACGTCAGCAGCAGGGTGCGGATGTGGCTGCCGTCGACGTCGGCGTCGGTCATCAGGATGATGCGGTGGTAGCGCAGCTTGTCCGGGTTGTACTCGTCCTTGCCGATGCCGGTGCCGAGCGCGGTGATCAGCGTGCCGACCTCGGCGCTGCCCAGCATGCGGTCGAAGCGCGCCCGCTCGACGTTGAGGATCTTGCCCTTGAGCGGGAGGATCGCCTGGGTCTTGCGGTTGCGGCCCTGCTTGGCCGAGCCGCCGGCCGAGTCACCCTCGACGATGAACAGTTCCGACAGCGCCGGGTCCTTCTCCTGGCAGTCGGCCAGCTTGCCGGGCAGGCCGGCAATATCCAGCGCGCCCTTGCGGCGGGTCAGGTCGCGGGCCTTGCGCGCGGCCTCGCGGGCGCGGGCGGCGTCGACCACCTTTTCGCAGATGGCGCGGGCCTCCTGGGGGTGTTCCTGCAGGAACTCCTCCAAACGTGCGCCGAACGTGCTTTCAACGACCGGCTTCACGTCCGAACTGACCAGCTTTTCCTTGGTCTGCGACGAAAACGACGGGTCGGGCACCTTGACCGACAGCACCGCGATCATGCCTTCGCGCATGTCGTCGCCGGACAGGTTGATCTTGGCCTGTTTCGCGATACCGCTCTGCTCGATGTAGTTGCTGAGCGTGCGGGTCAGCGCGGCGCGGAAGCCGGCGAGGTGGGTGCCGCCGTCCTTCTGCGGGATGTTGTTGGTGAAGCAGAACATCGTTTCCTGGTAGGCGTCGGTCCACTGGATCGCGACGTCCACGGTGATGCCGTTCTGCTCGCCGCTGACCGAAATCACGTTCGGGTGCAGCGGATTCTTGAGCTGTGCCAGGTGCTCGACGAACGAGCGGATGCCGCCGGCGTACTCGAAGGTGTCGCGCTTGCCTTCGCCACGCTCATCGACCAGGGTGATCTTGACGCCGGAGTTCAGGAACGACAGCTCGCGCAGGCGGCGGGCGAGGATGTCGTAGTGGAACTCGATGTCGGTGAAGATCTCGCGCGCCGGCAGGAAGCGCAGGGTGGTGCCGCGCTTGGTCGAGGCTTCCAGCTGCTTCAGCGGGTAAACCGGCTCGCCGAGGGCGTATTCCTGCTGGTAGTGGTGGCCGTCGCGCCAGATGTCCAGCCACAGGGTCTCGCTGAGCGCGTTGACCACTGACACGCCCACGCCGTGCAGGCCGCCGGACACCTTGTAGCTGTTGTCGTCGAACTTGCCGCCGGCGTGCAGCACGGTGAGGATCACCTCGGCCGCGGAGACGCCTTCTTCCTTGTGGATGTCGACCGGGATGCCGCGGCCGTTGTCGGAGACCGAGCAGGAGCCGTCCTCGTGCAGGATCACCGTGACCTCGTCGGCGTGGCCGGCGAGGGCCTCGTCGATGGAGTTGTCCACGACCTCGAAGACCATGTGGTGCAGGCCGGTGCCGTCGTGCACGTCGCCGATGTACATGCCCGGACGCTTGCGCACGGCTTCCAGACCACGCAGAACGGTGATCTTGCTGGAGTCGTAGGTCTGGGAGACAGCGGGGGAAACGTCGGCGGTAGCCGGGTCTTGCGAGGGATCGTGCTGGATCTGGGTCATGCGGGAAAAGGCTCCGGTGACGCGGGTTCCGGGGTGGCCCGGACGCGTCGGGACACATCAATGGGATGTGGATCGAGTATAGCAGGCGGGGGCTTTCGGCCGGCTGACGCGGGCATGTTCCACGTGGAACATGGGGATGGGGACGGTGGCCCGGAGCTCGGTGCGCGAGTACGGCTGGCTGCGAGCCGGAATGTGGTGGGTCAACAAGCGCCGGGGCGGAACAACTCAACCAAGCGTTTGGACCAAGCCTTGTTCCACGTGGAACAAAGCGATCGCTCCCTGGCTGGCCGCCAGCCCGGGAGGGGCTTCGGTGCCCGTGATGAACGCCTGTGCTCCCGACGCCCGCACCCAGTCGAGTACTCGCGCCTGGTGATGCCGGTCGAGCTCCGAGGCCAGGTCATCGAGACAGATCACCGGCCAGTCCATGCACATTGCCGCGTGGTGTTCGGCCTGGGCCAGAAGCGCCGCCAGGGCGGTGAGTTTGGCCTGGCCCCGGGACAGGGCTTCGCGCCCCGGCAGGGCGCCAAACCCGATGCGCCAGTCGGCGCGGTGCGGTCCCACCGAGGTGAACCCGGCCAGGCGGTCGCGCTCGCGGCAGAACAGCAGGGCATCGACCAGGGCGAACTCATCGCGGCGCCAGCCCGGCTGGTGATCCAGCCGCAGGGTGCCGAGGCTTGGGGCGAGTTCAGCAGCCAGCCGGGCCAGCCTGGGCTCGATCGCCTCCAGATAGTGCTGGCGGTACTGGCTCAACGGCTCTCCAGCCTCGGCCAGCTCACGGTCCCAGGCGTCGAGCTGGTCATCACCTGCGCGGGACTTCAGCAGGGCGTTGCGCTGGCGCAAGGCCCGGGCATAGCGCCGCCACAGCGGCAGGAAGTGTTGTTCCACGTGGAACAACCCCCAGTCGAGGTAGCGACGCCGGTTCTCCGCGGCCCCGGTGATCAGCGCGTGGCTGCCGGGTTCGAAGCTGACCACCGCCAGCGCGGCGCACAGATCGCCCAACTGGGCCACCCGCTGCCCGTCAAGGCGTCCTTCCCAGTCGCGGCCGGTGTGGCGCAGGCCGGCACGGCGGGTGCGTTCCGCTGCATTCCCGCCGACGCCCGCTGCCGAAGACCCCTCGGACGTGCCTCCGCTTGCCGTGCCGTCGTCGGTGCCCCGCTGTCCCAAGCCCATGCGCCCTAGGCTTGGCGCTTCACCCCCGGCGAGTTCCGGGTTCGCGGTGCCGTGTGCTGCCTGAGCGGCGCCCGGCCAACGCTCGCGCCACTCCACGAACACCTCGGTCGCCTCGTCACCGTGGCGGATCAGTCCATCGCGGACACGCGCGCGGAAGCTGCGTCCATAGGCCATCAGGTGCAGGGCCTCCAGCACGCTGGTCTTGCCCGCACCGTTGTCGCCGGTGATCAGGTTCAGGCCGGGGCCCGGCAACAGCTGCACCTCGTCAAAGCGACGCAGGCGGCGGATGTCGAGGCGGGTGACGTGCATGGAAACCTAGGAAATCAGAAAAAGTGACGCCCGGGCAAACCGGGCGTCCGAGCTCGAATCGATTGCTATCCGGGTGGCGATGTTCCACGTGGAACATTACCCGCCGCTGGGTCCTGTCAGAGCCGCAGCGGCATCACCACATGGCGGCAACGCTCGTTGGAGGCCTCGCGCACCAGCGCCGAGGAATTGGCATCGCGCAGCGCCAACACCACGTGCTCGTCGCGCAGCGAGCTCAAGGCGTCGAGCAGGTAGTTGACGTTGAAGCCCACGGCCAGGTCGTCGACCCGGGTGTCGGCCTCAACTTCTTCCTGTGCCTCTTCCTGCTCCGGGTTGTGCGCGCTGATCTTGAGCTGGCCGGGGGAGACCTCGATGCGTACCCCGCGGTACTTCTCGTTGGACAGGATCGCCGCGCGCTGCAACGAAGCCCTCAGCACCTCGCGGTCCATCCGCACTTCCTTGTCAGCGCCAATCGGAATCACCGCTTCGTAATCCGGGAAGCGACCGTCGATCAGCTTGCTGGTGAAGGTGACATCGTCACGCTTGACCCGCAGGTGGCCGCGACCCATCTCCAGCTCCAGCTGGCGGTCGCCGCCCTCGAGCAGGCGCTGCAGCTCGGTCACGCCCTTGCGCGGCACGATGATCTGGCGCTTGGTCTGCACCGCGTCTTCGAGATGCGCCTCGCACAGCGCCAGGCGGTGGCCGTCGGTGGCCACGCAGCGCAGCGAGTTCTCGCGCAGGTCGAACAGCAGTCCGTTGAGGTAGTAGCGGACATCCTGCTGGGCCATCGCAAACGCGGTGCGTTCGATCAGCTCCTTCAGCGCCGCCTCGGGCACGCGCACCCGCTCGGTGGTTTCGATCTCTTCGATCGAGGGGAAGTCGTTGGCTGGCAGGCTGGACAGGGTGAAGCGCGAGCGCCCGGCCTGCACGGTGATCTTCTCCGCGCTCTGGCTGATGGTCACCTTGCTGCCGTCGGGCAGGGCACGAACGATTTCGAACAGCTTGCGCGCCGGGATGGTGGTTTCGCCGTCCTGGGCGTCATCGACGGCAATGCGCGAGACCATCTCGACCTCGAGGTCGGTACCGGTCAACGACAGCTGCCCGCCCTTGACCTGCACCAGCAGATTGGCGAGCACGGGGAGCGTCTGCCGGCGCTCGACGACGTTGACCACTTGGGCCAACGGCTTGAGAAACACTTCGCGTTGCAGGCTAAAACGCATGCGGACCCGCTCCCCTTTCCAATATCAAGTTGTTGAATAAATCAAAAGCTTAGTGGTGGTGGAGTCGCGAAAACTCCGGGAAAACCAACTTAAGTCTTTGATTCACCAAGTAATTTACGTCTTGCCAACCGCTGTATAACGGACCCGGTTGGATGCGCACAAGTTGTGGACAATTTTTGGGGTCCGGCCGCGTGGCCAGGTTATCCACAGATTGTCCGCCACCCGGCCACAAGTTTCCCAGATCGCGTTCACCTGACGCCATTTTCCACAATCTGGAGCATCGTGCCCGCTTTGTGACCACAAGCGGTTGCGCGCGCCTCCCAGGCGCCACGCCGGTAGCGGGGTGGGGAACGGCGCCATGCTGCGGTCCGGGGCGCTACATCGCCGTTACAGCGCGCTGTGGCGGCATGGCTGAGTGGCCGACGGTCGCGTCGACCAGGAGAGGAGTTCGTGCACCCGCGCGGCCTCGGCACGGGCGCATGGGTGCGGCTAGCCGGTGGCGACGCGCGAGGCGGCGCCTGGCGCCCGCCCCGGCCGAGCGGGGGGGGGGCGGGGGCAGTGGGGTGCTGTTGGTGACCGCTGTGGGCGCCCCGAGGGGCACCCTCACTCGCTGAGCTTGCGGATCAGCTTGTCCCAGTCCTCGCGCAGCTTGCCGTCGGTTTCCATCAGCGTACGGATCTGCCGGCAGGCATGCAGCACGGTGGTGTGGTCGCGGCCGGCGAAGGCGTCGCCAATCTCCGGCAGGCTGTGTTCGGTCAGTTCCTTGGTCAGCGCCATTGCCATCTGCCGCGGCCGGGCCAGCGAGCGGGTGCGGCGCTTGGACAGCAGGTCCTTGATCTGCAGCCCGTAATAGTCCGCCACCACCTTCTGGATGTTGGGGATGCCGACGGAATGCTGCTGCGCGCGCAGCAGGTCGCGCAGGGTTTCCTGGGCGAACTCGGTGGTGATGGCGCGGCCGGTGAAGTTGGCGCGGGCGGCCAGCGTGTTGAGCGCGCCCTCGAGGTCGCGCACGTTGCTGCGCATCTTCTTGGCCATCAGGAACGCGACGTCCTCGGGGATCGCCAGGCCGCGCTCCCGCGCCTTGCTCAGCACGATCTGCGCGCGGGTCTCGAAGTCGGGTGGCTCGATCGCGACGCTGAGGCCCCAGGCCAGGCGCGACTTCAACCGCGGCTCCAGGCCTTCGACCTCGCGCGGATAGCGGTCGCAGGTCAGGATAATCTGCTGCTTGCCGTCGAACAGCGCGTTGAAGGTGTGGAAGAACTCCTCCTGCGTGCGGTCCTTGCCGGCGAAGAACTGGATGTCGTCGATCAGCAGCGCGTCGACCTGCTGGAACTGGCGCTTGAACGCGTCCATGGTCTTGTCCTGCAGCGACTTCATCATCGCGCTGAAGAACTGCTCGCTGCGCAGGTACATCACCCGCATGCCCGGGTTGTTGGCGCGCATGGCGTTGCCGGCGGCGAACATCAGGTGGGTCTTGCCCAGGCCGGTGCCTCCGTACAGCAGCAGCGGGTTGTGCGCGCGGTCGCCGGGCTTGATCGAGGCCTGGAACGCGGCGGCGCGGCCCATCTGGTTGCTGCGGCCCTCGACGAAGTTGTCGAAGGTGTAGTGGTTGTCCAGGTGCCCCTGGAACGGCTCGGCGATAGCGGCGGGCGCGGCGGCGCGGGCGGCCGCCAGCACGGCGGTGGGCGAGGGCGCGGCCGGGGCGCGGGGCAGCGAACCCACTTCCAGCGCGACCTGGTCGCTGCCGGCAAAGTAGGCCAGCAGCTCGCGGATCCGCGGCAGGAAGCGGTCGCGCACGTGTTCGACCACGAACGCGTTGGGCGCGTACAGCACGGTCAGGTCGTCGCGGCGGGTGGCCTGCAGGGGCTTCAGCCAGGTGTGGACGTCTTCGACCGGGTATTCGGCTTCAAGGCGTTCGAGGCAGCGGGGCCAGGCGTCCATAGATCGGGAAGGGTCAATCCGGAAAGGCAAAAAGACGGTCCGGCGCGAGGCTCGCGGCATCGCGCAGCACGACCGGTCGGGGGTGGGTCAGACTACCACCCCGACCCGGACGGTGCACCCGCAGGGCCCGCCGGCCGCTTCGCGCTAGACTGCCTGGGCGAGCGGGGGAGCGAAGATGCGGCGTAGGGGTTGGTCAGCGCTGCTGGTGCTGTGCGCATGGCTGTGTACCGCGCCGGCGCTGGCGCAGGCATTGCGGGTGGAACTGTTGCTGAGCGGGGGCGAGGCGGCCTCACCGCCCGTGTCCGCGTCGGTGCTGGCAGTGGCCCGGGCCGACGCCCCGGCCGACGCGGCGGTGCTGCAGCCGCCCTACCGTGACGGCGCCTATTGGTTGCGACTGACCACCGCGCGGCCGGTCCAGCCGGCCGAAGGCCGGGTGCTGGTGCTGGAAGGCGCGCACGCCATGGGACCGGTGATCTATTACCCGCCCGCGGGCGCGGTGCGGGTGGTCCATGAATCCGGGCAGGGCGGCTCCGGCCTGCTGCGCCGGGGCTGGGTGCTGGCGCTGCCCAATGGGTGGCCGGCGGGCGCCGTCGCCTACCTGCGCGTGGGCGGGGCCTCCACCGAGGCGGTGCGCCTGCGCTTCTCCGACGTGTCGAGCCTGGCCCGCGAGCAGCGCGCGCAGACCCGCTTCTTCACCGCGGCCTTCACCGGGCTGATGCTGATGGCGCTGGGCATGCTGGTGATCGGCCTCAACTTCCGCGAGCGCCTGTACCTGAGCTACGGCAGCTACCTGGTGTGCCTGGCGCTGTACATCATGCTGCTGTCGGGTGACGCCGGCGAGATGCGCGGCCTGGCGTGGCTGAACCGTGCCGGCGTCATCGGCCAGTGGGGCCTGGCGACGCTGGCGGTGATCATCCAGCTGGAGTTCACCCGACTGTTCCTGGAACTGCCGCAGCGCCTGCGCCACGGGGCGCGGGTGGTGCGCGGCCTGCAGTGGCTGCACATCGCGCTGCTGGCGACGCTGCTGGTCGGGGGGCGCCACGTGCTGGGCTGGTACTACGTGGTGGGCAACACCTTGCTGGTGGTGAGCGTGCCGCTGGTGCTGGTGCTGGCGGTGTGGGCCTGGCGCAAGGGTGCGACCTACGCCGGCTACTACCTGCTGGGTTGGGGGCCGCTGCTGGCGATGGTGGTGCTGGTGGCCGCACACCTGCTGGGCGTCCTCAACGCGCCGTGGGCCGAGCAACTGCTGCCGGCGATGGCGGTGCTGGAGTCCGGCGTGCTGGTGCTGGCGTTGAGCCAGCACGCCGCCAACCGACACCGCCTGGCGGTGCTGGCGCGCGAGACGGTGGAACGCGACCCGCTGACCGGGGCGATGAACGCCAAGGCGTTCCGCCAGCTGCTGGAAAGCTGGCAGCACCTGGGCGTGCTGGGCAGCAAACGCTACGGCCTGCTGCTGATCGACCACGACGACCTGCGCCAGCTCAATGGCCGCTACGGCCGAGCGGTGGGCGACGCGGTGCTGCAACAGGTGCTGGCGCGGATCCGCGGGGTACTGCGCCCGGACGACGTGGTGGCCCGGCTGGAGGCCGACAGCTTCGTCGTGGTCACCGAGTGCGACCGCAACGACTGCGAGCAGCTGGCGTACCGGCTGTCGGACGTGGTCGGCAAGCGCCCGCTGCGGATCGACGGCCAGGCGATCACCGCCACCGTCAGCATCGGCGTTGCGATGTCGCACCCCGGCGACTCGGTGGGGATGCTGTTGGCGCGGGCCGAGCGGGCGCTGCAGAGCGCACGCATCGCCGGCCACGGCGCGGTCGGCCACGAGCCGGTGCGGGCCACGTCGGCGACGGCCATGGAGTAGGATGCCCGTCCCCCCGACGCAGGAGCCCGTCATGGCCGAAACCCCCCGCAAGCCCAGCCGCGAAGAGGCCGAAGCCGCCATCCGCACGCTGCTCAGCTGGGCCGGCGACGACCCGGGGCGCGAGGGGCTGCTCGACACCCCCAAGCGCGTGGTCGAGGCCTACAGCGACTGGTTCAGCGGTTACGGCGACGACCCGGCCGAATACCTCAAGCGCACCTTCGAGGAAGTCGAGGGCTACGACGAGATGATCGTGCTGCGCGACATCGAGTTCGAAAGCCATTGCGAGCACCACATGGCGCCGATCATCGGCAAGGCGCACGTGGGTTACCTGCCCAACGGCAAGGTGGTGGGCATCAGCAAGCTGGCGCGCGTGGTGGAGACCTATGCGCGGCGCCTGCAGGTGCAGGAGAAGATGACCGCGCAGATCGCGCAGGTGATCCAGGACGTGCTGCAGCCGCGCGGGGTGGCCGTGGTGGTCGAAGGCGCGCACGAGTGCATGACCACGCGTGGGGTGCACAAGCGCGGGGTGAGCATGATCACCTCGAAGATGCTGGGCACGTTCCGCGAGGACGCGCGCACGCGCGGGGAATTCCTGCGGTTCATCGACGTGGGACCGGGGCGCTGAGGGGCGGCCCTTAGCCGCTCGCAGCCGCGGCGTCAGCGACGGCTGCCGCCACAATAACGTTGGGCCTTGGCGTTGCCGGGGTCGGCGGTGGCCACCAGTGCGGCGGCCGGTGCGGTGGCCGAACCGAGCACCGCGGCCACGGCGGCGCGCAGGCCCACGCGCTTGTAGTCGGGCCGGATGCTCGGGTGCTTGAAGCTGCCTTCCACGTGCAGCGGGGCGCGCAATGACAGCGGGCTGAACCGGCGGGTCTTGGGTTTGAGCACGAGGGCCAGCCGCTCCTGGCTCAGGTCGATACGTCCGTCGCCGAGGATCACGGTTTCGCTGGTGTCGAACGCCAGCGCGCGCGGGGTCATGATTCCGTCCTGTACGGCGAAGTCGGCGAAGGCGCAGCGGATGGGAATCTGCTTGTCGCCGGTGAGCTTGATCTTGAGGATGCCGGCTACGTCGATCGCCGCCTTTTCCATCAACAGCTTGCTGATGCGGCCTTCGCCCATGCCGACCACGGCGTCGCCATCGGCATGCGCGAGCATCGCGGCAATGGAATTGCCCTGCGTGCTGATCCGCACGTCGCCCCCGACCTCGCCCAGCGCGTTGCGCCCCAACCGGACCTTCGGCAGCAGCTTGCCCAAGGTCAGGCCGTTGGCCTGGATGTCGGCGCGGGTGCGGATGGTGGGCTGGCGCGCGTCCAGGTGGATGGTGGAGCGGATGTCACCGTCCGCCACGCCGAAATTGAGCGGCGCCAGCGTCAACTGCCCGGCCACGAGGCTGAGCTTGGCATCCATGTCGTCGAGCGGCAGGCGTCGGGTGATGATGTGCGCCGCACGGAACCGCACGTCGGCGTCCATTGCGCGCAACTTGTCCAGTTCGAGCGGCTCGTCGGGAAACAGCCTGGGGCTGGCGGCGCGGGCCGCGGCTTTCGCGGCCAGCTCGGGATTGGTGCGTTCGCCATCACCGGCCGCGGGCGCGCCGCCGATGAAGCCGGCCAGGTCGTCCATGTCCAGCCGCCTGGAGCGCAGGTCGGCCTTCAATGCCGGCCGCGGCGTGCCCGTGGTGAAGTGCGCAAAGCCGGAGAGGTCGCTGTCGCCCACCCGGCCGGTGAAGCCGTCGTACTTCCAGGTGCTGCGATCCGGCGAATGCACCACGCGGGTGAGCCGGCCATCCAGCGTGTACGGAGGGGTGGCGGGGATGGCCAGTCCCAGCAGGGGGTACAGGTCGTCCATGTTCTGGCCATTGAGCGCCAGGCGCAGGTCGAAGTCGCGCAGGCGCAGCGGGTCGAGCAGGGTGCCCCGGGCGTGGGCACGGGTCGGGCCGGCGGCGGCACGCACGTCGATGGTGTAGGGCTCGTCCGGATCGCGCAGGTCCAGCGGCGACTCGCCGCGGCCCTCCAGGGTGAAGGCGCTGCCCTTCCATCGGCCCTTGCCGCGGACGGTGATGGGGGGACCGCTGTCGCCGGCGGCCGGGGTTTCGCTCTGGACCGCGACATCAAACCCGGTGCGGGTACGCGGATCGACGAAACGCAGGCGACCGCCATCCACCCACAGGCGGCGGAACTGTGGCTGGCGGTCGCGGCTGTCCTCGCGATCCTTGAGCACCCAGTTGCCGATGCCGTCGGGCCCCACTTCCAGCAACAGGTCGGGACGGGTCAGACGCAGCTCCGGCACGCGGATGTCGCGCTTGAACAGCGCCGGAAACAGCTCGAACGCGGCATCCAGCCGGTCGGCCTTGGCCATGTCCTTTTCCTTGGCCCACGTGGCGTTGCCGAACCGCAGGCGATCGACTTTGACCCGGGTCATCCGGCCGAGGTCGACATCCACGTTGCCGTCGAGGTGGAGCACGCGGCCCGTGCGGGCGTGGACGACGTACTCGATGGGGCGTTTGAACCAGTTCCAGTCCCACAGCAGCAACAGCAGCGCGAGGCCGGCAGCCAGCAGCCCCAGCAGCGTCCACCACGGGTGCCGACGCGGCCAAGCGCGGCCGTTCGTCTCCGAGGTGCCCGGGTGGGGCGCGTCGGGTGGACCGGGGAGGCCTTCGCTGGCAAGGCGTTCAGCCATGGGCTCCGCGCGCGGGGCGCGCCGTCTGGACTGCCCCCACCATCTGCGCGGCGGGATAAAACGGCGGTGAACGGTCGAGCGAACCGTTCAGGCAGATTGGGGCGGTGACGGGGCCGCACCGGCCGCGGCGCCGGCGGCCGGGAACGACCCCGAGCTAGGCCGCCGCGTCCACCTTCTCGCCGGCGTCGGCCGCCGGCTGCGGCTGTTGCGCCAGGTAGCGCGCGATGCCCGCCGCCGCCTCGCGGCCTTCGAACGTGGCGGTGACCACGAGGTCGGCGCCGCGCACGCAGTCGCCGCCGGCGAACAGGCGCGGGTGGCCGGTCTGGTAGGCGAACGCGCCGTGCTCGCCACTGGTGAGGATGCGGCCGTTGCCGGCGAGTGACACGCCGTGGCGTGCCAGCCATTCCGGCGCCTCGGCCTGGAAGCCGAAGGCGATGATCACCACGTCGGCCTCCAGCACCGCTTCGCTGCCTTCGACGATCTCCGCATTGCGGCGGCCATGGGCGTCGGGTTCGCCCAGTGTCGTTTCGGCCACGCGCACGCCGCTGACCTGACCGTCGCCGAGCAGGGCCAGCGGCTGGCGGTTGAACAGGAAGGTCACGCCTTCCTCGCGGGCGTTGGCCACCTCGCGCGCGGAGCCGGGCATGTTGGCTTCGTCCCGGCGGTAGGCGCAGGTGACCTGTGCGGCGCCGAGGCGGATCGCGCTGCGTACGCAGTCCATGCCCGTGTCGCCGCCACCGAGCACGACCACGCGCTTGCCGGTCAAATCGGGCAGGTCGATGCGGTCCTCCCAGCCGGCGATGGGGCGGCTGTGTACGGTCGGGTCCACGCCTTCGTCGTGGTGGGTCTCGGTGTGCACCACGCGACCGTTCTGCACCAGGAACGGCAGGGCGGGCAGAACGCCCTTGAGGTCCTGGCCGGGCAGGCCGCCGTCGGTGTAGCGGTAGCTGCCGAGGCCGAGGAACACCGCGTCGAAGTCGGCGAGCAGCCCGTCGAGGCTGATGTCGCGGCCGACCTCGACGCCGAGGCGGAACTGCACGCCCATGCCTTCCAGCACCTCGCGGCGCAGGGCGACGATGGACTTGTCCAGCTTGAAGCTGGGGATGCCGAACTGCAGCAGGCCGCCGACGGCCTCGTAGCGGTCGAACACCACCGCGTCGATGCCGGCGCGGGCAAGGCGGTCGGCGCAGGCGAGGCCGGCGGGGCCGGCGCCCACCACCGCGACGCGGCGGCCGGTGCGCTGCACCTTGTCCAGGCGCGGACGCCAGCCTTCGGCCAGCGCGCGGTCGACGATGTATTTCTCCACCGCGCCGATGGTCACCGCGCCGAAGCCGTCGTTGAGCGTGCAACTGCCTTCGCACAGGCGGTCCTGCGGGCAGACGCGGCCGCAGATCTCCGGCAGCGGGTTGGTCTCGTGGCACAGGTCGGCGGCTTCATGCACGCGGCCTTCGCGCGCGAGTTCCAGCCAGCGCGGGATGATGTTGTGCAGCGGGCACTTCCACGCGCAGTAGGGGTTGCCGCAATCGAGACAGCGGCCCGCCTGGTGCTCGGCCTCGGCCTCGCCAAAGCGGCCGTACAACTCGCCCCAGTCGCCGTCGCGGCGCAGCTGCAGCGGAATGCGCGCGGGCATCTCGCGCTGCACGTTGCGGAACTGGAAGACGTCCTTCTTGGGGGTGTCCTTCTTGCTCATGCGGCCCTCCGCAGATTCTCGACCAGCGAGGCAAGGCTGGCGGCCTTGGGCTTGACCAGCCAGAACTTGCCCATGAAGTCGCGCATGTCAGACAGGATGCGCAGCGCGTGCGCGCTGCCGGTGTGCGCCAGGTGCGCCTCGAGCAGGCCGCGCAGGTGCGCGCGGTGGTGCTCGAAGCCGTCGCCGGCAATGCGCAGGATGTCGACCAGTTCGTGGTTGTAGCGGTCGACGAAGTCGCGGTCGGTGTCGAGCACGTAGGCCATGCCGCCGGTAAAGCCGGCGCCGAAGTTGAGGCCGGTGCGGCCGAGCACCACCACGACGCCGCCGGTCATGTATTCGCAGCAATGGTCGCCCGCCCCTTCCACCACCGCGGTGGCGCCGGAGTTGCGCACCGCGAAGCGTTCCCCGGCGCGGCCGGCGGCATAGAGCTCGCCACCGGTGGCGCCGTACAGGCAGGTGTTGCCGAGGATCGGCGCCTCGTGCGCGATCCAGCGTGCGCCCTGCGGCGGGCGCAGCACGATGCGGCCGCCGGCCATGCCCTTGCCGACGTAGTCGTTGGCTTCGCCTTCCAGTTCGAAGTTGAGGCCGTCGGCGTTGAACGCGCCGAAGCTTTGCCCGGCGGTGCCGGTGAAGCGCAGGTGCAGCGGCGCGTCGGCCATGCCGTGGTTGCCGTGCAGCCGCGCCACGCGCCCGGACAGGCGCGCGCCGATGCTGCGGTCGGTGTTGCGGATGGCATAGGCGAAGCGGCCGCCGCGCTTGTCGGCGATCACCTCACGCAGGTCGGTGTCGAGCTGCGCGGCCAGGCCGGTGGCCAGTTCGCGCGGCGCGGCGACACCGCAATGGCCGCCGTGCACCAGGCCGTCGCTGGCCAGCAGCGGCGCCAGGTCGAGGTGGCGCTGGCGCGGGCCGACCGCATCGTTGGACGCGCCCTGCGACAGGCGCACGCCGCGCTGCTCCAGCAGGTCGGTGCGGCCGACGATCTCGCCCAGCGTGCGCACCCCCAGCTGCGCGAGCAGGCGACGCACTTCCTCGCCCATCAGGCGGAAGAAGTTCTCCACGCGCTCGGGCAGGCCGGTGAAGTGGTCGCGGCGCAGCGCGTCGTCCTGGGTAGCGATGCCGGTGGCGCAGTTGTTGAGGTGGCAGATGCGCAGGTACTTGCAGCCCAGCGCGATCATTGGCGCGGTGCCGAAACCGAAACTCTCCGCGCCGAGCAGCGCGGCCTTGACCACGTCGAGGCCGCTCTTGAGCCCGCCGTCGGCCTGCACGATCACGCGGTCGCGCAGGTCGTTGGCCAGCAGCGCCTGCCGCGCTTCCGACAAGCCGATCTCCCACGGCGTGCCGGCGTAGCGGATCGACGACAGGGGGCTGGCGCCGGTGCCGCCGTCGTGGCCGGAGATGGTAACCAGGTCGGCGCCGGCCTTGGCCACGCCGGCGGCAATGGTGCCGACGCCGGCGTGCGACACCAGCTTCACCGAGATGAGCGCCTGCGGATTGACCTGCTTGAGGTCGTAGATCAGCTGCGCGAGGTCTTCGATCGAATAGATGTCGTGGTGCGGCGGCGGCGAGATCAGGCCGATGCCTGGCCGCGCGTAGCGCAGCTGCGCGATCATCGCGTTGACCTTGTGCCCGGGCAGCTGGCCGCCCTCGCCGGGCTTGGCGCCCTGCGCCATCTTGATCTGCAGCACCTCGGCGCTGACCAGGTACTCGGGGGTCACGCCAAAACGCCCGGAGGCGATCTGCTTGATCTTCGACACCTTGTCGGTGCCGTAGCGCACCGGGTCCTCGCCACCCTCGCCGGAGTTGCTGCGCCCGCCGAGGCGGTTCATCGCGATCGCCAGCGCTTCGTGCGCCTCCGGCGACAGCGCGCCCAGGCTCATCGCCGCCGTGTCAAAGCGCCGAACAATCGCTTCCACCGGCTCCACCTCGTCGAGCGCGATGGGCGTGGCAGCGGTGCGCAGTTGAAGCAAATCCCGGATCGCCGCGGTCGGGCGCTCGTTGACCGCGGTGGCGTAGTGGTGCCAGTCGGTCCAGTCGCCGGTGTGCACCGCGCGCTGCAGGCGGGTGACCACGTCGGGGTTGAACAGGTGGTACTCGCCGCCGGGCACGTAGCGCAGCAGGCCGCCGATCTCCGGCGGCGTGGTCGCGTCCCACGCCTGCGAGGCGAGCAGCTCGGCGTCGGCCTGCAGCGCGTCGAAGCCGGCGCCGCCGATGCGCGCCGCGGTGCCGGCAAAGCACAGTTCCACCACCTCCTTGTCGAGACCGATGATTTCGAACAGCTGCGCGCCGCGATAACTGCCAATGGTGCTGATGCCCATCTTGGAGATGATCTTGAGCAGGCCCTTCTTGATCGCGCGGCGGTAGCTGCGGCCGATCTCGGTGACTTCGCCGCTGACCGTGTTGAGGATGCCGCGCGTGCCGAGGTCGTGCAGGGTCTGGTAGGCGAGGTACGGGTACACCGCGGTGGCGCCGAAGCCGATCAGGCAGGCGAAGTGGTGCGGGTCGCGCGCGGTGCCGGTCTCGATGATCAGGTTGCTGTCGCAGCGCAGGCCGGTGCGCACCAGGTGCTGGTGCACTGCGCCCGTGGCGAGCAGCGCGTGCACCATCACGCATCCGCGTTGCGGGCGGCGGTCGGTGAGGATCAGCAGCACGTGGCCTTCTCGCGCGGCGGCCTCGGCCTCGGCGCAGATGCGGCGCAGCGCGGCCTCCAGCCCTTCGCCAGGCGAGTAGTTGAGGTCGATGTAGTGGTGCGAGCTGTCGTACGGCGCCATCGCCAGCAGCTGCTTGACCTTGCGCTGGGCGAGGATCGGCGAGTTGAGGATGACGTGGTTGACGTTGCCCGGGCCATCGGCGAACACGTTGCCCTCGCGCCCGATCTGCGTCGACAGCGACATCACGCAGTCCTCGCGCAATGGATCAATCGGCGGATTGGTCACCTGCGCGAAGGCCTGGCGGAAGCAGTCGTACAGTGGGCGCACGCGCTGGCTGAGCACCGCCATCGGCACGTCGTCGCCCATCGAGCCGGTGGCTTCCTGCTCGAGTTCCGCCATCGGCCGCAGCACCAGCTCGCGTTCCTCGCGGGTCAGCTGGAACAGCTTCTGGAAACCTTCCAGGGTCTCCGCGTCGAACGGGTCGGCGGTGAGGTTGGGATCGATCAGCTCGGTCTGCAGGTAGGTGGTGCCCTGCTTGAGCCAGCGCTTGTACGGCGCACGCTTGCGGTTGATGGCGTCGATGGCGGCGCTGTCGAGCAGCTCGCCGGAATACAGGTCGACGGCGATCATCTCGCCGGGGCCGAGCTTGCCCTTGGCCTCGATCTCCTCGGCCGGCAGTTCCCACACGCCCGCCTCGGACGCGATGAGGAAGTGGCGGTCGCGGGTGCGCAGCCAGCGCGCCGGGCGCAGGCCGTTGCGGTCCAGCGTGCACGCGGCGTAGCGCGCATCCAGGGTGACGATGCCGGCCGGGCCATCCCACGGCTCGGTGTTGAGCGCGTAGTACTCGTAGAACGCGGCGAGGTCGGCGTCCTTGTACTCCAGCGACTGCGTCGCCGGCGGGATCAGGATGCGCATCGCCTTGAGCAGGTCCATGCCGCCGGCCTGCAGCAGCGCGAGCATGTCGTCCAGGCTCTGCGAGTCCGAGCCGCTGGTGGTGATCACCGGGTCGAACTCGCGCAGGTCCAGCGCCGGAGTGCGCCACACGTGCGCGCGCGCCTGCGCCCAGGCGCGGTTGCCGGCGATGGTGTTGATCTCGCCGTTGTGCGCCAGCAGGCGGAACGGCTGCGCCAGCGGCCAGCGTGGCGTGGTGTTGGTGGAGAAGCGCTGGTGGAACACGACGGCGCTGGCGGCGAGGTCGGGGCGCTGCAGGTCGGGGTAGAACTGCGCCAGCCGGTCCGGCAGCACCATGCCCTTGTAGCCCATGCTCGCCGCCGACAGGCTGACCACGTAGAAGTCGGCGAGGTCACGCAGCTGCTGCTCGGCGCGTCGGCGGGCGAGGAACAGCGAGCGCTCGAAGCCGACCGCGTCGAAGCCACCGGTCGGGGTCACGAACACCTGCTCGATGCGCGGCATCGATGCCCGCGCCAGCGCCCCGCAGGCGGTCGGATCCACCGGCACCTCGCGCCAGCCGGCCACCGCCAGCCGCTCGTCCTGCAGCAGCGCGGCCAATGTGTCGCGCGCGCGGGCCGCGTCGTCCGCATCGTGCGGCAGGAACACCAGGCCCGAGGCGAAGTGGCCACGCACCGCGATGCCGCTCTCCTCGGCCAACCGGCGCAGGAACGCAGTGGGCTGGCGCAGCAGCAGGCCGCAGCCATCGCCGCTGAGACCGTCGCGGGCCACGCCGCCGCGGTGGGTCATGCGCACCAGCGCCTCGATGCCGCGTTCGACGATGGCACGGCTGGGCGTGTCATCCAGCTGCGCGATCAGGCCGAAGCCACACGCGTCATGCTCGTCGCGCGGGTCGTACAGGGGCGTGGAGGCGGAAGTGGACATGACGGCACCTTGGCGATGGGGCAGGGCACGGCCGCCCGTCGCGGCCGGGGGTGCGGCGCGACAGACCAACGTGTCCGTGTATGACCCGAATAAAGCACATTTTGTGCAGCGCGGCAAATGCGTAAATAGTTGAAACTGAAATAGTTTCCTACGTAACAGCCGCCTGCCTTCCGAGTATCCCCGGCGGCGCTGGAACCTGCGCTCGACGAGGCCGCGCTAGACTGCGCGACTGCCCCGAGCCCGACGAGTTTCCGTGACCGACACCGTTGCTCCGCGCGTGCGCAAGGCCGCGCTGATCTTCATCTTCATCACCGTGCTGATCGACGTGCTGTCGTTCGGCGTGATCATTCCGGTGCTGCCGCACCTGATCGAACAGTTCGTCGGTGGCGATACCGCCAACGCGGCGTATTGGGTGGGCGTGTTCGGCACCGTGTTCGCCGCGGTGCAGTTCGTGTGCTCGCCGATCCAGGGCGCGCTGTCGGACCGCTACGGGCGGCGCAAGGTGATCCTGCTGTCGTGCCTGGGGCTGGGCATCGATTTCATCTTCATGGCGCTGGCGAGCACGCTGCCGTGGCTGCTGCTGGGTCGCATCATCTCCGGCATCACCTCGGCCAGCTTCAGCACCGCCAATGCGTACATCGCCGACGTCACGCCGCCGGAGCAGCGCGCCAAGAGCTTTGGCCTGATCGGCGCGGCGTTCGGCCTGGGCTTCATCATCGGCCCGCTGATCGGCGGCTGGCTGGGCGAGATCAACCTGCGCTGGCCGTTCTGGTTCGCCGCGGGACTGGCGCTGTGCAACTTCCTCTATGGCTGGTTCGTGCTGCCGGAGTCGCTGCCGCCTGAAAAGCGCAGCGCGAAGTTCGACTGGTCGCACGCCAACCCGATCGGCTCGCTGGCGCTGCTCAAGCGCTACCCGCAGGTGTTCGGGCTGGCGGCGGTGGTGTTCATCGCCAACCTCGCGCACTACGTGTACCCGAGCATCTTCGTGCTGTTCGCCGACTACCGCTTCGGCTGGGGCCCGCGCGACGTGGCGTGGGTCCTCGCGGTGGTGGGCGTGTGCAGCGTTATCGTCAACGGCGCGCTGGTGGGGCGCGTGGTCAAGTCGTTCGGCGAGCGCCGCGCGCTGCTGTTCGGACTGTCCTGCGGCGTCACCGGTTTCATCCTCTACGGCATCGCCAGCGAAGGCTGGATGTTCTGGCTCGGCATCCCGGTGAGCGCGCTGTGGGCGCTGGCCGCGCCGTCGACGCAGGCATTGATCACCCGCCAGGTCGGCCCGCAGGTGCAGGGCCGCATCCAAGGCGCGCTGATGAGCCTGGTCAGCCTGGCCGGCATCGCCGGGCCCGCGCTGTTCGCCGGCAGCTTTGGCTACTTCATCGGCGACCAGGCCCCAGTGCATCTGCCGAGCGCGCCGTGGTTCCTGGCCGCCGGGCTGCTCGCCTGCGCGGTGGGCATCGCCTGGGTGTACGCCAAGGTGCCGGCCGAAGCCGAACATGGAGCCGTAGCGGAGCCACCGTCAGCCTGACGAGTCGTCACTCGATCACCCGCGCATTCGCCGCGGGCGGTAAGGAGTGGATGGGCATCACGCACGGATGCGCATCCTGTGTCGCCGGACTATTCGTCCTCGTCGGCCGGCATCGCCTCGACCGGCATCGGCAGGATCGCCCAGAACGGACGGTCGTCCTCGGCCCAGCGGAAGGCGGCCTCGTTGAGGATCTCCAGCAGCGTGTCGAAGTCGTCGGGCGAGGCTTCGCGCAAATCGGCCGCGTTCTCGATCAGCAGCAGGTAGCCCACCGCCGGTTGCCACGACAGGTCACCGAGCACGTCGGCCAGCGCGTCCCAGGTGCCACCGAACCAGGTCGGCAGGTGCATCGTCGCCGCCAGCCGTTCCATCAGCTCGACCTTGTCCGGGCACTCGGCCAGGTCGATGCGATACACGTGGTACTCCAGCGCCTCGCCGGCCTCGGCCATGGCCTCGGCATCATTCTCGGCGACGAAGTAGGCGCCGCTCTGCGCCGGATCGGCGAGTACGTTGCGCAGGTCGGTGTCGTTCATTGCGCCACTCCCGTGAGGTCGAAGCGGCGGAAGGTACGGTAGTGGTCGTCGGTGTACCAGTACTCCACCGGTGGGTTGCCGCCGGTGACGATGCGGCGCGCGCCGCGGTCGCCGGAGCCGGGCGTGTCCACGGTGTACTCGCGGTAGTAGCCGCGCGGCTGGGCGGGCAGCAGGCGTTCGCGGTTCTGGAACACGTTGCCGTCCTGGCGGTATTCGAACGGGCCGCCGCGGGCGATGGCGGCCAGCACCGGGCGGGCTTCCGGCGGCAGGAACGCGGGCAGGCGCAATGCACTGCCGGCGGCGCCTGGCACGCTCGCGGGGGCACCGCGGGTGTCGGCGGTTGCGGCCGCCGTGTCCGGCGCGGCAGGCGTGGACCTCGCCTGCGGTGCCTGCTGTGCCGTGGGTGCGGGCGGAACGACGTCAGGGTTGTCCACGCGCTTGGACCAGGCCCACAACCCCAGCAACACGACGCCGGCCAACAGCCAATGGTGGTGACGCATCGTCCTGCTCCCGGCATCGGTGTGGCTGCAGTCTAAACCCACGGCAACGGTGGCGGAGCGGCTTTGAGCGCGGTCAATCCGGCGGTCGCGCGGTACGGTTACCGTTGTCTGCAAGGAGTGCCCATGTCCCGCCCGAAATTGCCCCTGCTGCGATCCTCACGCGTGCGCGCTGCCACCCGCGTGCTGGTCGCCGCGCTGTCGCTCGGCCTGGCCACGGGCGTGGTCGCGGCGCCGCAGGTCGCGACCACGCCCCCGGCCGCGCCCGCATTGGCGCCCGAATCGGCGCCCCTCGCGCTCAAGCCCGGCGAGTACCTGTGGACGCCGGAACTGGCGCCGCAGGGCCCGGTGGTGATCGTGATCAGCCTGCCCGAACAGCAGGCCTACGTGTATCGCAACGGCGTGCGCATCGGCGTGTCGACGGTGAGCAGCGGCAAGAAGGGCTATGAGACGCCCACCGGCGTGTTCACCATCCTGCAGAAGCGCAAGGAGCACTACTCCAACCTCTACGACGACGCGCCGATGCCGTACATGCAGCGGCTGACCTGGGACGGCGTGGCGCTGCATGCCGGCCGCGTGCCCGGTTATCCGGCCTCGCACGGCTGCGTGCGCCTGCCGCTGGAGTTCTCGAAGAAGCTGTTCGATGTCACCTCGCACGGCATGACCGTGGTGGTGGCCAATGCCGCCTCGCACACGCCGGACGTGGTGTCGCCGGGGCTGTTCGCGCCGGTCGATGCGGCCACGGGGCGCGAGCGAGCGCGCGCCGGCACGTTGACCAAGGGCCAGTTCAGCTGGACCCCCGAGCGCGCCACGGCCGGCCCGATCACCATCGTCTTCAGCACCCACGACCAGGAGGTGGTGGTGATGCGCGCCGGAACCGAAATCGGTCGTGCCGCGGTCACCCTCACCGGCGAGCCGATGAGCGGTACCCACGCCTATGTGCTGCTCGACGGCCAGGGCGAGGGCCCCAACACCCTGGTGCCGGGGCGGCCGCCTTTGCGCTGGCTGCAGGTGGAAGTGCCCGGCGTCACCCCGGACCTGCACCAGGACCTGCAGGCCGCGATCCGCGGCGAGCGGCTGCTGGTGCCGCCCGTGTTCAGCCAGCTGGTGTACGAGGCGCTGTCGCCCGGCGCGACCATGGTCGTCACCGACGAGCCGCTGGTGGCGCGCAGCGCCAATGCCGGCATGACCGTGATCCGTGCGCAGGACGACGCCAGCGACGAGGAAGAACGCCCCGAACAGCCTGAGCCAACCGGTCAGCAAGCTGAACACCCTTGACGCGATCTTCATGTAACCTCGCGGCATGACAAAAACCCCACTGGCCCTGCTCACGGCAGTGCTGGCAGCGGGATGTGTCGCGCCTTCGGCAAGGACGTCAAACGCCGCGGCCATTCCGCCCGTCGCACCGCCTTCGTCCTCCACCGTGGCAGCCGCTGAAAGCGGCGGCGCAAACACTGCCATCCACGAACCCGCCGCGCAGCCCACGCTGCTGCAGCAGCTGGTGCAGGCCGCCCCGAAGGCGGATCCGGAAGTGCTGGCCTTGGCGCTGGAAGCACGCACGTGTGCCGCGCGCAATGGCACCGGCACCGACGCGACGCGCCTGGCGGTGATCGACTACTCCAAGCCTTCGACCGAACGCCGCCTGTGGGTGTTCGACCTCACGGCCGCACGCCTGCTCTACGACGAATTCGTCGCGCACGGCCGCGGCAGCGGCGAGAACCTGGCCACGTCGTTCTCCAACACCGATGGCAGCCACCAGACCAGCCTGGGCCTGTACACCACCGCCGAGACCTACATGGGCGGCAATGGCTATTCGCTGCGCATGGACGGCCACGAGCCGGGCTGGAACGACAATGCGCGCAACCGCCTGATCGTGATGCACGGTGCGCCGTACGTGAACCCGCTGCAGGCCCGTGTGCAGGGCCGCCTCGGCCGCAGCTTCGGCTGCCCGGCGGTGCGCCCGGAAGTGGCCAAGCCGATGATCGATACGCTCAAGCAGGGCCAGCTGGTCTTCGCCTACGCGAAGAACGACAAGTGGCTGAAGGGTTCGCGGTTCCTGGGATGTAACGGGGCCGCCGCCCTGGTACGGGGCGGACGGCCCGGCCCCCTGGTCAGCCGCACCGCAACCCTGTGATCGCCTCGCGTTCGTTGACGTCGATGTTGAGGCGGTCAGCGCGGTATTCCATCGTCACGACCTGACCCGGGCGCAGCACGCGCGAGACCTTCGCGCCGCTGTCGCGCGTGGCGCGGTCGACCACGTCCTGCGTGGGCGCACGCCCGATCGCCCAGCTGGCGGCCTGCGCGTTGCACACACCGGCCGGCGTACCGTCCATCGGCGGTTCGGCGGGCATGGTGCTGCAGGCGACCATCGAGGCCAGCAGGACCGCCAGCGGGATCAGGGGCAGGCGGGTGTCGGCGTTGCGGGGTGATGCCATGGCGGGGACTCCGGCGGGGCTTGGGGGCGACAATGCGGGTGTCGCGGTGAGCGGCATGTAAAGGCCTGACCGTCGCACCGGATGCGACCGGCCGCGCCGTTCACCCGCCCCGACCCCGTTCAAGAGTGAAACGCACCCACCATGGACAAACCCCACGCCCCCGCCTGCGAGCGCAACCGCGACCCGATCCTGGCGGTGCTGCAGCCGCGACTGGCGGCCGCGCGCGGCGTGCTGGAAATCGGCAGCGGCACCGGCCAGCACGCGGTGCATTTCGCCGCGGCGATGCCGTGGCTGCAGTGGCAATGCAGCGATCGCGCGGAGAACCTGTCCGGCATCGCGATGTGGCTCGACGATGCAGCGCTGTCGAACACCCCAGCGCCGCTGGAACTGGACGTCGCCACCGGGCCATGGCCCGCGCGAACCTTCGACGCGGTGTTCAGCGCCAACACGCTGCACATCATGGGCTGGCCCGAGGTGCGGGCGTTCTTCGCCGGCGTGGCGCGCGTGCTGGCCGACGACGGTTTGCTGGTGGTGTACGGCCCGTTCAACTATGGCGGTGAATACACCAGCGACAGCAACCGCGCCTTCGACGCCTGGTTGCTGGCGCGCGATCCGCGCTCGGCGATCCGCGATGCGGAGGCGGTGGATGCACTCGCGGCGGCCGTCGGTCTGGTGCTGGAGGAAGACCTCGCGATGCCCGCCAACAACCGCTGCCGCGTGTGGCGCAAGCAGGCGATGCCATCCGCGGGCTGAACGGCGCGGCGAGCCGGTCAACCGCGGCGCCGGTGTGGCGTTAACCGCTACATGCCCGGCGCGTCGCCGGAGCCACACGAGGATCGCGCCATGACCCGCACCACCCTGCTTGCCCTTGCCCTGACCGCCGTGACGGTGTCCGGCCTCGCCATCGCCCATGGACACGACGGCGCCGGCCCGCACCGCATGCGTGGCGACCGCCTGCAGCAACTCGACACCGACAAGGACGGCCGCATCAGCCGCACCGAAGCCGCCGCGCGCCCCGCGCTGGCCGAACGCTTCGCCGAGATGGACGCCGACAAGAACGGCTTCATCGACAAGGCCGACCGCCAGGCCCGTCACGCCGCGCGCCGCGAGGCCTTCTTCGCCAAGGCCGACGCCAACCGCGACGGCAAGCTGACCCGCGCCGAACTCGATGCCGCGCACGAAGCGCGCCGCGCCGAGATGGAAGCGCGCCGCAAGCAGCATGCCGATGAACGCTTCGCCAAGATGGATACCAACAAGGACGGCGCGATCAGCCGCGAGGAAATGGCCAAGGCGCCGATGATGGGTGGCCACGGCCGTGGTCACCACGGCGGGCAGAAGCACGACTGAGGGACGAGGCGCGATCCCGGGGCGTGACCGCTGCCCGGGTCGACGCATGACGGGACGTTTCTTGCGGTGACGCAGGGCCGCATGGCCACCGTGCCATGCGGCCTCGTGACCTCCGGCAGGCCGCAGACGCCACGAAATATCCGTAGGCTGTGGCGGACGCCATCCGCGATCGCCACCCACGGCGGACCGCGCGAGGCCATCCACTCAAGGAGGATCGTCGATGCGCCCGTTGTTCCCCGCCACCTCGCTGCTCACCGTCGCGCTGGCCGCGGCGGTGGCCGGCACCGCGTTTGCCGCCACCCCCGCGCCTTCGTCGCGGACCGGTGCTGTCGCCAATGCCGCAGTCTCGAACGCTGCCCCGGCCACTGCCCCGGTTGCGACACCCGCGCCCACGCCTGCGGCCGTAGCGCGTTACGCCGCCCAGCTGCTCGCCAAGACCTACGACCCGTACGGCCCCGGCGCCGCGGTGCTCGTGACCCGTGGCGACCAGGTGCTGTACCGCGGTTCCATCGGCCGCGCCGATGCCAATGCGTCCGCCCCCCTCACCGCCGACGCGATGTTCCGTATCGCCTCGGTCAGCAAGCAGTTCGCCGCCGCCGGCGTGCTGCGCCTGGTGGAGCAGGGCAAGGTCGCACTGGACGACCCGCTGACCAAGTACGTGCCCGGCTACCCCAACGGCGACGCCGTCAGCGTGCGCCAGCTGCTCAACCACACCTCCGGCATCCGCAGCTACACCGACATGCCCGGGATGATGGACGGCCCGATCCGCAAGGACGTGACCACCGCGCAGCTGATCGACGTGTTCAAGAACGAGAAGCCCGACTTCGCCCCGGGCGAGTCGTGGCGCTACAACAACTCCGGCTACGTGCTGGTGGGCGCGGTGATCGAAGCGGCCAGCGGCATGCCGTGGCACCAGTTCCTGCAGCAGGAGTTCTTCGCCCCGCTCGGCATGGACCGCACCGGCTATGGCCATGACCCCGCCATCGTCGCGCGCCAGGTGCGCGGCCACGCGTGGGAAGGCGACAAGGTGGTGGACGCGCCGGCGATCAGCATGACCCAGCCGCACGCGGCCGGCGCGCTGGTGTCGTCGGTGGACGACCTGCACAAGTGGAACCGTGCGCTGCACGAAGGCCGCTTGTTCAAGGACGCCACCTACACCGCGATGATCACGCCCGAAGGCAAGGCGGTGGACAGCAAGTACGGCTACGGCATCGCGACCGGTAGCGTGCGCGGCCGACCGATGCTGTCGCACGGCGGCGGCATCTTCGGTTTCTCCACCACGCTCAACTACGTGCCCGGCGACGACATCGGCGTGGTGGTGCTGCAGAACGGCCAGGGTTCGCGCGGCGACAACGATGGCCCCGAGCAGCTGGCGCGGCGACTGGCCGCGTTCGCCCTCGGCGACCCGTACCCGGCCCCGACGCCCATCGCCGTGGACGCCACCACGCTGAAGCAGTACGAAGGCGTGTACCGGCTGGACGAGAAGACCACCCGCACCCTGCGCGTGGTCGACGGCCGCCTCACCGGCCAGCGCACCGGCGGCCAGCGCACCGGCCTGATCCCGATCGCCCAGGACAGCTTCCTCTACGACGACGGCTTCAACCGCTTCGACATCGTGCGCGACGCCAGCGGCAAGATCACCGCGATGCGCTTCTATCCGCAGGGCGAAGGCGAGGGCGAGGTGGTCGCGCTGAGCAACGAACCCCTGCCCGCCGACCGCGCCGCCATCGAGCTGCCGGCCCCGGCCCTGCAGCGGCTGGTGGGCCGCTACTCGTTCAACGGCATGCCGATGGTGATCACCGTGGCCGACGGCGCCCTGCACGCGCAACTGGGCAGCCAGCCGGTGCTGCCGCTGAAGGCCGAGTCCGCCGACCGCTTCTACCCCACCGTGGTGGACGCCACGCTGGAATTCACCCCCGCCAGCGGCACTCCCGACACCGTGACCCTGCACCAGAACGGCCAGCAGCTCGCCTTCAAGCGCACCGCCAACTAACCGGCCCAACTCCGCGCCCCTCGGCGCGGGGCGCGGACCGCTCTCACACCCTGTCCGGGCGCGGGGTGTCTAGGCGGGTGCGCTGTGGGCGGGCACGGGGCGCAGGGGCACCGCACGTCGCGGCCCGATACCCGGCTTTGGTGCGGTGCCCCTGCGCCCCATGCCCCGATCGGCTGAGGGTGGCCCATGGCCGCCCAGACCCTAAAATGGCTGACCGCACCCCCGGCTACGCCCCAATGCTCCGCATCACTGACCTCAAACTGCCCTTGGACCACCCGCCCGAGGCGCTGGAGGCGGCGGTGCGCGCCCGGCTGGGCCTGCGGGGCGACGAGCCGCTGACCGTGCACGTGTTCCGCCGCGGCCACGACGCCCGCAAGCGCGGCGACATCCAGCTGATCTACACCCTGGACATCGACACGCCGCGCGCGGCGGAACTGCTGGCGCGCGAGCAGCCCGGCGCAGGCGGCGAAGCGCCCGCTGTCGCGGCCGCCAAGGGCGCCCCCAAGCTGAGCCCGACCCCCGACACCACCTACAAGCTGGTCACCCACGCCCCCGAAGGCCTGACCGAGCGCCCCATCGTGGTCGGCTTCGGCCCGTGCGGGCTGTTCGCGGCGCTGCTGCTGGCGCAGATGGGCTTCCGCCCCATCGTGCTGGAGCGCGGCAAGGCCGTGCGCGAGCGCACCCAGGACACCTGGGGCCTGTGGCGCAAGCGCGAGCTGACGCCCGAATCCAACGTGCAGTTTGGCGAAGGCGGCGCCGGCACCTTCTCCGACGGCAAGCTGTACAGCCAGATCACCGACAAGGAACACCGCGGCCGCAAGGTGCTGCGCGAGTTCGTGCTGGCCGGCGCGCCTGAGGAGATCGAGTACGTCAGCAAGCCGCACATCGGCACCTTCCGCCTGGTGACGATGATCCAGAACATGCGCGAGCAGATCCTGCGCCTGGGCGGCGAGATCCGCTTCTCCGCGCGCGTGGACGACGTGCTGATCGAAACCGATGCCGATGGCGTGCGCCACGTGCGCGGCGTGAAGCTGTCCGACGGCAGCGAACTGCGCAGCGACCACGTGGTGATGGCGCTGGGCCACAGCGCGCGCGACACCTTCGCCATGCTGCATGCGCGCGGTGTGCACATGGAGGCCAAGCCGTTCTCCATCGGCTTCCGCATCGAACACCCGCAGTCGCTGATCGACCGCGCGCGCTTCGGCCCGCAGGCCGGGCACCCGCTCCTGGGCGCGGCCGACTACAAGCTGGTGCACCACGCCAAGAACGGGCGTGCGGTGTACAGCTTCTGCATGTGCCCCGGCGGCACCGTGGTGGCCGCGACCAGCGAGCCCGAACGCGTGGTCACCAACGGCATGAGCCAGTACTCGCGCAACGAGCGCAACGCCAATGCCGGCATCGTGGTGGGCATCGAGCCGGCGGACTACGCCGAGTACGACAACAGCGGCTCGCCGCTGGCGGGCGTCGCGCTGCAGCGGCACTTTGAATCGCTGGCGTATGAGCTGGGCGGGCGCACGTATGACGCGCCGGGGCAGCTGGTGGGGGACTTCATTGCCAATCGTGCCTCGACTGCGTTCGGCGAAGTGCAGCCGTCGTACAAGCCGGGTGTGCACCTGACCAACCTCGACAGCGCGCTGCCGCGCTATGCCATTGATGCGATCCGCGAGGCGTTGCCGGCGTTTGGGAAGCAGATCAAGGGGTTTGATCGCGCTGATGCGGTGCTGACGGGCGTGGAGACGCGGACTTCGTCGCCGGTGCGGATTACCCGCGGCGATGACCTTCAGAGCCTCAATACACGCGGCCTTTATCCGGCGGGTGAGGGCGCTGGTTACGCCGGTGGCATTCTCTCGGCAGGCGTGGATGGCATCCGCATCGGCGAGGCGGTGGCGCGGGACATCGTGGGCTGACACGGTCAAACTGACACAGCGGTCCCAGCGGCTCACGACCCTAAGCGGACATCGGGATTCGGAAACAAGAATAGGTAGACAGCATCAAGCCGGTACGCGCAATTCGCAGACTCATGGAATCTGAGCAGCGTCACGCCACCGGCTACTGCGCTGATATATAGCGATAGCTTGTCCGTACGACAACTCGGGCCGCGAACTAAAGCATTCAAGGTGCAAGGACGATGATCGAATCAATCGCCATCGAGAACGTAAAGGGCATCAAGAACCATACTTTCTCGCTCAACATTATTCCCAACAAGCCATCGCTCCTCGTTGCCCCTAACGGGTTTGGCAAGAGCTCCTTCGCGGCAGCCTTTGCCGCACTCAGAACCAAGCGGATAGAACTCCCGAAGGAGCATCACCACCTCGGGGATGAATCACTCGCCCCAAGACTGACCCTGACGGTCAGGCAAGACGGCCAGATCTCGACCCTAACGGCAGACGGCAACAACAATACGATTGCAAGTGCCTTTGATGTACATGTGGTCACCAGCCGCCTGCGGGCGAAGGCCACAAAGCGCAACATGGGCAACTTCACGACAGCAACGGCATCCCTAGAGATCGGCGAGTTGGTGCTGGTCCCGACCATCCCCCCCAAGGCGCGACATGTTTATGACGTAACGGCGCTGCGCGGTCGCTTCGGGGCGTCCGGAAAGGCCCTTCGGAACCTCGACAAGACACTCGGGAGCCCGGCGCTGGCGGACGGCCTGATCGATCTCTGTGGCCTGATGGACAAGATGGATGGCGTCCGCATCCAAAATGACGTCGGTGAGATAACCGCGTTGCTCCAGGGACAAGCCGGAACCGGTGACGAGATACGAGCATGGGCTGATGGCGCCCTCGCACCCCGCCTTGAATCTATCGGTGCCGTCAAGGCACTGGCCAATTTGCTGGAGTCAGCTACCGGGCAGAGTCGTATCGACGCATTGCTCTCGGGTCTGCAGGTTGCGCTGACCTACATTGGGAACAAAAAGGCATTCAAGGATGCGTGCAAATATCTCTCCTACGTAAACGAGAAAGAGAGCTTTGAGGACATCATCAAGGCGTTCGGCGCGACCTGGAAGAAGGTCCGGCCTGTTGAGCGAAAGGGAAGTCTCGTTGTCTCATTTCCACCGGCCATGCATATCTCGAATGGTCAGCGTGACTCGCTTTGCTTTGCAGCCGAGCTACGAAAGATTGAGCGGTCCATTTCTTCAAGTGACGTCATCCTCGTCATTGACGAGGTGTTCGATTATCTAGACGACGCGAATCTAGTGGCCGTCCAGTACTACATCACCAGGCTCATAAAGAAGGTTCGTGAAAAGCAAAGGACCGTGTACCCCCTGATTCTTACGCATCTCAATCCGTACTACTTCAGGAACTTCACGTTTGCCAGTCAGAAGGTCTATTTCTTGAAGGCGTCTAAGCCGTTAATCAATAAGGACTTTCGCGCTCTCATCGCAAAGAGAAAAGATCCCGCTATCGAAAGAGATGTCGACCGTCACTATCTCCACTATGACCCATTACCAGTTGAAATTAAGGCTCAGTTTCAGGCCCTCGGCTTGAGGGAGGCATGGGGAGATTCGATGGCCTTCCAGAGACACACAGAAGCGGAGTGGGCCAAGTACATCAACGAATCGGACAACTATGACCCATTTGCAGTCTGCTGCTTTGTCCGCGTCAGGATTGAGAAGATTGTCTACGAGGCCATCGACGATGAGGATCGTAAGTCTGAATTCGTTGACACGTATATGACAAAGAACAAGCTCGACTTTGCCGTTGCACATGGCGTCGACGTCGACGATACCCTCTATCTTCTCGGCATCATCTACAACGAGGGAATGCACGTTCATGACAACGTGGACGACAGTAGCCCCATCGTTTCCAAGCTCGAGAATCGGACCATTCGACACATGCTCATCGAGAGCGTCAGGGGATAGCTAGTCCCACAGACTATGTCGGGCATTCATCTCAGTGGCGAGCTGACATACGAGCTCAAGTTCTCATATATCCTGGATGTTCTCCAACAATCCGCCGCTGACAATTGTTCAGTGCCGCACGGTGGATCAGTCCGTGTCAGACCGCACACAGTCTTAGCGTCCTGAGCGCGTACCTGTTCGCAGGCGGCGAGCGCGTTGCACGAGCGGCGGTCGGCGGCCGAAGAGGAGCGGATCACGTGCAAGGTCGAGAATGCCCTGAGCTAGCGCCGACGGCCGGACGCACGGGCCCGGGGGGGGGCGGTCCGTCGCCCTCCTACTTGGTGCCGGCTTAGCCGCTGAGCGAGCGCATAATCCAGTCCAGCAGACGCGCGAGCCAGCGCTGCCGAACGGCAGGCTCTGGTGCCCCATCGCCCCGTCGCCCTTGGTGCTCGTTCTGCGCATTGAAGTAGGCCTGGCGTAGTCGGGCGTTGGTTTCGCGACCCTCGCGGATTGCCGCCTCGCTCATCCCTGCAGCCCACTCCACGCATCCGTAGGTGATCCAGTAATGCGACCGGCAGGGGAAGCTCCAGTTGCCGATAGACGGCCGAAGCGAGGCACCGCCCGGGGCTCGCGTCAGCCGCCATTGGACGGGCGATAGGGGCGTGATCACCTCCCCGCCGCATCCGCAGGCGCACGCATGAGCTGCGCAGCTGAAACGGACGGAGACGTAGAGCACCCCCGGCGCCAGCGGCCGGGGGAAGCTCTCTACTTCACTCAATTGATAACGGTCGGTCTTCACGCGCCCACCCGCGTCGATGCCATGGTTCCCGTAGCCGTCGTGTAAGTGGTGAGCGGGGCGTCGCCGGGCCCGACGTAGAACCCGCAACGCTTCTTCCAAGCTTCGATTGCAAGGAAGGCGTTGAGCGCATTGAGATCCCCAACTTGCACATTGGTGGCGTACAGGTTGCCGTCCTCGTGCGCCGCCAAGGGCATCGTCTTGAGCGCGACTACCCCGGTCTGCTGGTCGAGAACGGACAGCCGGACGATGGCGAACAGCCGGGACTCGGGCGTGAGCTGCACGCCCATCCCGGTGTCGAACATCACGGTGCCCGTCGCGCCGAGCGTGTCGGCGATCAGGCGCCGCGCATCGCCGCGGTCGACACAGACGAAAACGGCGTCGTAGCCGACGAGCTCGGCGACGTTGTGCGCCCCAATCATGACGGCATGTGGGCGTATGCCCCGATGCAACTGGCTGTAGACCGCGGCGAGGTAGTCCACCTTCGCCGGTTCGTCCTGCAGTGCCTGGAAGGGCACTGCGCCCGGATACCGGAAGGCGTTGTGCTGCTGAAGTCGATCGCCGTCGAAGAGATGGATTTCAGCCACCGGCGTTTTTGCGATCAAATCCAGCACATACGCGCCGGTCCCGCCCAACCCCACGATGGCGACCCGCTGCCCGGCCAGTCGTCCGGCTGCCACGGCAATGCCCGCACGGGTCGAGGCCGTGTCGGTGTACACGAACGGACCGTCACCTTCGTCGGCTAGGACGGGCTTGAACACCTGCGCCTTCAAGGACGGATCCACGGCCTGCGCGTGGCCGGCCAGCATGTTCGTATAGGCCATGACCTTCTCGTAGTAGTCGCCGTACTGGCCTGACCGGGGCTTCGCCGAGAAGTAATGATCGACTTTAATGCGCGGCGTGAGCTGCTGCACGGTGCTCTGGTTGATGATCTTCTCGAGCCGCGCGCCCGTCGCGTCGCACGGCGCGTCCCCGATGAAATGGGCGGTGTGTTCGGACGGCGACACCGCGACGTCCGCAGTGAGGTCGAGGCGAAAGACCAACGTCCCACGCCGGGTTTCGCGGCGAGCATTGACGTAAGGGATGTCATGGACGAGGAGGTAGCCGTCGGCCACCTCCAACGTCATGCCCTCGATGCGGAGGCGCATCAGATGCGGACTACGACTTATCAGTGAGGAGCACATAGAACTCCATCCCTCCCTTCACTTCGACGGACTGTCCCATCACCAGGTTGCCCGCCGGGTTCGCACGCGGGCCGTGGCTGTAGGTCACGGTGTATTCGGCCCTCTCATCGGCCGGGTTTGCGTCGGGGTGCGCGAGGCGGACCACCGACCAGAAGTCCAGCACGCGCTGATGCACCTGGTGGGGCCGCGTGTTCACGAATATTTCGATCGCGACGCGGCGCGTGGCGAAGCGTTCCACCTCGGCACCACCAAGGTCGAAGGTCTCGTAGTCGTGGATGAGGCGGTCTTCACCCCCGACGACGATGTGGAACACGTCGTGGTCGACGGGTGCGACGCCGGCCAGCTGCTTCAGCTGCAGGCCGGTTACCGCCTGCAGCCCCCAGTCCCGGGCCTGCTCGTCCACGTGCAAGCGGAAGGACCGGTCGCTGCGGAAGGTGATGAAGCGCTCGCGACCAGGGGCGCGCAGGTCGACAGTCTCCTCGGGGCGGATTTCCTCGAGGGCGCCATCCGGCAGGAGCTGGAAGATCAGGTGGTCCGCGGTCGGCTGGCGGCCGGCTGCACCCAGCAGCTGGGCTCCGGTAGGGACGGGATCGTCGATGGTGGCAGGTTCGAAGTCGAACCCGTCGTGCGCGAATTGCAGCGCGAAGCGGCTGCGGGTATCTGAATTGGTCATGGTGCAAAGGCCCTTTGGCGGGCACGGCGCCCGTCGTGTGGATATAATAGCTAAAAACTAGCTATGTACAATACTTGACGTAGCTAAAATAGCCTGTTAATATCCACGTTAGCGGCGGAGAAAGACCTATGGCACAGACTAAGAAAACGATGACGTTGAATCTCACCGATGCTGAGATGGAGGCGTTGGAGTCGTTGTGTGATCGAAAGGACATGAGCAAAACAGCCGTGCTCAAGCAGGCGCTTCGCCTTTACCAGGCCGTCGAGATGCGTATGGCCGGCGGGGAAAAGCTCTTCTTCGAAGACGAAGGCAAGCGGACCAAGGCTGAGGTCGTGATGCTATGACCGCCTATCCCGGTCTCCGCTATCTGGTAGACATGGGGACGGGCGGGCTGGTGCAGGCGGAGATCTACGACGCCATCAGTCCTGCTGACATCGACGATTGGCGAACGACCTGGAAGCCCGAGATGGATCGGCTCGTGCAGACGCTCAAGGCGCAAAACGTGCCTCGCCACTTGTGGCCCCAGAGCCATCATTGGGATTGGGCCAGCAAGGTGCCGCCGCCCACGGCGATCTTCGAAAAGGGCTACACCCTGCGATGCGCGGGGCGGCTGCAAGGACTGATGCGCGTGAATTCGGTGTCCCAGCGATGTCGCCTGCCCGAACAGCAGGGGTCGGACTGCATCTACGTCGACTTCATCGAGACCGCACCGTGGAACCAGGCGTCGTATTCCGCGTCGCCAAAGTACGGTCTGGTGGGGTCGGTGCTGATGGCCGCCGCCATTCACCAGAGCGTAGAGGAAGGGCTCAAGGGACGTCTGGGCCTGCACTCGCTGCCTCAAGCCGATGCGTGGTATGCCCAACGCCTCGGTCTGAAGGACCTAGGTCTGGATGCCGAGCGTTATCAGGGCCAGCTCAAATATTTCGAGGCGACGCCCGAAATCGCGGCAAGCATTTTAAATGGAGTCAAATTCCCATGAACGAGACCTTGAGGGACTGGAGCCTGCGAATGGCACGGCTGGAGCTCGGTCAGGAGATTCGTGCCGGAAGTTTTGGATTCAAAGACGTTCCAGTGTCAGTTCAATCCGGCGCCGTGCCCGAGGTAGGCACGGAATCAAAAGTCGTGTTTGCGAGATTCGTCGAGCTTATGCGTCGCAAGCGTGGACTAACGGTCGAGCAACTGGCAGACGCGTGTGGCATCGAAGTAGCGGACGTCATCAACATCGAAGACGAGGACCTAACAGGCATTGGACCTCGAACGGTTTATCAGCTCGCAAACTGGTTCGAGGTATCCGTTTCAAAGCTGATGCAGCTGGCGGGACTGAAGCAGGTGGAAGATGCAACACTGGCCGAGCAAAGTCTTCGGTTCGCCGCCCGATCGAACTCGATGGCCTCGTTGACAAAGGAAGAGCGCGAAGCGCTGGATGAATTCGTGGCCGGTTTGGGCAAGCAGTAGCTGGCTTCTGAATTTGAATGTTGCATCATAGGTAGGTCGACTGGGGCGCGGCGCGCACGCTACATTGAGATCCCGGCGTTCAAGGAGTTGGAATGGCAAAGAATGTCGTGGTTTCGCCAAGGACCGCTGCGGATATCGACCAGCGCGTAGACCGCGTAATCCGCGGCCTCGGCAATCCCGAGCCTCCACTGAGCTTGGACGACGTCCGGGAGCTGCTCCGACTGGACCGAAGGTTCTACACCGCTGATGACACCAGTGCGGTTGGCGAAGTGGTTAGCAAGATCCGCGTGGCATCCAAACAAGTCCTCATTCGGCCCGGCTTGCTCTGGGATGCCATTAAGAAGCTTGAACTTAAGGCGCTCTACATTCCGGACAGAAAGCGGATCCTGCTGGATGCAACATTGCCGAAGCTCAAGCATCGCTGGAACGAAGCACACGAGATCGGTCACAGCCTCTTGCCTTGGCATGAGAGCGTGATGCACGGAGACAATACGCATACGCTTTCGCGGGCGTGCCACGACGTGGTGGAGAGCGAGGCCAATTACACTGCGGGCCGACTTCTTTTTCTGCAGAATCGATTTGTCGAGGAGGCGAGAGCGACGGCACCGAGCCTCAGTGTCGTTCGAGACCTCGGTAAGGCCTTTGGAAATACAGCGGCTACGACGCTATACCGCTATGTGGAGTCGTGCGGCGACGAGGCAGTTATGCTGGCAATGATCACCTGCCATCCCCATGTTTCGATGCGACCGGATGGCTTCGATCCGCTCGATCCTTGCAAATATGTTATCCAGTCGCGGGCATTCGCTGCGCGCTTTGGCAACGTCAGCGAAATTGAATTGTTCGCATGCATCGAAGCCTACTGCGCGCCGTTTCGCGGTGGCCCACTCGGCAGCGGCGAAGTTGTGCTGCGCGATCGTGATGGCGCGCAGCACGTGTTCTCATTTGAGACGTTCTTCAACCGATACGAAGCCCACACCTTGGCTGTCCTTCGGGGACCGAAACACGCGCAGATCTTTGTCGGCGCCTGAGCGCGCTGTTGACGGGCTCTGATGCTGGTGCGTGGCTCGTCGCCGGTGAAGTGTTGACTCTGATGAACAACGGTGCCCGACATGCTCGAGATCGGGAAAGATCGCTTGCGACGAGTGATAGAGCAACGCCAGGATACTGGTTCCAAGTCGTGTCTACATCCGGGCTCCCATAGTCCGCCTGAAACCGCCGCCGTAAGTGGTCTAAATCGACGGACCAAATAGCGAAGCCCCGCCAAAGGCGGGGCTTCTGCTTTTCAACTCCGCCACCCGTCACCAGGTGGGAGGTAGTGCGATGGGGGTGTCGTGTAGAGCGGGCCAAGGATGGCCCGCGGCCCGACTCGCGGCAGGATTGCCGCGACGGAGGGTCGGAACGACACCCCCATCGCGCTGACTCCCACTGTGCGACCAACCTCAAGCGACTTTGACAATCCGCAACGGGTTATCCCACTCCTTCAACAGCTCAGCCTCCCGCGCCTTCGCCTCATGCAGGTGCGCTTCCTTGACGTGCCCATACCCGCGGATGTGCTCCGGAATCGACGCGATCTCCGCCGCCAGATCCACATTGCCGCGATCCAGCTTCGGCAGCAGCCCCTCCACCGTGCGGATGTAATCGGCAATCAACTGCCGCTCCATCTTCCGCTCCTCGGTGTAGCCGAACACGTCCAGCTTGGTGCCGCGGAACTTGCGCAGCTTGGCCAGCCACTTGAACGCGGTCAGCACCCACGGCCCGTATTCGGCCTTGACCAGCTGGCCCTGCGCGTTCTTCTTGGCCAGCAGCGGCGGCGCCAGGTGGAACTTGAGCTTGTAGTCACCGTCGAACTGCTGCTGCACGCGGCGCAGGAACTCGCCGCTGGTGTACAGGCGCGCCACTTCGTACTCGTCCTTGTACGCCATCAGCTTGAACGCGTAGCGCGCCACGGCCTCGGTCAGGTCGGTGCTGCCCGGCGCCTTGGACTGCTCGGCATCGCGCACGCGGGTGACGAAGCTGGCGTAGCCCTTGGCGTACTCGGCGTCCTGGTACTCGGTCAGGAACGCCACGCGGCGGCTGATCAGCTCGTCCAGCGAACGCGACAGGCGCTCGTCGTCCAGCGGCAGGAACGCGACGTTGTCGCCGCCGGTGTTGTTGGGCAGGTGGCGCAGTTCGTCCTCGTTGCGCACCGCGGTCAGCGGCGCGGCGTTGCCGCCCCACTCGTGGCCTTCCCACTCGCCGGCCTTGAGCATCGGCAGCGCGTGCGGGGTGGCTTCGGCGGTGGTCTGGGCGTTGCGGATCAGGCCGGCGGCCTCGGCCACCGCCTTCGGATCGATCACCGCCAGGCGGCCCCACGCGAACGCGGTCTTGTTCATCTCCACCGCGGCGCCGTTGAGCTCGATGGCGCGCATCAGCGAGTCCATCGTCAGCGGCACCAGGCCCTTCTGCCAGGCGTAGCCGAGGATGAACAGGTTGGTGGCAATCGCATCGCCCATCAGCGCGGTGGCCAGCTGGGTGGCGTCCACGGCGTGCAGGCCTTCGCCGCCCAGCGCGCCGTTGATCGCGGCGATGATGTCGGTGGCCGGGAACTGCATGTCCGGGCGGGTGGTGAAGGTGCCCGGCATCGCTTCGTAGGTGTTCAGCACGACGTTGGCGCGGCCGCTGCGGATCTTCGACAGCACCCAGTAGTCGTTGACCACGACCATGTCGCAGCCCAGTACCAGGTCGGCCTCGCCGGCGGCGATGCGCACGGCGTGGATGTCATCGGGCGACTTGGCGATGCGGATGTGGGTGGTGACCGCGCCGCCCTTCTGCGCCAGGCCGGTCTGGTCCAGCACGGTGGCGCCGCGGCCCTCGAGGTGGCCGGCCATGCCCAGCAGCGCGCCGATGGTGACCACGCCGGTGCCGCCGACGCCGGTCAGCAGGATGTTCCACGGCTGCGACAGGTCGCTGGCCACCTGCGGCAGCGGCAGGTTGGCGAGGCGGTCCTTGGCACCCGACCCCTTCTTCTTGCGCAGGCCACCGCCTTCGACGGTGACGAAGCTGGGGCAGAAGCCGGTGGTGCAGCTGTAGTCCTTGTTGCAGTTGGACTGGTCGATCTCGCGCTTGCGGCCGAACTCGGTTTCCTTCGGCAGCACCGACACGCAGAACGACTTCTTGCCGCAGTCGCCGCAGCCTTCGCACACCAGCGAGTTGACCACCACGCGCTTCTGCGGGTCGACCATCTTGCCGCGCTTGCGGCGGCGGCGCTTCTCGGTGGCGCAGGTCTGGTCGAAGATCAGCACCGAGGTGCCCTTCACTTCGCGCAGGCGCTTCTGGATGGTGTCCAGTTCGCTGCGGTCGTGGAACTCCATGTCGGAGGGGAACAGCTCGCGCTTGTTCCACTTCTTGATGTCGTCCGACAGCAGGATGATGGTCTGCACGCCTTCGCTGCGCACCTGGTGCGCGATCTGCGGCACGGTCAGGGTGCCGTCCACCGGCTGGCCGCCGGTCATCGCCACCGCGTCGTTGTAGAGGATCTTGTAGGTGATGTTGACGCCGGCCGCGATCGACTGGCGGATCGCCAGCGAACCACTGTGGAAGTAGGTGCCGTCGCCCAGGTTCTGGAACACGTGCGGGGTGTCGGTGAAGGCCGCCTGGCCCGCCCACGTCACGCCTTCGCCGCCCATGTGGGTGAAGGTGTCGGTGTTGCGGTCCATCCACGTGACCATGTAGTGGCAGCCGATGCCGCCCAGCGCGCGCGAACCCTCCGGCACCACGGTCGAGGTGTTGTGCGGGCACCCGGAGCAGTAGTGCGGCACGCGCGGGAACTGCGCGCGGGGCAGGGCCAGCTCGGATTCCTTCTCGTCCATCCAGCGCAGCACGTTCTGGATGTGCTCGCTGTTGTGGAAGCGCTGGATGCGGCGGCCGATCACGCCGGCAATCGTCGCCGGGGTCAGTTCGCCGGTGCTCGGCAGGATCCATTCGCCGGCTTCGTCGTACTTGCCGACGATGCTCGGGCGCTGGCCCGGCCAGTTGTACATGTACTCCTTCATCTGCCGCTCGATGAAGGCGCGCTTCTCTTCGACGACGATGATGTCCTCAAGGCCTTCGGCGAACGCGCGGATGCCCACCGGCTCCAGCGGCCAGGTCATGCCTACCTTGTACACGCGGATGCCGAGGTCGGCGCAGGCCTGCTCGTCCAGGCCCAGGTATTCCAGCGCCTGCAGCACGTCGAGGTACGACTTGCCGGTGGTGACGATGCCCAGGCGCGCGCGCGGCGAGTCGATCACCACCTTGTCGAGCTTGTTGGCACGGGCGAAGGCCTGCGCGGCCTTCACCGCGTACTTGTGCAGGCGCATCTCCTGGTTCATCGGCGGGTCCGGCCAGCGGATGTTGAGCCCGCCTTCCGGCATCTCGAAGTCGTCCGGGGTGATGATCTGCAGCGCCATCGGGTCGACCTCCACCGAGGCCGACGATTCCACGGTTTCGGCGATGGTCTTGAAGCCCACCCAGCGGCCGGTGAAGCGGCTCATCTGCCAGCCGATCAGGCCCATCTCGAGGATGTCCTGCACGCCGGCCGGGTTGAGGATCGGCATCATCGCGCTGACGAACTCGTCCTCGCTGCCGTGCGGCAGGGTCGAGGAGCGGCAGGCGTGGTCGTCGGCGGCCAGCGCCAGCACGCCGCCAAAGCGGCTGGTGCCGGCGGCGTTGGCGTGCTTGAACACGTCACCGCAGCGGTCCACGCCGGGACCCTTGCCGTACCACATGCCATACACGCCATCGACCTTGGCGCCGGGGAACAGGTTGGTCTGCTGCGTGCCCCAGACCATGGTGGCGCCCAGGTCCTCGTTCAGGCCCGGGGTGAACTTCACGCCGGCCTGTTCGAGGTACTTCTTGGCGCGCCACAGCTCCAGGTCGAAGCCGCCCAGCGGGCTGCCGCGGTAGCCGGAGATGAAGCCGCCGGTGTTGAGGCCATTGGCCTCGTCACGCAGGCGCTGCATCAGCGGCAGGCGCACCAGGGCCTGCACGCCGCTCAGGTAGATGCGGCCCTTCTCGCGGCTGTACTTGTGCTCGAGGGTGTAGTCGGTGTCGACCACACTGTTGGTCAGGGCGGTGTTCGCCGAGGACGGCGAGCTGAGTTCGGCGGTGCTGGTCATGCGTGGCTCCGGGCGCGGCGGGGGGGCCGGCGGGGTGGCTGCGGGGGCGGCGGATGCGGGGACGGCGGGCGTGCGGGGGCAACGGACCGGTCGTGCAAAACCGGGCAATTGTACCAGCGACTAAAGTCTCAACCGGGCACAATGCGCCGACCCGGCTCCGTACCGGGTACGATGGTGACTGCAATACAGGGGGAAAATTGCCATGCGAATCCGTGGTTTGCTGCTTGCGGTGGGCCTGATGGTGGCCTCCGGCGCGCAGGCGCAGGCGCTGCCCGCGCCGGCCGAGTTCTATTTCGAAGCCGATGCGTTGGCAGTGAAGCCGATCGTGGCGGTGCGCGAAACGGGTGAGATCGCCACCCAGAAGCTGGTGCGCGCCATCCAGCGCAATCCCCGTGCCGTGGCCGAGCGCGCGCAGCTGGCGCATATCGCCATGGAGGCGGGTCGCGTCGAATTGGGCCGCCAGCTGTATGCCGATGCCCTGGCGCTGGTCACGCAGAGTGATGGCCTGTACCGGCCCCTGTTGTGGAACTACGGCTGGGACCTGTACCGCTCCGGCGACGACGAGGCGGCCCTGGCGCAGTGGCAGAAGCTGGTGGCGGCCCGCAATTCCACCGCCAGCTGGATCCCGACGACCCTGGCCATGGTGCTGTGGACGCTGGACCGCAAGGACGAGGCCGTGCAGTGGTATGCCGCCGCCGTGCGCACCGAGCCCGTGCAGTGGTTGACCACCGGGCGTTACGCCGAACTGTTGCCGGAGTGGAAGGAAAACGAACGCGCGACCCTGGCCGAAGTGCACGCCGCCTGGGTAGCCAATCCGCCCACCTGGCCGTGACCCCGACCGGGCGCGGTTGATCCGCCGCCCGGGTGTCTCGCGTTGTGACGGTGGGCACGCTACAGTCGAGCGAGCTCACCCAGCTCCGAGGAACGGATGTCCCTGTCGGCCTTGAGCGTCATGGTGGTCGAAGACCACGGCTTCCAGCGCCGGATGGCGCTGCGCCTGCTCGCCGAACTGGGTGTCACCGAAGTCCACCAGGCGGCTGATGGCGCCGGCGCGCTGGGCCAGCTGGACGACCTGGGCCACATCCCCGACGTGGTGCTGGTCGACCTGGACATGCCGGGCATGGACGGCATCGAGTTCATCGGCCACGTGGCGCAGCGCCGGCTGGCGCGCGCGGTGGTCGTGGTCAGCGCGCTCGACGCGGCGCTGCTCAACACCGTGCAGACCATGGCCCGCGCCTACGGCCTGCGCGTGCTCGGCAGCGTGGAGAAGCCGCTGACCCTGGAAAAGCTGGCCGTCGCGCTGGAGGACTACGTCCACGGCCCGCATGACGATGCCCTCGTCGAGCCGATGGAGATCAGCGCCAGCACCATCCGCGAAGCGCTGGCCGCCGGTGAGATCACCCCGTGGTACCAGCCGCAGGTGGAGTTCAGCAACGGCCGGGTGGTCGGGGTCGAGGCGCTGGCGCGCTGGGTCCGCGCGGATGGCCACGTGGTGCCCCCGACGCATTTCATTGCATTGCTGGAACGCGAGGGCCTGCTCGAAGCAATGACCGACCACATGCTGACCCAGGCCTGCCGCGACAAGCGCCGCTGGGACCAGCAGGGCCTGCGGCTGACGCTGTCGGTGAACGTGTCGCCTACGTCGCTGACGCTCAACAGTGCGGCCGACCGCTACCAGCGCCTGGTCGAGGCCGAGGGCGTGGACCCGGCCGACGTGATCCTCGAGATCACCGAAAGTTCGGTCATGGCCGATGCCGCGCGCGGGCTGGGGGTGATGGCGCGACTGCGGCTCAAGGGCTTTGGCCTGTCGATCGACGACTTCGGCACCGGCTGGTCGTCGCTGGCGCAGCTGTCGCAGGTGCCGTTCACCGAACTCAAGATCGACCAGGGCTTCGTGTCCGGCGCGCACAAGCAACCGCGCAAGCGGGCGGTGGTCGAGGCCAGCCTGGACTTGGCGCGCAAGCTCGACCTCAAGGTCGTGGCCGAAGGCGTGGAGAGCATCGAGGACTGGCAGATGCTGGCCGACCTCGGTTGCGGTATTGCCCAGGGCACGCTGATTTCGCTGCCGGTGCCGGCGGCGCGTTTGCCCGAGGTGGTGGCGCACTGGCGGCGGCCCGGCCCCTGACGCGCGCCGTGGCCGGGTTCCTCGCCAGGCTCAGCTTCCGCCACCAGCTCTGGGCGCTGTTCGGCCTGTTCCTGCTCACCGGAGTGAGCGTGCTGGTCATCGACGAGGTCGCGCAGTACCGCGCGCGGCAGTCGCTGCTGCTGCTCAAGGACGATTCGCTGCGGCGCATGGCCGTGCTCAAGAGCGTGTCCGATGCCTACGGCCTGGACATCGTCGATACCACCTTCCGCGTGCGCAACCACCTGATGCCGTGGCGCGAAGGCGTGGCGACGGTGGACGCCGCGCGCGTGCGCATCGACGGCGAATGGGCACTGCTGGCGGCACTGCCGCAGGATGAGCGCGAGCGCGCGCTGCTGGATGAAGTGGCGGCCGCGCGAGTGCGTGCCGACCAGGCCGCGCTGAAGCTGCGCGGCATCCTGCTGCGGCAGGACATCCGCGCGCTGGGCCGTTTCGCCGACAGCGAGCTTTACCCGGCGGTGGACCCGGTGACGCGCCGGATCAAGGCGCTCTCGGACCTGGCCCAGGTGCGGGCCGATGCGCTGGTGGCCGCCGATGTGCGCCGCAACCGCACGGTGAGCGCGCTGCGCATCGGGCTGTCGGTGCTGGCGCTGCTGGCGGCTGCGCTGATCGGGCGGCGCGTGCTGCGCAACGCCTACCGCGGCGTGGAAAGCCTGACTTGGCTGGCGCGGCGCATGCACACGCACGACTTCGACGCGCAGCCGCAGTACCAGCCAACCGGCGAGCTGGCGACGGTGATGGACGCCTTCGTTGACATGCGCCGCAACGTGGTGGCATTTGAACAGCGGCTCACCGACAACCTGCGCGAGGTCGAGCGCACCCGGGCCGAGTTGGCCCGGCGCGAGCGTTTCCTCAGTTCGCTGCTGGCAGCGGCGCAGGCGGCCATCCTCGCGGTGGATCGCGACGGACGCTGGAACGTGTTCAACCCCTTCGCCGAACGCATGCTCGGTTGGCGTGCCAATGAGATCCTCGGCAAGGTGGTGCGCTACGGCAGCCAACCGCGCCCCGACGACGGACCGCTGCTGGTGCCACCGCACGAGATCGAGCGCACCGCGCTGCGCCTGGGCGAGATGCTGGGCCGCCCGGTGCCCACCGACTGGCGCGCGCTGGAGGCGCTGGCTTCGCTGCGGCTGCCGCCCGGCGAGGCGGTGTTGCGCCACCGCGACGGCCACCTGGTACCGGTGCTGATCGCGCTGTCGCCGGTGGAGGACGAGCACGGCCGCGCGGCCGGCGTGATCGCGGTGGCCACCGACCTCACCCAGTTCAAGCAGCTGGAACAGGAACTGCGCGACAGCGAGGCGCGCGCGCAGCAGGCCAACGAGGCCAAGTCATCGTTCCTGGCCGCGATGAGCCACGAGATCCGCACGCCGATGATCGGCGTGACGGGGATGATCGAGGTCCTCGCGCACTCGCAGCTGGACGTCGACCAGCGCCGCGCGCTGAACGTCATCCAGGAGTCTTCGCAGGCCCTGCTGCGGATCATCGGCGACATCCTGGACTTCTCGAAGATCGAAGCCGGCCGCCTGGCGCTGATGCCCGAACCCACGAGCCTGCCGGCGCTGGTGCGCAGCACGGTGGCCAACTACCTGGGATCGGCGTCGAGCAAGGGACTGGCGCTGGAATGCCACATCGACCCGCGGCTGGCGCCGGCGTACCGCGCCGATGCGTTGCGGCTGCGGCAGATCCTGGCCAACTTCCTTTCCAACGCGATCAAGTTCACTGAAACGGGGCGGGTGGACGTGGCGCTGGAATGGCTGGGCGCGGACGTCCCGGAGAAGGGCGACGGGCTCGGCGCCGACCAGCTGTGCCTGCGCGTGACCGACACCGGCATCGGCGTGGGCGCCGAACAGCAGCAGCACCTGTTCGAGCCGTTCAGCCAGGCCGAAGGCGACACCACGCGCCGTTTCGGCGGTACTGGCCTGGGCCTGGCGATCTGCCGCCGGCTGGCGGAGCTGATGGGCGGTGCGGTCAGCATGCAGAGCGCCCCCGGCACCGGCACCACCATGCGCCTGCAGGTGACCTTGCCGCGCGCCCGCGTGGAAGACCTGCCGCCCGCGCCCACGACCACGGCGACGGACGAGGGATTCACCCCGCGCCCGCTGCCGAGCGTGGAACAGGCACGGCGCGACGGCTCGCTGGTGCTGCTGGTCGACGACCACCCCATCAACCGCATGGTGATCGCGCGCCAGCTGGCGTTGGCCGGATATGCCAGCGAGCCCGCCGAAGACGGCCGCCACGGCCTGGCGCGCTGGCGCGAGGGTGGCTACGGGCTGGTGCTGTCGGACGTGCACATGCCGGGCCTGGACGGCTACGACTTCGCCCGCGAGATCCGCGCCGAGGAGGCGCGCAGCGGACGGCCGCGCGTCCCGATCGTGGCGCTGACCGCCTCCGCGCTGAAGGGCGAAGCGGAACGCTGCCTCGCCGCGGGCATGGACGATTACCTGGCCAAGCCGGTGAGCGTGGCCACGCTGGCGGCGTGCCTCCAGCGCTGGCTGCCTGGCACCGCGCACGGGCAGGCCCCGCCGCCCGCGGCGGGCGTGACCCCGCAGCTCGATCATTCGCCCGCACTCGACGCCGCCGTGCTCGCCGACCTCACCGGTGGCGACGCTGCGGAAATCCGCAGCGTGCTCCACGACTACCTGTCCAGCGTCGACCATGACCTGGGCGCTTTGCGCGCCGCGCGCGATGCTGGCGACCTGGAGGCCGTCACCCGTGAGGCGCACAAGCTGAAGGGCGCGGCACGGCTGGTGGGTGCGCAGGACCTGGCCACGGCTGCTGGCGTGCTCGAGGATGCCGCGCGCAATGGCGCGTGGGCCGAGGCACGGGTGCTGGCGGCCCACGTCGAGACCGCGGTGCAGCACCTGCGCCTGTTCGTCCGCGAGCGCTACCCCGACTAGGCACCACCCGCCCATCGTCGCAACGCCGCGTCGCCCAGCGCGCGCTAGCATGGCCCCACCTGTCACCGCCCGGATTCCGGCATGCGCCCGCTCATTGTTGCGCTCCTGCTCGCCCTGCCCTTGGCCGCCCCGGCCGCCGACCGCATCACCGGCAAGCCCTTCGCCACCCGCAGCGAGGTCTACGCCCCGCACGCGATGGCCGCGACCTCGCACCCACTGGCCACCCAGATCGCGATGGACGTGATGAAGGCCGGCGGCAGCGCAGTGGATGCGGCGATCGCCGCCAACGCCGCGCTTGGCCTGATGGAGCCGACCGGCAACGGCGTCGGCGGCGACCTGTTCGCCATCGTCTGGGATCCGAAGTCGCGCAAGCTGCACGGCTACAACGGCTCAGGCCGCTCGCCCCAGGCGCTGACCCTGGCCGAATTCCAGCGCCGTGGCCTCAGCGAGGTGCCGGCGCACGGCCCGCTGCCGGTGACCGTGCCGGGCACGGTGGACGCGTGGTTCGCCCTGCACCAGCGCTTCGGCCGGCGCGCGATGGCCGACAACCTCGCGCCTGCCATCCGCTATGCGCGCGAAGGCCATCCGGTGCACGAGGTGATCGCCTACTACTGGGGCCGCTCCGTGCCGACGCTGTCCAGGTGGCCCGGCTTCAGCGAGCAGTTCACCGTGCCGTGTGGCGCCAAGGATACCGGTTGCACCAATGGCCGCCGCGGACCGCGCACCGGCGAGACGTGGAAGAACCCGCACTTGGCCGCCACGCTGGACGCCATCGCGCGCGGCGGCCGCGATGCGTTCTACAAGGGCGACATCGCGCGCCGGATCGACAGTTATTTCAAGGCCAATGGCGGCTTCCTCGCGTATGACGACCTCGCCGCGCATCGCGGGGAGTGGGTCGACCCGGTCAGCACCAACTACCGTGGCTTCGATGTGTGGGAACTGCCGCCCAACGGCCAAGGCATCGCCGCGCTGCAGATCCTCAACCTGCTCGAACCCTACGACCTCAAGGCCTACGGCTTCGGCAGCCCGGAGCACGTGCACCTGTTCACCGAGGCCAAGAAGCTCGCCTTCGCCGACCGCGCGGCCTCGTACGCCGATCCCGACCACTACAAGACCCCGGTGGCCAGGCTGTTGTCGAAGGACTACGCCCGCGAGCGCGGCAAGCTGATCTCGATGGACCGCGCGATGAAGGCGGCCGAGCCCGGCGTGATCCCGCAGCTCAACGAAGGCGACACCATCTACATGACCGTCGCCGATGCCGACGGCATGATGGTCTCGCTGATCCAGTCCAACTACCGCGGCATGGGCAGCGGCATGGCCCCACCAGGACTCGGCTTCATCTTCCAGGACCGCGGCGAGCAGTTCGTGCTGAAGGAAGGCCATCCCAACTCCTTCGCGCCGGGCAAGCTGCCGTTCCACACCATCATTCCCGCATTCGTCACCAAGGGCGGCAAGCCGTGGCTGAGCTACGGGGTGATGGGCGGCGCGATGCAGCCGCAGGGCCACGTGCAGATCCTGCTCAACCTGATCGACTTCGGCATGAACCTGCAGGAGGCCGGCGATGCCCCGCGCATCCAGCACGACGGCTCGACCGAGCCCGCGGGACAGGCCACGGCGATGGCCGACGGCGGCGAACTGGACCTGGAATCCGGCTTCCCGTACGAGACCGTGCGCGCGCTGATGCGCAAGGGCCATAGCGTGCGCTTCGCCGACGGCCCGTATGGCGGCTACCAGGCCATCATGGTCAATCCGCATGGGGGCTACATCGGTGCCAGTGAGTCGCGCAAGGATGGCCAGGCCGCGGGTTACTGATGGCGTTTGATGCGTTCGCCCTGGTGCTGGCGATGCTGGCACTGGGCTACCTGTTCCAGCGCCTGCGGGTGTTGCCGGAGGATTCGGCGCAGACCCTGAACCTGGTGGTGCTGTACGTGTGCCTGCCGGCGGCGGTGTTGCGCTATGCGCCCCGACTGCATTTTGAACCGGCACTGTTGGGCGTCGTCGCGGTGCCGTGGCTGCTGCTGGGCGCGACCGTGCTGCTGGTGGGCGCGCTGGCGCGCTGGTTGAAGTTCCGCGACGAGGAGCGCGCGGTCCTGCTGCTGACCGTCGCGCTGGGCAACACCAGCTTCCTAGGCTATCCGCTGACCCGCGCGCTCATCGGCGAGCACGCGCTGCCGTACGCGGTGATCTACGACCAGTTCGGCGCGTTCCTGATCATGTCGACCTTTGGGCTGTGGGTGCTGGCACGCTACGGCGGCGACCACACCCCGTCGGCTGGCGACATCGCGCGCCGCATCGTGCGCTTTCCGCCGCTGTGGGCGCTGGTGGTGGGATTCACGGTGATGCCCACTGAGCCGCCGGCATGGGTGGCGGGTGGCCTGCAGCGCCTGTCCGATGCCCTGCTGCCGCTGGCCATGCTCACCATCGGCCTGTCCGTGCGCCTGTCGTTGCCGCGCGACGAGCTCAAACCGCTGGCCACTGGCCTGCTGCTGAAGCTGGCGGTGATGCCCGCACTGGCGTGGACCTTGGTTACGTTGCTGGGCCTGCACGGCGACATGGCCCGCACCACCGTGCTGGAAGCGGCGATGCCCTCGATGGTCACCGCCGGCGCGCTGGCCATCGCCCACAATCTCGCGCCGCGGCTGGCCGCGGCGATGGTCGGCTATGGCCTGCTGCTGTCGTTGCTGACGCTGCCGGCGTGGGTACACGTGCCGGTGGGGTAGGGCTCGCCACGCCCCGGCGCTGACGCCGGTGGCCGCCCGCGCCACTCCCGGTGTACGCTGCGGTTCCCGTCCGGTGTAAGCGCCAAAGGTGGGCTTGATGAGAACCGTGCTGGTCGCCAGCTCCAAGGGGGGCGTGGGCAAGACCACGATCGCCACCCATCTTGCCGCGCAGGCGGCTCTCGACGGCCTGCGCACCGCGCTGGTCGATGCCGACCCGCAGCGCTCGTCCACCCGCTGGGCGGAGAAGCGCGCCGGGCTGGACACCGCCGTGCTGCCGCTGGATGGCACCCGCCGCAAGGCGTGGCGCAAGCAGATGCCCGACGACACCCAGCAGGTGGTGGTCGACGCCCCCGCTGGCGCCATGGCCGAAGACCTCGACGCCTTCCTCGAACATGTGGATGCGCTGATCGTGCCGATCCAGCCGTCCACCCTCGACATCGAGGCCACCGTGCCGTTCCTCGACTCGCTCGCGCAGCACCCGCGCGTGCGCAAGGGCACGCTGCGCGTCGGGCTGGTCGGCAACAAGCTCAAGCCGTGGACCAACGCCTCGCAGCAGGCGGTGGAACTGTTGCGCGCCTGGCCCTATCCGGTGGTGGCGCAGTTGCGCGACAGCCAGGCCTACGTGGTGATGACCGGACTGGGCAAGAGCCTGTTCGACTACCACTCCGCGCAGGTGCGCGAACACCAGTCCGACTGGCAGCCGCTGTTGAAGTGGTTGCGCAAGCCCTGATCCCCGCCGGAAACCCGACCGAATGCGCGAATTGATCCTGCTCCGCCACGCCCACGCCGAAGCGGCCTCCGCCGGCCAGGCCGACCTGGACCGCCCGCTGTCCGCCGAAGGCCTGGCCGAGGCCGAGGCGGCCGGTCGCTGGCTGGCGGAAAACCGCCTCATCCCCGATTGCGTGCTGTGTTCGCCGTCGCGGCGCACCCGCGAGACGCTGGAGGCGGTGCTGGGCGCCATCGGCTACGTCGACCAGCGCATCGAGCCGGCGATCTACGAGGCCACGCCCGGCACGCTGATCGGCCTGGCCGACGCCAACGTCGAGGTCGGGCGGCTGATGCTGGTGGGCCACAACCCCGGGCTGGAACGGCTGGCCGCGCTGCTCCACAGCGGCCAATCGGGCGACTACCGGGGCATGCCGCCCGCGGGGATCGCGGTGCTCCACGTCCCCGCCGAGACTTCGCTGGAGCCGGGCATCGCCCAGCTGTCCGCCTTCTGGTGGCCGTGACCCGACGCTGGCGCCGGTGGCTGGCCACCGTGGCCTGTTGCGCCGCGGCGGCCACGGCCGGCGCGCAGGAGATCGACAACGAACGCTCGCGGATGGAATTCGAGCTGCGCACCCGCTGGGGCCAGCGCGTGGATGGCACGTTCACGCGCCACCAGGGCGTGGTCACCGTCATGGCCGATGGCCGCCAGCAGGTGCAGCTGACGCTCACGGCGGCCGCCATCGAGGTGGCCGGTTCCCCCTACTACACGGTGGTGGCGCGCGGCCCACAGTTCTTCGACGCCGCCCGCTATCCGCACATCGACTTCCTGTCCGAGCCGCACCTGCCGGCGCTGGTCCATGACGGCGGCCGCCTGCGCGGCAAGCTGACGCTGCATGGCGTGACCCGCACCGAGTCCTTCATACTGCAACCTGCGGAGTGCGCGCGGCCTGGACGGGATTGCGACGTGGTCGCCTCCGGCGTGATCAATCGCGCTGATTACGGCCTGAGCGGCTACCGGCTGGTGTTGTCCGACCGGGTGCGCTTCACCATGCGGGTCAGGTTGAAGAACGAGGACGAATGACGGGTTTGCGATCCATCGTGGTCGCCACGCTGGCGCTGTGGCTGGCAGCGTGCGCGACCTTGTCGCCGGTACAGCGCGAGCAGGCCGCGGGCGTGGCCGCACAGGCGCGCATCAGCACCGTGGACTGCGACGCGGCGGACGCGTGCGCGCAGCCGTCGCCGCTGCGCCGCCTGGCCGGCGAGGCGTTCGCCACCTCCACCCCGGAGGCGCCGCGCCATTACGCCCTGATCCTGGACCATGGCCCGGACGCACTGCTGGCGCGGATCAACCTGATCCGCAGCGCCACCACCGCCATCGACCTGCAGACCTACATCTTCGACGAGGATGACGCCGGCCGCCTGGTGATCGACGAGCTGCTCGCCGCCGCGCGCCGCGGGGTGCGGGTGCGCCTGCTGCTGGACCAGCTGGCCGCGCTGGAGAAGGTCGAGACCCTCGCGGCCCTGGCCGGCGCGCATGCCCACTTCGAAGTGCGGGTGTACAACCCGGTGCTCGGCCGCGCGCGCATCAGCTATCCGCAGTACGCGCTGGCCGCGGCCTGCTGCTGGCGCCGGCTCAACCAGCGCATGCACACCAAGCTGCTGCTGATCGACGGCGCGGTGGGCATCACCGGCGGGCGCAATTACCAGGACGACTATTACGACTGGGACGCCACCTACAACTTCCGCGACCGCGACGTGCTCGTCGCCGGGCCGGTGGCGCGCGAGATGGATGCCGACTTCGTGCGCTTCTGGGAGGACGCCCGCAGCGTGCCGGCCGAGCGCCTGACCGACGTCGGCCGCGAACTGCTGGCGCGCGGCGTGCCGGCGCTGCCGCCGGCGCAGTTCCATCGGCCCGATCGCGCCGATCGCATGCGCGCCGCCGCCGCTGACAGCGCCCTGGTTGAGCAGCGGCTGGTCGCGCCGGCACTGCCGGTGGGCGCCGTCGGCTACATTTCCGACTCCCCGGCCAAGCACGAGGGCGATGCGTCGGGCAACGCCCATGCCTCGCACTCGCTGCGCCGGCTGATCGAGTCGGCGCAGCACGAGGTGATGCTGCAGACGCCGTACCTGGTGCTGTCCAAGCCGGCGCAGGAGATGTTCCGCACCCTGCGTGCGCGCACCGACCCGCCGCGCGTGATCGTGTCGACCAACAGCCTGGCGGCGACCGATGCGTTCATCGCGTACGCGCTGTCGTACAAGTACAAGCGCCGCTACCTGCGCGAGTTCGGCTTCAACATCTACGAGTTCAAGCCGTTCCCCGCGGATGCGCCGATTGACGTGGCCACGACGGGAGCGACGCTGCCGCCCCTGGATGGCGTGCCCGAGGATCCGGCCGTGGCGGGCGTCGAAGCAGGGGAGGCCGCCGGGGCCACCGCCACCGGGGCGGAGCCCGCGGCACGACAGTACGTGCGGCCGCGGCGCGATTTCGGCAGCGTGCGCCGGCCGCGCGCCGGCTATCGCGACCCGCTGTCGCGCGAGCATGCGGCTCTGCGCTTCGGCTCGCGCGGTGCCAACGAGCCGGTGCCGCTGAAGCGGGCTGGCGTGCGCATCGGCCTGCACGCCAAGTCGCTGGTGATCGACGGCCGCATCGGCGTGGTGGGCACGCACAACTTCGACCCGCGCGGCGACGACTACAACACCGAGAGCGCGGTGGTGATCGAGGATGCCGCGTTCGCGCAGGCGCTGGCGGCCAGCATCCGCCGCGACATTGCCCCGGCCAATGCGTGGGTGATCGCGCGGCGCGACCGGCCGCCGGTGCTGTCGGGGCTCAACTATTCGCTGGGCAAGGCGTTCGAGACGCTGCCGGTGTTCGATTTCTGGCCGGTGCGCTACGCCACCAGCTACGAGTTCGTGCCCGGGCCCGCGTGCCCGCAGCCGTTGCCCCCGGACGATCCGGGTTTCCGCGCCTGCTACCGCCCGGTCGGCGACTTCCCCGAGGTCGACCTGGGGCTGAAGAGCGTGACCACGCGGATCTTCACCGCGTTCGGGGCCGGGCTGGCGCCGATCCTGTAGGCCCTGGACGGTCGGGGCCCGTGCGGGACGCCGCCGGCCCCCTGTCATCAGTCATGGCAACCAAGCGCCCCTTGGGGCGATCCAAGTCCTTGATTCCGCAGTGTGCGACCCCGCCTTCGACTAGGTCTTCGGTGGGGTGACTTCTGGCCCATGGCGGAATTGGTTTGGTGTTGTACTTTACCAACACACCAGAGCACACCCCAGCCCAAAGGACACCGCCATGAACGCCATCATCTCCGCCGCCGCCCGCGCCGAAAACCGCCGCAACGCCGAACGCCGCCTGGTAGAACGCCGCATGTCGGCCGACCGCCGCGCCACCGACAGCATCGAGGCCGCCCCCCTTGCCTCTGCCACCGTCACCCCGATCCGCCACCTGCACCGCGACCGCGACTTCGGTGTCGGCTACGGCAACAGCAGCGGTTACGCCTCCCACGGCCGTTACGTCTCGACCTGGAACCAGCCGCACTTCCGCGTCGCCTGACGGCGCGCTCGCCTGAGGGGATTGGGGTCCGCTATCGTGGGGGCATGGACCGCCCCCACGACCACCCGCCCTCGCCGTTCCGCCGCCAGCCCGACCTCGACACGCTCAACGCGCTGTCCCGCGGCACCTCCATCGACACCCTGGGCATCGTCTTCACCGACGCTGGCCCCGACCACATCACCGCCACCATGCCGGTGGATGCCCGCACCCGCCAGCCCTACGGGCTGCTGCACGGGGGGCGTCCGTGCTGCTGGCGGAAACGCTGGGCAGCAGTGCCGGCAACCTGTGCGTGCCCGACGACCGCATCTGCGTCGGCATCGAGATCAACGCCAACCACCTCCGCGCCGCGCGCGACGGCGTCGTTACCGGCACTGCACGGCCGCTGCACGTGGGGCGAAGCACCCAGGTGTGGGACATCCGCATCGAAGACGAACAGGGCCGCCCGGTCTGCGTCTCGCGACTGACGCTGGCCGTGGTGCCGCGCGGTTGAGCGCGATCCGGCGCCGCACGCGCCACGGTGGGATGTGACCGTGCTGCTGGTCGCGCCCGCGGCGCTTCGGTATCGTTTCCCCGATGAATGCGCCGACCTCCCCCGCCGGTGCGCCCGCGCCTTCCGCGCCGCTGGCGCGCGCCCTGCGCTATGCCTACCGCGTGCCGCTGCTGCTGTGGCACCTGCTCATCGACCTGCCACTGATCCTGCTGACGATGCTGCCGGGCATCAGTGCGCTCGAACTGCGTGGCGAACGCCTCGACCACCTCACGGTGCGCTGGTGGTCGGCCGGCCTGCTGCGCGTGTTCGGCTTCCGTTTGCGTCGTGTCGGCGAGCCGCTGCCAGGGGGGGTGATGTTCGTGGCCAACCACGTCAGCTGGATCGACATCGTCACCATGCACAGCCAGCGGATGATGGGCTTCGTCGCCAAGCGAGAGATCGAGCGCTGGCCGCTGGTGGGCTGGCTGGCATCGCGCGCGGAGACCATCTTCCACCACCGCGGCAACGCCGAGTCGCTCGGTGGCGTGCTGCACGAGATGCTGGCGCGGCTGCGCGACGGCCATGCGGTGGGCGTCTTTCCCGAAGGCGGGACCCGCGGCGGCGCCGAGATCGGTCCCTTCCACGCGCGCATTTTCCTGGCCGCGGTGGAAGCCGGTGCCCCGGTGCAACCGGTGGCCCTCATCTATGGGGAAGGCGGCAGCGCGCAGCGCACCGTCGCTTTCGCGCCGCGCGAGAGCTTCCTCGGCAACTTCCTGCGGCTGCTGGGCGAGCCACCGCGTTCGGCGGAAGTGCATTTCCTGGAGCCGATCGCCGCGGGCGAAGCCGAAGGCCGCCGCCGCATCGCCGAGACGGCGCGGCAGCGCATCGTCGAGGCGATGACGGGCTGAGCCATGCTGTCAGCCGCCGACTTCCATCCGGCCTGGTGGGCGCGCAGCTGCCACCTGCAGTCGTTGCTCGGCTCCAACCGATGGCGCCAGGCGCTGGGTGAACGCCGCCTGCGGGCCACCGGCGCCCAGACCCGCGAACACATCATCGATGCCGGCGACGGCGTGCGCCTGCTCGGCCTGCACAGCGCGGTGCCGGGGCGGCCTGCGCGCGGCCTGGCGCTGCTGCTGCACGGCTGGGAAGGCAGTGCCGAGTCCAGCTACATGCGCCTGACCGCCGCGCGCATGCTGGCGGCCGGCTTCGACGTGTTCCGGCTGAATTTCCGCGACCACGGCGGCACCCACCACCTCAACGAAGGCATCTTCCACTCCAACCGCATCGACGAGGTGGTGCGCGCGGCGGCGGAGGTGGCGCGGCGCTTCCCCGCACGGTCGATGGTCGCGGCCGGGTACTCACTGGGCGGCAACTTCACCCTGCGCCTGGCGCTGCGCGCACCTGCCGCCGGTATTCCGCTGCAGCGCGTGGCGGTGGTATGCCCAGTGCTGGACCCGGCGCGGACCATGGACGTGATGGAGCAGGGTCTCCCGCTGTACCGCTGGTACTTCCAGCGCAAATGGACGGCCTCGCTGGCGCGCAAGCGTGCGCTGTTCCCCCACCTGCACGATTTCGACGACCGGGTGCTGCGCCAGAGCATGCGCGCGTTGACCGGTTGGCTGGTGGAGCGGCAGACCGAGTTCGGCAGCCTGGACCGCTATTTCGATGGCTACTGCATTGCCGGCGACCGCCTGGCTGGCTTGCAGGTGCCGACCCGGATCCTGATGGCCGCCGACGACCCGGTGATCCCGGTGGCCGACTTCCACCGGCTGCAGTTGCCGGCGCACGCGCGGCTGGAGATCTCGCCGTGGGGCGGCCACTGCGGCTTCGTCGAGGACGGGCGGCTGGAAGGCTTTGCCGAGCGCTGGATCGCCTCGCAGCTGGCGGCCGGGGACACGGACGCCGGTTGACCGGCGCGCCGCCCGGCTGCGGCTACAATGCGGGTTTGCCCCGGATCCAGGCTGTCCATGTACGAAACCATTCTCCAGGCCCTGCGCAGCGGTGATGCCGCCGCCGCCGTGGCTGCTGCCCAGGACGCGGTGACCGCCAACCCGCAGGACGTCGCCGCACTGCGCCTGCTGGCCGCGGCGCTGCGCGCCACCGGTGACCGTGACGCCGCCGTGGCCGCCATCGAGCGCGCCATCGAACTGGCCCCGGATGACGCCGACCTGCACCTGGTGCACGCCGGACTGCTGCTCGATGAGCGCCAGATCGACGAGGCCCAGGCGGCGCTGGCGCGCACCATCGGCCTGGACCCGAACCAGTTCCCGGCGTACATCCTGCAGGGCCAGCTGGCCATCGCCCGCGGCGACATCGACGAGGCCGAGCGCGTCGCCCGCGTGGCCGCGCGCATCGCGCCCGAGCATCCCCACGTGGCCGCGATCCTGGGCACGGTCGCGCTGCGCCGCGGCGACGTCGATGGCGCGCTGTCGACCCTGGCCAGCGCGTCCGCGCGTGCGCCGGAGGACCAGCAGGTCCGCCACGCGCTCGGCTTTGCCTACATGGCCAAGGGTCACTTCGCCTTCGCCGAGCAGGCGTTCCGGTCGCTGCTGGAGACCCGGCCCGATTCGCGCGCCACGCGCATGCTGGTCGCCAACCTGGCCAGCCGGCAGGGCCGTCACGCCGATGCCGCCGAGTTGCTGGCGCCGCTGCTGGAAGGCGAGCCGTCGCCGGCACTGCTGCGCACCGTCGGCATGCTGGAGTACGACGGTGGCCGCGCCGATCGCGCCCGCGAGCTGCTACGCCGGGCCTTCGACGCCGCGCCGACCGACCGTGCCAACATCGCCCCGCTCGTGGAAGTGTGGCGTCGCGAGGAGCAGGCCGACGAGGCGCGCAGCGTGCTGGACGCCGCCCTGGCCGCGCACCCGGGCGAAACCGCGCTGTGGCATGCCCGCCTGGTGTTCGAGCCGTTTGCCGGCGAGGAAGCGCGCGCGCTGGTCGCGCGTTGGCAGCAGGCCATGCCTGACACCCTGCCGCCGCTGATGGCGCAGTGGGCCATCGAGGACGCCACTGGCGCCGTGGAGCAGGCCGATGCCATCGCCCGCCGCATCACCGAGCTGGATCCGGGCCACACCGGTGCCGAACTGCGGGTGGTCGATGCCCTGCTGCGCACCGATCCGGATGCGGCGATCGCGCGCATCGACAGCCTCATCGTCCGCGCCCCGGACCCGCAGGTGAAGCGCACGCTGCGCCAGTTGCTGGGCCGCGCGTATGACGCCGCGGGCCAGGTCGACGCCGCGGTGGCGACGTGGGCGGAACTCCATGCCGAAGTAGCCGAGCAGCGGCTGCCTTACCCACCGGTGAGCACCGCGCGCAGCGACTGGCCGGAAATGGCACCGCTGCCGGAAGATGCCAAGGGCGTGCTGCTGGTGTGGGGGGCCCCGGGCAGTTGGGTCGAGCGGATTGCCGGCACCTTCCAGTTCAGCGGGGCCCCGTTGCGCGCGGATCGGCTCGGGGCCACTCCGCCAAATGATTTCCTGCAGCGTTACCCGACCATCGACCAGCTGTCGGCGAGCGATTCGGAGACCGACGCCGAGGCGCTGGTGGCGGAGTGGCGCGCGCTGCTGCCATCGCGCGGCATCGAGGACGGCACGGTTTTCGACTGGCTGTTGTGGTGGGACAACGCCCTTCTCACCGCATTGCGCCCACACCTCCCGGAAGCGGTGCTGATGGTCGCGCTGCGCGACCCGCGCGACATGCTGCTGGACTGGCTGGCCTACGGCTCGCCGGTGCCGTACCGGCTGGACTCGCCGGAAGCCGGTGCGCGCTGGCTGGCACAGGTCCTGGCGCAGGTCGCCTATCTGCACGAACAGGACCTGTTCCCGCACCGCCTGGTCAAGCTCGACGAGGCGGGCACCGACCCCAAGGCGCTGGCCCAGTCGCTGGCCAATGCGCTGGAAACCCAAGTGACGATCCCGCCGCAGGGCGTGGTCCAGCCCGAGCACTTTGGTGCCGGCCACTGGCGCGCCTACAACGGCCCGCTGGGCGAGGCCTTCGCGCTGCTGACCCCGGTGGCCAAGCGCCTGGGTTACGCCGAGTGAACCCCAGGCGGCGTGCCGCGGCCTCGGCCCGCAGCACGCCGCCCGGATACTGACCGCGAATCCACCGTTTCCGGAGGCGAGCATGCACATCCGCAGCAACAGCTTCGAACACCGCCAGCGGCTGCCGGCTGAATTTGCCGCCGGCCAGCCGACCGCCGAGGGATTCGGCTTCGCGCCCAACCGCAATCCGCACCTGGCCTGGGATGAGGTACCGGCCGGCACGCGCTCGTTCGCGCTGCTGTGCATCGACCCGGACGTCCCCACCGTGAAGGAGATGGTGGGCCGCAGCGACGTGCAGATCCCGACCGAACAACCGCGCTGCGACTTCGTGCACTGGGCGATGGCCGACATCCCCGCCGACGTGCGCGAGATTGCCGCCGGCGCCTGCAGCGACGGCGTGGTGCCGCACGGCAAGGCCACCCCCGCCGGCCCCGCGGGCAGCCGTCAGGGACTGAACGACTATACCGGCTGGTTCGCCGGCGACGCGGCGATGGCTGGCGACTGGCGCGGTTATGACGGCCCGTTCCCGCCGCCCAACGACCTGCGCCTGCACCGCTACTTCTTCCGCGTGTTCGCCCTGGACGTGCCCACGCTGCCGCTACCGGAGCGCTTCACCGCCGCCGACGTGCAGGCGGCCATGCATGGCCACGTGCTCGCCGAAGCCACGATCTACGGCACGTATTCGCTCAATCCCGCGGTCAAGGACTGAGCAGCGGGCGTGGCGCACCCGCGCCGTGCGCTCAGCCCCCTTCCGGGATGAACGCCAGCAGCGCCACGCCCAGCAGCACGCGATACACCGCGAACGCGGTGAACCGGTGTGACTGGATGTAGCGCAGGAGCCACTTCACCGCGACGAATGCGGTCACCGCCGACGCGACGAACGCCACGCCCAGCGCGGTCCAGTTCTCCTGGCCGATACCGCCATCGCGCAGCATCGACAACAACTCGTAGCCGGTGGCGGCGAACATGGTCGGAATGCCGACCACGAAGGCGAATTCCGTCGCCGCGGCGCGGCTGGTGGTGCCGGCCAGCAGGGCGACGAAGATGGTCGCCGCCGAGCGTGACGTGCCGGGGAACACGCCGGCCACCACCTGCGCCAGGCCGACCAGGATCGCGGTCGTCCACGCAATCGCCACGCGCTCGCCCTCACGTTCGGCACGCTTGGCGGCCAGGTGCTCGGCCAGCACCATCCACACCGCGCCGATGATCAGCGCCCATGCGATCGGCCGCACGGTGTCGGGCAGTTCCCAGCCCAGCTTCTTCACCAGCAGGCCACCCACGGCGGTGACCGCGAACGCGGCCAGCAGCTTGAACGCATAGTCGCGCGATTGCGCCGGCGTGGCGGTGACGCCCAGCGGGTCGTACGGCGCGGGCGCATCGTGGCCGAGGAAGGCGACGAGCATGCCCCACAGCCGCTTCCAGTAGATCAGCACCACCGCGAGGATCGCGCCGGCCTGGATGGCGATGTTGAACAGGTCGCTGCGCTGGCCCAGCCAATGCTGGGCGATCAGCAGGTGGCCGGTGCTGGAAATCGGCAGGAATTCGGTGATGCCTTCGATGATGCCGAGCAGCAGCGCGGCGAGCAGGTCGGTCATGCGGGTGAGTGCGAAAACGGATGCGCAAGCATAGCGTCATGGCCGTCCCTGCGATGCAACGGCGCCCGCGCTGGAATGCGCGCGCGCGCTCAGTCCAGCAGCGCCAGAAACGCCTCCAGCGCGGGCGGTCGCGGGCGTTGCGCCAGTTCCAGCTGGAACAGCGGTCGCACCAGCGCGCGTTTGCCCGGCGCGTGCAGCGCACGCAGGCGGCCCGCGGCCAGCGGGTCAGCGACCACGACGGCCGGCAGGATGGCCAGGCCCGCACCCTCGGCCACCGCGCGGGCAATGGCCTCGTTGCTGCCGATCTCCAGCGTGCGCCGCGGGGTGATGCCTTCGGCCTGCAGCCAGGCCTGGGCCACCTGGCGGGTGCCCGACCCCGGCTCGCGCAGCAGCCAGGTCCGCGCGGACAGGGTGCTGGCCGCGGGGCGCTTGCGCCCGGCGAGCGGGTCGTCGTCCGCGGTGATCAGTTGCAGCGGCTCGTCGCGCCAGCGCAGTGCGCGCAGGCGTGCGTCGTCGACCGCGCCTTCCACGAAACCCACATCCAGCCCGCCGGCGGCCACGGCTTCGGCCACGCCGGCGGTGTTGTCGACCTGCAGCGACAGCGCGATGTCGGGATGGGCGGCGGCGAAGCGCGCCAGCGCGGGCGGCAGCCAGTAGCCGGCGACCGTGGTGCTGGCGCCGATCCGCAACCGGCCGCGGTGCAGGCCGACGCGGTCGCGCACGTCCTCCAGCGCGGCCTTCTCCATGGCGAACAAGGCGCGCGCATGGCGGTACAGCGCCTCGCCGGCGTCGGTCACGCGCACGCCGCGGCGGCCCCCGTCGGTGCTGCTGCGGTCAAGCAGCGCCAGGTCCAGCTGCCGCTCAAGTTCGCGCACGCCCTTCGACACCGCCGACTGGGTGACGAACAGCGCGTCCGCCGCGCGCGAGAAGCCGCGGTGTTCGACCACCGCGGCGAACAGCCGCAGCAGGTGCAGGTTCAGGTGCGTGGCCATGCATGAGTCAAATTCATATTCGTTGGAAGTATATGCATTGGATTCATAAGGGGCATTGGCCTAGCCTGCCCGCCACTTCCGCCGTCCCGGGCCGCCATGTCCTCCGTTGTGCCGCCGCTGAACCCGCCTGCCGAAACCACCGCGCCCGCGGCGCCAGCCATCGCCGTCTCGGCATCCGCAGCGGAGCTGGTGTTGCCACCGTGGCGTCGCCCCGGCTTCGTCCGCGGCCTGCTGCTGGCGGCAACGGTGGCGGTGCTGGCGATGGCGCTGTCGCGCGTGCCCGTGCTGCAGGGGGCGGGCCTGAGCGCACTGACCCTGGCCATCGTGCTCGGCATCGCGCTGGGCAACACGCTGTTTCCGCGCGTGGCGCCTTACACCGCAAGTGGCGTCGACTTCGCGCGCAGCACCTTGTTGCGACTCGGCATCGTGCTGTACGGCCTGCGCGTCACCTTCCAGGACATCGCCTCGGTCGGTTGGCCGGGCATCGCCATGGCGGTGGTGGTGGTCGCGGTGGTGTTCACGCTGGGCACGTGGCTGGGCACGCGCGTGTTCCGCCTGGACCGCGAGACCTCGATGCTGATCGGCGCCGGCAGCGCCATCTGCGGCGCCGCCGCGGTGCTGGCCACCGAACCGGTGGTGCGCGCGCAGGCGCACAAGGTGTCGGTGGCGGTGGCGACGGTGGTGGTGTTCGGTACCGTGGCGATGTTCGCCTATCCGTGGCTGTACCCGGTGCTGGGGCTGGATGCGCACCATTACGGCCTGTACGTCGGCGGCACCGTGCACGAAGTGGCGCAGGTGGTGGTCGCCGGCCGCGCCATCAGCGAGCAGGCCGCGGCGGTGGCGGTGATCGAGAAGATGCTGCGGGTGATGCTGCTGGCGCCGTTCCTGATGTTGCTGTCGCTGCGGCTGCAGGCCGGCGAAGCGGCAGGTGGCAGCCGCTGGCGGTTCGCGCCGCCGTGGTTCGCGGTGGCGTTCATCGCGGTGGCGGCGTTGAACTCGCTGCAGGTGTTGCCGCCGGTGCTGGTCGCCGCATTGGTCGAACTGGATACCGCCCTGCTGGCCATGGCGATGGCGGCGCTGGGCCTGCGCACGCACTTGGGCGCCGTGCGCCAGGCCGGACCCCGGCCGCTACTGCTGGCCGCGGTGCTGTTCGCGGTGCTGCTACTGGGCGGGCGGGCGCTGGTGCAGGTGGTGGTTTGGGCTGGTTGAGTGCCGTTCGCCAGCCCTCAGCGGCACGGCCCCCGGTAGTCGCCATGGCCGAGATGGGCACCCATGGCCTCCCGCGGCAGTTCCAGGGTTTTCTTGCCCTTGTGGCAGACCAGCCCAGGGCCCGCCGGGCCGACGAGTTCCACCGGCAAAAGCACGCAGCCGGACAGCGGCACGACGAGCAGGAAGGCGATCAGGCGTTTCATTCGGTGGTCTCGGATCAAGGATGCGACAGGGTAGTGGGGCCCTTCACGCAGGGGTCGTGACGCCCGTCGTGGCTCGGCGCGGTCGGGTGCGATGGCGGTCGCGGATTCACCACTGCGGCGACATTGCACAAGCGGTGCCCGACGCCCGGTCGGAACCAAGAGCGCTTTCCGGCGACTGGGCCCGCGCGTCCGCCCGGCGGCGCGGCTGAGGTGCCGCGCCTTGCCCGATACGCGGTCGCATCCGGGTCATCGTCCGATCCTAGACTTCTGCCTGACGGTCGCCCGGCAGTAATCGGAGCAGTGCACCAGTACGGTGCGAGTCCGCGCTTTTTGCACCCCGGTGGTGAGGGAGCTGCGTGCGGGTCTTGGGCGGGCACATAAAATCAATAAGTTACGAATCCGGAAAAGTTGGCACGCTACTTGCTTGATCTCCAGTAAGCCGCGCCATGCGGCACTGACATCCGATCCCCAGCCGAGGCCACCCCATGTCGTTCGAACACGTCGAAAAGCTCATCAAGGACCACAAGGTTGAATTCATCGACCTGCGTTTCACCGACATGCGCGGTGTGTGGCACCACGTGACCTTCCCGAAGTCGGTGGTGGAGCCGAGCCTGTTCGAGGACGGCAAGATGTTCGACGGCAGCTCGATCGGCGGCTGGCGCGGCATCCACCAGTCGGACATGGTGCTGCTGCCCGACGCCGGCACCGCCTTCCTGGACCCGTTCACCGCCGACCCGACGCTGGTGCTGACCTGCGACGTGCTGGACCCGACCACCATGCAGGCCTACGAGCGTGACCCGCGCGGCATCGCCAAGCGCGCCGAGTCGTTCCTCAAGTCCAGCGGCATCGCCGAGCAGGCGTTCTTCGGCCCGGAGCCGGAGTTCTTCATCTTCGACAGCGTGCGCTACGCCAACGACATGGGCCACACCTTCTTCCACGTGGACTCGGAAGAGGCGGCATGGAACTCGGGCCGTGAGTACGAAGGCGGCAACACCGGCTACCGTCCGGGCGTGAAGGGCGGCTACTTCCCGGTGGCCCCGCTGGACACGCTGCACGACATCCGCGCCGAGATGTGCAAGACGCTCGAAGCCGTCGGCATCGAGGTCGAGGTGCACCACCACGAAGTGGCCAACGCCGGCCAGTGCGAGATCGGCACCAAGTTCAGCTCGCTGACCCGCAAGGCCGACGAGCTGCAGATGCTCAAGTACATTGTCAAGAATGTCGCCTTCCGCAACGGCAAGACCGCGACCTTCATGCCCAAGCCGCTGGTCGGCGACAACGGCAGCGGCATGCACGTGCACCAGTCGCTGGCCAAGGGTGGCGTCAACCTGTTCAACGGCGACGGCTACGGCGGCCTGTCGCAGATGGCGCTGTGGTACATCGGCGGCGTGTTCAAGCACGCGCGTGCGATCAACGCCTTCGCCAACTCGGCCACCAACTCGTACAAGCGCCTGGTGCCGGGTTACGAGGCGCCGGTGATGCTGGCGTACTCGGCCTCCAACCGCTCGGCATCGTGCCGCATCCCGTACGTGGCCAACCCGAAGGCGCGCCGCATCGAGTTCCGTTTCCCGGATCCGGTGAACTCGGGCTACCTGACCTTCGCCGCGCTGATGATGGCCGGCCTGGACGGCATCCGTAACCAGATCGACCCGGGTGCGCCGAGCGACAAGGACCTGTACGACCTGCCGCCGGAAGAAGAGAAGAACATCCCGACCGTGTGCCACTCGCTGGACCAGGCGCTGGACGCGCTGGACAAGGACCGCGAGTTCCTCACCGCCGGTGGCGTGTTCACCAACGACTTCATCGACGCCTACATCGGCCTGAAGATGAAGGAAGTGACCCAGTTCCGCGCCGCGGTGCACCCGCTGGAATACCAGCTGTACTACACCGTCTGACGCCACACCCGCCGCGCCTCCATGCGGGGCGCGGCGCGGCAGGACGCCGCACGCCGTAGCGACAACCCGCAACACGACACACAGCTGCAATCCCGGCGCGACCTGCCCAAGCAGGCGCGCACGGACGCGGCGCGGGGCGACTCGTGCCGAAAAAAGAGCAACACGCCACACCGAGTGCATAACCAGGGAGGGCCTTTCGAGGAGCCTGGTTGATGAAGTCTCGCCACACGAAGTCCCGTTCCACCACGCGTGTTTCCATCCTGTTCCTCGCAGCGTTGGCTGCCGTTACGGTGGCACCCGCCCACGCCGGCGTATCCGGTTCGGCAGCGCTGACCAGCGACTACGTCTTCCGCGGCGTGTCGCAGACCAACGGTGATCCTGCCGTGCAGGCGGGCGTCGAGTTTGCGTCCGACAGCGGGTTCTATGCCGGCACCTGGGGCAGCAACGTCAGCTGGTTGTCCGACTATTCGGCGGCAGGCATCCCCGTCTCCAACAGCCTGGAGCTGGACGCCTATGCCGGTTACCGCGGCAAATTCAGCGAGCGGGTGAGCTTTGACGTGGGTGCGCTGTACTACTGGTATCCCGGCGATTATCCGGCGGGCTTCAACAGCCCCGACACCGGTGAGGTTTACGCCGGCCTGACCGTGGCCGCCACGGACACGCTCTCGCTCGGGGCCAGGTACTCCCATGCGGTCACCGACCTGTTCGGCTACGTCGATTCCGACGGCAGCGGCTACCTCGATGTCAGTGCGAGCCTCGCCCTGGGTGCGGGCTGGTCGCTGTCCGCGCACGGCGGCAAGCAGTGGATCGAGAACAGCGAGGCCTTCGAATACGCCGACTGGAAACTGGGCGTGAGCAAGGCCTTCGACAACGGCTTCTCGGTGGGCCTGGCCTACACCGATACCGACGCCGACGAATCCCTCTACACCAACGCCTACGGCAATCGGATCGCCGGTAGTGCCGTGGCGTTCAACGTGAGCAGGGCGTTCTGAGCGATGGGCCACGCAAGCCACAACATCTACCGCTGCCAAGGGGGCACACGATGAAACTCATCACCGCGATCATCCGGCCGTTCAAGCTCGACGAGGTCCGCGAAGCGCTGGCCGAGGTGGGCGTATCCGGCATCACCGTGACCGAAGTAAAGGGTTTTGGCCGGCAGAAGGGCCACACCGAGCTGTACCGCGGCGCCGAATACGTCGTCGACTTCCTGCCCAAGCTCAAGCTGGAGTGCGCGGTCGCCGACGCGATGCTCGACGCGGCGCTGGAAGCGGTGCAGAACGCCGCGAAGAGCGGCAAGGTCGGTGACGGCAAGATCTTCGTCACCTCCATTGAACGCACGATCCGCATCCGCACGGGTGAGATCGACGAAGACGCGCTGTGAACCGGGGGAACACACGATGATGAGCAATGAACTGATCGCCGCAGCCGCGCCGGTGGTGGAGAAGGGTGACGTGGCGTGGATGCTGACCTCCACGTTGTTGGTGCTGATGATGGTGGTGCCCGGGCTGGCGCTGTTCTACGGTGGCCTGGTGCGCAGCAAGAACGTGTTGTCGGTGCTGATGCAGGTGCTGACGGTGTTCTCGCTGATCGTGCTGCTGTGGGTGGCCTACGGTTACTCGCTGGCGTTCGCCGGCGGCAACGCGTTCATCGGCACGCTGGACCGGGTGTTCCTGCTGGGCATCACCAAGGACTCGCTGGCGGCCACGTTCACCGCGGGCGTGTCGATTCCCGAGTACGTGTTCGTGGCGTTCCAGGCCACCTTTGCCGGCATCACCGGCGCACTGATCGTCGGCGCCTTCGCCGAGCGCATCAAGTTCCGCGCGGTGCTGCTGTTCTCGGTGCTGTGGTTCACCTTCGCGTACCTGCCGATCGCGCACATGGTCTGGTACGCGCCGGACGGCTTCCTGTTCGCCAGGGGCGCGATCGATTTCGCCGGCGGCACGGTCGTGCACATCAACGCGGGCGTCGCCGGCCTGGTGGGCGCGTACCTGGTCGGCAAGCGCACCGGCTACGGGCGTGACGCGATCAAGCCGCACAACGTGACCTTCACGATGATCGGCGCGTCGCTGCTGTGGGTGGGCTGGTTCGGGTTCAACGCCGGCTCCAACCTGGAAGCGACCTCGGGAGCGGCATTGGCGTTCATCAATACGTTGGTGGCGACCGCCGCCGCCGCCATGGCGTGGACGCTGGTGGAGGCGGTGCACAAGGGCAAGCCGTCGATGCTCGGCGGCGCCTCGGGCGTGGTCGCCGGCCTGGTGGGCATCACTCCGGCGTGCGGCACGGTCGGTCCGCTGGGTGCGATCGCCATCGGCGCGGTCGCAGGACTGGCCGGCGTGTGGGGCGTGACCGGGCTGAAGCGCCTGCTGCGCGCCGACGACTCGCTGGACGTGTTTGGTGTGCACGGTGTGGGTGGCATCGTCGGCGCGCTGCTGACCGGCGTGTTCACTGCACCGTCGCTCGGTGGCACTGGCGCCGCCGATTACTCCATCGCGCACCAGGTCGGCGTGCAGGCCCTGGGCGTGGGTATCACCGTGGCGTGGTCGGGCATGGTCTCGTTGCTGGCCTTCGCACTGGTCGGGGCCCTGGTTGGGCTGCGCGTGCCGGAGGAAGCCGAACGCGAAGGCCTGGACATCACCTCGCACGGCGAAGCCGCGTACGAGAACTGAGCAGCGCGGGTTGTATCGATCAACGAAGACGGGCTCACCCTCCCCCCGTTTTCGCCTTTGGGCCCGGGATTCCCGGGCCCGGTTTTTATCCAACGTCGTGCGCGCAACCTACCGCGTCCGACATACCCCCCGGCCACCGTGCGGTGCGCCCCAGTTCGCGCAACGGAGAGGCGACATGATCAGCTACCGTGAAGTACGGCGTGACGACACCGCGCTGATCGCCGACCTGTGCCTGCTGCTGCAGGACAGCGTATCGCGGGGCGCCTCGGTGGGCTTCCTGCATCCGCTGCGCCTGCACATGGCGGCCGAGTACTGGCATGGCGTGCTGGGCGCCCTGGGAACTGCCCAGCGCATGTGGGTGGCCCAGCACGGCACGCGGGCGGTGGGCACCGTGCAGCTGGCACTGTGCGAGCGCGAGAACGGACGCCATCGGGCCGAGGTGCAGAAGTTGATGGTGCTCGGCGGTTACCGGCGCCAGGGCATTGCCTCGCGGCTGCTGGACCACGTGGACGCGTGCGCCGAGAGCGAGGCGCGTACGCTGCTGATCCTGGATACGGCGGCTGGTTCGCCCGCCGAGCAGCTTTATCAGGCGCGAGGCTGGGCCCCCGCCGGCATGATTCCGGACTTCGCCCGGGAGTCGGCCGGCGGCTTGGTCCCGACCGTGCTGTATTACCGAACGCGGGCTGCCGAAGCCTGAGCCAGTCCAATGCCTGGGTTGTGATCGGCCTGTCCGGTGCACGCCGGTTTGGCCGTTAGGCTTGTGTGACGCCGCGCCACCGTGCGGCCCAGCCTGGTCCACACCGCTTGGGAACCCTCTTTCACCTCGACGAACGCCGCCCGCGTACGGCCGGCCCGGATGCCACGCCGGTGTCGGTGACCGCGTTTGGCTTCTGCATCGGTCCAACCTTCGTGCCGTGGCAGGCGGTGTCGATGATCCACGCCAGCCGCGTGCACGGCGTGCCCAGCGACGATGTCCTGCTGGAGTTCGCGGCCCACGGCCAATGCCTGCCGGTGCGTGCCGCCCAGCCGGGCTTCGCCGCGCTGGAGGCGGCGATGGTGGGCGCGTTCCCCGACGTCGCCGGGTGGCGTGAGGCCCTCATGACGTCGCCGCGGCCACGCGGTCGCACGCTGCTCTACCAGCGCCCGTAAGGGCTCGGTCCTGCCGGGCGGTCACGCCCGCCGGGGACGCGCGGCCGCCACGTGGGCCGCGAAGCCGCCGACGAACGCCGCCAGCTGGCGCTGCACCAGATCGTTGACCAGCATGCCTTCGGCATCGAACGCTTCGTGCGCGCGCGAGACCATCAGCCGCCCGCCGGCCCAATGCTGCGCGCCCAGCGTGCGCAGCACCGGCAACCACGCGTTCTGCGACAGGATGGTGCCAAAGCCGCCCGGTGAGGCGCCCAGCAACGCGACGGGTCGCCCGCCAAACAGCGAAGGAATCCCGCTGGCGGGGCGCGACAGCCAGTCGATGGCGTTCTTGAACACGCCGGGGATGCCGTTGTTGTACTCCGGCGTTACCAACAGCAGCCCGTCGCAGGCCAGCACGCGCGCCTTCAGCGCCTGCACCGCCTCGGGGATGCCGTCCCGTGCCTCGACATCGCCGTCATACAGCGGGATCCCGTGCAGGGTGGCGATCTCCAGTTCCACGCCTTCGCCGGCCACCCGCTGCGCCGCGCGCAGCAGCGCGGTGTTGTAGGACTGGCTGCGCAGGCTGCCGGAGATGCCGAGAAGTCGGGTCATGGGCCGGATCTCGCAGGTTGGGGGGAAAGCCGCGCCCATCGGCACAGCGCGGCGATTGCCAGGGTCAATGCAACCGTAGACAACAACTGCATACGTGAAGCGGGCGACAACAGGGTCAGCGCGAAGATCACGCCGAGGATGCCGATCCCCGCCAGGGTTATGTACGGAAACCCACGCATGCGGAACGGCAGGCCGCGGCCCTGGCGATCGGCGCGACGGCGCAGCACCCACTGCGAGGCGAGGGTGATCGTCCACACCATCAGGCAGGTGGAGCCCACCAGGTTCAGCAGCGCCGGCAGCACCCTGTCCGGCCAGCGCAGCTCCAGCGCGGTGGCGAAGAAACCGAACGCCACGCTGGCCAGCACCGCCAGCACCGGTACGCGGTGGGCGTTCAAGCGGGCCAGCGCACGCGGTGCCTCGTTGCGTTGTGCCAGCGAGTAGATCATCCGCGAGGCGCCGTAGAGGTTGGCGTTGAGCGCCGACAGCAGCGCCACCACCGCCACCAGGGTGATCGCCGCGGCCGCGCCGGGAATGCGCGCGGCCTCCAACACCGCGGCAAACGGCGACTTCAGCGCCTCGCTGGTCCACGGCACCACCGCGATGATCACCGCCAGCGATCCCAGGTAGAACACCAGGATGCGCCACGCCACGGTGCGGATGGCCTGCGCCAGGCTGCGGCCGGGGTGCTCGGACTCCGCGGCGGCGATGGCCACGATCTCGGTGCCGCCGAAGGCGAAGACCACCACCAGCAGCGCCGCGCCGATACCGGCCAGGCCCTTGGGGGCGAAACCACCATGCGCGGTGAAGTTGCTCCAGCCGGGCGGCGTCACCTCCGGCAGCCAGCCCATCAGCAGTGCGACGCCGATGGCGATGAAGGCCAGGATCGCCACCACCTTGACGATGGCGAACCAGAATTCAAACTCGCCGAAGTTGCGCACGCCCAGCAGGTTGATCGCGGTGAACACCACCATGAATCCCAGCGACAGCCACGGCACCGGCAGCGCCGGCCACAGCGTCGCCAGCAGCCCCGCGGCGCCGACCGACTCGGCGGCGACCACGATCACCACCTGCAGCCACCACAGCCAGCCGACGGTGGCGCCGGCCACCGGCCCGAAGGCATCGGCGGCGTACACCGAGAACGCGCCGCTGGCCGGATGCGCCGCGGCCATCTCCCCCAGCGCGTGCATCACGATGATCACCAGCGCGCCGGCGATCAGGTACGACACCAGCACCGCCGGCCCGGCGGCCTGGATGCCCACGCCCGAGCCAAGGAACAGGCCGGCGCCAATCGCCGTGCCCAGCCCCATCATGATCAGCTGCCGCGGTTTGAGGGCGTGCTGCAGCGGCGCGGCGTCGTCGGCAGCGGACGGCGGTGGCGTGGACGTACGCGGCGCGGAGAGGTCGGGGATGGACATCAGGTGGCACGCGCTCCATGGCGGATCGGTCAGGGTGCCTCACCATACCGCGGCACGGACGTCCCCCGCGCACCTGAGGTGGTGCTCATGCAGGGCACGGCACCCGCCGCGCGATTGGCCGTCTCAGGGCGACTTCGGCGCGCACACCGGGCTGCCCTTGTCGAACACCACCTTCCACACGCCCGGCGCCTCGCGCCGCCAGATCGAGTTGAAGCGGGCGATGACCTTGCCCGACGGGTCGCGCACCGGTCCGGTGCTCAGCGCCAGCATGCCCGAATCCAGCACCTGCACCTGGTCGGGTTCCCACGAGAACGGCGCGGCCGGGCCTTCGAACAATCCCGCCCATGACGCGGCCACCGCCGCGCGCCCGCGCGTGGCCTGCTCGCCCGAGAATAACACCGTCTCCTCCGCCAGGAAGCCGGCGAACGCGGCGGGGTCGCGGTCGGCCATGGTCTTGGCGAAGGCGCGCTCGGCGGCCATCACTTCGGCCTGGGCCACGGCCAGGGTGTCGGTGGGAGCGGGGGTCGCCGTGGCATTACCGGGCGCCGCGGCCATAGGCCCGGCGCCCGCCGGCGAGGTCACGGTGGACGCGAGCAGCAGGACGGTGATCGTGGCGGTGCGCAGCATGGACGAAGGCCGGGGACGGGAACCGTGCCACTACACGCCACTCCGTGCGCCGGGGCACGTCCCAAAGGTGAGGGTGACTTAACGCCCGGCGGCCTATGCTCGCCCCGGATCCCTGCCGGAGCCCCCATGGCCAAGGTCGTGCTCGCGTCCGCCCTGGCGCGTTGGCTGCCACCCGATGCGGCCCCGGCCGGGGGCGAGATCGCCCTGCAGGTGCCGGGGACCACGCTGCCCGAGGTGTTGGACGGCGTGTTCGCCCGCTTCCCGCAATTGCGCGGCTACGTGTTCGATGAGCGCGGCGCGATGCGCCACCACGTGGCAGTGTTCGTGGACGGGCACGTGGTGCGCAAGCTTCAGCTCGACCAGCCCCTCGGCGCCGAGGCCGAGGTCCACGTCATGCAGGCCCTGTCCGGAGGCTGAGCCGTGTCCGACCGCATCCTCGTGTCCACCCGCAAGGGGCTGTTCACCCTGGCGCGCGCGAATGGCGCGTGGGCCGTCGACCGCGTCGCTTTCCTCGGCGACAACGTCAACCTGACCCTGGCCGACCCGCGCGACGGTGCGTGGTACGCCGCGCTCGACCTGGGCCATTTCGGCGCGAAGCTGCACCGTTCCCACGACCGCGGCTTGAGCTGGAGCGAGTGCGCGGTGCCCGCGTACGGCGACGACGATGAGGTCATCAGCGGCGACGGCAAGCCGCCGCGCCCGGCCACGCTGCGGCTGCTGTGGGCGCTGGCGCCCGGGGGCAGCGAGGAGCCCGGTCGGCTGTGGGCCGGCACCTTGCCCGGCGGCCTGTTCCGCAGCGACGACCGTGGCGCGAGTTGGCAGCTGGTGCGCACGCTGTGGGACCGCCCCGAGCGCCATGAATGGAACGGCGGTGGCTACGACGATCCGGGCCTGCATTCGATCTGCGTCGATCCGCGCGACGCGCGCCGCTTGCGGGTGGCAGTGTCCACGGGCGGCGTGTGGGGCAGTGACGACGGCGGTGGCGAGTGGTGGTTGGGCGGCGAGGGCCTGCGCGCCGAATACATGCCGCCGGCGCGCGCTTTCGAACCCAACGTGCAGGACGTGCATCGCCTGGTGCAGTGCGCGTCCGCGCCGGACCGGCTGTGGGCGCAGCACCACAACGGCGTGTTCCGCAGCGACGACGCGGGCCGACGCTGGCAGGAGTTGACGGTGCCCCCTTCGGCATTCGGTTTCGCCGTGGCGGTGCACCCGCGCGATGCAGACACCGCCTGGTTCGTGCCCGCAACCAAGGACGAGCGCCGCATTCCCGTCGATGCGCAGGTGGTGGTGGCGCGCACCCGCGATGGTGGGCGCAGCTTCGACGTGCTGCGCGATGGACTGCCGCAGCAGCACGCCTACGATCTGGTTTACCGCCACGCGCTCGCGGTTGACGGCACGGGGGAGCGCCTGGCGTTCGGCTCCACTACCGGAGGGGTGTGGACCAGCGACGACCAGGGCGACCACTGGACACTGTTGCCGGCGCGGCTGCCCCCGGTGCTGGCGGTGGAGTTCGTGCCTGGCTGAGCCGCGCCGGGCGGTGGCGGTCTCCCGCGGCTGACGCGGGCGCCGTACGCCTATCGCCTGCGCCTGATCTGGGTCAGCGCATCCGTGGCACCGCGGTCGTAGCGTGGCGCTTCCCCTCCTCGACGATGGCTCGCCATGTCCAACTGCAGCAGCGCCACCCCCAACCCCGAGACCGCCCACCTGTTCGACGCTCGCGGCGTCGCCCGCCGCTTCCGCCACTCGGCCATCTTCGGCGCGCTGGGCGCGCTGTACCCGGGCGAGACCATGCGCTTCGTGAACGACCACGACCCGATCCCGCTGCTGGGCCAGCTCCAGGAGAAGTTCGGCGACGGCCTGAGCATTGCCTATCGCCAGCGCGAGCCGGGGGCGGTGGTGATCGATTTCACTGTCGTGTGAGTCGCGAGGACGCCTCATTGGCCAATGACGTTGTGCAGGGGCGCTGATTAGACTTGCGCCACCCCCGCGCCCGCCCTTATGGAGATTCCGCATGCGCTTGAGTCCTGCTGTCCTGATCACCTGCCTGATGCTCGCCACCGGTTTGGCGTCGCCGTCCGCGGCCGCCACCGAGAAGTACCTGCCGTCGGTCATGCCCAATCCGGCGCCGAGCGAGCCGCTGGCCAACTTCGACCGCGTCGAGGTGACCCCGGTGACCATTGCAGCACCGTTCGACAAGCACAACGCCAACATCGCCGCGCGCGACAAGATCCAGACCCACCTGGGCAACCGGTTGTCGGCCTGGGTGCTGGCGATGAACACGCGGGCCCCCAAGGGCGCCACGCCGCGGGTGATGGTGGTCGAACCGGTGATCGAGAAGATCAAGTTCATCGGCACTGGCGCGCGCATCTGGGCGGGTGCGTTTGCGGGCAGCTCGCAGGTGTTGATGCGCGTGCGCCTGCGCGACAAGGAGACCGGTGCGGTGGTGGCCGAGCCGCAGTTCTACCAGCGCGCCAACGCCTGGGGCGGTGCGTACTCGGCGGGTGGCACGGACCACGACATGCTCAGCCGCGTCACTGACCTCGTCGCCGGCTACTTGGGCACCAACCTCGAGACGTCGGTCGGCGGCCCGACGGGTGGCGAAGGGCTGGAGTAACGCGCTCGCGGCAACACGGCTGATCTGGAAGCCCGGCCTTGGCCGGGCTTCTTGCTTGGTGTGGCCGCAGTCGGCTTGCACTATATTGGTGCAATGACCGCCCCCCTCCCCGAGCTTGACAGCCTGACCACGCCGCTGGCGTGGCTGGACCCGGCCGGGGTCATCGCCGGCTGCAACCAGGCCTTCGCGCGCTGGCTGGGCGTCAGCGCGCGGCGGCTGGTCGGCTGGCCGCTGGTGGGCCTGGACGGCGGCGATGAGCGCCTGGCCACCGCGCTGGCCCGCGTGGCCGGCGAAGAGGGCGCCCCGCTGCGGGTACGCCGCCTCGGCCTTGGGTTTGCGGACGGCGAACCGCGCTTCGCCGACCTGTGGCTGAGCCGCCGCGACGATGGCGGCACCCTGGTCGAGGTCCATCCGGTGGACGAATTCCCCGGCGAGGACCCGGCGCAGCTGCTGCCCACCGCGTTGTCCGCCGCGCTCAAGGGCCTCGCCCACGAACTGCGCAATCCGCTGGCCGGGGTCAAGGGCGCCGCGCAGTTGCTTGCGCGCCGCGCCGCCACGCGCGAGGCCGACGACGAGCGCGAACTGCTGGCGCTGATCGACGGCGAGGTCGCGCGCCTCACCGGCCTGCTGGACCGCCTGCTCAATCCCGCACCGCCGCGCGCGCACGCGCCGCTCAACATCCACGCGGTGCTGGAGCGCGTGTTGCGCCTGGCCGAAGCGGACGCCGGCTGGGCGGTGCAACTTGTGCGCGACTACGACCCGAGCCTGCCCGAATTCGACGGCGACGCCGACCGCCTGCAGCAGGCGCTGTGGAACCTGGTGCGCAACGCGATCGAGGCCGGCGCCACCCACGTCACCCTGCGCACCCGCGCCGAGCACGGCCTGCGCATCGGCGACGAGGTGCACCCCATCGCCCTGCGCCTGGAGATCAGCGACGACGGCCGCGGCGTGCCGGAGGAACTTGCCGAGCGCCTGTTCCTGCCGCTGGTCACCGGTCGCGCCGAAGGCACCGGCCTCGGGCTCGCGCTGGCGCAGCAGGTGGCGCGCGAGCATCGCGGCACGCTGGTGTACCGCTCCCGGCCGGGCCACACCGTGTTCACCCTGCACCTGCCCATGGACATGAGCGCCGCTTCCGACGACATCCCCGCGGACGCAACTGTTGACGGAGGTCCCGGCGCATGACCGCGCGTGTCTGGGTGGTCGACGATGACCGCGGCGTGCGCCTGGTGCTCGCCACGGCGCTGCGCGATGCCGGCTACAGCGTCGACGCCTTCGAATGCGCACGCGATGCGCTGGCGGCGCTCGACAGCCGCAGCGCCCCCGACCTGCTGTTCACCGACGTGCGCATGCCCGGCGACGATGGCCTCGCGCTGCTGGAGCAGTTGAAGGCGCGCCTGCCGCAGCTGCCGGTGATCGTGATGAGCGCGTACACCGACATCGCCAGCACCGCCGGTGCGTTCCGCGGCGGCGCCCATGAGTTCCTGTCCAAACCCTTCGACCTGGACGAGGCCGTTGCACTCGCCGGGCAGGCCATCGTCCGTCGCGATGAAAGCGACGCCGCCGCGTCCGAAGCGCTGACCGAGCAGGAGGTCGCACCCGATGCCGCCACCACCCTGGTCGGCACCACGCCGGCGATGCGCTCGCTGTTCCGCGCCATCGGCCGCCTCGCGCAGGCGCCCCTGTCGGTGCTGGTCACCGGCGAGACGGGCACCGGCAAGGAGCTGGTCGCGCGCGCGCTGCACCGCGAATCGCCGCGCGCCGACGGCCCGTTCGTCGCGCTCAACACCGCCGCCATTCCCGCGGAACTGCTCGAATCAGAGCTGTTCGGCCACGAGGCCGGCGCCTTCACCGGGGCCAGCAAGCGCCACATCGGCCGCTTCGAACAGGCGCATCGCGGCACGTTGTTCCTGGATGAAATCGGCGACATGCCCTTGCCGCTGCAGACACGGCTGCTGCGCGTGCTGGCCGAAGGCGAGTTCTTCCGCGTTGGCGGCCGGGAGCTGATCCGCGTGGACGTGCGGGTGATCGCGGCCACCCACCAGGAGCTTGAGGCGCTGGTCACCGCCGGCCGCTTTCGTGCCGACCTGCTGCATCGCCTGGATGTGGTGCGCCTGCGCCTGCCGCCGCTGCGCGAGCGCCGCGACGACATCCCGCTGCTGGCCGAGCGTTTCCTGGCCATGGCCGCGGCGAAGTTCGACGCAACCGCCAAGCGCTTTGCCAAGCCCGCGCTGGTGGCGCTGATGGCCCACGCCTGGCCGGGCAACGTGCGCGAACTGGAAAACGTGTGCTGGCGCCTCGCGGCGCTGGCGCCCGGCGACACCATCACCCGCGCCGATGTCGAGGCCGCCTTCGGTGGCGCGGGGTTTGTCGAAGGCGCGGACGCAACCGATGCCGCCGCCACCCGGGCCCCCACTGCAACCGCGCACCCCGCGATCGATGCGCAGGATGTCCTGACGTGGCGCAATCCGTTGGGCGACTGGGCCCGCGCCGAACTGGCCGCGGGCGCCAGCGACATCCACGCCCGTGCCACCGACCTTCTCGACCGCACCCTGCTCGCCGCCGCGCTGGAGCACACCGGCGGTCATCGCGGCGAGGCTGCCGCACGGCTTGGACTGGGGCGTAACACCCTCACCCGCAAGCTGGGCCCCGGCCGACGCCGTCCCACATCCCCCCAAGGAGACTCCGAATGAAGCACGCCCTCGCCGCCGTTCTTGCTACCGCCCTGCTGGCCGCCTGTGCGACCACCGCGCCCACCGGTACGGGCAAGGGCCCGCAGCCCGCGCCGGCGATGGCCAGCCGTTCGACCGTGGCTGGCGCCAGCGTCGTGCTCGCCCCGGCGTCGGCCAGCCTGGTCAGCGGCAAGCTCACGGTGATGCCGATGGGCAGTGGCGTGCACCTGCGCGGCGAGATCGGCGGCCTGGCGCCCGGCAGCACCCACGCCATCCACATCCACGAGAAGGGCGATTGCAGCGCGGCTGACGCCACCAGCGCCGGCGGTCACTTCAATCCGGCGGCCAAGCCGCACGGTCGCGTCGGCCACGGCGACCACCACGGCGGCGACATGGACAACATCACCGCCAACGGCGAGGGTGTGGCCACGGTCAACGTGCACGCCGCGGGGGTGGTGCTGGGCGGTGGCGCGGCCAATGATGTGATCGGTCGCGCGGTGATCGTGCATGCGGCGCAGGATGACTACGCCACGCAGCCTACGGGCAACGCGGGGGCGCGGGTGGCTTGTGGGGTGATCAAGGTTTCGCCGTGAAGTTTTGGGGTGAGGGCGGCGCGGAGGTGAGGGCGACGCAAGTCGCGGCCCGTTATCCGCCTGGTTGCGTCGCCCTCGCCTCCGCGCCGGATGCGTGGCCGGCAATCACGGTGGAACCTCTGGCTGCGATTGATGACTCACACAATGGGATTGATCGGACATGACATTGCGTATTCGCGAAGCGCACGCCGCCGACGTGGAACTGCTCGCGCAGTGGGCGCAGGCGATGGCGTGGGAGACCGAGCACAAGCGCCTCGATCCGCGCACCCTCCACGCCGGCGTGGCAGCGGGCCTCGCCGATCCGGCGAAGGCGCGCTACTTCATCGCCATGCACGAAGCGAACCTCGCGGGCCACGAGACCATCGCCGAACCGGTCGGCACGCTGATGCTCACCCGTGAATGGAGCGACTGGCGCAACGGCGACTGGTGGTGGATCCAGAGCGTGTACGTGCCCGAGGCACACCGTCGCCAAGGCGTGTTCGCCGCCTTATACCGCCACGTCGAACAGCTCGCCCGCGACACCGAAGGCGTGGTCGGCCTGCGCCTGTACGTGGAGCGCGACAACGCCACCGCCCACCGCACCTACGAAGCGCTCGGCATGAAAGACGCCGGCTACAACCTGCTCGAAGCCGAGTTCTGACGCGCCTGAAGCGCAAACCACCTCAACGTTTCCAGCGGGAGTGTCATGCCCCCGCAACCAAGCGGATAACGGGCCGCGACTTGCGGGGGCATGGCACTCCCGCCCCAGAACACCTCAGAGCAGCGCTTCGCGCGCCCCATCCGTCTCGTCGCAGTGCACGAAATTCACCGTGACACCGTGCGCGGCGAGTACCGCGGCGATCTGCCGCTGGCGCGCCTCGAAATGCCGATGCTGGCGATATTGCCGCTCGCGCCCTTCCTCGGTTTCGTTCGGCATGTCCGCGGCGTAGCGCGCATGCCACGCGGCCGGGGTGAACATCGCGATCCGCGCCTCGCCCTGCGCGTAGTGCACCAGCGGCTCGGGCGATGCGTCCAGCCAGGCTTCGCCATCGGGCGCCAGCAGCGCGGTCTCCAGCAACGGCCACAAGGGCGCCAGTCCGGCGTGCTCGTACTGCATCGCCATCATCGCGGCCAGGTCGTGCACGGTCAGGTATCGCGCGTGCTCCACCGCCAGGCCGAACGCGTCCTGCGCGGCCAGCGCGGTGTCGGCGCCGGCCATGCCGCGCTCCAGCAGTTCGCGTTCGAAGGTGTCGCCGACGCGCGCGACCACCTCGGCGCTGCCGGACAACACGAACGGCACCAGCCGCAGCGGGCCGCCGAGGAAGTCCGCCGAGGGCGACAGCGCGCCCGGCAGCTGCTGCTCATGCGCGCCGAAGGCGATGATGCGGCCGGCGTCCAGCGGCGCGGCCGGGTCGCGCGGCGCGCGCGCGGCCAGCTCGTCCAGTTCGCGATGCAGCGGCCAGCCCGGGCGCAGCAGCTCGATCGGGTCGAAGTGTGCGCCCACGGTCACCAGGTCCAGCGACGCCGCCTCGGGGGCGAACCGCGCCAGGTCGCGCGCCACCAGGGCGGCCAGGTCGCCGACTTCGACCTGGGCCAGGCGGTCGCGCGCCACCGGGGCATCGCCGCGCAGTTCCAGCGCGAGCGCGCCCAGCACGTGCAGGGCCGGGGCAGGGGAGGGGACGGGCTGCGGGGCAACGGACATGGGCTTCCTGCGGGACAATACGGGGGCGTTTGGAAAGGCGCCGAGGCGGCGCTACACTGCGGTCATTATGCCCGTCCGGCCCGGCCGCCCTGTTGCGACCGTGCTCGCGGCGTCCGTTCCGAAGGCCTCCCGCCATCGCCCTGCGCCTGCCAACCCGGCCGCGGACGATCACGGACAAGGCACGGGCGCGGGCCCGTGCCGGGCCTTCGACCCCACCGCTTCACCCGCCCGAGGAATTGCCCGATGCGTCCAGTCCGTCCCGTCGCCGTGTTGGGTGGCGTCCGCATTCCCTTCTGCCGCCAGAACACCGCCTACGCGGATGTCGGCAACCTCGGCATGTCGGTGCGCACGCTCGGGGCCCTGGTCGAGAAGTTCGGCCTGCACGGCCAGCAGCTGGGCGAAGTGGCGATGGGCGCGGTGATCAAGCACAGCAGCGACTGGAACCTCGGCCGCGAGGCCGCGCTCTCGTCCGGCCTGTCGCCGCTGACCCCCGGCATCACCCTGCAGCGCGCCTGCGGCACCTCGCTGGACACCATCGTCCACATCGCCAACAAAATTGCCGTCGGCCAGATCGAGGCGGGCATCGGCGGCGGTTCGGACACCACTTCCGACGTGCCGATCGTCTACGGCCAGGCCCTGCGCCGCCGCCTGCTCGCCGCCGCCGCGGCCAAGACGCCGAAGGACAAGCTGGCCACGTTCAAGGGCTTCAAGCTGGCCGACCTCAAGCCCGACTTCCCCGGCGTGGCCGAGCCGCGCACCGGCAAGTCGATGGGCGAGCACTGCGAGGACATGGCCAAGGAATGGAACATTGCCCGCGACTCGCAGGACGAGTGGGCGCTGTCTTCGCACCAGAAGCTGGCGGCGGCCTACGAGCGCGGCTTCTTCAATGATCTGGTGGTGAGCTTCCGCGGCGTGTCGCGCGACAACATCCTGCGCGCCGACAGCACGCTGGAGAAGCTCGCCTCGCTGAAGCCGGCGTTCGACAAGACCTCCGGTCGCGGCACGTTGACTGCGGCCAACTCCACGCCGCTGACCGACGGCGCTGCCGCGTGCCTGCTGGCCAGCGACGAGTGGGCCGCCGCGCGCGGGCATGAAGTGCTGTGCCACCTGCGCGACGCGCACGTGGCCGCCGTCGACTTCGTGCATGGCGAAGGCCTGCTGATGGCGCCGACCGTGGCCGTGGCCGAGATGCTGGCGCGCAACAACCTCACCCTGCAGGACTTCGACTTCTACGAGATCCACGAGGCGTTCGCCGCGCAGGTGCTGTGCACGCTGCGCGCGTGGGAGAGCGAGGAGTACTGCCGCACGCGCCTGGGCCTGCCCGCCGCGATGGGCCGCATCGACCCGGCCAAGATCAATCCGAACGGTTCGTCGCTGGCGGCGGGCCATCCGTTCGCCGCCACCGGTGCGCGCATCGTGGCCGCGGCGGCAAAGGAGTTGAAGCAGCGCGGCGGTGGCCGCTGCCTGATCTCGATCTGCACCGCCGGCGGCATGGGCGTGGTGGCGATCCTGGAACGCTGATGTGGCGTGGGGCGGGAGCGCGATGCCCCCGCAAGTCGCGGCCCGTTATCCGCTTTGTTGCGGGGGCATCGCGCTCCCGCTCCAGACGTTGGCCGGAGTTTTGGGGTGACGCGGCTGAGAGGCAGCTCTTGCTTCCTTACCTAGAAGATCGTGGCGGCGTGTCCCGGCAGGGCACATGGGCGTCGCAACCAAGCGGATAACGGGCCGCGACTTGCGGCGCCCATGTGTCCTGCCGGGACACGCCCCCGGTCACGCCCCCCGCAACCGCGGCACGCCGTGCTCATCGCGCTCCTCCACCGCCGCCTCATCGCCGATCCGCTGGCGCAGGTCACGACCGGGTAGCTCGGCAACCGTTTCGCCCCGTGCGGCCGCCAACGCATTGGCGTAGGCGATGCGCGCGCGCACGTCGTCGCGCGCCTGGGTGAAGCCATGGCCCAGTTCTTCCCAGGCCTCGGCGCCAGCGCCCTGGGCAATGGCGCGGTGCAGGGCGTCTTCCGCGCGGGGCCATTGCCCCAGCGAACGTTGCAGGCGGGCCACCGCCAGCAGCACGCCGGGGCTGGCCGGATGCGCCTGCAGCCAATGCTCGGCGTTGGCCAGGCGGTGCTCCACCCGCCCGATCGGCAGGCGGCCGTAAAGCGATGCCAACGACTCATCCCACTGCGCGTCCAGGGCCTGTTCGATGGCCTTGGCGGCGGCCTCGTCCCAGCGCAGCGCGGCGGCGCGCGTGGCGTAGGCCGTCACCGCGGCGGGCTCGCTGCGCAGCGCCGGCGGCAGCGCGTCCCAGCGGTCGGCCAGCACGTTGGCGTCAGCCGCTTCGCGCAGGCCGTGGGTGGCCCAGTCGGCTTCGCGCCGGGCCAGTTCAGCCGGCGGCAGCGCCTGTTGCTGGCGCAGCGCGCCCAGCAAGCCGTAGGCCTCGCCGGCGCGACCCACGCTGGCCAGCGCTTGCGCGCGCAGGGCCAGTCCGCGCGGCGGCAGCGGTTGCGCCTTCGGCGCGTCCAGTGCGGCCAGTGCATCGGCGGGGCGTGCGTCCGCCAGCGCCAGCTCGGCGGCCAGCACCGCGGCGCTGGTCGGGTGGCCGGCCGCGAGCGCGTCCAGGTGGGCAGCCATCGCGGGCGCGTCGGCACGGGCGTGCGCCGAGCGGGCGGCGGCGGCGAGCGCCAGCACGGCCTGGTCGGGGTCCTCGGCGGCATGCGCGAGCGCCTTTTCCGCACGGCTCCAGTGGCCCTGCAAGACGCCATCCACGCCTTCGGCCAGACGCTGGCGCAGCAGCCGCTCGCGGCGGCGGCGCACGGCCGCGAACGGCAGGCTCGCCAGGGTCCATAGCAACCACAACCCGGCGATGACCGCCGCGGCGATCAGCAGCGCCACCGCCAGCGTGGTGCTGTAGTCGGTGCCGCGGTAGCGCACCAGCACGTAGCCCGGGTCCTGCACCAGCACCTGGGCCACCAGTGCGCCGGCCAGCGCCAGCACGATCCAGAACAGCAGGTTGCGGAACAGGGCCATCGGTCCTCCGGTCAGGGTGCGGCACGCAACTGCCGCAATTGCTGGAGTGTGCTGCCCAGGGTCGGAAGCGAGAGTGAAAGCGGCAGCGCGGCCAGTGCCTGCAGGCGCTGGCGCTGCTGCCGCAGGGTCGGCGAATCGGGCCACAGCCGGGTCAGCCACAGATCGGCGCGGCCGAGGGCGGCGCGGAAGCCGTCCACGTCGCGGCGCTCCGCCGCGGCACGGGCCAGCGACAACTCGATCTGCAGGCCCAGTTCCGCCTGGCGGCGGTCCCCGGCCTGCAGCGCGATGGCACGGTCGCTCGGCTGCACCTGCACCAGTCCACCGAACGCGCGGCGCCACCACGGCGCGTTGGCCTTCACCGCATCGGCTGAGGTCGGCGGCGGCTGCATCCGCAGTTGCTGGGCGAAGGCATCGAGGCGGGCGAGGGCCACGGCGCGCGGCTCGGTGCCCAGCGCATCCAGCGCGGCCCGCTCCTGCACCAGCACCTGGCGCAGGCTGAGGTAGGCGGGATCGTCCACGCCTTCCAGCACACCGCTGGCCAGGGCGTACGCGCGCCGCGCGCCATCCAGGTCGCCGGCGATCAACAACCGTTGCTCGCCCAGCATCAGCAGCAGCTCGGTCTCGTCCAGGCGCAGCGCCTGCGCACCATGGCGGTCGGGGTCGGCGAGGCGGGCGAGACTGCCTTCCAGCAGGGCGGCGCGCTGGCCGATGCCCAGCAGCTCATCGCGTAGCACGCGGTTGGTGGCATCGGCCTGCTGCAACCGCTGCAACTGCGCGCGCTGGTCGCGGCGCAGCGCGTCGACGCGGCCGGTCAGCGCTTCCAGCTGCTCGCTGGTTCCGGCGGCGACCGCGTGGTCGTGCGCCGACTGCGCCTGCCACCACGTCCAGCCGCGCCAGCCCAGCAACGCGGCCAATGCCAGCAGCACGCCCCACAGCCAGGCGTGGGAGCGGCGTGCAGAGGGGGCGACGGGGGGCGAAGGCGTGGACACGGCGGCGGGGTCGCGCGGAGGCATTCCGGTCATGCTACCGGATGCCCAGCCCCTGCCCCGCGGCGGCGACCAGTTGGGCCGCGCTGGGGCCGGCGGCCCGCCGCACGTCGGTGAAACCGTGGCCGTGGGCGAGGGCCACCAGCCGGTCGCTGGCGGCCACCACCGGGCAGGCCCGCAGCCGCGCGAGGGCATCGGCCGGCCAGGTGGCGAGCAGGTGCGCCAGCGCCTCGCCGCTGCTCAGCGCGACCACCGCCGGCGCCTCCAGCGCCCGCAGCGCGGCCAGCGCGCGGGCATTCGGCGGCAGCGGCACCCGGTCGTAGACGTCGGCGCGCAGCACCGTGGCCCCCCGGGCTTCCAGCGCCGGCGCCAGCTCGCCGCGGCCGCCGGGCGCGGTGACCAGGGCGATCCGGTCGCCCGCCACCGCGGCAAGCTCCGGCAGGTCGAGCAGGCCTTCGGTGTCCATGCGCGCGGGGACGGTCACTTCGGCCACCCCGGCCCGCCGCAATGCCGCGGCGGTGCCCGCGCCGACGGCGAACCACCGTTGGCGGGCCAGTGCGCGCAGCGGCTGCAGCCTCGCGGCTGCCCGCGCCGCCGCAGGGCTGGTGACAATCACCTTGGGCAGCGCCAGCGCCTCGCGCAGGCGCCGGCGCGAGGCCTCGTCCTCCCGCGGTTGCAGCGCCCACGGCGACAGCGCGATGCAACCGCCTCCGAGGCGGCGCGCCGCCCTACGCATTTGGTCGTGCTGTCCGCGGGGCCGCAGCGAGATCACGTACCATCGCGGCGGCTGGCGGGGTGTGCGTGCATGCATCCGGTCAGCTTGGCACAGCCGCGGCGCCCGCCGCACCCCACGCCTCCCCCGAGCGTCCTCTCCCAATGTCCAAAGCCGAACTGCTGCACCAGTTGCAACACCATTACCAATCCATGCCGCCGGTGGCGGCGATGAACCTCACCATTGGCGGCTACGACGGCGCCCGCCTGCGACTGCATGCCGCATTGGCCGACCACGTCAACGACAAGGGTTGCGCCTTCGGCGGCAGCCTGGCCTCGATGATGACGCTGGCCTCCTGGGGCCTTGTGTCGCTGAAACTGCACGAAGCCGGCCTCGACGCCGATGTGTACGTGGCCGACAGCCAACTGCGCTACCTGGCGCCGCTGTTCGCCGACCTCGACGTCACCGCGGAATTCGGCCCCGAGGCCGACCTCGACACATTCCTGTCCACCCTGCGCGAGCGCGGCCGCGCCCGCACCCAGCTGGTGGCGCGCGTGCTGACCCCCGAAGGCGTGGTCGCCACCGACTTCACCGCGCGATACGTGGCCATCGCCCGGACCTGAGCCCGCGCGACCGGCTACCATCCGGGCTGACGCGGGCCTGGCCCGCCCTGGCAGAAGGAATGAGGATGCGCCTGTTTCGGCTCGCGATGGTGTGGTGTGTGTTGGTCGTGGCCGGCTGCGCCTCGGTCAACCAGCAGGGCGACAAGCTCGACCGCCAGCAGTACGCCTGGTCCGGCGCGATCCGCTGGGGCGAGGTCGAAGGCGCGACGAACCTGATCGACCCCAAGCTGCGCGAAGCCAAGCCGGTCAGCGACGTGGAGCTGGAGCGCTGGAAGCACATCCAGGTGTCGGCCTACCGCGACATCGGCTCCGACCGCGACCTGGAGGCCGGCACCGCCGCGCGCGACATCGAGATCGGCGTGATCAACCGCCACACCATGGCCGAGCGCACGGTGCGCTACCGCGAGACCTGGCGCTGGGACGCCGAGGCCGGAGTATGGTGGCTGACCAGCGGCCTGCCGGATCTGTGGGCGGGGCAGTAAGGCTTTTTGCGCCCGCGGCGGGGGTAGGCGACAATCGCCGGCCCTGCCTGACCGTACTGATGCCGTGACCATCGAAGAACTGCTGGCCTTTGCCGGCCGCCACCCCTACCTGTCGATGGGCCTTGCCGGCCTGACGGTCGCGCTCATCTACACCGAAGTCGCCGGCCTGTTCCGCGGCTACAAGACGCTGCGCCCGGCCGAGCTGACCGCCCTGATCAACCGCGACGAGGCGCTGGTCATCGACCTCTCGCCCATCGGCGACTTCGAAAAGGGCCACATCGCCGGCAGCAAGTCGGTGCAGATGAGCCAGTTCGACCCGGAAAGCAAGCTGCTGGCCAACGCCAAGTCGCATCCGGTGGTGGTGGTGTGCCGCACCGGCGTGACCGCCGCGGGCGCCGCCAGCCGGCTGAAGAAGGCCGGCTTCGAGCAGGTTTACCTGCTGGACGGCGGGATCGCCGCGTGGCGCCAGGCCGACCTGCCGCTGGTCAAGGGCCGCGCCTGAGCCCAACGCCCAGGGCGCAGGTGGGACCTCACGCCTGACGCGGCGGCACGTGCCGGAAGCGCGTGCCGCACGTCGTGAATGTCATGCAGCGGACCTTGCGCCGCCACCATTCGCCCCCAGACTGAACCCCGAGGCCGCGCCGGAAGCGCGTGCCATAATCGAACCCTTACGCTTACAAGCTGGAGTTGCTCCGATGTCCGACGAAACCCTGAACGGCGCCGCCGCCGCTGACGAAACCGCCACCGGTCCGGCGTTCACGGTCGAGAAGATCTACGTGAAGGATGTTTCCTTCGAGGTTCCCGGCGCTCCGGCCGTGTTCAACGAGCAGACCCAACCGCAGCTGCAGATGAACCTGCAGCAGAGCGTGCAACGCCTCAACGACAACGCCTTCGAAGTGGTGCTCGGCGTGACCCTGACCTGCAACGCCGGCGACAAGCCGATGTACCTGGCCGAAGTGAAGCAGGCCGGCGTGTTCGGCCTGGCCGGCTTCGATCCGCAGACCCTGGACGCCATGCTCGGCGTGCATTGCCCGAACGTGCTGTACCCGTACGCCCGCGAGACGATCAGCAGCCTGATCCAGGCCGGCGGCTTCCCGCCGTTCTTCCTGCAGCCGATCAACTTCGAAGCGCTGTATGCCGAAGGCCTGCGCCAGCGTGCGTCGCAGCAGCAGGCCGGTGACAACGGTCTGGCCGACGCCGAGACCGCCGGCAACGCCTGATCCGGCGGCGCGATGGAAGCGAAAGCTCCCAGCGTCGCGGTTCTGGGCGCCGGCTCCTGGGGTACGGCGCTCGCGGCCCTGATTGCCCGGCACGGTCATCCGACCGTGCTGTGGGGCCGTGATGCGGCCACCATCGAGGCGATCGGCGGCCGCCACGAGAACCCGCGCTACCTGCCGGGCATCGCCCTGCCCGACAGCCTGCGCGCCACCACGGACTTGGCCACCGCGCTGCACGGCGCGGACCTGGTGCTGGTGGTGGTGCCCTCGCATGCCTTTGCCGAAACCCTGCGCGCGTTGGCCCCGTACCGCCCGGCGCACGCCGGCGTGGCCTGGGCGACCAAGGGCTTCGAGCCGGGCAGTGGCCGCTTCCTGCACGAGGTCGCCGGCGAAGTGCTGGGCGACGGCGTGCCGCTGGCGGTGGTCACTGGTCCGTCCTTCGCCAAGGAAGTGGCGCAGGGGCTGCCCACCGCGTTGACCGTGCATTCGGATGACGCGGACTTCGCCCAGCAGGTGGCCGACGTCCTGCACGGGCCGTCGTTCCGGGCCTACACCGGCGATGACATGCTCGGCGCCGAGCTGGGCGGGGCGATGAAGAACGTGCTGGCGGTGGCCACCGGCGTGGCCGATGGCATGCAGCTGGGCCTCAACGCCCGCGCCGGCCTGATCACCCGCGGCCTCAACGAGATGCTGCGCCTCAATCAGGCCATCGGCGGCAAGGCGGAGACCCTGATGGGCCTGGCCGGCTTGGGCGACCTGGTGCTGACCTGCACCGGCGACCTGTCGCGCAACCGTCGGTTGGGCCTGGCCCTCGGTCGGGGGCAGAGCATCGCGGATGCCGTGCGCGAGATCGGCCAGGTGGTCGAGTCGGTGCAGACCGCCGACGAGGTGATGCGCCAGGCCGACAGGCACGGCATCGAACTGCCCATCTCCAGCGGCGTGCGCGACGTGCTGCATGGGGTCACGACCCCCGTGGCGGGCCTGCAGAAGCTGCTGGCGCGCGAGCAGAAGCCCGAGTACCCGGACAGCCTGTTCGAGTAAGGGGCCGCGCGGCGCAAGTCGCCCGGCCCAGGTGATCGGTGACGCGCTGCGGCCGTACGGCGGGCCCCGCCGAGCGCGGAGGTCCCTCTCCCCTGCCGTGTTCCGGCCCAAAAAGAAACCCGGCCTGAGCCGGGTTTCCTTCTTCCAAGCCGTGTTCTTAGAAGCTGGCGCGGACGCCGACCAGGTACTTGGTCACGTCGTCACCGGCCTCGAGCTCGCCCACCACGCCCCAGGTCTGGGTCAACTTGAACTGGGCGCCGGCGGTGAACGAGAAGTCACCGTCGAACTCGCCGCCATCGGTGTAGCTGGCCTTGACCAGGCCTTCGAAGTTGTCGGCCAGCAGGCCGCGGAAACCGCCGCTCAGGCGCGCGCCGTTGGAATCCTCCGAGAAGCCCTGGGTGCTGACTTCCTGGGCGATGTAGCCCAGTTCACCGATGAAGTCGGCGCGGGGGCTCAGGGCATGGCGGAAACCCACGCCCAGCTGCAGTTCGTCGAAATCGATGTCGGCGCCAAACTCGTCGTTGGTGACCGAACCGTATCCACCGAACAGGTAAACGTTCTCGGCGACGGCGGCGGATCCACGCAGCTGGAAGCCGTCGAAATCAATGTCGGTACCCTCGACGTCGACATCCACGTTGGCGTAGCCGAGTTCGACGTAGTTGTAGCTGAGCTCGCCGGCGGTGGCGGCGAACGGGGCGGCGGCCAGCAGGGCGGCCAGGACCAGGGACTTCTTCATTGTTGTTTATTCCATCAAAGTGAAAGAATGCATCCGTGCCGCGGAGCGGCGGAGCACTGTAACAAAATTTTCACATTTGATTGCGTAATGGTACGCAAAAGAAGAAGCCCGGCCGGAGCCGGGCTTCGAATCGCGACGTTTCGGGGGAGAGAGAGATCGCGATTGGTGCAGCGTTTCGTGGGGCGCGGCTTAGAAGCTGACGCGCGGACCGACGAAGTACTGGGTGTCGCCGTCGATGAACTTCACGTCGCCCGACACGCCCCAGCTCTGGTTGAACTTCACCTGGCCACCAAGGCGGCCGTAGAACTCGCCGTCGTACTCGTCGCCGTCCTCGTAACCGGCCAGGGCATAGCCTTCGAAGTTGGGGGCGAGTGCCGAGCGCACGCCGGCTTCAACACTGTAGCCGTCGAAGTCCAGACCCTGGCCTGCGTCGTACTTCTCGTACGCCACGCGGGTCAGCAGGTCGGTGTTGGCGGTGATGTCTCGGTTGTAGCCCAAGCCGACGCGGTAGTGGTCGACGTCGATGTTGGTGTTCTCGATCTCTTGCTTGTCGAACTCACCGAACAGGTGGAAGTTCGGGGCGATGGCGCCCGAGCCCTTCAGGGCCCAGCCGTCAGCGTCGCCGGCGTCGGTGTTGGTCGCGGTGTAGCCACCTTCGACGTAGGTGTAGGACACGCCATCGGCGGCCGAAGCGGCGAACGGCAGGGCGGCAAGCAGGGTCAGGGCAAGCAGGGTACGCTTCATAAAGGTCTAAGCCTCATTATTGTTAGGGGCCGGTCGGGGGACGCCCGTCGGGGGAATCGGACGGACCGGTTGAGGGCCAGTATCCGCAGTCAGTTTCAATGCCCCCTGAATTGTTAACCTTTCAGTTCAGGAACTATCCAGACTCCGCATGGTCACGCCGGCACGGTCAGGCTGACGCAAAGACCGCCGCCGTCACGGTTGAGCAGGGCGATGCGTCCGCCGTGCGCTTCGGCGATCTCGCGGGCCAGGGCCAGGCCCAGCCCGGTGCCATTGCGCTTGGTGGAATAGAACGGCAGCAGCGCGTTGGAAAGCACGGCTTCGTTCATGCCTTGGCCGCGGTCGAGCACGTCGATGCGCCAGTCCTCGGGCAGTCGACGGATCGCCACCTGTACCTCGCCGGCGGGCGAACCGGACTCGTGCGCATTCTTGATCAGGTTGAGCAGCGCCTGTTCGAACTGCGCCGCGTCCACGCGCACGCTGCCCGCCGGCACCGGACCATCCACCGCGAACACCACCTGGTCGCGCAGCTGGGCGACGAAGCGTGGCCAGTCCACGGGCTCGGTGCGCGGCGCCGGCAGCTTGGCGAAACGCGCATAGCCACGGATGAAGCCTTCCAGATGGCGCGCGCGCTCCTCGATCGTGGCCAGCGCCGCGGGAACGCGCTCCGGTTGACCGCGGCGCAGCAGCTCGGCGCCCGAGTGCGCCAGCGAGGCGATCGGCGCCAGCGAGTTGTTCAGCTCGTGGCTGATCACCCGGATCACCTTCTTCCAGGTGTGCACTTCCTGGCGGCGCAGCTCGGCGGTGAGCTGGCGCAGCAGCACCAACTCGTGCTCGCGGCCGTTGAGGCGGAAGCGGCGGCGCGAGAGGTGGTAGATGTCCTCGTCGTCTTCGTCGCCGATGCTGAACATGCCGTCGCCGCCACGCTCGAAGGCGTCGCGCATGGCCGGTGGCGCCGCGGCCAGCAACACGTCGAAACCATGGCCTTCCAGCCGCCGGCCTTCCCCCAGGAGCTTGCGTGCCGCGAGGTTGGCGACCACGACGTGCCGGGCCGGGTCGAGCAGCAGCATCGCCACCGGTGTGTTCTGCACGATGGTGTCCAGCAGCAGTTCGCGTTGCACCAGGGCCAGGCGCTGTTCGCGCAACGCATCGCCAAGTGCGTTGTGGCTGGCGACGAGGTCGCCCAGTTCGCCGCCGCCGGCCCAGGACAGGCTGAAACCGTAGTCGCCGTCGCGGTAGCTGCCGACGGTGCCGGCCAGCGCGCGGAACAGCGAGCGCATCGGCGCGAACGCGCGGCGCACGTGGTAGGCCAGCAGCGGCGCCAGCGCCAGCACGGCCAACGCGGCGGCGAGCAGCGGCGAGGCGATCCAACGCGCCAACCACGTTGCCAGCGCCACCGCGGCGGCCATGTAGCCCAGTGCGATCCCGCTGAAGACCAGGCTCAGGGGCAGGCGTTGGCGCAGGCGCATGCGGCGGTCCTCAGGCGCGCGGTGCGTCGTCGCGGCGCAGGCCCAACCGCTCCAGCCGCCGGTACAGCGCCTGCCGCGACAGGCCCAGGTCCTGCGCGGCCTGCGCGAGCACGCCGCCGTGGCGCTGCAACGCGGCCTCGATCGCGGCGCGGTCGGGTTCCTCGACGTTGCCGTGGCCATTGCCGGCGGCGATCGGGGTGGAGAAGGCGGCGATGGTGGGCAGGCCCAGGTCACCGGCACCGATCACCGCGCTGGACGCGAGCAGTGCCGCACGCTGGATGGTGTTGCGCAGTTCGCGTACGTTGCCCGGCCAGCGGTGGGCGAGCAGTGCGCGCTCGGCGGTCGCATCCAGGCGTTTGCCGTCGGGCAGGAAATGCCGCGCCAGCGGCAGGATGTCATCGGGGCGTTCGGCCAGGGATGGCAGGGCCAGTTCGATGGCGTTGAGCCGGTAGTACAGGTCCTCGCGGAACTGGCCCGCGCGGATCAGCGCCGGCAGGTCGGCGTTGGTGGCGCTGACCACGCGCACCTTGACCTGGCGCTCGCGGTTGCCGCCGAGGCGCTCGAAGCGCCCGGTCTCGAGCACGCGCAGCAGCTTCACCTGTCCGGCCGGCGGCAGGGTGCCGACCTCGTCGAGGAACAGCGTGCCGCCGTCCGCCGCCTCGAACTTGCCTTCGCGCGCTCGCTGCGCGCCGGTGTAGGCGCCGGCTTCCGCGCCGAACAGTTCGGCTTCGATCAGCTCGGCCGGCAACGCGCCGCAGTTGAGCGCGACGAACGGCCCCGCCTTCATCGCCGAGTTGGCATGCACGATCTCGGCAATCTTCTCCTTGCCCGCGCCGTTGGGCCCGGTGACCAGCACCGGCAGTTCGGAGCGCGCCACCTGGCAGGCCAGCGCGAGCACGCGCTCGGTGGCGGCATCGGCGAACACGTAGCCGCGCAGGTCGTGATCGCGCTCAAGCGCGGTGCGCCGGCGCTGATCGCCGTCGCGGCGGCGCGCCAGCTCGCGCCGCGCCTGCGACAGCTCCAGCAGGTTGTTGACCGTGGCCAGCAGCTTGCGGTCGTCCCACGGCTTGGCAAGGTAATCGGCGGCACCGGCCCTGACCAGGTCCACCGCGCTTTCCAGATGGGTCCACGCGGTGAGCAGGATCACGGGCAGGTCCGGATGGCGTGCGCGGATCTGCTCGAACAGCGCCACGCCCTCCTCCCCCGAGGTGGTGTCGGCCTGGAAGTTCATGTCCTGCACCACCAGGTCGACCGGCTCGCGCCCCAGCCGCGCGAGTCCGTCTTCTGGCGAAGCGGCCACCCGCGTGTCGATGTCGTGCAGCGAGAACAGTGTCTCCAGCGCTGTAGCGACAGCCGGGTTGTCGTCAATGACGAGGATCGTGGGCATGCGCTTTTATACCTGCTTGGCCGCTGGAGCTGCAGTAGGGGCCCACCGCGCGCGGTTGGTCGGTGCGTGCGGTCACGGCCGGATCAACGCCAACAACGCCTGATCAGTCACTGCATGGTCGCTCAACGTGCGCGGATCGACGCCGGTGGGACGCGGCAGCGGCCGGTACCGCAGCCAGTCGACCCGCGCGACCAGGTCCGGTTTGCCATCGCGCATCACCGTGGTGTTGAAGCGCTGCGGATCGTTCTGCAGTGGACCGGCACTGTCCCAGTCGGTGTATGCCACCAGGCCGACCTGCACCGTGCGTGGCAGGTCCATGCGGTAAAAGCGTTCGTGGACGCGCCAGGGCTCATCGCCTTGCCGCACCAGCAACACGAACGTCGGACCGATGCGGGCAATGCCCAGTTCCGCCCAGCCGGCACGCGCCGGGCGCAGCTTCAGGTTGGAACGCGAGTTGACCGTGGTCTTGGACTCGAACACCGGCGTGTCGACGCGGTCGGCGACGCCGGTGGTGATGAACAGCCAGTTCTCCGCGCGCGGCTCCCAGGACTGAGGCGTGACCGTACGCGGTTCGCGCACCATCAGCCCGGCCAGCGACCACGCGGACGTCGGCACTTCACCATTCACCCCGTTGGCGGCGATGCGCGTGGTCACCAGGAAATCACCGCTGACTTCGCGATGCAGGAACGGGGCGTGGAACTCGGCGTACCAGCCGCTGGTCCACGGGACCAACTCGAGCACGCCGTCCTTCACCTCGGCCCGCCTGAGGTGATCCGGCCAGCCGTGGGCGGCTTCGAAACTGGTCCAGTGTCGCAGCGAGGCGGACGTGTCGAACTCGTCGGCGAAGGTCGCCGTGGCCACCGGTGCGCGTGCGGGCGTGGGCGCAGCCGCGGCCAAGGCAGCCCCAAGCGTCGACAGTGTCGCCAGCAGCGCGACGGTAGAACGGCGGCGGGTGTGATCGAGCATGTCGGGCCTCCTCACGCCGTCCGCGTCGCCACCGCCGGCGGCACCGCCGCCGCGCGCAACGCCGGGCCCAGTACCGACAGCTGCCCCAGACCCCACAGCACCACCGCACCCGCGGGCAGGTACAGCAGCGGCAGCCGCGGCAACTCGTAATGCTGCATCAACAGCTGGTTGAGGCCGAAGGCGCCGAGCATGCCCAGCGCAATGCCAATCGTGGCCAGCAGGAAGTTCTCGGTCTGGAAGTAGCGCAGCACCTGCGAGCGGGTGGCGCCCAGGGCGCGGCGCACGCCGATCTGCTTGGTGCGCTGCTGCACCCAGAAGCTGGCCAGGCCGACGATGCCCAGCGCGGTCACCACCAGCAGCAGCACGCACACCGCCACCAGCAGCCACGCCATCGAACGGTCCTGGCGGTAGTACTTGGCGATCACATCGGTGAACGGGTCCTGGCGCAGGATGATGCGACGCGCGCTGTTGCGCTCCAGCGCCGCCACCGCCGCGGCCTGCACTTCCGCGCGGCGCCCGGGCTCGGTGCGCAGCGCGAAGCGGCCGAAGCTCACGTTGCGCACCGGCAGGATGATCGAGAAACCGCTCTCGGCCGCACCGCCGTTGTCATTGGGTCGGATCAGCGTCTCCACCACGCCGACCACGCGGTGCGGGATGTCGTCGCGGTTCCAGCTGTACACCAGCTTGCCGACGGCGCTTTCGCCAGGAAACAGCTTCTGCGCGACGGCGCGGCTCACGATCACCGAGGGCAGCGTGAGCTTGGAATCCGGCGCACTCAGCGCCTCCCAGTCGACGTACTCCTCGGCGGCGAAGTCGCGACCTTCGACCAGGGTCAGGCCCAGGGTGTCGATCAGGTTTTCGCCCAGGTAGACGGCGGTGTTGAGGTTGGGCATCGGCTGCGCCGGCTTGAGGCTCACCGAGCTGTTCCACGACGAGTTGTCGAACGGCACGTGGTTGAGCGCGGTCGCGGCCTTCACCCCTGGCAGGCCGCGCAGCGCGGCGACGTCGCGCTGCGCGAGCTCGCCCGCCTTTTCATCATCGCCGATGCCGGCGAGGTTGATGCGCACCAGTTCGCTGTCGGCCATGCCGGTGGGGCGGTCCATGCGCTGCAGGCGGGTGCTGATCAGGAACACCGCGTTGCAGATGATCGCGCACGACAGCGCGACTTCCAGCACGATCAGCGCCGCCGCGGTCTTGTGGCGGCGCAGGGTGGAGAGGATGGGGCGGATGTCCATGGTGGTCCTCGACAGGGTCACTGGCTCTTGAGCTGGATGGCGGGCGCGACCTGGCAGGCGCGCCAGGCGGGCAGGAGTCCGGCGAGCAGGCTGGCCAGCAGCGCGAGCGCGAAGGTGGCCAGCAGCATCGTGCCGTCCATCCGCGCCAGCGCTGCGTAGTCGGCCGGTTGCTGCCGCACGGCCCACAGGCCGACCCACGCGAGGCCAAGGCCGAGCAAGCCGCCGGCCATGCCGACGGTGCCGGCTTCCACCAGGCATTGGGCAAAGATCGCGCGGCGGGTGGCGCCCAATGCGCGGCGCACGCCGATCTGCGAGGCGCGGCCGAGGAACTTGGCCAGCAGCAGCCCCACGGTGTTGAGCAGGCACACCGCCAGGAAGCCGAGCGCGAGCCAAAGCTGCAGGCGCACGTCACCGGGCACTGCATCCTGGTCGTCCAGCCACTCCATCACGCTGTGCAGGCGTACGTTGCGCGGGCGCTCGAAGCGGCCGGCGGCGCGCTGCTGGTCGGCGTAGTTGCCCAGGTACTGGCGGTAGGCATCAACCTTCTCCCGCGTGCCAAGTTCCACCCAGTACTGCAGCCAGGCGCACGGCGCGTTGATGCCCTGCGCGCCCTCCGGGTCGCTGCCGGTGTCGCCCCAGCAGTTCATGTTGCCTTGGGTGGGGAACTTCAACGCGCGCGACGTCCAGAACGGCACGAACACCTGCTCCACTTCGCTGAAGAGGTCGTTGGTCACGTCGTAGAAGCGCGGCGTCGGCCGCCACTCGTCCAGCACGCCGATGATGCGCAGTCGCTGGTTGCCGGCAAGCAGGGTCTGGCCCACGCTGTTGGCGCCGCCGAACAGCTTGTCGTTCAGCGCGCGGGAAATCACCGCGACCTGCGCGCGCGACTCGTCATCGGCGCTGCTCCAGCCGCTGCCGTGGCGGAACGGCACGTCGAACATCGGGAAGAAGTCCGCGGTGGTGTAACGCGAATCCACGCGGAACGGCTCGATCCGCCCGTCCGGCGCCTCGATCGCCAGCGTGCCACCCGTCATCAGCGCCTGGCGGTCGCCCCGCTTGTCGCGCAGCAGCGCCTCGGCGTCGAAGCGGGTCATCTGCGCTTCCGGCTCGTCGCCCGGGGTGAAGCCGTTCATCGAACGCGGATCCAGCCGCGGGTAGAACAGCGTGCCGCTCTTGCTCGGGATCGGATCACCCGACAGCACATGGAACACGGTCAGCGTGGTCATGCTGGCGCCGATGCCCAGCGCGATCGCCAGCACCATCAGCGCGGTCAGCACCTTGTTGCGGCGGAAGCTGCGCAGGGCGAGTTCAAGGTAGTAGCCGAACATGGGGCCTCCTCAACCGATCGGGTCTGTGGCGCGGGCTTCGGCCTCGGCCGCCAGTTGCCGCGCGCGCACCAGGCTCGGCTCCACCGACACGTCGGTGGCCATGCCATCGACGATGTGCACGTTGCGCTGCGCGCGCGCGGCGAGTTCGGGGTCGTGCGTCACCATCACGATGGTGGTGCCGGCGGCGTTGATCTCTTCCAGCAGCTCCATCACCCCGCGCGCCATCTGCGAGTCCAGGTTGCCGGTGGGTTCGTCGGCTAGCAGCAGGCGCGGTTGGCCGGCCAGCGCGCGGGCGATCGCCGCGCGCTGCTGCTGCCCGCCGGAAAGCTCGGCCGGGTAGTGCTTCATCCGCGAGCCCAGACCGACCTGCGCCAACGCGTGTTCGATGCGCTGGCGACGGTCGGCGGCGGGTAGGCCGCGGTAGCGCAGCGGCACGTCGACGTTGTCGAACAGGTTGAGGTCGGGGATCAGGTTGAAGCCCTGGAAGATGAAGCCGATCTTGCGGTTGCGCAGGCGCGAGCGCGCATCGTCCGACAGGCCGCTCACGTCCTCGCCGTCGAGCTGGTAGCGGCCGCCGGTGAAGTCCTCCAGCAGGCCGGCGATGTTGAGGAAGGTAGTCTTGCCGGAGCCGGAGGGGCCGGTGACCGCGACGAACTCGCCTTCGCGCACGTGCAGGTCGAGCGAGCGCAGCGCGTGCGTCTCCACCAGTTCGGTGCGGAAAACCTTGGTGACACCTTGCATGTGCAACATGGACGAGCTCCTGGGGGCAGGTTCAGCGGTAAACGTGGAAGTGGGCGGGCAACGGGGCGTTGCGCACGTAGCCTTGGCGCAGCGCGCGGCGTGGGGTGGCCGCGGTGTTGGCGGCGCGGGCGTCGGCGCGGGGCGCGTCGAAATCCAGCAGTTCGAACAGGCGCAGCGGGACGGCAGCGGCCAGTTCCTGCGCCGACCAGTGCAGCGATGCGGGGAAGGGGGACGAAGCGTTCATGTCACTCTCCTGAGACGCGGATGCGTTCGGCGTCGCCGAACAGGTCGGTGCCGGCCACCACGATGTGATCACCGGCACGGGCGCCATCGACGATCTCGACGGCGTTGAGGCTGCTGGCGCCGGTGCGCACGGCGCGCTTGACCGCGCTGCCACCGTCCATGACGAAGGCGCTGTGGCCGCCGCCCTGCTCCAGGAACGGACCGCGGTCGACCATCAGCACGTTGCGGCGGGTGTCGAGCACGATGCGGGCGCCCAGCCGCTGGTTCTGGCGCAGGCCCGGCGGGGTCTTGCCGGTGAAGCGCAGTCGCCCGGTGACTTCGCCGTTGACCACTTCCGGCGACACCGCCGAGACCGCCGCCGCGTAGCTGCCGCCCGGACCGCTGAGCTGCGCCGGCATGCCGATGGCCAGGTCGCGTGCGAAGCTCTCGGGAACCTGGATCTCGACCTCGAACACGGTCAGGTCGACCACGCTCAGCACCGGCGCGTTGAGCGCCACGTTGCTGCGCTGTGCGACCAGCACCTGGCCCACCTGGCCGTCGAACGGCGCGCGCAGGGTCAGCGCATCGACCTGGCGTTGCACCTCGGCCACCACCGCGCGCTGGCGGTTGGCCAGCAGGTGCTTGTTGCGCGTGTCCAACCCGGCGCCCTGGCCCTGCAGTGCCAGGTCCTGGCGCGCGTGGGCCAGGCCGATCTCGGCCTTCTTCAGTTCATCGCGCGCGCGCAGCACCTCCACCTGCGGCACCGCGCCGCCGTCGAAGCCGCGCTGGTTGCGCTCCAGCGCGCGCTCGGCGGCCTGGCGGTCGACCATGGCCTGGTCGAAGAGCTTGCGCGCGGTCGAGCGGGAAATGGCGGCGTCCAGGGCGGCGCGGCTAGCCTCGGCCTCCAGGCTGGCCAGCGTGGCCTGCTCCTGTGCCAGCTGGCTGCGCAGCTCGGGGCTGTCGATCTCCGCCAGCGCCTGGCCGCGCTTCACCGCGTCGCCGGCGACCACGTGCAGGGTGACCGTGCCGCCCGCAATGGCGTACAGGGTGGGGTTGTTGGCGGCGATCACCCGGCCATCGGCGGCGATGTCGCGGACCAGGTCGCCGCGACGCACCTCGGCGATGCGCAGGCGGCTGGCGTCGACCGAGCGCGCACCGGCGCTCCAGCCCTGCGCCAGCCAGACGGTGGCCAGCAGCAACGCGCCGCCACCGGTGGCGAGCAGCAGGTTGCGGCGGCGGCGCGACCGGTTGGCCAGCGCGGTCGCCGCGGTGGCGCCAATGGTCTGGTCCTGCGCGGAGGTGTCACGGATGCTCATGGGGTCCTGTGTGTTGGGGCCGGATCGGTGGCCCGCGTTCACAGGAGTCAAAGCAATCTCCGTGCCAACTCTTAACTATTTGTTTTGTTTTATATTGTCGCGGAGTTCAGAGTGTCCGCCCGCCCGCGGACACGTCCGCCGGACGCCCGCCATTGCGCTCCACGTGTCCGCGGCGCGAAGGCTCACGCGCCGCCGGCGAAGCCCTGCTGCCGCCATGCCTCGAACACCACCACCGCGACCGCGTTGGACAGGTTGAGGCTGCGGTTGTCCGGCCGCATCGGCAGCCGGATGCGTTGCCCACTGGGCACCTGTGCCAGCACGTCCTCGGGCAGCCCCCGCGTCTCCGGTCCGAACAGGAACGCATCGCCTGGCCGGTACTCCACCGTGTCGTGGCGCACGCTGCCGCGCGTGCTCAGCGCGAACAGCCGCGGTGGGGCGCCGTGCGCCGCGGCGATCGCCGCCAGCGCCGCATCCAGCCCCTCGTGCACCTGCAGCGTGGCGTACTCGTGGTAGTCCAGCCCGGCGCGCTTGAGCTGCTTGTCCTCCAGGGTGAAGCCCAGCGGCGCGACCAGGTGCAGCCGCGCCCCGGTGTTGGCGCACAGGCGGATGACGTTGCCGGTGTTGGGCGGAATTTCGGGCTGGAACAGGATGACGTCGAACATCGGCGCACTGCTCACCACGGCATCGGCTCGCCGCGACGGTTGAGGAAGCGGCCACTGTCAGCCGGCGTCGCCGCATCGGACACGCGCAGCATCGCCGCCACCGCCTCCGTGGCGGGCAGCTGGGCGCCATCGCCGCCCATGTCGGTCATCACCCAGCCCGGGTGGAAGGCGAGCACGGTGGCCCCGCGTTCGGCGAGCGCCTGCGCCAGCAGCGCGGTGACCATGTTCAGCGCCGCCTTCGACACCGCGTAGGACGGCGTGTGGAAGCCGTCCACCGAGCCCACCGAACCCAGCACCGAGGACAGGTTGACCACCTTGGCGCCAGGCGCCAGGTGCGGCGCCAGCGCCTGGGTGAGCAACAGCGGACCGAGGGCGTTGGTGCGGAAGCTGTCCTCGAAGTTGCCCGCGGTCAGGTGGCCGAAGCGCTCGCCCGAATGCAGCACGCCGGCATTGTTGATCAGCAGGTCGACGTCGCCGCCGACCAGCGGCAGCTCGCGCACCAGCTCGGCATGCGACTTGGCATCGGTGATGTCCAGCGGCAGCACGTGCAGTCGCCCGGGGTGCTCGCCGGCCAGCGCGTTGAGCGCGGTGGCGCGCCCCGGATGGCGGCAGGTGGCCGTGACCCGATCGCCGCGCTGCAGCAACTGGCGGGTGAACTCCAGGCCGATGCCGCGGTTGGCGCCAGTGACCAGGCAGTGGAGGGAAGGGCGGTTGGACATGGCGTCGCCTCCGGAAGCTGGGTGCATTGTCCCCGAATCCGCCAAGGCCGGGGCGGCCTCGGCGCCGCCCCCCGTGGAAGTGCCCGCTGGCGCCCTCCCGCGGCCTGATCGAACCCTCGTCCCCCACCTTTGCGCAGACGCACCTGCCGCCCCACGCACGCGAACCGCCGCCTCCCTACCGGGACTTGTGGCCTAGTGCCCGCCCCGCCCCCCGCCGCTACCATCAGCGGTCGCCCGTTCCGGGCGCTTCCGTTACAAGGAGTGTCGTAATGACCGTGTTTGCCCGGCCGCGTGCCGCCGCCCTCGCCCTTGCCCTCGCCACCGCGATGGGCGGGCTGACCTTTACCCCGGCGCCCGCGCTGGCCAAGGCTCCGGCCAAGGTCGACATCGCCTATGACCAGTTCACCCTGCCCAACGGCCTGCGGGTGATCGTGCACACCGACCGCAAGGCGCCGATCGTCGCGGTCAACCTCTGGTACCACGTCGGCAGCAAGGACGAGCCCAGCGGCCGCAGCGGCTTCGCCCACCTGTTCGAGCACCTGATGTTCAACGGCTCGGAGAACCACCCGGGCGAGTATTTCGAACCGTTCGAGCTGATCGGTGCCACCGACATGAACGGCACCACCAACCAGGACCGCACCAACTACTTCCAGAACGTGCCGACCACCGCGCTCGACACCGCGCTGTGGATGGAGTCCGACCGCATGGGCCACCTGCTGGGCGCGATCGACCAGAAGACCCTGGACGAGCAGCGCGGCGTGGTGCAGAACGAGAAGCGCCAGGGCGAGAACCAGCCCTATGGCCAGGTGTGGACCAAGCTCGGCCAGGCGCTGTACCCGAAGAGCCACCCGTACGGCCACACCGTCATCGGCTCGATGAACGACCTCAACGCCGCGTCGCTGGATGACGTGAAGCAGTGGTTCCGCACCTGGTACGGCCCCAACAATGCGGTGCTGGTGCTGGCCGGCGACATCGACGTCAAGACCGCCAGGGAAAAGGTGGCCAAGTACTTCGGCCACATCCCGGCGTCGCCGACCATGGCCCAGCCCAAGGTCGACGTCGCGGTGCGCAGCCAGTCCACCCGCGAGGTGATGCAGGACAAGGTGCCGGCGGTGCGCGTGTACCGCGCCTGGAACGTCGCCCAGGTCGGCACCACCGACATCGACCAGCTGCAGGTGCTGGGCTTCGTGCTCGGCGGTAGCAAGAGCTCGCGGCTTGACACGCGCCTGCTGCACGGCGACAAGCTGGTCGACAGCATCAGCGCCGGCGCCCACGCCTCGCAGCTGGGGTCCAACTTCATGGTGACCGCCACCATCAAGGACGGCGTCGACCCGGCCAAGGTCGAGGCGATCATCGAGGAGGAACTGCGCAGGCTGATCGCCGAAGGCCCGACCGCCGCCGAGCTGGAGCAGGCCAAGGTCGCGACCCGCGCCAGCTTCATCCGCGGCATCGAGCGCATCGGCGGTTTCGGCGGCAAGGCCGACGCGCTGGCCGAGTGCGCCATCTACACCGGCAACCCGGGTTGCTTCCGCGACTCGCTCAAGACCATCGAGACCGTCACCGCCGCCGACCTCAAGGCCGTGGGCGCGAAGTGGCTGGGCAAGGGCGACCACACCCTGGTCGTGCAGAAGGGTGAGCGCACCCCGCTGCCGGAAGACCCGGCAGGCACCCCGGCGCCCTTCCAGCTGCCGACCGTGGACAAGAAGTACAAGACCACCGCCAGCGCCGTCGACCGCAAGGCCGGCGTGCCCATGCCGGGCGAGTTCCCGCAGCTGACGTTCCCGGCCCTGCAGCGCGCCACGCTGTCCAACGGCACGCAGGTGATCCTGGCCGAGCGCCATGACATCCCGGTGGTGCAGATGAGCTACCAGTTCAACGGCGGCTTCACCGCCGACCAGGGCGCAAAGCTTGGCACCTCGAGCTTCGCCATGGGCATGCTGGACGAGGGCGCCGGCGCGCTGGGCACGCTGGCCTTCGCCAACCGTGCCGAAGCGCTGGGCGCCAACCTCGGCGCCAGTGCCTCGCTGGACGGCAGCAGCGCCTACCTGTCGGCGCTGAAGGAGAACCTGGACCCGTCGCTGGACCTGTTTGCCGACATGCTGCGCGCGCCGCGCTTCGACCAGGCCGAAGTGGACCGGATCAAGGCCAGCTGGATCGCCGGGATCAAGCAGGAGAAGGCGCGTCCCACCTCGGCCGCGCTGCGCGTGCTGCCGCCGCTGCTGTATGGCGCCGACCACGCCTACGCCATTCCGTTCAGCGGCACCGGCACCGAGGCGTCGATCGCCAGCCTGACCCGCGACGACCTGGTCGCCTTCCACAAGGCGTGGGTGCGTCCGGAAGGCGCCACCCTGATCGTCGTCGGCGACACCACGCTCAAGGCCATCGTCCCGCTGCTGGAGAAGCACCTGGGCGACTGGAAGGGCGAAGGTGCCGCGCCGGCCGTGGCCCTGCCCAGCGCCGTGCAGCGCCCGGCCCAGCCGCGCGTGTTCCTGATCGACCAGCCGGGCGCGGTGCAGGCCAACCTGTTCGTCGGCCAGCTGATGCCCTCGTCCACGGACCCGGGCGCGGTCAAGCTGGACGTGGCCAACGACGTCATCGGCGGCTCGTTCACCGCGCGCCTGAACATGAACCTGCGCGAGGACAAGCACTGGTCCTACGGCGCGCGCACGCAGTTGGTGAGCGCGCTGGGCCCCCGTCCGTGGCTGGCGGTGGCGCCGGTGCAGATCGACAAGACCGCGGAGTCGATGAAGGAAGTGCAGCGCGAGGTCGCCGACTACGTCAGCGGCAAGGCGCCACCGACCGCCGCCGAAGTCGCCAAGATCCAGGCCAACGAAAGCCGCAGCCTTCCCGGTGCGTACGAGACTGCCGGCGCGGTGATGGGCACCATCGGCGGCATCGTCCGCTACGGTCGTCCGGACGACTACGTCACCCGCCGCAACGCCGAGATCGCGGCGCTGACCCCGGCGCAGGTGGCGGAGGCAGCCAAGGCCATCGACGCCAACGCCCTGACCTGGGTGGTGGTCGGTGACCTGAAGCAGATCGAGGCCCCGGTGCGCGCGCTCAACCTGGGCCCGGTGCAGGTGCTGGACGCCGACGGCAAGCCGGTGGCAGCGGCCACCGCCCCCGCCGCCGGCGGCGCCAAGGCGAAGTAAGCGCGGGCGAAGTCATCCGCGATTCATCGCCGCGGTTCGCAATCGACACCGCCCCGGGCGACAATCCGGGGCGGTTTCGTTTCCCATTCTGGAGTTTTCCATGCGCCGTCTGCTGCCCCTTGCCATCGCCACCGCCGTGCTTGCCAGCGGATGCACCTGGGTGCACATGGCCCCCGGCGCCAGCAGCGTGCGGGTGGTCGCCGCGGGCGCCGCGCCTGCCGGCTGCGAGAAGCGCGGCGAGGTGGTGGTCTCGGTCAAGGACCGCCTGGGGCCCTACGAGCGCAACACCCTGCGCGTGCGCGAGGAGTTGGAGACCCTGGCCCGCAACGAAGCCCCCGGCCTGAACGCCGATACCGTGCAGCCGCTGGACGAGCCGCGCGACGGCGAACAGCGCTTCGCCGCCTGGCGCTGCGCGGGCCGCTGATCCCGCCTGCGCAGCCCTCAGCCTGAATGGCGGGGGGCTGAACCGGCAGGCAACGTGCCGACAACGTCCGACTTTCGATATTCGGTGAACGGACCCGGGGCGGTCGGATGCGCCGCGGCCACGAAGGCGTTAATCTTTCGTGTTCTACGCCTTCTGGTTCCACGCCCATGCTGTTCCAACACGTCGCCATTGCCGGCCTGGCCCACATCGACGCGCCGCGCCGCCTGAGCTCGGCGGAGATCAACGCCCGGCTCAAGCCGACCCTGGACCGCCTCGGGATCAAGACCGACGTGCTCGGCGACATCGCCGGCATCCATGCGCGGCGCCTGTGGGACGGTGACGTGCAGGCCTCCGACGCCGCCACGCTGGCGGCGGTGAAGGCGTTGGCCGACGCCGGCATCGAGCCCGATCGCGTGGGCCTGCTCGTCAACACCTCGGTCAGCCGCGACTACCTCGAGCCGTCCACCGCCTCGATCGTCTCCGGCAACCTCGGCCTGCCCGACACCTGCCAGAACTTCGACGTGGCCAATGCGTGCCTGGCCTTCATCAACGGCATGGACATCGCTGCGCGCATGATCGAGCGCGGCGAGATCGAGTACGCGCTGGTGGTCGACGGCGAGACCGCCGACCTCGCCTACGAGAAGACGCTGGAGCGCATGACCCGCGCCGACGTCACCGACCAGGACTTCCGCAACGAGTTGGCCACCCTGACCCTGGGCTCCGGTGCCGCCGCGATGGTGCTGGCGCGCAGCGAGCTGGCCCCGGGCGCGCCGCGCTACCGGGGCGGCGTCACGCGCGCCGCGACCGAGTGGAACAAGCTGTGCCGCGGCAACCTCGACGGCATGGTCACCGACACCCGCATGCTGCTGATCGAAGGCATCAAGCTGGCGACCAAGACCTTCCAGGTGGCCAAGCAGAAGCTGGGCTGGGTGGCCGAGGAACTGGACGAGTTCGTCATCCACCAGGTCAGCAAGGTGCACACCGCCGCCTTCACCAAGGCGATGGGCATCGACCCGAAGAAGGTCATGACCATCTTCAACGAGCACGGCAACATCGGCCCGGCGTCGGTGCCGATCGTGCTCAGCAAGCTGCGCGAGATGGGCCGCCTGAAGAAGGGCGACCGCGTGGCGCTGCTGGGCATCGGCTCGGGCTTGAACTGCTCGATGGCCGAGGTGGTCTGGTAAGCGCTTCGCGCCCCCGACCTTCCCGGTCTGGTCCCCAGGCCAGGCACGATTGACAAAAACCCGGCCGCGCTCACGGCCGGGTTTCTGCATTCTGGAGGCTTGTGCCCGCGGCTCAGTGCCGGGCGCAGCGACGCGGATTCACGCCGGCGCGCTCGCACATCTGTCGTCGGCAGCGTTGGCCCTGCACGCTGCTGGACGTGGGGCACTGCTCCAGCATCGCGGCCAGCGACTGCTTCTGCGGCGCCGCGGCGGGTGCGGTGCCCGCAGCCGTCGAGCGTGCAGCCGTCGACCGCGCAGGCGACCCCGGTGAAGCGGCGGGATCTGCGCCGCCATTGGGCGCCGCCAGGCCGGGCGCGCGCGCCGGCTTTGCCGCCGCTGCAGGCGCCGTCGCCACGATCGTTCCCGTCGCTGGCGCCGATTCGGGCATGGGAGCCCGATCCAATCGCCGCGCCAACCGGTCCATCGCCTTGGTGTCGCGCTCCGGTGCCGACGGTTGCTGGATGTTGTCCATCAGCGTCTGCAGCAGGCCGGCTTCGCTGGCTCCGGAACGCGACGGTGCGACGCGAGCGCCAGGGGCGCTTGCCGGCACGGGCGCCGCGCTGGCCACGGTTGCCGGTCGCGAGGCGCGCGCGGGTGCACCCGCAGGTGTCGCCTTGGGCGAAGCCCGCTGCGGCGTCGCCTCCATCGCGCTGAACGGGTTGCCGGTGGCCGTCGCGCCGGTGGGGGCCGGGGGCAGGACGGCAACGGCGGCCGCGTCGACCGCCGGGACCTCCACTGACGCGTCGTCGGAGCCGGCGTCGCCCGCAAACGGATTGGCCACCGGTGCGCTGGCGGGAGCAGCCTCCACCAGCGTGGCCGTGGAAGGCGCCTCGGGCACGTCGACCTGCGCGACGGGGTCGGCGACCGCGTCCGTCGTCTCGGGTTCGCCATCGCGATGCACCAGCGCCCAACCCAGCGCGGTCGCCGCCAGCAGGCCCAGGCCGCCAACCAGCGCCGCGCGCAGGTGCTTCGACCGCCGCGCGCGCCGCCGAACGGGCGCCGGTTCCATGTCTGCTAGGATTCGCGCCGGCGGTTGGCCGGGCGCGGAACGTTGCGGTTCGGCACCCGCCATCAGGCTGGGGCGCCGTGGTTTGGCATCGTGCCGATCCACGTGGACTCCTTTCCGATCCGGACCCCGCCGGACCATGCGCCCGCATTCTGGGATGCGGCGCCATCACCGTCAAATGCCGTCGCCAGGGAAGGTGCACGTGATCGCTGTCTGGATGTTGATCCTGTTCGTCGCGTTGTCGCTGGTCGCCTGGCTGCTGCTGTTCGACGACGCGCGCGCGCGCCTGGCCGCGCATCTCACTCGCTGGCAACGCGCGGCGGATGCACGCGCCACGCAAAGCTGGGACCGGACCACCGCCGCGGCCGGTGCGTCCACGCGCCAGGTGTCGGCCGGCGCGGGCCGCCTGGGACGCAGCCTGTATCGCTACCGCCTGTGGCTGCTGGGCGCGGCGCTGCTGACCCTGGCACCGCCGCTGCTGATCCTGGGATTGCGCCAGCGCGTGCAGCTCGACAGCTACGACACCAGCCAGGCACCCGCCGAAGACGACCGCATCCTCGCACTGCTGCGCGGCGAGCGTCTCGCGCCGCCGCCGCCGCTGCCGCCCGACGTGTTCCTCGCCGCCGAGGCCGAGTTGATCCCGGGCGCGCCGACGGCCGTCGACGGCACCTCCGCCGAGCGCATCGCCCCCGAGCGCATCGTCACCGCCGACCGTCGCTGGGAGCGCATCCACCCCGACTTCCAGCAACGCGTGCTGGCGCTGTACCGGGTGATGGAGGAGCAACACGGCTACCGCATGGTGCTGGTGGAAGGCTTCCGCAGCGCGCAGCGCCAGGCCGAGCTGGCAGCGAAGGGCGCCGGCGTCACGCGTGCCGGCGCGGGCCAGAGTTGCCACCAGTACGGAATGGCCGTCGACAGCGCGCTGTACCGCGACGGCAAGCTGCAGTGGGACATGCGCGACCCATGGGTGCGCCGCGGCTACTTCCTGTACGGCGAACTCGCGCAGCAGGTCGGGCTGGAGTGGGGCGGGAGTTGGCGCTCGATCAAGGACTACGTGCACCTGGAGTGGAAGGCGCCGTGCCGCGAGGCGCGCCGCGCGGCGCGTGCTGCGGCCGGGTGAAGCGCTGGGCGAATCGCGGGCTGGAAAGGAGACGGGGCGAACGGTCGCCAAGGAGTCGCTCCGGATGAATCGCCCCCCGGTTGCTGCTATCGTTCGTCCCCGACGCATGGATTGCGTCCGGCCGCCACGGCCGCCACCACGGAGCACGGTGCCATGTCCAAACCCTTTATCGTCCTCGGCGACAAGACCGACCACGGCGGCACGGTGGTGGCGGTGTCGTCGCAGACCTTCATCGACGGCAAGCCCGTCGCGCGGCTCGGCGACAAGGTGGTGTGCCCGCAGTGCAAGGGCACGTTCCCGATTGCCGCCGGCGACCCGACGGTGGTGATCGACGGCCAGCCGGTGGCGCGCCATGGCGACAAGACCGCGTGCGGGGCGACGTTGTTGTCGGGGCAGGTGCGGGTGTTTGTCGATACCGCTGGGTGCAGCAATGGCGGGCCTGGATTGACCGCTTTTTCTGTGGCGGAAAGTGTGGCCCGACGGAATCTCGGTGCTTTCGACGAGGCGTTTATCCTCAAGTCCGAGCTGACCGGCAAGCCCTTGGCGAATCGGGGATATCGGATCACCCGCCAAGGCGGTGCGACAGAGAGCGGTGTAACAGATAGCAGCGGAACGACCCATCTCGTAAGAACAGACGCAATCGAAACCATCAAGATTGAGCTTGAGGAGGAAGTTGCGTGAGCAGGAAAATGATCGCGGTCGCTGAGTCCAGAACAACACCCGTTTCGAATACGCAGCGAACGGAGGTGAAGGTCAGGGCGTATGTTGATGACAACGGCTGGGTGCAGAACGCCGGATTCGTTTTCAAACGCATTCCAGTCCTGGAGAAGGGCGCCATCAATGGCCCCGCCGCTCTGGTTCTTCATCGGACCGTTTCAAGCACGGCCGCGTCCGCGCTATCCGCGTTCAGCAGCGGAATCGGCACTCATTTTGTCGTGGACAAGGATGGAACTACCTACCAGTGCGCCAGTCTTCTCAAGAAGACTGCCCATGTCGGACCCATCCGATCGCGCTGCCACGCTGATGGCACCTGTTCCGCCGAGGAGTTGGCATCCTTCAAGCAATGGAGCAGCAGGATGCCCTGCTATAACCATGAAAAGAAGAAATGGTACCCCGCCCGATATCCGATGAATGAGGATAGCGTGGGGATCGAAACCGTTGCCATGTACCACGAGCGCACACGAACATGGGATGCGCCTACGCCAGCGCAGAAGTCGGCCATCAGAAATCTGGTGGGAATCCTCAAGGAAGAATATGGGCTGGACGACGCAGATATATATGAGCACGACAAGATCGCGTGGAAGACTGAGGGTGAAGGCGCTGGCTTGTATCACGTGCTTGACGTGCCTCGGGTGCAGTCAGGGCTTCCGGACGGATGATGCACGCGCAGATATGGGTGCTCATGTAATTCAAATTTCAGCAGCCGAGGTAGACCTTACGGCCTCAGCGCAAGAAAGTGCCGCCGAAGCCTGCCCAAGTTGGAGATTGACTGCTGCGCAGGCCGAGCTGTTCTTCATGCTCAGCAAGGAGATTGATTCGAGGACCTACCATCACACGTATGACACGATGCCATGCAAAATCAGTGGCGTAGTGGAGGCCGATGGCAAAGTCTGGAAGTTCACGATCAATGGTGCGGCGAAGGCTCAGTGGTGGACCGAAACGAGCATTCGGTACTTGGGATGCGAAGCCAAGGAATGTGAGCCGCTAGTGATCGATCCATATGTTGACCCATCAGGGCTGTAGCAGCATGGTTGTTCGCTCTGGACGTTGGCCCAAGAACGAGCGCAAAGCGCGGGATGCTTTCCGGCTAGCTTCATGCTGAAGTAGCTTGGGTGGTGCGGAAACGCGCATCTCGCCGTGAGGGATGGCGCCAGTAGTTCACGGACAGAAAGGTAGTCAGGGAAGACCGAATGTGAGTGATATGTCGTACATGCGCCCGTTATTTGCGGGTGGTGGAATTTATCTCCTGTCAGGGTTGGGGGCGGTCTCCGTGTGGCGCATCACCGGAGCGAGTCCCGGTGCCGGCGATCTGCTGGCCTGGTTAATTGTGGTGCCGACAGCTCTCGTTGCGACCGGCTGGTTGGGTCGACGCTGGGTTCTTGCGCACCGCGCAACAGCGGCGGTCCACACGGTCACGGGCTCCCCGGTCGCAGACGATAAAGCCATTTCTGGGCTGTCCAGCCCTAATGGAGCGACACTGGCGGTGATTGCCTCCGCCCTGTGGCTGCCCGCCGGCCGCGAATCATTCGACGTGATCGACGCGCTGCGTCGCCATCAACGCCCGCGCCTGCATGCCACCCTGCGCGATCTGCATGGTTTCCCGACCATTGTGGCCGACGTCGAAGGTCTGGATGAAGCAGACGCCGACTGGGGTGTCGCGCCCGAGACCGCGGTCGACGACTCCCAGCGTCGCGCGCTAGCGCTGCTGCGGCCGGTGGCCGAAGACCTGCTGCTGGCGGCGCTCCCACCCGACGCCGAGGACGTCGGCGACGAGCCGGTCGTCGCTCATGCGGGCCCGGCGATGCACCCGTACGCGATGCATCATTCGCAGTCCGCGCGCGCACCGGCCGCGCAGCAGCGGGCCACGCTGCGCGTCGTGCTGCTGGTGTCCACCGCGTGGCCTGAAACCGCGCGCGACTACGCCACGATGCGGTTGCGGACGCTGGCTGAGGCGCTTGGCCATGACGCCGACGGCATCGAGTCCCTTTGTCTCGCCGTGCACCGCGAGGGCGATGCGTGGCAGTGGTTGGCGGAGCAGGCCAGCCTGTTGCACGAAAGCAGCGTCGCCGGTGATCGCCTGTTGTTGCTGGCCACGGATTCGCGCGTGTCGGAATCGCACGTCGAGCGCCTGCACAGCGAAGCGCGGCTCCTGCGCGCCGGCGTCCCCGAGGGCGAAGTGCCCGGCGAAGGCGCTGCCGGACTGCTGCTGGCCGCAGCGCGCCGGCCACCCATGGGGGGCAACGCTGCACGCAACGACACCCCCGCGCCGTTGCCGCACGCCGATCCCTTCAGCTCGGACGAAGCCACTGCCGTCCACCTGTACCTGCCGCGGGTCGCACGCGTGAACGCCAACGACCGCCCACGCGCCGCAGCGCGCACCAGCGGTGACCTGATCGCCCGCGCACTGGAGCTGGCCGGGTGCGACCTGACGTCGCCGCTGCAGGTGATCACCGGCGCCGACCACCGCCCCAGCCGCATGACCGAGGCCGCCACCGCACTGGTCGCGCAACGCCCCGACCTGGATCCGGTGGACGACGCCCTGCACGTGGGCGTGGCTTGCGGCGCGCTGGGTGTGGCTGCGCCGGTGGCGCTGCTGGCGCTGGCGGCTGCGCAGGCGCGGGACACCGCCACGCCGACGCTCGCCTACTCGCTGGCCGACGACACCACGCGCGCCGTCGCTGTGTTGGCACCCGCCGGCTTTGAACCCCACCCGTCCGCTGACGTTGCGTCGGCGGCATGAACCGTGTTGATGGATTGATGCCGTGATGAGCACCCTCAGGTACTGGTTGAGCGATTACCGCGTGCTGGCCGCGCTGGCCTTGGCCGCCACCGCGGCGGTCGCGTATTTCGGCATGGACAAGCTGGGGCGCTTCGGCCTGCTGCTGGTCCTGCTGTGCTGTGTGCTGGGAGTGGCCTGGCTGGTCGTGTGGGCGTTCCGGCGCATGCGCGCGCGCCGTGCGGCGGCGTCGCTCGAAGCCGTGGTGCAGACGCAGGGTGACGAAGCGGTGGCCAACGCGACGCCAGCCGCACGCGCCGACACCGAGCAACTGCGCGAGCGCATGGGCGAGGCGGTAAGGGCGATAAAGTCGTCCAAGCTCGGCCAGTTCAAGGGCAACGCGGCGCTGTACGAGCTGCCGTGGTACGTGATCATCGGCAACCCGGCCGCAGGCAAGAGCACGGCGATCCTCAACTCCGGCCTGCGCTTCCCGTTCGAAGACAACCGCAGCAATGTCATCCGTGGCCTCGGCGGCACCCGCAACTGCGACTGGTACTTCACCACCGAAGGCATCGTGCTCGATACCGCCGGCCGCTATTCGGTGAGCAGCGAGGACCGGCTGGAATGGCTGACCTTCCTCGACCTGCTCAAGCAAAATCGCCCGCGCGCGCCGATCAACGGCATCCTCATCGCCGCCTCCATCGGCGAGCTCTCAGGCAGCAAACCGGAGTTCGCGATCGAGCTCGCCAAGAACCTGCGCCAGCGGGTGCAGGAACTGACCGAGCGGCTGGAAGTTTTCGCCCCCGTGTACGTGGTGTTCACCAAGGCAGACCTGATCGCCGGCTTCAACGACTTCTTCCGCGGCCTGGACCCGGCCGAGCGCGAGAATGCCTGGGGCGCGACGCTGCCGTACGCGATGGAGCGACCCGGCGAGCCGCGCGCGGACACCGATGCGCTGGCCGCCTTCGACCAGCACTTCGACCTGCTGGCCGAGGGCCTGCGCGAGATGGGCGTGGCGCAGATGGCGATGCTCCGCGGGCGCGACGTGCCGCCGGGCCTGCTCACGCTGCCGATGGAGTTCGCCGGGATCAAACCGGCGCTGCGGACGTTCATCGCGACGTTGTTCGAGGACAACCCGTACCAGTTCAAGCCGGTGTTCCGTGGCTTCTACTTCACCAGCGCGCTGCAGGAAGGCGTCGCCGTGCAGCCCGCCTCCGATCGCGTGGCCCGACAGTTCGCGTTGGGGCCGGGCCAGGGCCACGGCGAGCGCCTGCCAGTGCTGGAGAGCAGCCACTTCCTGCTCGGGTTGTTCCGCCGGGTGATCTTCGCCGACCGCGACCTGGTGCGGCAGTACGCCAGCCCCAAGCGCAATCGCCTGCGCTATGCCGCGTTCGCCGCGGGTGCCGGCGTGCTCGCGCTGGCGCTGGCGGGCTGGACGTGGTCGTACACCGGCAACCGCCAGCTGGTGGCCAATGTCACCGCCGATTTCGACAAGGCGGTCGCGCTGCAGCGGGAGCGCGTGGACCTGCAGTCGCGGATCGAGGCGCTGCAGATCCTGCATGACCGATTGGCGCAGCTGGACCAGTATCGCAAGGACAACCCGCTCGCGCTCGGCCTGGGCCTGTACCAGGGCGATCGCATTGAAGCCAAGCTCCGGGCGGAGTTCTTCCACGGCATGCGCCAGCTGATGCTGCAGCCGGTGACCGCACGGCTGGAGGGCTACCTTGGCGAGGTGGTCGCGCATCGCGACCACGTGCGCACGCCGGTGCCCGGCGCCGACGCGCAGGGCGCGGCCGCAGGCCTGGTGTCAGCATCGGGGCCGGTGAATGCATCCGCCATCGGGGTGGGCAACGACGCGCTGTATCGCGAGGCTTCGCCCACCGACGCCGAAGACGCCTACAACGCGCTGAAGACCTACCTGATGCTCGGCGATCGCAGCCGGGTGGAGGCCAGCCACCTCGACGACCAGCTCACCCGTTTCTGGCGGGGCTGGCTGGAAGCCAACCGCGGCAGCATGTCGCGCGAGGAGCTGTTGCGCTCGGCCGGCCGCTTGATGACGACGTACGTGGCGCTGTCGGCGGACCCGCAGTGGCCCCTGATCGAGCCGAAGTTCGGACTGGTCGACGACAGCCGCGAGACCCTGCGCCTGGTGATGAAGGGGACGCCGGCGCGCGACCGCGTTTACGCCCAGATCAAGGCGCGCGCCGCCACCCGTTTCACCCCCGTGACCGTCGCCAGCCTGCTCGGCGAGGACGGCGCGCGCGGCGCGGTGCAGGGCAGCCACTCCGTGCCCGGCACTTTCACCCGAGCGGCGTGGGAGGAGTACGTCCACGACGCCATCCGCGAGGCCGCCAACGCCGAACTCAGCAGCACCGATTGGGTGCTGGAGGCCACGGTGCAGGACGACCTGACCCTGGCAGGCAGCCCCGAACACGTGGCCAAGGAGCTGACCGCGCTGTACAAGGCCGACTATGCGCGTGAGTGGAGCCGCTTCCTGCAGGGCGTGAGCGTGCCCGAGTTCGGCAGCTTCGAACAGGCCGCGGCGCAGATGGACCGCATCGGCGATCCGCGCAACTCGCCACTGCGCAGGCTGCTGGAAGCGGTGAACCGCGAAACCGTGTGGGACAACCCGGGAGCGCAGCGCGCCGCCGAAGGCGGCGGGCTCGTAGCCTGGTTCAACCGCGTGGTGCTCGGCCGCACGTCGCAGGCCAGTGGCGAAGACGGCAAGCCCACGGCGGTGGCAATGGGCCCGATCGGTCGTGAATTCCAGGGCCTGGCGCGGTTGATGCAGCCGCGCGACGGACAACCGGCCCTGGCCGACGCCTACTTCGAGGCGCTGGGCAAGCTGCGCAGCCGCCTCAACGCGATCAAGGGCCAGGGGGATCCGGGCCCGGGCGCGCGCAAGCTGATGCAGGAGACGCTGGACGGCAACAGCGGCGAAATCGGCGAGGCACAGCGCCTGGTCGACGAGCAGATGCTCAACGGCCTCACCGACTCGCAGCGGCAAGCGCTGCGGCCGCTGCTGATCCGTCCGGTGGTGCAGGCCTTCGCCGCGCTGGTGCGCCCAGCCGAGGGCGAACTCAACCGCACGTGGACGGCGCAGGTGTACCAGCCGTTCGAGCAGGGCATTGGTCGCAAGTACCCCTACGACCCGGCGGCCAGCGTGGAGGCGGCTACCGCCGACGAGGCGCAGATCTTCGGGCCCGACGGCGCCGTTGCCCGCTTCAGCGCGGAGGCGCTGGGCGCGCTGGTGATCCGCCGCGGCAACACCATGACCCCGCAGCGCTGGGCCGACATCGGCATCAACCTGCGCCCTGAGTTGATGGACGGCTACGCCGGCTGGGTGGCACCGCTCGGCGGTGCCGGCGCGGCGGCCGGCGGCGGCGGCGCGCCGAGCATGGTCTTCGAGATCCGCCCGGGCCCGGCGCTCGGCCGCGAGTACACCATCACCGTCGATGGCCAGCTGTTGCGCTACCGCAACACGCCGGCCACGTGGACCACCTTCTCCCTGCCCAATCCGCAGGGCACGCCGGGCGTACGTATCGAGGCCGTGACCGCAGACGGCCGCAGCGTGGAAGTGTTCAACGCGCCGGGGGCCAAGGGCATGTCGCGCCTGTTCGAGACCGCGCGCACCACGCCGCTGGGCGAGCAGCACTACCGGATGGCGATTGGCGACGGCGACGCGACGGTGACGATGGAATTGCGCATCGTCAGCGTCAGCCAGGCGCAGGAACGGCAGACCACCGGCGGCAAGCGCGGTGGGCGCCTGCCGGCGGCGGTCGCGGGGCTGGCGGCATCCGTGCCGGCGACGGCCGCTACAACGCCGGCGCAAGGCGCGGCACCCGCCGGCGGCGTGGCCGGCACGGCCGGCAGCGGCCACACCGCCAGCCCGGCGGGAGCGCGCTGATGGTGGCGGTGATCGATACGGCGTGGCCGCTGGGCTACTTCGGCAAGCTGCCGGCCCGCGGCGACTTCGTCCGCGCCGGCGAGCACACGCCCCTGATGGCGCAACTGGACCGGTGGGCCGAGCAGGCCGCCGAGCTGCTCGCCCGCGACCCCGACTGGAAGCGTACCTATGACGCGGCGCCGCCCATGCATTTCGCCTTCCTCGGTTCGCGCAGCCGCGGCGTCGTTGCTGGACACATCCTTGCCAGCCGCGACTCGTCCGAACGGCGCTTTCCGTTCATGGTCGCCAGCCGCTTCGAAGTGGCGCAGCCGCTGCCATTCCTGGCCCGCAGTCCCCTGGCACTGAGTCGGCCGTGGGTGGGCATGGCCCGCCAGGCGCGCCAGGCGGTGACCGCCGGGGACCCGTCGCCGGTGCTGCGCGAACTGGCCGAGACACGCGTGTCTCTGAGCGTGGAGCCCACGCATTACGAGGCGCCGTTCCTCGACTTCCTCGACCTGCAGGACATCGGCGCGATGCAGGCGCTGCTGGACGAGGCCGGCCATCCGGGACGGCTGGCGTGGACGTTGCCCGCGCTTGGCCTGCTGCTGCAGCCGGTGCTGACCGGCGGCGGCGCGCAGATCGACAAGGGCCTGTCGCTGCCGCTGCCGCGTGACCCGCTGTACCGGCCGCTGGTCGCCGCGTTCTGGCTGGACCTGCTGGCGGGCTTCCTCGCGCGCGCGGCTTTCGAACTGGCGGTGCTGCTCCCGGACGGGCCGAGTCCCCGGCTGGTGGTGGGCTTCAACGGCGCCGACGGCCGGACCCTGCACGCGGCGATGGACCCGCGTGCGGCGGACGCACAGCTGATCCGCGTGGATGACGCCGAGTGGGTGGAAGAGCAGGTGGTGGAGGATTACGCGCTCAACCGCCTGGTCAGCTTCCTCGACCGCGACGATCTGTCGTTGCGGATGGCGCGCAAGGTCTTTGGCGAAACGTTTCTCGGGACATGAGCATGGCGAAGGGCACGATCGGAAGGACGGGTGCGGGGTGGATTACGCTGCTGGTGGTGATGGCTGCGGCGTCCGGTGCTTCGGTGTGGGCGCAGGCGGGCGCGGGCGGCACTGCCGCGTCGCTCGCACCCGCGAGTCCCGCAGGCGACACGGCGGCCGGCGCAGAGGGCAAACCGGTCATCGTCACCGGCACCGTGCCGGATGAGGCTACCCGCGCCGCCGTGCTGGCGCGACTGCGCGCGCTGTACGGCGACGCGCGCGTGGTTGACCGGATCGAAGTGGACGACGTGGTCGCGCCGCCCAACTGGCAGTCGCACGTGGTCAACCTGCTGGGTGACGACCTTCGCCAGGTCTCGGCGGGACAGCTGGAGGTCAATGGCAACGTCGTGCGCCTGCAAGGCGAGGTCGGCAACGAGGCGCAGCGCCAACAGCTGGCCAGCCGCCTGTCGACCTCGCTCAACCGCACGTGGACGGTGCACAACGGCCTGCGCGTCGGAGGCTCCAAGCAGGCGGTGCTCGACCAGGCGCTCGCCAACCGCACCATCGAGTTCCAGAGCGGCAGCGCCAACCTGACCGCGCAGGGCATCGCGGTGCTGGAGCAGATGGCCGCGGCCATGCGCAGCATCGGCGGTGCCCGGGTCCGGGTCAGCGGCCACACCGACAATGTCGGCGCACGCTCGGCCAACATCGCGCTCAGCCAGTCACGCGCGGAAGCCGTGCGTCGCTATCTGGAGAGCGCCGGCATCGACGCCTCGCGCATGACCGTGCAGGGCCTTGGGCCCGATCGCCCGCTGGCCGACAACAGCAGCGCTGACGGCCGCGCACGCAACCGCCGCATCGAGTTCACCGTGCTCTGAGCGCGTTCACGGGCAGCAGCCGAGCAAAGGCGCCGGTTACTCCCGCGCCTCTCCCGGCTCGTCGATGTCCAGCAGCTCCTGCATCTGCGCGAGCGTGCTGTCGTCCTTGATCACCCGCTTGAGCCAGACGTGCAGGGGCATCTCACCCCAGCGTGCGGCCTTGTCGGCAAGGTAGGCCACCGGACTGTGTGGCTCGGTGCGGCGGAAGAACTCGGCCACCCGCCGCAGTTGGGCGATCGCCTCCTTGCGCGTGGTGATTGCGCCATTGGGCACCGGCGCAACGGCCGTCGCCGGCGCGCCCGCACCGTCATTCGCCAGCGTCGTGTCACCGAAGGGATCGGCCATTGCTGCGGCGGAATCGGGGCTCTCGCCATCCAGCAACACCCCCGCCTCGCGCGCGAACCGCCGGACCACGTCCTCCAGGTGCGCCAGTTGGTCGCGCACGGCGGTGAAGCTCGGCCCATCCAAGCCCAGGCGCGCATCCACCGCCTGCTCCAAGGTCTGCAAGGCGATGCGGCACGCAGGCAGGGTCTCCACCAGTTGTGCATAGAAGCCGTGCGCAGTCGCCCGTCGCGCCGCCTCCAACGTGGCCAGTGAGGCGCCCTCGTGGTCGTCGCCACGTCGTGCGCGCGCCGACTCGAAGTCGGCCAGGCCAAAGCGGCCCTGTGGCGCCTGGGTCAGCGGCAGTTCGCGCATCCACGTCATCGATTGCGCCAGCAGCCAGGTCAGCGTGCCGATGCGCTGCTCGAAGTCGCCATCGTCCGCCTGCGGGTGCAGGGTGTCCCAGAACCCGTCGCACAGGCCTGCCACCAGCCGGTAACCATCGGCCAGGCCGGCGAAGCCGCGCTGCCGGGTCTGCGCTTCGGCCCACCACACCGCCAGCTGCAGGTCCTTGCTTCGCGCGCCCAGCAGCTCGCCGCAGCGGCGAGCCACTTGCGGCCAGTCGGCGGTCTTGAGCTCGGTGACCCACTCGCCCTGCGCCAGGGTCGGGTCGTCGGCGCGCCGCGCGTCGCGGATCGCGTCGTAATCGAGGGAAAACGAAAGGTCTGCGCCAGCAGGCGCGTCCCCGGCGAGCGGGGCGAGGAGAACGTCCAGTTCCACGAGTGCAGGTCCGTTGCGTCGTTATGCGGTCATGCTACCACTGCGCAACGGGGTGCCAAGACAGGCAGGCGCCAAGTCGGCTGGGCTGCGGCGGACTGATCGTGGCGATGGGGAATGGCGCGCCCGGAGGGATTCGAACCCCCGACCAATGGCTTCGGAAGCCACTACTCTATCCGGCTGAGCTACGGGCGCGTGGTACTGCGTCGCCGCCGGCTTCGCGCCGTGCGGGATGGGCATTCTAGCGGGAAAAGTCCGCGGCTGTCCGCCCGGGCCCGCGGGACGCCACCCCGGGGTGCGACAATGCCGGCCTCCGTCGCGCGGTCGGCGACGTCGTCTCCCGTGATTCCCCCCGCCATGTCCTACGAACGCTTCGAATCCCCCAGCACGGCCGTGGTCCCGCAATGGCGGCGAAAACTGGCGCTGTACTGGCAGCTGGTGCGCGGCGACCGGCCCATCGGGTGGCTGCTGCTGCTGTGGCCGACGTGGTGGGCGCTGTGGCTCGCTGCCGATGGCGTGCCGCCGATGTGGACGCTGTTCGTGTTCAGCGCCGGCGTATGGCTGACGCGGTCGGCTGGCTGCGTGATCAACGACTACGCCGACCGCTGGCTTGACCCGCACGTGGAGCGCACCCAGGGACGTCCGCTGGCCACCGGCGCGGTGGGCGGCCGCGAGGCGCTGGCGGTGTTCGCGGTGCTGATGCTGGTGGCGTTCGCGCTGGTGCTGACCATGAACCGGCTGACGGTGTGGCTGAGCGTGGTGGGCGTGTTCCTCGCCGCCAGCTACCCGTACCTCAAGCGCTACACCTACCTGCCTCAGGTCTACCTCGGCCTCGCGTTCGGCTGGAGCATCCCGATGGCCTTCGCCGCGGTGCAGGGCACGGTGCCGCCGGTGGCGTGGCTGCTGTACGTGGCCAACATCTTCTGGACCACCGCGTACGACACCTGGTACGCGATGGTCGACCGCGACGACGACCTGAAGGTGGGCAGCAAGTCCACCGCGATCCTGTTCGGCGAACTGGACCTGGTGGCGCAGGGCGTGCTGTACGCGCTTGCGTTCGCGGCGTTCGCGCTGGTCGGGCAGCGTGCCGGGCTGGGCCAGTACTGGTGGCTGGGCCTGGCCGTGGGCGCGCTGCTGGTGGTGTACGAATTCGCCATCGCCCGCGGCCGCGCGCGCGAGGCCTGCTTCAGGGCTTTCCTGCACAACCACTGGGTGGGCGCGGCGATCTTTGTGGGGTTGGCACTGGATCGCGGGCTGGGCTGAGCTCAAAGCGCCCGCGCGACCACCCACGCGTCCACCCGCCGCACGCCGGCCTCGCGCAGCGCCCAAGCGGCCGCGTGCAGGGTGGCGCCGGTGGTCATCACGTCATCGACCAGCACCACGTGCGCCGGCAGCGGACCGCGAGTGCCCACCGCGAAGGCATCGTCGAGGTTGCCCTGGCGCGCATCGGCATCCAGCGTGGACTGCGGCCGGGTGTGGCGGATGCGTTGCAGCAGGTCGTCGCGCAGCCGCAAGCCGAGGCCCCGTGCCAGCGGCGCCGCGATCTCGCGTGCCTGGTTGTAGCCGCGCTCGCGCAGGCGCCGGCGGTGCAGTGGTACCGGGACCAGCGCATCGGGGGCAGGCAGGTCGGCGAAGGCCTCGGCCATCAGTCGGGCGAGCAGGCGCGCCACGGCGAGGTTGCCGTGGAATTTCAACTGCGGCAGCAGCCGGTCCAAGGGGGCGGCGTAGGCGAACGCGGCGCGGGTGCGGGCGACGGGCGGGGGCTCGTGTTCGCATAGGGTGCAGGTGGCCTGGTTGGCGGCGGTGCCTGGCACCGGCAGGGCGCAGCGGTGACAGGCCGCACCGCTCCAGGGCAACTGGCGGTCGCAGTGGGCACACAGGTCGCGGCCATCCTGCCCGGGGTCGCCGCAGATCAGGCAGCGGGATGGCCACAGCGCGCCGACCAGGGGTCGCAGAGCGGCATCCCAGGCGGCGCGCAGGCCGCCCGTCGCGGGCAGGAACGCGACCCGCTCCAGATGGGCGCCGTGCCCGCTGTCAACTTCCAAGCGGGTGTTTTGGTTGACAGGGTCCGTCATGCTTTCCAGACTGCCCGCCTTCCCTCGTGCTGTCTGTCAGGCGCCGCCCATGCAAGTTGTCAGTGAAATCCCCGCCGTGCCGTCGCCGCCGCCGCGCCACGACTGGTCCCGCTCCGAGGTCCGCGCGCTCATGGACCTGCCGTTCCCCGAGCTGCTGCACCGCGCCGCCAGCGTGCACCGCCAACACTTCGACCCGGCCGAGGTGCAGGTCAGCACCCTCCTGTCGGTCAAAACCGGCGGCTGCCCCGAGGACTGCGCCTACTGCCCGCAGGCCCAGCGCTACGACACCGGCGTCGATGCCAGCAAGCTGATGAGCACCGAGGCGGTGCTGGAGAAGGCCAAGGCCGCCAAGGCCGCCGGCGCAAGCCGCTTCTGCATGGGCGCGGCGTGGCGCTCGCCGGCCGACCGCGACATCCCCAAGGTCGCGGCCATGATCAGCGAGGTGAAGGCGCTGGGGCTGGAGACCTGCGCCACGCTGGGCATGCTCAGCGGCCCGCAGGCGCAGGCGCTGCGCGAGGCCGGACTGGACTACTACAACCACAACCTCGACACCGCGCCCGACTTCTACAACCAGATCATCCACACCCGCGAGTTCCAGGACCGCCTGGACACGCTGGCGCACGTGCGCGACGCGGGCATGAAGACCTGCTGCGGCGGCATCGTCGGCATGGGCGAGAGCCGCGACCAGCGCGCCGGCCTGCTGCAGACCCTGGCCAACCTGCCGGCGCACCCGGACTCGGTGCCGATCAACCGGCTGGTGCAGGTGGAAGGGACACCGCTGGCCGGCACCACGGAGCTGGACCCCTTCGAATTTGTGCGTACCATCGCAGTTGCCCGGTTGTTGATGCCGCAGTCTATGGTGCGGTTGTCGGCCGGACGCGAGGCCATGAGCGATGAGTTGCAGGCGCTCTGTTTCCTCGCTGGCGCCAACTCGATCTTCTATGGGGAGAAGCTCTTGACTACCGGTAACCCGGATACCGAACGGGATCTGGCCCTGTTCGCCCGCCTTGGCCTGCGCCCGATGCAGGTCGCGGTGGAGGCGAAGGCCGGCACCGTGCACGCCGACATCATCGAAGGATCGAATCAGTACGGCGCGGAAGCCGGCGGCTGCGGCGCCCATTGTTCCTGCGCGGCCTGAGCCATGGCCCGCGCAGTCTGGCGTGACCGCATCCAGGCCGCCCGCGCCCAGCGCGCGGCCCAGCACAGGGTGCGCGAACGCCGCACCGTGACCCACCGCGATGGCGCGCGCTGCGAGGTGGACGGCCGCTGGCTGACCAACTTCTGCGGCAACGATTACCTGGGCCTGTCGCAGCATTTCAAGGTGACCGCGACGCTCGGCGACGTGGCCGCGCGCGAAGGCGCCGGTGGCGTGGCCTCGCACCTCGTGTGCGGTCACCATGCCGCGCACGAAGCGCTGGAGCGCGAGCTGGCCGACTGGCTCGGCGCTCCGCGCGCACTGCTCTTCGGCAGCGGCTACCTGGCCAATTTGGCCGTGGTCCAGGCGCTGCTCGGCGACGAGGACGTGTGCGTGCAGGACCGGCTCAACCACGCCAGCCTGATCGATGCCGCGCGCCTGGCCGGCTGTCGCCTGCGCCGTTATCCGCATGCCGATGCCGAAGGCGCCATCCGCCAGTTGCGCAGCGTGCCGGACGGCATGGCGATGCTGGCCACCGATGGCGTGTTCAGCATGGACGGCGACATCGCGCCGCTGCGCGAACTCTCGCTGGCCGCACGCGTGCAGAAGGCGCTGATGTACGTCGACGACGCGCACGGCGTGGGCGTCATCGGCCCCGACGGCCGCGGTTCGGTCGCCGCGGCGCGGATGGGCGTGGAGCAGGTGCCGCTGCAGCTGGCCACGCTCGGCAAGGCGCTGGGTGGCTACGGCGCGGCGGTGGTCGGCGATGCCGACCTGATCAACCACCTCGCCGAAACCGCGCGGCCGTACATCTACACCACCGCGCTGCCGCCGGCGCAGGCCGCGGCGTCGCTGGCGGCGGTGAAGCTGGCGCGCAGCGAGCATTGGCGTCGCGAGCGCCTGCATGAGCTGGCCGTTCGCCTGCGCGAGCGCTCCAAGGGGCACGGCTTCAAGCTGCTGCCCTCGGACACGCCCATCCAGCCGCTGGTCTGCGGCGACGAGCGCGTGGCGATGGCGATGGCGCACGCACTGGAAATGCAGGGCTTCTGGGTGGCGGCGATCCGTCCGCCGACGGTGCCGGAGGGCAGTGCGCGCCTGCGCATCACCCTGTCGGCGCTGCACACCCCGGCCGACGTGGATGCGCTGGTCGAGGCCTTGGCGTGGGCGCGCGACGCTGTCGAACACGGCTACGACGCGGTCGCCTGAGCACGGCGGCCGCTTTGACGCGCTGATCGGGTCCGCAACTGCACGTTGTCGCGGGACACGGGCCGGCGCGCACCCCATTTCGTGAGGCGTTGCGGCGCTGTTTCGTCCCCGCTTCCTGTAGTCAGATCCACTGATGAACTTGCATATCGAATCCCACGGCCGCGGGCCGTCGCTGGCCCTCGTCCATGGCTGGGCCATGCACGGCGGCCTGTTCATGCCGCTGGTCGAGCGCTTGGCTGACCGTTACACCCTGCACCTGGTCGACCTGCCGGGCCACGGCCATTCGCGCGAATCGACCTGGCCGCTCTCGCCCGAGGCGCTGTCGGCCGAACTGGTCGCGCGCGTGCCCGATGCGGTGTGGCTGGGCTGGTCGCTGGGCGGGCAGTTCGCGCTTCGCGCCGCGCTCGACCATCCGGAGGCCGTGCGTGGGGTGGTGCTGATCGCTTCCTCACCGCGCTTCGTGACTGGCGAGGACTGGCCGCACGGAGTCGGCCCCGACCTGTTCCGCGATTTCGGCGCCGCATTGCGGCGCGATTTCCGCGGTACGCTGGAGGGCTTCCTCGCGCTGGAGTCGCTGGGCTCGGCCACCGCGCAGGAAGACCTGCGCAACCTCAAGGGGCACGCCTTCGAACGCGGCGAGCCGGCGGAGCGCGCGTTGCAGGAAGGCCTGGCCCTGCTCGATCGGGCCGACTTGCGTGAGGACCTCACCCGGCTGAAGGTGCCCAGCCTGTGGATCTCCGGCCGACGCGACCGCCTGGTGCCGGCGGGTGCGATGCCGGCCGCAGCCAAGCTGGCGCATGCCGCCCGCAGCGTGGTGATCGCCAACGCCGGCCACGCGCCGTTCCTCAGTGCCACGGCGCAGGTGGCCGACGAACTCGACCAATTCATGCAGGCGCTGCCCGGGCTTCCGGGCCACAATAGCGCCCAGGCCGGCTAGGCGCCGGCATCCCCCGCCAAGGACGACGGCGCGCGGTGTCCCCGACCCGCCCGCCCGCGCGATGGAACGCGCGCCAGGAACGCCATGACCGAACTGTTCGACCATCGCCAGGTGCGCCGCAGCTTCTCGCGTGCCGCGCAGCATTACGACTCCGCCGCCGCCCTGCAGCGCGAAGTGGGCGCCCGCCTGTCCGAATCGCTGGACTACTACCTCGACGCCTCGCGCAACGCGCCGGTACCGCAGGTCATCGTGGACCTGGGCTGCGGCCCCGGTCATGCCGCCGCGGCCATGCAGAAGCGCTGGCCGAAGGCACAGGTGATCGCGCTGGACCTGGCGATGGGCATGCTGCGGCAGACCCGCGTCAACACCGCGGGCCGCCTGCCCGCGTTCCTGGATTTCGCGCGCCGCCCCGAGCCGGTGTGTGCCGACGTGGCGCGGTTGCCGCTGCGCGACGCCAGCGTCGACATCCTGTATTCCAACCTGTGCCTGCAGTGGCTGGACGACCTGCCGGCGGTGTTCGCCGGGTTCCGCCGCGTCCTCAAGCCCGGCGGCATGCTGCTGGTGTCGACCTTCGGCCCGGACACGTTGTTCGAACTGCGCGGTGCCTTTTCAGAAGCCGATGCCGCGCCGCACGTCAGCCTGTTCCCTTCGATCGCGCAGTTTGGCGACGCGCTGATCGCCGCCGGTTTCAAGGACCCGGTGCTCGACCGCGACGAGTTCACCGCGCGCCACGACGACATGGCGCTGCTGATGCGCGAGCTGCGCACCCTGGGCGCAACCAACGCCATGCAGGACCGCCGCCGCGCGCTCACCGGCCGCGCGCGCTTCGCCCGCGCCGCGCAGGCCTACGAGCAGCTGCGGGGTGAGGACGGCAAGCTGCCGGCGACGTGGGAAGTGATCTACGCCCACGCGTGGGGCCCGCCGCCCGGCGCGCCGATCCGGGTCGGGGGCGTGGACGAGGTGCAGGTGCCGGTGTCGAGCATCAAGGTCAGGAAGCGCGGATGACCGGCCCTGCCCACAGGGCCAGTCGAATCGCGTTGTGGGCGGTGGCCATCGCCCTGCTGTCGGCCCTGTTCTTCACCTGCACCTACGTGCTCAACCGCGCCGCTGCGACCGACGGGGGCCATTGGGCGTGGACCGCGAGCCTGCGCTACCTGATCACGCTGCCGCTGATGCTGCTGGTGATGCCGTGGCAGGGCGGGGTTCGTCCCGTGTGGCGGGCGATGCGCGCGCATCCGTGGCCGTGGCTGGGCTGGAGCGGGGTGGGGTTCGTCGGTTTCTACCTGCTGCTCAGTTACGCCGCCGCCAGCGGGCCGTCGTGGCTGGTGGCGGGCACCTTCCAGCTCACCGTCATCGCCGGGATGCTGTGCGCACCGTTCCTGTACCGCGATGCCCGGGCGAAGGTGCCGCTGCCGGCGCTGGCGGTGGGTGCGCTGATCGTGGCGGGCGTGCTGATGATGCAGGTCGGCCACGGCGGCGGACTCGATCTGCACGGTTGGATCGCGCTCGCGTGCGTGGCGGTCTCGGCCTTCGCCTACCCGCTGGGCAATCGTGGCCTGCTGCTGCACCTGGAGCGCGTGGGCATCGAACTCAACGCCACCCAGCGGGTGTTCGGCATGACCCTGGCCAGCCAGCCGTTGTGGCTGCTGGTCGCCGCGTTCGCCTGGCAGCAGGCGGGCCCGCCGCCGATGGGCCAGGTGTGGCTGGCGGCTGGCGTCGCGCTGGGGGCGGGGATCATCGCCACGGTGCTGTTCTTCCAGGCCACCGGCATGGTGCGCAACGACCCGACCGCGCTGGCGGCCGCCGAGGCGATGCAGGCGGCGGAGTTGCTGTTCGCCACGGTGATCGGCGTGATGTGGCTGGACGAAGCATGGCCGCAGGGCCGCGCGCTGTGGGGCGCGGTGGTGGTCATCGTCGGCATCATCGCTTTCAGCGTGGTCGCCGCCCGCGCGGCGGCCGGCAATCGCAAGGCCACCGAGGCCCTGCAGGGCGACCACGGCGCGTAGTCCGGCACGGCGTGCCGCGGCTCAGCGCGTGGCCGGTTCCACCTTGAAGATGATCCGCCCGTGGTACGGCGCGCCCAGCGCGGTGGCGCGGTATCCGAGCGCCTCGATGCGCGCCCGCAGCTCGTCCCAGCGCGCCTGCTTGCACACCCACACCACGTGCGGTTCGTGCTCGCCCAGTTCGCGCGCCAGATCGGTGTCGTTGACCGGGTTGAAGCGCGCCTGCGGCTGCGGCTCCAGCGCAATCTTCTCCACCTCCGCGTCCAGGTGCAGGTGCAGGCCGTAACGCGCCATGTCCTCGAGGAACGCCACCTCGCGCACCGGCATGTCGGTACGCGCGCGGATCGCCTCGGCCCAGTCGGCCGCATTCTTGTGCGTGGGCCAGTGCGCGGCAGCAAACTTCAACGCCAGCAGCACCCCGGCCCACGCGGCAAGCCACGACCAGCGCGGCAGGCCGTGACCCTCCGCCTGGCGCTGGGCCGCGATGGCCAGCGCCATCGGCACGAACAGTGGCAACAGGTACAGCGGCATGCGCGACTGCGCGAAGCAGAACACCAGCAGCGGCAGGAAGATCCACAGCGCCAGCAGCAGGCTCGGCGCATCCTGCGCGCGCGCCGCATCGTCGCGGTACCAGCGCCGCACCCGCGTCGGCAATGCCCGCATCCATCGCCACAGCGGCGCACTCCAGGGCAGCGTGCCGATCAGCAGGGTGGGCGCGTACACCTGCAACCAGCCGTACCACTCGCCGTGGCGGCCGAACTCATTGGTGGTGACACGGCTCACCACCTCGTCGCCGATGAAGTACTCGAACAACCCGGGGTGGTTGAGCACTACCGCCACGTACCACGGCAGCGCCAGCAGCACGAACAGCGCCAACCCCCACCAGTGCAGGGTGCGCCGGCGCCGCTCGCGTGGCAGTAGCAGGTTGAAGGCGAACACCACCAGCAGCGGCAGCAGCGCGGGTGGGCCCTTGGTCAGGAAGCCCAGCGCGAACGCCACCCACATCAGCGCGATCCAGCCCAGCGTGGCGCGATCGCGGGCCGTCGCGCCCACGCGCCACTGCGCCTCGACGAAGGCGTACAGGGCGAGCGTCTCGAACGCCGCCAGCAGGTAGTCGGTGGTGATCAGCTGCGACGCACCCAGCGGCAACAGCATGGTCGCGTAGACCACGGCGGCCTGGTGCTGCGTGCCTGGCAGCAGCCGTCGCGCCAGCCGCCACGCCAACCACGCCGACAGCAGGTAGGCGAGCGCGGCGGGCAACCGTGCTGCCCACGGGTTGTGCCCGAATACCGCGACGCTGGCCGCGATGGCCCAGTAGGTCAGCGGCGGCTTGGTCCAGTGCCCGACTTCGTGGTGGCGGCGCGGGTTGAGCCAGTCGCCGCTGTCCAGCATGTTCAGCGCGACGTTGGTGTAGCGGCCTTCGTCCGGGTCCCAGATGCCGCGGCTGCCGAGGAAACCGAAAGCCAGCGCCAGCACCAGCGCGCAGATCCAGAATCCCGGTGAACGCAACAGTCGGGGCATGGCAGGCCCAGGCAGCGGAATCCGCGGACTCTACCCCAACTGCGGCGGCGGTTTATTGACCGCCGCGCCCGCCGGTCAGAGCATGCGGCGCAGGGTGTCGTCGCGGCGCACGAGATGGTGATAGAGCGCCGCCACCACGTGCAGGCCAATCACCCAGTAGAAGATCTCGCCGATCTGCCCATGCAGGTCCTCGAGCTGGTGCGCGAGATCCTCGTTGGGCGCGATCAGCGACGGCAGCGCCACCTGCGTGAGCGGGATGTACAGCGCCTTGTCATCGGCCCACGCGGTCGCCAGGCCCAGCAGCGGCATCACCAGGATGAAGGCATACAGCGCCAGGTGCAGCAACTTGGACGGCACCGCCTGCCACGCCGGGATGGCCGGGGTGATCGGGGGCACCGTGGCGCGGACGCGCAAGGCGACGCGCCACAGCGCCAGCGCCAGGATCGTCAGGCCGGTCCAGAAATGCGCCTGCACCATCGCCGCGCGCTCCGCGGTGCCGCGCTCGAACAGACCGCGCTGTTCGATGAAGAGATAGGCGGCCAACACCAGCAGCGCGACCAGCCAGTGCAGGTGGCGCAGGCCAGCGCCGTAACGGGGGCGGGACAGGGCATTCATCAGTGGCTCCGGGTCTGGCCAGCGTGGGTCGGGTCGGGAGGATGGTGCAGCAGGCAGACAGTGGCACGTTTGACCAGCGTCAAAGTGGTCACCGACCGGCCATGCGCTCAGCGGACCTGGGCGATCCAGTCCTCGAGGTTGTAGTAGTTGGTCACGCGATGGATGCGCCCGTCGTGGATCTCGAAGAACGCCCCGCCCGGCAACACGTAGGTCTGGCCGCGCGCCTCGGGCAGGCCCGGGTCGCTGGCCAGGTAGGTGCCGTGGACCACGTACTCGGCCGCGGCGCGGTTGCCGTCGGGCGAGGTCATCACCACGATGTCGTGCAGCTGTTCGCGGTAGCTGGCTTCCATCCGCGCCAGGAACCGGGCGAAGGCGGCCTTGCCGGTCTCGCGCGCGCCCTGGTTGAGGTCGTGGACCACGCCCTCGTCGAGCAGCGCCAGCATCGCTTCCCAGTCGCCGCGGTTGAACGCCGCGTAGTAGTCCAGCACCACCTCGGTGGCGCGGTCGTTGCTGCGGGTGCCGTCGATCTTCATGGAACCTCCTCGGCGCACGGGGCGAACAGGGCGGGCAGCGCGTCGAGGTCGACGTTGCCGCCCGACAGGATGATACCCACCCGCTTGCCGGCGAATTCGGCAGGATGCGCCAGCACGATCGCCAGGGCCACCGCCGACGAGGGCTCCACCAGCAGCTTGCCGCGCTGCCATAGCAGGCGCATCGCGGCCACCACCTGGGTGTCGGTGGCGGTCAGCACCCGCACGCCGTGCCGTTGCAGCAGGGCGAAGTTGGGTGCGCCCAGCGTGCCGCGCAGGCCGTCGCACACGGTGTCGGGGGTGAACTCGGTGACGCGCTCGCCGCGTTGCAGTGAGGCGAAGGTCTCGGCGGCGCCGGCGGGCTCGGCGCCGATCACCTGGCAGCCAGGCGCCCGCGCCGTAGCCGCGATGGCGGTGCCGCCAATCAGGCCGCCACCGCCCACCGGCGCCACCAGCCGGTCCAGGGTCGGCACCGCGGCCAGCAGCTCCAGCGCCGCGGTGCCCTGTCCGGCGATCACCCGCGGGTCGGTGTAGGGATGGACCAGGGTCGCGCCGGTCTCGGACTGGACCTGTGCGCAGCGCGCCTCGCGGGCGGCAATCGTCGGCGCGCAGGGATGCAGCGTGGCGCCATAGGCGCGGATGGCGGCGAGCTTGGCCGCCACCGCGCCTTCGGGCACGACCACGTGGCAGGCGATGCCGCGGGTGCGGGCCGCCAGGGCCAACGCCGCGCCGTGGTTGCCGGAGGAGTGGGTGACCACGCCCGCGCGGGCGGTGGCATCGTCCAGCGCCCAGACGGCGTTGCAGGCACCGCGGAACTTGAAGGCACCCGTACGTTGCAGCGGTTCGGCCTTGAAATGCAGTTCGCAGCCCGCCAGGGCATCGAGGCTGCGCGAGCGCAGGACGGGCGTGGCGTGGGCGTGCGGGGCGATGCGGGCGGCGGCCTCGAGCAGATCCTCGAAGCGGGGGAGGGCGGGGGTCGGATCGGTCATCGGCAAAAGCCTAGCGCACCCGACCGCTACGGCGGTGGCCAGCGGAACTGAAGGCCCGGCAACGCCCGCCGCACGGGTGACGACGGGCCGGCTGGATTAAGCGATAGTTCAATGGCTTGGCCGCAGATTGCGGGCAAGACCCCGGGGGATCCGACCATGTTGCGTAAACTGCTCCTGCCTGCCGTCGCCGCGACCCTGGTCGCCGGCTGCGTGACCACCGACTACGGCTACCGCGGTGGTCGTGGCGACTACTACTACGGCCAGCCGTACTCCGAATACCGCTACCACGGCGGCTATTACCCGTACGGTGCGTACCCCAACGGCTACTACGGGCGCTATCCGTACGGCGCCTACGGCTACCCGTACTACGGCTATCCCTACGGCGGCCACTACCGCTACCCGTACTACTACCGGCCCGGCTACCCGACCTATCCGCGTCCGCCGCAGGGCGACTCGGACCGCGACCGGCCGGCGCCGTGGCGCAATTACGACGAGATCATCCGCCGCCGGCAGGGCCAGACCCCGATGTCGTCGGGTGACACCCTGCGTCCGGCTACGGTGACACCGCGCCCGGCGGCGACCGAGCGACGCCGCTCCGGGTCGCGAATGGAGCAGATGATCCGTCAGGCCCAGCAGCGCGAGGGCGAGCGCCGCCGGACCGAGGAACCGTGACGCCTGAACCGACCCTGGCGGCCGGGTATTGACAGATTGCGTCGCAATGCGACGTAATCTGCCTGCACGAGCCTAGGTCGGCACCCGTCGAGGAACCACGGATCCCCCCTGTTCCGCCCTCGACGGGTGCCGGCGCCCGGCCCGGCCCGGGGCAAGCCTGGTGTCCGCCGCCCGGTCATGATGGCCGTGTTTCCCGCTCGATTCCGTTATGCGACCGCCGCGCGGTACGCGTTGCGCCCTGTCGGCGTGCGGGCAAAAAGAAAGGGGGCCGATGTCCCCCGACATTCGGCCCCCTGGGCTTCCCCTGCAAGTACGTGGCGGGCCCCTGTTCCAATGCCTGCCGGCGCATCGCGCCTGTCCTACCGGGTGCAGGGTAAGGATAAGCAGGAACCGTGCCAACAGCTGACGCAGAACTGTGGCGACGGTCTTCCGTGCCACGCAAGCGATTGATCGGCGTAGACTTTCACCGATGAGCGACTTTTTCCAATACGACGTGATCGTGGTCGGTGGCGGCCACGCCGGCACCGAGGCCGCACTGGCGGCGGCGCGCGCGGGTGCGCGCACCCTGCTGCTCACCCACAACGTCGAGACCGTGGGCGCGATGAGCTGCAACCCGGCGATCGGCGGCATCGGCAAGGGCCATCTGGTCAAGGAGATCGACGCGCTCGGCGGAATCATGGCGCGGGCCGCGGACGCCGCCGGGATCCAGTGGCGCCGGCTCAACGCCAGCAAGGGCCCGGCCGTGCGCGCCACGCGCTGCCAGGCCGACCGCGCGCTGTATCGCGCCTTCATCCGTCGCGCGGTGGAGGGTCAGGCCAACCTGACCCTATTCCAGGCCGCGGTGGACGACATCCTGTTCGGCGATGGCCCGCGTGGCGATGCGGGTCACGGCCGGGTGCGCGGCGTGGTCACCCAGACCGGGCTGGCCTTCCACGCACCGGCGGTGGTGCTGACCGCGGGCACGTTCCTCGCGGGCAAGGTGCACATCGGTCCCACCACCTACGCCGCCGGGCGCGCGGGTGATCCGCCGTCGGTGGCCTTGGCGGCCAGACTGCGCGAAGGCCCGTTCGTGGTCGACCGGCTCAAGACCGGCACCCCGCCGCGCATCGATGGCCGCTCCCTGGACTACACCGTGATGGAGGAGCAGCCGGGCGACGATCCGCGACCGGTGATGTCCTTCCTGGGCAGTGCGGCTGACCACCCGCGTCAGGTGTCGTGCTGGATCACCCACACCTCCGAGCGCACCCACGACATCATTCGCGGCGCGCTGGACCGCAGTCCGCTGTACACCGGCCAGATCGAGGGCATCGGCCCGCGCTACTGCCCCTCGATCGAGGACAAGGTGGTGCGCTTCGCCGAGAAGGACAGCCACCAGATCTTCGTCGAGCCCGAAGGCCTGGACGTCGCCGAGATCTACCCCAACGGCATTTCCACCTCGCTGCCGTTTGACGTGCAGCTGGCCCTGGTGCGCAGCATTCGCGGCTTCGAGCACGCGCACATCACCCGTGCCGGCTACGCCATCGAATACGACTTCTTCGACCCGCGCGGGCTGAAAAGCACGCTGGAGACCAAGGCCGTGGCCGGGCTGTTCTTCGCCGGCCAGATCAACGGCACCACCGGCTACGAAGAGGCCGCCGCGCAGGGCCTGCTGGCCGGCGTCAACGCCGCGCGCTTCGTGCGCGGGCACGAGGGCTGGAGCCCGCGCCGCGACGAGGCCTACCTCGGTGTGCTCGTTGATGACCTCATCACCCACGGCACCAGCGAGCCGTACCGCATGTTCACCAGCCGCGCCGAGTACCGGCTGCAGCTGCGCGAGGACAATGCCGACCTGCGCCTGACGCCGATCGGGCGCGAACTGGGCCTGGTCGACGACGCGCGCTTTGCCGCCTTCGACGCCAAGCGCGAGGCGATCGAGCGCGAACATGCGCGGCTGGGCGCGATCTGGGCCGCGCCCAACAACGCGCTCGGCCGCGAGGTGGGTGCGGTGCTGGGGGTGGAGGTCAGCCGCGAGACCAGTGCGCGCGATCTGCTCAAGCGCCCTGAACTGGACTACGCGAAGCTGATGTCGGTGCCCTCGCTGGGACCGGCGGTCGCCGACGTCGCGGTGGCCGAACAGGTCGAGATTGGCGTGAAGTACGCCGGCTACCTGGATCGCCAGCGCGAGGAGATCGAGCGCCAGCGCCGCCACGAAGACACCGTGATCCCCGCCGGCTTCGACTATGCCGGCGTACGTGGGCTGTCGGCCGAGGTGAAGCAGAAGCTGCAGCGCGTGCAGCCGCAGACCTTGGGCCAGGCGCAGCGCATCCCGGGCATGACCCCCGCGGCGATCTCGCTGTTGCTGGTGCACCTGACCCGACAGCGGCGCAGCCGCGTGGCCTGAAACCCCGACGAGGCATTCGTCACGCCACGCAGGATGGACGTCCGCGACCGACTGGCATGACGCGGCACGCGGGTCGGGATACCCTCGGGCAATGCGCCCACTACTCGTTCCCCTCGTCATCACCGCTGCCTTGGCCGTGTCGGCCTGCCAGCCGTCCTCCACTGACGCCGCCGGCCCGCCCCGCGCCGCGGCGCCCACAGCCGCATCCCTGGCCACCGCGCCCCCGGGCCCGGCCCCGCTGGTGCAAAGCGAATGGCCGTTGCCGACGCCGGAGCGCGCCGCGCAACCGGACCTGATCGTGGCCCCGGACGGCACGCTCGTGCTGTCGTGGATCGAATCGGCGGGTAAGCGCCACACGCTGCGCCTGGCCACGCGCGCGCCCGGCGCCAGCGACTGGAGCACGCCGATCACCGTGGCCAGTGGCGACGACTGGTTCGTCAACTGGGCCGACACCCCCCATGTGGCGATGACCGCCGACGGTGCACTGTGGTCGCACTGGCTGCAGAAGTCGGCGGCCGCGACCTATGCCTATGACGTGGCGCTGGTGCGCTCGGCCGACGGCGGCCGCACGTGGACCAAGCCGGTGCTGGTCAACACCGATGGCACGCCGACCGAGCATGGCTTCGTCTCGTTGTGGGTCGCCGGGCCCGAGCGGGTGGGCGTGGCCTGGCTGGACGGCCGCCACACCGCCGAGGGTACGGACGAGGCACAGGGGTCCAGCGACGCCCATGCAGGCCATGGCGGTCACGGCGATGGCACGGCGGAGGCCGGCACCACGCCCGCGGAGGGCGATGTCCGGGCTTCTGGCGGCGCAGCGCAAGCCGTGGCTTTGCCCGCTCCGGCCACGCCGATGATGACCCTGCGCACCGCGCATTTCGATGCCCGCCTGCAGCGCCATGACGAGCAGCCGCTGGACCTGTCCACCTGCGACTGCTGCCAGACCGACGCCACCGTCCTCGACGGCCGCACCCTGCTCGCCTACCGCGACCGTACCGAAGGCGAGATCCGCGACATCTTCGTCGCCCGCCACGACGGCCAGCGCTGGCTGGCGCCGGTGCGCGTGCACGCCGACGAGTGGCGCATGCCGGCGTGCCCGGTCAATGGCCCGGCGCTGGCCGCGCGCGGCGCCGAGGTCGTGGTCGGCTGGTACACCGCCGCCGGCGACGTGCCCGCACTGAAACTGGCGCGCAGCGGCAATGCCGCCGATGCCTTCGCCGCGCCGGTGGTGGTCGACCGCGGGGAAGCCGTGCAGGGCCGTGTCGACGTCGCCCTCGACGAGGACGCGGCGTGGGTGCTGTGGGTGCGCGAAACGCCGCAGGGCCAGTCACTGCACCTGGCACGCTACACGCCCGACCTGTCGCGCGAGCTGCAGCGGCTGGAGGTCGCCCGCCTGCAGGGCCGCGGCCGCGCCACCGGCTTCCCGCAACTGGTGCTGGCCGACGGCGGCGCCTACGTGGTGTGGACCGATGTGGTCGAGGGTCGCCCGCTGCTCAGGGGCGCCCGCTTTGCCGAACGTGGCTGACCGCCAGCCATGCCTTGACCCGCGTTGTCATTGGGAAACATTCTCGGGGGTCTCACGGGGGCCGCTGGCACACTGACGCGATGATCCGGATCCTGCTGGTCGACGACCACGCCATCGTGCGCGAGGGTTTCAAGCGCCTGTGCGAGGCCGCGCCCGACCTGCAGGTGGTTGCCGAGGCCGGCAGCGTGGACGAGGCGCTGGCCGCGGTACGCCTGCATCCGCTGGACGTGGCGCTGGTGGACATCTCGCTGGGCCAGCAGAGCGGCCTGCAACTGCTGCCCGGACTGCTCGCGATCGCGCCCACGCTCAAGCCGATCGTCGTCAGCATGCACGAGGACCCGGCACTGGTGGTGCGTGCCATGGACAACGGCGCGCACGGCTACATCACCAAGGGCGCCGCCGCGCAGGAACTGTTGTCCGCGCTGCGCCGGGTGCACGCGGGCGAACGCGTGCTCAGCAGCGACATCGCGCCGATGCGGCCGAATGCGGACGCCACCCGGCTGAGCCAGCGCGAGCGCGAAACGTTGCGCGGCCTGCTGTCGCAGCAGCCGCCCAAGGCGTTGGCCATCGACCTGGGCATCAGCGTCAAGACCCTCTACCGGCACCGCGCCAACCTGATGGAGAAGCTGGGCGCGCGCAATGCCGCCGACCTGGCGCGCATCGCGCAGGAACGTGGACTGCTGATCGGCTGATCGGCTACTTCTCGGTACGCCAGTTGACCGAGGCGCGGTTCTCCACCGTGCTCGATTCGATCTCGATGTCGAAGCCTTTGCGCAGCAGGTATTTCAGCGTCAGCACCTGGCCGGTGCCGAGCAGTGACACGCCGTAGCTGACGTACAGCTTGGGCGACAGGTACTTGCCCACGCCAAAGACGCTGCCGCCCAACGCGCGGCTTTCCATCACCCCAGCATCGTCCAGGCCGATGCGCGCGCCCAGCTGCGACGCCAGCAGGCTGCCACCGGCGGTGAGCGCGGCGCTGGCCGCGTTGAGCTGGCGGCTCTCGTCGCGGCTGGCGCTGGACAACGGCCGGCCGAGGGCCAGGTAGGCCAGCGCCTCGGACTGCGAGCTGGCCGGGTCCGACCACACCGTGGCTTCCGGCGCGTTGGCGCGGCCGCGGATATCGACCCCGGCGGTGACCTGGCCCACTTCGCGTTCGGCGCGGATGTTGAGGATCGGATTGCCGACCGGACCCCCGGACCAGACCAGCTCGCCCCGGGTGATGGTGAGCTTCTGCCCGTAGGCGGTGTAGCGGCCGTCGACGTCGAGCTGGCCGCTGGCGGTCATCTCGCGGCCGGGGCGGGCGCGCACGCGCAGGCGGCCGCCAAGCGTGCCGTCCAGGCCGAAGCCCTTGAGCTGCACGTCGTCGCCCAGCGCGAGGGTGAGGTCCAGGTCCAGCGGCAGGGCGCCGGTGTCCTCCGGATCGGCCGGATCGAGCACGACCACGTCGTCGGAGGCGGAGACGCCTTCGTCCAGGCGTTCCAGGTCCATCCGTGCCGATGGCACGGTCACGGTGCCAGTGACCTGGAGCGGCTGACCCGCGGCGTAGCGCACCACCACGTCGGGGCTGGCGACCGCGCGCAGGTCGCGGGTGTCGGAGACCAGCACGTTGTCGCCGCGCACGTTGAGCACCAGCGGCGTGTCGTCGCCCTGCCAGCCGAGGGTGCCGTCCAGGGTGAGGGTGCCTTCGCCCGAGCGCACCCGGCCGCTGATCCGCGCGCTGCCGTCGGGCTGCGCGTCCAGGCGCACGTCGCCGTCGCGCAACTGGATCGCCAGCGCCGGCAGTTCGGTGGCGAAGTTGCTGAGCTGCGCATTGCCGCCCAGCAGCGGCTGCGCGCGCGTGCCCGAGAGCTGGATGCGGCCGGCGAGACGGCCGGTGGGCTCGACGATGTCCGGCGAGAACAGCTCCATCCACGTCAGCTCGTCGGTGTCGACGGCGACTTCGCCGAGCAGCGGGGCGTAGGCGTCCCAACCGGTGGCGACGCGCGCGTCCACGCGGCCATCGTCGTTGAGGGTGGCGTCGAGTTCGGCGGTCAGGCGTTGCGGGTCGAAGGTGGTGCGCAGGGTGAGGCCGGTGTAGCGCACGGGCTCCGAGCGCGCGCGTTCGCTGAACTTCAGCCCGCCACCCGCGGAGGTGAGGGTGGCAGTGCCGCGCCAAGCGTTGCCCAACGGACGCACCTGCGCCTCGATCGCGACATCGCCGCGCAGCAACCAAGGGCGGCGGTCGCGGCGCTCTGGCAGGTACGGCTGCAGCAGCGCGAGCGGCAGCCCGCGGCCGTCGACGTCCACGCCGCGCCGCGGCCAGTCGGCGCTGGCGCACAGCGTACCGCCGCCACTGGACGCCAGGCACGCCTGGCTCAGCGCGCCGTTGCGGCCGTCCCAGCGGAAGCGTGCGGGCTGTTGCAGGCGCCACTGCGCGCCCTTGGCGGGGTCGAAGGCCAGGGCGGACAGCTCGCCCTGCCAGATCGAGCCGTTGCGCGCGGCGTTGCCTTCCAGCTGCAGCGCGCCGACGTCGCCGCGCGCACGCGCGTCCAGTTGCAGCGCTTCCACCGCACCGCGCGCGGTGAGGTTCAGGGTGTCGAACGGCAGGCCCGCCTGCAGGCCGGTCGCCTGCACGTCCAACGTGCCGTTGCGGCCGCGCCACGGCAGTCGGCCGCGCGCGCGCAGGGTGTCGGCGCGGTAGTCGCCGTAGCGCAGACCGCGGCCATCGAGGTCCACGTCGACGTCCGGCGCGTTGCGCGGTCCGCGCAGCTGCAGTTGGCCCTGCAGGGTGCCTTGTCCCTCGGGGAGCAGATCGGCCAGATGCAGGGGGGTGAAACGGGCGTCCACGTCGAGCGCGTTGCCCACCGTGCCCTTGGCCTGGACCCGGCTGGCGCCGAGGCTCAGCGCGACCTCGCCTTCGTAGCGGTCCTCGCCGCGGCCGGGCGCGGCGCCGTGCAGTGCGAAGCGGCCCCCGCCCGCCAGCGCGCGATCGCGCAGCCGGCCGCCCAGGCGCCGCACGTCGAGCGTGGCCTCCAGCCCGCCATCGCCGCGGGTGTGGCCCTCGCTGGCGAGCACGCCGTTAACCGCGCCCTTCCACGCCGGGGCGAAATAGCCGGGATCGAAGCCGGCGAGGTCGGCGTTCAAGGCCCAGCGCAAGGACGGCGCCCATGCCACGTCGCCGCGCGCGTCCAGCGTGCCGGTGGGCATGCGAGCCTGCAGCGACTTCAAGCGGGCACGCTCGGTGTTGCCGCGCGCGTCGAAGCGCAGGTCGGCCGCCTGGCCGTCGCGCTCCAGGCGCGCGGTGCCGATTGCCGCCCACGCCTGCAGCGCGCCGGCGAGGCCGAAGTCGCCGTTGGCGATGATCGCCGGCGTGCCCTTGCCGCCCCCCCACTTCAGCTGGCGGGCGTTGACCGCGAAGCGCAGCGTGCCGTGCTCGGGGTCGCGCAGGTCGGCGCGCCCGCGCAGGGTGAGGGTGCCATCGAGCAGTGCCAGGGCCAGCGGCTGCACGTCCAGCACCTGTTCGTTCAAGCGCAGCTTCGAAGGCAGCACGGTCAGCGTCTGGCCATCGCGGGTGACCCGGCCGCGCAGGTCGGCCGCGCCTTCGACGCCGTCCGCCTGTAGCGACCAGGCCAGCGGCACGCCCGGCTCACCGCCAGCGAGCAGCGCCGGGTCAAAGGCCTCCGCGGTGCTGCGTAGCTGCCAGCGCGGATGCTCGCGGCCGCGCAGGGTCACGCTCGCGCGCACGGGACCGGGTGCGCGCCCCGCCACGGCCACATCCATCCGCGCGAGGTCGCCGCGCGCCACCAGCCCGAGCCGCGGCGCGGTGCGGCCGACCGGCGCGGGGAACACCGCGGTGGCGGTCAGGTCGGCGCGGTAGTCGTCGCGCGGCACGTAGTCGCCATGCAGGGTGAAGCGGCCGCGGTCGCTGTCCATCGCCAGCCGTTCCACGTGCAGCGTGCCGGGTTGTGCGTCCACGCCGCCGCGCAGCTGATGGATGGTGAGCAGCGGGGCGCCCGCGCGGTTCACGCGCAACCCGTCGATGTGCAGGTCATCGGCCTGCAGGGCCAGCGGCGGCTGGATGTCGGGCAGCACGTCCGGCCAGCGCGGCAACTCGAACGGCTCGTTGTCCTCGGGCAGGTCCAGCGTGGCCCCGCTGATCCGCAGCGCATCCAGCCGCAGGCGCCGACCGAGCAGTGGGCGGATGGCCGGGTCCAGCACCAGCGTGTCGGCGGTGAACACCACCGGCCCACTCGGGGTGCAGTCGTGGCGCTCGGGCGGGCACGCCGGGGTGTAGGCGAAGCGCACGCCCCGCAGGGTCATCGGCCCCGCCGCCGGGCCCTCGGCCGAGCGCCAGGTCAGGGATGCGCCATCGGGCAAGCGCGCCACGATCTGCTTGAGCAGTGCGTCGCGCCCGCCAATGGTGGTCAGCAGCCAGTAGACCAGGGCCACGACCGCGAGGGCGAGCACGCCGGCCACCAGGCTGCTGCGCAGCGCCAGCCAGCGCATGCGTGCACGCCGACGCGCACGCAGCTCGGCGATGCGCGCCTCGCGCTCTTCGGGCGACAGGTCCTGCAGGTCGGTGCGCCGCCGGATCACCATGGTTACAGGTCCGGGCCGATGTTGAGGTACAGCTGGAAGCCCGAATCCGGGTCGTCCAGTCCACGGGCAACGTCGATGCGCACCGGGCCCACCGGCGAACGCCAGCGCAGGCCGATGCCCACGCCGGTGCGGAAGTCGGGCGAGTCGTTGAACGCACTGCCGCTGTCCACGAACACCGCCGCGCCCCACGCGTCATTGAAGTAGCGCTCGTACTCCACGCTGCCGGTCAGCACGTTCTTCGCCCCGACCGGAAACTTGTCACCGTCGTCGCCGATCCGCGGGCCCACCTCGCGCCAGCCGTAGCCGCGGATGCTGCGATCGCCACCGGCGTGGAAGCGCAGGCTGGGCGGCAGGTCGACCAGTGCGTCGGTGAGGGTATGGCCAAGTTCGCCGCGGGTGATCAACCGGCTGCGTTCGCCCAGGCCGCGATACAGCCGTGCGGTAATGTGGGCCTGCAGGAAGTTGGCGTCCGAGCCCGCCCCTTCGACGCCCCCGCGCAACATCACCGCACCGCCAAGGCCACGGCGCGGATACAGCCGGTCGTCGGTGTCCAGGTACTCGCCGCGCAGCGACGGGTAGGTATAGCTGGCGTAGCGGTACTCCTCCGGCCCGATCGTGCCCAGCCGACGCTCCGCCTCATACGCCCAGCGCTCGCGCAGTGCGTGCACCGAAGCGACCGCCGTCCAGTGGGCATTGATCTCGCCGCTGCGCGCGGCGATCAGCTCGACCCGGCGATTGTCGATGTAGTCGGTCTGCTCATCGGCGGCCTGCGCGGTCAACGTGTACCAGCCATCGATCCAGCCGAAGGCCGGGATGCGGTACTGCGCGGTCAACGTCTTGCGCTTCACCGCCCAGTCGACCTGGGCCAGTGCCTTGTGGCCACGGTCGTTGACGTAGCGCCGCTCCGCGCCCAGGCGCACGCCCGCGCCACTGTCGGTGCCGTAGCTGAGGCCGGCGGTGTAGATCGACCGCTTGGCAGGGGTCAGCGTCACCGTGGTCGGCACCCGCCCGTCCACCGCCGCGTGCGGGTGTGGTTCGATGTCGATGCTGGAGAAGTAATCGAGCTTGGCCAGCGACTCGCGCAGCCGGTCCAGTTTGCCCTGGTGGTAGTAACTGCCTTCCTCCCAGTACACGAAGTGTTCGAGTATGCCGTCGCGCAGGATCCGCTTGGGCGACTGCACGAACGTGGTCGCGCCCATGTCGTAGCGATCGCCGCTGCTCCAGCGCAGGTCGATGTCGGCGGCGTGTTCGGCGCGGGTCACCTCGACCCGCCGCGAAGTGAAGTCGGCATCGAAATAGCCGCGTTCGGCCAGGCGGCGGGTGATGCGCGCCTTGCTGGCCTCGTAGATGCCATGGTCGAAGATGTCGTCGGTCGCGGGGGTGAACGCGGCGATCTCGCGATCGAGGTAGCGGTCGTCCGCACCCGGGCCCTCGATGGCGACTGTCGCCTGGCGGACCCGCACCGGTTCGCCGGGCTGCACGTTGATCACCACTTCTGTGGTGCCGGCATCATCATCGCGGGTGCGCTCGACGGTGATCGTCGGCGAGTAATAGCCGAACGGCTCCAGCGCCTCACGCGCTTCGTTCTCCGCTTCACGCACCAGATAGCCCAGCCGGCGGCCGGAAATCTCGCGGTCGATGGCGTCGACCAGCGACAGGGAGACCCGCACGTTGGTGGCCATCGCCTCGTCCAGGCCGCGGATGTCGACCCGGGTGACCTTCGCCGCCTGTGCCGTGCCCATCAGGCACAGGCTCATCAGGCCGCAGGTGAGGATCCGGACGACAGGTCGCATCGCCGCAGGATACCCACGGCGTGTCAAAGCGCGATTAACGTCCGCCGCGGGACCAGCCAGCGCTGCCCGCGCCTCGGCCCGCGGGCAAGCCGCGCGGGCCACGGTTGCTGCAGTGGCGAGTCCGTTCGCGATGGGGTGCATGCGTGACCGGCGCGCCGGTCAGATCGCCAGTTGCTCGATCGCCGCCACGCTGCCGAGGCGGTCGCTCAACCGCTGCAGCAGGGCGAGCCGGTTGTTGCGCACCGCCATGTCGTCGGCATTGACCATCACCGCGTCGAAGAACGCATCGACCTGCGGGCGCAGCCGCGCCAGGCGGCCGAGCACGGCCACATAGTCGCGTGAATCCAGCAGGGCGTCCGTGTCGGCCACCGCCGCATCCATCGCCGCGGCCAGCTCGCGCTCGGCCGGCTCGGTCAGCAACGCGGCATCGATCGTCGTCGGCACCGCGCCTTCGACCTTGCGCAGGATGTTGCGGCTGCGCTTGTTGGCCGCGGCCAGCGCGGCCGCCTCCGGCAACTTGCTGAACTCGCCGATGGCGCGCAGCCGCGCGTCGAAGTCCGGCAGCGATTCGTGCACGGCGTTGTACACCGCCTCGAACTGCGCGGCCGACACGCCCTGCTCGGTGTAGTAGCCGCGCAGGCGGTCGTAGACGAACTGGGTGATGTCCAGCGCACCCAGTTCCGGATGCGTGGTCGGCTGCAGCGCCACAGCAGCTTCGACCAGTTCGTGCAGCACCACGTCATGGCCGCCTTCCAGCAATGTCCGCGCCAGACCGAGCGCATTGCGGCGCAGGGCAAACGGGTCCTTGTTGCCGGTCGGGCGCAGGCCCGCGGCGAAACCGCCGGCCAGCGTGTCCAGGCGCTCGGCAATCGCCAGCACCTGGCCCAGCTTCGACGGGGCGATGGCGTCGCCGGCAAAGCGCGGCATGTACGCCTCGTCCAGCGCGTTGGCCAGTTCGATCGGCTCGCCGGCCACCGCCGCGTAGTACCGCCCCGAGATGCCCTGCAGCTCGGGGAACTCGTTGACCAGGCGCGACTGCAGGTCGGCCTTCGACAGTTCCGCCGCACGCCGCGCCAGCGCCGGGTCCACGCCCGCCGCCCGCGCCACGCGTTCGGCCAGCGCTGCCACGCGCGCGACCTTGTCGGCCACCGTGCCGAGCTTGGCCTGGTAGGTCACGCTCGACAGACCCTCGTTCATCGACGCCAGGCCCTGCTTCATGTCCTCGACGAAGAAGAACTTGGCATCGGCGAAGCGCGGCCGGATCACGCGCTCGTAGCCCTTGCGCACCTCGGCCTCGTCGTTCGACTCGATGTTGGCGATGCCGACGAAGTGCTCGCTGAGCTTGCCGTCGGCGTCCAGCACCGGGAAGAACTTCTGGTTGGTTTCCATGGTCGCGATCAGCGCTTCCTGCGGCACGGCAAGGAATTCGCGCTCAAAGCTGCACGCCACCGCCTTCGGCCACTCGGTGAGGCCGTTGACCTCCTCGAGGATGCCGGCATCGATGCGCGCGCTGCCGCCAGCCGAACGTGCGGTGGCCTCGACTTCGGCGACGATGCGCGCGCGGCGCTCGTCCGGATCAACCAGCACCTTGGCACTGCGCAGCGACTCGACGTAGTCGCCCGGGGTGCTGAACCACACCGGCTTGTCATGCATGAAACGGTGGCCGCGGCTGAGGCGGTCGCTGCGCACGCCCAGCACTTCGGCATCGACCACGTCCTTGCCCAGCAGCAGTACCAGCCAGTGCACCGGGCGGGCGAAGCCATACTCGTTCGCGCCCCAGCGCATCGGCTTGGGGATCGGCATCGCCGCGATGGCCTCGCGCACGATGTCGCCCAGCAGCTCGGACGTGCGCAGGCCAGGCTTCACCGAACGATGCACGAAGCGTTCGCCCTTGGCGTCGCTGGTCTTCTGCAGCGTCGTCCAGTCGATGCCCGCCTTGGCGGCGAAGCCCTGCAGCGCCTTGGTCGGCTGGCCGTCGGCATCCAGCGCGATGTTGAGGTACGGTCCCAGCACTTCCGACGCCTGCTCGGGCTGCTCGACGGCCACGCCCGGCAGCAGCACCGCGAGCCGGCGCGGGGTGTACAGCGGCTTGGCGCCTTCGCGGTCGAAGGCGATGCCGCGCTTGTGCAGCCCGTCGATCACGCCGTCGAAGAACGCCTGCGCCAGCCCGGCCAGCGCCTTGACCGGCAGTTCCTCGGTGCCCAGCTCGATCAGCAGGGCCTTCATGTCGGCAACCGCACGCCCGCCGCCGTTGGTCTCATCCATCATCGTCTCGTGTTCCGTCCTGCCGTCTGCCGCGATTGCGTTCGCCTGCGTCGCCATCACGCGGCCTCCGCGTCGGCAGCGCGCTTCAAGCCGGGGAAGCCGAGCTTCTCGCGCTGTGCGAAATACGCCTCGGCCACGCCTTGGGCAATGCGGCGCACGCGCAGGATGTAGCGCTGGCGCTCGGTCACGCTGATCGCGCGGCGCGCATCCAGCAGGTTGAAGCTGTGGCTGGCCTTGCACACCTGGTCATACGCCGGCAGCGGCAGGCCGAGTTCGATCAGCTTCAGCGCCTCGGCTTCGCACGCATCGAAGCGGTGGAATAACTCGGCCACGTCCGCGTGCTCGAAGTTGTACGCCGACTGCTCGACCTCGTTCTGGTGGTACACGTCGCGGTAGGTCACCGGCGTGCCGTCGGGGCCGTAGGTCCACACGATGTCGAACACGTTGTCGACGTTCTGCAGGTACATGCACAGCCGCTCGAGGCCGTAGGTGATCTCGCCCAGCACCGGCTTGCACTCGATGCCACCGGCCTGCTGGAAGTAGGTGAACTGGGTCACCTCCATGCCGTTGAGCCACACCTCCCAGCCCAGGCCCCAGGCGCCCAGCGTCGGCGATTCCCAGTTGTCCTCGACCAGGCGCAGGTCGTGCACCAAGGGGTCCACGCGGAGCGCCTTCAATGAATCGAAATACAGCTCGACGATGTTGGCCGGCGAGGGCTTCATCGCCACCTGGAACTGGTAGTAGCGCTGCAGGCGGTTGGGATTCTCGCCGTAGCGCCCGTCGGTCGGCCGGCGGCAGGGCTGCACGTAGGCCGCGTTCCACGGCTCCGGGCCCAGCGCGCGCAGGAAGGTGGCCGGGTGGAAGGTGCCTGCGCCGACCTCCAGGTCGAGCGGCTGGATCAGCACGCAGCCCTGTTCGGCCCAGAAGGCGTTCAGGCGCTGGATGAGTTCCTGGAAGGTCGGTGCGGCCATGGTCTCGTTTTGCGCGCGACAAGGCGGGCTAGTATAGCGGCGAGGCTGCAGTCGACGGCCCGGAGACGGTGCCGGCGCGTAGCTGCCGCGGGTGGGTCGACGTCCCGTCCACGGCCCGCCAACACGACTTCCTGCCGCCATTTCGTCCAGCTCCCGTCCTGCCGCCGTGTCCAAGTCCGCCCGTGCCCCGTTCCTGATCCTTGAAACCGGCCAGCCGGTGGCCTCGATGCGCCGCCATCGCGGCTTCCCGCACTGGATCCGCGTCGCCGCCGGGTTGGAGGCCGACGAGACCGTGGTGGTCAACGTCCAGGCCGGCGAGCCGCTGCCCATCCGCGAAGGCTTCGCCGGTACCCTGGTGACGGGCTCGGGCGCGATGGTTACCGACCGCGCCGAATGGAGCGAGCGCAGCGCCGACTGGTTGCGCGACGCCGCCCACGCCGGCATGCCGCTGCTGGGCATCTGCTACGGCCACCAGCTGCTGGCCCATGCCCTCGGCGGCGAGGTGGCCGACCATCCGGCCGGGCGCGAGATGGGCACCATCGGCCTGGCCCTTCATGAGACCGCCGCGCACGACCCGCTGTTCACCGGCCTGCCGCCGGTGTTTCCCGCGCAGGCCACGCACCTGCAGACCGTGCTGCGTCCGCCCGTCGGTGCCACCGTGCTGGCCCGCTCGGAACACGATGCCTGCCATGCCTTCCGCTGGGGCGACCGGGCCTGGGGCCTGCAGTTCCATCCCGAATTCAGCGCCACCCACATGCGCGGCTACGTGCGGGCGCGCAGCGAGGCCCTGCTGCGCGAGGGCCGCTGCCCGAAGACCGTGGCGCGCGAGGTCAGCGCCACCCCGCACGCGCGCCGCGTGCTGCGCCGCTTCGTCCGCCACGCGCGCACCCTGTCGGGGCACTGACGGCTCGGGTAGCATGGCCGGGTGCGCGCAGGCGCACCCTTTTCGAATTCCGGGGAACCAGTTCCATGACGACACGTGCGATGGGTCCGATGGCGGGCCTTGATTGGCTCAAGCGCGGGCTGAACCTGGGTCGCCACAACCCGAAGGCGATCTTTGGCGGTGCGGCCGTGCTGGTGGCGGCGGTCTTCGTCGTCGCGCTGGTGGTCAGCCTGTTGATGAGCGGCTTGGCTGCTGCCTTCGGCCAAGGGAGCGCGGGGGCCATGGCCATTGGCCTGCTCACCATCGTGCTGATGCTGCTGGCCATGTCGATCCTGATGGTCGGCTACTTCCGCCTGCTGGATGCCGTTGAGCACGGGCAGCCCGCCCGGGCGCTGGATGTGCTGGCCGGCTTCCGTGACCTGCCCACCAGCGGACGGATGATGGGCTTCATGCTGTCGCTCACCGTGCTGCAGAACCTGCTCCTGCTGGTCGTGGTCGGCACGCTGGCCAGTGACTTTGGCGCGTGGTACCTGGCCAACATGCAGGCCTCGATGGGTGGGGGCACGCCCGCGCCGATGACCGCGCCGCCCGCGGGCTTCGGCCTCGCCTTCGTGGTCATCGTGATCATCGGGTTGTTCTGCTACGCCGTGCAGGCCATCGGCTTCGGCCAGATCGCGCTGCGTGGCCGCGGCATCGGCGGCGCGCTGGCGGACGGCGGCGCCGGGGCGGCCAAGAACCTGCTGCCGCTGCTGGTGTTCGCGCTGACCATGTTCGCGGCGATGCTGCTGCTGGGCGTCGCCATCCTGCTGGTGGCCGGCATCGGTGGCCTGCTGGTCAAGCTGCTCGGTACCTGGGTGGGCATCCTGTTGGGGGTGCCGCTGTATGCCGCCTTCATCATCGGCGTGGTGGTGGTCATGTTCGGCGTGATGTATTACCTGTGGCGCGACGTGGCCGGCGGTGGCGAGCCGCCCGCGGTCAAGCCGGCCGACAGCGGGCACCACATCGAGCTGTAACCCGCTCGGGCCGGTTCCTCCCGAACCGGCTATGATCGGCAGGTGACGACCCCGCGGGCAGCGCCCCGGGTCGCCACGATGCCCCGCACAGGAGTGCGGGATGGGCATGGACCGCGATGACGCCACCCGGCGCGTCGCGGGCACACAAGGAGGTGGAACGCCATGGATCTACTCGCATCGGTGCTGGCCGTGTTGGCCGGCGGCCCCCTGCAGCATGATCGCCTGCTCCGGCTGCACACGCCGCTGGGCCCCGACGTGCTCGTGGCGGAAACGCTGGACGGCGTCGAATCCGTGGATGGCGGCGGCTTCCGCTTCGAGCTGACCGCCCTGTCCGTCGACGCGCACCTGTCGCTCGACCGCCTGTTGGGCGAGCCGGTGCTGCTGCAGTGGCAGACCGACGGAAGCAACGGCACGGCTGGTGCCCACGGCGGCAATGCCATTCAGGGGATGCTGGACAGCGCGCAAGCAGTGCGCCCGCTGCATGGCCACGTGACCCGCTGCGAGCGCGTGGGCAGCAACGGCGGGCTGGCGCGGTACCGCCTGCGCATCGAGCCTTGGCTGGCGTTCCTGCGCCAGCGCGTGGACAGCTACGTCTTCCAGGACATGACGGTGGTCGAGATCGTCGAGTCGGTGTTCGCCGATTACGTCGATGGTGTCGCCGGGCCCGGGGGTGGCGGGAAGCTCGCGCCGGCGTGGCGCTGGGCGCTGAACGATCCGGCCGTGTACCGCAAGCGCAGCCTCACCACGCAATACCAGGAAAGCGACCTCGCGTTCGTCGAGCGACTGCTGGCGGAGGAAGGCATTGCGTACTGGTTCGAACACGAGGGCGCCGCCGGCGCTGCGGCGGGTGGCAGTGACGGGGCGGACGGCGCCTCGCTGGGCACGCACACGCTGGTGCTGGGTGACAACGCGGAGGCCTTCGCCGAGTTGGGCAGCGTGCGCCACCACCGCAGCGACGCCACCGAACGCCACGATGGCGTGCACACCTGGAGCACCGCGCGCCGTTGGCGGCCGGTGCAGCTGCGCCGCGCCAGTTGGGACTACAAGACGCTGGACGTGCGTGCGGTTGAGGCCGGCGTTGGGGGCGACGGCATCGTGGTGCTGGACGATGACACCGCCGGCCCGTACGCGTGGCCCGACCGCGACACCGGCGAGCGCTATGCGCGGCAGCAGTGGGAAGCGTTGCAGGTCGGTGCGCAAACCGGACATGGCGCCGGCACTTGGCGCAGCCTGCGCGCGGGCGCGCGCTTCCAGCTGCTGGACGATGACTGGGCCGGATGGCTGGGTTTGTCCTCGGCATCGAGTACAGCCAGCGTGGACGCCGCAGGCGACAACGCCTTCATCTGCCTGCGCGTGCACCACCGCGCCCGCAACAACCTGGGCGCGCAGATGCTGGCTGCGGTGGAACAGGCGCTGGGGCCTGCCGTCACGGCGACGCCGGCGTTGCCTGGCGCATGGGCGGTGCAAGATGAGGCAACCTGCACCGGGCCGCATCCCGGACTCAATGCCGACTCTGCCGGCGTGGGACGAAACCCTGCCGCAGATGCCGAGACCAACGAGGCAGGCGCGTACTTCTACCAGAACGGTTTCGACGCCATCCCCGCGCATCTGCCGTACCGCCCGATCACCGTGGACGGCCACGGCGTGCGCCGCCACCCGCGCCCCACCGTGCACGGTACCCAGACCGCGATTGTGGTCAGTGACGACGCGCCGCTGCTGACCGACCGCGACCATCGAGTCAAGGTGCAGTTCCCGTGGCAGCGTGGCGGCGACGCCGGGAATCGACTGGAGCACCCGTCCGGTGAAACCAACGCCCCGGCCCACGGCGGCACGGGGACCTGGGTGCGCGTGGCGGGCCCGTGGGCGGGCGACAACTGGGGCAGCGTGCTGGTGCCGCGCAAGGGCCAGGAGGTGCTGGTCGTGTTCCTGGAGGGCGACATCGACCGCCCCGTGGTGATCGGCAGCGTGTACAACGGCCGCGGCAACGCCGACGCCGCGCACAACCAGACCGGCCTTGGTGCGGGCGGCGCCACCGGCAACGCGCCGGCGTGGTTCGATGGCAACGAGCACGCGGCGGTGTTCACCGGCCTCAAGAGCCAGCAGCTGGCCGACAGCCAGGGCGGCACCGGCGGCTACCAGCAGCTGCGTCTGGACGACACACCGGGCCAAGGCCGGGTCCAGGCGAACACCACCCAGTTCGCCAGCGGGCTGACCCTGGGCCACCTCAAGGGCGGCCAGGACAACGAACGCGGCCCCGACCGTGGCTTTGGCTTCGAGCTGGTGACCCAGGCCAGCGGCGGGGTGCGCTCCGGCGCCGGCCTGCTGCTCACCACCGAGCGCGGTAGCCAACAGCTGAGTGCGGACGGCGCACTGCAGCAATTGCAGCAGTCAGAGCAGTTGCTGCAGAGCCTGCACGACGCGGCTACCGCGCAGAACGCCACCTTGCCTGATGATTCGCGTGCGCTGCCCGCGCACGAGTCGATCAAGGCGCTGCAGGAGACCCTGCGCGCCACCCAGACCGGCACCGCTCCCGGCGACGGCATCGGCGGCGGCGAAGGCGACGCGCCGGGCTGGTCATCCCCGGCCATCGTGGCCAGCAGCCCCGACGGCATCGTCAGCGTGACGCCGGCCGACCAGGTGTGGGTGTCGGGCACGCAGTCGGTGATCACCGCTGGGCAGGATCTGCAGTGGATGAGTCAGGGCGAAGCCGTGGCGGCGGTGGCGGGCGGGGTGCTGCTGTATGCGCATGGCAACGAAGCGCCGAAGGGCAAGCCGAACCAGGAGCGGGGGATTGCGCTGCATACGGCGCAGGCAGCAGTCAGCGTGCGGGCGCACGCCAACTTGGCGAGAGTGGCGGCCAAGGTGGGCGTCACGGTGGCCAGTACCAACGCGACTGTAGACCTGAAGGCCGCCAAGCACTTGCTGGTAACCGCTGCAGGAGCCTATCTAAGGATCGAGGGCGGCAACATCGAGCTGGCCGCGCCCAGCTCGATCGAGTTCAAAGCGGCGAGAAAAGAATGGGCGGGAGCACGGAGCGTTCATTCCAGATCGCCGGCATTCCCGCTCCCCCAAAAGCTCCAACGCTTCAGTGAGCAGTTTGACCTCGACGAATTGGTCCTGATGGACGAGACGCTAATCAACGCCGGCTACCTAATGCGCAGCGCCGGCGGCAGGGTGGCGCGGGGAAGGCTGGACTTCAACGGGATGACCGCCCGGATCTACAGCGAGGACAAAGTCGACGTTGAACTATTGGTAGGCGACGGAGACTGGGATGTGTTTGAGGACGTGGGAGCAGAGGATCTCTGGGTAGAGGAAAACAATGAAGGGATTACACATTCTTGACGCAGGTGCGCTTTGCGTTTTGTTGCTCATTGCGGGATGCGGGAACGGATATACCCGCCACCGAATCGTCTTGCCGAGCAGCGAGGCAGGAGCGAGCCGCGCAACAAGCACATCGCACGGGTTCCGGCGGATTGATGCGCCAGTAGGGTGGGCAAAGTACCAGACCGAAATTTTCAATCTGTTGTCAAAGGAGCCATCCGTGATAACCGGGAAGGTGTCCTATGACAAGGAATTCAGCAATGCATTCTCGGCGATGCTGTCAGACGTTGGTGAGAGCGAGCCCAAGCTGTTTGATCAACTCCTGAGTGGGCCGGCAGCAGAAGGAGAGTTCTGGAAAGTGGGTGCTGAATCCGGCTTCCTCTACTCTGTTTGTCAGGCGCACTCATGCTCAACGACCAACTTGGTCATCTTCTACCAGCCACATTCTTCGAGAATGAGCGGGCGACTGCAGCTTAGATGTGTCGTTGAGTGGCTGGGGGCTGCAAGTGACGCTGAAAGGAAATTCTTTGATCTTGTGAAGCCAATCGATCATGGGGACCCAAGTCGTAAGGCGGATTGTTGACGGTCTACAAGGAGGTGGACTAATGGCGTACGGACTACGTGATTTCTTGCACGCTGTTGCCCAAAGGGAAAGTGGTGGCGATGCGCGTGTCATCAATCGGGCTGGCTTCGTCGGCAAGTATCAATTTGGGGAGGCCTGCCTGATCGATACGGGTTACTACATGTCCGACGGGAGCAACTACAGAAACAACTGGGCCGGGCGTTGGACCGGAAAGAATGGAGTGCATAGTCTGGATCAGTTCCGGAGCGCGCCAAATGTTCAGGATATGGCGGCTGTCGAGTGGTTCAGCTTGCTCTGCAAGCGAGCTAGGAACTTGGGGCTGCATAGGTACTACGGCGCTACGATCGCCGGTGTCCCGATCACGGAGTCGGGTGTGTTGGCTGGGGCGCATCTCGTTGGACTGGGAACAAGAAAGAACCCGGGCGGTGTCACCACGTTTCTCCAAACCTCTGGGAGAATGGATCCGGTGGATGGGATGGGGACGAGAGCATCCGAGTATGTGCGCAAGTTCGGTGGGTATGACTTGGACTGTTGCACGGGAAAGTTGAACATCTCCATCCTGGATCGAGACGGCGAACCGATTGCCGGCGCAATGTATGAATTGCGGCGAGGTGGCCACACCGTGCAAGTGGGGACAACAAGGGATGATGGCTTGATCCGGCGCCCGCTCCAAGGCGTGTCCTTTGCCGATCAGTTTGAGTTCTGGATCGCACGCATGGAAGGCGATTTCAAGAAGATCTGGGCTGGGTCCGTTGAATCGGCTGAAAAGATGATCGTTCTGCGCAGCCCGAAGGTCAGGATCACGGGGCAGACGCGCGAGCACGCTGGGGAGCCCGCAGGACACGAAAATCGCACCGTGGAGGCTAGATCATCCGGCGTCCACATCGTACGGAACGGCGACCGACTATGGAACATCGCCAAACGACACAAAACCACGGTTGAGCACCTGAGGCAGCTAAACCCGGCAGTGGCGAAAACCGACACGATCCACCCCGGGCAAAGGATTGTGCTGATTTCCACCACCCATGGCCACGCTCCCGAAGGGCAGCGTAGAGCTCAGGGAGCACGTGGCGTTACGCGAGGAGGTGTCGACACCCTGACATCCACGCCGGTACGCAATGATCAGGGGCATCCCGTCGGCAAGGTAGACAGGACGCCGGCGGTCCCTGTCACCACGGGCACGAATGATCGCCTGATCGAGATCTTGATGACCAATGTTCATTATGGTCGGAAAGACGTCGACTTGGTCGGTCCGGTGGCGGTGAAGAATGTGCTTGCCGGCCGACCCATATCGCAACACAAGAAGCCGCAGTCGAAATCCCTCGGTCGGTGTTACAAGTACGTCAAGATTGCTCTGCAAGCGTCGGGGTTGGTGAACGCCTACTTGTCCTCTGGCCATGCCAAGCAGGCGGGCGCGGATCTGAAAAGGCAAGGGTTTAGAAATCTTCTGGACGCACAAGGTCATGGCATCTCAAGTCCGTTTGATGCGCCAATTGGATCGTTGATCGTCTACGACGTCACAGACGGCACCCCGGACGGGCACATTGAGGTTCGGACTCCCTCCGGATTTGCCAGCGACTATTTCAGCGATAACAGCAGATGCACCGTGCGTGGGAAACCACCGACTATGGTTGGGCGGCATCGTAAGGTGACTGGAGTATGGGTCAAATGAAGCGATTGACACTGGCGATCTTGGGCCTCTTCTTCGTGGCCGCTTGTGGCGAAGCATCCTCCCAGTTGGTGGCGGACGGTGCCACAACGACTACGAGAGCCAGCCTCTCAGCCGTGGATGCGTTCTATTCAAACTTCGGTGAAAGCGAGAGCTTTTCCTGCACACACGGCAACCGCGTCATTGACCTTGGCATAAGTGCTCTCGCGCCAGAAATGGTGGGATTTGACGTGCCGAGGGGTGCATCACCCGATTTCTATAAGGACAAGTTGGCAGTGGACATCACGGAGGACGGTCGCGAGATCACGAGATCTTGGGGTGTTCTGCACTGTGCGTCCAACGAATGCACGATACAACTCCCCAAGGGGGAGCCGCTGCGCTTGCGGCGGTTCGCGAGAATTCCGGATGCATATGCCGACAGGCCGAGTCGGACCCCCTACTTTGATGCTTACGTCGGCAAAGAAAACTTCAAGTGCCGTCTGGAGGCGCAGGATTGAGCTCCCGAGGAGGTTTTGACCTGGCCCGCGGAGAGTGGGGGATAATGCCTGATTCGTTTCGATCCCCGCATACAGGCCACGATGCCCCTGCCTGAACTCCCCGACTACACTTTCAAGCCCCGCCGCTTCGAGGTCCGTCCCGGCATTGCCCTGAGCTACCTGGACGAGGGCCCCCGCGACGGCGAGGTGGTGGTAATGCTCCACGGCAACCCGTCGTGGAGCTTCTACTGGCGCTATCTGGTGCTGGGGCTGCGCGACCGTTACCGCTGCATCGTTCCCGACCACGTCGGCATGGGCCTGTCGGATCGCCCTGACGATGCCGCCCACGCCCAGCCACGCTACGACTACACCCTGCAGGCGCGCGTGGATGATCTGGCGGCGTTGCTCGACCATCTGGAAGTAACCGGTCCGGTCACGCTGGCCGTGCACGACTGGGGCGGCATGGTGGGCTTCGGTTGGGCGCTGTCGCACATGCCACAGGTCAAGCGCTTGGTGATCCTCAACACCGCGGCGTTCCCGCTCCCCGCAGCCAAGCCGATGCCGTGGCAGCTGTCGCTGGGGCGCGACTCGCGGGTGGGCGGCTTCCTGATCCGGGGCTTCAACCTGTTCGCCCGTGGGGCGGCGTGGCTGGGCACCGAGCGGCGCCTGCCGGCGGCGGTGCGTCGCGGCTACATCGCGCCGTACAACGGCTGGCGCAATGCGATCAGCACGCTGCGATTCATGCAGGACATCCCGCTGCGCAAGGGCGATCGGGCATGGTCGCTGCTTGAGGCCGCTGGCCGCGCGTTGCCGCAGTACGCTGATCGTCCGGCGTTCATTGGCTGGGGCCTCAAGGACTTCGTCTTCGACCGCCACTTCCTCGACGGCTTTCGGAAGGCGCTCCCCAACGCCGAGGTGCATGCGTTCGAGGATGCCAACCATTACGTGCTGGAGGACAAGCACGAGGTGCTGGTGCCGGCGATTCGCGCTTTTCTGGACAGGAACCCGCTTTGATGCATGCCTCGGAGAGGGGGCAGTGAAGGAAATTGCAGGTCAGCCCGGAGGTGGGGCCACGGTACCCACCCGCCAGGAAGCCGATCGCTGGGTTACGGGCGCCGCCCCGAAATGAACACGGGGAAGGCCATGGAGGCCATGAGTGAGGTCTGTATCAATTCCGTTGGTGTCTTTCGCCGCGCTTGTTGCGTGTGACAAAAGGGCGACCACTATGCCCAAGCCCATCGCGCATCACGCTCGACATGCGGGCCCCGGTCTGCGACGCCGTAGCGCTCTCAGACTGACGAGCGGCTGAGGTGGATCAGGGCGGATTCCGCTCCGCCACCCCCTCCCAGTCGGCCTCGGTCAGCACCGGCAGCCCATGCGCCAGTCGCGACTTGTCGCACTGCGGGCTGGCGGCCCCGAATTCCCACGAGGCCGGCACCGCGCGGCACACCGACGGCCTCACCGGATGGATGCTGCAGCGGCTGTAGCGGCCGATGTCCGCATCCAGCGCCACGCAGCGCGGGTTGGCCTGCGAGGTACCACGCATCACCCGCTCGTGCTGGCGCAGCGGTTCGGTCAGCTCGATCGGCACAACGCCACCCATCTCCGGGTCGGCCTCCGACCAGTGGAAGCTGACGCGGAAGAAGGCACAGCAGGCACCGCAGGTCAGGCAGGGATGGTTCATCGGGGCGCAGAGGTTGGGTGGTAACGCCCGGAACCCCGACATAGCCGGGTCCGGCTTCCGACGCCGGGGATCGCCCACCCGTCACCGCTCCACGGGGAACGGGGGCTGAGGTCGTGGTCCAATGGCCTCGGGTGCGCGGTCCGAGGCAGGGGACGCCTCTGCCGGCGGGTGGCGAATTTTTCATCATCGACCGGGCCGGGCGCAAGTGTCGGCCGACAGGCGACAATGAACGGATGACTGCCCCCTGCAACATTGCGGCCGCGTTGCCGCGGCTGGCCGCCGAGCGGCCCGACCAGATCGCCTTGCGTTGCCCCGGCACGCGTGGGCCGGACGGGTTGGCCCGCTATGACCAGACCCTGACCTACGCCGCGCTGGACCGGCGTAGTGACGCCATCGCCGCCGGTCTGGCCCACCACGGCATTGGCCGCGGCACGCGCACGGTGGTGATGGTGCGACCCTCGCCCGAGTTCTTCCTGCTGATGTTCGCGCTGTTCAAGGCGGGCGCGGTACCAGTGCTGGTGGACCCGGGCATCGACAAGCGGGCGCTGCACCAGTGTCTGGACGAGGCACAGCCGCAGGCGTTCATCGGCATCCCGCTGACGCACCTGGCGCGGCGCCTGTTGGGCTGGGCCAAGGCGGCCACGAAGCACGTCACCACCGGCCGCCGCGCGTGGCTGGCCGACGTGACCCTCTCGGCCGTGGAGCAGGCGGGCGCGGCCGCGGGGCCGCAGCTGGCCGACACCGCCCCGGACGACGTGGCCGCGATCCTGTTCACCAGCGGCTCCACCGGGGTGCCCAAGGGCGTGGTCTACCGTCATCGGCATTTCGTCGCGCAGATCGAGCTGCTCGGCCGGGCCTTCGGCCTGCAGCCGGGTGGGGTGGACCTGCCGACTTTCCCGCCATTCGCACTGTTCGACCCGGCGTTGGGGCTGACCTCGGTGATCCCCGACATGGACCCGACGCGCCCGGCCAAGGCCGATCCGCGCCGGCTGCATGACGCCATCGCCCGCTTCGGCGTGGACCAGTTGTTCGGCTCGCCGGCGCTGATGGCGGTGCTCGCCCGCCATGGTCAGCCGTTGCCGACCCTGCGCCGGGTGACCTCGGCCGGTGCGCCGGTGCCGCCGGACACGGTGGCGGCACTGCGGGCGCTGCTGCCCGAGGGCGCACAGTTCTGGACGCCCTACGGCGCCACCGAATGCCTGCCGGTGGCCGTGGTCGAAGGCGCCGAGCTGCAGGCCACCCGCGCCGCCACCGAGACCGGCGCCGGCACCTGCGTGGGGCGCCCGGTACCACCCAACGAGGTGCGCATCATCGCCATCACCGACGACGCCATCGCCGACTGGCGCGACGTGCGCGTGCTGGGCGTGGGCGAGGTCGGCGAGATCACCGTGACCGGCCCGACCACGACCGACACCTACTTCAACCGCGACGCGCAGACGCGCCAGGCCAAGATCCGCGAGGGAGAACGGGTGGTGCACCGCATGGGCGACGTCGGCTATTTCGATGCCGAGGGCCGCCTGTGGTTCTGCGGCCGCAAGTCGCACCGCGTCGAGGCCGCAGGCGGCCCGCTGTACACCGAGCAGGTCGAGCCGGTGTTCAACGTGCATCCGCAAGTGCGGCGCACCGCCTTGGTGGGTGTCGGTGCGGCCGCCGCGCAGCGCCCGGTGCTATGCGTCGAGCTGGCCCAAGGCGTTCCCGCCCGCGAGTGGCCGCGCATCGAGCGCGAGCTGCGGGAGATCGGCGGGCGGCACTCGCACACCGCGCGCATCGCCCGCTTCCTGCGCCACAAGCGCTTCCCGGTGGACATCCGCCACAACGCCAAGATCGGCCGCGAGAAGCTGGCCCTGTGGGCCGCGCAGCAAGGAGTCACGACATGAAGATCCTGGTCACCGGCGGAGGCGGCTTCCTCGGCCAGGCGCTATGCCGCGGCCTGCGTGAGCGCGGCCATGAAGTGGTCAGCTTCAACCGCGGCCATTACCCCTCGCTCGACGCGCTGGGCGTGCGCCAGGTGCGCGGCGACCTCGCCCAGCGCGACGCCGTCGTCAGTGCGGCGGAGGGCTGCGAAGCCGTGTTCCACAACGCCGCGAAGGCCGGCGCCTGGGGCAGTTACGAGAGCTACCACCTAGCCAACGTGATCGGCACCGAAAACGTGCTGGTCGCCTGCCGTACGCATCGCATACCAAAGCTGGTCTACACCTCCACGCCCAGCGTCACCCACCGCGCCACGCACCCGGTGGAGGGTGGCACCGCCGACAGCGTGCCCTACGGTGAGCACCTGAAAGCCCCGTATGCGGCGACCAAGTTGATCGCCGAAAAGGCCGTCCTGGCCGCCAACGATGCGGCGCTGGCCACCGTGGCCCTGCGCCCGCGGCTGATCTGGGGCGTGGGCGACAACCAGTTGCTGCCGCGGCTGGTGGAGCGGGCGAAGGCCGGTCGCCTGCGTTTCGTTGGCGACGGCGGCAACCGCGTCGACACCACCTACATCGACAACGCCGCACAGGCGCACTTCGACGCGTTCGCGCATCTGGCACCGGGCAGCGCATGCGCCGGGCGCGCGTACTTCATCAGCAACGGCGACCCGCGCACCATGCGCGAGACGCTCAATGGCCTGCTGCGCGCCGCGGGCGCGCCGGAGGTCACCGGCACGGTGCCGTTCCGGGTGGCCTATGCGCTGGGCGCGGTGTGCGAAGGCCTGTGGCATGCGCTGCCGCTGCGCGGTGAGCCGCCGATGACCCGCTTCCTCGCCGAACAACTGGCGACCACCCACTGGTACGACATGGCGCCGGCGCGGCGCGACTTCGGCTACGTGCCGACGGTGTCGTTCGACGAAGGGCTGCGCCGGCTGGCGGTGGCGTGGCATGACGGCGCTGGCACGGCGGCCCGGTAGAATGCGGCCATGACCGACCGCTCCTCGCCGCTGGATTCGCTCAAGCCGCTCGCCGGCCGCACCCTGGAGGCCGCGCTCAACCGCGCGCTGGCCCTCGACCCGGAGACCCGCGAAGGCCTGCGCGCGCTAGATGGCCGCACAGTCGCCCTGCACGTGGCCGCACCGCCACTGGCACTGCAGATCCGGGTCAACGGGGACCGGCTGGACGTCGGTCCGGTGCTCGACCCCGCCACGCCCGACCTGTCGGTGCGCAGCACGCTGGGTGGGCTGCTGTCGCAGCTGCCGTTCCTGCGCAACGACAACGCGCCGCCGGTGGGCAAGCTGCGCATCGAGGGCGATGCCGACCTCGCGCGTCGCCTGCAGCGCCTGGCCGAGCGCTTCGACCCCGATTGGCAGCAGCCGTTCACCCGCGTGTTCGGCGACATCCTCGGCGTGCAGGTGGCCAATGCCATTGCCGGTGCGTTGCGCCATGCCAAGGACGCCGCCGGTGCGTTCGCCAGCAACGCCGCCGAGTACGTGACCGAGGAATCGCGGGACGTGGTGCCGCGCGACGAGCTCAATGCCTTCCACGACGATGTCGATGCGTTGCGCGACGACGTCGAGCGCGTCGCCGCACGCGTGGCACGACTGGCCAACCGCATCCCCGCCGCGCCCACGCGCGAGGACACGCCATGAAGTCGGCGCTGCGCGCCTGGCGCATCGGCCGGGTCCTGCTGCGCTACCGCCTCGACGACCTGCTCGACGGCACCCCGGTCGAAGGCTGGCTCAAGCTGGCGCGACCGTTCGTGCCACGGGCCTCGGCCGAGATCGCGGCGATGTCGCGCGGCGCGCGCCTGCGCCTGGCGCTGCAGGAACTCGGCCCGATCTTCGTCAAGTTCGGGCAGATCCTCTCCACCCGCCGCGATCTCGTACCGCCGGATGTCGCCGAGGAGCTGGCGCTGCTGCAGGACCGCGTCGCGCCGTTCGACGGCGAACTCGCACGGCGCATCGTCGAGGCCGCGCTCGGCCGTCCGGTGGCCGAAGCGTTCATCGATTTCGACACCACGCCGCTGGCGTCGGCCTCGATTGCGCAGGTGCACGCTGCGACCTTGCCAGCCACCGCGGAGACCGCCGCGCGTGAAGTCGTGGTCAAGGTCCTGCGCCCCCACATCGAGCCGGAAATCGCCAGCGACATCGCGCTGCTCAGCGCCATCGCCGGCATCGTCGAACGCACCCACCCCAGCGCCGACAAGATCCGCCCGCGCGAGATCGTCGCCGAGATCGAGAACACCCTCAATGCCGAACTGGACCTGCAGCGCGAGGGCGGCAACGCCAGCGTGCTGCGGCGCTTCTGGCAGGGCAGCGACGATCTGTACGTGCCCGAGGTGATCTGGTCGCACACCGCCGACCGGGTGCTCACCATGGAGCGCGTCTACGGCATTCCTTCGGACGACATCGACGCGCTCGATGCCGCCGGCATTGACCGCCACGCGCTCGCCGCCAAGGGCGTGCGCGTGTTCTACACCAGCGTGTTCCGCGACAATTTTTTCCACGCCGATGCGCATGCCGGCAACATCTGGGTGGACACCGACCCGGGGCGCAAGGCCAACCCACGTTTCATCGCGTTGGATTTCGGTATCGTCGGCCAGCTCTCCAGCGAGGACCAGTACTACCTCGCCGAGAACTTCATGGCAATCTTCAACCGCGACTACCGCCGCATCGCCGAGTTGCACGTGCGCGCCGGCTGGATGCCGTCGCACATCCGCATCGATGAGCTGGAGGCGGCGGTGCGCGGCGTGTGCGAGCCGTACTTCACCCGCCCGCTGAGCGAGATCTCGCTGGCCGAAGTGCTGCTCAAGCTGTTCCGCACCGCGCAGCGCTACGAGCTGACCCTGCAGCCGCAGCTGATCCTGCTGCAGAAGACCCTGCTCAACATCGAAGGCGTGGGCCGCCTGCTGGACCCCAGGCTCGACATCTGGGCGGTGGCGCGGCCGGTGCTGGAGAAGATCCTGGTCGAGCGCTACAGCCCGCAGCGGTTGGCCAGCGAGTTCCGCAAGCGCCTGCCCGAGCTGGTGACCCACGCGCCAGAAATGCCGCGCCTGCTACACGCCTGGCTGGACCAGCAGGTCACCGGCCAGCACCACCTGTCGATGCGTTCGCAGGACCTCGCCGAGCTGTCTCGCACGGTCAAGGACGCGCAACGCCGCACGGTGGCCGCGATCCTCGGCACCGGGCTGCTGATCGTCGCCGCGGTGTTGTATGGCTTGGAAGCCGGCGGACCGCGGGTGTTGTCGGTGCCGGCGTCGTCGTGGATTGCCGGGCTGGGCGGGCTCTGGGCACTGCTGGCGGCGTGGCCGCGGCGGCGGTGAGTCCGTCAGCGCGGGCTGGGTTGGCCGGGGTCGCGCGCCCACGCATGCGCGAAGCGCAGCCTGTCGTCCACGCGCGTGACGATAGCGGTCCTGCACTGCATTCCGTCGAGTGCACCATGGCCCATGAGCTCCGTGATTTTCCCGAGTGGCACCGCGGCATCGCGCGTTACGGCTTCTGGGCGGTGCGGGTGGAATGCCCGCAGTGGCAGGCGCTGTTCGAAGCCGGCCGTCGGCACGTCGCCGGCTACGTCCACGGCAACTACGTCCGCCAGCCGCACATCACCATCGCGGCCGCAGGATTGCTCGATGAGGCCCACCTGTCGCAGACCCTGCGTCGACGCCAGATCGACGCGGTCCGCGCCATGAGCGAGAGCGCCTTCGAGTTGGAGGCCGGTCCGCTGGATAGCTTCACCTCCTCCCCGCACATCGTCGTGGACGACCCATCCGGCGCGCTGTCGCGGCTGCGCGCAGGCCTGCATGCGGTGCGCCGTGACGATCCCGCGCCGGTGTATCGGCCGCACCTCACCGTCGGCCTGTATCGCGAGGCATTCGCGCTCTGCGACGTGCATCGGCACCTGGCCGCGTTCCACGCGCCGCCTCCAGCGCCATTGCGGGTGCGCGAAGTGAGCTTCTGCGCGTACCTGACCCATGAGTTGCAGGGACGGTTTGAAGTCCTCGATACGATTCCGCTGGAACGCGCATGACCACCGAAACCGCGATGGCGTCCGCCGCGCCCGAGGCCGAAGGGCCTGATTCCGCCCCGCTCGATGTCCTGTATATCGACGACAGGCTGGCCGTGGTCAACAAGCCTGCCGGCCTGATGGTCCACGACAGCGCGCTGGCACGTGGCGAGACCGACTTCGCCGCCGATCGCCTGCGCGAGCAATTCGGTCGGCCGATCTTCCTCGTGCACCGGCTCGACCGCGCCACCAGCGGCGCGCTGCTGCTGGCCTTCGACCGCGACACCGCCGCGGCGCTGGGCCAGGTGATGATGTCGCGCGAGGTCGAGAAGGACTACTGGGCGGTGTGCCGAGGCTGGCCCGAGCCGCAGTTCACCGTCGACCACCCGCTCGACGGCGGTCCGGGCAAGCCGCAGAAGAAGCCGGCGGTGACCCGCTTCACGCGCCTGGCCACCACCGAACTCACCGTGCCCTCGGCGGGGTTCGAGACCTCGCGCTACGCGCTGCTCTGCGCGCAGCCGGAGACCGGCCGCTTCCGCCAGATCCGCCGCCACCTCAAGCATGTCTCGCACCACCTGATCGGCGACACCAGTCATGGCGACGGCCGCCACAACCGCAACTTCCGCATGCTGGGCATCCACCGCATGCTGCTGCACGCGCGCCGGTTGGCCTTCCTGCACCCCGCCAACGGCGCACGCGTGGTGGCCACGGCGCCGCCGGACGCGGAGTTCACCCGCGCGCTGGCACTGTTCGAAGGTTTCGAGCCCTAGCCACGGGGCGTGCGGAAGACGTCAGCGGGAACGACCGCCGATTTCCCTACAATGCCCGGGAGGAGGACGCCGCCCATGCTGCGAGTTAGCGAAGACGTGGAAATCGCCGACGACGAGCTGGTCGAGCGTTTCGTGCGCTCGACCGGTCCCGGTGGGCAGAACGTCAACAAGGTGGCCACCGCGGTGGAGCTGCGTTTTGACGTCGCGCAATCGCCGTCCCTGCCCGACGCGGTGCGCGTGCGGTTGCTGGCCAAGCGCGACCGGCGCATGACCGGCGAGGGCGTGCTGGTGATCAACGCCCAGCGCTTCCGCACTCAGGAGCGCAACCGCGAGGACGCCCGCGTACGGCTGGTCGCCTTCATCGAAAGCGGGCTGCACGCGCCAGTGCCGCGGATTGCCACCCGCCCCACCCGCGCCTCCAAGGTCCGGCGGCTGGAAGCCAAGCGCGAACGCAGTACGATCAAGCAGGGGCGCACCCGGCGGGACTGGGACTGACGGGCACGCGCTCCGGCCCCCGCCACGCTCCCCCGCACCCGACGCCGCCAAAGGCACTGCATGCCCCCCGACGCCGCACCCTCCGCCATCGTCCTGACGCTGCCGCCGCAGGTGCCGCGCGTGCGGCCACACGCCTTCGTCCGCTGGCTGGGGCGCACGATCCTGCGGCTGGCCGGTTGGCGCATGGTCGGCGCCTTCCCCGACATCCCGCGTGCGGTGCTGATCGGCGCGCCGCATTCCAGCAACTGGGATGGGGTGTTGGGCCTCGCCGCCAAGATGGGCATGGGCCTGGACATCAAGATCCTGGGCAAGGATTCGCTGTTCAAGCTGCCGCTGATGGGCACCCTGCTGCACCGGCTGGGCGTGATCCCGGTCGACCGCAGCGCCGCGCATGGCGTGGTCGAGCAGGCCGCGGAGATGATCCGCGGCAATCCCCAGCTCTGGTACGGGCTGGCACCGGAAGGCACGCGCAAGCCGGTGGAGCGCTGGAAGCCAGGCTTCTGGCGCATCGCCAAGGCGGCCGGGGTGCCGGTGGTGCCCGCGTATTTCCACTACGGCCAGCGCGTGATCGGCATCGGCCCGCCGTTCGAGCTGGGCGACGACATGGACGCCGACATCGAGCGCATCCGCGCGTGGTACCGCACGGTCTCGCACGGCAAGTTCCACGACGCCTGAGGCCTCAGCGGTCGGACTGGCCCGTCGCGTAGTAGTCCGCACGCTGGAACAACGCCGGCTGGATCAACTCGGTGAACGCCCGCGCCTGCGGTGACAGGTACTTGCCCTTGCGCACCACCACCCCATAGCTGCGCGACGGGAAGTAGCGCGCCAGCGAACGCGCCGCCAGGCGCTCGTGGTCGGCCTCGGTCAGGCAGATGGCGGTGACGATGCTGATTCCCAGCCCCATCGCCACGTACTGCTTGATCACCTCCCAGCCGCCGACCTCCAGCGCCACCGTGTACGGCACCCGGTTCTGGTGGAAGACCAGGTCGACCAGCCGGTAGGTGGTCAGGCGCTGCGGCGGCAGGATCAGCCCATAGGGCGAAATGTCCTGGAGGGTGAGGTCGTCCTTCTGCGCCAGCGGGTGGTCGCGCGGGGTGATCAGCATCGGCTCGAAGCGGTACACCGGCGCATAGCTCAGGTCGCCGGGGACGTCGATCATCGAGCCCACCGCCAGGTCCACCCCATCCGAACGCAGTAGGTCCAAGCCACCGGCGCCGGTGACGTTGTGCAGGGTCAGGCGCACGTCCGGGTGGGCGGCGCGGAAGGCCTCCACGATCTTCGGCAGCAGGTAGAGGATGGTCGAAGTGCCAGCGGCCACGTTGAGCTCGCCCGCGTCCAGCCCGCGCACCCGCTCGCGGAAGCTGGCGTCCAGCCCGTCCAGGCCTTCGACCAGCGGCCGCGCCAGTTCGTACAGGGCCTCGCCCTCGGCGGTCAGGGCCAGGCGGCGGCCGGTGCGCTCCAGCAGCCGCACCCCCATTTCCCGCTCCAGCGCCTGCAACTGCAGGGTGACCGCGGGCTGGGTCAGGTACAGGGCATCGGCCGCGCGCGATACCGAGCCCAGGCGCGCGGTCTGGCAGAACGCCCGCAACGGCTTCATCCGGTCGCCCTTGTAGGCAAAGCGCGGGGCCTTGGGGAGCCGGTCGGCCATTGGTTTCAACTATGTATTAGTTCCCCTAATGATAAACATTGAAAAAACTTGATTGTCAAATACAAGACGCGGGCGCATGGTGTTTTTGCACCGCAACACGCACCAGCCCCAGCGAGGAGAGTTCGAAATGTCGGCAGTCTTGGCGGAACAACGGGAGCCCCGGAATGGGGCTGAGTCGGTCACCGGGATCGAGGTGACGGCCACCCTTCCGGGGCAGGAGACGCTGCTGACGGCGGTAGCCCTCGACTTCCTCGCCGGGCTGCACCGCCGCTTCGAGTCCACCCGCCAGGCCCGACTGGCCGCCCGCCGCGAGCGCCAGGCGTTCTTCGACGCCGGCGGCCTGCCGGACTTCCGCGCCGACACCGCCGCCCTCCGTGCCGGCGACTGGCGAGTGGCGCCCATCCCGGCCGCCCTGCAGGACCGCCGCGTGGAGATCACCGGCCCGGTCGACCCGAAGATGGTGATCAACGCCCTCAACTCGGGCGCCAACTGCTACATGGCCGACTTCGAGGACAGCACCGCGCCGACGTGGGCCAACCTGGTCGCCGGCCAGCAGGCCCTCCGACAGGCCGTGGCCGGCACTCTCGAGTACAGCGCGCCAGACACCGGCAAGCACTACGCGCTCAAGCCGTTCGCCCAGCAGGCCGTTCTGCTGGTCCGCCCGCGCGGCTGGCACCTGGACGAGAAGCATGTGCGCATCGACGGCGCGCCGATGTCCGGCAGCCTGTTCGACCTCGGCTTGTTCGCCTTCCACAACGCCAAGGCGCTCGCCGGCAAGGACCGCGGCCCGTACTTCTACCTGCCGAAGCTGCAGTCGATGGAAGAAGCGGCGCTGTGGAACGACGTGCTCGAGCACGTCGAGCGCGCCATCGGCCTCCCCGCTGGCCAGCTCAAGGTCACCGTGCTGATCGAGACCCTGCCGGCCGTGTTCGAGATGGACGAGATCCTGCATGCGCTGCGCAGCCGCATCGTCGGGCTCAACTGCGGCCGCTGGGATTACGTCTTCTCCTACATCAAGACCTTCCGCCGCCACCGCGACAAGGTGCTGCCCGAGCGCGGCCAGGTGACCATGACCCAGCCGTTCCTGCGGGCGTACTCGGAGCTGCTGATCCAGACCTGCCACAAGCGCGGCGCCCACGCGATGGGCGGCATGGCCGCGCAGATCCCGATCAGCGGCGACGCCGACGCCAACGCCGCCGCGCTGGCCAAGGTTCGCGCCGACAAGCTGCGCGAGGTCACCGCCGGCCACGATGGCACCTGGGTCGCGCACCCGGCGCTGATCCCGCTGGCACGTGAAGTGTTCGACGAGCGCATGCCCACCCCGCACCAGCAGCACGTCAAGCGCGAGGAGGTCGTCGTCACCCGCGACGACCTGGTCAAGCCGTCGCTGGGCACGATCACCCGCAAGGGCTTCGAGAACAACGTCGAGGTGTGCGTGCGTTACCTCGCGGCATGGCTGGACGGCAGCGGTTGCGTGCCGATCCACTGGCTGATGGAGGATGCGGCCACCGCCGAGATCGCCCGGGCCCAGTTGTGGCAGTGGCTGCACAGCGATGGCCTGCATCTCGACGATGGCACCGAGGTGGACTTCGCCCTGCTCGAGCGCGCCCTCATCAACCTGCCGGGCAAGTTGACCGACCGCCTGCAGATGCCCGGTGGCAGCCGCGTGGCGGAAGCCATCGGCCTGCTCGACCGGCTCACCCACGCCGACACCCTGGAGGACTTCCTGACCCTCCCCGCCTACAAGCGACTGAGCTGATCCAACCCGGCGCGTGGCGACCGGCAGGTGCGGGCCTTGGCCCGCGCCAACGGCCCCGCCATGCCCAAGGACAGCCGGCCGCGTGGCGCCATCGCGCCGATATCGCTCCGACGACCGCATCACCGACTTCCGCTTCACCCACCCAGGAAGACGCCATGTCTTTCCCGCACCGACCACAGCCAACAGCCTGACTTGAGGAACGCCGCCATGACCAGCAAGCTCCCCACCGCCGACCAACTGCGCCACGACTGGGCCACCAACCCGCGTTGGGCCGGGATCAACCGCCCGTACTCGGCCGAGGACGTGGTGCGCCTTCGCGGCACCGTGCCCGTGGAGCACTCCCTTGCCAAGCTGGGCGCGGAGAAGCTGTGGAAGTCGCTGCAGACCGAGGACTTCATCAACGCCCTCGGCGCGCTGACCGGCAACCAGGCCATGCAGCAGGTCAAGGCCGGGCTCAAGGCGATCTACCTTTCCGGCTGGCAGGTGGCGGCCGATGCCAACATCGCCGGCGAGATGTACCCGGACCAGTCGCTGTACCCGGCCAACTCGGTGCCCCAGGTCGTGCGCCGCATCAACAACACCCTGCTGCGCGCCGACCAGATCCAGTGCGCCGAAGGCAGTAGCGACATCGACTTCCTGCAGCCGATCGTCGCCGATGCCGAGGCCGGCTTCGGCGGCGTGCTCAACGCCTTCGAACTGATGAAGGGCATGATCGAGGCGGGCGCGTCCGGCGTGCACTTCGAGGACCAGCTCGCCTCGGTGAAGAAGTGCGGACACATGGGTGGCAAGGTGCTGGTGCCGACCCGCGAAGCGGTCGAGAAGCTGGTCGCCGCGCGCCTGGCCGCCGACGTGATGGGCGTGCCGACCCTGATCGTCGCGCGCACCGATGCCGAGGCCGCCGACCTGCTCACCAGCGACGTCGACCCCAACGATGTGCCGTTCACCACCGGCGAGCGCACCGTCGAAGGCTTCTACAAGACCAACAACGGCCTCGACCAGGCCATCAGCCGCGGCCTGGCCTACGCGCCGTACGCCGACCTGGTGTGGTGCGAGACCGGCAAGCCGGATCTGGAGTTCGCGCGCAAGTTCGCCGAGGCGATCCACGCCAAGTTCCCGGGCAAGCTGCTCGCCTACAACTGCTCGCCGTCGTTCAACTGGAAGAAGAACCTCGACGACGCGACCATTGCGAAGTTCCAGAAGGAAATCGCCACCTACGGCTACAAGTTCCAGTTCATCACCCTGGCCGGCTTCCACAGCCTCAACTACGGCATGTTCAACCTCGCCCACGGCTACGCCCGCCGCCAGATGAGCGCCTTCGTCGAGCTGCAGGAAGCCGAGTTCGCCGCCGCCGAACAGGGCTTCACCGCGGTCAAGCATCAGCGTGAAGTGGGCACCGGCTATTTTGACGCGGTGACCCAGACCATCCAGGGCGGCAAGTCGTCCACGGTGGCGCTGAAGGGCTCGACCGAAGAGGAGCAGTTCCACGAGGCGCGCGCCGCGGCCTGACGCCCGACCGCGGGCAGTGCGGTCCCCGTTGCGGGCCGCACGCCGCAAACCTGTCGCACCGACGGGCCGGTACTCGATTCCGGCCCGTCTGCATCCAGCAGGGCCGTGGCCTTGCGGGCTTGGGGCCCGCGTTCCCTGAACGGATAAGGTGGTAGTCTTCGAGGCAGCGAGGGCAAGGGCCAGCGACATGAAAGTGGAAGGCGCGGCGGCCGCCGCGTTCAAGGACATGGTCGCCAGGGACGGTGCGTCGATGCCGGCGCGCGAAGAGCTGGCGATGGCTGCGCTTACGCCCGAGGAATTCGCCCTGTTCGCCGACGTCGGTCGCGTGCGCCGTGTGTACGCCGGCGACGTGCTGTTCCGCCGCGGTGAGCTGGGCACCACCATGTACGTGGTGGTCAAGGGCGCCATCGACCTCGACTTCGGTGACGACCTCATCGTCAAGCGCCTGGGGCCGGCGGAGTTCTTCGGCGAACTGGGCCTGCTCATCGGCGACCATGCGCGCAGCGCCGAAGCGTCCGTACCGGTGGATGGCGAACTGCTGGAGTTGCACCACGAGGAGTTCCAGCGCCTGGTCGAGCGTGAACCGGGCATGGTCTGTTACTTCCTGCGCCGCGCGATCATGCGCGTGGTGCTTAATGAGCAGGGCCTGATCCGCCGCCTGCGCCGTCGCAACCAGGACCTGGAGGCCGCGCTGGACAACCTGCGCGCCACCGCGCACCAGCTGCAGCAGACCGAGGTGCTGATCCGCACCGACGAACTCACCGGCTTGGCCAACCGCCGCGGCATGACCCGGCACCTGGCCGACCGCCGCCGCAATGGCGCCATGAGCGGCCTGGGCCTGTTGCTGGTGGACTGCGACAGCTTCAAGCAGATCAACGACGACCACGGCCACCTGGTCGGCGACCGCGTGCTGCAGAGCGTGGCCAACATCCTGCGTTCGGTCTCCGGTGCGGGTGATGTCGCCTGCCGCTTGGGCGGCGACGAATTCGCGCTGCTGATCAAGGCGACCACGCGCGACGAAGTGATGCGCATCGCCGAGTTCGTGCTGACCACGGCGCAGGGCTTGCAGCGCATGGGCCACACCCCGCCGCTGATCTGCAGCCTCAGCATCGGCGCATGCCTCGTCGGCCCCGAAGGCGACTTCAACGACTGGTACGCCAGTGCCGACGCGGCCCTGTACCGCGCCAAGCGCGACGGCGGCAACCGTGTGGAATGGCAGGACAACCGCCCGATGCCGGCGTGACGGATCCCCGTGCATGATCGCCTCCGTCGCTCCGCCGTCCGCCCGACCCGCCGCCGACCAGGCGCCACAACTGCGCACGCTGCTGCTCACCGACCTGTGCGATTCCACCGCGCTCGTGGAGCGCATCGGCGACGTCGCCGCCGCCGCGCTGTTCCGCGAGCACGATCGTCTGGTGCTCGCCCTGCAGCAGCAGTGGCACGGTCGCCTGATCGACCGCTCCGACGGCCTGTTGCTGCTGTTCGAGCGTCCCATCGACGGCCTTGGATTCGCCCTCGACTACACCCGCGGCCTGCGCGACCTCGGCGCCGCACACCACGTGGAGTTGAAGGCGCGGGCCGGCCTTCACGTGGGCGAGGTGTTGACCTGGCGCAACAGCGAGGAAGCCGTGCGCGTCGGCGCCAAGCCGCTGGAAGTCGAGGGGCTGGCCAAGCCGATGGCCGGCCGGCTGATGGCGACCGCCCGGCCCGGGCAGATCCTCCTGTCGGCCGTGGCCGAACCGCTCGCCCACCGCTCGGCGCGCGAGCTCGGCGAACGCGGGCTGGGCCTGCTGTGGAAGTCGTATGGGCGCTGGCGCTTCAAGGGTGTGCCCGAGGCGCAGGAGATCTTCGAAGTCGGCGAGCCGGGCATCGCGCCGCTGCGTGCGCCGCCGGCGACGCCCAAGGCGTGGCGCGACATCCCGCTGTGGCGCCGACCGGCCGCGCTCGCCGCGGAGGTTGCGGTGCTGGCGGTGCTCGGCCTGGGTTTGTGGTGGATCACGCGCCCGCAACCGGCCATTGCCTTCGCCAACCGCGACTGGGTGGTGGTGGCCGACCTGCGCAACCTCACCGGCAACCATGCGTACGACGACGCGGTGGAGACGGTGCTGCGCGTCGCGCTGGAACAGTCGCGCCACGTCAACGTGGTCGCCGAATCGCGCGTGGACGAATCGCTGCAAGGCATGGGCCTGGACCCGGCGAAGGCCACGCTGGACCGTAACGTGGCCTCGGAGATCGCGGTGCGCGATGGCGTCCGCGCCGTGCTCCTGCCCACCGTGGCCGACGTGGGCGGCCAGTTGCGGGTGACGCTGGAGGTGGTGGACCCGGCGACCCAGGCCACTGTCTTCACCGAGTCTGCGACCGGGCGGGGCCCCGAGGCCATGGTCAGCGCGGTCGGCGAGGCCAGCGACGCCCTGCGCCAGCGCCTGGGCGAGGCGCTTGCGTCGGTGCAGGCCAGCTCGGCGCCGCTGGACAAGGCCACCACCGCCAACCTCGACGCTCTGCGCGCCTATGGGCTGGGCCAGGGGGCATACGCCACCCAGGACCTGGACGCCGCCGAGCAGCACTTCCGCCAGGCCCTCGCGCTGGACCCGGGTTTCGCCATGGCGCGGATCGGCCTGTCGCGGATCGCCTATACCCGCACCGACGTGCCGACCGCGCTCTCGGAGTTGACCCTGGCCCTGCGCGATACCTCGCGCCTCACCGACCGCGAGCGCTTGTACGCCAAGGCGCAGCTGGCCCAGTTGCGCCTGGACCGCGACGCGCTCGAACAGTGGCAGGCGCTCGCCAAGCTCTATCCGGATTTCCACGTCGCCGCCTTCAACACCGCCAACCTGCTGCGCTTCGCCAACCGTTACCGGCCGATGCGTGAGTACGCCCGCCAGGCCACCGCACGGCAGGCGGTGACCCGACCGGCCGCATGGCACTACCTCGGCGTCGCCGAAGCCGCGTTGGGCGATGCGGCGTCCGCGCGCCGCGACTTCGACGCCGCGCGCAAGGCCGGATTCCCACCCGTGTTCATCGAGCCCGCGCTGCTCGAGGCGGCCCAGCGCCACCCCGACAAGGCGTTGGCCCTGTTGCCCCCGACAACGCGCCTGCCGCCGCCGATGGCGTTGGAGAATCGGATTGCGCGCATGACCATTGCCGCCGATGCGGGCCGTTGGCCGGAGGCCCTGCGCGCCGCCGACGAACTGGCGGCCAGCGTCCGGGAGCCGCGCCAGGCCTTTGAATGGGCGGCCCGCGCGGCCGTGCTCGCCGTGCGCCAGCACGATTCGCCTGCCGCGCGCCTGCGCGCGGACGCCGGAACGCTGCTCGACCAGGCGGCGGCCGCGCTGCCCCAGACCGTCGGCCGGACCCGTGAATCGGTGGCGGCCGCGGCGTTGTACGCGGGCTACGTCGCCGCCGGCTGGGGCGACGAGGCTGCGGTGCGCCGTGCCGTCGACGCCACGCGACCGGTGGTCGCACAGTCGCCGTTCAACGTGCTGGCCAACCTCGCCGCGCTCGCGCAGGCGCGTCTAGCATTGCAGCAGGGCGATGCCGCGCGTGCGCGCCAGTTGCTGCAGCCCCACCAGGGTGAAGACGCACTGCTGCTGACCCGCTACTGGCAAGCCCGCGCCGACGGCCGTCCAAGCGCGGCGCCCGCGCCTGTCTCCGCCGCGACGCGCCTGCGCGCCTACGGCGAGTGGGCTGCCGAACGCCCGCCCGTGCTGGAAGCGCTGCAGCCGCTCAGCGGCAGAAAATGATCCAGCCGCTGGTGGCTTCCAGCTGCCGGGCAAACTTGTCGGCGTTCTCGCGCAGGTGCTCCTTGGAGGGCAGCGACACCCGCTCCGGTGCGATGCTCGGGTCGACCACGAAGCCGAATTCGGCCAACGTGGCGACCGGGTCGGTCTCCATGCGCGCGCGCAGTGCGTCGTCTTCGGCCAGCCCCTTCAACAGCGCCAGCGTTTGGCTCTGGTTTGCCATGCCACGGTCCCCTTGGTCCCCCGTAGCGGGTTGTACCGGCTCGGCGGTTACTCCGCAACTGCCGCCCAGGGCACGGGCTTGAGGTGCAGGAGGTCGCGGGTCGGGTCGGGCACGCCCATGCCGTTGGCGCCGATGGCGATCTCCACCTGCGGCCGCAGCTTAAGCAAGGCGGCCACGTCGGCATCATTGATGGCCGCGGTGTAGAACGCACCCAACCCGCGTTCGGCGGCCAGCAGGTAGAAGGTCTGGCTGAGGTGGCCCGAGTCGAGCAGCACCGCCTTGTAGGCCTTCGGGTGGCGGCGGTACTTCCAGTGATGGCGGTCCAGCCGAGCGACGTGGAAGACCATCGCGTGCGCCTCGGCGAAGTACTCCTGGCCGATGGTCAGCGCGCTGGCCAGAGCGCGCGCCCGTTCGCACGCAAGTGGCTGCAGCAGCGCCAGCGCATGGCTGTCGGTCTCGTAGTGGTAGACGCCCGGTGCCAGGCCCTCCACGTTGATCACAAGCGGGTAGGCATCGATCGGATGCAGGCCGCCGCCGGAAGCGCTGGTGCGCCGCAGCGCCACCATGCCCGGCGCGAGGGTCTCCGCGCCGAGCGTGCCAAAGGTGCCGTACAGCACCCGGGTGAAATCCGCGAGGGGCAACGCGACATCGGTGCGGAAGTGGCGGGTGGTACGGCGTGCGCGCAGGGTGGCGGCAAAGGCGTCGTCCAGCGGCTCGGTGGGCAGTTGACTACGCGCCAAGGCGTCCTCGCGCCGCCAGGCGTGCGGGGGCAGGGGCCCCAGCGTGGCGGCATGCCGCTCCAGGCGCTCGCGATGGGCCGCGTCATCATGGCGGCGCCGACCTTCTTCGCCGACCACGCCCTGCCACTGGGACGCCACGTGGTACAGCGCTGCATCGGGGTGCCAGCCGACTGCCTCCAACCTTGCCTCGCCATCGCGCAGCGCCTGCGCGTCGGGCGCATCGGAATCGGAGACCAGCAGGCCACGTTGGGCGAGCGCGACCAGCGTTGCCGGCGCGATCCCCAACATCTTCGCCGCGACGTGAAGCTCCACCCAGTCCGGGCCGGGGAAACGCGCCAGCAGCGCCGCCTCGTCCGCCGTGATCGGCACGCGGACGCCGGTGACGGGGCAGAGCAGGTGAAGGCGGGGTTCCGAGGCGAAACGGAGTTCGCCCTGCAGCAGCGCACCCAGGTCCGGGACCATCGCGTCCCCGATCTGCAAGTGGCACGGCTGGCGGCGGCGGAGGCGCATCGCCGGAGTATGGCTCTTGCCGTGAACCGGTGCCGATCGGCCACTGAGAAAAAATGTACGAGGCGGTGGGACGTTTGGCAGTCGACAACGGCCACGCCGCTTGCGTAGTGTCGCGCCTTTCCCCCAGATCAGAGTGGTAGATCCATGCGCATGCACGCATTCCTGGCTGCACTGGCCTTCGGCTTCGGCGGTCTCCCGGCGGCAGCGTCAGCCGGCGATACACAAGCCGCAGCGCCGACCCCGCCCGCAGCCACGGCAGCGACGCCTCGGGTCGCCAAGCCAGAGTCGGATGACGAGCGCATGGTGTGCAAGGCAGAGCGCACCATAGGCAGTAACCGCGTGCAGCGGGTGTGCCGTTCGGCGGCCCAGATCGAGCGTGAGCGTGAGGCTGCCCGCTCTCAGCTCGACAAGGCTCAGGTGGGCGGTTGATCTGCGCGGGCGAGCGAACCCGGGCGGTTGAGCTCCGTTGGGGTCTGGCGTAGGCTCCAGGGATTGGCAGGTTTTCCGGCAATACCACGGAGGTGTGTCATGGCAAACCGGTTGTTCGTGGGCCTTGCAGTCGCGGGGCTACTGGCGGTGGGCGCGACGTCTGGCGGGGCGCTGGCCTCGGAGACGGCGACGCTTGCGCAGATCGTCCAGCAACAACAAGGACTTCGGGCGCAATTGGACCGTGGCGACACGTCCGATCTGACCCCGCGGCGCGCGCGCGCTGTCCGTAAGGCGCAAGACCAGGTGTTTCGCCTTGCCGAGGGCAAGAGCCAGCTCGATGAATTGAACATCGAGGAGCGCGTGCAGTTGGAGAACGCGCTGGAGACGATTAATGCAGAAGTGGTTGGCACCCGCGTCGCGCAGGAAAACCGCGACGTCTGCTGGACCGAAGCCAAGTCCGGCTCAAAACTGAAGGTCACGCGTTGCGGCACGCAGGAAGAGATTGACGAGGCGCGCCGGGGAGCGCGCGCGTGGATGGAGAAGCCCAAAATCTGCTCAGGCCCTGGTTGCGGCTGAACGCCATCAGCACTTGGACGTAGTCAGGTCATGGCGGCGCGGCCAGTTTCACCGCGCCGGTACCCGATCGCCTCCGTGACATGAGCTACGCCAATTGACTCGCTATCCGCGAGATCGGCGATGGTCCGGGCGACTCGCAAAATCCGGTGGGTGGAGCGGGCGCTGAGTTGCAGATGCTCCACGGCTTTTTCCAGCAGCACCTGCGCTTGTTCGGGCAAGCGGCAATCCCGCTCCGTCTCGGCTTGGCCCAGCATCGCGTTCGCCTTCCCCGCCCGCTTGGCCTGCAGGGCGCGGGCGTGGCTTACCCGGTCGCGCACCGCTGCCGAACTCTCGCCGCGGGGCGCGTCGGGCCGCAGTTCGCCCGGCGCGAGCCGCGCCATGGACACATGCAGATCGATGCGGTCCATCAATGGGCCCGAAACCCGGGCGCGGTAGCGATCAACCGCCTCATCGCCGCATCGGCAACGGCCGCTGGGGTCGCCGGCCCAGCCGCACGGGCAGGGATTCATGGCGGCGACCAGCTGGAAGCGGGCGGGAAACTCCGCGCTACGGGTGGCGCGTGAGACGGTAACCACGCCCGACTCCAGTGGCTCGCGCAGTACTTCGAGGGCCTGGCGGCTCCACTCGGGCAATTCGTCGAGGAACAGCACGCCATTGTGGGCCAGCGAGACCTCGCCGGGGCGGGGCACGGTGCCACCCCCGACCAACGCCACGGCGCTTGCGGTGTGATGGGGCGCGCGGAACGGGCGCGAGCGCCAGCTCCTGTTCGAATCGGTGCTACCGCCGCTGCCTTGGCGCGACACCGACAGCACCGCGGCCGTTTCCAGCGCCTCAGTGTCCGTTTGCGGCGGCAGCAGACCCGGTAGCCGTGAGGCGAGCAGCGTCTTGCCACACCCGGGTGGGCCCACCAACAGCAGGTGATGCCCTCCGGCGGCCGCGATCTCCAGCGCGCGTCGGGCATGCGCCTGGCCGCGCACGTCCGCCATGTCGGGGACCGTGAGGGTGGGCCCGGGCGCAAGGATGGGCGGCGGCTCCGGCACCTTTCGGCCGGTGAGGACGGCGCATGTTTCCAACAGGGTACGCGGGGCGAAGGTGCGGACATGGTCCGCAAGCGCGGCTTCCTCGGCATTGGCAGCCGGCACTACCAGTTTCCGTCCTGCCTGTCCGGTGGCCAGTGCCGCCGGGAGCACGCCATCCACCCCCCGCAGCTCGCCGGTCAGCCCCAGTTCTCCCAGGAACTCGGTGTTCTCCAGCGCTTGCAGTGGAATCTGCCCGCTCGCCGCGAGGATGCCCAGCGCAATCGGCAGGTCGAAGCGGCCGCCGTCCTTGGGCAGGTCCGCGGGAGCCAGGTTGACGGTGATGCGCCGCGCCGGGAACTCCAGTTGCGAGGACTGCAGCGCCGCGCGCACCCGGTCCTTCGCCTCACGCACCGCGGCAGCGGGCAGGCCGACGATGGACATTGACGGCAATCCGCCGCCTAGATGCACTTCGACCCGTACTTCGGGCGCACGCACGCCCGATCGCGCACGGCTGTGCACGATGGCCAGATTCATGGGGCCGACCTCAGTGGCGCGGCGCGGTGGCGTCGGCGCCCAGGCGGGCCTCGAGCTCCTCGACGGTGCGCTGCAGCGCTTCCAGCTTTTCGCGGGTGCGCAGCAGCACCGCGCGCTGGACCTCGAATTCCTCGCGGGTCACCAGGTCGAGCTTGGCCAGTCCGCTCTGCAGCACTGACTTGAAGTTCTGCTGCAATTCCTCGCGGCCCTCGCGCAGGCCGGGCGGCACCAGGCTGCTGAGGCGGCGGGCGAGGTCGTCAATCTGGTTGAGGTCGATCATGGGGGGATTCCTCCGTCGGGGCGTCCAGCGTGGCGCACCCGGCGGTTGGGCGCCGTCGGCGGACGCCGCGGCGTGGTGTAGGAAAATTCCTAACGGTGCGTCGGAATTCTAGCCGACGCAGTGATGAGCGCGTCGTCAACGGCCTTCGCGATATCCTGATGCATGGGGCGGCGACCCCGGAATCGCAGGGCAGGGCCCGAAGGAGACAGTTCGATGAAGATGGTCATGGCGGTGATCAAGCCGTTCAAGCTCGACGACGTGCGCGAGGCGCTGGCCGACGCCGGCGTGGCCGGCATCACCGCCACCGAGGTCAAGGGCTTCGGCCGGCAGAAGGGCCACACCGAGCTGTATCGCGGCGCCGAGTACGTGGTCGACTTCCTGCCCAAGATCAAGCTGGAGGTGGCGGTGACCGATGACCAGGTCGACGCCGTGGTCGAAGCCATCATGAAGGCGGCCGGCACCGGCAAGATCGGCGACGGCAAGATCTTCGTCTGGGATCTCAACCAGGTGGTGCGGATCCGCACCGGCGAGCTGGACGGCGACGCGCTGTAAATCCGTACAACCGCGCAACCTCGGAGCCCGCTGGGGACTTGTCCAGAGGGGTACCACGGAGGCTGCGACTGCCCAGTGGCCTATAACTACGGCGGCGCCGCTTGTGCTTGGTCGGGCGAAGCACCGCTGCGCGAGCCGCGCGAAGTAGAAGCCCCGCCGCAGCGGGGCTTTTCGGGGGCTGCGAGATTGGGCTTTACTCGCCCAGCGCCTCCTCCACGAACGGCGGCAGGCTGGCCGCGCCCTTGTGGATGTCGGCGGTGTAGTACTTGGTCGCGAATGCCTTCGCGCGCGCGTCGGCCTCGCGGAAGTCGAAGCCCTGGCCCTTGCGCGCCATCGTGCAGCTCCACCAGCCCGTCGGGTAGCACGGCTGCGGGAACGGCAGGGTCTGGAACGTGGTGAAGCCGGCCTTGCCCATCTCGGCGCGCATCGCCTTGATCAGCTCCAGCAGCACCAGCGGCGACTCCGACTGCTGCACCAGGATGCCGTCGTCCTTCAGCGCGCGGAAGCAGCTTCCGAAGAACGCCTTGTTGAACAGCCCCTCGGCCGGGCCGACCGGGTCGGTCGAGTCGACGATCACGATATCCAGCGAGTTCGGCGCGCAGTTGGCCATGTAGGCGATGCCGTCGTCGAACAGCAGTTCGGCGCGCGGGTCATCGTTGCTGTCGCACAGTTCCGGGAACCACTTCTCGGCCATGCGGGTGACCTGTTCGTCGATGTCGCACTGCACCGCCTTCTCCACGCCTGGGTGCTTGAGCACTTCGCGCAGCGTGCCGCAATCGCCGCCACCGATGATCACCACGTTCTTCGGGTTGGCATGGGTGAATAGCGCCGGGTGCGACATCATCTCGTGGTAGAGGAAATTGTCGCGGGTGGTCAGCATCATCGCGCCGTCGATGAGCATCAGGTTGCCCCAGTCGGTGCTCTCGAAGATCTCGATTTTCTGGAACGGCGACTGCACCTCGTCCAGCTTCTTGGTGATCCGGTAGCCGATGGCCGAGCCGGCAGGCTCGAAATTCTCGTAGTGCCAGGAGGTGTTGTCGCTCATGCCAGTCGGTCCTTGTGGGTGTGGGGCGGGCTGCTCCGGGCAGCTTGCGGCCGGGCCAGGTGGGGCGTCAAAGACGCGGGTGGCGCTCGGTGTCCGCCGGGAGCGGGCCGTGCGAGGCCGCGGATTGTAGCGGACGCTCGCCGGTGGCGTGATGAAGGTTCGGCAACGGTTCCACGCGCCGCAGGCGCACGTGCGTGGTGCGACCATCGCCTCACGTCCCCCCCAGCCCCCCGGGGGGTAGAATGCGCCTCCCCACACCCCCTTGGTGCCACGCCAATGTCCGACTGGTCGATTGATCAGGCCCGCCAGACCTACTCGATCCCCTACTGGAGCGAGGGCTTCTATGACGTGGACGCAGCCGGCCGCATCAGCGTGCGCCCGCGCGGCGACGCCGGTCCCGCGGTCGCGCTGCCCGAGATCGTTGACCAGGCCCGGGCCAACGGCGCCAAGCTGCCGCTGCTGGTCCGCTTCCCCGACATTCTCGGCGCGCGCCTGCGCAAGCTGCAGGGCGCCTTCGCCCACGCCATGGACGAGTGGAGCTACCGGGGCGGCTACACCGCGGTGTATCCGATTAAGGTCAACCAGCACCAGGGCGTGGCCGGCACGCTGGCGCAGATCGGTGCCAATGCTGCCGACGCGCCTGCCAACACCGGCTTCGGCCTGGAAGCGGGCAGCAAGCCCGAGCTGATGGCGGTGCTGGCGCTGAGCCAGCCCGGCGGCCTGATCGTCTGCAACGGCTACAAGGACCGTGAGTACATCCGGCTGGCGTTGATCGGGCGCAAGCTTGGCCTCAACACCTGGATCGTGGTGGAGAAGCCCTCCGAGCTGGCGCTGGTGCTGGAAGAGTCCGAGGCCCTGGGCGTGAAGCCGGGCCTGGGCGTGCGCATGCGCCTGGCCTCGCTGGGCGCGGGCAAGTGGCAGAACAGCGGCGGCGACAAGGCCAAGTTCGGCCTGTCCCCGCGCCAGGTGCTGGACCTGTGGAAGCAGCTGCGCGACGTCGGCATGGGCGACTGCCTGGGGCTGCTGCACTTCCACATGGGCAGCCAGATCTCCAACGTGCGCGACATCGCCAACGGCATGCGCGAGGCAGTGCGCTACTTTGTGGAGCTGTCGGTGCTCGGCGCCAAGGTCGAGTTCATGGACGTGGGCGGCGGCCTCGGCGTGGACTACGAGGGCACCCGCTCGCGCAGCTACTGCTCTATCAACTACGGCGTCGCCCAGTACGCCAGCACGATCGTGCAGCCGCTGGCCGAGGCCTGCGAGGAATATGGCCTGACCCCGCCGCGCCTGGTCACCGAATGTGGACGCGCGATGACCGCGCACCACGCGGTGCTGGTGGCCAACGTGTCGGAAGTGGAGCAGGCGCCCGAAGGCCGCGTGCCGGAGGCGCATGACGACGAGCCGGCGGTGATCCGTCATCTGCGCGAAATCCACGGCGAACTGGGCAGCCGCCCGGCGGTGGAACTGTTCCACGAGGCCGTGCACCACCACGGCGAAGGCCTGTCGCTGTACGCATTGGGCCAGATCGACCTGGTCCACCGCGCGCGTATCGACGACCTGTTCTACGCCATTGCCAACGGCGTGCGTGAGCGCTTGCACCCGGGCGAGAAGAGCCACCAGGCGGTGCTGGACGAGCTCAACCAGCGTCTGGTCGACAAATATTTCGTCAACTTCAGCGTGTTCGAGTCGATGCCCGACGTCTGGGCGATCCAGCAGGTGTTCCCGATCGCGCCGATCGAACGCCTGGACGAGATGCCCACCCGGCGTGGCGTGATCGCCGACCTGACCTGCGACTCCGACGGCCGCATCGACACCTATGTCGAGAACGAGACGCTCAACACCTCGATGCCGATCCACGCGCTGAAGCACGGCGAGAGCTACCGCCTCGGCTTCTTCATGGTTGGCGCCTACCAGGAAATCCTCGGCGACATCCACAACCTGTTCGGCGACACCGACGCGGTGGAAGTGCGCGTGGATGGCGATGCGGTCAAACTGGTGCAGCAGCGCCGCGGCGACACCACCGACGTGATGCTCGACTACGTGGGCTACAAGCTCGACGACCTGCGTGCGGCCTACCGCGCCCGGGTGGCCGCCGCGCACCTGCCCGCCGACGAGGCGGAGCGGCTCAACGCCGCGCTCGAGACCGGCCTGACCGGCTACACCTACCTGGACGACGCGCCGCTCGCCTGAGCGCGCCGTTCGCTGGCTTCCCCGGGCGCCGCTGGGCGTCCACCCCTTGATGCACCGCCTGCGCCTGGCGCGGGCGGCGCACCGGAGGAGCGCCACCATCGGCGACTCCACCGTCCCTACCGGAGGCAACACCATGAAAGTCGGATTCATTGGCCTGGGCGCGATGGGCGCGCCGATGGCCCGCCACCTGCACGCCAAGGGCTTGTTGACCGCGGTCGGCAACCGCACCCAGTCCAAGGCGGACGAGCTGGCTGCCGAACTGGGCGTGCGCGCGGCGCGCTCCACCGACAATTTCGCCGACTGCGACGTGGTCGCGCTGTGCGTGTCGCTGGACCACGACGTGCTGACCACGGTCGAAGGCCTGGCCAACGTGCTCCGCGCCGGCACCGTGGTCGTCGACCACTCCACCGTCTCGGTGGAAACCGCACGCCGCGCGGCCGCCATGCTCGCCACGCACGACATCGCCTTCATCGACGCGCCGGTCTCCGGCGGCGTGGAGGGCGCGCGCAACGGCAAGCTCTCGGTGATGCTGGGCGCGGACGAGGCGGCCCTGGAAAAGGCGCGGCCGGTGCTGGAAGCCTACGCGGCGCGCATCACCCACATGGGCGGCATCGGCGCGGGCCAGGCGACCAAGGCGATCAACCAGGTGCTGGTCGCCGGCATCAACGAGGCCGTGTGCGAGGGTCTGGCGCTGGGCGAAAAGCTCGGCCTGGATCCGGACAAGCTGCTGCCAACCTTGATGGCCGGCGCGGCCAACAGCTGGTTCCTCGAAAAGCGCGGCGCGACGATGATGCGCGATGAGTTCACGCCCGGCTTCAAGTGCGTGCACATGCTCAAGGACCTGCGGATCGTGCAGGGCATCGCGGCCAGCGCTGGCATCCGCACCACCGCCATCGACCAGGCGGCTGCCGACTACGCGGAGCTGGTGGAGCGCGGGCAGGGCGAGGCGGATACGTCGGCGCTGATCACGCTGAAGCGGGAAAGGCCGTCGCAGGGGTGAGCCTGTCGGGAGCGGGCCGCGGTGGCTCGCTCTTCCGACCCCGCCAAGATCACTCGACCTTGATCGCCATCGCCGTCAATCCGCCTGACGACAGCTTGCGCTTGGCCTCGGCCAGGTCGCTGGCGGTGCCGTACGGCCCCATGCGCACGCGGTAGACCGTCTTCCCCTTGATCTGCGCCCCTTCCACGCGCGCGCCCACGCCGAGCATGGCGATCTTCGCCTTGAGCTCCTCGGCCTGACCGGACGCCTGGAACGCGCCGGCCTGCAGCAGGTAGCGGGTGTCCTCACTGGCCGCGGCGGTCTTGGCGGTCGTCATTGCCGTCGAGTCCACCGGCTTGGTCGGGGCGACGGCACGTGCGCCAGTTCCATCCTCGCTGACCGGCGGGGGCAGCGGCTCGGGACGCGGTGCCGTGGAAGTCGTCGCTGTCGTCGCTGTACCTGCCGCGCCTGCCGACGAGGTCGGGGTCGCGGTCGTCTGCGCGGCGGCGGCCTGCTGGTGCTGGCGCGCCTGACGTTCAGCCTCGGCCCGCTCGGTGGCGGCCAGCTCGGCATCGGTCATAGGCACTTCCTTGCCCGGCAACAGGGTGTAGAAGTCGTACTCCGGGTCCTTGGCGTCGCCGGCTGCCGGCTTGGCTGCCGCACCCGCCGGCGGAGCGGCGGCGGCCTCGTCGGCCGGCAACAACTCGTCGTCCTCCACCGACACCGGCGTCGGTTGCGCGTCGGGGTTGGCGTGCGGGCGCAGGAAGCCATCGCCATCGCCCTTCAGCAGCTTCGGCGCCACCATCACGACAATGATCGTGATCACCACGCCCAGCACCAGCCACGCCCAGCCTGGCAGGCCGCCGCTGTTGCCGCCGTTGCGCCGGGCCTGCGATTTACCGCGTCGTGCCGCCATTTACATCACCTCGGGGGCATTCACGCCCAGTAATTCCAACCCGTTCGCCAGTACCTGTCGCGTGGCCATCGCCAATACCAGGCGCGCATCGCGCACATCAGCGTCGTCGACCAGGAACTGGTGATCGTTGTAATACGTCTGGAACGTCTGCGCGAGTTCCAGCAGGTACACGGCGACCTGGTGGGGCTCCAGGTCACGCCCGGCGCTGGCCACCACGTCGGGGTAGCGCAGCAGGGTCTGCACCAGTTCGTGGGCGGCCGCGTCCTCCACGTCCAGCGGTTGCGCCAAGCCATTGGCAGCATCGAAGGCCAAGCCCTGTTCGCGCAGCTTGCGCAGCAGGCCGTGCATGCGCGCGTGGGATACCTGCACGTAGTACACCGGGTTGTCGAGCGACTGGCTGCGCGCCAGGTCAATGTCGAAGGTGAGCTGCGAGTCCGGCTTGCGCGCGATCAGGAACCAGCGCGTCGCGTCGCGGCCGACCTCGTCGATCAGGTCGCGCAGCGTCAGGTAGCTGCCGGCGCGCTTGGACAGCTTCACTTCCTCGCCGCCCCGCATCACCGTCACCATCTGGTGCAGCACGTATTCCGGCCAACCCTGCGGGATGCCGCAGTCCAGCGCCTGCAGGCCCGCCCTTACACGGGCCAGGCTGCCGTGGTGGTCGGCGCCCAGCTCGGTGATCGCTCGCACGTAGCCGCGCTGCCACTTGCTCAGGTGGTAGGCCACGTCCGGCACGAAATAGGTGTATGTGCCGTCGGACTTGCGCATCACGCGGTCCTTGTCGTCACCGAAGTCGGTGCTGCGCAGCCACAGCGCGCCGCCTTCCTCGTAGGTGTGGCCATGGGCGATCAGCTCGCGCACGGTCTCCTCGACCTTGCCGTCGGTGTACAGCGAGGACTCGAGGAAGTACACGTCGAAGCCGACGCCGTAGGCGGCCAGGTCGGCGTTCTGCTCGCGCCGCAGGTAGGCCACGGCGAAGGCGCGGATCGCGTCCAGGTTCTCCGGGTCCTTCGCGCCGGTGACCACGTGGCCCTCGACCTCGACGCTGTCGCCGCGCAGGTAGGCGTTGGCAACGTCGACGATGTAGTCACCGCGGTAGCCGTCCTCCGGCCAGCCGGCATCGTCCGGGCCGCGACCCTGCGCGCGCGCCTGTACCGAGGTCGCCAGGTTGTTGATCTGCGCGCCGGCGTCGTTGTAGTAGAACTCCCGCTTCAGGTTCCAGCCGTTGGCGGCGAGCACGCGGCCGATACAGTCGCCGATCACCGCGGCGCGGCCGTGGCCCACGTGCAGCGGGCCGGTCGGGTTGGCCGACACGTACTCAACGCCCGCCACGCGGCCTTCGCCGCTGGTGTTGCGGCCGTAGGCATCGCCCTGCTCGAGTACTTGTGCGATCTGCCGACGCCACGCAGCCTCGGCCACGTGGAAGTTGATGAAGCCCGGCCCGGCGATCTCGACCCTGGCGACGTCGTCGCTGGCCGGCAGCGCGTCCACCAGGGCCTGCGCGATCGCGCGCGGGTTGGACTTGGCCGGCTTGGCCAGCAGCATCGCGGCGTTGGTGGAAAAGTCACCCTGCGCGCGCGACTTGGGACGCTCGATGACGAAGTCGGGCGTGTCGAGGTCGGCCGGCAGGGTGCCGGCGGCGCGCAGCGCATCGATGGCCTGCGTCACCAGGTCGCGGAGGGTGGCTTTCACGGAGTATCCGGGGAGTTGCAGCGGGAACCTGTCATTTTAACCGGGTTGGCGGCGGCCGTTGCCCGACGGCTGCCCCGGCGTTCAGACCCACCCGCGCGCGGCCAGCGACACCGGCGGCCCGTCGGCAATGACGAAGTGGTCGAGCAGGCGCAGGTCGACCAGCGCCAGCGCCTGTTTCAGCCGCGCGGTCACCGCCCGGTCGGCGGCCGAAGGCTCCGGATTCCCGCTGGGATGGTTGTGCCCCACGATCACCGCCGCGGCGTTCAGCGCCAGCGCCCGCTGCACCACCACGCGTGGATGCACCTCCGCCCCGTCCAATGTGCCGTGGAACAATTCCTCGAAGCCCAGGGCGCGGTGGCGGGTATCGAGGAACAGCGCCGCGAACACCTCGTGCGGCCGGCCGCGCAGGCGCTGGGCGAAGTAGCGGCCGGCGGCCTGGGGGTCGGTCATCGCCTCGCCTCGCTCCAACGCGGCGCTGAGGTGGCGGTGGCCCAGTTCCAGCGCGGCGGCCAGCGCGCAGGCGCGCGCGGGCCCCAGCCCGGGCAGCTTCGCCAAGGCGCTGGGCGAGCGCTCCAGCAAGGGCCGCAACGGGCCGTGCGCCGCCAGCAGATCGCGCGCCGTGGCCACCGCGTCGCGCCCGGGGAGGCCCGAGCCGAGGAAGATCGCCAGCAGTTCGGCGTCCGACAGGGCAGAGGCGCCGCGGGCCAGGAGTTTTTCGCGGGGACGCTCGGCCGCGGGCCAGTCTCGAATGTGCATGCGGACAGCATCAGGCCGGCACTGCGACCGCGGTATCGGGCCAATCCACCGCATCAGGTAAGCTAAACGCTGCATATGCGGTAGGAATTTGCCCCATCCATGGCCGATGACATGCCCACCCCGGCAGGGACCCTGTCCGGACAGCACGTGTTGCTGTGCGTCTGCGGCGGCATTGCCGCGTACAAGGCGGCAGATCTGGTCCGGCGCCTGCGCGACGCCGGCGCGGAAGTGCGGGTGGCAATGACCGGGAACGCGCAGCACTTCGTCGGTGCCGCCACCTTCCAGGCGCTGTCCGGCCAACCGGTGCGGACCTCGCTGTGGGATGAGGCGGCCGAGGCCGCGATGGGGCACATCGAACTGGCGCGCTGGGCCGATCGCATCGTGGTGGCGCCGGCCACCGCCAACACCCTGGCCAAGTTGGCACACGGCTTCGCCGACGATCTGGTGAGCACCCTGTGCCTGGCGAGTGACGCGGCACTGTTCGTGGCCCCGGCGATGAACCGTCTGATGTGGGCGCACCCGGCCACCCAGGCCAACATGGCGACCCTCCGCGATCGCGGCGTTGCCGTGCTGGGCCCGGGAACCGGCGGGCAGGCCTGCGGCGAGACCGGCGAAGGGCGCCTGATGGAGCCGGTCGACATCGTGGGGGCGCTGGCCGCCACGCCACTGCGGAGCCGCGCATGAGTGCCGCGCGATCGCTGGCCGGGATACGCATCGTCGTCAGTGCCGGGCCGACCTTCGAGGACATCGACCCGGTCCGCTTCATCGGCAACCGCAGCAGCGGCAAGATGGGTTTCGCCATCGCCGAGGCCGCCGCGCGCCGGGGTGCCGAAGTGGTGCTGGTGGCGGGGCCGGTGACCTTGCCCACGCCCGCGGGCGTGGCGCGGGTCAACGTGCGTTCGGCGGCGCAGATGCACGCCACCGTGCTCGGCGCGCTGCCGGCGGACGTCTACATCGGCGCGGCCGCGGTCGCCGACTACACCCCGCGCCAGGTGGCGGCGGGCAAGATCAAGAAGCAGCCCGGCCAGGACACCCTGGTGCTGGAACTGGTGCGCACCGCGGACGTGCTGGCCGACGTGGCCAACCACCCGCAGCGCCCGCGCCTGGTGGTCGGTTTTGCCGCCGAGACCCATGACGTGGCGCACTACGCACGCGGCAAGCTGATCAACAAGAAGGTAGACCTGATCGCCGCCAACCGCGTCGGTGTGGAAGGTAGTGGTTTCGAAGCCGACGACAACGCGCTGGTGGTGTACGCCGCCGATGGCGAGACCCCGCTCGGCCCCGCGCCCAAGCCGCAACTTGCCGAGCAGCTGCTCGATCTCGTCGCCGCGCGCCTCGTGGCCGCGTGAGCCGCTCCGGCCCCCGGCGCGCCCTTCCTTTCCTGGCCCCGTGACAAGGACCGCATGCACCACACCCTCGAACTGAAGATCCTCGATGCGCGCTTCGGCACCGAGTGGGCGTTGCCCGACTACGCCACGCCCGCCAGCGCCGGACTGGACCTGCGGGCCGCGCTGGATGCCGCCCTGACCCTGCAGCCCGGGGACACTGCCCTGGTGCCGTCGGGCCTGGCGGTCCACGTCGGCGACCCCACGCTGTGCGCGGTGATCCTGCCGCGCTCCGGGTTGGGCCACAAACACGGCATCGTGCTGGGCAACGGCACCGGCCTGATCGATGCCGATTACCAGGGTCCGCTGATGATCAGCGTGTGGAATCGCGGCCGCGAGGCTTTTACGATGCAACCAGGGGATCGCATCGCCCAGCTGGTGGTCCTGCCGATCGTGCGGGCCCGGCTGCAGGTGGTCGAGGAATTCGAAACCAGTGCACGCGGTGCGGGTGGTTTCGGCCACACCGGCGTGCGCTGACAGGGGAAACACATGGTGGACATGAAGATCGAACGCCCGCAGCTGTCGCTGGCGCAACTCAAGCCGCTGCTGCCGGTGGTGATCGTGGGCTCGCTGTTGCTCGCCGGCTGGTTCGGCTGGAGTGGCTGGGAGCAGCATCGCGACGGCGCCCGGCGGGTGGCGCTGCAGCAGGCGCGCGACACGGCGGTGCAGCAGGTGCAGGCCGCGATCGCCGCCGACACCAAGCGTCTGGCCGAGCAGGTGGGCAAGCCCGCGTTCCTCGCCGCGCTCACCGGCGGTGACCTGGCCACGGCCAGCGCCGAACTGGCCAAGGGCTGGCCGGAAGCCAAGGGCGCCAACGTGCAGCCCACCGATCTGGAGGCCGCGTACGGGAGTTTGGCGACCAACGGCGGCAAGGGCGGCTACGGCCGTCTGGCCACGCAGGAGTCCGCACTGATGGCGGGCAAGCCGGTGGTCGCAATCGTCCGCGATGGTGGCAGTAACCAGCTGGTAGTGGCCGCGCCGGTTCCGCTGGATGGCGTGGCCATTGGCGTGGCCAGCGTGCTGCTGCCGGCCACCCGGGTGGCCAGTGCGGTCGAGCAGGCCGCCGTCGCCGACGGCAGCTACCTGGCCCTGCGCCAGGGCGGCCACAGCGTGGTCGAGCGCGGTGACGTGGCACTCAACACCGGCGCCGAGGCCATGGCGGCCAAGGTGCCGGGCAGCGGCCTGCGTGTCGCCGCGGCGGTGCCCGACGTGGCCGGCGGCCCGTTCGGGCTCGGCGCGATGGCCTGCTTCGGTGCGGCGGCGGGCTTCCTGCTGCTGGCGCTGCTGGCTTGGCGCGCACCGACGCTGCGGCGGCGCAAGACCGGCACCGACGCCGAGCCCGAGGGCAGCGAACTGACGCTGGCCGATGTTGCCGAGCAGGTCCCGGCGCGCGTCGTCGCGCCGGCGCCGGTGGCCGTCGCCACCCCGGCCGCGTCGTCGGTGCTGGCCGTGGACCCGGGCATCTTCCGCGCCTACGACATCCGCGGCGTGGTCGGGAGCAGCCTCGATGCAGGCGTCACCACCCTGATCGGCCAGGCCGTCGGCACCGTGATGCAGGAGAAGGGCCTGACGGAGATTGTGGTGGGCCGCGACGGTCGCCTGTCCGGTCCGATGCTGGCCGGCGGTCTGATCGACGGCCTGCGCAAGGCCGGCTGCAACGTCACCGACATCGGCCTGGCGCCCACCCCGCTGGTCTACTTCGGCGCCTACCAGTTGCGTGCAGGCTCGTGCGTCTCGGTCACCGGCAGCCACAACCCGCCGGACTACAACGGCTTCAAGGTCGTGGTCGGTGGCGAGACGCTCTCGGGCGACACCATCACCGACCTCTACCGCCGGATCGCCGAGGACCGCCTGCACACCGCGCCGGCGCCGGGCCTGCTGCAGCAGCGCGACATCAGCGAGGACTACGTGCAGCGGGTCGCCGCCGACGTGCAGCTGGAGCGGCCCTTGCATGTGGTCGTCGACGCCGGCAACGGCGTGGCCGGCGACCTCGGCCCGCGCGTGCTGCGTGCGATCGGCGCGGAGGTCACCCCGCTGTACTGCGAGATCGACGGCACCTTCCCCAACCACCATCCGGACCCCAGCGAGCCGCACAACCTCGAGGACCTCGTGGCCACCGTGGCGCGGCTGGGCGCCGACCTTGGCATCGCCTTCGACGGCGATGGCGACCGCCTTGGCGTGGTCACCCGCGATGGCGAGAACATCTTCCCCGACCGCCTGCTGATGCTGTTCGCCGCCGACGTGCTCGAGCGCAATCCGGGCGCGCAGATCATCTACGACGTGAAGTGCACCGGCCGCCTGCCGGGCCACATCCTGCGTCACGGCGGCAGCCCGTTGATGTGGAAGACCGGTCACTCGCTGATCAAGGCCAAGATGCGCGAGACCGAGGCCGAACTGGCCGGTGAGATGAGCGGCCACTTCTTCTTCAAGGAACGCTGGTACGGCTTCGACGACGGCATCTACTCCGCGGCGCGCCTGCTGGAGATCGTGGCCGGCAAGATGCAGACGCCCACCGAGACCCTGGCCGCACTGCCCAACGGCATCGCCACGCCGGAGATCAAGGTCGATGCGCCGGAGGGTAACCCGCACGCGTTCGTCGACCGCTTCGTCACCGACGCGAAGTTCGACGGCGCTCGCCTGTCGACCATCGACGGGCTGCGCGTGGACTGGCCGGACGGCTGGGGGTTGGTGCGCGCCTCCAACACCACGCCGATCCTGGTGATGCGCTTCGATGCGGACAACGAGGCGGCGATGGCACGGATCAAGGGGGCGTTCCGCGCGCAGCTGCTGGCCCTCAAGCCCGACCTGGTGTTGCCGTTCTGATGCCGTCGCGGCCTGGTGCCGCGCGCGATGCACGGATGCAACAAGGGGCGCCTCGGCGCCCCTTGTTCCTTGCGGCTGGCGTGTTTCGCGACCGCCGTCGCGGGCCACCTCAACCCTCGGTCGGCGGGGCCATCGGCACCTTCAGTTCGCGGTAGCGCTTCAGCGCCGCAGCCAGTTCCGCATCCATCGCCGCACGCTCGCCGCGCTGGCGCACCAGCGCCGCCTGCTGCCGCAGCAGCTGCTGGTGCTGGGTCTGGATCGACGCGGCCAACGGGGCCGGCACCGGCTTGCCGGCCAATTCCGCCTCGCCGGCCCGCTGCAGCAGGCTGACCAGACTCTGGCGCAGGCCGGTCACCCCCAGCGAGGAGGCCTTCACGGTCTCGTCCAGCAGGGTGATGCGGTGCTCGAAGGCGCGCATCAGTTCTTCTTCGGTGGTGTACGACTCCACCATCGCATGTTCGCGCCGCTGCCGCGCCTCCTCGGCCAAGGCGCCCAGGCGCGCGGCCTCGGCTTCCCGCGCAGCGGTCGCGCGCTCGGCTTCGGTCAGCGCACGCGCCACTTGGCCGGTCTTCAACCCGCTCTTGGCGCTGATCTCGGTGCGAGCCGCGTCGGCGGCGCTCGCCGGCAGCGCGTCGCCGCAGACCTTGCGGCCGTTCTCGTTCCAGCAGTACAGCTTCTTGCCGCCGGCCTGCTGCGCCGCAACCGGCGCCGCCGCCAATGCCATCAGCAGGCCTGTGGCCAGTGCGGTGGTCTTCGTGTTCATGTCGGCCCCCCTGCCGTTGTTACGGATACGCCACCGTCCTCGGTGGCACAGTCGCCAATGCTAACAAGCAAGAATCGCGCCACCCGTGCCGAGTCTCGCCAGGACAGCGTCAACCGGCGCTGCCGTAGGCCTCACGGTACGCCAGCAGCCGCTCACGTTGCGTGGCCAGCGTCGCACTGCTGCCGGTGTACGCGAGCAGGTCGCCCAAGGTGGCCACCGCCACCACCGGCAACCCATGTTCGTCGGCGACGGTTTGTGCCGCGGAGCGTCGGCTTTGGCCGGCGGCCAGTTCGACGCCGCCGGCCACTTCCTGGCGATCCAGCGCAATGACGATGCCAGCCACCTGTCCGCCTGCGGCGGCGATGATGCCCAACGCCTCGCGGATGGCGGTGCCGGCGGTGATCACGTCGTCCACGATCAGCACCCGCCGGCCGGCCAGCGGCGCGCCGATCAGGGTGCCGCCCTCGCCATGCGCCTTGGCTTCCTTGCGGTTGAACGCCACCGGCAGGTCGCGGCCGCGGCGGGCGTATTCGCAAGCCAGCGCGGTAGCGAGGGGGATGCCTTTGTAGGCCGGGCCGAACAACAGGTCGAAGTCCACCCCGGCTGCGTCCACCGCATCGGCGTAACAGCCGGCCAGCTCCGAAAGGGTGGCGCCGGAGTTGAACAGCCCGGCATTGAAGAAATACGGGCTCTGACGGCCCGACTTGAGGGTGAATTCACCAAAGCGCAGTGCATCGGCGCGCAGGGCAAGTTCGAGGAAACGGGTACGGTGGTCGCTCATGCGCATAGTGTCGGGCGCCGCGCCGGTTTTCGCCACCCGGGCCATCCGGTACCCTGCCGCTTCGTCCAACCCGTGGGGCCGTGCGTGCGGATCATCAGTTTCAATGCCAACGGCATCCGCTCGGCGGCCAACAAGGGTTTTTTCGACTGGTTCCGGCAGCAGGATGCCGACGTGTTGTGCCTGCAGGAGACCAAGGCGCAGGAATCGCAACTGAGTGACCCGCAGTTCCGCCCCGACGGCCACCATTGCTTCTACAAGGACGCCAGCACAAAGAAGGGCTACAGCGGCGTGGCCATCTATGCGCGGCGCGAACCCGATGAGGTGCTCACCTCGATCGGTCGCCCGTCATTCGACGACGAGGGCCGCTACATCGAAGCGCGCTTCGGAAACCTCAGCGTGGTCAGCTTCTACATCCCCTCCGGCTCGTCGGGTGACGAGCGCCAGGGCTTCAAGTTCGAGGTCATGGACTGGCTCAAGCCGGTGCTGGACGGCTGGCTTCGCAGTGGCCGCGAGTACGTGCTGTGCGGCGACTGGAACATCGTGCGCAGCCGGCTGGACATCAGGAACTGGTCCAGCAACCAGAAGAACTCCGGCTGCCTGCCGCCCGAACGCGACTGGCTGAACGGCCTGTGCGCGGACGACGCGGCGATGGCCGAACCTGCGTCCGGTCGCGGCTGGGTCGATGCCTACCGCGCGTTGCATCCCGAGGGCCAGGACTACACCTGGTGGAGCAACCGTGGCGCGGCGCGCGCCAACAACGTCGGTTGGCGCATCGATTACCAGTTCGTGACCCCGGGCTTGCGCGACAAGCTGCGGGGCTGCTCGATCCTGCGCGAGCCGCGCTTCTCCGACCACGCGCCGTTCACCGTCGACTACGCCCTGTAACGCCTTTCCACGCTGCGCTGTCGATCGGCGCGGTGCGGGACAGGCCAGGCGGCGCGCCCTGGGCGCGCTTTGGCTAGGTTCCGGTAACGCGCCGGCTTATGCCGCGGCGCGCACGTCCGCCTCGGCGATGGCGCTTTCCACCAGCCCACGCCGCGACATCCACGCGAACAGGGCCACGCCCGGCAGCGCCACCAGCGTGGTCAGCAGGTAGAACTCCACGTAGCCCATCTGCTCGATGAGGCCGCCGGCGGTGGTGCCGGTAACCACGCGGCCAACCACCGAGGCCGCCGCCGACAGCAGCGCGAACTGCGACGCGGTGAACGACAGGTTGCACAGCGCCGACAGGTAGGCGACCACCGCCACGCCGCCGATGCCGCTGGCCACGTTTTCGAAACAGATGGTGAAGGCCAGCAGCGCATTGTCGTGGCCGGCGCTGGCCAGCCAGGCGAACGACAGGTTGGACACCGCCATCAGCACCAGGCTCAGCAGCACCGCGCGCTTCATCCCCAGCCGCGAATACAGCACGCCGCCGATGAAGATGCCGATCAGGTAGGCGAAGAAGCCGAAGCCCACGTCGTAGGTGGCGATCTCATCGTTGCTGAAGCCCAGGTCGTCCAGCAACAGGCGCAACGTCAGGTTGGCGAGGGTGTCGCCAATCTTGTGCAGCAACACGAACAGCAACACCAGCCACGCGCCGCGCCGGGCGAAGAACTCGGTCAGCGGTACCGTCACCGCGGCGAGCATGGCATCCAGTCCGCGTCGAGCCATCGGCTCGCGGTGGCGCGCCGGCTCGCCCTGCCACAACGCCGCCACCACCGCCGGCGCCACAAACAAAGCGCACAGTACGTATGCGGCGCTCCAGCCTGCGCGCGCCGACACCAGTAGCGCCAGCGCGCCAGCGCTGACCGAGCCGATTCTCCACCCGTACTGGGACATGCCCGAGCCCACGCCCAGTTGCCGCGGTTCGAGGATCTCGATGCGGTAGGCATCGATCACGATGTCGAACGTCGCACCCGAAATGCCCACCAGCACCGCAGCGATCGCCACCGTCTGCAACGAGGTATTCGGGTCCGCCACGCCGAGGAACATGACCGACGCGGCCACCATTGCCGCCGCCAGCAGCAGCCAGGAACGGCGCTGGCCAAGGCGATGCAGCAGTGGCAGATGCACACGGTCCACCGCCGGTGCCCACAGGAACTTCAGGTTGTAAGCCAGGAACGCCAACGAGAACGCGGTGACGCTCTTCTTGCTGATGCCGTCCTGCGCCAGTCGCGTGGTCAGCGTCGCACCGATCATCGCGTACGGAAACCCCGACGAGATGCCCAGCAGCAGGGCAGCGAGCGGTGCCCGCTCCAGATAGGGGCTGATGGAAGCGAGCAGGCCGGAAGTGGCTGGCGGGCGCGGGGTGGTGGCGGTCATCGGGTCTGCGTCGGACGGAGCAGCGGTCACCATAGCGTGTGCACCAGCCCCCGCGAAGCCCCGGAGCAGGTGCGTGATCGCCGCCCGTGCGAGCCTCGTTCAATCGGGTTATGTTAGGCGCGAACCAGGACGGTCCCGATGAGCGAAACCCTCCAGATCCAACTCGACGCGGTACTGCTCGAGCGCGTCCGGCGTGTTGCCCAGGCGCGCGGCTGGAGCGAGGCGGTGGCCATCCGCCACCTGATCGAGCACGGCCTGTTCGCGGTCGAACCACGTGGCGAGCCGCGTCTGGACGACCTGGATGTCAACATCCTGCAGTCGGCCATCGCCGCCCTCGAAGGCATTCCCGACGACCCCGGCTTTTCGCTGATCGGTCGCGCCAGCGACGGTCAGGCCGGGTAGACCACCCCCAGCACCCGCAGGCCGCGCGCGCCGGTCACGGCCGGCAGGTTGCCGGGCGCACCTGCCAGCGTCTGCCGCGCGAGCCACGCGAAAGCCATCGCCTCGACGTAATCGGGATCCAGTCCCAACGCGGCGGTCGAGACCACCTCCACGTCACCGAGCAGCTCGCCGATCCGCGCCATCAGCGCGCCGTTACGCACGCCGCCACCACAGACCAGCACGCGCCGGCTGGCGGGCTGCTCGCGGCGCAGCGCCTGGCACACGGTCACCGCCGTCAATTCCAGCAAGGTGGCCTGCACGTCCTCAGCGCGCTCGTGGCCCCCCAGCCGCGCCTGCACCCAATCCAGGTGGAACTGCTCGCGCCCCGTGCTCTTGGGCGGCGGCAGCGCGAACCACGCCTCACCCAGCAGGCGGGTGAGCAGCGCCCTGTCGACCGTCCCGCGCGCGGCCATCGCGCCATCGCGGTCAAAGGCTTCGCCGAAGTGGCGCTGGCACCACGCGTCCATCAATGCGTTCGCCGGTCCGGTATCGAAACCGCGCACCGCGCCCGCCGCCGGCAACAGGGTGAAGTTGCCGATCCCGCCGAGGTTCAGCACCGCGCGATCCTCGGCGGCGGAGTGCAGCAGGGCGGCGTGGAAGGCTGGCACCAACGGGGCACCATGCCCCCCCGCTGCCACGTCGCGGCGGCGGAAGTCGGCCACCGTGGTGACGCCGGTGCGCTCGGCGATCACATTGCCGTCGCCCAGTTGCAGGGTGAATGGGTGCCGGCCATCAAAGGCGGCGCCGTCAGGCCGGTGGCGCACGGTCTGCCCATGGGAGCCAATCGCGGTGATCGCGCTGGTCGCCAGGCCAGCTTCGGCCAGCAGCCGCGTTGCGGCGTCGGCCAAGGCTTCGGCAATGCGCACGTCCAGCGTGCCCACCTCGTCCAGCGAATCGATCCGCGCGCCTTGCCCGACCGCCACCAGCCGCTCGCGCAGCACGGGCTCCCAGGGGTACGTGCGCCCCAGTTGCAGTGCACCATGCGGCGCGCCATCGGTCTCGTCGAAACGCACCAGCGCCGCGTCGATACCGTCGGCACTGGTGCCGGACATCAGGCCGATGAAAAAGCGAGGTCCCGTGGCGTGGTCGCGCACGGGCCCGGCAGGAACGGTCATGTGTGGGTCAGGCCTTCGACTTGCCGCCCTTGCGCGGCGCGTCCTTGCTGGCCACCGCCTTGTCCGACTTCAGCGGCGCCGCGTCGGCGTAGATCACGTTCTCCACTTCCTGGATCCGTGCCAGCGCATTGCGGGTGTAGCTGCGGAACGCGGTCAGCGCGGCGCCGCTCAGCGGCTCCGGCGGCGGCATGGTCACCGACAGCGGGTTGCGGTGCACGCCATTGATCTGGAATTCGTAATGCAGGTGTGGCCCCGTCGACATCCCCGAGGTGCCCACGTAGCCGATCACCGCGCCCTGCGGCACGCGCTGGCCCGCGGTGTACCGGCCGAAACGCGACATGTGCGCGTACAGGGTGGTGTAGCCGCGGCCGTGGTCCAACTGCACCACGCGGCCATAGCCTCCCTTCCAGCCGACGAACTTCACGCGGGCGTCGCCGGCCGCCATGATCGGCGTACCAGTGCCCGCGGCGTAGTCGACGCCCTTGTGCTGCCGGACGCGGCCCAGCACCGGGTGCCGGCGCGAGCCGAAACCAGAAGTCAGGCGCGCATAGGGGATCGGCATGCGGATGAACGACTTCTTCAGCGGCCGGCCTTCAGCCGTGAAGTACTCGGGCTTGCCGTTGCGCTCGAAGCGGAAGCCGCTGTGCAGCTTGCCGCCAGCAGTGAACGTCGCGGCCAGCACCGGGCTGGTGGCCACCAGTTCGCCCTCGCGCCAGGTCTGCTCGACCACCACGCTGAAGCGGTCCTTGGCTCCGACGTCTTCATTGAAGTCGATGTCGTACTTGAAAATCTCGTCGGTGAGCGTGTTGATCGCCTTCGCGCTCAGGCCCTGCTTGCGCGCCGAGCGGTACAGCGACTTGCCCACTTCGCCGCTGATCACCACGGTGCGGGTCTGGGTCGGGCGCTCGATCACCTTCTGCGTGACCGTGTCCCCCTTGAGCGCCATTTCCACCCGGTGGGTGGGGTCGCGGTCGTAGCGGAAGCCCCGCAGCGCGCCATTGACCGGCAGGTCGAAGGCCAGTTCCGTGCCTGGCCGCAGGCGGCGCAGGGCGTCCTTGGCGCCTGGCTGCTCCAGGATCGCGTGCAGGGTCGAGGCGGGGATGCCCAGTTCATCGAACAGCTCGCTCAGGGTCTGCCCACGCTCCACGCGTACCACCTGCCAGCTGTCGCCCTGCGTACCACGCAGTCGAGCGATGGGCAGTGGCGGCAACGCCAGCGCCATCGAGTGCCGCGGGGTGTGGTGCGGACGCTCCAGCGCCAGAGGCTTGCCGAGTCCGGGCACGATCGCCGCGACTAGCATCCCGATGGTGGCGAACAGGCTCGCGTGCGCCCAGTGGCGTCGCGACCAGCGGCCAGTGAACCCTTCGTCCAGATGCCGGGCCAGCACCGGGCGGTGCAAGGCAGCCTCGCGAAGGGCTTTCAATCGTTCGCGACGTTCCTTGCCGGCGGTGTTGTCGGTCATTGGGTGCTCCCCCTACACGCGGCGGGTGAAAACCGCGTAACGCGCGTACCATAATCACACGAGGACTCTGCGTCAAACCATTGAGCTGGATGGAGTTTTTGACCTCCGTCCCATTTAACGCCGAATTAACTGCTACCTTTGAACGCCGTCATATTCAGTTTCGGCGCCCGCTGCGAGAACTGCCCTGTGTCTGTCCAAGTGTCTGTCCAAGAATCCCTCGACCTGATCGGCCGCGGCGCCGAAGAAATCCTCAAGCGCGACGAGCTGGAGGCCCGCCTCAAACTCGGCCGGCCGCTGCGCGTCAAGGCCGGCTTCGACCCGACCGCCCCCGACCTGCATCTGGGCCACACCGTGCTGCTCAACAAGATGCGGCAGTTCCAGGACCTCGGCCACCAGGTGATCTTCCTGATTGGCGACTTCACCGGGATGATCGGCGACCCGACCGGCAAGAACGTGACCCGCAAGCCGCTCACCCGTGAGGACGTGCTGGCCAACGCGCAGACCTACGCCGACCAGGTGTTCAAGGTGCTCGACAAGGAGCGTACCGAGGTGCGCTTCAACTCCGAGTGGTTCGGCCAGATGTCGGCGGCGGACATGATCCGGCTGGCGGCGCAGCACACCGTGGCGCGCATGCTCGAACGCGACGATTTCGCCAAGCGCTACGCCGCCCAGCAATCCATCGCCATTCACGAATTCCTGTATCCGCTGGTCCAGGGTTACGACTCGGTCGCGCTGAAGGCCGACGTCGAGCTCGGCGGTACCGACCAGAAGTTCAACCTGCTGATGGGCCGCGGCCTGCAGGAAAGTCACGGCCAGCCACCGCAGATAGTGCTGACCATGCCGCTGCTGGAAGGCCTGGACGGCGTCAACAAGATGTCCAAGTCTCTCGGCAACTACATCGGCATCAACGAGCCGGCGATCGACATCGTCACCAAGACCATGAAGATCGACGACGTGCTGATGTGGCGCTGGATCGACCTGCTCAGCTTCGAGATCACCCTCTCCGAGGTTGCCAGCCTCAAGCACGACATCGAAGCCGGCCAACTCAACCCGCGCGACCTCAAGTTGCGGCTGGCGCGCGAGCTTGCTGCGCGCTTCCACGGGGCGGGCGCGGCCGAAACCGCCATCGCCGGCTGGAACGCCGCGGTGCGCGGCGAGGGTGACACCGCCTCGCTGGCGCTTACCGACGTGGCCGTGCCCGTGGAAGGCTTGCGCCTGGCCGCATTGCTGACCGCGGCCGGGCTGACCCCCAGCAACTCCGAGGCCAACCGCAAGCTCAAGGAGCGCGCGGTGCGCATCGACGGCGAGGTGGTCGAGGATGCCCAGCGCCAGTTCGCGCCCGGCTTTGAAGGCGTGCTCGCCGTCGGGAAGCGGACCTTTGCCCGGGTGCGGCTGGTGCAGGCCTGAGCCACTGGCTGGGCCCGCGGGGTCCTGCGGATGCCGACAACCACGCCACCCTCGGGTGGCGTTTTTGTTTTCGACGGCCGGGGGCGTGTCCGCCGAGCAGGCGGAGCAGCGGCGCGTTTACGCATCCGGGGGTGCGTGCGGGCGTGCTGGCCGCGATCCCTCCCTGGCGTGGCGCGGCTTGCGCTGGT
>NZ_CM173222.1:0-2977500 GCF_057747755.1 Lysobacter sp. KACC 24251 | reverse complement strand
TCGAGTCCTCCCAGACCCACCATCCCGCGAACTTTGAATACTGCGCATACATAAAGAATTGATACCGCCGGGCGTTGAGGCCAGGTGGCTGATCTTTGAAAACTGGAATGTAGCGAGCGTTTTGAGACGAATGTCCATGACGTGTCGTAGAGGCTAAGGCGGGGACGAAAGTCCCTAATTAAATTGAGTCGTTATATTCGCGTCCGGGCTTTGTACCCCCGGGCACAGACGACCCTGAGGCGACTTGGGGTTATATGGTCAAGCGAATAAGCGCACACGGTGGATGCCTTGGCGGTCAGAGGCGATGAAGGACGTGATAGCCTGCGAAAAGCGCGGGGGAGCTGGCAATAAGCTTTGATCCCGCGATGTCCGAATGGGGAAACCCACTGCGCAAGCAGTATCCTGCAGTGAATACATAGCTGCTGGAAGCAAACCCGGAGAACTGAAATATCTAAGTACCCGGAGGAAAAGAAATCAACCGAGATTCCCTTAGTAGTGACGAGCGAACGGGGACTAGCCCTTAAGTTGCATGAGTTCTAGCAAAGCGGCCTGGAAAGGCCGGCCATAGAAGGTGATAGCCCTGTATGCGAAAGGGCTCATGCGATGAAATCGAGTAGGGCGGGGCACGAGAAACCCTGTCTGAACATGGGGGGACCATCCTCCAAGGCTAAATACTCCTGACCGACCGATAGTGAACCAGTACCGTGAGGGAAAGGCGAAAAGAACCCCGGAGAGGGGAGTGAAATAGACCCTGAAACCGTGTGCGTACAAGCAGTAGGAGCCCTTCGGGGTGACTGCGTACCTTTTGTATAATGGGTCAGCGACTTACAGTTCGTGGCAAGCTTAACCGTATAGGGGAGGCGAAGGGAAACCGAGTCTGAATAGGGCGAATAGTCGCGGGCTGTAGACCCGAAACCGGGTGATCTAGTCATGCCCAGGGTGAAGGTTGAGTAACATCAACTGGAGGCCCGAACCCACGCCCGTTGCAAAGGTCGGGGATGAGGTGTGATTAGGAGTGAAAAGCTAATCGAACCCGGAGATAGCTGGTTCTCCTCGAAAGCTATTTAGGTAGCGCCTCATGTGTATCCTCTTGGGGGTAGAGCACTGTTATGGCTAGGGGGTCATTGCGACTTACCAAACCATTGCAAACTCCGAATACCAAGACGGACTGCATGGGAGACACACGGCGGGTGCTAACGTCCGTCGTGAAAAGGGAAACAACCCAGACCCACAGCTAAGGTCCCAAATTTTGTGCTAAGTGGAAAACGATGTGGAAAGGCACAGACAGCCAGGAGGTTGGCTTAGAAGCAGCCACCCTTTAAAGAAAGCGTAATAGCTCACTGGTCGAGTCGGTCTGCGCGGAAGATTTAACGGGGCTAAGCACAGAACCGAAGCTTGGGGTGCATAACTTTGTTATGCGCGGTAGAGGAGCGTTCCGTAAGCCGTTGAAGGTGGATTGAGAAGTCTGCTGGAGGTATCGGAAGTGCGAATGCTGACATGAGTAACGATAATGCGGGTGAAAAGCCCGCACGCCGAAAGCCCAAGGTTTCCTTGCGCAACGTTAATCGACGCAGGGTGAGTCGGCCCCTAAGGCGAGGCAGAAATGCGTAGTCGATGGGAAGCTGGTTAATATTCCAGCACCTCGCGTAAGTGCGATGGAGGGACGGAGAAGGTTAGGTCTACCCGGCGTTGGTTGTCCGGGGGAAAGGCGGTAGGTGTGGATCTTTGGCAAATCCGGGATCCTTCAACACCGAGCACCGAGACGAGTCCATTAGGACGAAGTGACTGATACCACGCTTCCAGGAAAAGCTCCTAAGCTTCAGCTTACGCAGACCGTACCGTAAACCGACACAGGTGGGCAGGATGAGAATTCTCAGGCGCTTGAGAGAACTCGGGTGAAGGAACTAGGCAAATTGGTACCGTAACTTCGGGAGAAGGTACACCCCTCTTGGTGACCATATGCATGGTTGAGCTGAGGGGGGTCGCAGAAACTAGGCCGCTGCGACTGTTTATCAAAAACACAGCACTCTGCAAACACGAAAGTGGACGTATAGGGTGTGACGCCTGCCCGGTGCTGGAAGGTTAATTGATGGGGTCAGCCGCAAGGCGAAGCTCTTGATCGAAGCCCCAGTAAACGGCGGCCGTAACTATAACGGTCCTAAGGTAGCGAAATTCCTTGTCGGGTAAGTTCCGACCTGCACGAATGGCGTAACGACAGCGGCGCTGTCTCCACCCGAGACTCAGTGAAATTGAAATCGCTGTGAAGATGCAGCGTTCCCGCGGCAAGACGGAAAGACCCCGTGAACCTTTACTATAGCTTTACACTGAACGTTGAGTTCGTCTGTGTAGGATAGGTGGGAGGCTATGAAACCCTGGCGCTAGCTGGGGTGGAGCCAACCTTGAAATACCACCCTGTCGTGCTTGACGTTCTAACCTAGGTCCGTAATCCGGATCGGGGACCGTGTATGGTGGGTAGTTTGACTGGGGCGGTCTCCTCCCAAAGTGTAACGGAGGAGCACGAAGGTACGCTCAGCGCGGTCGGACATCGCGCACTGTGTGCAAAGGCATAAGCGTGCTTGACTGCAAGATCGACGGATCAAGCAGGTACGAAAGTAGGTCTTAGTGATCCGGTGGTTCTGTATGGAAGGGCCATCGCTCAACGGATAAAAGGTACTCCGGGGATAACAGGCTGATACCGCCCAAGAGTTCATATCGACGGCGGTGTTTGGCACCTCGATGTCGGCTCATCACATCCTGGGGCTGTAGTCGGTCCCAAGGGTATGGCTGTTCGCCATTTAAAGTGGTACGCGAGCTGGGTTCAGAACGTCGTGAGACAGTTCGGTCCCTATCTGTCGTGGGCGTTGGAGATTTGAGAGGGGCTGCTCCTAGTACGAGAGGACCGGAGTGGACGAACCTCTGGTGTTCCGGTTGTCACGCCAGTGGCACTGCCGGGTAGCTATGTTCGGAAGCGATAACCGCTGAAAGCATCTAAGCGGGAAGCGCGCCTCAAGATGAGATCTCCCGGGAGCTTGACTCCCCTAAAGGAACCATCAAGACCAGGTGGTTGATAGGCAGGGTGTGTAAGTCCAGCAATGGATTGAGCTAACCTGTACTAATGATCCGTGTGGCTTGACCATATAACCTCAAGTGGCCTTGGACTCGACGACACGTTCGACGTTCGGCACAATCACTCGCTACATTCCAAATTATTCGCCGACGGCAGATCAGCCCATCGATCTGTTCCGAAGCACCCAACGAGAGCGTGTGCGCGACTCGGTCCATCGAGACCCGCGACCCTCCACCCTCTCCCTGGTGATAATAGCTGTGTGGAACCACCCGATCCCATTCCGAACTCGGAAGTGAAACGCACACGCGCCGATGGTAGTGTGGCTCAAGCCATGCAAGAGTAGGTCATCGCCAGGGGCTTTACCCAGAAGGCCGGATCCCACAGGATCCGGCCTTCTTCTTTTGCGCGCGCGAAAATCCCCGCGCACGTCAAGCACACCGGGCGTCCCGCCCACCAAGTCGGTCGCGCCTCCGCCTTGGATCGCATGATCGAGGCCCCGTCCCCATGATCAGGCCATCACGAGGCACGCTCCGCCAACCGCACGGCAACAGGTAACGGGCAACTGGCAACAAAAAAGCCACCCGCGAGGGTGGCTTTCAGCGTTACGAATGCCCCGTTCCGGTTCAGACTCAAGCGGGCGCGACGGCAGCACGGAAGGTCACAACCAGCACATCGCGCCACGCCGGTTGTGCGACGTCCAACGGCGCCACCGCGGTCACCCCGTGGTAGACACGGCTGTCGTCGACGAATGCGGTATCCAACGGGCGTGTCAGGGTGAAGCTGCCGATCTCGCCGCCCTCCAGGGCATGGATGCTGGTGGTCCCGCTGGTGATGTTGTGCCGGTCAATCAGCACCACCATGACGAAGTTGACGCCGTCGCGGTGCATGCCTTCGGGCGTCGGCTGGCCGTGGCGTTCGGGTAGAGCCTCGATCCGGAATTGATGGACTTCGACGTGCCAATGCCCCACTTGCGGCGCCAATCCGCCGAACAGCGCCTGGGCGAAGCCGAGCAGGCGGCGCATGGGTGCGCTGTCGGCAACATCGGCGCGAATCGGCTCGAACCAGCGTTCGATACCCCCCTGCAGCGTGTTGTAGTCGCGGCTCTGGTAATGCGGCTGGTGTGCGGCGCGGTGCAGCTCACCGTTGGCATGGGCGTCGAACACCGCGTGGCGCCGACGGCGGCGCAATCCGACCTGGGCGAGGTAGCTGTCTTCGGCCAGGTCGTGCCAACTGGAAGCGAAGTCGGTCCATGCCTGCGTGTCGTGGGCTCGGCCATCGCCGAGCAGGGCGCGCATGACGCCGGCGCCAATGAAGGCGAAGCCGTCTTCGCGCAGCGCCAGTTCGAGCATGCGGCAGTCGGCGGGTAGGGAAAGGGGCATGAACGTGTCAGATGTGGAGGGCGGCCTGCCCGAGCAGGGCGAGGACGCAGCCCAGCCCGCCGGCCCAGGCCAGGCTGCGTAATGAATGGCGGTCGGCGAGGTAGAGCACGCCGTGCACCACCCGGAAGGCGATGAAGGCGACTGCCAGGGCGGCGACGGTGGCATGGGGTACGCCGGCCAGCTGCGCCATCAGCACCCCCGCCGCGAACGGCGCGAATGCTTCGAATGCGTTCAAGTGCGCACCGTTCGCACGACGCACCAGGCGGTTCTCCTGGCGCTGCAGCCAGCCTCGCGGATCATGGTTGTTGTAACGCTCGCCGCGGCCCTTGGCGATCGCGACCCAGAAATACGGCAGCAACGCTGCGACAAAGACGCACCAATAGGCGACAGCGAGGGTCATTGGCGCGGATCCATGAACAGGCGTGGTGAAAGCGTATCGCGAAAACAACGACGGCGCCGGGAAGGCGCCGTCGTTGCTTCATGCCTGTTGGTTCGCCTGACGTGGCGAAGGCTTACTTGGCGGCGGCGCGCAGCTTCTGTTCCGCGGCACGGAAGGCGTTGCCCTGGTACCAGTGCGGCCACTGCTCGCTGCCGGTGAGTTGCTTGCCCACGCCGTACAGCGCCTGCAGGTCCTGCACCACGCCGTCCAACTTCCACGCCGGATCGTACTGGTCGCTGGGCTTGTGGTAGCGGTTGTCGCGATAATCGCGCTGTGCGGCGTGGCCCGCTTCGGCGCCGCCTTCGACCAGCTCGTCGCCGCCCTTGGCGTACAGTGCGGGCACGCCGGCCTTGGCGAAGTTGAAGTGATCGGAGCGGAAGTAGAAGCCGTCCTGCGGCGTGGCTTCCGGGGTCAGGGTGCGGCCCTGCTCGGCGGCCACGCTCTTGAGCAGGTCCTCGAGCTCGGAGCTGCCGTGGCCGACCACGGTCATGTCCTTGGCGCGGCCGATGACCGGCATGGCGTCGAGGTTGATGACGGCGACGGTCTTGGCCAGGGGGAAGGCGGGGTGGGCGACATAGTACTTAGAGCCGAGCAGTCCGGACTCCTCCAGCGTGACGGCGAGGAACACCACCGAGCGCTCCGGGGCCGGGTTCTGCTTGGCGAAGGCCTCCGCGATCTCGAGGATGCCGGCCACGCCGGTCGCGTTGTCGACCGCGCCGTTGTAGATGTGATCCTCGCCGGCCGGTGCCGCGGGGGCGCCGCCATGGCTGTCGGCGTGGTTACCCAGGTGGTCCCAGTGCGCCATGTACACGACGGTCTCGTCCGGACGCTTGTTGCCCGGCAGCACCGCGACCACGTTCTGCGAGGACTTCTCGGCGATGGCGCTCTTCAGCTCGACCGACAGCTTGGCCTTGAGGGGGATCGACTTGAACCCCTTCTTGCCGGCGGCCTTGTACAGCGCGTCGAGGTCCTGGCCGACATCGGCCAGCAACTGGCGGGCAACGTCACCGGTGATCCAGCCCTGCACCGGCAGGCGCGGTTCCGGGTCGTCCTTGGCTGGCAGGTTGAACTGCGCGCCGGACCAGGAGTTCTTCACCACGTCCCAGCCGTAGGAGGCGCCTTCGGTGTCGTGGATGATCAGCGCGGCGGCCGCGCCCTGGCGCGCGGCCTCCTCGAACTTGTAGGTCCAGCGGCCGTAGTAGGTCATGCGCTTGCCTTCGAACAGCGCCGGATCCTGCTGGTGGAAACCGGGGTCGTTGACGAACATCACTACCGTCTTGCCCTTGACGTCCAGCCCGGCGTAGTCGTTCCAGCCCAGTTCCGGCGCATTGACGCCGTACCCGACAAACACCAGGTCGCTGGCGTCCACCTTGACCTCGGCCTGGCCGGTGGTGGTGCCGACGACCATGTCGGTGCCGAACTTGAGCTCGCGCGGCTGGCCGTTGACGTCGAGCTTGAGCACGGTGCCTTCGTCGGCGGTTGTCTGGACCATTGGCACGGTCTGGAAGTAGCTGTCGCCGTTGCCCGGCTTCAACCCCATCTGCTGGAACTGGGCCTTGAGGTATTCGACGGTCTTCTGTTCGCCGGCACTGCCGGGCGCGCGGCCCTCGAACTCGTCGGAGGCCAGAGCCTTGACCCGCTCGCCGAAATCGGCGGCGTTGATCTCGGGGGTGAATGCATGGGCGGGGGACGACGTCGCGGGTGCCGCGGGGGCCTGCGCCTCGGGCGCGGGCTCGGGCGTCTTGCTGCACGCCGCCACGACCAGGGCAGCGGCGACCAGACCGGTCGCGGAGTGAAGTGGTATGCGGGACATGGGGCCTCGTGCGGTGGTTCACGCCGAAAGGCGGCGGAATCGCATTCTAGGCATATGGCGCCGCGAGGGCGCCATTGGGCATTGGGCGAAGACCGCGCGGCTTCTACGGTCGGCCCGGGCGGCGAGGCGGCGGCGGGGCGGCCGGACCGCTGGCCCAGACCGCGGCACCGCCGCAGCCGGACCCCGGCGTGCCCGCGTCAGCGGGCCGGCGGGGTGGGTGTGTCGAAGCGCACCGCGGTCGCACCGGTGACTGCGCCGATCACCGCACTGCGATGGACCAGCAACTCGACCTTGCGCTCGAACACCAGCGGACCGTCCACGCGGGCATTGGGCCCGATCACCACGCGCGGATCGCGCTGTCTGGTGGAGAACCAGATCTTGCCCGGCTTCTCGTAGTGGATGCCGCCGCGCACGTGGGAGCCCACGCCCACGGTGACATCGCCGCTGACCGTCTCGATGCGGCCGGCGACGTCGGTATCCACCAGCCCGATGCCGCCGTTCACGGTACTGACGCCTTCGCGGATGTTGCCGCCCCGATCGACGAAGATACTGCCGTTCACCGTTTCGATGCCGCCATTGACGGTGACGTTGCGGCCCAGCCGGATGCTGCCGTTGACCGCGCCCAGCCCGCCGGCCTGCACCGAATCGCCGACGTGGATGCTGCCGTTGACGGTCTCGGCGCTGCCGACGCGGGCACTGCCGCCGATGCGGATGCTGCCGTTGACGGTGTTGAGATCACCCTGGCGCCCGCTGGCCTCCACGGTGATGCCGCCATTGACCTTGCTGATGTCGGGATCGCCGGCCGCGGCACCGGCCGACAGCGGCAGGGCAAGGGCGGCGGACAGGGCGAGCAGGGCGGGGAGGTTACGCATCGTGGAAACTCCATGTCGGGCGAATGACCGGTTGGATGCAGGCCGGTCAGTGTTGGTTTAGCGGCAGGAACGGGACGCGCCGTTTCCGCTGCCAGCCAGGGCCGCAGGTTGCGGCGCTGGCTTGAACCGCGGGTTCGGCACACTGCTGAGCAAATTCTTGGGGCCGCGGGTCCAAGGCCCTTCGCTACAATCCCATCAATGCCAAGTCCGGGCACCTGCCCGAAGTCATAGGGACCAACGACGTGTCTGTTTCTTCCCCCGGGGCTGCCGCCTCCGACCGCGCGGTGGCGCGCCCCAAGCCCGTGGTGCTGCTGATCCTGGACGGCTGGGGGCACCGCGAGGATCCCAGCGACAACGCCCTCGCCCAGGCCAACCTGCCCAACTGGCACCGTCTGCTGGCCAGTGCGCCACACACCCTGATCCACACCGAAGGCCGCCATGTGGGCCTGCCGGATGGGCAAATGGGCAATTCCGAAGTCGGGCACATGAACCTCGGCGCGGGCCGCATCGTCTACCAGGACCTGACACGCATCGACGCTGCGATCGAGGATGGCAGCTTCTTCGCCAACACCGAACTGCGCGCCGCATGCGCCGCGGCCAAGCGCAGCGGCGGGACGTTGCACCTGATGGGGCTGATGTCGCCCGGTGGCGTGCACAGCCATGAGGCGCACGTCTTCGCGATGATCGAACTGGCGCGCCGCGAAGGCGTGCCGCAGGTGGCGGTGCACGCCTTCCTCGATGGCCGCGACATGCCGCCGAAGTCGGCCGCGCCCAGCCTGGCCGCGCTCGAGGCCGCGTGCGCCGCAGCCGGCAACGCGCGCATCGCCACCGTCTGTGGGCGCTACTACGCGATGGACCGCGACAAGCGCTGGGACCGGCAGCGCAAGGCGTGGGACGCGATCGTCGAAGGCGTGGCCGGCCACGTGGCCCCCGATGCCGCCAGCGCGCTCGCCAATGCCTATGCGCGCGGCGAGAACGACGAATTCGTGGCCGCGACCGTGATCGGCTCGCCCACGCCGATGCGCGACGGCGATGCGGTGGTGTTCATGAACTTCCGTGCCGACCGCGCCCGCCAGCTCACCGCGGCGTTCGTGGCGCCGGCGTTCGACGGTTTCGATGCGCGCCGCCCGGCGCTGTCGCGCTTTGTCTGCCTGACCGAGTACGACGCGCGGCTGCCGACGCCGGTGGCGTTTGGCCCCGACGACCTGCGCAATACGCTGGGCGAGGTGCTCGGCGCGAACGGCCTGAAGCAGCTGCGCATTGCCGAGACCGAGAAGTACGCGCACGTCACCTTCTTCTTCAGCGGCGGACGCGAGGACCCGTACGACGGGGAGACCCGCGTGCTGGTGCCGAGTCCCAAAGTCGCAACCTATGACCTGCAGCCGGAGATGAGCTGCCCCGAGGTCACCGAAAAACTGGTTGCCGCGATCCGCTCCGGTGCAGTCGATGTCGCCATCTGCAACATCGCCAACCCGGACATGGTCGGCCACAGCGGCATCCTCGCCGCGGCGATCCAGGCCGCCGAGGCGGTGGACGTGGCGATCGGTGCGGTGTGGCAGGCGGTGCAGGACGTCGGCGGTGCCTTGCTGGTTACCGCCGACCATGGCAACGTCGAGATGATGCGCGACCCCGAGACCGGACAACCACATACCTCGCATACCGTCGGCCCCGTACCGTTCGTGTACGTCGGTCCCCGCGCGGCCACGCTGCGCGCCGGTGGTGCGCTGCGCGACGTCGCACCGACCATCCTCGATCTGCTGGGCCTGTCCAAGCCGGCGGAGATGAGCGGCGAAAGCCTGCTGGTGGGCTGATGCGGACGGCGCGCGCGGTCCTCGTGAGTGTCCTGCTCGCGGTGCAGGTCAGCGCCACGGCACCGGCACAGGACCGCAGCGCGGCCGAACGCAGACTCGAGTCCGTCAGGCGCGAGCTCAACGACGTGGCGGCCGAGCGCCGCAAGCTGGAAAGCGAGCGCGGCAGCGCCTCGCGGCAGTTGCGCACGGTGGACGAGCAGGTTGGCCAGTCCGCGCGCAGCCTGCGCGAGACCGAACGGCGCATGAGCGGTGACGAGGCCGCGCTGGCGGAGCTGCAGCAGCAGCGCAGCGAATTGCAGGCGCGCGTGGCCGGGCACAAGGAAGAACTGGCGAAGTTGCTGCGAGCCGCATACGCACAGGGCAGCGCCGCGCCGTTGAAGGTGATGCTGGCGCAGGACCGGGTGGCCGATGCCAATCGGGTGTTGACCTACCACCGCTACGTGCAGCAGGAGCGCGCGCGTCGTATCGGTGCGTTGAGCCAGGAGCTGCTGGCGCTGGAGGCGGTGGAGCGCGAAGTCCTGCAACGCCGCAATTCGCTGGAGAACGCACGGATCCTGCAGCGCACGCAACTCGCGCAACTCGAACGCGACCGGCAGAAGCGCGCGAGCCTCGTGGCGGAACTGGAGTCACGCTACCGCGACCGGCGTTCGCGCGAGCAGGCGCTGGGACGCGATGCCAAGGGCCTAGAGCAACTGTTGCAGCGTCTCCGGGCCGCCGCTGCCCGCGCCGAAGCCAAACGCAAGGCGGTCGCAGCGCGCGAGGCTCGGCAGGCTCGTGCTTCGGGTGGTGGAGGCTCGCGCAATGCTCCGTCTCCCCGCCGCCCCGCAACGGTGGCCAGCGCCCCGGCCCCGCAGGTGGGCGGACTGGGCTGGCCGGTGGCTGGCGCTCTGCTGGCGGGCTTTGGCGCCCCCATGCCCGATGGGCGGCGCAGCGACGGCCTGTTGATCGGCGCTGGCGCTGGCAGCAACGTCAGCGCGGTGGCCGACGGTGACGTGGTCTATGCGGAGTGGATGACCGGCTACGGCCTCTTGCTGATCGTCGATCACGGCAACGGGTACATGAGCCTTTACGCGCACAACGACGCCCTGCTCCGCGACGTGGGCGACCGCGTGCGCAAAGGGCAGCCGGTCGCGACCGTCGGCAGTTCTGGCGGACATGGGCGCCCGGCGCTGTATTTCGAGCTGCGCCGCAATGGCCAGCCGGTCAACCCCGGCGTCTGGTTGCGCCGCTGAGCGGGCCGGGTGGCTGGACGCGTTAACGAAAGCTTCCATCGCGTTGGGTGAGCATCCGGGTTCCCCCGGCAGCAGGAAGCGTGCACGATGCTTGAACCCGTGCGCGCTTCCGTGGTCCAACCGGGTGACCGTCGCCGCGCAGCATCCACCGGAGTCCGCATGACCCTTCGTCGTCCCCTCGCGCTTGCCCTGGCCTTGGCCCTGACCCTGCCGCCGGCCAGCGCCCTGGCCCAGCAGGTGCCCGTGCCGCCGTCGGCGGAGGCGCTGTCGGCCGCCAGCGAATCCAAGGTGCCGCTGGATGAGATCCGCCGCTATGTGGCGGTGTACAAGGCGGTAAAGCAGGCCTACGTGGAGCCGGTGGACGACACCAAGCTGATGCAGTCGGCGATCCGCGGCCTGCTGCTGGACCTGGACCCGCACAGCGTCTACCTGCCCAAGGCCGATGCCGAGGAATTCGACGAGCAGGCCCAGGGCCGCTACGACGGCATCGGCGTGGAGATCTTCCGCCAGCCAGACGGTTTCCTGCGGGTGATCGCGCCGATTGACGACACCCCGGCGATGAAGGCTGGCATCAAGGCGGGCGACCTGATCACCGCGGTGGACGGCAAGCCGCTGCGCGCGGAGGACGGTGAGGACACCGAGCCGTTGCGCGGGCCACCGGGCAGCAAGGTCGTGCTGACCGTGATCCGCGAAGGCGCGGCCAAGCCGCTCGATATCCCCGTGCAGCGCGAGACCATCCGCGTCGCCAGCGTGAAGGGGCGCCTGCTGGAACCCGGCTACGGCTACCTGCGCATCGCCTCCTTCCAGGCGGACACGGCTGCCGACTTCGAACGCCAGTTGGGGCTGCTCAAGGAGCAGTCCGGCGGCCGCCTGCGTGGCCTGGTCATCGACCTGCGCAGCAACCCCGGCGGGCTGCTCACCGCCGCGGTGCAGATTGCCGACGACCTGCTGGAGAGCGGCAAGATCGTCAGCACCCGCGGCCGCATCCCCATCAGCGACGCCGAATTCGGCGCCACGCCGGGCGATCGCCTTGATGGCGCGCCGGCGGTGGTGCTGGTGGACGCCGGTTCGGCCAGCGCATCGGAAGTGCTCGCCGGTGCGCTGCGCGACAATGGCCGGGCGCGCGTGGTCGGCAGCCGCACCTTCGGCAAGGGCAGTGTGCAGACCGTGCTGCCGCTGGACAACGGCGATTCGGTCAAGCTGACCACCGCGCGTTACTACACGCCCAATGGCAAGTCGATCCAGGCGCTGGGCATCGTGCCAGACGTGGTGTTCCAGGCCGGCAAGGGCAACGAGGGCGCACGCCCCGACTACACCGAGGCCAGCCTCCCCGGGCACCTGCGGGCCGATGGCGAAGATGACGGCCTGCCCGGCAGCAATGCCGGCGACGTGCTGGAGGGCGATGCATACATCGCTTCCGCGCTGGCGGAATTGAAAAAAACTGCAACGGCGAAGGGCAAGTCCACCTCCACGCGGCGCTGAGCGTGTCGCGGTGTAGCCCGATCGTCACGGATGACGATCAGCCTATGGAGCACTGCGCGGCGCGTCCCTAGCATGCGCTGACGCCCGCATCCCGCGGGCCCGGCAATGACAGGGACGCATGCTTACCATCCGCAACCTCTGCAAGACCTACGCCAACGGCGTCCACGCGCTCAACGACGTCACCCTGGACATCCCGCGCGGCATGTTCGGCCTGCTCGGGCCCAACGGTGCGGGCAAGTCCTCGCTGATGCGCACGCTCGCGACGCTGCAGGACGCCGACAGGGGCAGCGCCACGTTGGAGGCCGAGGGCGGTGGCCATATCGACGTGCTGCGCGACAAGGACGCGGTGCGGCGGCAGCTGGGCTATCTGCCGCAGGACTTTGGCGTCTACCCGAAGGTCAGCGCCCAGGACCTGCTCGAGCACTTCGCCGTGCTCAAGGGTTTGGTTGAGCGCAGGCAGCGGCGTGAGGTAGTGGAAAGCCTGCTGCGCCAGGTCAACCTGTGGGACGCGCGCAAACGCAACCTGGGCGGTTTCTCCGGCGGCATGCGCCAGCGCTTCGGCATTGCCCAGGCGCTGCTGGGCAGCCCGCGGCTGGTGATCGTGGATGAGCCGACCGCGGGCCTCGACCCGGAGGAGCGCAACCGCTTCCTCAACCTGCTCGCCGAAATCGGTGAGCAGGTGGCGGTGATCCTGTCCACGCACATCGTCGAGGATGTCACCGACCTGTGTCCGAGCATGGCCATCCTCAACAAGGGCCAGGTGCTGTTGACCGGACGCCCGACGGACGCAATCGACGCGCTGCGCGCGCAGGTATGGCGCAAGCAGGTCAGCAAGGCGGCATTGGCCGAATACGAGGCGAACCACACGGTGTTGTCGACCCGCCTGGTCGCGGGGCAGCCGGTGATCCACATCTTCGCGCCCCAGTCGCCGGGCGCGGGCTTCGAAGCGGTCGCGCCGGATCTGGAAGACGTGTACTTCCAGCGCCTGCGCCTGCACGCCAAGGCCGCCTGACGGAGCAGCGCCATGATCCTTGAATTCTTCCGCTTCGAGCTGCGTGAGCAGCTGCGATCGCCGCTGCTGTGGGTGCTGGCAAGCCTGTTCGCGCTGCTGGCGTTCGGTGCCGCCTCCAGCGACGCCATACAGATCGGTGGCAGCATCGGTAACGTCCATCGCAATGCACCCACGGTGGTGGCCACGCTGCTGCTCGCCTTCTGCCTGCTGGGCATGCTGATCGTCCCGGCGTTCCTGTCGGGGGCGCTGCTGCGCGACTTCGAGCTGGGCACGGCCGACCTGCTGTTCTCGAGCCCCGTGCGGCGCCGCGACTTCCTGCTCGGCCGGCTCGGCGCCGCACTGCTGGCCAGCCTGGCGGTGTATCTGCTGATCGCGGCGGGCATCTTCGTCGCCCAGTTCATGCCGTGGATCGATGGCGCGCGCCTCGGGCCGGTGCTGCTGTGGCCCTACGCGTGGAGCTTCGTGTTCCTGGTAATCCCCAACCTGCTGTTCACGGGCGCGCTGATCGCCCTGCTGGCGGTCACCACCCGCAGCCTGCTATGGGTGTACCTGGGCGTGATCGGGTTCCTGGTGACCTACGGGATCAGTGGCACGCTGCTGCGCGACCTCGACAACGTCTGGATCGCCACCCTGGTGGAGCCTCTGGGCCTGCGGGCGTTCGGCCGCAGCGTGCGCTACTGGTCGGCCGCGGAGCGCAACAGTGGACTGCCAGCCTTCGCCGGCTACCTGCTGGCCAACCGTGCGGCGTGGCTGCTGGTGACGTTGGCGATGTTCGCGGCGGTGTTCGCGCTGTTCCGCACCCAGCGCGCCGATACCGGCCGCGGCTGGCGCCGCGTTACCGCGGCCCCGGCCGTTGCAGCCACTCCTGTCCCCGTGTCCAAGGCCGCATTGCCGCGCGTCACGCCGCGCTTCGCTGCGGCCACGACCCGGGCGCAGTTCCTGCACCAGTTGCGCTTCGACACCCGTGGCGTGTTCCGCAGCGTGCCGATGCTGGTGATGCTGGCGCTGGGCCTGGCCAACTTCATCCCTGCCGCGCTCAACAGCGAGTTGTTGTACGGCACGCCCGTGTACCCGGTTACCGCGCAGGTCCTGTCCACGCTGCAGCGCAGCTACAGCTGGCTGCTGGTGGTGATCGTGATGTTCTACGCCGGCGAACTGGTGTGGAAGGAGCGGAGCCAGCGCATTCATGAAGTCACCGATGCCCTGCCCGTGCCGGGCTGGGTCCCGCTGGTCGCCAAGTTCACCACGCTGCTGGCGGTGATCGTGTTGTTCCAGCTGATAGGCAGCGTCGCGGCGATCGCATTTCAGCTGGCCAAGGGTTACACCGCGCTTGAGCCCGCGCTGTACCTGAAGCAGCTGGCGCTGAACTCGATCCCCTTCGTGCTGATGGGCGGCATGGCCCTGTGCCTGCAGGTGCTGGCCAACAACAAGTTCGTCGGCTATGCATTGCTGGTCCTGGTCATGGTGCTGCAGGGAGTGATGGGCTACCTCAACCTGGAGCACAACCTGTACACCTTTGGCGCCTGGCCCAACGCCCCGTACTCGGACATGAACGGGTACGGTCATTTCCTGGCCGGGCAGCTGGCGTTCCAAGGCTACTGGCTGCTGCTGCTGGTCGCGTTGCTGTGCGGAGCGATCGCGCTGTGGGTGCGCGGCACCGACGCCGGTCATCGCGCCCGCGTGGCGCGGCAGCGGATGCGCGGGCGCCTTGGCGTGGCCTTCGCGCTGGCGTTGCTGTCGTTCGCGGCCGTGGGCGGGGTGCTGTACTGGAACACGAACGTGCGAAATACCTACCGCAGTAGTGACGACGTGCTCGATTTGCGCGCGCGTTACGAGCGCGAGTACAAGCGCTACGCCCGACTGCCGCAGCCGAAGATCCTGGCGATCGACGCCGACTTCGACCTGTATCCGGAGCGGCAGTCGATGCGGGTCGAGGGGCGTTACCTCATTCACAATCCGCACGCACGGCCGCTGGGTGAAGTCCACGTCGCGATGCAGGACGACAAGGCCCTGCAGCGGATCGACCTGGGGGCGGCGACGCTGCTGAAGCATGACAAGGACGCCGGCTACCGCATCTACCGGCTGGCGCAACCGCTGCAGCCCGGCGAGCGGCGCGAGCTGCGCTTCACCGTGGACATGCGGCCCAACGGCATCACCAACGGCGTGGCTCAGAATGAGCTGGCCGGGAACGGTACGTTCTTCGACAACCGCCTGCTGCCGTTCTTTGGCTATCAGCCGCGCTACCAGATCAGCGACCGCAACGAACGCCGCAAGCGCGGCCTGGGCGAGCCCGAACGCGCGGCCAAGCTGGAGGATGTCGCCGCGCGCAACGCCCACCAGCTCGACGACGATGCCGACTGGCTGGACTTCAAGGCCACCGTGTGCACCGCGCCGGATCAGACTGCCCTGGCGCCGGGCTACCTCAAGCGCGAGTTCACCCGCAATGGTCGCCGCTGCTTCCGCTACGAGATGGACCAGCCGATGGTCAATTTCTACGCGGTGCTCTCGGCCCGCTGGCAGGTGCGCAAGGAGTCGTACAAGGACATCCCGATCGAGATCTATTACCACCCTCAGCATGCCTACAACGTCGATCGGATGATTGAGGGCGTGCAGAAGTCGATGGCTTACTACGAGGCCAATTTCGGCCCGTACCAGCACCGCCAGGTCCGGATCATCGAGTTCCCGGGCTATGAATCCTTCGCCCAGAGCTTCGCCAACACCATTCCGTATTCGGAGAACATCGGCTTCATCGCCGACCTGCGCAGCCCGGAGGCGATCGACTACGTGTTCTACGTCACCGCACACGAGATCGCGCACCAGTGGTGGGGGCACCAGGTGGTGAGTGCCAACGTGCAGGGGGCGACGATGCTGGTGGAGACCCTGGCCCAGTACTCGGCGTTGATGGTGATGGAGCGCGAGTACGGCCGCAAGCACATGCGCACCTTCCTCAAGTACGAACTGGACAGCTATCTGTCCGAGCGCGGCGGGGAGACGGTGGAGGAGCTGCCGCTGTACCGGGTCGAGAACCAGCAGTACATCCATTACCGCAAGGGGTCGCTGGCGTTCTATCGACTGCGCGAGGAGCTGGGCGAGGTCGCGGTCAACCGCGCGCTGCGCGGTTACCTTGAGGAAAGGCGTTTCGGCGGCGCCCCATATCCGACCAGCCTCGATCTGCTGCGCCACCTGCGTGCGCAGGCGCGGCCCGAGCAGCAGTCGCTGATCACCGACCTGTTCGAGCGCATCAGCTTCTATGACAACCGCGTGCAGGCAGCGACCGCACGCAAGCGTGAGGATGGCAAGTACGAGGTGACCTTGAGCTTGCATGCCGGCAAGCACTACGCCGACGGCAAGGGCAAGGAACGTGCAGCGCCATTGGACGACTGGATCGAGGTCGGCGTTTTCGCGCGCGCGCCTTCGGGGCGGGAGGCGGACCAGCCGGTGCTGTATCTACAGCGCCATCGGGTGACGCGTGCCGAACCCGTGGTGACCGTGGTGGTGGATGCCGAGCCCTACGAGGCGGGTTTCGACCCGTACAACAAATTGATCGACCGCCTTTCCGCAGACAATCGCCGGCGGGTCAGCATGCAATAACGCGTCAGGCCCCGACGGTACGTCGGGGCCTGCTTTTGCATGGAGTCGCCTGGCGCCAGCCCCCTGGGCCGACGTAGCCAATCAACGCGGCTTGGACGGCAGCGGGAACGGCGTGACGACCTTCTCGCCCGTCGCGGCATCCCGGATCGCGGATTGCCCTTTATGCGCCACTTCCTCGATGCGCACGATGCTTTGCATCGGCAAGTGCAGCACCCGGGTGTTACCGAACTCGTCGCGCAGGCGCTCTTCGGTGGGGTCGATCACCAAACCGTCGTGTACATCGAACACCAGCTCCGAGACCTCGGTGAACCCCCACAGCGCGCCCGATGCCACCTGGTGCGCGTACAGCTCGTACACCTTGCCGGCATTGAGGAACGTGACTTTGTAGAGCGTCTTGGCCATGCGTCGATTATAGGCGCCGACGCCGCTCAGAACCCGTGCTGGCGCCTCATGCGGCGCGCGATGCCCGCGCGGGTGATCAGCGCGAAGATGCCGCCGAACGCAAAGCCCGCCAAGTGCGCCGACCACGCCACCGCACCGAACGCCGGGCCGATGTAGGTGAACACCAGTTGCAGCGCGGCCCACACGCCGATCAGCAACGGCGTGGGCACCTTCACGAACTGCAGGAACAGGCCCAGCGGCACCACCAGCCCCAGTTTGGTGCGCGGAAACAGGGCCAGGTACGCGCCGATCAGTGCCGATACCGCGCCGCTGGCGCCAATCACCAGCCGGTCCGGCGTGCCGATGATGATCACCGCGGCCAGGTTGGCGAACGCGCCGCCGAGCAGGAACAGCGCCAGGAACCGACGCGAGCCCATGTAGCGTTCGGCCGGCACGCCGAAGATCAGCAGGAACACCAGGTTGCCGAGCAGGTGCGCCCAGTCGGCATGCAGGAACAGCGCGGTGAAAAGTCGCAGGGCGCTGCCATCGTGCAAGGCCCGGGACCAGGCCTCGAGCGACGCCAGCCCGCCGGAGAGGGCGCCCCATTCGGTGACCCAGCGCCGCTCCACGGTTTCCGGGGCCAGCTGCAGGCTGATGAAGCAGGCCCACAGCCCGGCGAACAGCAAGGGCGTGGCCCAGCGGATGACCGGTTTCCTGCGCGGGGGGAGGGCGACGAACACGGGTCAGCGTCCTTGCCGATCGGGTGCCCCAGCATACCTGAACAGGCCCGGGAAAATGCCGATTACCCATTCATTTTCAAAGGGTTGTGGCATTGTTAGCGTTCGGTTAATGGGCGCGATATAGTGCATACGGCGTCGTACGTCGGGAGGGGTTTCCGGCGTGTCTGGGCAACAAGCTTGCGCCCCGCGAATGGCCGAAAAACACAACACTCCAATGGAGACTACACGCATGCAGCACGCACACCGCTTCACCCGCCTTTCGGCGCTGGCGCTTGGCATCACCGGCGCACTGGCCCTTGGCCAGGTCCACGCGTCGGGCTTCCAGCTCAAGGAGAACAGCGCCAAGGGCCTGGGCAGCGCGTTCGCCGGCACCGCCGCCAAGACCGATGACGCCTCCGCGGTGACCAACAACCCGGCCGCCATGGCGCGCATGTCGGGCACCACCGTACAGGTGGACGTCACCGCCATCGACCTCAACTACCAGTTCGAAGGCACCGGCACGGCCGCGAACGGCACCATGCCGATGACTGGCGGCGACGGTGGCAATGCGGGTGCCGTGACCCCGGTGCCGGCGATGTCGGTCGTGCACAAGTTCGACAACGGCCTGGCGCTGGGCGCCATGGTCAGCGCCCCGTTCGGCCTGAAGACCGAGTATGAGGATGGCTGGCAGGGCCGCTACTTCGCGCACACCTCCGACGTGAAGATCGTCGACCTGACCCTGTCAGCGGCCGTCGACGTGATCCCGGAGAAGCTGTCGGTGGGCGTGGGTGCGATCTTCTCGCGCGCCGACGTGACCCTCTCCAAGTCGGTGGACTTCGGCACCCTGTTGTTCGCCAACCCGGCGACGCGTCCGCTGCCCTTCGCCCGTCCGCAGGCGCGCGATGGCTTCGTCGAAGTGCAGGGTGACGACAATGGCTTTGGTTGGCTGGTGGGCATGCATGCCAAGCCGACCGAGAATCTGTCGGTCGGCGTGAGCTACCGCTCCGAGATCGACTACGACCTGGAGGGCACCGCCGACTGGACCGTGCCGACCGACGTGGCCACGATCTTCGGTATGAGCCCGACGACCGCCCCGCTGTTCAAGGACGGCAACGTCACCGCCGCCCTGACCACCCCGTCCGTGCTGTCGCTGGGTGCCACCTACCAGGTGACCGACAGCTTCAAGCTGATGGCTTCGTGGGCCGAGACCAAGTGGACCTCGCTGCGTGAAGTGCGCATCAACTTCCAGAATCCGGATCCGGACGCGGTCGAAGACTTCGCGTGGCGCGACACCGAGTTCATGTCGCTGGGCGGCGAGTTCAAGCTCAACGAAGCGTGGACCCTGCGTGCGGGCGTGGCGTTCGATGAAACCCCGACCCACATCGAAACCCGCACCCCGCGCCTGCCCGACGCCGACCGCCTGTGGTACTCGATCGGCGCCACCTGGGCGTTCAGCGATGCGCTGGAGCTGAACTTCGGCTACGCCCGCCTCGAGCCGAAGGATCCGGAAGTCGACAGCCGTGACGCCCAGGGCCACCGCCTGACCGGTCCGTTCGACGGCTACGCCAACCTGCTGGCGTTCTCGGCGCAGTACAAGTTCTAATCCCTGTCGCCACGTTGCAAAAAGGAAACCCCGCTTCGGCGGGGTTTTCTTTTTTGCTCTTTCACCACCCGCGGCGGTAGCGCCGAAAGGGCGTCCATCGCACGGTCCCGCAACCAAGCGGATTACGGGCCGCGACTTGCCGGACCGTGCGATGGGCGCCCTCCCGGACGCCCAACCCTCAATCCCCCAGCGTCAGCAGCGACGCATTCCCACCCGCCGCCGTGGTGTTGATGGTGATGGTCTTCTCGGTGGTGAAGCGCGGCAGGTAGTGCGGGCCACCCGCCTTCGGCCCCGTGCCCGACAGCCCCTGGCCACCGAACGGCTGCACGCCGACCACCGCGCCGATCTGGTTGCGGTTGACGTAGCAGTTGCCGACCTTGATGCGGCTGCTGATCTTCTCCACCGTCTCGTCGATGCGCGAGTGGATGCCCAGCGTCAGGCCGTAACCGGTGGCGTTGATCGCATCGATCACCGCATCCAGCTGGTCGGCCTTCCAGCGCACCACGTGCAGCACCGGGCCGAAGACCTCCTTGTGCAGCACGTCGATCGACGGGATCGCGTACGCGCGCGGGGCGAAGAACGTGCCGTTGTCGGAATCGGCATCGAGCGCCACTTCGGCGATCTTCGTCGCTTCGCGGTCCATGCGCTCGACGTGGTCGCGCAGCATCTTCAGCGCGTCCTCGTCGATCACCGGGCCGACGTCGGTGGACAGCAGGCCGGGGTTGCCGATCTTGAGCTCGGCCATGGCGCCGCCGAGCATGCCGATCACCTTGTCGGCGATGTCGTCCTGCACGAACAGCACGCGCGCCGCCGAGCAGCGCTGGCCGGCCGAGGTGAACGCCGAGCCGATCGCGTCCTTCACCACCTGCTCGGGCAGCGAGGACGAGTCGGCGATCAGCGCGTTCTGGCCGCCGGTCTCGGCGATCAGCACGCCGATGGCGGCGTCGCGCGCGGCCAGCGCACGGTTGATCGCGCGTGCGGTGTCGGTCGAGCCGGTGAAGGCCACACCCGCCACGCGCGGATCCTTGGTCAGCGCCGCGCCGACGGTGGCGCCGTCGCCCGGCAGGAACTGCACCACGCCTTCCGGCACGCCGGCTTCGTGCAGCAGCTTCACCGCGGCATGGCCGATCAGGTTGGTCTGCTCGGCCGGCTTGGCGATCACGCTGTTGCCCGCGGCCAGCGCCGCGGCCACCTGGCCCATGAAGATCGCCAGCGGGAAGTTCCAAGGGCTGATGCACACGAACACGCCACGGCCGGACAGCTGCAGGCTGTTGGATTCGCCGGTCGGGCCGGGCAGCGCCTCGGGCTTGAACAGCTCACGCGCCTGGGCCCCGTAGTAGCGCAGGAAGTCGACCGCCTCGCGCACCTCGGCCACGCCGTCGGGGATGGTCTTGCCGGCTTCCTTCGTGCAAAGCGCGATGTATTGCGCCATGCGCTGCTCCAGCAGGTCGGCGGCATGCTCCAGGATCGCGGCGCGGCTGGCGGCCGGGGTCGCGTCCCACGCCGGCTGCGCGGCCACGGCGTTGCGCAGCGCCAGTTCGACGGTGGCACCATCGGCGGCCTGCCAGTGGCCCACGGTCTCGCGGCGGTCGGCGGGATTGGTCACCGCGATGTCCGCACCCGTGATCGTGGCCCCCGGCACCAGCGGCGCGGCGCGCCAGCCCTTGCCGGCTTCGGCGTTGACCTGCTCGGCCAGCGCGCGCAGGTGGTCGTCGTTGGCGAGGTTCACGCCCATGGAGTTGCTCCTTTCAATGCCGTAGCTGCGGTACAGGTCGACCGGCTGCGGGATGCGCGGATGCGCGATGGATTCGAAGGCGGACACGGTTTCGACCGGGTCCTGGATCAGGTCGTCGATGGCGATGGCTTCGTCGGTGATGCGGTTGACGAAGCTGGAGTTGGCGCCGTTCTCCAGCAGGCGGCGCACCAGGTACGGCAGCAGGTCCTCGTGGCTGCCCACCGGTGCGTACACGCGGCACGGCACGTCGAGGCGCTCGGCGGGGATCACCTCGGCGTACAGGTCATCGCCCATGCCGTGCAGCTTCTGGAACTCGAAATTTTGCTGGCGGCCCAGCGACTTGGCGCGCTGCCAGATGCTGGCGATGGTCTGCGCGTTGTGCGTGGCGAACATCGGGTAGATCGCATCGCTCGCTTCCAGCATGCGCCGCGCGTTGGCCAGGTACGACACGTCGGTGTTCGGCTTGCGCGTGAACACGGGGTAGCCCAACTGGCCGTCGACCTGCGCGCGCTTGACCTCGCTGTCCCAGTACGCGCCCTTGACCAGGCGCACCGGGATGCGGCGGCCGGTGCGGCGGGCGAGGTCGGCGATGAAGTCGATCGCCTCCGGCGCGCGCTTCTGGTAGGCCTGGATCGCCAGGCCGTAGCCTTCCCAGCCATCCAGCGACGCGTCGCTGTAGGCGCCGGCGATCACGTCCAGCGACAACTCCAGCCGGTCGGCCTCTTCGGCGTCGATGGTGAAGCCGATGCCGTACGACCTGGCCAGTTGCGCCAGCTCCAGCACGCGCGGGGTCAGCTCGGCGAACACGCGCTCGCGCTTGGCGTGCTCGTAGCGCGGGTGCAGCGCCGACAGCTTCACCGAGATCGACGGCACGCCGAACACGTCCTGGCCCAGATAGCTGCCGCCGGGCCCGCTCTTGCCAATCGCATGGATCGCATCGCGGTATGCCTGCAGGTAGCGCAGCGCGTCCTTGGTGGTGAGCGCGCCTTCGCCCAGCATGTCGAAGGAGTAGCGGAAGGCGGCGTTGGCGCCCTTCTGCGAGCGCGCCAGCGCCTCGCCGATGGTGCGGCCCATGACGAACTGGTGGCCCATGATCTTCATGGCCTGGCGCACGGCCAGGCGGATCACCGGCTCGCCCACGCGGCCGATCAGGCGCTTGAACGCGTTGTGCACGTCACGCTTGGTGTCGTCGGCGAGATCGACCAGGTGGCCGGTCAGCATCAGGCCCCAGGTCGAGGCGTTGACCAGCACCGAGTCGGACTGGCCCATGTGCCTTTTCCAGTCGGCCTCGCCCAGCTTGTCGCGGATCAGCTTGTCCGCGGTCTCCTGGTCGGGGATGCGCAGCAGCGCCTCGGCCACGCACATCAGCAACACGCCTTCCTCGCTGCCCAGGTCGTACTGGCGCATGAAGGCCTCGATGGCGCCCTGGTCCTTGGCGCGGACGCGGACCCGGCGCACCAGGTCGGCGGCGGTCGCCTGGGCGGCGGCGCGGTCGGCCTCGGGCAGGCGCGCCTGCTCAAGCAGCGCGCGCACGTGGGCGGCCTCGTCGCGAACCCAGCCGGCGGTCAGCGCCGCACGCGGGCCACCGGGCGGCGGGGGGAGTTCGGGGCTGATCAGCCGGCCGGCGGCGCCGACCGGAGCGGCGGACGCGCCGCCAGCGGAAGCGTGGGTGGTCATCGGGTCCCGGGGACTGCCGTAGGAAGCCCCCTATTCTAGAGCTTCCGCGCGCCGGAACCCGCCATTCATCGCCGTACGGCCGGGCCCGCCGCCGCTGTGACGCCGGTCACGCTGGAGGGGCCGCAGCGGAGGTCTCCGCAGGGTCCGCAAGCACAAGAAAAATTTCCTCGCTTGCCGCAAGTCAATGCAGGGGGCTACCATTTCGCGGTTATCCGTAGCGCCGGTCCCGGCGTGATGGGCCCTGACGGGCTCGCCAGCCACCTCTTTCCGGACGGTCCCCTGTCTGCCCTCGGGCATGCCACGGTCGGCCGGAACGGGTAGCCCGCGGTGCTGTTTCCAACAACACTTTCCAGATTTATCGGGGCTCGAACTGATGAAAGCCGGTCGTATCAAGCAGTGGGCAGTCGGCGCAGCCGCCATGGCCCTGCCGGTCCTTGCGAATGCGCAGGCCGCCGATCCCAAGCCGTGGCAGCTGAACATGGGCCGCGGCGTGACCCACCTGTCGCAGAACGCCTACGAGGCGCACATGCTGGCCCTGTGGATCTGCGTCGCGATCGGCGTGCTGGTCTTTGGTGCCATGGCCGTGGCCATGTTCAAGTTCCGCAAGTCCAAGGGCGCGGTCGCCGACCAGACCCTGACCCACAGCACCACGCTGGAAATCCTGTGGACCGTGGTCCCGGTCGTACTGCTGCTGGCCATGGTGTTCCCGGCCACCAGCAAGCTGATCCAGATGTACGACACCCGCGAGTCGGCCATGACCGTGAAGGTCACCGGCTTCCAGTGGATGTGGAAGTACGACTACCTGGGCGAAGGCGTGTCCTTCACCAGCCGCCTGGACCGCAAGAGCGACGAGCTGCGCCAGAGCGGCAAGGTCATCGCCGAAGCTGACCACGACCACTACCTGCTCGACGTGGACAACGTGCTGGTCCTGCCGACCGACACCAAGATCCGCTTCGTGCTCACCGCCGACGACGTGATCCACGCCTGGTGGGTGCCGGCACTGGGCTGGAAGCAGGACGCCATCCCGGGCATCGTCAATGAGGCGTGGGCCGAAATCCGCGAGCCCGGCCTGTACCGTGGCCAGTGCGCCGAACTGTGCGGCAAGGACCACGGCTTCATGCCGATCGTGGTCAGGGCCGTGCCGAAGGCCGAGTACCAGCAGTGGCTCGCCGCCGAGAAGGCCAAGAACGCCCCGGCCGCCCCGGCCGCCGTGCCTGCCGCCGCCCCGGCCGAAGCCGCGCCCGCCGAAGCCGCCCCGGCCGAAGGCGAGACCCCGAACACCGACGCCACGGCCGCAGCTGCTACCCAGCACGCTCCGGTCGCCGGCTGATCGTCACGTATCACAGATAGAGGTAGGCCATGGCTGCCACGCACCCCGCCGCTGACCACCACCACGATGACCACGCCCACAAGCAGGGCTTCATCGAGCGTTGGTTCTTCTCGACCAACCACAAGGACATCGGCACGCTGTACCTGGTGTTCAGCTTCATCATGTTCATCATCGGCGCCGGCATGTCGGTGGTGATCCGCACCGAACTGGCGCAGCCGGGCCTGCAGCACGTCAGCCCCGAGTTCTTCAACCAGATGACCACCATGCACGCGCTGGTGATGATCTTCGGTGGCGTGATGCCGGCGTTCGTCGGCCTGGCCAACTGGATGATCCCGCTGCAGATCGGCGCGCCCGACATGGCGCTGCCGCGCATGAACAACTGGTCCTTCTGGATCCTGCCGTTCGCCTTCTCGATGCTGCTGTTGACCCTGTTCCTGCCGGGCGGCGCCCCGGCCGGTGGCTGGACCCTGTACCCGCCGCTGTCGCTGCAGGGCGGCAGCAACGTGGCGTTCTCGATCTTCGCCATCCACATGATGGGCATCAGCTCGATCATGGGCGCGATCAACGTCATCGCCACCGTGCTGAACATGCGCGCCCCGGGCGTGGACCTGCTGAAGATGCCGATCTTCTGCTGGGCCTGGCTGATCACCGCGTTCCTGCTGATCGCGGTGATGCCGGTGCTCGCCGGCGCCGTGACGATGCTGCTGACCGACAAGTTCTTCGCCACCTCGTTCTTCAACGCGGCCGGCGGCGGCGACCCGGTGATGTACCAGCACATCTTCTGGTTCTTCGGTCACCCGGAGGTCTACATCATGATCCTGCCGGCGTTCGGCATCGTGTCGGAGATCATCCCGACCTTCAGCCGCAAGCCGCTGTTCGGCTACCAGGCAATGGTGTATGCGACCGCCGCGATCGCGTTCCTGTCGTTCATCGTGTGGGCGCACCACATGTTCACGGTGGGCATGCCGCTGGGTGGCGAGATCTACTTCATGTTCGCCACCATGCTGATCTCGGTCCCGACCGGCGTGAAGGTGTTCAACTGGGTCACCACCATGTGGCGCGGATCGCTGACCTTCGAGACCCCGATGCTGTGGGCGATCGGCTTCGTCATCCTGTTCACCATCGGCGGCTTCTCCGGGCTGATGCTGGCGATCGTGCCGGCCGACTTCCAGTACCACGACACCTACTTCGTGGTGGCGCACTTCCACTACGTGCTGGTGACCGGCGCGCTGTTCTCGATCATCGCCGCCGTGTACTACTGGTGGCCGAAGTGGACCGGCCGCATGTACAGCGAGACGCTGGGCAAGATCCATTTCTGGTGGACGATCGTGTTCGTCAACCTGCTGTTCTTCCCGCAGCACTTCCTGGGCCTGGCCGGCATGCCGCGCCGCATCCCGGACTACAACGTGGTGTTTGCGGACTGGAACCTGATCAGCTCGATCGGTGCGTTCGGCATGTTCGTCACGCCGTTCTTCATGGCCTACGTGCTGTGGCATTCGAAGAAGCACGGTGCCCCTGCGGCCGCGCGTGCGTGGGAAGGTGCCAAGGGCCTGGAGTGGACCGTGCCGTCGCCGGCGCCGCACCACACCTTCTCGACCCCGCCGGTGATCAAGGATGGCGATCTCGCCCACGGCGACATCAGCCACTGATCCGGACCGCTGAGCAAAGAACGGCATGAGCCCGAACCCCGCCAACCGTGACGATCTGGACGCGCGCCGCAAGAGCGCGCGCCGGACCGCATGGATCGTCGGCGGGCTGGCGCTGCTGGTGTACGTGGTGTTCCTGCTGATGGGAGTGCTCGGCCGATGAGCGCGCAAGAGCCGTCGCAGGCACCGGTGGAGGCACCGGAGGCCACCCCGAAGTCCGAAGCGCGCCGCAGTGCGGGGCTGGGCAAGATGGTGGTGGTCGCCCTGCTGGCGTTCGGCTTCACCTTCAGCCTGGTGCCGCTGTACCGCCTGGCCTGCGAGAAGGTGCTGGGCATCCGCCTGGAGCGCGGCGCGGTCGAGGCTGGCAAGGCCGGAGCGGCCAAGGTCACGCGCACGGTCAAGGTCGAGTTCGACGGCGGCGTGAACTCCAAGCTGCCGTGGGAGTTCCAGCCGCACCAGTTGACGATGGAAGTGGTGCCGGGCGAGCAGTACGAGACCACGTACTACGCGCGCAACACCAGCGACCGTGACATCGTGGGCAGCGCCGTGCCGTCGGTTGCACCGGCGCGCGCGTCGGGTTACTTCAACAAGACCGAGTGTTTCTGCTTCACCGCACAGACGCTCAAGGCCGGCGAGTCGCGAGACATGCCGGTGCGCTTCATCGTCGATCCGAACCTGCCGGCCGACGTGAAGACGATCACCCTGTCGTATACCTTCTTCAAGAACGATGCGCTCACGACGCAGCTCCCCGGCGCGGGTTCCCCCTCGCCGCACGCCGCACCGTGATCCTCCTGTAACTGTTACTGAAACGGAACCTGCCGCCATGGCCCAAGCCCATTCGCCAGACGCCAACCACTACTTCGTGCCGCACAGCAGCCGCTGGCCGTTCCTCGGTTCCATCGCGCTGTTCGTGACCATGGTTGGCCTGGCCAGCTGGTTCAACGAAGTCAGCTGGGGCATGCCCACCTTCTTCGTCGGCATCGCGCTGCTGTGTGGCGTGCTGTTCGGCTGGTTCGGCGACGTGATCCGCGAGTCGGTGAGCGGCAGCTACAACAAGCAGGTCGACGTGTCGTTCCGCATGGGAATGATGTGGTTCATCTTCTCCGAGGTGATGTTCTTCGCCGCCTTCTTCGGCGCGCTGTTCTACGCCCGGCAGTTCGCGATGCCGTGGCTGGGCGGCGAGGGCGACGGCGTGATGACCCACAGCCTGCTGTGGGAAGGCTTCAGCGCCGCGTGGCCGAGCAACGGCCCGGCCAACATCGGCGGCGCCTACCAGACCATCCCGGCCTGGGGCCTGCCGCTGCTCAACACCCTGATCCTGCTGACCTCGGGCGTCACCGTCACCATCGCGCACCATGCGCTGAAGGCGGGCCACCGCAGGCAATTGCTGGTGTTCCTGGGCCTGACCGTACTGCTGGGCGCCACGTTCCTGTTCTTCCAGGCCGAGGAGTACATCCACGCCTACAAGGAACTGAACCTGACCCTGGGTTCGGGCATCTACGGCTCCACCTTCTTCATGCTCACCGGCTTCCACGGCGCACACGTGACCCTCGGCACCCTGATGCTGGCGATCATCTGGCTGCGCTGCCTGAAGGGCCACTTCACCAAGGATGACCACTTCGCGTTCGAAGCGGTGGCCTGGTACTGGCACTTCGTCGACGTGGTGTGGCTGGGCCTGTTCCTGTTCGTCTACGTCCTGTAAGCGAGCGGTAGGCTGGAAACACGACGGGCCGGCGATTGCCGGCCCGTTGGTCGTTTGGAATCCGGGTGACGCGCGGCTGATGGCGCAGGCGGAAACCCGGAGGTGATGCCGGCAGGCGAGGTCGCTCAGCGGCCCACGCCATGGAATTCGATCCACCCCATCTTGGCAGCGATCACGATGCCCAGGATCAGCGCGACGGACAGCGCGACGCGCTTGGTGAGCGCATTGACCGTGCGCTTGCTCTCCCCCTTGTCCACCAGCATGTAATAGAGGCCGGCCCCGAGGTTCCAGAGAATGAGGATCAGGACGCCGACGATGATCAGGGTCTTCATGGCTGTACTCCGGCGCACGCGTGCGCGTGGGGTGGTCAGGGGCCGTGCATGCGCGGCAGTGGACTCATTATCGCAGCAGCCGGGGAGGTGGGTATGCACCCGCGGGTGAAACGCATCGTGTGGTGGTTGCTGGCCCTGCTGCTCGCAACCGGCTTCGCCAGTCTGGGCGTGTGGCAGTTCCGACGCGCAGTGGAGAAGCAGGGCATGCTGGACGAGGCAGCGGCCGTGTTGGCGCAGCGCACGCCGCGCCCTCTCGACGCTGCCGCCGACCCGGCGCGCTCGCGCGACATCGAATGGACCGCAGGCGAGGGCCGCTTCGACGCGCGGGGACCGCTGTGGCTGGACAACCAGCAGCGCGAGGGACGCGTGGGCGTACGCGCCTACCGCATCTTCGTCCCCACCGAAGGCGAGCCCATGCTGGTGGAACTGGGCTGGCTGCCGCTGCCTGGTGACCGCTCGCTGCCGCAGATCGAGCGGCCCGCCGGCGTCGTCGCGGTCCGCGGCCTGCTGTCCCCGCCGCCGTCGGCGGGGTTGGCGATGGGGCCGGCGATGGCCGTGCAGGGCGACGGCTGGCTGATGGCGCGGGTGGACCTGGACGAGGTCGCGCGCGAGACCGGTCTATCGATGCCGCTGGCGCCGCGCGTACTGCGCCTGGATCCTGACCTCCCCTTCGGCTACGCGCGCGACCTGGCACTGCTTTCGAACACTCTGTCGCCGGACAAACACCGTGGCTACGCGGTGCAGTGGTTCGCGCTCGCGCTGACCGTACTGGTCACCGCCCTGATACTCACGCTCCGCAGGAAGACCCGATGAGCCTTGATGCCGCCACCGTCCGTCGCAACCGCCTGATGCTGCTGGCGATCTTCGCGATCTTCTTTGGCAGCCTGCTGTTTGCCGGCTTGCTGCGCTTCTCCGGCTGGCGGCCGGCCGGCAGCAAGAACCATGGCGAGTTGCTGCAGCCTCCGGGCGACCTGCGCAAGGTCGTGCCGTTGAGCCGCGACGGCAAGCCCTACGCATGGAACCCGGTGGAGCGCACCTGGCGCATCGCGCTGGCGCCGCCGGCGACCTGCACCACCGAATGCGTGGAGCTGGCGCGGGAAATCAGCCTGGTGTGGCAGCTGTTCGGCAAGGACGCCGACAAGGTGCACGTGCTGTGGATCGGCACCGTACCGGCAGGCGCGGCGCGGCCCGCCAGCCTGCACGAGCTGCAGCCGTCGCCCGCGCTGAGTGAAGGCTTGCCGCGTGCCAACGATCCGCGCGGCGTGCCGGTGTACGTGATTGATCCCAATGGCTTTGTCATTCTGCGCTACGCTCCCGGTTTCGATCCGGGTGGCCTGCGCGCCGACATGGCCAAGCTGCTGAAACTGAAGTGAGCCCACGCATGACCGCACCCGTGAAGCCCGTCCAGTACAAGCACCTGCATCGCCTCGCCTGGTTGGCGGTGGCGTTGGCGACGTGCGTGATCGTGTTCGGGGCCTTCGTGCGCCTGTCCAACGCCGGCTTGAGCTGCCCGGACTGGCCCACCTGCTACGGCCGCGCCACGTGGCCCAGCGCCACGCACGAAGCCGTGGACCACGCCGCCACCGCGATCCGCCCGTTCGAGACGGGCAAGGCGTGGCGCGAGCAGGTCCATCGGCACATCGCGGCACTACTGGGCGTGCTGGTGCTGGCATTGTCGCTGCTGGCCGCGCGCCGTCGCCGATTCGGCATCGCCCGCATCCTGGGTGCTGCGGCCCTGGTGGCGATCGCCATCCCGTTGTACATGCAAGGCCAGCACGTGGCGGCCTCGGTGCTCGCGGTGGTGGCCGAGGCGATCCTGCTGTACGCCGCGTTGCGGTGGAGCAACCAGGACCACGCCCGCGTCGGCGTGCTCACCCTGGCGGTGATCATCTTCCAGGCACTGCTGGGCATGTGGACGGTGACCTGGCTGTTGAAGCCGATCGTGGTGATGGGCCACCTGATGGGCGGGCTGCTGACGTTTTCGCTGCTGTTGTGGTTCGCTTGGCGCGCCACCCACCTGCCGATCCGGCTGGCGGATTCCGACGTCCTGCGGAAGTGGGTGATTGCGGGACTGGTTCTGCTCGGCGTGCAGATCGCGCTGGGTGGCTGGACCAGCGCCAACTACGCGGCGCTGTCGTGCGGCACCGACTTCCCCAAGTGCGTGGGCCAATGGTGGCCGCCACATGATTTCGGCGAAGGTTTCGTGTTGTGGCGCGGTATCGGCGTGGATTACGAAGGCGGCGTGCTGGACGGCGCGGCGCGCATCGCCATCCAGCTCAGCCACCGCATGATGGCGGTGGTGGTGTTCGTCTACCTGTTGCTGCTCGCGGTGCGCCTGCTGCGCACGCCCGGCATGCGCGGTTGGGGCACCCTCCTGGGCGTGTTCACCCTGCTGCAGGTCAGCCTCGGCATCGCCAACGTCAAGCTGGCGCTGCCGCTGCACGTGGCGGTGGCGCACAACGCCGGCGCGGTGCTGCTGCTGTTCGTACTGGTCTCGCTGCTCGCGCGCCTGCGCGAACCGGAGCACTGATGGCCACGTCAATGCGCCAGTACTGGGACCTCACCAAGCCCCGCGTGGTGGCACTCATCGTGTTCACCGCGTTGGTCGGCATGCTGCTGGCCATCGAGGGCATGCCCACGGGCGAGGAGGCACTGCGCGGCGCGCTGGGCTTCCTCGGCATCTGGCTTGCCGCCTCGTCCGCGGCCGCCATCAACCAGATCCTGGACCAGCGCATCGACGCGAAGATGGCACGCACGTCGTGGCGGCCGCTGGTGGTGGGTGGTGTTTCGACCAGGCAGGCGCTGGTCTTCGCGCTGGTGCTGGCGGCACTGTCGATGGCGGTGCTGCTGCTGTTCGTCAATGCGATCACCGCGCTGCTTACGTTCGCGTCGCTGATCGGCTACGCGGTGATCTATACCGTGTACCTCAAGCGCGCCACCCCGCAGAACATCGTGATCGGCGGCCTCGCCGGCGCGGCGCCGCCACTGCTGGGCTGGTCGACCATGACCGCGATGCAGGGCGAATGGGACTGGGCGCACGCGCTGCTGCTGGTGCTGATCATCTTCGTGTGGACGCCGCCCCACTTCTGGGCGCTGGCGATCTTTCGTCGTGCCGATTACGCCCGCGCGATGGTGCCGATGCTGCCGGTCACGCACGGCGTGGAGTACACCCGCTGGCAGATCCTGTTCTACACCGTGTTGCTGGTGGCGGTGACCATGCTGCCGTGGGCGACCGGGATGAGCGGGCTGTTCTACTTCGGCGGCGCGCTGGTGCTGGGCGTGGTGTTCGTCTGGTACGCGTGGAAGCTGATGGACCCGCCGGACGAGATGTTCGCGATGAAGGTGTTCAACTACTCCATCGTCTACCTGATGGTGTTGTTCGCGTTCCTGCTGGTGGACCATTGGCTGATGCCGGTGCTGGCGCCGGGCGCGGTGCTGGAGTTGCAGGCCGCCTGAGTGAACGACGCGACGAATCAGGCTCAGGCTTGAATCCCGCTCGCCTCCAACCCATGTCACACCTACCTGCGGTCCAAGGAAAGGACATGGCGATCAAGGGGTTGGTTTTCGCATGGGGTTTGTTTGCCTTGGCCGGCACGGGTTGGGGCGCTGTCCCGGCGGCGTCTCCGTCTCAAGCGCCATTGTCGCCAACGACGGTCGCCGCGCGGGAGATCGTGAGGGTAGTCGGTGACCGGCGACTCGTCTTGCTGGGCGAGAAGCACGGCACCCGCGAGGTTCCGATATTGGTCGGCGAACTGTGGGACGTCTGGTCCCGCAGTGGACCGGTCACGCTTGGCCTGGAGATTCCGCGTGACGAGCAACCCGTGCTGGACCGATATCTCGCGTCCCCTGGGGACAATGACGCCAGAACGAAGCTGCTGTCGTCCCCTTTCTGGTCGATAGAGCGCGGGGATCAACATGACGGCCGGCGCAGCCACGACATGCTCGCATTGATCGAGCGAATCCGGGTCCTGCACAACCAAGGCCGGAACGTGCATTTGCTGGCCTACGACCGACACAGTGCCGACAAGATGGATCACCATGGACGTGACCGTGCAATGGCCGAGCGCGTCGCTGGCGCCCATCGTAGCCAAAGGAGAGTGCGCGTCGTTGTGTTGGCCGGAAACGTGCACGCGATGCTGCGCAGACCCGCTTCGGCGCCACCGCAAATGCAGTTGTCCATGGGGTGGCATCTGCGCAACCGGGACCCCTTCGCGATCGACATCGTGGCGCAGTCGGGGCATTTCTGGGGCTGCACGACGCGTTGCGGACCCGTGGCCTCCATCGCGCCGCCCCGCAGCCAACGACTGCAAGGCGACGTGTTCCACTACGTGGCGGTGCTCCCGGTGTTCACGGTAGCCCGCCTCGTCGGAGCGCCTTGATGCTCACTGTGCCGCGCCGTTACCCAGCAGGTGCTGCTGCCAGAACAGCATGGTCGCCGCGCTGTAGTAGTCCACGTTGGTCTTCTTGCGGAAGCCGTGGCCTTCGTCGGTGAACAGCAGGTACCAGACCGGCTGGCCGTTGCTGCGCACTGCCTTGACGATCTGCTCGGCTTCCGTGTACGGCACGCGTGGGTCGTTCTTGCCCTGGGCGACGAACAACCGTGAGGTGATGCGATCGGCATGATTGAGCGGCGAGATGCGCTCGAACACCTTGGCCATCTCCGGGTCGCGTTCGTCGCCGTACTCGGCGCGGCGCAGGTCGCGGCGATAACTCTCCGTGTTCCGGAGGAACGTGCCGAAGTGGGAGATGCCCACGATGTCCACGCCGGCGCGGATGCGGTCGCTGTAGTGCATCAGCGACGACAGCACCATGTAGCCGCCGTAGCTGCCACCCTGCACGCCCACCCGTGAGGCATCCAGCTCGGGTTGCCTGGCGATCCAGTCCAGCAGGGCGCCGATGTCCTTGACCGAGTCCTCGCGCTTGGCGCCGTTGTCCAGGCCCAGCCAGGTCTTGCCATAGCCCGACGAGCCGCGCACGTTGGGCACCAGCAGCGCCACGCCCAGCTCGTTGGCCAAGAACTGCGCGGTGGGATTGAAGGTGGGCAGCGACTGGCCTTCCGGGCCGCCGTGGATGCTGATCACCACCGGCACCTTGGTGCCCTTGGGGATGCCGGCAGGACGGTAGTAGAACGCGGGGATGGTGCGGCGCCTGCCGTCCACCTTGTCGAAGGTGGGGTAGCGCACCAGCGCGGGCGTGACGAACTTCGATGCATCCAGTCCACCGACTTCGCTGCGCGTCCAGCGGGTGACCGAGCCGGTGCCGAGGTCAAGGACGTGCACGTCGCTGGGGGAGGTGGCGGTGTTGAGCGTGACCGCCAGACGCTGGCCATCGGGCGAGAGGTCGAGGCCGCCGATCACGCCAACCGGCAGCGCCGGCACCGCGAGCGGGCGGTGGTCGGGCAACGAGCGCAGGTGCAGCTTGCTGATGCCATCCTCGTTGGTGACGAAGGCGAGGTGGCGACCGTCCTTGGCCAGGGTGAAGTCCTCCACGTCCCATGGGATGCCGGCGGACAACTCGGTGAGCGTGCCGCGCACCGGGTCGTGGTGGCGCAGCGTCTTGAACTCACTGGGTTTGCCGTCGACCGGCTCGTCGGAGACGAAGTACACGGACTGGCCATCGGGCGCGTAGCGGAATCCGCTGAAGGCCGCCTTGCCGCCGTCCACCGGGAACAGGGTGAGCTTGCCGCTGGCGAGGTCCACCTCGCCCGGATACGACTCGGCGGCGGAGACGTAGCGGGTGACCAGCAGGCGCTTGCCATCCGGCGAAAAGTCCTCGGCCGACCACTGGCCACCTTCGCTGACCACCACGCGCGGCTGGCGCGTGGCCATGTCCATCACCCACACGTCCACGTCCTTGCCGTTGCGCACGGTGCTGCTGTACGCAAGTTGCTTGCCGTCCAGCGAGAACGTCGGCGATTGGTTGCGCGACTTGCCGTCGGTGAGCAGGGTGGCGTTGCGCGTGGCCAGGTCGAACCAGTGCAGCTGCCAGAACTCGTTGCCGCCCACGTCCTTGCCGAACACGAAGCCGTCCAGGTCGGAGCCCGCGGGTGCCACGCGGCCGGTGCTGATCGGTTCGGGGTAGAAGGTCAACTGCTCGCGCATGCCCAATGGCTGGCACACGCGGTGCACTTGGTTGGTTTCGGCAAAACGCGTGCTGACCAGCATGCAGCCGCCCTCCGTCCAGCCGACGAAACTCGCGCCGCGGGTGTTCTGGTAGCGGTTGAGCTGTTCGACCAATGCCGGCGGGATCGCCGGGATGTTCTCGCTGATGCGGGTGCTGACTTCTTCGCGTTGCACCGCGGGGGTGGCGGCAAGGCAGCCGAAGCTGGCCAGGGCGAGAGCAGCGAAAGGGACGAGGCGGCGCAGGCGCATCCAGGAGCTCCGGGCAGGTGGTCTCGAGTGCCTGAGCTTAGCAGGGTGGTGGAGCTGGCTCAGCCCAGCCGGGCCTGCAACAAGGCCCGCAGTTCCTGCTTGTCGACGTCGTCCAAGCGCTGCTCGCGCTGCTTGGCCTGGAGCTCGTCCAGCCGCTGCAGCAGCGTCTGCCGTTCCAGCTGGGCGGTGGCGTCCATGAACTCGCGCAGCCAGCTGGCTTCGTCGCCGGGCAGGGACTGCGTCGCAAGCTTCTGCAGTGCGCCGTGCTCCTCGCGCCCTTCGAAATGCTCGAGCAGCATGCCGGTGGCGATATCGGGGCGCTGGTCCACCAGTTGCAGCAGTTCCACCAGCAATTGCACACCGGGCTGGCGCAGCGAAGCAAACCGGTACGGCGGTTGCAGCTCCGCGCCGAGGGGCGGATGTTGCAGCAGGAGCGCGATCACGCTGCGCACAATGCTGCGCTTGCCAGTCGACGGCGCGGCGCCGCTGCGGGCGCGCTGCGCCGGCACGTGCGTCTCCGGCGAGCTGGCGCGCGCGCCCACGCCGGTGAGTTCGGTAAGGCGCTGCTTCATCAGGTCGCCGAAGGCGCCATCGGGAATCTGCGCCAGGAACGGCTTGGCGCGCTCGGCGAGGCGCCCCTTGCCTTCCAGCGTGGACAGGTTGACGTCGGCGGCGAGTGAATCGAAGAAGAACTGCGAGAGTGGCGTGGCCTGTTGCAGGCGTGCATCGAAGCCGGCGTGGCCTTCCTTCCGCACCAGCGAATCCGGGTCCTCGCCCTCGGGCAGGAACAGGAAGAACGCCTGGCGTCCGTCCTTCATCCGCGGCAGCACGGACTCGACCGCTTTCCACGCCGCGCCGCGGCCGGCGCGGTCACCGTCGAAGCAGAAGTACACGTCGGGCGCGTTGCGGAACAGCAGCTCGGCATGGTCGGGCGTGGTCGCGGTGCCGAGCGTGGCCACCGCGGTGTCCACGCCGTGCTGAAACAGCGCGACCACGTCCATGTAGCCCTCGACCACGATCAGCCGCGGGATCTTGTTGTGCGCCTGCCGCACCTGCCACAAGCCGTACAGCTCGCGGCCCTTGTGGAACAGCTCCGTCTCGGGCGAGTTGAGGTACTTGGGGCCGGGGTCGCGCCCGTCCGCAGGCGCGCCCAGAATGCGGCCGCCGAAGGCGATCGTGCGCCCGCGCCGGTCGTGGATCGGGAACATCACCCGGTCGCGAAACTTGTCGTAGACGCGCCCGGTGTCGTTACGCGACATCATGCCGGCGCGCTCGAGCAGCTTCAGGCGGCGCTCGTCGCTGCCCAGGGCATCGCGCAACGCATTGAAGCCTTCGGGCGCGTAGCCGATGCCAAAACGCTCGCGGGTGGCTGCGTCGACGCCGCGCCCGTCCAGGTACGCCTGTGCCTTTGCGCTGCCGGCCAGCTGCTTCTGGAAGAACTTCGCCGACGCGTCCAGCGCTGCGTACAGGTCCTGCCCGTCGGGGTTGGTGTTGCGCTGCTGCGTGTCGCGCGGCACTTCCATGCCGGCGCGCTTGGCCAGCTCCTCCACCGCGTCGAGGAACTCGAGGCGGTCGTAGTTCATCAGGAAGCTGATCGCGGTGCCGTGCGCGCCGCAGCCGAAGCAGTGGTAGAACTGCTTGGTCGGCGACACGGTGAACGATGGCGAGCGCTCGTCGTGGAACGGGCAACGCGCGCTGTACTCGCGGCCCTGCTTCTTCAACGGCACGCGCGCGCCGATGATCTCGACCAGGTCGGATCGGGCGAGCAGGTCGTCGATGAAGGCGTCAGGGATGCGGGCCATCGAGGGCGCGTTCGTTTCCGTGGAGGGAAGGGACGATGATGCCATGCGCCCGCTGGCCGAATTGGCCCATGCGGCGCGCGCGGGACGAAAACGGCGACGCCGCCCGCAGGCGGCGTCGAGCGGAGCCTTCGGCGCGCGGGCTCAGCCCAGCTTCTGCTTCACCAGCTTGGAGACCAGGCCCATGTCGGCCTGCCCGGCGAGGCGCGGCTTGAGCACGCCCATCAGCTTGCCCATGTCGGCCGCACCGCTGGCACCGGTTTCGGCGATCGCGGCGTCGACGGCCGCGGCGACTGCCACCTCGTCCATCTTGGCCGGCAGGTAGCGGTCGATGATCACCATCTCGGCACGCTCGATGGCGGCCAGGTCCTCGCGTCCGGCGCCTTCGTACTGGCTGACCGAATCCTTGCGCTGCTTGACCATCTTCTCCAGCGCGGCGATCACGGCGGCATCGTCCAGCTCGATGCGCTCGTCGACCTCACGCTGCTTGATGGCGGCGTTGATCAGGCGGACGACGCCCAGCGTTTCCTTGTCACCGCCCTTCATGGCGGCCTTCATGTCTTCGGTCAGGCGTTGCTTGAGGCTCATGGGGTCACTCCAATGGGTGAAGGGGCGGTGCAGATGTCACCGGAGCAGGGCTCGGGACCCGGACCGTAGGGCCGGCGGGCAGGAATCCGCGATCCGGGGGCATCAAAAAACACAAAAAGCCGGCAGCGCATGGGCGCGGCCGGCTTTCGGCTTCCACCGTGACCCGCCCGGAGGCCGGCCACAGGGGAAGAACCCGCTGTACTCAGTACAGGCGCTGACGCTTGGTCACATCGCGCGAGGCGCGACGCGACTGGCGCTTCACCGCAGCGGCGGCCTTGCGCTTGCGCTCCTGGGTCGGCTTCTCGTAGAACTCGCGCTTGCGGGTCTCGGCGAGGACGCCGGCCTTCTCGCAGGTGCGCTTGAAGCGACGCAGGGCAAACTCGAAAGGCTCGTTTTCGCGGACTTTGACGCTGGGCATACGTAATCTCTGTTCAGGGACCGATCCCGGGAGGACCGGGTGAGCCGTGCATTTTAGCGGGGCTCTGTTTGGAAGTGCAAGTCTGGGGTGGGCTGCCCGCTTCGTAGGGGGTCTGCGACCTCACGGGGCGTGGCTCCGCCCCTCCGTCGGGACATCCTGTCCCGACGGAGGGGCCGCGGGCCATCCCTGGCCCGCTCTCCGCCACGCCCCATAAGGACGCAGCCCTCCATGGTTTAGCCGGTGTGGTGCTTTTGCGGTCGCTTTTCCCACCCTCTCCGTCGCGGGGGAGTGTGTGGGGGAGGGGCTTGGGCGTGGTGTTGCGGAAAAGCGGGCCATGGATGGCCCGCGGCCCGACTCGCGGCAGGATGCCGCGACGGAGGGCTGGAGCAATGCCACGCCCAAGCTCCTCCCGGCCCAAACCCTCCAAAAGCGCTACGATTTCCAAAGACGCGCCCCCATATCTTCAAAATGAAAGTCCTCGGCATCGAAACCAGCTGCGACGAGACCGGCGTGGCCGTGTACGACACGGACACCGGCCTGCGCGCCCACGCGCTGTACAGCCAGATCGCCCTGCATGCCGAATACGGCGGCGTGGTGCCTGAACTGGCCAGCCGCGACCACGTGCGCAAGCTGCTGCCGCTGATCCGCCAGACCCTGGCCGACGCGGGCCTCACCATCGATGAGCTGGACGGCGTGGCCTACACCGCCGGCCCCGGTCTGGTCGGTGCCCTGCTGGTCGGCGCGGGCGTGGCCCGGGCCGTGGCCTGGGCGCTGGATCTGCCGGCCGTGGCCGTGCACCACATGGAAGGCCACCTGCTGGCCCCGCTGATGGAAGACGACCCGCTGGGCCGGCCCGAACCGCCGTTCGTTGCGCTGCTGGTCTCCGGCGGCCACACCCAGCTGATCCACGTGGAGGCCATCGGCCGCTACCGCCTGCTGGGCGAGACGCTGGACGACGCGGCCGGCGAGGCCTTCGACAAGACCGCCAAGCTGATGGGCCTGCCGTACCCGGGCGGGCCGCAACTGGCGGCGCTGGCCGAACAGGGCCGGCCGGGCGCGTTCAAGTTCGCGCGGCCGATGACCGACCGGCCGGGCCTGGATTTCAGCTTCAGCGGACTCAAGACCCAGGTGCTGCTGGCGTGGCAGGGCAGCGACCAGTTCGACTCCACCCGCGCCGACATCGCCCGCGGTTTCGAGGATGCGGTGGTGGACACGCTGGCGATCAAGTGCCAGCGCGCGCTGGACGAAGCGGGTTGCGACACGCTGGTGGTGGCCGGCGGCGTTGGCGCAAACAAGCGGCTGCGCGCCAGGCTGCAGGAAATGGCGGCACGCCGCGGTGGCCGCGTGAGCTTCCCGCGGCCGGCGTTCTGCACCGACAACGGCGCGATGATCGCCTACGCCGGTGCGCTGCGGCTGCAGGCCGGCCAGCACGTGGACGAGTCGGTGCGCGTCACCCCGCGCTGGGACATGGCGACGCTGGAAGCGGTCTGAGCGAGAATGGGCGCCAACGCGCGCACGGCGCGGCCGCACAGGAACACGACGTGGACAAGGTCTTCATCGAGGCGCTCGAGGTCGATGCGCTGATCGGCATCTACGACTGGGAGCGGCGGATCCGGCAGACGCTGGTGTTCGACATCGAGATGGCCTTCGACAACCGCGTGCCGGCGGCCAGCGACGCGATCGAGGACACGCTGAACTACAAGGACGTCAGCCGGCGCGTGGTGGACTACGTGTCGCAGTCGGGGTTCGGCCTGGTGGAGACACTGGCCGAGCGCGTGGCAGAGATCATCCTTGACGAATTCGGCGTCAGCCAGGTGCGGCTCAAGCTGAGCAAGCCGGGCGCGGTGCGCGGCGCGCGCGCGGTGGGCGTGATCATCGAGCGCAGCGCCGGCCGCGCGCCCGAAGGCATCAGCGGGCTGCTGTGATGCACAAGGCCTACCTCAGCCTGGGCAGCAACCGCGACGCCGAGGCCAACCTGCGCAGCGGCTTGGCCGCATTGCAGGCGCGCTTCGGCGCGGTGCTGCATTCGCCGGTGTACCGCACGGCGGCGGTGGGTTTCGAGGGCGATGACTTCCTCAACTCGGCGGCGATGATCGAGACCGACCTGGAGCCGCAGGCGCTCAACGACTGGCTGCACGCGCTGGAAGACGCCCACGGCCGCGACCGCAGCGGGCCGCGTTTTGGCGACCGCACGCTGGACATCGACATCGTGCTGTTCGACGACCGGGTGTGCGAGGGCGCAGGCAACCTGCGAATCCCGCGCCCGGAGCTGAAGCACGCCTTCGTGCTCAAGCCACTGGCCGACATCGCGCCCGACGTGCGCGTGCCCGGCGATGGCCGCACCTTGACCGAACTGTGGGCCGTGCATGCGGATCGCGAGCGCGCCTTCGACACCGTGGTGCTGTGAGATGTCGCCGCTGCTCGCCCAACTGCTGACCACGCCGATGGGCTGGCTGGCGATCGCGGTGACGGCGCTGTCGGTCGCACTCACCGTGGCGATCCATGTCTTCCTGAGGCGCAGGATTCGCGAGAGCGAGGCGATGGCGCGCAAGGATGAACCGCGCGATTCCTGAGGTGTCGCCGCACGCCGGCAAGCCGGCGGGTCTTCAATAAGGGCTACATCTACCGCGCCCACCTTTCAGGACGAACCGTGGTCACGCATCGCGCAAGCCTTGCCGGCGACGCGGTCCGCTTGCGTGAGTTGTGATGGAGGTCGCGGCATCCGGGTTTGCTGGGCGGCACCCGCGCACATTCCGCCGGGCGACCGCACGCCGATAATCGGTGGATCGCTGGACCCGGGAGGGCCTCATGAAGGAACGGTTGCTGCGCAGTTGGGAACTGGCCAAGGCCAGTGCGTCGGTGCTGCGCTCGGATCGCGAGCTGATGTTGTTTCCGTTGGTGTCGATGGCGGCCACGCTGCTGGTGATGCTGACGTTCGCGGTGCCGGTGTTCGGCTGGCGCGTGTTCGAGAACGGCTTCGGCTTCGCTGGGCTTGTGTGGATGTTCCTGTTCTATTTCTGCCAGTACACGGTGATCGTGTTCTGCAATTGCGCGCTTGTGGCTGCGGCCATGATCCGGCTGGAAGGCGGCGACCCCACGCTGAAGGACGGCTTCCGCGCCGCGCTGGAGCGCATCGGCGCAATCCTTGGTTACGCCGCGATCGCGGCCACCGTGGGCATGCTGCTGCGCGCGATGCGCGACAACGACCGCAACCCGCTGGTGCAACTGCTGGGCGGCGGGTTGGGCGTGGCCTGGACGATGGCGACGTTCCTGGTCGCACCGGTGCTGGTCAGCGAGCAGATCGGCCCGTTCGAGGCGCTGCGCAAGAGCGGGCGCATGCTGCAGCGCACGTGGGGCGAGACTGCGGCTGGCGCGATCGGTATCGGCTTGGCCTTCGGCGTGCTGATGTTCGGCGTGGGCCTGGCCGGACTGGTGCTGGCGTGGACCGCGGCCAAGCTGTCGATGGGGCTGGCGTTGGCAATCGTGGTACTGGTCGCGCTGGTCCTGGTGCTGCTGGGCCTGGTGCAGTCGGCGCTGAATGGCGTGTATGCCGCGGCGCTGTTCCGCTACATCAGCCACGGCGAGACGCCGCCGGCGTTCCAGGGCCTGCCGATGGCGCAGGCGCCGGGCACGGAGCCCGTCACGACGTAGCCGGCGCGCGCGGTGCCGGCATCAGCCGGCCAGCATCCGGCCGCCGTCCAGGTACAGCACTTGGCCGGTGCTGTAGCGCGCGTCCTGCAGCAGCCAGCGCACCGCTTCGGCGACTTCATGCGGGGTGCCGGTGCGGCCCAGCGGGGTGCGCGCCAGCATCGCCTCCTGTGCGGCGGTGTTGCTGCTGTCCTCCGGCCACAGCACGGCACCGGGCGAGACGGCGTTGACCCGCACGTCCGGCCCCAGTTCGACGGCCAGCGAGCGCGTCATCATCAGCAGCGCCGCCTTCGCCATGCAGTACACGGTGTGCTGGCGCAGCGGCCGTTCGCCGTAGATGTCGGTGAGGTTGACGATGGCACCGCCGCTGGCGCGCAGGTGCGGCGCGGCGGCCTGCGCCAGGAAGAACGGTGCGCGCGCGTTGCTGGTCATCAGCGCATCCCAGTCGTCGGGCGTGGTGAGGCCGATGGGCGTCGGATGGAACGACGACGCGTTGTTGACCAGCGCGTCCAGCCGGCCGAAGCGGCCGATGGCGTGTGCCACCAGCTCGGGAATACGGTCGAACTCGGCCAGGTCGGCCTGCAGGGTGTGGGCGCTGCCGGGGCGGGCATGGTCCAGCTCGGCGGCGAGGGCCTCGATGGCCTCGCGCGAGCTGCGGTAATGCATTGCAACGTCGTAACCGGCGGCATGCAGTTGGCGCGCGATTTCGGCACCGATGCGCTTGGCGCAGCCGGTGATCAGGGCGACGGGACGGGCGGCGGCGGTCATCGGTCAGGCTCCGGTTGCACGCTACAGGCTATCCTGCGCGCACGTGAACCCGGAAGCCATTGTGAACGCCCAGCTCCCCGAACCCGAAGCCGATGCGCTGGTGCACAGCGCCAAGCTGACCGCCGCCATCCACGGCGAGATCGCCGCCAGCGAAACCGGCACCATACCGTTCTCGCGCTTCATGGAGCTGGCGTTGTACGCGCCGGGACTGGGCTATTACAGCGCCGGCGCGACCAAGTTCGGCGACGCAGGCGATTTCGTCACCGCGCCCGAGCTGGGCCCGGTGTTTGCCGCGTGCGTGGCCGATGCGGTGTCGCCGGTGCTGCAACAGCTGGGCCCGGAGGCGCTGTTCCTGGAGCTGGGCGGCGGTACCGGCGCCTTCGCCGAGGTCGCGCTGAAGCGCCTGATGGAACTGGACGCGCTGCCCAGCCGCTACCTGATCCTCGAGCCCAGCGCGCAGCTGCGCGTGCGCCAGCGCGAACGCCTGCGCGAGCGGTTGGTGCCGCCGTTGTTCGAGCTGGTGGAATGGGTCGACGGGCCGGTGCCGGATGACTGGGTTGGCGTGTTGTTCGCCAACGAGGTGATCGACGCCTTGCCGACGCCGCGCTTCGCCATCGAGGCCGGCGAGGTGTACGAAGAACACGTGACGCTGGAAGGCGGGCGCCTGGTGCGCGTGCTGCGCCCGGCCGACAGTTTCCTCAGTGGCGCGGTGCGCCACCTGGAACGCCGCCTGCCGACGCCGCTGCCGGAGGGTTACCGCTCCGAGCTGCTGCCCCAACTGCCGTACTGGATCCAGGCGGTGTCGGGCGGGATGAAGGCGGGCGCGATGCTGTTCGTGGATTACGGTTACGTGCGCGGCGAGTACTACCTGCCGGAGCGCAGTGACGGCACCCTGCGCGCGTTCTACCGCCACCGCATGCACGGGGAGCCGCTGCTGTGGCCCGGGCTGCAGGACCTCACTGCGTCAGTGGACTTCACCGCGCTGGCCGAGGCCGGCGTGGCGGCGGGCTTCGACCTGGCGGGCTACTGCTCGCAGTCCAGTTTCCTGTTGGGCAACGGGCTGGCGGGCGTGCTGGAGCGCATCGAGGCGATCGACGACGAAGTCGAGCGCTTGCGCCGCAATCAGGAGGTCAAGCGCCTGACTCTGCCCACCGAGATGGGCGAGCGCTTCCAGGTGATGGGCTTTGAAAAGGACGTGGAGTTCGGCACCGCGTTCATGGCGGGCGACCTGAGTTTCCGGCTGTGAGCGCGGGCGGGGTCCTGCGGCCCTGGCGGCGGCCACGGTGGCTGCTGGCGGGCTGGTTCCTGCTGATCGCGGGCGTGGTGGTCGGCTCGCTGCTGCCGTCCTCGGCGCTGCCCGTGCCCTCGTTCACCGGTATCGACAAGGTCGAGCACCTGGGCGCCTATGCGCTGCTGTCCGCGTATGCGGTGCTGTTGTTCGCGCCGGCGCGCGTCCATGCCCTGGCCGCGTTTGGCCTGGTGGCCCTGGGGATCTCACTGGAAGGCGCACAGTCCGCCCTGACCGCCTCCCGGCTTGCCGATCCCGCGGACATGGTCGCAAACACGCTGGGCGTGGCAGTCGGGTGGGGGGCGGGGCGCGTGCTCGCCGCGCGCTGGCAGCCATGGCGCGCAGCCCGTTCGGCAGGAATGTGACCGGTTTCCCGCCAACCAGGGCAAACGTCTGGAACCGATTGCGCAAAGGTTAAAACTTGGTGAAAGTCGGCGGCAGGGCCCATCGGGGAGCCCTGTCCAACCACCAAGGAACCCATCATGTTTGCTGCAAAAAGGAATTCGCTGACATTGGCGATCGCCGCCACGTTGCTGGTCGGCGTTGCCGCGCCGGTCGCCGCACAGGAAACGGCGCCCACCGCCGATGCATCACAGGCCACCACGCTGGACCGCGTGCAGGTCACCGGCTCGCGCGTGCGCGGGCGCACCGCCGAGGACACCGCGGCACCGGTGGATGTGATCGGTCGCGAGGAGCTCAACGCCACCGGCGCGATGGAAGTAGGCCAGATCCTGCAGATGCTGGAGCCGTCGTTCAACTTCTCCCGCACCTTCGTTTCGGATGGCACCGACATCCTGCGACCGGCCACGCTGCGCTCGCTGGGCCCGGACCAGGTGCTGGTGCTGGTCAACGGCAAGCGCCGCCACCAGCAGGCGCTGGTCAACGTACAGCAGACCATCGGCCGTGGTTCGGCCGGTACCGACATCAACGCCATCCCGGTCAGTGCGATCGAACGCATCGAGGTGCTCCGCGACGGCGCCGCCGCGCAGTACGGTTCGGATGCGATCGCCGGCGTGATCAACATCATCCTCAAGCAGCAGACCGACCACACCGAGCTGTCGGTGGAGGGCTCGCAGTACTACGCCGGTGACGGCGAGATGCTGCACGGCTCGGTCAACACCGGCTTCAAGCTGGGCGAGGAAGGCTTCCTCAACCTGTCGGCCGAGGCGCGCAACCGCAACGAGACCAACCGCGCTGGTCCGGACAGCCTGCGCGTGGATCCGCCGCGGGTGACCCAGCGCCTGGGCGACGCCGATGCCAAGGACTATTACCTGTGGCTCAACGGCGGCCTGCCCGCAGGCGCCGGCGAGCTGTACTGGTTCGGCGGCGTGTCCCGCCGCGAGGGCAATTCCTCGGGCTTCTTCCGCAGCGCGGGCGACGGCCGCACCGTGCCGGAGCTGTATCCCGACGGCTTCCTGCCCAACATCCTGACCACGGTGGACGACGCCTCGCTGGCGGTTGGCTTCCGCGCCCCGCTGGGTGACAACTGGGACTGGGATCTGTCGATCAACCACGGCCGCAGCAAGTTCGGCTTCGAGGAAAGCAACTCGGTCAACGTCAGCTGGTGGTACGAGCCGATCGACCCGAACAACCCGGCCGCGGGCATCCATGCCGAGTCGCCGACCGAGGCCGACACCGGTACGCTGGAATTCCAGCAGACCACGGTCAACCTCGACTTCCGCGGCACCGTGGACGGGTTCAACGGCAACGCGCTGCACCTCGGCACGGGCGCGGAGTGGCGTCGCGACAGCTACGCCATCACCGCCGGCGATCCGGTCTCGTACACCTACGGCCGCACCAACGATCCGTCGATCCCGATCTACAACCAGAACGGCGGGTTTGCCGCGCCGGGCATCCAGGGCTTCCCGGGGTTCACTCCCGGTACCGAGGTGGACGAGGGCCGGCGCAGCGTCGCGGCGTACTTCGACGCCGAAACCAACCTTACCGAGCGCTTCCTGCTGGGCGCGGCGGTGCGCTTCGAGGACTACTCGGACTTCGGCAACACCACCATCGGCAAGTTGTCGGCGCGCTTTGACGTTACCGACAGCTTCGCGGTGCGCGGCACGGTGTCCACCGGCTTCCGCGCGCCGGGCGTGCAGCAGCAGTTCTACAGCCAGGTCTCGACCAACCTCAGCCCGTCCACCGGCGAGCTGACCGATACCCTGACTGCGCGCCAGGACAGTCCGGTCACGCGCGCCCTCGGCGTGCCGGCCTTGCAGGAAGAGACCTCGAACAGCGCCTCGCTGGGCATGGTGTTCAAGCCCAATGACCGCTTCTCGCTCACCGCCGACGTGTTCCGCATCGACATCGACGACCGCATCATCTTCTCCGGCAATATCGCGCCTGAGACGGTGGGCACCGACGGCCTGCCGTGTGATGCGACCAACAGCAATTGCCCGATCGCCGCGGCGCTCGCGCCCTTCAGCGTTGGCCAGGCGCAGTTCTTCACCAACGCGATCGACACGCGCACCACCGGCCTGGACATCGTTGCCCACCATCACACCGCGTTCGACAGTGGCGCGCGACTGAACCTTACCGCGCTGCTGCATTTCAACAAGACCGAAGTGCTGGATCGCCGTTCGCAGTCGCCGATCCTGTCGCCGGAGATGCTGTTCGACGACACCCAGGTGGTGCTGGTCGAGGAAGGCCAGCCGCGTCGCCACCACGTGTTGCAGTCGGTGTACGAGCAGGGCGCGTGGCAGTTGACCGCACGGGCCAACTACTACGGTCCGGTCAGCAGCGAAGGCTTCACCCCGGGCTTCAAGCAGACCTGGGGCGGCAAGACGCTGTTCGACCTGGGCGTGCGTTATGCATTCAACGACAACACCCACCTGAGCGTGGGCGGCAACAATATCTTCGACACCTACCCCGACAAGTGGGATGCCGACAATGCGGCCCCGTTCCCGCAGCTGGGCTTCAAGTACGGCTGGGAGACGCTGCCGTTCGGCATGAATGGTGGCAGCTACTACGTGCGACTCGACTACCGGTTCTGATGCGGCCGGGTTGAGTGACCAAGGCGCGGGGTCCGTTGGGCCCCGCGCTTTTCCTTGATTGGCGGCGAGATGGTGCTACCGACCTCGAGCGCGCGATGGGAGGGATGCCCTGCGGATCAGCGTTTTCCGGTGGCGTCGGCGATGGCGCGGATGCGCGCACGCTGCATCGCCTCGCCGATGGCGGGGCCGGTGAGCCCCGGCGCCAGGTCTGCCGCGCGCACCGCCAGGCCGGCGTCCAGCGCGCGGCACAGCGCGGCGGCCTGCGGGTAGGCGTCCTCCGCATGTCCGGTGCGGCCGCGCTTGTCGGCCTCGCACACCTGCGCCAGCTGGCGGATGCGCGCGGGATTGCGCCAGCCATCGCAGCGCGCGATCAGCTTGTACACGGTTTCCGCACGCAGCTCGTCGAAGCGGTGCACGTTGAGGTGCTCGCGGCAGGCGGCTTCGGCCAGCAGGCGGTGTTCGGTGGGGATGCGCAGGCGCTCGCACAGCGCACGCAATGGCGCCACGCCCGCGCCTTCGTGGCCGAGATGGCGCGGCAGCACGTGGGCAGGCGTCAGCGCCTTGCCCAGGTCGTGGGTCAGGGCGGCGAAACCGATCAGGTCATCGCCCGGTGCGATGCGCGCCGCCATGTCGCACACCAGTTCGATGTGCACCCCGGTGTCGACCTCCGGATGGAACTCCGCGCGTTGCGGCACGCCGTACAACGCGTCGACCTCGGGCAGTACCACGTCCAGCGCACCGCTGGCCCGCAGCGTGGCCAGAAAGGCCGAAGGGCGTGGGCTGGCAAGGCCGCGGCGCAGCTCCTGCCATACCCGCTCGGGCACCAGGTGCTCCAGCTCACCCGCGGCGACCATTTCGCGCATCAGCGCCAACGTCTCCGGCGCCAACTGGAAGCCCAACGGCGCGAACCGCGCCATGAACCGCGCCGCGCGCAGCACGCGCAGCGGGTCCTCGGCGAAGGCGGGGCCGACGTGGCGCAGCACCCCGGCCTCGATATCGCGCGCGCCGCCATGCGGATCCACCAGCGAGTCGTCATCCAGCGACCGGGCGATGGCGTTGATGGTGAAGTCGCGCCGGGCCAGGTCCTGTTCGAGCGTCACCGACGGGTCGGCATCGACCACGAAGCCGCGGTAGCCGCGCCCGGACTTGCGCTCGGTGCGCGCCAGTGCGTATTCCTCGCCGGTGTCCGGATGCAGGAATACCGGGAAGTCGCGGCCCACCGCGCGGAACCCCGCCGCTTCCATGGCGGCCTGGGTGCTGCCCACCACGACGTGGTCGCGGTCGCCCGCCGGCAAGCCGAGCAGGCGGTCGCGCACCGCGCCACCCACCAGGTAGACCCGCCCGGGCACGGGGCGGCTCATGCCGCGGGGGCGGACTCCAGCCCCAGGATTTCGGGCAGGCGATCGGTCACCCGCGTCGGTGTGATACCGAGCTTGGGCAGGCCGTTGTCGCGACTGGTCGAGTCCAGCGCCAGCGAACGCCAGTTGTCGCGGCTGATCGGCTTGCCCGGCAGCAGTTCGCCGATGTTGGCTTGCCAGCGCCCCAGCCCCTCGGACAATGAGACGACCATGCGCGAGCGCCCGCGGGCCTGCGCGGTCAGGCGCACGATCTGGGCCAGCGACAGCTCGTCGGGGCCGACCAGTTCGTACACCTGGCCGATGCTCGCGGGGTCGTTGAGGGCGCGCGCATAGGCTTCGGCCACGTCGCCCACCCATACCGGCTGGAAACGCGCATGGCCGCGCGCGATTGGCAGCACGGGCGCCATCCCCAGCAGCTGGTCGAAGCGGCAGAACAAACCGTCGCCCGGCCCGGCGATCACCGAGGGCCGGAAGATCGTCCACTGCAACCCGGAGCCACGCACCTTGGCCTCCGCGCGTCCGCGCGATTGCAGGTAGTGGCTCTCGCCGTGGCCAGCGTTGAGCGCGCTCATCTGCAACAGGCGCGGCGTGCCGCTCGCCTTCATCGCCGCGATCACCGATTCGGTGATGCCGACGAACACGCGCTCGAAGCCATCGCCGCGGTCACCCTTCTCGTTGAGGATGCCGGTGAGGTTGACCACCGCATCCGCGTCGGCGAACACGTTGGCGAGGAACGCACCGTCATGCACGTCGCCCTCGCGCACGCTGGCCTGGCGCGACAGCGCGGCGCGCGTGTCGGCCGTCAGCCCGCGGCTGACCACGGTGACGCGGTGGCCATCGCGCAGCACGCGCGGCACCAGGTGGCGCCCTACGAATCCGGTGCCGCCCAGGACCACGACGTGCTGTCTGCTCATCTTCGCGCTCTCGTTCTCTTTCCGGGTTGGGCGGCGGGCGTCGGCGCAGTGACCGGGTCGGGACAGGCGAAGCGCTTGCGCTTGCCATCGGTGATGCCCCGCAGGCGGTCGCTGACGGTGGCCGCGTCGCCATTTAGTCGCCAGTCGTAGATTACGCTGAATGCGAGCACGCGGGCCACGTACTCCCGCGTCTCTTTGTAGCTGATCGTCTCAATCCAGAAATCCGGATCCATGCCCGGGCGCTGCGTCTGCCAGCGCGCGAGCGGCGCGGGACCCGCGTTGTAGCCAGCGATGGTGAAGTAGGGCTGGCCACCGTACTGGTCCATGAGCTGGCGCAGGTACGCGGTGCCGATGGCGATGTTGGTGTCCGGGTCGTAGAGCATCTCGGGCCCCGTCCACGGCAGGCCGATGCGGCTGGCGACGGCGGCGCCCGTGGCCGGGATCACCTGCATCAGTCCCATCGCATTCGCCGACGAGCGCGCGGTCGGATTGAAGATGCTCTCGGCGCGGATCTCCGCGGCCACCCACGCCGGATCGATGTTCTGGCGCGTCGCCTCGCGGCGGATGGTCGCGTCATGGTGCAGCGGGAAGCGCAGGTGATACATGCGCAGTTCGTCACGCTGTTTACCGAGGTTGAAAACCGCGCGGTCGAACCAGCCGCTGGCCTGCGCCTCGGCGACCGCGATGCGCCGCTGGGTGTCGTTGAAGCGCGTGAGCGCATCGTCCCACTCGCGCTGTGCCCAGCCGGGGCGGTTCAACCGGTACAGCGCCAGCGCGCGGGTCAATGCGGGGTCGCGCGCCACCGTGGCCCGCACCGCGGGATCGTCGTCCGGCATCAGCGGGCACAGGGCGTACGGCTTCTTGATGCGGTCGGCGGCGAGGAAGCCATGGAACTCGGGCTTGCGTGCCGCCTCGGCGTACAGGCGGCGCGCGGTCTTGCGGTCGCCGGTCAGTTCGCTCAGACGCGCTTCGAAGTACTGCCAGCGCGAATCGCCACGCTGCGCCGGCGGCATCAGCCGCAGCGCCGCCAGCGCCGCCGGCCAGTCAGAGCGCGCCATCGCTTCGCGCACCCGCCATTCGTGCAGGCGGTCGTCGTAGGCCTCGACCGGCACGGCGGCGAGGCGGCGCGCCGAGTCCGGTGCGTACGATGCGACCGACCACAGTGCGATGGCATGCAGCACGCGCGCGCGATCGGCCGCATCGAACTCCAGCGCAGGCGCGAAGGCGGCCAACTGCGTCTCCGCGGCGGTCGGGTTGTCCTTGGCCAACCGCGCCAGGCCGTGCGACGCGACCAGGCGGCTGCGCGCGGTCTTCGGCCACGCCAGCGCGCGCTCGTGCGGGGCCTCCAGGAACGCGGCGTAGTCTTCGGCCAGGGCCTGCTCTTCCGTGGGCAGGCCGCGTGCGGCCGCGCGCACCACCGTGGGCTCGCCCTCGGCAATGGCGCGTTCGATGCGTTCCCAGCGCAATGCGGGCGACAGGCCGCCCTGCGCGGCGAGCACCGCCATCGGCGCATCGCAGGCTGCGGGCAGCGCGCTGCCAGCCTGGCGCCACAATGCCTGGCTGTCGGCGGTCCAAGTGGCGTCGGCGCGGCCCAAGGCCTGGCGTGCCTTGAGGTCGGCGCAGCGCAGTGACTCGGCCTTGAGCCCAGGCACCCACGCCGAAGTGAAGGCAAGCCAATCCTCGCGCCGCGCGGTGGCCGCCAGCCAGATCTCGCGGAAGGCGGCGGCGACGGGTTGGCCACCGTAGCGCTCCAGGAAGGCTTGCGCGCGCAAGGGGTCCACGGTGTCGATGTCGCGACGCAGAGCGGCGTACTCGATCCAGCCCCACAACGGGTCGCCGGCCAGGTCGGCAAAGGCGCTCGCGTCGAACCCGCCGCGCTCGGCGGCCTCCAGCGCGCTGCGCACGCGGGCCAGGCGCGTTTCCGCCGGCGAAATCGCCATGCCGGTGGCCGCGGGTGCTCCGGTCACGGGCACGCCCCCGCCACTGGAAGGGGTCGTTCCAGCCTGGGGCGCGGGGCCGGGACTGCCGGCCGGCGCGACGACCACCGGCGAGGGTTGTGCGCAACCGGTGGCAGTGAACGCCGCAAGCAGCGACGCGATTACGATGGGGGTCGTTTTTTGTCGCATGGCCCGGACTATAGCCGAGCCAGAATGAACGACTTGATGGCGCCGCAACCGATGTCGATTGCGCGTGTCACGCAGGATCCGGCAGGAGAAAACAGCGTGTCGATGGCGTGGTTGGCGTTTCTGGGCTTGGGTGCGGTAGCGGGCGTGCTGGCGGGCTTGTTGGGCGTGGGTGGCGGGCTGGTGTTGGTGGCTGCACTGGTCTGGTTGCTGCCGCTGCTGGGCGTGCCGCACGAGGCCGCGATGCATGCGGCGCTGGCCAGTTCGCTGGCCAGCATCGTGCTGACCGCGGCGGCGTCCGCCCGCGCGCATGCAAAGCGTGGCAGCGTGATGTGGCCCACCGTGCGTTGGATGGTGCCCGGGCTACTGATGGGGGGTTGGGTCGGGAGCGCGCTGGCAGTGCGTCTGCCTGGCGACTGGTTGCGATGGCTTGTTGCCGGTTACTGCTTCCTGGCGGCGGCACAATTGCTGCTGGGACGGCGCACGCCCGCGGATGGCCACACGCGTCCGGCGCCGCGTGGGCCGGGAATGAGTGCAGCCGGTGTCGGCATCGGTGCCGTGTCGGCGGTCGTGGGCATCGGCGGGGGCAGCATGACCGTGCCGCTGCTGGTGTGGCGCGGCGTGGCGCCGGTACGCGCCGTGGGGACTTCGTCGGCCTGCGGTGTCGCGATTGGCCTGGCCAGCGCGGCCGGCTACGCGCTGCAGGCGCCGGTGGGCGCCCTGCCGGCGCACGCCATCGGCTACGTGTACTTGCCGGCGGCCATTGGTGTGGCCATCGCCTCGGTATTCGCGGCCCCGTACGGGACACACCTTGCGCATCGGCTGTCGGGTGAGGCGCTGAAGCGCGTTTTCGCCGCCTTCCTGGTCCTTGTGGGAAGCAGCCTGCTGTTCGGCGGCTGAGGGTCGCCGCCACGACGGCGTCGCCCAAATCGATTCCCCCGCCCGCGTCGCGCTCCGCGGGCCTTCACGCGCCTGTTCAGGCACTGTGCGCGACCGGCGCATGCCGTTTGCCGCTTGTGGCGGGTTCACAAATTGTTTACAACCCGGTTACGCCACGGAACAGGGGCCGGGCGGCTTTGTGCTGTTACATCACTTATAGGGAGAGAGGTTGATGCAAGCGTTGCGCCGCAAGACATTGGCGAAAGCCATCCAGTTGTCCATGCTGATTGCCCTGCCCGGCGTTGTCGCCGCGCAGGAAGCCGAGTCGTCGCAGGCGACCACGCTCGATTCGGTCCGCGTGACCGGTACCCGCATCAAGAAGGCCGAGATCGAGAGCCAGGTGCCGGTGCAGACCCTGTCCCGCGAAGACATCGATCGCTCCGGCCTCACCTCGCTGGGCGACATCGTCCAGAGCCTGACGGGTGCCGGTTCGGCGCTGAACACCAAGTTCAACTCGTCCGGCAACTTCGGCTTCTCGCCCAACGGCGACGGCGTCGGTGCCGGTTCGGCACAGGTCGACCTGCGTCACCTCGGTCCCAAGCGCGTGCTGGTGCTGGTGGACGGCGTGCGTTGGATCAACGAGTCCTCCGCTTCCGGCGTGGGCGCAGCGACCGACCTCAACACCATCCCGTTGGCCCTGGTCGAGCGCATCGAGGTGCTGGAAGACGGTGCATCCTCGCTGTACGGCTCCGACGCGATTGCCGGCGTGGTCAACATCATCACCCGTCGCAACTTCGAAGGCGGCCAGGTCACCCTCAACGCCGGCCAGTACGGCGAGGGCGATGGCGACCTGGGCAGCATCGACCTGGCCTGGGGCACCAGCACCGAGCGCGCCAACTTCTTCGTCGGCGCCAGCTACGTCAACCAGGACCCGATCTTCTCCAAGGACCGCGAGCAGTCCAGCTACCCGATCCCGGGCACCGGCCTGACCTTCGCCAGCTCGGCCACGCCGAATGGCCGCTTCGTGTTCCTGCCGGGCGCGCCGAGCACGGCTTGTCCGCTGGCCGACCTGGATGACAACCCGGCGACGCCGCCGGTGGCGTTCTGCAACATCACCACGCCCAACGGGTCCAGCTTCTCGCCGACGCCGCAGTACCCGACCGACTTCATCGGCTTCCGCACCGCCAACCGCTTCAACTTCTCGCAGTACAACATGCTGCTGACGCCGTCGGAGCGCACCGGCGTGTTCGGGCAGTTCCGCTACTACTTCAACGACAACGTGCACGCCTACGCCAAGGCGCTGTTCAACCGTCGCGAGTCGACCAACCAGGCGGCGCCGGAACCGATCTTCCTCGGTGGCGATGCAGGCACCGGCAACCCGTATGCGGACGGCATCTTCATTCCTGCCACCCAGATGTACAACCCGTTCGGGATCGACCTGGACTCCAGCTCCAACCTGATCCTGATCGGCCGTCGCCCGGTCGAGGGCGGTCCGCGCCGCTTCGAACAGCAGGTCGACACCCAGTACTTCGCCGCGGGCGTGGAAGGCAGCTTCGACGCCAACGACAAGACCTGGTTCTGGGACGTCAACGTCGCGGCCAGCAAGAACGAGGCCGAGCAGACCAACTACGGCTCGTACAACATCCGCAACATCGCGCTGGCGCTGGGCGACACCGACACCTCGGGTGCGACCTGCGCGACGACGCCGGGCTGCGTGCCGCTGAACATCTTCGGTGGCCCGGGCACGATCACGCCGGCGATGCTGGCGTGGATCCAGCCGGTGGTGCGCGACCGCAGCGAGCAGACCCTGCAGCTGGCGACGGCCAACATCTCCGGCGACCTGTTCGAGATGTGGGCCGGTCCGCTGTCGTTCGCCGCGGGCCTGGAACACCGCCGCTACGAGGGCGAGTACACCCCCGACCCGATCAACTACGTCACCGTGACCCGCCCCGACGGCAGCACCGTGGTGGAGAGCCACTACAACGGCGTGCCGTCGTTGCCGACCTCGGGCGAATACGACGTCAACGAAGCCTATGTCGAATTCAACGTTCCGCTGATGCGCGACGGCCTGTTCGGCAAGAGCCTGGACCTGAGCCTGGCCGGCCGCTACTCGGACTACTCGACCTTCGGTGGCCAGTTCACGCCGAAGTTCGGCCTGCGCTGGCAGGTGGCCGATGAGCTGCTGCTGCGTGCCACCTATGCCGAAGGCTTCCGGGCCCCGTCGATCGGCGAGTTGTACGGCTCGGCCAGCCGCGCCGACCTGCAGTTGGACGACCCGTGCCTGATCGGCCTGGATGGCTCGGCGCCCACCGGCAACACCGCGAATTGCCGCGCGCTGGGCGTCCCCGCCGGCGCTTCCCAGTCCAACGGCCAGATTTCGGTGACCACCGGTGGCAACCCGGACCTGCAGCCGGAAACGGCACGCAGCTTCACCGCCGGCATGGTGTTCAGCCCGGCGTTCGCCAGTGACGCCGCATGGTCGGAGCGCCTCGACATCGAGCTGACCTTCTACCGCCACGCGCTGGAAGGCGCGGTGCAGGCCATCGATGCACAGACCCAGCTGGACCTGTGCGTGGAGACGCTGGACCCGCTGTACTGCAACGGCATCACCCGCGCGCCCAACGTCGGCAGCATCAACAGCTTCAACAACCGCCTGACCAACCTCGGTTCTATCAAGACCGACGGCTGGGACTTCGACGTGTTCTGGACCCTGCCGGAATCCTCGCTGGGCAACTTCAAGCTGGCTTGGCAGAACACCTTTGTCGGCCGCTACGAAGCCATCGGCGCCGCGGGCCAGGTGCAGCCGCGCACGGTGGGCGTGGAAGTCACCGACAGCGCGATTCCGGAATGGACCTCCAACACCTCGCTCGAGTGGGGCAAGAACGCCTGGACCGCCTCGTGGACCATGCGTTACATCTCCGAGCTGGAAGAGGAGTGCGGCGACGCGGTGTCGTTCCCGGTGTGCAGCAACCCCGCCGAGGGCACCAACACGCTTGACGCGATCACCTACCACGACGTGCAGGTGGGTTACCGCTTCGACTGGATGAAGGGCCTGCAGCTGGCCGTGGGCGCCAAGAACGTGTTCGACAAGGATCCGCCGATCTGCCTGTCGTGCTCGCTCAACGGCTACGACGCCTCCACCTACGACATCCCGGGTGGCCGTTACTTCTACGTGCGTGCCGACCTGCGCTTCTGATCGGTTGAAGGTGTGACAGTAGAACGGCCGGGGAGCGATCCCCGGCCGTTCGGTTTTGTGGTCGGCGGAATTCGCCGGACGAAGACGCGGTTCAGAGCCTCGGCGCCGCGCGCGGCGGAATCGCACGGTCAGCCCAGCGCGGCTTCCGGCACGTCCAGGTTGACCGACAGCGCCAGGTGGTCGGAGAACGCGGCGGCCAGCGCCTTCGGCTCGCTGCAGCGCAGGCCATCGCCGACCAGGATGTGGTCGATGGCGCGCTGCGGGCTCCAGCTGGGGAACGTAGGCGTGTCGTGGTCGGGCGGTTGCAGGCGCGTACGCTTGAACAACTGCTGCATCTCGGGCCGGTCGACGGGGCAGTTGAAGTCGCCCATCAGCACCGCGTTGGCATGGCCGTGCAGCAATTCCGCGATGAACGACAGTTGCGAGGCGCGCGAACTGGCCCCCAGCGACAGGTGCGCAACCGCCACCATGAGCGCGTCGGGCTCGTTGCCGAAGCGGGCGATCAGCACGCCGCGCCCGCCCAGTCGCCCGGGCAGGCTATGGTCGAGTACTTCGCGCGGCTCCAGCCGTGCCAGCAGGCCGTTGGCGCTGGAGGCCACGCCACCGACGCGGCGGTTGGGCTGGTGGCTCCAGTAATCGAAGCCACCGCGTTCGGCCAGGTAATGGGTCTGGTTGGTGAATCCCGAGCGCAGGCTGCCCGGGTCACTCTCGTTCAGTCCGACGATGTCGTACTGGCCGGCGAGCTGGGCGATGGCGTCCAGGCTGCCGCGTTTGTTGCCGGCGGGCAGCACGTGCGACCAGCTGCGGGCGACATAGTCGTGGTAGCCGCGCGTACTGGAGCCCGCCTGGATGTTGGCGCTGAGCAGCCGCAGCCGTCGCGTCTTCCTGCCAGGCGAGCCCATGTCGACGGATTCCCGCTTGGATCAGCCGCCGGTGGCGGGGGCCGGCGCCGGCGCGGCCGGAGCAGCGGCGGCCCGTTCCATGGCGATCAGGTGGTCGGCCACGCGCAGCACGTTCTCGAAGCCGCCGCCGGCGATGATCCGGTACTTGCCATTGACCACGACGCTGGGCGTGCCGTCCACGCCGCTGCGCACCAGGAACTGCTCGGCGCGCTTGAGCTTGCCGGCGACGGCGAAGCTGGACATGGTGCTGGCAAAGGCCTTCGCGTCGGCACCGTATTTGGCGTAGAACGCGGCGACCTGCTCGTCGGTCACGCCCTGCACCGGCAGGGTGCGCTCCAGGTGGATCGCGCGGAACATCGCTTCATGGGTCTTGCCCACCAGGCCCATGCCTTCGGCCGTGTAGTAGGCCTTGGCGTAGGGGATCCAGTAGCCACCGAACGGGGCGGCGACCGGCACGAAGTTCACGTCCGCCGGCAGCTTGGCCTTCCAGGCCGACACCACCGGTTCAAAGCTGGCGCAGTGCGGGCAGGTGTAGCCAAACGCTTCGGCCACCTCGATCTTGCCGGTGCCCGGCTGGAACGGCTGCCCACCCGGGATTTCCACGTAATCGGTGCCCGCGACCGGTGCCGGACCCTGCGGCGGCACGATCGGGTTGTTGTTCGGGGTTTCCGCGGCGGGGGCGGGCGTGCCGGCCTCGGTGCCCGCTGGTGCGGGGGTCGTGGCCGGGGCGGTCTCCGCCACCGGGGCAGCCGGCGCCGGCGCCTCCTGCTTGCCGCAGGCGGCCAGGGTCAGGGCAGTGAGCAGGATCAGGGTCAGGCGTGAAGTCATTGCGGCGATTCCACTGGAGAAAGAGGGAGCGGCGTTTATTCCGCATTATGCGGGCAGCGCGCGTCGGGTAGCGCGCGCCCGGTCACGACCGCGGCTCAGCGCTTGGCGCGCGCCGCGGGACGTCGCGCCGCGCGTTCCTGCGCGATGAGGCGGTCGACGATGTTCAGGCGGTCGGCATAGGTCTTGCCGCCGATGATCCGGTACTTGCCGTTGACCACCAGGGACGGCGTGCCATCCACGCCGCTGCGCTCGATGAACGCGTACGCGCGCTGCAGGTCGGCCGCGACTTCGGGGCCATTGAACGTGGCAAGGAAACGGGCGCTATCCACGCCCCGCCCGGCGTAGAACGTGGCGATCTCTTCGGCACTGGCATCGCCCAGGGGCAGGCTACCGTCCTCGTGCAGCGCGCGGAACATCGCGGCATGGGTCTGCGCGGCCACGCCCAGGCGCTGCGCGGCATAGTAGGCGCGCGCATACGGCATCCAGCGGCCACCAAACGGGGCGGCGACCATCACCACGCTCACGTCCTTGGCCTGGCGCGCCTTCCATGCCGAGAATGCCGGCTCGAAGTGCGCGCAATGCGGGCAGGTGTAGCCAAACACCTCGGCCACCTCGATCTTGCCGGCCACTGGCTGGTATGCCGCGCCGCCTTCGATCAGCTCATAGTCCACGCCGGCAACGGGGACATCCGTGGACTTGGCGGCGGGCGGGGCCGCCATCAGGCTCGCCAGCGGCAGCATTGCGAGCAGCGCGGACAGGGCCAGGGTGGGGAAGAGCGAAGGGCGACAGGTAGGCATCGTTCAGTCGGGACGGTTGGGCCCGTGCGGCGGCAGGGCGGGGGGATGGGCGACGTCCGGAAACAGAAACGCCGACCGCTAGGATAGCGGTCGGCGTCCTGAATGCAGCGTTGGCGGATGTGACCGCGGTCGCCGCGCGAAGTTCAGCCGCCCAGCGGGCGCGAGTTGCTCTGGGCGGACGAGGCCTCGTCCTTGGCCGGCTCCGCGGCGGGCGCCTTCGGGGCCGCCGGAGCCGCCGGCAAAGCGACGGGGGCGGGCGCTGCGCTGGCCACGTCGTCACGACGCGGGTGCAGGCCCTGCAGGTAGCTGGACAGCGAGGTGATTTCCTCGTCGGTCAGCTGCTTGGCCACGCCGGCCATCACGTTGAACAGGTGCGGATCACGCTGGGTGGTGGTGCCGGCGCGGTATTCCTCGAGGCGGCGCTTGCTGTAATCGGCCATCTGGCCAGCGACGCGCGGGTACGCCGGGCCGGGGTTGCCGGCACCGGTCGGACCATGGCACGCCATGCACGCGGGGATGCCGCGGGCCTTGTCGCCCGACAGGAACAGCTGCTGGCCCACTTCGTAGAACTTCTTGCCGGCATGGGGGCCGGTGGCGATGGCGGTATCGTCGGCGATGCCGGCGCCCGACTTCTGCGCCGCGAAGTGCGCGCCGACGTCGCGGGCATCCTGCGCGGTGAGCATGCTGGCGAACGGCATCATCACCGCGGACATGCCGCCGGTGCGCTCGCCGCTCTTGAACAGGGCCAGCTGCTGGGCGATGTAGCGCTCGCTCTGTCCGGCCAGGCGCGGGTACTGCGGGTCGGTCGGGTTGCCGTCGAGGCCGTGGCAGGCCGCGCAGGTGCCGGCCTTGGCGGCGCCGGCCTTGGCGTCGCCCCAAACCGTCTTCTCCGGCTTGGCGTCCAGCGGGGCGGTCTGCACCTGCGCGGTCGGTGCGACCGGGGTGACCGTGGTCTGGGCATAGGCGACGGCAGCAACCGCGAGGGCGGCGAGGCCGACAATGCCGAGGACGCGGGCTTGGCTCATTAGGCTGGGCTCCGGAAAATCTGGTGTGTAGACAGGCAAACGGGCAGCACCGCAAGCGGCGCCGGAACCGCGGAATTATCGTCGGCGGCCGCCATGGGGTCAACGCGCCGTGCGCCGAAGGCGGGGACCGCGCCACGTTTGCCTCCCGCCCGACCATACGCATAGCCATCCTTCCGACCGGAACCCCGTGGGCCGTGCGATCCTAGGCGGATGTCGAATCCCCTAGCCCGCGCCAAATACCTGTTGGCCGCCCACAACCCGCGCCAGTTGCCGCCCGACGGCGGCTTCGAGGTGGCCTTCGCGGGCCGCTCCAATGCGGGCAAATCCACCGCGCTCAATGCGATCTGCAACCAGAACGCGCTCGCCCGCGTGTCCAAGACCCCGGGACGCACCCAGCAACTGGTGTTCTTCGACATCCCGCCAACCACCGACCGCTACCTGGTCGACCTGCCCGGTTACGGCTACGCCAAGGTGCCCAGGGACCTTCAGGCGCACTGGCAGGCTTTCATCCAGCAGTACTTTGAAACGCGCCAGGCGCTGCGCGGGCTGGTGGTGGTGATGGACATCCGCCATCCGCTCAAGGACTACGACCTGCAGATGCTGGGCTACGCCGTGCGCCGCGGGCTGCCCGCGCATGCGTTGCTGACCAAGGCCGACAAGCTCAGCCGCAGCCAGCAGATGCAGTCGCTCGCCGCAGTGCGCAAGGAACTGTCGTCGCACTTTGCCGACAGTGTCAGCGTGCAGGTGTTCTCCGGCGAGTCCAAGCTGGGCGTGGACGATGTGCGTGGCGTGATCGGTTCGTGGCTGGAGATGACCCCGCCCGGCACTGCCTGAGGCGCACCGGCGGCGCCTCAAACTGTAGCTACCGGTTGCCTATAATCTGCGGCCCTGCGGCCTGCAGGCCAGGGCCATCCCCCGCCGGACCGTGGGGTCATCCATCTTCAAGGAGGAAGCATGTTGCGCATTGTTTTGCTTGTCCTGACCCTGGCGTGGGCCGCTGGTTGCTCGAAGTCGCCTGCGCCCGTCCCGGCCGCCTCGTCCGATGCCGCCACGGAACAGTTGCTCAGCGACATGGAGGGCGTGTGGCGTTCCTCTGAACCGGAACAGCTGCTCTATCTGGTTCGCGAGGGTCGCAACCTGCGCTTGTTGAGTGATGGCGTTTACGAAGCCGACGTGCAGTTGCGCTCGGTGGACGTGAAGGCGCAATCGGCCAACCTCTCGGTGGCGGCGGCAGGCGGGCGCGTCATCTGGACGATCCAGAAGGTGCCTCAGGAGGGCGGACCCGGCTTCCGACTGCTGGTGACGATGAATGGTGGCTCCCAGCTCGACATGGCGCTGGTGCGGCGGATCTCGTCCGAAGACCGCGAATTCATGGCCGGTGAGCTGGCCCGTGCAATGCGCGAGGACGGGACCGAGGTAGCGGCCGAGGCCGATCCGCAGATGGTCGAAGAAGGGCCGGATGCAGTCGATGCTGCCGAATCCGCCTCCAGCGACGATGACAAGCTCAGCAAGGGCGGCGTTGCCTTCGACGAAGCGGAGGCGGCAGCGGTGGTCCCCGACGGCTCGGCGCCCAGTTTCGACTGCGGGAAGCCACTCAACCGGGCGGAATCCCTGGTCTGCGGTGACCGGGAGGTGGGCGAACTCGATCGGCGGTTGTCCAAGGCGTACCGCCTGGCACTTTCGCGCTCCGATCAGCCCGAGGCCGAGCGCTCCACGCAGATGCGGTGGCTGGCGGAGAAGCGAAATGCCTGTGACGACGCGGCCTGCCTGCGCAGGGTGTATCGCCAGCGCCTGAAGTACTTCGAAGGCCCACCGCACTACGCCTATTCCGAGCACGCCGAATAGGTCGGCTGTGCAGGCGGGCCGGGGCAGTGGGCGCCGCGCGGATACCGATCAGCGCGATTCGCGCAGCCTCGGATCCATCCAGCCGCGCAACGCATCGACCAGCGCGTTGATCGCCACGATCAGCGCGCCGACCACCAGCACCACGCCCAGCACCAGGGTGTAGTCGCGGTTGAGTGCGCCCTGCACGAAGTAGCGCCCCATGCCGGGGATGCCGAACACCTGTTCGACCACGGCCGAGCCGGTGATGACGTTGATCAGCGCCGGCGACAGCCACGCCACGACCGGCAGCAGCCCAGGCTTGAGCGCGTGCGCGAACAGCAGCCGCGCCTCGGACAAGCCGCGCGCGCGCGCCGCCTGCAGGTATTCGGCCGACAGCGTCTCCAACATCGAGGCGCGGGTGAGGCGGGCGCAGTAGGCGATGTTGGGCAGGGCCAGTGCGATCACCGGCAGCACCGCGTGGCGCAGGCCGTCCCAGCCCTCGCCGCCCCAGCCGCCCGCGGGCAGCCAGTGCAGGGTGACCGCGAACAGCAGCACCAGTAGCGGCGCGGCGACGAACTTCGGCACCGCCAGGCCGAGACCGGCGCCGAACATCAGCAGACGATCGCTCCATCGCCCGCGCCGCCGCGCGGCCCAGACCCCCAGCGGAATGCCGAGGCCCAGCGCCAGCAACAGGGCGCAGCCGCCGTTGAACGCCGATACCGGCAGCGCGTTGGCGACGAGCTGGTTGACGCTGTAGTCGGGGTACTGGAAGGACGGGCCGAGGTCGCCGCGCGCCACGTCGCCCAGCCACGCCAGGTATTGCGCGGGCAATGGGCGGTCGAGGCGGTATTGCGCGTCGAGAGCGGCCTGCACTTCAGGGGGGGCGGCCTTCTCGGCATCGAACGGGCCACCGGGCGCGGCACGCAGCAGCACGAAGCACAGCGTCGCGAGCAGCCACAGGGTGAGCAGGGCTTCCAGTACAAGTCCGGCGGACCGCTTCATGCCGGTGCTCCGGCGTTGGGGCGGGGGCGACTCATGGCTGGCGCGATTCCAATCGCAACCAGCGGCTCGCATGCCGGTCGAGCGGATTGGCCTCGAAGCCCCGCACGCGCGTACTGACCAGGTGCTTGGACGTGTAGAAGTACAGCGGAATGGCCGCGTGCGCGTTGAGCAGCCGCGTCTCGGCGGCGCGCAGCCACGCATTGCGTGCTGCCTCGCTGCGCGCGGCGTCGGCCCTGGTCAGTCGCTCGCGGAAGCCGGCGTCGTCGTAGCCGGTCCAGTTGAGCGGGCCCTCGCTGCCAAACGCGGCCAGGAAATTGCGCGCATCGGGCACATCGCCGATCCAGCCGCCGCGGAACACCTGGGTGATCACGCGTTGCTTGCGGTTGCCGACGAACACCTTCCACTCCTCGTTGCGCAGGCGCACCTGCACGCCCAGCACCTCGCGCCACATCGCCGCCACTGCCAGCGCCAGGCGCCGGTGCGGGGTGGAGGTGTTGTAGCGCAGTTCCACGACCAGCGGCCTTGCGCGCGAGTAGCCGGCTGCGCGGTAAAGCGCCCGGGCCCGCGCCTCGCGTTGCGCCTGGCTGAGGCGCGCGGCCGGCATCGCGGCCGGGTTGTAGCCGGCGATGCCGGGTGGCACCAGGCCGAAGGCCGGGGTTTCGCCGAGCCCGGTGACGTGGCGGGTGAGGATGTCGCGGTCGACCGCCAGCGACAGCGCTTCGCGCAGGGCGGCGCCGGGGCAGGGCGCGGTACGTGGGCAGGTGGTGTCTGCGCCTGCCGCCACCGGGCTGCCGGGGCCGCCCGCAAACGGTGGCCTGGTCAGGTTGAACCCCAGCCAGAAGGCGCCGAGGTAGGGCGAGATGCGCAACTGGGCGCCAAACCGTTGCCGCAAGGCGGCCAGCGGCTGCGGCGGGACCACCTCGGTGATGTCCAGGTCGCCTGCGGCGAAGCGCTGCAGTTCCGCGGCGGCGTCCTCGGTGACATGGAAGCGCACGCGGGCGATGGCCACCTCGCGCACGGCATGGAAGTGCGGATTGCGAGCCACCACGAGGTTGGCCTGCGGGGTCCACGCGTGCAGCCGGTAGGCGCCGTTGCCGACCAGCCGTCCGGGCCGTGTGTGCTGCGCGCCGTGTGCCTGCACCGCGGGCAGGTACACCGGGAAGGCGATCGGCAGCGTCAGCAGGGCCGGCAGCGGCGCGCTGCGATCCAGGCGGAACAACACGGTGCGCGCATCGGGGGCGTGCACGCCCAGCGCGGTGGGCGGCAGCGTGCCGGCCTGCACGGTGCGGGCGTTGTGCAGGGCGTCGAACAGTTCGGCAAAGGGCGCCGCGGTCATCGGCGCGAAGGCGCGGCGGAAGCTGGCGACCACCTGCGGCGCGTCCAGTGGCTGGCCATTGCTCCACCGCAGGGCGGGGCGCAGGGTGAATGTCCAGGTGCGGCCGTCCGGCGACACCGACCAGCGCTCGGCGATGCCGGGGACGAGGCGGCCGCGCGCGTCTTCGGTGACCAGGCCTTCGTAGAGGTCGCGCAGGATGTTGCCGCAGGCCACCTCCTGGCAGCGGTGCGCGTCCAGGGTGGAGGGCTCGGGGCCGTTGCCGCGCTCCAGCTGTGCCGGTGCGGGACCTGCGTGCGCGGGTGCAACCGTGGCAAGCAGCGCGGCGACCACCCATGGGCGCCCCCTCGCGACTGCGCGCGGCAGCAGACCAGAGCGTTTCATGGCGACGGTTGTTCGGGGCAAGCGCGCGGCTACACTGCCAAGGTCTTGCGATTGTAGGCGAAGGCCGCATATCGCTTGCCCATTCCCCCAGCGAGGTGCCTGTGTCCGGTCCGAGTCAGGTCAAGGATGTCCCCATCGGCACCGGCGCCGAGGGTCGTGCCCAACTCATCGACTACCTCGCCAGCGGCGTGCGCCCGCGCGAGGACTGGAAAATCGGCACCGAGCACGAGAAGTTCGGCTTCCGCACGGACGACCTGCGTCCGCCCACCTTCGACGGCGAGCGCGGCATCGAGGCGCTGCTCAAGGGCCTGACCCGGTTCGGCTGGGCGCCGGTGGAGGAGCACGGCCGGGTCATCGCCCTGACGCGCGACGGTGCGTCGGTGTCATTGGAGCCCGCGGGGCAGCTGGAGCTCTCCGGCGCGCCGCTGGCCAACCTGCACGAGACCTGCTGCGAGACCACCGGTCACCTGCAGGAAGTGCGCGCGGTGGCCGAGCCGATGGGGCTGGGGTTCCTCGGCATGGGCTTCCAGCCCAAGTGGCGCCGCGACGAGATGCCGTGGATGCCCAAGGGCCGTTACAAGATCATGCGCGAGTACATGCCCAAGGTTGGTTCGCTGGGCCTGGACATGATGACCCGCACCAGTACGGTACAGGTCAACCTCGACGTCGGCAGCGAAGCCGACATGGTGAAGAAGTTCCGCGTGTCGCTGGCGTTGCAGCCCATCGCCACCGCGCTGTTCGCCGATTCGCCATTCACCGAGGGCCAGCCCAACGGCTACCTGAGCTACCGCTCGCACATCTGGACAGACACCGACGGCGACCGTACCGGCCTGCTCGACTTCGTGTTCGAGGATGGCTTCGGTTACGAGCGCTACACCGACTACCTGCTCGACGTGCCGATGTACTTCGTCTACCGCGACGGCAGCTACATCGATGCCTCGGGCCAGTCGTTCCGCGATTACATGGACGGCCGCCTGCCGGCGTACCCGGGCCATCGGCCCACGATGCAGGACTGGGCCGACCACAGCACGACCGCCTTCCCCGAGGTGCGCCTCAAGAAGTACCTGGAAATGCGCGGCGCCGACTCCGGCCCGTGGAACCGCATCTGCGCCCTGCCGGCATTCTGGGTGGGACTGCTCTATGACGATGCCGCGCTGGATGCGGCCTGGGACCTGGTCAAGGACTTCAGCCTGGCCGAGCGCCACGCCCTGCGCGATGGCGTGCCGCGGCAAGCAATGAAGTTGCCGTTCCGCGGCGGCACCGTGCTGGACCTGGCGCGGCGCGCGCTGGAGATCGCCGCGCACGGGCTGGCCCGGCGCGCGCGCTTGAACCGCAATGGCGCCGACGAGTCGATCTACCTCGAGCCGCTGATGGAGTTCGTGGAAGCCGGCATCACCCCGGCCGAGCGCAAGCTGGCGCTCTTCCACGGTGAGTGGCAGGGCGACATCGACCGCGTGTTCCCGCAGTTCGCCTACTGAGCCGCGCCGCCGGGAATCCCGCTATCCTGCGCCCGTCGGCCGCCTCGCGGCCATGGGGAGCAGGAAGATGTTCAAGCGTCTCGGGGTGATGCTGTTGCTGGTGCTGGTGGTTTCGGCTTCGTCGGTGGCGCAGACCGTGGGCACGGTCCGGCCGATGGTCGCGCCGAAGCTCGACACGATCGTGGTCGACTACCGCCAGCAGTACGAAAAGGAACGCGCCAAGAACCAGGCGCTGCGCGATGAGAACGCACGACTGGGCCAGCAACTGGCGGCATGGACGCAGCGCGGCGGCAGTCAGGTGCACGCCTACTGCGAGACCCCGAGCCTGAGCCGCAACAGCGCCGGCGCCAGCAATGACTGCGCCGTGTCCGGGTTCGGCTGCGAGCCGGTCAGCGGTCTGTGCCGCACGGTGGCCAACAGTTCGGCCGATTGCGCGGCCGGCTACATCTATTGCGCCACCAACCGGCAATGCGTGCGCGACGCGAACGCTTGCCCCTGACCCCGCACTTCCCCCCGGGTCCGCGGCGCGATCCCGCCGCGGGTCCTAGGCCGGCGCCTCGTCTGCGCCGGCCGGAAGTTGCAGGCGATACCGTTGCGCCACGTCGCCGCGGGTGGGGCCACAATGCGGGCAACCCCCTGAAGCACTGGCCCGCCCGTGTCCCTGCCGCCCGACCCCACCCTCACCGATGAGCCGCTGCGAACCGTCGCGTTCGCGTCCACCGACGCCCTGCTGCGGGAGGACGTGAAAGCCCTGGGCGGCCTGGTCGGCGAGATCCTGGCCGAGCAGTGCGGGCAGGGCTTCCTGGACGAGGTCGAGGCGCTGCGACGCAGCGCCATCCACCGACGCGAAATGGAGGCGCCGGTGGCGGAACTGGCCGATGCGCTGGCCGGAATCGAGACTGCGCGCGCCGCCGACCTGGTGCGTGCGTTTGCCACCTACTTCCAGGCGGTCAACTTGGCCGAGCGCGTGCACCGCATCCGCCGTCGCCGCGACCACGAACGCAGTGGCGATGGCGCCCAGCCGGGCGGGCTGCTGGCGGTGCTGGGCGAGCTCGCGCGCGAAGGCGTTGGCGTCGAGGAAGTCGCGTCCTTGCTGCCACGCCTGCGCATCGAGCCGGTGTTCACCGCACACCCGACCGAGGCGGTGCGCCGCGCGCTGCTGGAGAAGGAGCGCCAGATCGTGCGCTGCCTGATTGACGACATCGACCGTGGCCGCACGCCGGTGGAACGGCGCATCGACCGCGAGCGGATCCGCATGGCCCTGACCGCGAGTTGGCAGACCGCCGAATCGCCGCCGGTGAAGCCCAGCGTCACCGACGAATTCGAGCACGTCAGCTATTACCTGTCGGAAGTGCTGTACCGCGTGGTGCCGGTGTATTGCGAGGTGTTCGAGGAGGCGCTCCGCGCGCATTATCCGGATGCCCCCGCGCTGCCGCCGGTGCTGGGGTTCGGCACCTGGGTAGGCGGTGACATGGATGGCAACCCCAATGTCGGCGCCGGGACGATCGCCGCAACGCTGGCCGGCCAGCGCGCGCTGGTGCTGGCCGCCTATCGCCGGGACCTGGCGGCGCTGGCAGAGACGTTGAGCCAGTCGCGGTCGCGCGTGGCGGTGTCCGACGCGGTGCTGCGGCAGGTAGACGACTACCGCGCGCTGATGCCCATTGCCGCGGCAAAGTTGCACCCGCGGCACGCCGACATGCCCTACCGCAATCTGCTCACGCTGATGATCGAGCGGCTGTGGGCCAACAGCCACGAAGACCGCGAAGGCTATCCGGATGCCACCGCGTTCCTCGCCGATATCGACCTCATCGCCGACAGCCTGCGCGCGCACGGCGGCAACCACGCTGGCGCGCATGCCGTGCAGCGCCTGCGTCGGCGCGTGGAGTGCTTCGGCTTCCACCTGGCGACGCTGGACCTGCGGCAGGACTCCGGCACGCACGATGCGGCACTGGCGGCGTTGCTGGACGACGCCGAGTGGGATGCGCGCCCGGCCGCGGAGCGCGCCGCGCGCCTGCACGCACTGTTGGAGCAGCGGCGCCCGTCCGTGCCCCGGCCCGAGGCCGCGCCCGCGGCGAACACGCTGGCCGTGTTTCGCACGGTGGCGGCCCTGCGGCCGCGCTACGGCGCGCGCGCGTTCGGGCCGTACATCATCAGCATGAGTCGCACCGCCGCCGATGCGCTGGCGGTGCTGGCCCTGGCCCGCGTGGCGGGATGCGCGGACGCCGAGGGCAACGTGCCCCTGGATGTCGCGCCCCTGTTCGAAACCGTTGACGACCTTGACGCCTCGGCCGCCACGTTGAGTGCGCTGTTCGCGGACCCGGTGTACCGGGCGCACCTGGCGGCGCGCGGCAACCGGCAGCTGGTCATGCTTGGCTATTCCGACAGCGCCAAGGACGGCGGTGCAGTGGCCTCGCGCTGGGCGTTGCAGCAGACGCAGATCGCGCTGACCCAACTGGCGCGCGACAGCGGCGTGCACATTGCCTTCTTCCACGGGCGTGGCGGTTCGGTCAGTCGCGGCGGCGGCAAGACCGAGCGCGCGGTGATCGCAGCGCCGCGTGGCTCGGTCGACGGCTTCCTTCGCCTGACCGAGCAGGGCGAGGTGATCCACCGCAAGTACGGCATCCGCGCGCTGGCCCTGCGCAACCTGGAGCAGGCCACCGGCGGCGTGCTGCGCGCGACGCTCCGGCCGCGCCCGCCGGAACCGCGCGAGGGCGCGTGGCGCGCTATCGCGGCCGAGCTGGCCCGCGACTCGCGCGCGCAGTACCGCGCACTGGTGCACGAGGACGCGTTGTTCCCGGCGTATTTCCGCGCCGCCACGCCGATCGACGTGATCGAGCGCCTGCGCATCGGCTCCCGGCCCAGCAAGCGCGCCGGTCGCGGCGACATCGGTTCGTTGCGGGCGATTCCGTGGGTGTTTGCCTGGTCGCAGAACCGGGCGGGACTGACCGCTTGGTACGGCGTGGGCACCGCGCTCGAGCGCGCGCTGGCGGCACATGGCCGCGACGCGCTGGCCGAAATGGCCCGCGACTGGCCGTTCTTCGGCACCCTGGTCGACGACATGGAGATGGTGTTGGCCAAGTCCGACCCGGGCATTTTCGAGCGCTACTCGATGCTGGCGCGGTCATTGCCCGACGGCGACCTGCACGCGCGGTTCCATCCCGGCATCGCGGCCGAGTTCGAGCGCGCGCGCGCCGCCGTGCTGGCCATCAAGGACGAAACCGAGCTGCTCAACGGCGACCAGCGGCTGCAGCAGTCGATCCGTCTGCGCAACCCGTACGTCGACCCCATCAGCCTGCTGCAGGTGGAACTGCTGGCGCGGTGGCGCGACGCCGGCCGGCCGGACGACGATCTGCTCAATGCGCTGGTGGCCACGGTCAACGGCATCGCGGCGGGCGTGCAGAACACCGGCTAGCGCAGGTGCTGGTTGGATCGCCGATGCGCGACGCCGGCGGGAGCAATCACCGCTTGGTGCAATGGACCGCACGTGCCAGCGGCGCGACAATCCTGATTGATGGCGCGCACGCGCGCCGCTGCCCACATCCGTGCCTGGAGTTGCCATGAAAAGCCGTGCCGCCGTCGCCTTCGCTGCTGGCCAGCCGTTGCAGATCGTCGAAATCGACGTGGAGCCTCCGCGCAAGGGTGAGGTGCTGGTCAGGATCACCCACACCGGGGTATGCCACACCGACGCGTTCACTCTCAGCGGCGACGATCCGGAAGGCCTGTTTCCCTGCGTGCTGGGCCACGAGGGCGCGGGCGTGGTGGTGGAAGTGGGCGAGGGCGTCACCAGCGTCACGCCGGGCGACCACGTGATCCCGCTGTACACCGCCGAGTGTGGCGAATGCCTGTTCTGCCGGAGCGGGAAGACCAACCTGTGCGTGGCGGTGCGTGCGACGCAGGGCAAGGGCGTGATGCCCGATGGCACCACGCGTTTCTCCTACAACGGCCAGCCGGTGTACCACTACATGGGCTGTTCCACTTTCAGCGAGTACACCGTGGTCGCCGAGGTCTCGCTGGCCAAGATCAACCCGGAGGCCAACCACGAACAGGTGTGCCTGCTGGGCTGCGGCGTGACCACCGGCATCGGCGCGGTGCACAACACGGCGAAGGTGCAGCCTGGCGACTCGGTCGCGGTGTTCGGCCTGGGCGGCATTGGCCTGGCGGTCATCCAGGGCGCGCGGCAGGCCAAGGCCGGACGCATCATCGCCGTCGACACCAATCCCGCCAAGTTCGATCTGGCGACGCAGATGGGCGCCACCGACTGCGTCAACCCGAAGGATCACGACAAGCCGATCCAGCAGGTGATCGTGGAGATGACCGGATGGGGCGTGGACCACAGCTTCGAGTGCATCGGCAACGTCAACGTCATGCGCGCGGCGCTGGAGTGCGCGCACCGCGGCTGGGGGCAGTCCGTGATCATCGGCGTGGCCGGCGCGGGACAGGAGATCAGCACGCGCCCGTTCCAGCTGGTCACTGGACGCAAGTGGATGGGCACGGCCTTCGGCGGGGTGAAAGGCCGCAGCCAGCTGCCGGGGATGGTGGAGGATGCGATGCAGGGCGAGATCCAGCTCGCGCCGTTCGTCACACACACCATGGGGCTGGAGGAGATCAACCAGGCATTCGAGCTGATGCACGACGGCAAGTCGATCCGCTCGGTGATCCACTACTGAGCCGGCACTGCCGGACGCGCTGACGTATCCATCCCGGGAGGCCTGACCATGCAACGAATCGAGCGCCACGCCTGCTTTGGCGGCTGGCAGGAAGTGTGGCGGCACGAGTCGGACACACTGGGTTGTGCGATGAATCTCGGCGTGTACCTGCCTCCGCAGGCCGCGGAGACAGCGTGTCCAGTGTTGTACTGGCTCTCCGGCCTGACCTGCACCGAGCAGAACTTCGTCACCAAGGCCGGCGCGCAGCGCTATGCGGCCGAGCACGGGCTGATCCTGGTCGCGCCCGACACCAGTCCGCGCGGCGATGGTGTGCCCGATGGCGAAGGCTATGACCTGGGCCTCGGTGCGGGCTTCTACGTCAACGCCACGCAGGCCCCATGGGCGACGCACTACCGCATGCACGACTATGTGGTGCACGAGTTGCCGGCGCTGGTGCAGGCGCACTTCCCCGCCAACGCCGCGCGCGCGATCAGTGGCCATTCGATGGGGGGGCACGGGGCGCTGGTGCTGGCCCTGCGAAATCCCGGACGCTATCGCAGCGTATCGGCGTTCGCCCCGATCGTCGCGCCGTCACAGGTGCCGTGGGGGCGCAAGGCGTTCACTGCTTACCTGGGGGCCGACGAGTCCGCTTGGCAGGAATGGGACGCCTGTGCACTGGTGGCCAACGCCGCCGAACGCCTGCCGCTACGCGTGGACCAGGGTGAGGCGGACGATTTCCTGCAGGAGCAATTGCAGCCGTGGCGTTTGCAGGAGGCGTGCAGCGCAGTGGGGCATCCGTTGCAGTTGGCGCTGCATGCGGGCTGCGACCACAGCTATTACTTCATCGCAAGCTTAATTGGCGCGCATATCGCGTGGCACGCGGAGGCGCTTCGCGATTGACCGAAAGGTCGCGGCGACGTAGCGCCGGGCGCTGCCGAGCCGTGTTTTAGCCAACGCCGTCACGTTTCTCAAAGCGCGACGGTGCGCGCGCGCAAAGCGTGCGGTTAATCGCGGTTTAACAATAGGTGGGTGGGGACAATCCAAAGCGTCCCACCCGGGTTGACCGGGCGGGACTCTCCGCATAGACGCGGGTGACGGGCTCTCCGGCCCGGCGGGTCCTCCCGGGGAGGGAGTGGCTTCAAACGACCGGATGGTCGTCCTCCTACCACTTACCGAGTCTTGCCATGTCCACTGCACGCATTTCGAAGCGCGCAGGTCGGGTTGTTGCGCCCGCCCTCCTGCTGACTGCACTTTTCGCCACCTCGGCCCTCGCCCAGCCGCGCGCCTGGGAAGCCAATCCCGTGCGGGGCCTGGCACAAGGCAAGTCGGTTGCGCTCGACGGTCGCCTGCAGGTGCTGATCGAGGATCACCCCGGGGGGCGTGCCCAGACGCGCCACTATCTGCAGACCGCGCGCGGCCGCGTGGAATTGCTGACGGAAGGTGCGCCGTTGAAGGCGGAAGCGGGCAGCCGCGTGCGACTGCGTGGCCGCGTGACCGGTGAAGCACTCACGCTGGATGGCACCACCAGCAGCGTCCAGGTCACCTCCGCGGCGGCGCTGCCGGCCGCCATGGGCGAACAGCGCGTGGCGGTCATCCTGGTCAACTTCCAGGATGACACCTCGCAGCCGATGACCCGCGAGGCGGCGAATACGCTGGTGTTCGAGACCACCAACAATTTCTATCGCCAGAGTTCGTTTGGTCAGACCTGGTTGAGCGGCCGCACGTTTGACTGGGTCACCGTGCCCTACAACAAGAGCACCTGCGTCGACGGCATGTTGATTGCCGCCGAGGCCGACAAGGCGGTGGCTGCGGCCGGTGGTGACCTGTCGGGCTACAACCGCAAGGTGTACATGTTCCCGCGCAACGCCTGCTCATGGTCGGGGCTGGCGCTGGTCAACGAGAACCCGTCGATGGCCTGGATCAACGGCTCGTTCAACCTGAAGGCCGTGGGCCACGAACTGGGCCACAATCTCGGTCTGCGCCATGCGCACGCCCTGGATTGCGATGTTTCCGCGACGGGGGACACCTGCACCCGCCTGCCCTATGGCGACGCCGCGGACCTGATGGGCAACGTGCGCACCGGTGACTTCAGTTCGTACGCCAAGGAACGGATGGGCTGGTTGAACGATGGCGTCTCCCCGCCGATCCTGACGGCTGACCGCAGCGGGCGCTACACCATCGAACCCTATGCGTCCGGCAGCGTCGGCGCGAAGGCGATCAAGGTGCCGCGCGGCACCGATGCCAACGGTACGCCGCTGTGGTTCTATCTCGATTACCGCTTGCCGTTGGGCGTCGATGCCGTGCTGGATGGCGTCGGCAACCTGGCGCAGGGCGTGATGGTGCGGACCGTCACCCAAGGTGACGGCGACTCGATCCACCAGATCGACATGACGCCCAACAGCGCGATTGGCGGCACGGCCGACCTGTCCGACGGCGCGCTGACCGTCGGCCGCAGCTATGTGGATCCGCTGACCGGCTCCACGATTTCGGTGGCCTCGGTTTCCGCCACCGGGGCCGTCGTCGACGTAAGCCTGTCAGGCTCGGCGGTGGTGACGCAGCCGGAGCCAGCACCCGCGCCCGCGCCAGTCTGCACCCGCGCCACGCCGGTGATGAGCCTGTCGGCGACCACGGCCTCGGCCGCGGCGGGAACGACCCTGCGCTACGCGGTGACGCTCGCCAACGGCGACAGCAGCGCGTGTGCGCCCACCGCATTCAACCTGGCGGCCAGTGTGCCCGCGGGTTGGGCGGGCGTGCTGGGCACCACGACTGTGACCCTGAGTCCCGGCACCAGCGCCAACACCACGCTTGATGTCACCTCGACCACCAGCACCGCCGCCGGCAGTTACGGCGTGGGGGTGGGCGCCGGGAGCGTGGCTGGCAGCGTACATACGGTCAATGCCGGTAACACCTACACCGTACTGGCACCGAGCCTGAGCGGCAGCATCGGCACCGACAAGGCGCTGTACCTGCGCGGCCAGACGGTCTACATGAGCTCGCGAGTGATGCTCGGCTCGACCCCCGTGTCGGGTGCCGCGGTCACCTTCGTGGTGACCCTGCCCAGCGGGCGCACGACCTCCATCAAGGCCAAGAGCGGCCGGGACGGTTACGCACGGGCGTCGTATCGCACTGGCAAGACCAGTGCCTACGTGGGGCAGTACGGGTTGCGTGCCACGGCTGTCGCGAGCGGCAAGAGCACGAGCAGCGCCACGACCGGGTTCTCGGTGAAGTAGAGGCCCAAGGCGGGTCGCGTCAGCAGGAGTTGGGCCCCGGGATGCTGTCGGCCTGGCGGGGGAAAGCGCGCAATCGCACTGGCAGGTGACACCGGTGGTGGCCGTCCCCCGGGGGCTCCTGCGTTACAAGCTTTGCCGGCGTTGCAGGGGCGCCCGTGCCAACCTGATGGGTGGAGCACATGACAAGCTTGCCGGTGATGGCTATTGGCAGTGATCGCCTCTGGTGCGCGCGGCTCGAGCGGATCCTCGCAACCCGCGGGGATCTGTCGTGGCTGGGCACCCGAAGCCCTGGTGAGCGGGGTGCTCGCGGGGAGCAGCCATCCCTTCTACTGGTGGACGGCGACGACCCCCGGGTCGAAAATGAGATCCGCTCCTGGCGGGTGGCACTGCCCCAGCGGTTGTATTTCTACCGCTCTCCGACCGTCACCGCCCTTCAGGACTGCGTGCGCAGTGGCGCCAGTGGCTGCCTGGAAAAGGATGCGTCACCGGAAACCGTGCTGCGGGCCTTGCGCGCGGTCGGCGCGGGCCTGTTCGCGGTGGAGCCGGCATTGATGCTGCGCGCCGTGCTGTCGTCCTGGAACGACCTGCCGCCGGTCGACGCAACCGCCTTCACCCACGAGGCGTCGCACCCCAGCCTGGCGCAGCTCACCCAGCGCCAGCGCGAGATCGTGCAATGGGCCGCCCAGGGCCTGAGCAACAAGCAGATCGCGCGCAACCTGGGCATCAGCCCGGAAACCGTCAAGACCCACCTGCACCATGCCTTTGAGCGGGCCGGAGTGAGCGGGCGGGTTGCGCTCTCGGCCGCGCAGTGGGCCAACAACGGAGCGCCGGAACGGGCGTCGGAAGATCTGCCGGTGCGCTGAGCCGGCAGCCACTCGGCCCCGTTGGTTGCAGGGCGTTTCCATCCGCCCGCCCGGGGCAATCAGGCGGCCGTGACGTCGCGCAGTTCCCAGTGGCCGCCGGCGAGCAGGCGAAGGCGGTGCTTGAGCACGGTGCCCGGGATCGCAGATGTCACCACCAGGTTGACGTGAAGATCCTGCTGCTGGCCATGTACGGTCGCGCCCGGGTCGGTCGCACCGAGCGCGGGATCGACCCCGTCGGGGTCGTCCTGGGTCGCGCGCCAGCGCTCGAACAGGCGGTCGCTGCGCAGGGCGTCCTGCAGTTGTTCCGCGAAGCCCTCCGCGCCAACGGCGCTGAAGGCGAAGCGGGCATCGGTGCCGCGGGCGCGGCTGGCATCGGGCAGGGTGATGTAGTACCTGGCGGCCATCGGGTGCGTTCCTTGTCGTCGTGCCGTCAGGCTAGCGGTTCGATCATTGCCGCCTCGTGAACAAACCCTGCGCACGGCGCGTGCCACGGGCAGGGAACCGGACACGGGCTGTGTCCGACCCCCGTCCCGGCTGGCCTCAGTCCAGATGCACGTGCGCGCCGTGGCCCTTGGGGCAGTGGCACACGGCCGTCGGCCCGTACTCCAGGCCGAAGGTCTGGCCATCACGATGGCGCTGCCAGTAGAAGTTGGGGGCCTTCTCGCCATGGTTGCCGACTTCGGCCATGTCCGCGTCGACGTCGAACAGGCGGCCGTCCACCATCACGTAGCGGGTGTCGATGGTGGCGCGGATGTTCTCCAGCGGGTTGCTGTTGAGGACCACCAGATCGGCCTGCTTGCCCACTTCCAGCGACCCGATCTGCTTGCCCAGGCCGAGGTAATCGGCGCCGTCAAACGTGGCCGCGCGCAGCGCCTCGAAATTGCTGAAGCCGCCCTGGGTCAGCATCCACGTTTCCCAGTTGGGACTCAGGCCCTGCAGCTGGCCGTGGCCACCGACCTGGATCTTGACTCCGGCATCGCGCAGCTTCTTGACGGCCTTGGCCACCTCGACGTGCCAGTAATCCCAGTCCGGCGCGGTCTCGCGGCGGATGCTGCGTGCGTCCAGCGTCTCGCGCGGGAAGAAGCGGTTGAGCTTCTTGTCCTCCCACACGTTGTCGCGCGCGTACCACCAGTACTCGCCCGAGAGTCCGCCGTAGCTCACCACCAGTGTCGGCGTGTTGCGCACGTCGGTCTGCGACCACAGGCCGACCACGTCCTTGTACAGCGGCGCCACCGGGATGTTGTGCTCGATGCCGGTCACGCCATCCAGCACCATGGTCATGTTGTGGTGGAAGGTACTGCCGCCTTCCTCCACCACCAGCATGCCTAGTTCGCGCGCGGCGGTGTTGATCTGCTGGCGCTGGTCCCGGCGCGGCTGGTTGTAGCTCTTTACCGAGAATGCGCCATTGGCCTTCATCCGGCGCAGGTGGCTGCGCGCGTCGTCCAGCGAATTGACCACCGCCTTGAAGTCGCCGTCGGCGCCGTACAGGATCGTGCCGGTGGAGAACACGCGCGGGCCGACCATCCTGCCGGCCTTCTGCAGCTCGCTTTCGGAGAACACGAACTCGGTGGTGGCCGACGGGTCGTGCATGGTGGTCACGCCGAAGGCAAGGTTGGTGTAGTACGCCCAGTTCTGCTGCGGCACCACGCCCTGGCCGAAGTGCGCCGCGTGCGCGTGCGCGTCCACGTAGCCCGGCACGATGGTCTTGCCGCGCGCGTCGATCACGCGCGCGCCGGCGGGTACGGCCACGCCGGCGCCCACCGCTTCGATCACATCACCGCGCACCACCACCGTGCCGTTCTCGATCACTTCCTGCGTGCGCTCGGCATCGCGCATGGTGACGATGCGCGCGTTGGTGAACGCCACCACGTCACGCGGCTGGTCCACCGGCAGGGTCAAGCCGACGGCGATGCCACCGTCGGTGGTGGGCTTGGGCAGTTCCTTGGGCGCGCCCGGCAGGAATGCGAACGCCTGGTTGAGCGGGCGCGAATAGTAGCGGTCGCCGACCATCCAGTTCAGCGACTTCGAGTCTGCCGACCAGTGCAGGTAGCTGCCCACGTCGGCGCTGACCGCGGTGACCGGCACCGCCTTGCTGTCCTTGCCCAACTCCACCGCCTTGCCGGTGGTCACCAGCGGCGCCACGTAGGCGTTGAACAATTCAGTGAAGGCGACCCACTTGCCGTCGGGGCTGATGCTGACGCTGTCGACGTACTTCAGGTCGTACACCTCGCGCGGCTCTTCGCCGTTGAGGCCAACCGACATCAACTTCTTCTTCAGTCCGCCGCCAGTAAGGAAATACACGCGCTTGCCATCGGCGCTGAACTGCGGCGATTCGCCGTCGTCGGCCACGCGGGCCGCCTTGCCACCCCCGGCTGGCATCACGTAGATGCCCTTGTCGCCCGACCACATGGAGCCGGTCAGGCCGCCGCCGCCGGTCTTGGCGTACACGATGCGCGAACCGTCGGGCGAGAAGCGCGGGCCGTAGTAGAAGCCCTTCTCCTGGGTGAGGCGCTTGCCCAGGCCGCTGCCGCCGGCATCACGCACGTAGATTGCGCCCATGCCCGCATCCGACCAGGTGGTGTACAGCAGCTTGCGCCCGTCGGCGCTGAAGCTGGGCTGGTACTCGTACACGCCGTCGTTGGCGGTCAGGCGCTCGGGCTTGCCATCGGGCAGGCGCTTGCGCCACAGCTGGCCCACGGCGTGGAAGATCAGCGTCTTGCCGTCGGCGCTGGTGGCCACATCGCGGATCATCTTTGGCGCGAAGGTGCCTTCGTCGATCTTCTGCTCGAAGCGCAGCGGCGCGGTGACGGTCTGCTCCACCTGCGCGGTGAACGGAATGTTGGCCGCCTTGCCGCTGGCCATGTCCACGCGCCACAGTTTGCCCTGCGCCCACACCACCACGCCCTTGGAATCGGGCGTCCAGTCGAAGTTGCTGTAGGGGCCGAAGATCGCCCAGGCTTCCTGCTGGTCGTGCGACAGGCCGTCCCACACCGGGCGCGTTTCGCCGCTGGTGAGGTCGAGCACGTGCAGCACCGATTTGTCGCGGATGCGCTTCACGAACGCCAGCAACTTGCCGTCCGGCGAGGGCTGCGGACGCACCGCACCGCCGGGCGTGGCGACCAGCGTGTCGATCTTGCCGGTCTCGCGGTCCAGTCGCTTGAGCGCGTAGATCACCGCATGCGGGTTCTTGTTGTACTGGAAGGTGGGGCCGGGGCTGACGTCCTCGGAGAAGTACACATAGCGACCGTCCGGTGATACCGCCGGCTCGCCCAGGTCCTGCTGGTCGTTCTTCTGCTTGGTCAGCTGCACGCCGCCGCCGCCACTGACGTGGTACAGCCACAGCTCGCCGGCGCCCAGCGAGCGCTCGCCGGTGAAGTGCTTGCGGCCAATCAGGAACTGCCCGTCGGGGGTCCAAGCCGGGTTGTTGAGCAGGCGGAAGTCTTCCTTGGTCACCTGGGTGGCATTGCTGCCGTCGGCGGCCATGCCCGCGACCGGCACGCGCCACAGGTTGTTGCCGCCGCCGCGGTCGGAAGTGAACGCCAGCTCCTTGCCGTCGGGCGAGAACCGCGGCTGCACGTCCCACGCCGGGCCGCCGGTCACGCGCGTGGCCGCGCCGCCGGTGATGGGCATGCGGTACAGGTCACCCAGCAGCGAGAACGCGATCTGTCGGCCGTCGGGCGAGACGTCCACATCCATCCACGTGCCTTCATCGGTCTCGAAGCGCACCGCCTTGGTCTGCCCGTGCGCGGCGGTGACATCCCACTTCTTCTTGTCGGCTTCCTCGCCGGGCTTGGCGCGACCCTTGGCGCTCTGCGCGGGGGCCTTGGCCGGGTCATTGCCGGCGGGGTCGAGCGCGTCCTGCTCGAGCTGGACCTTGTCCTTGTCCTTGTCGGCCTGCTCCTTGGCCTCGGGTTGTGGCTGCTGCGCGCGGACGGGCGCAGCCACGTGGAGAGAGATCGCGCTGGCGAGCGCGACGGCGAGCAGGCAACGGTTGGAGGTCATCGAAGAACCACGCAGGCGGGCAAAGCCCCCAGCCTACCGGGCGCGGCTCCGCGTGGCTGTAGGTAGAAAGTCCCGGTAGCGCGAGCGCTGGCATCCCCGCACGCGCGCGACCCGAGCGAGGCGATGGCCGGCGTGCGCAGCGCCGCGCCGTCGTCGTGGGTTCAGCCGCTGAACTTCTGCCCTTCGGCGGCGAATCCCACCACCACCGCGCCCTTGCCCACGTTGACCATGCCGGTCAGGCTCATGACGCTCTCGAAGAACTCGACGTTGTTGGCCCGGCATGCCGCGCGCAGGTTCTCGTAGCCCGGCAGGCGGTGTAGTCCTTCCAGTTCACCGCCGTAACTCATGCACACCGTTGGCGTCAGCAGGTCGCCCGCCTCCACGCGCCGTGCCACGTGCTCCAGCGTCTTCTGCACCGCCGGCTCGAAGCCCTTGATCTTGGCCGCCGGGCCGGTTTCGCCCCGGTTGCAGTGCAGTACCGGCTTGATGTCCAGCGCCGTGCCCAGCGCGGCGCTGAGCAGGCCGACGCTGCGGTCGCCCTTGGTACGCGCGCGATTCCGCAGGTAGTACAGGTCCGGCGGAATCAGGTAGCCGTGCGTGTGCAGCGCCAGGTTTTCCAGCCGCGCGCGGATCTTCGGTGCACCTTCGCCGGCAGCGACCAGGCGCGCCGCCTCCACCGCCAGCACGCCCTGCGCGGCGAACAGGTTCTGCGTGTCGATCACGCGCAACGCGAACGGCGTGTCGTGCCCGGCGGCCGAACGGATCGGACGGTAATCGTTGAGGATGGAGAAGCTGGCCTGGCTGGCGTTGTCGAAGATCGGACTGCGCGTCTTCGTGATCGTCATGCAGAACACATAGTCGTAGTCGATCACCAACCGGTTCAGGAACAGATCATGGATCTGCTGCACCGTGAATGGCATCGTCTCGGCTTCGTGGCCGCGCGCGGCCACGTGCGAGTGCAGGAACTCCAGCGTCGCCTGCTCATCCCGGTGATCGGCCAGCACCGCCTCGCCGATGCGCACCGTGATTGGCAGGATGGTGAAGTTGTGTTGATCCAGGAACGCCTTCGGCAGATCGCAGGCCGAATCGACCACAAGTCCAATACGCATCGCACCCTCCCTACTTGCCTGATACCGCTCTGACGGCGGGTTTTGAACGAAGCATAGCGGGAAAACCGGACGCGCATCACATGGTCGCGCCCGCCCTTGGGAGGGGGTGTCCGTTTGAACGGGGGCTCAGCCCCAGGCGCCGAGAATCACCCCGAACAGGATGAACTGCACGATGTGGTAGCCGCCGTCGATCATCCACAGTTTCAGGCTGCGCTGGGCGAAGGCGTAATTGATGCCAAAGCTCATTGCCACGAAGAACAGGCCGACCACGAAGCCGACCCCGAAGCCGTCCACCGCCGTGGCCGTGACCGGCAGCAGGGTGGAGAACACCGTGGCCGAAAGCAGGGCGCAGACGATCGCCGTGGCAAAGATCCGCCCCTGGTGCCGCGGTGCAGCATCGGGATCGATGCCCGCTTCCCGGCACCAGGCCTTCTTGAACAGGGGCCCGTACCACAGCCCGCCGAGCACGAACGACGAGGCGGTCGCGGCCAGGATGGGAAGCCAGGGGAGGTCGGTGGGGACAGGGGGCATGGCAGAGACTCAGGAAGGAGGAGGGCGCGTGCGGCTCAACAGCCTACGGACTGGTACTGCGCGGCTACGCCGACCAGCTCGCCATCGCGGGCGGTCGAGGACAGGAACAGGGTCGGGCGCGACACGTTGTAATGATCGGTGGTGTCGAACACGAGGTCGAGTCGGCCGTCACGATCCAGGTCGCCAGCGAACAGCAGCGCAGGCGCGGCGTCGTCGCCGGGTCGCAGGATCGACGCGGAATCGCGATAGCCACCCATGCGCGCCAGCGCCTGCCGACGGCCGTCGGCATGGTGCAGCGTCACCTCGCACTGGATCGCGTCGTTGGCGGCGCTGTCCGCGTCGCGGCCAGCCCCGGCGGCCCGGCAGCCGGTGGCAATGCGGTACGCGTGCCCGCCAAGGCGGACATGCCACGCGGGGGCGTCTCCAGCCGCAGGGACCATCTCTTCCACTTCGGCCGCCAGCACCCGGCCGCTGCGCAGGCCGGGTCCGCGGAGGAACGCAATGATCTGCTCGTCGCCCGCATCGGACGCCACCGCGCGGCCACTCGCGCCGCCCGGGGAGTCCAGCACCGCGTCGAAAACCGGGGTCACCGTCAGCCGTGCACCCACCAGCGCAGCTTCCCGGCCGTCGCGGCGCAGCGCCAGCCATTGCTCGCCATGGCGGGCCACCGGCTCGTCGCCGTGGAACTCGCCCGGCGGCTGCAGCGCGAATGCAGTGCCGAGCAGGAGGGTTGGAAGCAGCGCCACGGACATGGGAGCCTCAGCGGACGCCGCCCGCTGGCGGGTAGGCGCGCGGCAACCCACCCTGTTCGGCCGAAGGCACGGCGCGCAGGTAGCGGTCGCGCAATTCGGTCTGGCGACTGCGCATCGGGATCGCCGCGCCGTCCATCCACACCTGCAACGCGACGCTGTTGACCTCCAGCGGGTCGCCACTCCACAGCACCAGGTCGGCGCGCTGGCCCGGGGCGATGCGACCGAGCTCGCCGGCCACGCCGAAGGCTTCGGCGGGCACCCGGGTCAGGCCGGCCAGGCCGTCTTCCCACGGCAACCCCGCGGCCACCGCATTGCCGGCCAGCTGGCGCACCTTGCGCGCGTGGTGCGAGGCGTCGCCCGCCTGGGTGAAGCCGACGGCCACCCCCGCCGCGCGCAACCGCGCGGCGTTTTCCAGGCTGGCGCCGATGCTGTCGAAGTCCGACGGCAGGTTCGCCAGCGGGTCGACGAACACCGGCACCTTGGCAGCGGCCAGCTGCGGGGCCAGCTTCCAGGCCTCCGCACCGCCGGCGACGGCGACGCGCACCTTGTGCCGTCCGGCCCAGCGCAGCAGCTGGCGGATGTCGGCGGCGCGGTGCACCTGCACCACCACACGGCCGCCGCCGTCGAGGTAGCGCGCCAGCGCAGCGCGGCCGGCCGGCGTCAGCAGCGCCGCGTGCGAGCCGGGGGCGATGCGTCCGCGGACCTCGTCGATCAGTTGGTCGAGGATCATCCACTGGCCGGCGCGAGAATTTCCGGTCAGCCCGGACGCCTCGCTGCCCAGCTTCACGAACAGTACCTTCGGCCCGACCGGGTCCGGGCCGCCATCCAGGCGCACCACGGCGCCCTGGCCGCCGACCAGCGAACCCCCCTGGGTCGCGTTGGCGCCCAGCAGGGTCCAGCCGATGCCTTCGATGCGGCTGACCGGGATCACCACCGATTCGGGGTTGAAAGCCAGCGTCACGTCGAACTCGGGGCGCACCGACATCTCGCCGCCCTTGCCCAGCGCCAGCGCCTGGTCGACGGTGGCGCGCTCGCCGGAGACCTCCTCCAAGCCGATCTCGGTGATGCCGCCGAACAGGGTCGGGGTCAGCGGGCGGCCCTGCGCGTCGATCACCTCGGCGCCGGCTGGCGCGGTGAGGCCGGTGCCCACGGCGCGGACCTCGCCGCCGACGACCAGCACGTCGGCGTTCTGCAGGGTCCCCTGCGTGCCGGCGGTGTGGACGGTGGCGTTGCGGATCAGCAGGTCCTGCGCCGATGCGCCGAACGCGGCCAGCAACAGGCCCGCGGCAAGCAGCGAGCGGTTCAACAGGCGGCGGTTCATCGGGCACCTCCGTCGGTCGCGCCCTGGCCCATCAGGAAGTCCGAGCGCGGCTGGCGCGCCGGGTCGTTGCGGTCGTACACGCGCGCCCCGTCGATGTACACCTGCTCGGCCTTGGCATACACGCTGAAGGGGTTGCCGTTCCACAGCACCACGTCGGCCATCTTGCCCGGCTCCAGCGTGCCGGTCTGGTCGAGGATGCCCAGCGACTTGGCCGCGTTCTGCGTCAGCCAGCGGATCGCATGCTCGGGTGCGATCTGCATCCCCGCCCGCTGCGCCTGCGCCATCACCTTGGCCGCTTCCTGGTTGAGGCGCTGGATGCCTTCGCTGGAGTCGGAATGGACGATGGCGCAGCTGCCCGCCGGCCTGTCGACCAGCGCGATGTTTTCCTGGATGCCGTCGAAGGCCTCCATCTTGAAGCCCCACCAGTCGGCCCACAGCGCGCCGCACACGCCTTCCGCGGCGAGGCGGTCGGCGATCTTGTACGCCTCCACGCCGTGATGGAAGGCGGCTACCTTGAAGCCGAATTCCTTGGCCAGGTCGAGCATGGTGGTCATCTCGTCGGCGCGGTAGCAGTGGATGTGCACCATGATGTCGCCGTTGATGGCGCCGGCCAGCGTGTCCAACTTGAGGTCGCGCTTGCCACCGGTGTCCTTGTCGCTGTCGGCCTTGTCGCCGTTGGGCGATTCCCACCAGTGTTTCTTCTTCGCCGGCTTGGGAGTGTTCTTGCGTAGGTACTCGCTGGCATCGATGAACGCCGCGCGGTAGCCGGCCACGTTGCCCATGCGCGTGGCGGGGCCGGCCTTGCCCCCATATACGCGCTTGGGGTTCTCGCCGCAGGCCATCTTCAGGCCCCACGGCGCGCCGGGGAATTTCATCGCCTGGTAGCTGGTCGCGGGCACGTTCTTCAACGTCACGCCGCGGCCGCCGATCAGGTTGGCCGAACCCGGCAGGATCTGCAGCGACGTCACGCCGCCGGCCAGCGCCGTGCTGAAGCCCGGATCCTGCGGCCATACCGAATGCTCGGCCCACACCGCGGCGGTGACGGGGGCGGTCATCTCGTTGCCGTCGCTGTGCGCGCTGACACCGGGGCTGGGATACACGCCCAGGTGCGAGTGCACGTCGATGATGCCCGGGGTCACCCACTTGCCGCTGGCGTCCACGCGCACGGCGTTGGCGGGGACCGCCAGGCCCGTGCCCACCGCCACGACCTTGCCCTCCTGCAGCAGCACGTCGGCGCCCTCCAGCCGCGTGCCGGTGCCGGTGAGCACGGTGGCGTTGCTGATCAGCACCGGCGGCGCGGCGATCACGCGGTAGGTGCTGGGGTAGGGGTCGGCGACGAAGCGCGACTGGGGCGCGGAGGCGGCCAGTGCGTTGCCGCAGGCCAAGGTGGCGGCAAGCGCCGCGGCAAGCACGGCGGTGCTGGGTGTGGACATGGTGCGGAATTCCCCTGGTCTGGCGCGGGCCACGCGAACCGTGGACCCGTTCCGCACCCTAGCGGGCAGGGCGCGCGCTGCCAACCATGACGATCGTCATGGCCGATGCCAGAATGCGCAAAACGCGACGACGCAACCACGCGAGGTGCGAATGAAGAGCAAGAACGAGATCGTCGACAACTGGCTGCCGCGTTACACCGGGGTGCCGCTCGACGGCTTTGGCGAGCACATCCTGCTCACCAACTTCGGCGGTTACCTGCACCACTTCGCCCGGCTGACGGGGGCGCAGGTGGTGGGCCTGGACCGGCCGATGCCCAGCGCCACCGCCGACGGCATCACCATGATCAACTTCGGCATGGGTAGCCCCAACGCCGCCACGATGATGGACCTGCTGTCTGCGATCAAACCCCAGGCGGTGCTGTTCCTGGGCAAGTGCGGCGGGCTCAAGCGCAAGAACCAGCTCGGCGACCTGGTGCTGCCGATCGCCGCCATCCGCGGCGAAGGCACCAGCGATGATTACCTGCCGGCGCAGGTGCCCGCGCTGCCCGCGTTCGCGTTGCAGCGCGCGGTGTCGACGATGATCCGCGACCTCGGGCACGACTACTGGACCGGCACCGTCTACACCACCAACCGCCGCGTGTGGGAGCACGACGAGGCGTTCAAGGAGCGGTTGCGCACGATGCGCTGCATGGCCATCGACATGGAAACCGCGACCATTTTCGCCGCCGGCTTCGCCAACCGCATTCCCAGCGGCGCGCTGCTGCTGGTGTCCGACCAGCCGATGATCCCGGAAGGGGTGAAGACCGAGGCCAGCGATGCCAAGGTCAGCGCCGAGTACGTGGAAAACCACATCCAGGTCGGGATCGAGGCGCTGAAGCTGATCCGCCGCAACGGCAAGTCGGTGCGGCACCTGCGCTTCGACGAGTAGCGGCCGCCATCGCAGTGCCTGCGACGCTTTGGCGGCACACTGGGTGCCGTTGAAGGGGGAGGAGGAGACCATGGACAAGGCCATCTACCTGCTGCTGGGCGCGGCGCTGACCTGGATGTTCTATTTCGTGCAGCGGCGCGTGGAGCGGCGCGGCACGGCCGAGGCCATCGACCGCCACCAGCGGCTGCTGGCGCTCAAGCAGGGGCTGGAAGGGGCCAACCTCAACCTCGATGACCTGCGCCGCTTCGAGCACCGCCTGCTGGGCAAGGCCGAAAGCGCCGCGCGCATCGCCGACAGCTACTTCAGTAAGGCCGAGGAAGTCGCGCGCCACGGCAGCGACGACGCCGATCCGGCCGACATCGTCCGCCACGCCCGCCAGGCGTACACCGAGGCCGACACCCGGCTGGTCGCCCTGATCGCGCACCTGCGTGCGCAGCTGGACGCCGAGGGCCTGGCGATCTTCGACGAGGCGCAGCGCGCCTGGCTCGCCTTCCGCGAACGATATGCCCGCTTCATCGCGCAGTCGTATGCCGGTGGCCCCATCCGGCCACTGATCCATGCCGTCACGCTGGAGAGCATCACCACCGCGTGGGCGGCGGAGCTGGAAACGCAACTGGGCAGCGAGGAGGATGCGGAATGAACCTGGATGGGCAAGGGCCGGACGGACAGCGCAGCGGGCCGCAGGTCACGGCGCAGGAGGTGGTCGAATTCTGGCGTGAGGCCGGCCCGCAGCGCTGGTTCTCCCGCAGCGACGCGTTCGACCGCGAGTGCGCGACCCGCTTCCTCGCCGCCCACCATTGCGCCGCGCGCCGCGAACTGGAGTCGTGGATGAGCCACGCCAGCGGTGCGCTGGGGCTGCTGATCCTGCTCGACCAGATCCCGCGCAACATCTTTCGCGACAGTGCCCACGCCTACGCCACCGACGCGCTGGCCCGGCATTACGCCGGGCGGGCGGTCGAAGCCGGGTTCGATCGCGAGGTGGACCCGCTGCTGCAGGTGTTCTTCTACCTGCCGTTCGAGCATTCCGAGGACCTGGGTGACCAGCAGCGCTCGGTAGAGTTGCATCGCGGCCTGGCCGGCGAGGATGCCGACCATTGGGCCAAGCTGCACCTGGACATCATCGAGCGGTTTGGCCGCTTCCCGCATCGCAATGCGGCCCTTGGGCGTACCACCACCGTCGAGGAACAGGTCTTCCTGGACGAAGGCGGTTTCAGCGGCTGAGCCACGACGCGCGTCGTGGCTCAGCCGCTCCTCATCAATAGCGGCCGATGCTGGAATCCACCTCGGTGGCCCAGGCGTCGATGCCGCCGGTGACGTTGAACAGCTTGCTGAAGCCCAGCCCGCGGAAATGCTCCGCCGCCTGCTGGCTGCGGCCACCGTGGTGGCACAGGAACGCCAGCGGGGTGTCCTTCGGCAGCGCTTCCAGCGCGCCCCGGCCTTCATCGTCGAAGGTGGAGAACGGCAACCGCACCGAGGCCATCATCCGCTCGTCGAACGGGCGCACGTCCACCAGGGTCAGCGTGCCTGCCTCCACCTGCGCGGCGGTGTCGGCCGGCGACAGTTCGCGCACCTTGGCCGGTGCGTTGGGGTTCTCGATCACCAGGCCGCGGCCGCGCGCGTCGTCCACCCAGTCGATGGTCAGGCCTTCGGCGCGGCGCGCGCTGGCCAGGTCGAACTGCGCGCGGATGCCATCCTGCTCCACCGCGATGGCGTTGGCGTCCACCGGACCCAGTTGCAGGCGCGCATTGAAGCGCGGGTCGACTTCCACCTGCAGGGCATAGCCTTCGCCGGCGTTGGCCACCGCCTCGCGCAGCATCTGCACGGCGGCGGGGGTGATGGTGATGCTCGGCGGGGTGCGGTCGGGCTGGGCCAGGCCGAGCACGCTGTACAGCTCGCCTGAATTGACCATCTGCTCGATGATGTCGCTGCCGCCGACCAGCTCGCCGCCGATGTACAGCTGCGGGATCGTCGGCCACTCACCGTAGACCTTGATGCCCTCGCGGATCTCCGCGTCGGCCAGCACGTTGACATGCGCGTAGTCCACGCCCACCGCCGACAGCGCGCCGACGGCCTTGGCCGAGAAGCCGCACTGTGGGGCACGCGGTTCGCCCTTCATGAACAGGACGACGTTGTTGGCGGCCAGCAGCGATTCGATGCGGGCGCGCAGGGCAGGGTCGAGTGACATGGCGGGGTCCATCAAGCGGGGGAATGCGCCATTTTACGCCGTGGGTCGCTGCAGGGGCGGTGAACCGACGTGCGATCATTTGACCCATGTCAGCCACGTCCGTACACCGTCCGCCCGTCTTCCCGCACCTGTGGCTGCTGTGGTTCGCCGGCGCGCACGTGCTGCTGGCCGCGCTGTGGTGGGCGTGGGGCTGGCAGGCGGCCATCCCGGTCTGGCTGGGCAGCCATGGCCTGTTGCTGTGGGGCACCTTCCGCCCCGGCTCGCCGGTGCTGGCCCCCGTGCTGACCCGCCTGCCCACGCAGCGGCGCGAGGTCTGGCTGACCATCGATGACGGCCCCTCCGCCGACACCCCGGCGATCCTCGACTTGCTGGATGCGCACGGCGCCAAGGCCACGTTCTTCCTCGTCGGCGTGCGCGCGGTGGCGCAACCGGCGCTGGTGCGCGACATCGTCCGTCGCGGCCATGGCATCGGCAACCACAGCATGAGCCACCCGGCGGCCTGGTTCTGGGCGCTGGGGCCCCTGCGCATGCGCCACCAAGTGGAGCGTTGCCAGCGTGCGCTCACCGACCTCACCGGGCGACCGCCGCGCTGGTTCCGCGCCGTGGTGGGCATGTCCAACCCGTTTGTCGCCGCGGCGTTGAAGCCGCACGCACTGACGCGCGTGGCGTGGAGCGCGCGCGGCTTCGACGGCGTGGCCGCCGACCCGGAGCAGGTGGTGGCGCGGATCGAGCGCGACCTGGCCCCCGGCGCCATCGTGCTGATGCACGAAGGCGCGCCGCATGGGCGCAACGTGGCCATGCTGGAGCTGCTGTTGCAGCGGCTTGCCGCCAAGGGCTATCGCACGGTGGTGCCGGACTGATCCCGGCGCGCTGTCGGCTTCGCTCAGGCGTTGGCCAGCAGCTTGCGCGCGACGGGCAGCGCCTGCGCCGCCCATTCGGCGTACATCGCCGCCGACGGATGCAGGCCGTCGGCGGCCAGCATGCCCGCTTCGGCGCCGCGCTGGCGGTTGATGTCGGTGATGTCGACGAAAGCCACGCCGTGCGCTTCGCAGGCGCCGCGAGCGCAGGCGTTGTACTCGTCCAGCTCGCTTGCCACGCGCGCGCAATCGCGGCCCTGGTCTGCGGCGAACGGGGTCACCCCCCAGTCCGGGATCGACAGCACCAGCACCCGGTCCGCGCGCCCGCGCGCATGACGCACCGCGCGCTCCAGCACCTCGCCGAACTCGCCGGCGTAGTCGGCACAGCTGCGGTCGCGGTACTGGTTGTTCACGCCGATCAGCAGGCTGACGAAGTCGTATTCGCCCAGCGGCGGCTGCGCCAGGTCCATCGCGGTCATCAGCTCGTCGGTGGTCCAGCCGGTGGCGGCGATGGTGCGCGGGAACTCCAGCGGCACGCCTTCCTCGCGCAATGCCAGGGTCAGGCGAACCGGCCAGGTGTCACCGGGGGCCACGCCCTCGCCGATGGTGTAGCTGTCGCCCAGGGCGAGGTAGGTCAGGGCATTCGGGTCGGTGGCCATGGCGGGCTCGGGCGTGGGCAATGGGCTGATGTTAGCCCGCTGCGTGTGGGCGTGCCGTGCCGACGGGCCGGAGTGCCCGGCATCAGGCGATGGCGCGCAACTCCCCGGCCTGCGCCCGCTCGGCGTGGCGGTCGAGGACGCGCTCGATGCGGGTGAACACCTCGCGCACGTCGGCCGGTTCCGGCAGCAAGGTCACGCGGAAATGGTTGCGGTAGGGCACGTTGAAGCTGGAGCCCGGTACCACCAGCACGTCCTCGGTTTCCAGCAGCTCCAGCGCGAAGCGGTGGTCGTCGAAATCCTTCGCCGCCGGGCCCACGACGCCCGGGAACGCGTACAGCGCGCCAGCCGGTTCGACCAGGGTCAGGTGCCTGCTGGCGGCCACCGCTTCGACCACCGCGCGACGCGCCTCGTACAGTCGGCCGCCCGGCTCGCACAGCGGGGTGATGGTGTCCTCGCCGTGCAGCGCCGCCTCGATGGCGAACTGGCCGGGCACGTTGGCGCACAGGCGCAGGGCGCCCAGCAGGTCCATCGCGTGGTGGTAGTCGCCGCTGGCCAGCGGGTCGCCGGACAGCACCGCCCAGCCCACGCGCCAGCCGCAGGCACGGTGCACCTTCGACAGGCCGCCAAACGACAGGCACGGGATCTCGCCCGCCAGCGGCGCGATCGGCTCGAACTTCGCCCCGTCGTAGGTGATGGAGTCGTAGATCTCGTCGGCCATGATCAGCAGGCCGTGCCGGGCCGCGATGTCGACGATCTTCAGCAGCAGCTCGCGCGGGTACACCGCGCCGGTCGGGTTGTTGGGGTTGATCAGCACGATCGCGCGGGTGCGCGAGGACACCAGCGACTCGATCTCCTCCGGGTCGGGCAGGAAGCCGTTCTCCGGCAGGCAGCTGTAGTACACCGGGCGACCGTCGTTGAGGATGGTCGCGGCGCTCCACAGCGGGTAGTCGGGCGAAGGCAGCAGCACCTCGTCGCCGGGGTTGAGCAGCGCGCGCAGCGACAGGTCGATCAGCTCGCTGACGCCGTTGCCGATGAACACGCGCTCGGGCGAGGCGTTGGGCGTGCCGCGCTCCCTGTAGAAGCGGGCCACGGCCTCGCGCGCGGCCGGCAGGCCCTGCTGGTGGGTGTACGGGTCGGTGCGGGCGATCTGGTCGGCGATGGCCCGCTGCAGGTGTTCCGGCGCGCGGAACCCGAATGCGCCCGGGTTGCCGATGTTGAGCTTGATCTGCTTGCGTCCCTGGCCTTCCAGCTCACGGGCTCGCCGGGCCAGCTCTCCGCGGATTTCGTAGCGGACTTCGGACAGGCGGTCGCGGGTTTTCAGGCTCGGGGGAGACATTGGCAGGGCGGGAACGTGAGGAGGGATTAGCAGGTTAGCCGAAAATTCTCCGAAATCGGTGCCCCATACGGCAGATTTTTCCGCCAAAGTGCCCAATTCCGTGACGGTTACGGACGTCCCGACCCCTCGCCGGGTCCCGAAAAGTCCCCACCACGCCCGGCGGAGGCAGCGCCTACGACCCCGCCATGCCCCCGTGGCTGGTCTAGAATCGCGCCATGACCACCCACGCCCGCACCGCTTGAGCCCTGATACCACCGCCCTGCAGGCGATCGGCTGGCCCCTGGCCGCCGACGGCCAGCCGGAACCCGTGGCCTGGCGCGAGGCGATGGCGCAGCATCCCCAGGCCCGCCCGGTGCGGGTGGTGGAGCAGCACCGCAGCGGCTACGTGGTGGCCGACGGGCCGGACAGCACCTTCGGCGTGGAATCCCTGCCCGAATGGCAGCGCCCGCGCTTTCCGCCCGAGCAGCGGGCCGGTGTCGGCGACTGGGTGCTGATCCAGGACCTGGCCAACCACAAGCCGCAGATCGTGGCCCTGCTGCCGCGCCGGACCAGCATCAAGCGCGGCGCCGCGGGCGAGCATTACCGCCAGCAGCTGATCGCGGCCAACGTCGACACCGTGTTCGTGGTCTGCGGGCTCGACCTGGACTTCAACCCGAGGCGCATCGAGCGCTACCTGCTGCTGGTGCGCGGCGGCGCTGAGCCGGTGGTGGTGCTGACCAAGGCCGACCTGGCCGCGGCGGATCCCGCCACCGCGCCGGAGGCCGACGCGACCCGCGCCATGCTGGCCGAGCAGGGCGTGGCGGTGTGCACGGTCAACGCCAAGGACCCGGCCAGCGTCGCGCAGCTCGTCCCGTGGCTGCAGCCCGGGCGTACCGCGGTGCTGGTGGGGTCCTCCGGGGCAGGCAAATCCACCCTGACCAACACCCTGTTGGGCGAGGAGCGGATGAAGACCAACGCGGTCCGCGAGCACGACTCGCGCGGCCGCCACACCACCACCTACCGTGCGCTGCTGCCGCTGCCCCATGGCGGCTGCCTGATCGACACCCCGGGCATGCGCGAACTCAAGCCCACCGGCGAGGAGGACGTGGCCGAGAACTTCGGCGATGTCGAGGCGCTGGCGGCACAGTGCAAGTTCCGCGATTGCCAACATGGCAAGGAGCCCGGCTGCGCGGTGCAGGCCGCCATCGCCGCGGGCACGCTGGACCCCCAGCGCTTCGGCCACTACCTCAAGCTCAGCGGCGAGGTGGCCGGCGCGGCCAACCGCCTGGCCAACCGTCGCGCGCAGAAGGCCGAGGAGAAGGTGCTGGGCAAGGCACTCAACAAACGCCTGGACGACAAGTACGGGCGTCACTGAGTACTTGACGCTGGCGCGGCAAAGGTCGACAACCACACCGTGGATACCACGCACTTTTCGCCCGAGGTGCACCACCATGCCGCCCTCGACGCGCGGCTGGTCAAGGCCGCCAAAGGCATCCGCATCCTCGCCATGGCCAGTTGGCCCGCCGGCGAGGAATTCCGCTTCCTCGCGGCGCACGCCCGCGGCCAGCATTACCTGCCGCAGATCGAGTACCCGCGCCTGGACTTCAGCCAGACCCGCCACGAGCTGGACCTGATCGCCGAAGAGGCCGACGAAACCCACCCGCTGGGCCAGTACGTCGCCGACTCGGCGCGCAGCTGGTGCACCGCCGCGGCCATGCTCGGGGCGCTAGGCACCACCGAGGTCACCGGCCACTCGCTTGAGCTGTATGGCGGCCCGGCCGAGGCCCTGCCCGGCAATGGCCCCACCACCCGTGAGGCCGCCCACCACTTCATCGAGATCGCCAACGAACTCGACCGCGAGCTGATGGCGCCGAGCGAGCACGTCGAAATCTCCGCCACCGCCCTGCAATTGCAGCTGCAGCGTGACCTGGACGAGTTCTTCGACGGCCGCATGATCGAGGTGGTGCTGGACCCCGACCTGATCGCCAAGGCCGCCGCCGGCGCCACCCGCATCCGCCTGCGCCACGGTGCCGCCTTCCGCGACTACGACCGCTACCAGCTGCTGCACCACGAGGCCTTCGTGCACTCGCTGACCGCGCTCAACGGCCGCCACCAGACCATGCTGCCCAGCCTGTCGCTGCCGTCGCCGCGCGTCACCGCCACGCAGGAGGGGCTGGCGACCTTTGCCGAGCAGATCACCGGCCACATCGACATCGGCCGCATGAAGCGCATCAGCCTGCGCATCGAGGCGGTGGCGATGGCGCTGGACGGCGCCGACTTCATCCAGGTGTTCCACTACTTCCTCGATGCCGGCCAGTCGCCGGAGGACAGCTTCGCCTCGGCGCAGCGCGTGTTCCGCGGCGTGCCCACCAGCGGCGGCCACGCCTTCACCAAGGACACCGTCTACCTGCGAGGGCTGGTGGACGTGCACACCTTCTTCCGCTGGGCGCTGCGCCAGCAGCAGCTGCACCTGTGCCGCTGGCTGTTCGCCGGCAAGATGACGCTGGTGGATGTGCAACGCTTCGCGCCGCTGTTCCAGGCCGGCGTGCTGGTACCGGCGCGCTGGCTGCCGCGCTGGGTGGAGCGCGCCAATGGCCTCGCGGGCATGCTGGCGTTCTCGCTGTTCGCCAACCGGATCCGCCTGGAAAGCGTGCCCGAAGAGGCGGCTTTCCACGATCCATGACCGTATTGTGGATGCGTGGGGGGATAGCCGCCATCGGCTGGGGCTAGAATCGACCGTCCACCCGTCCCCATCCGGAACCATGTCCAACAACGACGATCTCAAGCAGGCGGCGCTCGAATACCACCGCCTGTCTCCCCCCGGCAAGATCAAGGTCACCGCGACCAAGCCGATGGTGACCCAGCGCGACCTCGCGCTGGCCTACTCGCCCGGGGTGGCCTACGCCTGCGAGGCCATCGTCGCCGACCCCACCACCGCCAGCGACTACACCGCGCGCGGCAACCTGGTGGCGGTGATCAGCAACGGCACCGCCGTGCTTGGCCTGGGCGACATCGGCCCGCTGGCCGGCAAGCCGGTCATGGAAGGCAAGGGCGTGCTGTTCCAGAAGTTCGCGGGCATCGACGTGTTCGACATCGAAGTCGACGAGAAGGACCCGGACAAGCTGGTCGACATCATCGCCAGCCTCGAGCCGACGTTCGGCGGCATCAACCTCGAGGACATCAAGGCGCCGGAGTGCTTCATCGTCGAGCGCAAGCTGCGCGAGCGGATGAAGATCCCGGTGTTCCACGATGACCAGCATGGCACCGCGATCATCGTAGGCTCGGCGGTGCTCAACGCGCTGGCCGTGGTCGGCAAGGACATCGGCAGCATCAAGGTCGCCACCACCGGCGCCGGCGCGGCGGGCATCGCCTGCCTCGACATGCTGGTCGCGCTGGGCGTTAAGAAGGACAACATCACCGCGTTCGATCGCGAGGGCGTGATCTACAGCGGCCGCGCCAACCTCGACCCGGACAAGGCGCGCTACGCCCGCGACACCGCCGCGCGCACGCTGGCCGAAATAGTAGAAGGCGCCGACGTGTTCCTCGGCCTGTCGGCCGGCGGCATCCTCAAGCCGGAGATGGTCGCGTCGATGGCCGACCGGCCGATCATCCTGGCGCTGGCGAACCCGCACCCGGAGATCCTGCCGGAAGACGCCAAGCGCGTGCGCCCGGACTGCATCATCGCCACCGGCCGTTCGGACTACCCGAACCAGGTCAACAACGCGCTGTGCTTCCCGTACATCTTCCGCGGCGCGCTGGATGTGGGCGCCACCGGCATCAACGAAGCGATGAAGCTGGCCTGCGTGCGCGCCATCGCCCAGCTGGCGCGGGTGGAAGCCACTGACCTCGGGGGTGCCTACGGCGATGAAGTGCCGAAGTTCGGCCCCGACTACCTGATTCCGCGCCCGTTCGACCCGCGCCTGCTGGTGGTGCTGGCCCCGGCCGTGGCGAAGGCGGCGATGGAGTCGGGCGTGGCTACGCGTCCGATCACCGACATGGCCGCGTATGAGGAGAAGCTCGCCCAGTTCATCCACCGCACCGGCCTGATCATGAAGCCGGTGTACGACCGCGCGCGCGCCCACAAGCAGCGCGTGGTCTATGCCGAGGGCGAGGAAGAAACCGTGCTGCGCGCGGTGCAGTCGGTGATCGATGAAGGCCTGGCGCACCCGATCCTGATCGGCCGCCCGGAGGTGATCGAGAGCCGCATCCAGCGCCTGGGCCTGCGCATGCGCGTGGGCGTGGATCTGGAGCTGACCAACATCAACGATGATCCGCGCTTCAACGACTACTGGCAGTCGTACCACGCGCTGACCGAGCGCCGTGGCGTGACCCCGGCGGCGGCGAAGAACCTGCTGCGCTCGCGACCCACGCTGATTGCCGCGCTGATGGTGGAGCGGGGCGAAGCCGACGCGATGATCTGCGGCCTGGTCGGCCGCTTCCACAAGAAGCTGGGCTACCTGCGCAGCGTCTTCGACTTCGACCGCGGCGTGCAGGGCACGGCGGCGATGACCGGCGTGATCAACGACAAGGGCGTGTGGTTCTTCCTCGACACCCACGTGCAGGTCGACCCCAGCGCCGAGCAGATCGCCGAGGCCACGCTGCAGGCCTCGTACCGGCTGAAGCTGTTCGGCATCGAGCCGAAGGTGGCGCTGCTGTCGCACAGCAACTTCGGCAGCCACGACAACGCCTCGGCGGCGAAGATGCGCCGCGCCTACCAGATCATCAAGGCGCGCGTGCCCAAGCTGGAGGTGGATGGCGAGATGATGGCGGACACCGCGTGGGACGAGGAGCTGCGCCACCGCATCTTCCCCAACACCACGCTCAAGGGCCGTCCCAACCTGTTCGTGATGCCCAACCTGGATGCGGCCAACATCACCTACAACATGACCCGGGTGATGACCGACGGCGTGGCCATCGGCCCGATCCTGATGGGCCTGGACAAGCCGGCGCACATCCTGACGCCGGCCTCGTCGGCACGGCGCGTGGTCAACATGACCGCCATTGCGGCGGTGGATGCGCAGCTCCGCCACGCGCGCGGCTGAGCCCAGGCATCCGCGTCCGACACGACACGCCGCCTTCGGGCGGCGTGTTCGTCTCAGGCCAGGAGGCGGCCCAGCAGGTCGGGCAGGGTGTCGAGTTGGTCTTTCAGCACCAGCGCGTCGGCAGGGCCCGGCGCCGGGTGTTCACCCATCCAGCCGGTGACGAAAACGAACGGCAGGTTCGGCGCGGCCTCGCGCACCAACTCCAGCGCGCGTTCCCCGGAGAAGCCGGGGATGTTCAGGTCCGACAGCACCACGCAGGCGGCAAACTCATCCAGCGCCTGGCGTAGACCGAGCTCGGTGAACACGCGCAGGCATTCCACCACCAGCCCGCCCTCCTCCAGCGCGAAGCGCATCAGCTCCGCATCATCGGCCGAATCGTCCACCACCAGCACCCGCAGGGGCGGCAGTTCACGCATCGTCAACTTTCGCCGGGGATTTCATTTAGCACGGCCCAGAACGTGCCGAGCGTCTTCACCGCATTGAAAAACTGGTCCGAGTCCACGGGCTTGACCACGTAGGCGTTCACGCCGAGGTCCCAGCTGCGGGCCAGGTCGCTCTCCTCCCGGGAGGAGGTGAGCATCACCACCGGCAGGCGGCGCAGGCGCTCGTGGGCGCGCAGCTCCTGCAGTACCTCCAGCCCGTCCACGCGCGGCATCTTGATGTCCAGCAGCAGCACCGCGGGATCACCGCCCTGGCGGCCCGCGTACTTGCCCCGCGCCATCAGGAAGTCCAGCGCTTCCACGCCGTCGTGCACGTGAACGATGGGGTTGGCCAGGTTGGCATCCCGCAGCGCATCGATGGCCATCTCTGCGTCGGCCGGGCTGTCTTCGGCCAGCAGGATGGATCGGATGGTGGTCATTGGCGCGGCTCCGTGATGGTGATGTCGTTACTGGACGGAAGTGTAAAGTAGAAGACTGAACCCTGGCCGGGGGTCGATTCAGCCCAGACGCGCCCGCCGTGGCGGCTCAGCACCCGGCGCACGCTGGCCAGGCCGATACCAGTGCCTTGGAAGTCGGTATCCGCGTGAAGACGCTGGAACACGCCGAACAGCTTGCTGGCGTAGGCCATGTCGAAGCCCACGCCATTGTCGCGGACCTCGAAACGGTGGGTGCCGTCGTCTTCACGCGCGTAGTGCACCTCGATCCGGGCCGGCTCTGAACGCATGCTGTACTTGACGGCGTTGCCCAGCAGGTTGAGCCACACCTGCCGCAGCATGTTGTCGTCGCCGACCACGATCGGCAGCGGGGCGACGCGCCATTCCACCCGGTGCTCCGGCGTGTCCTGGTGGACGTTGGCGTCCAGCATGGCGCGCACGTCGGCCACCATCGACTGCAGGTCCACCGGCTGCATCCGCAGCGCGCTGCGGCCCAGGCGGGAGTACACCAACAGGTCGTCGATCAACTGCGACATGCGCTTGGCCGAACCCGAGATGACGCTGATGTAGTGCCGCGACTTGTCGTCGTTGCGCTCGCCCAGGTGGCGCTCCAGCTTGTCGGCGAAGCCGCTGATGTGGCGCAGCGGCGCGCGCAGGTCGTGCGACACCGAATAGCTGAACGCCTCCAGTTCGCGGTTCACGTCCGAGACCTGCTCGATCTTGCCTTCCAGCTGGCGGTTCAGCTCGCGGACGTGGCTCTCGGCCACCTTCTGCGCGGTGATGTCGCTGGCGATGATCAGCGCCACCTGCTCGGCGGAGTCCGGCAGCGGCATCTTGCGCGCGTTGATCAGCATGGTGCGCTCCACGCCGTCGGCGGTGGTCTGTGTCTGCTCGTGGTCCCACAGTTCGCGGCCCCGCGCCAGCACGTCGCCCAGCCGCTGCAGCGTGCCGGGGTGCTGCCACGCGCCGCCACCCAACTCCACCAGCGGCATGCCGCGGGTGTCCTTGTCCTGCACGCCGTACAACTCGGCAAAGGCGGCGTTGTGCATCACCACGTTGAGCTTGTCGTCCACCAGCACGATGGGCTCGCGCACGGTCTGCAGCACGGTCTGCGCACGTGCCTGTGCCTTGCGCGACTCCAGTTCCGCCTCCAGGCGCTTGGCCAGTTGGCGGCGGGAGAAGTACACCACCAGCCCCAACAGCAATAACTGACCGATGACCGCGCCGAATGCCAGCGAGCGGGCGCGGAGTCGACTCCTGTCGGCGGCCTGCTGGCGCTTGACCAGCAGCTCATCCTCGGCGTGGATGATGGCGTTGCCCAGGTCGCGTATGGGGTACCGCGCCGACAAGGCCCGAAGGTCGTCCGTCGAGGCCTGGCCGGGGGGCACGCTAATGATCTTCCTGATCAGTTCCTCGCGCATGGCCGCCGATGCCATCAGCTGGCCGATGCGGCGCTGCTGGTCAGGGTTGTCGCGGGTCAAGTCCGCTGCGGCCTGCATGTCCTGCGGCAACTCCCGTTGGCTTTCGGCCAGGCGGGAGCGCACCAGCGGGGTGTCATACCCCACGCCATAGGCGACCGCCGCAGACTCGCGGTTGCGCAGGTTGTACATCAGCCCCTGGACGACGGCCGAAATCTGGTACGCCCGGTTGACCCATGCCGCATCCTCCGCAACATCCTTTTCGGCAGACCGTAACAAGAGATAAGGCCCGACGACGATGAGCAGCACCGTGGCCAGCAAGACAGGCAATGGCCAGATGGGCGCGGCGTCGAGACGTTGCGTTTCGGGCATGGGGCGAGTGTGAACAGAGCAGGGGGCGAGAATAACCCGGCCACGCCCAATTCCATGTCAACGAGCGCGATCCCGTCGAGCGCCGACATACGCGCTGGTACGGGCGGGTGGGTGGGTTGCGACTGATGTCGGTCAAGCCCCTGCCACCGGGCTGGGCTAGAATTCGGACTCTAATTACCTGAATACGCGGGCCGGCAGGGGCCGCCCGTATGGAGCGGACATGAGCCAGACCCCCCACACCGAACTCGACCGCGACCTCGACCCCACCGAAACCCAGGAATGGGTGGAGTCGGTCCAGGCGGTCATCACGCGTGATGGCGCCGAGCGCGCCCATCACCTGCTGGAAAGCGTGGTCGAGGTCACCCGTCGTGCCGGTGCCCACCTGCCGTTCGCGCCGACGACCGAATACATCAACACCATCCCGCCGCACATGGAGGCCAAGAGCCCCGGCGACCATGCGATGGAGCAGCGGATCCGCTCGATCATCCGCTGGAACGCGATGGCCATGGTGGTGCGCGCCAACCGCAAGCCCGGCGACCTGGGCGGCCACATCGCCAGCTTCGCCTCGGCGGCCACCCTGTACGACGTCGGCTTCAACCACTTCTGGCGCGGCCCCGAGGGCGACCACCCGGGCGACCTGGTCTGCGTGCAGGGCCACAGCTCGCCGGGCGTGTACGCGCGCTCGTTCCTGGAAGGCCGCATCAGCGAATCGCAGCTGGACAGCTTCCGCATGGAAGTGGACGGCCGCGGCATCTCGTCCTACCCGCACCCGTGGCTGATGCCGGACTTCTGGCAGGTGCCCACCGTGTCGATGGGCCTGGGCCCGATCGCCGCCATCTACCAGGCGCGCAACTGGAAGTACCTGGAGGGCCGTGGCCTGCTGCCCAAGACCGACCGCAAGGTGTGGTGCTTCCTGGGCGACGGCGAGACCGACGAGCCCGAATCGCTGGGCGCCATCTCGGTCGCGGGCCGCGAAGGCCTGGACAACCTGGTCTTCGTCATCAACTGCAACCTGCAGCGCCTGGACGGCCCGGTGCGCGGCAACGGCAAGATCATCCAGGAACTGGAGGGCGTGTTCCGCGGCGCTGGCTGGAACGTGATCAAGACCATCTGGGGCAGCTACTGGGACCCGCTGCTGGCCCGCGACACCACCGGCAAGCTGCGCCAGCTGATGATGGAAACCGTCGACGGCGAGTACCAGAACTGCAAGGCCTTCGGCGGCAAGTACACCCGCGACAACTTCTTCGGCAAGTACCCGGAGACCGCCGCGCTGGTGGCCAACATGTCCGATGACGACGTGTGGCGCCTCAACCGCGGTGGCCACGACCCGCACAAGGTGTACGCGGCCTACCACCAGGCCAGCAACACCAAGGGGATGCCGACCGTGATCCTGGCCAAGACGGTCAAGGGCTACGGCATGGGCAAGGCCGGCGAGGCGCTCAACCCCACCCACCAGACCAAGAAGCTGGACGACGAAGACGTCCGCTACTTCCGCGACCGCTTCAACATCCCGGTGACCGACGCGCAGCTGGCCGACAAGCAGGTGCCGTTCTTCCACCCGGGCGAGAAGTCGCCGGAAGTGGAGTACCTGCTGGAGCGTCGCCGCGCGCTGGGCGGCTTCCTGCCGCAGCGCCGCCGCAAGTCCAGCACCTCGCTGGAAGTGCCCAAGCTGGAAACCTACGAGCGCCTGCTCAAGAGCACCGGCGAGCGCGAGATCAGCACCACCATGGCGTTCGTGCAGACGCTCAACATCACCCTGCGCGACAAGCAGGTGGGCCCGCGCTGCGTGCCGATCGTGGCCGACGAGGCCCGCACCTTCGGCATGGAAGGCCTGTTCCGCCAGATCGGCATCTACGCCCCGCACGGGCAGAAGTACAAGCCGGTGGACCGCGACCAGTTGATGTACTACCGCGAGGACGCGGCCGGGCAGGTGCTGGAAGAGGGCATCACCGAGGCCGGTGCATTCGCCAGCTGGATGGCCGCGGCCACCAGCTACAGCACCAACGACCTGCAGATGCTGCCGTTCTACATCTACTACTCGATGTTCGGCTTCCAGCGCGTGGGCGATGCCGCGTGGCAGGCAGCGGACATGCGCGCGCGCGGCTTCCTGCTGGGTGGCACCGCCGGGCGCACCACGCTCAACGGCGAAGGCCTGCAGCACGAGGACGGCCACAGCATGGTGCAGGCGGGGCTGATCCCCAACTGCCGCAGCTACGACCCCACCTTCGGCTACGAGGTGACGGTGATCGTGCAGCACGGCATGCAGCGCATGCTGGCCGAGCAGCAGGATGAGTACTACTACATCACCCTGATGAACGAGAACTACAGCCACCCCGACATGCCCGAAGGCAGCGCGGAAGGCATCATCAAGGGCATGTACCTGCTGAAGGACGCCGGCAAGGCCAAGAAGAGCGAGCTGCGCGTGCAGCTGCTGGGCAGCGGCACCATCCTGCGCGAAGCCATCGCCGCGGCCGAACTGCTGGACAAGGACTTTGGCGTGACCGCCGACATCTGGTCGTGCCCCAGCTTCAACGAGCTGGCGCGCGACGGCGTGGACGCGATCCGCTGGAACCGCCTGCACCCCGAGTCCAAGCCGCGCGTGCCGTACATCACCAGCCTGCTGGAAGGCCGCCAGGGCCCGGCGATTGCCGCCACCGACTACATCCGCAACTACGCCGACCAGGTGCGCGAGTTCGTGCCGATGCGCTACAGCGTGCTGGGCACGGATGGCTTTGGCCGCAGCGACACGCGTGCCAACCTGCGCCGCCACTTCGAGGTGGATCGCTTCCATATAGCGCACGCGGCGATTGCGGCGCTGGCGGCGGATGGGAAGATGACGGGGAAGGATGTGGCGCGGGCGATTAAGCAGTACAAGATTGATGTGGAGAAGGGGAACCCCCTTGGGGCCTGAAGTACACGATTAGCTGAAGAAGGGCGGCCAATCGGCCGCCTTTCTTCTTCATCTCAAGCTAGTAGCGAATCGGATGAGGCATTAGAGGATGACGATGTTTGACTTGCGCTCCGCAGACCTATTTGGGAATGAAGCTGCCGAGGACGAAGACGAGCGGATCTTCATATCGCATTTGCTGGTTCGGGATGACCTCGTGGACTTCTACTCTCCGAGCAACCCAATTCGCATCATCATGGCGTACAAGGGCGAGGGAAAGAGCTCGCTACTTCGCTCGCTTGCTACCAACCTAGAACGTCAGGAAAAGTCGCTCGTTGTTCGCACAACAGGCGCCGCGGTGTTTCCTGAAGTCACTGGCTATGACCCCGCAAAGTGGGCGCGCGCTTGGAAGAAAGAACTGTACAAGTTGATTGCTGTCAGTGTCGGCACGGCAATTGGCCATGCTTGGAAAGATGACGCGATATCTCTACTGGAAGAAGCGGAAAAGGAAGGCTTTCGTCAACGAAATGTCGTTTCAGCGATCGTGGACCGGATCGTTCCAATGGTTTCGGCTGGAGGGGTTGAGTTGTCCCGTAGTCGCCTCGCTGGGCAGAATTTTGAGCAAATCCTGAGGCGGTACAGGAGTGGAGAGATCGATCAGATATGGCTGATCGTCGACGACATAGATCGGAATTTTCGCGACACAAAAACCGACAAGGCGAGAATTGTCGGGTTCTTTGACGCTATTCGTGACATGCGAAATGCGGTCCCGCAACTTCGAGTCAGAACTTCCATTCGCCCCAATGTGTTGGCTAGCGTCCGGTTGGATTTCGAATCAATTTCGCATGTGCGTCAGTACGTAATGAAAATGTCTTGGAGCGAGTCCCAGGTTAGGCAGATGTTGGCGCGCCGCATTGAGGGTTACCTCACTCGAACCGCGAAGATTTCTGGCTTAACGGTTCCACCTCCGGGCGAGAGAAGGGATCTGTTCTACATTTCTTTGTTGTTTGAGTCGCCGGTTCGCTGGGGCGAGAAGAACAAGTCAATTCATATCCCCCTCTATACCCTTTCGGCTCATCGGCCCCGCTGGCTTGTCGAGCTATGCAAGGTGTCGTCGCAACGAGCTTTCGAGCGAAGATCGGCAAAGATCTCTTTGGACGACGTCCGCGAAGAAATGGAAGAGTTTGGCGCCAATCGAAGGGCGGATCTTGTTGCTGAATTTCGGCCGCAATGCCCGCAGCTTGAAGATATGTTTGATGCCTTCTACGGGAAGAAGGATCTGTTTTCGACCAATGAACTATATGAGCTGATCGAAAAGCAGATCCTGTCGAAGTTTTCACCGAATATCGCAGGCTTGTCCGGGCGTGCTAGGGCGGCGGATGTAGCGTCATTCCTTTTCGAGGTTGGCCTCTTCTTTGGCCGAAAAGAAAAAGAGAAGGGCGGGTACGAGCACGTCTCCTATTCGCAGAAACCCAACATGTTCAAGTCCGCACTTGGACCTGATCAGGGCCTGCAGTGGGAGATTCACCCTGTATTCCGTGCGGTACTGGACATCAACAAGTTTGCGTGACGCAAAGTCGGATGGGTGCACCAACGTTACTTCGCGCTGCGGGCGTTGACCTGCTCCCTTATCGGGTGCGGCGCGAAACACCTGCCTCCTGGAGCAGTCAGCAGTCCGACCTCTACGAACGATTAGCTTTGCAGTCGGGGTGGCTCACTCTCGCGGAGCCTGCAATCAGTTGGCGGGGAGGAGGGAATAAAGCTCTCCAGGAGGAAAGAGCAGGTCCATATCCTTCTTCCAAATCTTGAAGAGCGGCCCCTTTTCGCTGACGCGACCGTCCAGGCCCCTAGTGATGAGATGGTCAACTGTAACGATTCCTGTTTCGAGCAGCGTTGGGAGGGAACTTGCAAATGGCTTCTTAGTGTGAAGAACGAAGTCGTAGCGAAACTCTTCGGAAGCGCCGCCGCCGCTTCTACTGCTAGCGGTTACCCAGAAGGTCTCTGGATGCTTGCGTTGGAGGGCTTCTTTGAGGTCGGGGATGTGCCAAGCAACGGCTTCTTTCACTGTCGGGCTGCTGGAAACTTCCACGAGTCGATCGACCCCAGGTGGAACAACAAGGGAGAGTCCTTGGGTGTTGGGCCCCTTTGCGGAAACGGTGCATCTGAGTTGGCGGGCATACTTGGCACTCCTTTGGTAGCCAAACGAGTCAAGAAGGGCGGCGCTACTCTTGAGGTTGCTGATTGTCCAATCGGGTACCTTCGCAAAGAGCGTTTGTCGCGTTGCGGACTTGCTTCGACCAGCTTTGATCTCAATGCCCTTGTAGTCAGGTGACCTTGAGCTATTGGCTTTGATGCCAAGAAGCTCCTCCAATAGTCGACCCACCTCAGTGTCTCGCTTGATCCCTGGCTTGCCTCGGTGCCATGTCCCTGAAATTCCCCTTAGCAGGTTGAGCAGCTCAACGGCGGTTTCGTCTTGCTTGGCGACAAGTGGTGCGAGCAACGTATCAAGGTCGACCCCGAAGCTGTCGAGAACCTGAATCCGGGCGCTCAGGGGTGGATTAACACCTGGAACAAGTCCCGCATTGCTAGCGTTGATGACGAGAAGCTCCTCCCTGCTAACTGCTACCAGTACAAGGAGATTGCCCGGTTCCGCGTGTTGTTGGAGGCCATAGATCCAAAGTCGGGGGTCGCCGGTTTTGGTCACGGGTCGATATAGGCTCGTGGTGGTGCCGACGATGCCGGAAGAGGTCACGATGCGAGTGGCGATCGTTCGCTTGTGGGACGTGCCCTGAGGCTGGGAATCGTAGTCATGAATCCCGCTGGACTTCAGGAAGCCCCGAACGTTGCCGGTGGCGTCCATGATGCTCTTCGCCATGCCGGTCGCCGTCGGAACAAGTAGTCCAACTTCGATTCCGCGCTGCGTGAAGTAGCGGAGGACTTCTTGTATGGAAACGTCCGAAGATCCCAGCATCACCCCCCCCCCCTCCCTTGTCGATTAACTCTCCAGCACCTTCCTCAAGTGCTCGCCAACTGCCTTGGCCAAGCCCACGGGGACAGCATTGCCAATCTGCGTGTACTTTGGAACCTCGCGATCGAAGATATTTTCTCGCGGGTTTCCGGCACGCCTGATACCGCCAGTGGTTCGCTTTCCGGCGAACTGATACCAGTCAGGGAACATCTGTAAGCGCGCCCATTCGCGTACGGTCAGTACGCGCGGTTGCGAGAAGTGCACATAGTCATCCGCAAGCGATGTTGCAGTGATCGTCGGGCCTTCCTTACCCCAACGTTCCGGCAGCAATCGCTGGGCAAACTTCTTGGTCTGGAACTCAGCCGGAACAAGCCCGCCGTTGGCATGCATGGCTCGAAACTTGGCGAGGATCCGCTCGTTGTGCTTGCTGTATTCGTGCTCGGAAACCACGTCGCCTTTTCGGAGAGGAGTGCCGCCGTCCCTAGGCGTGCGTAAGTGCTTCTGTATTGCCGTCCTTGCAGCTCCCGGATATTGGGTGGTCGCGCCACCATTCTCATAGGCTTCGTCGACAAGGTCGCCAAGTAGGTCGACCAGATCTGGGGCTTTCACCTGTCCCGGTTTCGGGAGGTAGCCGCGGAGCACGGCGTCTTCCGGGTTGCCTACGCGCACCAATCCTGAGCCTACATCGTCCCGGATGCCCACCATTAGGACGCGGGGTCGGTTCTGTGGGACGCCATAGTCTTTGGCGTACACCAGTGAGTAGCCCACGGTGTAGCCGGGAATGCCCATGTAAGTGGCGAGGACGTCCTTCCAGATTTCCCCTTTCTGGCCATCGCTTGTCCACTTGCTGTGGAGCAAGCCGCGAACGTTTTCAAAGAGAAACGCTCTTGGCCGGAGCCGGTGGATGATCGCCGCCATGTCCTGAAACAGATGGTTCGATGGGAGCTGTTCCTTGTCTACGGCGTAGGAGCGGCGATGCCCAATGCCGGAAAAGCCTTGGCACGGGGGCCCACCTACGAGCAAGTCCAGTTCACCGTGCTCGATGCCAATATCCTTGAATCTATCTTCAAGGGCGGGAAGGAATTTCTTGTCAAGCACCATTCCCTTGACGTCGGAAGAATGGAAGCCTGGTTCGGCAAGCAATTCGTGCTTATGCACTCGATTCTGGATATAGGTCGCCCGGGCATCGTCGTTGAGCTCGTTGACAAACACGGGTTCAAAGCCAGCCTGCTCAAGCCCCAACGACAGCCCACCGCATCCCGCAAAAAGATCCATCACCCGCAACTTCTTGCTACTCACTGATTTGGCCTCCCGGCCATGTGCCTGGGCAGGCAAGTTTCCACCGTCCAATCTCATACCTCGCGACAAAGTGCTTGAACCAATCTTTCCAGCGTGCGCTCGAGCCTCGTGGGCGTAGCGAGCTGGCATTCCCAAATCTTGAAGACGCGCCATCCCGCCGCACGAAGCGCTCTGGTGTTACGGGCGTCCCGCCTTCTATTCCCCTCGAACTTCGCCCTCCAGAAGTCGCTCCGAGTTCCTGGAATTCGTCCCTTCTGGCACGAGTGGGCATGCCAAAAACAGCCATGGACGAATACCACTGCGCGGTACTTTGGCAGAACCAAGTCCGGCCGTCCAGGGAGACCCTTTTGATGTAGCCGGAATCGAAACCCTCTGGCATGCAGGCCCTTGCGTACCAATAGTTCAGGCTTGGTATGGGCTCCCCGGATACGAGACATTCGCTCGCTTCGCTCCGCGGGTGTCAGCGTATCGGCCATGGGCCATATTCACCCACTTGGTTGTTTGAATCCAGGGGGGGGGCTTGTTCAGTTTTCAGGCGCCACCCCAGTGGCGATGCCGGAGAAGGCTGGTTCCCGACGGCAGCCTGGGCGTCGGCAGACGACAAGTTCCACTCTACCTATGGAGCCTCACGGTGTCCGTCTTCCGGACTTAAAGCCTGACGCCCCAACCCCCAAGCCCGGTCTGTGGGCCTCAATGCTTGGGGCGGCGACTCCCGCAGGTCCGCAACTCCACCCTAGAGCCCGGTGCTTCGACCTCTAGAGGTCCAACAATGCACCCCGCATGCCCCACGTTTCGACCCGCCCAGTTCGAGCCTTGGGCCTCAAGGCTCCGTCTGGGTCCCCTCAAGGTCCAACCTCCGACCCTTCGAGGTCCAAGCCCGAACCCTTCAGCGTCCAAACCTCCGCCCCTAAAGCAAAGCCGGCGGACAAGGCCCTCGCCCCATCCGCCGGCCATGGCCCCGGCGTCATCAGACACCGAGGTGGGTGGTACCCATCTGTTAGATCGGCGCAGCCTCCGGCTCACGACGCTTCCGCGCAAACCGAACGGACAGCTCGCGGCGGGCACTCTTCAGTGCCTCCCCCTTGCCGGACACGTCCAGCAGGCGGTAGCCCTCCAGGGCGATGGCCATCATGTCGCTGCCCAGTGCCATCTCGGTGTCGTCGCCACGCTCCACCAACTGGCGCAATTGCTGCAGTCGCGGGCGCAGCTGCTCCAGCGCCGTGCGGTCGGCCAGCGCCTCTTCCAGGCCCAGGTTGGGCGGCACCATCTGCGGATTGCTGGCGAGCAGGTTCAATGCCTGCTCGCAGAAGTCGCGCGACTTGGGGCCCATCTTCTTCATCTCTACCCGGTCCTCGGGTTCCAGCCCGATGAAGGGGGTGAACACGCGACGCACGGTGGCGATCGCGGCGTCGAGGTCGGCGAGGTCCTGTGCCGACAGGTTCAACGAAATCAGGTTCTGCATTGCTATTCCTTACGTCCATTAGCAAGTCCGGGATTGGCCGGACGGTCCATGCTCCGCCGCGTTCCGTGCGGTCGGTGGGTGTAGCCGTGCCGACGGGGTCGGCGAGGGAGCGGCGGGAGTTTGGCAGACGCGTGTGCCCGGTGGCCAGCGGGCTATTCGCCAGCCGCCAGTGCCTGCAACCGAGCACGCGATTTGGCGTCGCCCAGTGCGGCGCCGCGTTCCAACAGCTTGCGCGCGGCGGCGCGGTCGCCGTCGGAACCGCGGTCCAGGCGCATGAGCGCGGCGTTGTACGCGGCAATGGCGCTGCCGTTTGCGGCTGCGCGCTCGAACCCAGCCAGCGCCTTTTCCGGGCATAGGAAGAACACATCCCAGCCCACGGCAGCGGCGTTCAGTAGTTCGGCGTTGTCCTCCGGGATCTGGTCCTCCACGAAGGCGGGCCAGCCAGCCACCAGGGGCACGAACACCTCGCTGCCCTCCGGCAGGTAGTACGAGCCCGCGCCCTCGCGCAGGGTGAACGCATGGCGTGTGGTGCGACGGGTCCCGTCCGGGGCCAGCCACAGGAAGCCGTCCTCCCCACGCACGGGGAAGCCATCGAGCGCTTTTGAAAGGCGCTCGGAGAGCGACGGCACGCCTACCGCCGGGGACGCGCCCGTCCACGACCCGATCAGTTCCACGCGCTGCAGCTTGCCGTCCATCTTGGCCCGCACGCTCCCGGCCACGTCCTCAATCGTCAGGATGCGCAGCTCGCCGTCGTACATGCGCCACGGACTGGAATGCAGGCCAATGGTGTAGACCGCATCGCTGTCGGGTACCGCTTCCATGTACTCGTACAGGGCCTTGCCGCTGTAGACGCAGTTGGCCGAGTTCTGCGCGTGGCAGGTCTGCAAGGTGGCGGTGCCGGTTAGCTGCAAGGGCGACGTGTCGCACGCCAGTGCAGCCGGGCTCAGTAGGCAGAGTGCTGCCACGACGTGCTTCATGGTGAGGGCGCCCCGATCCTTCCGATGATGATCCGCATTGTCGCAGTTCATTCTTGGAGCTGCGTCCCTGGAAGGCAGGTCGCAGGGCCTGTGCTAGATTCCCCGCGGCTCGAACAATCACAAGGAATGTTGGTGGCTATCCTCTGCACGGAATGTGGACTCACGGTCGATGATCTTGCTGCTCACCGCATGTCCTGCGGCCGGTCACCGGAGGCGGCGGCGCCGGCCGCGATGGATGAGGACGGATGGTTCCTGCATGCCCTTGGCGGCAGGCGGTTTGGTCCGCTGACCATCGAGGAAATCCGCACCTACTTCACCTCCGGCATGGTCCGTGCACAGGATCGCGTGGCCGGCCCCGGCACGGGGGGCCATCGCCCGCCGCGGAGGTGGCCGTGCTCCTCCAGGTACGCGCGCCTGCCGATGCGGTGCCGCCGAGTTCGCCGGCGGCCTCGATGGCGGAAGGTTCATTGCCACCCGTGACCCGACCGCCGCCGGCCCCGTTTTCCAGCAGCACCACGCCGATCAGCGCGACCGCACCTGGATTGGGCTGGCGCGGCGCGTTGCTGTGGATGGCCGTGTTGTTCGCCGTGCAGATGTTCTCGATGCCGGTGGGCGCCGCGGGAGCGGGCCATTCGCTGCGAACGTTCGTGGCGGCGGTGTTGCTGCGCTATCTCGGCATCGCGGTGGCATGCGTTCTTGGCGCGGCCCTGTTGAACAAGCTCCTGCGCGGCCAGGGCACTTTGGTGAAGGATGCCCTGCTGGCCATGACCCTGGTCCACGCGGTGCTGTTGGGTAACCGGTTCCTGCGCCCACCGCCCGCGGCGACGGCGCCGACGCCGGAACTCGCCGGGCAGGTCTCCGGTAACCAACGGATTTCGGTCATCCGCGCGTTTGCCCGCGACGCGGGCGGCGCCACGTCCCCGGCGCCGGCGGCGCCGGCCGCAGTCGCCGCTGCGGCAAAGCGGGACTGGTTCGGGCAGTGTCGGACCATGGGGGAGCGCGGGGACTGGGCGGGTGTGCTGAAGCACAGCACCGAATGGACGATCGCCGAGCCGGATGAGCCGGCTTCGTGGTCAATGCAGGGGCTCGCGTACGAGGAGTTGCGACAGCCGCACCAGGCAATCAAGGCCTACCGGCATTCGTTGTATCTGGATCCGACCTCGCACATCACCTGGGACAACCTGGGTGGTGCCTACGAAGGCCTTGGCCAGCATCAGGACGCGGTCAATGCCCACACCAAGGCGCTGCAGATCGAGCCGGGTTTCGCCAGCGCCTGGAACAACCTGGGGATCGTGCACGCGCGTACCGGGCAGGGTTCGGCCGCCATCGAGGCGTTCGAGAAGGCCGTCGAACTCGATCCGGGCTTCGTCAAGGCATGGAACAACCTCGGCCTGCACTATCTCCGCCTCGATCGCCCTGCGGACGCCATCGCGACCTTCCGCAAGTCGCTCGAGATCGCACCCGGTAACGCCGATGCGGTCAAGCTACTCAACGACGCGATCGAACGGGAACGACGCATGGCCAGGTGATGGGCCAGCGCCGCCGTAGCCGCGACGCTGCAGTGGGGTAGGATTTTTCCCAACCCGCCGGCATGGTTGCCGGCGCCGATTCCGCGCAACGAGGCCGCATCATGAGCAAGCCCTACTTCCTGATCGACTTCGAGAACGTGCAGCCCAAAGCGTTGGACCGGCTGAAGCCGGGCGAGTCGCGGGTCAAGGTGTTCCTGGGGCAGAACCAGAACAAGCTGATGCTGGAGCTGGTGCAGGCGCTCCAGCCGTTTGGCGCGGACGCGGAGTACATCCAGATCACCGGCAGCGGGCCGGACGCGGTGGACTTCCACATCGCGTTTTACATCGGCCGGCTCGCCGCCGACGAGCCGGGTGCGGCGTTCAATATCATCTCCAAGGATCGGGGCTTCGACCCGCTGGTGCGCCACCTCACCGGGCTGGGCATCAACTGCTGCCGCCTGCCTGAGTTGCCCGGCGGCGCTACCGCTGCGCCCGCGGCCAAGAAGGCCCCGCCTGCGGCCAGGTCGCCCGCCAAGGCCGCGACCAAGACCGCGACCAAGGCGCCGGCGAAGAAGGCCGCCAAGAAGGTAACGGTGACCGTGCTGCCCGAAGCCAACGGCCCCGCGTCCTCCGCCGCCACCAGCGTCCAGCGTGTGCAGGAAGTGGTCGCGCGCCTGAAGAAATCGAGCAAGCCGGCCAAGCTGGCGACGTTGAAGTCGTCCATCAAGTCGTGGTTCAAGCCACCGATGGACGACAAGGCGGTGGCGGCGATCGTGCAGAGCTTGCAGGACCAGAAACTGATCACCGTCACCGGGGCCAAGGTGGCCTACGCGCTGGACTGATTTGTCGGGGCGGCAACGTCCCGCTCAGTACTCCATCGTCACCGCCATCACCCGCAGGTTGTCGGTGTACGTGCCCTGGCGGCCGATCTGGAAGTGCCACCACGGCGCGGCGGGGTTCCAGCCTTCGCCGGGTTCCACCACCACCGACTGCTCCCACAGGCCGTCGCCGTTGCCCGGGATGTCGAACACATTGGACAGGGTGCCGCCGTAGGTCTCGAATCCGTTGCCATGGCGGAAGCCGATGGCGGTGACCGCGAAGGCGTTGGTGCCTTCATTGCCACTGGTGGCCTGATAGACCACCGTCAGGCGGACCTTGTCGCCCCTGAAGTCCAGCGGGCGGCGCACCGTCAGGCTGAGGCCGCCGCCCAGGCCTACCCAGTCCAGACCCTGCATGTTCAGCACGAACGCGCTCGCGGGTCCGTAGGGCAACGCATTGGCCGGGAACGTCACCCGGTTGCGATAAGCGGTGCAATCGCCGGCCGGTGTGCATTCCGGCGCGGCGTGCGCCGGGGCGGCGATGACGGTAGCGGCTGCAATCGCCAGGGACATCCACGCTACGTTCAAGCTCTTCATCCGTGCGACTCCAGGCAAGCGCGTTCGCGTCCCCGGCAACGGCTCGCTGTGCGTGTCAGGCGCGCATCGCAGGGGGTGGGGACCGCGATGCGTGCCGCGGCTGGGGGAGTGGGCCGCACAGGTATTCAACGTGCCGATGCTGGTGGGGCGGCCAGTTCACGCGGGTCCGTGCGCGGAGGGCGTGGGCGAATTCCGTCCGCGTAACGCGGTTGGGTTCAGAACATGCCCAGCACGTTGGGCGAATCCTCCGGCACTTCCTGACCCACGTCCCACAGTTCCACGCTCTTGTCGCCGGCAAAGCGCAGGATGTGCACGACGGCGTATTCCGCTCCCTGCGCGCGTTTGAGGTGCGAGTAGACCGCCACGCGATCCGCGCCTTCGATCACCTGCTTGATCTCGAATGACTTGTTGGGCTCGGCCTGTGCGCTCTGCTCCATCGCCAGCAGCAGCGACTCGCGGTCGCCGGGGAAGTAGGCGTTGTGGTGGACGAAGTCCAGCGACACGTAGCGGTCGTAGGCGTCGCGGACGTCGCCACGCGCGCACAGCTGCAGGAACTCGGTGGCGATGCTGGGGCGGCTGGCGGTGGTCATGGGTGCTCCTTCATCGTTGCGGCATGGGCCCGACTCACCCCGGGTAGCGCTGCCTGATCTCAGCCACCGACTCCGCCACCAGTTGCTCCAGCACGTCGAGGTCCACGTCGTCCAGCCGGCGGATGGACAGGCAGGCCTTGCCCATCTTGTGCCGGCCCAATCGCGACAGCAGCGCGTCCTGCCCCGAGGCGCCCGGGCAGAGGTAAACGCTGAGGTCAGTCTTGCGCGAGGAGAAGCCGACCTGCGCCGCGTCGCCTTCGTGGCCACTGGCGTAACGGTAGTGGTAATGGTCGAAGCCGACGATGCTGTCACCCCACATCACGGCGGGCTGGCCGGTCACGCGCGACATCATGCGCACCAGTTGCTCGCAGTCGCGTCGGCGCACGTCGTCGGTGATCGCGGCGAGGTAGGCCTCGACAGGAACCTGTGTCCGTTGGGTTTTGTTTTCTGCCATGGCTCGCTCCGGCATAACACTGATGACGATACGATAGCGGCACCCCCCTGTGATGGCCCCATGGCCCGACGCAGCACCAGCCCCGATACACCGCCGCGCCTCGCCAGCGATCTGCGTGGCGTGGGCCGGTTGGCCATCGATGGCGTGACCAGTCTCACGGACGTGGTGGAGGCCATGCACGCCGCGGTCGCCCATCTGCCGCCGGTGGTGGGGCGGCCCGCCCCGGCGCGGACGACGGGGCTCGCGCGGCTCGTCTATGGCAGCGTGCGCGGCGTCACCCGGTTGGTCGGACACGGCGTGGACCTGTCGCTGTCGCGCCTTGCCCCGGGGTTGGGTACCAGCAGTGCGTCACCGCAGCGCGAGGCCTTGGTCGCCGCGCTCAACGGCGTGCTCGGCGACCATCTCGAAGCCAGCGGCAATCCGCTCGCCATCCGCATGCAACTTCGTCGCGAAGGCGCGCCGCTGCCATTGACGCGCAAGCCGCTGGCCGCACACCTGCCGAACGCCAGCGGCAAACTGCTGCTGCAGATCCACGGCCTGTGCATGAACGACCTGCAGTGGCACCACGGAGGCCACGACCATGGCGCCGCCCTGGCGCGCGACTTTGGTTACACGCCGGTGCATCTGCACTACAACAGCGGCCGGCGCATCTCCACCAATGGGCAGGAGTTCGCCGGCCTGCTGGAGCAACTGGTCGCGGCGTGGCCGGTGCCGGTGCAGGAGATCACGCTGCTGTGCCACAGCATGGGCGGGCTGGTGGCGCGCAGCGCGCTCGATGTCGGCTTCAGCCAGGGGCTGCACTGGTCGAAGCTTCCGATACGGGTGGTGTTCCTCGCCACACCACACCACGGCGCGCCGTTGGAGCGTGCGGGCAGTTGGGCCGACCAGCTGATCAGCATCAGCCCCTACAGTGCGCCGCTCGTGCGCCTGGGCCAGATGCGCAGCGCCGGCATCCAGGACCTGCGCCACGGCAATGTCCGTGATTCCGACTGGCAGGGCCGCGATTTTCTCGATCGCGTCGATGCGCGTACGCCGGTGCCATTGCCGGAGCCGGTTCGTGCCTACGCGATCGCAGCGACGACGCAGCATCCCCGCAACGATGGCAACGACCGCACGCTGCGCGGCGATGGCCTGGTGCCGATTGCCAGCGCCTTCGGCGAGCATGCCGATGACGCCTTCGACCTGCGCATCCCAGAGTCACAGCGCTGGGTGGGGCATGGGCTCCACCATCTGGGGTTGTTGGGCAGCGATGCGGTGTACCAGCGTCTGGTGCGCTGGCTGTAGCGCGCGGTTGGACGTGTCCGCCCGGGCGTGAAGAAGCGCGCGTGCGGGGCGGTCAATGCCCCAGTGCGCCCGCCAACGCCCGCAGCAACGCCGCCCCATCGCCACGCCACGCGCTGCCATGCATGCACGCCAGCGTGGTCGGTTGGGCCTGCGCCAGCTTCTCCAGCAGCGCGCCGGTCTGCGGGCAGTGGGCGAAGTAGTCCATCGGTTGGCGGAACGCCTCGCTCGGGCCGAGGATGTCGGCCCCGGTCAGCGCCGGCTCGCCGCGACCCGGCTGGGTGAACAGGTCGCCGCACAACAAGGTGCCGGTGGTCTCTTCCATCAGGAAGCCGCAGTCCCAGCCGTGTGGCAGGTGCGGGGCGTCGAACCAGCGCACGCGGTGTCGGCCGAGCTTGAGCACCTCGCCATCGGCCATGGCGCGCGGCGCGCGGTCGGCGAGATCGTTGATCGACACCATCGCCGCCACCGTCCCGCACAACGGCGTCGACCGCGGCGCGGCGTCCAGCCAGTGGTTGAGCGCGCCGCACTCGTCGGCTTCCACGTGCGAGAACGCGATGTGCCGCAGCCGCGCCGCGGGCAGGACGCTGGCGACCGCTTCGTTCACCAGCGGGAACAGCAGGCGCAGGCCGGTGTGGAACAGCAGCGGCTCGTCGTCGTCGATCAGGTACTGGTTGAACGAGAACGCGATGTCGCCCGGCAGCGACATCGGCGTGTTGATCCGGTATATACCCGCGGCGATCTCGTGGATGTTGGTGCACGACTGCGTGTTGGTGGTGGCCATGTCAGATCCGCGAAGCCACCAGCTTCACGTCGGCGTGCTGCCACGCCTGCGCCCGCTGCTGCTCGACGGCGGCGGCCTCGCGCGTGCGACCCTGCGCCTTGAGGCTCTGCACCAGCCCATGTAGCGACCAGCCGTTCCCGGGGTTGCGCAGCAACTCCTCGCGGTACACCGCCTCCGCTTCTGCCGGGCGCTTGGCGGCCAGCAGCAGCGCGCCGAGCGAATGCCGCACCGGGGCGTGCCAGCCGGGCGGCTCATCGTAGGGAATGCGATCTTCGATGATGACGGCTTCGCGCAGGGCGGCGATCGCACTGGCGTGGTCGCCCTTGGCGTTGGCCACTTCGGCGGTGAGGCTGCGCTCGGCGATCTTCGCGGCATGCGACAGCGGGTAGCGGTCCCACATCGTCATGGTCCCCATCACCGGGTCGGCGGCGAGCGGGCGCAACGCGGCGAGGTGCTTGGCGGCGTCCTCCAGGCGGTTCTGCCGTGCCGCCGCGGTGCCCTGCGCGTAGTGCCAGATCGCGGTGACGTATGGCAGGTCGCTGGCCGGGTTTGGCGCGGCGGCGATCTCATCCCAGCGGCCGAAGCGGACGCGGTCGAACCATGGCGACATCCAGTAGTGCTGCAGGCTGGCGAAGCCGGGTTGGCGCATCAGTTCAGGCAGGTTGGTGCGCTCGGCGGTCTTGAGCGCGGCGCTGCGCGCGACCGCGCTGTTGCCTTCCATGCTGGACGCGAACCACAGGAAGTGGTGGTTGTGCGGCACGTAGCCCAGCGGATACACGCCGCGGGTGTTGCCGCGGCACAGCGCGAGGTAGGCGTCGTCGGCCTCGATCGCGCGCAGGTTGGCCTGCACCGCGTCGTGCCAGCGACCCACCCGCGCGTAGATGTGCGCGGGCATGTGCACCAGGTGGCCGGAGCCGGGGATCAGCGTGCGCAGCCGGTCGGCGGCGTCGACGCCGCGCTGCGGGTCGGCCGAGGCCTCGACCGCGTGCACGTACAGGTGCAGCGCGCCGGGGTGGTCGGGGTTGCGCTTCATCACCGACTCCAGCGTCGACACGATCTCGCTGGTGTGGCCTTTGGGCTGCTTGTTGTCGTCGTAGTAGTCCCAGGGCTGCAGGTCCATCAGCGCCTCGGCGTGGAACGTGGCGGCGTCGAGGTCGTTGGGCAGTTTGCGCATCAGTTCACGCGTGGCCACGGCGTAGGCCTCGTCCAGCGGACGGCGGTTCTCGGGCGGGTTGGCGGCATAGCGCGCCGACAGTGCCTCGATGAACGCCTGTTCGCGTGCGCTGGCCTTGGGCGCCAGCTCGCGGGCCTTCTGCAGTCGCGACCACGCGCTGGCGTTGTTCTTCGGGTCCATGCCGGCGTTGATGTGCGGACCGACCACCAGCGCCGCGCCCCACCAGCACATCGCGCACTGCGGATCGAGCTGCGTGGCCTTGAGGAACGCGCGCTCGGCGGCATCGTGGTTGAAGCCATAGCTCAGCATCAGGCCCTGGTCGAACCAGCGCTGCACCTCGGGGTGGCTGCTGGTTACCGGGAAGTGGTGGTTGCCCAGACCCTCGAGCAGGTTGGTGCCCAGCGCGGCTTCGGGCGGCGAGGCGGACTGCACCGCGACGGCCGCGCCATCGCGCGGACCCATGCAGGCGGTGGCGAGCGCCGTCGCGGCGGCGAGCAAGGTGGCGCGATGGAACCTGTTCATGGCGAACTCCACGGACACTCCACCCTGCAGTGCGGCTTCTACGCCTGTGCAGGTTACGCGCCCGTAAAAGGCGCAGGCCCCGGTGAGCTGGCCAGCCGCTCGATCAGCGCGTGGTAGCGCGGCAGGTGGCGCAGGCTGGCGAGGTCATCGTCGTGCGCGATCCATTCCGGGAACCCTTCGCCGGTGCTGATCGCGCGCTCCAGCAGGTCCAGCGCCTGTTCCGGCTCGCCCGCCAGCGCATGAAAGCAGGCGGCGTTGTACAGCGTGCCGTAGTCGTCGGGGCGCATCGACAGCGCGGTCGCGATGTTGCGGCGGCCGGCTTCAGGATCGCCCAGGTGCAGCTGCATGATCGCGGCGAAGTAGTAGGCGCGCACGTTCTCCGGTGACAGTTTGATCTGGTGCAGGGCAACATCGAGCGCCTGCTGCGCCAACTGGCGGGCGCGCTCGGGCTGGCCGGCGCCGAACGCTGCGCCGACCGCGATGGCCAGTGCCTGGAACTCGTCGGGGCGGGTGCGGTGCGCGGCCTCGAGCAGGTCGATGGCGCGTTCGATGCGCCCATAGGCGAAGCAGTGCCGGCCGAAGTAGTAGTAGGCCTCGTACAGCTGCGGGTCGAGCTCGATCGCGTGCTCGAAGGCGGTGGTGGCGGCTTCCTGTTCGCCGGCCAACGACAGCACGTGGGCATGGGCGACGTGGCATTCGGCGAGGTCGGGCGCCAGCGCCAGCGCACGGCGGCTGGCGGCGAGGGCCTCGTCGAGCACGTCTTCGGGCTTGGCCAGGCGCCACATCATCAGTTCGCTCAACGCATCGGCCAGGCCGGCGTGCGCCTGCGCGTAGTCCGGGTCGAGCTCGATCGCGAGCCTGAACATCTGCGGTGCGAGGTGCCAGGACACGTTGGTGGTGTGGCCTTCGAGTTGCCGGCCGCGCAGGTAGTAGTCGTAGGCCCGCATGTCCCGCGGCGCGTGGCGGGTGAAATCCAGTTCGGCGGGGGTGGTCAGCGACACCCGCAACGCGGCGACAACGCTGCGTGCGATCTCCTCCTGGATGGCGAAGATGTCCTCCAGGCGGCGGTCGAAGTTCTCCGACCACAGGTGGTAGCCGTTGCGCGCGTCGATCAGTTGCGCGGTCACGCGCACGCGGTTGCCGGCCTTGCGCACGCTGCCCTCCATGATCGCGGCCACGTTGAGCTGGCGGCCGATCTCGCGCGCATCGGTGTCGCTGTCGCGGAAGCGGAACGAAGACGTGCGCGAAGCCACCTGCAGGCCCTGCACCCGGGTCAGGCCGCTGAGGATCTCCTCGGCCAGGCCGTCGCAGAAGTAGTCCTGGTCCTTGGTGCTGCTCAGGTCGGCGAACGGCAGGATCGCGACGGACGCAGGCGGTGCCGTGGTGGGCGCGGGTCGGGGCGGGCCGCGGGCGACGTCGGCGGCGTCCGCGGGCGCGGCGGCAGGGTCCTTCGCATCCGCCGCGGAGCTGGCGCCGTCTTCGACCGGTGCGATGAAGCGGTACCCCACGGCGTGCACGGTCTGGATGTAGCGCGGATGGGTGGCATCGTCGCCGAGGGCGCGACGCAACTGGGCGATGCTGCGGTTGAGCACGCCGGGGGTCACGTGGCGATGGCCCCAGACCGAATCCAGCAGTACGTCGCGGCTGCACAACTCGCCCGCATGCGCGACCAGCTCGCCCAGCACGTCGAAGGCCTTGGGCTCCAGTGCGATCGGCTCGCCCGCGCGGCTCAGCTCATGGCCCACCGGGTCCAGTCGGAATCCATTGAATTCATAGGGGGGGTGTAACCCTGCCACGGTGCGTGCCTCCTGGCTCGGGCCGCGTCGGCCCGCCATTGCCGACGTCAGGGCGGCTACGCCCCCGCCACTCCCAGCGTGCTGCCGCCGGCATCCACCTCGTTCACCGTTCCCAGCCGCCGCGATTCGCGCGCGCGCTCGATCGCCTCGTCGATCTTGTCGCGATGCGGATTGGCGCCCCAGTGGCCGACCTTGTACACGTCGGCCCGCGGGTACTGGCGGACGATGTCGGCGTCCTGGATCCATTTCCAGTCGCCGGGCATGAACTCATTGCGCTGCGCGAACGCGCGTGCGGTGGCGTAGTTGTGCGAATAGATCAGGTGCATGGCGCCTCCGGGGGCAGGGCCGGGCGCCCCGTTGGCTCAAGGGCGCATGGGTCTATTGCGGCCCGATGGGGGAGGGTTGTCTGTCACCCATCCGGGGGATCTCGACTGCCGGCTGAACGTTTTTTTCACGATCCGGCTGGAGCCATCACCCGTTCAGTCTCGTCGACATAGCGTGACCTCCATGGGCCACCAACGGGGTGGCCGCCCACGAGGAGCTCCACCATGAAGCGCACCCTTGGCTCGATCCTGGCGCTGTCGATCCTGCTGTCCGGGGTGGCCGTTGCCGGCGCCCACGATGACGGCCGTTACGGCGATGACCGCTACGACCGTTACGGCCGCTATGACCGCGACCGCGATGACGACCGCGACCACCGCCGGGGGCGTCATGACCGCGACCACGACCGCGGCCATCGCCATGACCGCCACGACCGCGGCCGCCATGTCGGCCATTACAAGCACCGCCATCCGCGCTACGTGGCCTACCGCCGTGGCCACCACATCCATCCGGAATACCGCGGCTACTACGTGAACGACTACTACCGCTACGGCCTGTACGCGCCGCCGCGCCACCACGAGTGGCGCCGCATGGACGACCGCTACGTGCTGGTCTCGGTGGCGACGGGCGTGATCGCGGCGGTGATCCTCAACTCGCTGTAAGCGCTTCGCGAAGCGTGAAAAGCAAAGCCCCGGCCTGGTGCCGGGGCTTTCTTGTTCAGCGCGCAGCCCGCGGCCGCGGTGGCGTGCAGGACGGGTCGGTCGCCGACTTGTTTGCGTGCTGCCGTACGCAGTGGTGCGGCACCGTGGGCACGTGCCGGCGCACGGCAGGCTTCACCGCGCACACGCCCGGCAGCAGCGTGTGCCGGCACAGCGCGTCGGCGCTGCTGGCGACGTCGATGCCGAACAGCGACAGCACCAGGTACAGCAGGGCAAGGAGCTTGTTCACGGGTCACCTCATCACATGTGCTTGAACAGCGCCATGTACGGCACGCTGACGGTCAACGTCTCCGGCCGCGCCTTCAGGCGCACGGTGCCGCGGCCGCTGTCGTCGCGGGCGATGCCGGCGATGGCCTTGAGGTTGACGATGGTGGAGCGGTGGATCTGCTTGAACGTGCCGGGGTCGAGCATGCCCAGCAGGTCCTTGATGGGCGTGCGCAGCAGCGCTTCGCCTTCGGCGGTGACCACGGTGGTGTACTTGTTGTCGGCGCGGAAGTACGCCACGTCATCGACCAGGATCAGTTGCGTCTCGCGGCCGTTGCTGGCGGTGAGCCAGGTGAGCGGCGGCGTGGTCGGCGTGGACGGTGGCGCGGCCCCGAGCCTGGCCAGCAGCGCGGCAAGCGCGGCGGCCTCGTTGTTGCCGGTACGGGTCTGCAGCCGGCGCACGGTGTGGGCCAGGCGCTCGGCGGTGATCGGTTTCAGCAGGTAGTCCACCGCGCCGCGTTCGAAGGCATCGATGGCGTACTGGTCGTAGGCGGTGGCGAACACGATCTGCGTGCGCGGGCTGGTCTCGGCCGCGGCGGCGGCCACGTCCAGGCCGGTGAGGCCGGGCATGCGGATGTCGAGGAAGGCCACGTCGGGCGTGTGCTCGGCCAGCGCCTCGAGTGCGCTCGCGCCGTCCTCGCACTCGGCCACGATGCGCAGTTGCGGCCAGGTGAGGTGGAGTTGTTCGACCAGGGCGTTGCGCAGCAGCGCTTCATCCTCGGCGACGATGGCGGTGCAGGGCAGCTCAGCCATGGCCGTGGCTCCCGTCGTTGGCGGTGGTGCCGGGAATGGTCGGCGGCTGGCTGTTGGGCGCGTCGATGGCGGGCGTGGCCGCATCGGTCCACCACGTGGGCGTGGCGGGCGCCGCTGGCGCCACCGGTGGCGGCGCGCCGTGACCGCTCTGCGCACTGCCCGGCGCTGCCGGCACGCTGAGCGTGGCCGCCACGCCCGCCGGGAAATTGGCGACCACCGCCAGCGAGGCCTCGCCACCGAACATCAGGCGCAACCGCTCGCGCACGTTCTTCAGGCCGATGCCGGTGCCGCCGGTGGTGGCGCTGAAGCCGTTGCCGTCGTCGGCCACGGTGATGGCCACGGTGCCGTCGCTGGCCCGCGCGCGGATCCACACGGTGCCGCCGGCGGTGCGCGGCTCCAGCCCGTGCTTGATCGCGTTCTCCACCAACGTCTGCAACATCATCGACGGCAGCGGCGTGGCGCGCAGGTGCTCCGGCACGTCGACCTGCACGGCCAGTCGATGGCCCATGCGGATCTTCAGGATCTCCAGGTAGGCCAGCGCCCGCTCCAGTTCTTCGCCCAGCGTGGACGGCGTGTCCTGGGTGCGCGGCAGTGAGCGGCGCAGGTACTGGATGAGGTGGCCGAGCATCTGTTCGGCACGCTCGGGGTCGCTGCGCGTCAGCAGTTGCGCGTTGGCCAGCGTGTTGTAGAGGAAATGCGGTTCCACCTGCGCGTGCAGCAGGCTGAGCTTGGCCTGGGTGAGTTCCTTCTCCACCTGCGTCTGCGCGACGGCGGCCTTCTCGCCGCGGCGGTAGTCGGCCACGCGGCGGCTGATTGCGCGGGTGATGGCTTCGGCGTTCTCGTAATTGGTGCCGTCATCGACCAGGAACCAGTCGGTCCACGCGGGGTTCTCCGGCTCGCAGATCAACGTAACGCTGCCCGTGGCCGGGTTGGGCGTGACCGTGGCCAGGATCTGGTTGCGCGGAATGCCGAACCACAGCAGCGGGTTCCACTTGCCCAGCGGATGGTGGCCGTAGGTCTGTGGGCGGCCCACCTTGGCGGTGACCTGCAGGCTGTCGCGCGCGCTTTCCACCTGCTCGATACGCGGTAGTTCGCGGATGGCGGCTTCCAGCAGGTCGAAAGCCTCGCCGGCTTCCAGCGGGATCTCGATCTGGCGGCGCTGGCGGTTGTCGAGCACGCCATCGTCGATGTGCCCGGCGATCAGCTTGACCCGACCCAGGTGCGAGATGGCGCCGGCCACGACCAGGGCCATGGTCAGCATGCCGGCGATGCCCATCAGCCAGTCCAACTGGCCCAGCAAGGGCAGCGAATCCCAGATGCCGATGGCCAGCATGACCGCCAGGAACCAGGCGAAGGCGATGCGCAGGACGAACAGGAGGCTCTTGAACACGGGAGCGGCAGCCACGGAGGAATTGCCGCGGAGCATAGCCCCGGCTGGAGCTCAGCAGGCGCAGGATGCGACGAAACCCGAAGGGCGCCGATGAACGCCGGTGGGGGCGGCCGGAGTGGGCCGTGGCGGTGCCAATCCGGCGCCGCTCCGCGCCGCGGGCCTGGTGTGCCTCGGCCTCAATGAGTGGTGCGCTTGCGCCCGGAGCCGCGCTTCTTGCCGCCGCCGTCCTGCTTGTTGACCGTGGCCCACGCGCGGCGTTCGGCCTCGTCTTCGGACAGGCCCTTCTCGCGGTAGCCCTCCTCGATGTGTTGGGCCTGGCGCTTCTGTTTGTCGGTGTAGGCTTCTTTGCTTCCGCGTGGCATGGCAAACCTCGCTGGTGCCGCAGCGGCACCGGGTTGCGGCGCGCTCATCCGGCGATGTGCGTGCCGCCGTTGACGTGGATGACCTGGCCGGTGATGTAGCTGCCGTCGGCGCTGGCCAGGAACACATACGCCGGGGCCACTTCCGCGGGCTGGCCGGGCCGTTCCATCAGCGTATCCGAGCCGAATTCGGCCACCCGCTTGGGAGTGAAGCTGGCTGGGATCAGCGGCGTCCAGATCGGACCCGGCGCCACCGCGTTGACCCGGATACCGCGCTTGGCCAGCGCCTTGGCCAGCGAGAAGGTCAGCGCCTGGATCGCGCCCTTGCTGGCGGCGTAGTCGATCAGCACGTCGTGCCCGCGCGCGGCCACGACCGAGGCGGTGTTGAGGATGCTGCTGCCCTTCTTCAGGTGCGGCAGCGCCGCATCAATGAGGTGGAAGAACGAGAACACGTTGGTCTCGAAGGTCTTGCGGATGCGCGCGGGCGTCAATTCTTCCGGCGGCTGGGCCATGTGCTGCTCGGCGTGGTTGTTGACCAGCACGTCAAGCCGGCCCAGCGCCTTCACCGTGCGGTTGACCACCGAGGCGCAATGCGCGGGGCGGCCGAGGTCGCCGCGGTAGGCCACGCAGCGGCGGCCCTCCGCTTCGACCAGGCGCACGGTCTCTTCCGCGTCGGCGTGCTCATCCAGGTAGGCGATGGCGACGTCGGCGCCCTCGCGCGCGAAGTGCACCGCGACCGCGCGACCGATGCCGCTGTCGCCGCCGGTGACCAGCGCGACCTTGCCCTGCAGCTTGCCGCTGCCGATGTAGCCGTCGCCGATGGTCACGGGCTCAGGGTGCATGGCGCGCTGCCGACCGGGTTGGCGGCGCTGGCGCTGCGGTGGATTGACGCGTTTGCGGGCGGTGGCCATGGGCCCGACCGTAAGCGATTGGCCGTGAGCAGCCGATGAGCGCGTCACTCAGCGCAGGGCGTCCGCGAACACCTCGCTGAAATGCGCGATGGCCGCCCGCACCTTGGCCGGCACGTGGCGGGCATAAGGGTGCACGGCATACACCGTGACCGGCGTCGGCGCATGGCCCGCCAGTACACGCACCAGTCGCCCGGCCTCGACGTCGGCCTGGGTGAGGTAATCGGCCAGCAACGCCAGGCCGCCGCCGTTGCGCGCGGCCTGCCACTGCGCCAGCGTGCTGTTGATCGCGGGGCCTCGTCCGATGGTGACCGGCTCGCCGTGGCCGAAGGCCCAGTTGCGGCTGTGTTCGTCGTAGCGCAGGCAGGCATGCCGGGCGAGGTCGGCTGGGGTCGAAGGCGTGCCATGCAGCGCCAGGTAACCCGGCGTGGCCACCACGCTCGCGCGGACCTCGCCCACGCGGCGCGCGACCAGCCCGGAGTCCATCAGCGGGCCGGCGCGCAGGGCCAGGTCGAGCCGTTCGGCGACCAGGTCGCGAACGCCATCGTCCAGTGACAGGGCCACCTGCAACCGCGGATGGCGGGCGAGCAGCACGGGCAGGGTGGCGGCAACCTGGGCGACGCCAAAGCTGAGCGGCGCGGTCATGCGCAACATGCCTGTGGGCTCGTCGTGCAGGTGGCCGAGGTGCTGCTCGGCCGCGTCGGCCTGCTGGACGATGGCCTGGCAGTACTCGTGGAAGGTGTGGCCGACCTCGGTGGCCTGCACGCGGCGGGTGGTCCGCTGCAGCAGGCGCTCGCCCAGATGGTTCTCAAGCCGGACCACGGCCTTGCTTACCGCCGCCTTCGACAGGCCCAGGTGCCGGGCGGCGGCGGTGAATCCGCCGTCCTCCACGACCTGGGCGAAGATCGCCATGTCCGCCAGTCGTTCGGTCAGTCGCATCGGATGGATTGGGCTGTTTGGGGAAACAATGTTGCCACGAACAGGTGGATTATCGACGGACGGTGGCTGGGCAGAATGGGCACCCAATCCAAGCGAGCACCGTCCCATGTCCTACTGCTGTCGCTTCATGGCCCTGCTGGCCGCCACCCTGGCCGGAACGTCGGTCGCCGCTCCGAATCGACTGGGGCCATCGTCCCCGCCGCTGGACACCTCGACCCCGCAACGCGTGCCGACAACGGCGCCCCCACCGTGCTGCGACGCGCCCGCGGTGGCGCCATGAAGGTGGTGCGCAGCCGCGACTTCACCGCCGAACGGGCGTGGGGTGCGCTCGAGGTCGCACGGGTGGAGGCGATCACCGCGCGCCTGCACTGGACTAACCAGGGCTACCCGTGGCATGCCAACGACGGCGACGAACTGTTCGTGGTGCTCGATGGCGTGGTGGACATGCACGTGCGCCGCGATGGAGAGGAGTCAGTCATCACCCTGCATGCCGGCGACCTGTTCTTCGGCGAGGAAGGCATGGAACACAGCGCGCGGCCGCGCGGCGAGGCGCGGGTACTGGTGGTGGAGCACGAGGACAGCCCTTGAGGGGGAAGGACCGCCTTTGAGGGTGACTCAGTCTTCCGGCACCTGGCGGTCCGGCTCCGGCGCGTGTCCCGGCAGCGGCGGCTCAAGCGCCTCCTGCTCCTTCTCCGGATCGGGCCCCAGCTTCTGCGTGTCGCGGTGCAGCTCCGGATCGTTCTGGGTGCGCTGGCGGTGGCGGTTCTGTTGGATCTGACCTGGCATGTGGCGGGACCTCAGTAGCGGTGTAACGAATCAAACGCGGTCGTCTAGGCCGCTGACGCCGCTTGCGCGAGCGCAATGGGCGCAGCAGTACACGGTGCCGGCGTGTTCTGCGCCATGGCCGACCACCACGCACTGGCAATGCGCGCAGCGCGGGGCCATCGCGTGGATGGCGCATTCGAAGGCGTCGAAGGTGCCAGTGCGTCCGTCGGACATGGTCAGCTTGAAGGCCTTGTCGTAGTCGTTGTGGCAGACGTCGCAAGTGGGCATGGTCGTCTCCGGCGCGGGGTTACCAGCATGGCGAACGGTACGGAAAGGCCAGGTGAAGTGGGGACACCCGGCGACCCGCCGCCGTTGGGACGCACCAAAGAAAAACGCCCCCGAAGGGGCGTTTTCCAGGGGCGTGGCTGACTCAGTCGTCGCTGCCGTCATCAACGGTGGTGGTGTCGTCGCTGTCATCGGTGGTGTCGTTCTTGGCCTTGGCGGCCGCGGACTGGGTGCTGCCGAAGGTCTTGCGGGTGTCCACGTCGGCCTCCTGCTGCAGCTTGGCGCGGGCCGCGGTGTCCTGCCCGAAGGTCGCATTGGCATTGGCCTTGGTCTCGCCGGTGACCTCATCGTCGGTCACGTCGTCGGTCACCTTGGCATCAGCCTTGGCGTCGGCCTTCAACTTGGCATCGACCGCGGTCTGATTCTGCGCGGCCTGCACGGTGGTCTTCTGTTCCGCACCGAACTGGATGCGGGTGTCGCGGTCGGCGGTGCGCTGCGCGGCGGCGCGGCTGGCCGTATCGATTCCGATGGAGGCACGATCGCTGATGCGCGCACCGGCGTTACCGGCAATCGCGCCCGCGCCGGCCGGTGGGCCGCCCGCACCGCGACCCTGCGCGAAGGCGAGCGGAGCGGCGATACACGAAGCAATGGCAAAGGCGAGTAGGGTCTTGTTGCGCATGGGTGAACTCCTTCTGGGGATTGTCGGGGGCCGACAAGTGGGTCGAACCTAGAGGGTTGCGGATGCATCAAGGCTGAATTTTTGATCGCAAAATCAACACGTTAATCGTGCGTGATTGCGATCTTCGTCTGCGCGGACACCGCGCTAACGCCAGGCCTGACGACTGCGGGGTTGGCCTGCCGCTACGCGCGACCCCTCAAGTCAATCGTGCGCTCCCACGGATGCGACTCCGCCCTCGTGCTGAGATTTCGCGCGCGTCGCCAGGGATTGGCCGGTCCATGCATTGACCGGCACCCGATTACCCGGACGGGTGACGCTCGCGTCGTGGGACACGTCATCGGCCACTACCACCAGCGTGCTGTCGCGCTCTGTGAGTTCGAACAACTGCTCCGCGAACTCGTGTGGAAGGCGGATGCAGCCGTGCGAGGCCGGATAACCCGGAATGCGACCTGCGTGTAGCGCGACCCCGTCCCACGTCAGCCGCTGCATGTAAGGCATGGGTGCATCGTTATAAAGGTTGGAGCGGTGCTTGCGCTTCTTCTGCAGGATCGGGAAAACCCCGGTGGGGGTTTCCTTGCCGGGCTTGCCGCTACTGACGGTGGACACGCCAATGCGTTGCCCGTCGCGGTACACATGCAGCCGCTGTTCGGGCAGGCTGACCACGATCACCGTGGGGCCGTCATCGGGAATGTCGGCGCGCCACTGGTACTGGCCGGGTTGCAGGTCTGCATCCAGGTCTGCGGCGCGAACGCCGACGCTGGCCGCAAGGCCGAGGGCGAAAAGGGCAGCGGCCAGCAGGTGCTGCAGTCGCCGACGGGAATCATTGTTTGCGGTGGTGATGTCCATGGCGGCGACGCTAGCGCCGCGCCCATGAGGCCAGATTTGAACTTTCCTGCCAGCGACTGAACATTCGCGCAGAAAAAGGCGCAAAAGGCGCGATTCCCGTCACGAGGAATTGAACATTCCGCCGCGCGCCTGAATCACGTCAACACCCCCGTACCACGGGCTTGAACCACACGTGACGAATAGCGCGCAGCTTCACCCACTGTTACCGCACCCATCACCAGAGTCGTAGCACTCCCACCAACGACACAGGAGTCGAAGATGAAACGTGCAGTGATGCTGGGTGCCGCGCTGGCAATGGCTGCCAACCTGGCTTGGGCGCAGGACGCGATGACCTCGACGCAGGTCCGGGCGAAGCTGGAGGCGCAGGGCTATACGTCGGTCAACGACGTCAAATTCGAGGACGGCATGTGGAAGGCTGATGCGCGCAGCGCCAACGGCAACCGCGTCGACGTCCGCCTGGATGCCACCACCGGCGAGGTTTACCCCGACGAGCAGGTCGCCAACCTCAGCGAAGCCGACGTGCGTGCGCGCCTGGCTGCCGCTGGCTACACCAATGTCCATGACGTGGACTACGAGGACGGCATCTGGAACGCGGAGGCCGAGGATCCCACAGGCAAGGACGTGGAGCTGAAGATCGACCCGAAGTCCGGCAAGGTCATCGGCAAGGAAAAGGACTGATCCGCAGCCAGCCACCACATGCGCCGCACCGCGCCGCCCGCCTTGGGTTAACCCAGGCAAGCGGCGAGTGGTGACGTCCGCATCAGAAAACGGACGGGCCCCTCTTCAGTCTGGTGAAGCGATTCCTCATCTTGCCCACGATTGGATGAATCGGCTGCATGGTGGTCTCAAAGTGTTCACCGCGTCTCAACGCACACACGCTCATGGTATCCACACGGCCAACGCGCCGTATTCCCCATACCCACGGAGCAAACGACATGTCTGACATCAAGAAGGATCACAGCATCGGTGAAGGTACCGGCGCAGGCGCAGGCGCCATTGCGGGTGCCGTTGCAGGCACGGCCATCGGTGGCCCGGTGGGCACGGCGGTTGGCGCCGTGGTCGGCGCGATTGCCGGCGCGAAGACCGGCGGTGCGATTGCAGAAGCGGTGAACCCCACCGAGTATCGCGACCACTTCCAGAACACCTACACCACGGCCTCGTACTACAACGCCGATCGCAACTGGAACGACTACGAGCCGGCGTACCAGTACGGCTACCAGAACTACGACAAGTACCGCGGCCAGCGCTTCGAGGACGTCGAAGCGAAGCTCGCCAGCGATTGGGATGCCTCGCGCGCCGAATCGCGCCTGGCCTGGAACGAAGCCAAGGGCGCCGTGCGTGACGGTTGGCACTACATCGAGCGCGCCATGCCGGGCGACGCCGACCGCGACGGCCGCTGAGCCCGCTGACGGGGCAGGACGCCCCTTCCTGCAAGTGACGCTGGCCCCTGTGAGGGCCAGCGTCGTTTCTGCCACCCGGACCGGGTGGCCTGCCTGAATCCGAAACCCCAAGGACCCACCATGGACTCGCAGCCCGAGGGCCTGGCCCGCACCGCGCAGATCGTCAGCTTCCTGTTCAAGTACCGTGCCGCGGGTGTGTTCAGCGGACTCGAACTTCCTTCGGAAACGGCCGCCCCCGAGGGCGCCGACACCGGCCCCGAAGCCTTCGTCGATGATCTGGAGGCGCTGGGTCCGACCTTCATCAAGATTGGCCAGGCGTTGTCCACGCGGCCGGACATGGTGCCCGCCGATTACCTGCTCGCCCTGCAGCGCATCCAGGACAACGTGCAGCCCCTGTCGTTCGACGTCGTGCGCGACACGGTGGAGGCGGCGCTGGGCGCGCGCCTGGGCAAGATCTTCGAGACGTTCGACGAGGAGCCCTTGGGTGCGGCGTCGATCGGGCAGGTGCACGCGGCCACCTTGCGCGACGGCCGCCGCGTCGCGGTGAAGGTCCAGCGTCCGGACATCAGCGCCGGCATCCACGCCGACCTGCAGGCATTGGCCGGGCTGGCGGACAAGGCTGACCGCTTCACCGACCTCGGCCGGCGCGTGCGTTTCGCCGACTGGGTGTCTGAATTCGGCAAGACCCTGCTGCGGGAGCTGGACTACCGCACCGAGGCGGAGAACCTGCAGCGCTTCCACGAACACCTCGAGGCGTATCCGAAACTGTTCGTGCCGCGCCCGTTGTGGGACCTGACACGCAGCGAGGTGCTCACCATGGAGCTGGTGGACGGGATCAAGGTCACGGACGTGGGTGGCCTGCGCCGCACCGAAGAGCCCTTGGGCGAGTTGGCCGGCACGCTGATGCGCGGCTACCTGGACCAGATGTTCATCCATGGCGAAATCCATGCCGACCCGCATCCGGGAAACCTGCTGCTGACCACCGACGGACGGCTTGCCTTGCTCGATCTGGGGATGGTGGCGCATGTACCGCCCCGGCGGCGCGACCAGATGCTCAAGCTGCTGTTCGCGGCGGTAGACGGCCGCGGCGAAGACGTCGCGCAGGAAGTGGTGGCCATGGGCACCCGCCTGGAGGACTTCGACGAGGACCGCTTCGTGCGCGAAGTGGGCCAGCGTGTCGCCCGTTATGCCGCGGCGAGTGGTCGCAGCAGCCAGTCTGAAGGGCGACTGGTCCTCGATGTCACCGTCATGGCGACCGCCTGTGGGCTGCGCGTGCCGCCGGAGCTGAGCCTGCTGGGCAAGACCCTGCTCAACCTGGAAGCAGTGAGCCAGGCCCTGGACCCGCACCTGGACGTCAAGCGCGTGGTCGAGGAGCACCTGGACCACGTGATGCGCGAACGCATGCGCAAGTCGCTGTCGTTGGCCCACCTGGCCTCCGAGGCGATGGAACTGCAATCGCTGGTGCGCGGGGCGCCGCGCAAGGTGTCGGACATCCTGGGCCTGCTCGCCGAGAACCGGTTGCAGGTGCAGGTCACCGGATTGGAGGAATCGCGGTTGATGGAGAACCTGCAGAAGATCGCCAACCGCATCAGCGCCGGCATCATCACCGCGGCGTTGATCCTGGGCAGCGTGATGCTGATGCGGGTGGAGACCGAAACCCGGCTGTTCGGTTATCCGGCGCTGGCGCTGGTGATGTTCCTGCTGGCCGCGGCGCTGGGGGTGGGCATCGTCGGCAGCGCACTGCTACGCGACCGCCGCGCACGACCGCGTGAGGAGCGCGGCGTGCGTTGAGGACGCGTGAAGGGTCTGCGCCGCCGCCCCCGTTAAGCTCCGGACAACCAACCTTCCCCCCCACCGCCATGCCCCGCTGGAGCCGACGCCGCATGTGGACGATCCTCATCACCGTCGCGGTCACCGTGCTGGCCGTGGTGCTCGCGATGAATTTCGCCACGCCGGAAAAGAAGCTCGAGCGCCGCATCCTGCACCGCTACAACGTCGCTGATCCGCAGTTCCGCCGCGAGATGTCGGTGCTGCTGGGCCCGTCGATCCTGCCGGGCAACCACGTCATCGACCTGGAGAACGGCGAGCAGATTTTCCCGGCGATGCTGGAAGCCATCCGCTCTGCCCGGCGCACGATCACCTTCGAGACCTACATCTACTGGTCGGGTGAGGTGGGGCAGCAGTTTGCCGACGCCCTGTCGGAACGCGCGCGCGCCGGGGTCAAGGTGCATGTGGTGGTGGACTGGGTGGGCAGCATCAAGATGGAGGGCGACCTGCTCACGCAGATGGAGCGCGCCGGCGTGGAGGTCAAGCACTACCGGCCGCTCAAGTGGTACAACCTCGGCCGGCTCAACAACCGCACCCACCGCAAGCTGCTGATCGTGGATGGCAAGGTCGGGTTTACCGGCGGCGTTGGAATCGCCGACCAGTGGGGTGGCAACGCCCAGGACCCGGACCATTGGCGCGACCTGCATTTTCGCCTGGAAGGCCCGGCCGTGGCGCAGTTCCAGGCCGCGTTCAACGACAACTGGATCAAGACCACCGGCGAGGTGCTCAACGGCGATGGCTATTTCCCGCCGCTGCAGCCGGCCGGCGCGATGGACGCGCACCTGTTCATCGCCTCGCCCGCGGGCGGCAGCGAGAGCATGCACCTGATGTACCTGATGGCGATCGCCGCCGCCGAGCACAGCATCGACCTGCAGGCGGCGTACTTCGTGCCCGACGAACTGATCATGAAGGCGCTGATCGCCGCCCGGCACCGTGGCGTGCGCATCCGGGTGCTGGTGCCCGGCAAGCACATCGATTCGGAGACGGTGCGCCTGGCGTCGAAGGCGCATTGGGGCGAGCTGCTGCTGGCCGACGTGGAGATCCACGAGTACCAGCCGACGATGATGCACAACAAGCTGCTGATCGTGGATGGCCTGATGGTGTCGGTGGGCTCGACCAATTTCGACGTACGCTCGTTCCGGCTGAACGACGAGGCCAGTCTCAACGTCTACGACGCCACCTTCGCCGCGCGCATGACCGAGGTCTTCGAGCAGGACCTCAAGCCGTCGGTGCGTTACACCTACGAGCGCTGGGAGCAGCGCCCGTTCAAGGAAAAGTTCGCCGAGCGCTTCATCCTGCCGCTGAAGTCGCAGCTGTAGCGCCAGCGCCCACGCGCGCGCGCACCCGCTGGGTGTCGCGCACCGGCCGCACCTCGATGCAACCCGTCTGCGCCCACGGAATGTGCGAGGCGATCTCCACTGCCTGCGCCAGGCTTTCGGCCTCGATCAGGTTGAAGCCCGCCAGGATTTCCTTGGTTTCCGCGAACGGCCCATCCAGCACCTGGGTGCGGCCGCCGCGGATGCGTACCGAGCGTGCCGTGGCCGGCGCTTCAAGTTGGCGGGAATCGAGCAGGGTGCCCTGGGCGCATAGCGCATCGGCGTGGTCGAAGCACTCGCGCATGCGGCTGTCGTACTTCTCGGCCGGCAGAGTGTCGGTGAGGGCAGGGTCGGTGTAGACCAGCAACAGGTATTGCATCGGTGTCTCCTTGACCGGGGGACCGGAGGGGTGGCGTCCAGATCGGCAGGGTACCAGCCGCGGACGGGACGCCGAAAAGTCGGCGACATGATGTCGATTCCGCCCGCGCCCGTCCGTCGTACTCCTGAAAGCCCCGGACAGGCCGGGGATCAACAGGAGATCCGACATGCGCGTGATGGTGATCGTGAAGGCCAGCCCCGAGTCCGAAGCCGGGCAGATGCCGAGTGAGCAGTTGCTGGCCGACATGGGCCGCTACAACGAGGAACTGGTCAAGGCCGGGGTGATGCTGGCCGGCGAGGGTCTGCACCCCACATCCCGGGGGGTGCGCGTCCAGTTCAGCGGCGACCGCCGCACCGTGGTCGACGGCCCGTTCAGCGAAACCAAGGAACTGATCGCCGGGTTCTGGCTGTGGCAGGTGCGCTCTATGGAGGAGGCCATCGAGTGGGTGCGGCGCTGCCCCAACCCGCACGCCAGCGACAGCGAGATCGAGATCCGCCCGGTGTTCGAAGCCGACGACTTCGGTGCCGAGTTCACCCCCGAACTGCGTGAACAGGAAGAGCGGCTGCGCGCGCAGATCTCCCAGCCCAGCTGATCCGTCCACCAGGAGCCACGACCATGCAGATCAATCCCTACATGATGTTCACCGGCCAGTGCCGCGAGGCCTTCGATTTCTACGCCAAGGCACTGGGCGTGCCGGTGGCCTTCGCCATGACCTACGGCGAGTCGCCGATGGCCGAGCAGTGCGAAGCCGGGCAGAAGGACTGGATCATGCACGCCCAGATCGAAGGCGGCGGCGTGGTGTTGATGGGCGGCGACGGCCCGCAGATCGACGTGCCGGCCGGGGGCGGCACGGTCATCAACATCGCGGTCGACACCCCCGAAGAGGCCGAGCGCGTGTTCGCCGCAATGCTGGTGGGGGGCAGCGTCACCATGCCGATGGAAGAGACGTTCTGGGCGCACCGCTGGGGCATGCTGGTCGACCGCTTTGGCAAGCCGTGGATGGTCAACTGCATGAAGCCGATGTAAGCGGCGCGCAGCGGGCGGCGTGACCTTCATCGCTTGCGGCCTGTCGCAACCGATGGTGTGATCGGAGGCAATGGACCCCGACCCTGCCGATCCGGTGCGTCGCACCGTCGAAGCCGTGTGGCGCATGGAAGCGCCGCGCATCGTTGCCACGCTTGCGCGGATGCTGCGCGATGTCGGCCTGGCCGAGGAGCTTGCGCAGGATGCGCTGGTGGCGGCGCTGGAGCGCTGGCCGCGCGATGGCGTGCCCGACAACCCCGGTGCCTGGCTGACCACCACTGCCCGCAACCGCGCCATCGACCGCCTGCGCCACCTGCGCCTGCAACAGGACAAGCACGTCGACATCGCCTACGAACTGGAGGGCAGCCCCATGCCCGGACCGGATGACAGCGAGCGCCTGCAGGACGACATCGGCGACGACCTGTTGCGGCTGGTGTTCACCGCCTGCCACCCCGTGCTCTCGCGCGAAGCGCGTGTGGCGCTGACGTTGCGACTGCTCGGCGGACTGACCACCGACGAGATCGCCCGTGCGTTCCTGGTGCCTGAGCCGACCGTCGCCCAGCGCATCGTGCGGGCCAAGCGCACGCTCGCCGAGCGGCAGGTGCCGTTCGAGGTCCCGCGCCGGGCCGACCTGCCCGAGCGGCTGTCGTCGGTGCTGGAGGTGGTCTACCTGGTCTTCAACGAAGGCTACGCGGCGACCGCCGGGGACGACTGGATGCGCCCGGCGCTATGCGAGGAGGCACTGCGCCTGGGGCGCGTGCTGGTGGGCCTCGCGCCCGCCGAGCCGGAGGCCCACGGCCTGCTCGCACTCATGGAATTGCAGGCGTCGCGCATGCGCGCGCGCACCCGTGCCGACGGTACCCCCGTGCTGCTGCTCGAACAGGACCGGGCGCGCTGGGACCGCTGGCTGATCCAGCGCGGCCTGCGTGCGCTGGCGCGGGCCGAGGGGTTGGGGGGTGCCGATGGCCCCTATGCCCTGCAGGCCGCCATCGCGGCCTGCCACGCGCGGGCGCTGCACGCCGCCGACACCGATTGGCCGCGCATCGCCGCGCTATATGCGCGCCTGCTGGCCGTAATGCCTTCGCCGGTGGTGGCGCTCAATCGCGCTGTGGCGGTGGGCATGGCGGAGGGACCTGCCGCCGGGCTGGCGCTGGCCGATGCGCTGCGCGACGAACAGGCGCTCGCGCATTACGCCGCGTTGCCGGCAGTGCGCGGCGACCTGTTGTCAAAGCTGGGGCGCCGGGAAGAAGCCATCGGGGAGTTCGAGCGCGCCGCCGCGTTGACCCGCAACCACCGCGAACGCGCCGTCATGCTGGCGCGCGCTGCGGACTGCGCCGTGGTGCAATGAGCCGCTCACCACGTCGCCGCGAGAGTGGCGGCCTCAGCCGGCGCTGTCGCGGAAGTACGGCTCGACCTTGCCCTTGACCTTGATCGTCATCGGCTGGCCGCGGCGGTCGAGCGCACGTCCCACCGCGCTGCGGATCCAACCTTCGCTGACGCAGTATTCCTCGACGTTTACGCGCTCCTCGCCGTTGAAGCGGATGCCGATGCCGCGCTCGAGGATGGCGGCGTCGTAGAACTTGCTGCGCGGGTCGTTGGACAGGCGGTCGGGAGGGGTGTCGCTCATCGTGGGCTCCGTGGGGCTTCGCGGGCCGTGGCCCGGGGGCGCACAGGATACCCGCTCCACGCAGCGACTCCGACCGGCCGGCCGCGCCACGCGACGGCGAAGCCCCCCCCGAAAAGCCGGGGCGACGCGACGGGCCCAGTCCGCGCGCCGCCCCGGGGTCTCCCTGACGAGGAGGCGGCCAGTGTCTCGCCAGGCCGTCTCATCGCCCGAGACGGATGGACGATAGACTCGCTTCGCCGCACAAGCCGTGCGGTAGGGAAATGGACCTCTGACCAAGGAGATGCATATGCGGAAGGTGATGTTGGCTGCGGCAGTGACGGCTGCGATGTGTGCGGGTGCCTGGGCGATGGCCCAGAAGGGCGCCGTCGAAGGGCAGGTGCCGGTGGCCGAAAGGTTTGGCGAGTTGATGGACAGCGGGCATGCTGAGACGACGCTCGAGGCCAAGGTTGCAACCCAGTCCCGGCGTGAGCAAAGCGCGCTGGACGTGGGTGACGCCGATTCGTTTGGACGCAACTTGCGTTGGCTGGGGCTGGTGTCGTCCGCGCCATTGATTCTTCGCACGTCGTGCGAGCCGTTGCCGGGTGAGCCCGCCGAACTGCGCTGTGCCGAACTCAATCCCGCGGAGCTCGGTTCCCGTTTCGCCCAGTTCGACAATGTGGCAACGATGACGCTGCCGGCGCGCAGCATGAACAGCCTGTTGTGCCATTGGTTGACCCCTACCGCAACGATCAGTTTCGCCAACCAAAGCGGCGTGGATAACCGCACCGGCCGCATGGCGATCTATCCACGGCTCACGTTGGTGAACGATGTTTTCAACGAGCCAGGCCTTGTGGACCCGGTGAGCGGGGAGCCTATCGCGGGGAAGATCGAAGTTGCGATGTCCAGCATCTGGACCAGCGCCTTGCTTGATAGTGGTGAAACGATACTGCAGCGCAATACCAGCACTCGCACGTGCATCGGTGGCTTCATTACGAAGAGGGTGTTGATGGACGGCTACGGCCTTAGCGAGCGGCAGGCTGACACGTTCTTCGCGAACCCAACCACTTTGCAGTTGGGTTTGGACGTTGTGACCCAGCACGTGGGCAATGCCACGGTTTCGATGTCCGTCCGGTGGGTGGGCGATTGATCGTGCCTTGCGACGCGTGAAATGAAGAAGGGCGGCCCCAAGGCCGCCCTTCCGTGTTTCCGATGCGGTGTTCCGCACTCAGTGGTGCAGCAGGATGTCCGCGATGATGCCGGTGGCCACGGCCACCAGGATGTAACGACCGTCCGGGTGGCGCACCCAGCGGTGGCCGCGCGGCGGCGGGGCCAGGCGGTGCTCGTGGTAATCCACGTAGTAGCGGCTGTCGAGGTAATCACGCTCGATGTGGCCACCACGGCGGTATTCCTGCTTGTGCCAGCCCTTGTGCTTGCCCGGCGGGTGGCCGTGACCATGGCCATGGTCCTTCGGGCCGCCAGCGAAGGCTGCGGTCGAAGCGACGGTCAGGAAGGCGATCGATGCTGCGAGCAACAGGCGTTTCATGGTTCCCCCTTGGGTTCGGTCGTGCCGTTCGGGCTGATGGTACGGCCTCCCGCGGCCGGCACCAGTGTCCGGGCACCCCGGAGTCGATATTTGTTGACGGTGGTCGCCCTTCGAGGCTGAACACTTCAGCCGGCGTTGGGAAAAGGCCGTCGCGACTGTGACCGCGGTCGCCTTGCGGTCTAGCGCAAGGTTTTCCCAACCCGGTCTGAACACCCGGTGCGCCGATTCCCCGAATTTCACGCGTCGGCGGCGCCGCGGTCGCCAGCATCCAACCCACGATGACAACGGACGATAAGCACATGCGTGGATCGGGCAAGGTACTGGGTCGAGTGGTGGCAACGGTGCTGGGCATTGGCCTGTTGCCGGTGGCGGTGTACGTGGCCGCGCAATCCAATCCCACGGCACGCTCCGAGGATGCGCCCCCGGCGCCGCAACGCTCCGCAACCCCTCCTGCGGCGCAGGCAGCCCCGCCCACCCTGGGGTCGCCTCCGGTAGCGCAAACCACTGCTTCCCCCGCGGCAGACGCCCCACCGGCCTCCCCCCTGACCCCCGAAGAGGCCAAGCCGGCAACGCCGGTTCCGGCCCGCGAGTCCGCCGACGCCAAGGCGGGCGTGGCCCCCGACAGCCTGTTGCGAGCGCAGGTGCTGCTGGAGCGCGCGCATTTCTCCACCGGCGAAATCGACGGGGTCAGCGGTACCAATACCCGTCGCGCCATCGCCGCGTTCCAGCGCGCGCGTGGCATTCCCGATGACGGCGCGTTGAACGTCGCAACCTGGAGCGCGCTGAATGCCGACGCGGCGCCGGCCACCGTACTGTACACGCTATCGGGGGAGGACGTGGCCGGCCCGTTCGCGCCGGTGCCGTCGGACATGATGGAGAAGGCCAAGCTGCAGCGCCTGGGCTACGCGAACGTGACCGAGGCCCTGGCCGAGCGGTTCCGCGTGGCGCCGGCGTTGCTGCAGCGGTTGAACCCCGGCGTGGCCTTCGCTGCGGGCCAGGCCATCGTCGTCCCCAACGTGCTGGACATCGATCCGCTGGCCCAGGCCGCTTCGGTGGTGGTGGACCGCTCCGAGTCCTCCGTTGCCCTCGTGGATGCCGCAGGCAAGGTCTACGCACAGTTCCCGGCCTCCACCGGCAGCGAACATGACCCGCTGCCCGTGGGCGAGTGGAAAATCAACGGCGTCGCGCGTGACCCGACCTTCCACTACAACCCCAAACTGTTCTGGGACGCCGATCCGGCCCATGCAAAGGCCAAGATCGCCGCCGGCCCCAACAATCCGGTTGGCGTGGTCTGGATCGACCTGTCTAAGGAGCATTACGGCATCCACGGCACGCCGGAACCGTCGCGCATCGGCAAGACGCAGTCGCATGGCTGCATCCGTCTGACCAACTGGAGCGCGCAGGAGGTGGCCGCCGCGGTGGCGGCGGGCACGCCGGCGCGGCTGCAGGAATGATCTCCGCACGCCGGGCTGACGGGACGCCACGGGCGGCTGGGCGCGCCCTGCAGGAGGGCCTGATCAAGGGCGCACTGCTGTTCCTGGCGGGCCTGTTCGCAGGAGCGAACCTGTTGTATTTCGTGCTTTCGCGCCAGCCCGCCGGTCCGGCGGCATCGCGGCCGGACGCGACCCCCCAGGCCACAGAGGCATCGGCCCCCGCATCGCGGTCGTCGTCGGAAGTTCCGAGCTCGGCGGAAGCGACCACCAGTGGCGCAGGCAAGTCCGCGACCCGGGTGCCGCCGCCTTCGATTCCGGGTACGCGGCCAGGGCCCGCCGGGGTCGCCGGCCTGCAGCCCCTGCTCATCCCCGTGCAAGGCGTGGGGGCCGCGCAGTTGCAGGACACGTTCACCGACTCCCGCGCCCAAGGCCGCAGCCACGAGGCGATCGACATCATGGCCCCGGCAGGCACGCCAGTACTGGCGGTGGCCGACGGCACGGTCGAGAAGCTGTTCACCAGTGACGCCGGTGGCCTGACCGTGTACCAGTTCGAGCCTTCCGGCCGCTATGCCTATTACTACGCCCACCTGCAGGGCTATGCCCCCGGGATGGCGGAGAAGCAGGCGCTGCGGCGCGGTGACGTGATCGGCTACGTGGGCAGCACCGGCAACGCCAACCCGGTGGCGCCGCACCTGCATTTCGCCGTGTTCGAGTTGGGCCCTGAGCGCCGCTGGTGGCAGGGGACGGCGATCAATCCCTACCCGCTGTTGCATCGGCCGTAACTGCCTCAGCGGGATGGCCGCCCGCCTCGGCACTTGGAAATCCGCGCAATGGGCGCAACATCGTGCGGATGACCAACCCACCCCGTCCTCCTGCCGCCGACGAGACCCCGCCGGCGGCCGACGTCGTCCCCGTGGCCAAGGCCGCAAGCGCCCGCAGCGAGTGGCAGGTGCTGCGCGAGCTGCTGCCGTTCCTCAAGCCGTTCACCGGGCGCATCGCGCTGGCGCTGGCCTTGGTGGTGGTGGCCAAGCTGTCCAACCTCGCCGTACCGCTGGTACTCAAGCAACTGGTGGACAGCCTCGGCGTGGAGCCATCGCTGCTGGTGATGCCCGTGGCGTTGCTGGTGGCCTACGGCGCCTCGCGGGTGTCGGTCACGCTGTTCACCGAGCTGCGCCAGGTGGTGTTCGCGCGGGTGATGGCACGGGTATCGCGCCGGGTCACGCTGCAGGTGTTCCGCCACCTGCATGCGCTTTCCCTGCGTTTCCACCTGTCGCGGCGCACCGGCGGCGTGGCCCGCGACGTGGAACGCGGTGGGACCGGCATCACCGACCTGCTCGACTGGACCGTCTACACCATCCTGCCCACGCTGCTGGAAGTGGTGCTGGTCACCACGCTGCTGGCGGTGGCCTACGACGCCGGCTTTGCGGTGATCGTGCTGCTGACGCTGGCGGCGTACGCGACCTTCACCTTTGCCGTCACCGACTGGCGCACGCGCTATTACCGTGCCTCGGTGGAGGCCGACACCCGCGCCAACGAGCGCGCGGTGGATTCGCTGCTCAACTACGAGACGGTGAAGTATTTCGGCAACGAGGAACACGAGGCGCGCCGCTACGACGCCAACCTGGTGCACCTGGAAGAGGCGCAGGTGATGGCGCGCAAGACGCTGGCCGTGCTCAACCTGGGCCAGACCGCCATCGTTGCCGTGGGCGTGACCGCGATGATGTGGCGCGCCTCGGCGGGCGTGGTGGCCGGCAGCATGACCGTCGGCGACCTGGTGGCGGTCAACGCCTTCCTGCTGCAGCTGTCCGCGCCGCTGAACCTGCTGGGCATGATGTACCGCGAGATCAAGCAGGCGTTCACCAACCTGGAGCGCCTGTTCGGCCTGCTGGACGAGCGCCAGGACGTGCAGGACCGGGACGGTGCCCTCCCGCTGCGCACCCATCGTCCGCGCGTCGCCTTCGAACACGTCGGCTTCGGCTACGACCCGCGCCGGCAGATCCTGCGCGACGTCAGTTTCGAGATCCCGCCCGGCGGCACCGTCGCTGTGGTCGGCCACTCCGGCTCGGGCAAGTCGACGCTCGCGCGCCTGCTGTACCGCTTCTACGACGTGGACAGCGGCGGCATCACCATCACCGATGACGCCGGCATGGCGCGCGACGTCCGCGATTACACGCAGGGCAGCGTGCGCGGGGCGATCGGAATCGTTCCGCAGGACACGGTGCTGTTCAACGACACCATCTACTACAACATCCTCTACGGCCGGCCCGAAGCTACCCGCGAGGACGTCGAGCAGGTGGCCCGCGCGGCGCACATCCACGACCTGATCGTGTCGCTGCCGGACGGCTACGACACCGAGGTCGGCGAGCGCGGGCTGAAGCTGTCCGGCGGCGAGAAACAGCGCGTGGCGATCGCGCGCGCGCTGCTGAAGAACCCCGCGGTGCTGATCTTCGACGAGGCCACGTCAGCGCTGGACTCCAAATCGGAGAAGGCGATCCAGGCCGAGCTCGACCGCATCGCGGTGGGCCGCACCACGCTGGTGATCGCCCATCGCCTGTCCACGGTGATGGATGCCGACGAGATCCTGGTGATGGACGCGGGCTGCATCATCGAGCGCGGCACCCATGCGCAGTTGCTCGCGCGCGGCAGCCAATACGCCCAGATGTGGCGACTGCAGCAGGAGCAGGCTGCCGACGCCCACCACCCATCCGCATCGGAGACCACCCCATGAGCGACACGCCGACCGTCCGCATCGACTTCGTCTCCGACGTGGCCTGTCCGTGGTGTGCGGTGGGGCTCAACGCCCTGGAGCAGGCCATCGCCAGCCTCGACGGCGCGGTCCAGGTCGAGCTGCGATTCCAACCGTTCGAGCTGAACCCGCAGATGGCGGCCGGCGGCGAGGACGCCGACGAGCACCTGGCGCGCAAGTACGGTCTGGACGCCGCGCAACTCGCGCAGAATCGGGAAGTGTTGCGCCAGCGTGGCGCCGAGGTGGGCTTCGCCTTCGGGCGGCGCGAGCGCGTGGTCAACACCTTCGACGCGCACCGCTTGCTGCACTGGGCCGGCGAACAGTCGCCGGGGCTGCAGCGTGCGCTGAAACATGCGTTGTTGCGCGCGTATTTCAGCGAAGGGCGCGATGTGTCGGACGCAGCGGTGCTGGTCGACGTGGCCGTTTCGGTCGGGCTGGACCCGGCACGGGCCGCGGAAATCCTGGCCTCGAACGCCTTTGTGGCGCAGGTCCGCGACCAGGAGCAGGTGTACCAGGCGCGGGGCATTCGCGCGGTGCCGTCGGTAATCCTCAACGACCGCCACCTGATCCAGGGTGGGCAGCCGCCCGAACTGTTCGCACGCGCACTGCGGCAGGTGGCCGGCATCGGTTGAGCCCGGTCCGGACCAAGCGTGATGCTGGTCACCGTCTGGACGTCTGCCCCGGCCGTTGGGTCGGCCAGCAGTTGCGCGGGGCGCGGGTTTTGGTCAGGGTGACCTTACCCGTTGGGGGCGGGTAAAAGGGGACACGGACGCCTCCCCCTGTTCGTTGGTCTGTCCCGGCCCATGGTGCCCGGGGTGATAGGGGGCGTCTGGTGTCGAGTCGGTTGGTGCATACGCTGCTGTGCCTGTTGATGTTGCTGGGCTGGAGCGACAGCGCCTGCGCGTCGGCGGCCGCGCCGATGGTATCGGGCCTGCCCGGTGGCCTGGCAGGCGTGCCCATGACCCGGCAGTTCTCCGCCGAGGACTTCGGCGCATCGCCGCAACACCTTGCGCTCTCCACGGATGCCGACGGCCGCCTGCTGGTCGGCAACGTCGACGGCCTGCTGCGCTTCGACGGCGAGACCTGGCGGCTGTTCGAGCTGCCCACCCGTTCGCCGGTGCGCTCGATTGGCGTCGGCGCCGACCGCCGGCTCTACCTCGGCAGCTACGACACCTTCGGCTGGATGGAGCCCGACGGTGACGGTGGCCTGGTGTACCGCGAGCTGCTGGACGCCGCCGGGCTGCGCGGTGAAGCACGCCGCGTTGGCGTGGTGTGGGACGTGTTGCCCGCACCCTCGGGCGTTTATTTCCGCAGCGACCACGCGCTGCACTTTGTCCCCTACCGTGGCGAGCGCGCGCGCAACTGGCCCCTGCCGGACAACGCGCGCGGCTTTTTTGTCGACGGTGACGCGCTCTTTGCCCGGGTGGAGGGGCAGGGTTTCTCCCGGTTCGTGGAAGGCCGCTTCGTGCCCGAGCCGGGGGCCGCGGTGTTCGCGCACCGCGGGTTGCCCGCGGTGTTCCCGCGCCGCGACTGGCGCCTGCTGCTGGGCGTGGACGGCTTCTACCGCGGCGATCGCAACGGCATCACCCGGATCGCGGGCGACGCGGGCGCGGCGTTTGCCGGCACCGGCGCATACACCGCCGTGGAACTGGATGATGGCAGCCTGGTGGTCGGCACCCACAGCGGCGAACTGTTCCGCTACGACAGTGACCTGAAACTGCGCCAGCGCATGCGCCTGGGGAGCTACGGCGTGCAGGCGCTGGGTACCGACGGCGAGGACGGGCTGTGGGTCGCCACCGAGGTGGGCCTGCATCGGCTGTCCATGCCGTCGCCGTGGTCGGTGGTCGGCAGCGCCCAGGGCGTGCAGGGCCGGATCTTCGATTTCGAATGGTTTGACGACGCGTTGTGGCTGGCCACGTCCCGCGGCATCGCGCGGCTGCAGCTCGATGCCGCCGGCAACCACCGCTACGAGGCCAAGGACTGGGTCGCGTACGAGGCCAACAGCCTGGTGGCCACCTCGCGCGACCTGCTGGTCGGCCATCGCGACGGCTTGCTTGTGTTCCGCCGTGGCGCCAGCCGGCCCACCACGCTGCTCGGGGCTGACGGCGGCGTCTATGCGGTGGTGCAATCGCAGCACGATCCGGGGCTGGTCTTCGCATTTTCCGAGCGCACGCTGCACCTGTTGCGCGAAATCGACGGACGCTGGGTGGTGTGGCGGCAGTTTCCCACTGACGGCATCAGCACCTGGGGCGTGGAAGAGTCCGCTCGCGGCGAGTTGTGGTTTGGCGACACCCGCGGTTACCCACAGCGTTGGCGCCTGGATGTGGACGCCGGCACCCTGCGGGACAAGACGGTGTTCGGCCGCGCGCAGGGCCTGCTGGGGGATGTCACCGAGGGCAGCAACATCTACCTGCTCGACGGCCGCGTGCACACCGTGGTGGGCGGGCAGGGCTACCGCTTCGATGGAAGGCGCTTCGTCGCGGACGCGGGCGCTCCGTTCTCGCTGGTCGACCGCCCCAAGGAACTCACCGTGCGCGAGACGCCGATGGGCGCGTACGCGTACACCGCACGCCAGCTCTGGCACCGGGCCCGGCGCAACGGCCCTTGGACGCAGATCCATCTCAGCCCGGACACGGCCGGGGGCTACGGCATGCTGCGGGTCAACGCCGACGGGGCGCTGCGCATCTCCACGTGGAAGGGGTTGGTGCAATACGACCCCACCGAGCACACCTCGGTGCGCCAGCCGCTGCGCGTGGTCATCGAGAGCATCAGCGCGCGGCGGGCGCGTACCGGGCCTGCCCCGGGCGTGGCGGTGGCCGCCGAAGCGCTGCCGACGGCGTCGCTGCCCGTGCCGAAGCCGGGCCAGGTGCTGGACGTGGCGGCAGGCAACAGCCTCAACCTGCGCTTCTCGATGGTGAGCATGGAGTCGGGCGCGCAGTTCCGCTACCGGGTGCACGGGGTCTCGCCCGACTGGAGCAGCTGGAACAACGCCGTGCTGGTGGTGCGGCCGTTGCCCCCCGGCCTGTACCGGGTGGACGTGGAAGGCCGTACCCGCGCCGGCCGCGCGGGCGAGCCACTGACCCTGGAGTTCCGCGTCCTGCCGTTCTGGTACGAGACCTGGTGGGCCCGGCTGCTGGGATTGATCACGGTGGTGCTGGCCGGCACCGCCCTGGTGTTCGCGCTGATTCGCATGCGCACCCGCCAATACCTGGCGACCAACCGCGAGCTCGAACAGCGCATCGCCGAACGCACCCACGCGCTGGAGGACGCCAACCGCCAGCTGACCGAACTGGCCACCGAGGATCCGCTGACGGGCATTGCAAACCGCCGGGTGCTGGAAACCGGCCTGCGCCGCGAATGGAACCGCTGCATGGACAACGGCCAGCCGCTCTCGGCGCTGATGATCGACGTGGATCATTTCAAGAAGTTCAACGATGACCACGGCCACCTGGAGGGCGACCACACCCTGCGCCAGGTGGCCGAGCTGCTCCACGCCCACCATGACGAGGAGCGGGAGTTGCTGGCCCGCTATGGCGGTGAGGAATTCGCCCTGCTGCTCCCCGGGGTCGATGCCGAACACGCCCGCCAGCGTGCCGAGGCACTGCGCGCCACGGTGGCCGCCTCGTCGCTGGGAGTCACGGTCAGCGTGGGCGTGGCCGGGTTTGTCCCCGACCGCAATGGCGCGCGCGACCGCCTGCTGCGCTGCGCCGATAACGCGCTGTACCGGGCCAAGCGGGCCGGCCGCAACCGGGTCGAAGTGGACCCGGACGGACCGCCGGGAGGGGGTTCTGGCTGAATGGGGGGTGCCGATCGTCGGCCGGAGCGTTGCATTTCCGTCCCGGCCGGCCTACTGTGCGCTTGCTGTGTTCGCCAAGGGTCACCCGAAACGTGGCCCGATGCGGTTGATCCACCGATCCGCTACATCGTTGCACTCGCTTCTCCTTGCAACCAGCTCCAACACCGCGCAAGCGGCTTTCAAAATTCGTTCCAAGGAAAAGTAAAGATGTCCAATCGTGAAAACGGTACCGTCAAGTGGTTCAACGACGCCAAGGGCTTCGGCTTCATCAGCCGTGAAAATGGCGAAGACGTGTTCGTGCACTTCCGCGCCATCCAGTCGCAGGGCTTCAAGAGCCTGCAGGAAGGCCAGAAGGTGAGCTTCGTCGTGACCCAGGGCCAGAAGGGCCTGCAGGCCGACCAGGTGCAGCCGCTGTAATAGGCGCGCCGTAGACCGCTGCAAGGCGGTCGACACCGAAAAAGAAACCCGGCTTCGGCCGGGTTTTTTTTCGCCCGGAATCCGGGTCCATTGCGAACCGTCGGATCAGGCGGCGGGCTCGCTGTGCAGTTCGGCGACGAAGTCATAGGCGTCGCCGCGGTAGAACGAACGGGTGAATTCCACCACGCGGCCGTCCTCCAGGAACGTGCGGCGCTCGATGAACAGCCCGGGGCTGCCTTCGGGCAACTGCAGCAGCCGCGCCTGCTCGGCGTCGAACGCGATCGCCCGCAGGCGCTGCAGCGCACGCGCCGGGCGGATGCCCTGCGCCGCGAATGCCTCGTACAGAGAATTCTCGATCAGCGCCGGGTCGGCGAGCACCGACTGCGGCACCACGGTGCGCTCCAGCGCCAGGGCCTGGTCGCCCGCGGTGCGCACGCGGTAATAGCGCAGCACCTGCGCGCCCGGCGACAGGTTGAGCGCCATCGCTTCCTCGGGCGTGACCTCGCCCACGCCCCGCTCGAGGAACCGCGAGCGCGGATCCAGGCCGCGCGCGCGCAGGTCGTCGGTGAAGCTGGTCAACTTGGAAAAGGATTTGACGATGCGTTCGGCGACGAAGTTGCCGGCGCCCTGGCGCTGGACCACCAGCCCGTCGCCCACCAGTCCCGCGATGGCCTTGCGCACCGTCACCCGTGACAGGCCCAGTTGCTTGCCCAGTTCGCGCTCGCCGGGCAGGGCCTGGCCGGCGGGCAGTTCGCCGTTCTCGATGGCGTGCTGCAGCGCCCGCCGCAGGTGCTGGTAGGCCGGCGCCCGACGGGTGGCCTGCTGGCGGTGGAACTCGCTGGCGAGATAGTGCTCCATGCCTGAACAATACCAGTGGCTTACCAGTCGCGACAAGGCGCGCGGCGCCAAGCCATTGAAAGTACGGGTAGATGCCACGGGTTCTTCTTAGTGGTATCTAACTGGTATCCGATCTGTTATGGTCACTCGCATGTCCGCCCGAGCCTGTCCATGAGCGCCACCTCCCCGGTATCGCGTCCGAACCCTGCCGGCCACGCCGCCCCCCTCCCGCCGTTTGACCTGGTGATCTTCGGAGGCACCGGCGACCTGGCCCTGCGCAAGTTGCTGCCGGCGCTGTTCCACCGCTACCTCGACGGGCAGATCGTCGATGGCAGCCGCATCGTCGCCATCGCCCGCGACACGCGCACCGATGACGAGTACCGCACCCGCGTGCGCGAAGCGCTGGCCAAGGCGACGGCCGAAGACCCGCGTGGCGCCGACGTGCTGGACCGCTTCCTCGCCCTGCTCAGCTACCGCCGCCTCGACCTGGGCGACGATGCCGGCTGGCCCGCGTTCGCCGACGAGCTTGCCGGCGCGGAGCGCGTGCGCGTGTTCTACCTCGCGGTGGGGCCGGACCTGTTCGCGGTGGTGGCCGACCGGCTGCACGCCCACGGCCTGATCGACCCGCGCACCCGCGTGGTGGTGGAGAAGCCGCTGGGCCATGACGGGCAAAGCGCCAACGCCATCAACGACGCGCTGGGCCGCGTGTTCGACGAGACCCAGATCTACCGCATCGACCACTACCTCGGTAAGGAAACGGTGCAGAACCTGACCGCGCTGCGCTTCGGCAACGCGCTGTTCGAGCCGCTGTGGAAGGCCGAGCACATCGACCACGTGCAGATCAGCGCGGCCGAGACGGTGGGCGTGGAAGGCCGCGCCGCCTACTACGACCGCTCCGGCGCGCTGCGCGACATGGTCCAGAACCACCTGCTGCAGCTGCTGTGCCTGGTGGCGATGGAGCCACCGGCCTCGCTGTCGGCCGACGACATCCGCGACGCCAAGCTCAAGGTGCTGCGCGCGCTGCGGCCGATCACCGCCGACAACGCCGCGCAGCTGACCGTGCGCGGCCAGTACCGCGCCGGCGCCGCCGAAGGCCGCGCGGTTCCGGGCTACGCCGAGGAGCTCGGCGCCGCGTCCGATACCGAAACCTTTGTCGCTCTCAAGGCCGAGGTGCGCAACTGGCGCTGGGCCGGCGTGCCGTTCTACCTGCGCACCGGCAAGCGCCTGCCCGAGCGCTCGTCGGAGATCGTGGTGACCTTCCGCAAGGTGCCGCATTCGATCTTCGACGAAGGCGAGGGCGGCGCCCGGCTGGCGCCGAACAAGCTGGTGCTGCGCCTGCAGCCCGACGAAGGCGTGACCCTGTGGCTGATGAACAAGGTGCCCGGCCCCGGCGGGCTGCGCCTGCGCCACGTGCCGATGGACCTGAGCTTCGCCGAGGCCTTCGGCGGACGCCAGGCCGATGCCTACGAGCGCCTGCTGGGCGACGTGGTGCGCGGCAACCAGATGCTGTTCATGCGTCGCGACGAGGTCGAGGCGGCGTGGCAGTGGATCGATCCGATCCGCGCCGCGTGGCAGGCCGCGCACGAGGCGCCCAAGCCGTACACCGCCGGCACCTGGGGCCCGAGCGCCGCCGTCGCGCTGATCGAGCGCGACGGACGCACGTGGCACGAGGACGCCGGTTGAGTACGGACGAGATCCCCGCATGAACGTCGCCCTCGCCACCGCGAACAGCGTCACCTCCACCGGTTCCACCGCCAACGTGACCCACATCCGAACCCGCATGCCCCTGTCAGAAGCCACCGCCATGCCCGTCATCGACATCCCGCACGTGCGCGCCCGCGACTGCGCCGACGCCGCATCGCTGGCCGAAGCGCTGGCCATCGCGGTCGCCGCCGACCTGCGCCGCGCCATCGTCCAGCGGGGCGCGGCGACGATCGCGCTGGCAGGCGGCAATACCCCCCGCCGCTTCCTGCAGGCGTTGTCGCGACAGCCGCTGGATTGGTCCAGGGTGCGTGTGCTGCCGGTGGACGAGCGCTGGGTGCCCAACACCGATCCGCGTTCCAACGAGCGCCTGCTGCGCGAACACCTGCTGCAGGGCGTGGCGGCGGCCGCGCAACTGGTGCCGCTGTACCGTCCCGTCGAGACGCCGGAAGCAGCGCTGCAGTCGGTGATGGCCGACATCGCCCACCGCGCGTTGCCACTGGACGTGGCGGTGCTCGGCATGGGCGAGGACGGCCACGTCGCCTCGTTGTTCCCCGACCTGGTGCGCCGCGACGTCGGGCTGTCGCCCACGGGCCGCGCGCCGCTGCTGGCGATCCGCACCGCCGCCGCGCCGGAGCCGCGCCTCACCTTGACGCTCAGCGCGATATTCACGGCGTCCGCGCTGTACCTGCACATCGAAGGCATCGCCAAGCGCCGTGTGCTGGCCGATGCGCTGGCCGAGGGCGTCAATCCCGGCACCGCGCTGCCGGTGCATGCTTTCGTGACCGGCGCGCCGACGCCGCCTGCGCTGTTCTGGTGCCCGTGAGCCGTCCTGGCCGCGCCATGGCGACGAGCCTTCTGGAGTAAACCCGCATGTCCGTCCCGCTGAATCCTGTCATCGCCGAGGTCACGCGTCGCATCGTCGAACGCAGCCGCGATCGTCGCGCCGCCTACCTCGCGCGCATTGATGCCGCCTCCGGCCCACGCGCGCACCGCACGCAGTTGTCGTGCGGCAACCTGGCGCACGGCTTCGCCGCCTGCAGCACAGGCGACAAGGCGCTGCTGCGCGGCGGCGTGGCACCCAACCTGGGCATCGTCACCGCGTACAACGACATGCTTTCGGCGCACCAGCCGTTCGAGCAGTTCCCATTTCTGATCCGCAACGCCGCGCGCGAGGCGGGCGCCACCGCGCAGGTGGCCGGTGGCGTGCCGGCGATGTGCGACGGCGTGACCCAGGGGCAGGCGGGCATGGAGCTGTCGCTGTTCTCGCGCGACGTGATCGCCATGTCGACCGCGGTGGCGTTGTCGCACGACATGTTCGATGCCGCGCTGTACCTGGGTGTGTGCGACAAGATCGTGCCGGGTCTGCTGATCGGCGCGTTGAGCTTCGGCCACCTGCCCGCAGTGTTCGTCCCGGCCGGGCCGATGACCTCCGGGCTGCCCAACGACGAGAAGTCACGCGTGCGCCAGCGCTACGCCGAGGGCAAGGCCACGCGCGAGGAACTGCTGGAGGCCGAGGCGCAGAGCTACCACGCACCTGGCACCTGCACGTTCTACGGCACGGCCAATTCCAACCAGATGCTGATGGAGCTGATGGGCCTGCACCTGCCGGGCGCCAGCTTCGTCAACCCCAACACGTCGCTGCGCAATGCGTTGACCACCGCGGCGACCCAGCGCGCGGCGCAGATCACCGCCTTGGGCGAGGACTTCCGCCCCATCGGCCGTATCGTCGACGAGCGTGCCATCGTCAACGGCGTGATCGGCCTGCACGCCACGGGCGGTTCGACCAACCACCTGCTGCACCTGATCGCTATCGCGGCGGCGGCGGGCATCGACCTGCGGCTGGAGGATTTCGACGACCTGTCGTCGGTGGTGCCGCTGCTGGCGCGTGTGTACCCCAACGGCTCTGCGGACGTGAACCATTTCCACGCGGCCGGTGGCCTGGCGTTCCTGATCGGCGAGCTGCTTGACCACGGCCTGCTGCACGGCGACGTGGAGACGATCGCAGGCCGGGGACTTGCGCGTTACCGGGTGGAGGCGCGTCTGGACGAGGGGCGCCAGCTGGCCTACGTGCCCTCCACGACGCACAGCGGTGACAGCGATGTGCTGCGCCCGGCCGACACCCCGTTTCGCGCTGACGGGGGGCTGCGCGTGCTGCGCGGCGCGCTGGGCACCGCGGCGATCAAGGTCTCGGCGGTGCCAGAGGAGCGCTGGGTGGTCGAGGCGCCATGCCGCGTGTTCACCGAACAGCACGATGTGCGTGAGGCGTTTGAACGCGGCGAACTGGACCGCGACGTGGTGGTGGTGGTGCGCTTCCAGGGTCCACGGGCCAACGGCATGCCCGAGTTGCATCAGCTGACCCCGGCGCTGGGCGTGCTGCAGAAGCGCGGCCACCGCGTGGCGTTGCTCACCGACGGGCGCATGTCGGGCGCGTCGGGGCAGGTGCCGGCGGCGATCCATCTGACGCCGGAAGCGGCGTGCGGAGGGCCGATCGCGCGCCTGCGCGACGGCGACGTGGTGCGCGTGGACGCGCGCAACGGCACGTTGTCCGTGCAGGTGCCCGAGGCCGAATGGGCGGTACGTGCGCCCGCCACCCTGGATCGCAACGCCAGCCACGTCGGCCTCGGTCGCGAACTGTTCGAAGTGTTCCGTCGCGCCGTGAGCCCGGCCGACGCGGGCGCCAGTGTGTTCAACCTGGCCCCCAGCGGAGAGATCGCGTGATTTCACTTCGGCAAGTCCTGCAACTGGCCCCGGTGATGCCGGTAGTGGTGATCGATGACGTGCGCCACGCGGTGCCGCTGGCGCGCGCGCTGGTCGCAGGTGGCATCCCTGCCATCGAAGTCACCCTGCGCACCGACGCGGCGCTGGAGGCGGTGCGCGCCATCGCCGCCGAGGTGCCGGATGCGGTGGTCGGCGTGGGCACGGTGCGGCGTCCGGCGGACTTCGCCGCGGCACTGGCGGCTGGCGCGCGCTTCGCCGTGTCGCCGGGTTCCAGTCCTGACCTGCTGGCCGCAGCGCGGGACACGGCGTTGCCTTGGCTCCCGGGCGCAGCCACCGCCAGCGAGGCGATGGCGTTGGCCGAGCGTGGGTACCTGCAGCAGAAGTTCTTCCCGGCCGAAGCGGCAGGTGGCACCCGCGCGCTGCGGGCGCTGAAGGGTCCGTTGCCGGACATCCGCTTCTGCGCCACCGGCGGGATCACCCCGGGCAACGCCGCCGAATACCTGGCCGTGCCCAACGTGGCCTGCGTGGGCGGTTCGTGGTTGACGCCCGCGAAGCTGCTGCAGGCCGGCGATTGGGCGGCGATCGAGGCGCTGGCACGCGACGCGGCGGCACTGGGCGGCTAAGCCGCACTATGCTGGCCAGCCGCTTTCGCGCCGCCGCCGCTTCCTGACACGGTAACACCATGGGCACCCGCGCCATCCTCCATCTCGTGCTCCACGCCGCCGTGCCCGCGCTGGTCGCCGGACTGTTCTTCCGCGACCGCTTCGGCAAGGCGTGGCTGCTGATGCTGCTGGGCTGGGTGATCGACCTCGACCACCTGCTGGCGGATCCGATCTACGCGCCTGACCGCTGCAGCATCGGCTTTCATCCCCTGCACACCACGCCGGCGATCGTCGCCTATGGCGCGCTCACGCTCCCGCGGCGCACGCGGCTGTTCGCCATTGGCCTGCTGATCCACGTGGCGCTGGATGCGCTGGACTGCATGCTGATGAAGTGACGCCGCCCGGAGGCGGCGTCATATACGTTGTTTCAGGAGCCTACCCGCCGCCTTGCCAATGATCCACCCATTGCGGCGTGTGCGAGCCCGGCCAGGCGCGTGCGTCTGGCGCAGCACGCCTCGGGTGGCGATGGCGCCAGGTGGCCATTCAACCGCCCTGCTTGGCCTTGGCAAAGGCGGCCGCCAGCGCATTGTTGGCTGGCGGTGCCGATTGCGCGCGCGGTGCGTTGCCGCGATGGCTGTCACGGCCACCCCCGCGCGGGGCGGCATCACGAGCACCGCGCGCCTCGCGGTCATTGCCACGTGCTTCCCGCGGTGCCGGCGTCGCATCGTCCAGTCGGCGGGTGAGGGCGATGCGCTTGCGCGGGATGTCGACCTCGATCACCTTGACCTTGACGATGTCGCCGGCCTTGACCACGTCACGGGGGTCCTTGACGTACTTGTCCGACAGCGCGGAGATGTGGATCAGCCCGTCCTGGTGCACGCCGATGTCGACGAACGCGCCGAATGCCGCCACGTTACTGACCACGCCTTCCAGCACCATCCCGACCTGCAGGTCCTTGATGTCCTCAACCCCGTCGGCGAAGCGCGCCGCCTTGAACTCGGGGCGCGGGTCGCGGCCGGGCTTTTCCAGTTCCCTGAGGATGTCGCGCACGGTGGGCACGCCGAACTTCTCGTCAGTGAACTGCTCGGGCCTGAGCCCGCGCAGCAGTGATGCGTCGCCGATGACCTGCTTCACCTCGCGCCCGCACTGCTTGAGGATGCGCTCCACCACCGGGTAGGCCTCCGGGTGCACCGACGAGGCATCCAGCGGCTGCTCGCCACCCGCAATGCGCAGGAAGCCCGCGCACTGCTCGAAGGTCTTGTCGCCCAGACGGGGCACCTTGAGCAGTTCCTTGCGCGACTTGAACGCGCCGTTGGCATCGCGGTAGACGACGATGTTCTCGGCCACCGCGGACGACAGGCCCGATACGCGCGTCAGCAGCGCCGCCGAGGCGGTGTTCACATCAACGCCGACCGCGTTCACGCAGTCCTCCACGCGCGCGTCCAGCGCCCGCGCCAGGCGAAACTGGTCGACGTCGTGCTGGTACTGGCCCACGCCAATCGCCTTGGGCTCGATCTTCACCAGTTCGGCCAACGGGTCCTGTAGGCGGCGCGCGATCGACACCGCGCCACGCAGCGACACGTCCAGCCCCGGGAATTCCTTCGCCGCGAACTCCGAGGCCGAGTACACCGAGGCACCGGCCTCGCTGACCACGACCTTCTGCATCTTCAATTCGGGCGCAAGCTTGATCAGGTCGCCGGCCAGCTTGTCGGTTTCGCGGCTGGCGGTGCCGTTGCCGATGGCGATCAGTTCCACGCCGTGCTTGCTGCACAGCGCGCGCAGCACGTGCAACGACTGGTCCCACTGCCGCTTGGGTTCGTGCGGGTAAATGGTGGCGGTGTCGACCAGTTTGCCGGTGGTGTCGACCACGGCAACCTTGACGCCGGTGCGTAGGCCCGGGTCCAGGCCCAGCACGGCCTTCGGCCCGGCCGGAGCGGCCAGCAGCAGGTCCTTGAGGTTGTCGCCGAACACGGTGATCGCCTCGGCCTCGGCCTTCTCGCGCGCCTGGTTGAACAGATCGAGCAGCAGGTGCAGGTGCAGCTTGGCCTTCCAGGTCAGGCGGCAGCTGTCGAGCAGCCATTTGTCGGCAGGGCGGCCCTGCGCCTTGATGCCGGCGTGGAACGCGACACGGCCTTCGGCCTGCAGGTGGCCGGCCTCGGCGTCGCTGCCCGGATCCAGGTCGAGGAACAGCACTTCCTCGCGGCGCGCACGGAACAGCGCCAACATACGGTGCGAAGGGATCTTCGCCAGCGACTCGGCGTGGTCGAAGTAGTCGCGGTATTTGGCGCCTTCGTTCTCCTTGCCCTCGGCCACGCGGGCGCGGATCACGCCGACTTCGTTGAGCCAGGTGCGCAGTTCGCCGACCAGCGCGGCGTCCTCGCCCCAGCGCTCCATCAGGATCGCGCGGGCGCCGTCCAGGGCGGCCTTGGCGTCCGCCACGCCCTTGTCGGTATCGATGAACTGCGCCGCGACCACCTGCGGATCTTGCGATGGATCGGCCAGCAGGCTGTCGGCGAGCGGCTCCAGCCCGGCCTCGCGCGCGATCTGCGCCTTGGTGCGGCGCTTGGGCTTGTACGGCAGGTACAGGTCTTCCAGGCGCGACTTGGTGTCGGCGCCCTCGATCTCGGCGCGCAACTCGTCGGTCAGCTTGCCCTGTTCGTCGATGCTGGCCAGCACCGCGGCGCGGCGGTCCTCCAGTTCGCGCAGGTACACCAGGCGCGTCTCCAGGTTGCGCAATTGGGTGTCGTCCAGGCCGCCAGTGACTTCCTTGCGGTAGCGCGCGATGAACGGGACGGTGGCGCCTTCGTCGAGCAGGGCGATGGCGGCCAGTGCCTGGGCGGGTTGCGCACCGATCTCGGTGGCGATGGTGCGTGCGATCTGCTGGGCCAGCTTCGGGGAAATCTCGGGCATTGCGTCGTGGTGCCGATACTGCGGAAAGAGGCCGATTGTGGCCCCATGCGGCGCGCGGCGGAACCCGTTGACAGACCATGAAAAAGGCCCGCCGGAAGGGCGGGCCGTGTTCATCCGGGGAGGGCCCGGCTCAACGCAATTTGCGCGCGGTCAGGTAGAAGCCGAGGTTGCCCAGGCCGGTGACCGCCAGCAGCACGCCGACCACGCCCGGGGTGACTTCGGTCCAGCCGGCGGCTTCGATCACGAAGAAGCCGATGGCAAGCGCGGTCAGCACGATGCCCCAGCGCAGCGAGCCGTGGCGGCGATTGTGCTCCTCGCCGGCCAGCAGCGCCTGCATCAGCTCCTCGGACGCGTTGTTGGCGATGAGCTTGGCGCGGGTTCGTGCGTCGACCACCACCTTGATCGCGTACACGATGCAGATGAACAGGGTGATCGGGATCAGGACTTCCAGGTTGTTCATGGCGGTGGCCTCGGATTGGCAACGGAAATGGGTGGGTTCGAGGCAGTAGATACGTCGACCCGGGCTGCGGTTGCAGTGCTGCAGGTGCCGTGTGCCCCCTGCATGTGCGGGCCGGGGTTGGCGAGGGGTGCTTCGCCCCAACGGAGCGCGGGTGCACAATCGCCTGCAACCGTTCTGGCCCTGGCGGTATCCAAGGGGGGATGGACCTGATGCCGGACACCGTGGACCGCCATACCGACCTGCCTGCCGCGGACGCGAGCGCGGCCGGGCAGGCTGCGGCGTCGACTGCGGATCGCGATTTGGTGGAAGCGGTGCTGGCCAACACCCCGGGTGCTTTCGAACGTCTGGTCCGCGAGTACCAGGGCCTGTGCTGGCACATCATCCAGCGCATGGTTCGACACCCGGAGGACACGCGCGAGCTGTGCCAGGAAACCTTCCTGCGCGTGCACCGCTACCTGCACCAGTACCGCCAGGAGAGTCCGCTCAAGGCGTGGATTGGCCAGGTGGCGTACTCGATGGCCAAACGCCACCTGGAGCGCAAGCGCATTCCACTGGTCGATGCCATCGACGATGAGGATGGCGCCAGCTTGCTGGACCGGGTGGCCGACCGCTTCGACCTGGAGGCAGCCAGTGCCGACGAGCAAGTGGTCGGCCGCCTGCACGCGGCGATCGAGGCACTGCCACCGCTGCAACGCACGATCCTTACCCTGTATCACCTGGATGAAGTGCCCATCGGCGAGATCGCATCAATCACCGGCCTGGCCGAAGGCACCATCAAGAGCCACCTGTTCCGCAGCCGCGCGAAACTGCGCGAACGGCTGCAGGACCACCTGGGAGTCAGCGCATGAACACTGGACCGCATGACAGCATCGCGACCGATGCCCACCGCCGCGACGCCGAATGGCGGGTGCAGGAGCAGGCGCTGCGCGACGAACGCGCGGGCATGCCGGTGGCGGCGGACGACCCGCGCTTGGCCGAATACCGGTTGATCAGCCGCGCCTTGCGCCATCCGCCCCTGGACCCGGTGCCGTATGACTTCGCCCGCACGGTGGCCGCGCGTGCCACCGCGGTGGCCGCGACCGACGACCGGGTGGAGCGGCTGTTGCTGCGCCTGCTGGTGGGCGTGATGGTGGCGGCGGCGCTGGTGATCGGCGCGATGTACGGTGCGACGTGGTGGCCCGCGGTGGCCGCCGTGCTGCCGCTGCCCGCCGGCGAGCTGCTGCGCTGGGGCCTGGTGCTGGTGGCCTGCACGGGGACCACGTGGATGCTGGGCCAGGTTCTGCGCAGCGAGGCCCCGCTGCACGCCTGACCGGGTGGGCGGCCGTTTCCGTCGCGCCGCCGCCGCCGCCGTGCCGCGGTCGCGTCGTCGCAACCCAGGGCAACGGCAGGTCAGCCCATCAACGCAACAACGGCGCCAATGCCTTCCACACGTGGTCACGCAACCGGGGCTGCGCGGCGGCGGTGGGGTGCAGGTTGTCGGCCTGGTAGGCGCGGCGGTCGAGTGCGATCGGCTCCAGCAGGAACGGCAGCAGGGTCACGCCATGCGCCTTCGCCAATGCCGCGTAGTTGGCGGTGAAGCCATCGGTGTAGGCCTTGCCCAGGTTGGGCGGCATGCGCATGCCCACCAGCAGCACCCGCGCCTTGGCGCCCTTGGCGGCGCGGATCATCCGGTCGAGGTTGCCCCGGGTCTGATCCAGCGGCAGGCCACGCAGGCCGTCGTTGGCACCCAGGGCAATCACCACGACGGCCGGACGCGTGCGCTTGAGTTCGGCGGCGATGCGCGTCGCACCCCCCGAGGTGGTCTCGCCGCTGATGCTGGCATTGACCACGCGCCAACCCGGTTTCTGTTGCGCGATGCGGTCCGCGGTCAGCGCCACCCAGCCTTGCGACGCGGCCATGCCGTAGCCGGCCGATAGCGAGTCGCCCATGACCAGCACGGTGCGGGCCGGTGCGGCGGCGGGCGACGCGGCGAGCGGCTTTGCCGCCTGCGCCCAGGCGGGCATGGCAGTCGCCAGCAGCACCACCACCCAACCGATGGCACATTGAACCTGCCGCCGCCACCCCGCATATCGGGAGGCATGGGCGGGTGATGGCATGGTTTGCAGGGTCGTCGCACGCATCGGTTTCACATTCTCCTCGTGGTGGCGCCAAGGGCGCCAGGCGGGGCAATACCAGGACAGATCATGGCCGACAGCATCGCATCCCTCGCTGAAGCAGAGCCCACCGCAGTGCAAAGTGCCCACGCCCTGCGCGTGGCGGGGCTGGGGAAGCGGGTGACGCTGCCGTCCGGCGAACTCACCATCCTGGATGGTGTCGGGTTCTCCATTGCGCAAGGCGAGACCGTCGCCATCGTTGGCGCCTCCGGTTCCGGCAAGAGCACCCTGCTGTCGCTGATGGCCGGGCTGGACGTGCCCAGCAGTGGCACGGTGACGCTGGATGGCGACGCGTTGTCGACGCTGGACGAGGACGGCCGCGCGCGCGTCCGCGGGGAAAAGGTCGGCTTCGTGTTCCAGAGCTTCCAGCTCCTGCCGTCGCTAACCGCGCTTGAGAACGTGATGCTGCCGCTGGAGCTGCGCGGCGATGCGGACGTGGAAACCCCGGCCCGGGCCATCCTGGAAAAGGTGGGCCTTGGCGCGCGCCTCGACCACTACCCGCGGCAACTGTCCGGCGGCGAGCAGCAGCGCGTGGCACTGGCCCGCGCCTTCGTCACGCGGCCATCGCTGCTGTTCGCGGATGAACCCACCGGCAACCTCGACACCCAGACCGGACAGGCCGTGATCGAACTGCTGTTCGCGCTCAACGCCGAGGCCGGCACCACCCTGGTGCTGGTCACCCACGACGACCACCTGGCCTCGCGCTGCGGCCGGCAGCTGCGGCTCGACGCGGGTCGGCTGGTGCAGGGCTGAGCCGACGATGAAAGTGCTCTCCCTCGCCTGGCGCCAGTTGCGCCGCGACGTCGCCGCCGGCGATGTGCGCATCCTGTTCGCCGCGCTGGTGCTGGCGGTGCTTGCGGTCACCTCGGTCGGTTTCATCACCGACCGCGCCGAGCGCGCATTGGCGATGGAGGCCAACCGCCTGCTGGGCGGCGATGCCGTGGTCCGCGCCGACGAAGCGGTCGGCGGCGACATCCGGCGGGCGCTCGGCGCGCCCGGCCTGCGTCACACCGAGACCCGTGAACTCAACACCATGATCCGCGTGGCCAGTGCCGATGGCGAGCGCCTGCACCTGGGCGACCTGCGCGCGCTGGGCGAGGGCTATCCCTTGCGTGGCAGCTACCGCGTCACCACGGCGGCGCGGACTGACGTGCACGACGCCACCGGCATTCCCGCCCGAGGCACCGCGTGGATCAGCCGCGCGGGGGCGGACCGGCTGGGCGCGCGCCTGGGCGACACCCTGCTGGTGGGCGAATCCTCGCTGAAGCTGGTGGCGCTGGTGGCCCAGGAACCGGACGCGGCGCTGGACTACTTCGACGTCGCACCCAAGGTGTTCCTCAACCTGGCCGACCTGCCCGCTACCGGGCTGGTACAGGAGGGCAGCCGCATCCGTCATCGCCTGGTGGTGGCCGGCGACGCCACCGCCGTGGAGCGTTTCGTCCGGCAGGTGCGACCCGCGCTTGGCCGCGGCCAGCGCCTGGAAACCATCCAGGACGCGCGGCCGGAAATCCGCTCCGCCCTGGACCGCGCCGGCCGCTTCCTCGGGCTGGCCGCGCTGGTGTCGGTGGTGCTGGCCGCCGTCGCGGTGGCGATGGCCGCGCGTCGCCATAGCGAGCGCCATCTGTCGGGCAGTGCGGTGATGCGTTGCCTCGGCGCCAGCCAACGCACGTTGGTGGGCGTGCACGTGGGCGAGTTGCTGCTGCTGGGCTTGGTGGCGTGCACGGTGGGCGTGGCGCTCGCCTTTGGTCTGCAGTGGGCGGTGGGGCAGTGGCTCGCGCAGGCATTGAAGCTGTCCATCCCCGCGGCCGGCTGGCTGCCGGCGTTGCAGGGTTATGGCGTGGGGCTCGTGGTTCTGCTTGCGTTCGGCGCGCCGCCGGTGCTGGCCCTGCGCCGGGTGCCGGCGCTGCGTGTACTCCGCCGCGACCTGGATGCGGTCGAGCCCAGCGCATGGGCGGTGGGCATGCTCGCCTTCGCCGCGCTCGGCGGCCTGCTGTGGTGGAAAGCCGGTTCGGCCACCCTGGCGCTGTCGATGCTTGCCGGCATCGCCGCCACGCTGGCCGTACTCGCGCTGCTCGCGTGGCTCATGGTCATTGTCGTCCGGCGCGTGCGCTCGCGGCTGCGTGGCAGCCTGCGCTATGGCCTCGCCAATGTCAGTCGCCGCGCCGGCACCAGCGTGGCGCAGGTATCGGCGCTCGGCCTGGGCCTGATGGCGCTGCTGCTGCTCACCTTCGTCCGCACCGACCTGCTCGACCGCTGGCAGCTGTCATTGCAGGCCAACGCCCCCAACCGCTTCATCATCAACGTACAGGATGACCAGCTCGCGCCGGTGCGTGCGTTCGTTGCCCAACAGGGCCTGGCCGCACCGGTGCTGTATCCGATGATCCGCGCGCGGCTGGTCGCCCGCAACGGCAAGCCGGTCACCGGCGCCGACTACGCCAGCGAGGGCGACCGCGCGCAGCGAATGGCCGAGCGCGAGTTCAACCTGTCCGTCGCCAATGCCCTGCGCGACGACAACGCGGTCACGGCCGGCAGGTTCTGGGGAGCGCGCGCGCCCGCCACGCCCGAGGCTTCGGTGGAGGAGAAGTTCGCGCAGACGCTGGGCTGGAAGCTGGGCGACCGCATCGCCTTCGACATTGCCGGCCAGCCATTCGAGGCGACCATCACCAGCCTGCGCCGGGTGGACTGGGAAAGCTTCCGCCCCAACTTCTTCGTCATCGTCTCGCCGGGCGCGCTCGATGGCTATCCGGCCAGCCACATCACGGCGGTGCACGTTCCCGCCGGGGCCGACCGCTTCACCGCGGACCTGGTGCGAGCCTTCCCCAACCTCACGGTCATCGACGTCGACGCGGTGCTCAACCAGGTGCGCAGCACCGCCGACCAGGTCTCCACCGTGGTCGAAGTGGTGTTCTATTTCTCGCTGGCTGCCGGCCTGCTGGTGCTGATGGCCGCGGTCAGCGCCAGCCAGGACGAGCGCCTGCTCGAAGGCGGGGTGATGCGCGTGCTCGGCGGCAGTCGGCGCCAGTTGCGCCTGGCACAAGCCTCCGAGTTCGCCGCGATCGGGTTGCTTGCCGGATTGGTCGCGGCGATCGCGGCCTCGGTGCTGTCGGGGGTGGTCGCCACTCGCGTGTTCGACTTGCCGTGGCAGGCGGACTGGGGCATGGCCGCGGTGGGCGGTGCCGCCGGCGTGGTCGCGGCGCTGCTGGCGGGCCTGTTCGCCACGCGGCGGGTGCTGGATGCGCCGCCCTCGGTGACGCTGCGCGAACTGGACAACTGAGGATCCATGGCCGGCGATGGCGGGCAGGTAGAATAGGCCGATGTATCCGCATTGCCCGCGCCATGGCCGCTGACGCCGATCCCGCGCTCGAAACCCTGTTCCTGCCGTTCGCCGAGGGCCGCCTGGCCTGGCCCGCCGAGGGCGTGCTGTTCCTGCGCGCGCGCGATGGCTGGCCGCTGCATCGCCACCCTACGGCGGGCCTCGTCTGCGAGCAGACCTTCAAGCCCGAGGCCGATGCGCTGCAGCGCTCGGGGCTGACGGTCTGCAACGACGGCGCGCTTGCCGATGCCGATGCGGATACCGACGCCACGGGACCTGCAGGCGCCACGTCGCGCCGCTATCCGCTGGTGTTGCTGCTGCCCACGCGCCAGCGCGAGGAATCGCGCGCACTGATGGCCCGCGCGCTCGACCTGTGCGCTCCCGGTGGCCGGGTTGTGGCCTGCGTGGCCAACAATGAAGGCGCCAAGTCCGCCGAGGACGACCTGCGCAGGATTGCCGGCCCGGTGGCCACGCTGACCAAGAACAAGTGCCGCGTGTTCTGGACCGCGCCCCGCGGCGAACCGGTGCAAGCAGCCGCTCCCGGCGGTGCTGCTGCCGATGCACCTTCAGCGCACCCGGAACGGGCCGAGGCACGTGACCTTGCCGCGGCGTGGCGCCACCTCGACCATATCCGCCCCATCGCGGGCGGCCGCCTGCTCAGCCGTCCCGGCGTGTTCGCCTGGGATCGTATCGACCCCGCGTCCGCCCTGCTCGTCGAGCACTTGCCGCCGGACCTGGCCGGCCAAGCTGCGGACCTCGGCGCGGGCGTCGGCTACCTCGGCGTTGAACTGCTCGCGCGTTGCCCGCGCATCGCTGCGCTCGACCTGTACGAGGCCGAGGCTCGCGCCCTCGATCTCGCCCGCCGCAACCTGCAATCACACGCCGACCGCGCCACGCTGCGCTTCCATTGGCACGACGTCACCACCGGCCTGCCGGCAAAGTACGACGTGATCATCACCAATCCGCCATTCCACGCGCAGGGCCGCGCGGATCGCCCGGATATCGGCCGCCGCTTCATCGCCGCCGCCGCCGCGGCGATGCGCCTGGGTGGTCGCCTGTGGCTGGTCGCCAACCGTCACCTGCCCTATGAAGCGGTGCTGCAGGAGCATTTCGGCGAGGTGCGCGTGGTGGCCACGCGCGGCGGCTTCAAGGTATTCGAAGCCGTTCGTGGCCGCTGAGGAATCCGCATGAAACTGGTCAAGCACATCGCCAACCTCGGCTACGGCAGCCGCAAGGACGTCACGTTGATGTTCCGCGAGGGCCGGATCACCGACGCCACCGGCGAAGTCCTCTACGCCGACGACAAGGTCGGCCACGAGGCGATCCACATCGACGGCAAGCCCCTCGACCCGCCCGCGGGCCTGGCGCTGATGCTCAACAAGCCGGTTGGCTACACCTGTTCAACCAAGGATGTGGGCCGGCTGATCTACGACCTGCTGCCAACGCGCTTTCGCCATCGTTCGCCGCAGCTGTCCAGCGTCGGCCGCCTTGACCGCCACACCAGCGGCCTGTTGCTGATGACGGATGACGGCCAGTTGCTGCACCGCATCGTCTCGCCCAAGGCGCACCTGCCCAAGGTGTACGAAGCCACGCTGGCACACGACCTGCGCGGTGACGAAGCCGAGGTATTCGCCAGCGGCACGCTGATGCTGGAGTCGGAGACCACCCCCCTGGCGCCGGCCGTGCTCGAGGTGCTCGATTCGCGTCACGCGCGCTTGACCCTTACCGAGGGTCGCTACCACCAGGTGCGGCGGATGTTCGCGGCCGTCGGCAACCACGTGGAGACGCTGCACCGCAGCCGCATTGGTGGCCTGTCATTGGGGGACCTGCCATCGGGGCAGTGGCGCGCGCTGGACGCCCCCGATCTGCAGTCGCTGTTCGCCGGGCGAGGTTGAAGCCCTGGCCGCCATTTGGCGGGCAAGCCCTCACTGCCGTTTGGGACTCAGCCCTCGAACAGCCTGCGCCAGCCCGCGTGTCCCAAGGCGTCGAGCGTGCGGAGATTGCGCTCGACGATCACGTCGGGGTCCGGAAACGCCGCCACTGCACGGTCGATGCTTGCCTCGCGAAGCAGGTGCAGCGTGGGGTACGGCGAGCGGTTGGTGAAGTTGCCGATGTCGTCATCGGCCGTGCCGGCGAAGCGGTAGTCAGGATGGAAGCTCGCCACCTGCAGTTCGCCCTGCAGGTCGAGCGACTCGATAGCCGCGTCGGCGTCTTCGAGGAAGTCGTTGTAATCGAGGAAATCCCGAAGCACGCCCGGGTGCACGATCAGCGTGGTGTCCACCTGCTCCGGGTCGCAGTCGCGCAGCAGCGCCAGTTCTTCGACGAGCTGCGCCAGCAATGCCTCGCGCGTGACGGCTTCGCTGAGCACGAAGCGCACCTGCTGCCTCCCGTACACCGCCTTGGCGAACGGACACAGGTTGAGCCCGATGACCGCCCGCTCCAACCAGCGCCTGGTTTCGGCAATCGGGTCGGGCCCTGGCCGTCCATCAGCTGAGTCAACGCGCATCGGGTTCATCCGGAAGATCGCGGCATCGCCGCACTGCCCGTACAGGTTCAGTCGCGGAAATTCTCGAACTGCAGCGGTCGCTCGAATTCCTTTCCGCGCAGCAATGCCATGGTGGCCTGCAGGTCATCGCGCTTCTTGCCGGTCACGCGCAGCTTGTCGCCGTTGATCTGCGTTTCCACCTTCAGCTTGGCGTCCTTGATCGCGGCCTGGATCTTCTTCGCCAGCTCGCGCTCGATGCCCTGTTTCACGGTGATCTTCTGCCGAGCCCCGGCCAGGTTGGCCTCGATGTCGCCGAACTCCAGGCAGCGTGCATCGATGCCACGCGCGATCAGCCGCGCGCGCAGGATGTCGTCCATCTGCTTGAGCTGGAAATCACTCGGCGCCGACTGGGTGATCAGCTTGTCCTCCAGCACGAACTTCGCATCCACGCCCTTGAAGTCGAACCGGGTGCCCAACTCGCGGTTGGCCTGGTCCACGGCGTTGGTCAGTTCGTGTGAGTCCACTTCGGAAACGATGTCGAACGAAGGCATGGCGATCGCAAAACGTGACGGGGTGGGCAGGGTAACCGAACCTGGGTTCGGCGTCGCGTGCGCTGTTCATCCTGCTGAACTGTGGTCGCTGTCACGCCTGCGATCGATTCATCGAAACCTTCGCTGAATGCGAGACTGAATGTGGATTTTCCTTCACTGCCCCGGGCATAGGATCAGCCCCAGCCGTGAACCCCCGACGGCCCCGATCCATCACCGCCAGACAACAGGAATAACGCAATGAATGCGAATCCGAAGATGCTGATGCTGTCCGCCGCGCTCCTCGCGGCCATGTTCACCACCGCCCCGGCGTTTGCCCAGGACGCCGGCAGCGACGCCGAAGTCGTCGCCACCGCCACCGTGCCGGCCGGCAAGATCGCCGACCGCTACGTCGCCAGCGGCCTGTTCGCCGACGAAGCCACCGCCGATGCCACCATCAACGCGCTGCGCACCGGTGGCGATTTCACCTACACCGAGCAGGTCACCACCACCACCACCAATTCGGACGGCACCACCACGACCACCACCTCCACCGTGGAGCGCACCGTGGTCAACCCGAACGGCCCCATGGGCTACGGCGAGGTCAACATCACCCTCGCCATTGCGGAGAAGCTGGTCGCTGCCGGCGAGTACACCGACCTGCAGTCGGCGCTGACCGGCACCACCACCACGGTGACCAACGCAGATGGCACCACCACCACGACCACCACCGGTGGCGTTCTCGCGATGCGTGCCGATGGCATGGGCTGGGGCAAGATCGCCAAGGAATTGGGCTTCAACCTCGGCTCGGTGATGAGCGCTGGTAATCGCAGCGACAAGGCTGTCGCCGGTGGTGACCGCGCCGCCAAGGCCAAAGTCGAGCGTGCCGAGCGCGTGGCCAAGGTCGAGCGCCCGACCCGTCCGGAACGCGCCCAGCGTCCGGAACGCCCGGAGCGCCCGACGAAGCCGGAACGCGGCGGCCGCCCGTAAGCGTTGACGCGATGACCACAAGGCGGGCGCCAGATTTGGCGCCCGCTTTTCTTGATTACGACCTGGAGTTCGAATGAAGCGTTCCGCCTTCTTGCTCGCCCTGTGCCTGGCCGCCGGCGCCGCCCATGCCGAGGACGGTTTCAACCTCGGCATTGGCGCTGACTACAGCAGCGGTGACTACGGCACCGATACCACCACGACGATCTTCTCGGTGCCGGTAACCGCCAAGTACACCAGCGGCAACTGGACATGGAAGGCCAGCCTGCCGTGGATGCGCGTGGACGGTGACCCGAACGTGGTGCCAGGTCTGGGCAGCGTGGTCAACACCAACCCCAATGGCCGGGGCCGCGGCGGCATCCTCGAACCCGAGCAGCCGGCGTCGGGCACCGCGAGCGGCATCGGTGACCTGCGCCTGAGTGGCACCTACGCGCTGGACACCGGCGGTCCGCTGGGCGTGGACCTGACTGCCAACCTCAAGGTCGCTACTGCCGACGAGGACAAGGGCCTGGGTACCGGCGCCAACGACTACGGCGTGGCCGTGGACCTGTACCGCGACTTCAACGGTACCCTGCTGTTTGGCGGCGCGGGCTACACCCGTCTGGGCGACTCGGATTACATCGACGTCGGCAGCGTGATCAACGCCAATTTCGGCGCGGCGTGGAAGGCCGGCACCGCCAGCGTCGGCGCCATGTACGACTTCCGCCAGGCCGCCACGGAAGATGCCGACGACCGCAGTGAAGTGACGGGGTTCGTCGCCTTCCCGACAGGTGATAGCAGCAAGCTGCAGTTCTACGCCGTGAAGGGACTCACTGATGGCAGCCCTGACTGGGGCGTGGGCCTCAACCTCAGCACGGGCTTCTGATCCGCAGAGAAGTTCCCTGTGATCCAACGGCGGCCTCAGGCCGCCGTTTTCATTTCGAGCCTTTGCCGTGACGCGACGCCCATCGCGCTAGCGGCCTGCAGGTTGCACGGTCCCAGGGTCATCAACCGCATTCGCGGCCTTCGCGGCAGGTGGCAGCGATCCGGGGTTGGCGGCCGGTGCCTGTTCCTCCCCCTTTCCAGGTGTCGTGGTGAAGGGCAAACCGTCGTCCGGCCCCAGCGTGGCGACGGGCGCTCGAGGCACCTCCTGCCCGCTGGCGTGCCCACCCGCGGGGTCGCGCCCCTGCGCGCATCCGGCCAGCCCCGCGGCCAGCCACGCGGCCGCCAGCACTTTGTTGAAAGCCATGGGGGAAACTCCTGCGGCGCGGTTTGACCGCCCGGTTACCTGTTTCCAACGCAAATCCGCGGCTCGGCAGGCAGCCGACAAACGCCCGATAATCCAGGCTCACCCGTTTTAGGAAGTCCGCATGCCCCGTCCGGGTTACACCTTGCGCCGCCAACCGTGTGTCACTGCATGAACCTGGGCGCTTCGCGGCAGTCGCGTGCGGTGCTGGCCATGCTGCTGGCGGTTGCACTGTTCTCGCTGATGGACGCAGGGCTGAAGGGGCTGGCCGGACATTACCCGCCGTTCCAGGTGGCCGCGTTGCGCGGTGCCGCGTCGCTGCCCTTCGTGGTGGCGTGGGCACTGGCCACGGCGGGGCCCGGCACCCTGTTGCGCGTGCGCTGGTCCCTCCACCTGCTGCGGGGCGTACTCGGTGTGGTGATGATGGCTGCGTTTGCCTACGCGTTGCGCCGCATGCCCCTTTCCACCGCGTACTCGATCTTCTTCGTGGCGCCATTGCTGATCACCGCACTGTCGGTGCCGTTCCTGGGCGAGTACGTGGGGCCGCGCCGCTGGATAGCCATCGGCATCGGACTGGCCGGGGTGGTCGTGGTGTTACGACCCACCGGCGAAGGCGTACTCAGTCTCGCTGGCATCGCGGTACTGGTGGCTGCACTGGGCTATGCGGTGAGTGCAATCACCGTGCGCGTGCTCGCGCGTACCGACAGCACGCAGGCAATGATGGTGTGGCTGCTGGCGATGATGGCCGTGGGCGCCGGCGCCATCGCGTGGCCGGAATGGGTGCCGCTGCGCAGCACCGACGCGTGGCTGATCCTCGGCGTGGGCGTTGCCGGCGCGCTGGGCCAGTACGCCATCACCGAAGCGTTCCGTCTGGGCGAGGCATCGCTGATCGCCCCGCTGGAATACACGGCGTTGCTGTGGGGCCTCATCCTTGACGCCACGTTGTGGGGCGTGCTTCCCGACAAGGTAACGTGGATCGGCGCGGCGATCATCATCGCAAGCGGCCTGTACCTGCTGCATCGTGAGCGGCTGCGCGCATCCACCACCACCTGACCGCCCGATGAGAAAACGGGCTCCCGAAGGAGCCCGTCTTGCACACGTCCACACGTGCACCGTCAAACTCAGAAGCGTGCGCCCAAGCCGACGCCGACGACCACCGGGTTGAGCTTGGCCTCGCCGGCATCCACGCCATCAATCTTCACGTCCGAGTTCCCATGCAGGTAGCGCACGTCCGCACGCGCGAACCAGTTCGGGTGGAAGTTGGCATCGACGCCCACCGTCGCCATCGCGCCCTTGGCGGTTTCAATGCCGATTCGCTGGCCAGCCAGGGGGCCGGTCGGGGTCGCGGTTTCCTCGCTGAAGTTGCTCTCGAAGTAGCCCAGGCCCACGAACGGGCGCACGGTCTGCGACGAGGTGCCGAAGTGGTACTGGCCACTCAGCGCATACGGCTGCGCGGCCACGCTCGCGGTCTTGCCCGCGGCGGTGCTGACGCGGTGGCCGAACTTGTCGGCGGCGCCCCACGCCTCAATGGCGAAGTTGTCGGTGATGTAGTAGCTGGCGCTCAGTGTCGCCGCGCCATCACCGTCCACCTTGGCCTGCGTGCCGCCAATGGTCGGGTCGTTGGTGGGCTCGGACAGCGCGTAACCGCCCACGATGGCGAAGCGCTTGCCGCTGGTGTCGGTGCCGTCCTGGGCGAAGGCCGAGGGTGCGATCGCCAGCGTGCCCAACAGGGCCAGGGTCAGGGTACGAAAACGGTTCATGTGGCGTCTCCTTGATCTCGTTTTGAGTGATGCCTTTGGAGGCGCCGCCACCGTAGCCACGCACGGATGAACCGTTGTTGCCACGCGCGTGCTCCGCAAAACCCCGGAAACGGGCGAAATCGTGCGGTAAGCCGTGCTCACGCGCGGTTCACTCCGCGTGCGCTGCGGCCCCAGCCGCGCTACGCTGCCCCGGTCCATTCCCCGGAGAGCCCCGATGCGCCGCGTTCCCGTCTTTGCCGCCCTCGCGCTGGTGTGCGTGAACGCCGCGGCAAAGGACGCGGGCTGCCGGGTCGAAAGCGATTACGAACTCACGCTGAACCAGCGCAGCCTGATCCTGGTGCGCGATGTTGGCGTTCCCAAGGCCATCGTGATGCGCCAAGGCCGCCTGTTCGTCGACAACGCCTGGGTCACCCTCGGTGCGGAGGACGTGCGGCGGTTGACCGCCTTCGAGCAGGGCACGCGGGACGCCATGCCCGAGGCGCAGGCGATCGGGCGCGCCGCGGCGGACATCGCGTTCACGGCACTGGGCGAGGTCGCCGTTGGTTTCAGCAGCGACCCCGTGGCGGTCCGGACCAAGCTGGACGCAGCACGGGTCAAGCTGGATGCGCGTCTGGCCGATTCGGTCAGCGCGAACCGCTTCGACGGGCGCGACGTTGGCCGCGGCATTGCCGAGGCCGTGGGCGAGGCGATCCCCAACCTGATCGGCGACATCGTCGGCGGCGCGATCAGCGCCGCTTTCTCGGGTGACAAGAGCCGGTTGGAGCGCATGGAGCGCCTGGACGCGGAGATCGAGGCCGCCGTGGCGCCGCGGGCGGCCGCCCTCGAGCAGCGCTCGAAGGCGCTGTGTCAACGCCTGGAAGCGCTCGACGCCCTGGACAACGCGTTGGAGTTCCGACTCCCCGACGGCCAGCCACTGCAACTGCTGCGGGTGGACGCGCCCGTCGAACACCCCCCGGCCGGCTAGTTTCGCCAGAAACATACCCGGGCGTACCCACTTGGCTTCCCGCGTACCCATTCGTCGCGGTTGGCGCTGTCCGCCGCAGAGCCCACAATAGGCCTTTGCCCGGATTTCGGAGCCCCCCATGGCTGAGCTGAAGGAAGCACGCGTCCCCGACATCGGCGGATACGACGACGTGCCCGTGATCGAACTGCTGGTCGCTGTTGGCGACACCGTTGCCGCCGACCAAGGCCTGGTCACGCTGGAGTCCGACAAGGCGACCATGGAGGTTCCCGCGCCGTTCGCCGGCGTGATCCGCGAGCTCAAGGTCAAGCTGGGCGACGCGGTGTCCGAAGGCAGTGTCGTGGCGGTGATCGAAGCCGAGGCGGGCGCGGAGGCGCCGGCCGCCGAAACGCCGAAGGCCGCGCCGGCGCCCGCACCGGCCCCCGCCCCGGCGGCCGCTGCCGCCCCCGTCCCGACCGCCGAGACCGGCGCCCGGGTCGAACCGGTGGCACCGTCCCCCCAGCCCGACGCCCTCGCCGCCCGCGAGATCGAAGCCGCCGCCGCGCACAGCGAGCCGCGCACACCGCCCGTCGCCTTCAACGCCGAAGAGCTGATGCCCGACAAGGTGCCTTACGCCAGTCCCGCGGTGCGCCTGTTCGCCCGCGAGCTGGGCGTGGACCTCGGCCAGGTCAAGGGCAGCGAACGCGGTGGCCGCATCACCCGCGAAGACGTGCAGAAGTTCGTCAAGGGCGTGCTGCAAGGTGGCGGCGCGGTCAGTGCGACACCCGTGGCCGGCGGCGGTGGCCTCAACCTGCTGCCGTGGCCCAAGGTCGACTTCGCCAAGTTCGGCCCGGTCGAAACCCGCGAGCTCAGCCGCATCCAGAAAATCTCCGGCGCCAACCTCGCCCGCAACTGGGCGATGATCCCGCACGTCACCCAGCACGACGACGCCGACATCACCGAACTCGAAGAGCTGCGCGTGCAGCTCAACAAGGAAAACGAGAAGTCGGGCACCAAGCTGACCATGCTCGCCTTCCTGATGAAGGCCTCGGTTGCCGCGCTGCAGAAGTTCCCCAACTTCAATGCCTCGCTCGATGCCTCGGGCGAAATGCTGACGCTCAAGCAGTACTTCCACATCGGCTTTGCCGCCGACACACCCAACGGCCTCGTGGTGCCGGTGGTGCGCGACGTCGACAAGAAGGGTGTGCTGCAGATCGCGCAGGAAACCAGCGAACTGGCCAAGAAAGCGCGCGATGGCAAGCTCGGCCCCGCCGACATGCAGGGCGGCTGCTTCTCCATCAGCTCGCTGGGCGGCATCGGGGGCACCAAGTTCACGCCCATCGTGAATGCCCCGGAAGTCGCCATCCTCGGCGTGTCCAAGTCGGCCATCCGCCCGGTGTGGAATGGCAGCGCCTTCGAGCCCAAGCTCATCCTGCCGTTGTCGCTCTCGTACGACCACCGCGTCATCGACGGCGCCGCCGCGGCACGCTTCACCGCCTATCTGGCGCAGTTGCTGGCCGACATGCGCCGGGTCCTGCTGTGACCGTGCGCGCGCTCTGCCTGGCCGCCGCGCTGGCGGTCGCGCCGCTCGCGCAGGCGGACGAGTGCGTGGTCGATCTGGGCCGTGGCTGGCCGCCGGGTGCACAGAACCATGGCGAGGCCGCGGAGAAGCTGCTGTTCGGCGGTCGCCAGCCGGTGCTGTCGCTGACCTGGCTGCCGGTGCGCGGCGAAGAACGTAGCCTGCAGCTCGTGCCCGCTGAGAGCGGTGACTGGACGCTGCGCTACAGCCTCGCCGATGAACGCGTGCTGCAATGGGCCACCGTGCGCAACGGCGTCGAGCAGCGGCTGATGCTGGAGCAGACCCCCGAAGTGCTGGAAGCGCCGATCCCGGCCGCGGTGGGCCAGCGCCTGGTGGCCGATTGGGGCCGTGTGCTGGCTACCGTCGCACCGGCAAGCCGCGCAGCCTCCTTCCACGAGGGTGACCTGTGGTTGCTGCAGGTGGAAGGCATGCGCATCAGCGGCCTCGCGCCCGGGTGCGGTCCGGCCGAGCGACTGCACGAACAGATCGGCCTGCTGATCGAGGCCGTGGACGAGAAGGCCTCCAAGCGCGAGAAGCGCTGGGCCCAGGTCCAGGAATCACTCGACACGATGCGCGAAGAACTGGCCAGCACCGCGGGTGCCGATGAAGGAGTGGCCCATGCCAACGATTGAAATCAAGGTCCCGGACATCGGTGGTTATGACGATGTGCCGGTGATCGAGCTGCTGGTCGCCGTGGGTGACACCGTCGCCAAGGACCAGGGCCTGGTCACACTGGAATCGGACAAGGCCACGATGGAAGTGCCGTCCTCGCACGCCGGCGTGATCAAGGAACTCAAGGTCAAGCTCGGCGACGTCGTGTCCGAAGGCAGCGTCATCGCGCTGATCGAAGCCGAAGGCGAGAACGCCGCAACGGCTGCGAAGCCGGCAGCGGCACCCGCGGCCGCACCGGCTTCCGCGGCCGCGCCTGCAGCAACGTCGGCCGCCACCGCGGCATCGACCGGGGCTGCGTCCGCACCGATCGCACCGGTCGCGCAACCCGCATCGTCCACCGGCCCCGCACCGGCCGCCGCCTCCGGGCGCAAGGCCGACATCGAGTGCCGCATGCTGGTACTGGGCGCTGGTCCCGGCGGCTACACCGCCGCGTTCCGCTCCGCCGATCTCGGCATGGACACCGTGCTGGTCGAGCGTTATCCCAGCCTCGGCGGCGTCTGCCTCAACGTCGGCTGCATCCCGTCCAAGGCGCTGCTGCACGCCGCAGCGGTGATCGACGAGGCCGCGCACGCCAAGGACTACGGCATCGATTTCGGCAAGCCCAAGATCACCCTGGACGCGCTGCGCGCCTACAAGGAAAAGGTGGTCGGCCAGCTGACCAAGGGCCTGGCCGGCATGGCCAAGCAGCGCAAGGTGCGCGTGGTCGAGGGCGTGGGCAAGTTCGTGTCGCCGCATGAGGTGGAAGTGGCCGGACCCAACGGCACCCAGCTCATCCGCTTCGAGCAGTGCATCATCGCCGCGGGTTCGCAGGCGGTGAAGCTGCCCGGCTTCCCGTGGGACGACGCGCGGGTGATGGATTCCACCGACGCGCTGGAACTGGCCGAGGTGCCGAAGAGGCTGTTGGTCGTGGGCGGCGGCATCATCGGCCTGGAAATGGCGACGGTCTACCGCGCCCTCGGCAGCGAAGTCACCGTGGTCGAATTCGCCGACCAGATCATGCCGGGCGCGGATACCGACCTGATCAAGCCGCTGGCCGACCGCCTGAAGAAGCAGGGCGTCGTCGTCCACACCAAGGTCAAGGCTGCGGGCACCGAAGCGCTCAAGTCGGGCCTCAAGGTGCGCTTCGAGCCGGCCCACGAGGGCGGCAGTGCGCCCGAGGCGCAGACCTTCGACCGCGTGCTGGTCGCCGTCGGCCGTTCGCCCAATGGTGGCAAGGTTGACGCGGGCAAGGCCGGCGTCAACGTCACCGATCGCGGCTTCATTCCAGTCGACCGGCAGATGCGCACCAACGTGCCGCACATCTTCGCGATCGGCGACCTTGTCGGCCAACCGATGCTGGCGCACAAGGCCACCCACGAAGGCAGGCTCGCCGCGGAAGTCGCGTTCGGCGAGAAGAAGGAGTGGGTGGCACGCGTGATCCCGTCGGTGGCCTACACCGATCCGGAAATCGCCTGGGTCGGCGTCACCGAGACCGAGGCCAAGGCCAAGGGCCTGAAGGTTGGTGTGGGCAAGTTCCCGTGGGCCGCCAGCGGCCGCGCGATCGGCATCGGTCGCACCGAGGGTTTCACCAAGCTCGTGTTCGATGAGGCCACGCACCGCATCATCGGCGGTGGCATCGTCGGCGTGCATGCCGGCGACCTGATCGCCGAGGTCGGGCTGGCCATCGAGATGGGTTGTGAGGTGCACGACATCGGCGCCACGATCCACCCGCACCCGACGCTGAGCGAATCGGTGGGCATGGCGGCCGAGGTCTACGACGGCACCATCACCGACCTGTACATCCCGCGGAAGAAGTAAGCGCGCGAAGCGATGAAAGCAAAGCCCCGGCCCGGGGAGCACATCCGGGCCGGGGCTTTGAGTGCCGCCGTTGCGTTGCCTTTGACGAGGAGGTTTGGGGCGGCGGCACCCGGGGTATGGGACAGGCCCGCCGGGAAAAGGTTCCCGGCCAATTCGCAAAGTTCAGCCGACCGGTTGCGGCGGGGCCGACGGTCCACTCCCATAGGCCCCGTCGATCATTTCGGCCCCGGGGCCATTGATTCACAAGGAAGCGCCCGACCAACGTCGGTTGCTCCATGCCGGTAGCCGTTCTATACTTTTGCGGCTTACCCGGGCGCTTTTCAGCCCGCTTCCTCCGACCGGGACCAGCGTGCACGACCCATTGACTGCAGGCCGTCGTCTGGCGACCCGCACGGTCGTCTGGCAAGCCACCGCGACAGCCCTGCTGGCGCTGGCTTTCCTGGCCAAGGGTGGCATGCATGCCCTCGCGGCGCTGCTTGGCGGCGGCGCGATGGCGGTCGGAAGTGCCATCGCGGCCCGCCTGCTGTTCAGGGGTGGCGTCGGGTCCGCAGGCACGGTGATGGGCCGCTGGCTGGCGGGTCTGGCACTGAAGTGGCTGGTGGTGTTCGTGGTGCTGTGGTTGGGCGTGGTGGTCTGGCACTTGCCGGCGCTGCCGCTGCTGCTGGGGATCGTGGCTGCACTCGTTGCGCTCGCCCTGGCCGCGACCCGCCGCTGACGGCACCGCTCGTTGTTCACAAATTTCACATTGCAAGGTTAGGGCACATGTCCGGCGCGGCAGAACTGACTCCCACCGAATATATCCAGCACCACCTCAAGAACCTGACCGTCCAAGTCGGCGAGGGTGGCTTCTGGACCCTGCACCTGGACACGTTCATCACTGCGGTGCTGATGGGCCTGGTGATCGTGGTCGCCTTCTGGCTGGCCACCCGCAAGGCGACTTCGGGCGTGCCCGGCAAGTGGCAGGCCTTCGTCGAGATCTGCCTGGAGTTCGTCGACAAGCAGGCGCGTGACACCTACCACGGTCCGAGCAAGCTGGTGACGCCGATCGCGATCACCCTGTTCTTCTGGATCCTGATGATGAACCTGCTGAAGATGATCCCGGCAGACTTCATCGCCAAGCCGCTGGAACTGGTCGGCGTGCATTACTGGAAGCCGGTTCCGACCGCCGACGTCAACGCGACGCTGGGCATGTCGATCAGCGTGTTCTTCCTGATGCTGTTCTTCGCCATCCGTGCGAAGGGCCTGGGCGGCTTCACCAAGGAATTCCTGACCGCGCCGTTCGGCAAGTGGATGGTGCCGTTCAACCTGATCCTCAACATCGTTGAATGGCTGAGCAAGCCGATCTCGCTGGCCATGCGACTGTTCGGCAACATGTTCGGCGGCGAAATCGTGTTCCTCCTCATCTGGGTGCTCGGCGGTGCCGGCATCCTGGGCGCCCTCGCGGGCGGTGCGTTCGGCCTCGGCTGGATGCTGTTCCACCTGCTGGTGATTCCGCTGCAGGCGTTCATCTTCATGATGCTGTCCATCGTGTACCTGAGCCTGTCGGAAGACGCTCACTAAGCGCCTCGGCGCTGGACCAAACCCGTTTCGTTTCAACCCTTCCTCGTATCAACCCTTAAGCACACGTTCGGAGACAACCATGGAAATCCTTGCCCACCTCGCTTCGGTTCAGGCCTCGACCGTTCTGGCCGTCGGCATCATGATCGGCCTCGCCGCCCTCGGCGCCGGCCTGGGTCTGGCCATCATGTCCGGCAAGTTCCTGGAGTCGGCCGCCCGCCAGCCGGAGCTGATCCCGGTCCTGCAGGTCCGCATGTTCATCACCGCCGGCCTGATCGACGCCGCGTTCATCATCACGGTCGCCGTCGCCCTGCTGCTGGCCTTCGCCAACCCGCTGGCCTCGGCGCTGCTGGCCGAAGCCGCCAAGCTGGCCGGCTAAGCCATCCCGCTTGACTGATGCGGGCCGGTTCGCCGGCCTGCATCGCGGTTGAAGGACGGGCGCGCCATCGCGCCCTTTCCCGTCACCTCTGGCAGAGCATCATCAATGAACATCGGCATGACCCTCATTGCCCAGGCACTGGCATTCGCCGGTTTGATCTGGATCATCGCGACCAAGATCTGGCCGCCGCTGCTGGCCGCGATCGAAGAGCGCCAGCAGAAGATCGCCGAAGGTCTGGCCGCGGCTGACAACAGCCAGAAGGCCCTGGCCCAGGCCCAGGAACAGGTCGACGCCGCCCTGCGCGAAGCGCGTGGCAAGGCCAACGAGATCATCGAGCAGGCGCACCAGCGCGCCAACCAGATCATCGACCAGGCCAAGAACGAAGCCCTCGCCGAAGGCGAGCGCCAGAAGACCCTGGCCCTGGCCGAGATCGAAGCGTCCGCCACCCGTGCCCGCGAAGACCTGCGCAAGCAGGTGTCCGCCCTGGCCGTGACCGGTGCCGAGAAGCTGCTCAAGCGCGAAATCGACGCCAACGCCCACAAGGCCCTGCTCGACGAGCTCGCCGCGGAAATCTGAGCCCACCATGAGCCAGCCCCTGACCCTCGCCCGCCCGTATGCCCGCGCAGCCTTCGCGCTGTCGCGTGAGGGCGGTCGCTCCGCCGACTGGTCGAAGGCCCTGGCCTTCGCCGCGCGCGTTGCCGCCGACCCGCAGGCGCAAGCCGTGCTCGGGCACCCGCTGCTGAGCAGCACCGACGCCGTTGGCCTGCTGGTCATCGACGGCGCCGACGAAGCGTTTACCCGCTTCCTCGGCCTGCTCGCCGAGAACCGCCGCCTGCCGCTGCTGCCGGAAATCGCCGGCCTGTTCGAGGAGCTGCGCGCCGAGGCCGACCGCGTGGTCAAGGCCAAGGTGACCGCCGCCACCGAACTGCCGAGCGCCGAGCTCGAATCGATCAAGGCCGCGCTGAAGAAGCGCTTCGGCCGCGAGGTCGAGATCGAGACGGCCGTCGACGCGTCGCTGATCGGCGGCGCGGTGATCGACACCGGCGACGTGGTCATCGACGGCTCGCTCAAGGGCAAGCTCTCGCGCCTGCAATCCGCGCTCGCGGGCTGACGGCACACAAGTCTTCAATTGCTACTCCGGCGGCAACGCCGGGCACATAGGGAAACTCCCATGCAAACCCAGCTCAACCCGTCCGAAATCAGCGAACTGATCAAGACCCGCATCGAGAAGGTCAAGCTGGCCGCCGAGGCGCGCAACGAAGGCACCGTCACCTCGGTGTCCGACGGCATCGTGCGCATCCACGGCCTGGCCGACGTGATGCAGGGCGAAATGATCGAGCTGCCGAACAGCACCTTCGCCCTGGCCCTGAACCTGGAGCGCGACTCCGTCGGCGCCGTGGTCCTGGGTGACTACGAGCACCTGCGCGAAGGCGACGTGGCCAAGACCACCGGCCGCATCCTCGAAGTGCCGACCGGTCCGGAGCTGCTGGGCCGCGTGGTGAACGCCCTCGGTGAGCCGATCGACGGCAAGGGCCCGATCAACGCCGCGCTGTCCGCGCCGGTGGAGCGCGTGGCGCCGGGCGTGATCTGGCGCAAGTCGGTCGACCAGCCGGTGCAGACCGGTTACAAGTCGGTCGACTCGATGATCCCGATCGGCCGCGGCCAGCGCGAGCTGATCATCGGTGACCGCCAGACCGGCAAGACCGCGATGGCCATCGACGCCGTGATCAACCAGAAGGGCACCGGCATCAAGTGCGTGTACGTCGCGATCGGCCAGAAGGCCTCGACCGTGGCCAACATCGTGCGCAAGCTGGAAGAGAACGGCGCGCTGGCCCACACCATCGTCGTCGCCGCCACCGCGTCCGAATCGGCCGCGATGCAGTACATCAGCGCCTACTCCGGTGCGACCATGGGTGAGTACTTCATGGATCGCGGCGAAGACGCCCTGATCGTGTACGACGACCTGTCCAAGCAGGCCGTGGCCTACCGCCAGATCTCGCTGCTGCTGAAGCGTCCGCCGGGCCGCGAAGCCTACCCGGGTGACGTGTTCTACCTGCACAGCCGCCTGCTCGAGCGCGCCGCCCGCGTGTCCGAGGAGTACGTCGAGCAGTTCACCAACGGTGCGGTGAAGGGCAAGACCGGCTCGCTGACCGCGCTGCCGATCATCGAGACCCAGGCCGGCGACGTGTCCGCGTTCGTGCCGACCAACGTGATCTCGATCACCGACGGCCAGATCTTCTTGGAAACCGACCTGTTCAACGCCGGCATTCGCCCGGCCGTGAACGCCGGTATCTCGGTGTCGCGCGTCGGTGGCGCCGCCCAGACCAAGATCATCAAGAAGCTGTCGGGCGGCATCCGTATCGCCCTCGCCCAGTACCGTGAGCTGGCTGCGTTCGCGCAGTTCGCCTCGGACCTGGACGAAGCCACCCGCAAGCAGCTCGAGCGCGGCCAGCGCGTCACCGAGCTGATGAAGCAGAAGCAGTACGCGCCGATGTCGATCGCGCTGCAGGCCCTGTCGATCTACGCCGTCAACGAGGGTTACCTCGACGACGTGCCGGTCAACAAGATCCTGGCGTTCGAGGAAGGCCTGCACGCCCACTTCGTCAACACCCAGGGTGCGCTGATCGACCAGATCAACAGCACCGGCAACTGGAACGACGACATCGAAGGTGCCTTCAAGAAGGGCATCGGCGAGTTCAAGACCACCGGTTCCTGGTAAGCCCGATCCGGGCATTCCGGATCAGCTAGTCATCCGCGCGGGCTCCGGCCCGCGTCGTTGAGTCCAAGCAGAAGAGAGCAGCATGGCAGGCGGACGCGAAATCAAGACGAAGATCAAGAGCGTGCAGAACACCCGCAAGGTGACGCGCGCGCTCGAGATGGTCTCGGCCTCCAAGATCCGCAAGGCGCAGGAGCGCATGCGGGTATCGCGCCCCTACGCGCGCGTGATGAAGCAGGTGATCGGCCACCTGGCCCAGGCCAACAGCGATTACCAGCACCCGTACATGGCCGAGCGCAAGGAGATCAAGCGCGTCGGTTACATCGTGGTGTCGTCCGACCGCGGCCTCGCCGGCGGCCTGAACAACAACATGTTCCGCAAGCTCGTGGCCGAGTTCCGCAAGTGGCAGGAACAGGGCGTCGAGGTCGACGTGGTCACCATCGGCCAGAAGGCCTCGGTGTTCTTCCGTCGGCTGCACGTCAACATGCTGGCCTCGGTGACCCACCTGGGCGACCAGCCCAAGCTCGACCAGCTGGTGGGCGTGGTCAAGGTGGTGCTGGATGGCTACAGCGCCGGCAACATCGACCGCGTGTTCGTCTGCTACAACGACTTCGTCAACACGATGGTGCAGCGCGCGGCGTTCGACCAGCTGCTGCCGTTGCCGCCGTCGGATGCGCCCGTCGCCAAGCACGACTGGGACTACATCTACGAGCCCAGCGCCGAAGGCGTGCTGGACCACGTGCTGACCCGCTACATCGAGTCGCTGGTGTACCAGGCGGTGCTCGAGAACGTCGCCTCCGAGCATGCCGCGCGCATGGTCGCGATGAAGGCCGCGTCCGACAATGCCAACAAGCTGATCGGCACCTTGCAGCTGGTCTACAACAAGGCCCGCCAGGCAGCGATCACCCAGGAAATTTCGGAAATCGTCGGCGGCGCCGCGGCGGTCTGATCCCGGGTTTGAACACACATTCCGGCACGGGCAGCCGCCCGGGCCACACAGATTTGAAGTTAGAGGAAACCACAATGAGCCAGGGCAAGATCGTTCAGATCATCGGTGCCGTTGTCGACGTCGAGTTCCCGCGTGAGTTCGTGCCGAAGGTGTACGACGCACTGAAGGTCGACGGCACCGCGATCACGCTGGAAGTGCAGCAGCAGCTGGGTGACGGCGTCGTCCGCACCATCGCCCTCGGTTCGACCGACGGCCTGAAGCGCAACCTGATCGCCAACAACACCGGCAAGGGCATCTCGGTGCCGGTCGGCGCCGGTACGCTGGGTCGCATCATGGACGTGCTCGGCCGCCCGATCGACGAGGCCGGCCCGGTGCAGGCGTCCGACCATTGGGAAATCCACCGCGCGGCCCCGTCGTACGAAGACCAGTCCTCGGCCAACGAGCTGCTGGAAACCGGCATCAAGGTCATCGACCTGATGTGCCCGTTCGCCAAGGGCGGCAAGGTCGGCCTGTTCGGCGGCGCCGGCGTGGGCAAGACGGTCAACATGATGGAACTCATCAACAACATCGCCAAGGCGCACTCGGGTCTGTCCGTGTTCGCCGGCGTGGGCGAGCGTACCCGCGAGGGCAACGACTTCTACCACGAGATGAAGGACTCCAACGTCCTCGACAAGGTGGCGATGGTGTACGGCCAGATGAACGAGCCGCCGGGCAACCGCCTGCGCGTCGCGCTGACCGGCCTGACCATGGCGGAGTACTTCCGTGATGAGAAGGACGCGTCGGGCAAGGGCAAGGACGTGCTGCTGTTCGTCGACAACATCTACCGCTACACCCTGGCCGGTACCGAAGTGTCGGCGCTGCTGGGCCGCATGCCGTCGGCGGTGGGTTACCAGCCGACCCTGGCCGAGGAAATGGGCGTCCTGCAGGAGCGCATCACCTCGACCAAGACCGGTTCGATCACCTCGATCCAGGCCGTGTACGTGCCCGCGGACGACCTGACCGACCCGTCGCCGGCGACCACCTTCGCCCACCTCGATGCCACCGTCGTGCTGAGCCGTAACATCGCGTCGCTGGGTATCTACCCGGCCGTCGATCCGCTGGACTCGACTTCGCGCCAGCTGGACCCGAACGTGATCGGCAACGAGCACTACGACACCGCCCGTCGCGTGCAGGCCACCCTGCAGAAGTACAAGGAGCTCAAGGACATCATTGCGATCCTGGGCATGGACGAACTGTCGGAAGAAGACAAGCAGGCCGTGTCGCGCGCGCGCAAGATCGAGCGCTTCTTCTCGCAGCCGTTCCACGTGGCCGAGGTGTTCACGGGTTCGCCGGGCAAGTACGTGTCGCTGAAGGACACCATCCGCGGCTTCAAGGGCATCGTCGAGGGCGAGTACGACCACCTGCCGGAGCAGGCGTTCTACATGGTCGGCTCGATCGAAGAGGCGGTCGAGAAGGCCAAGAAGATGAGCGCGGGCTGATCGCCCATCCTCGCTTCCGCACCTGATCAACCAAGGAAATCCTGATGAGCACCACCTTCCGTTGCGACATCGTCAGCGCCGAGAACGAGATCTTCCACGGTGACGCCGAGCTGTTGGTGGCGACCGGCGAGATGGGCGAGCTCGGCATCGCGCCGCGCCACGCGCCGCTGATCACGCGGTTGAAGCCGGGCAAGGTCGTGGTGACCTTGCCGGGTGGCGAGCAGGTCGACATCGCCATTTCCGGCGGCATCCTCGAGGTGCAGCCGCAGGTGGTGACGGTGTTGGCCGACACCGCGATCCGCGCCGAGGACATCGACGAGGCCAAGGTGCGCGCGGCGAAGGAAGAGGCCGAGCGCATCCTCGCCAAGAAGGATCCGAAGATGAGCCTTGAGGAGGCCCAGACCCAGCTGGCGATGAGCATCGCCCAGTTGAGCGCGCTGGAGCGCCTGCGCAAGAACCTCAAGCACTGAGCCTGCGGGCGAGGTGGTTGCGAAAACGCCGGCCCTGGGCCGGCGTTCTTGTTTCTACTTGCGGTAGACCCAGTGGCGCGACATGAAGAAGCCCAGCGCGCCCAAGGCCAGTTCCACCAGCGGTTTGGCCAGCCAGGCCCACTTCAGGCCCAGAGCGTCGTCGATCGTGGCGAGCGCCCAGGTACTGGCGGTGGTGGTTGCCAGCCACATGATCAGAAAGCGCAGCAACTGGCGCCGGCCGACCGTGGTGTCCGCGCCGGCAAAGGTGAACCGGCCGTTGGCCCAGAAACCCAGTGAGGCGCCGCTGATGCGCCCGGCAATGTTTGCCCATTCGACCGCGACGCCCAGATGGCTCAGGCCGACCATCACGCCCCAATCCAGCAACCACTGGACGATGCCGATCGCGAGGTAATGGCTGCCTTGCCTGGTCAGGTTCATTGCGCCGAACCCACGCTCGTGATCTGCCACAGCTCGGCATCGCCAAGGGTGGCGACGCGGTGGCCACTGCGTCGAAGGCCAGCATTCTCCGCAACACTGGCGCTGGCGGGCGTGGTCAGCACCCAGCGGATACCGTGGCGTCCGAACAAGTCGGACCAGCGTGCTCCGGATGGGTCAGCCTCTGCCCAGGCGTGCGCCGCCTTGAGTTGCGGGTCGTGGTCGAACACCCCGCGACCGCGGCCGCCAAGCTCGGCGACATAGCCCCGCGCCGGGTTCGTCGCCAGCACCAGGCCGCCGTCGTCGGCTGGAATCTGCTGCAACAACATCCGCTCGGGCACGTAATAGGTGTAGACCGATGCCTCGTCGCCACCGGATCGGATCACGCGTTTCAACGCAGCCGAGTGATGCAGCCAGCCAGCATTGGCCTGGAACGCCAGGTTGAGCGCGCAAGCGGCCAGCAGCACCCAGCGAAAGGCGCGCGCGCCAAACCGCGCCTCGCCGAGCGGTACCTGTACCAGGACCAGCAACAGCAGGCCCGGATAGGCATACCGTACGTACTGCATCGGCAGGAGCGGCAGCAGCAGGGCGAGGGACATCGCCAGTGCAAGAACCCGAGTCTCCCTGTGCAGCAGCGCAACCAGCCAAGCCCCGGACAGCGCAATGAGGCTGAAACCAATCCCGCCATCCCAGGCCTCGACGTAGCGGTCGGTGTCGAACACCATCTGCCACGGCAGCAGCGGCCCGAATCCAGCGAACCAGCGCGCGTCGCGGTAGTTTTCTTCGGTCGGGAAGTAGGGCGACTGGAAGAATCCATTGAACAACGGCAATACCGGATTGCCCGTCTGCCACCACGCCTGCCAGTAGCTGGAGCCTCCGACGACCAGCACGATGAACACTGCCAGCGGAAGTCGTCGCCACGGGATCCCATGCCGGTGGCGCCAGCCACCGTAGGCGAGCAGGGGCAGCGCGGACAGCACGTGGACTCCCTTGAGCGCGACGAGCGCGCCGAAGAGGATCGCACCGGGGATCAAGCGGCCGCCGGTCGCGCCCTCGCTTGGGGGTAGGACTATCACCGCCACGAGTGCCGCGAGTAGCGCGGTCGCCGCAAGTTCGGTCTGCATCCCCCCGGCCATCCACACCAGCGGCGGCAGGCTTGCAAACAGCGCCAACGCGGCCCAGCGCTCGGTGGGGCGTGCGCCGATGCCGGCACTGGCCGACCATACGCCGCCGGCAGCTACCGCAAGCCACAGCGCGTTAAGTCCACCTCGTGCGTGTTCTCCGGCGAGCACCGCGGCAAAGCCCTGCAGCGCGTCGCCAGCCCAAGGGGCGTAGGACCAGACCTGATGCACGGGGTCTGGGCGGTACTCGCCGTACATGAGCAGTTGTGTGGGCAGGCCCAGGTGATAGGCCAGGTCGTCGACCTGCATGGTCGGCAGCCAGCATGCGGTCGAGGCCAAGCCGAGCAGGCCGACGGCCAGCGCCGCCCAACGCGGCGAACCGGCCACCGCCGCGCGCCAGCCGCGTGTGGCGTCCATCAGGCTTTCCCGCAACTGGTGTCGCCGCCACAGCAGCAGGCCTGCGACCACCGGCCACCATGACCAGGCGAAGTGCACTGGCCAAGTCAGGATCCAGCCGCCCAATCCCGCGATCAGCCCCAGCCCCAACGCCGTCGCCACGGCCAGCGGAACAGGCACGCCAGCCACACGCCATATACCCCCCAACGCCGCGGCGGCCACGGCGAGTCCGAAGGTACCCAAAACCTGCATGGGGCCGAGGAAACCCACCAGCGCCAGCACCCATACCAGCGCCAACCCCGATGCCCAGCTCCATCCCGCGAAGCGGCGAAGTGGCCAGGCGAGGGCCGCTGCCATCAGCGACAGCACGAGCGACAGGCCCAGCCGCTCCCAGGGCAGCACGGTCCACATGCGATTCAGCGCGAATCCGGCGGCCAACAATGCGAACCCGCCAAACAGGCTCCAGCGCCGGGCAGAAGCATTGGCATCCTCCGCCCATGTCCTCGCCCCGGGGCGACTTGTATCCTCGATCATCCCATCCAGCCCGGCTGCGTGCGCAGCGTCCTGCAACCCGCGATCATAACAACGCCGGACGGTAGAATTGCCGGAGCCATTTCCCGGGAGTCCGCATGTCCGCACCGCTGCACGTCGTCATCCTCGCCGCTGGCGAAGGCAAGCGCATGAAATCGGTGGTGCCGAAGGTGCTGCAGAAGGTCGCGGGCAAGCCCATGCTCGGCCACGTGGTGGATACGGCGCGCGCGTTGCACCCGGCTGGCATCCACATCGTCTACGGCCACGGCGGCGACCAGGTACGCGACGCCTTCGAAGGCGATGCCGACCTGTACTGGAGCGAGCAGGCGCAGCGCCTGGGCACCGGCCACGCCCTGCAGCAGGCGATGCCCGAAGTGCCGCTGGATGCGCGCGTGCTGGTGCTGTACGGCGATGTACCGCTGATCGCCGCCCACACCCTGGAGCGCCTGTTGGCCGCGCCGGGGCGACTGGCGGTCCTGGTGGCCGACCTGGAGGACCCCACCGGCTACGGACGCATCGTCCGCGACGCGGAGGGGCGGGTGGGTGCCATCGTCGAGCACAAGGACGCCACGCACGAACAGCGTGAGATCCGTACCGTCAACACCGGCATCCTCGTGGCCGATGGTGAACCGCTGCGCCGCTGGCTCGCCGACCTGGGCAACGAGAACGCGCAGGGCGAGTACTACCTGACCGATGTGTTCGCCGCCGCCGCCGCCGAATTCAGCGCCGCCGAGATGGTGCACGTGGGCGAGCCGATCGAGGTCGAGGGCGCCAACGATCCGTGGCAACTGGCACAGTTGGAGCGCGCCTTCCAGCTCCGGCAGGCGCGAGCGCTGTGCGTGGCCGGAGCGCGCCTGGTCGACCCGGCGCGGCTCGACGTGCGCGGCGTGGTCAGCGTGGGACGCGATGTCGAGATCGATGCCAACGTCGTGCTGGAAGGCACGGTCGAGCTCGCCGATGGCGTGCGCATCGGCCCCTTCTGCCGGCTGAAGGACGTCAAGCTGGGCCCGGGCACCGAAGTGCGCGCGCATTGCGACCTGGACGGGGTGGTGGTGGAAGGCGCCGCCAGCATCGGCCCGTTCGCGCGGCTGCGTCCGGGCACCGTGCTGGCCGACGGCGTGCACATCGGCAACTTCGTCGAGACCAAGAACGCGCGGCTGGGCGTGGCCAGCAAGGCCAACCACCTGTCGTACCTGGGCGACGCGGTCGTGGGCAGCGGGGTCAACGTCGGCGCCGGCACCATCACCTGCAACTACGACGGGGTGAACAAGTCGACGACGACCATCGAGGACGGGGCATTCATCGGGTCCAACAGTTCGTTGGTGGCGCCGGTGACGGTGGGGCGGGACGCGACCTTGGCCGCGGGCACCGTGTTGACCCGCAATGCGCCGCCCGGGCAGCTGACCGTCGCGCGGGCTCGCCAGTCCACGGTGGAAGGCTGGAAGCGCCCGGAGAAAAAACCCCGCTGAGGGCCACACCGGGAGCAGGGGGAAGCCGCGCTAGAATGGACCGTCCCCTACCCCGGAAACTGCCCCTCCATGTGCGGAATTGTTGGTGCGATCGCTGGCCGTGATGTCGTCCCTGTCCTCGTCGAAGGCCTGAAGCGGCTGGAGTACCGCGGTTACGACTCGGCGGGCATCGCGGTGCTCGACCATGGCGACGTGCGCCGTGTGCGCCGCACCGGCCGCGTCGCGGAAATGGAGGCCGCGGCGCAAGCCGAAGGCTTCCACGCACAGCTGGGCATCGGCCACACCCGCTGGGCCACCCACGGGGGCGTCACAGAAGCCAATGCCCATCCCCATGTCAGCTTTGGCGAACTGGCGGTGGTGCACAACGGCATCATCGAGAACCACGAGGCGCAGCGCGAGCGCCTCAAGGGCCTCGGCTACACCTTCGAGTCGCAGACCGATACCGAGGTGATCGCCCACCTGGTGCACTACCACCAGCAGCAGGGCCTGGACCTGCTGGCCGCGGTGCAGGCGGCCGTGCGCGAACTGGAGGGCGCCTACGCCATCGCCGTGGTGAGCAAGCGCGAGCCGGAGCACATGGTGTGCGCGCGCATGGGCTGCCCGCTGCTGGTCGGCCTGGGCGAAGGCGAGAACTTCGTCGCCAGCGACGTGTCCGCGATCGTGCAGGCCACGCGCCGCGTGATCTTCCTGGAAGAGGGCGACACCGCTGACGTGACCCGCGAAGCCGTGCGCGTGTTCGATGCTGCGGGCAATGAGATCAACCGCGGCGTGCACCTCTCCGACGTCTCACTGGCCTCGCTGGAGCTGGGCCCGTACCGCCACTTCATGCAGAAGGAGATCCACGAACAGCCGCGAGCCATCGCCGACACCATCGAGGCGGTGATCGACAACCAGGGCTTCTCCGCGTCGCTGTTCGGCGCCAACGCCGAAGAGGTCCTACGCGACGTCGAAGGCGTGCAGATCCTGGCCTGCGGCACCAGCTACTACGCTGGCATGACCGCGCGTTATTGGATCGAGGCAATCGCGGGACTGCCGTGCTCGGTCGAGATCGCCAGCGAGTACCGGTACCGCGCAGCCGTCGCCAACCCGAAACACCTGGTGGTGACGATCTCGCAGTCGGGCGAAACATTGGACACGATGGAGGCGCTGAAGTACGCCAAGTCGCTGGGCCAGGCCAAGACGCTGTCGATCTGCAACGTGCCGGAGAGCGCCATTCCCCGTGCAAGCGCATTGGTCTACTACACCCGCGCCGGCGCCGAGATCGGCGTGGCGTCGACCAAGGCCTTCACCACCCAGCTGGTGGCGTTGTTCACCCTGACCTGTACCCTGGCCAAGCTCAAGGGCCGCCTGACGGCCGAGCAGGAGACCGGTTACCTGGACGCCCTGCGCCAGCTGCCGGGCAGCGTGCAGCACGCGCTGAACCTGGAGCCGCAGGTGCAGGTCTGGTCGGAACGTTTCGCGCCCAAGCAGCATGCGCTGTTCCTGGGGCGTGGCGTGCATTACCCGATCGCGCTGGAAGGTGCGCTCAAGCTCAAGGAGATCTCCTACATCCACGCCGAGGCCTACCCGGCGGGCGAGCTCAAGCACGGCCCGCTTGCGCTGGTCGACGAGGCGATGCCGGTGGTGGTGATCGCGCCGAACGACAGCCTGCTCGAGAAGGTGAAGTCCAACATCCAGGAAGTGCGCGCGCGCGGCGGCGAGATGTTCGTGTTCGCTGACCTCGACAGCCACTTCGGCGAGTCAGAGCAGGTGCACGTGATCCGCACGCCGCGCCACGTGGGCGTGCTGTCGCCGATCGTGCATGCGATCCCGGTGCAGTTGCTGGCGTACCACGCCGCCTTGGCGCGGGGCACCGACGTGGACAAGCCGCGCAACCTGGCGAAGAGCGTTACCGTCGAGTAAGGTGGATTCGCAGAAGGCCGCACGAAAAAGCCCGCTTGGTGCGGGCTTTTTCATTGCAGTCCCGCGGACATGCGGGCAGGACGGACTCAGTCCTCGTCGCCCTCAGGCTCCGGCTCCGGGCTGGCTTCAAATCCGTCGACCCCACCCCCGTCATGCATGGTGGTGGTCACCGGACCCGCCGGCGGACGGTAGCGCGGCGGAGGCAGCAACGCGATCGCGGCCTCCGCGGCGCTGACCAGTTCAGTGCGTCGCGCGTCGGGTACTTCCTGCCAATGCCGGTCGGTGAGCGCACCCTCGATCGCGTACAGCAGGTTGAGCGTGGGTTTGAACCCCGCACGCTTGACCCGCATGAACGCCTCCACCGTACCGACCGCAGCGATGTCGTCCTGGGTGCGCAGTCCCACCTGACGCAACCAGGCGGCCGACTTGGGCCCGATGTTCCGCAGCTTCTCGTTACTCAAGCGATCGACTCCACGAAGACCTTGGCGATGGCTTCCAGCCCGGATTGGTCATCCGTGGAAAAGCGGTTGAGCTCCGGACTGTCGAGGTCAAACACCCCGATCAGCGAGCCGTCAGCAGCCACCAGCGGCACCACCAGTTCAGACCGCGAGGCCGAGTCGCAGGCGATGTGGCCGGGAAAGGCCTCCACGTCCTCCACCCGCTGCGTCTGCCGGGTCTGCGCGGCCGTGCCGCACACGCCCTTGCCCAACGGGATGCGCACGCAGGCGGGCAGGCCCTGGAACGGCCCCACCACCAGCTCCGTGCCATCGAAGAAGTAGAAGCCCACCCAATTCAATGCCGGCAGCGCCTGGTACACCAGCGCCGACAGGTTGGCGGCGTTGGCGACGCGGTCGCGCTCGCCGTGCACCAGCGCACGGGCCTGTTCGGCCAACTGCGCATACTGCTCGTGCTTGCTGCCGCTTAAACTGTTGCTGGTGAACATCGTGATGAATCCCCCTCCGCTGGAGTCTATCAGCCCTGCACGGGGTGCCGACGGTTGTCGATGATGCCCGTGGACCGCCTGTTCGTCACCGGCACCGATACCGGCATCGGCAAGTCCGTGGCCAGTGCCGCATTGCTGCACGCGCTGCGTCGCGAGGGCCGGAGCGCGGTCGGCATGAAGCCGGTGGCCAGCGGTTGCGAGCGGCACGCCGAAGGCTGGCGCAACGAGGATGCACTGCTCCTGCAGGCCGCCAGCGCGCCCCGACCAGACTACGCGGATGTGAACCCCTTTGCCCTGCCGGAACCACTGGCACCCGAGTTGGCGGCGGCCAGTGCCAACGTGTCCATCACCCTGGAGCCGATCCGGTCCGCGTTCGCACGCCTGCGGGCGCAGGCTGACTGCGTGGTGGTGGAAGGCGTGGGCGGCTGGGCGGCGCCGCTGACAGCCACGCTCGACCAGATCGACCTGGTCCGCGCGCTGGAGTTGCCGGTGGTCATGGTGGTGGGCCTGCGCCTGGGCTGCATCAACCACGCGCGGTTGACCCGGCAGGCCATCGAGGCGTCCGGCGCACGGTTGGTGGGCTGGATTGCCAACGACATCGATCCGGCGATGGCGCGCGCGGACGACAACTTCGCCATTCTTCACCGCTACCTGGCCGTGCCCTGCTGGGGACGCTTGCCCCATGCCACGACGCCCGATCCCGCACAGTTGGCCCACAACCTCATCGGGCCGCGTTAACCGCCAAGCGGCCTTTGCGTGGACCGTGGCCGTTAACGGGACTAATGGCACGGGCGTGGCCGCCCGCCCCGCCAGCTAAACTGGTCAGTACACGAAATCCCCCCGCGAGGCCCAGGATGCGCCGCACCCATCTCTTCTCCGCCGTATTGGTCGTCGTGCTGTCCATCACCGCATGCGGCGGCAAGCAGGAACCGGGCGCAGGTGGCGGCGGTGGACCGCCGGGCGGCATGCAACTGCCGGTGGAGACGGTAACGCTGCAGCCGCAGGCGCTGGCCGGTGGCCTGCAGACCGTGGGCAGCCTGCGTGCGGACGAGTCGGTGGTGATGCGGCCGGAAGTCGGCGGGCGCATCACCCGCATCCACTTCACCGAAGGCGGCCGCGTGGTCGCGGGGCAACCGTTGTTCACGCTCGATGGCGCCCTTGCCCAGGCGAGCCTCAACGAGGCGGCCGCCAATCTGGAGAACAGCCGTAGCACCATCGCGCGCGCCGAGCAGCTCAGCGCGCAGAAACTCATCGCGCAGTCCGACCTGGACAAGGCGCGCGCGCAGCTGGGCGTCGACCAGGCGCGCGTGGCCTCGGCGCGCACCGCGCTGTCGAAGATGACCCTGCGCGCACCGTTCTCCGGCCAGGTGGGCCTGCGCAGCGTCAGCGTCGGCGAGTTCGTCAACGCCGGCCAAGACCTGGTCACGCTGGTGAAGCTGGACCCGATCGAAGTCGATTTCAGCGTGCCCGAGACCGTGCTGGATCAGCTGCGCAACGGGCAGAAGATCGACATCATCGTCGACGCGTTCCCCGGTGATGCGTTTGGCGGCAAGGTGGTGGCCATCGACCCCGTCATCGATCCCAACACCCGTAGCGCCAAGCTGCGCGCGCAGATCCCCAATCCCGATTTCCGCCTGCGCCCGGGCCAGTTCGCCAAGCTGCAACTCGACACCGGCACTGGCAATGCCAAGGCGCTGATGGTGCCCGAGCAGGCGATGATGCAGGACGGCGATACCCGCTTCGTCTACCTCGTGGTGGACGGCAAGGCGAAGAAGACCACGGTCAAGACCGGCACGCGGACGCCGGGCTTGGTGCAGGTGGTGGAAGGGCTGAAGGCGGGTGACGTGGTCATCACCGCCGGCCAGGCCAAGCCGATGATGCGGGACGGCGTGTCGGTGATGTCGCTGCCCCCGCAGGGGGCTGGCGGCGACAAGCCGGCCGCAGGCGCGCCCAAGGCGCCCGCGGCCGCGCGCGAGCCCGCCAAGGCCGGTACGGACAAGCCCGCCAACGGCGGCTGAGGAAGGGAATCCCCATGGTCCTCTCCGACATCTCCATCCGCCGCCCGGTCTTCGCGACGGTGATCAACCTGGTGGTGCTGCTGGTCGGCATCATCGCCTACGACCGGCTCGCGGTCCGGTTGATCCCCAACGTCGACACGCCGGTCGTCACCGTCAACACCAGCTACCCGGGCGCGAGCGCGCAGGTGATCGAGTCGCAGATCACCCAGCCGATCGAGGATGCGCTCTCCGGCGTGGAAGGCATCGAGTACATCTCGTCGGTCAGTCGCGAGCAGTCCAGCCAGGTCACGATCCGCTTCCGCCTGGATCGCGATCCCGACGGCGCTGCGTCCGACGTGCGCGATCGCGTCGGCCAGGCGCGCGACTTCCTGCCCGAGGAGGCCAACGAGCCGATCGTGCAGAAGCAGGAGGCCGACGCGCAGCCGATCATCTGGATGGCGTTCTCGTCCGACCGCCACAGCAAGACCGAGCTGGCCGACTTGGCCGACCGCCTGGTCAAGGACCGCGTGCAGACCATCCCCGGCGTCGCGCAGGCGCAGGTGTTCGGCGTGCGCTACGCGATGCGCGTGTGGCTCAATCCGCAGCGCCTGGCCGGCTTCGGGCTGACCCCGGTCGACGTGGAGAACGCATTGCGGGCGCAGAACGCCGAAATTCCGGCTGGCCGCGTGGAAGGCAGTACCCGCGAGTTCACCGTGCTGTCGGAAACCGACCTGCGCACCGCCGAGCAGTTCGGCGAGGTGATCCTGGGCAACAGCGGCGGTTACCTGGTGCGCCTGAAGGACGTGGCCAAGGTCGAGTTGGGCTCGCAGGAGGACCGCTTCCGCGCGCGCTTCAACGGCGTGGACGCGGTGCCGCTGGGCGTGGTCAAGCAGGCGGTGGCCAATCCGCTGGAGATCTCCGAGGCGCTGAAGGCGATGCTGCCGCAGATCCAGCGCACGTTGCCGGAGGGCGTGAAGGTCGCCATTGCCTACGACTCCACCATCTTCATCGAGAAGTCGATCGACGAGGTCTACAAGACCGTCGGCGAGGCGGTGCTGCTGGTCATCCTGGTGATCTTCCTGTTCCTGCGCAGCTGGCGCGCCACGCTGATCCCGCTGGTGACCATCCCGGTGTCGCTGGTGGGCGCGTTCGCGTTGATGTACGCCTTTGGTTTCACCATCAACACGCTGACGTTACTGGCCATGGTGCTGGCGATCGGCCTGGTGGTCGACGATGCCATCGTGATGCTGGAGAACATCTTCCGCCACGTGGAGGAGGGCATGCCGCCGTTCGAGGCGGCGCTGAAGGGCAGCAAGGAAATTGGCTTCGCGATCATCGCGATGACCCTGACGCTGGTGGCGGTGTACGTGCCGCTGGCGTTCTCCACCGGGCGCACCGGCAAGCTGTTCGTCGAGTTCGCGCTGACCCTGGCCGGCGCGGTGCTGGTGTCCGGCTTCACCGCGCTGACCCTGTCGCCGATGATGTCGTCCAAGCTGCTGAAGCACGAGAAGAAGCACGGCCGCTTCTACGCCGCCGGCGAGAAGGTGCTGCGCGGCATCGACAACACCTACCGCGCGGTGCTGAAGCGGGCGCTGTCGTTGAAGTTGATCGTCGCCGGCATCGGCGTGGCCATCCTGGCCGCCGCGATCGGAGTGTTCATGCTGCTGCCGCGTGAGTTGGCGCCGCAGGAGGACCAGGGCCTGGTGATCGGCTTCGGCATCGCACCTGAAGGCTCCACCGTGGAGTACACCGACAAGTACGCGCACGCGATGGAAGGCATGTTCGCCAAGGTGCCGGAAGTGGACCGCTACTTCCAGATCGTCGGTTTCCCGTCGATCACGCAGACCATCGGCTTCGTTGGCCTGGTTGACTGGGACGAGCGAACCCGCAAGTCGGCCGAGATCCAGGGCCAGCTGTTCCCGCAGTTCATGGGCATCCCGGGGGTGATGGCGTTCCCGGTGCTGCCACCGCCGCTGGGCCAGCAGGGCTTCGGCCAACCGGTGAGCTTCGTGGTGCAGAGCACGGGTACCTGGGAGGACCTGGGCGCGACGGTGCAGAAGCTGATGGCCAAGATGGCCGAGAACCCGCAACTGACCAACCCGGACACCGACCTCAAGCTGGACAAGCCGCAGCTGAAGATCGACGTCAACCGCGACAAGGTGGCCGCGGTCGGCAGCAACGTGGCCACGGTCGGCCGCACGCTGGAAACGCTGCTGGGCGGGCGCAACGTCACCCGCTTCAAGATGGGCAGCGAGCAGTACGACGTGATCGTGCAGACTGACGACGCCAACCGCCGCGTGCCCGGCGACCTGAGCAACATCTTCGTGCGCGCCGGCGATGGCCAGATGGTGCAGCTGTCCAACCTGGTGGACGTGCAGGAAACCATCGCGGCCAAGGAGTTGAACCACTTCAACAAGCTGCGCTCGGCGACCATCAGTGCGGGCCTCGCCCCGGGTTACTCCATGGGCGAGGCGCTGACCTGGATGGAAGGCGCGCTCAAGGAAGTCGCGCCGGAAGCGCAGTACGACCTGTCGGGCCAGAGTCGCGAATTCCGGGAGTCCTCCAGCGACTTCGCGATGATCTTCGTGCTGGCGCTGGCCTTCATCTTCCTGGTGCTGGCCGCACAGTTCGAGAGCTGGGTCGATCCGTTCGTGATCCTGCTGGCGGTGCCGCTGGCGGCGTTCGGCGCGTTCCTGGCGCTGAAGCTCACCGGTGGCAGCTGGAACATCTACTCGCAGATCGGCATCGTCACTTTGGTCGGCCTGATCGCCAAGCACGGCATCCTGATCGTGGAATTCTCCAACCAGTTGCAGGAGCAGGGCCGCAGCAAGCTGGATGCAGTGGTCGAAGCGTCCGCGTTGCGCCTGCGCCCGATCCTGATGACCACCGGCGCGATGGTGCTGGGCTCGTTGCCGCTGGCCATCGCCAGTGGTGCTGGTGCCGAGGCACGCAACCAGATCGGTTGGGTGATCGTCGGCGGCATGGGCATCGGCACCTTCTTCACCCTGTTCGTGGTGCCGGTGATGTACCTGCTGATCGGCCGCGACCACCAGAAGGTGGCCAAGGCCAAGGTGAAGGCGCCGGGCGCGTACTGACGCGCGCCTCAGGAGCCCGGCTCCAGTGGGCTCCTTGGCTTCCGTTGGGGAGTCGGGGCGCGGGACCATCCAAGTGAGGCAGCCCAGGCGGATCGTGATTGCCCAGTGCTACGCTTGCGCGGCGCGGGAGCCGCGCGGCCCAGCCCGTTCTGGTGCGGGGTCACACTTTCAGGATTATTGGGGAAACAGGATGCGTTCTCTCTTCTCGAGTGCTCTTTTGCTCGCCGGTCTGTCGTGGGCCACGCCGGGCGCTGCCCAGACGACCGCCACCTCGCCGTGCACGCAATGGATCACGGAAGTACCGGTAACCATTACCGCGCCGGGTTATTACTGCCTCAAGCAGAACATCAACACCAACCTCGTTGGCAGTGCCATTGGCATTGAGTCAAGCGACGTCACCGTCGATTGCCGCGGCCGCAGCATCAGCCACCAGGATCCCGCGAACGATGCGTTTGGCATCACGGGTGGGGGCTTTGGCCCCGTGCATGACGTCAAGGTCCGCGCCTGCAAGCTGGTCGATTTTGGTACCGGCATCGTCTTTGGACCCGGAAGTGACCGCGTTGAAATCGCGGGCAATGACATCGTGCGGCCCAAGCTCGATGGCATCGTGCTGTGGGGCAGCAACTCACGTATTACCGGCAACTCCGTTCTGGCCACGTCCAACCCGTTCTACGATTATTCGCGCAACATCACCGTGACGGCATTCCAGCCGGGAGTCCGTTCGACGGGCAACGTGATTTCGGGCAACACGGTCGCCGGCGCCCATGGCAATGGCACCATCTGGGGCATTCGCGTCGACATGTCGGATGACGTGCTGATCAACAACAATAACGTCCTCGACCTGCAGCCCAAGGACGGCGGCTATGCCGCAGCCATCGTCACCGACAGTCCTACCTCGCGCATCATGAACAACGTGATGATGTCCCGGGTGGGTACCAATTACGGCAACATGGGTAGCGCTGCCATTTGCTCGCGCAACCTCGCCATCGGCCTGACGGTGGCTGGTTTCGAGTGGTGCACCCAATCAGTGAACAACACCACGCAGCCGTAAGCGTGGTGAGTGCGAAAAAAGGCCCGGGAGACCGGGCCTTTTTCGTGACGCGGACCGGGAGGACGTCCGGGCAGCGCGCGCACGGACGCGCAAAAAAACACCCGGCCGCGAGGGCGGCCGGGTGGGGAGTTCCAGTGTGACTGGAGAGAGAGATCCGGTTACTTGGCCTTCGGCGCGGCAGCCTTGACCGCCTTGTCGACGTTGGCTTCGGCCTTCTTGGCGGCCGCTTCGAACTGGGCCTTGGTGATCTGGCCGATGGCCTCGTTGGCCTTCACGGTGCGGTCGACCACTTCCTGCGAAGCGGACACGGCGCGCTCCATGTTCTCGCGGGCGATCTGCACGCCCTTCGGGAACAGGGTCTTGGCGGCATCGAGGTCACGGGCCTCGGCGACTTCACCGAAGAATGCGAAAGTGGCGCTGGCGCGCTCTTCCAGGGCCGAGAGCTGCAGGCCGAAGACGGCCTCGGCATTCTCGAGGGCAATGCGGTTGATCTGGGCTGCCGTGTCCGCGAACTGGCGCGTGGCGGCGGCAAACTGTTCGTTGAACTGCTGGTACATGGCGGTGACTCCAGGATCGCCGGCAGGAATTGCCGGTTTGTGCGATGCAGCATATCGCCGCCAATGTTGCAATGCAACAATGAAATTGTGAACGGGGCTGGGGGCTTACGGCGCGGTTCATGCGGGATTGCCGGGCACGGCCGGAACCGTCAACAGCCCTTGCGACCGGTCGCCGCCTCCCGGGGTGACCGTGGCTTAGCATGGCTCCAACCAACCGGAGTCGCGATGGACTGGAACGAGGTCTTGAAGGGGCTGCTGACCGCCTTGGGCGTCGGCCTGCTGATTGGCGTGGTGCGCGAGCGCCACTACGGCCCCAACGTGAGCAAGGCGGGCGTGCGCACCCACGCCCTCGTGGCGCTGCTGGGAGCGGTGGCGATGGGCATGGGCATGCCGGCGTTCGTCACGCTGCTGCTGATCGTCGGTGCCTATGCGATTGCCGGGTACTGGAACAGCCACCGCGACGATCCAGGCCTCACCGGTGAAGTGGCGTTGCTGGTCTCGGCCATGCTGGGCGCACTGGCGCAGCAGGAGCCGGCCCTGGCAGCGGGGCTGGGCGTGGTGGCGGCGATCCTGCTGCAGGCCAAGCGGCCGTTGCAGCGCTTCACCCGCGAGCTGATCAGCGAGCGCGAGATGCAGGACGCGCTGCTGCTGGCCGCCGCGGCACTGGTGGTGATGCCGCTGCTGCCGGATCGCCCGCTCGACCCGTGGGGCGTTCTGCCGCCCCGCCTGTTGTGGAAGATCGTGGTGCTGGTGATGGCCGTGGGCATGCTCGGCCACATCGCGCTACGGGCCGTGGGCGCGCGCTGGGGACTGCCGGTGGCGGGATTCTTCTCGGGATTCGCGTCGTCCACGGCGGCGGTGGCCGGCTTCGGCCGGCGGGCGGCGGACAACCCGGCCCTGGTCGCGCCCGCGGGTGCCGCTGCACTGCTGGCCAACCTGGCATCGTTGCTGCTGTTCGTGGCGGTGATCGGCACGGTGGCGCCGCCACTGTTGGCCGCCACGGCGTGGCCGCTGACCGCCGCGGCGCTGGGACTGCTGGCCTTTGCGGCGCTCGGCCTGCATCGCGCGAATCACCTCGACGGGCTGCCGGCGGAACCGGAGCCGCGTGCGTTCCACCTCACCCATGCACTGCTGATCGCGGCCATCATCGCCGTGGTCCTGCTGTTGTCGGCGTGGTTGCGCCAGGTGTTCGGCGACGCCGGCGCCCTGGTCGCGGCCACGCTGGTGGCGCTAGCGGAAATCCATGCGGCGGCGGCCAGCATCGCCCAGCTGACCTCGGCCGGCGGGCTGCCCATCGAACATGCGCGCTGGGGCGTGGTGGCGCTGCTGGCGGCCGGCTCGCTGGCGAAACTCGTGTTGGCGCTGGTCAGCGGCGGCTGGCACTACGGCCGTTATGTCGGCGCGGGCCTGCTGGCGATGACGGGCGCGGCGGCCGTGGTGACGGCGCTCGCGCCCTACTAGGAGGTCAGCGGCCGCGGTACCGGCAGCCAGAAGTGCACGTCTCGTGCACCACGACTTCGCTCAGCAGGGGCAGGCCCGGCTTGAGCTGCTCCCAGATCCAGATGGCGAGGCGCTCACTGGTGGGGTTCTCAAGGCCGGGGATGTCATTGAGGTAGTGATGGTCAAGCTGGTCGTACAACGGCTGGAAGGCCTTCTTCACGTCGCCGAAGTCCATCACCCACCCGGTGTCCACGCCCACGTCGCCGCTGACGTGCAGTTCGACGCGGAACGAGTGGCCGTGCAGGCGCGCGCACTTGTGGCCCGGCGGCACATTGGGGAGCCGGTGCGCGGCTTCGAGGGTGAAGGCCTTGAAGATATCCATCGCCCATTCTCGCATGCGCGGCCGGGCCGCTGCCGCGCGTGCTGACGCGACGTTAAGGCGCCGTCCCTACACTGAAGGGATGACCCGGCATGCACTCCTCGTCGTGATCCTGGCAGGTGCGCTGGTCTTGCCGGCCCAAGCCCGCACCGTATACCGCTGCGTGCGCGACGGCACGGTGAGCCTGGCGACGGCGCCGGAGCCCGGGTCCCGGTGCAAGGCGCGCCATTTCGATGACAACGTCGCCAGGGTGCCCAACCTGTGGGGCGAGCTGGGCAAGGTCTCGGGCACCCTGTACGAACGTGTCCAGGACGGCCAGGTGGTGTACAGCACCCGCGAGTTGCCGGGGTCGACGCCCGTGCTGGGTTTCACCGTGGAAACACCGAAGGCTTCGCCGGCGCACTCCGGCCTCGGCAGCGTCGGCAAGCCGCGACTGGACCGCTACCCGGCCGAATTCCGTGCTGCCGCGTCGGCCACCAGGCTGGACGAGGCCTGGTTGCGGGCCATTGCGCATGCCGAGAGCGACTATGACGCGCGCGCGGTGTCAGCCAAGGGCGCCCGCGGGGTCATGCAGCTAATGCCCGACGTGGCGCGGGAGCAGGGCGTGCGCGATCCCTTCGTGCCATCGGAATCAATCCGTGGCGGCGCACGCCACCTGCGCCAGTTGCTGCAGCGTTACCGCGGCGACTACACCCGGGCCGCCGCGGCCTACAACGCCGGAGCGGGCGCGGTGGCAAAGCACGGCGGCGTGCCCCCCTATCGGGAGACGCTCGCCTACGTGGAGAAGGTCGCACGCTTGCACGCGAGTTACCGCGTGGCGCTGGGCAAGTCGCCGCTCAACGTCGTTGCTGGCCGATAGCGCCGCCGGCCGGGGGGTCAGAACGTCCCGGCGGGCACCCGCACCTGTCCTTCCATCAGCACGCGTGCGCTGCGGCTCATCACGGCCTTGGTCACCGTCCACTGACCGTTGACCTGTTGCACGTCGGCGCCCACGCGCAGGGTGCCCGAGGGATGGCCGAAGGTAACGACGCCACGCGTACCGCCCCCGGCGGCGGCGTTGACCAGCGTGCCCGGCACCGCGGCGGCAGTGGCGATCGCCACCGAGGCGGTGCCCATCATCGCGTGATGCAGCTTGCCCATCGACAGCGCACGCACGCGCAGGTCGATGTCCGCGGCGCTGACCTGCTTGCCGCTGGAGGCCGCGTAATCGGCGCTCGGCGCGACGAAGGCGACCTTGGGCGTGTGCTGGCGCTTGGCGGCTTCGGACACGTCCTTGATCAGGCCCATGCGCACGGCGCCGTGGGCGCGGATGGCCTCGAACATGGCCAGCGCCTTCGCATCGCCGTTGATCGCATCCTGCAGTTCGCTGCCGGTGTAGCCGATGTCGGCCGCATTGACGAACACGGTGGGGATGCCGGCATTGATCATCGTGGCCTTGAGCGTCCCCACACCCGGCACCTCAAGCTCATCGATGAGGTTGCCGGTGGGGAACATCGCGCCGCCACCATCGCCCTCACCCTCGTCGGCGGGGTCGATGAACTCCAGTACGATCTCCGCGGCGGGGAAGGTCACGCCGTCGAGCTCGAAGTCGCCAATCTCCTGGACTTGGCCGTTCGACACCGGCACGTGCGCGACGATGGTCTTGCCGATGTTGGCCTGCCAGATGCGCACCGTGCAGAGGCCGTCCTGCGGCACCCGCTCCGGATCGACCAGGCCGTTGGCGATCGCGAAGGGGCCGACAGCGGACGACAGGTTGCCGCAGTTGCCGCTCCAGTCGACGAACGCAGTGTCGATCGACACTTGGCCGTACAGGTAGTCGACATCGTGGTCGGGCACCGTGGCCTTGGAGATGATCACGCACTTGCTGGTGCTGGACGTCGCGCCGCCCATGCCGTCGGTGTGCTTGCCGTACGGGTCTGGCGAGCCGATCACGCGCATCAGCAGCGCGTCGCGCGCGGGGCCGGGGACCTGCGCCGCTTCCGGCAGATCCTGCAGGCGGAAGAACACGCCCTTGGAGGTGCCGCCGCGCATGTAGGTGGCGGGAATGCGGAGCTGGGGTGCGTAGGCCATGCGGAAGGATTCCTGGAGCGGCCCCGCGCTGGCGCGGGGCGGTGGCAAGGTTGATGGGACGGAAAGGCCCGGCCAGTTCCGGTCGCCCTGAACCAACGAGCCGTGCGGGCTCAGGCCGCCTTCGAGGACTCGAGGAAGTCGTTGGCGAAGCGCTGCAGCACGCCACCAGCCTCGTAGATCGACACTTCCTCGGCGGTATCAAGGCGGCAGGTCACCGGCACTTCCAGGCGCTCGCCGTTCTTGCGGTGGATGACCAGGGTCAGCGACGCGCGCGGCGTGCGCTCGCCGATGACGTCATAGGTCTCGGTGCCGTCGATGGCCAGCGTGTTGCGGTTGGTGCCCGGCTGGAACTCCAGCGGCAGCACGCCCATGCCGATCAGGTTGGTGCGGTGGATGCGCTCGAAGCCTTCGGCCACGATCGCCTCGACGCCCGCCAGGCGCACGCCCTTGGCCGCCCAGTCACGGCTGGAGCCCTGGCCGTAATCGGCGCCGGCAATGATGATCAGCGGCTGCTTGCGCTCCATGTAGGTCTCGATCGCTTCCCACATGCGGGTGACCTGGCCTTCCGGCTCGATCCGCGCCAGCGAACCCTGGCGCACGCTGCCGTCGTCCTTGCGCACCATCTCGTTGAACAGCTTCGGGTTGGCGAAGGTGGCGCGCTGCGCGGTGAGGTGGTCGCCGCGGTGGGTCGCGTAGGAATTGAAGTCCTCTTCCGGCAGGCCCATCTTGTCCAGGTACTCGCCCGCGGCGCTGTCCAGCAGGATCGCGTTGCTGGGGGATAGGTGGTCGGTGGTGATGTTGTCGCCCAGCACCGCCAGCGGACGCATGCCGCGCAGCGCGCGCTCGCCGGCCAGCGCGCCTTCCCAGTACGGTGGGCGGCGGATGTAGGTGCTCTGCGGGCGCCAGTCGTACAGCGGGCTCACCGCACCGCCGTGCTCCACGCGCACGTTGAACATCGGCTCGTACACCTTGCGGAACTGTTCGGGCTTCACCGCAGCCTTCATCACCGCGTCGATCTCGGCGTCGGTGGGCCACAGGTCCTTGAGGCGGATCTCGCGGCCGTCGACCACGCCCAGCACGTCCTTCTCGATGTCGAAGCGGATTGTGCCGGCGATGGCATAGGCCACCACCAGCGGCGGCGAGGCGAGGAACGCCTGCTTCGCGTACGGATGGATGCGGCCGTCGAAGTTGCGGTTGCCCGACAGCACGGCGGTCGCGTACAGGTCGCGGTCGATGATTTCCTGCTGGATCTTCGGGTCCAGCGCGCCGCTCATGCCGTTGCAGGTAGTGCAGGCGAATCCGACGATGCCGAAGCCCAGCCTCTCCAGGTCATCGGTGAGGCCGGCTTCGTCCAGGTACAGCGCCACGGCCTTGGAGCCGGGCGCCAGCGACGACTTGACCCAGGGCTTGCGCACCAACCCCAGCCGGTTCGCGTTGCGTGCCAGCAGGCCGGCGGCGATCACGTTGCGCGGGTTGGACGTGTTGGTGCACGAAGTGATGGCGGCGATGATCACCGCGCCATCGGGCAGCAGGCCTTGCGCTTCCTGCGCGCGCGCGGCCTCGAGGTTGCCTGCGATGCCGCGCTCGGCCAGCTGGGCGACCGGCAGCCGCGCATGCGGGTTGGACGGACCGGCCATCGTGCGCTCCACGCTGGACAGGTCGAAGTGCAGCGTGCGTTCGTACTGCGCGGTGCGCAGGTCGTCGGCCCACAGGCCGGCGGCCTTGGCGTAGGTCTCCACCAGCGCGACCTGCTCGTCGCTGCGGCCGGTCAGGCGCAGGTAGTCGAGGGTGTTGTCGTCGATGAAGAACATCGCCGCGGTGGCGCCATACTCGGGCGCCATGTTGGAGATGGTGGCGCGGTCGCCGATGGTCAGTGCCGCGGCGCCTTCCCCACGGAACTCCAGGTACGCGCCCACCACCTTCTGCTTGCGCAGGAACTCGGTCAGCGACAGCACGATGTCGGTGGCGGTGATGCCCGGTTGCGGCTTGCCGCTCAGCTCCACGCCCACGATGTCCGGCAGGCGCATCCACGAGGCGCGGCCGAGCATCACGTTCTCCGCCTCCAGTCCGCCCACGCCCACCGCGATCACGCCCAGCGCGTCCACGTGCGGGGTGTGGCTGTCGGTGCCCACGCAGGTGTCGGGGAAAGCCACGCCGTCCTGCACGTAGATCACCGGGCTCATCTTCTCCAGGTTGATCTGGTGCATGATCCCGTTGCCCGGCGGGATCACATCGACGTTGCGGAACGCCTGTTTGGTCCAGTCGATGAAATGGAAGCGGTCCTCGTTGCGGCGGTCCTCGATGGCCCGGTTCTTGGCGAAGGCATCGGGGTCGAAGCCGCCGCATTCGACAGCGAGCGAGTGATCCACGATCAGCTGCACCGGCACCACCGGGTTGACCTGCGCCGGATCGCCGCCCTTGTCGGCGATGGCGTCGCGCAGGCCGGCCAGGTCGACCAGCGCGGTCTGGCCGAGGATGTCGTGGCACACCACGCGCGCCGGGAACCACGGGAAGTCGAGGTCACGGCGGCGCTCCACCAACTGGCGCAGGTACGCGTCGCGCATCGCCGGGTCCGCCTTGCGCACGATGTTCTCGGCGTGGACGCGGGCGGTGTAGGGGAGGGTGGCCCAGGCGCCCGGCTGCAGGGCCTCGACGGCCTCGCGCGCGTCAAACCAGTCGAGTTTCGTGCCGGGCAGCGGCTTGCGGTGGGCGTTGTTCATGGCGGGCGATGGGGGGCTCGGGGACCGCAACGTGCGGCGAGGCCTCGATTTTACCCCGCGCTCCCAGAACCGTCGTCCCACGATGGTCTCAACCCCTGCGACCCGGGTGGCTATCCTAGGCGTCCACCCGACCCCGGATATATGGCACTGGACGCGACCGAGCAGCAAACCGCAGACACCGGGCTGGTGATCTTTCGCGCCAGCCGGCTGGAGGCATTGGTGCCCCCGTTGCGCGAATTGCTGCGGCAGACCCGGCCCGCGTCGGTGCTGGCGCCGCAGACGGTGGTGGCGGCGCATCCCGGCATGAAGCAATGGCTGACCGGTGCGCTGGCGCGGCTGGCCGGGCCGACCGGGGTAGTGGCCAACCTGGAGGTGATCCTCCCCAGTTCATGGTTGAACGCGGTGGCGGGCGCGCGGCTGGGCGCGCAGGCGGTGAAGCTGCCGGCATGGCAGCGCGCCCACCTGCGCTGGACGCTGCACGACCTGCTGCGGCCGGGGCACGCGGTGCCCGGGCTCGAAGACGCACGCATCGAGCGCTACCTTGCGCCCGCACCGGGCGCGGCGGTGGCCGATGCGGCCCGACGCCGTTTCCAGCTGGCCGACCGGCTGGCGGGCCTGTATTCGCAGTACCTGGTGTACCGGCCCGACTGGCTCGATGCGTGGGAGCACGGCCAGTACCGCTTCGCCACCGCACGGCAGGCCGACAAAGACCTGCAATGCCTGGAGTCGTCCCTGCTGGCGCCGTTGTGGCATGCAGTCAAGGAGCGGCTGGGCCCTCATCGCGCCGATGCGGTGGACGCGCTGGTGGTCGCGTTGCAGTCCCCCACGCCGTGCGAGCCGCTGCACGTGTTCGGCGTCAGCCACCTCCCGCCGCGGGAGATGGACGTGCTGCGGGCATGGGCGCGGCATGCCCTGGTCTGCCTCTACGTCCCCGACCCCAGCCGCGAATACTGGGGCGGGCTCGCGCATCGCCGCGATGGCCTGGCGGGCCTGCGCGCATGGTCGCGGGAGGAGCAGGCGCGTATCGAGGCCGCCGGCAGTGGCGACTGGTGCGAAGCGCAGGCGCATCCACTGCTGGCGCGGTGGGGCCGATTGGGCCAGCACTTCTTCGCCGCACTGGTCGAAGGGGAGGTGCGCGAGGACATGCGCCATGGCCAGGACGAGGTGGACGTTGCCCCCGCGAACCGGCTGCAGCGTGTGCAGGAAAGCATTCGCCGCCTCGACAGGGCGCTGATGGACGACGCGATTCCGCCCACCACCAGCGAGGACACGGATGGTGAACGCGACCGCGCCGCCGCGAATCCGGGCAATGGCATGGGCAATGCCGAAGATGGGGGCGCTGCCGATGGCGAAACGGCGGAGGGCTGGCGCCTTCGCCAGCGCGCGGACGCCAGCCTGCGGCTGCACGCGTGCCACACGCGGTTGCGCGAGTTGGAAGTGCTGCGCGACGCGCTGCTGGACGCGGTGGAGCATGACGGGGTGCGGGCCGGCAACATCGTGGTCATGGCCCCTGACATCGGCGCCTATGCGCCCTTGATCCCCACCGTGTTCGGCGAGCCGGGCAGCCCGCGTGAGCGGTTGCTGCCGTACCACCTCAGCGACGTGCCCATCGCGCGCGGCCATCGCTTGTTCAGCACGTTCCGCCGCCTTCTGGAACTGGGCAGCAGCCGCGCCACCACGCCGGAAGTGGCTGACTTGCTGGCCATCCCGGAAGTGGCACGTCGTCTCGGCCTGGGCCCCGATGCCGCCGAGGCGTTGCTGGGCTGGATGGAGCGCAGCCGCGTGGCCTGGGCACTGGATGGCGCGCACCGCGCCGCGTTCGCCGCGCCGCCCAGCGCGGACCACAGCTTCGCCTGGGCGATGGACCGACTGCTCGCCGGCTATGTCATGGCCGATGCGCCGGAAGATGCACGCGCCATGGCGTTGGACTTGCCCGATGCCAGCCGCGTGCTACCCCTGGCCGGCGTACAGGGTCCCGCTACTGCAGGCCTGGGCGTGCTGGACCGCCTGTTGTGCGAGCTGCAGCGCTGGCGCGACCTGAGCGACCTGACACTGTCGGCATCGGCCTGGGCGGTCGAGTTGAAGAAGCGCCTGGAGGCGCTGCTGCGCGCCGACCCGGAAGACGGCGATGCCATCGAAGCGATCAAGACACTCGGCCAACTCATCGCCCAACTAGGCGCGGAGCCGGAGAAGGCAGGCCTTGATCCGGAGTTGCACTTCGCCGTGATCCGCGACCTGCTGATCGACGCCCTCGACAGCGTGCCGGAGCGCCAGCGCTTCCTGATGGGCGGCATCACCTTCTGCGGCATGGTGCCGCAACGCGCCATCCCGTTCGAGGTGGTGTGCGTGCTGGGACTCAACGATGGCGAGTTCCCGCGCAGCCACCGCGACGGCGGCCTCGACCTGATGGCGCGCGTGCGGCGCTTGGGCGACCGGGACGTGCGCAGCGACGACCGCTACCTGTTCCTCGAGACCCTGATGTCCGCGCGCAAGCGCCTGCACCTGAGCTGGGTGGGGCAGGGCGTGCGGGACGGTGCCGCACGCAACCCCGCGCCGCCGCTGGCGGAACTGATCGCCGCGCTGGATCAGGCCACGGGCACGCAAGGCTTGTCGATGGACGGGCCGCACGCGGATCGGCCGTGGTGGGTGTGGCACCCGCTGCAACCCTTCGATGAGCGATATTTCAACGGCGAAGACCCCGCGCTGTTCTCCTACTCGCCGGTGTTCGCGCGCCAGCATGGCGACGGCCGCGGCGAATCGCCGGCGTTCCTGGGGGGCGAGGTCGCCGCACGCGATCCGCTACCGGTGCCGTTGTCGCTGCGGGCGCTGGGCGACTTCTTCAAGCGGCCGGCCGACTACCTGCTCAAGCGACGCCTGCAGTTGAACCTCGAGGCGCTGGACGAGGACCACCTCCCCGCCAGCGAGCCGCTCGATGACCGGCTTGAGCGCGTGCAGACGATCGCGCGCCGCGTGTTTTTCGGCGAGGCCCTGCCACAGGGATACACCACCGATGGCGCGCCCGTCTGGCGCCCCGACCACGTCCCGGACTGGGTCGCGCATGGCGGCCTGCTGCCGCCCGGTGAACTCGGCCGCATCGCGTGGCGGCACGAAGCCAATGCCGTGATGGCGCTGCTGGCGGCCGCGACGGCGCACGGACTGGGCGGTGCAGACTCCCGCGCGGCCCGCGCGGTGGAAGTGGATCTCGTGGTGCCGCTGGATGCGGCTGACGGCGTGGACGTCGCCGCGGATGAGCCACGCGTTGCGCGGCTGCACGGCGTGATCGAACACGTGTTCGTGGATGCCACGATGGGCACCCATTTCCTGGTGCGCGCCTTCCCCAAGGCCGGACCCGATGCGGACAAGGCGCTCAAGCCGGTGGCGGATCTGGACTACGGAGAGCGCGTACGAATGTTCATCGAATGGGCCGCGCTGCGGCTGCATACCGGCACCCAACCCAACCCGCCGTCGGTGAAAGTCGCACTGCTGGCGCTCGACGGCGAGGCTTGGGACGAGCTTGGCTGGCGTGCGTGGGATGCGCATTTCCTCGCCACGCCGCAGGCGCGAAGCGCGCTGCTGGCGCAGTTGCGCCAGCGACTGCACACGCTGCTGGCGTTGTGGCAGGACGCAAGCGCCAAGCCCCCGGTGTACTTCCCCAATACCGCGTGGAAGGCGCGGCAGGCGTGGGACAAGGCCATGCGCAAGCCGGCTGGTCCCGCGGACGATGCCCCGCCGTCGCATGCCGCCCTCGAGGCCGCGGCACGCGCTGCAGAAACGGCATTCGACAACGACCGCGGCGGCGAACGCGCCCGCGCGCCTGGCTACGCACGGGTGATGGCGCGCGGACTTTCGTTTGAGCTGGACCCGGCGGACCTCGACAGTGATTTCGACCTCCGCGCCGGAATCGGCAACGGTACGGGTGCGTCGGCCGTGGGTCAGTTGCTGGGTTACGCCATGCAACTCGATGCGGTGATGCAGCTCGAAGTGCCCTCCGACAGCGTGCGGGAGCCCGCCCATGACTGAGGCACCAGATTGGCGCACGCTGCCGCTGGCTGGCGACGGTCGCACGCTGGTCGAGGCCAGTGCGGGCACCGGCAAGACGTGGACCATAGGCGCGCTGTACCTGCGCCTGTTGCTGGAGGACCACAACGGACAGCCGCCGCTCTCGCCCCGCCAGATCGTGGTGGCCACGTACACCAACGCCGCCGCCGACGAACTGCGTCGGCGCCTGCGCGGACGCCTGCTGGAGACGCTCGACCTCGCCGCCAGCGGCTTTCACCTCGCGCCGGCGCCGGCGCCCGAGCACACCGACCGCGCGTGGCTGCATGCACGCTGGCAGCGCACGGACACGCTGGCCGCGGACCGTGAGCGCCTCGGCCTGGCCCTCGCCGAACTCGACCTCGCTCCGGTGAGCACGCTGCACCGGTTGTGCGCGCGCATCCTGGCGGACCATCCGTTCGCCGCCGGCGCCGCCTTCCGCACGCCCGAGATGGTGGACAGCCAGCAGCGTGTGCACGAGTTGGCCGACGACCTGTGGCGCCTGCTGCAGAGCGACGATGCCGCCGACCCTGCGGCCCACGCCGTACTGCAGGCGCACAACGGGCTACACCACGTGCCCACCCGCGACACCGTGCGCCACGACCTTGAGGGGCTGATGCAACCGCTGGTGGTGGTGGAGGCGGATGAGGTGCCGTTGGCGTGGCTGGCCCAAGTGCAGGCGACGCTGGAGGCCGTCGTCGAGCGGCCCGAGATCTTCGCGAGGAGCACTTCGGTGCTGCTCAAGCAGTGGAAGGCGCTGGCAGAGTTCCTGGCCAGCTGTCCGTCCGGCACGCCCGCCTGGGACCTGCTTCCCAAGGCCAAGGACGTCCGCACTGCCCTCGGCAACCTGCAGCACAACCAGGTCAAACCCGAGTTTCACCACGACCCCAGCGTGGTGGCCGCGGCGGCCATCACCGATCCATTGCTCGACGCCATCAGCCGGATGCAAGCCCTGCCGCGCGCGCGTTTCCTCGCCGCCGTCCAGGCCTGGGCCCGGGCGGAGCTCGACCGCCGCCTGGGCGCGGCCGGGCAACTTGGTTTCGACGACCTGCTCACCACCGTCCACGACGCGTTGCGTCCGACGGTCGACGGTGCCCGGCCGTTGGCCGATGCCCTGCACCAGGCCTGGCCGGTCGCGCTGATCGATGAATTCCAGGACACCGACCCGGTGCAGTTCGGCATCCTCGACGCGATCTACCGCAACGGGGATGGCGCGCGGCGCGGTCGCCTGGTGCTGATCGGCGACCCCAAGCAGGCTATCTACCGGTTCCGTGGCGGCGACATCCACACCTACGAGCGTGCCAAGGCCGATGTGCCCGACGCCGACCGGCTGACCCTGGACATCAACCGCCGCTCCTCCGACGACTTCGTCGAAGCGGTCAACCAGTTCTACGACGTTGCCGGCGTCCGCCTCGGCGCCCCCGATTCCGACACGCCCATCGCCTTCACTCGGGCGCGTCCCAGCGGACGACGCGCCGCGCAGCCCTATGCCGGTCCGGAGGGTGCCGGAAGCCGCTCGCTGGTGCTGCACAGCGCCGCAGAGGGCGAGGCCGACGAATCCACCGCCCTGCGCTCCTGCGCCAACCGCATCACCCGCCTGCTGGATCCGCAAGGCGGCCATGCCATCGGTGACCGCGCGTTGCAGGCCTCCGACCTGTGCGTGCTGGTGCCCAACAACGGCCATGCCATCGCGATGCTCAGGTTGCTGCGCGAGCGGGGCGTACCCTGCGTGCTGCGCGGGCGCCAAAGCGTGTTCGCGGACAACGCGCTCGCGCGCGATCTGCTGGTGGTGCTGCACGCCGTGGTCCATTGCCACGATCCCGCCGTGCTGCGCGCCGCACTCGGCACCGGTCTGTGGGGCTGGGGCTACCACCGCCTGCGCGCACTGCGCGATGAACCGGCGGCCTGGCAGCGGGAAACCGCACGCTTCCACCGCTGGCAACGCCTGTGGCGCGAACGCGGCGTGCTGTCCGTGGTTACGGCGCTGATCGATGAGGTCGCTCGCGCGCACCTCGACACACGCGACGGCCACCGCGTGCTGACCGACCTGCGCCACCTGGGCGAACTGCTGCAGGCCTGCGAGGACCAGGCTGACGGCATGGCCTCGGTGCTCAAGTGGCTGCAGCAGCGCATTGAAGGCTCGCGTGAGGACAGCGAGGACGCCGCCGACGCCAACGCGCTGCGCATCGAGTCAGACGCACACTGCGTGCAGGTGATGACCCTGCACGGCAGCAAGGGCCTGGAGTTCAACGTGGTGTTGTTGCCGTTGATGTGGAAGCACGAGGGGCGCGCGCGCCAGCACGCCAAGGGCCTGCGCACGCTGTCGGGCGCGGACGGCCTGCGACGCGTCGCACTGGACGAGGCCAGTGTGCGGCTCGATGACCGCGAGCAGCAGGACGAGCGCTTCCGCGTGCTCTACGTGGCGCTGACGCGGGCGGTGCATGCCTGCCATCTGTGGATCGCGCCGCATGCGAAGAAGGGCGCGGACGATGCCCTGGCCGCGCCGTTGGCGCTGGCCACCCCGCGTCTTGATGCGGAGACGCTTGCCGCACATGGGGCCGACCGCATCGCCGTGGTGTCGGGTTGGCGCACGTCGCCGGTGCTGCGCCCGCCGCAGCCAATCCGCGTGCGCACCGGCGACGAAGCGCGCGTCCTGCCGGCCGTCCCGGAACGCATCCTCCCGTCGCGCCACAGCTTCACCACGCTCGTGGCGCGACGCCGCCGCTTCGAAGCCGACCCGTGGGCAGCGGCGGGTGACGAGCGCGACGCCACGGTTCTCAACGCGCCCCTCGACGCGTCGGCGATGGAGGACGCGACGGCCTCGGTCACCGCGACCACCATCGCCACGCCACATCCCGAGCTGGACAGCCTGCTGGGCGTGGCCGGCGCCGACTTCGGCAACGCCGTTCACCGGATTCTGGAACTGCGCGTTCCCGGCGAGCCATTGGCCGCGCAGCACGCACTGGTGCGCGAGAGCCTCACCCACTACGACGTCAGCCACCGCGAGTTGACCACCGAAGCGCTGGCCGCGCGACTGATCCCGCGGTTGCAGGCCGTGCTGGACGCCGACCTCGCGCGCGCAGGCGTGCGACTGGCCGACTTGCCGTCCCCGGCCCTGCGCGCCGAGATGGAGTTCAACTACGCCCTCGATGGGGCCTCGCTCGCGCGCCTGCGCGACGCCTGCGCCCAGCACGGATGGCCGCAACTGATCCCCGCACGCGCGCAGCAGCTCGCAGGCCTGATGAACGGCAAGATCGACCTCGTGTTCGAGCACGAGGGCCGCTTCCACATCCTCGACTGGAAGGGCAACGACCTCGGCGATGGAAATTCCGCCTGTCTGGAGGATTACGCCCCAGCCGCGCTGGAGCGGAAGATGGACAGCACCCACTACCGCTTCCAGGCACTGCTCTACACGGTGGCCATTGACCGCTACCTGCGCGATCGGCTGGGCGACGCCTACGACCGCGCCCGCCACCTGGGTGATTGCTGGTACCTGTTCGTGCGAGCCACCGGCCTGCAGCTGCCCGACGGCACGCCCTGTGGCGTGTGGCGCCATCGTTTCGACGACGCCCTGATCGACGCGGTGCAGGCGGAGCTGTCGCGCGTCGAGGTGGGTGTGGAGGCGGCCGCGTGAACCTGCCCGTCGCACGCGGTTTCCACTTCCGCCCGGTCCCGGGCTTCGAGCCGCCCGAGGCCTGGTCCAGCCTCGACAATGCCGTGGCGCGTTGGGTGCTGGCCCACGGCGGCGATGCGCGGCTCGCCCGCTTGGCGGGCTGGGCCAGCGCCGCCGAAGCGCGCGGGGACGCGGCGCTGCTGCTCACCCCGGACGGCGCGCAACGGCTCGGCATGCCGTGGTCACCAGGCCTGCCCGCGTTCGTTCACGCGATGGTTGGCGATGCCGCCAACGCCTGGGTGCAGCGGGCCGAGGGCGACGCGGTCCCCGCCAGCCCCTTCGTGCTCGATGGCGAAGCATTCTTCCTGCGTCGCAACTTCCTGCACGAAACCGCGGTCGCCGAGTTGGTCCGGCACCGTCGCCAGGCAGGCACCACGGCGGCGCACGCCATCACCGACGACGACCTGCGCGGCCTGTTCAACGGCAGCACCCGCGATGAGGAAGCGCCGCAGCGCGCGGCTGTCCGCCAGGCGCCGGGCAAGCGCCTGTTCGTGCTCACCGGCGGCCCCGGCACGGGCAAGACCACCACGGTGCTGCGCATGCTGTTGGCACTGGTGCGCGAGCACACCGCCACGCACGAAGGTCGCGCGCCGGTCGTGCGCATCGCCGCGCCGACGGGCAAGGCCGCCCAGCGCCTGACCGAGTCGTTGCGTCGGGGCAGCGTCGCGCTGCACGCAAGACCGGCGTCGCAGGGCGCGAACCCCGAGAACGCCGCCGGCCCCACCACCGCCCCCCCGTGGCTTCCCCTGCCGCCTACGTGGCAGCCCCATCTCGACAGCCTAGCCACGGCCGAGTCCGGCACCCTGCACCGGCTGCTGGGCAGCCGCGGCGGGCAGGGTGGCTTCGCCCACCACCGTGACCACCGCTTGCCGGCGGACATCGTGGTGGTGGACGAAGCCTCGATGATCGACCTCGCGCTGCTGCGTGCCCTGCTCGAAGCCCTGCGCGACGATGCGGTGCTGGTACTGGTGGGCGATGCGGACCAGCTGACCTCGGTGGGCACCGGCTCGGTGCTGGCCGATCTGGTGGCCGCACTGGAAGCCGACGACGCACCCGACCTGGTCCGGCTGCGCCACTGCTTCCGTGCCGACCGTTTGCTCGTCCCGATCAACGACGCCGTGCGCAACGGCGACGTTGGCGCGTTCCAGGACGCGTGGCGCGCCGCCGGTGGTCGGGCCGCGCGTCATGCGCCACTGGACCGCCGCGCGTTGGACCCCCTGCTTTCGGCTTGGGCGCGGCGCGTGGAAACCTCGCTGGCGCAGGCCCGCGCGTTCGATGTGCTGCACGACGCCGATCCCACCGCCGCGCGCCGCGCGCTGTCGGCACTGCATGCCCAGCAACTGCTGTGTGCATTGCGCGAAGGCCCGTTCGGCGCTGTCGACGCCAACGCCCGCATTGCGCACCACCTGCGCCGCAGCGAAGCCCTCGCCGAGTGGGCCGAGGCCGACTGGTATCCCGGGCGGGCGGTGATGGTGGTCCGCAACGACTACGCCAGCAACCTGTTCAACGGCGACGTGGGCCTGTGCCTGCGCGTGCGTCTGGCAGACGACCGCGAGGTGTTGCGCGTGGCGTTCGAAGGCTCCGCGGTTGACGGCGACGGCGACGGCGGAGCTGCGGCCGTGCGATGGTTCGACCCCGACACGCTGCCCGCGCACGAAGGCGCCTTCGCCCTGACCGTGCACAAGAGCCAGGGCTCCGAGTACGGACATGTGGCGTTGCTGCTGCCGCCAGTCGCTGAACACCCATTGCTGGTGCGGCAGATGCTCTACACCGGCCTGTCGCGGGCGCGCCAGAGCGTGGAACTGTGGGGAACGGACGACGCGGTCGCGACATGCCTGGCCAACGCCCTGACCCGGGCCGGGCGTCTGCGCGAGCGGGTGCGGGGACAGGTCTGCGCTGCGGATGCCGCCGCTCCTGCGGAAGGGGCGGGTTAACCCGACACCACCCCATGGATTGCCTTTGAATCTGACCCCGATCAAGGCGGTTCGGCAGCGCGGATCAATCATGGAAAACGCGCCGGCACGTCCCAGCGCGTGGAGCGGACGTGACGGTGTTTCCCCCCATTGCATCCACGCATCCGGAGGCATCAGATGTCAGGCATCACCCGCTGGAACCCGTTCGAAGGCATGTCGCGGTTCGACCCTGCGGCAGAGATGGGCGAGATGTTGCGCGGCTTTGGCCTGCAGTCCCTGCGCAATGGCCCGCCCATGCCCATGGAGTTGCGTACCGACATCAGCGAGCAGGAGGGCGCCTATCAGGTCAACGTCGAGATCCCCGGCGCGCGCAAGGAAGACATCGACGTGTCCATCGACGGCCGCCAGGTATCCATCACCGTGGAGACCCGCAGCGAGAAGCGCGAGGAAAAGGGCAAGGCCATCCACACCGAGCGCTATCAAGGCACCGCCTACCGCGCGTTCACCTTGCCGGAGGAAGTGGACCGCACCAAGGCCAGCGCGCGCTACGAGGATGGCGTGCTCAAGCTCACCCTTCCCAAGCACGGCGGGACGGAGTCTCACCGCGTCGCGGTGCAGTGACTGGAACGCGGCCGCCGCGCACGGCGGGGCGGGCTGCGCGGCCAACAAAAAAGCCCGCCAAGGCGGGCTTTTCCACGGCGGGGCAGGACCCCGCATCTGCGACCCACCGGACTGGTGGCTATGGGTGGACTCGAACCACCGACCCCAGCATTATGAGTGCTGTGCTCTAACCGGCTGAGCTACATAGCCGGGAGTCGCAGATCCCGCCGCAGTCGCGGCGAGCCGCAAATTGTGCGGACCCCGGTTGGCAATGTCAATTCTCCGCGCCCGTCGCGGTCGACTTGTCCTGTGCCGCCCCCCGTGGCAGAGTCCAAGACAGAGACGCAAGTCACCCTAATTCAGGAGTCCGCATCGTGATCGATCCGGACGGCTATAGGCCCAATGTCGGCATCATCCTGATGCACCCGGACGGCCGCCTGTTCTGGGCGCGCCGGGTGCACCGCGATGGCTGGCAATTCCCGCAAGGCGGGATGAACAGCGACGAGACGCCGCTCGAGGCGATGTACCGCGAGCTGCGCGAGGAAACCGGGTTGATGCCCGAGCACGTCGAAGTGCTGGGCGCCACCCCGGGCTGGCTGCGCTATCGCCTGCCGCAGCGCTCCATCCGCCGCCACGACCGGCTGGTCTGCATCGGCCAGAAGCAGGTCTGGTTCCTGCTGCGCCTGATGGGCGAAGAATCCGACCTGCGCCTGGACCTGACCGACAAGCCCGAGTTCGACCACTGGCGCTGGGTGGACTTCTGGTACCCGGTGGAGCACGTGGTGATGTTCAAGCGCGGCGTCTATGCCAGCGCCCTGCATCACCTGGCGCCGGTGGCCCGCCGCGTGGCCGGCCCGAGCGCGGTGCCTGACCCGCGGGGCGTGCCGGGCCTGGCACGGCCCCCGCTGCGTTCGCGCCAGCGGCCGCGCCCGCAGCCCAACGGCCCCCCGGGGCGGGGCGGCGACACCGGTTCAGCTTCCAGCAATTGACAATCATTCTCATTCGTGTTCCCCTGCGCAGGCAGCCAATCCGGCTGCATGCCGCCCGAACGCCGCCGTGTACGTCTGCATCTGCAATGGGGTCACCGACCATGCCATCCGCCAGGCCGCCGAAGCGGGCTGCCGCACGATGTCCGAACTGACCATGCGCACCGGTGCCGGCTCCACCTGTGGCAGCTGCATCGAGATGGCCACGGCCATCCTCGACGAGACCCACGCCCGGCTCGAGCTGCCGTTGCCTATGCTCCGGGAAGCCGCCTGACCCTGCCACGCCTGGTCGGGCCGTCCGTTCGAGCGAAGGCTCCTTCCCGCCCGTCGTGGCCGCGGCCTGCCGCGACCGGATCGTCGCAAACGCCACTGATTCGCGTCCGCGCCCGCATGCGATTCGCGTTTCGTCATTCGGTGCGTGCCGCGGGCTAAAGTGTCCCCTTGCCACGCAAACGGAGCACCGCGATGAAGGGTGACGCCAAAGTCATCGAGTACCTCAACAAGGCGCTCTACAACGAGCTGACCGCGATCAACCAGTACTTCCTGCACGCCAAGATGCTGAAGAACTGGGGCCTGAAGGAGCTCGCCGAGCACGAGTACCACGAGTCCATCGACGAGATGAAGCACGCCGACAAGCTGTCGGATCGCATCCTGTTCCTGGACGGCCTGCCCAATTTCCAGGCGCTGGGCAAGCTGAAGATCGGCGAGAACCCGCGCGAAGTGTTCAGCTGTGACCTCGCGCTGGAGCTGGAGGCCGTGCCGCTGCTGCGCGAGGCCATCAAGTACTGCGAGACCGTGGGTGACTACAACAGCCGCAAGCTGTTCGCCGACATCCTCGACTCCGAGGAAGAGCACATCGACTGGATCGAGACCCAGCTGTCGCTGATGGATCGCGTGGGCGACCAGAACTACCTGGCGATGAAGCTGGAAAGCTGACCGCAGCCGCCCGCCACGCCATGCAAAACGCCACCGCGAGGTGGCGTTTTTTTTGCGTCCTCAGCCCGTCGGCACCCGCGGCGCCCGCCGGAACAGCCTGCGCCATACCCACCACAGCACCAGCGCCAGCGCGACCGTCAGCACCACGACCACCGACAGCGCCACCCACGGGTAGGCGAACACCAGGCCCAGCCCGCCCACCACCGCCACGTCCTCGGTCACCGAGGCGGTCCAGTTGCTCACCGGCTCGGGCGAGGTATTGAGCAGCGCGCGCGAGCCGGCCTTGAGCAGGTGGCTGGTCAGCGCCACGCCGGCACCGGTGGCCAGGGCACCCGCCCCCAGGTCGCCGCCGTCGCCGCCCAGCGTGGCGGCGGCCAGGAACGCCCCGGCCGGCACCCGCAACAGGGTGTGCAGCAGGTCCCAGCCGGTGTCGACCCCCGGGATCTTGTCGGCGAAGAACTCGACGGCGGCCAGGACCCCGGAAATGCCGATCACCCACGGCGAGGCGGTCACTTCCAGCGCCTGCGGCAGGTCCAGCCAGCCGAACGCGCCCGCCAGCCCCACCCCGAACACGGTCAGGTACACGCGGATGCCCGCCAGCCACGCCAGCACTACGCCAATTGCGAACAGGTGCGCATCGGTCATGTCGGGTTCTCGCTAGACTGTCGGCCGCAGTATAGGAGCGCCGATGTCCCGATGGCGCTCACGGGGAACGCATGGTCAACAAACCACCACCGCCGCGTTACGTGGTTACCCAGCAGCGGCCCAGCCGTCGGAGCTGGCTGTGGGTGGGGCTTGCCGTGCTCTGGGCAGGCTCGCTGGGCGGCGCCTGGATCGCCGCCTCGACCACCGCGGCGCCGCGCCTGCCGGTGATCAGCGCCGAGCTCGACGAGACCCGCGGCCGGCTGGCGAGCGTGCAGGCCGAGCTGGATGAGTTACGCCAGCGCGAGGCCACCCTTTCACGCTCCGACCAGATCAGCCGCGCGGCCAACAAGGAAGTGCAGGACGGCCTGGCCCAGCGGGACGAACAGATCGCCCGGCTGCGCGCCGACCTGGCGTTCTACGAACGCATGGTCGGCCCCGGCGCCAAGCCGCAGCCGCTCAACGTGCACTCGGTGGCCTTCGATCCGGAGGCCCCCGGCAGCTGGCAGTACGAAGTGGTGCTGACCCAGAGCCTCAACCGCGATGGTGTCACCCAGGGACAGCTGCAACTGCGCGTCGAAGGCATGCGCAACGGCCGGCCGGCGACACTGGCCTGGTCCGAGTTGTCCCCGGGCCGGCAACCGCAGGCCTTCTCCTTCCGCTACTTCCAGCGGCTCAAGGGCAGCGTGAGCCTGCCGCCGGGGTTTACCCCGCAGCGGGTCCGCGTCGACGTGCGAGGCGGCGGCGTCGCCCTCGACCAAGCCTTTGGCTGGAATGACATCTCCACTACCGGAACCACCTGAATGAAGTTCAAGAGCAAGCCGGCGTCCGTGCCGGACGGGCAGGTCGATACCCTCATCGGCCCGCAGATGATCATCCGTGGCGACCTGCAGTTCAGCGGCGGGTTGTACGTGGAAGGCCGGATCGTGGGCAAGGTCATCGCCGAAGAAGGCAAGCCGGCCATGTTGACCCTGGCCGAGAACGGCAGCATCGAAGGCGAGATCCGCGCCCCGGTGGTGATCCTCAATGGCCGCCTGGATGGCGACGTGCATGCCGAGGAACGCGTCGAGCTGGCGTCCAAGGCGCGGGTGAAGGGCAACGTGCACTACAAGGTGGTGGAGATGGCCGCCGGCGCGATGCTGACCGGCCGCCTGATCCACGCCGAGGCCACGCTGGACGAGTCGCGGCTGGAGGCCGCAGCCGTAGTAGGCTGATCGCTCCTCCGGTAGTCCGGGAGCGTCCATGGAAGACAACCCACCACCTGCCAGTGCCCCTGGCGGTATCTTGCCCGCCGCGCGCAGCCGCCGCGGGCTGTACGTGCTGGCGGCGCTGGTCGCCGTGTCGCTGCTGTTCGGCGCTTGGGGCGCGTGGCGCGTGCTCGCCCCCGCCAGCGGTGACACCCGCGGCCGCCTGCTCGCCGCCGAGCGCCAGCTGGCCGTGGCCAAGGCGTACATCGAGGATCAGGAGCAGCAGGTCGCCACGCTCAAGCGCTCGGACCAGATCAGCCGTGACGCCAACCGCGACCTGCAGGGTGCCCTGGCCGAACGCGAGGAAGAGATCGCCGGCCTGCGCGCCGACCTCGCCTTCTACGAGCGCCTCGTCGGCGCCACCGGGCAGCGCCGCGGCCTGAGCGTGCATGCCATCCGCCTGCAGCCGCAGGGCGCGGATGCCTGGCACTTCGCCACCACCCTGACCCAGAACCTCAACCGCGGCGGGGTCAGCACCGGGCAGATGTCGCTGGCGGTGGAAGGCACCCAGGCCGGCAAGCTGCGCAAACTGGCCTGGGCCGACCTGCGTCGCCAGCCTGCCGCGCCGGGCGTGGCCTACTCGTTCAAGTACTTCGAACAGGTCGAAGGCGACGTGTTCCTGCCGGCAGGCTTCACCCCCGTGCGGGTGGAAGTGCGCCTGCAGCCACGCTCCGGCGGCTCGGTCACCGAGTCGTTCAGCTGGGCCGACGCCACCCGCGACAGCGTGGGCAACACGGCCGCACCGTGATTGCAACGGCTTGAATGCGGGGCCCCGGCGCCCCATCCTGAGCGTATGGACATCATCTCCCCCGAGTCCCTCCGCGCGCCGGATTACCAGTCGCTGGAGCGTCCGCTGCAGTTCACCCCCGCCGCGGCCGCCAAGGTCCGCGAGTTGGCCGCCGAAGAGGGCAACCTCGACCTCAAGCTGCGCGTGTACATCCAGGGCGGTGGCTGCTCCGGGTTCCAGTACGGCTTCGAGTTCGACGAGGCGCAGGCCGAGGATGACCTGGCCGTGCTCACCGACGGCATGACCCTGCTGGTCGACCCGCTGAGCCTGCAGTACCTGATGGGTGCGGAAGTCGATTACACCGAAAGCCTGCACGGCGCGCAGTTCGTGATCCGCAACCCCAACGCCAAGACCACCTGCGGCTGCGGCTCATCGTTCTCGACGTGAGCGTGCCGGGCGCGCCCTTCGCCTTCATCGGTGGCGGTGATCCCGCCGGCCGCGTGCCACCCGCCGTGCTCGACCGCGCCGACCACCTGCGTGACGATGCCGACGCGTTGGCCGCGCTGTGGCCGCAGGCGCGCGTCATCGTGCTCGACGAGAAGGGCAATGCCCTGAGCGATGCCGACCACGCGCCCCTGTTGCCGACCGGTGCCGAGATCACCGGCGGTCCGGGCGGCGTGGGCGCGGCGGCGTTCCTCGGGCTGGATGAGTCCGGCGTGGCCTGGTTCTCGCTGGATGCGGCCCTGACCGCGTGGGAAGCGCCCTCGCGGATCGACCTGCGCGGCGCGGCCGCGACTTGGCCGCTGCGCGAGGCGGCGGTGTTCGCCGAGGCGCGCGCGCTGCAGCACTGGCGCACGCGGCACCGCTACTGCGGCGTGTGCGGCGGCGAAGTCAGCCGTTCGCGCGCCGGTTGGCTGGGACGCTGCACCCAATGCAGCACCGAGCACTACCCACGCACCGACCCCGCGGTGATCGTCGCCGTCAGCGATGGCGAGCGCCTGTTGCTGGGCCGGCAGGCCGGCTGGCCGCCGCGCCGCTACTCGGTCATCGCCGGCTTCGTCGAGCCGGGAGAGTCGCTGGAGCAGACCGTGGTGCGCGAAGTGGCCGAGGAGACGGGCGTGCGCGTGCGCGCCTGTCGCTACGCCGCCTCGCAGCCGTGGCCATTCCCGTCGGCGCTGATGCTGGGCTTTACCGCGCAGGCCGAGCCGGACGAGCCGCGCGTCAATGACGAACTGGAAGACGCGCGCTGGTTCACCCTCGACGAAGTGCGTGCGGCGCAACAGCGGCGTGCCGATGACCAAGGCGAGGGCCTGCTGCTGTCACCGCGGATCTCGATAGCGCGCTGGCTGATCGATGCGTGGGTCGAGTCGAAGGCGGCTGGCTAAGGGAGCGCCGCGCTAGAATCGGGACATGCCCCCACCGGGCCGAAGGAGACGCCATGTCCGTGACCCTGATCGCCGTGGTCATCGCATTGCTGCTGGGGCACCTGGCGCAGCCGTTCGTCGCGGCGCTGCGCCAATACGACTGGTATGCCGACTGGCTGCGCTGGCTGTCCGCGCGCTTCGGCGAGGGCAGTGCGTGGCGGGGCCGTTACGGCATCGCGATCGCGCTGGCGGTGCCGCTGCTGGTGGTGGGCCTGTTCCAGGTTGCGTTGGACGCGCCGCTGCTGGGCCTGGTGGGCCTGCTGTTTGCGGTGGCGGTGCTGGTCTATGCGTGGGGTCCGCGTGACCTGGACCTGGACGTCGATGCGATCACCGCGACCACCGACCCCGTCGCGCGGCGCGAGGCCGCCGCACGCCTGTGGCCCGCCGGGCAGGAACCGTTGATGGACGGCGCCTCACTGGTGGAGGCGGTATTCCGCAACGCGCAGCGGCGCTGGTTCGGCGTGCTGTTCTGGTTCCTGCTGCTGGGGCCGGTGGGCGCGCTGCTGTACCGGTTGTCGGTGCTGTCGGTGGAGGGCGAGATGGCGACGCAGCTGCCGCCTACCACGGGCGAAGGCGCGCGGCGCCTGCTGGCGGTGCTGGACTGGCCGGTCGCGCAACTGATGACGCTGGCGCTGGCACTGGTGGGCAACTTCGACACCGTGCTGGCGGCGTGGCGCGAGGCGGGTGGTGGTTCGGCGTCGCTCGACAACCGGTTCCTCGGCGCGGTGGCTCGAGCCAGTGTGCGCAGCGAGCTGGTGGAGGAAGCGAGTGATTATGCCGACGAGAATGGCGTGGTGCCGCCACGTTACATGGCGGTGGCGACGGATCTGCCGGAATTGCGCGATGCGATGAGTCTGGTTTGGCGGTGCCTGCTGGTTTGGTTGGCGGTGCTGGCTCTGTTTGTCATCGCGGGGTGGGTTAGTTAGGGGAGATCGGTCGGAGGCGGGGCGTGGAGGCCATTGCTCCAGCGATCCGTCGCGGCATCCTGCCGCGAGTCGCGCCGCGCGCCATCCATGGCGCGCTTTTCCGCAATAGCCCCCACGCCCCACCTCACCAATCGGGTTGGGTGGGTTCAAGTGCAACAGCCAAACCGATTGCGACCCCCGACCCAATCGGGTGTCCCTTGCCGACTAGCAGTGCTTACCGAGGGCAACGGCCCCGGCCGAAGCCAGCATTGTTAGGCTGCAGAGCCACGCAACTCGCGCACCTTGGCCTCGAGTACTTTGGCTGAAGCGGAGGCGGGGTCGAAGGGCGGATCGGCGATGACGTCGACGTGCGCGCGGAAGCGACGCGGTACGCGCATGCGGCCCAGGCGCGTGTCGCGGCGGCTCCACATGCTGGACCACATCCCGCCCAAGGCCATCGGCACCACGGGTACGGGCCGGCGTTCGAGGATGCGCTCGACGCCAGACTTGAATGCGGCGATCTCGCCGTCCTTGGTCAGCGCGCCCTCGGGGAAGATGCCGACGATCTGCCCGTCGGCCAGTGCCGCGTCGATCTCGTCGAAGGCGCGCTGCATGATCTCGGGATTCTCGCGCGCGCCGGCGATGGGAATGGCCTTCGCGGTGCGGAAGATCCAGCGCATCACCGGGATGTTGAAGATCTTGTAGTACATGACGAAGCGCACCGGCCGCGGGATGCTGGCGGCCAGGATCAGCGCGTCCATGTAGCTGACGTGGTTGCATACGATCAGCGCGGGGCCTTCGTCGGGCACGTTGGCCTCGATGCCGCGCACGCGCAGGCGGTAGAGCGTGCGCACCAGCACCCAGCTCAGGAACCGCATCAGGAACTCGGGCACGATGGTGAAGATCCACAGCGCCACCAGCGTATTGGCCACCGCCAGCGCCAGGAACAGCTGCGGAATGGTCCAATCGGGCAGCGGAATGCGCAGGCCGCCAAGCTGCAGCGCGGCCATCTGCAGCACCACGCCCAGCACCGCGGCCATCACCACGAAGCCGGAGTTCTGGATGTTGAGGCCCGCGATCACGCGGGCGATCTCGCCGCGCGGGGTGCGGCTCTGGATCAGCGCGAACAGCGGCACCACGAAGAAGCCGGTGAACAGGCCCACGGCGGTAAGGTCGAGCACGATGCGCCAGCTGCCCGGCTGCTGCAGGAAAGCCGCCACGCCCAGCCCGGTGGCCGGCGGCGCGCCGGTGCGCGCGAAATACAGGTCGAACAGGAACGCGCTCATGCCGAACGCGCCCATTGGCACGAGGCCGATTTCGACGGTGCGTGCAGACAGCTTCTCGCACAGCAGCGAGCCCAGGCCGGTGCCCACCGAGAACAGTGCCAGCACGAACAGGTACAGCGTCTCCGCGCCGCCCAGGTTGACCTCGGCGTAGGTGGGCAGCTGCGCGGTCAGCATGGTGCCTACGAACCAGAACCACGACACTCCCAGCACCGCGTTGCGCACCGCCAGTTGCTTCTTCGCCAGGCGCAGCACGGCGAGGGATTCGGGGATGGGGTTGAGGTGAATCTTCAGGTCGGGCGCGCCGGCCTCCGCGCGGGGGATCAGGCGGCTGACCAGATTGCCGGTGATGGCCAGCGCGATGATCGCGGTGGCGGCGACAATGGGGCCGTGGTCGCCGGCCAGCTTGAAGATCAGCCCGCCGGCGATCATGCCGGTGAGGATGGAGATCGACGTGCCCATCTCCACCAGGCCGTTGCCGCCGGTGAGTTCCTCGGGCTTGAGCACCGAGGGCAGCAGCGAGTACTTCACCGGCCCGAACAGCGTGGACTGCACGCCGGTGGCGAACAGCGCCACCAGCAGCACCGTCATGTTCTGGGTCAGGAAGCCGACCGCGGCCAGCGACATGATCGCGATTTCCATCGCCGTGGTGATGCGTATCAGCCGCGACTTCTCCAGCTTCTCCGCGATCTGCCCGGCGGTGGCCGAGAACAGGAAGTACGGCAGGATGAACAATGCCGGCGCCAGGTTGGTGTACAGCGTGCGCTGCTCCGGCGACACGCCCAGCCAGAACAGCAGGCCGATGATGGCCTGGCGGTAGACGTTGTCGTTGAAGGCGCCCAGCGCCTGCACCAGGAAGAACGGCAGGAAGCGGCGCTGGCGCAGCAGCTCGAACTGGGTGTGGCGCCGTTCCGTCGGCGCGGTGTGCGGCTGGTGCTTCGACTCGTCCTGCGTCATGCGGCCCCCGGGGTTTGGCGGGAGCCTAGCAGATGGGGGCGATGTTGCTGGCGTGGGTCAGCGTGCGGTGTAGGGGGTGGCGGGTTCGTGCACGCCGCCTGCAGCGCGCAGGTGAGGCCGCAACCACGTGGCGAATTCGCTCTCCGACATCGAGCCATCGGCCAGCGCGATATACACCGGGTACAGCGTCAGGTCGTCGGCCTCCAGCACCGTGCCGTTGAGCAGCAGAAAGGTTTCGCAGGCGACGGCCGCGGTGCGTTTGTTGCCATCCACGAAGGGGTGATTGCGCGCCAAGCCGTAGGTCAGGCTCGCGGCGAGCGCGGCCAGGTCGGGCGGCGGATCGCCATAGGCGTGCAACTGGTGCGGGCGGGCCAGCGCCGAGTCGAGCAGACCCTCGTCGCGCACGCCGGAACCGCCGCCATGCTCGGCCAGTTGCCGGTCGTGGATGGCCAGGATCAGTGGCTTTCCAATCCAGATGACCATGTCACTGCGCCAGCTTGTGCAGCAGGGTGCGGCGCTTGCGCATGACCTCTTCGGCCACTTCCATCTGCGCCGCCAGCTCCGGGTCGAACGCGGTCAGCTTGATGCCGTCGGGCGTCTCCAGCACGTACAGCTCGTCGCCCTTGTCCACGCGCAGACGGGCCAGCAGCTCCTTGGGCAGGATCAGGCCGGCGGAGTTGCCGATGGTGGTGATCTTGAGCTTCATGGGGGCGGCTCCGATGTGCGTTATAACTAAGTTATAACTAACGTTATACCGGCACCGAGAGCGGGGCAAGCGCCCCAATGAACAAGGCCCCGTTGCCGGGGCCTTGTGGCTACTGCATCAACCGTCCGCCGGGTGTCCCGGCGCCGGCTCAGCCCACCGCAGCCTGCGGCGCCGACGGGGTCGGCAGCGGCGTGGGGGTCGGGGTGGGCGCCGGGTCCGGCGTGCGCGACGTGGTGTCGAAGCGCTTGCCCAGCATCTTCTTCAGCGCCTCCACGCCCTCACCCTTGCCCGCCGTCTTGAGGTAGTTGTAGCCCTCCAGCGCGGCCATCATCACGTCGCTGCCCAGCACCATCTCGGTGTGGCGCACGCGCTCGGTCAGCTTGGTCAGGCGCACCATGCGCGCGTTGAGCGCGTCGTGCGTGCCCAGGTCGCGGCGCATTTCGTCATAGTCGAAGGCGCGCGGCATCAGGTGCAGGTTCTCGCCGATGACGTCGGCCGCCTGCCGGCAGAACGGCTCCGAGCCGTCGCCCATCTTGACCAATCGCTGCAGCTGGCTGGCCGTGGTGCTGGTGAGGATGGGGTCCAGCGCCTCCATCAGCGCGTTGAGCGCCTGATCGACCTTGCCCCTCTGCTCAGTGTCCATGTGGTGGCTTGCGAAGTTCTGACTCATGTCTTCCGTGTCTCCATGTAGGTGTTGCTCCAAGCCCTGGCCACCTTGGCCGGGGAGGGGAAGGGTACCTGACGAGGGGGGGGCGTGGGACCGCGGGCGCTGGGAGGTTCGCGACAGAACCTTGGCGTAGGGTGAGGGAACCCTGGGGCCCCGCGGTCAGAGGGCAAGGCGTAGGGCGCCGAGTCACGAGGAGGGCGGCGGCGAGCCTGTGCGTCCTCGCGCGCGGACGAATCGGGGTCCGCGTGCGGGGCCCGGGTGTTGGGCGCGTGGCTGCCGCGGTGCGCGTACGGACGCGTGCGGGGGCGGGAGCGAAACAATGGGCGTCCGCGAGCGGACGGACGCAGGGGGAGTGCGGAAGGAGCGATGTTTGCCGCAGGCCGGGAGAGGTGCGGCAGCGGAGGAGGGAGTACTCGCACGCAAGCCCCAAACGGTCCGCGCAGCGAGGTTGGGAGCGCCCGTCGCCGACGTTGAACTTCTGACGGTCGAGGGCCTTCGTATGGACGCTGGTCCTACGCGGCACCCGCCCTTGCCAGTCGTGATTTGAAATAGCGTTGCGTCTCGGCGTCCGTGCAGTAGATGTAGCAGCCCTTCATCCCACGCGTCATTAGCGTTCGATAGGTGTTGCGGATGATCCGATCCACGCGAAGCGCGGTACCCGTCGGGTCAGTCTCCGCCAATGCCTTGTAGCCGTGAATGGACTTGTCCCGGCGCGAGCGGTGCTTCGCGGATGTCACCATCACCCCGTCACGAACCTGCACGTCCGGACCCACGATCACGCCCACGTAGTCCAGTTCCAGCCCCTGACACGTATGGATGCAGCCGACTTCATCGATCGAGGTGGGTGTAATGATCCATAGGCTACCGTCCTGGTCGAGGTTCCACCGGCGTTTGTATCCATGCTCGGGGATAACAATGTCGAACAAGTCGGGGTTCTGCTTGCTGACCCAATCCCAGCAATAGCCAGCGACCACGCGCGCCTTGTTGTTGACGTGGTTCTTCTCCGTGATTAGTGCATGAAGTTCGGTGGGCGAGTCGACCACCTTAAAATCGAACTCGGCCGGATCGAGTTGTTCATTAGCGGTTTCTCGTATCCCCAGCGTGTGGTCAAGCCACGCCATGTATCCATCCGAACCGTTGCATCGGAATTGGGAAGCAAGCTCCAGATGCAGGATGTCCGCGCTGGTATCGGTTGCGATGCGCTCAATCTCAGCAACGTGTCCAACGTCCTTCAACGTGACGATCTGATCATCGTCCGCGAAGAAGATCGTGCATTTCGCACTATTGATGATCTCCCGGACCTGATGGTCGCCAAGGTTGCCAAACAGCCCCGACTTCTCGTTGAGACGGTGTGCTTCATCCACGATCAGCACATCGAAGACATTAGGGTCGGTGTTCATGAACGCCCCAGACCCTGAGAACAGGTTGGAAATAACGGTTGGTCGCACCGTCCCTGTAAGTCGCGTTCGATATACCGCCCGCGGCGCAGCATTCTTTGACACGTAACGGCTGTTCAGCCCCAGTTTGGAGAGCTCCACAAGCAGGTTGATCGCAACGACAGACTTGCCGGTGCCGGGGCCGCCACGGACTATGACGACCTGCTTCCTTCCGTCGGATGCCTGCTTTGCCCGGGCAATGGCGTTCTCGTAAACCACCTTCTGGTCGTCGACCAGAATGAATTCCTGGTTCCCTTTCATCATCTTTACAAGGCTATCCACCAGCATCTTCGACGGTTTGATCCTGCCGTTGTCGATTCGGTAGATTAGCTCGGCCTTGTCTCCGTGACGCACGTGCTGCTTGATGAACTGGCGGAGCCGGGACCGCTCGGATTCGCCCTTGAGGAAGAGTGGCGCCTTTTCGATGTAGGGCGCGTAATGCGGGTGATTAACGACGCCATCGGCCACATGGTTGTGCAGGTAGGCGCAGGGACGCAACTCCACGCCGCCGTCGTATACAGCCTCGTTGAAACCCTGTAGCAATGCCGCGTAGGACCATGCCTGGTAGCTTGGGTGGGCGCCTTCCCTCGGGCCAGAGGCACCGCCGCGACGCGCGATGATGATTCCGTCCTTGTCAGTCAGTGTGGTCTCTGACCACTGCTTAAGCTCGACAATGATGACGTGCGGGTTGTGGTCTTCATCCTTGCCGGAAAGGATGAAATCAATGCGCTTGGATGTCTGGGGTATTCCGAACTCGATGCCCACGCCCATGTCGGCCGGGATGCCGTCGTCGCGCAAGACGTGGGCCATCTGCGTGAGCGACTCCCGCCAGGCGCGGATTTCGGGTTCAGGCGCGTAGCGGCCTGTCTGGTTCAAGTACCGTTGTGCCACGATGTCCTCAATGACGCGATCAAACACGTCATCCATGAACTTGGTCTTCGTTTCCTGATAGACGATCACTCAAGCCTCCGCCGGCTCGTGGTGTCTAGAGTTCGCTGTACTTGTTTGCCGTTCCCTTTGCCAAGGAGATCGGGTACTTGGATGCGTTGATCTCAATCTTCGCTTGGGCGGCGTCGATGAGGTCGATATCGAGCTTGTCCGCCAGCTGGATCAGATACAGCAGCACATCGGCCATTTCATGCCCTGCCGCCGTCCTCTTATCCACGGACAACGAACGACTCTGTTCGTCATTGAGCCACTGGAAGTGTTCCAGCAGTTCCGCGGCCTCTACCGCCAGTGCCGTTGCGAGGTTCTTTGGAGAATGAAACTGCTCCCAATCGCGTTCCTCAGCGAACAGGCGCAACTTTTCCCTCAGTGTTTCGATTGAAGGACTCATGACAGGCTCCACACGGGTTGACGGTATCCTACCCGCTGTGCTCTTGCGCTAAGAGAAATTCCCGCGCGGCGCAACTGCTGGAGACACGTCGTCGTGCATAGATTTCCGCCGGTACATTGACCACGGAGACCCCATGAGCTGGCTAATCACCAAATACCTCCTCACCGCCGCCGTCGTGGTCCTCGTCTCCGAAGCCGCCAAGCGCAGCGACAAACTCGGCGCCTTCGTCGCGGCGCTGCCCATGGTCACGGTACTCGCGCTGATCTGGCTCTATGTCGAGAAGCAGCCGCAGGCCAAGATCGCCAACCACGCCTGGTACACGTTCTGGTACGTGGTGCCCACGCTGCCGATGTTCCTCGCCTTCCCCTTCCTGCTTGGGCGCATCGGCTTCTGGCCGACCATGGCGGCCAGCGTGGTCATCACCGTGGTGTGCTTCGGACTGTTCGCGCTGGCGCTGCGGCCGTTCGGCATCCAGTTGCTGCCTTAGCGTCAGCAGTGGGTCGGTGGGGCGCCGCCCACGGTCCGACAAGTCTCTTTTTTCTGCGGCCTTGTCGATTCGTGCCGCCACCGTTCGTCGTACTGGCACAACCACAGCAAAGGACCCCGCCATGGCCCGCATGATATTCGTCAACCTTCCCGTCACCCACCTCGCTGCGTCGATGGCGTTCTACGAGGCCCTGGGTTTCACCAACAACCCCCAGTTCACCGACGAGACCGCCGCATGCATGGTCTGGAGCGAGGCGATCAACGTGATGCTGCTCACCCACGACAAGTGGCGCACCTTCACCAGCCGCCCGATTCCGCCCAGGACCTCAAGTGAGGTGCTGCTGGCGCTCTCGCTGGAAAGCCGCGAAGCGGTGGATGCAATGAACGAGGCCGCAGCCGCCCACGGCGGCACCGCCGACATCAATCCCACTCAGGATCTGGGCTTCATGTACAACCGCAACCTGGCCGACCCGGACGGCCACGTGTGGGAGGCGTTCTGGATGGACATGTCCGCGGTGCCCCCGGCGGACCACCACTGAGCGACTCTCAGGCAACCCCGCGCAGATATGCCGGGGTGCCCAGATCAGGTCGTCAGGTCAGCTGGCTGGACCTGTGGTCGCCAACGATGGGCGCGGCGCAATCGCCTGCGCCCAAGCGGACAGCCGCGGCGCCAGCGGCCGCCACGCGCGGTCGGGCAGGCGGAAGTCCAGCCATTCCAGCGCACAGGCCACGCTGATGTCCGCCAAAGTCAGGCCGTCGCCCACGAACCACGCGCGCTCGCCCAGCTGGCGCTCCAGCTCGCGCACGCCGCCTTCCACCTTCAGCCACTGCCAGTCCATCCAGCCCGCGCTGCGCTCGTGCTCGGCGCGGCCGGCGTAGATGCCCTCCAGGCGGATCGCCACGCCCGCGTCCATCACGCCATCGGCCAGCGCCTCGACGCGCTTCACCGCCATGCGCGTGGCGAAATCGGCGGGGAGCAGGCGCGGACCTGGCAGCGCGTCCAACCACTCGCAGATCACCGGCGAGTCGTACCACGCATCGCCGTCATCGGTGACCAGGCACGGCACCTTGCGCAGCGGGTTGAGCGCGGCGACCGGGCTGGCCGGGTCGAGCACGTCGACCACCACCAGCTCCAGCGCGATGCCCTTCTCGGCGGCGAGCGCGCGCACCTTGCGCGCGAACGGGCTGGGCAGCGAGCAGAACAGTTTCATTGGCGCGGCTCAGCCTTGCTGTTCGCGGGCGATGGCGCGCCAGCCGATGTCGTGGCGGTGGAACTCGCCGTGCCAGGAAATGCCGGCCACCCCGCCGTACGCCTTGTGCTGTGCCTCGGCCACCGTGTCGCCCAGGCCGACCACACACAGCACGCGGCCGCCCGCGGTGACAATGTCGTCGCCCACCAGCTTGGTGCCCGCGTGGAAGACCTTGGTGTCCTCCATCTCCGGCACGTCCCACATGCTGATGATGTCGCCGAGGCGCGGCGTGTCGGGATAGTGCTCGGCTGCCATCACCACGCCCAGCGCAGGGCGCCGGTCCCAGCGTGCCTCAACGCCCGCCAGTCGGCCGTCGATGCCGGCCTCGACCAGATCCAGCAGGTCCGATTGCAGGCGCATCATCACCGGCTGCGTTTCCGGATCGCCGAAGCGCACGTTGAATTCGATCACCTTGGGCGCGCCGCTGGCGTCGATCATCAGCCCGGCGTAGAGGAACCCGGTAAACGGCACGCCGTCCTTGATCATGCCCTGCACGGTCGGGTTGACCACCTCGCGCATCACGCGCGCGTGCACCTCGGGCGTGACCACCGGCGCGGGCGAGTAAGCGCCCATGCCGCCGGTGTTGGGGCCGGTGTCGCGGTCGCCCACGCGCTTGTGGTCCTGGCTGGTGGCCATCGGCAGCGCGGTGGTGCCGTCGACCATGGAGATGAAGCTGGCCTCCTCGCCGTCGAGGAACTCCTCGATCACCACGCGCGAACCTGCCGCGCCGAACGCATTGCCGGCCAGCATGTCGCGCACCGCGGCTTCGGCTTCCTCCAGCGTCATCGCCACGATCACGCCCTTGCCGGCGGCCAGGCCGTCGGCCTTGACCACGATCGGCGCACCCTTCTCGCGCACGTACGCCAGCGCGGCATCCACGTCGGTGTGCACGGCGTAGTACGCGGTGGGAATGCCGTGGCGAGCGAGGAAGTCCTTGGCGAAGGCCTTGCTGCCCTCCAGCTGCGCGGCGGCTGCGGTCGGCCCGAAGATGCGGTGGCCGGCGGCGCGGAAGCGGTCAACCACGCCGATCACCAGCGGCGCCTCGGGGCCGACCACGGTGACCGCCACGCCTTCGCGATCCACCAGCGCCAGCAGGCCATCGATGTCGGTGGCGCTGACCGCGACGTTGCGGCACTTGTCCTCATGCGCGGTCCCGGCGTTGCCCGGCGCGACCAGGACTTCGCTGACGCGCGGGGACTGGGCCAGCTTCCACGCCAGGGCGTGTTCGCGGCCGCCGGAGCCGATGACGAGCAGTTTCATGGGGCAGTCTCAGAAGGGGGCGCAGGAGGCTGATTTTACGGGAGCGGGTGGGGGGGGTGGGGGCGTTGGTCGAGTCGCACGGAGGCTGGCGATGGGGGGTATTGCTACAGCCCTCCGTCCGCGCATCCTGCGCGGAGTCGGGCCGCGCGCCATCCATGGCGCGCTTTTCCGCAATACCCCCCACCCGAAGCCATTGCCAATCAATGGCGGAAGTGCCGCACCCCAGTGAACACCATCGCGATGCCATGCTCGTCGGCCGCCGCAATCACCTCGGCATCGCGCATGGAACCACCCGGCTGGATCACCGCCTTGATGCCCGCCTCCGCCGCCGCATCGATGCCATCGCGGAACGGGAAGAACGCATCCGACGCCATCACCGAACCCGGCACCACCAGCCCCGCGTCGCTGGCCTTGATGCCCGCGATGCGCGCCGAGTACACCCGGCTCATCTGCCCCGCGCCGACGCCGACGGTCTGCTTGTTCTTCGCGTAGACAATCGCGTTGGACTTCACGAACTTGGCCACGCGCCACGCGAACAGCAGGTCGCCCAGCTGCTCCTCGGTCGGCGCCACCTTGGTGACCACTTTCAGTTCGTCGCGCGTCACCTCGCGGATGTCGGCGGTCTGCATCAGCAGGCCCGAGCCGACACGCTTGACGTCGATGTTGTTCTTGCCCTCGCCGTGCGGGATCTTCAGCACGCGCACGTTGGCCTTCTTGGTGCAGTAGTCCAGCGCGCCCTGCTCGTAATCCGGGGCGATCAGCACCTCGACGAACTGGCGGTCGAGGATGGTCTTGGCGGTGGCCGCATCGAGCGTACGGTTGAAGGCGATGATGCCGCCGAACGCGCTGGTCGGGTCGGTGGCGTACGCGGCTTCGTACGTGTCGGCGCAGCTGGCGCCTTCGGCCACGCCGCACGGGTTGGCGTGCTTGACGATCACGCAGGCCGGCGCATCAAACTGGCGCACGCATTCCCAGGCCGCATCGGCATCGGCCAGGTTGTTGTAGCTCAGCTCCTTGCCCTGCAGCTGGGTGAAGGTGGCCAGCGTGCCCGGCACCGGCCACAGGTCGCGGTAGAACGCGCCCTGCTGGTGCGGGTTCTCGCCGTAGCGCAGGTCCATCACCTTGACGAAATTGCTGTTGTTCTGCGCCGGGAACAACTGCTGCTTGCCGTCCGCGTCGAGCGAGGACAGGTAGTTGCTGATGCACGCGTCATAGAAGGCCACGTTGTTGAACGCGGCCACCGACAGCGCGAAGCGGGTCTTGGCCGACAGCGTGCCGTCATTGGCATTGAGCTCGTCGACGAGGCCGGCGTACTGCGCCGGATCGGTCGCCACCGCCACGCGTGCGAAGTTCTTCGCCGCGCTGCGCAGCATTGCCGGGCCACCGATGTCGATGTTCTCGATGATGTCGTCGAAGGTGCTGTTGGGGTCCATCGACACGCGCACGAACGGATACAGGTTCAGCACCAGCAGATCGATCTTCTCGATGCCGTGCTGCGCCATCACCGCGTCATCGGTGCCGGCGCGGCCGAGCAGGCCGCCGTGCACGATCGGGTGCAGGGTCTTGACCCGGCCGTCCATCATTTCCGGGAAGCCGGTGACGTCGCTGACGTCCTTGACCGGCAGGCCGGCGTCGCGGATCGCCTTGGCGGTGCCGCCGGTGGAGAGCAGTTCGACGCCGCGCGCGGCGAGCGCCTTGGCAAGGTCGATCAGGCCGGTCTTGTCGGAAACGGACAGCAGTGCCCTGCGGACGGGCAGACGGTCGGTGGTCATGGGGGTGGCGATGGGTGGCGTGTGGGGAGCCGGCCATTATACGGGCAGCCCCATTCCACACCCTGCGGCCGCTCTACCCGGTGCGCTGGCGGATACCGGTTGTCACGCGCGTGGCGCGACCGGCAGTTCACGCCAGCCCGTAATCCCGCAGCTTCTTGCGCAGCGTCGCGCGGTGGATGCCGAGCATGGTGGCGGCGCGGCTCTGGTTGCCTTCGCAGTGGCGCAGCACTTCGATGAAGAGCGGTATCTCCAGCTCGCGGAGGGCGATGTCATACAGGTTCGCGCTGTCCTCGCACCCGTCCAGGTCGCCGAGGTAACGGCGGATGGAGGTGGCGACATGGTCGCGCAATGGCACGCGCGAGCCCGTGCGGGCCTCGGAGCGGTCGGCGGCAGCGTTCAAGCGGATCCCCTGTGGAACAGTCTCGTCCCGCCGCGGTCGGCCAGTGCGGGACGGGCGGGAGGGTGGAGTCTAGCGCGGCCAAGTCGCAGCCGTCACCGCGACCTGCGATCGTCAGCGGAAATCGAAGCTGAAAGCGACGGTGTCGGGCGCGGGTTCCACCACATCCAGCAAAACGGTCACGGTCTGGCCGGGGGCCAGGGTGTCGCCGGTGGTGCGCAGGTCGCGGTAATCGGCCGGCTGGAAGGCGCGGGCGCCCACGGTCTGTCCGTGGATGTCCGACAGGCTCAGCAGCAGCACCGGCCAGGCCTGCTCGCGCGCGGCATCGTTGCGGAACGTCGCGGTGATCTCCAGCACGCCCGGGTGCACCGGGCTGGGGCGCACGCTGCGCGTGACCATGGCGAAGGCCTCCGGTTCGCGCCAGGCAGGCAGGGAGCAACCCAGCGCGCCACAGACCCGCTCCAGTGCAGGGCGCCAGCGGGGCTGCCCGGCGAGTTCGGCGCGCTGCGACAGCAGCAGCTGAATCGCCAGCAGCAGCGCCAGGGCCAGGATGACCGCGACCCCGGGCCAGCGCGGGCCCGAATCCACCATCGACAGCGTGCGGCGCGCAAAGCGGGGGGCCGTGACCAGTCGTGGAGGTTGGGGAGTTGTGCGGGGCGCGGCAGGGGGCGCTTCAGCGTCCGCGGGCGTGTAGTGCTGTACGGATGCGTCCGGAGTGGCGACGTCGTCAACCCCGTCGACCCGGTCCACTCCGTGCCCAACCGCAGCGAGATCCACATCGGCGGCATCGGCATCGGTGTCGGTGCCAACTTCCTCGGAAGGTAGGGCCTCGGCGGGGGAATCGCTGGGTGACGTCTCCACGAGCGCACCGTCGGCGGGCGATGCGTCCGCGGACGACGCGTCGACCGCATCCATCCGCAGCACGCCCTGGCACTGTGGGCAACGCGCGTCGGCCCCGTCACGCGCGGTGATCAGGGCAACCAGGAAGCCGCAGTGGGGGCAACGCATGAACATTGATTGAGTTTACGCAACCGACCGTGGCGGCCGGGAGTCGCCACGCGGGCGGGCCATCGCGAAACCGGGACTGGGTCGCAGATTTGGCGGGTTCGCTCGGTGCGCTGGCGCGGGTCCCCACGCCGCCGGGATCAAGCGCGGCGCACGCCGCTGATGCGGATCCAGTCCTCGAGGCGGTCCACCTGCAGTTGGTCGAAGTGCGGCATGTACGCGGCGAGCACCTCCTCCTCCTGGCCGGCGAGGATGCCCGAGAGGGCGATGCGGCCGCCGGGCGCCACGCGCGACGCCAGCGTGTCCACCAGCGCGATCAGCGCGACGGCGAGGATGTTGGCGACCACCACCGGGTAGGTCGCCACCGGCTCGTCCTGCGGCAGGTACACCGCCATGCGCGCGCCGACGCCATTGCGCTCTGCATTGTCGTGGGTCGCGATCAGCGCCTGCGGGTCGTTGTCCACGCCCACCGCCTGCGCCGCACCCAACTTGAGCGCGGCCAGCGCAAGGATGCCGCTGCCGCACCCGAAGTCGAGCACGCGCGCTTCGCGCAGTACGCCCTCACTGGCCAGCCCATCCAGCCACTGCAGGCACAACGCGGTGGTCGGGTGCGTGCCCGAGCCGAATGCCAGGCCCGGGTCCAGGCGGACGATCGCCGGTATGCGCGCCGGGTCCTCGCTGGCCGCGTCCAGCTGCTGCTGCGCATCTTCCGGCAGGTCCGCGTTCCACGGCACGATCCAGGTGCGCTGGCCGAAGCGCAGCGGTTCGTACTGGTCCATCCATGCGCGCTCCCAATCCTGGTCCTCGACCTCGCGGAAGCTGGCGCGCGACCAGTCCAGTCCTTCGTCCGCGGCGGACAGCGCGTACAGCAGCAACGCTTCGGAGGTACCGCCCTCGAACAACGCGGTCAGCACCAGCTCGTTCCACAGTGGCTGCTCGCCCACGCCCGGCTCGAAAATGGCCTGCTCGTCAGGCGCGTCGGCGTGCGCGTCGGCCAGGGTCACTGCCAATGCGCCTACGTCCTCCAAGGCCCGCTCGTAGCGCGGTTGCTGGGCTTCGGTGCAGGGCAGGGAGAGCTCTAGAAAAGGCATGCGGGCGCGGGCTGAGGGGAATCCCGCAATTCTACCCCCGTGACACGGGGCCCCTTTGCACGCCCGTGGTCGCCGCCGCTCCGACGTGCGCGCCGGGGGCGCCGCATGGACGCATCGCCGCGCCACTTGAACGCAAAAAGGCCGCCCACGAGGAGCGGCCCTTGCCATGCGGAACGACGGGATCAGACGATCGAGATCGTCTTCTCCTTCTGCTCCTTCAGCCGCTTCTCCAGGTAGTGGATGTTCTGTCCACCCTGCTGGAAGCCGACGTCGGCGAGGATGCGCTGCTGCAGCGGAATGTTGGTCTTGATGCCATCCACCACCATCTCGCTCAGCGCCACGCGCATGCGCGCGATCGCGGTCTCGCGGTCGGGGCCGTGCACGATCAGCTTGCCGATCATCGAATCGTAGTTCGGCGGCACGCGGTAGCCTTCGTAGATGTGGCTGTCCACGCGCACGCCCGGGCCACCCGGCGCGTGGAAGTGCTGGATCAGGCCGGGGCACGGCATGAACGTATCCGGGTCCTCGGCGTTGATGCGGCACTCGATGGCGTGGCCCTCGAGCACGATGTCCTCCTGCTTCAGGCTCAGCTTGTGGCCGGCGGCGACCAGCAGCTGTTCCTTGACCAGGTCGATGCCGGTGACCATCTCGGTGACCGGATGCTCGACCTGGATGCGGGTGTTCATCTCGATGAAGTAGAAGCGGCCGTCCTCGTACAGGAACTCGAACGTGCCGGCGCCGCGGTAGCCGATGCGGATGCACGCTTCCACGCACACCTTGCCGATTTCAGCGCGCTGTTCGGCCGTGATGCCGGGTGCGGGCGCTTCTTCCACCACCTTCTGGTGGCGGCGCTGCATGGAGCAGTCGCGTTCACCCAGGTGGATGGCATTGCCCTGGCCGTCGGCCAGCACCTGGATCTCCACGTGGCGCGGATTCTCCAGGAACTTCTCCATGTACACCATGTCGTTGCCGAAGGCGGCCTTGGCCTCGGACTTGGTGGTCTGGATGGCGTTGTTGAGGTGCGCCTCGGTGTGCACCACGCGCATGCCGCGGCCACCGCCGCCGCCCGCGGCCTTGACGATGACCGGGTAGCCGATCTCGCGGGCGATCTTGACGTTGGTCGCGGCGTCATCGCCCAGCGGGCCACCGCTGCCCGGCACGCACGGCACGCCGGCGGCCTTCATCGCCTTGATCGCCTCGACCTTGTCGCCCATCAGGCGGATGGTGTCGGCCTTCGGACCGATGAAGATGAAGCCCGATTCCTCCACGCGCTCGGCGAAGTCGGCGTTCTCCGACAGGAAGCCGTAGCCGGGGTGGATGGCCTGCGCGTCGGTGACTTCGGCCGCCGCGATCAACGAGGCCATGTTGAGGTAGCTCGCCGTGGACGGGGCCGGGCCGATGCACACCGACTCGTCGGCCATGGCGACGTGCTTGAGGTTGCGGTCGACGGTGGAATGTACCGCGACCGTGCGGATGCCCAGGGCGTGGCACGCGCGCAGGATGCGCAGCGCGATTTCGCCACGGTTGGCAATGACGACTTTGTCCAGCATGCGCCGCGCCTCAGCCGATCACGAACAGCGGCTGGTCGAACTCGATCGGCTGGCCGTTCTCGGCGATCACCTTGAGCACGGTGCCCGACACGTCGGCTTCGATCGGGTTGAACATCTTCATCGCCTCGATGATGGCCAGCGTGTCGCCGACCTTGACCGTCTGGCCGACGGTGACGAAGGCGGGCTTGTCCGGCGAAGGGCTGGCGTAGAAGGTGCCGACCATCGGCGCGCGCACCACGTGGCCGTCGGGCAGGTCGCTGCCGGCCTTGGCGTGGCCGCCGGTGGCGGCTTCGGTCGGGCCCTGCATCGGCATCGCCGGCGCGGGGGCCGGGGCGTGGTGCATCACCGGGGCGGCGGCGACGATGCTGCCCTTCGGGGTGCGGGCAAGGCGGACCGACTCCTCCCCTTCCTTGATTTCGATTTCAGCGAGGTTGGATTCTTCCAGCAGGTCGATCAGCTTCTTGATTTTGCGCAGGTCCATCTCGGGCCTCTAGGTCGGGCCCCGGCGTGCGGGGCGTGGATGCGAAAGGAAAATGTCGGGGCGCCGGCGCCCAAGGGCCGACCGGCGACCGCTTCAGGAAGGCTTGGTCTTGGAGACCGCGTGGCTGTCGAGCCACGCCAGCGCCGCGTCGAGTGCGAAGCGGTAGCTGTTTTCGCCGAAACCGGCGATCACGCCCAGGGCGAGGTCACTGAAGTAGCTGTGACGGCGGAACGGCTCGCGGGCATGTGGGTTGGACAGGTGGACCTCGATGAACGGAATGTCCACCGCGGCCAGCGCGTCGCGCAGGGCGACGCTGGTGTGGGTGAAGGCGGCCGGGTTGATCAGGATCAGCGCGGTGCCGTCATGGCGGGCAGCCTGTACCCGCTCGACCAGCACGTGCTCGGCGTTGGATTGCAGGCTGTCGTACTGGTGACCGGCACGCTCGGTGCCGGCGCGCAGTGCGCCGTCGATCTGCGCCAGCGTGGTGCGGCCGTAGATGCCTGGCTCGCGGTCGCCGAGCAGGTTGAGGTTGGGACCGTTCAGTACCAGAAGCTTCGCCATGGCCGTCCATACGGGCATCGGGAAGGCCGCAGTGTGCGTGATGGCTGGGCGGCTGTCTAGAAGTTCGCCACCATTTCGCAGAAGATGTCGCGATTTAATCAGTTGTTTGAGTTTTGGCTCTAAAGTGCTGACCAGCCTTCGATTTCCCCGTGGGCGAAGGGGCCGATGCGCTGCTTCAGCAGCCGCCCGTCGGCCGAAACCAGCACGGAGTAGGGCAGCACGCCCCTCGGATTGCCCAGTTGCACGCCGCTGTCCCGCGGACCCGCGGCGTCGAGAAGGATCGGGTAGCCCACGGGCGTGCGCTGCAGGAAGGCGCGCACTGCCTCGGCATCGTCCAGCGCAATGCCGACCACTTGCGTGCCGTTGGCGCCTTGGGTCTGGGCGTAACGGTCCAGCTCCGGCATCTCCTGGATGCACGGCCCGCACCAGCTGGCCCAGAAGTTGATGAGGATCGGCCGGCCAGCGTATGCGGCGGGCAATTCGACGACGTTGCCGGACACTGCAGGCAGTGATAGCCGGGGGATGACCTCGCCGCGACGGGCCACGACGAGGTCCGCGGGAGTGGCGGGCGCGTTGGCGGCCACGACGCTCTGCAGCGCACGTTGTCCCATCTCCGAGCGCAGCAGGGGCCCCGGTCCCGTGGTCCACAGGCTGGCAGCGACACCGGCGACCCCCGCGGCCAGGGCCACCAGCACGATCTTCGTCGCCGACTTCACCGCGTGCCGCCCGCCGCGTCGCGCAACGCCACCTCGACGGTGGCCTCGGTCAGCACGGTGGGCAACACCCGGCCTTCGCCGCCGCCGCGCGGGAATACCACGTACAGCGGTACGCCCACGGCCTTGTATCGCTGCAGGAATGCAGTCAGGGTCGGGTCGACATCGGTCCAGTCGCCGACCATGTACACCGCGTTGGCCGCCTCCATCGCGCGACGGAAGCCGTCACCCTTGAACACGGACTTCTCGTTGACCTTGCAGGTCACGCACCAATCGGCCGTGACGTTGACGAACACCACGCGGTCGGCGCCACGCAGGTCGGCCAGGCGCTGTTCGCCGTAGGGCACCGCGGTGACGCCTTCGGCGGGGCCGGCGGGCGCTGCCTGCGCCGCCGGGCGGGGCAGGCCGTGGATGGTGTGCAGCGGCCACGCCAGGCCCAGGACCGCCAGCAGCGCGGTGGCCGTGGCCCAGCGGTGGCCGGTGCGGCGCGAGCGCGTCCATGCCCATGCGGCGAACGCCAGCAGCACCGCCGCGAACAACCACCAGCCGACCGCATCGGCGCCCCGCTGGCGCGCGAGCACCCAGGCCAGCCACGCGGCCGTGAGGTACAGCGGGAAGGCGAGGGCCTGCTTGAAAGTCTCCATCCACTCGCCTGGCCGCGGCAGGCGCCTGGCCAGCGCGGGGATGAAACCGATCAGAAGGAACGGCAGTGCCAGGCCCAGGCCCAGTGCCAGGAATACGGCGATGGCGGTGCCGGTGGATGCGGTGAAGGCCCACGCCAGGGCCGCGCCCATGAACGGGGCGGTGCACGGCGTCGCCACGACCACCGCCAGCACCCCGGTGAAGAAGTCGCCCGCGGGCCCGCTCTGCGTGGTCAGCGCGTGCCCGGCGCCGGTCCAGCGGCCGCCGACATGCCAGACGCCCGACATGCTCAGGCCGAGGGCCAGCATCACCAGCGCCAGCACCGCGATCACCACCGGCTGCTGCAATTGGAAGCCCCAGCCCAGGGCCAGGCCGGCATGGCGCAAGGCCAGCGCAATCCCACCCAACGCGGCGAAGCTCAGCAAGACGCCCGCGGTGTACCAGAGCGCGTGGCGCCGGGCGCGGGTCGGGTCCTGCCCATTGCCCGCCAGCGATAGCGCCTTCAGCGACAGCACCGGCAGCACGCAGGGCATGAGGTTGAGGATCAGGCCGCCCAACAGGGCCAGCACCAGTGCGGACCACAGGGTAAGGTCCGCACCGCGGGGGGCGGCACCCAGGGCGCCATCGGCAACGGTGGCCGCGGTGCTCGCCTGCGTTGCGCCAGTGGCCGGATCTGCCCGGGGCGCGATGGCGGCGCCACTGCCCTCAAGGGTCGCAGCGGTGGAATCGACAGCGCCCACGATGCCGCCGGCCGTGGCCGCAACCCCGGCCGCGGTGTCCGCAGCCGAGGGCGCACCGGCGCCAAGACCGGTGCCTTGGGGCGCGACGCCCGCGGGGGTCACCTTGCCGCGCGGCAACGACACCGACACCGTGCGGGTCATCGGCGGATAGCAGATGCCATTGTTCTGGCAGCCCTGGAACGTGGCGGTCAGGCGCAGGTCCGCCGCATCGGCGCGGGTGCGGAGCACCGGCACCGGTACGTCGACCTGGTCGAAGAACACAGTGGTACGGCCGAAGTATTCGTCCTGATGCGAAGTGCCCTGCGGCCAGCGCGGCGCGCCCAGACCCAGGCCTGCTCGGGTCGAGCCGGCATCCAGCGTGAGCCGGGTCTTGTCGCGGTACAGGTAATAGCCCCGTGCGGGCGTGAAGCGCAGCAGCAGCGTGTTCCCGTCACCGGCGATCGCCTCGAAACCGTAGGCCTGCTCCGGCGGCAGCGGCAGCGCGTCCGCACCTCCGGCCTTGCCCAGCAGCCCGGCGCCTGCGGCGACGCCACCGCCACCCGGATTGCCAAAGGCCACCACCGGTGCCGGTGCGGCGGCGGGCAGGGCCACGGTGATGCGGCGCGTCTGCGGCGGATAGCAGATGCCGGCGTCGGCGCAGCCCTGGTACTTGATCGTCAGCGTGGTGCGGTCGGCGTTGGCCGTGCCCGCCAACGTCGCCGACAGTGAGCCCCGGTAGGTCTCCACGTCGCCGAAGAACTCGTCGCGGTAGGCCTTGCCCTTGGGCAACTGCAGCGCGCCAGCGGTGAAACCGGCGTCGGCCTGCACCGCGGTGCGGTGTCGATAGAGGTAATAGCCCTCTGCGATCTTCCACTGCACGTTGATCCGCCCGGCATCGCCCGCCTGCGCGCTGAGGACGAAGACCTCGTCCACCGGCGGCAGCTGGTCCGGCGTCACCGCCGTGGCGGGCCCGGCCAGCAGGGCAGCAAACAGTGCGAGGGTGGGGCGGAGGCGGCGCAGGGGACGCGGGAGGAGCGCGGGTTCAGTCATGGTCTCGGGTCTGTTGGGCCACCCAGTCGAAGTACTCGGGCAGGCCGGCGCTGGCTTCGACCGCCAGTACCTCGGGGAGTTCATAGGGGTGCAGTTCGCGCAGGCGCCGGGTCAGCGCATCCAGACGCGCGTCCGTGGTCTTGATCATCAGCAGCACCTCGTCGGCCTGCTCCACGCGTTCATGCCAGCGGTAGGTGGAGCGGATGCCGGGCAGCACGTTGACGCAGGCCGCCAGGCGCGCCTCGACCACGGCGCGCGCCAGCCGATCGGCGGTGACGGCATCGGGGCAGGCGCAGTACACGATCAGCGTGGGCATCCGCCGATTCTAGCGGTCCGCGTGAACGGGTGCCGGCGGCGGCGATCACGGGCTATTCGAGCACCCCGGGCAGGCGCTCGTCCTCGCGGCGCTCGCCCCGGCGGTAGCGCCCGGTGCGCATGCCGGCCAACTGCTCGGCCAGTTCCACCAGTGGCGGCCGGGCGCGCATGGGCGTCTCGCGGAATGCGCGGATCAACCGGATCTCGATGGGGTCGTCCAGTAGCAGCGCGTCGGCGGCGGCGATTGCGTCCAGTTCCGCGTCGGCCGACTGGCGCATCAGTCCGCGGCCCGTGGCCAGCCATTCGAACTGCACGCCGGTGGCCAGTGCCACCGCCCGCAGGTGGTTCACGCTGGGGTGCTTGCCGTCGCTGGCTTCCCAGTGGCTGACCGCGCTGCGCTGGACGCCCACGGCAGCGCCCAGGGCGGCCTGGGACAGGCCGGCGTGACGACGGGCGAGGCGGATACGTTGTTGTGAGGTCATGTCGGGCTCCCGCGGGGGCGTGGACTGGCAATTGGCACCAAAAGTAACCCAGTGATCAATAGACACGCAACGCGTGCGCTTTCGGTATACAGCATGTCCATTGGGTGCCAACAGGTCACGCTTTGCAGTGACATGGGTCGCAGTATGGACACCCGAAGTGGCCCCCAAGAGCTCTTATGGGGGGTGTTGACGTGACGCAAACTGATCAATACTGACGCATGCCGGCAGGAAGCCGGTTAGACATGGGGTGTCTGGTCTGGGGAGAGGGCGCGGGAAGGCGCCAAGCCGAGGATGGCCGTCTCCGTACCGGAAAGGGCGTGGACCTTCGGGGTCACGCCCTTTCTTTTGCGCGTCGTTCGGGGCGTGCCTTCCCGTGAGTGCACTGGGCCTTGAAAGCCCGCGTCCACCGCCCCATCTCTGCGCGGTCCCGGTTCTGCCGGGCGCTGTCGTCCCGGATTCTGGCACTCCTCCGGCACGACTGCTAACATTCCCGATCTTTCCCCACCACTTCAACCACTTACGAGGTTGTCATGTCGAATATCAAGCCGCTCTATGACCGCGTGGTCCTCAAGCGCATGGAAGAAGAAAAGCTGTCCGCCGGCGGCATCGTGATCCCGGACTCGGCCACCGAGAAGCCCATCAAGGGCGAAGTCGTCGCCGTTGGCGAAGGCAAGGTCCTGGACAACGGCACCGTGCGCGCGCCGAAGGTCAAGGCTGGCGACAAGGTCCTGTTCGGCAAGTACAGCGGCACCGAGGTCAAGCTCGACGGCGTCGAGTACCTGGTGGTCAAGGAAGACGACATCTTCGCGATCCTCGGCTGATCGCGCTGCGGCGTGGGCCGTGCCGGGCGCGACCTCGCGTCCGCGACCGGCCGCCGCTCCCGCGGGAAACCCCGCGCCGCACCCGTCGCCTTCCCCTTCTTCAAATCAATTCAACTATTGAGGTAATCCGCAATGGCTGCCAAGGAAATTCGTTTCGGTGAGGACGCGCGCGCCAAGATGGTGCGCGGCGTCAACGTGCTCGCCAATGCCGTCAAGGCCACCCTGGGCCCGAAGGGCCGCAACGTCGTGCTCGAGAAGAGCTTCGGCGCGCCGACCATCACCAAGGACGGCGTGAGCGTCGCCAAGGAAATCGAACTGTCCGACAAGTTCGAGAACATGGGCGCGCAGATGGTCAAGGAAGTCGCTTCCAAGACCTCCGACAACGCCGGCGACGGCACCACCACCGCCACCGTGCTGGCCCAGGCGTTCATCCGTGAAGGCATGAAGGCCGTCGCGGCCGGCATGAACCCGATGGACCTCAAGCGCGGCATCGACCAGGCCGTCGTCGCCGCCGTCGGCGAGCTGAAGAAGATCAGCAAGCCGTCGTCGACCAACAAGGAAATCGCCCAGGTCGGCACGATCTCGGCCAACTCGGACGCCAACATCGGCGACCTGATCGCCCAGGCGATGGACAAGGTCGGCAAGGAAGGCGTGATCACCGTTGAAGACGGTTCGGGCCTGGAGAACGAGCTGGACGTGGTCGAGGGCATGCAGTTCGACCGCGGCTACCTGTCGCCGTACTTCATCAACAACCAGCAGTCGATGCAGGCCGAACTGGACGATCCGTTCATCCTGCTGCACGACAAGAAGATCTCCAACGTGCGTGACCTGCTGCCGGTGCTGGAAGGCGTCGCGAAGGCTGGCAAGCCGCTGCTGATCATCGCCGAGGAAGTCGAGGGCGAAGCCCTGGCGACCCTGGTGGTCAACACCATCCGCGGCATCGTCAAGGTCTGCGCGGTGAAGGCCCCGGGCTTCGGCGACCGTCGCAAGGCGATGCTGGAAGACATGGCCATCCTGACCGGCGGCACCGTGATCTCCGAGGAAGTGGGCCTGCAGCTGGACAAGGCCACCATCAAGGACCTGGGCCGCGCGAAGAAGGTGCAGGTCTCCAAGGAGAACACCACCATCATCGACGGCGCGGGCGAGCACGCCGGCATCGAAGGTCGCATCAAGCAGATCAAGGCGCAGATCGAAGAGACCTCTTCGGACTACGACCGCGAGAAGCTGCAGGAGCGCGTGGCCAAGCTGGCCGGCGGCGTGGCCGTCATCAAGGTCGGTGCCGCCACCGAAGTCGAGATGAAGGAAAAGAAGGCGCGCGTGGAAGACGCCCTGCACGCCACCCGCGCTGCGGTTGAGGAAGGCATCGTCCCGGGCGGCGGCGTCGCGCTGCTGCGCGCCAAGGCCGCGATCGCTGGCCTGAAGGGTGCCAACGAAGACCAGAACCACGGTATCGCAATCGCCCTGCGCGCGATGGAAGCCCCGCTGCGCGAGATCGTCACCAATGCCGGCGAAGAGCCGTCGGTGGTGCTGAACCGCGTGATCGAGGGCACCGGTGCCTTCGGTTACAACGCCGCCAACGGCGAGTTCGGCGACATGATCGAGTTCGGCATCCTGGACCCGACCAAGGTCACCCGCACCGCGCTGCAGAACGCCGCGTCGATCGCCGGTCTGATGATCACGACCGAGGCGATGGTCGCCGACCTGCCGAAGAAGGACGAGCCGGCGATGCCGGGCGCCGGTGGCATGGGCGGCATGGGTGGCATGGACTTCTAAGTCCTGCTGCCACGTAAGCGCGACACTAAGGCCCCGCCGTTCGGCGGGGCCTTTTTTGTTGTGGCCGCAATCGCGCCGCCGCGGCGTTGGCGCTGGTTGGCGCGTCAGTGTTCGCCCGGGGACCCCAAGGAGCATAGTGCCGGGACAGGGGGCCATTTCGTCGCGTCATCACCCACAACGAAGGGGATCGGCAGTGAAGAAGTCTTCCGTACTTGCAGTTACGGCGCTGGCCAGCGCCTGCATGGTGGCATTGGCCGCCACTGGCTCGACCGTCATCGAGCTCTTCCCGCTTGAACCGCAGGCCGTGCCCGAGGCCGGCCCGCCCCAAGACGAAAGCCCGCAGCGCTGGTTCGTCGAGCTCAGCGGCGCCCCCACGGCGGACGGCGGCAAGCAGGCGGCCGTGAAGGCGGAGAAAAAGGCATTCCGAGATGGGGCCCGCCGTGCCGGCCTGCGCTATCGCGAGGTATACGCCTACGACGCGCTCTTCAACGGGTTCTCCATCGTGGTGGATCGCGCGCAACTGAGCACGCTGGCGCGCCTGCCAGGGGTCAAGGCGATCTATCCCGTGGAGACGGTGGCGGCGCCGACGCCGGGCACCTCCAATCCTGAGCTGCTGACGGCATTGGCCATGACCGGAGCCGACGTGGCCCAGGGCCAGTTGGGTCTGGATGGCAGCGGCGTGCGCGTGGCCGTGATGGACACGGGCGTGGACCACGACCACCCGGATTTCGGTGGCGGCGGCAGCCCGGGTACCACGGCCTTCCCCACCGCGCGAGTCGTCGCGGGTTGGGATTTCGTCGGCGATGCGTTCAATGCCGATCCCGCATCGGCCAGCTACAACCCCGTGCCAGTGCCCGACGCCAATCCGGACGACTGCAACGGCCACGGCACCCACGTGGCGGGCATCATCGGCGCCGATGGCGCGGTCAAGGGCGTCGCCCCGAAGGTGGCCCTGGGTGCCTATCGGGTGTTCGGCTGCCAGGGCTCGACCACCGCGGACATCATGGTGGCCGCGATGGAGCAGGTGCTGGCCGACGACATGGACGTGCTCAACATGAGCATTGGCTCCACCTACCAGTGGCCCGAGTACCCAACCGCCAAGGCGGCCACCCGCCTGGTCAACAATGGCGTGGTGGTCGTGGCCTCCGCCGGCAACAGCGGCACGTCCGGCCTGTACTCGACGGGGGCGCCCAGCGTGGGCGACAAAGTGATCAGCGTCGCCTCCTTCGACAACACCCACGTGCGCCAGCGCTACTTCACGATCTCGCCCGATGGCACCCAGGTCGGGTTCAACCCCGCCACGGGCTCGCCCGCCGCACCCGCCAGTGGCACCTGGCCGATGGCGCGCACGGGCACGGCCACCAGCAGTGCGGACGCCTGTTCGGCGCTGCCGGCTGGCAGCCTCGCCGGCAAGGTGGCGTTGATCCGCCGCGGCACGTGCACGTTCCACGTGAAGGCCTACAACGCGCAGACGGCGGGCGCCGCTGCGGTGGTGGTGTACGACAATCTCGCCGGCTCACCGCTGAGTCCGACCGTCGTCGGTACGCCGGCGATCACCATCCCCGTGGTCGCCACGAGCAAGGCGCTGGGCGAACTGATCGACGGGCGGCTGGCCACCGCGGCGGTCGATCTGACGTGGACCGCGGGGGTGGGTTCGTTCCCCAACCCGGCAGGCGGGCTCATGTCGAGCTTCAGTTCCTACGGCATGTCCCCTGACCTGCAACTCAAGCCCGATATCGGCGCACCCGGCGGCGCGATCTACTCCACCTACCCGCTGGAAGGCGGCGGCTACGCCACGATCAGCGGCACCTCCATGGCCTCGCCCCACGTGGCCGGTGCGGCGGCACTGCTGTTGCAGTCCGCCCCCAACCTGCCGTCGCAGGCGGTGGCCGCGGCCTTGCAGAACAGCGCCGTGCCAAAGCCGTGGTCGGGCAACCCCGGCCTCGGTTTTCTGGACCTGGTGCACCGCCAAGGGGCCGGCATGCTCCGCATCGACGATGCCATCACCACCGCCACGCGTATCGCCCCGGGCAAGCTGTCCCTGGGCGAAAGCGAAGCGGGGCCTGCCGCGCACAGCCTGACCCTGCGCAACATCGGTTCGACCGCGGTGACCTACACGCTCTCGTCGGTCAATGCGGTGTCCACGGGGCCGGCCACGTACGTGCCCACGTTCGCCACCAGCAACGCCACCGCGGTCTTCGCCGTGCAGACGCTCACGCTGCTGCCCGGCGCGACGGCGACCGTGGGCGTGACCATCACCGCGCCGGCCGCGCCGCTGGGCGGCCAGTACGGCGGCTACCTGGTGTTCACTCCTGACGACGGCAGTGCCACGTTGCGTGTGCCGTTTGCGGGCGTCATCGGCGATTACCAGGCCAAGCAGGTGCTGGTGCCCACTGCCAACGGTTTCCCGTGGCTGGCCAAGCTCAGCAACGGCAGCTATGCCCGGCAGGCGTCGGGCGCCAGCTACACGATGGCGGGCAACGACGTGCCGTTCTTCCTGGTCCACTTCGAACACCAGCCACAGCTGATGCGCATGGACGTGACCGAAGTCAGCACGGGCAAGTCCTGGCACCGTGCATTGGAAAGCCAGTACTTGGGGCGCAACTCGACCGCGACCGGCTTCTTCGCGTTCTCGTGGGACGGCCAGACGTTTGCTGGGAACAAGGCCTACACCGTTCCCAACGGCCAGTACGTGATACGGCTGTCGGTGCTCAAGGCGCTGGGCGAAGCTGCCAACCCTGCGCACTGGGAGACCTGGGATTCCCCGGTCGTGACCATCGCGCGGCCGTGATGGTCTGACACTCGGCTGTAGCAGTGTGCTGGAGGCCCCGTCATGCGGCGGGGCCTCCTCGCGACTGCGGGGTCTGTCGGCCGTGTTACCCCAGCGCCGTGTCGCGGCCAGCCGGGTTCAGGGCAACATGCGGCCGGTGTCCAGCCACCGCTGGTGCCACGACAGCGCCTCGGGCAGCAGATGCGGAGTGTGCTTGCCATAGCTGTCGCGGCTGGCGCGCGCGAAGTAGTCCTGCAGCGCGTCGCGGAAATCCGCATGCGCGCAATGGTCGATGACCTGCCGTGCACGCTGCTTGGGCGACAAGCCGCGCAGGTCCGCCAGGCCGTGTTCGGTGACGATGATCGATACGTCGTGTTCGGTGTGGTCCACGTGGCTGACCATCGGCACGATCGAGGAGATGGTGCCGTCCTTCGCGGTGCTCGGGCTCATGAAGATCGACAGGAAGCCGTTGCGCGCAAAGTCGCCCGAGCCGCCGATGCCGTTCTGTATGCGCGTGCCCATGATGTGGGTGGAGTTGACGTTGCCATACAGGTCGGCCTCGACCATGCCGTTCATGCCGATGCAGCCCAGGCGGCGCACGAGCTCCGGATGGTTGGAGATCTCCTGCGTGCGCATCACGATGCGCTTGCGGTAGAAGTCGATGTCCTGCTTGAACCGCTCGTTGGCCTCGGGACTGAGCGCGAAGCCGGTGCACGAGGCGCTGGTGATGATGCCTTCGCGCAGCAGGTCGAGCATCCCGTCCTGGATCACCTCGGTGAAGGCAGTAAGGTTGCGGAAACCGCTGGCGGCCAAGCCCGCGAGCACCGCGTTGGGAATATTTCCCACGCCCGACTGCAGCGGCAGCAGGTTGGCGGGCAGGCGTCCCGCCTTCACTTCGTGCTGCAGGAACTCCACCAGGTGCGCGGCGATGCGCTGGCTGGTGGCATCGGCGGGGTTGAACGGGCTGTTGCGGTCGGGGCCGTGCGTGCGCACCACCGCCACGATCTTGGACGGATCGCAGCGCAGCGCGGTGTCGCCGATACGGTCGTCCGGATTGACCAGCGGGATCGGCTTGCGGTGCGGCGGCAGCGCGGTCCCGTAGTAGATGTCGTGCATGCCTTCGACACCAGCCGGCTGCCAATCGTTGACCTCCAGGATCACCTTCTTCGCCAGGTCCAGCCACGTCTTGTTGTTGCCCAACGACGTGGACGGGACCAGCGATCCGTCCTCGCGGATGGCCGAGACCTCGATCACCGCGGTGTCGATCTCGCCGTAGAAGCCAAACCACGCATGCTGCGCGACGTGGCTCAGGTGTGCGTCGATGTATTCCAGCGTGCCGTCGTTGATGCGCTTGCGCGCGTCGGGGTCCGACTGGAACGGCAGGCGCAGCGCCAGGCCATCAACCTTGGCCAGCGCGCCATCCAGCTCCGGTGCGGTGGACGCGCCGGTCAGCAGCCGGATCTGGAAGGCGTCGCCCTGCGCGTGCACCTGCTCGATGCGGCGGGCGAGGGCCAGCGGCACCGCCTTGGGGTAGCCCGAGCCGGTGAAGCCGCTCATGGCCACCGTGGTGCCGGGTTGGATGAAGGCAGCCGCCGCGTCGGCGGACATGACGCGGTCCAGCAGGCGTGCGTCGCGAATGCGGTCTTCGGACATGATCGGGAGAGGGCGGGGGAAACCCCATTATCGCGCCGGGATTTGGGCGGGGCTGTACGCCCAACGTAGGGCTTGAAATCGCCTTCCTGTACCCGTCAGTACTCTTTTGCACTGCAGCGTGCATTCCCTCTAACAAATCCTTCACGATTGGCCTGCATCCCGACGTGGGGGAGGGAGCAGGCCCGCAACCGGTTCGACCGGGGCGGGCTTTTTTATTGCCCGTCTCCAAGGGGCGCCCCCGGCACGGTGCCGGGATCCGGCGTGGCGGGGCGTGCTCGGTCATCCGACCAGGTGCACCAGAAGGCGACCGTGACCAGCCGCGAAGGGTTTGGCGTCGGCGTACCGACAGGCGGATCGGCGCCGAAGACGGCGTGCCAGAATCCGTCCATGGATTCCGACGCCCGGGAAAACGCATCCGACCCCACCTCCTTCGCGCCCCACGTGGAGCGCGCCATCGCGCGCCTGCGCGCTACTGCCCCCACCCTGAACGCGCGGCTCGATGATCCGACGGTCGCGGCAGCAGTGGCCCGTGTGGTGCAGACCAGCGATTTCTTCACCGACACCCTGGCGCGCCAGCCCACGCTGCTGGACCGCCTGTGGGCCGATGACGGAGCGCATTGGCCGGTCCCGGCGCTGCGGTTGGAGCAACGCGCGGACTGGCCCGCGCTGCTGCGCCGCCACCGCACCGCGGTCTCTGCCCGGCTGGTGTGGCGCGACGTGCTGGGCCTGGATGAGGTGGCCGACACCCTGCGCGGCACCACCCAACTGGCCGATGACTGCCTGCAGGCGGCCCTTGTGGCGCTGGAGGCCGAGTTCGCCAGCCGCCACGGCGTGGTGCGCGACGCCGACGGGCGCCTGCAGCGGCTGGTGGTGTTCGGCCTGGGCAAGCTGGGCGGGAGCGAGCTCAACTTCAGCTCCGACGTCGACCTTGTGTATGGGTACGAGTGCGATGGCCAGTCCGATGGCCCGCGTCCGCTGCCGGCCGAGCAGTACTTCGCCCGACTGGGCCAGCAACTGGCCAAGCTGCTGGACGAACCCACCGTCGATGGTTTCTGCCACCGCGTCGACCTGCGCCTGCGGCCCTACGGCAACGCCGGCCGGGTGGCATGGTCATTCGCGGCGATGGAGCAGTACTTCCAGCGCGAAGGCCGCGATTGGGAACGCTATGCGTGGCAGAAGGCGCGACCGGTGGCGGGCGATATCGACGCCGCCGAACGCTTCCTCGAAACGCTGCGGCCTTTCGTCTACCGCCGTTACCTCGACTACGGCGCACTCGATGGCCTGCGTTCGATGAAGGCCGCGATTGCCGCGGAAGTGGCGCGCAAGGAGATGGCCGACGACATCAAGCGCGGCCCGGGCGGCATCCGCGAGATCGAGTTCCTGGTGCAGGCCCTGCAGTTGATCCGCGGCGGGCGCGAGCCGGAACTGCGCGGCCGCCAGTTGCATCCGGCGCTGCAGGCGCTGGTGGCGACCCACCAGGTGGCGCCGGAGGCGGGGCAGGCATTGCTGCAGGCGCATCGGTTCCTGCGCCGGCTGGAGAACCGGCTGCAGATGCTTCGCGATGCGCAGACCCACGGCCTGCCGAACAATGCGGAGGATCGCGCCCGCGTCGCTTTCGGCCTTGGCTACGCCGACTGGGACGCGTTGCGCGCTGACCTGGACGGGCATCGCCACCGCGTGAGCGAGGAGTTCGCGGCGCTGCTGTCGCCGCGTCGGGGTAGCGCCGCCCCCGACGCATTGGCGACTTACTGGCAGCTGCTGCCCGATGAGGGAGATGCCGCGACGCTGGTCGACGCTGGCTTCGTCGAGGCAGGCAACGCCGATGCCATGCTGCGCGACTTCGCCCGCAGCCCGGGCGTACGCGGCCTGTCGACCGGCGCGCGGCAGCGGCTGGACCGCGTGCTGCCCGCGCTGCTGCAGGGCGCGGTCACCGCCACCCAGCCGATGCTGGCGCTGCGGCGACTGCTCGATCTGCTGCACAACGTGTTGCGGCGCAGCGCCTACCTCGCACTGCTGGACGAACAGCCCGCCGCACTCGCGCGCCTGGTCGAAGTGGTGGGCCGCAGCGCGTTGCTGGCCGAGCGCCTGGCCACGCACCCGCTCTTGCTGGACGAATTGCTGGACGCGCGGGTGGCCGGTCCGCTGCCGGGGCGTGAGGCCCTGCTGGAGGCCTGTGCCGCCGTCGATGGCGGTGACGACACCGAGGCGACGCTGCAGGCGCTCAACGAGGTGCGCCAGGCCCTCAGTTTCCGCATCGCCCTCGCGCAGCGCGACGGCCGCCAGGGCGCGGTGCAGAGTGCGCGCCAGCTGGCCTGGCTGGCCGATGGCGTGGTCGCACGCGTGCTGCAGGTGGCGCAGCAGGAAGTGCGCGGTGCGCACGGCGGCGTGCCCGGCGCGCAGTTCGCGGTGATCGGCTATGGCAGCCTCGGCGGCGAGGAGCTGGGCTTTGGCTCCGACCTCGACCTGGTGTTCCTCTACGACGCCGCGGCGGACGCGCAGTCCGACGGCGCGCGCCCGCTCGACGCCGCGCGCTGGTTCGCGCGGCTGGCGCAGAAGGTGGTGGCGCTGCTCGGCGCGGTGACCGCCGCCGGCCGCCTCTTCGACGTGGACGTGCGCCTGCGCCCCGACGGCGCCAAGGGCCTGCTGGTATCGAGCCTGGCAAGCTACACCGAGTACCAGCGCGAGCGCGCGTGGACGTGGGAGCACCAGGCGCTGGTCCGTGCCCGCGCCGTGGCCGGCGATGCCGAACTGCTGGCGCGCTTCGAAGCGGTGCGTGTGGAGACCCTGGCGCGGCCGCGCGAGCCCGCCAGGGTGGCCGAGGAGGTGGTGGCGATGCGCCGCCGCATGCGCACCGAGCTGGACCGCACCGATGCCGCGCTGTTCGACCTCAAGCAGGGCGACGGCGGTCTGGTCGACCTGGAGTTCCTGTTGCAGGCGATGGTCCTCGCCCACGCCGGCGCCTGTGCGCCGCTGCGGACGCCGCGCGACACGCCGGGGCTGATCGACGCGGCGCAGGCCTGCGGCCGGCTGGAAGCCACCGAAGCCGCGCGGCTGCAGGCGGCGCACGCCACGCTGCTGACGCTGGGGCTGGAGTGCACGCTGGACCGCCGTGCACGGCGCGTGCCGTTCGGCGACACCGTGGATGCCGCGCGCTCGGTCGTCCGCGACGTGGCACACGCCAAGGGGCTCGCGTTCGACGCCGGCTGAGGTCCGGCGTCGACCTTGCTCAGTCCGGCGCGTTCCAGCCGAGCCGTTGCCGCACCTCGGCGGCGACCCGGGCGGTCTCGCGCAGGGCGGTCACCGCGAAAGCTTCCGGCTGCTCGGTCCATGGCCGCACCCGGCCCAGGGCCTGCAGTTGCTCGACGAACCGTCCCGGCCGACCCTGCGCCTCGCCGGCCACATACACGGGGACGTTGGTCGCCGCGGCTTCCGACAGCATGTTCACCGAATCCGCGGTGCACACGATCCGGTCGGCCCAGCCCAGCAGCCCGGCGTAGGGGTTGGGCGCGGCATCGCCGGACGGCCCTGTCCACACCACGCCCGGCACCCCGTCGAGCCGCGCCTGCAACCGGGCGACCGCCGCGGCCGGGGTGCGCCGCGAGGTACTGGCCAGCACGCTGCCGCCCTCGCCCCGGACGTGGGCCGCCAGTGCGGCCAGCCAATGGTCGAACTCGCCCATGTCGAAGTCGCCCGCGTGGGTCGCTCCACCCACCAGGACCGCGGTGCGCGGGCCCGGCAACGTGCCCAGGTGCGCGAAGTCGCGACGGGCCGCGGCCAGCCACAGGTCATCCACCGGATGCAGGCTGCCGATCACCGGGATGACGTTGTCGCCACGCAGCCCGTCATGGCTGGGTACGACCAGCAGGTCCCAGTGCGCGGGATCCAGGCGCGGATCGAGGATCTGAACCGCCCGCGCGCCGCGCGCGCGCGCCAGCCGGGTCGCCAGCGCGGCCTGCCGCCCACAGCCGATCACCAGCGGCGGCGGCTGTTCCAGCGCGGCGGCAAATGCCGGCCCGAAGGCCAGGCGGGCACCCGGCAGGCGGCGCGGGGCCAGCCAGCGCCAGGGCGCGCGCGCCTGCAGCGCCCAGGCCGTGGCTCCCGCGCCCATCGCCGCGGCCAGGGCCTCCGCCTGGCGCACATTGCCCGCGGCACCGTCGGTCAGGGTCCAGGCGGTGGCATGCGCGCGTCCGGGACCCTCAACCCGGTCTGGTTGTTGCACGTTTGTCATCAATCCGTTCCGGAAGGCGTCACTGTGTCGCTGCTCGCGAGACTCTACACTTTCCACCATCGGTCGCGTCACCCGGCGCGGCACCCATGGAGATACTGATGTCCCGGACCCTGCCCACCGCGTCGCTCGAGCAACTGTTCACCACCGCCCGCACCCACAACGAACTGGGCGGCGACGTGAGCGACGACACCCTGCGCCAGCTGTACGAACTGGCCAAGTGGGGCCCGACCAGCGCCAACTCCTCGCCGGCGCGCTTCGTCTTCGTGAAGTCCGCCGAGGCCAAGGCCAAGCTCGGCCCGGCCCTGGATGAGGGCAACTACGCCAAGACCATGGCCGCGCCGGTCACCGTGATCGTCGGTTACGACCTGGCCTTCTTCGAGAAGCTGCCGTACCTGTTCCCGCACACCGACGCCAAGGGCTGGTTCGACACCAAGCCCGACGACGTGCTGGAGACCATCTGCCTGCGCAACGGCAGCCTGCAGGGTGCCTACCTGATCCTCGCCGCCCGTGCGCTTGGCCTGGACTGCGGGCCGATGTCCGGCTTCGACAACGCCAAGGTCGACGCGGCGTTCTTCGCCGGCACCCGGATCAAGTCCAACTTCCTCATCAATCTGGGCTACGGCGATGCGGCCAAGCTGTTCCCGCGCTCGCCGCGCCTGCCGTTCGACGAAGCCGCGCAGATTCTCTGACCCCAACCCCCCGCCCGGAGCCCACCCCCCATGTTCAAGCGCCTCGTTCTTGCCACCGCCCTCTTCGCCGCCAGCACCGCCGCCTTCGCCGCGCCGGTCAGCTACAAGATGGACCCCAACCACACCGACGTGACCGCCAGCTGGAACCACTTCGGCTTCTCCAACCCGATCGCCCACTTCGGCCAAGTCGACGGCACCATCGTCCATGACGCCGACAACGTCGGGCAGTCGTCGGTCAACGTGACCATCCCGCTGGCCGGCCTGAACTCGCACGTCGGCGCGTTCGACGAGCACCTGCGCAGCGCCGACTTCTTCGACGCCGCCAAGTACCCGGCCATCACTTTCAAGAGCACCAAGGTCGAGGCCGCTGGCGACGGCAAGCTCCGCGTGTTCGGCGACCTGACCATCAAGGAAACCACCAAGCCGGTGGTGCTGGACGTGACCATCAACAAGATCGGCGAGCAGCCGATGGCCAAGAAGCTGGCCGCCGGTTTCGACGCCACCACCACCATCAAGCGCACCGACTTCGGCGTGGGCCTGTACGCCCCCAACGTCAGCGACGAGGTGACCATCCGCATCACCACCGAAGCGCTGGGCCCGAAGGTCGAAGCCGCCGCGCCGGCTGCCAAGGGCAAGGCCAAGCGGAAGTAATCCGCCGCGCGGGTGATCATCTAAACTGCACGGATGATCATCGAACGCCCATCCTCGGCCCGCGGCCATGTGCGCGCGGGCTGGCTCGAGAGCCGGCACACGTTCTCGTTCGGCCACTACTACGACCCGGCCTGGATGGGCTTCGGCCCGCTGCGGGTGATCAACGAAGACCGCGTCGCCCCCGGCGCGGGCTTCCCGCCACACCGCCACGCCAACATGGAAATCCTCAGCTACGTGCTGGAGGGCGGGCTGTCGCACCAGGACAGCAGCGGCGGCGGGGGCGTGATAAAGCCGGGCGAGCTGCAGTGGATGAGCGCCGGCCACGGCGTGGAGCACAGCGAGTTCAACGCGTCTCCGGACGCGCCGGTGCATTTCCTGCAGGTCTGGATCCAACCCGACCGGGTGAATGCCGCGCCGACCTATGCGCAACAGGCCTTCGACCCGGCCGACCGCCACGGCCGCTGGGCGGCACTGGCCTCGCGCGATGGCATGGAGGGCGGCCTGCCGATCCGCCAGGATGCGCGGGTGCTGGGCACGCTAGTGGCCCTTGATGAAGCCGTCGACTACGCGCTGGAACCGGGCCGCCTGTACTGGCTGCATGTAGCCAGCGGAGAGATAGAGGCCAATGGCCGCCCCCTTCTCGCCGGGGATGCCCTGGGCTTTTCCGACGAAGCGGGCCGCGTGCAACTGAGCGGCCGCGGGGCTGGCCGCGCCGACGTGCTGCTGTTCGACCTGCCGCGCTGAGTCTTTGCCAGCGGCCGGGCGCTGGCGTCCACTGGTAAACTGCAAGTCCGAGCCGCATCGTTTCCACCATCGCCATGACCGCAGCCAACGCCCATCCCACCCAGGCCAACGCCGAGCAGCGCTACGTCGTGCACCGCAGCGACCTGCCGCTGAGCTGCCCGCTGCCGTCGATGGCGCTGTGGAACTCGCACCCGCGCGTGTACCTGCCAGTCGAGGCGGAGCGCGAGTGCCAGTGCCCGTACTGCGGCGCGCACTACGTGCTGGAAGACTGAATCCGGATCGCACGCGGCAACGACGCGTGTCCGCGCGCCTGACCGTCGTGCAACTGCTGCCCGCGCTGGAGTCCGGCGGGGTGGAGCGCTCCACGCTGGAAATCGCGCAGGCGTTGGTCGCGGCCGGCCACCGCGCGATCGTCGTGTCCGCGGGCGGACGGCTAGTGCCGCGCCTGCTGGCCAGTGGCGCCGAACACGTGGCGCTGGATATCGGCCGCAAATCCCTGCTGACCCTGCGCCACGTGCGCACGCTGCGCGCATTGTTGCAGCGCGAAGGCGTGGACATCGTGCATGCACGCTCGCGCCTGCCGGCGTGGGTCGGGCGACTGGCATTGCGCGGTTTGCCAAGCGCTTCGCGACCGCATTGGGTCACCACGGTGCACGGCCTGAATTCGCCCTCTCGCTACAGCGCCGTGATGGCCAGCGGCGAGCGTGTGATCTGCGTGTCCGACACGGTGCGCGAGTACGTGCTGCGGCACTACCCCAATACCCCTCGCGACAACCTGCGGGTGATCCCGCGCGGCATTGACCCAGCGGCATTTGCACGCGTGGCGCCGGTGGACGCGCAGGCCCGCGCATGGGCAGCGACACAACACCCGGCCTTGGCCGGAGAGGCGCCGTTGCTGCTGCTGCCGGGGCGTGGCACGCGGCTCAAGGGCCACGGTGATGCCCTGGCCTTGCTGGCAGACATGAAGGCAGCCGGCTGCGGGACCCGCCTGTGGCTGCCCGGTGCGCGCGAAGCCGGTCGTGAGGCCTACATCGCCGAGCTGGAAGCCGAAGCCGCGCGCCTCGGCATCGCTGACCGCGTGGCCTTCACCCCGCCCACCGATGCCATCGCCCGCGCCTACGCGGCCAGTGCGCTGGTGCTGCAACTCTCGCGCAAGCCGGAGGCGTTTGGCCGCACCGTGGTCGAGGCGTTGGCAGTGGGCCGTCCCGTTCTGGGCTGGGGCCACGGTGGGGTTGGCGAACTGCTGCGCACGCTGCAGCCCGAGGGCGCGGTGCCGCCGTTCGAGCGCGACGCGTTGCAGGCCACCGCGCTCCGCCTGCTCACCCATCCGCCTTCGCCACCCGTTACGATGCCGCACACCTTGCTTGCGATGCAGGAGGCCACGCTTGCCGTCTACGCCGAACTTGTCCACTGACCCGGGCCCGATGCCGGCCGCCGGCGTTCGCCCGCAACCGGTGCAAGGGTGGCGCTGGGCCCCGGCATGGATCCTGGCGCACGTGGCGCTGTGGCCCGCCCCCGGTTATGCCGAGGCGGTGCTTGCGCTGGGCGCGCTGGTGGCGCTGGGCAAGCTGTTGTTGTCGCGCTTCCGGGGCGGCGACCAGTTGTTGAGCCACCAGGCGTGGGCGTTGACCAGCGTGCTGTTCTTCGCCTACTGGCTGCCGGAACTGGTGTCGGCGTTCGATGCCGTCGATCGGGCCCATGCTTTTAGCCAAGCCGTGGAAGACCTGCGCTACCTGCCGTTCCTGTGGCTCGCTGCGTCGGCCGTGGCCAACGAGCGCGGGCGGCGGGTGACCTTCGGTGGCCTGGCGGTGATCCTTGCCGTGTGGGTGGTGGATGCGCTGCTGCAGGCAGCGGTGGGTACCAGCCCCTTGTTCTTCGGCATCGACGCGATCAAGCACGCGATCAGCGGACATGGCATGTGCAGTGCCGCCGAGGTGGCAGCCCTGGACCGGCTCAGCGGCGTGCTCGGCCCGTGCAACCTCAAGCTGGGCGTGGTGGTGGCCAGCCTCTCCCCCTTCCTGCTGTATGCGGCCGCCAACCGATTCGGGACTCCGGGTTGGATGGCTTCGGCAGCGCTGGTGGGGCTGGTGGTGATGCTGGCGGGTGCGCGTGCCGCCTGGCTGACCTTCGCCTTGGTGCTGGTGTTCTCGGGCTGGCGGCTGCTGGGCTGGAAGAAACTGGCACTGACGTTGGCGTTCGGCGCGATGGCGCTGGTCGCACTCGGCGTCGGCTCACCTCTGGTGCGCGAACGGTTGGCGCGCACCGCGCATGCGTTGAATGCCGATGAGTCGGGGGTCGACATGGCCTTGTCGGGCCGGGCGCGGATCTGGTCCGCCGCCGCGTGCATGGCGCGCGAGCATCCCTTCAATGGTGTCGGCGCGCGCGGCTTCCGGGATGCATTTCCGGCCTGTGACGCCGAGCGCGGGAAGCCGGCGGCATGGGGAGAGGGCCCCGCGTTCCACGCCCACCAGATTGTGTTGGAAATCCTCAGCGAAACAGGGGGTTTTGGCCTGCTGATGTGGCTCGCCGGTGCGGCGATGGCGTGGCGAGCCTGGCGCTTCTCGCCAGCGGCCGCGCGCGAGCGGGCGCGCCCGGCGATGCTGGCCCTGGGCGTGACGGTGTTTCCGCTGAACACCCACCTGGCGTTCTATTCGACCTTCTGGGGTGGGTTCACGTTGCTTTTGGCGGCGCTTTACGCCGGCAGCCTGTTGGCCAAGTCGGCCGACGCCTCGGTCTCCGCCAGCGACAACTGACGCAACGCGGTCTCGACGACATTTTCGGCCGGGAGCGAGGCCAGTGGACTGGCGGTGAGGCAAATTGCGTCACGCGCCTCGACGCCGGTGCTGACGCGTGCCGGGTTGCGACTATCGAACAGGACCACGCAACGGGTACCCAGGCACGCCGCCAGGTGCGTGGGGCCGCTGTCGTTACCTATCACCAGGCAAGCGGCTTTGAGCACGCCGGCCAGCTCATGCAGGTTCAGGACCCTGTGCGGAGTCCTCAACACAGTTCCCGCAAACCCTTCGCCCAGATCGGGTTCATCGATGCCCGGAACGGTGACCACGCACAGTCCCTGCTGGTCCAGCAGCTGCGAGCACCGGGCGTAATGCGGCCAGCGCTTGTGCGGGTTCCGCGCCGACGAGCCGGGTAGCAACACGACGAAGGGGGCGCGGACACCCGCTTCGCGCAGGAGCGGCGCGACGTCGTCGGCAATCCAGCCCGGCGACGGATGCTCGCAATGTCTGACGGGAACGCCGGCCTCTTTCAGTTGCGTGGCATGGCGGCTCGTGACGGCCCCTGCCTTGGGAGTATCGGGTGGCTCCTGGGACCATCGGGCGCCCGGCGGCGAGAGCCAGCGTCGGTAGAACCGCGTGCGCCGTGAGTTCTGCAGGTCATAGACGTGGGCGAAGGAGCCCGTGGCCAGTCGTTCGCGCAGGGCAAGCATGCGATCCAGGCGCCAGCGCGGTGCGTTATCGTCCGCGATCACCGTGTCGACCCACGGGCAGCGTTGCATCAGCGCGGCAAACCCGCGGCGGGTCAACAGCGTGATGTTCGCGTCGGGGTGCCGTGCGCGGATGTCTCGCAGCGCGCCGTCGGCGAACACGATGTCGCCCAGCGCCCCGAGCTTGATCACCAGTACGTTGCCGCGGTCATCCATGGGTTGCATCTCATTCGTAGAGTGATGTGCCATCCGGCTGGCGTTTGAAGCGGCGGTGGATCCACAGGTACTGCTCGGGTGCGCGCCGCGCCATCGCTTCGATCGCCGCCATCACCCGCGCGGTGTCGGCGGTGGCATCGTTTGACGGGAAACCCTCGAACACCGGGGACAGGCGCAGGGTGTAGCCGCCATCGGCGCGGCGTTCATGGCCGTAGGCGATCACCGCGGCGCCGGACAGGCGCGCGAGTTGGTGGGTCGAAGTGAGGCTGTGGGCGGGACGACCGAAGAACGGCACGTACACGGCGTCGCCGCGGCTGGGGTCCTGGTCGGGCGCGTACCACAGCAGCCCGCCCTGCTTGAGGTGCTTCACGACCGGTCGCAGTTCGGATTTGGTGAACATCGCCGCGGCGTAGCGCAGGCGACCGCGCTTCACGGCCCACTCCATCGCCGGTTCGGCATGCGGCCGGTACATGCCCGCGAGCGGCACGAAGTCGCACATCAGCCGGCCGCATACCTCCAGCGTGGTGAAGTGGCCGGATACGACGATCACCCCTCGGCCCGCGGCATGCGCCTGCTGGATGTGTTCCAGGCCTTCCACCACCAGACCGCGGCGCAACGGCGCCACCGACCCCCACCAGGCGCGCGCAAATTCGAATACGCCGATGCCCAGGGCGCCGAAGTGACGGCGCAGCAGCACATCGCGCGCGCCTTGGTCGAGTTCGGGGAAACACAGGGCAATGTTGCGCTCGGCGATGCGCCGTCGCGCGGGCAGGGCCAGGCGCAGCACGTGGCCCATCGCACGGCCCATGGCACGCTGCACCGGCCACGGGATGCGCGCCAGCGCGGCCAGCGTGCCAATGCCCAGCCAGGTCGGCCAGTGGCGGGGCGCAAGGGGCGGCGAGGGCATCGCGGACGGTGTGGACATCCGCCGATTCTACCGTCGCGTCGACGGTGATGCCGGCGTCGCACCACGGCGGGGCCGGCTTCGTTATCCTTTCGCGATGCGGACAGACCCCATCGAGCGCCTGCTGCGCGGCCTGTATTCGGCCGCGCTTTACGTGTTGGTGCCGATTACCCTCTATCACCTGGTGTGGCGCGGCTTCCGCCAACCGGCGTACTTCCATCGCTGGCCGGAGCGCTATGCCCGGTACCGCGGTGCGACCCCCTTCGCGCGCACACTGTGGGTGCATGCCGTGTCGGTGGGCGAGGTCAACGCCGCGGTGCCGCTGGTGAACGCGCTGCGCCGGGTGCGTCCGGACCTGCGCCTGCTGGTCACCACCATCACCCCCACCGGGTCCGAACGGGTGCTGGCGCTATGGGGTGACGACGTCGAGCACGTCTACCTGCCCTACGACCTTCCGGGTGCGGTGGGCCGCTTCCTCCGGCATTACCGCCCGTGCGCGGCGCTGATCATGGAAACCGAGCTGTGGCCGAACCTGCTGTTCGGCTGTCGCGACCACGGCGTGCCCACGTTCATCCTCAACGCCCGCCTGTCGGCGCGCTCGCTGAAGGGCTATCGCGCGCTGGCGCCGCTGGTGGGGCGCGCACTTCGCACTGTGTCGAAGGTGGCCGCGCAGTCGGCGGCGGACGCGATCCGGTTCGTGCGGCTGGGTGCGCGGAGCGAGCAGGTGGCCGAAGTGGGCAACCTCAAGTTCGACGTGGCGATCCCCGACACACTCGACGCATTCTCGCGCGAATGCCGCGCGTCCGCCGGCGTTCGGCCGGCGTGGATCGCTGCCAGCACGCATCCCGACGAGGAAGCGGCCGTGCTGGCGATCCATCGACAACTTCGGGCGCAGCATCCGGACCTGCTGCTGCTGTGGGCGCCGCGGCATCCGGAGCGGTTCCGCATTGTGGTCGAGAGTGCGCGGGCACTGGGTTGGACGGTATCGACGCGCTCGCGCTCCCGCTGCCCAGGCGCAAGCGATGACGTGTTCGTGATCGACACGCTCGGCGAGCTGCTGCATTTCTACGCTTGCGCCGATGTGGCCTTCGTGGGCGGCAGCCTGCAGGCCATTGGCGGGCACAACCTGCTGGAGCCCGCGGCGGCGGGCGTGGCAATCGTCACCGGGCCGCACCTGCACAACTTCGTCGAGATCTCGCGCCGCTTGGACGAGGTCGGCGCGCTGCGCGTGGGTCAGGATGCCGATGCGGTTGGCGCGGCGCTTTCTGACCTACTTGCCGATACCGCTGAACGCGACCGCATGACCGAGGCGGGACGTCGCCTCGTGGAGCGTGGACGAGGCGCGCTGGCGCAGACGCTGATCCTGCTGCAACCGGCGTTGCCGCCCCCACCAGCGGGCTGAAACGCGAACGGCCCGCACCAGGCGGGCCGTTCGGCGGGCGGGATCGGCCTCGCGGCGCCGACGGTCAGGGCGCCACGGGCGCCTGAACCTCCACCGTCAGCAGGCGGTTGACGTCCTGCAGGTCCTCGGCGTCGAGCGTGCCCGCCGCCTGCTCGAGGGTCAGGCGGCTCTGCAGGAAGTTGTACTTGGCCTGCGCGAAGGCAAGCTGTGCATTGAACAGGTTGCGCTGGTTGTTGAGCACGTCCAGCACGGTGCGGGTGCCCACTTCCAGGCCGACCTGCGAGGCGTCATACGCGCTCTGCGCCGAGACCAGCGCGAGCCGGCGCGCTTCGACTTCGCTGATGCCGGCAATCACCGTCTGGTACGCGTTGCGCGTGCTGCGTTCCAGCGCGCGCTTCTGCTGCTCCAGGCCATCCTGGGCGGCGTCGCGCTCGGCCAGCGCCTGGCGCACGCGTGACTGGGTGGCGCCGCCGGAGAAGATCGGCACCGACAGGGTCAGGCCGACGGACGGACCGCGGCTTTCATTGTCGATCGGGTTGGTGGAAGAGAACTGGTTGCCCCCGAAGGTGCCGCTGAAGGTGTTCTCACCCCAGCTCTTGCTGTCGTTGTAGCCGGCGCCGGCGTACAGCGTCGGAAGATGGCCGGCACGCGCGGTGTCCACGCTGGCATTGGCGGCATCCACGCGGGCCTGGGTGGCGGCAAGTGCCGGGTTGTTCTCCCGCGCCGCCTGCACCCAGCCTTCGAGGTCGCGGCCTTCCGGCGCGCTCGGCTGGAAGTCGTCGGGCAGGGCCTTCAGCGTGCGGATCGGCTGGCCGGTGATTTCCGACAGCGCCTGGTAGGCATCCTCGACCGCGTTGCGGGCGAGGATGGTGTTGGCGCGCGCGCTGTCGAACTGGGCGCGGGCCTCGTGCACGTCGGTGATCGGCGCCAGGCCGACTTCCAGGCGCTTGGAGGCGTAGTCGAACTGCTTCTTCAGTGCGGTTTCCGCGGCCTCGGCCGCCGCCAGCGTTTCCAACTGCACCAGCACGTTGAAATAGGCGGCGGAGGTGCGGGTGATTAGCGAGTGGCCCTCGGCCGCCAGGGTGAAATCACCCGCGCGGCTCAGCGCCCGCTGGCCCTTGAGCGTGGTGAAACGCGAGTGGTCATAGACCATCTGGTCCAGGTTCACGCCAATCCGGCGCGAGGTGGTCTCCGTCTCGCTGTCGCCGGTGAAGCGGATCTGCGAGCCGGTGTCCGGGTCGAACTGGGTCTGGCTCGCCGGTCCCTCGCTGCGCGACCGCTGCAGCGTGGCGCTGCCATTGATCTGCGGCAGCATCGCCGCCCGCGCCTGCACCGCGCCTTCCCGGGTGGCCAGGCGGTTGGATTCGGCGGCGGCGAACTGCGGGTCGCCGGCCCGTGCCAGCTCGTAGGTCTGCATCAGGTCTTCCGCCGAAGCGGTGGCCGGCAGCAGGGTGGCGGTGCCGACGGCGGCAGCCAGGGCGAGTACGAGCGGGCGACGGATCATGCGGGGGTCCTTTTAGAACTCGAAGGCCGGCGCGGGCGCGGCGCCGGCAAGGTAGGGGAGGTCCGTCTCGAACAACGATTGGATGCGCGGACCGTTGACGTCGTTGTGGAACAACACGGCTTCCATGGCCGGCGAGCGGCCACGCACGATGAACATGCGACCGCCCGGCTCCAGCCAGTGGATGAACTTCTGCGGGATGGCATCGACCGCGCCGGTGACGCAGATCGCCTTGAACTTGCGTGGCGTGTCCCACGCCATCGCGTCGGCGTTGACCACCTGCACGTTGTTCAGGCCCTGCGCCTTGAGTGCGGCTTCCGCGGCGGCGGCCTGCGTTGCGTTGCGCTCGACGCTGACCACGTCGCGGGCGAGGCGGCCCAGGCATGCGGTGAGATAGCCGTTGCCGGTGCCGATCTCGAGCACGTCCTCGCTGCCGTCCAGCGCCAGCGCCTGCAGCACGCGGCCGACGATCACCGGCTTCAGCGCGAATTGGCCTTCGCCCAGCGGCAGCGGCACATCGGTGTACGCCAGCGCGCGCTGCGCCGCCGGCATGAAGTCCTCGCGCGGCAGCGTGCCGAGCACCTCGAGCACCCGCGCATCGAGCACGTCCCAGGGCCGAACCTGCTGTTCGACCATCAGTTCACGGGCGTGGGCGTAATCGATCGTCATGGTGCTGTCTCGCGGGGGTGGAACCGCGAATTGTACCGGGCGGTGGACGGGGTGTCGGCAAGCAGGGCCGGGGTGAACAGGATCGCCGGAGGGGCGCCGGTGGACTGAGTGCCGGAAGTCACCGGGACTGTCGGCACCAAGCCGGGAGCGCGGCACAAATGCGCCCGGGCCGCCCCGTCCGCCATCAGTCGCCTGAAGCATCCACGCGGGGCGCGTAGGCGCGCAGGAACATCTCGACCGAAGCCTGCAGGTGGCCCTCCACGTCCGGCGTGGCGCTGCAGCAGCCAAACACCAGTTGGTTGTACGGTTCGCCCTTGAGCAGGGTAAAGAACTGGGCCGCGGCCACGTTGGTATCGGGAATGTCCAGTTCGCCGCTGGCCACGCGCCGCTCAAGCAGGGCCGCGAACTCACCCTGGACCCGCATCGGCCCGCCCTCCCAGAACACCCGCGGGAGCGCGGTAGCGCTCATCTGCGGGCTGCACAGGAAGCGGTGGCCGGCAATGGCCTCGGGGCTGCTGACCATGGCGTAGAAGGCGCGGGCAATGGCAAGCAGGCGCTCGCGCACCGGCGTGCCGGGCTCGGCGGTGAACAGTGACGACGGCACCTGCTGCTCGCAATAGCTGCGGGCGACGGCCACGAACAGCGTCTCCTTGTCGCCGAAGTGGCTGTACACGGTCAGCTTGGACACGCCGGCCGCGGTTGCGATCTGGTCCATGCTGACGCCATCGAAACCCTGTTCGATGAAGAGGCGGGTGGCTGCGCCAAGGATGGCGGCACGCTTTCCCAGGTCCTTGGGGCGGCCCGGTCCCGACGGTTTGGCGGAGGTGGCGGCACTGCGTTCGGCGGACATGGAGGAATACTAGACTAACGAGTTCGATATTTATACAGTACCGCCAAGTTCATTAATTAAGCCTGAGGCCCCCATGCGCAGCCGCCACCCCCACGGCGCTCTCCTCCAAACCGTGGCCCCGGCCCTGGCCGCCGCGCTCTTGCTGGCGGCCTGCGGCAAGGACGCGGCGCCCGAAGAGGCCCCCCGCCCGGTACTGGTCGCGCATCCCACCGAAAGCGCACACGCGGTGGCGGCCTTTGCGGGGGAAGTGCGCGCCCGCGAGGAGAGCCCGCTGTCGTTCCGCGTCGGCGGCAACCTTGTCGAACGACACGTGGACGTGGGTGACCATGTGCGTGGTGGCCAACTATTGGCCGTGCTCGACGCGGGGGACCTGCAGGCGCAGGCGCGCGCGGCGCAGGCGCAACTCACCGCTGCGCAGGCCGAGTTGGGTCGGGCGCGCGCCGACCAGGCCCGGCTGGCGCAGTTGGCGGGGCAGCAGCTGGTCAGCCGCTCGGCGCTGGATGCGGCCAATGCCGCCGCGACGGCCGCGCAGGGGCAGGTCAACGCCGCGCGCGCCAACCTCGACGTGGCGCGCAACCAGGCCGGCTACACCCGGCTGCGCGCACCCCGCGATGGCGTGATCGCCGCGCGCAGCGCCGAGGCCGGGCAGGTGGTTGCCGCCGGGCAGGCCGTGTTCTCCCTTGCCGCCGACGGGGTGCGCGAGGTGGCCTTCGCCGTGCCCGAGGGCGCGGTGGCCGAGGTGAAGCCAGGCCTGCCGGTGCAGGTGGAGGTGTGGTCCAAACCGGGTGAGCGTTGGCCGGGCAAGGTACGCGAGATCGCTCCAGCGGCCGATCCGGCCTCGCGCACCTACGCCGCGCGGGTGACCGTGGCCGCGCCCGAGGGGGCGTTGGAACTCGGCCAGAGCGCGCGCGTGTACCTGCCCCGGCACGGCAACGGCGCGTTGAGCGTGCCGCTGTCGGCGCTGCAGCGCAGCGGCCAAGGCGCGGCGGTGCTGGTCGTGGATGCCAAGACCTCCACGCTGACATTGCGTCCGGTGCAGCTGGGGCCGTATGGCGACGATCGCGCGCCGGTGCGCGGCGGCCTGGTGGCGGGTGACTGGGTAGTCACGGCGGGCGGCCATCTGTTGCGCGCCGGGCAGAAGGTGGTCCCGGTGGACCGCGACAACCGTCCGGTGCTGACGCCGGCCGCCGCCCCGACCGCGCGCTGAGGCTGCCATGCGTTTCAATCTGTCCGAATGGGCGCTGCGCCACCGCAGCCTGGTCGTGTACCTGATGCTGGTGATGGCCATTGCCGGCACGCTTTCCTATCTCAAGCTGGGCCGCAGCGAGGACCCGGCCTTCACCTTCAAGGTGATGGTGGTGCGCACGCTGTGGCCGGGTGCCACCGCCGAGGAGGTCTCGCAGCAGGTCACCGAACGCATCGAGAAGAAGCTGATGGAAACCGGGCAGTACGAGTTCATCCGCTCGTACTCGCGGCCCGGCGAGTCGCAGGTGATCTTCATGGCGCGCGACTCGATGCGCAGCAAGGAGATCGGTCCACTGTGGTACCAGGTGCGCAAGAAGGTCGGCGACCTCAAGCCGCTGCTGCCGGCAGATACGGTGGGGCCCTTCTTCAACGATGAGTTTGGCGACACCTTTGGCAACATCTACGCGCTGACCGGCAAGGGCTTCGACTACGCGGTGATGAAGGACTACGCCGACCGCGTGCAGCTGGCGCTGCAGCGCGTGCCGGACGTGGGCAAGATCGACCTGTTCGGCGTGCAGGACGAGAAGGTGTGGATCGAGCTGTCCAACACCAAGCTGTCGACGCTCGGGGTGCCGGTCAGCGCAGTCAAGGACGCCTTGGACCAGCAGAACGCGATGGTGCCCGCAGGCTTCTTCGAAACCGGAAGCTCGCGCGTGGCGCTGCGCGTGGGTGGCAAGTTCAGCTCGGTGGACGAGATCCGCGCGTTCCCGGTGCGGGTCGGCGACCGCACGTTCCGCCTCGGCGACGTGGCGGAGGTGCGTCGTGGATTCTCCGATCCGCCGGCGCCGCGCATGCGCTTCATGGGCGAGGACGCCATCGGCATCGGCGTGTCGATGAAGGAGGGCGGCGACATCCTCGAACTGGGCAAGACGCTGGAAACCGAGTTCGCGGCGCTGCAGAAGACGCTGCCGGCGGGCATGGAGCTGCGCAAGGTCGCCGACCAGCCCGCGGCGGTGACGGAATCGGTCGGCGAATTCGTGAAGGTGCTGAGCGAGGCGGTGGCCATCGTGCTGCTGGTGAGCTTCTTCTCGCTGGGGCTGCGCACGGGCCTGGTGGTGGCGCTGTCGATCCCCCTGGTGCTGGCGATGACCTTCGCGGTCATGGACCTGTTCGGTGTCAGCCTGCACAAGATCTCGCTCGGTGCGCTGGTGCTGGCGCTGGGCCTGCTGGTCGACGACGCGATCATTGCCGTGGAGATGATGGCGATCAAGATGGAGCAGGGCTTCAGCCGGCTGAAGGCGGCCGCCTTCGCGTGGGAAAGCACGGCGTTCCCGATGCTGACCGGCACCCTGATCACCGCCGCGGGCTTCCTGCCGATCGCCACGGCGCAGTCGAGCACGGGCGAGTACACGCGTTCACTGTTCGAGGTGGTGACCATCGCCCTGCTGGTGTCGTGGGTCGCGGCGGTGATGTTCATCCCATACCTGGGCGACAAGCTGCTGCCGGACTTCCAGAAGGCCGGGCAGCCGCCGGCGCCGGGCACGCTGGCTGGCTGGTGGCATCGCAAGCGCATGGCGTGGGCGGACCGCCACCCCGCGTTCCATGACCTGATCGCGCCCAAGCCAGCGCATGACGGGCACGCCCATGACCCCTACGCGAGCCGCTTCTACCAGCGCTTCCGCGGCTGGGTGCTGTGGTGCGTGCGCTACCGCAAGACGGTGCTGGCAGTGACCGCGGGCGCGTTCGTGTTGTCGGTGTTGATGTTCCGGTTCGTGCCGCAGCAGTTCTTCCCCGATTCGGTCCGGCCGGAGCTGATGGTGGACATGGAGCTGGCCGAAGGCAGTTCGCTGAAGGCGACCACGGCGCAGGCCGAGCGGCTGGAGGCAATCCTGAAGTCGCGCAAGGACCTGACCAACTACGTGGCCTACGTGGGCACCGGGTCGCCGCGCTTCTACCTGCCGCTGGACCAGCAGCTACCGGCAGCCAACTTCGCCCAGTTCGTGCTGATGCCCGAGAGCGTGGAGGCACGCGAAGCCGTTCGCAACTGGCTGATCAAGGACGTGATTCCACAGTTCCCCGAATTGCAGCTGCGCGTCACGCGGCTGGAGAACGGACCGCCGGTCGGATACCCGGTGCAGTTCCGCGTGTCGGGTGAGCACATCGAGCGCGTACGTGCGATCGCGTACCAGGTGCGGGAGAAGCTGCGCGAGAACCCGCACGTGGCCAACGTGAACCTGGACTGGGACGAGCCGAGCAAGGTGGTGCGCCTGCAGGTCGACCAGGAGCGCGCACGCGCGTTGGGCATCAGCTCGGCGGGGCTGTCGCAGTTCCTCTCGAGTTCGCTGTCGGGCTCGCATGTGAGCACCTACCGCGAAGCCGATGAGCTCGTCGAGATGCTGCTGCGCGGGCCGGAGGAAGAGCGCCTGAGCCTGTCGATGCTGGGTAGCCTGGCAGTGCCCACGGCCAGCGGGCGCAGCGTGCCATTGAGCCAGATCGCCACGCTGGAGTACGGCTTCGAGGAGGGCATCATCTGGCACCGCGACCGCGAGCCGACGATGACCGTGCGCGCTGACATCTACGATGGCACGCAGCCGGCGACGGTGGCGGCGCAGATCTCGCCTGCGCTGGATCCGATCCGCGCGACGCTGCCCTACGGCTATTCCATCAAGGTCGGTGGCACGGTGGAGGATTCTGCGCGCGGGCAGAACTCGATCAATGCCGGCATGCCGCTGTTCCTGTTCGTGGTGTTCACCCTGCTGATGCTGCAGTTGCGCAGCTTCTCGCGCAGCGTGATGGTGCTGCTGACCGCACCGTTGGGGCTGATCGGCGTGACCCTGTTCCTGCTGGTGTTCCGCGTGCCGTTCGGCTTCGTGGCGATGCTGGGCACGATCGCGCTGGCGGGCATGATCATGCGCAACTCGGTGATCCTGGTTGACCAGATCGAACACGACCGCGCCGACGGGGCCGAGCCTTGGCAGGCGATCGTGGAAGCGACGGTGCGCCGGTTCCGCCCGATCGTGCTGACCGCGCTGGCGGCCATCCTGGCGATGATCCCGCTGTCGCGCAGCGCGTTCTTCGGGCCGATGGCGGTGGCGATCATGGGTGGCCTGCTGGTGGCCACGGCGCTGACGCTGTTGTTCCTGCCGGCGCTGTATGCGGCGTGGTTCCGGGTGAAGGTGCCGGAGCGCGCCTAACGCGGGCGATACGTGTGGCGCGGACGCCGCAATGAGGAAGGCGCCCAAGTGGGCGCCTTCATTCCTTGGGGTTCAGTCCTTGCTGCCCCATGGCGCAGGCGGCGCGGCAATGGGCCGGGTCAGGTCGAATTCCACGCGGAACAGGCGGCCGGGACGCGCCAGTTCGTAGACGAAGCTGCGGCCGGGGCGGATCTCCATCGCCCAGGTGTTGGTGTTGGACACGGTGCGCCCCTCGCGGGTGAACAGCGCCTGCGACTCGGCGTCGACCGGGAACTCCTGCCGCTCGGCAGTGCCGGCGCTGGCGGTGTCGCCACCGTACATCGTGGTGGCGTCCGGGGTGCCATCGGCGTGGCGGTGGTCGTGCTTCAGGCGCAGGCCAGTGGCGGTGCGGGTGAGCACCCAAGTGCGCGAGCGGTCGTCGCCGACATGGAAGGGAATGCGGATCACGCCGGCATCGCACTCGCGGACGTGCATCACCAGCGGCTTGCCGACGAAGGGATCATTGCCTGTGGGTGCCGGCGTGTCGACGACGATGCGGCCGGCGAATGCCTTCCCGCATAGCGGAGTGAGGTTGTCGAGGAAGGCGTCGGCTGGCGTCCGGGTCGACGCCGGCACCGACGCGACGCTCGTTGTTTGCGGGGACAGCGCGGTGGCGCAGCCGGCGGTGATGGCCAGCGCAAGCGACAGCGGGAGGGCAAAGTGGCACGGGGAAGTCTTCATCGCGCCACCGTAGCCGCTGGTGCAGGTGCCACGCAAATCAAGCGCACGAAGCCAGAGGCCCCCACCGGTTTCAGGACACCAGCCCTGTCGGCCCCACCCCTGCACCACGAGCAGGCCCTCAGTCGCGCAACTCGACCACGTGGCATTCGATCTGCAGTTGGCGGATGACCGCGGCGGCAGCCGCATCGGTGCCGATGGCGGGGCGGCCGCCGGCGAGGTCGCCGGTGAACTGGCCATCGTCCAGCGCGCGCGAGACGGCCAGCTCCACGCACGTGGCCTCGTCCTCCAGTCCCAGCGAGTGGCGCAGCAGCATCGCAACGCTGAGGATGGTCGCGTACGGGTTGGCGATGCCGCGACCGGCGATGTCCGGCGCAGAGCCGTGGATGGGTTCGTAAAGGCCGACACGGCCTTCGCCCAGTGAGGCCGACGGCAGCAGCCCCAGCGAGCCGGCCAGCATCGAGGCCTCGTCGGTGAGGATGTCGCCGAACATGTTCTCGGTCACGATGACGTCGTACTCGCGCGGCTTGGCCAGCAGGTGCATCGCCATGGAATCGACCAACTGGTGCTCGAGGGTGATGTCCGGAAACTCGTCGCGGGCGATGCGCGTGGCGGTTTCGCGCCACAACCGCGAGGTTTCCAGCACGTTGGCCTTATCCACCGAGGTCACGTGGCTGCGGCGGTGGCGCGCCAGCTCGCAGGCGCGGCGCACCACGCGCTCGATCTCGGCGACGGCGTAGGTGCACAGGTCGCTGGCCGTGTCGCCGCTGCGGGTCTTGTCGCCGAAGTAGATGCCGCCGGTGAGCTCGCGCACGACCAGCAGGTCGACGCCGTTGAGCAGATGCGGCTTGATCGGCGAGGCCCCCAGCGCAGCCGGGTGCGGTTTGACCGGACGCAGGTTGGCGTACAGGCCCAGCGCCTTGCGGATGGCCAGCAGCCCCTGCTCGGGGCGCACCTTGGCCTGCGGGTCCGACCACTTGGGTCCACCGACGGCGCCGAGCAGCACGGCGTCAGCCTTGCGGCAGGCGCCCAGTGTCGCGGACGGCAAGGGTTCGCCGGTGGCGTCGATGGCCGCGCCGCCAATCAGGTGCTCGTGGGTGGTGAAGCGGTGGCCGTAGCGTTCACCGACGGCGCGCAGCACGCGCACGGCCGCCCGGGTCACCTCGGGGCCGATGCCATCACCGGGCAGGACGACGATCTCAGCTTGCATGTTGCACCTCCAATGAATCTTCGAAGCGGCTGATCGCCGGCGCCTGCTTGAGCAGGTAACCCAACTGGTCCACGCCTTCGATCAGGCAGGTCTGGGCGAAGGCGTCCAGCGGAAAGCGGAACGTGCGGAAATCCGGCAGCACCACTTCGCGGCGGGCCACGTCGATGTGCAGTTCCAGCCCCGGATTGGCGAGCAGTTCGTCGACCACCTTCTCCTCGAGCACCACGGGCAGCAGGCCGTTCTTCAGCGCGTTGCTGCGGAAGATGTCGGCGATCTCGGCGCTGATCACCGCGCGCAGGCCCAGGTCGGTGAGTGCCCACGGCGCGTGTTCGCGCGAGGACCCGCAGCCGAAATTGCGGCCGGCGACGAGGATCGCCGCACCATCGTTGGCCGGATCGTTGAATGGGAACTGCGGGTTGGGCGTGCCGTCGGGCAGCGTGCGCCAGTCGCTGAAGGCATGCTGGCCCAGGCCCTGGCGCTCGGTGGTGGTGAGGAAGCGGGCGGGGATGATCTGGTCGGTATCGATGTTGCGCTCGCGCAATACCAAGGTGCGCGAGTGCAGCTGGGTGAAGGCGCTCATGGGCAGCGGTCCTCGGCGTTAATGGGGGCGGGCGAGCGCTCAGGCCACATGGCGTTCGGCCTCGTGGCGGGCGAAGGTGCGCGGGTCGGTGATCTCTCCGGTGACGGCGCACACGGCGGCGGTCAGCGGCGAGGCCAGCACGGTGCGCGCGCCCTTGCCCTGGCGCCCCTCGAAATTGCGGTTGCTGGTGGACACGGCCAGCTGGCCGGCGCCTACCAGGTCGCCATTCATGGCAATGCACATGGAGCAGCCCGGCTCGCGCCATTCGGCGCCGGCGGCGCGGACGATGGCGTCGATGCCCTCGGCTTCGGCGTCGCGTTTGACCTGCCCGGAGCCCGGCACCACCAGCATGCGCACGCGTGGATGCACCTTGTGCCCGCGCAGCACCGATGCGGCCACGCGCAGATCGCTCAGTCGCGAGTTGGTGCAGCTGCCGATGAACACCACGTCCACCGGCTGCCCCGCCACCGCTGCGCCCGCGTCGAAGCCCATGTAGGCGAGCGCCTTGGCCTCGTCGCCGCCGTTGGCGGCAGGCAGTGGAGTCTCGATCGCGGTGACCTGGCCCGGGTGCGTGCCCCAGGTGACCGTCGGCGCGATGTCGCGCGCGTTGATGAACACCTCGCGTTCGAAGCGCGCGCCGGGATCGGTGTGCAGGGTCCGCCACCGGCCCACAGCGGCTTCGAATGCATCGCCCTTCGGCGCTCGCGGCGTGCGGCGCAGGTAGTCGAAGGTGACCTCGTCGGGGGCGATCAGGCCGGCACGCGCACCGGCCTCGATCGACATGTTGCACACGGTCATGCGTTCGTCCATCGACAGGGCGCGGATGGCCGAACCGCGGTACTCGATGACGCAGCCGGTGCCACCGTTGACGCCGATCACGCCGATCACGTGCAGGATCAGGTCCTTGGCCGTGACGCCGGGTGCCAACTCGCCTTCGACGGTGATGGAGAGGGTTCTCGGCCTGCGCTGCAGCAGGCACTGGGTGGCCAGCACGTGGCCGACCTCGCTGGTGCCGATGCCGAATGCCAGCGCGCCGAACGCGCCGTGGGTGGCGGTGTGGCTGTCACCGCAGACGATGGTCATGCCCGGCTGGGTCAGGCCCAGCTCCGGGCCGACGACATGGACGATGCCACGGCATTCGCTGTCCAGGTCGAACAGTTCGATGTCGTGGCGGGCGCAGTTGCGCGCCAGGGTGTCGACCTGCGCTTCGGCCTGCGCGCTGTAGTACGGCAGCGTGCCGTCCGCGCGGCGCGGCAGGGTCGGGGTCGAGTGGTCCATCGTGGCCTTGGTGCGGTCCGGCCGGCGCACCGGCAGGCCGCGGGACTCAAGTTCGGTGAAGGCCTGCGGCGAGGTCACCTCGTGGATCAGATGCAGGTCGATGTACAGCACCGCGGGCGCGGCATCGCTTTCGGGCTCGACCAGATGGGCGTCCCACAGCTTCTCGAACAGGGTCTTGGGGGTGGTGTCGGTCATGGGGGCGGGCGTCGGCAGGAAGGAGTTGAGCGAGGTCATGCGTTGGCCACCTCGGGCAGCCGGTGCTTGGCCGGGTCGTGGCGCTGGCTGCGGTACACACGGTTGGCGATGTCCAGCCATGCCAGCGCGCTGGCTTCGACGATGTCGGTGCTGGTGCCGGAGCCGATGTACTCGGTGCCGCCGTGGCGCGCGGTGACGCGGGCCTGACCCTGGGCGTCGTCGCCGGTGGTGACGCTGGAGACCTGGTAGTGGTCGACCTCCAGTTGCAGCCCGGTGGCGCGCGACAGCGCGGCGAACAGCGCATGCACCGGTCCGTCCCCGACGGCCGCTTCGCTCAGCGCCTGGCCATCGGGATCGACCACCTGCACGCTGGCGGTGGGCAGCGAGTCGCCGGTCGCGCCGGTGCTGACGTGCAGGCGTGCCAGTCGGTAGCCCCGCGCGGGCGTGCCGTCGCTGCCCAGCGCCAGCGCTTCCAGGTCGGCATCGAATACTTCGCGCTTCTTCTCCGCCAGCGCCTTGAACGCGCCGAACACCACATTCAAGCGCGCTTCGTCCAACTCGAATCCCAGCGTCTGCAGCCGGTCCTTGAGCGCCGCGCGGCCGCTGTGCCGCCCCAGCACCATCTGCGACTGCGACCAGCCCACGGTCTCCGGGTGCATGATCTCGTAGGTGCCGCGGTGCTTGAGCATGCCGTGCTGGTGGATGCCCGATTCGTGGGCGAAGGCGTTCTGGCCGACGATGGCCTTGTTGCGTTGCACCGCCATGCCGGTGATGTGCGACAGCAGGCGCGAGGTGGGCACCAGCCGGCGGGTGTCGATGCCGGTGCGGGCGTTGTAGTAGCCCCGGCGCACGTTCAGCGCCATCACCAGCTCTTCCAGCGCGCAATTGCCGGCGCGCTCGCCGATGCCGTTGATGGTGCATTCCACCTGTCGTGCGCCGCCTTCGATCGCTGCCAGGCTGTTGGCCACCGCCAGGCCCAAGTCGTTGTGACAGTGCGTGCTGAACACCGCGCGCTCGGCGTCGCGCACGTTGGCGCGCAGGTGCTCGAACAGGGCGCGGATCTCGGCGGGGGTGGTGTAGCCAACGGTGTCGGGGATGTTGATGGTGCGAGCGCCGGCGGCGATCGCCGCGCTGCTGATCTCCACCAGGAAGTCATGCTCGGTGCGCAGCGCGTCCTCGGCCGAGAACTCCACGTCATCCACGTAACGGCGGGCACGCTCCACGCCGAGGATCGCGCGCTCCAGCACCTGCTCGCGGCTCAGGCCCAGCTTGTGTTCGCGGTGCAGCGGGCTGGTGGAGATGAAGACGTGGATGCGCGGCTTGTGCGCGTGCTCCAGTGCGCGGGCGCAGGCATCGATGTCGCCGTCGTGGCAGCGGGCAAGGGTGGCGATGGAGGCGTTGCGCACCTCGCGGGCGATGGCCTGAACGCCTTCCAGGTCGGCGCTGGAGCTGGCCGGGAAGCCCGCCTCGATCACGTCCACGCCCAGCTCATCCAGCGCGCGGGCGAAGCGCAGCTTCTGCGGTGCGGTCATGCTGCAGCCCGGCGACTGCTCGCCGTCACGCAGGCTGGTGTCGAAGATGGTTACGCGGTCGTCGGCGTGCATACAGGGTGTCCGGGCGGTGGGGATCGGCGGTCGTGGCGAGCGGACTGCGGAAGCGGACGGAGTTGGAGTGCAAGCGCGTGCATGGCGGTTTCCTCAGGCGGAGGCCTGTGTGGTGAAAGGGGACGGAGAGACGGCCGGCTCTTTCAAGCGGGCAGCGGGCTCGGAATTGGTCTGGGAACGACGGGCGGCCAGCGCCACGATGGCGGGCTCCAGGAGGTTGGCGCTGCGCACACGCTGGCGCGGCTTGCGTGGCGCGCGCGGGCGCACGTCCGACAGCAACTGCGCCAGCACCGCCGCGTCGATGTTGCCGCCGGATACCACGGCGCACTTGCGCTTGCTGGCCACGCGACGACCGGCAGCCAGCGCCAGCGCACCGGCGCCTTCGGCGATGACGTGTTCCTCCAGCGCCAAGCGCACCAGCGTTTCGCGTAGCTCGGCCTCGCGCACCACGATGATGTCGTCGAGCAACTCGTGCAGCACGCGCTGGGTCAGCTGGCCAGGCTCCTTGACCTTGACGCCATCGGCCAGCGTGGCCGCCGATTCGCGCACGCTGTGGTCACCGCGCAGTGCGCGGGCCATGGAATCCACGCCTTCCACCTGCGCGCCGATGATGCGCACGCCTTGCGACTTCAGCGCCAGTGCGACCCCGGCGGCCAGACCGCCACCGCCGATGGGCACCAGCACGGTGTCGGGCGCAAGCGCGGCCATCTCCAGGCCGACGGTGCCCTGACCGGCGATCACGTCCGGATCGTCGAAGGCGGACAGCAGGCGATAGTCGTTCTGCTGCGCCAGTGCCAGTGCGAAGGCCTTGGCCTCGTCGTAGTTGTCGCCGTGCAGGCGAACGGTGGCACCCCAATGGGCGACACCGGCGATCTTGGTCTGCGGCGCGGTCCGCGGCATCACCGCGATCACCGGATGGCGCAGGCGGTAGCCGGCCCAGGCCAGGCCCTGCGCGTGGTTGCCGGCGGACGCCGCAACGATGGGGCGATGGTCGCCGCGTTCGCGCGCCGCGAGCAGCGCATTCATTGCGCCGCGCACCTTGTACGATCCGGTGCGCTGCAGGTTTTCCAGTTTCAGCCAGCAGCCGAAGCGCTCGGCGAAATGCAGCGGTGTAGCAGCAAGGTGCGGGCGCAGCCGCGCCTGCGCGGCCAGCACGTCGGAGGCGGTGACGCCGGCGTCCGAGCGCCGGGCATCGGCGACGCGGGCCCCGCTCACAGCATCGGCCACTGCCAGCGGTGGTTCGCCGGCGGTGCCTCGGGCATGATCCGCGCGTACATCGCCGACAGTGGCTGTGCCGTCAGACATGGGTCAGCCATCCCGCATGGGCGGTATCCTCGCCATGGACCACGCGCTGGTACAGCGCGGCGACCTCGCGGCCGACCCGGTCGGCTTCGAAACGCCGATCCTCGATGACGCCGATGCGGGCCACCTGGGCCGCCGTGCCGACGATGAACACCTCGTCGGCCTGCTTCAGTTCGTCCAGCGTCACTGCGCGCGACTCGGCACCGGTCAGGGTGACCAGCGTGTCGCGGGTGATGCCGGGCAGCGCGTCGCGGTGTTCGACGGCAGTGATCCGGCCATCGCGCACCATGAACACGTTGGCGCCGGTGCACTCGACCACGTACCCATCGGTGTCGGTGAACAGCGCTTCGTCGAAGCCGCGGCGCTTGGCCTCGTGCTTGGCCAGGATGGAGTTGATGTACGCGCCGCCCAGCTTCAGCGGCGGCAGCGAGGTGGCCGGGTTGCGCCGCCAGCTCGACACGGCCAGGCGCGCGCCTTCGCCACCGATGTGCACCAGGGTGGGGAAGGTGGCGACCATCAGGTGTTGCGACTGCGGGCCCACGTCCAGGCCGATCGAGCCGGTGCCGCACCACGCCAACGGGCGGATGTAGGAATCGCGGTGGCCATTGCGGCGCAGCGTCGCCAACGTGGCTTCGGTGGCCTGCGCGACATCGAAGCGGATGCCCAGCAACTCCGCGCCCTTGCGCATGCGTTCCATGTGCTCGGGCAGGCGGAACACGGCCGCGCCGCCGTCGGCCAGCGCGTAGCTGCGGATGCCCTCGAACACCGAGCTGCCGTAATGCATGGCGTGCGTGGTCACCGGCGACTGCGGCGAATCGGCGTCGACGAAGGCGCCGTCCAGCCACACCTGCAGCGCACGTGGCGCAGTGTCGTGGGCGGCCTGCTCCGGCGCGGCGCTTGCAGCGGTCTCGTTCAGCGACATGGCGAGACCTCGACGGCCAGGCAGTCGTACAGCTTCTCCAACTGCGACTGCAGCGAGTCCGCCGAGCGGTCGCCTTCCACCGCCAGGCGCAGGTGCCAGCGGTCGCCGTCGGACTGGGTTTCGCCGTCGACGCTGACGGGTCGGAAGCCGCGGCGCTCGGCGGTGCCCAGCACGCGGGTCAGGGCGCCTTCGGCGCGGCGCAGGGTCAGATCAAGTTGGTAGCGTTGCATGGCGCACCTCGCTGGCATGGGGACGGGGGTCGAGCATCATCTGGGCGTTGTTGCGGTTGGGCGGGACCAGCGGCCACACGTTGGCGGCGGCGTCGATGGCGACGTGCAGCAGCGCAGGTCCGGGTGTGGCGAGCAGCTGCCGCAGCGCGTCTTCCATCGACGCCGCCTGGTCCAGGTGGAAGCTCTTGATGCCGAACGCCTCGGCCAGCGCGACGAAGTCGGGGTTGTCCGACAGGTCGGTCTCCGAGTAACGCTCCTCGAAGAAGATCTCCTGCCACTGGCGGACCATGCCCAGGCGCTGGTTGTCGAGCAGCACGATCTTCACCGGCAGCTGGTAGCGGCCCAGCGTGGCCAGTTCCTGCACGTTCATCAGGAACGAGCCGTCGCCGCTCACGCACACCACCTGCGCGTCGCGGCACGCCATCTGCGCGCCGAACGCGGCCGGCAGGCCGAAGCCCATCGCGCCCAGCGAGCCGCTGGTCAGGTGCTTGCGCGGGTCGTTGAAGCGCCAGTGCTGCGCCACCCACATCTGGTGCTGGCCGACGTCGCATGCGACCACGGCCGACGGCGCCAGTTCCGACAGGCGCCTCAGCAGCGCCGGCGCGTACACGTCGTCACCCGGTGCGTCGTAGCGCACGGCGTACTGGCGCTTGCGCTCCAGGCACCGGGCGCGCCACGCCGAGCACTCCGGCATCGCGGTGGCCAGCTGGTTCAGGCTGGTGCGCAGTTCGCCGCGCACGCCGACATGGGCGTGGCGCAGCTTGCCGATCTCCGCCGCATCGACATCCAGGTGGATGACCTTGGCGTTGGGTGCGAATTCGCTCAGCTTGCCGGTGGCGCGGTCGTCGAAGCGCGCGCCGACCACCACCAGCAGGTCGGCTTCCTGCACCGCGAGATTGGCTTCGCGCGTGCCGTGCATGCCCAGCATGCCCAGGTTTAGCGCATGGTTGGCCGGCAGCGCGCCGATGCCACGCAGGGTCAGCACGGTCGGCACCTGCGCGGCCTCGACGAAGGTGCGGAACTCGGCCACCGCATCGCCCAGGGCGATGCCGCCGCCGCCATACACGACCGGCTTGCGCGCCTTCGACAGCAGCTCCAGCGCGGCGACCAGCGTCGCGTTGTCGGCATGCGGCACCGGGTCCACCGCGGCTGGCACGTGCGCGGCCAGATGGGCGGCATCGGCCACCTGCACGTTCTTCGGCAGGTCGATCAGCACCGGGCCGGGGCGGCCGGAACGCGCCAGGCGGAACGCCTCGCGGATCATCTCCGGCAGCTCATCGACGCTGCGTGGCAGAAAGCTGTGCTTGACGATCGGCAGGGTCATGCCGAACACGTCCACTTCCTGGAACGCATCGGTGCCCATCAGCGCGGTCGGCACCTGGCCGGTGATGACGACCATCGGCACCGAGTCCAGCATTGCGTCGGCGATGCCGGTGATCAGGTTGGTCGCGCCCGGGCCCGACGTCGCCACGCACACCCCGACCCGCCCGCTGGCGCGGGCGTAACCGTTGGCGGCGAAGGCGGCGCCCTGCTCGTGGCGCACCAGGACGTGCTTCAGGCCGGAGCCGTACAGCGCGTCGTAGAACGGCATGATCGCGCCGCCGGGATATCCGAACAGCGTGTCCACGCCTTCCGCGGCCAGTGCATGCACCAGCCACTGCGACCCGTTCATGCAGCAGCCTGCTCGGTTTTGGCGGCGGTGTTGGCCGCGGTGGGGGACGCCGGCTGTGCGCTCGGCTGCGGGGCGGTCGACAACCACGCCATCGCCGCGCGCAGCTTCCGGCCAGTGGCTTCGATCGGATGGTCGAGGTCGGCCTGCTTCATCGCCTTGTAGTTGGCGTTGCCGGCCTTGTATTCGGCGATCCATTGGCGCGCGAAGGTGCCGTCCTGGATCTCGGTCAGCACCTTCTTCATCTGCGCCTTCGTGTGCTCGTCGACGATATACGGGCCACGGGTGAGCGCGCCGTACTGCGCGGTCTCGCTGATGAACTCGTGCATGCGGGTGATGCCGCCTTCGTAGAACAGGTCGACTATCAACTTCAGCTCATGCAGGCACTCGTAGTAGGCGACCTCGGGCTGGTAGCCGGCTTCGACCAGCGTCTCCCACCCGGCCTGCACCAGTTTGGTCGCGCCGCCGCACAGCACGGCCTGCTCGCCGAACAGGTCGGTCTCGGTCTCTTCCTTGAAGGTGGTCTTGATCGCGTTCTGGCGCGCACCGCCGATGCCACCGCAGTAGGTCAGGGCGAACTGCTCGGCCCTGCCGCTCCTGTCCTGGTACACCGCGTACACCGACGGCACGCCGCGGCCGATCTCGTACTCACGGCGGACCAACGCGCCGGGCCCCTTCGGTGCAACCAGCACCACGTCGAGGTCCGCACGCGGCGTGATCTGGCCGTAATGCACGTTAAAGCCATGCGCGAACAACAGGCACGCGCCCTGCGCGATGTTCGGCTCGATCACGTCGGTATAGAGCTGCGCCTGCACCATGTCGGGCGTGAGCACCGCAACCAGCTCCGCGCCGGCGACCGCTTCGGCCGGCCTTTTGACAGTGAAACCATCGGCCTTGGCCTTGATCTCGGTCGGGCCGCCGGGGCGCAGGCCGATGGTCACGTCGAAGCCGGAGTCACGCAGGTTGAGCGCGTGGGCGCGGCCCTGGCTGCCGTAACCGACGATGGCGATGCGCGGGCGGGAGGTGGAAGTGGTCATCGAGATGTCCTGGAAGCGAAGGGAGTCGGGTGGAGGGAGTGGGGTGGGAAGCGGGCGTGGGTGTTGCTGTGATGCGCCTTGCCGGCAGCGACGTGCGATCGGCGAGGCAAGCGAATCAAGCAGGGGCGACCTCCGCGTGGGCACGCGATGCCGTTGCGGTCTCGACCAGCGTTGCGGCGATGACACGGTCCTGCAGCGGGCCGGGCGCGGTGACCGCCCCCTGCGAGGCCGAGCTGACGAGACGTGCGTATTTCGCCAGCGCGCCGGTGGTGACGCGCGGGTTGATGCGCTTGGGCTCACGTGTAGCCAGGTCGGCATAGACATCAATGCGGCGCGTGGCCACGTCGATCCGCACCGTGTCGCCCTCGCGCAGGCGTGCGATCGGGCCGCCGTGCGCGGCTTCCGGGGCGACGTGTCCAACCATGAAACCGTAGGTGGCGCCGCTGAAGCGCCCATCGGTGATCAGCGCGACGTCATTGCCCAGGCCCTGGCCCACCAGCGCGGCGGTGACCGCCAGCATCTCGCGCATACCCGGGCCGCCGGCGGGGCCTTCGAAACGGATGACGATCACGTCACCGGCGAGGATCTGGCGCGCCTGCACGGCGGCGAAACACGCATCCTCGGAGTCGAACACGCGCGCCGGACCTTCGAAGTGCGAGCGGCCGTGGCCGGCCAGCTTGACGATGCAGCCTTCCGGGGCCAAGTCGCCGTACAGGATCGCGAAGCCGCCGCTGGGTTTCAGCGGTTGCGCGACCGGGCGCACCACGTCCTGTGCACCGGCAGTGGGCAGCGCGTCCAGTTCGGCGAAGAACGAACGGCCGGTGACGGTGGGCACGTCCTCCAACATCCCAGCGGCGCGCAGCTCATGCGCGACCAGCGCGTTACCGCCGAAGGTGAACATCTCCGCCGCGGTGTAGCGGCCACCCGGCTTGAGGTCGGCGATCACCGGCGTGCCCGAGGCGGCCTGGAATTCCTCCAGCCCGAATTCGACGCCCGCCTCGTGCGCGATCGCCAGCAGGTGCATGGCGCAGTTGGTGGAGCCGGCGGTGGCCGACACCGCGCGCGCCGCGTTGCGCAGCGAGGCGGGGGTGACCAGTTGGCGCGGGGTGGCAGCGCCCTCGCGCAGGCGCTGCATCACCAGCTCGCCGCAACGTCGCGCCGCGGCGGGCTTGTCGGCGTGCACCGCCGGGATGTCGTTGGCCTGCAGCGGCGACAGGCCGAGGAACGTCAACACCATCGCCATGGTGTTGGCGGTGAACTGGCCGCCGCACGCGCCCGCCCCAGGACAGGCGTGGGTCTCGACCTCGCGCAGGTCGGCGTCATCGATCCGGCCTGCGGCATGCGCGCCGACCGCTTCGAATACGTTCTGCACGGTCAGGTTCTGCGTGGTGCCGTCTTTGGCATGGCACTGCCCCGGCATGATCGTGCCGCCGTAGAGGATGACGGTGGGGATGTCCAGGCGCGCTGCCGCCATCGCCGCGGCGGGAATGGTCTTGTCGCAGCCGACCAGCAGCACCATCGCGTCCAGGCAGTGGCCATTGACCGCGATCTCGATGGAATCGGCGATCACCTCGCGCGAGGCCAGCGAATTGCGCATGCCTTCGCTGCCCATCGCGATGCCGTCGGTGACGGCGATGGTGTTGAACTCCACCGCGGTGCCACCGCCGGCCTGGATGCCTTCGCGCACGTCCTGGGCCAGTTCGCGCAGGGTGATGTTGCACGGCGAGACGTCGGTCCAGGTGCTGACCACCGCGACCAGCGGCTTGGCGATGGCGGCATCGTCCAGCCCGGTGGCGCGCAGCATGGCGCGTGCGGGGGCATGGGCGGGACCGGCTTTGATGGCGTCACTTCTCACGAACTGGATTTCCTTGTTGGAAAGATTCCAGGCCGCAGAAACGAAAAACCCCGCGCCTTTTTGGGGCGCGGGGTTCAGGTTCTGCTTCCTGGGCTGTTTGTCGGCTTGCTTTGCCTACACGTGCCCGAACCCCGCGCCTTTTAGGACGGTAATGAGGGTAATAAGTACGAGTACGAGGGCGGTGAGCATCAGGCCGTCCGCGACCGTCGCGCCGGTGGGCGCGATAGAGAGGGTCTGCGGTTGGTTGCTGCGCTGCGTCATGGGACCGAGAAAACCACGCGGGCCAAAACGGTGTCAACAGTTGCTTTGGAAACTGGGCGCTTTTCAGACCATCGTCTTAGCCAGCAACGATCCGCGGCCTTTGGTATTGCCGCCAAAAGCAATGAAACGCGCCCACAATTTCAGTTTCCGCGGCAACAGTCGCCGCCGGATGGTGGCTCGCCCCATCGCTCAACCCGGTTGATGCCGGGCAGGCAGCTGCGCCCTCAGCGTCAGGCGGTGCGCTCAATCAGTGCGCATGCGACGCAGCGCGCCGCACAACGCGGCATAGTCCGCAGGCAGCGGCAGACCTGACGCAGGCCAGCCGAGGCTCTCCGCCAAGGCTGGCGGGGGCTCGACTGCATGCCCCACCAGCGGCTCGACGATGCCCTCGAACTTGGCCGGGTGCGCGGTGGCTACCACCGCCCACGGCCGCGTATCGCCCGCGGCGCGCAACTGTTGCAGCACATGCAGGCCGGTGGCTGTATGCGGGCACGGCACCACGCCGTGCCGCGCCGGCGCGGTTCGGATGACGTCGCGGATGGTCGCGTCATCCACCGACGTGGCCGCGAAGCGCGAACGCAGGTCGGCCTCGTCCGGATGCCAATGGCGCAGGCGCTCGAAGTTGCTCGGTGCGCCCACGTCCATCGCGTTCGCCAGCGTCGCCCGGGTCGGCTGCGGGGCGTACGCCTCGCCGTGGAAGTAGCGCGCCAATACATCATTGGCATTGGTCGCCAGGTGGATCGCGCCCACCGGCAGCCCCATCAGGCGTGCCACGTGCGCGGCCGCGGCATTGCCCAGGTTGCCCGTGGGGATGATGAAATTGAGCGGCTGCCCATGCGTCGCGGCGAACCGGCACGCGGCCTGCGCGTAATAGGCCACCTGCGGCAGCAGCCGGCCCAGGCTGATGCTGTTGGCCGAACCCAGCGGCAGCTCGCGGCGGAAGGCCTCATCGGCCAGCGCCTGCTTGGCCAAACGCTGGCAGTCATCGAAGGTGCCGGCCACGCGGAAGGGCTGCACGTTGTCGCCCCAGCATTCCAGTCCGTGGGCCTGCCGCGGCGACACGCGGCCTTCGGGATACAGGATCGCCACCGAGAAACCAGGCCGCCGATGGAACGCGGCCGCAACCGCGGCACCGGTATCGCCCGAGGTCGCGACCACGATCGTGATCGGTGGTGCGTCCACTGCGCGCAGCCGCGACAGTGCCTCAGCGAGGAAGCGCGCGGCGAAGTCCTTGAACGCCGCGGTCGGGCCATGGAACAGCTCCAGCAGATGATCGCCTTCGCCCCGCAGCTCGCGCACCGGTGCCGGTGGCTCGTAGGCATGGGCGCAGATCGCGGCGAGGGCGTCGCGCAGGCGCGAGCCATCGAAGAACGGCGCCAGCACCTGCTCCCCCACCCCCGCCAGCGTCGCACCGGCCATGACGTCCACGTTCCAGCACGGTGTCGGCAGTACCGCAGGCATGTACAGGCCGCCGTCGGGCGCCAACCCGGCCACGAGCGCGCTGTCGATCGACACTGCAGGCGCGAGGCCGCGCGTGCTGACGAAGGCAGAGACATTGTCCGTCGAACTCGCCGCGTTCATGCCAGCACCTCCGCACGTGGCCCGCGCACCGGGGAGACGTAACTGCGTGCCGCGAAACCGGCTTCGGCAAACGCCGCACGCATCGACGGTGCGGCGGTCTCCGCAGCGGCCTTCGACACGAACCACGCAAACGTGCTCGGGCCAGCGCCCGAAATGCTCGAACCCAATGCACCGTGGTCCAGCGCGGCCTGCTTGACCTGGGCGAAGCCCGGGATCAACGGAGCACGACGGGGTTCCACCAGCAGGTCCTTCAGCCCTTCGCCAATCATCCCGGCATCGCCGCGCTGCAGGCCGGTCAGGAAAAGTGCCAGGCACGCGCCATGCGCCACCACCTGCGACAGCGGGTAAGGCTCGGCCAGCACCGCACGTGCGCGCCGCGTCTCCAGCACCTGGTCCGGATGCACGACCACCGCATGCAGCCAATCCGGTGCCTCCAGCGCGACCATGTGCGACTCGGTGGCCAGCACCACGCCGCCCAGCAGCATCGGCGCGACGTTGTCGCCGTGGCGGCTGCCGCTGGCCACCGCCTCGCCGTCCAGCGCGAAGGCGTACAACGCCTCACGCGACAGCGGGGTGTCCAGCACGGCGTTGGCCGCGACCAGCGCCGCCACGCACGAAGCCGCGGAACCACCGAGCCCGGAGCCGAGCGGGATGCCCTTGTCCAGTTCAAGTTCGAGGCCGTAAGGGAGGTCCAGAGCAGCGAGTAGGGCGACCAGGGCCTGCCCCGCGGTGTTGCGATGCGCCTCCAGTGGAATGCCTTCAACGCCTTCCACGTCGCCGCGGATGGCGCGGATGCGAACCCCCGGCGCGTCGACGCGGCGAACCGTGGCGACATCACGCGGCCCTTCGATGGAATGGCCCAGCAGGTCGAAGCCGACCCCGATGTTGCCGACGCTCGCCGGCGCGAACGCACGGGCTTCGGTAATGCCAGAACTCATGCGCGTGCTCCCAGCGTCTGCGCGATGGACAGGATGTCGCCGAATACGCCGGCGGCGGTAACGTCGCGTCCCGCGCCCGGCCCCTGCACCACCAACGGATTGGCGGCGTAGCGGCGGGTGCGGAACTGGATCAGGTTGTCGGTCAGCTGGCTGTGCAGGCTCGCGTGCGTCGCATCCGGCGTGACCAGGCGGACCCGCGCCGTACCGTCGCGATCCAGCTGCGCAAGGTACCGCAGGCCGCGCCCTTGCTGTTGCGCCTCGGCGAAGCGCGCCTGCATCGGTGCGTCCATTTCGCCCAGCCGGGCAAAGAACTCCTCGCGCGACACGTCGCGGAGATCGTCCGGCACCAGGCTTTCGACCTCCACGTCCTGCAAAGACAACGTGCGGCCGGCCTCGCGCGCGAGGATCACCAGCTTGCGTGCCACGTCGATGCCCGACAGGTCGTCGCGCGGATCGGGCTCGGTGTAGCCCAGCCGGTGCGCCTCGCGCACCAGCTCGGAGAACGGCTGCGAAGCATCGAAGCGGTTGAACAGCCAAGCCAGCGTGCCCGACAGCACGCCCTCCACTTCGGTCAACTCGTCGCCGGTGTCGATCAGCGATCGCAGCGTCTGGATCACCGGCAGGCCCGCGCCCACCGTGGCCTCGTAACGGAACTGGCCGCCGCTGCGGGTGGCGGCACGGATGGCTTGGTAGCGCGCCAGCGGCCCGCTGCCGGCCTGTTTGTTGGGGGTGACCACATGGATGCCGGCGGCCAGCCATTCGGGATAGCGCTCCGCGATGGCGTTGCTGCCGCTGCAGTCCACGATCATCGCGTGCGGCAGGTGGTCGGCGCGCACGTGGGCGACGAAGCGCTCCAGATCCAGCGGCTCGCCTTCGGCTAGTGCGTCAGCCGCCGTGGCCGGGTCCAGTTGGCGGGCCGCGAGCAGCATCCGCCTGCTGTCGGCCACCGCACGCAGGCGCAGGTCGAGCTGGCGCTCGGGGCGCTGCTCGCTCGCGAAGCGTGGCAACGCATCGGCGAACTGCTCCAACAAGGCACGGCCGACGTTGCCCGGCCCGATCAGTCCCACCGACAACGTGGCCGGCGACAGCCAGAACGCGGCGTGCACCGCGCGCAGTCCGCGCTGCGCATCCGCCCGCGCGATGGCCACCGAAATGTTGCGCTCGCTCGCGCCTTGCGCGATTGCACGGATGTTGACGCGTGCCTGCGCCAGGCCCGCCAGCAGGCGGGCGGCCACGCCGGGGGTGCCGACCATGCCATCACCCACCGCCGCCAGCACGGCGATGCCGGGCGTGACGCGGACGCCTTCCACCAGCCCGTCGGCCATGGCGTCGGCGAAGGCGGACTCCACTGCCACGCGACCTGCGTCTGCCTGCGCCGCGCGCACCACGCAGCAGATCGAATGTTCGGACGAGCCCTGCGAGATCATGGTCACCGACACACCCGCGCGATGCAGCGCGGAAAACATCCGCTCCGCGGTGCCCGGTACGCCGATCAGGCCCGCACCGCTCAGTTCCAGCACGGCCAGGTCGTCGACCAGGGTCAGGCCCTTGACCGGCGACGCGGCCGGCTGCGATTCGGCAGTGATCAGCGTGCCCGGCGCGGCTGGGTTGAGCGTGTTGCGGATGCGCAGCGGCAGGCCGCGCTGCATCGCCGGTGCCATGGTCTGCGGGTGCAACACCTTGGCGCCGAAATAGGCCAGCTCGCAGGCCTCGGCGTAGGACATGGAGGACAAGCACACCGCATCCGGCACCATCCTTGGATCGGCGGACAGCACGCCGTCGACATCAGTCCAGATGGTCAGTTCCGAGGCATCGAACAGTACCGCGAAAATCGCGCCGGAATAGTCACTCCCATTGCGACCGAGGGTGGTGGCGCGCCCAACTGCATCCCGTGCGACGAATCCGGTGACCACCACGTTGGGCTGTGCATGCGCCTGTCGCCAAGCGGCCAACCGCTCCCGGGACTGGGCCCAGTCGACGCCGGCCCCCAGCTCGCCGGGATGCACCACGAGGACGTCGCGAGCATCCAGCCGCGCCCAGCCACTCGCCTCGGCCCCCAAGGCGGTCTGCAGCAACCGCGCGGACCACACCTCGCCCAGGCCGACGATCAGGGCCGCCCCCTCGTCCGACAAGGCGCCGGCGTCGCCCAGCGCAGCGAGCTGCTGGCGCAGCGCGCTGAAGCTGTCCTCCAGCCACGCTTGCGTACCGAAGGCATCGGTCGGGTCCAGTTCATGGGCGGCGACGACGTGCCGATCGGCCAACGCGAGCCAGTCGTCGCGCCAGTCGCGTGCTTCGGCCGCGGCTTGGGCCATTTCGATCAGTGCATCGGTGGTGCCACGCATGGCCGAGACCACCACCACCTGCGCGGGCGCGCAGGCCTCGGCCAACAACCGGGCGACATGGCGGTAATGTGCGGCGCTGGCCACGCTGCTGCCGCCAAACTTGTGCGCGTGGCACACAGCGGCGGTTTCGGCGTCCACGGCGACGGCATCGGCGTGGGTGGGCGTCTCGTTGAGGGACATGCGAAGGCTCCTGTTGAGCCCCGCCTCGATCAGGTGCGCACTCCGCACCTGGATCGGTGCGGAGCGGCGTGGTTCTGATTCAGCTGGACACGCCCGTCCGCACCATGGGAATGGTGGTACCGGTGGTGGTAATGGTGGTCGTCGACGCAGGCATGGCCCGTGCCGCGGGGCGGTGAAGTCCGCGGGACAATGGCGTGGCGGTGATGCTGCGATGCGTCATGGAGGCAGGGGACCACGCCGCTTCCGGGAGTGTCAACAGTTACGTGGGCAACGGAGCGGGCGCTCAACCGGGGCGGCCAGATCGCGGCCCGCGCCGGGAGCACCGGCGGCTCCGATTGCGCTTCGAGGAGGGAGGCGCTGCCCACCTCCGGCTCCCGGACTGGCCCCAGCCGGCCGCCCATGGTCAAATGCACCCCGAAGCGGGGGTACCGGCCCACGCCCTGGGCGCGCCGGTTGAGACACACCCTTCGAACCTGATGCGGTTGAGACCGCCGTAGGGAAGCTTCGCCGGACGCCTGTCGTCCCGCGCCGCCGCTTTGACGCGACCCCGTCGCTACCGCCGCATCCAGCGCGGCCTCCACCAGAAGCGGACCTACACGATGAACGCGGTGCCCTCCCAGCTGCAGCAGCAGGCCGACCAGCTTTCGGCCGACGTCACCCGCCCGATCCCGGGCTCGCGCAAGATCCACGTCGAAGGCTCGCGCCCCGACATCCGCGTGCCGATGCGCGAGATCGCGCTGGCGAAGACGCCGACCCTGTTCGGCGGCGAGGACAACGCGCCGTTGGCGGTATACGACTGCTCGGGGCCCTACACCGATGCCAACGCCGACATCGACCTGGCCCGCGGCCTTTCCCCGCTGCGCGCCGCCTGGATCGCCGAGCGCGGTGACACCGTGCAGCTCGATGGCCTGAGCTCCGAGTTCGGCCGCCGCCGCGAGGTCGACGCCAAGCTGGACGCCGTGCGCTTCCGCCACCGCCCCGCGCCGCGCCGCGCCGTGGCCGGTGCCAATGTCACCCAGATGCACTACGCGCGCCGCGGCATCATCACGCCGGAGATGGAATACATCGCCATCCGCGAGAACCAGCGCATCGAGGCCATCCGCGAGGCGCACCTGCTGCGCCAGCATGCCGGCGAGACCTTCGGCGCCAACATCCAGAAGCTGATTACCCCCGAGTTCGTGCGCGACGAAGTCGCGCGCGGCCGCGCCATCATCCCCAACAACATCAACCACCCGGAAAGCGAGCCGATGATCATCGGCCGCAACTTCCTGACCAAGGTCAACGCCAACATCGGCAACAGCGCCGTGTCCTCGGGCATCGCCGAGGAAGTGGAGAAGCTGGTGTGGTCGATCCGCTGGGGCGCGGACACGGTGATGGACCTGTCCACCGGGAAGCACATCCACGAGACTCGTGAATGGATCATCCGCAACTCGCCGGTGCCGATCGGCACCGTGCCGATCTACCAGGCGCTGGAGAAGGTCGACGGCAAGGCCGAGGAGCTCAACTGGGAAATCTTCCGCGACACCCTGATCGAGCAGGCCGAGCAGGGCGTGGACTATTTCACCATCCACGCGGGCGTGCTGCTGCGCTACGTGCCGCTGACCGCCAGGCGCGTCACCGGCATCGTCAGCCGCGGCGGCTCGATCATGGCCAAGTGGTGCCTGGCGCACCACAAGGAAAACTTCCTGTACACGCATTTCGAAGAGATCTGCGAAATCATGAAGGCCTACGACGTGGCCTTTTCGCTGGGTGACGGCCTGCGCCCGGGCAGCATCGCCGACGCGAACGACGCCGCGCAGTTCGGCGAGCTGGAGACGCTGGGCGAGCTGACCCAGGTTGCGTGGAAGCACGACGTGCAGACCATGATCGAAGGCCCCGGCCACGTGCCGATGCAGCTGATCAAGGAAAACATGGACAAGCAGCTGCGCGAGTGCGGCGAGGCGCCGTTCTATACGCTCGGGCCGCTGACCACCGATATCGCGCCGGGCTACGACCACATCACCAGCGCGATCGGCGCGGCGATGATCGGCTGGTTCGGCACCGCGATGCTCTGCTACGTCACGCCCAAGGAGCACCTGGGCCTGCCCAACAAGCACGACGTGCGCGAAGGACTGATGGCCTACAAGATTGCCGCCCACGCTGCCGACCTCGCCAAGGGCCACCCCGGCGCGCAGGCACGCGACAACGCCATGAGCAAGGCGCGCTTCGAGTTCCGCTGGGAAGACCAGTTCAACCTCGGCCTCGACCCCGAGCGCGCCCGCGAGTACCACGACGAAACCCTGCCGAAGGAAGCGCACAAGTCCGCGCACTTCTGCTCGATGTGCGGCCCGCACTTCTGCAGCATGAAGATCACCCAGGACGTGCGCGACTTCGCTGCCGAGCACGGCCTGGACGATGCCAAGGCGCTGGAGGCGGGCATGGAAGCGATGTCCGAGGAGTTCCGCGCACAGGGCGTCGAGGTCTACCACAAGGCCTGAACCCCATCCGCCGGCCGTGCCCAGTGCGCGGCCGGCGATGCTCGGGCACACTCGCGCGATGGGAACACAGGACCTTCGATACCGACGCTGGCAAGTGATCGCGCGACGGCATCCGTCCGCGTTCCTGCTGGCGGCGCAGTTGGCCAGTCTGGTGGCCTACCCGTTGCTGGAGGGCCATACCGGTCGCGTGCTGTTCGGCGCGTTCGGGGTGGTGATCGCCACGCTGGCAGTGTGGGTGGTGATGCGCAGCCCGGCGGTGAAGTGGGTGGCGTGGCTGATTGCCGTGCCCGCGGCGTTGCTGACGCTGGTGACGGCGCTGATGCCGGGCAGCGGCGTGGCCCTGGCCGCCACCCTGCTGGAGAGCGCGCTGTATTTCTACGCGGCCGCCAGCCTCACTGCGTACATGCTCAGCGACCACCGCGTCACCTCGGATGAACTGTTCGCCGCCGGCGCCACCTTCACCTTGCTGATGTGGGCCTTCGCCTACGCCTTCGTCGCCTGCCAAGCGATCTACCCCGGCGCCTTCACCGGCCTGGTGGACCCGGAGCGTCCGCGGACCTGGATGGAACTGTTGTTCCTCAGTGCCACCAACCTCTCCGCGACCGGCTTGGGCGACGTGCTGCCCATCCATTCCGCGGCGCGGGTGCTGGTCGTGCTGGAGCAGTTTTGTGGCGTGGGTTACATCGCCGTGGTGGTGTCGCGGTTGATCGGGTTGACAGTGGCGGGAGCTCGTCGCGCGCCTTGAACCTGAATGCAAGGCAACGTGGCTTGCCTTTCGGCACATGACGGGGGTTCGGTCAATCCGGAGAATTGGCCTGTTTATATGTCACATCTCCCTGGCCACCCCCCACGTACGACAGACGGCTTTCGTGTAGGCGAGTGCACCGTCGATGTGCCTCTGCGTGAGATCAGTGCGCCGGGCGCGCGTCGCCCCGTGCGGGTCACGCCAAAGGCGATGGCGGTGCTGCTGGTGCTGGTGGAGAACGCCGGGCGCGTCGTCTCGCGCGATGCGCTGATCGCCCGCGTTTGGCCCGACACCCTCCCCACCGATGACGTATTGACCCAAGCGGTCACGCAACTGCGCAAGGCGTTCGGTGAACAGCGCGGCAGTACCCGTTACATCGAAACCATTGCCAAGTCCGGGTATCGATTGCTGGCCACGGTTGAGGGCTCCCCCGCAGGCAGAGGTGCCGTACCTCCTGGGATCGGTGGCGATGATTCGGCGGTGGGCGCGGATGGCCGCCCACCCGCAGCTCATGTCAGTCGCGCCACCCCGCCCGAGGCGGCTCGGGCCCGCATGCCAGCCCCGGCGGTCGATACGTCCGGTGAAACGCCCGTCGCGAACACCCGGTCGAGCGATGCACCGCATTCCCACCGGCATGGTCCTTGGCGCTCGGCACGGTTCTGGTTGTGGGCCGTGGCACTGATGCTGATCGGCGGCCTGTTTGCCGCGAGCCTGTTACACCGAGCACCGCCCGAGCCTGGCACGACGTCCAGCAGGAGCCAGGCATTGCCGGCCGTCCCCGAGCGGCCGTTCCTGCTCATCACGTCGTCGCCGGGGTATGAGCTTTCCCCGACGCTTTCGCCCGATGGCGCGATGGTGGCCTACACCGCCACCCTGCCGAACCGGCTGGGCACGGTGGTGATGGTGCAGACGACGGCGCAGGCCGTGCCCAAGCCGTTGAGCCTGCCGCCGTCGGGAGTGTCGGACCGGCTGCCGGCATGGTCGCCGGACGGCCGCTTGATCGCGTTCTCCCGTCGGGACGGCAGCAACGCGTGCCAGATCATGGTCGCGGCGGCGAACGGAGGCAGCGAGCGCGTTGTCGGGGCGTGCAGCGGGCTGGATGACCTGGGATTCGACTGGACCCCGGATGGCCGTGGCCTGGTCTTCGGCAGCATGTCGGAGGAGGGTCGCACCACCGGGATCCGCATCCTCGACCTGGCGACGGGCCGCTGGCGCCCTCTCGACTACGGGTTCGACGGCCGTGACCTCGACACGGAGCCGCGCTATTCCGCCGATGGCAAGTGGATTGCATTCGTGCGGAATCCACAGTTCGGCGATGTCTGGCGCGTGCCGGCGGGCGGTGGTCGCGCCGAGCGACTGACCTACCAGAGCGGCGAAATGCGGGGCTGGGACTGGCTCCCGGATGGCAGCGGGCTGGTGTTCGGCCGCCGCATCGATGCCGAAACCCGAATCTACCGGCTGGACATTGGTTCCCGCCAGCTTCGCGACCTGGGGCTGGAGGATGCCCAATCCCCGGACGTGGCGGCGCGCACCCCCGTGATGGCGTTCGTCCGGCGGCGCCCTGGCTTCGAGATCTACCGGATCGAGCGGGAGGGCCGAGGCGTCGGTCGGGACGGGATGGCGGGCAAGGCACTCTTTGCATCCACGGGGCGCGATACCCACCCAGCCATCGCTCCCGATGGTCGTCAACTGGTGTTCGCGTCCGATCGTTCCGGGCATTTCCATCTCTGGTGGGGGGATGTCAGTCGGTCCGACAGTCTCCGTCTGATCGAGGGCCTCCACCCGGAAGCCCAGCGGATGCCCGAATGGTCCCCCGACAGCAAGCTCCTCCTGACCATCGGCACGGACCACGCCGGACGGCGCGGTCTGTTCGAAGTCGCGGCCGCCAGTGGCCAGGTCAGCCTGCTTCCCGTGCCGCTGGCTGACCCGAGCCAAGGCCTGTATCTGCCCGATCGCAGTCGCATCCTCGTGGGTGCCCCCAGCCAGGACGGAAGGATTGGGCTGTATCTGTTCGATCGAAGTCGATCTCCGTGGCGCCAGCTGGCGTTCCTGCCCGACGTGATGCAGGCCAAAGTCGACGCCGTGCGAGGGCGGCTGCTCTTCACCCGTTTCTCGGGAGACGGGCTCTGGTCCGCGGACCTGACGCTGGCATCCGCCTCGGTGCGCAAGGTCGTTGAGGGGGTCCCCCGCCGCTGGCTCTATCGCAACTGGAGCGTTGCCCGCGATGGCACCATCGAGTACCTCGACCAGGCCATGGACTGCCGCAGTCGCCTGCGCCGCTTGGGCGAAAGCGCGAGCGCATCCTCCGAGCGATGCCTGCATCCGAGCCTGCTGTCATCCGTGGCCGGTTTCAGCTCCGACCCGCGCACGGGTGCCGTCTACGTGGCGTTGGCGGAGTCTGATGGCACGGATATTGCTTTGCAGCGGCTGGATGCACGGCTGCCGCCGCGAGCGCAGGATGACGCAAGCAATTGATTAGGTTATGAAAAGGCGCTTCGTAAGTTCTTCGTGAGCGCTTTCGGCCAGATTTCGCACATTCCATCGCCCGATTTCCTGTATCCCCAGCCGGGTTCAGGCAAATCCATTGGCCAGTCTTGGCAAATGGTGGGGTGGTGGAGTGGAGCATGTGCAGTGGGCCGACCGCGGCCAGCAGATCCAGATGGGGCGTTCGGATAGCGAGGCGCCCGCGCTCTTTGCCGGAGCGTCGCGGTTGGGCTGCGCCCAACTCGTGGGTCCCAGTTTCTCGATCTGGGTCCAGGTTCGTGGCAGCGCATGGGTCGAGGCGAAGGAAGGCAAGTTCCGGCTCCGCCCCGGTGACTGGGTGGCGCTGGACCGTGAGTCCCGGCCCATGGTGCAGACGGATCGGGACGGCCTCTGCGTGGGCCTGACCCTGGGCGCGGACGTGCTGAAGGCCTTGGGGCAGTTCGCGGACCTGAGCCTGTATGCCGGGCGCGGCCAGCTCGACCTGCGCGAATCCCGCGTGCTGCTGCACCTGTGGCACCAGGCGGTGCGCCGTGCCGAAGCCGGTGAAGGGGTGGCGATCCAGGTGTTGCGGCCGGTCTTGCTGCACCTTGCGGGGCTGCAGCGCGATATCGCCGATCGCGTCTCGCGTTGCCCGGGGCGTTCGCGCAGTCGCAAGCGCCAGGTGTTCAGTCGCCTGCAGCGGGCGCGCTTGTTCATGGAAGGCAATGCGGACCGGGTGGTCCGCATCGGCGAACTGGCCGAGCTGACCAGTTTCTCCAGCTGGTACTTCTCCAAGACGTTCCAGACCGTCTATGGCGAAAGCCCGCAGGCCGCCGCGGCGCGCATGCGCCTGGAGCGAGCCGCCGACCTGCTCGAGACCACCAACATGATGATCGGGGAAATCGCCGCCGCCAGTGGCTTCGACAACTGCTGCAGCTTCGCGCGCGCCTTCCGCGCGCGTTACGGAATGTCCGCCAGCGGATATCGCACCGCGGCCTCCTCGACAGGATCGGCAAAGTCTCCCGGCGTCGCGGGCAAAGCGGTATTGCGCACCGGCACGTAATTTTGCAGAGCGCCTTAACGCGCCCGTAACGATCATTTGGAGAGAGATACATGAATTATCGCAATCCGCGCTCCGCAGTGCGGCTGGGCATGCTGCCCGCCGGCATCGCGATCGCGCTCGCCCCGGCGTTTGCTGGCGCGCAGGAGCAGGCTGACGAGGGCGCAACCACCCTCGATCGCATTGAGGTGACCGGTTCGCGCATTCGTGGCGCCGACATGGAAACCCAGCAGCCGATCATCACCATCGGCCGCGAGCAACTGCAGCAGCAGGGCTTCGTCTCCGTTGCCGACGTGCTGCAGAACCTGACCTCGGCGGGTTCGCCGGCGATCGCCCGCGCCGAAGTGCTCGCCTCGGGCGAGAACGTCGGTGGCTACTATGTCGACCTGCGTAATCTCGGCGCGCAGCGCACGCTGGTGCTGGTCAACGGCAAGCGTCTCGGCGCCACCACCGGCGGCCTGCAGGACCTCAGCCAGATCCCGATGTCGGCCATTGACCGCATCGAAGTCCTGAAGGACGGCGCTTCGGCCATCTACGGTTCCGACGCCATCGCCGGCGTGGTCAACGTGATCACCCGCAAGCGCTTCGAGGGCGCGGAAGCCAATGCCTATTTCGGCCAGTACAGCGAAGGCGACGGCGGCAAGCAGACCTACGACTTCACCGTCGGCGCCGTGGGCGACCGTGGTGGCGTGACCGCATCGGTCGAGTACTCGAAGGAAGATCCGGTGTGGGCCAAGGACCGCTGGTACAGCGCGTCCGGCAACGCCGGTCCCAAGTACCCGGGCTCGGGCTGGAGCGTGGTCAGCCAGAATGGCTCGTTCTTCGGCCCCTGCGGCGCCAACGGCGCCAACACCTGGTGCACCTACGACGGCAGCGGCGACCCGACCAGCATCTCCAACTTCCGCCCGCACGTTGCGTCGGACAATGCCAACAGCAACGAGCAGATGATGGCGCAGACCGCCATCGAACGCCGCTCGGTGTTCGTCAACGCCAACTACGACATCGTTGAGAACGTCACGTTCAACGCGGACATGCTGTACAACCACCGCTCCACGCTGCAGCAGGTGGCGGGCTACCCGTACCAGTCCGGCGCGTTCGGCACCCCGCTGTCCGCAGACAGTGCGTTCAACCCGACCAACTCGGACGTCCAGTTCCGTCGTCGCCTGTGGGAAGTGCCGCGCACCACCAACAGCGAGCTGGAAACCTACCGCTTCGCCGGTGGCTTCAACGGCTTCTTCGAGATGGCCGGCCGCACGTTCGATTGGGACATGGGCGCGATGATGAATCGCAACAACCTGACCAAGTTCGGCCATGGCGACATGAGCCTGCTGGCCAGCCCCCAGGCCCTCGGCCCGTCGTTCATCAACGCCAATGGCGTCGCGCAGTGCGGCACGGCGGCCAACCCGATCCCGCTGGGCACCAACCTGGGCAGCGGCGAATGCATGCCGTGGAACCCGCTCCTGCCGTACGGCGTGGACGGCCCGGGCTCGCTGTCCGATCCGGCGCTGCAGGCGTTCCTGTTCCCGTACTACGCCGACACCGGCCGCACCACCACCACCAGCTACACCGCCAACCTCGCCGGTTCGCTGTTCGAACTGCCGGCCGGTGAGCTCGGCTTCGCCGTGGGCGTGGAGCACCGCAAGGAAGACGGCCGCTTCGTGCCGGACGCCTTCAACCAGTCGGGCATGAGCACCGGCCTGCCGGCCACCACCACCCAGGGCGGCTACTCGCTCGACGAGGTGTACCTGGAGCTGAACATCCCGGTCCTGTCTGACCTGCCGTTCGCGAAGGAACTGACCTTCAACGTCGCCAGCCGTTACTCGGACTACAGCAACTTCGGCGACACCACCAACAGCAAGTTCGGCTTCACCTGGCGTCCGCTGGATGAACTGCTGGTCCGCGGTACGTATGCCGAAGGCTTCCGCGCCCCGACCATCGACAACCTGTACGGTGGCGTGGGTGGCAGCTTCGAGTACTACACCGACCCGTGCGGCAGCACCTCCTCCGGCAGCGTGGCCGGCAATGCCGCCTGCACCAGCGCCGGTGTTTCCCCGACCTACGTCCAGCTGGGCCAGGGCGGCGCGCTGTGCACCACCTTCCCGTGCCAGACCGGCTATCAGTTCCTGACGGGCTCCAACCCCAACCTGACCCCGGAAACCGCCGAAAGCCAGACCATGGGCATCGTGTGGAGCCCGCGTTGGGTGCAGGGCCTGGACTTCACCCTCGACTGGTACAAGGTCACCATCGAGAACGTGATCAGCGACGACAGCGTCGATGACATCCTGGGCGATTGCTACCGTCTCGGCATCTCGGCGCGTTGCGAAGGCATCGTCCGTGACCCGGCGACCGGCGCCATCACGTTCATGCAGTACGGCCTGACCAACAAGGGTGCCGTGGAGACCGAGGGTTACGACTTCGGTGCCAAGTACCGCCTGCCGGAAACCGCGTTCGGCAAGTTCACCTTTGACTGGCAGAACAGCTACGTCAGCTACTACCGCATCAAGGCTGATGACGCGCCGGACACCGCGTGGACCAACTACACCGGCCGCGGCCCGAACTTCCGTCTGCGCTCCAACCTGGGCGTGAACTGGGAGATGGGCGCATTCGCCGCCAACTGGACGACGCGTTACTACTCCGGCATGAGCGAAGCCTGCACCCGCGCGGCTGAGTGCACCGACCCGCTGTACTCCTCGCCGGACACCAATGCTCCGGGCAAGGTGTACCCGCTGCGTCGCGTGAGCGGCAACGCTTTCCACGACCTGCAGGTCAGCTGGAAGGCTCCGTGGAACGCCACCGTGGCCCTGGGTGCCAACAACGTGACCGACCACAAGGGTCCGATCATGTTCTCGGCCCCGAGCAGCCAGTACCCGTACTACGGCGGCTTCGACATCGGTCGCTTCTACTACCTGAAGTACCAGCAGCGCTTCTGATCCCTCAGAAGTTCTGTGCGACACCCGCTGCGGCCCCTTTTGGGGCCGCAGTTCTTTCTGGGGCCTTGGGGCGGTCGGCCGGCGGTGTGCAGGATATGAAGCAGACCACGACCGTCCATGAAGCTGCAGGTGCCATGCATCCACCTCCCGCTGCGCTTCGACGCGGCGCTCCTCGCCCGCGCGGGTCGACGCGCTCGGCGAAGGCCTCTGGCGCCTTGCCGGGGCGTAGCCACCGGTGGCGACGCGGCCAACGAGGCCTTCAGCGCTGCCATGCGCCCCCACGAGCTGGATCGCTGCCCGTACTTGTGACAGGTGTTCCAGTCCATGGGCGCCACGGTCGGCCGCCGCTGACTGATGCGCCTGTCAGACCCCGGGGAAGTCACCGGGCACGTGGACCCGGGCTACTCCGCGTGATGGCGGACGCATTGGCGCCCGCCATCGCCTGACATTCAGAAGTTCGGCTTGTCCGCACTATCCTCGTAGCGCTTCATCGCCTCGACCAGCACGGCCTTGGCCTCCGCCGCGTTGGCCCAGCCCTCGATCTTGACCCACTTGCCCTTCTCAAGATCCTTGTAGTGCTCGAAGAAGTGGCCAATGCGGTCCAGCCAGTGCTGCGAGACCTGCTCGATGTCGGTGATATGGGCGTAGCCGCCGAAAATCTTCGGTACAGGCACGGCGATCAGCTTCTCGTCGCTGCCGGCCTCGTCGGTCATCTTCAGCACGCCGACCGGCACGCAGCGGATCACCGAGCCCGGCACCAGCGGCAACGGCAGGATCACCAGCACGTCGGCGGGATCGCCGTCGCCGCAGACGGTGTGCGGCACGTAGCCGTAATTGCACGGGTAGCGCATGGGCGTCGACAGGATGCGATCGACGAAGATCGCGCCGGAAGCCTTGTCGACCTCGTACTTGACCGGCTCGGCGTCCTTGGGAATTTCGATGATGACGTTGATCTCATCCGGCGGATTCTTGCCGGTGGGGACGAGGTCCAGGCCCATTACGTGCTCCAACTGGTGGGGCCGCCAGAAGGTGGCGCGCCCGTGGGGAAAATAGGGCGCCCATTTTACGCGTCCCGCTGCTGCGGCGCAGCAAGGCCGTTGGTCGAGGGTTCCCCGGCCGGTGCGGCCTTTCCATCAGGCGCGGCCAAAGAAAAACGGCGATCGGGGGGATCGCCGTTGAAGGCCCGGGGTTTCCCGGGCGGTCTGAAGCCCCCCGGCCGCGCCGCGCCGGGGGTGGAGAGATCCAGTTACAGCAGCGGCACCAGCAGCAGCGCCACGATGTTGATGATCTTGATCAGCGGGTTGATGGCCGGGCCGGCGGTGTCCTTGTACGGGTCGCCGACGGTGTCACCGGTGACCGCCGCCTTGTGCGCCTCGCTGCCCTTGCCGCCGTGGTGGCCGTCCTCGATGTACTTCTTGGCGTTGTCCCACGCACCGCCGCCGGTGGTCATCGAGATCGCCACGAACAAGCCGGTGACAATCGTGCCGATCAGCAGGCCACCCAGCGCCTTCGGCCCCAGCAGCAGGCCCACCAGCACCGGCACCACCACCGGCAGCAGCGACGGCACGATCATTTCCTTGATCGCCGACTTGGTCAGCATGTCGACGGCCTTGTCGTACTCGGGCTTGCCACTGCCGTCCATGATTCCCGGGATGGTGCGGAACTGGCGCCGCACTTCCTCCACCACCGCGCCGGCGGCACGGCCGACCGCCTCCATCGCCATCGCGCCGAACAGGTAGGGGATAAGGCCGCCAATCAGCAGGCCAATGATCACCATGTGGTCGGACAGGTCGAAGCGCAACGCCTCGGCCACCACGCCCGTAGCCGCCGCCTCGGCCGCGGCGGCCGTCTCCAGGTTGTGGGTGTAGTCGGCAAACAGGACGAGTGCGGCAAGAGCGGCCGAACCGATGGCGTAGCCCTTGGTCACCGCCTTGGTGGTGTTGCCGACCGCGTCCAGCGGGTCGGTGATGCTTCGCACTTCCGGTGGCAACTCGGCCATTTCGGCGATGCCACCGGCGTTGTCGGTGATCGGCCCGTAAGCGTCGAGCGCGACGATCATGCCGGCCATCGACAGCATGGCCGTCGCGGCGATGGCGATGCCGTACAGCCCCGCCAGCGCGTGGGCGAAGTAGATGGCCAGGCACACCGCGATCACCGGCAGCGCGGTCGACTTCATCGACACGCCCAGGCCGGCGATGATGTTGGTGCCATGTCCCGTGGTCGAGGCAGCCGCCACGTGCTGCACCGGCTTGAACTGCGTGCCGGTGTAGTACTCGGTGATCCACACGATCGCGCCGGTCAGCGCCAGGCCGATCAGCGCGCAGCCGAACAGGTTCATCGCGCCCAGCGGCGAGCCGCCCATCAGTTCGGTGGTGATCGGGTAGAACGCGACCGCCGCCAGGACCGCCGAGACGATCACGCCCTTGTACAGCGCGCCCATGATCGAGCCGCCATCCTTCACCTTGACGAAGAACGCACCGATGATCGAGGCGATGATCGACACGCCGCCCAGCACCAGGGGGTACAGCACCGCGTTCGGTCCGATCTGCGTGGCCATCAACCCGCCCAGCAGCATCGTGGCGATGATGGTGACCGCGTAGGTCTCGAACAGGTCAGCCGCCATGCCGGCACAGTCACCGACGTTGTCGCCCACGTTGTCGGCGATCACCGCCGGGTTGCGCGGGTCATCCTCGGGGATGCCGGCCTCCACCTTGCCCACCAGGTCCGCGCCGACGTCCGCGCCCTTGGTGAAGATGCCGCCGCCCAGTCGCGCGAAGATCGAGATCAGCGAGGAGCCGAACGCCAGGCCGACCAGCGCGTGCAGCGCGTCAGCCTCGGCGTAGCCCAGGTGCAGGTGCAATACGGCGAAATAGCCGACCACGCCCAGCAGTCCCAGGCCCACCACCAGCATGCCGGTGATGGCGCCGCCGCGGAACGCCACGTCCATCGCCGGGCCCATGCCCCGGCGCGCGGCTTCGGCGGTGCGCACGTTGGCCCGCACCGACACATTCATGCCGATGTAGCCCGCCGCGCCCGACAGGACCGCACCGATCAGGAACCCGATCGCGGTGGGCCAGTTCAGTGCGAAGCCGATCACCAGGAACAGCACGGCTCCGGCGATGCCAATGGTCGTGTATTGGCGGTTGAGGTACGCGCGCGCGCCTTCCTGGATCGCGCCGGCGATCTGTTGCATGCGTTCGTTGCCGGCGGGTTGCGCGTTGATCCATCGCGCCGAGATGATCCCGTACAGGATCGCAATGACGGCGCAAACCAGCGCCAAGGTCAAACCGTGCTGCTCCAGCATGAACCCCTCCCCAAGAGTGGACACCAGGACTACGGATACGGCTTCATCGATGTGGCCGCGCGGGCGCTGTGGGGGGCCCGGCAACGATTCGACTATGGCACATGCCCGCTCAGGCGCGCACCCCGTGAACACCGGGTTCAGTCCGCCCGTGCCAGCCTGCGACCTGGTTCACGAATGTCGGGAGTGCCCATGCCGATGCTCCGCCGCCCCTCGGTCGCGCTGGTCGCGCTGGCCGTGCTGGCCCCACTGGCTCCGCCGGCGCTGGCCGCCGAACCCCAGCCGGAGATCACCCGCGCCGCGGCCAAGCCGCAGACGACCGGCGTGCTCCATACCGTGCGCGCCATCCCCGAGGCCTGCGCGCGGCTCGAAGGCGCGTTCACCGGGCAGATGGCCGAGCCCTACAGCTTCGCGGTGGTGCGCACCAGCGCGAATTGCCAGGCACGTGCGAGTTTCGTCGATGCAGCCAAGGCCAAGCCATCGACGCAGGCCGGCTGGGTACTCAACGACCTGATCCGCGTGCCCAGTTCCAGCTGTCCGTCGCAACAGGCCGTGGTGCGGGTGTGGCGCAAGCCGGGTCGCGCCACCCCGCCAGCGCTGGATGCGCAGGGCCGCGCGCGGATCTACCTGCAGGAGGCACGGAAACTGGATGGTGCCGCCACCGCCGCTGTGACGTTGTTCACTGCGACGATGGCGCTCGAAGGCACAGCTTGCCGCTGACGCGTGATTATTCGGTCCATCCGTCCAGCGTTCTGGGCACGGGCACGTTCTTCAGCGTCACATACTTGGGAAGGCCATCACGCCCATACGGCGGCGGCGCCTCCCCCCGGATCAGCGGCTCAAGGTAACGGCGCGCGCTGTCGGTGATCCCGTAACCATCCTTGCGGATGAAACCCGCCGGCATCTTCTTTTCATGGTTGGCGACCCTGGAAAGCGGCGCGGCCTCGATCTTCCAGCGATACGGTGCGTCGGACGTCCGCACGATCACCGGCATCACCGCGTTCATGCCCTTCAGTGCGTAGTCCACCGCGGCCTTGCCCACCGCCTCGGCCTGCGCCAGGTCGGTCTTTGAAGCCAGGTGCCGCGCCGAGCGTTGCAGATAATCCGGCAGGGTCCAGTGCACCTTGTAGCCCAAGGCGTCCTTCACTCGCCCGGCCAGGTGCGAGGCCACGCCGCCCAGTTGGGTGTGGCCGAAGGAATCCTTGCCGCCGCCTGCATCGGCCACGAACTTGCCATCCGGGGTCTGGATGCCCTCCGACGCCACCACCACGCAGTAGCCCACGCGCTCCACCGTCGCCTTCACCTTGGCGAAGAAGTCCGCCTCGTCGTAGGGCCGCTCGGGGAACAGGATCAGGTGCGGGGCGGCGTCTGCGCCTTGGCCCGCAAGCCCGGCCGCCGCCGCCAGCCACCCGGCGTGTCGACCCATGGCCTCGTACACGAAGACCTTGGTGGAGGTCTCGGCCATCGCCGCCACGTCCAGCGCCGCCTCGCGTATGGATACCGCGGTGTACTTGGCCGCCGAGCCGAACCCGGGGCAGCAGTCGGTCACTGCCAGGTCGTTGTCCACGGTCTTGGGCACGCCGACGCAGGTCAGCGGGTAGCCGAACTCCTTTGCCAACTGCGATACCTTGAGCGCGGTGTCGGCCGAGTCGTTGCCGCCGTTGTAGAGGAACCAACGCACGTCATGCGCGCGAAATACCTCCAGCAACCGCTCGTATTTCGCCCGGTCCTGCTCCAGCGACTTCAGCTTGAGCCGGCACGAGCCAAACGCACCGCCCGGGGTGTGGGCGAGGGCGCGGATCGCCGCTATCGACTCCTTCGAAGTGTCGATCAGCTCCTCGCGCAAGGCGCCGAGGATGCCGTTGCGCGCGGCCAGCACCTTGACCTTGCGGGCCCGCGCGGCCTGGATCACGGCCGAGGCGCTGGCGTTGATGACGGCGGTGACACCGCCGGACTGCGCATAAAGTAGGGTTCCGGAGGGCATGCTGGTTTCAGTGGTACAGGCCGGGATGCGGTAAAGTGACCAACGTTGACGCCCGGCAGATGGGGGCCGCACACCCCGAGTGTAGCGCCGCATCCGCCGTTGGCGACCCCGGTCCGGCCGGGGTGGGGCCCCCACGCCCATACCCGAATTTTCCGTTTCAGGAGTCACGTTGATGCGATTGGTTCTTCTCGGTGCGCCCGGTTCCGGCAAGGGCACGCAGGCCGCCCGCCTGAAGGAGCACCTGCAGGTGCCGCACATCTCCACCGGTGACCTGCTGCGCGCCGAAGTGGCCGCCGGCAGCAAGCTCGGACTGGAGGCCAGGGAAGTCATGGCCCGCGGCGAGCTGGTCAGCGACGCGATCCTGCTGGGCATGCTCGAGGACCGCGTCTCGCGTTCCGACACCGCCAATGGCTTCATCCTCGATGGCTACCCGCGCAACCTGGCCCAGGCCGATGCGCTGGACGCCCTGCTCAAGCGCATCGGCAAGCCGATGGACTACGCCGTGCAGCTGGAAGTGCCGACCGAGCTGCTGGTCGAGCGCATCGCCGGCCGCGCGGCCGCCGAAGGTCGCGCCGACGACAACCCCGAATCCGTGCGCAAGCGCCTGGAGGTCTACGACAGCCAGACCGCGCCGGTGATCGAGTTCTACCGCCAGCACGGCCAGCTGACCGTGGTCGATGGCGTGGGCGCGCTGGACGAGGTGTTCACGCGTCTGGTCAGCGCGCTGTCGCCGACCGCCGAGGTGGGGTGATCCGCGCTTGAAGCTGCACATCCTCGGCATCGCCGGCACCTTCATGGGCGGTGTCGCCGCCCTCGCACGCGAACTCGGGCACGAAGTCGAGGGCAGCGACCAGGCGGTGTATCCGCCGATGTCCACCCAGCTCGAGCAGTTGGGCATCACCCTGAGCCAGGGCTATCAGCCGGAACACATCTCCGCCGATTGCACGGAGGTGGTGGTTGGCAACGCCCTCTCGCGCGGCAACGCCGCGGTCGAGCAGGTGCTCGACGATGGGCGCAAGTACACATCGGGCGCGCAGTGGCTGAGCGAGCACGTGCTGCCCGGTCGCGACACCCTGGCGGTCGCCGGCACCCACGGCAAGACCACCACCACCAGTATCCTGACCTGGTTGCTGGAGGCCGCGGGGCGCAAGCCCGGCTTCCTGATCGGTGGCGTGGCCGAGGACTTCGGCGTGTCCGCGCGCGTGGGCGAGGGCCGCGAGTTCGTGGTCGAGGCCGACGAATACGACACCGCGTTCTTCGACAAGCGCAGCAAGTTCGTCCACTACCGTCCACTGGTCGCGATCCTCAACAACCTCGAGTACGACCACGCCGACATCTTCCCCGATGTGGCCGCGATCCAGCGCCAGTTCCACCACCTGGTGCGCACCGTGCCGCGCCGCGGCCGCCTCATCGTCAACGGCGAGGACAAGTATCTGGCCGAAGTGCTGGCGATGGGCTGCTGGACGCCGGTGGAAACCTTCGGCCTCGATGCGAGCCTGATCCCGCAGGCGGCCCGTCACGAGGCACACGGTGATCGTGCCGACGCCGCCAGCGCCGCGCGCAGCGGCTTCAATTGGACCGCGCGCCTGCTCAGTCCCGACGGCACCGCCTTCGTCGTAGTGCACGATGGCGTCGACCTTGGCGAGGTGCACTGGCCGCTGGTCGGTCGGCACAACGTGATGAACGCACTCGCGTCGCTGGCCGCCGCGCATGCGGTCGGTGTCGACGTCGCGTCCGTGCTGCCGGCGCTGGCGCGCTTCCGCAGCGTCAAGCGTCGACTCGAGGTCATCGGCGACGCTGGCGGCATCACCGTCTACGACGACTTCGCCCACCACCCCACGGCCATCGCCACCACGCTCGCTGGCCTGCGCGCACGCGTGGGTGACGCGCGTATCGTCGTGGCGATGGAGCCGCGCAGCAATTCGATGCGCCTGGGCGCGCATGCGGAGGCGTTGGCGCCCTCGCTGGACGGTGCCGACGTGGTCGTGTTCCTGCACCGCCCCGAGCTGGCGTGGGATGCCGGCAAGGTGGTCGCGGCGGTCCGTGGCGAGGCAGTGACTGCACCGGATTCCGACGCGCTGATCGCTGCGCTGCGTGCACGGGTGCGTGCCGGAGACCATGTGGTCTTCATGTCCAATGGTGGCTTCGACGGCGCGCCGCGCCGCTTCCTCGCCGCGCTCAAGGGCTGAGTTCGGCCTCTTCGCCGGTGCGCAGTCGCAGCACCGGCATGCCACCGGTGGGATGCAGCTGCTCCATTGGCGCGAAGCGCTGCAGATCCCTGCGAATCAGCGCGTAGGTGGCATGGCTGTCGGGTGCAGGGCGCCACAGCGACACGACATTCAACGGGCGCCCCAGTTGCAGGGTCTGTGCGGTGCCGATCCACAGCGGTGTGCCATCGCTGAGTGCCACCGGCGCATGCCACAGCCGTAGCGCGTGCAATTCACTGGCCGCCGTGCCTGCGCGCACCATCAGCAGGGCCTCGGCCTGGGCGTCGAGGGTGGCGGGCAGCACCGGGTATTTCGACGGTGCTCGGCTGCTATCGAGCAGGCCAATCGTGCGCACCCAGTCGGCCTGCGGCTGCACGCGCCAGCCTTCCGCTTCCAGCGCTTGGCGCAGCGGCGCCAACGGCCCGGCCACCTGCACATCCAGCGGCCAGCGCCGACGCACGTCTGATTCGCTGCGGCGCTCGGGGAGACTGCCCCAGTCGCGTTGCCACCACTCTGCGGGGGCCACCACCCGCGTGGGCGGCGGCGCGGTGAACTTGGCCAACAGCGGGTCGGCGGCATGCGGCGCATGCCACGCCGCCGCCAGCACGAAGCTGCCGTAGAACACCCAAGCCAACGGCCGCATCCAGAACGACCGCGCGACGTGCCGCCGGTAGGCGATGCCCAGGACCAGCAGCCACAGGATGCCCAGCAGCGTGCCGCCGACCAGGTCCGACAACCAGTGCGCGCCCAGGTACAGGCGGGCGAAGCCGATCACCGTGGTCACCACGCCGGCCAACAGATACGGCCAGACGCGCTTGCGCCCGGGCAGTTCGCGCGCGATCAGCACCGCGAAGAAGCCGAACACGATGGTGGACATCGTCACCGCCACTGACGGGAAGCCGAATCCCGCTGGCGCCGTGGGCGGCCGTGGCATCATCACGGCGGCCTCCAGCAACGTGGTCAGCACCAGTCCGAACACGATCGCGGCCAACCAGTGCGCGGCCGCCATCCAGCGCCGCCTCCACAGCAGGTAACCCATGGTCAACGACGCCGCGGCGCCCAGCGTGGCCGGATCGCCGAGGCTGGCCAGGGCGGCCATCAGGCGGTCGGCGAGCGGATTGCGCAGCGTCCACATGAAGCTGTTGAGCTGGTGGTCGATGGCCAGCGGTCCGCCGTTGGCCAGCAGCAGCGCGGCGAGCGTGAACCAGGCCCAGCCGATGCCGAGCAGGCAGACGCCCAGGATCACCAACGAGGGCGATTCGGGTCGGTTGGGGTCCATCACTGCCGCCGCATAGCGTCCCAGTCGAGGGTGCGCCCGCGTCCAGGCCAACGCTTTCGCCAGCAACGCGTCGGCGTGCTCGGCGAACCAGCGCCAGGTGTACAGCACGCACGCCCACACCAGGGCCACCGCCACGGCCAGTGACGCCAGCACCAGTGCGAGCCTGTCTGCCACCGCCGCCACGGCGTCATAGGAGGCACCCAGCACCCAGCCCGGCGCCAGGAACAGCGCCGCCCACAGGATTGATGCGGCCAGGCTCGGTGGTACGTAACGCTTGACGGGCATCCGCAGCATTCCGGCGATGGCCGGCACGAACGGCCGCACCGCCCCCACGAAGCGGGCGATGAAGATGCTCTTGATCCCGTGCCGGCGGAACATCGCCTCCGAACGCGTCAGCCACTGCGGGTAGCGCGAGAACGGCCACGCCTGCTGCAGCCCCGCGCCCCAGCGGCGCCCCACCCAGTAGCTCAGCAGGTCGCCCGCGAACGCCCCGAGCGCCGCGCAGGTCACCGCATAGGGGCCGTTGATGTGCCCCAGTCCAACCAGCGCGCCCACGGCGAACAGCAGCGGCAACGCCGGCACCACGATCCCGAGGATCACCAGCGCATCACAGAACGCAATCAGGAACGCGATGGCCCCCGCGGCGACCGGGTGTGCGCTGATCCATGCGGTCGCGGTTTCGAGCCAAGCAGGTTCCATTGCCGGATTATAGGCAGCCGATCACGCAATGCCGGTGTCAGCGCGGTCGGATGCGCCGATTCCGTACACTGGAACCATGTCCATTCCCCCCATCGAAGTCACCGCGCTGAAGGCTGACAGTTTTGGCCGGATTGCCCTGATGCGAGGGCAAGACGGCCCGTTCGTCCGCCGCGACCTGGGCTTCGTCCCCGTGTGGCTGCGCCTGCCCGCCTGGTGGCTGGCCCGGCGCGAGGCGTTGGCGCTTCGCCAGATCGACGGCTTGCCCGCCACGCCGCGCCTGCTGGACTGGGACGGGCGCCGGCTCGACCGCAGCTACATGGACGGCCATGCCATGTACCAGCGACCGCCGCGAGGGGATATTGCGTACTTCCGCCAGGCCCGGCGCCTGCTGCAGCAACTGCACCGCCGCGGGCTGGCGCACAACGACCTCGCCAAGGAGGCCAACTGGCTGGTGCTGCCCGATGGCGCACCCGCGATCATCGATTTCCAGCTCGCGACCCGGGGGCATCCGCGCGCGCGTTGGATGCGCCTGCTGGCGCGCGAGGACCTGCGCCACCTGCTCAAGCACAAGCGCACCTACTGTCCCGAGGCGCTTACCCCGGTGGAGCGGCGCGTGCTCAAGCGCCACTCGTGGGTGCGCGAGCTGTGGTTCGCGACCGGCAAGCCGGTGTACCGCTTCGTGACCCGCCGCCTCCTGAAATGGGAGGACAATGAAGGGCAGGGGCCCAAGCCCTGAACCAAGGCACCGCTGCCAACGAGAACCCGCAATGACCACCCTGTCCGGCAAGACCCTCTTCATCACCGGCGCCTCCCGCGGCATTGGTCGCGCCATCGCCCTGCGCGCCGCGCGCGACGGCGCCAACATCGCCATCGCATCGAAGTCGTCGGTACCCAACCCCAAGTTGCCGGGCACGATCCACAGCGTGGCCGCCGAAGTCGAGGCCGCGGGCGGGCAGGCCATCGCCCTGCGCTGCGACATCCGCGAGGAGGACGAAGTGCGTGCGGCGGTTGCGGCCACCGTTGATGCCTTCGGCGGCATCGACATCCTGGTCAACAACGCCAGCGCGATCTGGCTGCGCGGCACGCTCGACACGCCGATGAAGCGCTTCGACCTGATGCAGCAGGTCAATTCGCGCGGCAGTTTCCTGTGCGCTCAGGCCTGCCTGCCTTACCTGCTGCAGGCGCCCAACCCGCACATCCTCACCCTGGCGCCGCCGCCCACCCTCGACCCGAAGTGGTGGCGACCGCATACCGGCTACACCTTGGCCAAGATGGGCATGAGCTTCGTCACCCTGGGTCTGGCCGCCGAATTCGGCCCGCAGGGTGTTGCCGTGAATGCGTTATGGCCGCGCACCATCATCGCCACCGACGCGCTCAACATGATCCCGGGCGTGGACCTGCAGGGTTGCCGCAAGCCGGAGATCATGGCCGACGCCGCGCACGCAGTGCTGGTGCGCCCGGCCGCGGGCTTCCATGGTCAGTTCCTCATCGATGACGAGGTGCTGCGCGAGGCCGGCGTCAGCGATTTCAGGGGCTACGCGGTTGACCCCACGCGGCCGCTGCTGCCCGACCTGTTCCTGTAACCGGAGACCCCCATGAAATATCTCCACGCCATGGTCCGCGTCCGCGACCTGGACGCCTCTCTCCGCTTCTTCTGTGAAGGCCTTGGCCTGCAGGAAACGCGCCGCAAGGACTACCCCGAGGGCCGCTTCACCCTGGTGTACTTGGGTGCGCCGGCCAATCCCGAGTCCGAGATTGAGCTGACGTACAACTACGACGACGAGGACTACGGCACCGCGCGAAACTTTGGCCACCTCGCGTTCGAGGTCGACGATATCTACGCCACCTGCTCGCACCTTCAGGCGATGGGCATCACCATCAACCGTCCGCCGCGCGATGGCCACATGGCCTTCGTGCGCTCGCCCGACTTGATCTCGGTGGAGCTGTTGCAGAAGGGCGGCCGCCTGCCATCGCAGGAGCCCTGGGCGTCGATGCCCAACTCTGGCGTCTGGTAACCCGCTGGGGCGACGCGTGGAACGCGCGCGCCCCCACCCGCTCACCCGCCTTGGCCGGATGGGTCCGGCAGCGCATGGCCGCAGGCGCGGCAGAAGTTGGCCCCCGGCTCGTGTCCCTCCACCCCGCACCCTGGGCAGCCGCGCCGGTCCGGGCGGCCGGAGTCCTTCGCCTCACGCAGGCTGAACGCCAGTTCCGTCGTGTAGATGCCGGTGGGCACAGCAATCACGCTATAGCCGATCAGGATGAGCGCCGAGGCGATGAAGCGGCCCAGGCCGGTCTGTGGGGCAATGTCCCCGTAGCCCACGGTTGCCATCGTCACCACCGCCCAGTACATGCTCGCCGGAATGCTGGTGAACCCGTTCCCCGGACCCTCGACCACGTACATCAGCGCCGCGAAGATCACCACCACTGTCAGGATCGCGCTCAGGAACACGAATAGCTTGCGACGGCTACGCCACAGCGCCGTGGCCAGCACGCTGCCTTCTTCCACGTACTGGGTCAGCTTGAGGATGCGGAACAGGCGCAACATGCGCAGCACGCGCACGACCAGCAGGCTCTGGCTGCCGGGCAGCAGCACCGACAGGTAGGTCGGCAGGATCGACAGCAGGTCGATGATGCCCCACAGGCTCAGCGCGTAACGCAGCGGGCGCCGGACCACCATCAGGCGAACCGCGTATTCGACCGTGAAAAGCACCGTGAACGCCCACTCCAGCGGATACAGCCAATCCGCGTGGCGAGCGTGGAACGACGCGGCGCTGTCGGCCATGACCACCAGCACGCTGGCCACGATCGCCCCGATCAGCACCAGGTCGAAATTGCGCGAGGGAGGCGTGTCGTGGCGGTAGATGATGTCGAACCACGTCCGTCGCAAACCGGACTCCGTTGCGGGCTCGAGTTGGGGGTCGATCAGCAGTCGCATGGGATCCCTCCTGACCTGATTCTGCCCTAAGCCGCCCCAGCGCCGCGACGCGGGCAGGCCAAGCCAAGCACGCACCGCCGCGATGCGCGAAAATGGCGGCGCATTCCCTCCGCCCACGCCCATGACCAGCCAGACCGCCGACCTCTACGCCCTCGCCGAACGCTACTACCTTCCCGTCTACCGCCCGCGCCGCATCGTGCTCGACCGTGGCCAGGGATCGCGTGTATGGGATCGCGAGGGCCGCGAATACGTCGATTTCGGCGCCGGCATCGCGGTGAATGCCCTCGGCCATGCGCATCCGGCCCTGCTGGCGGCACTGACCGAGCAGGCCGGCAAGCTATGGCACACCAGCAACGTCTTCGTCAGTGAACCGCCCCTGCGCCTGGCCGAGGCGCTGGTGGCCGCCTCGGGATTCGCCGAGCGGGTGTTTTTCTGCAACTCCGGTGCCGAAGCCAACGAGGCCGCGATAAAGCTCGCGCGCAAGTGGGCCAGCACGCAGGGGCGCCCGCCCGAGCGCCGGGTGATCCTCAGCTTCCGGGGCAGCTTCCACGGCCGCACCCTGGCGGCGGTCACCGCGACCGCCCAGCCCAAGTACCAGGAAGGCTACGAGCCCTTGCCGCCCGGCTTCCGCTACAGCGATTTCAACGACCTGGCCGCGGCCGAGGCGGCGATGGCCGCCGGTGATGTCTGCGCCGTGCTGGTCGAGCCGGTCCAGGGCGAAGGTGGCGTCACGCCGGCCACCGATGCCTTCCTCACTGGCCTGCGCGCGCTGTGCGACCGCCACGGCGCCCTGCTGATACTCGACGAGATCCAGTGCGGCATGGGCCGCACCGGTCACCTGTTCGCCTGTCACGGCTACGGCGTCACGCCGGATGTCGTCACCCTGGCCAAGGCGCTGGGCAGCGGCTTTCCCATCGGCGCCATGCTGGTCGGCCAAAAGGCTGCGGAAACCATGCAGTTCGGCGCCCATGGCACCACGTTCGGGGGCAACCCCCTGGCCACGGCGGTGGCGGGCGCCGCACTCCGGGAGCTGTCGTCGCCCGCCCTGCAGGCCAATGTCGTACGCCAAGCGCAGGCGATCCGCGATGGCCTCGCCGCAATTGATGCCCACTTCCACCTCTTCAGCGAGATCCGCGGCCGCGGCCTGATGCTGGGGGCGCAACTGCGCCCCGAGCATGCGGGCAAGGCCGGCGAAATCCTGGATCGCTGCGTCGAGCATGGCCTGCTCACCCTCCAGGCCGGCCCGGACGTACTGCGTTTCGTGCCCGCGCTCAACATCAGCGACGAAGACGTGGGCGAAGGCCTGGCACGCCTGCGCGCCGCCCTTGCAGACGTCGTGCGCGGCTGAGCCGCTGTCACCGCGAAGAAACGCTTCATGCAGCGGATTGTGATCATCGGCAACTCGGGATCCGGAAAGTCGACCCACGCCAGGGCCATGGCCGCACGCCACGGCCTTGCGCACCTGGATCTGGACACCATTGCCTGGCAGCCCACCGCGCCGACCACCCGACGCGCCTTAATTGACAGCGCCCTGGCCATTGCCGCCTTCCAGGCCAAGCACCCCGGCTGGGTCATGGAAGGTTGCTACGCCGACCTGGCGGAACTGGCGCTGGCGCATGCGACGCGCCTCGTGTTCCTCAATCCGGGTGTTGAGGCATGCATTGCCAACTGCCGGGCGCGGCTGTGGGAGCCGCACAAGTACTCCAGCGCGGCCGCGCAGGATCGCAACCTGCCCATGCTGGTCGAATGGGTGCGCGGCTACGACACCCGCGACGATGAGTTCTCGCGGCGCCGCCACCGCGAACTGTTCGATCGCTTCAACGGCGACAAGCAGGAGCACGTCCAGCTGCCGCCGCTGGCCTAGGGACGCAGCCCCTACTGGTCAGTACTCACCCGGCCGCGGCCACCGCGAACGCCTCGCGCGCCGCCGCCACGGTATGGGCGATCTCGGTCTCTCCGTGCGCGCTGGACACGAACCCGGCCTCGAATGCCGACGGCGCCAAGTACACGCCGCGCTCCAGCATCGCGTGGAAGAAGCGGTTGAAGCGGGCGGTGTCAGACGCCTTCGCATCCTCGAACGTTTCCACCGCCCCCTCGCGGAAATACAGGCCGAACATGCCCGGCGCGCGCGTGGTGCTGAACGCGACGCCCGCGTCGCGCGCGGCTGCCTCCAGTCCGTCGCACAGCGCATGCGTGCTGCGCTCGAGTCCGTCATGGAAGCCCGGCGCCTGGATCAGGTCCAACGTGGCCAACCCTGCTGCCATCGCCACCGGATTGCCGCTCAGCGTGCCGGCCTGGTAGATCGGCCCCGCCGGCGCGATCTGCGACATCAGGTCGCGACGGCCACCGTAGGCGCCCACCGGCATGCCGCCGCCGATGATCTTGCCGAACGTGCTCAGGTCCGGGGCGATCCCATAACGCTGTTGTGCACCGCCCAGCGCCACGCGGAAGCCGGTCATCACCTCGTCGAAGATCAACAGCGCACCGTGCTGCGTGCACAGCGCGCGCAGGTGCTGCAGATAGCCGTCGCGCGGCAGGATGCAGTTGGCGTTTCCGACAATCGGTTCGATGATCAGGCACGCGATCTCGCTGCCCACCTCGTCGAACAGCTTGGTCGCCGCCTCGAAATCGTTGTAGGGCAGGGTCAGCGTCAGGTCGGCCAGCGCCGACGGCACGCCCGGCGAATTCGGCAGGCCCAGCGTCATCACCCCGCTGCCGGCCTTCACCAGGAAGCTGTCGCCGTGGCCGTGGTAGCAGCCCTCGAACTTGACGATGCGCGAACGCCCCGTCGCGCCGCGCGCCAGCCGGATCGCCGACAGCGTCGCCTCGGTGCCCGAGTTCACCATCCGCACCATCTCGCAACTCGGCACGATGCGGGTGATCGCCTCGGCCATGGTCACTTCCAGTGCGTTGGGCACGCCAAAGCTCAAGCCGTCGCGCATGGTTCTCGCCACTGCGTCCAGCACCTGCGGGTGCGCATGACCGGCGATCATCGGCCCCCACGAACCGACGTAGTCGACGTAGCGGTTGCCGTCCACGTCGTACAGGTACGCACCCTCGGCGCGCTGCGCGAAGAACGGCTCGCCGCCCACCGAGCGGAAGGCGCGCACCGGCGAATTGACGCCGCCCGGCAGCAGTTCCTGGGCGCGGATGAAAAGGGCGTGGGAGCGTTCGGTATTCATGGTCAACCTTGGTCGGAGGTGCCGGCATGGGCCGGCGTCGGTCGGGAAAGGGAAGCCTGCGCAGGAGCGACTTGGCTCAGGGCGATGCCGGGTCTGGGGATGTGTCGAAGCAGCGCTGATAGGCGCGCACCGCGGCCGCCGGATCCGGGGCGTCGAACACTCCGGAAATCACCGCCAGCAGTTCGCAGCCGGCTTCGACCAGCGTGCGCCCATTGTCCGGCGTGATGCCGCCGATGGCCACCCGCGGCACGCCGAGTGTGGCGCTGCCGTGCACCAGGTCCAGCGATGCACGGCGCGCCTGAGGTTTGGTGGGCGACGGAAAAAACGCCCCGAACGCGATGTAGCTGGTACCCGCGTCGACGGCGTCGCGTGCGAGATCCAGTGAGTCGTAGCAGGACGCGCCGAGGATCGCGGCAGCGCCCAAGGCCGCCCGCGCCGCCCGCAGCTCGCCGTCGTGCTCGCCCAGGTGGGCGCCATCCGCGCCAATATCCGCCGCCAACCGCCAATCATCGTTGACGATGAGGGGCACCGAATGCCGTGAGCACAGCGCCAGCAAGGCCTGCGCCTGCATACGACGCGTGGCGTCGTCGACGCGCTTGTTCCGGTACTGCAGCATCGCCACACCCGCCGCCAGCGCGGCATCCACCCGCGCCAGCAGGCGTGGAGTGTCCACTTCGTCGGGAGTGATGGCGTACAGGCCGTGGCGCGGCCAGCTAGGCGACATGGGCAGCTTCCGTGGTCGCGGGGCCAATGGGACAATGCCCGCCCGCAATCAATCCATTATCCGCCCATGACCGACCCGTCCGCGACCGCCCCCTACCGCACCTGGATGTGCGTTGTCTGCGGTTTCATCTATGACGAGGCCGCGGGATTGCCGGAAGAGGGTATTTCGCCCGGAACCCGCTGGGGGGATGTGCCCGACACGTGGACGTGTCCGGATTGTGGCGTGGGCAAGGACGATTTCGAGATGACCGAGGTCTGAGCGGATTGCGGACGCCCCGTTAACCTAGGGCCCGCCCACAGCCCCGGCGGGCCGCCGTCCCGCGCTCAGGGCACTTGGATGCCAGGCCCGAACGTCAGCTCGGCCCCGTCCTCCAACCCCAGCTTCCTGGCCTCACCGGCATTCAGTTCCAGCACGAACCGGGCAGGCGCCGCACTGGGGTAGGGCGGACAGGCGTCACCCAGCGTGCACGGCGGTACGTCCCGCTGCTGGGACACCAGCCGCCGCGCGTCGTCGAAATAGAGGATGTCCAGCGGAATCCGGGTGTTTTTCATCCAGTACGCCTGCATCTCCGCGCGCTCGTGGATGAACAGCATCCCCTGCTCGATGGCCAGCGAGTCCCGGAACATCAGGCCGCGCGCGCGCTCGGCGTCGTCATCGGCAATCTCCACCGTATATCGGGCGCCGCCCAACTCCACCCAGGCGCCCTGGGGCGCAGTGGCGCAGCCGCCCATGACAGCAGAAAGCGCGGCGCAGGCGGCAATCAGGTGGAAGCGCATGGCGGACCTCGGGCAGGAAGGATGCGCATTGTTCGCAGCCGGCCGCGTGATGCGTCAAGCACGGGTATGCAACTGCCTCTTCCATGCGTGAGCGGGCAGTGGGCAGCCAACTCGCGAACACCCCTTCCCAAACGCGTTGTGCATGTGCACAATGCGCGCCCCGCTGAGGCGTTTCGACGCAGTGAGCGGGGCGCGGAAAGTGGTGGTGACGGAGGGTCTTGACGAATCCGGAAGCTGCTGTAGGATGCGCGGCCCGGTTGTCGGAAACGGCTTCGGGGCGGCAGGAAAATCACGAAACGGGCTGTTGACGAAACGTGAAGACTTGCTAGAATGATCGACCCACCCGACGGAAACGACGCGGTGGGGCAGCAAAAAAGATTCGGTTGACGGTGTTGACGGAATCCAAAACTGCTGTATAGTGTGCGGCTCCCTCGGGCACTTTGGTGACGATGGAGTGAAGGACGAAGCGCTGAGGCTGAAGTCCTGGATCTTTGAAAGTATGCGCAGGTGACTTGTGCGGGCGTCTGACCGGTGGATGGTTGTCCATCAGCAGACGTTCAACAAAGAACCGATCAATTCAAGCATGCAAATGCAAGTAGTGATTCGGGCTTTGGACGAAGTCTGCACTCAAGTAATTAGATGGTCTTCGGACTGTCGAAAAATTTAAGTGAAGAGTTTGATCCTGGCTCAGAGTGAACGCTGGCGGCAGGCCTAACACATGCAAGTCGAACGGCAGCACAGCAGTAGCAATACTGTGGGTGGCGAGTGGCGGACGGGTGAGGAATGCGTCGGAATCTGCCTTTTTGTGGGGGATAACGTAGGGAAACTTACGCTAATACCGCATACGACCTACGGGTGAAAGTGGGGGACCTTCGGGCCTCACGCAGAAAGATGAGCCGACGCCGGATTAGCTAGTTGGCGGGGTAAAGGCCCACCAAGGCGACGATCCGTAGCTGGTCTGAGAGGATGATCAGCCACACTGGGACTGAGACACGGCCCAGACTCCTACGGGAGGCAGCAGTGGGGAATATTGGACAATGGGCGCAAGCCTGATCCAGCCATGCCGCGTGTGTGAAGAAGGCCTTCGGGTTGTAAAGCACTTTTGTCCGGAAAGAAAAGCTTCGGGTTAATAACCTGGAGTCATGACGGTACCGGAAGAATAAGCACCGGCTAACTTCGTGCCAGCAGCCGCGGTAATACGAAGGGTGCAAGCGTTACTCGGAATTACTGGGCGTAAAGCGTGCGTAGGTGGTTTGTTAAGTCTGATGTGAAAGCCCTGGGCTCAACCTGGGAACGGCATTGGATACTGGCTTACTAGAGTGCGGTAGAGGGTAGTGGAATTCCCGGTGTAGCAGTGAAATGCGTAGATATCGGGAGGAACATCTGTGGCGAAGGCGACTACCTGGACCAGCACTGACACTGAGGCACGAAAGCGTGGGGAGCAAACAGGATTAGATACCCTGGTAGTCCACGCCCTAAACGATGCGAACTGGATGTTGGGTGCAACTTGGCACTCAGTATCGAAGCTAACGCGTTAAGTTCGCCGCCTGGGGAGTACGGTCGCAAGACTGAAACTCAAAGGAATTGACGGGGGCCCGCACAAGCGGTGGAGTATGTGGTTTAATTCGATGCAACGCGAAGAACCTTACCTGGCCTTGACATGCACGGAACTTTCCAGAGATGGATTGGTGCCTTCGGGAACCGTGACACAGGTGCTGCATGGCTGTCGTCAGCTCGTGTCGTGAGATGTTGGGTTAAGTCCCGCAACGAGCGCAACCCTTGTCCTTAGTTGCCAGCACGTAATGGTGGGAACTCTAAGGAGACCGCCGGTGACAAACCGGAGGAAGGTGGGGATGACGTCAAGTCATCATGGCCCTTACGGCCAGGGCTACACACGTACTACAATGGTGGGGACAGAGGGCTGCAAGCCGGCGACGGTGAGCCAATCCCAGAAACCCCATCTCAGTCCGGATTGGAGTCTGCAACTCGACTCCATGAAGTCGGAATCGCTAGTAATCGCAGATCAGCATTGCTGCGGTGAATACGTTCCCGGGCCTTGTACACACCGCCCGTCACACCATGGGAGTGGGTTGCTCCAGAAGTAGCTAGTCTAACCGCAAGGGGGACGGTTACCACGGAGTGATTCATGACTGGGGTGAAGTCGTAACAAGGTAGCCGTATCGGAAGGTGCGGCTGGATCACCTCCTTTAGAGACTAAAGACAGCAAATTGCCTGTCAGGCGTCCGCACAAGTGACCTGCATTCAAAGTTCCTGGTAATCACCGTGAGGTGATGGCCGCGGGAGCGTCCCTGTTTATACATGGGGCTTTAGCTCAGCTGGGAGAGCACCTGCTTTGCAAGCAGGGGGTCGTCGGTTCGATCCCGACAAGCTCCACCATCCCTGGGTGAGACTTTTGGGTCTGTAGCTCAGGTGGTTAGAGCGCACCCCTGATAAGGGTGAGGTCGGTGGTTCGAGTCCTCCCAGACCCACCATCCCGCGAACTTTGAATACTGCGCATACATAAAGAATTGATACCGCCGGGCGTTGAGGCCAGGTGGCTGATCTTTGAAAACTGGAATGTAGCGAGCGTTTTGAGACGAATGTCCATGACGTGTCGTAGAGGCTAAGGCGGGGACGAAAGTCCCTAATTAAATTGAGTCGTTATATTCGCGTCCGGGCTTTGTACCCCCGGGCACAGACGACCCTGAGGCGACTTGGGGTTATATGGTCAAGCGAATAAGCGCACACGGTGGATGCCTTGGCGGTCAGAGGCGATGAAGGACGTGATAGCCTGCGAAAAGCGCGGGGGAGCTGGCAATAAGCTTTGATCCCGCGATGTCCGAATGGGGAAACCCACTGCGCAAGCAGTATCCTGCAGTGAATACATAGCTGCTGGAAGCAAACCCGGAGAACTGAAATATCTAAGTACCCGGAGGAAAAGAAATCAACCGAGATTCCCTTAGTAGTGACGAGCGAACGGGGACTAGCCCTTAAGTTGCATGAGTTCTAGCAAAGCGGCCTGGAAAGGCCGGCCATAGAAGGTGATAGCCCTGTATGCGAAAGGGCTCATGCGATGAAATCGAGTAGGGCGGGGCACGAGAAACCCTGTCTGAACATGGGGGGACCATCCTCCAAGGCTAAATACTCCTGACCGACCGATAGTGAACCAGTACCGTGAGGGAAAGGCGAAAAGAACCCCGGAGAGGGGAGTGAAATAGACCCTGAAACCGTGTGCGTACAAGCAGTAGGAGCCCTTCGGGGTGACTGCGTACCTTTTGTATAATGGGTCAGCGACTTACAGTTCGTGGCAAGCTTAACCGTATAGGGGAGGCGAAGGGAAACCGAGTCTGAATAGGGCGAATAGTCGCGGGCTGTAGACCCGAAACCGGGTGATCTAGTCATGCCCAGGGTGAAGGTTGAGTAACATCAACTGGAGGCCCGAACCCACGCCCGTTGCAAAGGTCGGGGATGAGGTGTGATTAGGAGTGAAAAGCTAATCGAACCCGGAGATAGCTGGTTCTCCTCGAAAGCTATTTAGGTAGCGCCTCATGTGTATCCTCTTGGGGGTAGAGCACTGTTATGGCTAGGGGGTCATTGCGACTTACCAAACCATTGCAAACTCCGAATACCAAGACGGACTGCATGGGAGACACACGGCGGGTGCTAACGTCCGTCGTGAAAAGGGAAACAACCCAGACCCACAGCTAAGGTCCCAAATTTTGTGCTAAGTGGAAAACGATGTGGAAAGGCACAGACAGCCAGGAGGTTGGCTTAGAAGCAGCCACCCTTTAAAGAAAGCGTAATAGCTCACTGGTCGAGTCGGTCTGCGCGGAAGATTTAACGGGGCTAAGCACAGAACCGAAGCTTGGGGTGCATAACTTTGTTATGCGCGGTAGAGGAGCGTTCCGTAAGCCGTTGAAGGTGGATTGAGAAGTCTGCTGGAGGTATCGGAAGTGCGAATGCTGACATGAGTAACGATAATGCGGGTGAAAAGCCCGCACGCCGAAAGCCCAAGGTTTCCTTGCGCAACGTTAATCGACGCAGGGTGAGTCGGCCCCTAAGGCGAGGCAGAAATGCGTAGTCGATGGGAAGCTGGTTAATATTCCAGCACCTCGCGTAAGTGCGATGGAGGGACGGAGAAGGTTAGGTCTACCCGGCGTTGGTTGTCCGGGGGAAAGGCGGTAGGTGTGGATCTTTGGCAAATCCGGGATCCTTCAACACCGAGCACCGAGACGAGTCCATTAGGACGAAGTGACTGATACCACGCTTCCAGGAAAAGCTCCTAAGCTTCAGCTTACGCAGACCGTACCGTAAACCGACACAGGTGGGCAGGATGAGAATTCTCAGGCGCTTGAGAGAACTCGGGTGAAGGAACTAGGCAAATTGGTACCGTAACTTCGGGAGAAGGTACACCCCTCTTGGTGACCATATGCATGGTTGAGCTGAGGGGGGTCGCAGAAACTAGGCCGCTGCGACTGTTTATCAAAAACACAGCACTCTGCAAACACGAAAGTGGACGTATAGGGTGTGACGCCTGCCCGGTGCTGGAAGGTTAATTGATGGGGTCAGCCGCAAGGCGAAGCTCTTGATCGAAGCCCCAGTAAACGGCGGCCGTAACTATAACGGTCCTAAGGTAGCGAAATTCCTTGTCGGGTAAGTTCCGACCTGCACGAATGGCGTAACGACAGCGGCGCTGTCTCCACCCGAGACTCAGTGAAATTGAAATCGCTGTGAAGATGCAGCGTTCCCGCGGCAAGACGGAAAGACCCCGTGAACCTTTACTATAGCTTTACACTGAACGTTGAGTTCGTCTGTGTAGGATAGGTGGGAGGCTATGAAACCCTGGCGCTAGCTGGGGTGGAGCCAACCTTGAAATACCACCCTGTCGTGCTTGACGTTCTAACCTAGGTCCGTAATCCGGATCGGGGACCGTGTATGGTGGGTAGTTTGACTGGGGCGGTCTCCTCCCAAAGTGTAACGGAGGAGCACGAAGGTACGCTCAGCGCGGTCGGACATCGCGCACTGTGTGCAAAGGCATAAGCGTGCTTGACTGCAAGATCGACGGATCAAGCAGGTACGAAAGTAGGTCTTAGTGATCCGGTGGTTCTGTATGGAAGGGCCATCGCTCAACGGATAAAAGGTACTCCGGGGATAACAGGCTGATACCGCCCAAGAGTTCATATCGACGGCGGTGTTTGGCACCTCGATGTCGGCTCATCACATCCTGGGGCTGTAGTCGGTCCCAAGGGTATGGCTGTTCGCCATTTAAAGTGGTACGCGAGCTGGGTTCAGAACGTCGTGAGACAGTTCGGTCCCTATCTGTCGTGGGCGTTGGAGATTTGAGAGGGGCTGCTCCTAGTACGAGAGGACCGGAGTGGACGAACCTCTGGTGTTCCGGTTGTCACGCCAGTGGCACTGCCGGGTAGCTATGTTCGGAAGCGATAACCGCTGAAAGCATCTAAGCGGGAAGCGCGCCTCAAGATGAGATCTCCCGGGAGCTTGACTCCCCTAAAGGAACCATCAAGACCAGGTGGTTGATAGGCAGGGTGTGTAAGTCCAGCAATGGATTGAGCTAACCTGTACTAATGATCCGTGTGGCTTGACCATATAACCTCAAGTGGCCTTGGACTCGACGACACGTTCGACGTTCGGCACAATCACTCGCTACATTCCAAATTATTCGCCGACGGCAGATCAGCCCATCGATCTGTTCCGAAGCACCCAACGAGAGCGTGTGCGCGACTCGGTCCATCGAGACCCGCGACCCTCCACCCTCTCCCTGGTGATAATAGCTGTGTGGAACCACCCGATCCCATTCCGAACTCGGAAGTGAAACGCACACGCGCCGATGGTAGTGTGGCTCAAGCCATGCAAGAGTAGGTCATCGCCAGGGGCTTTACCCAGAAGGCCGGATCCCACAGGATCCGGCCTTCTTCTTTTGCGCGCGCGAAAATCCCCGCGCACGTCAAGCACACCGGGCGTCCCGCCCACCAAGTCGGTCGCGCCTCCGCCTTGGATCGCATGATCGAGGCCCCGTCCCCGTGATCAGGCCATCACGAGGCACGCTCCGCCAACCGCACGGCAACAGGCAACAAAAAGCCACCCGCGAGGGTGGCTTTTGCTTTGTGGCAGTCGCCCGTCTGGGCGTGATGGGACGACCTCAATACACGACCGGCGGCTCCCCACCCACGATCACGACGTCTGCGCGACGACGGGCGAACAAACCCACGCTCACCACCCCCGGGATCTGGTTGATCGCCTGCTCCAGGCCCACCGGATCGGTGATCGAGAGGTTGTGGATGTCGAGGATGACATTGCCGTTGTCGGTGACCACGCCCTGGCCGTCGGCTGTCTGGCGCCATACCGGCTGGCCTCCGGTCATTGCCAACAATTGGCGGGCGACCAGGCTCCGCGCCATCGGGATGACTTCGACAGGGAGTGGGAACTTGCCCAGCACGCCAACGCGCTTGGCGGGGTCAATGATGCAGACGAACTGCTCGCTGGCCTCGGCGATGATCTTTTCGCGGGTCAGCGCGGCACCGCCACCTTTGATCAGGCACTTGTGCGGATCACATTCGTCGGCGCCGTCCACATACAAGGACAGCGGGCCGGTGCTGTTGAGGTCAAGAACCTCGATGCCGTGGGCGCGCAGCCGGGCGGTGCTTTGCTCGGAGCTGGATACGGTGCCCTTGATGCGGTCCTTGACGCGAGCCAGCGCGTCAATGAAATAGGCCACGGTGGAACCGGTGCCGACGCCGACGATCATGCCGTCTTCGACATATTCGATGGCCTTTTCGCCGGCCAGACGCTTGGCTTCGCTCATTGTGTTGGAAACTCGCAGTCAGTAGGTGGGTGGGGGCGCGTTGGACGATGCCGGAGAAGTCTCGACCCTCCTGTTTGGAACCGATAGGGCCGGGCGCTGAAATGAACCGGACTCTGGGGGGCAACTCTGAGGTTTCACCGCCTCGTAGCCACGGGGGCAGAGAGCTCAGTCGGATCCTGCCTCAGCCGATCGACCCGGCTCTACGACGAACCGCCCCGGTGATGCCGAGCGCAGCGCCATGATGCGCTTATTCCAGGGAGAGCAGATATTTCCATTGGGCCGCGCTTACCGGAAAAACAGATAGCCGGTTGCCGCGGCGGATCAGCGCGAATTCCTCGCCCAGGTGGTCGGCGTGTTGCTTGATCTCATCGAGCGCGATGGTTCGCTTTAGTTTGCGATCGAACGCGACATCGACCAGGAACCAGCGCGGCTCCTCGCGGGTGGCCTTGGGGTCGTGGTAGTCGGACCCTTGATCAAACTGGGTCTCGTCCGGGTAGGCCCGGCTGGCGACGGTGGCGGTTCCGACGATGCCGGGCACCGCACAGTTGGAGTGGTAGAACAACACGCCATCACCAACCTGCATCTGGTCGCGCATGAAGTTGCGTGCCTGGTAGTTGCGTACGCCGTTCCAGGGCTCCGTGCCCACGCGTTGCAGGTCGTCGATGGAGAAGGCGTCGGGTTCGGACTTCATCAGCCAGTAACGGCGGCGGGCGGTCATGCAGGGATTTTTCGACAATCGATGAAAGTGGTTTCGGTGCAGACGGCGTCTACGGCCACGTCCCAGGCAGCGCCCGTGAGTGATTCGACACGTTGCACGTCGAAGGCGGCGCCCACCAGATAGGGCGGCGCCAAGCGCTCGTGGCGGAATGCGAAGGTGCGATCGTACCAGCCGCCGCCCATGCCAAGGCGCTGGCCGAATGCATCAAACCCGACCAGTGGCATTACCGCCATGGTCAACTGCGAGGGGTCCAACAACGAGGCCGGTGCCAGGTCCGGCTCGGGGATGCCGAAGCGGTTGCTCACCAGTACGTCCCCCGGGCGCCACGGGGCGAAGCGCAAGCGCTCATCGTCGCCCAGCACGGGTAGGCAGTAGATGCAGTCGCGCGGGAGCTTGAGCTGCCACGCATGCAGCGCGATCTCCCCGTCCATCGCCCAGTAGCCCGCGACATAGCCGTGCGTCGGGGCGAATGGCATGGACAACAGGCGATTGGCCAGCTGTTCGGCGGCGGCAATGCGGGTGGCAGCGGGCAGGGCGCGACGACGGTCGCGCAGGACGGTGCGGAGTTGTCGGCGTTCTGCCGCGAGGTCAACGGTCATCCAGCGCAATCCGGTGCAGCGGGGTGACCCTGGCCGCGGGTGGCCGGGGGCGCCGGCAATGGCCTGCACCACCGGCAATGAAAGGGAAGTCCTCCGCTCGTGCCGATGCTTACGAAACGACCTTGAACCCGGGGTTCAAGTGGGGACGCTTGGTGGCCGTCGGGCTTCCCGCTACGTGGCGGACATGCACTCCAGGCCTCGGTCGCGTCCCCGTGGTCGTAATTAAGGGACAAGGCGAATGTTTGCGTACGCCGTCGAACACAGCAGAGGACGTGCGAGCAGTATAGCGTGAGCGTGGGATACGGGGCGGCCGCCTGTCGGGGTGAAGTGCGCGGCGTTCAGCATGGCCTGCGCTTTGCAGTCAGGTCCACCCGCTGGGATGGGCGGCGACGGCCGCGACGCCAGACAGTCATGTACGGGGCGGCGTTTCCAGGCCGCGGGACGGGCGATCAGTCGCCGACCAAACGCTGAACTCAGCGCGCGGTGGCGTCGAATAAGCCGTCGAGTTTCCGCTGCAGGTCACCGAGGGTGCGGGTCAGTTCGCGGTCGCGGCCCTGGTTCTCGGCGCGGGCCAGTTGCAGTTCGTGGGCGAGGTTGAGAGCGGCAAGCACGGCAACGCGGTCCAGAGCCGCCATGCGGTTGTTGCCGCGGACCTCGCGCATCTTGCCGTCCAGGAGCTTGGCGGCGGCGAGCAGGCTGTCACGCTCGTCAGGCTCACAGCCGACGGTGTACTCGCGGTCGAGGATGCGGATGGTGACCGGGTGGTTGGCGCTCACGTGTGCTGCTCCAGCGACTTCAGCCGCGCGATCATGGCCTCGACCCGCGTGCGGGCAAGCTCGTTCTTCGCCAGCAGGGCGGAGCGCTCGCCCACCAGCTGTTCCTGCTGCTGGCGCAGGCTGCGATTCTCTTCGCCCATGCGGCGGGCACGCTCGGTGAGCTCGTCGAGACGAGCGTTGAGCGATTCCAGTTGGGAGAGGAGCTCGTCGCGATCCATCAGTCAACGATAGCAGCGTGGGGCGGCCGGTCAAGGCACGGCGGTGACGCGGCGCGGACGGGCCCAGTCGAGGATGAAGGCCAGGCAGTCGCTTTCGGCCATGGGGCGGGCCAGCCAATAGCCCTGGATCTCATCGCACGCGTGGGCGCGCAGGAATTGCATCTGGGCCTCAGTCTCCACGCCTTCCGCGATGACGTTGAGCCCCAGCGAGTGCGCCATGGCGATGACGGTGGTGGTGATGGCCTCGTCGTCGGGGTCGATGGTGAGGTCGGCGATGAAGGCCTTGTCGATCTTCAGCGTGTTGATCGGCAAGCGCTTGAGGTAGGCCAGCGACGAGTAACCCGTCCCGAAGTCGTCCACGGCCAGGGCGATGCCCAGATCACGGACGGCCTGCAGGGTGGAGGCGGTCTGCTCGGCGTTCTCCATGATCACGCTTTCGGTCAACTCCAGTTCCAGGCCGCGGGCGTCGATGCCGGTGGCCTCCAGCGTGCGGGCCACCACGGTGGGGAGGTCGCCGCGCAGCAACTGCAGTGCGGACACATTGACCGCCATGGTCAGTGAATCCAGGCCGCGGTCCTGCCAACGCTTGAGCACGGCGCAGGCCTGGCGCAGGGCCCATTCGCCGATCTCCATGATCAGCCCGGTCTCCTCGGCCAGCGGCACGAACTGCATCGGCGCGATCTCGCCGTGCTCGGCGCTGGTCCAGCGCAGCAGCGCCTCGACGCCGGTGATGCGCTGGTCGGACAGCGACAGGCGGGGCTGGAAGACCAGGCGCAGTTCGCCGCGGTCGAGCACCTTGCGTAGCGCGGCGGAGATGGTGGCGCGCTGACGGATCTCCTGGTCCATGCTCTCGGTGTAGCGCATGAACGTGCGCCGACCGAAGGCCTTGGCCTGATACATCGCGGTATCCGCGTGCTTGAGCAGGTCGGTGGGGACCTGGGCGTGGTCAGGATAGAGGCTGATGCCGATCGAGGGCGAGATCACCACTTCGTGGCGCTCTTCCAGGTCCAGCGGTTGCTCGAACGCGGCGATGATCTCCAGCGCTACCTGTTCGGCCTGTTCGCCCGTGTCGATGTTCTCCAGCACCACGGTGAATTCGTCGCCGCCCAGTCGCGCGACGGTGTGCTGCAGGCCTACCGTCTGCTGCAGGCGGGCCGCGGCGGCGCGCAGGATGCGGTCGCCGGCGGCGTGGCCGAGGGAGTCGTTGATGTCCTTGAAGCGGTCCAGGTCGAGGAACAGGACGGCGATGCTCTGGTTCTGGCGGCGGGCGCGCACGATCGCGCGGGACAGCCGCTCGGAGAGCAGCGTGCGGTTGGGCAGGCCGGTGAGCGTGTCGTAGTTGGCGAGGTAGCGCAGTTCCTGCTCGGCGCGCTTCTGGTCGGTGATGTCACCAAGCACGGCGACATAGTGGCCACGCTGGCCGCTGGCATCGAGCACGATGCTCGCCTGCAGCCAGCACAGGAATTCCGTGCCGTCCTTGCGCCGCTGCCAGACCTCGCCGGACCAGCGCCCGGTCCGCTCCATTTCCACGCGCATGTGCTGGTAGAAGTCGGGGTCGTGCTGCAGGCTGTCGAGCAGGTTGGTGCCGCGGCCGATGACCTCGGCGTCGCTGTAGCCGGTCATGCGCGAGAAGGCAGGGTTGACCGAGATGAAAGCAAAATCGCGGTCGAAAACGGCCACGGCTTCAGCCATGCTGCGCAGCACCTCGCTGGCGATGCGGCGCTCACGTTCGGCGCTGCGGCTGGCGGTGATGTCGCGGGCGGTGCCGGCCACCCGCAACGCACGGCCGTCGGGGCCGCGTTCGACCACCCGGCCGCGGGCACGCACCCATTGCCACGTGCCATCCGGCGCGCGGGTGCGGTGCTCGGACAGGAACAGTGCGGAATCGCCACGCAAGTGCTGGCGCAACTGGTCGAGCACCTGGGGCAGGTCATCGCCGTGGATGACGTGGTCGGTGGTGATCTGCGTGTGGATGTCGCCGCCGGTGGGGTCGCTGCCCTGGTCGTCCACTCGCATGCGGTGCACGTGGCCGTGGACCAGGTCGTAGTCCCAGAATTGTTCGCCCGAAGCCCACAGCGCCAGCTTCAGGCGCTCTTCGCGCTCGCGGATCTGGCGGAAGTAGCCTTGGTCGAGCCGGCGTCGCCGGGTCCAGCGCCAGGCCGTGGTGGCGCTGGCGCCCAGCACCACCAGCACCGCGACGAAGATTGCCAGCGGGTGGCGCCACAGCGGCGGCGCGACGTGGACGGGGATCTGCAGCTCCTGCGGGCTCCAGATGCCATCGCGGTTGGTGGCCTGTGCACGAAGGGTGTAATGCCCGGGCGGCAGTTGCGTGTAGGTGATGTCGGGCGACGTGCCGTTGTCGATCCAGCCGCGATCGAAACCGTCCATGCGGTAGCGGTAGTGGATGCGCGCGGCGGGGTCGAAGTCGAATGCGCCGATCCGCAGGCGCAGGATGTCGACGCCGGCGGGAACGTCCAGCTTGGCAGGCAGCCACAGGGCGCCACTGTCGCCGGGTGCGTCCAGGCCGATGCGCGCCGCGAGCAGCCGCACCGGGGGGGTGAAGCGGGAGTCGGCAATGCGGGTGGGATCGAACAGGTTGAGGCCGCGCACGCCCCCGAACGCCAGGCGGCCGTCCCGCAGGCGCGCCGCGGCACCGCCGTTGAACTCCAGATCCTGCAGCCCGTCCGCGACGCCGTACATACGCGCGTCGCCGCTGGCGGGGTCGAGCCGGAGGATGCCGATGTCCGTTGCCAGCCATAGCTCCCGGCCGGGCGACTGGCCGATGGAGAACACGGTGGGTGCCGCCTGCGAGCCGAGCTTGCCGCTGAGCGGGTGGCTGAAGCGGATGCTGCCGTCCGCGCCTTCAATCGCCCGGCTCAGGCCTGAATGGGTGCCGACCCACACCGTGCCGTCCCGGGCCTGTACCAGACTGCGCACGAGATTGCCTGCCAGGCTGTCCGGCGCGTGGTCGCGATGGCGCAGACGGCGGATCTGGCCGGTGGTCGGATCGAGGACGTCGAGGCCATCGCTGGTCCCGATCCAGATCCGGCCCTTGCGGTCTTCAAGCAGGGCATTGGCCGTGGGGTGGGACACCGAGCGGGGGTCGCCCTCGCGCCAGCCATGGTGGGTCACGCCGGAACCATCGCGACGGTAATGCAGTACGCCCATGCGGCTTGTGCCCAACCAAAGGTCGCCATTCCGGGCGAGCAGCAGCGAACGCATGCCCGGGTGCCCGTAAGCCCCCATAGGCACGCTTTCCGACTCTCCGGTACCGGGATCGAACCGCAGCAGGCCGTGGGTGGTGGCCAGCCAGAGGCGGCCGTGGCCGGCATCGCCGATCGCCATGACCCGGCGCACCGCAGCCAGCGTGGAAGCGGGGGGGGCTAGCCGGGACGTCCAGTCGGTGAACCGGTCGGCCGCTGTGTCGTAGCGCAGGAAGCGGCCGTCGTCAGTCCCCAGCCACACGACCCCGGGCTCGGATTCGTACACGGACCGAATGCTGTCGTCTGCCGCGGCACTCCCCTTGCGCGTGCCGTCGAGTTCCAGCACGTAGGTGAAACGAGAGCCGGTCGGGTCGGTCACCGACACGCCGCGGAACCAGCCGCCGGCCCACAGCATCCCACTGCGATCGACCATCAAAGCGGTGACGAAATCTTCCGGCAGGCTGGCCGGGACCGAGGCGTTTTCTTCGATGGCGGTGACGTGGCCGGTCTGCGGGTCCATTCGACGCAAGCCGGCGTTGCCGACGCTGAACCACAGTTTCCGGTCGGGCGCCTCGATGATGTCGCGAACCTCGCCGCCCGCCATGTCTGCCCCGGCAGGCCACTGCCGCAGGAATTCGCGGCCGTTGGAATGCAGGCGGTAAAGGCCGTCGCTGCGACCTATCCACAGTTGCCCCTGCCGATCGAAGGAGAGGCCAGTAACGGCCTCCGCTGGACCAACGCGGCTGGCCTGTCCATCCGCACCGACGCGGTACAGACCGGCAAGGGTGGCGTACCACAGCGTCCCGTGGGCATCGGCGACCAACTCCTGTGGGGCGATGTCACGGTCCACGCTGGGGGGCAGGCGCAGTACCGGTTGCCGCCGTCCGCTGCTGGGATCCAGCCATTCCAGGCCGGCGCTCGTCCCGACCCAGAGCCGGCCATGCAGTGGAACCAGCGCCGTCACGCGCTGACTGGGACCCTCCGGGGCGCTGCCGCTGAGATAGCGCCGCACGGTGCCGTTGCCCAGGTCCAGTCGCGCCACATAGCGCGACTGCGTTCCGATCCACAGGCCCCGTTCACCGTCGAGCGCAAGCGCGGTGACAAAACTTTCCGGAAGGCTGGCCGGATTCTGCGGCTCGTGGCGGTAGGGGACGAAGCGTTGCCCGTCGTATCGGTGCAGGCCGCCCTGCGTGCCGACCCAGACGAAGCCTTGGCGGTCCTGGACCAGTGCCGTGACCGAGTTCTGAACAAGCCCGCGATCGCTTCCCAGCGACTGGAAGTAGAATTCGCGGGTGGCTGCCTGCGCGCTTCGGTGGGCCGGTCCCAGCAAGGCCAGGGCCAGCAGGCCACAGCCTACGGCTTTGCAGATGGGAAAGTGCGGCACGGCACCGAGGCGCAGGAAAAGCAACCGGGCCAGTTTAGGCAGCCGGGGCAGCCATCACAACCAAAAATCAAGCCGTGCCGCCGCAACCCCGGTTGGTACACTGGCCCTCCCTCAACGTGGCAATGCACGTGGCCAATACCGATCTGCCGACCCTCACCGCCGTGGAGGCGGAAATCCGCGACCAGGGACTGGCGATGACCGCCTCGGAACTGCATGGCGCGCTGTGCGGCTGGCTGGCTGGTGGTGGCGCCGCCACCCGCGACTGGCCCGCCAAGGTGCTGGTGGACGCAGCGCTGGCGACCCCCGCCGAGCACTCTCCCTTTGACCAGCTGCGCGAAGCCAGCGCAGCCCAGTTCGGCGACCGCAGCTTCGGTTTCGAGCTGCTGCTGCCCGAAGCCGACGCCTCGCTGGCCGTGCGCAGTGGCGCGCTGTTCGACTGGTGCCGGGGGTTCCTCGGCGCGTTTGGTCTGGCCGCCGGCGCCAAGCCCCCGCTGTCCGAAGAGGGTGCCGAAGCCTTGGCCGACCTGGCCAAGCTTGCCGCGGCGCAGCCACAGGACGAAGGTGACGATGACGACGAGGCGGCCCTCGTCGAGATCGAAGAGTTCGTGAGGGTGGCGGCCCTGTTGCTGCATGGTGATTGCGTGCTGGCCGCCCAGCACCGCGCCCGTTTGAACTGAGGCAGCGGCGATGGCCAGCGCCACCGGCATTCCTGCCGCCACCTACGCACGTCGCCGCAAGCAGCTGATGCGCATGGCGGGCAATGACGCCATCCTGGTGCTCCCGGCGGCGGCCGAGCGCATCCGCAGCCGCGACACCCACTACCCCTATCGGCAGGATTCGGACCTGTCGTACCTCACCGGTTTCCCGGAGCCGGAGGCGGTGCTGGTGCTGGTGCCAGGGCGCAATCACGGCGAGACGCTGCTGTTCTGCCGCGAGCGCCATCCCGAACGCGAGGGGTGGGACGGTCCGCGTTTCGGCCCCGAAGGCGCGGTCGACAGCTTCGGATTGGACGACGCGTATCCCATCACCGACATCGACGACATCCTGCCGGGCCTGCTGGAAGGGCGCAGCCGCGTTTACTACCACTTCGGCCGCGATGCGGAGTTCGACCTGAAGCTGATCGGCTGGGTCAACCGCGTGCGCGCGATCATGAAGATGGGCGAACGGCCGCCGCACGAATTCCTTGAACTGGGCCACCTGCTGGACGAAATGCGCCTGTTCAAGGACCGCGACGAGCTGAAGCTGATGCAGCGGGCGGCCGACATCTCGGTGATGGCGCACCAGACCGCAATGCGCGCTGTTCGCCCCGGCGTGCACGAATACACCCTGCAGGCCGAACTGGAGCGCATGTTCCGACTGCATGACGCGCAGCCGGCCTACGGCAGCATCGTCGGCGCGGGCGCCAACGCCTGCGTTCTTCATTACCACGCCAACAACGCACTGGTGCGTGACGGCGACCTGGTGCTGATTGATGCCGGCGCGGAGTACCGTGGTTACGCGGCGGACATCACCCGTACGTTCCCGGCCAATGGTCGCTTCACCGCGGCACAGCGTGCACTGCATGAACTGGTGGGGCAAGCGCAGGCGGCCGCCCTGGCCCATGCGCGTCCCGGGGTGCCATACGAGGCCGGACACAATGCTGCGGTGGAAACGCTGACCGAGGGGCTGCTGCGCCTGGGCCTGCTCAAGGGCAAACTCGAGAAGAACATCGCCGAAGGCCACTACCGCCGCTACTACCGGCACAAGACCGGACATTGGCTGGGAATGGACGTGCATGACGTAGGCGAATACCGCTTCGATGGGGAATCGCGCCTGCTCGAGCCGGGCATGGTGTTCACCATCGAGCCCGGTCTGTACGTGCCGCAGGACGACACCACCGTGGATGCCAAATGGCGCGGCATCGGCATCCGGATCGAGGATGACGTGCTGGTGACCCGCGACGGGCACAAGGTATTGACCGATGGATTGGCGCGCAGCGCCGATGAGATCGAGGACTACATGGCCGACGCGCACGCGGCGGCTTGACTGCGGGTTTGCCGCGCTCTCTGCGTCGCGCGGTTTGCCTGGCACCGCGGTGGCGACGCAAGAGTCACTCGCCTTGGCACGACAAAGCCCGCGGCAGACCGCGGGCTTCTTGCGGGAGGGACAGTCCTTGCGTCTTAGGCGGCGGCAAAGCCTTCGCGCGTGAGATTGATCGGGGCGCCGTCGGTGCACACCACGTCATCCTCGATGCGGATGCCACCATAGGGCTTGAACGACTCGATACGCGCCCAGTCCACGTCGTCGGCGTGCGCGCCCTGCCGCAGCTCTTCGAGCAGCAGGTCGATGAAGTACAGGCCCGGCTCGATCGTGACCACCATGCCCGGCTGCAGCACGCGGGTCAGGCGCAGGTAGGGATGGCCGGCAGGCTTGGGAATCGTGCCGCCGCGGTCGCTCTCGGCAAAGCCCGCCACGTCGTGCACCTGCAGGCCGATGCCGTGGCCGATGCCGTGCGGGAAGAACACGCTGCTTACCCCGGTCTCCACCGCGGCTTCGGGCGAAAGGCGCGTGATGCCGAAGTCGCGCAGGATGCCGGCGATTGCCAGATGCGCGTTGAGGTGCAGCTGCTTGTAGTCGAAGCCGGCCCGGACCTCATCGCACATGCGCAACTGCGCCGCGTCCATCGCATCGATAAGCGCCTGGAACTCGCTCGCGCTGTCCGCAGCGTAGCTGCGCGTGATGTCGCACGCATAGCCATGGAAACTGGCGCCCGCGTCGATCAGGAAGCTGTGCGACTCGCGCGGCGGCAGGCGGTCACGCTCGGTGTAGTGCAGCACCGCGCCGTGTTCGTTGAGCGCCACGATGTTGCTGTAGGGCAGGTCGTTGGCATCCTGTCCGGCCGCCTGGCAGTAGGCGAGGTGGATGCCGAACTCGCTGGATCCCGCGCGGAAGTTGCGCTCCGCCGCGCGGTGCGCACGCACGCCGATGCGTGTGGCCTCGCGCATCAATGCAATCTCATAAGGCGTCTTGAACGCGCGGTGGTATTCCAGATGGTTCACCACCGCAGGCGGATTGTTGGGCACGAAAGCGCCCAGCGCGCTCTGCGGTTCTCCGAGGATGGCGCAGCGCGACGCGTCCCGGGGCAGGTGCTGCAACGCCTCTTCCGGGGTACGGATCACCACGATCTCGAACTCGTCGACCCACCAACCGCTCGGCGCCTGCGGCACCACGTGCCAGTAATCGGCCGGCTGCAGGTAGACCAGCCTGGGCTTCTGACCCGGCGTGGCGACGATCCAGCTGCCCGGATTGCGGGTGAGCGGCACCCACGCCTTGAACTGCGGATTGGTCGCGAACGGGTAATCGCGATCGTCGAAGACATGGTAGTGCAGGGTTCCGCTGGGCACGACCAGGTGGTCGTAGCCGCCGCGGGCCAGGGCCTCGCTCGTCCGCGCAGACGTGGTTTGCACGTGCTGCGGGTATAACATCGCGAGATCTTGGATGGTCATGGGGCTTCCCTTGGGGACGTCGAAGGATATTGACGGATTCTCCACGTCGCCGCGGTCCGCGGCCAGTGTCCCCGCGATACGCCCGTGGGCGGTGACGGCCTGGCTGTGGAGCGTGACCGCGCTGCTGGCCGGAATCCTGTTGACCGCCGCGATCTCCCTGGAGCAGCAACGACGCGCGGATGCCGAGCAGCGCCTGGCATTCGACGGGCTGGCCGTGCGGGGCTTTGAGGCGTTGCGGGCGCAACTGGAAGCCTGTGGCCTGCTCTCGCGTACGGTGCAGACCCTGTTCATGACGTCCGAGGAGGTGACGCTCGAGGAGTTCGAGCACATCTACCAGAACCTGCGGCCTCGGGAGCGATTCCCCAGCCTGCTGGCCCTGACCTATGCGGACCGCCAGATGATGGCGGACGGCGAGCACTTCATTACCACGCGGGTGGCGCCGCTGCAGGGCAACGAACGGCTGATCGGGCTGGACATCGCCCGGCAACTGCCCAATCTGCATGCGCTGCAGCGGTCGACTGCCACCGACCAGCCGGCACTGTCGGCGCCTTTCACCTTGGTGCAGGTCGATCCCCAGGGGGTGCCCGCCGAAGGGGTGACGTTGCGCTTGCCGGTGTTTGCGCCCGGCATGCGCCCCGATACGCCGGAGGCGCGTCGTGAGCGATTGCGCGGGTCGCTGGCGGTCTCTTTCCGGATCCGGGACCTCATCGAGAGTGCCATGCAACGCGAGAGCCGCGACGCGTTGCGTGTGCGGGTGGCGGATGTGACCGATGGGCCCGCCACCTTGCTGTTCGATTCCAATCCGCAGCATCGCGTCGTCGCCAACGCGCCGGCCTTTGATCGATTGCTGCGGTACGGTGGGCGAACCTGGCAGGTGCAGATCCAGCCCTTGCACTACCAGCCGGCGGGGCTGGGCTGGCGCGAGTCGGTGTTTTGGCCAGGGTTGCTCGCAAGCGTGCTGCTGGCGCTGCTGGTGTGGTCACTGGCCACCACTCGTCATCGCGCACTGCAGCTGGGTTTGCGAATGAGCCATCAGTACCGGGAGAGCGAGGAGCGCTTCCGCGCGCTCAACGAGCTGCTGCCGGCACTGGTGCTTCTGGCTGATCGCAAGGACGGCCAGATCAGTTATGCCAACCAGGCGGCACGCGCACGATTGGGTCGTGCACGACTGGGTCAGGGCTTGGCCGCACTCTTCGAAGACCCGGCGGTCCACGAGGAGTTGGTGTCCGAGGGTAGCGAAGGAATTGACACGGTGGAGGTGGCCCTGCGCGACGCTGAGGGGCAACGGTTCTGGGCGAGCCTGTCGCTGTCCCCCGCCATGCTCGACGAGCACGAGCAATGGCTCATGGTTGCGACCGACGTCTCCGAGCAGCGTCAATTGACCGAGATGCTCAGCTACCAGGCGAGCCACGATGGACTGACCGAGCTGTTCAACCGGCGTGAGTTCGAGCGGCGCGCGGAGCTGGTCGTCGAGTCCGTGGTGGCCGGCGGTTTGGCTGCCGCGCTGTTCTACATCGACCTGGACCAGTTCAAACTGATCAACGACACGTCCGGCCACATCGCGGGCGACCAGTTGCTGATCCAGCTGGCGACGCTGATGCACGAACAACTGCGCGGCGGCGACATCCTGGCACGCTTGGGCGGCGATGAGTTTGGCGTGCTTGCCTGCCATGTGGGTGATCGCGAGGGAGCGCGCCTGCTGGCCGAGCGCATCCGCGAGCATATCGACGGATTCGTCTTCGTATGGGAGCAGAGCACGTACACCATCAGCGCGAGCATCGGCGCGGTGATGATCGACCATCCCGGGGTAACGCTGAAGGATGTGATGGCGCAGGCGGATACCGCCTGCTACCTCGCCAAGGAAGCCGGACGCAATCGGGTGCACTTCTACTCCGAACAGGATGACGAAACCACCCGGCGTCGCAGCGAAATGGAATGGGCCAACCGCCTGCGATGGGCGATCGATGAGGGCCGGCTGCAACTGCTGTACCAGGAAGTGCGCGCTCTGGATCCGGCCGACGGCGGCGAACCACGCGTCGAGCTGCTGTTGCGTTTCCGCGACGAAGCGGGACGGCTCGTCGTGCCGGGTGCCTTCATCCCGGCGGCGGAGCGCTACGGCCTGATGCCGATGATCGACCGCTGGGTGATCGAGAATGCGTTGGCCAATTTCGATCGTCTCCATCCCAGCGGCGAGGGCCTGGCGCTGGCCACCATCAACGTATCCGGCGCAAGCCTTGAGGACGAGTGGCTGACCGAGTTGATCCTGCAGTTGCTCCAGCGATACCGCGTGGCGCCGCAGCGGGTGTGCTTCGAGATCACCGAGACGGTGGCCGTGCGCAACCTCTCGCAGGTGTCGCGTTTCATCGAGCGGTTGCGCGAGGCCGGTTGCCGCATCGCGCTGGACGACTTTGGCGCCGGCATGTCCTCGTTCGGATATCTCAAGAACCTGCCGGTCGACATCATCAAGATCGACGGTAGTTTCATCCGCGACCTGCTGAACGATCCGATGAGCCATGCCATTGTCCGCGCGGTGACAGACATCGGTCATCAGCGGGGTCTGCAGGTCGTGGCCGAATGGGTCGCCAGCGAGGAAATCCTGCAGGCGCTGGTCGCGCTGGGCGTGGATTACGCGCAGGGATTTGCCTTGCACCAGCCCACGGTGGTGCCGTTCCAAGCCGACTGAGGACTGGCGAGTTTCAGCGTGCGGGGGCGAGCCACGTACGCAGGCGGGCCTGCGAGGCGTCGGTGAGGGTAATGAAGCGAAGACCCGCCCACGCCTGCCCGGGGGCGCTGGCGAGGTTTTGCCACAGCAGGTGCGCACCGACTTCAATCGGGTCGTTGCCGTTTGAGTCGGGTAGCTGGAAGCGCAACTGGTACAACGCATCATCGACCAGCGAGCTGCCCGAGATCAGCAGCATGCCGGTTTCGGAAAGATTGCCCAGTCGGCCGATGACCCGGTCGGTCATCGTGTCGACCACGTCGATGTCTTCCGGCGTGGGCTGACGCGGCGCTCGGCGGAATTCCTCGGTCATCTCGACACCTCGGCGTTTCGGGCAGGGTGGGCGAAGTTGCGCAGCGCGGACAGGGTGGCCTGCCAGGCACGATCGATCAGGCGGCCGCGGGTCGCGGTGACCACCCGGGCCTGACTCTTCGCCATCATGCGAGCGAGGCTGTCCAGTGTCTGCTCGTCGGCGCGTTGTCCGCGCTGGTTGACGAAGAGCACATGGCCCGTGATGGAGCTGAACCAGGCCAAGCGTCGGCGAACCACGTCGCCCTGCTGGTTGGTGACGAACTCGAACCAGGTGCCGAACGGCAGCTGCGACAATTGCTGGAAGCAGGCTTCTTCGGCGTCGTCGCGGGGCGGCGGTGGCGCCTTGTCGTTCTGGGCCTGTTCGCCCAAGCGCGCGCGAGCCTTGAGCTTGACTGCCAGTTCGGTCCGCGAGGCGGGGTCCTCGGTGGTTTGCACACTCGACCCGCACAGCCGGCCGGCGATCAGCGCCGCCTCCTCGCCGTGGTAACCGACCAGCCCCAGGCCCTGCATCACACGCTGCTCCAGCCCATTGGGCGCCGCGACGCCATCGCCGTTGGCGGCGACGATGCTGCGCGTGTCCTCGCGCTGGCGTTGCCACGCTTCGGATTCCTCGCCGCTGCGCAACAGCGTCAGCGTCAACACGTCCGTCCAGGCCTGCTCGAGCAGGGCGAGGATGAAACGAGGCAGCACTCGGGGGCCGATGAGTTCGTGGAGCACTTCCTGGGCGCGCCGCTTGGAAACCTCCAGCTTTTCCTTGCCGCGCGCGGCTTCGACGTGGCGACGTTCGCTGACCTCGGCCTTCCGCGCCATCGAATGGAGGTGGTCCTGCAGCGGCTGGTTGGCCGCCGCAAATACCGATGCATCGCCCCGGTAGTGCTCCACCACGTGGTCGACGGCACGCTTGAGGTGCTCCTCCAGCACCGGGTCGCGCTCGTCATCCGCGAGCCAGCTGGCGCCGGATTCGGCCACCGCGTTCAACAGCTGGCGGGCAGGGTGGTGGGTACGCGCGAAAAAGCCGTGATCCTGCAGTGCGACGCGCAGCAGAGGCACCTGCAGGCGCTCAAGCAGGGAGCTGCTTGGCGACTCGCGGCGCACGTCGCGTGCCAACTCGCCGTACAACATTCCCAACAGCTCGATGGCGTCATTGTCCTCCTGCGACAGCGAGATCGCCTCGCCGTACTTGCGCCGGCCATGGGCGAGCAGGGTCTGGCGCAAATCCGACAGCCCTGCGGGGCCTGGGCGGGGCGGGCGGGCCTGGCTCTGCTGGGCCTCCAGGGCCGCCTGGACGTCGCTGGGCGACATCTGCTGGCGCAGGGGGGTCGAGACCTCCGGCCGCAACTTGCCGATCAGGCCGCTGCGCCCGGAAAGCAGCTCCTGCAGCAACGGGAAGGTGACACTGTCTTCGTCCTTGCTGCTGCCGTCGTCCTCGTCCCCCATCCAGGCGGTGTGGGGACGCAGCAGCGCAGGTGCGGGCGTCGCGGTGGCGCGCTGGCCGGCCGGGGCGCGTTGCGCGGAAGCGGCGGCGGCCACCGGGTTGACCGCCCGGGTACGCAGCGGCACGTAGGACAGGTTGGGCAGCACGCCTTCCTGGGCCAACAGGCTGTTCAGCGCTTCCACGAGGTGGGCATAGCCGCCCAGGACATGGGTGTCGAAGCTGTGGAAGAGCTCCAGCCGTGCCTCCTGGCTGATCTGCAGCACATGGCTGGCTTCGGCGAGGATGCGCGACAGCTGTTGCGGGCCCACGGGCAGGTGCTCGGCTTCAACTGCCGGCGACCCGGCCAGCACGCCGAAGCGCTGGCCCAGCAGCAACAGCGGCAGGCTGCAGCGCGCCTCGTGGCGCACCGCCATGGCCCGCAGCGCGCCCGCCTCGGTCACCACTTCGTCTTCGACCAGGCGCAGGTGACCAAACCCGGCCACGGGGTGCGGCGCCTCGATGGCCTTGACCGCAGGCTGGCGGATGCCACTGAGCGAGCGCTCCACCTCGTGCAGGAAGCGCGGAATCAGGTCCGAGCGATTGACCCGCACGCTGCGCAGCGTTTCGAAGTGCACCGTTTGCTGGGTCGGATTGCGCGCCTGCTCCGCGTGGCGGAACAACTGCTCCTCATAATCGGCCAGCATCCGCTCCAGGCGGCGGGCCAGGTCATCGGACAGCAGGGCCAGGACGCGTTCCAGGATGCGCTGTACGCGGGGTGGCAGCCGAGCCGATTCAAGCGTGGACCGCATGGGAAGCACTCCCGGGGCTGCATAGGTATCCATGGCTGCACCTGGCCTGACGAAGATCCTGAGGCCACGGGCCGGAAGTCCGCGACGACCTCCGGTCGGACGGATGCGGCAGGTGAAGCCCCCCCTGATGGCCCTTACGTTACACCGACTCGGGACCGGACAGGAGCCCGTCAGGCGGCTTCGTCCAGGAACAGGCTGACCACGTCATTGGTGAAGCGGCGACCCAGCTCGGTGGGGCGGACCAGGTCGGCACTGCGTTCCAACCAGCCGGCCTTGCAGGCGGCATCGATGCGGGGAGCGATGTCTGCCGGAGCCAGCCCGGTCCGCGCCGCGAACTCCGTCAGGGCGAAACCGTCCACCAGCCGCAACGCATTGAGCATGTACTCGAACGGACGCTTGTCCAGCGCCACCCGTTCCTCGCCGCCGATGGCCGCGGCACTGCCTGCATGCGCCATGTAGGTGGCCGGGTGCTTGTGCTTCCAGCGCCGCAGGATGTCCTGTTCGCTGCCCAGGGTGAGCTTGCCATGGGCCCCGGCACCGATGCCCAGGTAATCGCCGTAGCGCCAGTAGTTGAGGTTGTGGTCGCAGCGCCGGCCCGCTTGGGCATAGGCACTCACCTCGTACTGCGCGTACCCGGCGTCTGCCAGCAGGGCCTGGCAGTGCTCCTGCATGTCCCAGCTGGCATCGTCATCGGGAATGCCTGTCGGGGGACGCGCGGCGAACACCGTGTTCGGCTCCAGCGTCAACTGGTAGTGCGAAACATGGGTAGGTCGCAATGCGAAGGCGCGTGCCAGATCTTGCTCGGCCATCGCCAGACTCTGGCCGGGCAGTGCGTACATCAGGTCAAGATTGATGTTGTCGAAGCCCGCGTCCTGCGCCAGTTTGATCGCGGCTTCGGCTTCCGCGCTGTCGTGGATGCGGCCCAAGCGCTGCAGGCAACCGTCGTCGAAACTCTGCACGCCGAAGCTGAGGCGATTGATGCCCGCCGCGCGGTAGCCCTCGAAGCGGCCGTGCTCGGCGGTGCCCGGGTTGGTCTCCAACGTGATCTCGCAGCCCGGCGCGAAGCGCAGCCGCGCGCTGGCGCCCTGCAGAAAGCGGTCGATGGCCTCCGGCGGCATCAGGCTGGGCGTGCCGCCGCCGAAGAATACGGTGCGCACGTTGCGACCCCAGACCAGCGGCAGGTCGTGGTCGAGGTCGGCCAGCAACGCGTCCACATAAGCCTCGAAAGGCGGCTCGCCGCGCCGCTCATGCGAATTGAAGTCGCAGTACGGACATTTGCGCACGCACCACGGGATGTGGACGTACAGGGACAGCGGCGGGGTGGTGAGCGTCATCTGAGTATTGTCCCACCCCGGCACGTGGGCTGCTGGCCGTTTCAGCGCGGCCGCAGCGGGTCGTTCAGCGACAGCGTCCGCAGGCGGGCTTTGAGTTCGGCCAAGGCCTGGCCGCGGTGGCTGACACGGTTCTTGGTGGCAGGATCGAGCTCCGCCGCAGAACGCCCGGACGCGGGGTCCAGGAACACCGGGTCGTAGCCAAAACCGCCGGCGCCACGACGGGCATGCAGCACGCTGCCATGCCAGCGGCCCTCGACCACGAGCGGCTGCGGGTCGTCGGCCGCGCGCAGCAGCACCAGCACCGCATGGAAGTGGGCGGTACGTGCCTCGTCCGGCACACTTTCCAGGACGGCCAGCAACTTGTCGATGTTGGCCTGGGCATCGGCTCCGGGCCCTGCATAACGGGCGGAGTACAGGCCCGGCGCGCCCCCTAGCGCATCCACGCACAGCCCGGAGTCGTCGGCCAACGCGGGCAGGCCCGTGAGCTGCGCCGCATGGCGTGCCTTGAGCAGCGCGTTCTCGATGAAGGTCAGCCCGGTTTCCGGCACGTCGCCTACGCCCAGGCTGGCTTGGGTGACGAGCGTGCAGCCCTCATCGCGGAGGATCGCGTTGAGCTCGGCGAGCTTGCCGGGATTGCTGGAGGCGAGGACCCACTTCATTCGAGATTCCAGCGTGGGCGACGGCCTCAGCCGGCCAACGCAGCGCGCTGCAGCTCGACGAGGCGGGCAATGCCGGTCTCCGCCAGCGCGGTCATCGCGTGGAGTTCTTCCCGGCGGAACGCATGGCCCTCGGCGGTGCCCTGCACCTCGATGAAACCGCCGCCGTCGTTCATCACCACGTTCATGTCGGTGTCGCAGTCGCTGTCCTCGGCGTAATCCAGGTCCAGCACGGGCACCCCGCGGTAGATGCCCACCGACACCGCCGCCACCGCGCCGAACACCGGGTCGCGGGTGATCTCCTTGCGCGCCTGCAGCCAGCGAACCGCGTCCACCAGTGCCACGTAGGCGCCGGTGATTGCCGCAGTGCGGGTGCCGCCGTCAGCCTGCAGCACGTCGCAATCCAGGGTGATGGTGCGCTCGCCCAGCTGCCTGCGGTCCACGCACGCGCGCAGCGAGCGGCCGATCAGGCGCTGGATCTCCAGCGTGCGTCCGCCCTGCTTGCCGCGCGCAGCTTCGCGGTCGGTGCGGGTGTTGGTGGCGCGGGGCAGCATGCCGTACTCGGCGGTGACCCAGCCTTCGCCTTTGCCCCGCAGGAATGCCGGCACCCTGTTCTCGATGCTGGCGGTGCACAGTACCCGCGTGTCGCCAAAGCTGACCAGTACCGAGCCCTCGGCGTGGCGGGTGTAGCCACGCTCGATCCGCACCTCGCGCAACTGGTCGGGGGCGCGGCCGCTGGGCCGGGTGACGCCTTGCGGCAGGGTGCTGGTCATCGACGTGATTACCGTGATCGGGGCCGGCGAGTTTACCATTCGCCCCTCACCGCCCCGGTTCCGGACAGGACAAACGCATGATCCGCAGCATGACCGCCTTCGCCAATGGCGAGCGCGACACCGAATGGGGCACGCTTTCGTGCGAACTGCGTTCGGTAAACCACCGCTTCCTCGAAGTGGGCCTGCGCCTGCATGACGAGCTGCGCGCCATGGAGCCTGCCTTGCGCGAACGCGTCGCCGCGCGCGTCGCACGTGGCAAGCTGGAACTGAGCTTGCGCCTGCGCACGCCCGAAGGCGAGGGGGAGCTGCACGTCAACGCCGACCGTATCGGCGAGCTGTCGGACCTGGCGTTGAAGCTGTCCTCCCGCTTCCCCGCCATGCGCACCGATTTCACCGACCTGATGCAATTCCCCGGCGTGCTGCAGGCCAAGGCGACCGATCCGGCGGCGCTGCAGGCCGAGGCGCTTACGCTGCTGGACGCGGTGCTGGACGAATTCGTCGCTGCGCGCGAACGCGAAGGCGCCAAGCTGGCCGCCGTGATCATCGAGCGCGTGGATGGCATCGCGGCGATCACCGCTGAGGTGCGCGAGCTGATGCCAACGATCCGCGCCGGCCAACGCGCCAAGCTGGAAGCGCGCCTGTCCGAACTCGCCCAACCCGCCGACCCCGGCCGCTTGGAACAGGAGCTGGTGATGTGGCTGCAGAAGCTTGACGTGGAAGAGGAGTTGGATCGGCTCAACGCCCACGTTGGCGAGGCGCGGCGCGTTCTCAAGCTCAAGGAAGCCGTCGGTCGCCGGCTTGACTTCCTTCTGCAGGAATTCAACCGCGAGGCGAATACGCTGGGCTCCAAGTCGGTGGATGCCCGTACGTCGTCCGCGGCCATCGAGTTGAAGGTCCTGATCGACCAGGTCCGCGAACAGATCCAGAACATCGAATGACCATGCGCGGAACCCTGTTCATCGTCGCGGCGCCGTCGGGCGCGGGCAAGTCAAGCATCGTCAACGCGGTGCTGGCACGCGACCCCAACATCGCCCTGTCGATCTCGTTCACCTCCCGCAAGCCACGGCCCGGTGAACGACATGCGGAGCATTACCACTTCGTCAGCGCCGCGGAGTTCGAAGGCATGGTCGCCGCGGGTGACTTCTTCGAGCACGCCCTGGTGCACGGCGACTGGAAGGGCACCGCTCGCCAGTCGGTGGAGCCGCAGCTCAATGCCGGCAAGGACGTGCTGCTGGAAATCGACTGGCAGGGCGCGCGCCAGGTGCGCGACAAGGTGCCGGGCGCGGTCAGCGTGTTCATCCTGCCACCGTCGCGCGAAGCGCTGGAACAACGGATGCGCAACCGCGGCCAGGACTCCGAGGACGTCATCCAGCAACGCTTGGCCGCCGCGCGCGAGGAGATGTCGCACTACGGCGAGTTCGACTACGTGATCGTCAACGAGCACTTCGCGGTGGCGGTGGACGAGATGTGCTCGGTCTTCACCGCCAGCCGGTTGCGGCGCGAGCAGCAGGTGGCGCGCCATGGGCGGCTGATTACCGCGCTGTTGGCCGATTGAACAGACGGTTGCGGGCGGGAGAATGCCCGGGGGGGCAGAAACGTGTTCTGAAACAACGGGTTGCGCCATGGGCTGGCGGACCCGTATAATCACCGGTCCCACCGAGTCTGTACGGACGGCCCCCGGCCGCCAGGAGCCCCATGGCCCGCATTACCGTTGAAGATTGCCTGGAAGTGGTCAACAACCGCTTCGAACTCGTCATGATGGCCGCCAAGCGCGCCCGCCAGCTGGCCAACGGCGTCGAGCCGCAGCTGGACAACAGCGAAGCCAATGACAAGCCGACCGTGCTTGCCCTGCGCGAGATTGCGGCGCGCCGCATCGATCTCGAGTACATCGACGCGGTCGAGAAGGCCGAGCGCGAGCGCAAGGAACGCGAGGCGCTGGAGTGGGCCGCCGCTGAAGTCGTGGCCGACGACGACATGTCCAAGGGCGACGACTGATTTGCCCGTCGCGCGCTTCGGCGCGTGAATGGAATCCTGCGGCCCCGCCTACGCGGGGCCGCGTCGTTTCCGCCATTCAGCTTTGCGTTGCCGCCCCGCGCTGCGCCGCGTAGATTGCAGGTATGAACTCCCGCGAGACCGCCCTGCGTCCGGCCCCGTCGCCCGCGTCCGATGACGCAGGCGTGCCGGACTACGTGCGTGACCTCGAGCGCGTGGCCGCGTACCTGCCGCCGGAGCAGTTGCGGCTGCTGCGGCGCGCCTGGGTTGTCGGTGCTGCCGCGCATGCCGGGCAGACGCGCAAGTCGGGGGAGCCCTACATCACCCACCCGGTGGCGGTTGCGCAGGTACTGGCCGAACAGGGGCTGGACGTCGAAACCCTGGTCGCGGCGATCCTGCATGACACCATCGAGGACACCCCGCTGACCTATGACGGCCTGGCCGCCGAGTTCGGCGAAACCGTGGCCGAACTGGTGGACGGCGTCACCAAGCTGGACAAGCTGCAGTTCCGCGACCGGCAGGAAGCGGCCGCGGAAAGCTTCCGCAAGATGCTGCTGGCCATGGCGCGCGACCTGCGTGTGATCCTGATCAAGCTGGCCGACCGCCTGCACAACATGCGCACACTGGGTGCGCAGAGCATCGAGGCGCGGCATCGCATCGCCCGCGAGACGCTGGAAATCTACGCGCCCATCGCCCAGCGCCTGGGCATGAATCTGATCAAGGCCGAGCTGCAGGACCTGGGCTTCCGCGCCCTCCATCCGTGGCGGCATGCGGTTATCGAGAAGCGCATCCGCACCCAGCCGGTCGTGCGTCGCGAGGCGCTGGTGCAGATCGAAGCCACCTTGGCCCAGCGACTGGCCAAGGAGAAGCTGATCAACCGGCTGGTGAGCCGGGTCAAGTCGCCGTGGAGCATCTACGGCAAGATGCGCGCCGAGCACAAGAACTTCGCCCAGGTGATGGACGTGTTCGGCTTCCGGATCGTGCTGCGTAGCGTGGCCGACTGTTACCACGCGCTGGGTGTCGTGCATGCGGCATACAAGCCGCTGGATGCGCGTTTCCGCGACTTCATCGCCATTCCCAAGGCCAACGGCTACCAGTCGTTGCACACCGTGCTGTTCGGCCCGTATGGCTCGCCGATCGAAGTGCAGATCCGCACCGAGGACATGGACCTCATCGCCGAGCGCGGCATCGCCGCACACTGGTCGTACAAGCACGGGGGAGAAGGCTCGTCCAGCGCGCAGAACCGGGCGCAGAACTGGATCACCGGGCTGGTTGAGGCTCAGCACGCCACCGGCTCTTCGCTGGAGTTCCTTGAGAACGTCAAGGTCGACCTCTTCCCCGACGAGGTGTACCTGTTCACGCCCCAAGGCGACATCCTCGCATTGCCGCGCAACTCCACCGCGCTGGACTTCGCCTACGCGGTGCACACGGACGTCGGCAACCGCGCGGTGGCAGCGCGCGTCGACGGCAAGCTGGTGCCGCTGCGCAACAAGCTGGCCAGCGGCCAGCGCGTGGAGATAATCACCGCCAAGTCGTCCGCGCCCAAGCCGCAGTGGCTGGAGTTCGTGGTGTCCGGCAAGGCCCGCACTTCGATCCGCCAGCAGCTCAAACAGCTGGAGCATGAGGACGCCGTACAACTTGGCCACCGCATGCTCGACCGCGCGCTGGAGGTGCTGCAAACCTCGCTGGAGCGCGTGCCCGCGGTGCGCATGGACGCCTACCTGGGCGAGCAGCGTTACGCGCGCCTGGAAGCCTTGCTGGCCGATATCGCCCTCGGCAACCGCATGCCCGCCCAGGTTGCGCAGGCGCTGGTGCGCTCCGCGCCGGAAAAGCTGGACCGCCGCGAAGTGCGCGCGCCGACGGCGGAAGACCGCATCCTCATCACCGGCCGCGAACGCGGCGTGATCAGTTTCGCCAACTGCTGCCTGCCGGTGCCCGGCGACGAGATCATGGGCTACCACACCGCGGGCAAGGGCATCGTGGTGCATCGCCTGGACTGCCCCAACGTGGTGGAGTACCGCAAGTCGCCCGACCGCTGGGTGCCCATTGGCTGGGACCGCAAGGTGGAAGGCGATTTCGGCGCAGCGCTCAAGATCGAGGTCGACAATCGCCCCGGCGCGCTGGCCCAGGTCGCCGCCGCGATCGCCGAAGCGGATTCCAACATCGACCGCGTGGAATACCTGGAACGTGATTCCAACATGGCGGTGATGCGTTTTGGCGTGGAAGTGCGCGATCGCCGCCACCTTGCCGACGTCATGCGCCGGGTGCGCCGACTCGGCGTGGTGCTCGGCATCCAGCGATTCTGACCTTGGACACGACCGGGCCGGCGCTCCGCTAAACTGGGCCATTGCACGCCGCTTCCCGAGGAGCCCCCGATGTCCCGCCAGATCATCCACACCGACAAGGCCCCCGCTGCCATCGGTCCGTATTCGCAGGCCGTGCGCGCCGGCAACACCGTGTACCTGTCCGGCCAGATTCCGCTCGATCCGGCCACGGGCCTGGTGGTCGAAGGCGGCATCGATGCGCAGACGCGTCGCGCCTTCGATAACCTGGTCGCCGTCTGCGAGTCCGCGGGCGGATCGCTGGAGAAGATCGTTCGCCTCGGCCTGTACCTGACCGATCTCGGCGAGTTCAGCACCGTCAACGCGGTGATGGGCGAGTACTTCAATGCCCCGTTCCCCGCGCGCTCCACCATCGAGGTGTCGGGCCTGCCGCGCGGCGTGCTGTTCGAAGTCGATGCGGTGATGGTGCTGGACTGACGCCGCACCGCGCCTGACGGATGCCCCGCGCCGCCCGACCCGCACCCGCACTCGCCGCCATCGGTGAAACGCCGCTGACGGCGCTGCCCGGTTGCGGCCCGAAGGTGGCGGAGAAGTTGGCGGCGCGCGGCCTGCTCACGCTGCAGGATCTGTGGCTGCAACTGCCGCGTCAATATGAGGACCGCACCCGACTGACGCCGATCGCCATGCTGCAACCCGGCGTTCCCGCGCAGGTGGAAGGGCGGGTTGAGGCGGTCGAGCGCGGCTTTCGCTACCGCCCGATGCTGCGCGTCGCGCTGGGCGACGAGTCGCGCGGCACGCTCGTCTTGCGTTTCTTCCATTTCCGCGCCGCGCAGGTGGCGCAGTTCCGCCCCGGCGTTCGCGTGCGCTGCTACGGCACTCCTCGGCCGGGACAGCATGGACTGGAAATCGTCCATCCCAGCTATCGGGTCGTAGGTGACGTCGAGGACGCGCTTGGCGAATCCCTGGACCCGGTCTATCCGGCGGTCGAAGGCATTGGCCCCGCGTCCCTCCGCCGCCTGATCGGGCTGTCACTGGACCGGCTGCCGGCAGCCGAAACGCTGGAGCTGTTGCCCGAACAGTTGCGTCGCGACCTCCAGTTGCCGACGCTGCGCGAGGCCCTGCTCACCGTGCACCGGCCCCCGCCCGACGCCGACGTGGCCGCGCTGCTCGGCGGGACGCATCCGGCGCAGCGTCGCTTGGCACTGGAAGAGTTGCTGGCGCATCACCTCAGCTTGCGGCGCCAGCGCATCGCCCAACAGGCGCATGCCGCCGTGGTCCTGCGCGAGATGGCGCTGGCCGAGCGCCTGCGTGCCGCGCTGCCGTTCGCGCTGACCGGTGCGCAGCAGCGCGTTTTTGCGCAGATCCGCGCGGACCTTGCGCGGCCGTCGCCGATGCTGCGGCTGGTGCAGGGCGACGTCGGCTCCGGCAAGACCGTGGTGGCCGCGCTCGCGGCAATGATGGCTGTCGCGGCCGGCCGCCAGGCCGCGCTGATGGCGCCCACCGAATTGCTCGCCGAGCAGCACCTCAGCAACCTGCGCGGCTGGCTTGAGCCGCTGGGCGTCAACGTGGCATGGCTGGCCGGCAAGGTCACCGGCCGCGCGCGCGCCAAGGTGCTGCAAGCCGTCGCGTCTGGCGAAGCGCAGATGGTAGTCGGGACCCACGCGCTGATGCAGGCGGGAGTCGCGTTCCACGACCTTGCCTTGGCCATCGTCGACGAGCAACACCGCTTCGGCGTGCACCAGCGACTAGCGCTGCGCGACAAGGGCGCGGGCGTACTGGCCGGCGACGTGGGTGACCGCATCGAGGTGGTGCCGCACCAGCTGGTCATGACCGCCACGCCGATCCCACGCACGTTGGCCATGGCCGCCTATGCCGACTTGGACGTGTCCGCCATCGACGAACTCCCGCCAGGCCGCACGCCGGTCCAGACCGTCGCCCTCGGCGCGGAGCGTCGTCCCGAGCTGGTGGAACGCATCCGCAAGGCGTGCGCCGAAGGCCGCCAGGCCTATTGGGTGTGCACGCTGATCGACGACAGCGACGAGGTCGCGGCGCAGGCCGCGCAAAGCACGTACGAGGAGCTCGGTCGCCAGTTGCCCGGACTGCGCGTGGGGCTGGTGCACGGCAGGATGAAGGCGGCCGACAAGCAGGCCACCATGCTGGCGTTCAAGCGCGGCGATATCGAGCTGCTGGTGGCCACCACCGTCATCGAGGTCGGCGTGGACGTGCCCAACGCGTCGCTTATGATCATCGAAAATGCCGAGCGCCTCGGCCTTGCGCAGTTGCACCAGTTGCGTGGCCGGGTGGGGCGGGGCAGCGCCGCGTCCAGTTGCGTGCTGCTGTACCAGCCACCGCTTTCGCAACTCGCGCGGCAGCGGCTGGAGACCATGCGCGAGACCAACGACGGCTTCGTCATCGCCGAGAAGGACCTCGAGTTGCGCGGCCCCGGCGAGCTGCTCGGCACCCGCCAGACCGGGCTGGCGGCATTCCGGTTGGCCGACCTCGCCCGCGACGCGGACCTGTTGCCGCGCGTGCAGCTGCTGGGCGAACGCCTGCTCGCCGAATCACCGGACATCGCGGAACGCATCGTCGCGCGCTGGGTCGGCGGCGCCGCACGCTATGCGGCGGCATGACGTTCGTCCGACAGCTTTGATGGAAATGCGCATAATCAACGCATGACCGACCCGATTCCGTTGCTGATCGACACCGACCCCGGCGTGGACGACGCGCTGGCCCTGCTCATGGCGTTCAACGATGCCGACCACCGCGTGGTTGGCCTCACCATCGCCGCTGGCAACGTCGGATTGCGCCACACCGTGGCCAATGCGCTCAAGCTGTGCGAGGTCGCTGGCGTGGACGTGCCGGTGTTCGCCGGCTGTGCTTCGCCGCTCGTGCACGAGGCGGAGGATGCTGCGCACGTACACGGTCAGGACGGGTTCGGCGACATCGGCTACCCGCCCGCCAGCGCGCAGGTGCAAGCCGAACATGCCGCGCTGGCCATCCTGCGGCTCTCCCATCAGCACGCGGGCCGGCTGCTGCTGGTCGCGCTGGGGCCGCTGACCAACGTTGCCTTGGCCCTGCGCCTGGATCCCACCCTGCCGCAGCGCATCGGGCGCCTGGTGGTGATGGGGGGCGCGGTGACCGCGCACGGCAACATCACCCCCGCCGCCGAATTCAATGTCGCCTTCGATCCTGAAGCAGCGCACGTGGTATTCAGCGCCTTCCCGCGGTTCGACCTGGCCGACTGGGAGGCGACCGTCGCCCACGGCCTGCTGCATGACGAAGTGGTGGGCTGGTTGCGCGCCGATTCGCCACGGGCGCGCTTTTACGAAGGCATTTCACGCAAGACCCGGGAATGGTCGGCCGACCGCCGCGGCGCCTACTGGCATTCGGCTGATGCGTTGGCGATGGCCTTCGCCCTGCAGCCCGATGGCGCTATCGAGCAGGTGGCGCGGCCGGTGGTGGTGGAACTGGAGGGCCGGCACACCCGGGGTGCCACCGTGGTCGACTGGAGCCGCCAGACGGGGCGCGCGGACAACGCCCGCGTGCTGCGGCGCTATGACCAGGGGCGGTTCCAGGCCTTGATCCGGGACGCCCTCGCGGCCGTTTGAGGGTTGGGGCTTGCCCAAGACCAATTTGCCCGCTAGAATGCCGCTCTTTCCCGTTTACAGATTGGTGAGTGCCATGAAGGCCGGCATCCATCCCGAATACCGCGACGTCGTCTTCCAGGACGTCACCACCGAATTCCAGATCCTCACCCGCTCGACGCTGGGTTCCAAGGAGAAGGTCAAGTGGGAAGACGGCAACGAGTACCCGCTGATCAAGGTCGATATCTCCTCGGCCTCGCACCCGTTCTACACGGGCAAGCACAAGATCTTGGATACTGGCGGTCGCGTGGATAAGTTCCGCAAGCGTTACGGCAAGTAATCCTCGTCGTTGCGCGATGCATTACGGCCGCCTCCGGGCGGCCGTTTGCATTTGCGCCCGTCGCTTCGCCGATGTCTTCCGGGCCACGCCCAGTGTGGTCCCACGCCCGCGATAGCGTGTTTCCGCGCCGGTCGGCAAGGGTCCGCCAGCGCCGCCACATGCCCTCCGCCTGACTAAAGTCAGAGTCCGGACTCAGGGGCATTGTGCGATAATTCAGGATCGCAAGTCCGGGCCGGCTGTGCATCCGCCGCCGGGTCGACCTGCTCCCTTCCCCCTTACGTTCCGCGGGTTTCCCGCCGTACGCAGACCGAGGAGTGCTTCGTGTCCGATACCAAGTCTGGCCTGACCCAGGTCACCCTTGCCGCTGGCGACAAGAGCGTCGTCCTGCCCGTGCAGCACCCGACTCTGGGCGCGCCCTGCATCGACATCGCCAAGCTGCCCAAGGAAACGGGTTGCTTCACCTACGACCCGGGCTTCGGCGCCACCGCCAGCTGCAAGTCGGCCATCACCTACATCGATGGCGACGCCGGCGTATTGCTGTACCGCGGCTACCCGATCGAACAGTTGGCCGAGCACTCGAGCTTCCTCGAAGTCGCCTACCTGCTGATGCACGGTGAGCTGCCGACCAAGGAGGAGTTCTCCTCGTTCGAGCACGAGGTCACGCATCACACGATGATGCACGAGGCCTTCCGCACCTTCCTGTACGGCTTCCGCCACGACGCCCACCCGATGGCCATGCTCACCGGCATGCTGGGTTCGCTGGCCAGCTTCTACCACAACGATCTTGACCTCGAGGACCCGGACCAGCGCCGCCTGGCCGCGATCCGCCTGATCGCCAAGATCCCGACGATTGCCGCCGCCTGCTACCGCTACTCCATCGGCTGGCCGATCCGCTATCCGAAGAACAACCTCGAATACACCACGCGCTTCCTGCACATGATGAAGGAAGTGCCGTCGGAGCCGCTGGAACTCAGCCCGATGGCCGCCAAGGCCATGGACCTGCTGTTCATCCTGCACGCCGACCACGAGCAGAACGCCTCGACCTCGACCGTGCGCCTGGTCGGCTCGACGGGTGCCAACCCGTACGTCAGCGTTGCTGCCGGCGTGGCCGCGTTGTGGGGACCTGCCCACGGCGGTGCCAACGAAGCCGTGCTCAAGATGCTGGAAGAGATCGGCCGCCCTGAGAATGTCGGTTCGGCGATTGCCAAGGCCAAGGACAAGGAGTCGGGCTTCCGCCTGATGGGCTTCGGCCACCGCGTCTACAAGAACTTCGATCCGCGCGCCAAGATCATTCGCGAGATGACCCACAAGGTGCTGGGTGAGCTGGGCATCAACGACCCGCTGCTGGAGGTCGCGATGAAGCTCGAGGAGGCTGCGCTGAAGGACGAGTACTTCGTGCAGCGCAAGCTCTACCCGAACGTCGATTTCTACTCGGGCATCATCTACAAGGCGCTGGGGATCCCGACCGAGATGTTCACGGTCATGTTCGCCATCGCCCGCACCGCGGGCTGGGTCAGCCACTGGCTGGAACAGCAGACCGATGCGGAAGCCCGCATCGGCCGCCCGCGCCAGATCTACACCGGCTCGGCGGTCCGCGACTACAAGGGCATGGACCAGCGCTGATCCGGATGGGTCTTCCGTTGGCCGGCGCCCGCGCCGACGCGATGATGGAGCCGCGGCCTCGCCGCGGCTTCGTCGTTTTCAAGTGGCTGATGTATGCGCTACTGGCCGGCGACGTGGTGCTGTACGCGCTGTTCGGACGACTGACCGAGCTGGTCGACACGGCGGCCTGGCTGGTGCTGCTGCTGTTGTTCGAATGGGAGACGGGGGGCTGGTCGCTGCCCTCGCGGTTGCGTCCGGCGCTGCACAGCGTGCGTGCCATCGCGGCACTGGCGGTGCTGGTGGCCTGCGTCGGTTATGCGCTGGAACGGCAGTGGCTCGACTTTTCCAACGAGATGGTGTGGCTGGGCGTGGTGGCGCTGCTGGAGCTCGAGGTGCGGTTGCCGGCTGACGCCGTGCGCCTGCACCGGTGGCGGCGCGGGGCCGCCGCCGCGCTGTACCTGGTCCTTGTGGCTTTCCTGGTGTCGTGGGCGGTGGAGGGCGCCACCGGCCCGCAGCCCATGCACGCCTGGTTGGACGCCTGGGACGCGCTGTTGTGGCTGGCGGCTTTCGTGGTGATCGAACTCAACGTGTTCGGCTACGGGCACCCTCGTCAAGGCGACCGTGGAATCAGCCGCGGCCCTGTTCGAAACCACTGATGTCCTCGTCCACCAGCATCTGTCGCAATTGCAGCACGGTTGCGCGTCGCATCGGCTTCTCATCCACGCTGGACAGGGGCGCCTGACGCAGCACGGCCCGCGGCAGCACGGTGACGTCGAAGGCCAGGTCCTCGGCAGTGAACACCCAGACCGGGAAATCGCCCTCGCGTTCACGGTCCAGCCGCAGGCGGCGACTCCGCGCCTCCGCGGGAATGCCGTGCTGCTCCAGGAAACGGGGCACCGCGTCGGGATCGTCATCGTGCAGGTGCAGCGCCACGGGGCTGCGCACGTCGGCGGTGCCATCCAGCACCGGCCCGACCAGCCGGGGGTCGAACCCGTTGAAGAATTCCATGGCGCGCAGCGCGACTTCGCGTCGCTGCCGGATCGCGTCGACATTGCCGGGCTGGAACAGTCGCTGGTACTCGCGCAGCGCCTCCTCGATCTCGCGGTTGCGGGGAAGGGAGGCGTCGTCATGGATGCCCAACCGCTCAGCGGCCTTGAGCTTGGCTTGGTGGAAGTCGCGGATACCGCCTTCCGCCATCAGGCGGGCCGCTTCATGCGCCAACCGGTGGCGGCGCTCGCGGGTGCGCGTCTGCATGTGCAGGTGTGCGTGCTGTCGGGCGTGGCTCACGAGGACCTCCGCGGCTGCACTGCGCGGGCGGGAACCGCCGCGGTCGGCCACGAGGGCCGACCATCAAACCCTACCACACGTCAGAAAATGTCGAAGGACTCTTCTTCCGTCGGAGCTTCAGCTTCTTCCGGGCCGTAGTCCACATAGGTTTCCATGCGTTCCAGGTCTTCGGCCTTGACCCACTCGACGATGCCACTGCCGCCGTCGGGGATCAGGCGGCCGCCCGGGCCAACCGACACCTGCACCATCCCATCGGGCGGATCGTTGGCGCGGATCGGCTGGTCCTTGAGGGCCACCCGCATGTAGTCGATCCAGATCGGCAGGGCGGCCTTGCCGCCGTACTCGCGGTAGCCCAGCGACTGGAAGTTGTCGCGGCCGACCCACACGGTGGTCACCAGCGGTCCGCCGAAGCCGGAAAACCAGGCATCGCGATGGTCATTGGTGGAGCCGGTCTTGCCGCCGACGTCCTCGCGCTCCAGGACCTTGGCCGCCGTTCCGGTGCCGCGCAGCACCACGTCGCGCAGCATCGACACGATCTGGTAGGCGATGCGGTTGTCGATCGCGCGCGGGGCCAGGGACAGCTTGTCGAGGTCCAGAGGGGCCGCCGCGGGCGCCGGTTTGGCCTCGGGCTTGGCTTCCGCCGTGTCCGCCGGTTTGGTTGCCGCGGAGGCGCCGCCCGCCGGGCCGAGGTCAAAGCCATCCACCACCGTGCCGGTAGCCGGCGCGGCTTTCGCCGTGGTCGCGCCCACCGCGCAGGTACGACAGGCCACGGCCGGCTTCTCCTTGAACACCACCGCGCCGTCGCGGTCCTTCACTTCGTCAATGAACCACGGCGTGATGCGGAAGCCGCCATTGGCGAACGCCGCGTACCCCTGCGCCACGGAGATCGGGGTCAGGGATGCCGTGCCCAGCGACATCGACAGGTTGGGCGGCAGTTCCGACTCGGGGAACCCGAAGTGGCTGATGTACTTGCGGGCGTAGTCCACGCCGATCGCATCGAGCATGCGCACAGAGACCAGGTTGCGCGATTGCACCATTGCCTCGCGCAGGCGCATCGGGCCCTTGAAGTTGCCGGTGTCATTCTGCGGGCGCCAAATATGCCCGCGCCGGTCCTGGAACACCACCGGCGCATCCAGCACGATGGAGGCCGGGTTGAAGCCGCGCTCCATCGCCGCGGCGTACACAAACGGCTTGAAGCTCGATCCCGGCTGGCGCCGCGCCTGGGTGGCGCGGTTGAACTTGTTGCCGGCGTAGCTGTAGCCGCCCGAGAGCGCGCGCAGCGCGCCCGTGTCGGCATCAAGCGACACGAGCGTCGCCTGTGCCCGCGGAATCTGCGACAGCCGGTAGCGCACCGGGGGCGCTGGGGCCTCTGGCTTCGCGTCGGCAGGCGCTTCGACCCGGGTCACGCGGACAATGTCGCCACGCTTGACCAGGCTGGCCGGGCTGCGCCCACCCCAGCCCTGGTCGGCGCCCAGCTCGACGGTGGTGCCGTCGGCCAGCACCACGGTCGCGGCACGGTCGGCGGTAGCCAGCACCAGCGCCGGCCGCAGTGCCGCTTGTGCAGAGATGCCGCGCAGCCGGGTGCGCGCCTGGGCCGCGGTCTCGCCCGCGGCCAGTTCCACATGTTTCTCGACGCCGTGCCAGCCATGGCGTACGTCGTAGACGTGCAGGCCGTCGCGCAGCGCCTTGTCCGCCGCGGCCTGCAGCACCGGGTCGATGGTGGTGGTGACGTGGTAGCCCTTGGTCAGCGCCTCGGCGCCAAACTTGTCGACCATGGCCTGGCGCACCATTTCGGCCACATAGGGGGCCTCGATCTCGACCGGCCGCTCATGCGGGGAGGCGTGCATCGGCACGGCCTTGGCCGCCTCGGCTTCGGCGCGGGACACGAACTTCAGTTCCGCCATGCGCTGCAGGATGTAGTCGCGGCGTTCCTTGGCGCGCTCGGGATTGCTCAGCGGGTTGCCACTGGACGGGAACTTGGGGATGCCGGCCAGCGAGGCCATTTCGTCCAGGGACAGCTCGCTCAGGTTCTTGCCGTAGTAGAACTCTGCGGCCGCGGCCACGCCGTAGGCGCGGTTGCCGAAGAAGCTCTTGTTGAGGTACAGCTCGAAGATCTCGTCCTTGCTCAGCTCGCGCTCCATGCGCATCGCCAGCAGCATCTCGGTGAGCTTGCGGGTGTAGCTGACTTCCGAGCTCAGATAGAACTGGCGCGCCACCTGCTGGGTAATGGTGGAGCCGCCGGGGACGCGCTTGCCATCGGTGGTGGCCAACAGCCACACGGCGCGGAACGTGCCTTTGTAATCCACGCCATGGTGCTGGTAGAAGCGGGCGTCCTCGATGGCGATGAAGGCCTGCTTCAGCCGCTGGGGCACCTCCTCGATCTTCACCGGATAGCGTCGAGTCTCGCCAAAGAGGGCCATGAGCTTGCCGTCCCGGGAGTAGACGTACATCGGCTCCTGCATCTCCACGTCGCGGAGGGTTTCCACGTCCGGCAGGTTGGGCGCGATCAGGTAGTACAGGACGCCAACGGCGACCAGGCCCAGCAGGAACAGGCCGGCGGCGGCGACCAGCGCCCAGCGGAACAGGCGGCGAAGTGGGGGCATCTGGGAAGCGGTCCGATTGCGGGTGTATTGGCGGAGGAGTATAGATGAGGCGGGGGTCGGGCCCGGGCGTCCGGTCACGCTTCCAGATGCCGTTTTGGGGGAAGACGGAATCGGCTCGTCAGTTTCTGACAAGAAGTGGTTGCCAGCCGGGGGAAAGTCCGTTATTTAAGACGCGGCCACACAAAGTTCGCGCAAGCGCTTGTGGCAAGGGGAGAATATTGTGGGCGTCATCACGAAAAGCCAGCCGGCCCTCGTCGGCGTGGACATCAGTTCGACTGCGGTGAAGCTGCTGCAGTTGTCCCGGTCGGGCAACCGCTACCGGGTGGAGCACTATGCCGTGGAACCGCTGCCGCCCAATGCGGTGGTGGAAAAGAACATCGTCGAGGTCGAGGCGGTGGGCGAGGCCATCAAGCGTGCCGTGGCACGCTCGGGCACGCGCGCCAAGTTCGCGGCGGCGGCCGTCGCCGGCTCGTCGGTGATCACCAAGATCATCCCGATGCCCGCCGACCTGGACGAGGACGACCTCGAATCGCAGGTCGAGTTGGAGGCGGTCAACTACGTGCCGTACCCGATCGAGGAAGTGAACCTCGATTTCGAGGTGCTCGGCCCGATGCCCAACAGCCCCGATTCGGTGCAGGTTCTGCTGGCGGCCTCGCGCGCCGAGAACGTCGAGGTCCGCTCCTCCGCGCTGGAACTTGGCGGCCTGACGCCCAAGATCATGGACGTGGAAGCCTTTGCGGTCGAGAACGCGTTCGCGCTCATCGCCGACCAGTTGAAGACCCCTCGTGATGGCCTGGTGGCCCTGATCGACTCGGGTGCGACCATGACCACCCTCAACGTGCTGCGCAACGGCCGCACCATCTACAGCCGTGAGCAGGTGTTCGGTGGCAAGCAACTCACCGACGAGGTGATGCGCCGGTACGGCCTCAGCTATGAGGAAGCGGGCCTGGCCAAGCGCCAGGGCGGTCTGCCGGAGAGCTACGAGGCCGAGGTGCTGGAACCGTTCAAGGAGGCGATGGTCCAGCAGATCAGCCGCCTGCTGCAGTTCTTCTATGCGGGCAGCGAGTTCAACCGCGTCGACCAGATCGTCATCGCCGGCGGCGGCGCCTCCATCCAGGGCATCGCCCAGATGGTGGAGGAGCAGCTCGGCGTGCCGACCGCGGTCGCCAACCCGCTGGCGCAGATGACGCTGGGACCGCGCGTGCAGGCGCACGCCCTGGCCCAGGATGCCCCGGCGCTGATGATTGCCTGCGGCCTGGCCCTGAGGAGCTTCGACTGATGGCACGGATCAACCTGCTCCCCTGGCGCGCGGAGCGCCGCAAGCAGCGGCAGAAGGAGTTCGCCACCATGCTGGGCCTGTCGGCCCTGGGCGCGGTGCTGCTGTCGTTCCTGATCATCAGCTTCTACAACGGCCAGATCAGCGGCCAGAACGAGCGCAACCAGTTCCTGCGCGACCGCATCACCGAGGTCGACAAGCAGATCGTCGAGATCGAGGAGCTGGACAAGAAGAAGGCCAAGCTGCTGGCGCGCAAGGAAGTCATCGAGCAACTGCAGGCCAATCGCTCGCAGATGGTGCACCTGTTCGATTCGCTGGTGCGGACCATTCCCGACGGCGTGATCCTCACTTCGATCAAGCAGGACACGGAGATGTTGACGTTGGAAGGGCGCTCGCAGTCGAACGCGCGCGTGTCCACCTACCTGCGCAACCTCGAAAGCTCGGGCTGGATGACCAACCCCGACCTGTCGATCATCGAGGCGAAGGGCGCGGACAAGGGCCTGCCGTACATGTTCAGCCTGCAGGTCAAGCTGGCCAACCCGAACGCGCCCAAGGACACGGATGGAGATGGCGTGCCTGATGCGCCGGCGGCACCTCCGCCGGCTGCCGAAAGCGCGACGCCGGCTGGATCTCCGACCGCTACTCCGGCCCAGCCCGCGCCGTCCACGACCGCGCCGGCAACGGCCCCGAACACTGCAGCGCCGGCAACAGGAGCCTCGTCGTGAGCCAGAAGAAGGTTTCACTCAAGGAACTCGATTTCAACAACATGGGCGCGTGGCCGCAGCAGGCCAAGATCGGCTTTTGCGCGCTGGTGGCCATACTCATCGTCGGCCTGGCCTGGTACCTGTTCGTACGTGACAAGAAGACCGAGCTGGAGGGGCTGGAGCGCCAGGAGTCAGACCTGCGCACGGAGTTCGAGACCAAGCAGGGGCGCGCCGCGAATCTGGAACCGCTGAAGCAGCAGCTCGCGCAGATGGAACAGCAGTTGCAGCAGATGCTGCGCCAGTTGCCCAGCAAGACCGAAATGCCGGACCTGATCGTCGACATTTCGCAGACCGCGCTGGCCACCGGCATCACCAATGAATTGTTCCAGCCCGGTCCGGAACAGCCCAAGGAGTTCTACGCCGAGAAGCCGATCGCGCTGCGCATGGTGGGTACCTACCACCAGTTCGGGGGCTTCGTGAGTGGCGTCGCGTCGCTGCCCCGCGTGGTCATCATGACCATGCACGACATCCAGTTGCGACCGCGCGCGACCCAGGGCAAGGACGGCGCAATCACGCCGAACAGCCCGCTTGAGCTGGCCGGCACGGTAAAGACGTATCGTTACCTCGACGAAGAGGAAGTGGCCGAGCAGCAGAAGACTGCGGCCGCGCCTGCGTCGGGCCAGGGGGGAACCTGAGATGGGTGAATTGACTGTCCGCAGTGGGTCGCCCAGGGTGCGCCACGCTCTTGCGATTGCGCTGGTGGCCACGCTGGCCGGTTGCGCACGCGGTGTGACCAGCACGCCGGGCGAGGCGCCCAACCTGGAAACCTGGGTGGCCGAGGTGAAGGCACGGCCCGCGCCGCCGCTGGATCCCCTGCCGGTGATGCAGCAGTTCGAAACGTTCGAATATGCGGCGCAGGCGCTGCGCGACCCGTTCAGTACGGCCTTCACCGATGACGGTGGTGGCAGCGGGCCGCGCCCGGATGCGTCCCGACGCAAGCAGGTGCTGGAGCAGTTCCCGCTCGACAGCCTCGACATGGTCGGCACGCTCGGCCGCGGTGGAGGTTTGGTGGCGCTGGTGATGGCGCCCGACAAGGTGACATATCGCGTGCAGCCCGGTGCCTACATGGGCCAGAGCGACGGTCGAGTGACCGGCGTTTTCGAGGACCGCATCGAGCTGGTGGAACTGGTGCCGGATGGCGCGGGTGGTTGGCTGGAACGTCCAGCCACGGTCGCGTTGGAAGATCAATGATTCTGGGGGATAGGAAGATGACCGATTTCAACGCCAACCGCTCCCGGCCCGGCCGGCGCCCGTTGATCCTCCGGACGGGGGGCATTGGCCTCGCGATCGGCGTGGTCGCGGCACTGAGTGCGGCCCATGCGGCAGCGCCCTCGGCCCCGGCAACGGTTTCCATGCCGGTCTCGCTGGCCAACGGCGCGACCGTGGCAACCGATCCTGCCAAGCAGGTCCCGGGTGCCGTGCAGGTGTCCAACATCGACTTCAAGCGAGGCGATGGTGGTTCGGGCCGACTCGTGATCAAGTTCGACGGCAACGGCGCCGCGCCGGACCTGAAGAACCAGGGTCAGAAGATCGTGATTGATGTCGGCAACGCGCAGTTGCCGGCGTCTCTGCAGCGACCGCTGAATGTCACCGACTTCGCCACGCCGGTGCAGCGCATCGATGCGCGCTCAGCAGGTGCCGGTACCCAATTGGTGCTGGATACCCGCGGCGGATTCGAGTCGATGGCGTACCAGATGGGCAACGAGTACATCGTCGAAGTGATGCCCAAGGCTGCGGTGGCCAGTGCCAAGGCGGCCGGCGGCCGCGCGGTCGGCGCGACGGGCACGGTGATTCCGAGCAAGGCCTACGCCGGCAAGCCGGTAACCTTCAACTTCCAGGACGTGCCCGTGCGCACGGTGCTGCAGTTGATCGCCGAGGAATCCGGACTCAACATCGTCGCTTCTGACACGGTGCAGGGCAACGTCACCCTGCGCATGATCAATGTGCCGTGGGACCAGGCGCTGGACATCGTCCTGCAGGCCAAGGGCCTGGACAAGCGCCGCAGCGGCAACGTCGTGTGGGTTGCGCCCCAGGCCGAACTAGCCAAGTACGAGCAGGACAAGGAAGACGCGCGTATCGCCCTGGACAACCGCGTCGACACGGTGACCGAGTACATCCAGATCAACTACCACAATGCTGCGCAGATCTTCAAGGCGCTGTCCGAGGCCAAGGGTGTGGGCAGTGCCGGTAGCGGCGGGGGTGGGGCCGGTGGCCAGGGTGGTAGCAATCAGGACAGCGGCTTCATGTCGCCGCGCGGCCGCATGGTGGCGGACGAGCGCACCAATACCCTGATGATCAGCGACATCCCGAAGAAGGTTGCGCAGATGCGCGAACTGATCCGGGTGATCGATCGTCCCGTCGACCAGGTGGTGATCGAAGCCCGCGTCGTCATCGCGACGGAAAGCTTCTCGCGTGAATTGGGCTCGCGCTTCGGCATCAATGGAGCGGCGGGTAAGGACGGTGACCGCAGTACCTTGGGTTTCGGTGGCAGTGCCGATGCCTCGTCGGAAACCGCGCTCTCGCGTTCCAATGCGCTTATGGCTGGCGAGCCGGGCTTTACCGTTACCCGTCAGATGATGACGAATCTGGCAGTGAACAACCCCGCTGGCGCCGTGGCGCTATCGATACTGAATGCGGGCTACCTGCTCGACGTCGAATTGTCGGCCATGCAGCAGGAAGGCCGCGGCGAAGTCATCTCCAACCCGCGCATCGTCACCGCCAACCAGCGGGAAGCGGTGATCAGCCAGGGCCAGGAAGTGGGCTACGTGACCATTTCGCCCCAGCAGGGTGGCAACTCGATACCGATCCCGAACGTGCAGTTCAAGGATGTGCTGCTGGAGATGAAGGTGGTCCCGACCATCACCAATGACGGCCGTGTGTTCCTGAACATGGACGTCAAGAAGGATGAAATCGACGGATTCATCAACACCTCGATCGGTGACGTGCCGCAGATCAGCAAGCGTGCGATCAACACGGCGGTGCTGGTCGACGACGGCCAGACGGTCGTCATTGGCGGCGTGTACGAGTTCCGTGATCGCAACGACGTTTCCAAGGTTCCGTTCCTGGGTGACATTCCGTTCCTGGGCAACCTCTTCAAGAAGAAGGGTCGTCTGAAGGAGAAGGCGGAGCTCCTGATCTTCGTGACACCGAAGGTCTTGCGCGTCTCGCAGCGCTGACCTGTACTGCAAATTGTTGCGCCAAGGGCTCCTTACGGGAGCCCTTGGCGTTTCTAGGCCACCTGAATCACCATCCAAAGGCAATGGCCCCCAGCTGAACCTGAGACATCGTCGTTGAACCATGCGGCACGCGATGGGTCAGAATCCAAGCATCACCGGCATGGAACGACGATGGACGGAGCGGACAATCAGCCAGCGGCGCTGCACGCGACCTTTTCGGCCCTTCGGGACGATCTGGGCAGGCGCATCATTGGCCAGGTGGCGCTGGTCGAGCGCTTGTTGGTCGCCTTGCTCGCCGATGGCCACCTGCTGGTGGAGGGCGCGCCCGGCCTGGCGAAAACCACTGCCATCCGTGCGCTGGCCGCGCGGCTGGATGCGGATTTTGCCCGCGTGCAGTTCACCCCGGACCTGCTGCCGGCCGATCTGACCGGCACCGAGGTGTGGCGACCGCAGGAGGGACGCTTCGAGTTCCAGCCGGGTCCGATCTTCCACTCGATCCTGCTTGCCGACGAGATCAACCGCGCCCCGGCGAAGGTACAGTCGGCGCTGCTCGAGGCAATGGGCGAGCGCCAGGTTACGGTGGGTCGGCACACCTATGGGTTGCCGCCGCTGTTCCTGGTGATGGCGACGCAGAATCCCATCGAGCAGGAGGGCACCTTCCCGTTGCCCGAGGCGCAGCTGGACCGGTTCCTGATGCACGTCCGCATCGGTTACCCGCAGGTCGACGCGGAAGCCGAAATCCTGCGCTTGGCGCGTGAGCAGGCGCGGATGGCCGTGACACCCACCCCACACTCCGAGCCCCACAGGATTACCCAAGCTGAGGTGATCGCTGCCCGCGCTGCCGTGCTGGATCTGCACGTGGCGCCCTCGGTCGAGCGCTACATCATCGAGCTCGTCGTCGCCTCGCGCGATGCGGCGCGCTACGACCCGAACCTCGCCCGGCGAATCGGCTGGGGTGCAAGCCCACGTGGTTCGATCGCCCTGGAGCGCTGCGCGCGCGCCCACGCCTGGTTGGCCGGGCGCGACTTCGTGACGCCGGACGACGTTCGCGCGGTGGCGCCTGACGTGCTGCGCCACCGCATTCTTCCTTCCTACGAAGCCACGGCCGAAGGTTGGGACGGCGACCGGCTGGCTGCCGAGCTGCTGCGGCTGGTGCCGCTGCCCTGAGGACTGCTGCGTGCGACCGCGTCCGCCTTCCAACACCCCAGGTCCGCCGCCGTCGACGGAATCGAAGGATGCGGCTGTGACTCCGGGATCGATACAGGCGCGGGGGGATTACGAGGGCGTAGTGCCCTCCCTGAAGGAGTTGGTGGCGCTACGGTCCGTGGCGCTCGGGCGCCATCAGGCGCGACACGGCCGTCACGGCGTCACCGGCCAGGCGCTGTCCCCGTTGCGGGGGCGGGGCATGGAGTATGCCGAATCACGCGAGTACATCCCCGGCGATGACGCTCGCCACATCGATTGGCGTCTGACCGCGCGCAGCGGTCGCCCCCACACCAAACTTTTCCAGGCCGAACGCGAACGGATGACTGTCGTGGTGGCCGACACCGCCCCTTCGCTCTATTTCGGTACCCGGACCCGTTTCAAATCTGTGCAGGCCGCGCGGGCCGGCGCCCTGGCGGCGTGGGTCGCCACCGCTGAGGGCGATCGCATCTGCGCGTTGCGTGGCTCACGCCGCGAGGCGCCCCTCGTGCCGGCGGCAGGCGCCCGAGGGGCCTTGCGGGTGCTGGATGCCTTGGTCCGCTGGTACCGTGAACCCCCCGCCGATGACGAAGGCCTAGGCGCCGCACTCGACCGCGCGCGACGCATTGTGCGGCCCGGTTCGCGAGTGATTGTGCTCGCCGATCCCGCCAGCCTCGTCGAAGTGCCGGCCGATCGCTGGCCACCGCTCAGTCAACATCACGAAGTCATCGTGTTGCTGTTCACCGACCCTCTGGAGCTGCAGCCGCCTGCGAAGCTGCTGCCGCTGGCTTCCGGTACTTCACGGCTTGAACTGGACCTGGGCAGCCCGACGCAACGCAGGCAGTGGATGGCTGCCTTCTCGGAGCCCGTGCGCGCCGCAATGGCCGCACTTCCCCTGCGAGGAGTGCGCGTGCAGGCGGTATCCACGGATGAGCCCAGCGACGCGTGGCTTCCGCTGCTGGGGCGGCTGCGGCCATTGGTGGCGTGAACATGGATCCCACCCTCGTACTGCGCGACATTCATCTCTCGCCGGCCCCTTCGTGGTGGCCGCCCGCTCCGGGCTGGTGGCTGGTGGGCGCCGCGCTACTGGCGGCGCTGGGTGCTGTCGCCTGGCTTCACGGGCGGCGCCGTCGGCGGCACGCGCGCATCGCCGCGATGTTCGATCAGGCGATGGTGGCGGCGCCCTCCCGGCCACAGGCCGTCGCGGCGATGTCGGAGTTGTTGCGGCGAGCGGCCCGATTGCACGATCCGGAGGCCGATCGCCTGCAGGGAGACGCGTGGCTGACCATGCTCGACCGCGGCCATGACACTGCCGTCTTCAATACTCCCCAGGGCCGCCTGCTGCTCGACGCGCCGTTCCGCCCCGACGTGCGGCCCGACGATGTGCAGGCGCTGCAGCGGATCGCACGTGCCCGCTTCATCAGCTGGATGATCAAGCGGTGATGGAGTGGCTGCCGCTGCCCTTGCACTGGCGCGATGTATCGCTGGCATGGCCGTGGCTGCTGCTGGCACTGCCGTTGCCGGCACTGGTCTCGTGGTGGGCCAAGCCCGCGCCCAGCCACGATGCGGCGTTGCGTGTCCCCTATGGCGAGCGCGTGCAGGCGACCCACGCGGCGCGTGGCAGCCCGCGACGGCTGCTGGCGGCGGGCGGTGTGGCATGGGCGGCATGGGCCCTGCTGTGCCTGGCCGCAGCGCGTCCGCAGCAACTGGGTGATGCGGTGCAGCCGCCGCATGCGGGGCGCGAACTGATGCTCGCCCTCGACTTGTCGGGAAGCATGAGCGAGCCGGACATGGAGCTGGGTGGGCAGCGCGTGGATCGATTGACCGCCGCGAAAGCCGTGCTAGCTGACTTCCTCGACCGTCGCGCCGGTGACCGCATTGGCCTGCTGGTGTTCGGCCGAAATGCCTACGTGCTCACCCCGGCCACCCTGGACCACCAGTCGGTGCGTGAGCAGTTGCAGGACAGTGTGGTCGGCCTTGCGGGGCAGGAGACGGCGGTGGGCGATGCCATCGGTTTGGCCGTCAAACGCCTGCGCACCCAGACGGAGGGGCAGCGCGTGCTGGTGCTGCTCACCGATGGCGTGAACACCGCCGGAGCCCTGCAGCCGGCCAAAGCCGCGGAACTGGCGCGCGACGCCGGGGTGCGCGTGCACACCATCGCGTTTGGCGGCGAGGGTGTGCTGTCGCTGTTCGGGTTCCAGCTACCGATGCCGGGCGGGGGCGACGAGATCGACGAGAAGGGCCTGGCCGCCATCGCCAGGACCACCGGGGGGCAGTTCTTCCGCGCCCGCGACACCGCCCAGCTCGCGGGCATCTACGCCGAGATCGATCGTATCGAACCCATCACCCGTGCCGGGGAAGCGGTGCGACCGCGCCTGGAACGCTACCCGTGGCCGTTGGGTGCCGCCTGGCTGCTGGCCATCGTAGCCTTCCTGCGACCACAGCGAAGGCGGGCCTGAGCATGGACGCCGGATTGGTGTACTGGCTGCGCCCGCTGTGGCTCTGGGCCTTGTTGCTGTTGCCACTGGGCTGGTGGTTGGCGGCGCGCCGCGCCAAGCGAACCGAAGTGTGGCGCGGGGTCGTGGACGCGCACCTGCTCCGCCACCTGCTGGCAAACGAGGCAGCACCCGCGCACAGGCGCGGTCGTTGGCTGGCGGGCGTCGCCTACGTGCTGGCGGTGCTGGCCTTGGCCGGGCCGAGCTGGCGCCAGGTCGAGCAGCCGCTGTGGCAGGACCATGCGCCACTGGTGGTGGCATTGGACCTGTCGAGTGCGATGGGTCGACGTGATCTTCCTCCTTCCCGGCTCGCGCAGGCCCGGGCCAAGTTGGCGATGCTCCTGCAGCAACGCCGTGGCGGCCAGGTAGGCCTCGTCGCCTACGCCGGCGATGCCTTCACCGTGGCCCCGCTCACTGACGATGCTGGCAATGTCGCGGTGTTCCTGGATGCGTTGTCCCCGGAGGTGATGCCGGTGGATGGCCAGCGGATCGACCGGGCCATTGCGTGGTCGGTGAAACTGCTGCGCCAGGCTGGGTTCGCGCAGGGCGACATCCTCGTCATGGGCGACCACGCTACCAGCGCAGATGTGGCCGCCAGCACCGCAGCTGCCTCGGCGGGGTTTCGCGTGTCCGTCCTCGGCGTGGGCGCAGCGGCGGGCGTGACAGGCGGGTTCGATGAACCCTCCCTGCAGAGGCTGGCAAGTGTGGGCAACGGCCGCTACCAGCGCATCACGATCGACGACGCGGATCTGCGCGCACTTGGCGTGCTGGCGCCGCGTGGCGCCACCGGCTCGGGCGACGCGGAAAGCGGCGGGCGCCATTGGTTGGATGAGGGCTATTGGCTGCTGCCCTTGTTGATGTTGTTGGTGCTGCCGCTGTTCCGCCGCGGTGCGGGGGTGGCGGTACTGGTCCTGGCGGTCGGTTGGCCGCTTGGCGCCGCGCAGGCAGCCGAGCTCTGGCGGCGTCCTGACCAGGTGCAACATGCGGCCATGGAGGCAGCCACGCGGCGATATCGGCAAGGCGACTTCGCCGGCGCGGCCCAAGGCTTCGCCCAGGTGGATAGCGCAGACGCGCACTACAACCGGGGCAACGCGCTGGCCCGTGCGGGGCGTTACCGGGAGGCCATCCGTGCCTACGACCAGGCATTGCAGCGTGCGCCTGGCATGGCCGACGCGGAAGCGAACCGCCGCGCGGTAGAAGCGGCGATGAAGCGCAAGCCGCCGCCGGGCGCCCAACCGGCTGCGGGCAAGGGGCGTCCCGGGGCCGGCGAGGGTCGGCCTGGTGAACGTGGTTCGGCGGGAGCCGATCAGGGACAGGGCAATCCCGCTGCGCCAGGGCAAACAGGCGCATCGCCCTCCAGTCCTGCGACGGGCACGACACCGCGACCGACGCCTGCGCAGGGTGCTGACGCGGCCGCGCAAGCCAAAGCCGATGCGGCCCAGCGCGCGCGCATGCGCCAAGCCATGACCCAGGACGCGCAGGCGGGCAAGGGCGGGAAGCCGCGGCAGGGCGACCGCCCGGCAGCGACCGAAACTGCCGCCGAGCGTGAACGACGGATCGCCAACGAGGCGTGGCTGCAGCGTGTGCCCGATGAGCCGGGGGGGCTGCTCCGGGAAAAGTTCCGGCTGGAGTACCAGCGACGGCAGCAGCAGGGAGGTTCATCGCGGTGACCGTTGATTGCACTGTCCGCCAACACGCCATCCCAGCGATCTGGATCGGCGTAGCATTGCGCGCGCGCCGATGGGCCAACGCCCGGGTTGGATGGACGCTGTGCTGCGCCCTGGTCCTGCAGTTCGGCCTCGTTGCGGCGGCTTCGGCACAGACGCGGGCATGGCTGGACCGGGACCGGATCGGCGCCAGTGAAACTGTCACCCTCAACGTGGAAACCACGCAGTCGGGGAACCCCACGCCGGACTTCGCACCGCTGCAGCGTGACTTCGTGGTCAGCGGCAACACCAGCCGCCGCGAGTTTGTCGTGCGCAATGGGCGGACAACGGTACGCGCACTGTACGGCGTTGCGCTGCGCCCCCGCCGCGACGGCGTGCTCACGGTGCCCGCATTGGCCGTGGGCGCGGCGCGTACCTCGCCACTGACCCTGGTGGTTTCCGCGGCTTCGGCCCGGATTCCAGCGCCAACGCGCGCGGGAGACAACGTCTTCATCGAAAGCGAGCCGGATGACGAGACGCCGTACGTGCAGCAGGCGGTGGGCTGGGTGGTGCGGCTGTACTCGGCGGTGCCGCTGGTCTCCGGCCAGCTTGACCAGCCCGCACCCGATGGCGCGACGCTGCAGCGCGTGGGCGAGGACGCGCAGTACACGCGTGACTTCGGTGGCCGTCGCTACATGGTGGTGGAGCGGCGCTACCTGCTGCTGCCCGAGCGCAGCGGCACGCTGACGCTGCCCGGTGCGGTTTTTGAAGGGCGCGGCACCGGGGGCTTCTTCGACGACCTGTTCGGGGATCGCGGCGGGGTGCTCAAGGCGCAGGCCCGCCCGCGCTTCCTCCAGGTGCAGGCGCCGCCGGCCACCGCGCCGCAACCCTGGTTGCCCTTGCACGCCCTCGAGCTGCGCTATCGCGCCGCACCGGGCGTATTGCGCGTGGGTGAAGCCACCGACCTGGTGGTCGAGATCAGCGCCGATGGCGCGATGGCCGCGCAGATGCCCGAGGTGCGGTTGCCGACCATCGACGGCGTGCAGGTCTTCGCCGAACCGGTGAAGAGCGACGAAGGCTTCGCGGGCGGTCGACCGCGGGTGAAGCAGTTGCGGCGATTCTCGCTGGTGCCCGCGCGCCCCGGCGCGGTGCACGTGCCCGCACTGAAATTGGCGTGGTGGGATGTGCGTAGCGGCAGTACGCGGGTGGCCAGCCTGCCCCCGCTGCAGCTCAACGCATCCCCGGCGTCGGCAGCGAAGGCGTCATCGCCCGCGCCCGCCACTGCGAAGGACCGGGCAGATGCCCTTTTGCCGCCGGTACCTGGCGACTCCGACGGGGCAACCTGGCGCGGCCTTCGCAATCCGTGGGTGGTCGCCACCGTGGTTTTCGCGGCGTTGTGGCTGCTGACGCTGCTGTGGTGGCTGAGCCATCGTGGGGGGCGTGCGGCCGCGGCCGGACGTCCAGCAGGGGACGCCGGCACCACGCGGATCCCACCGGCGGCCGCGAACACCCTGTCCGCCAATCCCGATGTGCTGCGCCGCGCACTCGACACCGGCAGCCTGGGCGACGTGGCCGAGGCGCTGCTCGCGCTGGCACCGCAGCCCTGCATTGGCATGGACCCGTTGCGCGAGCAGCTGGCTGATCCCCGCCAGCGTGATGCCGTTGATCAGTTGCAGCGGGCCCGCTGGTCCGATGGCGATGGCCGGGCTGCGCGCGTTGCGCTGCGGGAGGCTTTCGCCAAGGGCGCGCGTTGGCGGCCCGCTCCGGCAGCAGGCAAGGCCGACCCGCTGCCGCCGCTGTACCCGGAGCGCTAAGCCCCTCGAGCGGGTTTGCTAAGCTCCCCGGATTCCACCGGGGACCCCACGATGACCGAAGCCCACGCCGCCGCCCAGGGCAAGAAGAAGCTGCCGCTGCACTGGAAGATGGCCATCGGCTTCTTTGCGGGTCTGTTGTTGGGCATGTTCGTGCACTACAGCGCCGGCGCCGACGCGGCCTGGGTGCAGTGGCTGACCACCTACGTGACGCAGCCCGCCGGTACGCTGTTCCTGCGGTTGATCTTCATGCTGGTGATCCCGCTGCTGTTCTCCGCGCTGGTGGTCGGCATCGCGGAAATGGGCGACATCCGTTCACTCGGCCGGGTGGGCTGGCGGACGCTGGCCTACACCGTGGTGGTGTCCGCGATCGCAGTGCTGATCGGCCTGGTGCTGGTGAACTGGCTGCAGCCGGGCGTGGGCGTGGACCGCGCCGCGGCGCAGCAGATGCTGGCCGAAGGTTCCGAGCGCGCGCAGTCCATCATCAGCAGCAGCGCCGAGCAGCCCAAGGGCATGGACATGCTGCTGTCCATCGTGCCGGACAACGTGGTCGCCGCCGCATCCAACAACGCCATCCTGGCCGTGATGTTCTTCGCGCTGATGCTCGGCATCGGCCTGGTCGCCACGCGCAGCGAAGCCGCCGATACGCTCAAGCGCGGCATCGAAGGCCTGTTCGAAGTGTCGATGACGCTGATCGGCATGGTCATCAAGCTGGCCCCGTATGCGGTGTTCTGCTTCATGTTCAACCTGGCCGCGCTGTTCGGCTGGGACCTTCTGGTGCGGCTGGGTGCATACGTCGGCGTGGTAGTGCTGGCGCTGGCGCTGCACATGTTCGTGACGTACTCGCTGGCGCTGAAGTTCGTGGGCAACTACTCGCCGGCGAAGTTCTTCAAGGGGTCGCAGGAAGCGATGGTGATGGCGTTCTCGACCGCGTCGAGCAACGCCACGCTGCCGACCGCGTTGCGCGTGGCGGAGGAGAACCTGGGCCTGCCGAAGCGCGTGTCGCGTTTCGTGTTGACCGTCGGCGCGACCGCCAACCAGAACGGCACGGCGCTGTTCGAGGGCGTGACCGTGCTGTTCCTGGCGCAGTTCTTCGGCGTGGAGCTGTCGATGGCGCAGCAGGTGACAGTGATGTTCGTATGCATCCTCGGCGGCATCGGCACTGCGGGCGTGCCCGCCGGTTCGCTGCCGGTGGTGGCGCTGATCTGCGGAATGGTGGGGGTGCCGCCCGAAGGGATTGGCCTGATCCTCGGCGTGGATCGGTTCCTGGACATGTGCCGGACTACTTTGAACGTCACGGGTGATTTGGCTGCGGCGGCGGTGGTGTCTCGCGGGGAAGTGGATTCGCCTGCGACAATGAAAGGCTGCGAAACCTGAACGGCCCCGAGGGCGACACGGGGGGCTGCCGGATGGGACAATAGGCGTCCGGCCCGCCCGTCCAGGCCCGGCCGCGCCTCCTTCCGCCTCCCAGAAAGCCCCCGCCGACCCATGACGACGCCCAGCCGCCGCGATCTCGCCAACGCCATTCGTTTCCTCGCCATTGATGCCGTACAGGCCGCCAACTCCGGCCACCCCGGCATGCCGATGGGCATGGCCGACATCGCCGAGGTGCTGTGGAACGACTATTACAGCCACAACCCCAACAACCCGAAGTGGTTCAACCGCGATCGCTTCGTGCTGTCCAACGGCCACGGCTCGATGCTGCAGTACGCGCTGTTGCACCTGTCCGGCTACGACCTGCCCCTCGATGAGCTGAAGAACTTCCGCCAGTTGGGCAGCAAGACCGCCGGCCACCCGGAGAACACCCACACCCCGGGCGTTGAGACCACCACCGGCCCGCTCGGCCAGGGTTTCGCCAATGCCGTGGGCATGGCGCTGGCCGAGAAGCTGCTCGCGCAGCGCTTCAACAAGCCCGAGCTCGAGATCGTCGACCACCGCACCTGGGTGTTCATGGGTGATGGCTGCCTGATGGAAGGCGTCTCGCACGAGGCCGCATCGCTGGCCGGCACGTGGGGCCTGCACAAGCTGGTCGCGTTCTGGGACGACAACAAGATCTCGATCGATGGCAACACCGACGGCTGGTTCACCGACAACACCCCGGCGCGTTTCGAGGCCTATGGCTGGAACGTGATCCGCGGCGTCGATGGCCATGACGCCACCGAGATCAAGACCGCGATCGAAACCGCGCTGAAGTCCACCGACAAGCCGACCCTGATCTGCTGCCGCACCACGATTGGCTTCGGTTCACCGGCGAAGGCGGGCAAGGAATCCAGCCACGGCGCACCGCTGGGCAAGGACGAAGTGGTCGCCACCCGCGCCGCGCTGGGCTGGGAGCACGGTCCGTTCGAGATCCCGCAGGCCATCGCCGATGGCTGGCGCGCGGGCAACGCCGGCCTGGTGCGCGAGGACCAATGGAACCGCGTGTTCGACAGCTACGCCAGGCAGTACCCGGAACTGGCCGATGAGTTGGTGCGCCGCTCGCACACCGAGCTGCCGGCCAACTTCGTCGCCGACGCCGACGCCTACATCGCCAAGCTCCAGGCCGAAGGCCCGGTCGTGGCCTCGCGCAAGGCTTCGCAGATGGCCATCGAAGCCTATGCGCCGCTGCTGCCGGAACTGGTCGGCGGCTCGGCCGACCTGGCGCATTCCAACCTGACCCTGTGGAAGGGCAGCAAGTCGGTCGCGACCGACGACCCCAACGCCAACTACATCTACTTCGGCGTGCGCGAGTTCGCGATGACCGCGATCAGCAACGGCCTGAGCCTGCACGGCGGCTTCATCCCGTACGACGCCACCTTCCTGGTGTTCAGCGACTACGCGCGCAACGCGGTGCGCATGAGCGCGCTGATGGGCGCGCAGGCCATCCACGTCTACACCCACGACTCCATCGGCCTGGGCGAGGACGGCCCGACCCACCAGCCGATCGAGCACCTGGCCAGCCTGCGCTACATCCCGCACAACGACGTGTGGCGCCCGTGCGATGCGGTGGAATCCGCTGTGTCGTGGAAGGAAGCGATCATGCGCCATGACGGCCCGAGCTGCCTGGTGTTCTCGCGCCAGAACCTGGCGCACCAGCCGCGCAGCGCGCAGCAGGTGGCTGACATCGCGCGCGGCGGTTACGTGCTGAAGGACAGCGTCGGCGCGCCGGAGATCATCCTGATCGCCACCGGTTCGGAAGTCGGGCTGGCCACGCAGGCCGCCGAGCAGCTGGGCGACAAGGTGCGCGTGGTGTCGATGCCGTCGACGGACGTGTTCGACCGCCAGGACGCGGCTTATCGCGAGGCCGTGCTGCCCAGGGCCTGCCGCAAGCGCGTGGCCATCGAAGCCGGCGTCAGCGACTTCTGGCGCAAGTACGTGGGCCTGGACGGTGCGGTGATCGGCATCGACGAGTTCGGCGCCAGTGCGCCGGCGGAGAAGCTGTTCGAGAAGTACGGCTTCACTGTGGAGAAGGTGGTCGAGGCGGCGAAGGCGCTCTGAGCGCCGCCCCTTGGCGGGATCAGGACGGGGCCTGCGGGCCCCGTTCTTTTTGCACGCGCGGCGGGATTCACGCCGAAGAGGTGGCGAGGGGCGCAGCCCCGCTTCGGGAGCATGAATGCATCTTGAATGAGTCGCCGACTGCGCACCCCACCTGCTTGAAAGTGTGGGGGCCGCTCACATCTGCGCATCGGACGGACGTTCCACCGTCCCTACCATCCAGGAGACCATGCTATGAACAAGATGGTTCGCAACCCCCAGTGGCAATCCCCAAGCTTGGCGCAGGACCCCATCAAGCAGATATTCGACCGCCTCTTCGAGGGGAGCCTGATGCAGGCCGGATCCTCGGACGAATCCTCCGTGGTGACCAGTCAGTGGGTCCCCCTCGTCGACATAAAGGAAGAGGGCGATCGATTCGTGTTGTACGCCGACCTGCCCGGCGTCGATCCCCAGGACATCGAAGTGCAGATGGACAAGGGAATGCTGACGATCAAGGGCGAACGCCAGAGTGAAGCGATCGTGGAAAGCGAGCGTTTTTCCCGGGTCGAACGCCGCCACGGCAGTTTCCATCGTCGTTTTGCGCTGCCCGACAGCGCGGACCCGGACGGTATCACTGCCTCTGGTCACAACGGCGTGCTGCAGATCGTGATTCCAAAGCGCCCCGAGACCACGCCTCGCCGCATCCAGGTCGGTTCGGTGCTCAACTCGTAAGGCGATTTCCCGGCTGCCCGGGGCATCTCCTCGGGCAGTCCTGCAGGCTGCTGGCGGAGATGCCCATGGATCGAGAGACCGAAGAGGCCGTGTGCGACCTCCAGGCGCAGGTGTATGTGCTCCGATTGGCCTTGCGTGCGTTGCTGCGCACGCACCCGGATCCGGATGCCGCGCTGGTCGCATGGCGGCAAGCCTTGGCCGAGGCGGCCACGACCAGCCCCGCAGCACCTTCCAACGCCCGGGCCAGCGAATACCTGGCCGATCGCTGCCAGGTGTTCGCCGAGGATTGGACCGCCGAGCTGGTGGATCGTGCCGTGCGGGCGCAACCCAGTTGATGTCCGCTCGGGCGTGAGTCGCGACGCGGGCGGTGCATCGATCCCGGGCTACAGCTCCCAACGCAGCTTGACCAGCAGCTGATCCGCATCGCGCAGGTCACTCGCACCGCCCACCAGGTCGCCCAAGCCCTGGCTGGACTGCAAGTCGCCAGCGCGGGCGAGGGTCTCGTCGCCCCCACGCGCATAGACCACGTACAGCTCCCGCCGCTGCCCCAACTCGTAGCGATACCGCAACTGCATGCCGAAGTTGTTGACCGTGAACGCATCGACCGAGTCGGAGCTCTCAACCAGAAGACCATCCGTGCCGATGCGGTACGCCACCGGGTCTTCAGCCTTCAGGCCAAGCCACTGCAGTTTCAAGCGCAGTTCGTGACGCCGGCCAGGGAACCAGTTCACGTTCATCGACGCCTCGCGTCGCTGGCTGTGGTAGCTGGCGAACAGGTTGTCCTCGCGCCACAGCAGCCAGTCGCGCGACCAACGCGGCATGAAGGTGAGCCCGATATCCAGGTCGTCGCGCGGGTAGTAGCGAAGCTCGCCGGTCAGTTGCGCCGCCAGACCCTCGTTTCCCTCCTGCAGCAAGGCCGCCTGCAGTTGCCAGGTCCAGTGCCCGATGCGGGGGCTGAAATAGCCATGCGACAGCGTCTGCAGTCGTGGCTCCTGCCACACCAGTCCGTGGCCCCGTGAGCTGAGGTCGTCGTAACCGCTGCTGGTCCAGGTCAGCTTGCTTTCCTGGTATCCGCCCGCCCGCAAGGCCGCGCCGCGCCGCACTGCGACCGCCGCCGGCAGGCGAACACCGGCGTCGTTGTAGCGGATCCGCGGCTCCACCTCCCACTCCACGTTGCGCCGACGATCGTCCTCGGCGAAGGCGGAGAAGCTGCGCGTGGTGCTCCAACCCGCTTCGCCGTACTCGCCACGGCGCTGGTAGCCCATGTCGTTGAAGTCCAGCCCACGCCCGTAATACGTCAACTCCAGCTGGTGCTGCCAATCGCTGTTGGGCAGGTACGTCCCCCGCAACCAGCCACCCATCCCGGACGCAGTGTCGTGCTGGCGCACGCGGCTGCCGAGCAACTGTCCACTGAGGGACCAGCGTTCATCGGGTCGCCAGCTGACATCCAGCGCGTTGACCAGCGCGGAGCGCTCGAGCCATGGGCGATCCACCCAGGTGCTCAGCCAGCCCAGTCCCACCGTGCCGAACTGGCGCCCGGCGCGTTGGGCGAAGAACGCACGACCGACGTCATCGGCGTAGTCGGACTCCATCGCCACCAGCGTCCCCAACTCGAACCCGCCCACATTGCTACTCAGCTTGACCGCCGCATCGATGTCCGAAGCCTTGCCATCCGCGTCGGATGGCCCGCCGATGCGCCGTGTGTACACCAGTCGGCCAGCGTCGGGCATGTCGAAATCGAAGATGCCCTGGTTCTCGGTGAAGAACGGGCGCTTGTCCGAGAACAGGAACTCGGTCGCGCTGAAGTCCACCACCAGGTCATCGGCCTCCACCTGCCCGAAGTCCGGATTCAGCGTCGCGAGCAACTGGAACCTGCCTGATGGCTTCCAGAACAGGTCGCCGCCCAGCCGGTGTGACAGTCCGCCGCCGATCAAGTCATGGGACAGCGACGTATAGGGGATGACCGAGAGCAGGCCCTGTCCGCGGTGGCGCGCCACTTCCACCTTGGTGAACTCCGACAGGTAACGCGGCCGCAAGAAGCTGATGTTCGCGGGAGCGCTGCGTTCGTTGAGGCTGGCGATCACCCGGTCGAAGTGAACCCCGACCGTCCGTGCCGGACCGTCGCCCTCGCGCATTGCCGCGACTGTCCAGGGGATCAGCATCTCCACCGACCAGCCATCCTCGTTTTCGTTCAGTGCGTGGTCCCAGACGCCATCCCAGTCCGCGTTGAAGCGGTTCTCGTTGCTGAGCGACTCATCGCCGATCGCGTTGCCCAGAGTGACCCGGAAGTTGTAGGCCTGGCGCCCGTCGCCGTCGAAATCCACGGTGAAGTTGACGCGGTCCGCTTCGACGAAAGCGTCCCGCCCCGCGCGTGGGCGGAAACGCACGGTGCCCGCCGGCTGGCTGACCACGAACGCCACCGCCAGCCCTTCGGGCAGCGACTGGAGGAGCGCCTTGGTGGGGTGGGTGGGCGCCGACTGGGTAAAGGGCTGGGTGACACGGAAGTTGTCGAAGACTTGCGCCTGTGCCCACAGCGCTTCATTCGGGATGCCGTCCAGCTGTAGTGCGCCGGTGGTTGTCGCAGCAACGGGCAGGGCGCTGGCCCACAGCGAGACAGTCAGAACTGCGCGAATCCACACGGGCTTCCAAACTGCCGCCTCAAACATCGCACTCTCCCGCGCGCAGCGCTGCATCGACCAGCGCTACCGGGGCGGTGTACAGGTTGGACTGCCCGTTCAACAGGCCACCGGCATCGGCGGCGCCATCACCGGCGCGCAGGCTGGCGAAGTACAGCGTGCTGCCATCGGCGCTGAAGGCCGGGGTGAAGTCCATGCCCGTTCCATTGATCGGCGCCGGCAGTCGCACCGCCCGGGACCAGGCTGTCGGTCGCCTGCACGCGGCGAACAGGTCCAACTCGTCGGAGTCCTCGCGCCTGCTCCAGAACACCGCCACACGGCCGTCGGGCGACAGCGTGAGATCGCCCTGGATGTCGCCGTCGTTGAACGGTGCGGGCAATGCCAGTGGCGTGTCGAATCCATTGCCATTCACGCGGGCCTGGTAGATCGACAACTTTGCGGGCCCGCCCTGGCGGGAACTGTTGAAGTACAACCAGCCCTCGTGGAGTTCGGGGCCGAGTTCTTCGCCGTCCGACGCTACCGCCGCAAGGTGTTCCGGCGTTCCAAAGTTCCCGGCATTGGCGGTGACGCGCCAGATGTCGAGGCTGGCGTTCGGCGCTTCGCCCGCCACGGGCCGATTGGAGACGAAGTAGAGCGTTTCTCCATCGGGTGTCAGCCAAGGATCCGAGTCCTTGTAGCGCGTGTCCGAGAAGGGCACTTCCACCGGCATACTCCAGCCCTGACCTTCGCGGCGTGCGAACCAGATGCGGCTGTCCTTGAAGTCCGCGTCCGAGCGGGCAAACACCATCAGCCGCCTCCCCGCATCCATGCCCAGGTTGTAGTCGTTGCGCGGGCCGGACAGCCAACCCTCACCGGTCAAGAGAGAGACACCGGCCTGCGCGGCAGGCAGGGTGCGCACTGCAGCCGCAGTAGTTGCCTGCGCGGCGACAGCGGCAAACGGGCTGGTTCGACCGGATGCCGCCGTTTCGGCTGCCTGTTCCACCGCGCCGCAGCCTGCGGCCAGCAGCCCCACCATCATCATTGCGATAAGACGCATTCGTCCTCCATTACGTCGCCGCGCGCATGCACGGGCGTTGTGATCACTTGGGTTTGCTGTACCAGAGCGCGTTGACGATGATCCAACGCTCGCCGAACTTGCCCATGTGGAAGTAGTCGACGAACCAAGGCGTTTCCAGCCGCACGGAAGCGGCATCGCCGGTCACGTCGAGCACGCGGCACTTGCGGTTCCACTGTTCCTTCGGTGTCTTCAGCGCGCCCTGCCGGGTCAGCCCGACCAGCTCCTCCTTGCCCATGCGGCGAAGGCCGAGCCGCTCGTAAGGCGTGTCGCCAATGACCATGCGCTTGGCGAGGTCCGGATGTAGCGCGCGCGCCACACGCTCGGGGTCGGCTTCAAGCTGGCCGTCGACATAGTCGAAGCAGGTCGCTTCGATGGAAGCGAGCGTGGCCGCGTCGGGCGGGGGCGGGGTGCTCGCCGCTGCGGCAGCGGCAAAAATCAGGGCAAGCGTTGACATCGCTCCTCCAAACAGGCGCGTGGTGGGGTACCCGTGCATTGGACGCTGCCGGTATGCCCCCTGTCTGCGGGGCCTGCGACGAAGCGTTGGCGGTTTGCGGCGAAGCGTTAGGCGGCGACGACCAGCCGCCCGTTGATCAGCCGGACCTTGTCGCGATAGCTGCGCGACAGCTTGAGTTCATGGCCGGAATCCAGCGACAGGAAGCACTCGCCGTTGTGGTGCGGACGCAGCGCCTTGACCCGTTCCAGGTTGACGATGCTGGAGCGATGCACACGCGCGAACCGGTGCGGGTCCAGCCGCCGCTCCAGCTCCTGCATCGTGCCGCGCAGGACGTGGGTTTCGCCGTCGGTGTGGATGCACATGTAGTCACCGGCCGCGTCGATCCAGCGGATCGTGTCGAGCTCGATGCGCAGCAGGCGCTGCCCATCACGGATGCTCAGCTTGCCGCCAGTGCGTGCGTCCTCCTCCTGCAACAGCGCGTCGAGCTGTGCGCGGGCGACATCCGGCAGCGTGGCCACCAACTTGAGTAGCCGCTCGTAATGGTCTTCGGCCTTGCGCGCGGCGAGGCGCGCGCGCGCGCGTTCCACCGCTTCGCTCAGGCGCCGGTTGTCGACCGGCTTGAGCAGGTAATCCAGCGCGCTGGCCGCGAACGCCGCCAGCGCGTACTGGTCGAACGCCGTCACGAACACCGTCAGCGGGATCTGCGTGGCCGGCAGTGCGCGGAAGAGGGCGAAGCCGTCCATGCCCGGCATTTGCACGTCCAGGAACATCAGTTGCGGGCGCAACTCGGCGATGGCCTGCATCGCCTGCCTGCCATTGCCTGCCTCGCCGACGATCTCGATGTCGGCATGACGCTGCAGGTGAAGTTGCAGGCCGCGCCGGGCCAGCGGCTCGTCATCGACGATGAGGGTGCGGATGCCGCCCATCTCAGCCCACGCCATCGGTCGCGAACGGCAGCCGCAGGTGGACGTCGGCTCCCCGTGGCTCACGGTTGGTGACGTCCACATGCTGGCGATCGCCGTAGATCAGGCGCAGCCGCTCACGGGTATTCGCCAGCCCCACGCCGGCGCCTCCTGCCGACGTTGCGGCGGTGATGCCCGGCCCGTCATCCCGCAGGTGCAGATCCAGCATGTCACCGAGGCGGCGTGCGACCAGCTCGATGCGCCCGCCTGCTTCGCTCGTGGAGACCGCGTACTTGATCGCGTTCTCGACCAAGGGCTGCAAGATCAGGCTGGGCACCAGGGCGTCGCGCGTGTCCCGGTCGATGTCCACCACGACCGAAAGTCGTTCACCGAAGCGCACCCGCTCGATGCCCAGGTACAGCTCCAGCGCCTCCACCTCCTGCGCCAGGGTTACGGATTGCTCCGGATCGGATTCCAGCGAATGGCGCAGGAACGACGACAGGCTGCAGATCATGCGATAGGCCGCGTCGCGCCGGTCATCCAGCACCAGCGTCGAGATGGCATTGAGCGTGTTGAACAAGAAATGCGGATTGAGCTGGTATCGCAGCATCTTCAGTTGTGCGGCATGCGCCGCGTTGGCCGTCCGCAACGCCGCCTCCTTCTGCTGCTGCAACTGCTGGGCCAGCCTGATGCCGAAATACAGGCCGCTCCACGACAGCAGCAGGTACAGCGCAGAGGCGAAATACCACAGGTACCCGAAGAGGCTGTGGATCTCGCAGTCTTCGCAATGTCTGAAGGTGATGATGACGTGCAGCTTCATCTGCACAATGGTGGCGAGGACCAGCATCAGCGCGGCGGCCGGCACCATCACCCGCGGCGGCTTGCCCCACAGTCGGCGATATCCCAAACGCAGCACGCTGGTCGTGGCGAAGCCGCACAGCGCGACGGAGAGTGACACCAGCACGTAGCTCAGTGGCCGGCCATCGCCCATCGCCACCAGGAAGTTGAGCACGAAGTAGGCGCACCAGCCGCCGATCTGCAGCGGCCAGAAGAGGTGCCTGGGCGCGGCCTGGGACGTCGTGGGCAGGGCAATGGTGTTCAAGCGGCGGGCTCGCTGACTGGGCAGGGTCTATGTACATAACTGGGGTGCGTTTGGAAAGGTCGGCGGCGGGCAACGGCGTCCCGGCCTGTGGCCAGCCGCCTACCGTACATCCGCTCACGCGTGGCGCAGCCATGAGCGATGCAAACCCACCGTCGCACAGGGGCACGCCGGAACATTCCAGCGCGTGCGTTCCCCGGCATGCGAAGCGGTGCGCTTGAGTCGCGTTACTTTGCGGGTTTACGTCGCCCGCTCCACGACTTGCTCAGGATCATCCATTGGCCGTCGATCTTCGACAGCGCCAGGTAGTCCAGACCGTCCCAGCCTGGATAATCCAGCCGTACTTTGACCACTGCGGCATTCTCGTTCACATCGAGGATTTCGTAGCTGCGGTGGCGCTGGTCCTCGTCATCGGCCGGCCGGCCGGGGAATCCCTTCGCCCATTCTTCCGCGGTTTCCGTGACCACCTGGCGCTTGGTTGTGGAGTAGCCCAGGACCATGCCGTCCTTTCTGAGTACTTCGTAGGCCAGGTTGGCGTCGCCCATTTCGAACGCGCGCATCATCTTCTGCATGGCGCGGTCCACGGCCTCGCGCTCGCTGGTCTGTGCCATGACGGACGCGGGCAGGAGGAGGGCTGCGGCGAAAACAACGGATCGGAAAGTGAGTTTCATGGTTGTCCTGGTTTTGTTGGGTGCAGGGTTGAAGGCCGGCGCTGGCCGGCGATGGAGGGTGTTGTGCAACGCAGGCTTACTTCGCGCCGCGGGTTGAGGGTGCAGCGGCGCGTTGGCGCAGGATCTCGACCACGGCCTGCGCCACCGGCGTCGCCGACGCGTAGTTCTGGCCGGTCACCACCGCGCCGTCGACCTCGATGTACGGATCGTCGCGCTCGCCCGCCTGGAAGGAGCCACCGCGCGATTCGACGGTCTGGCGGATCAGGAACGGAAACTGCTTGAAGTAGTCGGCGCCATGGTCTTCGTACTCCTCGGGAAACCCGGTGATGCGCTTGCCCGCGACCAGGTGCCGGCCGTCGGCGAGCTTGAGGTTCACGATGCCGGCCGTGCCGTGGCAGACGGCCGAGACCACGCCGCCGTTGCGCTCGTAGACATGCATGGCGATGCGTTGCAGGACGGGGTTCTCGGGCACGCCGTACATGGCATTGCTGCCGCCGACGTAGTACACGGCGCGGTAGCGGGCGGGGTCGACCTGGTCGGGTTTGGCGGTGTTGCGCAGGCCGTCCATGATCCGGTCGTCCTTCAGGCGCGGCTCCATGTCGGTGCTGACATAGCGGTCAAGGATCGGCACGGCCCCGCCGTCGGGCGACACGAAGTCCACCGAATAGCCCGCCGCCTGGAACGTGTCCCACGCATTCACGACCTCGCCGAAGCTGACGCTGGCCGGCAGGGTCGAGGCCCCGTGGAACTTGCTGCTGGCGAGGATGAACAGGATGCGGCCCTGGCCGCCACGGGCGGTCGCCTGGACGTCGGTGCCGGCGACCGGGTGCACGGTGCCGGCGGCGTTGGCCGTGTTCGTGTCCGGCGCACGGTCGGAGACGACAGGCCCCGTGGTGGTCGGAGCCGCATGGGCGGTGGAAAAACCACCCAGCCCAGCCGCCAGCAGGAGCACCAGAAGGGATTGGAGGAAGTGGGATGTTCGCAAGGGGGCAGGCTCGTTGGAGAGGAGCCCGCACCCTAATCGATCGCTTTCAGATCAATGTCTTGCAATCGCTTTCAGGAGTGCTGGAATCGGTTTTCGGAGTCGGTCCGGGTCGCGCGAAACGCCGCCGGGGTGACCCCCTCCAGCTTCTTGAACGCGCTGTGGAAGGTCGACATAGATCGGAAGCCCGCCTCCTCGGCCACGAGTTCGAGCGGCTTTGGCGGGGTCAGCCGCAGCAGGGTCTTTGCCTCCACGACGCGCAGTTGCGTCAGGTACTGCTTGAACGAGGTCTGGTTGTTGTCGTTGAGCAACTGCGACAGCCGGGTCTGGGGTATCCCGAGCCGGCGGGCGACGCGGGGCAGGGTCAGGTCGGGGTCCAGGTGCAGGCGCTCGCGCGCCATCAACTCGGCCAGGGATTGCAGCTGCGCGGCCGCTTCGGACTCGGGGATGCGGCGGTCCTGGTAGGGCTCGATCGGCGCCTGGCCGGACCGGAGGCGCAGGTAGACCAGCACGCTGGCCGCGAGCACGAAGGTGAAGGACAGCGCGCCGACGATGTAGGAGGTGTAGCCGGAGGTGTAGTACGCGATCCAGATGATCCAGATGCCCCCCGCCGCCCCCAGCAATAGCGGGCTCGACGACGTCTGCACAAGCTGGGTGCGATGCAGGTACAGCTGTCCGGTGGCAAGCAGGAGGTAGCCCAGCCACGAGTAGGTGATGCCGGGCGTGATCACCTGCCGCCAGAGCTCGACATTCCCGGCATAGGGCAGCAGCACGTTGATGGCGGCGGCGATGGCCAGCAACGCGGCGATGTGCCAACGGTCCGCGCGCGCGAGGCCGGGGCTATCACCGCGGCTCGAACGCACCAGGAAGTACAGGCAGGGCCCGATCAGGAAACACGCGGTCAGACCGACCTGCAGGACGATCCGGGGGATGTCCGGCCAGAAATGGAAGGCCGCGGATTTGCCCGTCCGCACACTGACCACCAGGACGAGCAGTGCCAGCCAGCGCTGCGTGGGCTTGCCCTTCGCCTGCCACCACAGGACGGAGGCCAGGACGATGCCGTTGAAGGTGCCCAGCATCGCGAAGAAGAACAGGAAATGTTGGCTGAGCATGATCGATGGATTGGAAGGAATGACATTCGGGTCGCGGCCGCGCAGCGATGGCGACTCGCGCTGGCCGAGGACGGGCGTCGCATTCTGCCATTGCCTCGTTGCGCTGCGCTGACGCTGTCCACGCAAACGGGGCCTCTCGGCCCCACGCGGTGTCACGCCATAGGTCTGCTTCTGGCTCGGCTTGAAAAAGGGGCGCGTCCGCCGCCCGGTGTGGTCAGGGGGAGCCCATGGACCGGACGGGCGGACGCAACGGGGGAATCAAACGCGAGCGAGAGACTTGTTGCCAGCGGGCACGAACATCCACATCAGCAGGTAGGCCACCGCGCCACCGCCACCCGCCAGGCCCAGGCAGAGGAAGGCCGCGCGCCACAACCAGGTGGGCACGGGCGTGTGTTCGCCCAGGCCGCCGCAGACGCCACCCACCTGCACGTCGGTGGTGGAGCGCTTCAGGGCCTGCAGGTCCCAGGTCGCGGCGGCGGGTGCGCCCGCGCTGCCGGCCTTGGGCATGAACAGGCTGATGATCAGATAGACCACCACGCCGGCACCGCCGGCAAAGCACAACGCGACGAAGACGATGCGCCACATCCAGCTGGGCACGGGCGTATGCTCGCCCAGACCGCCGCAGATGCCATCAAGCTGGCGGTCGGTGGAGGATTTGCGCAGTTGTTGCAGGTTCCAGTCCATGGTGGGTTCCGGTGGCCGCGAACACCGCGGCATTGAAAACATCCTCCCAGCCGGGCCGAATGTGCCCCAGTGTCGAAAGGCAGGGTGACCAACGTGACCCCGCCGCCGGCACTCAGCGCTTGCGCTGCGCGGCGCGGATCTCCGTCAGCGCGGCAAGGAACCAGGCCTGGCTGTCCTGCGCGGGCGCGCGCCCGCACTGCACGCGATAGGCCTTGCCGCTAAGGCTGCTCCGACTGGCGGCGCGCTCCACAAAGGCTTCGGCGGTGGGCGCCAGGTCGCGCTTGCGCAGGTAGTCGTACTTGCGCCGCAGGTGCGCGGTGGCATCGCGCGCGTCGTACCAGTCGCCGTTGCGCTGGAAGCGGCACGGCGATTGCGCCAGGTGCTGGAACAGCGCTTCGATCTCGCGCTGGGCCGTGGCGCTCGGCGTCTGCGCGAAAGCCGACGAGGTCAGGAACAGTGCGAGCAACCACGGGGTGAAGCGTGCAGCCATGTCGAGCCTCGTTGCGTGGGGCGCCACGCGCCAAGGCGCGAAGCAGGCAGAGCGTCCGCGAGGCGCGCCGCAGGTGTCAACGACGGTACGGCGGCGGCGGTGCACGCGATCTGAACGGGAATGGTGCGGGGCTCGCGCACGACCAGCGGCGCTTGACACCAATGTTTACGCGTGTAATCTCAATTGCAATTACGAGTGTAATCGGAGAGCCCGATGCAGATCAGCGAAGCCGAATCGGTCGTCATGGACGTGCTCTGGCAGCGGCATCCGCTGGCCGCTGAGGACGTTGTGGCCGCCTTGGGCGATGCGCAGCAATGGCAGGAAGCCACGATCAAGACGCTGCTCAACCGCCTGCTGAAGAAAGGCGCGATCACCGCGGAGAAGGACGGACGCCGCTACCTGTACGCACCGGTGCTGCAACGCGGGGACTGGGTGCTGGACGAGAGCGAAAGCCTGCTCGATCGCCTGTTCGGTGGGCGCGTCGCACCGCTGGTCGCGCACTTCAGCCAGCACCGCAAGCTGAGCCGCAAGGACATCGCGGAACTGCGCCAACTGCTCGAGGAGATCGACGATGGCAAGCACTGAACTGCTGGGCACGCTGATCGAGGCCACGCTGGCGGTGAGCGCGGCGGTGGCGTTGGTGCTGCTGCTGCGCCGGCGGCTGCGCGAGGCCTTCGGCGCGCGGGTAGCCTATGCCGCGTGGTGGCTGGTGCCCGCCGCGCTGGTGGCGGTGTTGTTGCCGGCAGCGGTGCAGCCGGTGGGGCCGGTGGTGTTCACCCCGGTCGCCACGGCGGCTGCAGTGGCCGTCGCGCCGGTGATCATCGCCACGCCGATGGACACCACGCCGTGGTGGCTCGCGGCGTGGGGCCTGGGCGCAATGCTGATACTGCTGCGGATGGTGCGGCTGCAGCGCCGATTCCACCGCGCGATGGGGCCGGTGCGCGCGCGCCCGGACGGACTGCACGAAGCGGCGGCCGTGGTGGGCCTGCCGGCTGCGATCGGGCTGGTGCGGCCGCGCGTGGTGGTGCCCGCGGACTTCGAGCAGCGCTACGACGCCGGAGAGCGCGAACTGATGCAGGCCCACGAGCGCCTGCACATCCGCGCCGGTGACCTGCACAGCAACGCGCTCGCGTCGGTATTGCGCTGCGCCTTCTGGTTCAACCCTCTGGTCCACGTGGCTTGGTTCGCCTTCCGCCACGACCAGGAGCTGGCCTGCGACCAGCGCGTGATCGCCCGTTATCCGCATGCCCGCCGCCGCTACGGCGAGGCGATGTTCAAGATCCAGCTGGCCGCGCAACCGCTGCCGCTGGCCTGCCATTGGGGCTTCGGCCACCCGCTCAAGGAGAGAATCGCCATGCTGACCCGACCCGTTCCCTCGCCTACCCGCCGTGTGGTTGGCGCGTTGTTGACGACCGCGCTGGCGCTGGGCGTGGGCTTTGCCGCTTGGTCGGCGCAGCCGGCGCGCACCGCCGAGGCGCCCATGGCGGCCACGCGCCCGCTGCCCAAGGGTCACTTGATGGCCACCATCGAAGCGAGCGTGGCACCGGGGCGCGAGGAGTCCTTCGTCATCGTCAATCGCGCGGGGCAGCCGTTCGCAATCTCGTTGGGTGAAGGCGCCGACGCCTTCCACATGGACGCCACGATGAAGCCGGTGGGCGGCGACCGCATCCAGCTGGATGGCGTCGTGACCCAGGGCGGCAAGGTGGTTGGCAAGCCTAGGCTGGTCGTGACCGATGGCACACCGGCGGTCATCCAGATCGGCGAGGAATTCGGAGGCGCGTTCAAGGGCCTGAAGCTGGCGATGACCCTGACCGCGCGCGGTGAGCTGCCGATGCCACCGGCGCCACCCGCTCCGCCGCAGCCCCCAGTGGCGCCTGTCGCGCCGCCTGCACCGCCGGCGTTGGCCAATGGGCCGGACCTGCCCGCGCCTCCGGCCCCGCCGGCACCGCCTGCGCTGCCCGCACCCGCCACGAAGGTTGCTCCACTTCCCCCGGTTCCGCCGAGCCAGCCTGTGCGGGTGGAGGCAAAGCGCGTCATCGTTCACAGGGATGTGCATGCTGAGGGTCAGTCCCGCATGCAGCGGCAGTCCCGGTTGCGCATCGAGGGCGCTCAGGCCACCTTCGAAGGTGCTTGGGGGCCGGCGCAGGCCGATGGCACGCGTGTGTGCAACGGCACCGTGCAGGCGGACAACGTGCGCCGTCACTTCACGTGCGCGGCCGATCCGAAGGACGCTGCGGGGCCCTGAGTTTGCAGCGGCCGGCGTCGCAGCCGCCGCCTTCCAGCGCGTGGAGACCCAGCGCTGGCAGCGGACTAGAGCCCGTCGGCCGGCGCCTCGATCCGCAGCGGCGTGGTCAGGTGGCGCCGGCCGTGTGCATCTTCCCGTGGCAGGCGCCCGCCGCGGATATTCACCTGCAGCGACGGGTACAACAGGTTGGGCGCAGGCAGCCCCGCGTCGCGCGCATGACGCGCTTCGGCGAACGCCTCCAGCGACGTGTCGCCATCCAGCATGCGGTTGTCGCGCTTCTGCTCGCCCACCGAGACGCTGGCGCGGCGCTCGCGCCCGGCCGGCGGGTAGTCGTGGCACAACCACAACGTGGTCTCATCGGGCAGCGCGTAGAACCGGCGGATCGATGCATACAACTGCTCCACGCTTCCGCCCGGGAAGTCGCAGCGCGCGGTGCCGACGTCGGGCGCGAAGATCGTGTCGCCGACGAACACGTTGCCATCGATGCGGTAGCTGAGGCTGTCGGCGGTATGGCCTGGCGTCGCCAGCACCTCGAAGCGCAGCGCGCCCGCTTCGACCACGTCGCCCTCCCTGAGCAGCGCATCGAAGGCGTCGTGCAGCTCGGGGTGGTCGGTGGTCAACTGGAACAGGTCGGCGAAGTGCGCCTGCACCGAGCGGATGCCATGCCCGATCGCAACCTGTGCACCGGTCTGCGCGCGCACGAAGGCGGCTGAGGTGAGGTGGTCGGCGTGCGCGTGGGTCTCGAGGATGCGGTGCACGGTCAGGCCGTGCTCGACCACGTACGCCAACAGGTGGCGGGCGCTTTCCGTACTGATGCGGCCCGAACGCGCGTCGTAATCCAGTACCGGGTCTATCACCACGGCATCGATGCCGCGGTGTACGACATAGCTCCACGTGCCGGTGGCATCGTGGAAGAACGGCTCGATGTGCATCGCTTCGTTCATCACGTTCCCTCGCATAGCGGGCGCTCGCCCGCGCAGTAGATGCCGTGCAGCGTATCGATGATGCGCTGCGCTGGGCCTTCAACCAGTGAATAGTAGATCGTCTGCGCCTCGCGGCGCGTTTGCACCAGCCCGTCCTCGCGCAGCACGGCCAGGTGCTGCGACAGCGCCGGCTGGCTCAGTGAAAGCCGCGCGTTGAGTTCGCCGACCGAGCGCTCGCCTTCCACCAGCAGGCACAGCAGCATCAGCCGGTTCTCGTTGCCCAAGGCCTTGAGCAGGCGTGCGGCATCGCCGGCGTGGGCGCGCATCGACTCGGGATCGATCGGCGGCGTGGAGGGCTTGCGGGAAGCGGCCATGGCGGGATCAGCGTTGGGTCACGGGCAGGCCGGCGTTGGCCCATTCGGTGATGCCGCCGGCAACGGAGCGCACGTCGGTGAAGCCCATGCGCTGCAGGTTCAACGCGGCCAGTGCGGAACGGCCGCCGGTGCGGCAGTACACCACGAGCGGCTGCTCCTTGTGCGACAGCGCGGGGTCGCTGACGTTGGCCACGGCGGGGTGCGCATCCACCTGGAACTCCAGCACGCCACGCGGAATGTTGACGGCGCTGGCGATGTGCCCGGTCTCGAACTCGGCGGGCTCGCGCACGTCGATCAACACGCTGCCGAGTGTGTCGGCGGCGAATTCGGAAGGGCTGATCTCGCGGATCTGGCGGCGGGCATCGGCGACAAGCTCGGCGGCGGTAAGGGCCATGGGGACTCCATCGGGTGGGGGACAGGGGGAATATATCACTTGACGCTAATATAAGACAGGTCTAATGTAATATTCGTGAACCGTCGCGCCGCGGCGGAACCGGACTCCGGACGGAGGTGGGTAATGGCCAGGATCGTGGTGTTGGGCGCTGGGCTCGGCGGCATGGCCGCTGCCTACGAACTGCGGGAAACGCTGGGCAAGGACCACGCGATCAGCGTGGTCGGGTTGGGCGACCGCTTCAGTTTTACTCCGTCGAATCCGTGGTTGGCCGTGGGCTGGCGCACCCCGGAAGCGATCACCCTGCCGGCTGGCGAGTACCTGGGCCGAAAGGACATCGCCTTCCATGCCTCCGGTGCGCAGCGTATCGATGCCGAGGCACGCCAGGTCCATACCGGGGCGGGCGAGGTGTTGGACTATGACTACCTGCTGGTGTGCACCGGGCCCAAGCTCGCCTTCGACGAGGTGCCGGGCAGCGGGCCAGAGGCCGGGCATACCCAGTCGGTATGCACCACGCCGCATGCGCAGCACGCGTGGGAGGCCTACCAGGCGTTCGTGCAGGATCCGGGCCCGATCGTGATCGGTGCGGTGCAGGGCGCGAGTTGTTTCGGCCCGGCATATGAGTTCGCGATGATCCTCGACGCCGACCTGCGCAAGCGCAGGATTCGCGACAAGGTGCCGATGACCTTCGTCACCAGCGAGCCGTACATCGGCCACATGGGCCTGGGCGGCGTGGGGGACTCCAAGGGCCTGATGGAGTCGGAGATGCGCCAGCGCCACATCCGCTGGATCACCAACGCCAAGGTGCAGGAAGTGCGCCAGGGCGAAGTGGTGGCAGTGGAGCATGACGCACACGGCCAGCCGGTCCAGGAGCATGTCCTGCCCTTCAATTTCGCGATGCTGCTGCCGGCATTCAAGGGCGTGGAGGCAGTCGCCGCCGTCGAAGGCCTGTGCAACCCGCGCGGCTTCGTCATCGTCGACAAGCACCAGCGCAGCCCGAAGTACCCGCAGATCTTCGCGGCCGGTGTATGCGTGGCGATTCCGCCGGTGGAGGCGACGCCCATCCCCACGGGCGCACCCAAGACCGGTTTCATGATCGAGTCGATGGTCACCACCATCGTGCGCAACATCCAGGCTGAACTCGAAGGCAAACCCGCGACCTTCGAAGGCACGTGGAATGCCGTGTGCCTGGCGGACATGGGCGACACGGGCGCCGCGTTCGTCGCGCTGCCGCAGATTCCGCCGCGCAACGTGACATGGACGAAGATCGGCAAATGGGTGCACCTGGCCAAGGTCGCGTTCGAGAAGTACTTCCTCTTCAAGATGCGCAACGGCACGTCCGAGCCGATCTACGAAAAATACCTCATGGGCCTGCTCGGCATCGAGCGGCTCAAGCACAACGGCAAGTGAGCCGGATCCGTCGTCCACTCCAATCCCCTGCAGGAGAAATTCCATGAATCTCGACCGCGCCGTCATGGCCTTCGCCGGCGTCATGATCCTCGTCAGCCTCGTGCTGACCAAGTTCGTGCATCCCAACTTCTGGTGGTTCACCGCCTTCATTGGCGCAAACCTGTTCCAGTCGGCGTTCACGGGTTTCTGTCCTGCCGGCATGGTGATGAAGAAGCTGGGCATTGGCCGCAACGCCCAAGGCACCTGCTGCAACTGACCCGCTGCGGCTGACCTGCCCCCCATGGTTCACCCGTTCCGCAAGAAGCGGGCGGTCCCTTCCCCCCGGATTGCACTTTCCATGAAGCCCTTGCGTACCTTCCTGATCGCCTCCGCGTTGCTGGTCCTGGCGGCCTGCGGCAGCGAACCCACCGCGCCCAGATTGCCGCCGCTGCCCCAGCTGCAGACCCTGACCGTTGGTGCCAGCGCCGACGCAGCGGGACGCAGCTGGGACGGCGTGGTGGAAGCGGTGCAGCAGGCCGACCTCACCGCACAGACCGCCGGCCGCGTGACCGTGGTCAACGTGGACGTCAACGACCGGGTGGCCAAGGGTGACGTGCTGCTGCGGCTAACCGCGGTCGAGCAGGAAGCCGGCGCCAACACCGCGCGCGCGCAGTTGCGCGCCGCCGAGGCTGCGGCCTCGGAAGCGGAGGCCAATTACCGCCGTTACGCCGCGTTGGCGAGTGGGCAGTATGTGTCCCGCTCGCAGATCGACCAGGCCCGCGCCGCGCGCGACAGTGCGGTCGCCGCGCGCGATGCCGCGCGTGCGCAGGTGGCGCAGGCCAGCCAGCAGACCGAGTACACCGTGGTGCGCGCACCTTTCGCTGGCCTCGTCAGTGCACGACGCGTGGAGCCGGGCGAGAGCGTTGCCCCGGGACAGCCGCTGATCGCGGTGTATGCGCCGGGAGCGCTGCGCATCGACGTGCAGGTGCCGCAGTCAGAGGCCGAGGCCATACGCGCCGCAAACCGCGCACGCGTGGCCTTGGCCGACGGCCGCACCGTCGACGCCGCCGAAGTGGTGGTGTTCCCCGCCGCCGATCCCGCGACGCACAGCGTCGGCGTGCGCGTGACGCTGCCCGACATGCAGAAGGCGCCGGCTCCGGGTGTCACCGCCAAGGTGCTGTTCCCGATTACCATCCGCGCCGACACCGCCGTGGTCAGCATTCCCGTCGGCGCACTGGTACAGCGCGGGGAGGTCAGCGGCGTGTATGTCATCGCGGCCAACCGCATCGCACTGCGCCAGGTGCGGCTTGGGCAGCGCAGCGGCGATCGCGTCGAGGTGCTGGCGGGCCTGAAGGCCGGCGACGTGGTCGCTGCGGACCCCTTGGCCGCGGTGCAGGCCATGGCCGCGCAGCGCAAAGCCGCCGCAACGAGCTACGCGGAGCGCGGTCATGACTGAACCGCGCAACCGCTTCGGCCTGTCCGGGCGTTTGGCAGCGGCGTTCCAGGCCAACCCCCTCACGCCGATCCTCGCGATCCTCGGCCTCTTGCTGGGCCTGGTGGCGGTGCTCATCACGCCGCAGGAGGAAGAGCCGCAGATCGACGTGACCATGGCCAACGTGTTCGTCCCGTTCGCCGGCGCGAGCGCACGCGACGTCGAGCAACTGATCAGCACGCCGCTGGAACAGAAGCTTTCGGAGATCGAGGGCGTCAAGCACGTGTACTCGGTCAGCCGCCCCGGCATGGCCGTGCTCACCGTGGAATACACCGTGGGAGTGGAGCGCCAGCCGGCGATCGTGCGCCTGTACAACCAGGTCTATTCCAACCAGGACTGGCTGCCGCCGGGCATGGGCGTGGGCCAGCCGCTGATCAAGCCCAAGGGCATCGACGACGTGCCGGTGATGGCACTGACGCTGTGGACCGATGATCCGCAGCGGGGCGCCAGCGAACTGGCCGAAGTCGCGCACACGCTTGAAACCGAGCTCAAACGCATTCCCGGCAGCCGCGACGTCTACACCATCGGCGCGCCCGACCGCGTCGTGTCGGTGACGCTGGATCCGGCCAAGCTCGCCAGCTACGGACTCACCGTGGCAGACCTCGGCCAGGCGCTGCGTGCCGCCAACGCGGTGCAACAGGTAGGCGAGCGTGTAGGCGACGGCAGGACGGTGCCCGTCACCGCCGGCACCTTCCTCGCCAGTGCCGACGAAGTGCGCGACCTGGTCATCGGCCTGTCCGGTGGCCAACCGTTGCGCCTGTCCGACGTGGCCGAAATCCGCGCCGGCGGCGACATCGCCAGCCGCTACGCGTGGCACGGCTCGCCCGCTGGCAAGGGCGGTCCCGCCGAGGGCATCGCGCCCGCGGTGACGATCGCGATCGCCAAGAAGCCCGGCAGCAACGCCGCCGACATCACCACCGCCGCCACCCGGCGGGTGGAGCAACTCAAGGGCGAGTTGATTCCCGAGGGCATCAACGTCACCGTCACCCGCGACTACGGCCTCACCGCGTCCGACAAGGCGCAGAAGCTGATCCAGAAGCTGGTCTTCGCCACCGGCTCGGTGGTTCTGTTGGTGCTGTTCGCGCTGGGCTGGCGCGAGGCCATCGTGGTCGGCAGCGCGGTGATCCTGACGCTGGCCCTGACCCTGTTCGCGTCGTGGGCGATGGGCTTTACCCTCAACCGCGTGTCGCTGTTCGCGCTGATCTTCTCGATCGGCATCCTGGTCGACGATGCGATCGTGGTGGTGGAGAACATCCACCGCCACATGACCCAGGGCGGCAAGAGCCTGCGCGAGGCCATCCCGCCCGCCGTGGACGAAGTCGGCGGTCCCACCATCCTCGCCACGTTCACCGTCATCGCCGCGCTGATGCCGATGGCGTTCGTGTCGGGGCTGATGGGTCCGTACATGCGGCCGATCCCGATCAACGCCTCGGTGGGCATGCTGCTGTCGCTGGCGATCGCGCTGATCGTCACACCGTGGCTGTCGCTCAAGCTGCTGGGCCGCCATGTCCCGGGCCGCGGTGATGGCGGCCATGCGCCCGAGAGCCAAGACACCTGGTTGCACCGGCTGTTCGGTCGGGTCATGCGCCCGTTCCTGGACCCGAGGACAGGTGGGCGCCGCCGGCTGATGCTGTTCGGCGGCATGGCCGCGCTGGTGGTGCTGGCCGCATCGCTGGCGGTGTTCCAGCTGGTGGTGATGAAGATGCTGCCGTTCGACAACAAGTCGGAGCTGCAGGTAATCGTCGACCTGCCCGAAGGCCGCACGCTGGAAGACACCAACGCGCTGCTGACCGAGCTGGCCACGGTGCTCGACAACGTCCCTGAAGTGCTCGACTACCAGGGCTATGCCGGCACCGCCGCACCCATCAACTTCAACGGACTGGTGCGCCAGTACTTCCTGCGCAGCGGCAGCAACGTGGGTGACCTGCAGGTCAATCTGGTGGACAAGCACGAGCGCGATCGCCAGAGCCACGACATCGCACGCGAGCTGCGCCCGATGCTCTCGGAGATCGGCCGTAGCCATGGTGCTTCGGTGAAGGTGGTGGAAGTGCCGCCCGGGCCCCCAGTGCTGTCGCCACTGGTGGCGGAAATCTATGGCCCGGATTACGCCACCAGCCGCAGGCTCGCCAAGGACCTCGAGCAGCGTTTCCTCAAGACCGAAGGCATCGTCGACGTGGACACCAGCGTCGAGTCCGATGCGCCGCGCGAGATCATGGTGGTCGACCGCGCCCGGGCCGCACGCCTGGGCGTGTCGCAGGCCGCGATCAGTGACGCGCTGGCCGCCGCCGTGGCGGGTTTCGACGCCACCTACATTCACGATGGCACGTCCAAGTACCCGCGGCCGGTCCGCCTGCGCCTACCGCCGGGCGAACAGGCCAGCTCCGATCGCCTGCTCGCGGTGAAGGTTCGCGGTGGCCAGGGCCAGCTGGTCCCGTTGTCCGAGCTGGTGACCGTGCGCAAGGCGACGTGGGATGGCGCCATCCACCACAAGGATCTGCTGCCCGTGGTGTACGTCATGGGCGACGAAGCAGGCGCGCTGGACAGCCCGCTGTACGGCATGTTCGACCTCGTGGGGCAGGTGACCGAGCACCAGGTCGGCGGCCAGACGCTGGCACAGACCTTCATTGCCCAGCCGGAAGACACCAGTGGCTTCGCCATCAAGTGGGACGGCGAATGGCAGATCACGTATGAGACCTTCCGCGACATGGGCATCGCCTACGCCGCCGGCATGGTGCTGATCTACCTGCTGGTGGTGGCGCAGTTCCGCAGCTACGTGGTGCCGCTGGTGATCATGGCACCGATCCCACTGACCGTGATCGGCGTGATGCCGGGGCACGCCCTGCTGGGCGCGCAGTTCACCGCCACCAGCATGATCGGCATGATCGCGCTGGCCGGCATCATCGTGCGCAACTCGATCCTGCTGGTTGATTTCATCAACCAGGAAACCGCACGCGGCGTGCCGTTGGCTGAAGCAGTCGTGGACGCCTGCGCGGTGCGCGCCAAGCCGATCGTGCTGACCGGTGTGGCGGCGATGATGGGCGCGTTCTTCATCCTCGACGACCCGATCTTCAACGGCCTGGCCGTGTCGTTGATCTTCGGCATCCTCGTCAGCACCGTGTTGACGCTGGTTGTGATTCCATTGCTGTACTACGCGCTGCTGTCCGTCCGCGAGCGGAGGACAGGGCAGGTGGCCTGACCGACCCGACTGACGCCGCCGCGCCCGGTGGCCGATTGTGCAATTCCCTGCGAGTGATGTTTGCGTGTCCCCAAGGAGAATCACCAATGAGCGCCGAATCCCCGATCCGCATCACGCTGGAGCAGGACCGCGACTACGCCTTTCGGATCCAGTTCGACGAAACGTCGCTGGACCCGTTGTTGGCCGATGAGGCCTCGCCGCTGGGCAGCGACCGCGGCCCTACGCCTTCGCGCCTGCTGCTGGCGAGCATCGCCAATTGCCTCAGTGCCAGCCTGCTGTTTGCGCTGCGCAAGTACAAGAACCAGCCGGGTACGTTGCGCGCGGAGATCACCGCGACGCCGTCGCGCAACGCCGACGGTCGGCTGCGGATCCCGAAGGCGTTCGTCACCCTGCAGTTGCCCGAAGGCAACGAGGATTACCAGCACCTGGAGCGCATCCTCGACCAGTTCGAGAATTTCTGCACCGTGACCGAAAGCGTGCGCCATGGCATCGAGGTGGAAGTCACGGTGAAGGACGCGCACGGTCGCACGCTGCTGGGCGACAAGAGCTTCGAGGCGGGTTCATGAGCGAGTCGTTGCACATCGCCTGCCCGCATTGCCATGCGCTCAATCGGGTGCCATCCGCGCGGCTGGGTGAAGCGCCGGCCTGTGGTCGCTGCCACCGCGCGCTGTTCGATGGGCGGCCGCTGGAGCTGGGCGTGGATCACTTTGCCACGCATTACACCCGCAGCGACGTCCCGTTGCTGGTGGATTTCTGGGCGCCCTGGTGCGGGCCGTGCCGGATGATGGCACCGCAGTTCGAGCAGGCCGCGACGATGCTGGAGCCGCACGTGCGCCTGGCCAAGGTCAATACGCAGAACGAGCCGACGTTGGGGCAGCAGTTTGCCGTGCGCAGCATCCCCACATTGGCGCTGTTTCACCGTGGCCGGGAGCTGGGGAGGCAAGCCGGCGCGATGGGCGCCGCCGACATCGTGCGCTGGACGCAACAGCACCTCACCGCTCGGACGTAGAATTGCCGTAGGGCGAAGATTTCGCGGGAGCTCGGGTCAATCGACCCGGATCAATCGCCTTTGCGCCTCCGGCTTCCGCATTCAATCTGCACCGCACCCATAGGAGAACGCGCCGTGACCCAACGCACCCATGCCCCCATCGTGATGTCGGGCCTGCTGGCGGCTGCGCTGTGCGCCGCGTGCGCGTCCGCGCCGGAGGCCGTCTCCAGCGCTGCGCCGGAGCCGGCCAGCGTGGTCGAACGCCAAGCCGTCGCTGGCCCCGAGCTTCCGGGTCTGCGCCAGCCGCGCCCTGGCCTCTACACCGGCGGCCAGCCCGCTGCGGATGCATGGGCGGCGCTGTCTGCTGCCGGCGTGGGCACCGTGATCAACCTGCGCCCCGAAGCTGAACTCGCCGGGCGTGATGAAGCCGCCGAGGTGCGGGCGGCAGGCATGGCCTACCACCAGATCCCGGTGGCCGGCGCCGAAGGCATCACGGCCGAGAATGCCGACCGGCTGTGGTCGCTGCTCCAGGCCGCCAAGGGTCCGGTGGTGGTGCACTGCGCGTCGGGCAATCGTGTCGGTGGACTGTTGTCGGTGGCGCTGGTGCGCCACGGAGGGCTGGAGCCCGAAGCCGCGCTGGCGCTGGGTCGCGAGGCGGGCATGGCCAGCACCGAGGCCAAGGCGAAGACGGTATTGGCGTCCGACGAAGGCCGCTGCGTTTCGGAGTGCTGAGCCGCCTTCAGGGCGACAGCGCGGCGTTGAGCACCCACGCCAGTTCGGTGCCGGCCCGACGCAGTCGCTCTTCCAGCACCGGCCGCCACGTGTCGGCGTAATCGGCCGGCAGCTTGGCAGACGGCGGGTAGACCCCCGCCCGGGTGGCGATGCTGCACGACTGCCGCGCCCAGGAGGCGCTGTCCGGCGGCAGCGCCCGTGCCGGCACCGGCACCACCATGGGGAGGGCGCGCAGGCGCTCCAGGTACGCCGTCTCGTCCAGCGATGCCGCGGCCAGCAGCTTGCTGTCCCACAGCGAATGCAGGTTCGTGCCCTTGCCGTCGAAATTCACCTGCACCGTGTTGCCACCCTTGTCGCGCAGGTAGCCGGCATGCAGCGGCTGGTGCACGTCACCGACGAAATGCACCACGAACTTCAGGGCCTGCGCGCGCTCGGCGCGGCTGCGTTGGCGGTCGGCGAGGATGGCGACCTGCGACTCCAGCGCGCCCACCACGCAATCGCCGTCGGGGCAGTCGCGTGCCGGCTCGTAGGTGCACTGTTGTTCGCCGAGATTGACGAAATGCCAGCGACTGCTGCGCCTGCCCAGGTCCGGATCGTGCTTGCGCAGGTCATCCGCCCAGGCCGCGATGCCAGGCAGGCTGGGATTGGCTTCACCCTCTAGCAGCGTGGCGACTTCGGCGCTGGCCGCGGGCGTCAATTCGTCCGCCGCCAGCGCAGCCACCAGTCGGTGTCCCATCGCGCCCCAGGCCAAGGCCGTGCCGGGGACGGTCGCCAGCAAGGCGACGACCAATGCGGCGCACTTCAGGACGCCGGAGCGCGGAACGGGGGAGTAGGAAGCAGAAAGACGAAGGGCCATGTCCGCAAGGGTAGCGGACATGGCCCCTCGGGGCAGCCCTGACCTTGGTCAGGGCAGGGGGCTCAGAACGAGAACACGTAGGCCGCGCCGTAAACCAGCGGGTCGATGTTGACCGTGCCCAGGTCCTGTCCTTCCACGGACACGTCGCTGTCGATGTCGATCCAACGCGCGTCGACGCGGATCGCGCCCTTGTCGCCGACCTTGAAGTCGACGCCAGCGTGCGCGGCCAGGCCCCAAGAGGCGCTCAACTCCAGGTCCGCGCCTTCCAGCGCGCCCGAGGTCTCCTCGCTGAAGAACTTGGTGTAGTTCACGCCGGCGCCCACGAACGGCTTCACCTTGCCCTGGCCGAAGTGGTACTGCAGCGACACGGTCGGCGGCAGGTGCTTGGCCTCGCCCACGGTGCCCAGGCCGTCGATGGCGATGTCGTGCTTGAACGGCAGCGAAGCCAGCACCTCGATGCCAAGGTTGTCGGCGACGAAGTATTCGCCGGTGAAGGTCGGGCGGACATTGCTCTCGACTTCGACCGGCAGGGCGCCGCCAGCGAGCGTGCCGTTGTCGGACTTCGGGTTGACCTGGTGGGCGCCGATGCCAACGGTCCAGGTGCCGGCGGACTGGGCCAGGGCCGGGGTAGCGGCGCCGCCGAGGACGAGGGCGAGGGCAAGGGCGGATGTGCGGAACTTCATGTGCAAACCTCTGTGGGAGATGACGTGGGAAATCGGTTGGCGTCATTGTCCGCAGCGGTTCCAACGCGCGCTTGATCATCGTCAAGTGCTTGTTTGACGCGGATCAAGCCGGTACTCCGCGAAGGCTGGTAGGCGGGCCCCGGCACCCCGGCCACGGGGCAGGGGCCGCCGGGATGGGGTAAAATGGCGGTTTCTCAAGCTCGCCCCACTCAGGAGCCCCGGTAATGGCGATCAAGGTTGGTATCAACGGTTTCGGCCGCATTGGCCGTAACGTGCTGCGCTCGGCCGTGCAGAATTTCGGCAACGACATCGAGATCGTGGCCATCAACGATCTGCTGGAGCCGGACTACCTGGCGTACATGCTGAAGTACGACTCGGTGCATGGTCGCTTCGACGGCGACGTGTCGGTCGAGGGCAACACCCTGGTCGTCAACGGCAAGAAGATCCGCCTGACCCAGGAGCGCGACCCGGCCAACCTGAAGTGGGACGAAGTCGGCGCCGACGTGGTCATCGAGTCCACCGGCCTGTTCCTGGACAAGGCCACCGCGCAGAAGCACCTTGATGCGGGCGCGAAGAAGGTCGTGCTGTCGGCCCCGTCCAAGGACGACACGCCGATGTTCGTGTACGGCGTGAACCACGCCAAGTACAACGGCGAGGCCATCATCTCCAACGCCTCGTGCACCACCAACTGCCTCGCGCCGGTGGCCAAGGTGCTGAACGACAAGTGGGGCATCAAGCGCGGCCTGATGACCACCGTGCATGCCGCCACCGCCACGCAGAAGACCGTCGACGGCCCGTCCAACAAGGACTGGCGCGGCGGCCGCGGCATCCTCGAGAACATCATCCCGTCGTCCACCGGTGCCGCCAAGGCCGTGGGCGTGGTGATCCCCGAGCTCAACAAGAAGCTCACCGGCATGTCGTTCCGCGTGCCGACCTCGGACGTGTCGGTCGTCGACCTGACCGTCGAGCTGGAGAAGCCGGCCACTTACGCCGAGATCTGCGCCGAGATGAAGGCCCAGTCGGAAGGCGCGCTGAAGGGCATCCTCGGCTACACCGAGGACAAGGTCGTCGCCACCGACTTCCGCGGCGACACCCGCACCTCGATCTTCGACGCCGAGGCCGGCATCGCGCTGGATGGCACCTTCGTCAAGCTGGTCAGCTGGTACGACAACGAGTGGGGCTACTCCAACAAGTGCCTGGAGATGGTCAAGGTCGTCGCTGGCAAGTAAGCCGCAACGCCCGCTGACTGGAGCACCCCGGAAGCCCCGCATCTGCGGGGCTTCTTCGTAGAATGGACATGGCATGACATCCAACTCCGAAGACAACGTCGCGCTGGACGAGGCGCAGATCGCCCAACTCGTCGACCACTTCTACGCCAAGGTGCGCCGGCATCCCGAACTCGGACCGGTGTTCAACGCGGCCGTGCATGACTGGGACGACCACCAGCGCACGCTGACCTCGTTCTGGGCGTCGGTGGCGCTCAAGGCCGGTTCCTACCGCGGCAACCCGATGGCCAAGCACCACGGCCATCCCATCCGTCACGAGCATTTCGACCAGTGGCTGGCGCTGTGGCGCGAGACCACGGCCGAGGTGCTGTCGCCCGAGGACGCGACGCAGTTCAACCACTACGCCGAGCGCATCGGCCAGAGCCTGCGTTACGGGCTGGGGCTCAATGGGGGCGTGGGGGCGCGTTCGCTCGGATTGCCGGTGGTCGGTTCCGGGCGCTGAGTTCGCGTCATCCGGCAGGCCTGCGCTGGCCCGGCGTTGGGGTGCGGCGCTGTGCATCAACACGCGTTCGAATGGGGCAGCGGCATCCCTGCCGCCCTCCCGCCGGCGTCCCGCCGGTTCCCCGCCTTCCTGGCTCTGCGACGCCGGGTTCCTTCCGGCGCGGGCGCGCGTCCTGCCGCCCTGGGCCCCCACGGCCGTGTGGGGACGTCCAGCCGGACCGCCACATCCTGCGGTGTCCGACGACGGCGTTTCCGCCGTGCTGCGCCTGCCTCCCCGAAGTACCAGGCCGGCGCGGATGCCTTGCTCCCGGTTGGCAGCGCCAGACGGGGTCGTGCAAACCCCTAGAACGCGTCGGACGCCCCTCCCCCCTACCCGGGATCCTCCGGTGCTTGCGGGAGAGGTGAGTGTTTGCCCCCCGGGCGAGCGGGCGGGACAATAGCCGGCTGATGCCGGGCGAGCCCCCGGTCCCCCCACTAGCCATCCACCGGAACCGCCCATGTCCATCGTCCGCATGACCGACCTCGACCTCGCCGGCAAGCGAGTGTTGATCCGTGAAGACCTCAACGTGCCCATCGAGGACGGCCGCATCACTTCCGAGCAGCGCATCACCGCCTCGCTGCCGACGATGAAGCTGGCGCTGGAGAAGGGTGCGGCCGTGATGGTCACCTCGCACCTGGGCCGCCCGAAGGAGGGCGTGTGGTCCGAGGCCGACTCGCTGGCACCGGTGGCCAAGCGCCTGTCCGAACTGCTGGGCATCGACGTGCCGCTGGTCAAGGACTGGGTCGATGGCGTGGACGTGCAGCCGGGCCAGCTGGTGCTGCTGGAAAACTGCCGCATGAACGTCGGCGAGGGCAAGGACGATGAAGCCCTGTCGAAAAAGTACGCCGCGCTGTGCGACGTCTATGTCATGGACGCCTTCGGTACTGCGCACCGCGCGCAGGCCTCGACCCACGGCGCGATCCGCTTCGCCAAGGTCGCCGCCGGCGGACCACTGCTGATGGCGGAACTGGATGCGCTGGCCAAGGCACTGGAGCATCCGGCGCGCCCGCTGCTGGCGATCGTCGCCGGCAGCAAGGTCAGCACCAAGCTGGAGTTGCTGTCCTCGCTCGTGGGCAAGGTCGACCAGCTGATCGTCGGGGGCGGCATCGCCAACACCTTCATCGCCGCCATGGGTCATTCGGTCGGCAAGTCGCTGGTCGAAATGGACCTCATCGATACCGCCAAGCAGATCATGGCCGATGCCAAGGCCCGCGGCGCCGACATACCGGTGCCGACGGACGTGGTGGTCGCCCCGGCGTTCGCCGCCGACGCACCGGCCACGGTCAAGGCGGTCGACGCCGTCGCGGCCGACGACATGATTCTCGACATCGGTCCGGACACGGCCGCTGCCTACGCCGCGCTGATCGCAAAGGCGGGCACGGTGGTGTGGAATGGCCCGGTAGGCGTGTTCGAGTTCGACGCGTTCGGCAAGGGCACCGAGGTGCTGGCGCGAGCGATCGCGGCGTCGGAGGCATTCTCCATCGCCGGCGGCGGCGACACGCTGGCGGCCGTGGACAAGTACGGCATCGAGCAGGAGGTGTCCTACATCTCCACCGGCGGTGGCGCGTTCCTCGAATTCCTGGAAGGCAAAGAACTGCCGGCAGTGACGGCGCTCAAGGCGCGCGCCTGAGTCGGACCGCACCTGCGCGGCGCCGATTGACGGCAACGATCACGCGGCGGGCCGGTGCAGACCGGCCCGCCGCGTTTCCCCACCCAGAGGTTCCGATGGCACATCCCGCGCCCACGCTGTTCTTCGACATGGACGGCACGCTGATCAACTCGGCCGTCGGCATCACCCGCTGCGTCGCGCATGCACTCTTGTGCATGGGCCTGGAGGTACCTCCGCACGAGGAACTGCGACGCTGGATCGGCCCCTCGCTGCGCACCAGTTTCGCGCCCTTGCTGCATGACGCGGCGCGGGTGGAACAGGCGGTGGAACACTACCGCGAGCGATTCGAGACCCACGGCTGGGCCGAGCATGAGTTGTATGCCGGTATCGATGAGGCCGTGCGCTCGCTGCATGCCGCTGGCCACCGCCTGGCCATCGTCACCGCCAAGAACGAGCCACACGCGCGCAAGATCGCGGCGCACCTGCCGTTCGGCCACCTGTTCGAGGATGTCATCGGCGCGACGCCCGACGGCAGTCGCAGCCACAAGCCGGAACTCATCGAAGAGGCGTTGCGCCGGCTGGCGTTGCCCCCGGAGCAATGCGTGATGATCGGCGACCGGCACATGGACATCGAGGGCGCGCGCCACCATGGCATGCGCAACATCGGCGTGCTGTGGGGCTTCGGCGGCGAGGTGGAGTTGCGCGCGGCGGGTGCGGTGCACCTGGCGTCATCGCCCGCGCAATTGCCGCAGTTGGTGGCTGCCTAGTCGCTCGTCATCGCGACGCGCCTAACCACTCCCGGGCCAGCAAGCCGTACATCGCTGAATCCTGCAGGTCGCCGCCGACGCGCCAGCGCTCACGCAGCAGACCTTCGCGCACGAATCCCAGCCGCTCGACCAGTCGGCACGATGCGGCGTTGCGCGGATCGATGTCGGCCTCGATCCGCCGCAGCCCGAGCGGGCCGAACGCATGGTCGAGTACCTTGCCCAGCACGTTGCGCGCATGGCCGCGTCCCCACTGCGAGGAGTGCAGGGCGTAGCCGATTTCGGCGCGGCCCTGCTCAAGGTTGATGGCGAACAGGGTGATCCCGCCGATGAGGCGATCACTGTCCGCGTCTGCCACCGCCCAGCACAGCAGTCGCGCTGGATCATGCCCAGCGAGTGCACCGGCGAACCGCTCCCGTGCCTGGTCGACGTGCGTCCACGCCGGGAAGCTCCAGTAGCGCATCACCTGCGGGTCCGAATACAGCGCGAAGAAGTCCTGGAGGTCGTCTTCCCGGTGCGGACGCAGGCGCACGCCGCCGGCATCGACTGCGGGCAATGCGGGCGCATCGCGCCGGGCTTCGGGGGGGATCGCGTCAGGCATACGTATTCAATCCAGTCGGTGGCAGGGCTGTGCTAGCGTGAGTCCATTCAGGAAAGTCTGACATGCCCATGACGCTTCGACGCACCAAGATTCTCGCCACCCTCGGCCCGGCCACCGACGCTCCGGGCGTCCTCGATGCGCTCCTCGCCGCCGGCGTCGATTGCGTCCGTCTCAATTTCTCGCACGGGGATCCGGCCAGCCAGATCGCGCGCGCGCACGCGCTGCGCGAAGCCGCAGGCCGCGCCGGGCGCGAGGTCGGCATCCTGGCCGATCTTCCGGGCCCCAAGATCCGCATCGAGCGTTTCGCCGAAGGCAAGGTGCAACTCAAGGCCGGCGACCGCTTCGACCTGGTGGCCCGCGCCGACGCACCGCCGGGCAACACGCAGGAAGTCGGCGTCAGCTACCTCGGCCTGCCGGGGGACGTGAAGCCCGGCGACGTGCTGTTGCTGGACGACGGCATGATGCAGCTGCGCGTGGAGGCGGTGGAGGGCGATCGCATCGTCAACATCGTGCTCAATGACGGCGCGTTGTCGGACCGCAAGGGCCTGAACAAGCTGGGTGGTGGCCTGTCGCTGGGCGCGCTGACCGAACGCGACCGCGAACTGATTGCGGTCGCCGCCGAACTGGGCGCCGACTTCATCGCGGTATCGTTCTGCCGCACCGCCGAGGACATGCACGAGGCCCGTCGCGTGGCCCGTGCAGCCGGCAGCAATGCCGCGCTGGTGTCCAAGATCGAGCGTGCCGAGGCGATCGAGAACCTTGCCGAAATCGTCGATGCCAGCGACGTGGTGATGGTCGCGCGCGGCGACCTGGGCGTGGAGATCGGCGATGCCGAGCTCCCCGGCCTGCAGAAGAAGATCATCCGCGAGGCGCTGGAGCGCAACCGCGTGGTGATCACCGCCACGCAGATGCTGCAGTCGATGGTCGACAGCCCGATCCCGACCCGCGCTGAGGTGCTGGACGTGGCCAACGCGGTCATCGACGGTACCGACGCGGTGATGCTGTCGCAGGAGTCGGCCGCGGGCCGCTACCCGGTCAAGGCGGTGGAGGCGTTGACGCGCATCTGCCTGGGCGCGGAGCGCCAGTTCAACCACGACACCGACTTCGAGGAAGCACCGCGCGGGCTCGAGCGTGCCGACCACGCCATCGCCATGGCGGCGATGTTCCTGTCGGAGCACATCGGCGTGCGCGCCATCGTGGCGCTCACCGAATCCGGCGGTACTGCGCGCTTCCTGTCGCGGTTCCGTGCGCCGTCGCCGGTGTTCGCGCTGTCGCGCCATGCCGACGCGCGCCGGCGCATGGCGCTGATGCGCGACGTGACCCCGATCGCGTTCGACAGCCGCGGCATGGCCTCGCGTGACGCGGCCCGTGGCGCCATCCGCCAGTTGTTCGATGCGGCCCACCTGGTGCCGGACGACCGCGTCATCTTCACCAGCGGCGACACCATGGAGCAGCACGGTGCCACCAACACCCTGCGCCTGCTGCAGGTGGGGCCGGACGGCAGCGCCCAGGGCCTGGGCGAGCTGTAACCGCCGTTCGTCGGCCGCCGGCCATGGCGGTGGCCGATCGGCAGCAACCCGGCCGTTGGCCTGGGCATGTCCCGGAATGGGGAGAGTGCCGTGGCCTGTGCAGCAGCCGTGGGTGCGTCAGAACGGGCTGGCGGTCGCCAGCGTGCCGGCCGAAGCGCGTGGCGGGGCCTGGTGGCCCTGGCTGGCGCGATGGTGATGCTGCTGACCGGCTGCACCACCGTCGGCATGCACACGCGCGAACTCGCAACGGTGGACTACGGTGCGCCGGTCGAGATGCGCGTGTGCATCCTGCAGGCGCCACGGGTGACCGACGCCCGCGTGGCGGAACTGATCGCCGCGGTCAACGACGAGTTCACGCCTTACGGCATCCGCGTGACCGTGCCGTGGGTGCGGCCCTGGGTGCGCCCCGCCCAATCGTTCAAGCACATGTTCGACGACGTGATGCGTCGCGACCTGGAACCGCCGTGCGACCGGTTGGTGGTCTTCGCCGACCGCAACGCCGGCGACGCCCTGCGCGGCATGCTGATGCCCGAGATCCTCGGGGCGGTGGACGACACCACCCACACCCGCGGAATGGTCATCGCCAACCGCGCGACGCTCAACCAGTTGCTGCAATCACCCGAAGGCACCGCGGTCCACGAGTTCTACCACCTGCTGGGCTGTCCCCACGCGATGTCGCTGTCCAAGTGCTACACGCGGATCGCCCTGGTCAAACGCCAGTTCGCCCGCGACCCGCAGTTCTTCCCGGGGGTGCGGGCCGACGGGCGGCTGCTGGTCACCCGCGACGCGGCCAATTCCATGCTGCGCCAAGCACTGGGCCGCTGAGCCGGACCACGGGCGGCGACCCACGAAAGCCGCCAGCGGAATGGGCCCACCACCCGGCCACCAGAATCGAGCGGGCCCGTGAAGGCGAACTTTTCGCTTTTTCCCCAACGACTTGCGCGGGGCGGGCAGGCACGCCCGCGCCGGGCCGGGCTATAATCCCGCCTTTCCCAGCCGCTTCTTCAGGATCCCATGAGCATCGAACAGCTTGCAGAAACCGCCCTGGCCATGGTCGCCCCGGGCAAGGGCATCATCGCCATCGACGAGTCCAACGCCACCTGCAAGAAGCGCTTCGACGGCGTCGGCATCGAGTGCACCGAGGAGAACCGCCGCGCCTACCGCGAGCTGCTCCTGACCACGCCGAAGCTGGGCGACTACATCTCCGGCGCGATCCTGTTCGACGAGACCATCCGCCAGTCGACCAAGGACGGCGTGCCGTTCACCAAGGTCATGATGGACAACGGCGTGATTCCGGGCATCAAGGTCGACAAGGGCACCTTCCCGCTGGCCGGTTTCCCGGGCGAAGTGGTGACCGAGGGTCTGGACGGCCTGCGTGCCCGCCTTGAGGAGTACTACAAGCTCGGCGCCCGCTTCGCCAAGTGGCGCGCGGTGATCAACATCAGCGACGAGACCCCGTCGGGCACCTGCATCGACGCCAACACCCACGCGTTGGCCCGCTACGCCGCCCTCTGCCAGGAGCAGGGGCTGGTGCCGATGGTCGAGCCGGAAGTGATCATGGACGGCAACCACGATCTCGACACCTGCTACGACGTCACCGAAGTGACGCTGCGCTCGCTGTTCGCCTCGCTGCACGAGCACAACGTGATGCTGGAGGGCACCATCCTCAAGGCCTCGATGGTCATCTCGGGCACCACCTGCGCCGAGCAGGCTGGCATCGAGGAAGTGGCCGCGGCCACGCTGCACTGCCTGAAGGCGACCGTGCCGGCCACCCTGCCGGGCGTCGTGTTCCTCTCGGGCGGCCAGTCCGACACCGCCGCCACCGCGCACCTCAACGCCATGAACCAGATGGGCCCGAAGCCGTGGCCGCTGTCGTTCTCCTACGGCCGCGCCATGCAGCAGGCCGCGCTGAAGCTGTGGGCGCAGGACATGGTCGGCAACTACGCCGCCGCGCAGCAGACCGTGTACGAGCGTGCCCGCGACAACGGCCTGGCCGCGCTGGGCGAGTGGAAGGCCGCGTAAGCGACCTCGCCACGTTGCACGACGGAAAACGCCGGTCTCGCGACCGGCGTTTTCTTTAGGGGATCAGGGCAGGCTCGCCAACCACTCGTCGTCCGAGCCCTCGTTCACGTCCTCGAAGAGGAAGGTGCTGAGGTAGCGCTCGCCGGTGTCGGGCAGCATCGCCAGGATCGCCGTCCCGGGGTCGGCGCTGCGCGCCACTTCCAACGCCGCGGCCACGGTCGCGCCTGCGGAGATGCCGACGAACAACCCTTCCTCCGCAGCCAGGCGGCGGGCGGTATCGCGGGCCAGTACGTCGTCGATCGGCAGGATCGCGTCGGCCACGTTGCGGTTGAGCACCTCGGGCAGGAAGTCCGGCGTCCAGCCCTGGATCTTGTGCGGCTGCCACTCCTTGCCCGACAACATCGCCGCGCCCGCCGGCTCGCAGGTGGTGATGCGCACCTCGGGCCGCGCCGCCTTCAGCACCTCGCCGACGCCGGTCAGGGTGCCGCCCGTGCCCCAGCCGGTGACGAAATGGTCCAGCCGGCGCCCGGCGAAGTCGCGCAGGATCTCGGCCGCGGTGGTCTGGCGGTGGTACGCCGGGTTGGCCGGATTGGCGAACTGGCGGGCGAGGAACCAGCCGTGTTCACTGGCCAGCGCCTCGGCGCGCCGGACCATGCCGCTGCCGCGCTCCGCCGCGGGGGTCAGGATGACCTTGGCCCCGTAGGCACGCATCAGCTTGCGCCGCTCGATCGAGAAGGTCTCGGTCATCACCGCCACGAACTTGTAGCCGCGCGCCGCGCAGACCATGGCCAGCGCCACGCCGGTGTTGCCGGAGGTGGCTTCGACCACGGTGTCGCCAGGCTTGAGCAGGCCCTGGGCCTCGGCGTCGAGGATGATCGCGATGGCAAGTCGGTCCTTGACCGAGCCGCCCGGATTGAATGCCTCGACCTTGGCGTATAGGTCGATGCCCTGCGGACCGATGCGGTGGAGTCGCACGACCGGGGTCCGGCCGATGGTGTCGAGGATGCTGTCGTGGATCATGGGGACCTCGGTCGTCGGGGGCCGGCGCGGTGGCCCGGCCGTCAGGGGGAATGACGCGGCACGGGGCGGTGGGAGGCCGAGTCCCACCCGTGCACCAGCCTACGACCGGGGCCGTTCAGGGCTTGTCACGTCCGCCCCGCATCCGAAAGCCGCCCAAACCCGTAAGGGAGGTTGGAAGCCGTCGCCCCAGGCTGGCCGAATCTGGCGGTTGACCACACGGTCAACCAACGTCCTACGCGGGCGTTAACCAGCTGCTACTAGAATCGGGGTCCCCCGCCCGAAATCGGCCCAACGCATGCCTATCCCTTCCCTGTCCCGTGCCGCCTGCGTCCTCGCGCTGGGAGTCACCCTCGGCGCCTGTGGTGGGGACAAGGAAGGCCCGGGCAAGGGCGGCGGTGACCGGCCGACCACCGTCACCACCACGGTCCTGCAGCCCCGCGCCTGGAACGACACCGTCCAGGCGCTGGGCACGGTGAAGGCGCACGAATCGGTCACCGTCACTGCCAAGGTCAGCGAGACCGTGGACGGCGTGCATTTCGACAGCGGCGACGTGGTGCCGAAGGGCGCAGCGCTGGTGACGTTGAGTGGGCGCCAGCAGCAGGCGGCACTGAGCGAAGCACAAGCCAACGCCAATGAGGCGCAGCGCCTGTTCAAGCGCCAGGAAGAACTCGCGGCGCAGCAATTGATCGCGCGGGCCTCGCTGGACAGCCAGCGTGCCACCCGCGATGCGGCCAACGCCCGCGTCGCGCAGATCCGCGCAAACTTGGGCGACCGTGTCATCCGGGCGCCGTTCTCCGGCGTACTGGGCCTGCGCCAGGTCAGCCCCGGTGCGCTGGTCACGCCTGGCACGGTCATCACCACCTTGGATGACACCTCGCGCGTATTCGTCGACTTCCCGGTGCCGGAGGCGGTGCTGGGCCAGGTCGCGCCGGGCCAACGCGTGAGCGGCACCAGTGTGGCCTGGCCGGGACGCACCTTCGACGGCAGCGTGGCCACGGTCGATTCGCGCCTGGACGAAGCCACCCGCGCCGTCATCGTGCGCGGCGACTTCCCCAATGCCGACCGCGCGTTGCGGCCCGGCATGCTGCTGCAGGTCACCCTGAGCCGTCCCGAACGCCAGGCGCTGCTGCTGCCGGAAATCGCCGTGGTACAGGTAGGCAACGCCAGTTATGTGTTCCGGGTGGACGCCGATGGCACCGCCCAACGCGCGGACGTGAAGGTGGGGGCGCGTCGCGACGGTTTGGCGGAAATCATCGAAGGACTCAAGTCCGGCGACCGCGTGGTGGTGGACGGCACCGGCAAGCTGCGCCCAGGCGCGAAGACCGTGGAGGCCAAGGCTGCTCCCGGCGAAGGGGGCGGAACGCCTGGGACACAGCGCGCGGCCGAAGGCGCCAAGGCCCCGGCCCCGCAGGCGGACGCCGGCGCCACGGCGTCATCCACGCCCCCGGCTTCCAGGGGCTGACCGCCCATGCTGCTCTCCGACATCTCGATCCGTCGTCCCGTCTTCGCGACGGTGATGAGCCTGCTGCTGATCGTGCTCGGCGTGATGGCATTCTCGCGCCTGACCCTGCGCGAGCTGCCGGCCATCGACCCGCCGGTGGTCTCGGTGTCGGTCAGCTACCCCGGCGCCTCGGCCGCGGTGGTCGAGACCCGCATCACCCAGGTTCTGGAGGATGCGTTGGCCGGCACCGAGGGCATCGAGACCATCGAGTCGCGCAGCGTCAACGGCCGCTCCGGCATCACCATCGAGTTCAGCCTGGAGCGCGAGATCGAAGCCGCGGCCAACGACGTGCGCGATGCGGTCAGCCGCGTGGTGGACCGCCTGCCTGACGAGGCCGACGCGCCCGAGATCGAAAAGGTGGAAAGCGACGCCGAGACCATCATGTGGCTCAACATGAGCTCGGAGAAGATGGACACCATGGAGCTCAGCGATTACGCCGATCGCTACGTGGTGGACCGCCTCTCCAGCATCGATGGCGTGGCCCAGGTGCGCCTGGGCGGCGGCCAGCGGTACGCAATGCGCGTGTGGCTGGATCGCGACGCGCTGGCGGCGCGCGGGATCACCGTTGGCGACGTCGAAAGCGCCCTGCGCGCCGAGAACGTCGAGTTGCCCGCCGGGCGCATCGAGTCGGCGGACCGTGACTTCACCCTGCGCGTGGCCCGTGGTTACCAGCGTGCCGAAGAGTTCGCGCAGATGCCGCTACGCAAGGGCAACGACGGCTACGTCGTCCGCCTGGGCGACGTGGCCAAGGTGGAACTGGCCTCGGCCGAGCGGCGCGCCTACTTCCGCAGCAACGGCGCGCCGAACGTGGGCCTGGGCATCATCAAGACCTCCACGTCCAATGCGCTGGACGTTGCCAAGGCGGTGCGCGCCGAGGCCGAGCGCATCCAGCCGAGCCTGCCGCAGGGCACGAAGATCTTCGTGGCTTTCGACAGCACGGTGTTCATCGAGGCCTCGGTGGAGCGCGTGTACAGCACGCTGTTCGAGGCGATCGCGCTGGTGCTGATCGTGATCTGGCTGTTCCTGGGCAGCGTGCGTGCGGCGCTGATCCCGGCGGTGACCGTGCCGGTGTGCCTGGTGGCGGCGTTCATCCCGCTTTACCTGTTCGGTTTCTCCATCAACCTGATGACGCTGCTGGCGCTGGTGCTGTGCATTGGCCTGGTGGTGGACGACGCCATCGTGGTGCTGGAGAACATCCAGCGCCGCGCCGACCTGGGCGAACCCCGCCTGGTGGCCTCCGCGCGCGGTACGCGGCAGGTGGCCTTCGCGGTGATCGCCACAACCGCGGTGCTGGTGGCGGTGTTCCTGCCGGTGGGTTTCATGGAAGGCAACACTGGCCGCCTGTTCCGCGAGTTGTCGGTGGCGCTGGCCGGTGCGGTGGCGATCTCGGCGTTCGTCGCGCTGACGCTGACGCCGATGATGTCGTCCAAGCTGGTGCGACCGCACAACCAGGAAAAATCGTGGCGCCTCAACCGCTGGATCAACGGCCGGTTGGACGCGCTGGGTGTGCGCTACCGCCGCTTCCTCGACGGCAGCGTCGAGCGCCCGTGGTTGTTCGGTGCGCTGATGCTGGCGTCATTGGCGGTCAGCGTCGTGCTGTTCAAGGTGGTGCCGTCCGAACTGGCGCCGCCCGAGGACCGCGGTTCGTTCTTCGTCTCGGTGCAGGGGCCGGAAGGCGCCGGCTTCGACTACACCGTGGGCCAGATCCAGCAGGTGGAAAAGGTGCTGGCCGGGCATATCGGCGAGGGCCAGCCGATCCAGCGCGCCAACACGCGCGTGCCCGGTGGCTTCGGCGCCAGCGAGGAGATGCACACCGGGCAGGTAATCGTGTTCCTGCAGGACTGGGACAAGCGCGACGTCAGCACCAACGACGTGGTCGACAGCCTGCGCGCGGAGTTGGGCAAGCTGCCGGGCGTGCGTGCCAACCCGTCGGTGCGTACGGGCCTGGTGCGCAGCCGCGGACAGCCGGTGCAGATCGTGCTGGGTGGGCCGGACTATGCGGAGCTGGCGCAATGGCGCGACCGCCTGTTGGCACGCATGGAGCAGAACCCGGGCCTGTTCTCGGTCGACTCGGACTACAAGGAAACCCGTCCGCAGATGCGTGTCGACATCGACCGCCAGCGTGCGGCCGACCTGGGCGTCAGCGTGACGGCAATTGGCAGCGCGCTGGAATCGATGATGGGCAGCCGTCGTGTCACCACCTTCGTGCAGGACGGTGAGGAGTACGACGTGGTGGTGCAGGCCGGCCGCGAGGGCCGCGCCTCGCCCGCCGACTTGGCCGCGATCCAGGTCCGGGCCCGCGATGGCAGCCTGGTGCCGTTGTCCAACCTGGTCACCCTGCGCGAACTGGCCGAGCCGGGCAGCCTGAACCGCTTCAACCGGCTGCGCGCGATCACCATCAGTGCGGGCCTGTCGCCGGGCTACCGCATGGGTGACGCCATCGAGTGGCTGCAGGGCGTGGTCCGCGAGGAGCTGCCGGAGCACGCGCAGATCGACTGGAAGGGCGAGTCGCGCGAGTACCAGCAGGCCGGCGGCGCGGTGCTGCTTACCTTCGCGCTGGCGTTGCTGATCGTGTTCCTGGTGCTGGCGGCGCAGTTCGAAAGCTTCATCCACCCCCTGGTGATCATGCTGACCGTGCCGCTGGGCGTGCTCGGCGCATTGCTGGGACTGTGGCTGACAGGGGGCACGCTCAACCTGTTCAGCCAGATCGGCATCGTGATGCTGGTGGGCCTTGCGGCGAAGAACGGCATCCTGATCGTCGAGTTCGCCAACCAGTTGCGCGACGAGGGCCGCCGCATCCACGACGCCATCGTGGAAGCCTCGGCCGTGCGCCTGCGGCCGATCCTGATGACCTCCATTGCCACCGTGGCCGGCGCGCTGCCGCTGGTCCTGGCCGGCGGTCCGGGCTCGGCCAGCCGCGCCACCATCGGCGTGGTGGTGATCTTTGGCGTGTCGTTCTCCACCTTGCTGTCGCTGGTGGTGGTGCCGGTGTTCTACGTGCTGCTGGCGCGCTACACCCGCTCACCCGAGGCCGTGACCCGCGAGCTGGAAGAGCAGGAGGCCACCACGCCGCAGGCCGGCGGGCACGCCTGATCCGGCGCGGCCCTTGGCCGTCGTGGCGTCCCGGCACTGCCGGGCGCCACCGGCCGGCGCCATCTACTGGTCCGTGCTGATCCGCCCAGCGTTGCGGTTTTCCCCTGGAATGCGGTCGTCGTGACGGCGCAAACCTGCACCGGACCGTGTCGTACGCCGCCCGATGCGGTTATCGTGGGCGCCTCAAACGCGCCTCCGGGGGGCGCGCCATTTTCGGGGAGACACTGGTGGAATCACTGCTCGCATCAATCAACGGCATCATCTGGAGCAAGGCACTGATCTTCATGTGCCTGGGCGCCGGCATCTTCTTTACCGTACGCACGCGCTTCATGCAGGTGCGCGGGGTCGTCGAGATGTTCCGGCTGACCGTGACTGGGCAGAGCTCCGCGGCGGGCGTCTCCTCCTTCCAGGCGCTGGCCATGTCCATGGCCGGCCGCATCGGCATCGGCAACATCGCCGGCGTCGCCACGGCCATCGCATTCGGTGGTCCGGGCGCGGTGTTCTGGATGTGGGTGATGGGCTTCCTGGGCGCGTCGACGTCGTACGTGGAATGCACCCTGGCGCAGATCTACAAGGTCAAGGACGCGGAGGGGCGCTACCGCGGCGGCCCGGCGTACTACATTGAAAAGGCCATGGGCCTGAAGTGGTACGCGCTGCTGTTCGCGTTCGCCACCATCATCGCCACCGGCTTCCTGATGCCGGGCGTGCAGGCCAACGCCATCGCCGACAGCGTGGCCAACGCCTGCCAGGGCACCGCGCTGTGCGGACCGATGGACGGGCAGTGGATGGGCATGCCGGCGCGTGAGGCGCTGAAGCTGGGGATCGGCACCGGTGTCGCGCTGATGCTGGCTGTCATCATCTTCGGTGGCGTCAAGCGCATCGCCAACTTCGCCGAGGTGGTCGTGCCGTTCATGGCAGGCGGCTTCATCCTGATGGCGCTGACGGTGATGGTGCTCAACGCCGAGCAGGTGCCGGAGATGTTCAAGCTGATCTTCAGCAGCGCCTTCGGCACGCACGCCGCGTTCGGCGCGCTGCTGGGCCTGGCGGTGGAGTGGGGCGTGAAGCGTGGCGTGTATGCCAACGAGGCCGGCCAGGGCACGGGCCCGCACGCCGCCGCCGCGGCCGAGGTCTCGCACCCGGCCAAGCAGGGTTACGTGCAGGCCTTCGCCATCTACATCGACACCATGCTGGTGTGCACCTCCACCGCGTTCCTGGTGCTGGCCTCGGGCATGTACAACGTGCACGCACCCGATGGCGTGGCGATGCTGCACAACGCCCTGCCGGGCGTGGAGGCGGGCCCTGGCTTCGCCCAGGCAGCGGTGGAATCGATCCTGCCGGGCTGGGGCGCCGGCTTCGTGGCCGTGGCGCTGTTCTTCTTCGCGTTCACCACGATCATGGCCTACTACTACATGGCCGAGACCAACCTGACCTACGTGGCCGGCACCGGCCGCACGCACCCGCTCGCGATCCTGCTGCTGCGCCTGGGCATCATGGCGATGGTGGTGTTTGGCGCCTTCCACAACGCCACACAGGCCTGGGCGCTGGGTGACATCGGCGTGGGCCTGATGGCGTGGCTCAACATCATCGCCATCCTGATCCTGCACAAGCCGGCGATGCTGGTCCTGCGCGACTACGAGGCGCAGAGGAAGGCCGGCAAGGATCCGGTGTTCGATCCGGACGCGCTGGGCATCCGCAACGCGGACTTCTGGCGTCGTCCGGGCGGCGGCAACCCCTGACCGGACCATTGTCATGAGCGAACGTCGTCCTCCCCGCCCGGGCCACGGCCGTGGCCAACCGCCGCGACCGGACGGGCCCGCGCGCCCGTGGGGTGAGCGGACGGAACGGCCGCGGTCGGCCCAGCATTCGGACCGTCCGCGCCCGGATGAGCGGCCCGCACCGCCGCGTTCCGCCGATCCCGCGGATCGTGGCGACCGGCCATGGGCGGAACGCGCCCCGCGCGGTCCTGCTCCAGCGCGGGGCCGCGACCTGCCGCCGCGCACCCGGCCAGCCGTCGAATCGACAGAGTGGTCCCCCGCCGAGCCCGGCGGCGACCCCGCCGCTACGCGCGGCCCCCGCGAGCTGCGGCTCTATGGGCTCAATGCCGTGCACGCCGTGTTCGCCAAGCGTCCCGAGGCCATCCGCAAGTTGTATCTGGTCGAATCGCGTATCCCCGCGCTCAAGCCACTGCTGGCGTGGTGCGTGGCGAACCGCGTCGGCTACCGGGTGGTCGAGGACGCCGATCTGGACAAGCTGTCGGCCAGCGCCCACCACGAAGGCGTGGTCGCCGACGTGCTGCGCGCCGAACCGGAATCCTTGTCCACCTGGTTGCGCGACCTGCCCGCGGGCCCGCAACTGGCAATCTGGCTGGACGGCGTGGGCAACCCGCACAACCTCGGCGCAATCCTGCGCTCGGCCGCGCATTTCGGCGTGTCGGCCGTGCTGTTGCCCAAGCATTCGCCGCTGGCCCTGTCAGGGGCTGCCGCGCGGGTGGCAGAAGGTGGCGCCGAGCACGTGCCGCTGGTCCGGCTGGGCCGCACCGACAACGCCCTCGCCCAGTTGCGCGGCGCCGGTTTCATCCTGGCCGCCACGGTGGTGAAGGGTGGACGCGACGTGTTCGCCACTGACCTGCCGCAGCGCGTGGTGTACGTGATGGGCGCCGAAGGCGAGGGCATGGACCGCGAACTGGCCCTTGCCTGTGACCTGCAGGTGTCCATCCCCGGCACCGGCGTGGTGGAGAGTCTCAACGTCGCCTCGGCGACGGCGGTGCTGCTTGCGGCATGGCGCGCACGCCAGCGCAAAGCCTGAAGCCACCTCGTCTGCAGGCGGGGCCTGGTTTGCCCGCGCCGCCAACAACAACGCCCGGCTTGAAGCCGGGCGTTGTTCATTGGTACGTGCTGGCCGGTCAGTCCGTCGCCTGGGCCTTCGGCGCGCTGCCAAAGTCACCCTCGGCCTGCGCCGCAAGATAGGCAAACACCGCGTACGCGGCCACGTTCTGCGCCAGCGCCTGCGGTTCGATCTTGTCGAACGTGTCGTCGGGGGTGTGGTGCAGGTCGAAGTAGTCGCTGCCGTCCTGCGCAAGCCGCGCCCAGGCCAGGCCATCGGCGGCGAAGGGGCTGATGTCCGGGCCGGGGCCGCCTTGGCCGGGCACATGTTCGATGCCCAGCGGAGCCAGCACTGTCGCGATCTGCCGGTCGGCTTCCTGCGCATGCGCTGGTGCCGAACTGGAGTAGGCGTAGATCCGGCCCGCGCCGAAATCGCTCTCCGCCGCGATCTGGTGCTGCCGCAGCGCCTTGGCGTGCTGCTGCGCATAGGCCTTGCCGCCGTACAGGCCCTGCTCCTCGTTGGCGAAGGCCACCACGCGGACGGTGCGCGCGGGCGCCTTGGGCAACTGGCCGATGAGCGCGCCGGCGGCCATGGTCAGGCCCACGCCGGCGCCATCGTCCACCGCACCGGTACCCAGGTCCCAGGAGTCCAGATGGCCGCCGATCAGCACCACCTCATGCGGGCGCTTGCTGCCGCGGATCTCGCCGATCACGTTGTAGGAGGTGGCGGTGCCGGTCCAGCCGCAGTCCAGGCTGATGCGTACCTGCTGCGGGCCACGCTGCAGCAGTCGGGTCAACTGCTGCGCATCGGGCACCGACAGCGCCGCCGACGGAATCGGCGTGAGCCCCTCGTCGAAACGGGTGATGCCGGTGTGCGGCTGGCGGTGCGAGTCGGTGCCCGCCGAACGCATCAGGAAACCGATCGCGCCCTTGCTGATGGCCACCGACGGGGCGCGGCTGCGCACGCGCGACCCAGGGCCGTAGCCGCTGCCATCCCGCGCACGCTCCATGCGGTAGTCCACGAACGCGATCTTGCCTGCCAGCGAGCCCGCGGGGGCGGCTTCCAAGGCCGCCAGGTCGGCAAAGCGCACCACTTCGCCCTCCACCGTGCCGCCCGGGCTGCCGCCCAGCGCGGTCAGCGTCAGCGGCTGCGCGTGCGGCCCCAGCACCTGCGCGTGCTCGGAACGGCGCTCCCATTTCGGAAACGTCACCGGTTCGATCCACACCTTGTCGTAACCGAGCTCACGGAACTTGGCCTGTGCCCATGCGACCGCACGGGCATCGCCCTCGCTGCCCGCCATGCGCGGGCCCACCTCGGTGGTGAGAGATTCGGTGACGCGGTAGCCAAGGTCGCTGGCCAGCGCCGCCTCGCGCAACTGTACGGCCGTAGTGAGGGCCGAAGCGGGTATGCGGGTCTGGCGTGGTGCCGAGGCGGCGGATGCGGCAAAAAGGGTGGCGCTGGCCAGTGCGATGCCAATCGCCGCGGATAGTGCGCGCATTCCGGGTACCTCGAACAGAAAAGACGAAGCCACGAGCGTAACAACCCGTGGCTTCGGCGTGCTGTGCCAACCGTCATGCCACTTTGGTGGCACGGCGGGGCTGGCCGCGTTACTTCTTCAGCGCGTCGCGGATGTCGCGCAGCAGCAGTACTTCCTCGCTGGGCCCGGCGGGCGCGGCATCGGCAGGCTTGCGCATCCGGTTGTAAGCCTTCAGGAACAGGAAGATCACGAAGGCGATCAGCACGAAATCAATCAACGTCTGCAGGAACAGGCCGTACTTCACCGCCACTTCCGCCGCGACTTCCTTGCCCGCAGCGTCCAGTTGCGCCGGGCTGAGCACGTACTTCCAGTCGCTGACACTCACGCCGCCGCTGGCCGCGCCAATCACCGGCATGACGATGCCATCCACCAGCGCCGTGACGATCTTGCCGAAGGCGGCACCAATGACGACACCGACCGCCAGGTCGACGACGTTGCCGCGCGCAATGAACTCCTTGAATTCGCTGACCATGCCCATGGACCGTTGCTCTCCTCTAGGTGGAACGGTGGGTGACGCGGCCCGACTATAACGTGCCGGTGGAAGGCGCCGTCACCCGTCCCTCCAGCGTGACCACGCCGTCCAGCGAGGCCGCGAACGCGTCGCCCACCTGCAAGGGACCCACACCAGCGGGCGTACCCATGAACACCAGGTCGCCGGCCTTCAGCGCAAACAGCTTGGACAGCTCGTGGAGGATTTCCGGCACGGTCCAGATGAGGTCGCTGAGCGCACCGTGCTGGCGCACCGAGCCGTTGATGGTGAGCGTCAGCGAGCGGGCGGCAAGATCGGCGACTTCGCCGGCCGGCACGATCGCACTGACCGGCGCGGACTGGTCGAAGGCCTTGCCCGTGTCCCACGGCAGTCCCTTGGCCTTGGCCGCAGCCTGCAGGTCGCGGCGGGTCAGGTCCAGTCCGACGGCATAGCCATAGACCAGTGAATCGGCATGCGCGGGGTCGAGGATGCCATCGGGAGCATCCGCGCCCAGCGCCACGACCAGTTCCACCTCGTGGTGCAGGTCATGCGTGCCGCGGGCGTAGGGCACCTGCCCATCCAGCACCAGCGCATCGGCCGGCTTGCAGAAGAACACCGGCTGCCCGCGTTCGGCGTGGGAGGCGGGAACGGCCGCGCCCATCTCGCGGGCATGGTCGGCAAAATTGCGGCCCACGCAGAAGATGCGGCGGACCGGGAACGTGGCGGAGAGGTGGCCGCCGAGGCGGACCGGGACGCGGGGCGTGGCCGCCGCCGGGATGACGTCGCTCATGGGAACTCGTGCTGGGGCGAAGCGGCTAGTGTGCTACGCCGCGCGCCTGTCGTCAGCGGCCTTGGGGCCGCGGACCCGCTTCAGCGGTTCTGCGACAAGGCCTGCCGCGTGACCACGCGGTATTCACCTTCCACCACGTTCGCCGCGCGCGCGATCGGCTTGCCACGACGGGCCCACAGGCGGTAGAGAAGGCCGCCACCGATCATGACCGCGCCAATCACCAGGCTGAAGGCCAGCAGCACCAGCACAAGACCCAGTCCGACCAGGCCCAGGGCGAAACGCAGCAGGCGGTGGCGTGGCTTGCGCGGCTCAAAAGCGGAGCGCATGCGCGACTGGAAGGCGAAGCTGTCGAAACGGAAGGCTTGGGCGGACATTCGGTACGTCATGACACAATGGCGCAATACGCCGGTCACCGAAGTATCGTCGACCCCTACCGGCAGAGGTGTGATGGAAGTGTTAAACACGAGCCCCGACCCCCGCCCTTTGCTGGCACTGGATCACATTTCCGAGGGTGGCTTTGCCGAAATCGAGGTCGTGCTGGACGGCGACGCGGAGTCGCTGATCCTCTACCGGGAGGGCGATGCGGTGCGCGCCTGGCTCAACATCTGCCCACATGCCGGGCGCCGCCTGGACTGGGCACCGGGTGAGTTCCTGCGCAGCAAGGATGGACTGCTGGTGTGCGCCGCCCACGGCGCCAGTTTCGAGTTGGGCGGTGGGGAATGCGTGGCGGGCCCCTGCCGCGGCGAAGCGCTGCGCGCCGTCCCGGTCGTGGTGCGCGATGGCGCGGTGTTCCTGGCGTAGCCCAGCGGGTTGGAAGGCCGCATCACGCGCCAACGACACCCAGATCAGAACATCAGGTTGACCATCACCACCGCGATCACGGTGTAGATCAGCGACAGTGGTCCGCCGACTTGCCACAGCTCCTTGCCGGTGTAACCGGCCGGGCCGGTAACCATCGAAATCACCGGGTTCGAGGCGGTCATGAAGTTGTTGGAGGCCGACAACGCCACGATCAGCGCATAGGCAGTGGGGTTGCCCCCCGCGGCCAGGGCCAGGTTGATCGCCAGCGGCACCATCACAATGGTCGCGCCCACGTGGCTGATCACCAGCGAAAACGCGGTGGTCAGCAGGGCCAGCGACAGTTGCAGCACCCACGACGGGGTCCCGTCCGGGAACTGCTCGATGCTGTGTCCGGCCACCCACGCCGCCGCACCACTGGAATCCATCGCCCAACCCAGCGGGATCAGGCACGCCATCAGGAACACCGTCTTCCAGTTGATCGAGGCATAGGCCTCGTCGATGTTGATCACCCCGGTGATCAGCATGCCGGCCACGCCGGTCATCAGCGCGATGGACACCGGCAGCCGCGAGGACAGCGCCAGCAGCATTGCCAGGGCGAAGATGCCCAAGGCGATCTTCAGCTTGTGCGGGCGCTGCTCGCCCTTGGGATAGTCGGTGACCACGACCAGATCCTTGGACTTGGCCGTCTCGGCCAGGTCGGTCCAGATGCCGTGGATGACCATCATGTCGCCCGCGCGCAGGGCCACGTCGCGCACGTTCTCGCGCAACACCGTCTTGTCGCGGTTCACCGCCAGCAGGTCCAGGCCCATCTGCCGGCGCAACGCCAGCGCACGCGCGGTCTTGCCGATGAAGGCGGACGTGGCCGGGATCACCGCCTCGGCGATGCCGGCGCGGCTGGGGTTGAACAGGTCGCCGAAGTTGCGTAGCCGTGCACTCAGGCGCAGGAACTGGTTCTGCGCGAAGTCGCTCACCTGCTCCTTGGGGCCCATGGCGCCCAGCACGCTGCCCACCCACAGGCGCGTGTCGGCCGGCGGCGCCAGGCGCGCGTCATCGCCGCTCTTGAGCGCCAGTATCAGAGGCGCGCCGTGCAGCGCCTCGGCTTCACCCAGCGACATGCCCACCAGCGGGCTCTCGGCGGTGACGGTCAACTCGTAGACATCGCCCTCGATGCCGTAGGCCTTGGCGAAGTAGCTCTGGGTGCGGGCAGGCGTGGCGCCGGTGCCGTCGTCCTCGCGCTCCAGCTTGCTGCCGCGGAAATGGAAGTAGGTCAGCGAGCCGGCCAGCAGCACCAGGCCGATGGGCAGCGGCGCGAACATCTTCAGCGGTTCGATGGTTGCCGCACCCGAGGGCAGGTTGCCATTGGCCGCCAGTAGCAGGTCGTTGAGCAGGATCAGCGGCGAGTTGCCGACCATGGTCAGTCCACCGCCCATCACGATGGCGGCGGCGATGGGCAGCAGCAGGCGGGGCAGGGTCAGGCCGGTGCGCGAGGACAACCGCGAGGCAACCGGCAGGTACAACGCCATCACCGACGGGTTCTGCATGATCGAGGAGTTCAGGCCCGCCACGGCGCCGGTCAGCAGCATCAGCCGCGACTCCACGCCATGCGCGCGACGGAGCAGCCATCCCGCGAGGCGGTTGAGCGCGCCGGTGCGGTCCAGCCCGGCGCCCAGGATCATCGTGGCGATGATGCTCATCACCGCGTTGGAGGAGAAGCCGTTGAAGATCTCCTCGGGGGCCACCAAACCGGCCAGGCCGAGCATCACCAGCACCACCAGCGCCACGACGTCGGCGCGGATGCGCTCGAACAGGAACATCACCATCGTGAAGCCCACCAGCCCGAGCACGAGCATCATGTCGGTGGTGAGCGTCAGCGCGGTGTCTTCCATGCCGTTCGGGTCAGGCTCTCAGGTCAGGTGTCCGCGACGCGGTCGTAGACAAGATCCCACACGCCGTGCCCGAGCTTCTGGCCGCGCGTCTCGAAATGGGTCTGCGGACGCCATTCCGGACGCGGCACCGAGCCACGCGGGCCGGCACGGTTGCTGATGCCGGGCGTCGCGTCGAGCACGTCCCACATCTGCTCTGCATAGTCGTGCCAATCGGTGGCGAGGTGCAAGCGGCCCGTGGGCGCGAGCTTGCGCACCAGCAGGGCGGCGAAGTCCGGATTCACCAGCCGGCGCTTGTTGTGCCGCTTCTTGTGCCACGGATCGGGGAAGTAGATGCGGATCTCGTCGAGGCTGCCGTCGGCGATCTCGTTCTCCAGCACTTCCACCGCGTCGTGGTGGTACACGCGCACGTTGTTCGAGCCGTCCTCGGCCAGGGCATTGAGCACGCGGCCCACGCCCGGGGCATGCACTTCCAGCCCGATGAAGTCGCGCACCTTGTCGTTGGCGCCGGCAAACCGCAGGGCCTCGCCGTTGCCGAAGCCAATCTCCACCACCCGCGGCGCCTGGCGCCCGAACACGGCATCGAAGTCCTTGGGTGTGCCGGCGTAATCCAGGCCGAAGCGGGGCCACAGCGCGTCGAACGCACGCTGCTGCGCCGGCGTGAACCGGCCCTGGCGCAGCACGAAGCTGCGGATGCGGCGGTGCCCTTCCTCGACGGTGAATGGCTTGGGCGGCACCTTGGCGCCTTCGCTGTTGAACGGGTCAGTCATCGATCGCGTGGTCTGTGCAGCGGGCCGATATCAGCCGATGAGGCCGTCGACCGGCGAGGAGGCGCTGGCGAAGCGCTTGCGCGGGATGCGGCCGGCCTTGAACGCGGCGCGGCCGGCTTCCACCGCCAGCTTCATCGCGTGCGCCATCAGCACCGGGTCCTTGGCGCCGGCGATGGCGGTGTTCATCAGCACGCCGTCGCAACCCAGTTCCATCGCGATGGCAGCGTCGGAGGCGGTGCCCACGCCGGCGTCGACGATGATCGGCACGTTGGCGTTCTCGACGATCTCGATCAGGTTGTACTTGTTCTGCACGCCCAGGCCCGAGCCGATCGGCGCGGCCAGCGGCATCACCGCCACGCAGCCGATCTCCTCCAGGCGCTTGGCCAGGATCGGGTCGTCGCTGGTGTAGACCATCACGTCGAAGCCGTCCTTCACCAGCAGCTCGGCGGCGGCGAGCGTCGCCACCACGTCGGGATACAGCGTCTTCTGGTCGCCCAGCACTTCCAGCTTGACCAGCTTGTGGCCGTCCAGCAGCTCGCGCGCGAGGCGGCAGGTACGCACCGCGTCATCGGCGGTGTAGCAGCCGGCGGTGTTGGGCAGGATGGTGTAGCGGTCGGGCGGCAGCACGTCGAGCAGGTTGGGCTGGCCCGGGTCCTGGCCGATGTTGGTGCGGCGGATGGCGACGGTCACGATCTCCGCACCCGCGGCCTCGGTGGCCAGGCGGGTCTGCTCCAGGCCGGTGAACTTGCCGGTTCCGGTCAGCAGGCGGGAACGGTAGGGCTTGCCGGCAATGACGAGCGCGTCGTCGGCCAGCGGAGTAAGGGCGTGCAGGGTCATGCGGGTATGTTAGCAGCGCCGCCCGTCGGTCGAAGCGCTCCGGTGGTCGCGCGTGCCTTGTACTGCCCGTCACGTTGGCCGGATCCCGTGGGCTACCGCGTATCCATAAGTGGGCAGCGCATCGACATCGCCGGCGTTCCCCCCTGTACCCGGCGCAGATCGCGGCCCGCGGCGCAGGCTCGCGAGGTACGAAATGGCACCGCTGGCGCAAGCCAGCTTCGCAAAGCTTCGGGTCCGGACGCTCAGGAGGAGTGGCGGGCGGCCGGGTTACCTCACCTCGCGTGCCTGTCCGCATTGGGTCGCCCCCCCGCCGGGGGCGCGGACTTCGTGCGCACATGCCACCAGCTGCGTTGTTCGCCGGAGCGGGGTCTCTCAGCCGCCGCCCAGCGCGTGCACGATCTCCACCCGATCACCCGCCACCAGCGCCCACTCGGCGTGACGGCTGCGCGGCACGATCTCGCCATTGACTTCGACCGCCACGCGGCGTTCTTGCAGCCCTTCGGCCTGCAGCAGCTGCTGCACGGAGGCGGGCGCCGCCAGCGTGCGCGGCTCGCCGTTCAAGAGAATGTCCATCCGCGCATTGTCGGCGCTTGTTCGCGGCGGAGCCAGTCATGGGAGGCCGCCGGCGCAATTTGTTAAGGAAATGTCGCGGTGCACCTTGTTCCGTGACCGGGGACATGTTTCGATGCGCCATCCGTGCGGGTACGGAGGGGATTCCGTCGCGCGGCAATGATTGCCAGAACGTCTCAACACCATTTCGGGGAATTGAATGAAGAAGCCTGTCCGTACCGCCCTGGCTGCCGCGCTCCTGCTGGCCGCCGCTCCTGCTTTTGCCCAGACCTTCACCCAGACCGTGTTTTTCGGTGACAGCCTGACCGATGCCGGCTATTTCCGTCCGCTGCTGCCCGCCAGCGTGCGCGCGGTGACCGGCCAGTTCACCACCAACCCCGGTTATGTGTGGGCGCAGCACCTGGCGGACTACTACGGCACCACCGCGTCCCCCAACGGCAATGGCCAGACGGGTACCAACTACGCCGCGGGCGGAGCCCACGTGGGCCTCAACGTCACCGGTCAACTCGGTCCAATCCCCTCGCTCGCCACGCAGGTCAATAATTACCTCACCAGCACCGGTGGGCGTGCGGATCCCGGCGCGCTGTACACGGTGTGGGGCGGGGCGAACGATCTGTTCTCCATCACCAATGGTGGCGCCGACCACCAGACCACCATTGCGGCCGGCGTCGCAGCGGAGGTCGGGATCGTCGCCCGCCTGACCGGCGCCGGCGCTCAATACATCCTCGTTGCCACCGTGCCCGACCTGGGTGCCACCCCGGCGTTCCGCGCGCAGGGCCCCTCGGCGCAGGCCATTGGTACCTCGCTGACCACCGCGTACAACAATGCGCTGTTCGGAGGCCTCGCCAGCAACGGTCTGCGCGTGATCCCGATCGACACCTTCAACCTGCTGCGCGAGATCATGGCCTCGCCGGGCACCTACGGCTTCACCAATGTCACCGGCACCGCCTGCCAGCCGCAGATCACCGCCAATTCGCTGACCTGCAACCCGACCAGCCTGGTCACGCCGGATGCGCCCAATACCTACCTGTTCGCCGACGGCGTGCACCCGACCACGCGTGCGCACCAGATCGTGTCGCAGTACGTGGTTTCGGTGATCGAAGGTCCGCGCCAGATGGCGCTGCTGCCCAACGCCGCCTCGATGGTGGGCCGTGCCCGCGCCGAGCGCGTCGCCGCGCAGCTGACCCCGGCCGAGGCCGACGGCATGCGCTGGTGGGCTGACGTGCGTGGCGACTTCCAGCGTTACGGCGAAGGCAACACCTATGACGGCGCCGGCCCGACCCTGAGCGTGGGCGCCAACTGGACTCGCGGCAACGTGGTGTTCGGTGCGTTCGGTGGCTACGGCCAGCAGGCGCAGGACTGGGGCCGCCGCGGTGGCAGCTTCGACCAGTCCGACGCCAGCCTCGGCGGCTTCATCGGCTGGAAGGCCGACGGCGGCCTGTGGGCCAACGCGCAGGCCAGCTACACCCAGCTGGGCTTTGACACCGACCGCGACGTGGTCCTCGGTCCGGTGACCCGCACCCACTCGGCCTCGGTCGATGGCAGCAACGTCAGCCTCGGCGCCAGCGCGGGTTGGGAGTTCGGCGAAGGCTCGCTGCGCCACGGTCCGGTGATTGCCGTGCTGTCGCAGAAGATCGAAATCGATGCATTCGCCGAGAACGACGCGGCCCTGTCGACCTCGCTGGCGTATCCGGAGCAGAGCTTCGACTCGCTGATCGGCTCGGCCGGCTGGCAGGTCAGCGGCACCATCCACGAGCATCTCAAGCCCTACGCCCGCGTCACCTGGGACAAGGAGTTCGAGGATGCGCCGGCGCAGGCCTTCGCGCAGTTGCAGTCGATGCCGAACACGCTGCCGTACGCGGTGCCGGGCCATAGCTTCGACCAGTCCTACGGCACGCTGACCTTCGGTGCGCGCACGCAGCTGCTGGGCATGGATGCCAACCTCGGCACCAGCCTCACCGTTGGCCAGGAAGCTGGCAACCACGCCACCGTGTTCGCCTCGGTGGGCATGGGCTTCTAAGCCCACCGCGCGGTGCCCGGAAGTCGGGCGCCGCGTTGCCAAGCGTGTGGCCCGCGGCATAGACTTGTCGTGTCGCGGGTGTAGTTCAATGGTAGAACTGCAGCTTCCCAAGCTGCTAGCGTGGGTTCGATTCCCATCACCCGCTCCAGACACAACGGCGGTCAGCCTCTTCGGGGTTGACCGCCGTTTTTGGTTTGCAGGCGGCGGCATGTGCTGCCACCGGCGTGCCGGCCGGATGCGTCTGATTCATCGAAGTGTATTCATGCGGCTGGATGCTGGGTGGCGTGGTTGAACGATGCCGGGAGGCGCCATGGGAACGACGGTCGTGCTGGGTTGGCGGGAGTGGGTGTCACTGCCGGGACTGGGCATCGATGCGGTGCGGGCCAAGGTGGACTCAGGCGCGCGCACCTCCGCGTTGCATGTGGATGCGCAGTGGCGGTTCCATGAGCAGGGCGCGCCGTGGGTGGGCTTCCGGGTGAGTCCCGGGGCGCCCGGTCAGGTGGCGGTGGAAGCCGCCGCCCCGATCTGGGACGAGCGACCGGTCACCGATTCCGGCGGGCATCGGACCTTGCGGGCCTTCCTGCGCACGACGTTGGTGCTGGGTGGCGTCGAGCGCGAGATCGAGATGAACCTCGCCGCTCGCCACGGCATGTTGTTCCCGATGCTGCTTGGCCGGACCGCCATGGCGCGCGCGTTCACCGTCGATCCGGCGCGTTCTTTCCTCCACGGCCGCGCGCGTCCTGCCGCTGCGCCGTTTTCCCCGTTTCCTCGGATACCCCTGTCATGAAGCTCGCGATCCTCTCGCGCAACACCAAGCTCTACTCCACCCGGCGGCTGGTGGAGGCTGGCCGCGAGCGCGGCCACACCGTGCGGGTGCTGGATCCGCTGCGCTGCTACATGCGCATCGCCAGCGAGGGCTTCCACATGCACTACAAGGGCCACGAACTGCGCGGTTTCGACGCGGTGATCCCACGCGTGGGCGCATCGGTGACCCGGTACGGATCGGCCGTGCTGCGCCAGTTCGAATTGATGGGTACCTGGTCGCCCAACCCGTCGGACGCGGTGCTGCGCGCGCGCGACAAGTTGCGCAGCCACCAGTTGCTGGCGGCCCAGGGTATCGGCCTGCCGGTCACCGTGTTTGGCGACAACCCCGACGACACAGTCGACCTGCTGTCGATGCTCGGCCCGCCGCCGCACGTGATAAAGCTCAACGAGGGCAGCCAGGGTGCAGGGGTGATGCTCACGGAGAAGCTGTCGGCATCGCGCGGGGTGATCGAGGCGTTGCGCGGGCTGTACGCGCAGTTCGTGGTGCAGGAGTTCATCGCCGAGGCGAAGGGCGCGGACCTCCGCTGCTTCGTGGTCGGCGATCGGGTGGTGGCGGCGATGAAGCGTCAGGCCCCCAAGGGCGACTTCCGCTCCAACCTGCATCGCGGCGGCCAGGCCAAGGGCGTCAAGCCGACCGCGTTGGAGCAGGAGACGGCAATCCGCGCCGCGCAGTCGCTGGGGTTGGGCGTGGCCGGCGTCGACCTGATCCGCTCTGCGCGCGGTCCGCTGGTGCTGGAGGTCAACGCATCCCCGGGGTTGGAGGGGATCGAGGAGGCGTCCGGGGTGGATGTGGCCGGCGCGGTGGTGGAATACGTCTCGCAATCTGTTGCGACGGCCCGACAGTCTTCCCCCAGGAAGATTGCCAAATCGACATTGACGACGCGTTCGGCGATTTTAGGCGAGGATGACTCCAGATCTCCTCGCAGTCCGCGCAAGCGCACCGTCGCGGCCCGACGTTCCTGACCCCGTCTCGGCGATTCGGGTCACACGATTTTAACGGCGCTTTAATCGCACCCTGAGTAGGCTCATCGGTACCGCAGCTTTGCCTCTCCGCGTCAGGTATGGCCCGGGACAGCGGGCTTCGGTATCGGGGCAACACCTTTTGGCCCAGGCGTGGCGATCCCACGTCTGGGTCTTTGTTTTTCCTGCACGCACCGCTTGCCGATCACGCACCGCTTGCCGATTGCACCGTTTCCACTGCACCGTATACCGGTGCGGCGCGCATGAAGCGGATACTGACGGGCGCTCTGGCAGAATCGAGTCGCACGATGGCGACGCTGCCATCGCGGTCATCGGAACCCGGGCGCGGCAACGCGGTCGAAGGACCCACCAACAGGACGATTCGATGCGCATCCTAGTCATTGAAGACAACCAGGACATCGCCGCCAACCTTGGCGACTTCCTCGAAGACCGCGGACACACCGTGGACTTTGCCGCCGACGGCATCACCGGCCTGCATCTGGCGGTGGTGCATGAGTTCGACGCCATCGTGCTCGATCTCAACCTGCCCGGCCTCGATGGCCTGGAGGTGTGCCGCAAGCTGCGCAACGAAGCGCGCAAGCAGACCCCGGTGCTGATGCTGACCGCGCGCGACAGCTTGGACAACAAGCTCGCCGGCTTCGATTCCGGCGCGGACGACTACCTGATCAAGCCCTTCGCCCTGCAGGAGGTGGAGGTCCGGCTCAATGCACTGGCACGCCGCGGTCGTGGCGTGCAGACCCGCGTGCTGAACGTGGGCGACCTGGAATACAACCTGGATACGCTGGAAGTGCGGCGCCAGGGCAAGCTTCTGCAACTCAACCCCACGGCGCTGAAGATCCTGCAGGCGCTCATGGAAGCGTCACCGGCGGTGGTCACCCGGCAGGAGTTGGAGACGCGGGTGTGGGGCGAGGAGCTGCCGGACTCGGACAGCCTGCGCGTGCACATCCATGGCCTGCGCGCGGTGCTCGACAAACCCTTCGGCGAGCCCATGATCCAGACCCGTCACGGCATCGGCTACCGAATCGCCCCGTACGATGGCGCCACCTGACCGGGCTCCAGCGTCGCGTCGCCACCGGCGGCGCTACCGCAGGCGGCTGCGCAGCCGCATCATCCTCGGCTTCGTCCTCCTCGGCTTCGGGCTGACGATGCTGTTCGCGTTCGCGACCAACTGGACCCGCACCCGGGTCGAGAACACGCTGGTCGAGGACGTGATGAACCGCAACATCGACGAGTACGCCCGTCAGTACTTCGCCAAGCCCGACCAGAAGCCCGAGTTTGGCGTGCAGCAGATGCTGGGGCGGGTGGTCAAGCGCGAGAACTTCCAGGCGCTCCGCCTGGAGCAGCCCGACTGGTACGAACTGGGCGATGGCATCCACAGCATCACCGGTCGCAACCCGGATGGCAGCCCGTTTGCGTACAAGCTGGCTGTGCGCAAGACCCAGGACGAGTGGTTCTTCCTCGCCTACGACATGACCCAGTCGATGCGCGGCGAGATGCAGTTCAATCGGGCCATCTACAGCTCGGTGGTGGTGTTCACCCTGCTGTCGCTGCTGGTCGGATGGTGGTCGGCTTCACGGGTGATGAGCCCGGTGTCGGAGTTGGCGACGCGGCTGAAGCGTTCCGGCCGCACCGCGCAAGCCGAAGCGCTGGCCAGCCATTTCCCCGACGACGAGGTGGGTCAGTTGGCGGCCGCGCTGGATGATTACGCCGAGCGGCTGACCGAGGTGGTGCAGCGCGATCGCGAGTTCAATGCCGACGTCAGCCACGAACTGCGCACGCCGCTCGCCGTGATCCGTGGCGCGGTGGAACTGCTCCTGTCCAAGCCCGAACTGGACGACAAGACCCGCGGCCGCCTGCAGCGCATCCAGCGTGCCGAGCAGCAGTGCACCGACCTGATCAGCGCGCTGTTGCTGCTGTCGCGCAATGAACGTGGCCACGGTGCCACCGATGTGGCGCGCCAGGCCGAACAGTTGCTGGACGTGCATCGCACGCAACTGGGCGGCAAGGCGCTGGAGCTGCGAATTGAAGGCGAGCGGGGCTTGGTGGTGGATGCGCCCGAGGCGGCAGTTGCCGTCGCCTTGGGCAACCTGATCGGCAACGCGGTGAAGTACACGCCCAGCGGCGAAGTCGTGGTGCAGGTCACCGGGAACGCGGTGGAGGTGGCCGACTCCGGGCCTGGGCTGAGCGCGGAGGATGCCGCCAAGCTGTTCCAGCGCGGCTACCGAGGCACCCATGCCGGGCACTCGCAGGGCGGTGGCATCGGGCTGTCGATCGTGCGCCGGCTCTGCGACCTGTACGGCTGGAACGTCAGCGTGCGCCCGGGCGAAGAGCGGGGCGTCGTCGCGACCCTGACCTTCGCCCGCTGAGGGGCGGAAACGACAACGCCGCCGGGGTTGCCGGCGGCGTTGAGGTGGTACGCGCGCATCGACGCGACACGTCAGCGGGGAGACGCAGCGCGGGCGGCCCCAAGTGCCTCAGTCCAGCATTTCCAGCCAGCCGTGCTTGTCGGCCGTGCGGCCGTCGAACAGGCCGAAGAACAGTTCCTGGATGCGACGCGTGACCGGGCCGGCGTGGCCGGCGCCGACCTGACGGCCATCGACCGAGCGGATCGGGGTGATCTCGGCGGCGGTGCCGCACATGAACAGCTCGTCGCACAGGTACAGGTACTCGCGCGGCATGTCGCGCTCCACCACTTCGATGCCGGCGTCCTTGGCCAGGGTGATGATGGTGTTGCGGGTGATGCCGTTGAGCAACGCGGCGCTCACCGGCGTGGTGTGCAGCGCGCCGTCGAACACCAGGAACAGGTTCTCGCCGGCGCCTTCGCTCAGCAGGCCGGTCGAGGCCAGCGCGATGCCTTCGCCGAAGCCCAGGCGACGCGCCTCACGCGCGATCAGCTGGCCGGACAGGTAGTTGCCGCCGGCCTTGGCGCCGGCTGGGATGGTGTTGGGCGCGAAACGCTGCCAGCTGGACACGCAGGCGTCGATGCCGGCTTCCAGCGCGCCGTCGCCCAGGTACGGGCCCATGAACCACGAGGCGACCGACATCTCCACAGGCGTGTCGGCCGACAGGCCGAAGCCGCCGAGGCCGCGGTAGGCAAACGGGCGCAGGTAGGCCTTCGTCAGGTCGTTCTTCTTGATGACCTCGCGGCAGGCCGCGTTGAGCGTCGCCAGGTCGTACGGCATGGGCATGTCGTAGATCCGCGCCGAGGCGTACAGCCGCTTGTTGTGGTCGGTCAGGCGGAAGATCGCCGGGCCGTTGGGGGTCTCGTAGCAGCGGATGCCTTCGAATACCGATGAGCCATAGTGCAGGGCATGCGACATCACGTGGGTGGTGGCATCGGCCCAGCGCTTGATCTCGCCGTTGTGCCAGATCCATTCGGGGTATTGCATGCTCATGCCAGCGTCTCGATGGGTACGAAAGCGCACATTTTACCCCGGCCCGCAAAAGAAGGCGCCGCACGGTTTCCCGTGCGGCGCCCGAGGTGTTGCGCTACCGCGGATCAGCGGAAGCCGGCGACGGTCGCCTTGGTTTCCACCAGCACGCGCTGGTTGTGGCTCTTGTCGTAGGTGCCCATCGGCACGCCGCCGTAGGTGACGGCCGGGTTGGACCAGTAGTTCAGGCGCGGGCAGCCGGCGCCCGTGCAGTTGTACGCCATGACGGTGCGCCAGCTGTTGTCAGGGGCGCGGTAGCCGTGGCCATACGCGTACGGCGAGGTGGTCGGGTCGGCAGCCGGATCGTGGCGGGCCGACTGCAGGTGGCCCACTTCATGCGCGAAGCTGTAGTAGCCGGTGATGCAGTCCCAGTAGGCCACGGCGAACGCGGTCGAGGCGGTGGAGCCGATGCCCGAGGCCAGGCCGCACGACGAGGCATCGTTGTTCACCAGCACGCCGACGTCAGCGGCATTGGCGTCACGGGTGGCATGGACGGTGTCCATGTAACCGTCGGTGGTGCTGCGGAAGCGGCTCAGGTCCGTGCTCATGCCCGCCGTGGCGTACGTGGTGGTCGAATAGTTGGCCAGCACCATGTTGATGCCCACGTTGGAGTTCACGTAGCCCTGGTTGGACTCGGCCACGGCCAGTTCCACCAGCGCCTGCATGTCGCCGCCGTAGGCGGTGATGGCATCGCTGGTGGCGACCACCATCACGCGGATGGTCTGGGTCGGACCCGGGTCGACCGGGGTGCCGCCACCGCCACAATTGGTGCGGCACGGCTTGCCACTGGCGGTGATCTTCTTGGCCGCGGCGTCGAAAATCTGCTGGTAGGCATTGGCCGGATGGTCGGCCGGCATGCGCGACTCATCGACCTCGATCACCGCCGTCTCGCCGCTGGGCAGCGGGCGGATCCGATACAGCTGGCCGGCGACGCGCGCGGTGCCGGTGATCTGCTCGCCGTGGCGAACCAGCACCACGTCATTGAGTGGGTCGGCGGTGGTGTCACGCGGGGCGTAGCCGCGCTGGGTGGCCGTCTCGCGGACATGGCCCACCCACACGGTGCTGCCGCGCGCGGTGCGCTCAGTGCGGGCGCGGTCGACAGTGAGCCGACGGCTGCCCAGCTGCAGTTCGATCTGGCTGCTGTCGCTGGCGCTCGCATCCACGGAGACAATGCGCAGGTCACGGGTGCTGGGGTTGGCCAGCAGCGTCTCGAGCACGCGCTCGTTGCGGGCGTCGGCGTTGGCGGACTGGGCGACGAACAGCGGCTTGCCGGCCGCGACCGCCGAACCGGCGAGCACAAAGCCCGCCAGCCCCGCGGCAAAACGAAGGGTGTGGTTCATGGTTTGGATTTCCCGAATAGTGACGCACGAATCCGTCGTGCGGCGCCAAGGGTCGTTCAGCAGCGGCGGAGCGACAAGCTGCGCTGCAACATCGGGGCGCCGATCAGAAGCTGATCCACAGGCAATCCAGGTGGCGGCGCAGGCCGAAGTGCGTGCGCGATGGTGTGCTTCCATTCGCCAGCGTCTGTTCCACGCGCAATCCGACCGGCGCCTGCCGCACCGTGGTCTGCGGGTAGTACTCGCCATCCACGCCCTCCGGGGAGGTTGGCATCACCGCGGACACGTCCACCAACGGTCGCTCAACGATGACCGACAGTCGCTCCATGATGCGGTAACCCTGCTCACTGGACATGCCGGGCCAGTGATATAGCGCTGCGAGCCGATTCGCGTCGCGGCGGTCGATGGCGCTCGTCACCTCGTAGATGAGGTCCTGCACGTTGCGTGGGCAGCGCGCGGCGCGAAGGCCCTTGGCCACGGCCCCGGGTGCGGCCGGGGTTGGCGACGCTTCCACGGCGTTGACATCGCGACAGCGCTTGTCAGTGAAGGTGGTGCTCCCATCGGCGCCAGTGCAGCGGTGGACCTGGGCCGACGCGGTACCGGGCAGCCCCATCCCGACGCCTACCGCGAGCAGCGAGATCAGGATGGCGGTGGGATTGCTCGACATTGACGCAGCCTAGCGCCGGGCTCCGAAGCCGAACAGTGCGCTTCTCGACGCTTCGGTGCCCCGGTTGCACCCGGGTTCAGCCCACAGAGCCGACCGGGTGGCTGGAATTGCGAAGTCGATCAGAATTCCACGAAGTAGCAACCCTGGTAGCGCTTGACCTCCAAATCGACGATGCGCTGGGCGCCGCCTTCACCGAACCACAACTGCATGATGCCGGCATTGGCGTCGCCCGCACTGGTGGAGGCATCGGCGAACTGCAGGCCTGCGGAACCGATCGTGGCATCCATATAGCGAGCATCCGCGAGCGGGGCGTCCGTGAGCCGGTCGATGCGTTCCATGCCCATCTGCCCTTCGCGGTGGGTCTTGCCCGCCCATTGGAAACTCTCGGCGATGCGGTTGATGTCGCCCAGCGCAAAGGCGCCACGCAAGTCCATCGCAAGCTGCGTCGCCGAGCGCGCGCACCCGGCGGCGGCCGAGCGGCGGCCCGGCGCAGGGAGGGCAAGCGGTTGGGTCGCATCGGCGAGGTCGTAGTGCGCTTCCGACATCGCCTCTTCGCGCGCGATGCGGGTCAGCAGATCACCGGACATCGGTTTCGCGGTGGCGCCGTGCACCGAGCATGGTTTGTCGGTGTAGACCGTGGTGCCGTCGGTCGCTTGGCAGCGCTGGATGCCCGTGGCGGCATTGACCGGCATCGACGCCGGCATCGAGGCGGCGAGCAGGGTGAGTGCGGCGGCAGCAGTGGCATGGAGCGTTTTCATGGCACGAATGACGAACAACGTGGGGGTACGCGCATGCTCCCCGCGTTGTCGTCAACGCCGTGTCTGAAAACAGCCCGTGGGGCTGAACCCCGCTCAAACCGCGTCGATTCTCGCCAGTACGTTCAGTGTTGGTTTCGACAGGTTGAGCGTGTAGAAGTGCAGCCCCGGCGCACCGCCCTCCATCAGCCTCGTGCAAAGCTGCGCGACGACTTCCGCGCCGAACTCGCGAACGCTGTCCGCGTCATCGGCATAGGCCTGCATGCGCTGTGCGACCCAACGCGGAATTTCCGCGCCGCACAGGTCCGAGAAGCGGCGGATCTGGCTGAAGTTGGAGATGGGCATGATGCCAGGCACGATCGGGATGTCGATCCCGGCTTTGCGCGCATCATCGACGAAACGGAAGTACGCATCCGCGTTGTAGAAGTATTGGGTGATGGCGCCGTTGGCCCCGGCCTTGACCTTGGTGACGAAGGCCTTGAGGTCGGCGTGCGCATCGCGCGCCTGCGGATGCGTTTCGGGATAGGCGGCCACTTCAATGTGGAAATGATCGCCGGTTTCGCCGCGGATGAATTCGACCAGCTCGCTGGCGTAACGCAGGTCGCCGGGGCTGACCATGCCGGAGGGCAGGTCGCCGCGCAGGGTGACCAGGCGGCGCGCGCCCAGCGCCTTGTACAGCTTGAGCAACCCGCGGATCTCCTCGCGCGAGCCGCCCATGCAGGTGATGTGCGGTGCGGCGTCATAGCCATGCTGGCCGCGCAGGTGCTGGATGGCCTCGGGCGTGTGGCTGAGGGTGGAGCCGCCCGCGCCAAAGGTGACGCTGACGTAATCGGGCGAATGCGCCTTCAGCTTGGCAGCGGTCTTGTCCAGCTGTGCGCGCTGCTCGTCGGTCTTCGGCGGGTAGAACTCGAAGCTGATGGGGAACGACATGCGGAAGTCCGTGGCTGGCGTGGCCGTGATTATATCGCTTCATCGCGATGAAGCAATGCGCTTTTGACGACTTCTGAACGACTGCATTGGCAGATTGATGCGCATCGGGCGGCCCGTACCGCCCAGGTCTGGGGACAGGAACCCGCACATGAGGCAGGTAAACGGGACATTCGAGGTGGCGCTGACGCCCTTGGCCGACGCAGCCCAGACCGCGGTGATCAGCCGGATGGCGATCGACAAGCGCTTCCACGGGCCGCTGGATGGCCAAAGCCAGGGACAGATGCTGGCGACCCGCACGCCGGTGGACGGCTCGGCTGGCTACGTGGCGCTGGAGCGGGTGACGGCGACGCTGGAAGGGCGCAGCGGGAGCTTCACCCTGCAGCACAGCGGGACGATGAATCGGGGCGCGGCGACGCTGCAGCTGACCGTGGTCCCGGACTCCGGCAGCGAAGGGTTGGCGGGAATCGACGGACGCATGGCCATCACCATTGCCGGTGGCGAGCACTACTACGAGTTCGATTACACCTTCGACGACGGCGACTGAGGCCGGGTGCAAGCGATGCGCGGAACCCCCGCAAACAAAACGGGCGCCGAGGCGCCCGTTTTGTTGCCCAACCCGCAGATGTTGCCGACGGGCTGGAGACCGCACGCGGGTCAGTAGCGGTAGTGGTCCGGCTTGTAAGGACCGTCCACCGGCACGCCCAGGTAGGCCGCCTGGTCGGCGGTGAGCGTGGTCAGCTTCACGCCGATCTTCTCCAGGTGCAGGCGTGCGACTTCCTCGTCCAGCTTCTTTGGCAGGATGTAGACCTTGGGGTCGTAGAAGTCCTTGTTGGCCCACAGGTCGATCTGCGCCAGCGTCTGGTTGGAGAAGCTGTTGCTCATCACGAAGCTGGGGTGGCCGGTGGCGCAGCCCAGGTTCACCAGGCGGCCTTCGGCCAGCAGGAAGATGCTGTTGCCATTGGCGAAGGTGTACTTGTCGACCTGCGGCTTGATGTTGGTGCGAACCGCACCGGAGGCATTGAGCGCATCGACCTGGATCTCGTTGTCGAAGTGGCCGATGTTGCAGACGATCGCCTGGTCCTTCATGCCCTGCATGTGCGCCAGGGTCAGCACGTCCTTGTTACCGGTGGTGGTGACGTAGATGTCGCCGCGGCCGAGGGTGCTCTCGACGGTGTTGACCTCAAAGCCTTCCATCGCGGCCTGCAGGGCGTTGATCGGGTCGATCTCGGTGACCACCACGCGCGCGCCGTAGGCCCGCAGCGAGTGCGCCGAGCCCTTGCCGACGTCGCCGTAACCGCAGACGACGGCGACCTTGCCGGCCAGCATCACGTCCATCGCGCGCTTGAGGCCGTCGGCCAGCGACTCGCGGCAGCCGTACAGGTTGTCGAACTTGCTCTTGGTGACCGAGTCGTTGACGTTGATCGCGGGGACCAGCAACTGGCCTTCCTGCGCGAGCTGGTACAGGCGGTGGACGCCGGTGGTGGTCTCCTCGGAGACACCCTTCCAATCGCGCACGACGGTGTGCCAATAGCCCGGGCGCTCGGCGGCGACGCGCTTGAGCAGGTTCTTGATCACCTGCACTTCGTGGTTGTCGGACGGGGTGTTGACCCAGTCGCTGCCGTTCTCCAGCTCGTAGCCCTTGTGGATCAGCAGGGTGACGTCACCACCGTCGTCCACCACCAGTTGCGGGCCGAGGAAGCCGCCGTTGCCGTCGGGGAAGCTCAGCGCGTCGAGGGTGCAGTCCCAGTATTCCTCCAGCGTCTCGCCCTTCCACGCGAACACCGGGGTGCCGGTGACGGCGATGGCGGCGGCGGCGTGGTCCTGCGTGCTGAAGATGTTGCACGAGGCCCAGCGCACGTCGGCCCCGATGTCCTTCAGCGTCTCGATCAGCACGGCGGTCTGGATGGTCATGTGCAGCGAGCCGGTCACGCGCACGCCCTTGAGCGGCGTGGTGGCGGCGTACTTCTTGCGGATCGACATCAGGCCCGGCATCTCGTGCTCGGCGATGTCGATTTCCTTGCGGCCCCAATCGGCCAGCGAGATGTCGGCAACCTTGTAGTCGCCTTCCGTGGAGAAGGTCTTGGCAACAGCGTTCATGTAAAGCTCCGAATGTTGGAAGTCCGCGCGGGGCGGGCTTTGCGGGGCACGGCCGGTGGGGCTGGGCGGTGCGATCCGCGGACATCGGGCGCCGTTGGTGCGCGGCAGGAGGCCTGCCGCCGGTTCGCCGAGCCTGGCCGTGCTCGTACGTCACGGTCGCAGCGCCCCTCGGCGAAGCGCCTATTGTACTGCGGTTGGGGCGTGGCTGGATGCAGCCCGGGGGTGGCCTTCACCATGGCCGGCAGGGGGACGGTCAGGACTTTTGTCATTTCCCGGTCGCCGCGCGGCGTGCGACCCTCGGGTGGTTCTCCATTCAGGGGTTGATGCATGAAGAGTCTGGCGCGGCGGGGTTACGCCGCTGGGTTGATGGTCGCGTTGTTGCCGTTGGGCACGTTTGCGCAGGCACTGCCGGCTGGGTCGCTGCCTGCGGCCAATGACGCGACCGCGTCTGGTTACAAACTCCCGCCACAAGCGTTGCATGCCATCGTCGACGCACCACGCGCGCCGCAACTGTTGCTCAGCCCCAAGCGTGATTTGGCCGTTCTGCAACGGATTCCGCCCCTGGCCGGCATCGACGTGGTGGCGCAGCCGGAACTGAAACTGGCCGGCCTTCGCATCAACCCGCGCGCGTACGCCGCCAGCCGCTTCTCGTTTGGCACGCAGCTGTGGCTGATGGACGTGGCCACCGGCGCCGAGGTGCAGCTGGAGGGGCTGCCGGCGTCGCTGGCGGTGGCCAGCCTGGCATGGTCGCCCGACCAGCGCCACCTGGCGTTCAACCACGTGGACAACCGCACCGGTGCCAACGAGTTGTGGGTGGTGGACGTGGCGGCGCGCTCCGCCCGCCGGCTGCTGTCCCAGCCGCTGAACACCGTGGCGGGCCAGGGCTACAGCTGGATGCCCGACAGCCAGCGCCTGCTGGTGCAGTTGCAGCCCGAAGGGCAGGGTACCGCGCCCACGGCCAGCGTGATTCCCTCCGGACCCAACATCCAGCAGACCGAGGCCGGTGCCGGCGTACGCCAGTTGCGCACCTACCAGGACCTGCTGAAGAACGAAGCCGACGCGCAGCTGCTGGAGCACTACCTGCGCTCGCAGCTGGCCCTGGTGGACCTGCAGGGCGGCGCGCGCAACGTGGCTGCGCCCGCCCTGTACCTGGGCGTGGCACCCTCGCCCGACGGGCGACATCTGCTGGTGCAGCAGGTGGAGCGGCCGTTTTCGTACCAGGTGACGGTGGGCAGCTTCCCGCGCCGCATCGAAGTGCTGGATGTGGACGGCAAGCGCCTGCACGAAGTGGCCCGCCTGCCGCTGGTGGAAGGCCTGCCCCCGGGCAACGACGCGGTGCCCACCGGCGTGCGCAGCGTCAGCTGGCGCAGCGACGCGCCGGCCACGCTGGTGTGGGCGCAGGCGCAGGATGGCGGCGACCCCAACCGCGAGGCGGCGGTGCGCGATGCTGTGTACCTGCATGCGGCGCCATTCAAGGCCAAGCCCGTGCTGCTGGCGCGGCTGTCCTCGCGCTATGCCGGCACCACCTGGGGCCGCGGCGACCTGGCCCTGGTCAACGAGTACTGGTGGAAGACGCGCCGCGAGAAGCAGTGGCGCGTGGCGCCCGACCGCCCCTCCAAGGCACCGGAACTGATCCACGAAGGCTCGCGCGAGGACCGCTACAACGACCCCGGCGAGCCGACGACGGTGCGCGACGCCAACGGCTTCGACCGGCTGCAGATTGCCGGTGACGGCCAGAGCATCTTCCTGCGCGGTGCGGGCGCATCCCCCGAGGGTGATCGTCCCTTCCTGGACCGGTTCAACCTGGCCACCAAGCGCAAGACGCGGCTGTTCCACTCGCAGGCGCCACACTTCGAGGTGCCGGCTGCGATCCTGGACGACGAGGCCACGCGCCTGTTGATCACCCGCGAATCGCCCAGCGAGCCGACCAACTTCTACCTGGTTGATCGGGGCGGCGCGGCGCCGGCGGCTCCGCAGGCGCTGACCCGCTTCCCGCACCCCACGCCGCAGCTGAAGGACGTGCGCAAGGAGCAGATCCGTTACAAGCGCAAGGACGGGGTTGAAATGACCGGCACTCTCTACCTGCCGCCCGGGTATGACGCCACCCGCGACGGCCCGCTTCCGGTGCTGATGTGGGCCTACCCGGCGGAGTTCAAATCGGCCGAAGCCGCCAGCCAGGTGCGCGACTCGCCCCACCGCTTCAACACCATCAGCTACTGGGGCCCGCTGCCGTTCCTGGCGCGCGGCTTCGCAGTGCTTGACAACCCCTCCATGCCGATCGTGGGCGAAGGCACCGCCGAGCCCAACGACACCTACGTGGCACAACTGGTGGCCAATGCCGAAGCCGCGGTGGATGAACTGGTGCGCCGCGGCGTGGGCGACCGCAACCGCATGGCCATCGGCGGGCATTCCTACGGCGCGTTCATGACCGCCAACTTGCTGGCCCACACCCGCCTGTTCAAGGCCGGCATTGCCCGCAGCGGCGCCTACAACCGCACCCTGACGCCGTTCGGTTTCCAGGCCGAGGAGCGCAACTACTGGCAGGCCAAGGACGTGTACCGCGAGATGTCGCCGTTCCACCACGCCGAGCGCATCAAGGATGCATTGCTGATCATCCACGGCGAGGAAGACAACAACTCCGGCACCTTCCCCGTGCAGAGCGAGCGCATGTTTGCCGCGGTCAAGGGCATGGGCGGCACTGCGCGCCTCGTGATGCTGCCCAACGAGTCGCACGGCTATCGCGCACGCGAGTCGATCCTGCACATGCTGGCTGAAAGTGATGCATGGCTGGAGAAGTACGTGAAGGCGGCCGGTGCCGCTTCGACTGCGGGGGCCGCTGCCGCCAAGTAACCCGGGCAATCGTCAGGTTGCTTCCGGAACGGCGCCGACTTCGGCGCCGTTCCTCTTTGCGAAGAACTGCTCTCAGTGTCTGCGGAGTTGCCTCCGTCCGTCACGCCCATCAGGCGCAAAAAGAAAACGGGCCGCCAAGGCGACCCGTTCTCATCAACACACTTCAGCGCTGAATAACTTACTTCAGCTTCGCCGCCTTGCGCAGTTCCTCGGCCTTGTCCGTCTTCTCCCACGAGAAGGCGGTCGCCGTCTGCTTCTTGCCGGCGCCGTCCACGTACGACACTTCCTTCGGCTTGCGACCGAAGTGGCCGTATGCGGCCGTGTCCTGGTAGATCGGGTGGATCAGGTCGAGCATCTTCACGATGCCGTACGGGCGCAGGTCGAAGTGCTTGCGGATCAGCTTCTCGATCTGCTCGTCCGGGATCTTGCCGGTGCCGAAGGTGGTGACCGAGATCGAGGTCGGTTCCGCCACGCCGATGGCGTAGGAAACCTGCACCTCGCACTTGTCGGCCAGGCCGGCGGCGACGATGTTCTTGGCCACGTAGCGCGCGGCGTAGGCGGCCGAACGGTCGACCTTGGACGGATCCTTGCCCGAGAACGCGCCGCCACCGTGACGGGCCATGCCGCCGTAGGTGTCGACGATGATCTTGCGGCCGGTCAGGCCACAGTCGCCCACCGGGCCGCCGATCACGAAGATGCCGGTCGGGTTGATGTGGATCTTGTTCTTGGGCAGCGACTCCAGCCACTTCTTCGGCAGCACCGGACGCAGGATGTGCTCGTACACGCCCTCGACGATGTCCTTGTGCTTCAGGCCCGGGTCGTGCTGGGTCGACAGCACCACGGCGTCGAGGCCGGCCACGTTGTGGTTGGCGTCATAGCGCAGGGTGACCTGCGACTTGGCGTCCGGGCGCAGCCACGGCAGCTTGCTGTTCTTGGCCTTGCGCACCTTGGCCTGCTGCTCGACCAGGCGGTGCGAGTAGTAGATCGGGGCGGGCATGAACTCCGGCGCCTCGTTGCAGGCGTAGCCGAACATCAGGCCTTGGTCGCCCGCGCCCTGCTCTTCCGGCTTCTTGGCCTTCTTGCTGGTGCCGTCGACGCCGGCGGCGATGTCGGGCGACTGCTTGCCCAGCATGTTGATGATGGCGCAGGTGTGGCCATCGAAGCCGACATTGGAGTTGTCGTAGCCGATGTCGTTGATGACCTTGCGCGCCAGCGACTCGATGTCGACCCATGCCGAGGTGGTCACCTCGCCGGCGACGATGGCGGCACCGGTCTTGACCAGTGTCTCGCAGGCCACGCGGGCACGCGGGTCCTGGGCGATGATCGCGTCGAGCACGGCATCGGAGATCTGGTCGGCGATCTTGTCCGGATGGCCTTCGGACACCGATTCGGAGGTGAAGAGGTAGGTCGACATCGAGGCTATATCCTTGCATTCGGATAAAAGGATGGGCGCGCATGATACAGCGTCGGGCGCGTGCGTGCATTCTGCCCGCTTCGAGCGTTGCCGTTCAGTTAACTAGCCCAGCCGGCGTTTGCACGGCGTGACTGGGCCGCGGCTGTCACCTGGCTGAAGCCAAAGCGCCACGGGATTGTCGCGCCTCCGTCTCAGGCTGGCGGCCAACAGGGGCCGACGGTGCGAGCGATGCAGCCACTCGAGCAACAACTCCAGCAGCGTTTTCCGCATTGGTTCAGCGGTCGCCGCGCGACGCTGGCGCGACCGCTGCTGCGCACGATCGGGCGCTGGTCGCGCCTGGACGAGGTGGCGGAGTTCCTCCAGGCCAACCGCCACCTTCGCGACTTCGACTTCGTACAGGCAGCGCTGGACTTCCTGCAGGTGCGGCACGAGGCCGACCCGGCGGAGCTGCGGCGGATCCCTTCGACGGGACGACTGCTGATCGTGGCCAACCACCCGTCAGGGGCGTTGGATGCACTGGCGCTGCTGCAGCAGGTGGGCCGGGTACGTCGGGATGTGAGAATCATGGCCAACGATCTGCTGGCGTCGCTGGAGGGGTTGAGCGGGTTGCTGCTGCCGGTGCGCATCCTGGGTGGGCGACCCAGTGCGGACAGCCTGCGCGCGGTCGAACAGGCCTTGGAAGCCGAGCAGTGCGTGATCATCTTCCCCGCGGGCGAGGTGGCCCGGTTGGGCCTGCGCGGTGTGAGGGACGGGCGCTGGCGGCGCGGGTTCCTGCGCTTTGCGCGGGTCACCGGCGCACCGGTGCTGCCGATCCGGGTGGAGGCGCGCAACTCGGCGCTGTTCTACGGAGCTTCGGCGCTGTTCAAGCCAGCGGGTACCGCGTTGCTGGCACGCGAGATGTTTGCCCGGCGCTCGCGGCGGATCCTGCTACGGATCGGGCGGCCGTCGCAGGTGCCCGCAACCGGCGACCCCTCGCGTCACCTGCGCGCGGTGCGCCGGGAACTGCACGCTATCGGCACCCTGCGCGAGCGTGCTGTCGAGGCGGGGCCGGAGCCGCTGGTCGATGCGGTACCCGCGGACCAGGTTTGCGCCGGCATCCAGGCGATGCCGCTGCTGGGGCACACCACCGATGGCCGGGAGATCCGCTGCGGCCGCCTCCTCACCGGCTCGCCCGTGTTGCGCGAGATCGGGCGGCTGCGCGAGCTGACCTTCCGCGCGGTGGGCGAGGGTACCGGCCGAGGTCTGGACGTGGACATCCATGATGGCTGGTACGAACACATTGTGCTGTGGGATGCCACGGCGACGCGCATCGCCGGCGCCTACCGCGTCGCCCGCGGCGCGACCGTGCTGGCCGAGCGCGGTCTGGCCGGGCTGTACACCGCGTCGCTGTTCCGCTACGCCGACGATGCCATCCCGCGCATCGCCGCGGGGATGGAACTCGGGCGCAGTTTCGTGGCTCCCGCTTACTGGGGCAGCCGCAGCATCGACTATCTGTGGCAGGGCATCGGCGCGTACCTGGCGCGACACCCCGGCGTGCGTTACCTGTTCGGGCCGGTGTCGATCAGTGCCGCGTTGCCGGCCGATGCACGGGAGCAGATCGTGGCGTACTACGACCGCTTCTTTGGTGCACGCGAACTGCATGCCGAATCCCGGCAACCATTCGTCTACCGTGCAGCACCACCGGCGTTTGGCGAACTCGACGCAACCACCGCGTTCCGGGTGCTGAAGGCCAACCTGGATGCGCTGGGGGCGACGCTGCCCATGCTGTACAAGCAGTACACCGAACTCTGCGAGCCCGGTGGCGCCCGCTTCCTCGCGTTCGGTGTGGATCCGGATTTCAGCGATGCGGTCGATGGCCTGATCGAGGTCGACCTGCACCGCTTGCGGCCGAAAAAGCGCGAGCGCTACCTCGGCCGCCCCGCCGCCGCACCACCCTCTGCTGGTTCGGTTCCCCAGCCGATATGCGAGGACGCGACGACCCCGGCTCGGGTGCTCGCATGACGCCGCCGGTGGTGTCACTGCCCCCGCGCCGCCGCGCGGTCTTCATCTCCGACGTTCACCTGGGGTCCAAGCACTGCCATGCGGCGGAGCTGGCCGCGTTCCTGGCCGGCCTGCGCTGCGACCGCCTGTACCTGGTGGGCGACATTATCGACCTGTGGTGGATGTCGCTGCGGCGCGCGGTCTGGACCCCGGCGCAACAGCGGGTGTTCGAGAGCCTGCACGCCTTGGCGCGCTCGGGCACAGAACTGGTGTACGTGCCCGGCAACCACGACCGTTCGGCGCGGCGCTTCTGCGGGCTGCTTCTGCCCCGCGTTCAGGTGCGCCGAAGGGCCATCCACACCACCGTCGATGGCCGGCGCCTGCTGGTGACGCATGGCGACGATTACGACGGCATCACCCACTTTGGTGGGCTGCAGGAACGCTTCGGCGATTGGTTGTACTACCGCATCCTGACGGGCAACCATTGGCTCAATCGCATTCGCCGCCGATTCGGACTGCGCTACTGGTCGCTGTCGGAGTTCCTGAAGCGCCGGAGCGGGGCCGCGGAGCGCTACATCGAGCGCTTCGTACAGGCGGGGCTGGACGACGCCCACCGGCGCGGACTGGATGGCGTGATGTGCGGACACATCCACCGCGCCGCACTGTTCGAACGCGATGGCCGCGTCTACGCCAACGATGGGGACTGGGTGGAGAGCCTCACTGCACTGTGCGAGGACCTGGATGGCTCGTTGCGACTGCTATCGCACAGGCATGAGACGTTGGCCTGGCTGCCGCCGCGCTCGCTGGACGAGGCGGCGCCGCGCCGCCTGCCGAGGGCGGCCTGACGTGAGCCTCAGGGCCGCACGTGGGGCGCCAGCGTGATTGCCGCCACCAACACACGGTCGTCGTATGCCGCGGTGTCGGTGGCGTGCAGGCCCAGTTCCACCACGATGCGCTGCGGATGCGGATTCTCCACGCGGGTCGTGTAAACGCTGAGGCCCATGCTGGGAGCCACCTCGTCCCGCGGCGTCATGCCTTGCCAGGCAAGCGCAACCTGCGGCCAGTACGCAGGACGATCATCGCGTTCGATCTCCAGCTGGCTACGCCACGATTGCAGGGCGCGGCTGCCGTCGGCATAGCGGAACTCCAGTTGCGCCACCGGGTCGGTCAGGTTGAAGTCATAGGGCGGGGCGCCAATCGCCGACAGCAGGTGTGCCGCGGAGTAATGTCCGGCTGGCACCTGGATCTGCAAGGGCGCCTCAGCCTGCGCGGGCAGGCGCAGCAGGCCGCGCACGTCGTAATCCACGCCGCGCAGTCGCTGCAGGCCCATCGGCAACCCGCACGGGTTGCCCAGGGCCTTATTGTGGATCATGAAGCTGGTGGCGACGTCCAGCCGGTCGTGGATCGGGTCGGTGTAGTAGCGGCCCAGGTCCAGCACGTGCGCGGGAGTGTCCGGCAGCCGCGGCGGCGTGGCGCTGGACAGGCAGGACCAGACAGAGGGCAGGCGATCCGGCCGCGGTGGTAGTCGCGATGCGCTGCCCAGCCAACTTGCGCGAAGTGCGTCCGAGGGCGCTTGGTAATGGGTGCTGGGGGGTGGCGCGAGCATCGCTGCCTCTTCTTCGATGACGCGGGTAGGGCGAGTATCGGGGGCCAACGCCCATACCAGCCAGCGCCCCAGCGCAGTGCGTGCCAGCAATGAGTGGCTATCGGGGGCGAAGGCCACCTGCGCGACGATGTCGTTGCCGGGCAATGGCGCCTGCAGTGGGGGCCCGAGGGCGGCACCCGTGGCGGCGTCGACCAGCATGACGCCGTTGAACAACGCCTGCGCCAGGATCGTGCCATCGGCCGACAACGCCTGCGCCCGTGCCAGCCGACCTTCGCCGGCGAGCATGACCGGCAATCGCGTGCCGTCGTGGCGGATCAGCACGGACAGGTCGGTGCTGGCGGTGCCGCCAGGACGGCCACTGATGGCGACCGTGCCACTGGACGGTTCCAGCTGCAGGCTGTCGATGCTGGCGTTCAATGGCGTACTGCTCACCCGGCGCCCATCGTCCAGTGACCAGCGCTGCAGTTCGCCGCGCAGGTTGCCGTTGGGGTCCTCAACAGCCTGCACCACCTCCTGGCGCCCCTCGTCCAACTCGGCGGCCACCACCATCGCGTCGGCTGCGGGAGGGCGGAGCACGAACCGCGGCTGCCGCAGGTCGCGGAGGTCGAAGACGCACGTGGCTTCGGTGCTGGTGACCAGCAGCCGCTGGCCATCCTCCGACATTCGGGCGGACACAAAGGGCATGTCCCCGGCGGGACCGAGCGGGTGGCCGAGGGCAAGGTCGAAGGCCTGCACCCGGCTGTCGTCGGGCGAGCGGGCATCGGCAGGCAGCCAGCGTGTCAGCAGCACGCGCCCATCGCTGCTGGTCAGCAGGTCCATGGGGGCGCCCTCCAGCAGGATGGGGGGATACCGCGGCTTCAAGCGCACCCCATCGAGAACATGCAACTCGCGCCCGGCCGTGGCGACCAGCGTCTGGCCATCCGCGACGAGCGCTGCAAATCCTATCGGTTTCGCGAACACCACCCAGTTGGACGCGGGGCGGGCGTCCAGGGCATCGACCAGACGAAGGCGCAGCCCATCGACGTCCACCAGCCTGCGCCCGTCGAAGCGGAGGGGCCACTCCCGCTGCGGCGCGGCGCGTGCGCTGTGCTCGGGCGATGGCGGCAGTTGCCACAGGCGCAGGAGACCGTCCTGGCTGCCGGTCGCAAGTACGCCGGTTTCTAGATCGAAACTGCTGGCAAATCGCGGAATCACCGAGTGATGGGTGATTTCCGGCGCGACGCGCACGGTCCGTCCCCCTTGGCCATCCACCGAATCCATCGCCCACATCGCGACGCGGTCCCAATGCATCGCCAACAGCAGGCAGTGGTCACCATTGGCGTTGCAGTCCAACTGGTGGCCCCACAGTTCGCGCCTCAGCACCACCCGGCTGATGGGCGTGCCGTCAGGCAGGGACCACAGCGACAGGTCGCCATGCCGGGTAGACACCGCCAGCCGCGTGCCATGCGCACTTGTGGACAGCCAGGTGATCTCGCCGCCAGCGTCGGCCAGCAGCAGTCGCGTGGCCCCGGTCGTGGGATCCACCTGCAGCACGCGCCCATTGCGGGTTCCGAGCAGCAGCCAGCGGCCGTCGGGAGTCGCGGTCCACGCGTTGAAGCCGTCGCCCGCCTTGTCGATATCGATGCGACGGCGCAGCGCGAGCGTGTCCGCCTCCAGGATGTCCACCGTTTCGGGCCGCACTCGATACCCCACGAACGGCACGCCGGCGGGAAGCAGCCACCCCGGCCGTTCCGGGTGGCCCGGAATCGCGACCCGGGTCCGCGCACGCGGTTTTCCTTCAGCGGTGTACAGCACCACGCCGCCGTCCCTCGCCAGCGCGAGAACATGGCCGCCGTCGTCGCTCCAGCTTTCGCCGATCAGTGCTTCGCCGCCCGCGACAGGGGTCTGCGCGCCGTCCGCAAGCGCGAGCCGGTAGGTCTGGTAGCCGCCGGGACGCATCTGGCCCATCGTCCAGTGCTCGCTGACGATGAGGTGGTCTCCATCGGGCGTGAACAACAAGCGCCGGAGTTGCCCGTCCCAGGACTTGCGGTGTTGCCGCAACACCACGCGCCAGCGTTCCCTTCCGGAAACGCGCTCGTACAAGGCGACGGTCAGGGGATCCAGCCCCACTGCAATCAATGTCCCATCGGGGCTGAGCGCGGCCACGTGGATCGGTGCGCGCGCGTCGATGATGCCCACCAGCGCCGGCATCCGGGCGCGGGCCAGCCCGAGTCGCAGGCGTTCGCGCTGGGCCTCGCCCACCGCACCGGAGGCCTCCTTTTCGCGCAGGTTGGCGGCCAGTGAAGCCATGGCGGCATAGCCGCGCGAGTCTTCGAACAGGCGCCAAGCGCTCTCCTCGCGTTGCGCCCACAGGTTACGGCTGGCATCCAGGGAGTGCGCCTCGGCGCGACGCCATTCGCGGGCAGCCACCAGCACGCCGACCAGCAATGCAACCAAACCGAGTGCACTCACCGACGCCAACCTCGGTTCGCGCCGCATCCATTGCCACGCATGCTGCGCGGCGTTGAGCGGCCGCGCGCGCACTTCCCGCTCCTCGATGAAGCGTCCGAGGTCATCGGCCAGCGCACGGGCGCTGGGGTAGCGCCACGCCGGGTCCTTTTGCAGGCAGCGCAGACAGATTGCTTCAAGGTCACGTGGCAGCGCCTCGTTATAGCGACGCGGTCCTCGCACCGTGCCGGCGAGCACCAGCCCCACCACCGCCTGCGGAGACTCGCCTTCGAACGGAGGATGTCCGGTCAGTGCCTCGTACAAGATCGCGCCAAGTCCCCAGACGTCGGTGGCCGGGCTCAATTTCTGGCCATGCACCTGCACCTGTTCGGGCGCCATGTAACCGGGCGTGCCGGAGACGCGCTCGTTGTCGACGAGTCCATCGGCCCCCAGACGACGGGCGAGGCCGAAATCGGTGATGCGCGCGACGTGGTCGTTGCCAAGGATGACGTTGCCTGGCTTGAGGTCCAGGTGCAGCATCCCTTGTCGGTGCGCATAGTCCACCGCTTCGGCGACGGTGCGCAGCAACAGTGCGGCTTCCCGGGGAGGGAGCGGTCCTTCCTGCTGCAGGCGTTCGGCAAGGGTCCGCCCTTCCACCAGCTGCATCGCATAATAGATCTGGCCGTCGTAGTCGCCGATCTCATGCACCGCCACGATGTTGGGATGCTGCAGCAACGCGGCATGCCGCGCCTCGCTGCGCAGGGTGGCGACGAACTCGGGCGCCGCCCAGATTCCACCTGACAACAGCTTCAATGCAACTTCACGATCCAGCGAACGCTGGAAGGCGCGATACACCACGCCCATGCCGCCGCGGCCGAGCACGGCGCGCAGTTCGTAGTCACCGAACTCGCGCTGGACCGGATCGTCAGGGTCCAGCTCCGAGGCCCGAGGTGGCCCACCCGCTTCGGCCCCTCCAGGCAGCGTCTCCTGGCCGAACGCCAGCCGCACCACCGCGGAGTTCATCCACCAGCGTGTGTCGCGCGTGCCCGGTTGGCCGTGTTCGTCGGGCATGACCCGTTACCCAACGTGATCCACGTCGGCCAGTTCCCGCAGGGCGCTGAGTTCGGCGTCGAGGGATGGGGCGTCGCACACCGTTTCGGCCAGCTCCTCGCGGATCAGCTCGCGTAGTCGCTGACGCAGGCGATGGACGTGCACGGCGACGGTGTTGGGCTTCAGCCCCAGGGCCTGCGCCACCGTCGCGTAGTCACGCGCCTCCGGCGCCTCGGTCAGGAACCCGGACAATGCACGAAACAATGCCTCGCGGTCGCCGTGCCGCACCTCCTCCTCCAGCCTGCGCCGTGCCCGGTCGACCACGGTCAACATCCATAGCCGGTTGAACTCGCGCTCGGGTGAAGTCTCTACGGCTGCCGCCACGGTAGCCTCGTCAAACTCCACCCGCTTCAACTGGCCTCCGCGCTTGCCAGCCGCCCGGCTGGCCCACTCGTTGGCGAGGAAGTGCCGCAGCACCGACAACATGAAGGTACGGAAGCGGCCGCGTTGTGGATCGGCGCGGGCGTCCCAGCGCTGCTCCAGCAGTCGGGCAAAGAATTCCTGTGTGAGGTCCTCGGCGTCCGCGGCGCCGAAGCCATGCTCGCGGATGTATCCCAGCACCGGCTGGCGGTAATGCGTGCAGATGGATTCCAGCGCCGCGCGCGCCTCCGCCTGGCTGCCGTGGCCACGGAGGATGACACTCCATTGCGTGGTCGCGAAACGGGACACCTGCGGCTCCGAAGTGGGCGACGCTCAGGTGCCCCGCGACGGGGCACCCACGTCGTAGTCAACGGGGCGCGAGGCGGGGCTTCGGCCAACGATTGCTACACGATGTGGAACAGCGTCGCCCGCGCATCCACCGGCGCGAAGCGTGGCGCCGCCGGAGTGCCCCAGCCGTGATGCGAGCGCTGGGCCTGCTGCAGCGCTTCCAGCCACTCGTCGCGTCCCAGCCCGGTCTCGCGTGCATCGATGCCGGCGAAATCCGCAGCCACCTGCCGGAAGTGGCAGAAGCTCTCGTAGTCGGCGAGTTCTCCGCGCAGATTCTGCAGCGCGACGTCGACCAGCAATGCATCATCGAGCAGCCCGATGCTTGGCAGGTGGTCCGGAAGCACGTCGTCCGGGTTGTTGATGTAGTCGCGCAACGTGTTGGTTCTTGTCAGTACGTCCGCGTCGGCGCGCCAGTCACGATCTTCGGCCAGTTGCTGGAGGTGATCCCATGCCCGCATGCGTGATTCGACGAAGGCGGGCGTGACCCCGGTCGGGTAGCGCTCCAGCACCCGCCGCGCCGCCGTCACGAACTGGTCGGTGTCCAACGGCGCCGCTTCCGGATCCATGCGCCGCATCGCATCGTTGAACAGCGGCAGGCGCGCACTGTCCACCTCGTAACCGCCTGCATTGTGGCGACGGCCGAATTGGCTTCCGATCACGTCGCCCAGGCCGTTGGGAAAGGTATCGGTGATTCGCTTGGACACGTTCATGGCAGCCTCCGGAAGGAAGGGCTGTGGCCACCGGATCAGGTGGCGCCAACCGTCACACCTTGATTACGCATTCTTGAGCGGCGATGACGGGGCGGCGATGCCCCAATCGGGGGATGACGCAATGCGTCACGCCGCCGTGGGCAAGTCCCGCGCCACGCCCGCCACCAATGCGTCGAAATACTGCCGCGTCAACTGCAATTGGGATTTCGCATCCTCGGCGCGATTGACCACCGTGCGGAAGGCAGCGCGCTGCTCATCTGAATGTTCAGGTCGATCCTTCGCATACCAGCCCAGATGCTTGCGCGCGATGCGCACGCCCGCGGGTTCGCCATAGAACGCGTGCAGGTGTTCCAGGTGTCCCAGCAGCACATCGCGCACTTCACCCAGTGTCGGTGTGGGCAGGTGCTCACCCGTGGCCAGGTAATGGGCGATCTCGCGGAAGATCCAAGGGCGTCCCTGCGCCGCGCGGCCCACCATCACCGCGTCGCAACCGGTGTGTTCAAGTACCTGGGCGGCCTTGGTAGGCGAATCGATGTCACCGTTGGCAATCACGGGAATGCCAAGCGATGCCTTGATGGCCGCAATGGTGTCGTACTCCGCCACGCCGTTGTACTGCTGGTCGCGCGTTCGACCATGCACCGCCAGCGCCGCGATGCCCGCTGCCTCGGCTATCCGGGCGATGGCCAGCGCATTGCGCTGGTCGGCCGCCCAGCCCGTGCGGATCTTGAGCGTGACGGGCACGTCCACCGCGCCGACCACCGCCTCCAGGATGCGCGCGACCAGGGCCTCGTCGCGCATCAGCGCGGAGCCCGCCCAGGCATTGCACACCTTCTTGGCGGGACAGCCCATGTTGATGTCGATGACCTGTGCGCCGTGATCGACGTTGTAGCGTGCGGCCTCGGCCATCACCTCGGGTACGGTGCCGGCGATCTGCACGCTGATGGGCGCGGGCTCCCCGTCGTGATCCATGCGGTGGCGCGACTTGGCCGTATGCCAGAAGCGCGGATCGCTGGTGGTCATTTCCGACACGCACAAGCCTGCGCCGAGCTGCTTGCACAGCACGCGGAAGGGCTTGTCGGTGACCCCGGCCATCGGCGCGAGGATGACCCGGGGCGCGATCTCGTACGGTCCGATGCGCATCCCTGACATTGTACGGGCCACGGCCCGTTGCGTCAGAACGGCCCGAACCGGCGTTCCACCTCGTCCCCGTGCGGCATCGAGATGGCCGCGCCGGCGTGTTCGGTGGAGACGCCCGCGTAGGCACCCGCAAAGCGCACGTGGTCCAGGAAAGGACGCCCGGGCGCGCGCGCCAGCGACGCGGCGAGGGCCCCATTGAACGCATCCCCGGCGCCCGTGGTATCCACCGGCACGACCGCCGCGGCGGGCACGCGGTAGTGCTGAGCGGTGTCGCCGCGCAGGTTCCCCGCCGGGTGCGAGATGAAGCAGCCTGACGCGCCCAAGGTCACCACCACCGTCGCCGCGGGTTGCCAGCGGCGGCACACCGAGTGCAGCTCGGCGTCTTCGCACGCCCCAAGCAAATCCGGGTCCATCACCTCGCCGCAATCGTGCAGCAGATGCGCGCAGAACTCAGTCTCGTTGGGGGTGGCCACGTCCACGTCCGCCCATAGCTCGGGCGGGACCACCACGTTGGCCGGTGCCGGGTTCAGTAACGTCAATACGCCCCGCGCCCGGCCGATGCGCAGTGCCGCGGCGACCGCGTCGATCGGGGACTCCAATTGCGCCAGGACCACTGCCGACGCCTCGATCTGCGTCCGCTGCGACTCGATGAACGCCGGGGATAGCGCCGCGTTCGCCCCAGCCCCGATCACGATGCTGTTGCGGCCGGCATGGTCCACGTAAATGCCCGCCGTACCCGTCGGCAGCGCACTGCACTGCTCGTGCAGGTGGATGCCATCGGCGGCCGCCAGTGCGCGCGCCCATTGCGCACCCACGTCCTCGCCCAGGGCGCACACGAAGGTCGTGGCGGCGCCAGCGCGCGCGGCTGCCGTGGCCTGGTTGAAGCCCTTGCCACCGGGCCCGGTGCCGTACTCCCCGCTAAGGGTCTGCCCGGGCACCGGAAGCTCGGCGCAACGCCACACGTGGTCGATGTTGAACGACCCGACCACCGTCACCCGGCCCGTCACCTTCATGATTTATCCGAACTGCGTCAGCACGCCGGCGATGGTGGCGGTCATCAGCGTGGCGATGGTGCCGCCCAGCACCGCGCGCAGGCCGAAGCGCGCCAGGTCCTGGCGACGATCGGGGGCCAGCCCGCCGATGCCGCCGATCTGGATCGCGATCGAGCTGAAATTGGCGAAGCCACACAGCGCATAGGTGGCGATCAGCTTGCCCTGCTCGGTCAGCGTCACGCCGGCGACCTTGCCGTTGACGATGTCGGCCAACTGCAAGTACGCCACGAATTCGTTGATCACGATCTTCTGCCCGATCAGTCCACCGACCAGGATCGCGTCCTGCCACGGCACGCCAATCAGCCACGCCACCGGTGCCAGCACGTAGCCCAGCAGCGTCGCCATGTCCGTCGGCTTGCCCAGCATCGCCTGCAGGCCGGTGATCTCGCCGATCCAGGTCAGCGGCCAGTTGAGAAGCGCGATCAGGGCGATGAAGGCCAGCAGCATCGCGCCGATGTTCAGCGCCAGGCGCAGGCCATCGCCGGCACCGGCCGCCGCCGCGTCGATGACGTTGCTGGTGGTCTTTTCCACTTCCATCTTCACCGTGCCACGGGTCAGCGGCGTGCCGGTTTCCGGAATGAGGAGCTTGGCCACCACCATCGTGGCGGGCGCAGCCATGATCGACGCGGCCAACAAGTGTTTCGCGTAGTAGGCCTGCTGCTCCGGGTCGCCGCCCCCGAGCATGCCCACATACGCGGCCAGCACGCCACCGGCGATGTGTGCCATGCCGCCGATCATCATCGTGATCAGTTCCGATTCGGTCATCCGGCTGATGTACGGCCGTACCGTCAGCGGAGCTTCGGTCTGGCCGATGAACACGCTGGCGCACACGCTGGTGGTTTCGGCCCCCGACACGCGCATCACCTTGGTGATCGCCCACGCCATCGCCCGCACGATCGCCTGCATCACTCCCAGGTGGTACAGCACGCTCATCAGCGCGGCGAAGAAGATGATGGTGGGCAACACCTGGAAGGCGAAGATGAACCCGTACTTGGTCGTGTCCATCAAGCCGCCGAAGATGAAGTTCGAACCGGCGTTGACAAAGCTGAGGACCTTGACGAAGCCATGGCCCAACGCGTCGAACACGTCCCGGCCGCCCGGAACCAGCAGCACCACCGCCGCAAAGGCCACCTGCAGGCTGACGCCGGTGGCGACCAGGCGCCAGTCCACCGACTTGCGGTTATTCGAGAACAGCCAGGCCAGTCCGATCAGGACGACGAGACCGAACAGGCCAAAGGCCACTCGGGTGATTGCTTCCACGTGTTGATATCCCCACGGCCGGACGCGGCCGTATGTCGGCGCAGCCTAGTGCAGGCTGCGCGTGAACGGCAAGCCGCGCCCTGGTGCGTGGGTCAGGCGTCGCGCGCCACGACCCGGTTGCGGCCCTCCAGTTTGGCCGTTTGCAGGCGCTGGTCGGCGCGGCGCAGCAGCCGCGAGAGATCCTGCCCGTCCTGCGGGAACCCCGCGATTCCCGCGCTGAAGGTGATGCGCCGCGGCGCACCGCCGCGCTCGGCCTCGAATGGGCGCTCGCCGAGCATCCGGCGGATCGCGTCCACCCGCTCCCAGGCCGTGCCCACCGGCTTGCGCAGCACCATCACGAATTCCGCGCCGCTGACCCGCACCAGCTGTTCACCGCCCTCCATCTGGCCGCGCAGCGAGGACACCACGTGGCGCAGCGCACGATCCCCTGCGTGCTGCCCCAGCTCGTCGTTGATCCGCTTGAAGTGGTCGAGGTCCAGCATGGCCACGCTGAGGCTGCCACCGTCGCGCTTCACCGCGTCCAGCAGTTGCGGCACCCGGTGCATAAGCCAGGTGCGGTTGGGCAGGCGGGTCAGGCCGTCGGTACCGGACATTTCCACCAGCCGCTGCATCCGGTAGACCACCATCAACGTGACGCCGGTGACGATGGCCAGGAGGATCAGCCGCTGCACCTGGTTGCTGGCGGTCACGGCACCGTACTCGGCCGACATCAACTGCTCCGGCGAGCCGGCAATCGCGAACACCGCCGCCACCATCAGGCCGTACTGCAATACCGCCAGGGCACCGGCCAGCAGCGTAGTACGGCCATCGTTGCGCAGCGCCGTGACCAGGATCGCCAGCACGTAGCCGCACCAGACCACCATGCTGTTCAGCCCGGAGGGCAGGTGGTTGTCGGCCAGCGCGACCAAGACCAGCGTGGTGGTGGTCACGTCGAACGTGGTCGTGGCGAACGGCAGCCAGCGGTAGCGCCGCCGCCGCCGCGCCAGCGCCAGCCAGATCTGGGCGACGACGTTGACGAACACCGCGCCGGCCAGGCCGATCAGGGTCTCGGCCACGGTGCCGCCGGTGAGGTTGTTGACCAGCGGCAGCAACAGCAACAGGCCCGCGACGACCACGCGGATCCGCGCCACCAGCAATTCGCCGGTGGCGCCCACTTCCAGCATCATTTCATCCGGTCGCGCCAGTAGCGCGGCGCCAAAATCGCGGATGGTTCTTGTCGCGTCCGGCATGCATGGCTTCCCGTGGCCCCGCGTGGAGCATAGCGCTCCCCCCGGTGACGATGTCGTCTCAGGTGCCCATGCCGCGGATCGCGACCCAGGCCGCCAGGCCCAGGAACAGCGCCGCGGCGGTGTAGCGGGCGGCCTTGAGCGGCAGCCGATCTGAGAAGCGGCTACCCAACGCCACTACCGGCACGTTGGCGAGGAGCATGCCCACCGTGGTGCCGGCCACCACGGCCCATAGGGGTTGGTAGTTGGCCGCCAGCAGCACCGTTGCCACCTGCGTCTTGTCGCCGATCTCGGCCACGAAGAACGCCAGTGTGGTGGCGATGAACGCGCCACGCGCGGGCAGCGTGCCGTCGTCGTCGTCCAAGGTGTCGGGTTTCAGTGTCCACAGCGCCACGGCGAGGAAACTGCCGGCCACCACCCAGCGCAGCACGTCCGGCCGCAGCCAGTCCGCCGCGAGCGAGCCCACCCACGCGGCCAGTGCATGGTTGAGCAGGGTCGCGACGAGTATGCCGGCCACGATGGGCAATGGCTTGCGGAAGCGGGCGGCGAGCAGCAAGGCCAGCAACTGGGTCTTGTCGCCGATCTCGGCCACCGCCACGGTGCCGGTGGAAAGGAAAAGTGCGTCCATCAGGTCTCCGGGGCCGGGCGATCGCGATTGACGCGAAGGCGGACGCCGCGCGGCCCGGCCGGGTACGCGCAACGCCTGCCTTCGGTCTTGCCCGAAGCCGCGCGTCGCCGCGCCGGCCCCTCGCGCGCCATGGCCTGCCGGCCAAGTGTGTTGACGCGCACCCCCGCAGGGCGGGTGGGCTACTCCCCGGAGGAGGAAGAGTGCGCGCATTGTACCCGGTCGCACACGGCCTCGCAGCTACACTGGTGGACCTTCCTGTTCCGGATTCATCGGGAGTTGTCCATGCAATACCGTCGCCTCGGCTCGTCCGGCCTGCAACTGTCCGCCCTGTCCTTTGGCGCGTGGGTGACCTTCGGCTCGCAGATCGGTCGCGGCACCGCCCGGGAGCTGATCGCGACCGCCTGGGACCATGGGATCAACTTCTTCGACAACGCCGAGAGCTACGCCAAGGGCGAGGCCGAACAGGTGATGGGAGACGTCATCGCCGACCTCCGCCTGCCGCGCGACGGCTATTGCGTGTCGAGCAAGGTGTTCTTCGGTGCGGCGAAGGAGCCGCGACCCACCCAGAAGGGCCTCTCGCGCAAGCACGTGACCGACGCATGCCACGCTGCGTTGCGCCGGCTCCGGGTGGATTACCTGGACCTTTATTACTGTCACCGCCCCGACCCTGAGACGCCGATCGCCGAGACCGTGTGGGCGATGGACGCATTGGTGCGACAGGGCAAGGTGCTGTACTGGGGCACGTCGGAGTGGTCGGCCGTGCAGATCCGCGAGGCGCATCAGGTCGCCCGCGCAAACCACCTCCACGCACCCACCATGGAACAACCCCAGTACAACCTGCTGCACCGCGAGCGGGTCGAGGCGGAGTACGCCTCGCTTTACACCGAGTACGGCATGGGCACCACCACCTTCTCGCCGTTGGCCTCCGGGATACTCACCGGCAAGTACAACGCGGGCTTTCCGGACGACGCACGCCTGGGCCTGGAGGGCATGGAATGGCTGCAATCCATCGTGCTGGGTTCGGGCGACGATCGCATCGAACGGGCGCGGCGGTTCACTGCGCTGGCCGCCGAGATGGGCGTCGCGCCCGCGACACTGGCCATCGCCTGGTGCCTGCGCAACCCGCATGTGTCGTCGGTGATCCTGGGGGCCAGCCGTCCCGAACAATTGCTGCAGAACCTCGACGCGCTGGAGCTGGGTCGTGAACTGGGCGAGGACGCGTGGGCGCGGGTAGAGGCGACAACCGCCTGACGCCATCGATCCGAGCCGACGCTGGACCATCGATCGCCTTGACATGCAAATGAGAAGCGTTATCGTTAAGGCTGTCCCCGCGATGAGCCCCAACGATGCCGCTCCATCCGACGAATCCCGTGGTCATCCGCCGCCCGCGCCTACACCTGGTCGCCAGCCGTTCCTCGGCCCCGACCGTAGTCGATGTCGGCCAGGTTGAAAGCCAAGCCCTGCTCAACGGCGCACGCGAGTTGCTGATCCGCCATGGAGGCGAGCTCTACCGCCTGCGCCACACCCGCAACGACAAGTTGATCCTCACCAAATAAATCCCGCGGCCGCGGGAGGGCGCGACCGCCGTCACGTCCTATACTCGGACCCTTCATTGGACGAGGGGGCATTGATGGAAATCCTGGCTGTCGTATTGCTGGTCGCGGGCGTGGTGGTGCTGTTCAAGACCGTGCGGATGGTGCCGCAGGGCTACGAGTGGACGGTGGAGCGCTTCGGCAAGTACACCCACACCATGACCCCGGGCCTGCACTTCCTGATCCCGGTGGTTTACGGGGTGGGGCGCAAGATCAACATGATGGAACAGGTGATGGACGTGCCGAGCCAGGACGTGATCACCAAGGACAACGCCGTGGTCAAGGTCGACGGCGTGGTCTACTTCCAGGTGCTCGACGCGGCCAAGGCGGCCTATGAAGTCGCGACGCTGGAGATCGCCATCCTCAACCTGGTGATGACCAACATCCGCACCGCCATCGGTTCGATGGACCTGGACGAATCGCTGTCCAAGCGCGACGAGATCAACGCCAAGGTGCTGGTCGCGGTGGACCAGGCGACCCATCCCTGGGGCCTCAAGGTCAACCGCATCGAGCTCAAGGACATCCAGCCGCCGCGCGACCTGGTCGACTCGATGGCGCGGCAGATGAAGGCCGAGCGCGAGAAGCGCGCCAACATCCTCGAGGCGGAAGGCTTCCGCCAGGCGGCCATCCTCAAGGCCGAGGGCGACAAGCAGGCGGTGATCCTCGAGGCCGAGGGCGAAAAGGAAGCCGCATTCCGCGAGGCCGAGGCCCGCGAGCGCCTGGCCGAGGCCGAGGCCAAGGCGACGCAGATGGTGTCCAACGCCATCGCCGCGGGTAACGTGCAGGCCATCAACTACTTCGTCGCGCAGAAATACATCGAGGCGTTCAAGGCGCTGGCCGAGGCGCCCAACCAGAAGTTCGTGATGATGCCCATGGAATCGGCGGGGGTGATCGGTTCGCTGGGTGGCATCGCCGAGCTGGCCAAGCAGGCGCTGGAGCAACCCGGCCGCGCGACAACCAAGGGGGGCTGACCCATGCAATGGAGCGGGCCGATGGTGTTGTGGGGGGCGGTCGCACTCGCGTTGTTCGCGGCCGAAGCGCTGGCGCCGGGCGCCTTCATGTTGTGGCTGGGGTTTGCCGCGGTCGCGGTGTTCCTGATGGTCGTGGCCATGCCGGGACTGTCGGTACTGGCGCAGGTGGCTGCGTTCGTTGGCCTCGCGTTCGTGTCGATCCTGGTCTATCGCACATGGTTCCGCACCCGGGGGCGCGAAAGCGACCAGCCGATGCTCAACCGTCGCGCCGAACAACTGGTCGGGCGCGTGGTGCCCTTGGACCAGGCCATCGTCAATGGCGCAGGACGCGTGCAGATCGCCGATGCGTTCTGGGATGTCGTCGGGCCCGACGCTCCGGCGGGCACGGCGGTGCGCGTGATCGCCGTCGACGGCATGACGCTGCGGGTCCGTCCGGCGGATTGATCGCGTCGCGGGACGCCAGCATCCGCTGGCGTATGCAGGCAGCATGCAGGTGACAAGGGCGGCTTCCGGGCCGCCTTTCGTCTTGCGGTGTCCCGATCTGGGATAATCCGGGTCCCCACGTCACCTTTTTCAGGCCCGCCCTCGATGACCCAGAAGACCATCCTCAACGAAACCCACCGCGCCCTCGGCGCCAAGATGGTCGACTTCGGCGGCTGGGACATGCCCATCCACTATGGCTCGCAGATCGACGAACACCACCTGGTGCGCAAGGACGCCGGCATGTTCGACGTCTCGCACATGACGGTGGTCGACCTGCGCGGCGAGCAGGTGCGTGCCTTCCTTCGCAAGCTGGTCGCCAACTCGGTCGACAAGCTCACCAAGCCGGGCAAGGCGCTGTACACCGCGATGCTCAACCCGCAGGGCGGCGTGATCGACGACCTGATCATCTACTTCCGCGACGAGCAGTTCTTCCGCCTGGTGGTCAATGCCGCCACCCGCGAGAAGGACCTGGCGTGGATCACCGAACAGGCCAAGCCGTTCGGCGTGACCGTCACCGAGCGTCCGGAGTTCGGCATGATCGCGGTGCAGGGACCGACCGCACGCGAACGCGTGCTTGGCCTGCTGCGCGAAGACGACCGCGCCGCCATCGGCAAGATGGGCAAGTTCGCCGCGACCGAGGCAAAGACCGTGGACGGCATCGATGTCTTCGTCGCGCGCACCGGCTACACCGGGGAGGACGGCTTCGAGATCGTCGTGCCGGAGCAGCACACGGTCGCCTTCTGGAACGGGTTGCTGGCCGCGGGCGTCAAGCCGGCGGGCCTGGGCGCGCGCGACACGCTGCGCCTGGAAGCCGGCATGAACCTCTACGGCCAGGACATGGACGACACGGTGTCGCCATACGAAGCGGCGTTGGCATGGACCGTGGCACTCGACGAAGGTCGTGACTTCATCGGCCGCGCCGTGCTCGAGCAGCAGAAGGCCAACGGCGCCCCCCGCCAGATGATCGGGCTGGTGATGGACGAGAAGGGCGTGCTGCGCCACGGGCAGAAGGTTCTCACTGCCAATGGCGAAGGCGAGATCCTGTCGGGCACCTTCTCGCCGACGCTGGGCAAGGCCATTGCTTTCGCCCGCGTGCCGGCGGGGGAGCCGGGCGCGGTACGCGTCGACATCCGTGGCAAGGAGATCCCCGTGCGCGTGGTCAAGTTTCCCTTCGTGCGCGATGGTCAGCCGCAGGATGGCGTGCTCGGCTGACCCAATATCCCGGCGGCGTGGGCGCCGCCGGATTGCTTCACTGCAGCACAAGTCATCGGGCGCAAGGCGGTTGCGCGGCCCGGCCCTTGGTTAAACTACGTTTCCCTTCACCCACACACGTACCACCGGAGCACCCCCCATGAGTGAGATTCCCGGCGACCTCAAGTTCCTCAAGTCCCACGAGTGGGCCCGCGTCGAAGGCGACGGCAAGGTTACGGTCGGCATTTCCGACCACGCCCAAGGCCTGCTGGGCGACCTGGTCTACGTGGAGCTGCCGAATGTCGGCGACCGCGTCGAAGCCGGCAACGCATGCGCCGTGGTCGAGTCGGTCAAGGCGGCCTCCGACGTGTACGCGCCGGTCAGCGGCACCGTCACCGCGGTCAACAGCTCGCTGGTCGACAAGCCGGAGACGATCAACGAGGACGCGTACGGCGAAGGCTGGTTGTTCACCGTCGCCATCGATGAAGCCGAGCAGCTCAACGAACTGTTGGCTCCGGATGACTACGCCGAACTGTTGGAAGACGAAGACCACTGAGTCCACCCAGTCGCTGTTTCTCCACCGGCCGCCTCGGGCGGCCGGTGTCGTTTTGGGCGTCAGCATTCCATGGTGAGAGCGGCTTGCCGCCCTCGAAACGTCTGCGCAATTTCGCGCAATTGGGCGTGCTGCGTCGCGAAATCGGATGCCCCGCGGAAAAATAATTTCGGCCAGTGTCGAGTGGGCGCGCGGGCGCTGCGGGGTGCGCAGCGTGCATGCGCTCGACCGGTGTCTGCCGTCGCCAGCCCTGCGTCGCAGTTACAAAAACACCTAGAAAAAAGCACTTTTGAAAAATGGGCTTGGTGGTTTCGCCGTGGCCATGCCGGTCATGGAGGGAGCCGCGATTCGATTCGTCGGCAGATCCGCCGACGGCCGCGCAGCGGGGTTGCCAGAAAAAATTGCACGAGGGTTGTTGACACTATGAAAAAGCGTGATTAGGTTTCGCCCAGCAGACGCTTCCTGCAAAAAAAGCGAGTGACCAGAACCAACGCGACAATGCGAAGTGCAAAACGAACCTCCGCCCGTGCTTCCAAGACGGTGGACGCAGGATTCGTTTCCCTCGCGCAAACGCGATCGGTTCAAGAAGCGCAGCCCGGTTCGTCGCCGACGGATCGGGTTTTTGTTTGGCGCGATTCCGGCCGTGGGGCGGCCGGGGGCAAGGGTAGTTTCGATTTCATGGCCACGCGCGGCGGCATGCGCGCGGGCCAACCGGACCCGTTTCCGTGCATACATGGCATGGACGGTGGGCCGCGGATTCCAATTCCGCGGCATTGTTTAGTGCTGGGCGTTACACCCCGATAGACCACTGACGAGGAGCCATACCATGGCCGTTAAGAAAGCTGCCAAGAAGTCCGCCGCCAAGAAAGCGGTGAAGAAGGTCGCCAAGAAGGCTGCCGCCAAGAAGACCGTGAAGAAGGCCGCCGCCAAGAAGGCGGTGAAGAAGGTCGCCAAGAAGGCCGCCAAGAAGACCGTGAAGAAGGCTGCTGCCAAGAAGACGGTGAAGAAGGCCGCCAAGAAGGCTGCCAAGAAGACCGTGAAGAAGGCTGCTGCCAAGAAGACGGTGAAGAAGGCCGCGAAGAAGGCCGCCAAGAAGCCGGCCGCCAAGAAGGCTGCGAAGAAGGTTGCCAAGAAGGCCGTGAAGAAGGCTGCCAAGAAGGCCGCCAAGAAGCCGGCCGCCAAGAAGGCTGCGAAGAAAGCCGCCAAGAAGCCTGCCGCCAAGAAGCGCGCCAAGAAGGCCGCTCCGGCTGCCATGCCGGTGACCCCGGCGCCGATGATCTAAGAAAGTCCCGATACCAGAAGTACGCGGTACCCAACACTCCCTTCCCGCAGCCCAGGCGGGAAGGGAGTTTTTTATGGGCCGTCCGCCAGGCGGCGGGGCTCAGCGCGGCGCGGCGCTCGCCTTGGTGGCGGTGCTGCCCGCGGGCGTCGTTGCCGGCAGTTGGCGGCTGTCGACGTAGAGCGGCGTTTCTTCGGTGTCGACGTCGAGCCAACGCTGCGGCGCCAGGCCCAGCGCGCGGTCGAGGATCGTCGGCAACATCCCCGACGGCACCGAGCTCTCGCTGTTCCACATCAGGGCGACGCCGAAATCCCGGTCGGGCAGCATGGCGATCAGGCCCCGGTAACCTTGTACCGCACCGCCATGGAACACCACGCGTTCGCCGGCGTAGTTGTAGACGCGCCAGCCCAGCGCATAGCTCGCGGACTGCAGGCGCGTGCGGCGCCAGGACGAGCCACGGATCTCGGTGGGCGTGGAAACCAGCGGCTCGTGCAGGGTCGCCAGCAGTGGCGCGGGCAACACGTCGGGGCGGTAGCCGGTGTGGGCCAGCAGATACTGCGCCATGTCACTCGCGCTGGCGTTGACGCCGGCAGCCGGTGCCACCTGGTAGTAGGTCGACTTGGGCTTCACCGAAACCCAGCCACCCCGTCCGCGTACGTGCGGCCGAGCCCAGCGCGCGCTCGACTCGATGCCCTCCAGTCCCAGGCTTGCATCGTTCATGCCCAACGGCTTGAGGATGCGGCTCTGCACTTCCTGGCTGTAGAAATCGCCGGTGGCCGCGAACACGATGTCACCCACCAGGCTGAAGGCGATGTTCTGGTAGCTGTAGCACGTGCCGGGCTGGCACTTCAGCGGCGCGTTGGCCAGCTTCTGGGTCAGCGTGCGGTAGTCGGCGTAGGCTTCCAGCTCGCGATCGTAGGCATTTTGCGGCAGACCCACCCGGTGGCTGAGCAGGTCGGCCACGGTCAGGTTGCGGGCAGCGTTGGGATCGCTGAGGCGGAAGTCGGGGAGGTAGCTGACGAGCTTGCTGTCCCAGCGCAGTGCACCGTCGTTGACCAGCATGCCGGTCAAGGTGCCGGCAAAGCTCTTCGAAAGCGACGCCAGGCGGAACACGGTGTGTGCATCCACCGGCTCGGCAGCTCTGACATCGGTGATGCCGTAGCCGCGCGCGCTGAGCACGCGGCCGTTGTGGACCACCGCCATGGCCAGGCCCGGCACACGCTGGTTGGCAACGAGTTGCTGCGCCATCGCCTCGAACTGGTACACGTCAAAACCGCTGGCGATCGGCTTCAGCGCCTGCCGCGCAAACGCACTGCGATGCTGCTGGCGAGCCAGATCGTGATTGGAACCATCGGCGCGCGCCGCCGAGGCGGCATTGGGCTGCGACGGACGCCAATGCATTGGCGTCTGAGCGGTCGAGCCCAGCGTCATGGTGAGGAGGAGGGCCGAGGCGCCGATGCGCCAGGTCGTCCGTGACCGCCGGGGTGCGTGTTCTTTCATCGGTCGCATCGCCTGCGTATGCTCAAGCTTCGGCCGATAATAGCGCCGATCTCAAGGACTTGGGGGAAGGAACGATGGTCGGCTTCATGATTCTGTTGGTTTTGGTGATCGTTATCGCGCTCTGGGCGGTCGGCCAGTACAACGGGTTGGTGGCGGCCCGGAACGCGTTCAGGAATGCCTTCGCCCAGATCGACGTGCAGTTGCAGCGCCGTTTCGAGCTGATTCCCAACCTGGTGGAGACCGCCAGGGGCTACCTGACCCACGAGCGTGAAACCCTGGAGGCGGTGATTGCGGCCCGCGGTGCGGCCGTGGCGGGGTTGTCCGCCGCCCACGCCAGTCCCGGGGATCCGGCGGCCATGGCCCAGCTGTCCGCGGCGCAGGGACAGCTGAATGGGGCCCTCGGGCGACTGTTGGCCGTTGCCGAGGCCTACCCGGACCTGAAGGCCAACCAGAACATGATGCAGCTCACCGAGGAGCTGACCAGCACCGAGAACAAGGTCGCCTTCGCCCGGCAGGCCTATAACGACTCGGTCATGGCCTATAACAACCGCCGAGAGGTGTTCCCGGCCAGCCTGATCGCCAATAACTTCCGCTTCCTGCCGGCTGCGCTGCTCGACATCCCGGCGGAAAAGGCGCAGATGCGTGAGACGCCCCAGGTCAGGTTCTGACGGGCCATGAACTTCTTCGAGCGCCAGGACCAGGCCCGGCGCATGTCCTCGCGGTTGTTGCTGCTGTTCGCTGCCGCGGTCGTGGGCATCGTGGCGGCGGTCGTGGTCGTGATGGCTGTCTTCGTCGGTCCCCGGCCCGGGCCACTGCTGGCAGCGGCGGTGGGCACGCTGGCGGTGATCGGCCTCGGCTCGCTGTATCGGATCAGCAGCCTGGGCAACGGCGGCGACGTCATCGCCCAGGAGATGGGCGGGGTGCTGGTGCCGGAGGACACCCAGGATCCGAGCCTGCGGCGGTTACGCAACGTCGTGGAAGAGATCGCCATCGCGTCGGGCGTGACCGTCCCCAAGGTCTTCGTGATGGAACACGAGGGCGGCATCAACGCCTTTGCCGCGGGGTATGCACCCTCCGACGCGGCCGTCGCGGTGACCCGCGGCGCCCTCGAACGACTCAATCGCGATGAATTGCAGGGCGTGGTCGCGCACGAGTTCAGCCATATCCTCAACGGTGACATGCGGCTCAACCTCCGCCTGATCGGCGTGCTGTTTGGCATCCTGATGGTCGGGCTGGTGGGGCGGAAAGTGCTGGAACACGGCCGGTTCAGCGGTGGGCGCCGCAACAGCGGAGCCGGTGCAATCCTCGTCGCCGCGTTGGCCGCCATGGTGATTGGGTACGTGGGCCTGTTCTTCGCGCGCATGATCAAGGCCGGCGTCAGCCGCAGCCGCGAGCGCCTGGCCGATGCCTCCGCGGTGCAATTCACCCGCCAGACGGCAGGGCTGACCGGCGCGCTGAAAAAGATCGCGGGCCTGCACGAAGGCTCGCGGATGGCCGAGCGCGGCGACGCGGAAGAGGTGAGCCACATGCTGTTCGGTGACGGCGTGGGCTTCCGCGGCTGGTTTGCCACCCATCCGCCATTGCTGGAGCGGATCCAAGCGCTGGACCCTTCCTTCGACGCATTGCAGCTGGAAAGCCTGTCGCACCAGTGGGCGCTGCATCCGCCACATGGGCTGGAAGAGGATGTTCGCCTCGGTCTGTTGGCGGCCGACGGTTACGCCATGCCAGCGGTGGATGGAGAGCACCTGCTCGCGCCGGCGCGGGTGGTGGCGGAGGTGGCCACGCCTCGCGCCGAGGACTTCGCGCTGGCAGGCGCCATTGTCGAAAGCCTGCCGCCGGAGGTGCACGCCCTCGCCACGCGCCGGGAAACCGTGATGCCGCTGCTTGTTGCGCTGCTGCTGGAGGACGAAGCGCAGCTGCGCGAGCGACAGTTGTTCGAAGTGGCTGCACGGATGGGCGCGATCCTGGCCCAGGAGGCGCGGCTCCTGCGCGACCAGCAACTCGCGGGGCTGCACCCGATGCACCGGTTGCCGTTGGCGGCGATCGCCTTCCCGGTGTTGCGCCTGCGGCCCCGGCCGGAGCTGGATGTGTTCCTTGACGCAATCAACGCGCTGGTCCACGCAGACGGCAAGGTGTCGCTGTTCGAGTACTGCCTGGCGCGGTTGGTGACGGTGCAGGTGCGCGAGTCGCTCGATCCTTCGCGCTACGCCCGTTTTGGTCGCAACAGCCTGGAGCGGGTCCGGCGCGAGATCGCCACCCTCTTGGCGGTGGTGGTCCAGCACGGGCATGCCGATGCGGACACGGCACGCCACGCCTACCTGCGCGGGATCCAGCGCGTGTTGCCGACCGATGCGCTGCCCTACCTGCCGCGTCCGCAGGGTCCGGTGGCGCTCGACGAAGTGTGGGTGCCGCTCGATGCACTGGACCCGTTGGCGAAGCAGCTGCTCGTGGAGGCGCTGACCGTGGCCATCAGCCACGACGGGCGGACCACCGTGGCCGAAGCCGAGCTGCTGCGCACGATCTGCGCGATGCTGCATTGCCCGCTGCCGCCGATGCTGCAGCCCGCGCCACCTGTGGGCACATAAGGCGCGAGTCGTGCGGCAGCCGCCCGCCCGGGCCGATCACGATGCCCGGATCAGGTCTGCCGCGCGCTCGGCAATCATGATGGTCGGCGCGTTGGTGTTGCCGCCGATCAGGGTGAGCATCACCGATGCGTCGATGACCCGCAGACCGTCGACGCCCCGTACCTTCAACGCGGGATCCACCACCGATGACCCGTCGCTGCCCATCCGGCAGGTACCTATGGGGTGATAGACGCTCTCGGCCTTGGCGCGCACGAACGCCTCCAATCCCGCATCGTCCAGGTCATCGCGTGCCGGGTAGATCGGGTCCCCGCGGTATGGATCGAATGCGGGCTGGGCGAGGATTTCGCGTGACAGCCGGGCGCATTCGATCATCATCTTCAGGTCGAAGCCTTCCGCATCCCCCAGGTAGTTTGGCTCGATGCGCGGCTTGTCGCCTGCCCGCCCGCTGGCCAGCGACAGACGACCGCGACTGCGGGGCCGCAGGAAGCAGGCATGGACGGTGAAGCCATCGCCGGCCAGTCGATGGCGGCCATGGTCATCCAGCATGGCGGGCACGAAGTGCATCTGGATGTCCGGGCGCGCGTCGGGCGCGTGGCGGGAACGGATGAAGGCGCCGGCCTCGGCGATGTTGCTGCTGCCGGCCCCGCTGTGGCCACGCAGGTAGTAGTCGAAGGCAACCTTGAGGTCGCTGAGGCGGTCATAGGTGACGCGCTGCGTGGAGTGGTACAGCGTGCAGACGTCGAGATGGTCCTGCAGGTTGCCGCCGACCTGGGGTGCATCGACCAGCACGTCTATGCCGTGGCGACGGAGCTCGGTTGCCGGACCCACCCCCGACAGCATCAACAACTGCGGCGAATTGATCGCGCCGCCGGACAGCAGGACCTCGCGGTTGGCAGCCTGGTGAAAGGCCTTTCCGCCCGCGGTGTAGGTAACGCCGTTGGCCCGCGGCACGCTGCCGCTGCGATCGAACGTGATGCGGTTGACCATCGCCCCCGTGACCACATGCAGGTTGGCCCGCGACCGCACCGGATGCAGATAGGCGACCGCACTCGAACAGCGTTCCCCATTCTTCTGCGTGACCTGGTACAGGCCAAAGCCTTCCTGGTCCGGGCCGTTGAAATCGCGATTTGCGGGGTAGCCGGCCTGCCGGCCAGCTTCGATGAAGGCGTGGGAAAGCACATTGGTATAGCGCAAGTCGGAGACGTATAACGGTCCGTTGGCCCCGTGCAATGCATCGGCACCACGCTCGTTGTGTTCCGATCGGCGGAAGTAGGGCAGCACCGACGCCCAGTTCCAGCCGGTGGCACCCGCGTCCGCCCATTCGTCGTAATCCTGGGCGACGCCGCGTACGTAACACATCGCGTTGATGGAGCTGGAGCCCCCCAGCACCTTGCCGCGTGGCCACCACAGCACACGGTTGTCCAGGGCGGGGACCGGCGCGGTGTCGTAATCCCAGTTGACGCCTTTCTTGCCCACGAGCTTGGCCAAACCGGCGGGCATGTGGATGAAGGGGTGCCAGTCGCGCGGGCCTGCCTCAAGCAGCAGGACTTTGACGTCCGGGTCCTCGCTCAATCGGCTGGCGAGCACACAGCCGGCCGAGCCGGCGCCAATGATGATGTAGTCGTACACTCGGATGTCCGGAGGCGTCACGCAGCGAGGCTAGGCGCGGGGGGTAGAGCAAATGCTCTGTGCGCGATAGGGGTTTTTCATGGTGCCCTGATCGGCTACCGTGGCGCCAGCCACCCCAAGGTCCAACCTCGTGCGCCCTGCCCATCCCGCGGCACCCGGTCGATTCCGTGCGGCGCTCGCTGAATCGCCGCCGCTGTGGTGGTCGCTTGTGTACTTCTTCAGCCTTCTATGCGGCTACTACGTGCTGAGGCCGGTCCGCGATGCGATGGGCGCGTCCGGCAACGTGTCCGATGTCTTTCCGCTGTGGCTGGTCGAATGGGCCGAAGGTGCGGGTTGGGACCTGGCGGGCCTCACCCTGCAGGTGCTGTTCACCATCACGTTCGTGGCGATGGTGGTGCTGCAGCCGCTGTATGGCGCACTGGTCTCGCGCTTCCCGCGTCGCGTGTTCCTGCCAGCGGTGTACCTGTTCTTCATCGCCTGCCTGTTGGGCTTCCACTGGATGTTCAACCAGGAATGGACCGGGCGCGGCGCAGCCTTCTTCGCCTGGACGGCTGTATTCAACCTGTTCGCGGTCAGCGTGTTCTGGAGCTTCATGGCCGATGTGTTCGACAACAAGCAGGCCAAGCTCTTCTACGGTTACATCGGCGCAGGCGGCACCATCGGTGCCCTGGTCGGGCCGGTCCTGACCCGCGTGTTGGTGCAACGGATCGGCGTGGACAGCCTGCTGCTCATTTCCGCCGGCTTCCTTGCGGTCTGCCTGCTGTGCATCATGAAACTGCGCCCTTGGGCCCTGCGCAGCGAGCAGGCGCGCGGTGAGGCGAGCGGCGATGCGGCGATGGGCGGCTCGGTGTTGGCGGGTATCCGGCTGGTCATGTCGGACCCACTGCTGCGCGCCCTGGCGATGCTGATGTTCTTCGGCGTTGGCGTGGGCACGCTGCTCTACAACGAGCAGGCGGCCATAGCGCGGGCCAGCTTCATCGCCGACGAGGCGCGCACTGCGTACTACGCCAACATCGACCTCGCGATCAATGCCCTGACCATCACCACCCAGCTGCTGGTCACCCGCTGGTTGCTGCTCCGCCATGGCATTGCGCCGGCGTTGCTACTGCCCGCCGCGGCGATCATGTTCGGTTTCGCCATGCTGGCTGCGTCGCCGTTGCCCTTGCTGGTGGCTGCCGTGCAGGTCCTGACGCGGTCCAGTGAGTTCTCACTCGGCAAGCCTGCCCGGGAAACCATCTATACCCGGGTGGACCGTGAGTCGCGCTACAAGGCCAAGGCGGTCATCGACACCGTCGTCTACCGGGCCGGGGACCTCAGCTTCGTGTGGTTGCACAAGTTGCTGGCGGTGTTTGGCTCGACGACCGTGTTCGTGACCGGCGTCGGCGTGGCCGCCATGTTCCTGTTCAGCGCGTGGCGGGTGGTGCGGGAGCAACCGCCCTTGCCGGCGGGAGTGCCAGCCTCCACTTGACCGCTTCAGCCTGCTGGGCGCATGCCGGCGCGCGTGGGCCGCGGAGACACCCACATGGCGATCCTGGCGCGGAAGACCACTGCGCCCTTGTCGTCGCGAACCTCGACCAGCACGGGTGCGTCATACCCAGCCTCGGATATTTCCAGGGAGCCTTCCGGGGTGGCGACCGCGTGCATCGTCCCGACGGCCTTCCTCAGGTACTCCACGCCCATGCCTTTGGGAATCCAGCGCATCGTCGGTGGCAAGGTGGCATCGGTCATCACCCCAGCCGCCAGTTCCGCGAGGTTGCACAGGGCGATGGCATGCACGGTGCCCAGGTGGTTGTGCACGCGCCTGCGGTCGGGAATGCGGACCTCGCAGCGTCCCGGTTCCAAGGCGACGAAGCGGGGTTTGATCGTGCCGAAGTATGGGGCCTTGAGGCATACCGCGCGGGAGAACAGCCAGTGGCCAGCCGGCCAGCGCGTGATGCGGCGATAAAACGAGAGAACGTCGATCGGCATCCTGAAAATCCGATTGGCGGCGACAAGGCCGCGTACGCCTTGTGCTCTGTGGTGATAGTGGGCAGAGTCGGTCCACTTTTGGCGAGCCAGGACGGTGCCGCGTGCTATTGCAGTTGATCAGCTGGCTTACGATTGGACTTGGAGCCACGTCGGACGGGCCCGATCCTGCCGTCGGTGCGACGGCAAGGACTCCCGCGGTCATCGTTACACGCTCCACGTTAACCTATCCGATTGTGGGCAACGATATCGACGAGCTGAGGGACCGGCTACGCGCCCAGTTGAACCTCGACGCTGCCGCCGGAGGCCACGCGTTGACGCGGAGCGAGATTCAGGTCGGCTACGACTTCGAGCGCAGTGGGGGGAAATGCACGCTGATCCAGGCGCAGATCGTCCTGGACGTCACGACAGTCCTTCCTTCATGGCACCCCAACCAGCCTGTGCCTGCGGCTTTGCGCCATCAGTGGCAGCAGGTCAGCATGGCGCTTGACACCCATGAACGCGGTCACGCCGACCACGCGCTCGCGGCCTCCGAAGCGCTACGGCACCAACTTGCCCAACTGCCCGCTACCGCGCCTTCTTGCCGGGAAATCGAATCCGCGGCCCAGCGCATCCTGTTCCGCGTGATGACGCACCTGAAGTTCCGCGACCAGCGTTACGACATGCGAACCCAGTTCGGTTCAGCTCAAGGTGCCGTGCTGTAGCTGCCCGATCGCGACGAGTCCCGAAGGACTCGTCGCATGCAGGTCGATCAAGCTGCCTCGCGGCCCAACTCACCCGAAGGTCGATACGCCGCGGATCGCAACTCCTCCGCTTCGAAGTCATCGACGCTGATCGTGTCGATGGTCAACTCCCGCAGTTCTTCCAGCAGCTTGCGCTCCTCGGCGGTGATCCAGCCTTCACGCACGCCTTCGTCCAGCTGCGTGGCGAAATCATGGGCCTCGATGTCGCTGTTCTTCAGCGCCTTGATGAACTTGCGCTCTACCGGCTCGGCCAGGATGGCCTTCTGCAGGTAGCTGTTGATGCGGCCGGCCGGGTTGTTGGCACACGGCGTGGTGAAGACACCCACCGCCAGGCGGTCGCGTGCCTCGTTGGGCGACATCAGCAAGGACGCGACCTTATGGCACAGGCGGTCGCTCGGGTACTGCGCGCGGCGTCCCAGCGGGAAGACCAGTGCCCACAGCAGCCAGCCGATCGGGCGGATCGGGAAGTTGCGAAGCGCGCCGGAGAATGCGTTCTCGATCTTGAACACCGCGTTGTGGATGGACCACGCAAGCAACGGCTGGTCGGAGGCCGGACGGCCCTCATCCTCGTAACGCTTGAGCAGCGCGCTGGCGATGTACAGGTTGCTGAGCACGTCGCCCAGGCGTCCGGACAGGGACTCCTTGAACTTGAGCTTTCCACCCAGCAGCAGCATCGACGTGTCGGCCATCAGCGCCAGCGCTGCCGAGTAGCGGTTGAGCTTGCGGTAGTAGCGCCGGGTGTAGGTATCGCCAGGCGCCGCGCCGACCTTCGCGCTGGTCAGGCCGAACCACAGCGAACGCACGGCGTTGGAGATGGCGAAGCCGATATGACCGAACAGTGCCGCATCGAAGTCGCGCAGGCGCGCCGATGCGTCCGGGTTCGTCGCCGCCTTCATTTCCTTCAGTACCCACGGGTGGCACAGGATCGCACCTTGGCCGAAGATCATCAGCGAGCGCGTCATGATGTTCGCGCCTTCCACCGTGATCATGATCGGGGCGGCCTGCCAGTTGCGACCGGCGAAGTTGCGGGGCCCCAGGATGATGCCCTTGCCGCCGATGATGTCCATGACATCCTTGGCGACTTCGCGACCCATTTCGGTGCAGTGGTACTTGGAGATGGTCGACGGCACGGCCGGCAGCTCGCCGCGCGCGACGGCTGCGGCCGAGGCCTCTGCCAGGGCGCTGACGGTGTAGGCGTGACCGCCGATGCGCGCCAGCGCCTCCTCCACGCCTTCGAAGCGGCCGATCGACAGGCCGAACTGCTTGCGGATGCGCGCGTACGCGCCCGTCGCGATCGCCCCCATCTTGGAGCCGCCGCTGGCGGTCGAGGGCAGGGTGATCGAGCGGCCGATCGACAGGCACTCCACCAGCATCTGCCAGCCCTTGCCAGCCATGGCCTCGCCGCCAATGAGCTGGCTGAGCGGGATGAACACGTCCTTGCCGCGCACCGGGCCATTCTGGAACGGGCTGTTGAGCGGCATCGCACGGCGACCGACCTCGACGCCCGCGGCGTCTCGCGGCAGCAGGGCCAGCGTGATGCCGATGTCCTCCTTGTCACCGATCAGTCCGTCCGGATCATACATGCGGAAGGCCAGGCCGATCAGCGAAGCGACGGGAGCGAGCGTGATATAGCGCTTGTCAAAGGTCAGCTTCACGCCGACCACGCGAGCGCCGTTCCATTCGCCCATGCAGACAATGCCGTAGTCCGGAATCGACGTGGCGTCCGAGCCTGCCCACGGCCCGGTCAGCGCAAAGCAGGGCACTTCGCGGCCGTCGGCCAGTCGGGGCAGGTAATAGTCCTTCTGTTCCTTGGTGCCATAGTGCATCAGCAGTTCGGCCGGGCCCAGCGAGTTGGGCACACCCACGGTGGAGCTGACCACCGAGGAGATCGAGGCCAGCTTCTGGATCACCTTGTGGTTGCCCAGCGCGGTGAAGCCCAGGCCGCCGTATTCCTTCGGCACGATCATGCCGAAGAACTTGTTCTTCTTGATGTAGTCCCAAAGCGCGGGCGACAGGTCGGCATCAACGTGGGTGATCTGCCAGTCGTTGGTCATCCGGCACAGCTCTTCCACCGGGCCGTCGAGGAATGCCTGCTCGTCCGGGCGCAGCGTGGGCTTGGGCTGGTTGGCCAGCACGTCCCAGTCGGGCGCGCCGGAAAACAGCTGTCCTTCCCAGCCCACGGTGCCGGCTTCGAGCGCAACGCGTTCGGTTTCCGACAGCGGCGGCAGGATCTTGGTGTAGAAGCCCAGCAGCGGCTTGGTGATGAAGGGCAGGCGGATCGCAGGCAGCAGCAGCGGCACCGCAATCAGCGCCACCAGCACGCCGGCAATGACAGTGGCGGTCCCATTGGCGCCCAGCAACCAGCAGGCCACCAGCACCGCGGCGGTCGACGCGGCCCACACGGCCAGCCGGAGGCGGTGGTAGGCCGCGATCGCGCCCACCAGCAGGAAGGCAAGGAAGGGAATGGCGATGCTCATGGTGGTGCTCCGGCGGGCGCTTGGCCCGCAGCTTCAGACAGGGTCGATGTGAAGGTCCGGCGGCCCATGCCCAATGTCCGCCGCTTGACTGACCGCTGCAAGCCTCTGGCCGCCGCAGTCATTCAAACGCTGGCATTAAACATGTACCATACGACCGAGTATGGAATCGCCGGTTCGGCCCTGTCAACTCGACTTATGCTGCACTGCAATACTGCTTTGGGCCAAGGCGACCGTTTAGAATTGGCAGATGAACGAAGCTGAATTGAGCAAGCCCGAGCGCAGCGGCCGCCTGAGCGCCGACGATTGGGCGCAGGCCGCGCTGGACTTGATCGCGGAGCAGGGCGTGGCGGCAGTTGCCGTGGAGCCGCTGGCCCGTCGCCTTGGTGTCACCAAGGGCAGCTTCTACTGGCACTTCCCCTCGCGCGACGCGCTACTGGTGGCCGCTCTGGAGCGCTGGGAGAAGCTCGAGCTCGAAACCGTATGGGGCCAGCTCGAAGTCGTCCCGGATCCCCGTCAGCGTTTGCGCGCACTGTTCGAGATGGTCGCGCACGAATTCAAGTCGCACGTCATCTACTCCGAGTTGCTCAAGGCGCTGGACCACCCCGCCGTGCAGCCGGTGATCGGGCGCGTTTCCGAGCGCCGCATGGATTACCTGACGGCCTCTTTCCGGCAGGCGGGCCTGGGGCGCACCGACGCGCAACACCGCGCCCGACTCGCGTATTCGGCCTATGTCGGTTTCCTGCAGCTCAACCTGCAATTGCACCAGACCCGCATGCAGCACGATGAGTTCGAGGCCTATGTCGAACACATGATGGCCACGCTCATCCCGTCCGTCTGATTTTTTCCCCGTTTGTTCCGCCCGCCAGGGCCGGAGGAGTTTTTCGTGAAAGCAGCAACCCAGGCATCTTCCCCCTCCACCGCCATCGAAGGAGGGGCCGGCAGCCGTCTGCCGGCATTGAACGACTGGGTTGCCCAGGTCGCGGCGCTCACCCGTCCCGCCGCGATCCACTGGTGCGATGGCAGCGATGCGGAGAACGAGGCGCTCATCGCCCGCATGCTGGCCGATGGCACGCTGGAGAAGCTCAACGAGCAGACCCACCCCGGAAGCTACCTGCACCGCTCACACCCCGATGACGTTGCGCGCGTGGAGCACCTGACCTTCGTCTGCACTACGCACCATGACGACGCAGGTCCCAACAACAATTGGATGGCCCCGGAAGAAGGCCATGCCGAGATGGACGCGCTGTTCGACGGCTGCATGCAGGGCCGCACGATGTACGTGATCCCGTATTGCATGGGCCCCATCGACTCGCCGCTGTCGCGTTGCGGCGTCGAGATCACCGACAGCCCGTACGTGGTCGCCAACATGCGCATCATGACCCGCATGGGCGCGGCGGCGCTGGCGCGCATCGAGCGCGAGGGTTCGTTCGTCAAGGGCCTGCATTCCATTGGCGAGCTTGATCCCAACCGCCGCTTCATCATGCACTTCCCCGAAGAGCTGATCATCAAGTCGTACGGCTCGGGTTACGGCGGTAACGCGCTGCTGGGCAAGAAGTGCCACGCGCTGCGCATCGCCTCGCACCAGGCGCGCAGCGAGGGCTGGCTCGCCGAGCACATGCTCATCCTCGGCATCGAGAATCCGCAGGGCGAGACCCACTACATCGCCGCCGCGTTCCCTTCGGCCTGCGGCAAGACCAACCTGGCCATGCTGATCCCGCCGGAGGGTTATCGCAGCGCCGGTTGGAAGGTCTGGACCATCGGCGACGACATCTGCTGGATGCGGCCGGGCGCGGATGGCCGACTGTATGCCATCAACCCGGAGGCCGGCTTCTTCGGCGTCGCCCCCGGCACCTCGGCCAAGTCAAACGCCAACGCACTGGCCAGCATCCAGAAGAACACCATCTTCACCAACGTCGGCATCACGGCTGACAACCAGCCGTGGTGGGAAGGCCTGGACAATGGCCAAGCCCCGGTCACTGACTGGCGCGGCAATCCCTATGACGCCACCAAGGGTCCGGCCGCGCACCCCAACTCACGTTTCACGGTGAGCGCCAAGCAGTGCCCGTCGTACTCGCCGAAGGCGGAAGACGCGCAGGGCGTGCCGATCAGCGCGATCGTGTTCGGCGGCCGCCGCGCCTCGCTGGTGCCGCTGGTATTCGAAGCGCGCGACTGGACGCATGGCGTGCTGGTCGGCGCTGCGATGGGCTCAGAGACGACGGCCGCCGCCACCGGCGCCGTGGGCGTGATGCGCCGCGATCCGATGGCGATGAAGCCGTTCTGCGGCTACAACTTCGCCGACTACTTCAGCCACTGGCTGTCGTTCGACACCGACGGCGCCAAGCTGCCGAAGGTCTTCCACGTCAACTGGTTCCGCAAGGGCGACGATGGCAAGTTCATGTGGCCGGGCTTCGGCGACAACCTGCGCGTGCTCGAGTGGATGATCAACCGGGTCAAGGGCGAGGCCGCGGCGGTCGACACCCCGATCGGCGCACTGCCGGCGGAAGGCGCACTCAACCTTGATGGCATCACCTTGGGCGAGGAAGCGAAGGCGAAGTTGTTCGGCTTTGACCATGCCGGTTGGCAGGCCGAGTTCGCCAGCATCGGGGAATACCTGGATGAGTACGGACCGCGCATGCCGGAGGCGTTGAAGCAAGAACAGCGACGCATTGCCGGGTTGTTGGCGGGCTGAATCATGAATGGGGCGGACGCGTTCCCTCCCACGAATGCGTGCCTGGGGGGGCTGCCGCTTGCAGCCCTCGGCTCGAAGGCAGCAGACAGTCACACCCTGCACGTAGGCCGGTCCTCGGACCTGGCCTGCTGCGGGCCGGGCAATCGCTTGGCGACCGAGTTCACCTCACCATGACGGAGGGGGATGGATCGGCCCCGACCATTGCGTGGTCAGACCCTGCGTGGTTTGCCGCCGACGTGGACGTGCTGGGTAGACGGGTCGCCTTGCTCCGGGTCGATCCCGAAACCCTGGAGCGCTCGACCTTCCTCGACACGCGCATTGCCGCGGACTTGAGGCAATCCCTTCCCATTCCTGAAAGCAGCCTGCCTTCCAGCTTCGGGAATGTGGCGCCTGTTGCATGGCTCTTCCATACGTCGTTCTGCTGCTCGACGCTCCTCGCACGCGCGCTACATGATCACCCAGGGCACGTGGTCTATAGGGAGCCACTGGTGTTACGGCGCCTTGCTGATGCCAAGGATCAGGGCGAGTCACTGGACCATTGGGTTCAAACATGTATCGACCTGCTCGGGCGTCCGTGGAGCCCCGTCGGCCGGATCGTGATCAAGCCCACGCACGGGGCCCTGAACATCGCGGCCGAGCTGTTGGCAGCCAGTCCCGGCGCCCGTGCGGTGGCCGTCACGTCCTCCCTCGATGATTTCGTCACGTCGCATCTCAAGAAATCCCGGGCGACCTTGGAGGCGATCCCCTTGCTGTGCAGGCGTGTGCTGGCCGCGTCGCCAACGGCGCGGGCGTTTCCCCGTGCCGCATTGTCACCGCCCACACTTCTGGCCGCCGCCGGCCTGCAATGGGCGCTTCAGCGCGAATTGCTGCTCGATGTGGCCTTGGGGCATCCCAATCGCCTCCGCATCGTGGACATGCAACGGGTACTGTCATCATTGCCCGACGTGGCAACGGCTGTGCTTGGCTGGACAAACGTCCGCCACGACGCGGCGGCAATACGATCGCGAGCGGTGGCCGTGGCTGGCAGCCATGCGAAGTCTCCCGCGCGGCCGTACAGTGCAAGGGAGCGGGAGATGGAGGCGGAAATGCTGAAAGGTGCCTACGGCGCGGAGCTGGCGGCCGCGCTTGCGTGGATGGATGCCGCGGTGCTCCCCTACATGCGACCTGACGCCGTCACTCTGGACACCGGGAAGTTGGCACTGTGAGCACGCATGCCGACCGTCACTGGCACGATGGAGACCGGGCGGCTGCGGCAGGCAACTGGGCCGCCGCACACGTCGCCTACGGCGCAGCCGTTGCGGCTGCCCCCGGCCATGTCCCCGCCCTATTGGGCCTGTCGCTGGCGGCCAGCCGACTCGGCCATCACCGGCAGGCGCACTCCGCGGCGATGACAGCGTTCCATGCGGCCCCCAAGGGGGCGTCCCACATCTTCGCGCTCGCTCGGCGCCTGCGGCACTTCAACGAATACGACGCGCTCTGCACCTGTCTGGAGCAACCACGTTTCTCGGCCGATGCGCCTCCCCAGGCGATAGCCGAAGCCACCGTCATGCTCAGCTCGGTGGGTGCCAACGCACAGGCTCGGGCCCTCATCGACAAGGCCATCCAGAAGGCGCCTGGGCACGCGGCATCACGCTACGTTCGGGGAAACCTGCACGCATTCGCCGGCGAGTTCGACCAAGCCGATGCGGATTATGCGCGTGCTCTGGCGCTGGACCCGCGCCTTTTCCAATGTTCCTGGATGCGGGCGAGCCTGCGAGTGCAGACGCAGGAGGCCAACCACGTTGACCTCATCCGCCGCCAGCTCGCATCCGCAACGCCAGGGGGGATGGGTGAGGTCTACCTTCAGTATGCGCTGCATAAGGAGTTGCATGACCTGGGGGACTACCCGCAGGCATGGGCGGCCTTGGAAAAGGGCAATGCGATCAAGCGGCGGATGGTGAGATTCGACCCGGCGGAAAACGAGCGGCTGTTCACCGGTTTGGCGAAGCTCTGCGATGCACGGTTCTGCACCGCGGATGGAAGGAGTGCGGACCTTCCGACCCCAATCTTCATCGTCGGGATGTACAGATCGGGCACGACCTTGCTGGAGCGCATGCTAGCGGGGCACGAAGCGGTGGCCGACGCGGGTGAGACATACGCGTTCGCTGAGCAGATGCGGCGGGCAACAGACCACGCTGCACAGGGTGCGTTGGATGCCGAACTGCTGCGACGGGCACCGATGTGTGATTACCAGTCGGTCGGTCAGGGGTATGCCGAGGCCGCCCGATGGTTGTCCCGGGGCAAGAAGTGGTTCACGGAGAAGCTACCGGCCAACTTCCTCTTGATGGGGTTCATCGCCAAGGCGCTACCGTCGGCACGTTTCGTGCACATCCGGCGCGACCCGATGGATACCTGCTTCTCCAACCTGCGTACCCTGTTCTCCGATGCGGCGGCGTATTCCTACCGACAGGACGAACTGGTGCGCTATTACGCCGGTTACCTGGGGCTGATGGACCATTGGCGGGACGTGATGCCTGAGCGGATGTTGGACGTCGACTACCGGCAACTGGTGCATGAGCCCGAGACGCAGGCACGTCGCGTCGCTGGCTTCTGCGGCCTGGACTACCGCGCGGCGATGGTAGAGGTTGAGCGTGAGGGCGGCGACGTCGCCACCGCCAGTGTCGCCCAGGTACGCGGCGGCATCAGTACCCAGCGTCGCGAGGCCTGGAGGCCCTACGAGGCCTGGTTGGGCCCCATGTTGGACGGGCTCAGGAATCTTTAGCGCCGAACCAGCAATTGAATGCGACGGTGATGCGCTCATCCTCCCCAAAGAAGGGCAGCACCTCATGCTGGACCCATGAGGGGAAGAGCAGGAGTTGTCCCGGCTGGAATCGGATGCTCCACGTGCCGTGGTGGTAAGGGGCTCTCAGCCGCGCGTTGCCCGCATCCATGAAGTAATTGCTGTAGTGATGGGGATTGTGGAAGCGCAACACACCTGACTCGGGATACTCCGACGGAGTCGTGCCAGGGTCCACGCAGTACACCCCCGACCACGATGCCATGGGGTGGGTGTGCGGGATGGTGAATCCGCCCTTGCGGGTGACGTGGTACCAGGTGTGCGAAAAGATCTGCAGACCGGTCATCTCCCGTGGGCTATATCCATTGAGTTCCGCGATGATCTGGCCGAGGGACTCCCAGCAGAAGCGCTTTAGTTCCTGGACGCAGGGTTCCGGCCAGGAGAACAGTTCGAATTCGCTCTCGAACACGCCCCGCTGCAACTTCAGGGAAGGATTCGGATTGGCATACCGCGTCCCCTCGGCTTCGCGGGCCAGCAGCAGTTGTCTGAGCTGGCGGTTGAAGGGCAACGCGTCCGGATACTGCCTCTGGCCAAAGGGCACTGAAAAGGCCGGATAGATCTCGACGGTCATGGTGGCGGTTCACGGAAGTTGATTGCGGAAAAAAACTACGGCCCCTTGCGGGGCCGTAGTCAATCACCTCGTGCAGCCAGATTAGAACTTCTGGTTGTACTGCAGGTACATGTAGCGACCCGGGATTTCATACTGCGGGTCGAAACTGTTGGCGAACGTCGAGAACGACACCGGCGGCTGCTTGTCGAACGCGTTGTTCACGCCCAGCGTGATGCGGGCGTTCCACGGCGCCTTCCAGTAAGCGGTGATGTCGTGGTACGTGACGCTGCCGATGCGGTTCTCGGCGGCATTCACCGGGTTGCCATCTTCGTCTTCGACGAAGCGGTCCGGATCCGAGCACAGGTCACCGAAGCCGTAGTCAACCATGAACTGGCAGTCTTCGGTCTGGTGCGAGTAGAAACGCGAGGCCCAGGTGGCACCGAAGTCGCCCATTTCCCAACGGGCCATCAGGTTGCTGCGGATGCGCCAGTAGTTGTCACGGTCAAAGTACTCGCCAACCAGGTTGTCGCCGTCGCTGTTGTTCTCGAAGTGGGACATGTAGGTGCTGTCCCAGGTGAAGCTGAACTTGCCGAACGCGGTTTCCGGCAGACGGTAGTTGACCGTCATGTCGTAGCCTTCCACATCGGTGGTGGCGAAGTTCACGCCCGAGGACAGCAGGAAGTCGATGTTGCCGCCGGCGCCACGGGTGTAGTTGCCGCAGAACGCTTCCTGGCCTTCACGGATGCAGCGGTTCAGGATGGTCTGGCCGCCGAAGCCCGAGATGGCGTCGGTCAGCTCGATCTTCCACCAGTCCAGCGACATGTCGAACCCTTCGATGAAGCCCGGGCTCCACACCAGACCCAGGGTGCGGGTCTCGGACTTCTCGGGCAGCAGGTTCGGGTTGCCGCCAGTGCTGATGCGGATCTGCGAGTTGCCCTGGTCATAGCCACCCACCGGCACACCCTGGGCGTGGCAGCGGGCCCGCTGCTCGGCCGTCAAGCTGTTGTAGCCGCCACCAAAGGTGGTCGAGCACGGGTCGGCGATCTGCGGGAACGAGTCGGACACGCCCTGGTACAGCTCGGCGATGGACGGAGCGCGGAAGCCTTCCGACCAGTTGCCGCGGAACAGCAGGTCCTCGACCGGACGCCACTTGAAGCCGAACTTGGCGTTGGTGGTGTCACCGAAGTTGCTGTAATCCGAGTAACGGCCGGCGATGCTGAACTCCAGCTCCTTGGCCAGCATGACGTCACGCAGCAGCGGGATCGCGAACTCGAGGTACGCTTCCTCGACACTGTAACCACCGGCGGTCGGGGTGCGGGCATTGCCCGTGGTCTGGCCGGCCGAGATCAGCGCGTCGGGTGAATCGAAGCCAGACTCCTCGCGGCGCTCGACGCCCGCGGCGAACGAGAACATGCCGCCCGGCAGCTCGAAGAGCTCACCGCTGACGTTGGCAAAGTACTGCTTCATGTCGTAGCCGAAGTTGTCATGCGCTTCGAACGACGTGTAGGCCAGCATTTCCGGGGTGATCGAGCCCACGCCGCCCAGCAGGTTCATCGGCACGCAGCCCGGGATGACGCTGCCGCCCAGCGAGGTGACGCACACCGGCACGCCGTTGCGGATCTCCGACGGGCCCAGGGCCGCCTTCAGCGCGGCAACGTTGAACAGGCCCAGCGTGGTGTCGGCCTGCTCGTTGCGGCCGTACACCATGCCCGCATCCCACGAGAAGAAGCGGTCGGCGAACTCGAAGCTGCCTTCCAGGCCACCGGTGAAGGCGTAGGTGTCGACGTTCTGGTTGAACGAGCGACCGCCGGTCTCCACGGCGCGACGCTGGATGCGCGACACCGGGCGGCCGAACGGGTTGTAGATGCTGTTCGCGCTGATGTGGACGGTGCGGGCCTGCACGCCAGCACCCGGGCCGGTACCCAGCACGATCGGCATCGCCGCGAGCAGCTGCTCGGACTTGCGGTTGTTGTAGGTCGCCTGGGCGAAGCCGCTGACGTTGTCGGTGATGTTGACCGAGGCGCGACCGAAGATCGAGATGCGCTCCTGCGGGGTGGTCAGGTAGTTGTCCGGGGCGAAGTTGTAGATGTCGGCCGGGATCAGGAACGGACGCCACGCGCCGGGGGTGCTGCCCGGGTTGTACGTGAACTGGCCACCCGAACCATCCGGACGGGTCTGGGTGCCCGAGCAGGCGCCCGAAACCGGGTCGACGGTGCCATTGCAGACCGCGAAGCGGCCGTCCGGCGAGGTGGAGCTACCGAACGAGGTGCCGGTGCCGAAGATCGGCTCTGCCGAGATCTCGCGGTCGCCAGCCATGACCGGCTCTTCCTTGACGTAGCCCGCGCCGAACATGGCGCTGAAGCGGTCGTCGGCGGTGCCGATGGTGATGTCGTACGCCTGACGGGTGCCGTCACCCTTGTCGAACTGACCCAAGTGCGCATTGGCTTCAGCGCCCTGGTACTTGTCGCGCAGGATCACGTTGACCACGCCGGCAATGGCGTCCGATCCGTAGATGACCGAGGCGCCGTCCTTCAGGACTTCGATGCGCTCGACCATGGCGGTCGGGATGGTGTTCAGGTCGACCGCGCCACCCAGACCGGTGCCGCCGACCCAACGACGGCCATTGACCAGCACCAGGGTGCGGCTTGAACCGAGGTTACGCAGGCTGACGCGGGTTTCGCCGTTGCCGCCGTTGTTGTAGGTGGTGTTGAGGGTCGAACCGTTGGACGTGATGTTCTGGATCACATCACCCACCGAGGTCAGGCCCTGGGCCTGGATGTCGGCGCGGTCGAGGGTGAAGATCGGCTGCGAGGTCTCGACCTCGGCGCGCTTGATGCGCGAGCCGGTGACTTCGATGCGGTCCAGCGTGGTGGCTTCTTCCTGCTGGGCTTCCTGCGCGAAAGCCACGCCGGTGCCTGCAGTGCCGACGACGAGCGCGAAGGAAATCGCGTCGCGCAGCTTGTTGGTCTTGAAAGTCATCTCTCTCTCTCTCCAAGTGAAGGCTTGGTAATTCCCATGGGAACCTCCCCGGTGGAGTCAAGAAAGACACCAAATCCGGCAAGGCCGTCTGGATGGTAGCCCCCTTGGCGAGAAAATTAAAGTGTCGTTAACAAATAAAAAGGCCGCCTCTGCTGGCGGCCTTTTTTACTAAAAATTTCAATGACTTGGCTTGTTAAAAGACAAGTACTTGGGGCCGGTGCCGCGTTGGGCGTGCCAACAATCACCCATGTGGGTTGCCGGCAGTCAGAGATCCTGCTCGTACCGCACATAGGGCACGGTGCCGTCAGCGTCGCCGTCCTCGCGCTGCGCAAACGGGTTGCGACCCCGGGTCACGACGTTCTCTGCCCCGACGGTCAGCTGGCCGCTCCACGGCGTCCGCCAGGTCAGGCCAACCCCCAAACCCTCCCACTGGCCCGGTTGGCTTGGTGTTTCGACGACGCGGCCGATGATGTTGGCGCTGAAGGCGCCCATGTCGGCCCCGATGCGCAGCGAACGCGTGGTCCACTGGTCCGACAGCGCCGCGCTGGCTTGACCTGCGGGTATCAGGGTGGCGCGCGCCCAGGTGCCGCCGATGGAGACGGTGGCTTCGGAGCCGATGTGCTTCTGACCGTAGACCGTCAGTGTGTTCTGCTCGAACTTGCTCTGCCGGCCACTGGGGCTGAGCCATGCCGGCAGGGTGTCGCGGCCCGACCCGAGGGCGACCCCGATGCGTCCGGCGGCACGGCTGAGACTGGCCCCCACGGTACCCTGGCGGTTGCCGCGTCCACTGCGGTCCTGATCCAAGGCGGCCAACATGCAGTGGTTGGCCAGGCTGCCAATTGCACTGGCCAGGCCGGTATTGCGGTCACAAACCAGGCCCAGCGTGTCGCCCGAGTTCAGCCCGAAAGCCGCATCCAGCGAAGACTGGCCGAACCGCCAGCGGGCGCCGGCGACGGGCGTGGTGGTCGGTTCCAGCACCAGGTAGGCCTCGACCTTGCCGCTGGCATTGTTGAGCACCGGCAGCACGGCCGAGTTGTCGCCCTGCGCGGTCGGGCGTGGCTTGGACTGCGCATGCGCACCCGCTGCCACGCCGAGGGCGAGCATCAGGGTTAATGACAGTTGCAGCAGGCGCGGATGCATGGCGTACGTATCGACCGATGCGGATCGACGAAGTTCCCTTTGGTCTGGAGCCGAACTCTAGCGAATTTATATTTCCTTAACAATCACTCCGTCACAGAATCGGGCTCGGACCGCCTGCCGGCCGCTACTGGGCGCGTTCAGGCGCCTCGAGGCTCGCCTTGGCGGCCTCCAGCAACTGCTCGATCTGCTCGGAACTGAACCGGTACTCCTCCCCACAGAACTCGCAACGCACCTTGGCCTCATCGTCGGCCACGGCAGCCCGGGCCTCCTCGGCGCCCAGGGAGACCAGCATGGATTCCACCCGCTCCCGGGAGCAGGAGCAGGCAAAGCGAAGGGGACGGGACCCCAGCAGCCGCACGCCGCCCTCGTGGAACAGCCTGGTCAGCAGGGTGGGGGTGTCGCAGGCCAGCAGTTCCGCCGGGCCCAGGGTGTCGAACAGCGCGCCGGCGTGGTTCCAGCCCTCGGCGTCGCCGCTGTCGCCCGGAAGCTTCTGCAGCATCAGGCCAGCGGCGCGCTGGTCGTCCACCGCCAGCAGGATCCGGGTGGGAAGCTGTTCGGATTGCCGGAAATAGCCTTCGAAGGCGCCGGCCAGGGAGTCCGCGTCCAGTGCCACCAGCCCTTGGTAACGGATTGGCTCGCGATTGCCGAACGCCGGGTTCTCGATGGTGATGGCCAGGATGGCCTCGTCGCCGAGTTCGCGCAGGTCGCGGGAGACGGGGCCATCGCCCGACAGCTGGGCAATGCCGCGCAGCGTCCCGGCTGCGGTGCACTCGGCGAAGAGGGTGCGGAGCACGGCCCGGCTGCGCAGTTGCACCGAGAGGCGTCCTTCAACCTTGGCATGGCCGGTGAACAGTGCCGCCGCCGCTGCCGCTTCGCCCAACAGCTGGACGGCGGATTCCGGCGGGGTCACGCCGTCATGGGGGGTGCCGGTGGCGCGGCGGCGGATCTGCTGCCAGGCATCATCCAGGTGCACCAGGACGCCGCGTACGCCTGCGTCTTCAAGGAGGAACCGGCTGAGTTGGTCGCGGTCATCGGCGGAGGGAGTGGCGTCGGTCATGGCAGCAGGACTCATGCGGGAGGGCGCGCATCGCGGATAATGCCCTCTGGCGCGGGGGCATCGCGCGAACATGGGGGCGGGACCTTGGTTGTGCAAGATGGGGAGGTGGCGGTGACAGGCTCGGCGAAGCGGCCAAGACGCCTGCGGTGGCGCCGATGGTTGATTGCGTTGCCCTTGCTGTTCCTGCTGGCGACGGTGGTGCAGGTGCTGGTGCTGCGCTTCGTGGATCCGCCGCTTAGCGCCTTCATGGTCGCGCGTCAGATGGAGGCCTGGGGCGAGGGCGATTGGCAATTTCGTATCGCCTATGACTGGCGTGATCTGGATGAGATCTCCCGGCAGTTGCCGGTGGCGCTGGTCGCGGCTGAGGACCAGAACTTCTCCGAACACTTCGGTTTCGACCTGAAGGCGATCCAGAAGGCGCGCAAGAACAACGCTCGCGGCCGCAAGGTGCGCGGAGGCAGCACCATCAGCCAGCAGACCGCCAAGAACCTGTTCCTGTGGCAGGGGAGCAGTCGACCCTCACGCTGGGTGCGCAAGGGCGTCGAGGCCTGGTACACCCTCTTGCTCGAGGCGCTGTGGCCCAAGCGGCGGATCATGGAGGTGTACGTCAACATCGCCGAGTTCGGCGACGGCGTGTATGGCGCGCAAGCGGCGGCGCGGACCTATTTCCGAAAGGATGCGGCGCGCTTGGGACCGGCGGAGGCTGCGCGCATGGCTGCGGTGTTGCCGAGCCCAAGGCGGTACAGCATCACCCGGCCGGGCCCGTATGTGCAGCGGCGCAGCCGGGCGATCCAGCGGCAGATGCGCTATATCGGCGGCACCGGGTACCTGCGGCAGTTGGACTGACTTGCAGGCCCGACGCTGCACGTGTGAATCATGCCGCCGGGAATGCCCGGTGGGCCTTTGCGGGACAGACGGTTACCATCGTGCAATGACCCGGGATCACCTGACCATCGTCGTGGCGGCCTATAACGAGGCCGAAAGCCTGCCTTTGCTGCAGCCGCGGGTGCGGGCCGTGATGGATGCGCTGGAGACGCAGGCCGGGCTGGTCTGTCGCGTGCTCTACGTCGATGACGGCAGTCGCGACCACACCTGGGCGGTGATGCAGCAGTTTGCCGCCGACGATGGTCGCGTGGCGCTGCTGCGCCTGTCGCGCAATTTTGGCAAGGAACTGGCGCTGACCGCCGGCCTGGACCGGGTCGAACGCGGCGCGGCACTGATCCTGGACGCGGATGGGCAGGATCCGCCGGAACTGATTCCGGAGTTTGTTGCGAAGTGGCGCGAAGGCTATGACGACGTGCATGGCACGCGCTTGGAGCGCGACGGCGAAGGGTGGCTGAAGCGGGGCACCGCGCATCTGTTCTACCGGGTCATCGGCCGCCTCTCGCACACGCCCATTCCCGCCGATACCGGTGACTTCCGCCTGTTGTCGCAACGGTCGTTGGGGGCCCTGCGCCAGTTGCGCGAGCGCCATCGCTTCATGAAGGGTCTGTTCGGCTGGGTCGGCTACAACCGCATTGCCCTGCCGTACCATCGCGAGCCGCGCAACGCCGGCCGCAGCAAGTTCAACCTGTGGCGACTGTGGAACCTGGCGCTGGAGGGGATCACCAGTTTCACCACGGCGCCTTTGCGGCTGGCCACGTACCTGGGCCTGCTGACCGCGCTGGTGGCTTTCGCCTATGGCCTGTGGGTGGTGGCCAAAGCGTTGCTATGGGGTGATCCGGTTGCTGGCTGGCCGACGATGATGGCGGTCATCCTGTTCCTGGGCGGGGTGCAGCTGATCGCGCTGGGCGTGATCGGCGAATACCTCGGGCGCCTTTACGACGAGTCCAAGCAGCGTCCGCTGTACCTCGTCGACAGCTGGCGGCCGGAGACAGGAGTATCCTCGGAACCAGACCCCGTCGGAGGAAGCGGTCATGCGTACAGTGCGGCACCTGCTGGAAGCGAAGTCGGCTGACATCTATTCCATCGCGCCTGACGCATCCGTTATCGATGCGGTGCGATTGATGGCCGAGCGCAGCATCGGCGCAGTGCTGGTGATGGAGGGGCCTCGGCTGGTCGGCATCGTGTCCGAACGCGATTACGCGCGCAAAGTAGTGCTGCAGGGGCGCGCGTCCGCCGACACGCCGGTATCCGCCATCATGACGTCGCAGCTGGTCACCGTGCGTCCGGAAGACACCGTCGACCGGTGCATGGCCATCGTCACCGAACGCCGCATCCGCCATCTGCCGGTGCTGCGCGGGCAGGAACTGGTGGGCCTGGTGTCGATCGGCGACCTGGTCAAGGCGGTGATCGAGGATCAACAGGTCGAACTGGACCAGTTGCAGCGTTACATCACCTCCTGAACCACCTGTAGTGACCTGCGGCTACTCCGGCTGGCAGGCAAAAGCACCCACGCCGGCGTGGCCCAACTCCGCGCCCTTCTGGTTGATGCTGAAGGAAAGGGTGTCGTCGGCGAACTGGGGCGGCGCGCTGTCGGCCACGCGTTGCAGTTCGGTCGTGCCATCCGCGGTGGTAACCGTTACCGAACTGTCGCCGTGCACGGCCACGGTGTGGTCGCCGTCGCAGGTGTAGCGCATGGTCACGTTGGGGTCGCTCGGCGGCGCCTCAGGTGCAGGTGCGCTGGTCGCTTGGGGCGAGGTGGTTGCCGCGGGCGTTTCGGCGCGGTCGCCGCTGCATGCGGCCAATGCGCTCAACAGCAGTGCCGGAAGGAGAAGTTGGGTTGTGCGGTGCATGGGGGCTCCCGACGGATTGGGGTGACCCACCATTCCGCGCGCCGGGTCAAGCGCGGGTGAAGGCGTTGTGCGCGGTTCAGTCGGGCGGCAGCACGTGGGCCGTGACCGCCACGAAGTGACCGACGCTGCCCGCAATGACGAACAGATGCCAGATCGCATGCGAGTAGCGCAAGTTGGGCCGGTGGTAGAACACCGTGCCCAAGGTATAGGCGAGGCCGCCGGCCAGCAGCCAGCCGAGGGTCCAGGCATCCAGCGCCGCCAACAACGGCTTGATCGCCACGATGATCAGCCAGCCCATCGCGATGTAGATCGCGGTGGACAGCAGCTTGAAGCGGCCCGTGTAGAACAGTTTGAAGATCACGCCGGCGACGGCAAGTCCCCAGATCGCCGTGAACAGGCCCCACCCCCACGGGCCGCGCAGCCCGATCAAGGTGAAGGGCGTGTAGGTCCCGGCGATCAGCAGGTAGATGGCGCAATGGTCGAAGACCTTGAGCCGGCCCTTCGCCACGGGGTGCTGGATGGCGTGGTACAGAGTCGAGGCGGTGTAGAGCAGCAGCAGCGACACGCCGAAAACAATCGCGCTGACCAGTTGCCAGCCATCGCCGTGCAGCGCAGCGAGGGTGATCAGGATGCCACCGCCCGCCAGCGCGGCCGCGGCGCCCACACCGTGGGTCCAGGCGTTGGCCAGTTCCTCGCGCAGATAATGCTGCCGGGCGTGGAAATCGCCGAAGTCCGAGGCTTCCGTCGACGAGTCTTGGGGGGCGTGGGACGTCATGGGGCAGCGTCTCTGCAAGCGCTGGAGCAATGCTCGGGCAAGGCGCCGGTGAGCGCCGACGTAGGGTCGGTCCAGCATACCGCTCCGGGCGCCGGCCGTGGGGAGGAGGCGCCCAGGCCGCGCCCCCGGCGTCAGTCGATGCCGACCGCGTGCGCGTGCTCACGGGTGGCCATGAAGGTCACCGCCGGTGCGCGCTCCTGCGCCAGTTGCAGGTTTACGCGCGTCGGTGCCAGGTACACCAGCTGGCCGGCGGCATCGAGCGCTAGGTTGAGCGCGTTCTTGTCGCGAAACTCCTCCAGCTTCTTGGCGTCGTCGCAGCGGATCCAGCGCGCGGTGGCCACCTGCACCTGTTCGAAGCTGGCGTCCACGCCGTACTCGTCCTTCAGCCGGTAGGCCACCACGTCGAACTGCAGCACGCCCACGGCGCCGAGAATGAGGTCGTTGCTCATGATCGGCTTGAAGAACTGGGTGGCGCCTTCCTCGCTGAGCTGGGCCAGGCCCTTCTGCAACTGCTTGAGCTTGAGCGGGTCGCGAAGGCGTGCGCGACGGAACAGCTCTGGAGCGAAGTTGGGGATGCCGGTGAAGGCGATGTTCTCGCCCTCGGTGAAGGTATCGCCGATGGAGATGGTGCCGTGGTTGTGGATGCCGATGACATCACCGGGGAAGGCGCTCTCCGCGATCTCGCGGTCGCTGGCCATGAAGGTCAGCGCATTGGCCAGCTTCACTTCCTTGCCGCTGCGCGGATGGAAGGCCTTCATGCCGGCACTGAACTTGCCCGAACACACGCGCATGAACGCCACGCGGTCGCGGTGCTGCGGGTCCATGTTGGCCTGGATCTTGAACACGAAGCCGGTGAGCTTGTCTTCGGTGGGCTGCACTTCGCGGGTGGTGGTGGCGCGGGGCTTGGGCGCGGGGGCGTGCTCGACGAAGAAGTCCAGCAGCAGTTGCACGCCGAAATTGTTCACCGCGGAGCCGAAGAACACCGGGGTCTGCTCGCCACGCAGGTAGGCGGCCATGTCGAACGGGTGCGAGGCGCCTTCGACCAGTTCCAACTGTTCGCGCAACTCGGCCATGGCCGGTGCGCCGATCGCTGCTTCCACGCGCGGGTCGTCGATGGACGGAAAGATGGTGGAGTCCTGGCGGGTGAAGTTGCGGCCCTGTTCGTACAGGTGCACCTCGCCGGTAACCAGGTGCACCACGCCCTTCAGGCGCTGGCCCATGCCGATCGGCCAGGTGATGGGCGCGCACTGGATCTTCAGCACGCTCTCCACTTCATCCAGCAACTCGATCGGGTCCTTGCCCTCGCGGTCGAGCTTGTTGATGAAGGTCATGATCGGCGTGTCGCGCAGGCGACACACCTCCATCAGCTTGATAGTGCGCTCCTCGACGCCCTTGGCCACGTCGATGACCATCAGCGCGCTGTCCACGGCGGTGAGCACGCGGTAGGTGTCCTCGCCGAAGTCGGCGTGGCCGGGGGTGTCGAGCAGGTTGACGATGCGGCCCTCGTAGGGGAACTGCATCACCGACGAGGTGACCGAGATGCCGCGCTCCTTCTCCAGCGCCATCCAGTCCGAGGTGGCGTGGCGCGCGGCCTTGCGGCCCTTGACCGAGCCGGCCATCTGGATCGCACCGCCGAACAGCAGCAGCTTCTCGGTCAGGGTGGTCTTGCCGGCGTCGGGGTGCGAGATGATCGCGAAGGTGCGGCGACGCAGGGCTTCGAGGGAAACTTCGGACATGGCGAAGGCGCGCCGCGGCGCACCGGGGAAACGGGGAAGGGAGCCATTATACCGGCATGGCACCCGTGGTCCCGGATTCCCGCGACGCGCCCCTGACGGATGCGTTCACGGGGTGTCGCGACCAAACGTGCGCGCTGCCTGTCCCGCGCCGGCAAGCAGCGGGCTGTTACCGCGTCAGCGGCTCCCGCCGGCGATCCGCAACGGTCCACCCGGCCCGGTCATGCGGAACGGAATGGACTCCAGCCGCATGCCGCGGTTGATCTGGATGGCGAAGTGCAGGTGCGGCCCGGTGGTGAAGCCGGTGTTGCCCGACAGCCCGATCTGCTGGCCGGCGGCCACCCGCTGGCCCACACGGACCAGCACGCCCTCGCTCTTGAGGTGCGCGTAAAGGCTCATGGCGCCGTCGTCGTGCAGGATGCGCACGAAGTTGGCACGGCCGCCGTACCGCTCCTGGTTCAGCCCGGCTTTCTCGAAGTCCGATTCCACCTGCATCACGGTGCCGGCGCGCGCGGCCAGCACCGGGGTTCCCACGGCGGCGGCGAAATCGACCGCAAAGCGGTTCTGCGAGTCGCTGTGGCTGAAACTGCCGCCAAAGCCCTGGTCGATGCGGAACTGGCTCTGGCGCAGCGGCAACCGGTATTCCACGTTCAGTGGTCGAGACGCCGGGTCACCGGGCACGCTCTCCATGGCGAGCTCGAAGTCGCCCCCGCGGCTGGGGTCGGCCACGCTCAGTGTGCTGACCAGGGCACTGCCGCGCGCCGGCACCACCTTGCGCGCGGGCAGATACGGGCTGCCAGCGACGTTGTTGGCGCGGTTGAAGTCCAGCGCCACTTCAATGGGCCCACCCAATGAGTTGTCCGCCCAGGCCAGATAGCGCTCACCCGAGCGCTCGACGCGCAGCCGGGCGATCGCGGACGGCTCGGCCTGCACCGGGATCACCGTGATGCGCGAGGGCGTCCCGGCGGAGGTGGCTCCCTGGGGGGCGCGGTCCCCGTAGTGGGTGACGCCATTGCGATCGGTCCACTTGTAGACCTTGGCGGCGTGCGCGACGCACGCCGCGGCGGCGAGCGCCATGCCGATGGCCAGCAGCAGGGAGTGACGAAGGGCGTGCATGATCAGCGGGTGCAATCACCGGAGAGGTTTAGTATGCGCGCGACTTCCTGCAGATCGAACGCCGCGACGGCCTTGTCATCGTGCACGGCAAACAGCGCGCCGGTCGGGAAGGCCGCGGTTGTCGCCGCATGCAGCGCAATGCCGTCCGTGTAGGCGGTCACCTCGCCGCGGAAACTACCCGCAGGTTTGAGCGTATTGCGGTCGAAGAGGTGGAACACGGCCCGCGGCGCAAGCTGGTCCACGGCAATCCAGTAGCCCGAATCCCCTTGGCATTGCCAAAGCGCAATGCCTTCAGCCTCCGCGCCGAAGCTGGCCTCGGGCAATCGGCGACCCGTGTAGCGGCCGTCGAAGGTGTACTCGCGCAACGTGGAGAGATGGCGGCGGTCCTCGTCCGCAACCAGCAGGCGGCGGGTTGCGGGGTCGCCGGCGATCGACTCGACCATGCGCAGCGCGGTGTCAGGCTCGGTATCACCGAAAGAACCGGTGTAGCGGGCTAGCAGCGGGCGGCCCTCCGGGAGGGCCACGCGGAATCGGCGTACCCGCTGGTCGAGCTCCGCGAACGGCGGCACCACGTCGAACCGCTCGCCGTACATGAAGCTGTCGGTGACGTAGACCTCCAACTCGTCCGGGGCGACTTCGTCGACCCACAGGCCGTACGGGCTGCGCAGCTGCTCGCCGCCGAAGACGCCGGCGGGCACGAAGTCGGGCAGGGTGAATACCTGCACGCGGTGGTTGTCCCGTTCTACGACGAACAGCAGGTCGCCGTGCACCGCGACGCCATTGGGGCGTCGAAACTGCCCCACGCCCTTGCCGGGTTCGCCGAAGGTGCGCAGCAGCGCGCCGCTGTCGCCATCGAGCACCAGCAGGCGGTGCGAAGTCTTGGCGCTGGCGATGAGCCAGGTGCGGCCGTCCTCGGTGGGCCAGGTGGCCAGTGAATCGAGCTCCTCGCCGGCCGTCTCCGCGGAGACGAATGTCTCCGGGATCAGCCGCGCCTCGGGCGTGGCGACGTGCCGCGCCAGGTCGCTGTGGGCGGACGAGTCGCGAACCGGAGGGGTCGAGCAGGCAGTGAGGGCGGCCGCCAACAGGGCGGTCAGGGCAATACGTGGGTGCATGCCGCGAGTGTAGCGGGGCGCCGCATTCCCCGGGTGGCCCGCCATCACGCCTTATGATAAATCGCTCTATGCGGATAAAGCGATTGACACGCGCCCGGTTGGGCGGCAGACTGGCGCCATCCATCGAGACCGGCTGAGGGACAGGCCCTTAGAAGCCGGGGCAACCCAGCACTGTGCGAGCAGTGCGAAGGTGCCAATTCCTGCGGTGACTTCGTGTCGCCGGAAGATGGTTGCGTCCGTTCCCGGCGGGTTTCCGCAGGTGTCCGGCAGCACTGTCAGCTCGATGGCCCTGATTCCATGGATGCCACGATGAGCCTGACGACCGCCGCTACGACCGCCGACCGCCACGACAGTGCGCTCGCATTCCCCGTTTCCCACATAGCCGTGCCGGCCGTGCGCGGCGAGTTCGCCGTGTCGCTGCCGATGCGCCATGCCGGACCGCGCGACGTGACCCTGCGTTACGAATTGCTGGGCGAAGCCGGGTTGCCGCTGGTGTTTGTCGCCGGCGGAATTTCCGCGCATCGCCACGTTGCCGCCAGCGCTGCCTTCCCGGAAACGGGCTGGTGGCAAGAGCAGGTGGGGCCTAGTCGTGCCATCGACCCGGCACGGCAGCGGGTGCTGTCATTCGACTGGATCGGTGCCACCGGCGAACTGGACGTCGTCATCGACCCGGCCGACCAGGCCGACGCAATCGCGTCGCTGCTGGATGCGCTGAAGGTGGAGCGCGTGGAGGCCTTCATTGGTGCGTCGTACGGGGCGATGGTCGGCCTGCAGTTCGCCGAGCGCCATGGCGGGCGCCTCGGGCAACTGGTGGCGATCAGTGGAGTACACCGCGCGCATCCCTTCTCCAGCGCGTGGCGCACCTTGCAGCGGCAGGCGGTGGCCCTGGGCGCGCTGCAATGCGACGAGGCGCATGGCCTGTCACTGGCGCGGCAACTGGCAGTGCTCAGTTACCGCAGCCCCGAGGAATTCGACGCCCGCTTCGAGCCGCCGCAGGTAGTCGATGGCCGCGTGCGCGTCGGCGCCGAGGCCTACCTGGCCCATTGCGGGCAGAAATACGTCGAGCGCACGCCGGCCACCGCCTTCCTGCGCCTGTCCGAATCGATTGACCTGCAAGCCGTCGACCCGACCCGCATCGCCCTGCCGGTGACGGTGGTGGCCGTGGCGGAAGACCGCCTGGTGCCTTTGCAGGATGCCTATGCCCTCGCCGAGCGTTTGCGCGGCGAGACCCGTCTTTGCGTGCTGCGTTCGGTGTACGGCCACGACGCATTCCTGAAGGAGGAGGGTGAGATCGCCCGCATCCTCCGCACCACGCTGGCCGAACACCTGGAGGAAGCAGCATGAGTTCCCGCAACGTGTGTACCTCGGCCGTGCGCGCCGGCATCGATCGCGACGTGGCATATGGCGCGGTGACTCCGCCCATCGTGCTGTCGTCCAACTTCAGCTTCGCTGGCTTCAACGAGAAGCGGACCTATGACTACACCCGCAGCGGCAATCCGACCCGCGACCTGCTGGGCGAGGCGCTGGCCGAGCTGGAGGGCGGCGCGGGTGGCGTGATCACGGCCACCGGCATGGCCGCGATCACCCTGGTGCTGCATGCCTGCCTGAAGCCGGGCGACAGGCTGGTGGTGCCGCACGACGCCTACGGTGGCAGCTGGCGCCTGTTCAATGCGCTGGCGAACAAGGGGCTGTTCGAACTCCTGACCGTGGACCTGACCAATGCGCGCGCGCTCAGCGACGCGCTGGCGACCGGGCCGGCGGTGGTGTGGATCGAGACGCCATCCAACCCGCTGTTGCGCGTCACCGACCTGCGCTTCGTGATCGAGGCCGCGCACGCGGCGGGTGCGATCGCGGTGGTGGACAACACCTTCCTGTCGCCGGCGCTGCAACGGCCGATCGAGTTCGGCGCGGACCTGGTGGTGCATTCCACCACCAAGTACATCAACGGCCACAGTGATGTGGTCGGTGGCGCGGTAGTGGCGCGTGACGCCGAGTTGCACCAGCAGTTGGTGTGGTGGGCCAACGCGCTGGGCATTACCGGCTCGCCCTTCGACAGCTTCCTCACCCTGCGTGGCCTGCGCACGCTGGACGCCCGCCTGCGCGTGCACCAGGAGAACACGCAGGCTCTGGTGGCGTTGCTCGATGCCCATCCCGCGGTGCGCACCGTGCACTATCCAGGGCTGCCGTCGCACCCGGGACACGCACTGGCAGCGCGCCAGCAACATGGCTTTGGTGCCATGCTCAGCGTGGAGATCGAAGGCGGCGAGGCGGCGGTGCGCGCCTTCATCGACGGGCTGCAGTGCTTCACCCTCGCCGAGTCGCTGGGCGGCGTGGAAAGCCTCATCGCGCACCCGGCCACCATGACCCACGCGGCAATGACACCGGAAGCGCGCGCCGCTGCCGGCATTGGCGATGGCCTGCTGCGCCTGTCGGTGGGCATCGAGCATGCCGATGACCTGGTCGCCGACATCGCCGCCGCACTGGAGCGCGCGCTGGCCGTGGTCGACACCGCCAAACGCGCCGCGCTATGAGCGCCGTCGTCGCGGAGGTGGCGGCTGTCGTGCCGCAGGTGCAGCGTGCGCCCGCGCGCATCGCACTGCTCGGCACGGGTACGGTCGGCCGCGCCGTGCTTGAGCGCCTGGCATCGTGGTCCGGCTCCCCGCAGGGCGCACGCCTGTCGCTGGTATACGCGGCCAATTCACGCCACGCGCTGGGAGGCCGCTTTGGCCTGCTGCCCGAAGGCGTCGCTGATCTGCTGCAGCACGAAGGCCAGCCCAGCCGGCTTTCAGCGGTGGATGCCGCGCTGCACGGTGGCAGCGGTCCGCGCATCGTGGTGGACGCGACCGCCAGTGAGGACGTTGCGGCGCACCACGCACGCTGGCTGTCGCAGGGCATCCACGTCGTCACCGCGTGCAAGTTGGGGCAGGGCACCTCGCTGGAGCGATGGCGGACGATCCGCTCTGCCTGCGCGGAAGGCAGCACCCATTACGGCGACAGCGCCACCGTGGGTGCGGGGCTGCCGCTCATCCGCTCCATCCGGGAACTCCGCGCCGGCGGTGACCGCATCCACGCTATTGCCGGCGTGCTGTCCGGCTCGTTGGCGTGGCTGTTCAACCATTACGATGGCCTGCGCCCGTTCTCGGGCTTCGTGCGCGAGGCGCGCGAAGCCGGCTACACCGAGCCTGATCCGCGCGACGACCTGTCGGGCGAGGACGTGCGCCGCAAGATCGTGATCCTGGCCCGGGCGGCGGGCGTGGAGCTGGAAGCGCACGAAGTCGACGTTACCTCGCTGGTGCCTTCGGCGCTCGCAATCCTGCCCAAGGCCGAGGTGGATGCGGCGCTGCCCGTGCTCGACCAGCCCCTCCGCGATCGATTCGCGCAGGCCTACAAGAACGGCGAGAAACTGCGCTTCATCGCCCGCCTCGAAAACGGCAAGGCGCGCGTGGGCCTGGAGTCACTGCCCGCCGACCATCCGCTGGCCGGCGGCGCGGGCACCGACAACCGGGTGGCGATCTGGTCGGATCGTTACAGTCGCCAGCCGCTGGTGATCCAGGGGCCCGGTGCGGGCGCCGAAGTCACCGCGGCCGGATTGCTCGACGACGTGCTGCGCATTTGCGGATGAAATTCGTGGGGACGGCAGGCCTCGGTCGCGGCAGGAGGCCGCGATCGAGGGGCGACGCAATGTCCCGGTAGGGCGCCGAACCCATCCGGGGGCCGTGCACTGCCTCAGCACTCGATGACGTTGACGGCCAACCCGCCGCGCGACGTTTCCTTGTACTTGTCCTGCATGTCGCGCCCGGTGTCACGCATGGTCTTGATGACCTTGTCCAGCGACACCTTGTGCTTGCCATCGCCGCGCATCGCCATGCGGCTGGCGTTGATCGCCTTCACCGCACCCATCGCATTGCGCTCGATGCAGGGAATCTGCACCAGCCCACCGATGGGGTCGCAGGTCAGGCCCAGGTTGTGCTCCATGCCGATCTCGGCGGCGTTTTCGATCTGGCTGCTGGTACCACCAATTGCAGCGGTCAGGCCGGCGGCCGCCATCGAGCAGGCCACGCCAACTTCGCCCTGGCAGCCGACTTCGGCGCCGGAGATGGACGCATTCTCCTTGTAGAGGATGCCCACCGCGGCCGCGGTCAGCAGGAAGGTGCGCACGCCCTGGATGTTGGCGCCCGGGCAGAAGCGGTCGTAGTAGTGCAGCACCGAGGGGATGATGCCCGCCGCACCGTTGGTGGGCGCAGTCACGACGCGGCCACCCGCGGCGTTCTCCTCGTTGACCGCGAGTGCGTAGAGGTTGACCCAGTCCAGCGTGGTCAGGGGGTCGCGCATCGCCGCTTCGGGGCGCGACGACAACTCGGCGTGCAACGCGGGGGCGCGGCGGCTGACATGCAGGCCGCCGGGCAGCGTGCCGCCGTTGCGGATCCCGCGTTCGACACAGGCCGACATTGCAGCCCAGATCTCATCCAGCCCGGCATGGATCTGTTCGGGCGTGCGCCAAGCTTGCTCGTTGGCGTACATCAGCTGGGCGATGCTCAGGCCACTCTCGGCACACCGGGCCAGTAGCTCATCGCCAGAATGGAACGGGTAGGGCAGCTCGGTTTCGTCGGCGACGATGCGATCTTCGGCCGCCTCGTCCTGGTTGACCACGAAACCGCCGCCGACCGAGTAGTAGTCACGCGTGGCGATGACCTCGCCGTCGGCGCCATAGGCGGTGAAGCGCATCCCGTTGGTGTGGAATGGCAGCTTCTGCCGCTTGTTCATGATGAGGTCGTGCTTCTCGTCGAACCCGATCTCGTGCTCGCCGTGCAGGCGAATGCGTTTGTTGGCGCGAATGCGATCCAGCGCGTCGGGGATGATGTCCGGATCAATCTGGTTGGGCATGTGGCCTTCCAGTCCCATCAGCACCGCCTTGTCGGTGCCGTGGCCGCGCCCGGTCAGGGCCAGCGAACCGAACACTTCGGCACGTACGCGGGTGGTCCGGGCCAGATCGCCGTTCTCCACCAGCCACCGATCAACGAACCGGGCAGCGGCGCGCATCGGGCCCACGGTGTGCGAGGAACTGGGGCCAATGCCGATCTTGAACAGGTCGAAACTGCTGACTGCCACGGGAATCTCCAACCAACGGTGCATGGGGGGCGGCGTGCTGCCGCAGGCAACCCATTATCCTACGCGCACCCGGTCGGGCTCGTATGGCCGGAATCGGAATCCCGTCCATACGCAAACGCATCGTGATGCCCATGCCCGCAACACCGCACCTGACCCTGTATCAGCGCGACGACTGCCACCTATGTGACCTCGCGCTGGATCTGCTGGCTGTGGCGCGGGTGCCGGACTTCGAAAGCGTGTTCATCGATGGTGACGAAGCGCTGGAGCACCGCTATGGCACGCGCGTGCCGGTGTTGCGGGACACGCAAGCCGACGTCGAGTTGGACTGGCCGTTTGATCTGGAGGGACTGCGGCGATTCATTTCGCCGGGGTGAAGACCACCTTGGTGCTGATGGCCACGTCGTTGGGCAGTAATTCAGTGTCCGCCCAGTCGCCGCCGCCCACGTTGAAGTCCAGCCGCTTGACGGTGGCCTTGCCGGTCAACACCGGTCGAGCCCCGGACTGCCAGGTGAAGGCCAGAGTGACGGGCTTGCTGATACCACGCAGGGTCAGGTTGCCGTCGGCCGCATAGCGATTGCCCCCCAGACTGCGAATTCGGCTGGCGGTGAAGCGCGCCTGCGGATACTTCGCCGTGTTGAAGAAGTCGGCCGACTGCAGCGTGGAATCGCGATCGGAATTGCGGGTAGTGACGCCGGCCAGCGGGATGGCCACGTCCAGATTGGACGTGGCCAATTGCTTCGGGTCGAAGCGCAACCGCGTGGTGAATGACGGGAAACGCCCGGTGAACACTTCGCCCTGGTAGCGAGAGGCGAAGGTCAGGGACGAGCCGGGTGCCTGGACGTACTCTGCCGCGGTGGCAGGCGCGCCGAGCGTGAACGCCACGGCGAGAAGTGCGATGGTCCGTGTCATGTTCCGGCCTCCGGGGTGGGGCGGTGCCGACGCACGGGCAACATCCGGCGCAGCGTATCGTCGCGTTGGAACAGGTGGTGGAACAGCGCCGCCCCCGCATGGACCAGCACAAGCACCAGCAACAGCCAGAAGCCGGCCTCGTGCATCTCCTCGGCCATTTCACGCAAGCCATCATCCTCCGCCGCCAGCGCCGGCAGGTTGAACAGCTTGAACCATTGCAGGGGATAACCGGCCGCCGAGTTGAGCAGCCAGCCAGTCAACGGCATGGCGAACATCACTGCATACAAGGCCAGATGCGTCATCGATGCGGCCCACCGCTGCCAGGCGGGCGTGCCCGGCAGGTGGTGGGGCGCGCCGGCATACATGCGCCATGCCAGGCGCAGCGCCGCCAGCGCCAGCACCGTCAATCCCAGCGACTTGTGCAGCGCGTAGACCGAGATCTTTCGCGGCGAGTTGGGCAGATCGCCCATGGTCAGGCCGATGACGGCGATGACGACGATCAGCAGCGCGATCAACCAATGCAAGGACTGGCTCACCCAACCCCAGCGGTCGGGCGTGTTCCTGGCAGTCATGTGCGTGGTGCTCCATTGGCGGCGGGTGGCACGGTGTCGGGTGCGGAGGCGGGCTCGTCATTGCGCGCGCGGACGACCTCGGCCTCGATGCGCAGTTCGACGCTGTCGCCAATGACGTTCGGCCAGGCTTCCAAGCCGTATGCCTTGCGGCTGAGCGTGCCGCAGGCGGAGAAACCGGCCGTCCGGCGGAAGGGTGGCAATGGATGGCGCTTGACGGCGTTGAGGGTCACGTCCAGGCACAGCGGTGCAGTCACGCCGCGCACGGTGAGGTCGCCGCAGGCGCGCGCATGTTGGGCGTCGATGGCGGTGACCGAGGTGGAGACGAAGCGCGCGTGCGGATGGCGTTGGGCATCGAGCAGGCTGGCCGCCTGCACCGCCGCGTTCCACTTGGCATCGCCAAAGTCGAGGCGGGTGAGGGGGACGGTGATGTCCCAGCGCGTGGCAGCCAGGTCTTCCGGGTCGAACCAAACGCTGCCCGTGCTGCCTGAGACCGTGCCGAGCGCCTTGGAGAAACCGGCGTGCCCGACCGCGACCATCACCCGGGTATGCACCGGATCCACGGCATACACCTCCGGCTCCGCGGCGCGCGCCACCGCATGGGAGAGCAGTGCGCCCACGAACAGCGCGATGGAGGGAAGGCGGGTGCGCGTCATCGGGTGTCCCGTTGAATCCAAGGGTGCTCGGCCGATTGTAGACGTGGCGATGGTCAGCAAGGTCAAGGCGCGTCGACCCTGGATGCGCCAGCGGACTTGCATGCCGCGGCGCCATCGCCCAGCCTTGCCGCGGGGAAGGCGGCGCCGTGCCGCCAGAAGGACGGAAGTGCCGTGGCGCAGGTGATGGAGCGGGCGACGCAGGGATGGGGTGGGCGGATGCTGGTGTGGACATGCCTGCTGGTAGGCACGCTGTTGCCGGCCCACGCGGGCTTGCCCGAAACCCCCCGCCTGCGGCAGCTGACGGTCGCTGACGGACTGCCTTCAAACCGCATCAACGACCTCACCGAGGATCGTCACGGCTATTTGTGGATTGCCACCAGCGACGGTCTCGCCCGTTTCGACGGCCTCGACTACCACGTCTGGCGCGCGGAGCAGGGACTGCGCGACAACTTCGTGTGGAGCGTGCACGTCGACGCGCAGAACCGGCTGTGGGTGGCCACGCGCATGGCGGGTCTGGCGGTGCTGGACGAGACCCGGCAGAGCTTCCGCTACTTCAACACCGGCAACAGCCCTGCGATGGGCAGCAACGACATCTGGACGGTGACTTCCACGCGCGACGGTGACATCTGGTTCGGTACGGCCGATCATGGCCTGCACCGATTGGATGCCAAGGGTCACGTCACGCGTTTCATGCCGCGCCGTGGCGATCCACGCAGCCTGCCCAGCCCCAGCGTGTCGAAGGTGCTGGTGGCGCCGGATGGCACGCTCTGGGTCGGAACCAAGGCGGGTGTCGCGCGCTGGACCGGACGGGATTTCGAGCGGCTGGCCCCGGACAAGCTGGGAAATGCCCTGGTGAACGCGATGACCGTGGAAGACGACGGCACGCTGTGGATAGGCACCAGCCATGGCGTGGCCGTGCGCCACCCCGACGGACGGGTGGACTCACGCCCGTGGCGGGACGATCCGGTACTGCACGTGCTGCATCGCGACCGGGACGGAAGCCGCTGGCTGGACATCCCGCAGGGATTGGGCCGCGACAACGACGGCGAAGTGGCGGTGGTGCCGCTTTACAGCCCGTCCAGCCGCGGCATCGTGCGCCCGCCGTGGGTGAAGACCTACGAGGACCACGAAGGCGGCCTGTGGTTCGCCAGCAACAGCAACGGGCTCTGGTACCTGCCGCCCAACTGGCGGCAGTTCTCGGTTCTGCCACGCCTCCTGGAGGATCCCACATCGCTGGCCAATGCCAGCGTGCTCGGCATTGCGCCCTCGCGCGACGGAGGCATGTGGCTGGTGGGCTCCGGCGGTGTTCTGGACCGTTTCGATCCCGAGAGCGGACGGGTCGAGCACACGTTGCATGACGTGGGCCAGGGCATGGTGATCTCCGTCGTGCTGGAGGACCGCGACGCGCGGGTGTGGGTGGCGTTCCATGAGGGGCTGGTGCGCTACGACCCGCGCACACGCCAGGTCGACCGCTGGTCGCGGCCGGCAGCACGGGACGCGGCGCTGGAAGGCGTCCCGGTGGCGATGGCGCAGGACGGAACCGGGCTGCTGTGGATCGCCACGGAGGCGAACGGGCTGCAGGCGCGTGATTCCACCGGTCATGTCCTCCACAACCTTTACCCTGGTGATGGCCAAGGGCTGCTATCGGGCACGCAGATTGCCAGCCTGGCGCGCGGCCCCGACGGGCGGGTGTGGGTGCTGGGCGCCCAGGGGGTGCAGGCTTGGAATTCCGACCGGCGTCGCCTGGAACACGTCGTCGGCATGCCGGCCGACGCGGTCCGCGGCATGGCGGTGGCACCCGATGGCCAAATCTGGGTTGCCCGGGACGATGCCATCGAGCGCTACCGCAGCGCGCCCAGGCGTTACGAGCGGACGTGGCGGATGGATGCGGCGGGTGGGCTGCCCCAGGTGGTGCCCAATGGCGTTGCCGTGGATGCCGCCGGCATCGTGTGGATGACCAGTGTGCGCGGGATCATCCGGGTGGACCCGGCGCAGCGCAGCGCGCGGGTGTTTGGCGTGCACGACGGGCTTCCCAGCCAGGAGTTCAGTGGCCCGCCGGTGCCACGCCCTGGCGATGGCCGCATCCTCGCGGGAACCCCTGAGGGACTGGTCTTGTTCGATCCCGCGGTGGTGCGGCCCTCCACGCGTCCGCCGCGGCTGGTGGTGGAGGACATCCACGTCCGCAACGATGCGGGCGTGTTGCGGCTGGATGGCAGAGGTGGATTCGAGTTGTCGCATGACGACCGCGACCTGCGGGTGGCGGCACGCCTGCTGTCGTTCAACAACGCGCGCACCCATGCCTACCGCTTCAAGCTCAGCGGCCATGACGGTGAATGGGTGGACGCGGGCATGCGCGGCGAGCGGGTGTTCAGTGCACTGGCGCCAGGACCGTACCGGCTGGAGATCCAGGCGCGCAACGCCGACAACGTGTGGTCGCCGGTCCAACGGGTGTTGTTCGAAGTGGCGCCGCCGTGGTGGCGCACGGCGCCCGCGCTGGCCGGGGGCGTCGGCTTGGGGCTGCTGCTGGCGTGGTGGTTGGGGGATGCCTACAGGCAGCGCGTCCGTCGCCGGCACGCGTGGCAGATGGCGCAGCAGGAAAGAGCGCTTGCCGAGCATGCGTCGCTGGCCAAGACCCAGTTCCTCGCCACGCTCGGCCATGAGGTCCGCACGCCCATGACCGGGGTGCTGGGCATGAGCGAACTGCTACTGGGCACGTCACTGGATCGACAACAGCGCGCCTATGCCGAATCCATCCGGCGCGCCGGCGAGCGCCTGCTGCGGCTGGTCAACGATGCCCTCGACCTGGCGCGCATCGAATCCGGCAAGCTGGAGTTGGACCCGCAGCCCTTCGACCCGCGCGCACTGGTCGAGGAGACCGTCGCGCTGATGGCGCCGCTTGCGCGCCAGAAGGGATTGGCCTTCGAAACCGAGCTGGCGCCCGACCTGCCCGTCGGCCTGGTCGGCGACGCCAACCGCATCGCGCAGATCCTGACGAACCTGCTGGCCAATGCGATCAAGTTCACCGAGCGTGGCAGCGTGACATTGCGGGTGGCGGCGCTTGCACCGACCGGACTGGCACTTGAGGTGTCCGATACCGGCCCTGGGCTGAGCGAGGAGCAGGCGGCGCGGCTGTTCCGCCGCTTCGAACAGGCCGAAGGCGCACGTACGGCTGCCCGCTACGGCGGCAGCGGGCTTGGGCTGGCGATCTGCCAGGAACTCGCGGCGGAAATGGGGGGGCGCATCAGCGTGTCGAGCGCATTGGGCGAGGGCGCGCGATTCCAGGTGCAGCTGCCGCTGGGAGCCGTCGCCGCGGCTGCGGCGGCGATGGATTCACCGTCGGTCCCGGAGCGCCGGTTGGAGCCCAGGTCGGAAACGCTATCGGGGGCGCGACACATCCTGCTGGTGGAGGACGACATCATGGTGGCCGAGGTGGTCACGGGCTTGCTGCAGGCGCAAGGACATCGCATCCATCACGCTCCGCACGCCTTGGCGGCCCTCACGGCCACCGCAACCCAGAACTTCGACCTGGCCCTGCTCGATCTGGACCTGCCGGGCATGGATGGGCTGAGCCTGGCGCGGCAGCTGCGCGCGCGGGGTTTTGAGGCGCCGCTGGTGGCCCTGACCGCCCGCTCCGACGAAGCGGCCATGGCGCAGGCGCGGGACGCAGGATTCAACCGGTTCCTGCGCAAGCCGGTGACCGGCGTGATGCTGTCCGAGGTGCTGGCAGCGCTCTGCCCGGAGTCCAGCATCGCCTGACGGCGGGGTGCTTGGTACGCACGACCGGGGTTGGCCGCGCGCCAACCGAGCGTGTCGGGATCGGGCGCGCTCAGCGACGACTGTGCGAGTGCACCGCCTCGACCAGCACGGCGACGTGCTCGGGATTCATGTCCGGCGACATGCCATGGCCGAGATTGAACACGTGGCCATCGCGCGAGCCGCCGTTGCCGTCGCGGTAGCTGTCCAGGGCCCGTCCGACTTCGGCGCGAATCGCGTCAGGCGAGGCGTACAGCGTCACCGGGTCCAGGTTGCCCTGCAGCGCGACCCTGCCGCCGGTGCGGCGCGCCGCATCGCCCAGGTCCACGGTCCAGTCGATGCCCACGCCTTCGGTGCCGGTGGCGGCCAGTTCTTCGACATACGCGCCGTTGCCCTTGCCGAACAGGATCAGCGGGGTGCGGTCGGCGCCTTCGCCGCGCGGCAGCTCCTGCGCGATGCGCTTGAGGTAGCGCAGCGAGAATTCGCGGTACATCGCGGGCGACAGCACGCCGCCCCAGGTGTCGAACACCTGCAGTGCCTGCGCGCCGGCCGCGCGCTGCGCCGACAGGTAGGCGATCACCGCGTCTGTGGTGACCTCAAGCAACTGGTGCATGGCCGCCGGGTCGTTGAGCGCCAGCGACTTCACCCGCGCGAAGTCCTTGCTGCCGCCGCCTTCGACCATGTAGCAGGCCAGCGTCCATGGGCTGCCGGAGAAGCCGATCAGCGGCACGCTGCCGTTGAGTTCGCGACGGATCAGGCTGACCGCGTCGGTGACGTAGCGCAGCTCCGTGCCCATGTCGGGCACGGAAAGCTTTGCGATGTCAGCGGCGCTGCGCACCGGGCGCTCGAACTTCGGGCCCTCGCCTTCGACGAAGTACAGGCCCAGGCCCATCGCGTCGGGCACGGTGAGGATGTCGGAGAACAGGATCGCGGCGTCCAAGGGGAAGCGGCGCAGCGGCTGCAGGGTCACCTCGCAGGCCAGCTCCGGGTTCTTCGCCATGTTGAGGAAGCTGCCCGCCGCGGCGCGGGTGGCGCGGTACTCCGGCAGGTAGCGGCCAGCCTGCCGCATCAGCCACACCGGCGTGCAGTCGACCGGCTCGCGGCGAAGGGCGCGCAGGAAGCGATCGTTGGTCAGCGGGGCGTTGGCGGTCATGCAGGAGTCCTCAGGCGCGTGGTTGCGCGGTTCGGTCAAGGAGGGGGGCGAAAAAGAAAGGGGCTGTCGTCGCGGTCACCGCGCGGGCGGTTTGCCGCCGCTGCCACGGTGCTGCGGGTGCGGCGAGGGACAGGTCGCGGCCGATCGAACCGCTCACCGCGGCGCGTCCGCGCCCTGGGTGAACATCAGCTGGTAGCCGCGCTTGATGTGCTGGTCGCGTGCCTTCTCCAGCGCGGCCAAGGCGCTGTCCTGGTCCATGAACTGGTCGCGGCGGAGCTGGCTGCGGCCGCCGATCTGCCCGGACTCGCGCACCAGTGTCCACCCGCCGAGCAGGTCGGGTTGCAGCATCAGTTGCACGAAGCGCGGGGCTTCGGGGCCGTCAGGCCGTTGTTGCAGGAGCAGGCGCATGGCCGGGCATTGTAGCCGCAGCGCGGCTCAGCCGTGGGACAGCACCCCCAGCACGGCGTTCTCGGCCACGCCCGACACGATGCAGGCCTTCCCCGCGCCGCTCCAGAGGACCAGTCTCAGGCCATGGGCATCGGCCTTCTTGTCCAGGCGCATGCGCGCCAGCAGTGCCTCCGGCGCAAGCCCGGTCGGGATCGCGGTCGGCAGTCCCAGCCGCTGCAGCAGCGCCCGCAGGCGTTCGGCGTCGGCAGCGGGGGCCATGCCCAATGCGGTGGACAGCCGCGCGGCCAGTCCCATCCCCACCGCCACCGCCTCGCCATGGTTGAGCCCGGCGCCGGTGGTGCCCGCGTAGCCCTGCTCGGCCTCGATCGCGTGGCCAAAGGTGTGGCCGAAGTTGAGCATGGCGCGGTCGCCGTGCTCGAACGGATCGCGCGCCACCACGTCGGCCTTGTGCTCGCACGAATGGGCGATGGCGTAGGACAGTGCCGCCTCGTCGCCTGTCAGCAGCGCGTCGGCGTGGGCCTCGATCCAATGCAGGAACCCGGCATCGAAGATCGCGCCGTACTTCACCACTTCGGCCAGCCCCGCGCGTAATTCGCGGTCCGGGAGGGTGTGCAGGGTGGCGGTGTCGGCGATCACCGCCCGCGGTGGGTGGAAAGCGCCGACCAGGTTCTTGCCCGCGGGCAGGTCCACCCCCGTCTTGCCGCCCACCGAGGAGTCCACCATCGCCAGCAACGAGGTCGGCAGCTGCACGCAGTCGACGCCGCGCATCCAGCAGGCGGCGGTGAAGCCGGCCAGGTCACCGACCACGCCACCGCCCAGCGCGAGCACCGTGGCGTCGCGGGTGGCGCCCATGGCAGCCAGTGCCTCGATGCATTCACCGAAGCGGGCGAGTGTCTTCTCCTGCTCGCCGGGCGGGATCACGAAGCGGCGGACCACCGCGTCCGGGCGTGCGGCGTGCAATGCCGCCTCGACCTTGTCGGCGTAGAGCGGGGCGACGTTGCCATCGCTCACCAGCAGCACGTGGCGGCCGCGCAGGGTGTGGGCCAGGCGGGGAGCGTCGTCCAGCAGGCCTGCGCCGATGGCGATGGTGTAGTGATAGTCGCCGCTTACCTTGACCGTGCGTACCGTGTTCATGCGGTTGCTCCCTGTCGCATCCATTGGGTTGCCAGCCGGCCGGCCAGCCGTGCCGCGGCGTCGTCCGCCGCGAGCCCGGTCGTGTCGAAAACCAGGTCCGCCACCTCCCGGTACAACGGCGTGCGCAGCGCCGCGAGGTCTTGCAGCACCTGTTCGCGGTCCGGCCGTGCCAGCAGCGGGCGGCTGAGGTCCTCCGCCAGTCGCACCAGTTGGGTGGCCACGTCCACCGGCAGGTACACCACGAAGCCGCGCGTGCGCAGGGTGTCGCGGTTGTCGGCGTCCAGGACCGCGCCGCCGCCGGTGGCAACCAGCGCGCCGTCGCCCGCCAGCAGTTCGGCCAACTTGGCCTTTTCGCGGGCGCGGAACCCGGCCTCGCCTTCGCGCGCGAACAGCTCGGCGACACTGGCGCCCGCCTCCTGCTCCACCGCACGGTCCAGGTCGTGCAGGCGGAGCCCCAGCCGCTCGGCCAGTGCGTGGCCCAGCGTGGACTTGCCAGCCCCCATCGGACCGACAAGGACAAGGTTGGCGGCGGGATTCATGTCGCCATTGTAGGCGCGCCTCCACCGTGGGCGCGGGCTGATTGCGGGTGCAACCGACTGCGCGGCCTTAACACCCCCGCTCCTAGGGTCGGGGTTCCCCGCACCATCCCGGTCGCGGGCCACAGGAGGTTTGCCATGGCCATCGCCAAGGTCATCGAGCTCAATGCATCGTCCAAGACCAGCATGGAGGATGCGGTGAAAAGCGGGCTGAAGAAATGCGCCGAATCGGTGAAGAACATCAAGGGCGCTTGGGTCAACGAGATCAAGGTAGTGGCCGATGGCGATGGCAACGTCACCGAATGGCGGGTCAACATGCGGGTTTCGTTCGTCGTCGAGTGACGCCACGGACGGGCGGTGCCGCGGCGCGCCGCCCGTCGCAGGTTGATCCTGATCAGGCGGCGGGCCGCGCGGATGGCGCACAATGCGCGGCATGAACACGCCCGACCTGCTGGACGAAGCCCTCGCCACCTTCGACACCCTGTTCGCCGAGGCCGCCACGGCCGGCGAATCCGATCGCACCGCCATGACCGTGGCCACCGCCACCCCCGAGGGGCGACCTTCCGCCCGGGTGGTCCTTCTCAAGTCGCACGACCGTCGCGGCTTTGTCTTCTACACCCACCTGGACGGGCGCAAGGGCCGCGAGTTGCAGGCCAACCCGCACGCGGCGCTGCTGTTCCACTGGGCGCGGGTGCGCAACGGCGTGCAGGTGCGCATCGAGGGCGCGGTGGAGACCGTGTCCGATGCCGAGGCGGATGCCTACTTCGCCTCGCGACCGAGGGTCAGCCAGTTGGGCGCATGGGCGTCGAAGCAGTCGCAGACGCTGCCCGACCGGGACACCTTCGAGCAGCGCCTCGCCGAAGCCGAGCGCGAGTTCGACGGCCGTGAAGTGGCACGCCCGCCGCGCTGGACCGGTTTCCGGGTGAAGCCCGAGGTCATCGAGTTCTGGTACGGCGCCGATTTCCGCCTGCACGAGCGGCAGCATTACGAAGTCGACGCCGCCGGCGCGTGGTCGCGGCGCATGTTGTACCCCTGATCGCTGTCACAGGCGCGATGCGTTGGGCAGAATGGCGGGATGGGACCCCAACGCATCGTCTGCCTGACCGAAGAACCCACCGAGACGCTGTACGCGCTGGGTGAGCAGCACCGCATCGTCGGCATCAGCGGCTTCACCGTGCGCCCGGCGATCGCGCGCAAGGAAAAGCCCAAGGTCAGCGCCTTCACCAGCGCGAAGATCGGCGAGATCCTGAAGCTGCAACCGGATTTCGTGGTGGGTTTCTCCGACATCCAGGCCGATATCGCCGCCGAGTTGATCCGCCACGGCGTGGAAGTGTGGATCAGCAACCACCGCAGCGTGGATGGCATCCTCGACTACATTCGGCGCCTGGGGGCGATGGTGGGGGCCGGCGAGCGTGGAGTCGCCTACGCCGATGAGCTGCAGCGTGGCCTCGACGCCATCGCCGATGCAGCCGCGCGACTGCCGCGCCGACCCAAGGTCTATTTCGAGGAATGGGACGACCCGCTGATCACCGGCATCCGCTGGGTGTCCGAGCTGGTGCGCATCGCCGGGGGCGACGACATCTTTCCCGAGCGCGCCGCGGAGCCGCTGGCCAAGGGCCGCATCCTCTCCGACGGCGGCGAGGTTGTGGCCCGCGCGCCGGACATCGTGCTGGGCTCGTGGTGCGGCAAGAAGTTCCGGCCGGAGAAAGTGGCCGCGCGCCCCGGCTGGCAAGCGGTGCCCGCAGTACGCGACGGCTGGCTGCACGAGATCAAGTCACCCGCGATCCTGCAGCCGGGACCGGCGGCAGTGACCGACGGCGTGCGCGAGATCGCCGCGGTGGTGCAGGCGTGGGCGCGCGGGGACGACCCGCGCACGGTCAGCGCGGGTAGAACTCGCGGGTGAACTGCATCGTCGACTGGGCGCCGCCTTCGCGCACGATCGTCAACTCGAAGCGCAGGGTGTCGGGCAGGTCGATCTCGGCGGTGCCCACGTAGTCGAGCAGGTCGCCGGTACGCAACTCGCGCATCGGAATGTCCTGGCGACGCCCGCGCAGGTCGGTGGCGGTGGCGGTAATGGTCGCCGGCAATGCGGTTTCCTGCGCCTCGGCCCCCTGGCGGACAGCCACCAGAAGCAGGGCCAGGCGGTCGCTGCGCTCGATGCCGTACTGCATGGCCACCGCCTCGGGCAGGGTGGAGGTCTGCACCACGCTGGCGCGGATGGTCACGTCGCCGATGCGAGTCACCGCCTCCTGCGGTGCGGACGGAGCAGTCGCGGCGGCGGGCGCGCCGGAAGGGCCGGTATCGCCGCCGCAGCCGCCCAGCAACAGGCAGGCGAGCAGGGGCATCCAGACGGCCGAAAGACGGCGCCTCGCCGGGATGGATGGGCTGTCGGCGCGGCTGGCCAGGGCAGGGTGTGCGCTGGCGGGCAATAGCGGCGTGGAGTTGGGCATCATGGCAATACTCCCGATGACTCAGTCATTGGCGGCGGACAGCTCGCGACCGCGTGCGGTGGCGGCGGCAATGGCCTTGGCCACCAGCCCGCGGAAGCCTCCCGCCTCGAAAGTTTCGATCGCCGCCTGTGTCGTGCCGCCCGGCGAGGTGACGCGGGCGCGCAGCACGTCGGCGGGTTCCTCGCGTTCAGTCAACATGCGCGCCGCGCCCAGCAAGGTCTGCGCTGCCAGCACGCGCGCCGCAGCCGGGTCCAGGCCCTGCGCTTCGCCGGCCTGCTGCATGGCCTCGGCCAGCAGGAACACATAGGCCGGGCCGCTGCCGGACACCGCGGTCACCGCGTCCATCAGGTTCTCGTCGTCGATCCACACGGTGGCGCCCACCGCGCCAAGCAGCGCCGCGGCGCGGGCGCGGCCGGCGTTGTCGGTCGCGGCGTTGGCAAACAGGCCCGTCACCCCCGCGCCGAGCAGCGCCGGCGTGTTGGGCATGGCGCGCACCACCGCCAGCCCACCACCCAGCCAGCGGTCCAACTGCCCGGCGGTGATGCCGGCGGCGATGGATATCACCAGCGGCCGCGTGGCCTGGGCCTGCGCCATCAGCCCTTCGCAGACGCCCCGCATCACCTGCGGCTTTACCGCCAGCACCCAGGCGTCCGCGCCCTGCACCGCATCGGCCGCATGGTCGAAGGTGTGCACGCCGAAATCCTGCTGCAGCGCGTGGCGCAGCGCATCCACCGGCTCGGCGACGCGGATGGTGGCCGGGTCGGTGCCGCGGGCCACCAGCCCGCCAATCAGGCTGCGGGCCATGTTGCCGCCACCGATGAAGGCAAGGTTGGAAGGGTCTGGTTGGTTCATGGGGCTTCCTGCGCTCTGCAACGGGTGACGGGATGGCAACGCGCGGCCGGCATGGCGTGCGCGGCCGGGACGCCGAGTATGCGCGGGGTCCGCGCGGGCAGCGCCTTATCCGGCGGCGGGGCGGCGACCGAACAGCGCCGTGCCCACGCGCACCATGGTCGCACCTTCGGCGACCGCCACGGCATGGTCCTCGCTCATGCCCATCGACAAAGTGTCCACGTCAGGGTGGGCCTGCTGCAGGCCGTCGTACAGCCGTCGCACCTGGGCAAAGGCCGCGCGACGCTGTTCCATGTCCGGCCATGGCGTGGGGATGGCCATCAGCCCGCGCAGCCGTAGCCGAGGCTCCCCGGCGATGGCATCCGCGAGCGCCGCCACCTCGTCCGGTCGGCATCCATGCTTGCTGGCCTCGTCATCGATATTGACCTGCACCAGCACGTTCAGCGGCGGACGTTCAGCGCTGCGGTGGCGGGCCAGCGCGCTCACCAGCTTGCTCCGGTCCACCGTCTGCACCCAGTCGAACAGGTCCGCGGCCTCCTTGGCCTTGTTCGACTGCAGGTGGCCGATGAGGTGCCATTCCAGCCCCAGCGGCCCCAGTTCAGCGATCTTGGCGGCGGCCTCCTGCACGTAGTTTTCGCCGAAGGCACGCTGCCCCGCCGCGGCCAGCGCGGCCACCCGCGCGGCCGGTTGGGTCTTGCTGACCGCCAGCAGCCGCGGCGTTGGCCGCTTGGCTGAACGGGCTGCGTTATCCAGTTGCCGGAGCACGCCGTGAAGGGCGCGCCCAAGCTCGTCGGTGGTCTCGTCCATGGGATGGATTGGCGACACAGGTACAGGTCTATACTGCTTCGCAAGGGGTAGTATCGTTCCAACTTGCCGGTCGCGCGACCGGTTCCGACGCAGTGCGGGGGAGCACTCATGGATATCGCCGAACTGTTGGCGTTCTCGGTCAAGAACAAGGCTTCTGACCTTCACCTGTCGGCCGGCTTGCCGCCGATGATCCGCGTCGACGGCGACGTCCGCCGCATCAACATCCCGGCGCTGGAGCACAAGCAGGTGCACGCGCTGGTGTACGACATCATGTCGGACAAGCAGCGCCGCGACTACGAGGAATTCCTCGAGGTCGACTTCTCGTTCGAGATCCCGGGACTGGCGCGTTTCCGCGTCAACGCCTTCAACCAGAACCGTGGCGCCGGTGCGGTGTTCCGTACCATTCCGTCCGAGGTGCTGACCCTGGAGGATCTGAATTGCCCGAAGATCTTCAAGGACCTGATCGACCAGCCGCAGGGCCTGATTCTGGTCACTGGCCCGACGGGTTCGGGCAAGTCGACCACGCTGGCGGCGATGATCGACCACATCAACAAGAACGAGTATGGCCACATCCTCTCGGTCGAAGACCCGATCGAGTTCGTGCATACCTCGCAGAAGTGCCTGATCAACCAGCGCGAAGTGCACCGCGACACGCACGGCTTCAACGAGGCGTTGCGCAGCGCGCTGCGTGAGGACCCGGACTACATCCTGGTCGGCGAAATGCGCGACATCGAAACCATCCGCCTGGCACTGACCGCCGCGGAGACCGGCCACCTGGTGTTCGCGACGCTGCACACCTCGTCGGCGGCCAAGACCATCGACCGCATCATCGACGTGTTCCCCGCGGGCGAGAAGCCGATGGTGCGCTCGATGCTGTCGGAGTCGCTGCGCGCGGTGATCAGCCAGGCGCTGCTGAAGAAGGTGGGCGGTGGCCGTACTGCGGCGTGGGAAATCATGGTGGGCACCCCGGCCATCCGCAACCTGATCCGCGAAGACAAGGTCGCGCAGATGTACTCGGCCATCCAGACGGGCCAGGCCGCGGGCATGATGACCCTGGACCAGCACCTGCAGGACCTGGTCAAGCGTGGCCTGATCCTGCGCCCGCAGGCGCGCGAGTACGCAAAGGACAAGCGGCTGTTCGAGTGACGGCGCGCACCGCCACGATTCATTGATCCATAGGCCGCGCCGCCCCGGGGCGCGCGGCAAGGGAGTACCGGATGAGCACCATCGATTTCACTTCGTTCCTCAAGCTTATGGCCCACCAGAAGGCCTCGGACCTGTTCATCACCGCGGGCATGCCGCCGTCGATGAAGGTGCACGGCAAGCTCTCGCCGATCACCCAGACCGCCCTGACCCCGCAGCAGAGCCGCGACCTGGTGCTGAACGTGATGACGCCGCAGCAGCGCGAGGAGTTCGAGAAGACGCACGAATGCAACTTCGCCATCGGCGTGTCTGGCGTCGGCCGCTTCCGCGTGTCGTGCTTCTACCAGCGCAACCAGGTCGGCATGGTCCTGCGCCGCATCGAGACCAAGATCCCGACGGTGGAAGAGCTGAACCTGCCGCCGATCATCAAGACGCTGGCGATGACCAAGCGCGGCATCATCATCTTCGTGGGCGCGACCGGCACGGGTAAGTCGACCTCGCTGGCGGCGATGATCGGCTACCGCAACATGAATTCGACCGGCCACATCATCACGATCGAGGACCCGATTGAGTTCGTGCACAAGCACGAGGGCTGCATCATCACCCAGCGCGAGGTCGGCATCGACACCGACAGCTGGGAGGCGGCGCTGAAGAACACCCTGCGCCAAGCGCCCGACGTGATCATGATCGGCGAGGTGCGTACCCGCGAGGGCATGGACCACGCCATCGCCTTCGCCGAAACCGGCCACCTGGTGCTGTGCACCTTGCACGCCAACAACGCCAACCAGGCGATGGACCGCATCATCAACTTCTTCCCGGAAGACCGCCGCCAGCAGTTGCTGATGGACCTCTCGCTGAACCTCAAGGGCGTGGTGGCGCAGCAGTTGATCCCGACCCCGGACGGCAAGGGCCGCCGCGTGGCGATGGAAATCCTGCTGGGCACGCCGCTGGTGCAGGACTACATCCGCGACGGCGAGATCCACAAGCTGAAGGAAGTGATGAAGGAATCCGTCCAGTTGGGCATGAAGACCTTCGACCAGGCGCTGTTCGAGCTGTACCAGGCCGGCGAGATCACCTACGAGGACGCATTGCGCTACGCCGACAGCCAGAACGAGGTGCGCCTGCGCATCAAGCTGGCCCAGGGGGGCGACGCCAAGACCCTGTCGTCCGGGTTGGACGGGGTGGATCTGGCCGAGGTGCGCTGACGCCGGCTCAGGCCGCTAAGGCGCCCCCCAGTACGCCTCCCCCGCCCGGGGACCCCGACATGCGGGCCGCTCAGCCGACCCGCATCCAAGGCGGCCCCACGGCGGCGATTCGCGCGAATGTCGGGCAGTCCGCGCGGTGCGTGCCGGGCAGGTAACCCAGGCTCATCAGGAACTCGCCGGTGATCTCCCCGCCGGTGAAACGGAAGGTGCGCTTGAACAGCTTGACCCAGCCCGCCTTGTCGCGGGCGGCGGAGCCGTCGAGCAGATGCGCATCCAGCCAGTCGGCGAAGCCGCCGTGGGAGTCGCGCAGGCCCTGCGCGACCCGGGCGTTGTGGATGGCCGCGTCCACCTTCAGCCGGTTGCGGATGATGCCGGGGTCGGCCAGCAGGCGCTCGCGGTCCCCGGGCCCGTAGGCGGCCACGGCATCCACGTCGAAGCCGTCGTAGGCGCGACGGAAGCCGTCGCGCTTCTTCAGGATGGTTTCCCAGCTGAGGCCGGCCTGGTTGATCTCCAGGACCAGGCGCTCGAACAGCACGGCCTCGTCGCGGCGGGGAAAGCCGTATTCGCTGTCGTGGTAGGGGCCGTGAATGGGGTGGCCGGGGGCAAAGTCGCAGTAGCTGGACATGGCGGCGTTCGGAATGTCGCCCCGAGTATGGCACGGGCTAGAATGGGCACATGTCGCTCATGCCCACGCCCCTGACCAACCAGCTGCTGATCGCGTTGCCGGCGCTGGCCGACGGCAACTTCGCACGCAGCGTCACGCTGGTGTGCCAGCACGATGACGACGGCGCGATGGGCATCATGGTCAACAAGCCCTCTGAGTACACGCTCGGCGACGTGCTCGGCCAGATGGGGCTGGAAGCGCATGACCCCACGATGGCCGCGCAGATCGTGCTGGCGGGTGGCCCGGTGCACCCCGAACGGGGCTTCGTGCTGCACGACGGCGGCATGCGCTGGGATTCGTCGCTGCAGGTCAGCGACACGTTGTTCCTCACCACCTCGCGCGACATCCTGGAAGCAATGGCCAGGGGCGAGGGCCCCGCGCACGCCATTGTTGCGCTCGGCTGCGCCGGTTGGGGGCAGGGCCAGCTCGAACACGAACTTACCGAGAATGACTGGCTGACCGCGCCGGTGGACGCCGAGTTGTTGTTCGGGCTGCCACTGGAGGCGCGCTGGCAGGCGGCGGCAGGCCGCATCGGCGTCGACTTCGCCCACCTGGCTGACTACGCCGGACACGCATGAGCGGCCCCACCATCCGCCGCGATGGCACGGTGCTGGGCTTCGACGTGGGTGCCCGCCGCATCGGTGTGGCCGTGGGGAGCGCCTTCGGCCACGGCGCGCGCGCGCTGGCCGTGGTCGACGTGCATGCCAATGGCCCCGACTGGCCGGCCATCGACCGTCTACTGAAGGAGTGGCGCCCCGACGGCATCGTGGTCGGCGACCCCATGACCCTTGAAGGCGGCGACCAGCCCATTCGAATCCGTGCCCACGCCTTCGCCCGCGAGATCCACGGCCGCTGCAAGCTGCCAGTGGTGCTGGTCGACGAACGCTCCACTTCCATCGAGGCCGCGCAGCGCTTCGCAAGCGACCGCGCAGAAGGCCGCAAACGCCGGCGGGATGCCGAGGCGCTGGATGCCGTGGCCGCGGCCGTCATCATCGAACGCTGGCTCGCCTCTCCCGACGACGCCACCCCGCTTTCCGACCTGCCTCCTGCATGACCTCCCAGACCGATGCCTCCGGCGCGCTGCGCCACCTGCTCACCCTTGATGGCATGCCGCGCGCGCAGTTGGTCGTGCTGCTCGACCGCGCGCAGCATTTCGCCGAGGGCCATGACGCGCGGGGCGCGCTGGCCGGCACCGCGGTGTGCACCCTGTTCTTCGAGCCATCCACCCGCACGCGGATGAGCTTCACCCTCGCGGCGCAGCGGTTGGGCGCCGACGTGCTCAGCTTCGACGCCTCGTCCTCGTCCACCAGCAAGGGCGAGACCGCGCGCGACACACTGAAGAACCTGGAGGCGATGGGCGTGCGCGGCTTCATCGTGCGCCACAAGCACGACGGGGCCGTCGCCGAACTGGCCGAAGCGGCCAATGCCGGCACTGCGTTGCTCAATGCGGGCGACGGGCGCAGCAACCATCCGACCCAGGGCCTGCTCGACATGCTGACCCTGCGCCAGGCCAAGGGCGCGGACTTCTCGCAGTTGAAGGTCGCCATTGTTGGCGACGTGAAGCATTCGCGCGTGGCGCGCTCGGACCTGCATGCACTGCGCACGCTGGGTGCTGGCGAAGGCAGGTCAATCGACATCCGCGTGTGCGCCCCCGCGTCGCTGCTGCCCGACGACGGCACGCTGGCCGGCTGCACCGTCACCCATGACCTCGACGCGGCACTGGAAGGCGTGGACGTGGCGATGATGCTGCGCCTGCAGCGCGAGCGCATGGAAGAGGGGTTGGTCGATTCGCTGGACGACTACCACCGCGACTACGGCCTGACCGCGACGCGCCTGCGCCGTGCCGCGCCCGATGCCGTGGTGATGCATCCCGGCCCGATGAACCGGGGCGTGGAAATCACCGATGAGGTAGCGGATGGCCCGCGGTCGTTGATCCTGACGCAGGTGCGCAACGGGGTCGCAGCGCGCATGGCCGTGCTCGAGGCATTGCTGGGACGCTGAGGCGCGGTCACCGAGCGCTCAATCTGTCATGCGCCTGACAGGCGCGGTCATCAAGAGTTCGTCAGATCGCACGCCTTGGGGCGTGCCTGCACGGCCTCAGCGCACCAGTAGCAGCGTCGCCAGCCCCAGGAAGGTAAAGAACCCCATCACGTCGGTGACCGTGGTGAGGAAGATGCTGCTCGCCAGCGCCGGGTCGTAGCCGGCGCGCTTCAGCGTGACCGGCACCATCACTCCGGCCAGCGCGGCCAACAGCAGGTTGGCGGTCAACGCGGTGAATATCACCAGCGACAGGCCGAGGTCCTGGAACCACGCCAGCACGATCAGCGCCAGCACCAGCCCCAGCACCAGGCCGTTGAGCAGGGCGACCCGCGCCTCCTTCCACAGCAGGGTGCGGATGTTGGACGCACCCACTTGGCCCAGCGCCAGGCCGCGCACCATCAGCGCGAGCACCTGGGTGCCCGCGTTGCCACCCATGCCGGCGACGATCGGCATCAGCACCGCCAGCGCCACCAGCTCGTCGATGGTGCCCTTGAAGCTGTCGACCACCTTGGCGGCGAGGAACGCCGTGCCGAGGTTGATGCTCAGCCACATCAATCGGCGGCGCCACGCGCGCGGCACGGGCGAGAACAGGTCCTCGTCCTCGTCCAGGCCGGCGGCGCCCAGCGCCTGGTGCTCGGCCTGCTCGCGGATGATGTCGACCACGTCGTCGATGGTGATGCGGCCGAGCAGGATGTTGTTGTCGTCCACCACCGGGGCGCTGATCCAGTCGTGGTCGGAGAACTGGCGCGCCACTTCAGTGGCGGTCTCGCCCACGTCGATGGCGGGCTGCTCGTCGTCGACCAGCTTGTTGATCGGCGTGCCGGGCTCGTGGGTCAGCAGCGCGATCACCGCGATGCGGCCCAGGTACTGGTGGCGTCGGCTGACCACGTAGAGGTGGTCGGTGTGGTCGGGCAGCTCGCCGCGCAGGCGCAGGTAACGCAGCACCACGTCCACGGTGGTGTCGGTGCGCACCGTCACCACGTCGGGGTTCATCAGGCGGCCGGCAGTGTCCTCCGGGTACGACAGCACCTGCTCCAGCCGGTCGCGGTTCTCGCGGTCCATCGACTTAAGCACTTCGTCGATGACCGTATCCGGCAGGTCCTCGACCAGGTCGGCGAGATCGTCGATGTCGAGGTCTTCGACCGCCGCGACCAGCTCGTCCGGGTCCATGTCGGCGATGAGGTTCTCGCGGACGTCTTCGCCCACGTGCAGCAGCACCTCGCCGTCGTCCTCGGGATCGACCAGGCCCCACACCACCGTGCGCTTGCCCGGCGGCAGCGACTCGAGCAGGTTGCCGATCTCCGCGGGGGACAGGGTGTTGACCAGCCGCTTGACCGGGCCCAGCCGGCCGCTGTCGATCGCGTCCGAAAGCAGACGCAACTGGCGTGCGGTCTTGTCGTGGCGGATGGCTTCGGCCATGCGGCGCTCCGTGGGCGGTCTCGGGGAAGCGGCCGGGGCCGTTTCCTGCGGGGAGCCGCAACCATCGCCTCGTGCGGGCGACGACGGATGCGACCGGGCGTCATGCGTTCATGCGCACATTATCGCCCCTGATCGCGATGCTGCACACCCCGCGTGCGAACGGCAGCGCGTTACTGGGCGCAGGCGCGGGCCACCCAGTCCTCGATGTCGCTGCGATCGCGCGCGCGCATCAGTGCGGGGACACGCTTCTTCAGCGTGGCGAGGTCGCACTCGCGGATGCGCCGGCGTACTTCCAGCAGGGTGCCGGGGTGCAGGCTGAACTCGCTCAGGCCCAACGCCAGCAACAGCGGGGTGAAGGCCGGGTCGCCGGCCATCTCGCCGCACACGGCCACGGACTTGCCCCGGGCATGGGCGAGGCGGATCACGTCGCGCACCAGGCGGATCACCGCCGGATGTAGCGGCGTGTACAGCTCGGCCAGCGCCTCGTTGTTGCGGTCGGCCGCCAGCAGGTACTGCACAAGGTCGTTGGTACCGATGGACAGGAAGTCGAGTTTGCCGATGTAGCCCGGCAGCGCGAGCGCAGCGGCAGGTACTTCGATCATCGCGCCCAGCGGCACGTAATCGGCGATCTCGTAGCCCTGGGTGCGCAGGTCGCGGCCGATCAGCTTGATGCGCGTGCGCACCGTCGCGATCTCCTCGCGCGAGGTCACCATTGGCACCAGGATGCGGATCGGTCCGTAGCCCGAGGCGCGCAGCGCAGCACGCAACTGGGTGTCGAGCAGGCCGCTGCGCGCCATCGACAGGCGCACGCCGCGCAGGCCGAGGGCGGGATTGGGTTCGTCGCGCAGCGCCAGCCCGGTGCGGTCGGCCTTGTCCGCGCCCAGGTCCAGGGTGCGGATGGTCACCGGCCGGCCGCTCATGCCCAGCACCACGTCGCGGTACGCGCGGAACTGCTCTTCCTCGTCCGGCAGTTCGTGGCGTTGCAGGAACAGGAACTCGGTGCGGTACAACCCGATGCCACTGGCGCCCAGCGCGTGCGCCTCGGCCACGTCCTCGCGCGATTCGGCGTTGGCCAGGAGCTGGATGTGATGGCCGTCGCTGGTGCGCGTGGGTTCGCGACGCAGTCGGTGCAGTTCCTTGCGCTCGCGGATGTACTCGCGCTCGCGGGTGCGGTGGTCGCGCAGGTCCTCCGGACCGGGCTCCAGCACCACCAGGCCGCTGCCGCCGTCGACGATCAGCGCGTCGCCGTCGTTGATCTTCTGCAACGCCTGCGCCGCCCCCACCACCAGTGGCAGGTGCAGGCTGCGCGCGAGGATGGCGCTGTGAGAAAGCATGCTGCCGCCGGCGGTGACGATGGCCACCACGCCTTGCGCCTGCAGTTGCGCCAGTTCGGCCGGCGCCACGGTATCGGTGATCAGGATCTCGCCGGCCACCCCCGCGGTTTCGGCGCCGTGCCGGTGCAGCGCCGCGTGGATGCGGCCGATCACCTGGTCGATGTCGTCCACGCGGCTGCGGAAGTAATCGTCGTTCATCGCTTCGAACACCGAGGCGATGCGGTCGCGCTGCAGGCGCAGCGCGTAATCGGCGGTGTAGCGGCCGGTGCGGATCAGCGCGTCGAGGCCCTGCAGCAGTTCGGGGTCGTCGAGCAGCAGGGTATGCAGGTCGAGGAATTCGCCCACCTCATGGGCGAGCGCGCCGTGCAGCCGATCCCGCAGTGCGTGCATCTCGGTGCGCACGAGGTCGATGGCTTCGTGCAGGCGCGCGAGTTCGCCTTCCACCTGGTCGGCGCTGATGTGTTCCTCGGCAACGTCCAGCGCATGTGGCAGGCGGACCCGGGCGCGTCCCAGCGCGCTGCCGCGCGACGCCCCCAGTCCATTGAATACCTGCCTCATCCCCCGGCTCCGCTCAGCTGTCTTCGTCGAAGCGGCGTTCGAACAGCAGGGCAACCGCGTCGCAGGCGTTGCCTTCGTCCTCGCCGTCCACGCGCAGCTTGACCTGCGTGCCCTGGCCCGCGGCGAGCAGCATCACGCCCATGATGCTCTTGGCGTTGACCTCGCGGCCCTTGGCAGTGAGCGTCACGTTGCTCTTGTAGGCCGACAGCAGTTGCACCAGCTTGGCGGTGGCGCGTGCATGCAGGCCCAGGCGGTTGCTGACGGTCAGTTCGCGTTCGATCATGTGGGGGGCCTCACGCGTCGTCCAAAATCACGCCATTGCGGGCGCCGGCGGATGCGACCGCGGGCAGCTCGTCCAGCTCCAGCTCAGCGTAGTTCATTACCCGCAGCAGCATCGGCAGGCTTACCGCCGACACGCGCCGCACCGGCGTGCCGAGGCGCGCGACCTTGGCCGCCAGGTTGCTGGGCGTGGCGCCGTACAGGTCGGTGAGCACCAGCACACCGGCGCCGCCGTCCACGCGCCGCAGCGCCGCGCTGGCCTGCGGCAGCAACTCGTCCGGGTCGCCGCCGATGGGAACTTCGAAGGACTCGGTGCGCAGCGGCAGCGAGCGCAGCAGTCCGGTGGCCACCGCGACGAGCGCGCTGCCAATGCCGGGGTGGGTGATGAGCAGGATTCCAACGGCCATGGGGGAAACTTAACAGAGCAGGGACACCACCCGGTAGCGGGCAGCATGGATCCGGGACGTGTTCGTCCCGGCCGGCGTGACGCGGTTTGGGCTAATCGAGTTCGCGGTGGTGCACGGCCACTTCGTCCCAGCCCCGAGCGCGTGCATGGCTGGCCATGCGTTCGGCAAGATAGACCGAGCGGTGGCGGCCGCCGGTGCAGCCGAAGGCCACGGTGACGTAGCTCCGCGTGGTGTCGGCGTTCATCCGCGGCAGCCAGTTGTCGAGGAACTGGCTGACCTGGCCGAAGAACGTCTCGACATCGGCTTGCCGGTCCAGGTAGTCACGCACTCCGGCGTCACGGCCGGACAGCGGTCGGAGCACGGCATCCCAGTGCGGATTGGGCAGCGCGCGCGCGTCGAACACGAAGTCGGCGTCGGCCGGGACGCCGTGGCGGTAGGCAAAGGACTCGAACAGCAGCGACAGCTTCTTGTCGTCGCCCATCTCGAATTCGGTGATCACCAGGCGGCGCAACTGGTGCACGTTGAGGTCGCTGGTGTCGATCACGGTATCGGCGATCTGGCGCAACGGACGCAGCAGTTCGCGCTCGTGCGCGATGGCTTCGACCAGGGGCAGGCCCAGATGGCTCAGCGGGTGGCGGCGGCGGGTGTCGGCATAGCGCCGCAAAAGCACCTCTTCACGGCATTCGAAGAACAGCAGGCGCGGGTCCAGCCCCAGTTCCCCCACGGCCGAGAGCCAGCCCGAGACCTTGGCCAGCTCTCCGCCACGATTTCGCACGTCGATGCCCACCGCCAGCTTGGGCGGGGCGTCGTCGCCGCTGCTGACGCTGCGCACGAACTGCGGCAGCATCTCGATGGGCAGGTTGTCGACGCAGTAGTAACCCAGGTCCTCGAAGGTGCGCAGCGCCACCGACTTGCCCGAGCCTGACAGGCCGCTGACGATCGCCAGCGTGGGCGCGGCGATCGCGTTCATGCCTCGCCCCGCTCGAGGAAGTTGCTGTGCCGCGCAATGAACGCCGCGGCCGGATCCAGTCCCTTCATGCGCAGGCTGTGCAGGCGCGTGGCGGCTTCGGTCAGTACCGCCAGGTTGCGGCCGGGCATCACCGGCAGCGTGGTCATCGGCACGTCCAGGTCGAGGATGCGGCGCGTGCTGTTGTCACCGGTCAGGCGCTCCAGCCCGCTGGGCAGGGGGTCGGTCATCGGCTTGGTCAGGTGGACGATGAGCCGAAGATACTTGTTCTTCTTGACTGCCGTGTCACCGAACATCTGGCGGATGTTGAGCACGCCCAGGCCGCGCACTTCCAGCAGATCCTGCAGCATGTCGGGACAGGTGCCGTCGAGCACGTCCGGGGCGATCTGGGTGAACTCGGGCGCATCGTCGGCGACCAGCCGGTGGCCGCGGGTGATCAGTTCCAGCGCCAGTTCACTCTTGCCCGAGCCGGATTCGCCGGTGATCAGCACGCCGATGGAGTAGATCTCCATGAACACGCCATGCATGGTGATGCGTGGCGCCAGGGCGCGCGCGAGGTGGTACTGCAACAGGTTGAGCAGCTCGTGGCCACGACGCGGCGAACACCACAACGGCGTTTCCGACTCCTCGGCGGCCAGTCGCAGATCCTCGGGGCAGGCCTGGCTCTTGCTCACCACCAGCGCCAGCGGCCGGTAGTGGATGATCTTCTCGATGGTTTCCCAGCGTTGGCGCGGATCAAGCCCGTCCAGCCACGCGAGCTCCTCGGTGCCGAGGATCTGGACCTTATTGGGATAGATGGCGTTGAGGTAGCCCGCCAGCGAAGGGCGCCGGGCCACGGTATCGCCGGCTTCCAGCATGCGGCCGCCGCCGGACTGGCCGGCGATCCAGCGCAGGTCAAGGCGCTCGCGCTGCTGGTCGAAGAGTTCGTTGGCGCTGATGCGGGTCGTCATCAGCCCATCTTAATGGGACTCAGTCGCCGGTGGGCTGCCCGGTCACCAGCAATCGATACAGCTCGGCCGACGTGCGAGCCCCCCGCAGCGCTGCCCGGAATGCGGGATCGGAGAAGCGTTCGGCCACCTCCGCCAAGCGATGCAGGTGTTCCTGCGCGAAGTGTTCGGGAACCGCCATCGCCACCACCAGGTCGACGGGTTGGCCATCCAGCGCGCCGAAATCCACGGCCGGGGTCAACTGCAGGAAAGCGCAGCGTGTGTCTTCGAGGTCGGCGATGCGGCCGTGCGGCAGTGCCACGCCGTGGCCGATGGCGGTGCTCGCAAGGGCTTCCCGCGCCTGCAGGCTGTCGCGGATGAGGGTAACGTCTTCCTCCGGGGCCGCCGCACCGGCAAGCAGCCGGGCGGCGGCGTCGATCACCGCATCGCGACTACCGGCCGAAGCCAGCTGTGCGACGCGGTCACCGTCGAGCATGTCATGCAGGGGCATCCGTCAGCCGAAGTCGGCACTGCGGGCGATGCCCTCGGCGCGGCGGTGGGTGTCGACCTGTTTTTCCTTGTGCTTCATCAACAGGCGGTCGAGCTTGTCGGCAAGCAGGTCGATGGCGGCGTACATGTCCACGCCCGTTGCATCGGCATGCAGCACCTTGCCGGCGATGGTGATGTTGGCCTCGGCCCGGTGTTCGACCTTGTCGACATTGAGCAGCACGCGCACATCGAGTGGTTGTTCGAAATGGCGCGGCAGCCGTTCCAGCTTTGATTCCACGTAGTCCCGCAGGGGCTGTGTGACTTCGATCTGCTGGCCGTGGACGTCGATACGCATCGGAAACCTCCTTCACGTTGGAACGGTGGTGACAGCATCTCATGTCTGGGATGCGTTGGTGCCAGTTTCAAGCTTTCGTAAAGCCGCGCCTTGATAACAGTCAATCGGTGCGAGTGCTCGCCGTTGCAGAGGTGGTCGTCGCGCGTGGCGGGTTAGCCCGTTACGACCATGCCGCAGTGTTATCAGCGCGTTATGAGTGCTTGTCGGTTGCGCCGGCGATGGTCGACGGTACCGCGGTCAGCAGACCCGGACCCGATCCTGCGAGGAGGGGATGTTCATTGCCTCGCGGTACTTGGCGATCGTGCGTCGTGCGACGGGCATGCCGCCGGCCTTGAGCGACTCCGCCAGGCGCGCATCCGACAGCGGTTTGCGCGGATTCTCCGCTTCAATGAGCTGGCGGATCCTGGCCTGGATGGCGGTGCTGGAGGCCTCGCCGCCCGCGCCGGTCTCGATGCCCGACGCAAAGAAGGCGCGCAGCGGGACCGTGCCGCGGGGCGTACGTGCGTACTTGCGTGAGATCGCGCGCGACACCGTCGACTCATGCAGGCCGACATCCTGTGCCACTTCACGCAGGGTCAGGGGACGCAGCGCGCTGTCGCCGAACTCGAGGAAGGCGGCCTGCTGCCGGATCAGGCAGCGGGTGACCTTGAGCAGTGTGTCACCACGCGCCTCCAGGCTCTTGAGCAGCCAGCGCGCCTCCTGCAGCCGGCCCCGCAGGTAGCTGGCGTCGGCGGTGCTGGCGTGGCGGATCATGGATTCGTAACCGCGGTGGATGCCCAGGCCCGGTCGCGTCGCGGAGGCCAGGGCGGTGCGCCAGACGCCGTGCTGGCGCCAGATCACGACGTCAGGGCTGACGTAGGTGTCGTTGCCGATGCCCCCGATCTGCGCGCCAGGCCGGGGGTCCAGGGATCGCAGCAGCTGGACCGCCACGTCGACCTCGGCCGCATCCAGCTTGAGTTCGGCGGCCAGGCCCGCGATCCCGATTCGGGGGAGGCGCTCCAGCGGGCCGTTGGCCAGTTGGCCGGCGAGCGTCTTGCCCGCGGTGGTGTCGGGCAGGGTATCCAACTGCAGGCGCAGGCATTCGCCAAGGTTGCTGGCGCCGACACCCACGGGGTCGAATCGCTGGATCTGGTGCAGCACCGTGGTCACTTCGGCGGCGCTGGCTTCGATCTCGGGGCGCAGCGACTCGGCGAAGGCGTGCAGGTCTTCCCGCAGGTAGCCGTCGTCATCGATCGCATCGATCAATGCGACGCCAATGCTGCGGTCGCGCGGGGAAAGGTGGCTCAGGTGCAACTGCCAAAGCAGATGGTCGCGGAGGCTCTCGTCGCCGGCCACCTGTTCGGCGGCCGGCGTGTCGTCATCCAGATCGGAAGGGCCGACGCGCTCGTACCAGGTTTCGCCCTCGGGAATGCCCCAGTCATCGTCCTCGCGCACGGGCGCCTGTTCGGCCGGACCCGCCTCGGTGGGCGAGGGGCCTTCACCTGCGTCGGGGGCGGGCGCGTGCTCCTCGGTCCAGTCCAGCAGCGGGTTGCTCTCCACCGCCGCGGCCAGTTCGGCCTCAAGCTCCGCCGTGGACAGCTGCAACAGGTGGATGGCCTGCCGCAACTGCGGCGTCATCACCAGGTGCTGTCCGAGGGAGGCTTGGAGGCGAGGCTTCATGATCAACCACAAACATACCGCGGCAAGGGCCGACGGGTGTTGGCGATTCGATCACAGGCGGAAGGTTTCGCCCAGATACACGCGACGCACGTCGGGATTGGCCAGCAGCGCGTCCGGAGCCCCCTGCGCGAGCACGCCACCATCGCTGAGGATATACGCCCGGTCGCAGATGCCCAAGGTCTCGCGCACGTTGTGGTCGGTGATGAGCACGCCGATGCCGCGGTTCTTGAGGTGTGTGACGATGCGCTGGATCTCGCCGACGGAGATCGGGTCCACGCCCGCGAAGGGCTCGTCGAGCAGGATCAGGCGCGGTTTTCCGGCCAGTGCGCGCGCGATTTCCACTCGGCGACGCTCGCCGCCGGAGAGGCTGGCGCCCAGTTGCTCGGCCACGTGGCCGATCTGCAGCTCGTCCAGCAGGTTGGCGAGTTCCCGTTCGCGGCCGGCCCTGTCCAGGTCCTCGCGCAGTTCCAGCACCAGCATGATGTTGTCGGCCACCGACAGCTTGCGGAACACCGAGGGCTCCTGCGGCAGGTAGCCCACGCCGAACTTGGCGCGCGCGTACATCGGCTCATGGGTGATGTCGCGGCCGTCGAGCTTGATCTCGCCGGCATCCGCCGGCACCAGGCCGACGATCATGTAGAAGCAGGTGGTCTTGCCAGCGCCATTGGGGCCCAGCAGGCCCACGACCTCCCCGGCGTCGAGGGTCAGGCCGAAGTCCTTGACGACTTCGCGGGAGCGGTAGGCCTTGCGCAATCCGTTGGCGACCAGCATCAGGTGCCGCTCCCGCTGGCGCGTGCGCCCTTGGGCAGGATGCGCATCTTGACGCGGCCGGCACCCTGGCCGCCGCCGGTGACCTGCTGGGTGCGCATGTTGTAGACCACGCGTTCCCCGCCCAGCGAGCCCCGCGGCTGGCGGATGTCGACCTTGCCGGTGAACACCACCACTTCGGTCTTCAGGTCGTAGTCGACCTTGTTCGCGGTGGCGGTCATCGGCGTGCCATCGTCCATCTGCTGCTTCAGCGTGACCGGCGCGCCGGTGAGCACCACGCGCGTGGGGTCTCCGCCGTTCTGGGTGATCACCGCGGTGCTCGCGCTGATGTTCAGGCTGCCCTGGGTGATGGTGACCCCGCCGGTCAGCGTGGTCGGCTTGCTGTCGTCCAGGCTGTAGTCGCCGTGGCCAGCGTCGATATCCATCGGCTGGTTGCGGTCGGACGAGCGCGCCGAGGCCGCCTGCGGCAGGGCAAGCGCGGCAGCCAGCAGGAGTGCCGGCACGGTGGCCAGCGAACTAGCGGGCAGTCCTTTCATATCGGGCCTTGACGTCGGATTGGAGGACGATGCGCTTGGCATCTAATTGGGCGTCGAGCCCACGGCCGTTCAGTATAAATCCGGGCTGGGTCATCGCGACGTTGACAGCGGACGTGGCCCGCTTGGTGTTGGGGAAGACGTTCAGCTCTTCGGTCGCGATCCTGACCGGCCGGCCCTGCTGGTCCTGGCTGTCGGCCCGGACCTGTCCCCGGAGGCGGATTTCGTCGCCCTTGGGTGCGACCCAGGCGGTCGCCGAGCGCACTTCCCACGGCGTGCCGGTTTGCCCCGGTTGTGGCGGGATCACGAACACCGGGGTCTGCAGGTCCATCGACTTGGCGGTCGGATCGCGGGTCAGCCGCGGCGCGCGCAGGGTGAAGGATTCACGGCCCTCGTTGTCCAATGCGACGAGTTCCAGATCGTTGAGCACGTAGTCGGGCCGGAACTGCGCCTTGGGGCTGGCCGATTCCGGGTCACTCTGGCGCCAGAGCATCCAGCCGCTGGCAATCGCCGCGACCAGCAGGATCCACGTGGTGGCGGTCCGCCAGGTCATGCATTGCCCTCGACGCGAATGCCATCGACACGGACCACGTCGGCCAGCAGCCCTTCGGCCTTGCCCTGCGCGGCCAGCACCAGGTCGCAGAACTCGCGTACGGCGCCGTTGCCCGCAGCAGCGGTGGTGCGCCAGTGCGCGCGCTCGCGCACCCACGGGTGGGCGCTGCCTGGAGCCACCGAAAAGCCCACCTGCTGCATCACCCGCAGGTCCGGCAGGTCGTCGCCCATGAAGGCGACTTCGTCCATGCCGATGCCGAGGCGGCCGGCGATGTCGCGCACGCAGGCCAGTTTGTCGGCCACGGCGGTATGCACTTCGACGATGCCCAGTTCGCGTGCGCGCTGCTCAGCAATGGTGCTGGCGCGCGCGGTTACGAAGGCCACCCCGATGCCGGCCTTGCGCAGCAACACCAGACCCTGGCCGTCGTGCACGTGGAAGGCCTTGAGTTCGCGGCCCTCGCTGTCGAAGAACAGGCGCCCGTCGGTGAGGGTGCCATCGACGTCGAAGCAGGCCAGTCGCACGCGGGTGGCGTGTTCACGCACCGGGGCGGGGTAGTCGTTGAGGTGAGAATAGGGCATGGCGTCGAGAGTCCGGCGTCGCGGGATCAGACCACCCGGGCGCGCAACAGGTCGTGAATGTTGAGGGCGCCCACCACGCGCTGTTCAGCGTCCACCACCAGCAGGCCGCTGATCTTGTGGGCTTCCATCAGCTGCGCGGCTTCCACCGCCAGCGCGCCGGCGTCGATGGTCTTCGGCGCCTTCGTCATCACCCGGGCGATGGGGGTGGTGCGCAGGTCGACGTCGGCGTCGTCCAGGCTGCGGCGCAGGTCGCCGTCGGTATACAGGCCGAGCAGGCGTCGGTCCGTGTCGACCACCGCGGTCATGCCCAGGCGCTTGCGGCTCATCTCCACCAGCGCCTCGCTGACGGTGGCATCCGGGCCCACCGCGGGGACATCGTCGCCCCCGTGCATGACGTCGGTGATGTGCAGCAGCAGGCGCCGGCCCAGCGCACCAGCGGGGTGCGAGCGGGCGAAGTCGTCAGCGGTGAAACCGCGCGCCTCCAACAGGGCCACGGCCAGCGCATCGCCCATGGCCAGCGAGGCGGTGGTGCTGGAGGTCGGAGCCAGTGCGAGCGGGCAGGCTTCGGCGGGCACGCTGACGTCGAGGTGCACGTCGGATTCGCGTGCCATGGACGACTGGGGGCGGCCGGTCATGCTGATCAGCTTGTTGCCCTGGCGCTTGAGCACCGGCAGCAGCAGGAGGATCTCGTCGCTTTCGCCGGAGTAAGACAGGGCCAGCACCACGTCGGCATCGATGATCATGCCCAGGTCGCCGTGCGCGGCCTCGCCCGGGTGCACATAGAACGCCGGGGTGCCGGTGGAGGCCAGGGTGGCGGCGATCTTGCGGGCGATGTGTCCGGACTTGCCCATGCCGGTGCAGACCACGCGGCCGCGGGTCTCCAGCATCAGCTGGCACGCGGCGGAGAACTCACCATCCAGGCGGTCGGCGACGGCGGCGAGGGCGTCGATCTCCACCGCGAAGGCGCGGCGGCCGCTTGCGGCCAAGGGGCTGGTGTCAGTGGTGGGGCGGGGGGGTCGGGACGAGGGCACGGTTGCCATTTCGGAGTGGGGGCCTTTCCGCTAGGCTAATCGGTCCATTCTATGCGGTCTGGCCCGGAAACGCCCGGCGCCGGGCGGACGGCGACGCAGCGCGAGCGCGAGCGGTCGTTCCCGTGCCGCAGCGGGATGCCCCCCGACCGCGACGACCACCAAGGTGCCTGCCCCATGAATCCCGAGACCATCCGTGCCCTGATCGAACAAGGCCTGCCCGGCTCACGTGCCGATGTACGCGGCGACGACGGCGTGCACTTCGAGGCGACGGTGGTGGCCGAGGCTTTCCGTGGCAAGCTGCCGCTGGCGCGCCATCGCATGGTCTACGCGACCCTCGGCGAGCGCATGGGGGGCGAGATCCACGCCCTGGCGCTCAAGACGATGACACCGGACGAGGCTGGCGCCTCGGCCTGACCCGCGCCATGCCGGCTGGGAGGTTGGCGCGGTGGTTCCGTGCGACCCCCGGGGACCCCGGCGGCAAACCACTGGTAATCCTGCCCCTCCGTTCCGCGAGCCGAGAAATCCATGCAGAAGATTGTTGTCGAGGGCGGACGCCCGCTGAACGGTGAGGTGCAGATCTCCGGCGCCAAGAACGCCGTGCTGCCCATCCTGTGCGCCACCCTGCTGGCCGACGAGCCGGTGGAGATCAGCAACGTGCCGCACCTGCACGACGTGGTCACCACCGCCAAGCTGCTGGCCGGGTTGGGCGCCACGATCACCATCGACCAGGGCACCATCGGCACGGGCAGCGAGAGCGGCATCGTGGTCGACCCGCGCACGGTCAACAGCCACGTTGCGCCCTACGAGCTGGTGAAGACCATGCGCGCCTCGGTGCTGGTGCTGGGCCCGCTGCTGGCCAAGTACGGCGAGGCGGAAGTGTCGCTGCCTGGGGGCTGCGCGATCGGCTCGCGGCCGGTGGACCTGCACATCAAGGGCTTGCAGGCGTTGGGCGCCGAGATCGTGGTGGAGCACGGTTTCATCAAGGCCAAGGCCGGCCGGTTGAAGGGCGCGCGCCACGTGTTCGAGATCGTCAGCGTGGGCGCGACCGAAAACGTGCTGATGGCCGCCACCCTGGCCGAAGGCACCACCATCCTCGAGAACGCGGCGATGGAGCCGGAGATCGTCGACCTCGCGGAATGCCTGCGCGCGATGGGCGCGCAGATCGAGGGCGAGGGCACGCCGCGTATCGTCATCCATGGCGTGGAGCGCCTGCATGGCGGCAAGCATGCGGTGGTGGCGGACCGTATCGAAACCGGGACCTTCCTGGTGGCCGCGGCGATGACCGGCGGCCGCATAACCGTGCGCAAGGCGCGGCCGAACACCATGGATGCCGTGCTGGACAAGCTGCGCGAAGCCGGCGCGGAGATCACCTGCGAAGGCGATCGCATCACCCTGGACATGGACGGCAAGCGGCCCAAGGCGGTGAACATCACCACCGCGCCGCATCCGGCATTCCCGACCGACATGCAGGCGCAGTTCATGGCCATGAACTGCGTGGCGGAAGGCGTGGGCGTGATCAAGGAGACGATCTTCGAGAACCGCTTCATGCACGTGAACGAGCTGGTGCGCCTGGGCGCCGACATCCATGTGGATGGGCACACCGCGGTGGTGCGCGGCGTGGCGAAGCTGAGTGGGGCGCCGGTCATGGCCACCGACCTGCGGGCGTCCGCGTCGCTGATCCTGGCCGGGCTGGTGGCCGAGGGCGAGACCACCATCGACCGCATCTACCACCTCGACCGCGGCTACGAGAACATCGAGGAGAAGCTGTCCGGGGTGGGAGCCAAGATCCGCCGGATCGGGTGATTCCCAGCGCCCGGAATCGCAGCGAACAAAAAAGCCCCTGCATGGGGCTTTTTTGTGGGTAGAACCTGATCGCGGGGAGGGAGCGCTGCAGCCCGTGTCACTCGGCCGCGTTCCGGCACCCGCCCCGGCTCGGGCTATCGAACCGAATTGACCCGCAGGTCCATCGCGTCAGAACCCTTTTCGCGCTGCAGGATGCGCGCCGGGACCGGCATGCCTTCCACCACCCAGGCGATGGTCTGGCGCTCGCCATTGGTGTTGACCACCTTGGTGGCCTGCTGCGGCTTGCCGCCCACGGTGATCTGCTCCTTGCCGGCGACGGTGTACTTCATCACCTTGACCTTGCCGTTCTCCACCAGGCGGTAAACCAGCGGCTTGCCGGCCAATACGTCGCGCACCAGCGCAAGGTTGACCAGCAGCGCGTCCATGTCACCGGCCTGCAGCTTCACCGGGCCGGCGCGATCGGGCTTGACGTCGCCGGACCAGGTGGCGACGCCGCGCGACCAGTCATAGGCGGCGTTCTTGACCGAACTCTTCACCAGCACCTTGCTGCTGTCGGTCCCCGACAGCGGGCGCCACTGGCCCCCCACGTCCTGGAAGACGGTGGTCTGGCTGAGGTTGGCCAACTGGTTCTGGATGCTGAGGTTGTAGCGCCACTTGCCCTCGCCGGCCGCGGCCAGGCTCATGCGGCCGTTGGCCTGCATGCCCATGTAACTGGCCTGGTAGTCCGCGGTGAACGGCTCGAGCGCCAGCGCCGGGGCACTGCCTGACACCGCTGCGGCCACGAAGGCCACTCGGCACAGCTTCGACTTGAAAAGCTTCATCGCCATCATTGGATTCCTTTGTATTCCACCAGGCGCAGGTCGTAGGTGTCCTGCCCGTTTTCGCGCTGCAGGATGCGGATCGGCGTCGGGACGCCGTTGGCCACCCACAGCAGGGTCTCATCGCCGCTGGTGTCGCCGGTCCGGCTCACCCGCAGCGCATCGAACCGCATGTCGCCCGCGCCCACGCTTTCGACGTCGTTTGCGACCTGGTAGTGATGGTCGCGCACACGGCCATCGTCGACAAAGCGGTAGTGCAGGGCCTTGCCGGGGGCTGCGTCGCGGATCACCGCCAGATTGATCAACAACCCGCTCATGTCCCCCGGCTGCAACGCCACGGGACGGGAGCGGGACTCCTTCACGTCGCCCGACCAGCGGGCGGTGCGTGATTGCCAATCGTAGAGACCTGTCGTTCGCCGGCGCGTGAATGCGAGCTTGCGCACCGTGGCCTGAGTCAGCGGGCGGTAAGTCTGGCCGCTGGCGGAGGCGTCGAAGATGGTGCTCTGGTCGGCGTGCACGCCGGCGATCTTGAACAGGCCGCCGCCGCGCATCAGCAGGTCCACCCGCCAACGGTTCCCGGGTTGCCGCACCAGTTGCAGGGTGGCATCGCCCAATTCGCTGCTGCCCTTGTATACCTTGTACTGGGCGACGAAGGGCTCCAGCCCGGCCGCGACGGGCGCAGCGGCAGGGGCAACGGGGGGCGCCGGGACGGCGGTCTGCGCGATGGCGGCGAGCGGGACGATCAGGGCGGCGAGTGCGGTGATCAGTCGGGTCCGGGTCATGGCGGCGTGAGCTGGTTCTCGGTAGTGAGTTGCAGTGGCGCGGCAAGCGTAATGCCGTCGTATTGCACGCCCTGTGCGCCCAGACGGATGCGCCGCGACGCAAGTTCGCGCAGGGTCGCCAGCAGCAGCGGGTGTTCGCGCCCCAGCACCCGCCCCGCCAGGGTTTCCGCATCGTCGCCGGGCAGCACCGGGACGCGGGCCTGGGCAATAACCGGGCCGCCATCCAGTTCGGCGGAGACGAAGTGCACGCTGGCACCGTGCTCGGCCACACCCGCATCCAGCGCCTGCTGGTGGGTGTGCAGACCCTTGAAGGCGGGCAGCAGCGACGGGTGGATGTTGATCATCCGCCCGAGGCGCGGGTTGACGGCTTCGGCGCTCATGAGCCGCATGTATCCCGCACAGACGATGAGGTCGGGATGAACGGCGTCGACGAGGCTGAACATCGCTTCATCGAATGCCTCGCGGCTGGGGTAACCCTTGGCATTCAGCGAAGCGGCATGCACGCCCGCGGATCGGGCATGGTCCAGCGCCGTGGCCTTGGCGCGGTCGGAGAACACGCCCACGACCTCGGCATCCAGGTCGCCGCGCGCGATCGCATCGAGGATGGCGCGGAGGTTGCTGCCGCGGCCGGAGGCGAGAACCGCCAGGCGCATGTGGTCAGCCGATGCGCAGGCGTTCGCCGGGCCCGCCCGCTGTGACTTGACCGATCTGCCAGTGGGCAAGCCCGAGTCGGTCGAGGTCGGTGTTGATGGCCGCGACATCGCCCGGCGCCACCATCAGCACGAAGCCGATGCCGCAATTGAAGGTCCGCCACATTTCCTCGCGCGGCACGTTGCCTTCGCGCTGCAGCCATTCGAACACGGGCGGCAGCGGCCAGGCCGAGGTGTCGATCTCCAGGCCCAGCGGCTGCGGGACCACGCGGATGATCTTCTCCACCAGCGCGCCACCGGTGACGTGGGCCATGGCATGGATGTCGTGCCTGGCCAGTAGCTCCAGCACCGGCTTGACGTAGATGCGGGTGGGCTCCATCAGCGCGTCGGCCAGCTTGACGCCGCCCACGTCCAGGTCCAGCCCGCCGTTGTCCGCGGTTGCGCCGGCGCGCGCCAGGATCTTGCGGATCAGCGAGTAGCCATTGGAGTGCGGGCCGCTGGACGCAAGGCCGATCAGGACGTCGCCCTCGCGCACCTTGCTGCCGTCGATCAGCCGCGCCTTCTCGACGGCGCCCACGGTGAAGCCGGCCAGGTCGTACTCACCGGGCGGGTACATGTCGGGCATTTCCGCGGTTTCGCCGCCGATCAGCGCACAACCGGCGATCTCGCAGCCCTTGGCGATGCCGCCGACCACGTCGACCGTGGTGGCCACATCGAGTTTGCCCGTGGCGAAGTAGTCGAGGAAGAACAGCGGCTCGGCGCCCTGGACCAGCACGTCGTTGACGCACATCGCGACCAGGTCCTGGCCGATGGTGTCGTGGCGGTTCAGCTGCTTGGCCAGGATCAGCTTGGTGCCCACGCCGTCGGTGCCGGACACCATGACCGGCTCCTTGTACTTGCCGGACAGGTCGAACAGCCCGCCGAAACCGCCGATGCCGCCGCCGAGGACCTCGGGGCGGAGCGTGCGCTTGATCGCGGGCTTGATGCGTTCGACGACTTCGTTGCCCGCATCGATGTCGACGCCGGCGTCACGGTAGGTAAGCGGGGTGGGGCTCGTCACGGCGGACTCGGCGGTGGCGGTAGGGAGTCGCGCATTTTAGCAGTCCGCCGGTCCTGCCGTTTGCCTGGGTACGGGCCCCGCGACGCCCGTCAATGGACGGATCACCCGGCCTGGGGCACCATTTCCCGACGATTCCATCCACCTAGGGAAGGCGATGCTCCGGGCAATCCGACTGTTTTGGGCCGTCGCGCTGCTGTCGATGGCGTTCGGCGCCGCCGCGCAGCGCGTGGAAGGCGAGCGGGCGCGGGCGCAGGGTCCGTATGCCGCCGAGGTCAAGGTCAACGGCCAAGGCGCGCCGGAACGCAACAACGCCTTCGTGCGCGCGCTGGTGCAGGTGCTGACGCGCCTGTCGGGCGACAACGCCGTGGCATCGCGGCCCGGCATGCGCCAGGAACTGGCTCGCGCCAAGGACATGGTGGCCGGCTACGACTACCGGCAGGACGAAGGCGTGTCCGCGCGCGGCGCACCGACCTTCGGCACGGTGCTGGTGGTGCGTTTCGAGCAGGATGAAGTGGAAGAACTGGCGGCCCTCGTCGGCCTGCCGATCTGGCCGCTGCCGCGACCGAAGCCGGTGATGTGGCTGGCCATCGACGATGGCTCCGGCCCGCGCCTGGCCGGCCTGCCGCAGGCCAACGCAGTGCGTCCGGCGCTGGACCGGGCCAAGGACCGCGGTTTCGCGCTGGGTCTGCCGGCGGCGACCGCGGCCGAGCAGGCCGTGGTCGGCGCGATCTGGCGTGGTGATACCGCGGCCGTGGCCCGCGCCTCGGCGCGCTACAGCCCGCCGATGCAGCTGGTGGGCAAGCTCTACCGCGTCAAGGAAGGCTGGCAGGCCGACTGGATCTTCGTGGATGGCGGCAAGGTGCTGTCGCGTTGGACCGAAAAGCACGCGGACGCCCGTCGGGTGATAGCCACCGGTGCGGACGGCGCGGCCAATGCTCTGGTCCGCCGTTATGCCAAGCGCGGCACCGCCAAGGGCGTGGGTCCGGCGGGTACCTATCGGGTGACGTTCACCGGCATCACCAGCGCCGAGGCTTACATCCGTTTGGCTGGTTACCTGGAGAAGTTGTCCGGGGTTGGCCGGATCATGCCGGTGCGCGCGGTGCCGGGGAGTGTCGCCTTCGACCTTGAGCTCTCGACCGGCCTGCCCGGCTTCAAGCGTGCGGTCGCCCGGGACGACGTGCTGGTCGCCGAGGAAGGCGACGAACCCGTCTACCGGGTGCGCTGACCGATGCGCGACATGGAACCGGTCGAGGAAATCGCGCTGTTCCTCCGCCGCCTCAAGTGGGCGGCGGTGGGGGTGGCCGTGTGTTGGTTGCTGTGGCTGCTGGCACCCGTGCTGACCCCGTTTGTCCTGGCGGCAATGCTGGGCTGGCTGGGCGATCCGCTGGTGGACAAGTTGCAGGCCCGGGGCCGCTCGCGCGATTTCGCCGTCGGGCTGGTGTTCACGGGGATGACGCTGCTGGTGCTGCTGGCGCTGGTGCTGCTGGTGCCAACGATCGAGCGCCAGGTGCTGACGCTCTGGGAGTCGCTGCCGGCTTACCGCGACTGGCTGATGCTGACCGCGCTGCCGTGGCTGGAGGCGCGGACCAAGCTGGAGATCACCCAGTGGCTGGACCTGAGCCACCTGTTCGAGCTGGTCCGCAGCAACTGGGAGCGGGCGGGCGGCGTGGCGACCACGTTGCTGGGCTACGTGTCGCGTTCCGGCTTTGCGCTGCTGACACTGGTGGCCAACGTGGCGCTGCTGCCGGTGCTGACCTTCTTCTTCCTGCGCGACTGGGACGTGTTCGTTGAGCGCGCCGCCGCGCTGGTGCCGCGCGACCATCTGGGCACCGCGTCGCGGCTGGCACGCGAGAGCAGCGACACCCTCGGCGCGTTCCTGCGCGGCCAGTTCCTGGTGATGCTGATCCTGGGCGTGATGTACGGCCTTGGGCTTTGGGCGGTGGGGCTGGACCTGGGCATCCTGATCGGCATCGTCGCCGGCCTGTTCACCTTCATTCCGTACCTGGGCCCGGCCAGCGGCATCATCCTGGGCGTCATCGCCGCGCTGGTGCAGTACGGCGACTTCCCGCACGTGGCCGGCGTGCTGGTGGTGTTCGGCATCGGCCAGGTGATCGAGAGTTACTGGTTGACACCCAAGCTGGTGGGTGACCGTATCGGACTGCACCCGGTGGCGGTGATCTTCGCGGTGATGGCGGGCGGCCAGCTGTTCGGGTTCCTGGGCATGCTGCTGGCGCTGCCGCTGGCCGCGGTGATCAACGTGCTGCTGCGCTTCGCCCAGGAGCGCTACGTGGCCAGCCGGCTGTACGCCGGTGAGCAACCCACCATCGTGTTGGGCGCCCCCGCGCATCACGCCAAGCATCCGGAGCAGGGCGAGGGGTGAGCGTTTCCGGAGGAGGCGGGCCCGCCGTGCCGCAATTGCCGCTGGCGCTGCGCTACCCGCCGGACCAGCGGCTGGATACCTACGTGACCAGCGAGCCGGGCATTGTCGGGCTGGTGCAGGACGCCGCGACCGTGGGCGGCGAGTGGCTGTACCTGGCCGGGCCGCCCGGGGTGGGCAAGACCCATCTCCTGCTGGCGGCCTGTGCGACGGCTGAAGGCGCGGGCCGCCGCGCGGCGTACCTGCCGCTGGCCGCCGCCGCCGGGCGCCTGCGCGAGGCGTTGCAGGCGCTGGAGGGCAATGACCTGCTGGCGCTGGATGGGCTGGAGCGCATCGCCGGCAGTCGCGAGGACGAGGTCGCGTTGTTCGACGCGCACAACCGCGCGCGGGCGGCGGGCACGACGGTGTTGTACGCCGCGCGCGGCAATCCCGACGAGCTGGGACTGGTGCTGCCGGACCTGCGCTCGCGCCTGCAGCAGTGCACGCGGATCGTGCTGGCGCCGTTGGACGATGATGGGCGCCGCGACGTGCTGCGCCAGCGTGCCCAGCGTCGCGGACTGGTGCTGGACGAGGCGGCGCTGGATTGGCTGCTCAAACGCGTGGACCGCGATCTGGTGGCCCTGACCGGTGTGCTGGATCGCCTGGACCGCGCGTCACTGGCGGCCAAGCGTCGCTTGACCGTTCCGTTCCTGCGGCAGGTGTTGGGCGCGGAGTGATTTCGCCTGGGCGCGGCCGGTGCGCTCTGCCCGTCAGGCCGTCGTGGATCCCAGCGTCGCATCGAGTTGAGCGAGTCGCTCCGGCGTGCCGACGTCGGTCCAATGTCCGCCGTGGTGGCTGCCGCTCACACGGCCGGCGTCCATCGCCTTTCGCAGCAGCGGCGCGAGCTTGAAGCGCGGTGGCGTTTCGTCCGCACCCGGCGCATCGCCGATGGTGCCGCGCCAGTTGTAGAACAGGCCGGCCCGATAGACGCCGATGCCGGCGAAGGTGAGCTTCCTGTCGCCCGCGCTGGCCACCGCATCGTCGTGCAGGGCGAAGTCGCCGGCGGGGTGGTGGGCCGGGTTGTCCACCAGCACCAGGTGCGCGTCGCCCGTCGGTTCGCGCGGCAGGGTGGCGAAATCGAAGTCGGTCCAGATGTCGCCATTGACCGCGATGAAAGGTGCGTCGCCGAGCAGGGTGCGGGCGTGCCACATGCCCCCGCCGGTTTCGAGTGGCGTGGGGCCTTCGTACGAGTAGTGCAGGCGTACGTCCCACTGCCCGCCATCGCCGAGCACCTGCGGGAACTGCTCGGCCAGCCAGCTGGTGTTGACCACGATGTCGCGCACGCCGATCGCGGCGAGCTTCTCGATGTGCCAGGCGATCAGCGGCTTGCCGCCGGCGTTCAGCAGCGGCTTGGGCGTGGTGTTGGTCAGCGGGCGCATCCGCTCGCCCAGACCGGCGGCCAGGATCAGCGCCTTCATCCGCCCATGCCTTCCTGGCCGCGCGCCAGTTCGACCAGCGCCGGCTTGACGCGCAATTCGATGACCTCGGCCAGCGGCGCCAGCTCCGGATAGCGCGGCAGCACGCCGTCGAGGTAGGCGAAGAAGCGCGGCACGTCGGCCAGGTACTTGGGTTTGCCGTCGCGGTGCCAGAGGCGGGCGAAGATGCCGATGACCTTGAGGTGGCGCTGCACGCCGATCCAGTCGGCGTCGCGGCGAAAGCGGGCGAGGTCGGGCACCGGCAGGCCGGCGTCCACGGCGCGGGCGTGGTAGTGCGCGAGCCACGCTTCGACGCGATCCTCGGGCCAACTGAGGAAGGCGTCCTTGAACAGGCTGAGCGCGTCGTAGGCGATGGGGCCGCGCACCGCGTCCTGGAAGTCCAGCACCGCGGGACCGTCGGCGGCGGGCATCAGGTTGCGCGGCATGAAGTCGCGGTGCACCAGCACCTGCGGTTGCGCGAGGGCGGCGTCGATGAGCCGGCGGTAGACCAGTTCCAGCCGGTCCATGTCGCCGCAGTCGACCACCAGGCCCAGGTGGTGGCCGAGGTACCACTCATCGAACAGGCGCAGTTCGCGCGAGAGCAGGGCCTCGTCGTAGGCGGGCAGATCCGCGGGGCAGGGAATGGCCTGCAGCTTCAGCAGCTGGGTGATGGCGTCGTCGATCAGGGCGTCGGCGTTATGCAGGCCGATCACGTGCAGGTAGGTGTCGGCGCCCAGGTCCTCCAGCAGCAGGAAACCGTGCTCGACGTCCTGCGCCAGCACGCGCGGCACGCGCACGCCGCCGCCTTCCAGCACGTCGCGGAGGTGGAGCCACGGGCGCACGTCTTCCTTGTCCGGCGGGGAGTCCATGACGATGACGCTGGCGGCATCGGTGCCGGCCACGCTGCCCGGTGTTACGGCGCCACGCCAGTAGCTGCGGAAGCCGGCGTCCATCGAGGCGCGGTGCAGTTCGAAGGTGGGGGTGCCGGTGGCGGCACGCGCCCAGTCGAGGCGGGCGAGTTCGCGCGGGGTCGGTTCGGGGTGGTGGGGCATGGGGTCTCCGGGCGACGCTGGCCGCTTGATCGGTACAGGGTATAGCGATGCGCCTACCGCGCAAGACGGTGGCCGAAAACGCCTTCGCGGCCGATGACCCGCGGCGATCCCGGCGGATTCGGCGATCGCCGCTCACGTACACTCGACCGGTCATGGGTCAGGGGCAACCACGCGTGGATTCGATACCTTCCGGAAGCCGCGGACTGGGTCCGCTTCCCTACCACCTGCAGGTCGTCGAATGCCTCAAGCGCCACGAGCCGGACGTGTGGGCGTGGGCCAGCAGCCAGAAGGCCCGCAGCGAACATATCGAGGAAGTGCGCGCCCACCTGCTGCGCAACACCTACCGCCTGGAAGCAAGCGCGCATCCCGAAGTGCACGCGGCGCTGAAGCAGGCGATGCAACGGCTCGGCATCGACGCCCCGGCGACCCTGTACCAGGCCGGCGGCCAGGAGATGAACGCCTCGCTGGTGTTCGTCCCCGGTGAGATCCACGTCGTGCTGCTGGGCCCGATGCTGGAACGCCTCGCGGCGGAGGAGCGGCTGGCGCTGTTCGGCCATGAGCTGGCCCATTACCTGCTGTGGTCGCGCGATGGCGGCGATTTCCATGTCGCCGACCGCATCCTCAACGACGCGCTGGCCTCGCCGCAATCGACCGACAGCCATCGCGAGACGTTCCGCCGCTATTCGCTGCACACCGAGCTGTTCGCCGATCGCGGCGGCGCGATCGCCGCCGATGCGCTGGCGCCCGCGGTGTCGACGTTGGTCAAGGTACAGACCGGCATCGCCAATCCGGATCCGGTTGCCTACCTGCGGCAGGCGGCCGAAATCGATGCGCGTGAGAGCGCGTCGAGCGGCGGCGATACCCATCCGGAGACCTTTGTCCGCGCCCGCGCGCTGGAACTGTGGTGGCAGGGCGTGGACGACCTGGACCGCTGGATCGACGCCCGGCTGCACGGGCCGTTGGCGCTGGATGGCCTCGACCTGCCGGGACAACTGCGCTTGCAGGGCCTGGTGCGCGGGTTCATGGCCCATTACCTGGCCGACGCGGCGCTGCGCAGCGAACTGGTGCTCAACCAGGTGCGCGACCTGTTCCCGGACTGGTCACCGGAGGAGGCGCCGGTCCTGCCTGCCGCATTTGGCGCGGCCCACGCTGCCGACAGCGTGCGTGGCCTGCTCAACGCGCTGATGCTGGACGTGGCGCTGGCCGACCCCGACGTGCAGGACGCGGCGATCCTGCGCGCGGCCCATGTCGCCCGCGAACTTGGCAGTTTCGAGGCGCTGCAGGCCAACCTCAGGCGCGATGCCCGCTTCGGCAAGCGCGAACTCGACCAGCTCAGCAAGCGAATGGGCCGCCAGGGGGTGGACGCATGAGCGGCAGCATCGACACGAGCGCAACCGCAACCCCGCCGGGGAGCTCGAGCGCAACCATGACGACCGCATCCACCACCCCCGGCACCTTGGCGACGCTGGTTGCGGCGCAGGCCGGCGCGGCGCTGTCCACCGACGACGTGCTGGTGCTGGTGCTGCCGTTGTTCGAGCAGGTGGCCGCGCTGCATGCGCACGGCCGCGTCGCCGCGCTGGAGCCCGGTGCGATCGTGCTGGACCCGTCCGGTGCGCTGCGCTTGCGCCAGCCTGACGGGCAGGCACCGACCATGGACCTCGCCGCCGTCCATCGCGTGCAGCCGCATCCGGCGTCGGCGCTGAACATCGTCGGCGAGTTGCGTCGTTCGCACGAGGTCGAAGGCCGCGAACACCTTGCCGATCTTGCGGTCCAGACCGACCTCGGCGCGGCGATCGCGCGTCCGGTCTACCTGCCAGGCTTCCGCAGTTGGGAAATCGAGCTGGGCCACCACGACGAGATCACCGACATCTTCCGGCTCGGCCTGGTGCTGGCCGCGCTGGCCTGCGGCCTGGACTTCGACGATGCCGACGATGTCGAGACCTTCGCCGCGCACCACCGCAACCTGTTCCAGGTTGCCGACCGGCTGAACCCGATCGTCGCCGCGGTCATCGGCGAGATGACCGCCGTCAACCGCCACGACCGCGCCACCGACCTCGCCAGCCTGGCAACGCGGCTGCGTACCTGGCGCGACCAGCCCGAGGCGCTGGACGTGGAGCGCGCGCTGGCCGGTGCCAGCGGTGCCGCGCCGCGGCGCACGGCTGTGCTCTCGCACCTGCGTGACCGGCTGTTCGACCTGTCGCGGCGCAACCGCCTGCTGTATTTCCGCCCGACCGTTGGCAGCGTCAACCTCACCGTCTCCAGCGTGCCACTGATGCTGCAGCTGGAGAGCATCCGCCCGGAGCACCTGTGCACCTGGGGCGGCCCGTTCGCGGCCGACGTGGTCGCCGGGCGCGCGGTCGACCTGCAACGCTGGCTGCGCTTCGACGACCAGCCCTACCTCCCGGTCGCGCTTGACCGGCTGATCCAGGAAACCCGCCGTGATCGTGCGGAGTACGGTTTCAGCAACCTGCGACTGGTGGCGGCCTTCCTGCGCTGGCACAACCTGAAGGAGGCGCCGGAGGAGCGGATCACCACGCCGCTGCTGTGGCTGCCGGTGGAGCTGGCGCGGCGCAAGGGCGTACGCGACCAGTACGTGATGCGCTGTGAGGACGGCGAGGCCGAGTTCAACCCGGTGCTGCGCCATTACCTGCGCCAGCTGTACGACATCCGCCTACCGGAAACGGTTGACCTGCAGAAGACTTCGATCGCCGAGATCCACGCCGACCTGCTGGCGCAGATCCACCGCACCGAGCCCGCGGTGGAGTTGCGCCTGCTGGACAAGCCGCAGATCAAGCTGGTGCGGCAGAAGGCGTTGCAGCGTCTGCAGCAGTTCCAGCGCCGGCGTGGACCGGCGCGGCTGGTGCGCGGCGCGGCGGCGATGCTGCCCGATTACAGCTACGAGCGCGGCGATTACCGCCCGCTGGGCCAGGCGCTGTTCGAGCGCTGGGTGCGGCCCAGCCCGTTGCCGCAGCGGTTCGAAGCCGGCGCCGCGCCCGTCGCCGGGCCGCGACATGCGCGCATGGTGGCCGATGGCGCGGCTGCCGAGGCCGAACGGGTGGGCTACGAGTTGCAGGAGTCCGAAGGCCATCGCTACGCCTGGGACCTGGACCTGACCCAGGTCAGCCTCGCCAACTTCAACTACAAGAAGATGTCGCTGGTTCGCGACTACACGCAATTGCTGGACGCGCCAGCCGCAAACCCGGCGTTCGACCGGGTGTTCTCGATCGAGCCGCGCGAGGTCGAGCAGGCGTCGCCGGCGCCCGTGCCGCTGCACGAGCAGTGGAACGTGATCGCGTCCGATGCGACCCAGAATGCGGCGGTCGGGCTGGCGCGCAGCCAGCGCAGTTTCATCATCCAGGGCCCGCCGGGTACCGGCAAGTCGCAGACCATCACCAACCTGATCGCCGACTACGCCGGGCGCGGCAAGCGCGTGTTGTTCGTGTGCGAAAAGCGCGCGGCGCTGGACGTGGTGTTTCACCGGCTCAAGCAGAGCGGCTTGGGCGACCTGTGCTGCCTGATCCACGACTCGCAGGCGGACAAGAAGGCGTTCATCGCCGACCTGCGCGGCTGCTACGAGCATCGGATCGCGCAGCCGCACGGCAGCGACGAGCTGGCCGCGCAGCGTGCGCAGGTGCTAGCCGCGCTGCAGGACCAGCAACAGCGCGTGGCGCGCTTCGAGCAGGCGATGGCGGCGGTGCCGGAGGTGCTCGGCGTCAGCGTGCGCCTGCTGGTGCGACGCCTGGCCGCGCTGCCCACGGGCGGCGAACTGGATCCGGCCGCACGCGAGCGCCTGCCGTCGCTGGCGGCGTGGGACGCCCAGCGCGAGTTGACCCAGCGCGTGCATCGCAGCATGCAGGAGCGGTTTGGCCTGCAAAGCCTGGCGCAGCACCCCTTCGCCCGCTTGTCGGCGACGCTGGTCGGCGACGACCACGCCTACGGCCGCGCCGAGCAACTGGTCGACGCCTGCGAAACGTTGCTGGCGCAGCTCGATCCGCTGCTTGATGACGACGGCCGCCTGCTGGACCACGACACCGCGCTGGCGCCGGCGCTGGCCATCGCCGAGGAGGCACGCCGGCTGCTTGACCAGCACCTCGCCGCCCACCTCGACCTGCTCGATGCCGCGACGCCAGCGGCCGCCGAGTTGCGGCGTGTGCGCGAAGAGCTTGAACTGCGCGTGGAGGCATTGGCCAAGGCTTCCACCAGCACCACCCATTGGCGCGACAAGCTCAGTCCCGACGACACCCAGTCGGCGCTGGCCCTCGCGCAACGGCTGGAGAGTTCGGTCCTGCGCTGGCTGCAGCCCGCGTGGTGGCGGCTGCGCGGCGAGTTGCAGCGCCGCTACGACTTCGGTCGCCATGCGGTCCATCCCGGCTACGGCAGGACCCTGCAGGCGCTGGCAACGGAACACGCCGCGGCCGAGGCGGTGGCCGAGGCGGAGGCATCCAGCCGCAGGCGCTACGGGGTGCCGGACATGCAGGCGTTCCTGCGCGCATTGGCCGAGCTGCAGCAGCGCATCGCCGCCGCAGGTCCGAGCCGCGACCTGGTCGCGCACCTGCGCCAGTCGGGGGATCCGCTTGCCGCCGCGCACGCCGAGGCCGCGGCACGCGAACCACTGGCCGCGCTCGGGCAGCGCACCGGTGATGCGCTGCGCCTCGACCCCCGCGCCACGCTGGGCGGCGTTGCGGAACTGCTGCGCGACCTGCGCGAGAGCCTGGACGAGCTGCCCGACCTGTTGCCGCTGCTGCGCGCGGTGCGTGCCGCCGACCCGGCCTACGCGGCGGCACTGCAGGACCTGGCGTTGGCGCCAGCCGCGCTGGAAGCACTGGTCGTGGGTGAGGCGTTGCAGCGCATCGAGCGCGAAAACCCCGAACTGGCCAGCTTCGACGGTGCGGCCCTGGCACGCGCGGCGCGGGCGATCACACAGGGCCAGCAGCGCCTGCTTGAGCTCAATGCCCGCGTGGTCCGCGCCACCCTGCACCGGCTGTTTGCCGACAACGTGCGGCGCTCGTCGTTGTCGGCGACGCAGCTCGACGCCGCCGGCAAGGAGTTCAAGAAGCTTTACGCGACCGGCCGCCGCGAGCTGGAGCACGAGTTCGGCAAGACCATGCGGTACCGCTCGATCCGCGACCTGGCCGATGACGAGACCGGACTGGTCATCAACGACCTCAAGCCGATCTGGCTGATGAGTCCGCTGTCGGTGTCGGACACGCTGCCGCTGTCGCCGGAGCTGTTCGATGTGGTGATCTTCGACGAGGCCAGCCAGATCCCGACCGAAGAGGCGGTGCCGGCGCTCAGCCGCGCGCGCCAGGTGGTGGTGGTCGGCGACGAGATGCAGCTGCCGCCGACCAGCTTCTTCTCGGCCAGCGGCGAGGACGAGGACGAGATCCTGGTCGAGGAGGCGGGCGAGCGCATCGCGATCAACCTCGACTCCGACAGCCTGCTCAACCAGGCCGCGCGCAACCTGCCGGCGACCCTGCTGGCCTGGCACTACCGCAGCCGCCACGAGGCGTTGATCAGCTTCTCCAACGCCGCGTTCTACGACGGCCGGCTGGTGACCATTCCCGACCGCAGGATCGAGCTGGGTGATGACGCGCCGGCCACCCTGCGCTCCGACCAGGACGATGCTGGCGCGGCCGGGGCTGACACGCTGCTGCAGCGGGCGGTGAGTTTCCACCGCCTGGCCGATGGCGTGTACGTCGGCCGGCGCAATGCGCCCGAGGCGCGCTACATCGCGCAGACGGTGCGCGAACTGCTGCGCCGTGAGACCGGGCTGAGCATCGGCATCGTCGCCTTCTCCGAGGCCCAGCAGGCGGAGATCGAGTCGGCGCTGGAGGCGCTGGCCGGCGAGGACGCGGACTTCGCCATGCGCCTGGAGCGCGAATTCGTGCGCGAGGACGACGACCAGTTCAACGGCCTGTTCGTGAAGAACCTGGAGAACGTGCAGGGCGACGAACGCGACGTGATCATCCTCAGCATCTGCTACGCGCCGGGACCGGACGGCAAGATGCTGATGAACTTCGGCCCGATCAACCAGCGCGGTGGCGAGAAGCGGCTCAACGTGATCTTCAGCCGTGCGCGGCACCGGATGGCGGTGGTGTCGACGCTCCAGGCCGAGGCGATCACCAACGTGCACAACGACGGCGCGGCGGCGCTGCGCGCGTTCCTGCAGTTCGCGCAGGCCAGTGCGCGCGGCGAGTTCGAGCGTGCGCAACACGTGCTGGGCGCGCTGAACCCGGGCGCGCGCGATGCGTTCACCCGCCCGTCTTCGAACGACGCGATCCGCGAAGCGATCGCTGCCGCGCTGCGCCAGCGCGGGCACGCCGTGCACGAGCACGTCGGCCGCTCGCAGTTCCGCTGCGACCTGGCGATCGCCGACCCGGCGGGCGACGGCTACGCACTGGCGATCCTGCTGGACGCGCCGGACGCGGCGGTGGCCGACACCTGCGAGCGCTACGTGTTCCGCCCCGGGATCCTGCGCAGCTTCGGCTGGCGGGTGGTCGACGTGCCGGGCCGGGATTGGCTGCGCGCGCCGGAGACGGTGCTGGCCCGGATCGAGGCGGCGCTGCGCGGCGACGACGGTGCCGACGACGGCGGCTTCGACGAGGCGCTGGCGGCCGTCGCACCGGTGCGTGCGGCGGCGGCGATCGGCGCGGGCCCGGTGGCGGCGATTGCGGAAGTTGCCGGGCCGGGTGTCCCGGGTGCGGGCGCCGCCGACGCGGATGCCACGCCTGCATCCCCCGCCGCGCTCGATTCTGCGGCGGTGGTCGGGGCCGCTCCGCCGACCATTGTCCGCCAGTTCCGCTTCGAGCAGGGCACGTCGCGCAAGTTCTGGCGCGCCGCGCTGGCGGGTCGCGAGTTGACGGTGACCTTCGGCCGGATCGGCAGCCAAGGCCAATCCAGCCTCAAGGCTTTCGACAGCGACGAGCGGGCGCAGCGCGAGATGGACAAGCTGGTCGCGGAGAAGCTGCGCAAGGGTTACGTCGAGGAGTGATGCCGGCGGCAGCGGGGTCAGGCCGCCTGCGCGGCCGGGTCCAGCGACGCCAGCCACTCGTCATCCGAGCCTTCGTTGACGCCTTCGAACAGCACGGTGGACAGGTAGCGCTCGCCGGTGTCCGGCAACATCGCCAGCAGCACCGACCCCTCGGGCGCGGATTCGGCCACGCGCAGCGCGGCGGCGACGGTGCCGCCGGCGGAAATGCCGACGAACAGGCCTTCCTCCGCGGCGAGGCGACGCGCGGTGTCGCGGGCGAGGACATCGTCGACCGGCAGGACTTCATCGGCGATGCCGCGGTTGAGCACGCCGGGGATGAAATCCGGGGTCCAGCCCTGGATCTTGTGCGGCTGCCATTCCTTGCCCGAGAGCAGCGCCGCGCCGGCCGGTTCGCTGGCGATCACCTTCAGCTCCGGACGCGCCAGCTTGAGGACCTCGCCGGCACCGGTGATGGTGCCGCCGGTGCCCCAACCACTGACGAAGTAGTCCAGGCGCTTGCCGGCGAAGTCGCGCAGGATTTCCGGGCCGGTGGTGCTGCGGTGGTAGGCGGGGTTGGCCGGGTTCTCGAACTGGCTGGCGAGGAACCAGCCGTGCCGCTCGGCCAGTTCGGCGGCCTTGCGCACCATGCCGGTGCCGCGCTCGGCGGCGGGGGTGAGGATGACCTTGGCGCCATAGGCGCGCATCAGCTTGCGCCGCTCGATCGAGAAGGTCTCGGTCATCACCGCGACGAACGGGTAGCCGCGTGCGGCGGCGACCATGGCCAGTGCAATGCCGGTGTTGCCGGAGGTGGCTTCCACGATCGTCTGGCCAGGCTTGAGCACACCGCGGCGCTCGGCGTCGAGCACGATGGCCAGCGCGAGGCGGTCCTTCACCGAACCGGCCGGGTTGAAGGCTTCGACCTTGGCGTACACGGTTACGTGCGTGGGCGCGATGCGGTTGAGGCGGACGATCGGGGTGTTGCCGATGGTGTCGAGGATGCTGTCGTGGAGGGCCATGGGGTGTCCTTCGATAAGTGAGGGCGGCGTCAGCCTGCGTAGCGGCGCGGAGTCATGCGTTCAAGCGGAGGGGTTGCAGCGGTTGCGGCGGTCGGGCGGATGGCCTCATGCGGCCTGCTCCAGCGCGACAGGCGCCTCGGCCGCTTCGACGTCGCCCAGCGGCGCGGCCCCGAACCAGTGCAGTGTCCCCGCCAATGCCGCCACTTCGCCCAGCACCAGCAGCGCGGGGGACTGCACGGCATGCGCGCGGGCGAGCGCGGGCAGCCGGTCCAGCGTGCCCACGACCACGCGTTGCTCGGGGCGCGAGCCGTTCTCGATCAGCGCGAACGGCGTGGACGCGGCGCGGCCGTGCGCGATCAGGCGTTCGCGCAGCGTCTCCAGGCCGGCCACGCCCATGTACACCGCCAGTGTCTGGCGCTCGGCGGCCAGTGAGGCCCAGTCGATCGCATCGGCCGAGTCCTTGGCGTGCGCGGTGACGAAGCGCACCGATTGCGCATGGTCGCGATGGGTCAGCGGAATGCCCGCGTAGGCACCGCAGGCCAGCGCGGCGGTGATGCCCGGCACCACTTCGAAGGCGATGCCGTGAGCCTGCAGGAACTCCAGCTCCTCGCCGCCACGGCCGAAGATGAAACCGTCGCCGCCCTTGAGCCGCACCACGCGCTTGCCGGCGCGCGCGTGCTCCAGCATCAGCGCGTGGATGCGGTCCTGGGTGACGTGGTGGTGGCCGGCCTGCTTGCCGACTTCGATGCGTTCGGCGTCGCGGCGGGCGAGGGCGAGCACCTCGGGACCGACCAGCCGGTCGTGCAGGATCACGTCGGCTTCGTTGAGCAGGCGCAGGCCGCGCAGGGTCAGCAGGCCACCGTCGCCGGGACCGGCACCGACCAGCGCGACGCGGCCCGCCACGGGGACGCGACCGCTGTCGACCAACTGCGCCAGCAGCGACCGTTCCGCGGCGATGGCGTCACCACGCCGCAGCAACGTGGGCACGTCGCTGGCGAGCAGGCGCTCGAAGAAGCGGCGGCGGGCGTGCAGGTCGGTCAGGCGTTCGCGGATGCGGCCGCGCAGGCGCGTCAGCAGCGTGGCCAGGGCCCCCAGTGATTCGTCGAACTGGGTCTCTAGCTGCTCGCGCAGGTGCCGCGCCAGCATCGGCGCGCCACCACCGCTGGAAATCGCGATCTGCAGCGGCCCGCGCTCCACGCGCGAGGGCACCTGCACGCTGGACAGCGGGGCGTCGTCGACCACGTTGACCCACACCCGTCGCGCCTCGCCGGCCACCGCGACCGCGCGGTTGACGGCCGGCAGGTCGGTGGCGGCGATGGCCAGCCACGCGCCGTTGAGCCAGTTGGGGTCGAACGCGCCCACCACGTGCTGGATGGCGCCCCGGCGGGCCAGTTCGGCCAGTTCAGGCTCCAGAGTCGGGGCGCCGACGGTGACCCTGGCGCCTGCGTCCAGCAGGGCTGTCACCTTGCGCCGGGCGACGCTGCCGCCACCCACCACCACGACGGTGCGGCCGGACAGATCAACGAACAGCGGAAACAGTGGGGCGGCCATGGCAGCGGGGGGGGGGAGCGGGTGGGACTTCGACGCTAGCCATCGCGACCGGGCGCGGGAAATAACATCCGCGTCTTGGCTTATTCCCCAAATGCATAAGCACTGAATTGGCTTGGCTTTGCGACTTGGTATTAGAATCGGTCTATCCGAATAAAGAGATACGTCATGAGCATCGTCGCCCCCATGTCCTGTCCCGTCCATCCGTCTGCCGCCCATCGACTGGACCCTCGACCTGACCGGACACCGCGCTCATGACCCTCACCCAACTCCGCTACCTGGTCGCCATCGCCGACTCGGGGCTCAACATCACCCTCGCCGCCGAGCGCGTGCACGCCACGCAGCCGGGGCTGTCGAAGCAGCTCAAGCAGCTCGAGGATGAACTCGGTTTCCTGCTGTTCTCGCGCAAGGGGCGCAGCCTCGACGCGGTCACGCCGTCCGGCCAGCAGGTGCTGAAGCACGCGCGCCGCCTGCTGGCGGAGGCCAACAACATCCGTTCGTACGCGGCCAACCAGCGCCGCGATGGCCAGGGCCGGCTGGTGCTGGCCACCACCCACACCCAGGCGCGCTTCGTGCTGCCGCCCGCCATCGCGCAGGTGAAGCAGGCCTACCCGCAGGTCAGCGTGCACCTGCAGCCGACCGCCGATGGCGAGGTGCTGTCGCTGCTGGCCAGCGGCGAGGCCGACCTGGCGCTGATCAGCACCGCGGGCGATGTGCCGGACGGTGGCATCGCGGTGCCGCTGTTCCGCTGGCGCCGCCAGGTGCTGGTGCCCAAGGACCACCCGCTGGCCGCGAACGCCGCGCCGGGGTTGGCGCAACTGGCCAACTACCCGCTGGTCAGCTACGAATCCTCGATCCGTCCGGAATCGTCGCTGCGGCGCGCCTTCGTCGAAGCTGGGCTGGAGCCGCAATTGGCGATGACCGCGCGCGACGCGGACCTGATCAAGACCTACGTACGTGCGGGCCTGGGCGTGGGCCTGCTGGCCGAGATGGCCGTCAGCGCGCAGGACGATGTCGACCTGCGTGCGCTGACCGCGCCCGCGGCCATTCCCGAATGCGTGGCGTGGGCGGTGCTGCCGCGCGAACGCGTATTGCGCGACTACACCCTCGAGCTGTTGCACGCGCTGGCGCCGCAACTCGACCGCCATGACCTGCGCCGAGTGCTGGCCGGCAACCAGACGGCCGACTGGCCGGTGCCTCCGACCTGGGCCGAGCTGAGCCAGCCGATCACGGTGTAGCGCCGACATGCTGCTTGCGGTATTGACGCAAGCAGTACGCCGAGCTGATTCAGAAAATGTCTGCGGTACGCGTGCCAGACCCAAGGTGTGGCTGCGCGTACCGTCTTGCCTCAGGCCGCCTGGCTGGTGGGTGCGTAGCCCGCGTCCCAGCTTTCATGCAGCCCGCACTCGCGCTTGAGCCCGAAGAAGCGCGTGTCCTCTTCGCTCATGCCGGCCTCCAGCTTGCGCGTGGAGTGCGTGTCGCCAATCGACACGTAGCCCGCGTGCCATAGCGGGTGGTAGGGCAGGTCGTGGCGCTGCAGGTATTGCCACACGTCGCGGTCGGTCCAGTCGGCCAGCGGATGCAGCTTCCAGCGACCATCGCGCAGCTCCAGGTAGTCGATGCCGGCGCGGCTGGCCGACTGCTGCCGCCGCAGCCCGGCGATCCACGTGCGCACGCCCAGCTCGCGCAACGCGCGCTGCATCGGCTCGACCTTGTGTGCGTGGTTGTAGCGGGTGATGCCTTCCACGCCCAGTTCCGGCAGTTGTGCCACGCGCACGGCATCCCACGCCGCGTCCTCGCGCGGGCGATAAACCTGCAGGTTGAGGTTGAGGCGTCGGGTGAGTTCGTCGATGAACGCGTGCGTCTCCGGGAACAGGTAGCCGGTGTCCACCAGGATCACCGGGATGTCGGCCTTCTGCCGCGTGACCAGGTGCAGGGAAACGGCCGCCTGCGCCCCGAAGCTGGACGACAACGCATGCTCGCCGGCCTGCGCTTCCAGCGCCCAGGCCACGCGCGCCTCGGCGCTGAGCGTGCCCAGCCAGCGGTTGAGCTCGTCGAGCGCGCGCGGCGATTCGGCCGCGGTGATGGGGTCCGGAGGGCTCATGCCACCACCTCGATGCCGATGGTGCGATCGTCCCTGGCAGGCACGGCGATCACGCCCGCACGCACCAGGTAGTCGCCGAAATATTCGCCTGGGGTGCGCTGTGTGGCGTAGTCCGCCAGCAGCGGGTCGAGCGCGGACAGGATCGCGGCTTCGTCCACGTTCTCGCGGTGCAGGCGGTTGAGCCGCTGGCCGCGGTGGTCGGCGCCCAGCATCAGGTTGTAGCGCCCGGGCGCCTTGCCCACCAGTGCGATCTCGCCCAGGTACGGCCGCGAGCAGCCGTTGGGGCAGCCGCTGAGGCGCACGTTGATGGGCTGGTCGCGCAGGCCGTGGCGATCGAGCAGGCCCTCCAGCCGGGTGATGAAGTCCGGCAGGTAACGCTCGGCCTCGGCCATGGCCAGGCCGCAGGTGGGCAGTGCGACGCAGGCGATGGCGTTGAGGCGCGAGGGCGTGGCGCGCGCGTGCGTGTCCAGGGCATGGCGCACGACCAGTGCGTCGAGCTGCGCGCGCAGTGCCGCCGGTACGTTGGCGATGACCAGGTTCTGGTTGGCGGTCATGCGGAATTCGGGTGCAACGGCACCCGGCGGGGCATCGGCCTCGTGCAGCAACTGCGCGATCTCGCGCAAGCCGGTGAGGTGGCTGAGCCCATCCCGGTCCCAGATGCGCCCGGCGATGATGCGCAGGGTCAGGTGCCAGCGCGTCGCGTCGTCGTCGGATCGGACCCAGCCGAAGCGGTCGCCGTTATGCACGAAGCGGAAGCCGCGCGCCGGCTCCAACGGACCGCCGGCGCGGCGCTCCACTTCAGCCTGGAACGCCTCGAGACCGCGGTCGTCAATGGTGTACTTCAGCCGCGCGCGCTTGCGCAGCACGCGGTTGCCCCAGTCGCGCTGGGTGGTGACGACGGCTTCGGCCACGGCGGTCAAGCGCTCCGGCGGGATGAAGCCGATGACGTTGCCCAGGCGCGGGTAGGTCTCCGGATCGCCATGCGTCGCACCCATGCCGCCGCCAACGGTGACGTTGTAGCCGCGCAGTTCACCTTCCTCGATGATGGCGATGAAGCCCAGGTCCTGCGCGAACACGTCCACGTCGTTGTACGGCGGGATGGCGAAGCCGATCTTGAACTTGCGCGGCAGGTAGGCGGCGCCGTAGAGGGGCTCGGCTTCCTCGCCGCTGCCGGCCACCTTTTCCTCGTCCAGCCAGATCTCGTAGTAGGCGCGGGTGTTGGGCAGCAGGTGCTCGGACAGGGCCGCGGCCTGCGCATGCACCGTGGCATGCGCGCGCGACTGGTGCGGGTTCGCCGCCACCGCCACATTGCGGTTGACGTCGCCGCACGCGGCCAGCGTGTCTATCAACGCGGCGTTGATCGCCTGCATCGTCGGCTTCAATTCGGTCTTGATCACGCCGTGGAACTGGAAAGCCTGGCGCGTGGTGATGCGCAGGCCACGCTCCGCAAAGGTGGTGGCGATGCGGTCCAGCTTGAGCCATTGCCCGGGCGACACCACGCCGCCCGGCGTGCGGGTGCGGATCATGAACGAGTACGCCGGCTCCAGCCTCTGCAGGCGGCGCTCGTCGCGAACGTCGCGGTCATCCTGCTGGTAGCTGCCGTGGTACTTGATCAGGGTCTGGTCGTCCTCGTGCAGGGCGCCGGTGACTGGATTGGCCAGCGATTCCCGCAGCGTGCCGCGCAGGCGGCCGCTGTCGCGCTTGATGTCTTCGACCGAATGCGTGCTCATCAGTAAACGTCCCGCGCGTAGCGGCCCTGCGCCTGCAGCGCGTTGAGGTAATCGGCGGCCTCTTCGGCCGACCGGTTGCCGTGCTCGGCGATCAAGGCCAGCAGGGCGGCGTGCACATCCTTGGCCATCCGCGTGGCATCACCGCAGACGTAGACGTGCGCGCCGCCTTCCAGCCAGGCATGGACTTCCGCGCCGCGCTCGCGCAGGCGGTCCTGCACGTAGGTCTTGCCCGTGGTTGTGCGGGCTGCGTCGTCCAGCGACGTCACCTGGTCGCGGGAGAAGGCGAGGTCCAGGCGATGCAACTGGCCGCGCTTGAGCGCCTCCTGCCATTCCGTCTGGTAGAGGAAGTCGGTGCGCGCGTGCGGATTGCCGAAGAACAGCCAGTTGCGGCCGGTGGCGCCGGCGGCCGCGCGCTCCTGCACGAAGCCGCGGAACGGGGCCACGCCGGTGCCCGGGCCGATCATGATCACGTCGCGGCTGCCGTCGGCCGGCAGGCGGAAGCGCTCGTTGTGCTCGATGAACACCGGCAGGCGTTCGCCCTCCGCGGCGCGGGCAAGGAAGTTGGAGGCGGCCCCCCAGCGAAGGTCATCGCCGTCGTCCGCCAGTGGGGCGGAGCCATCCCTCGCTGCGTCCGTGGAGCCCGACGGACCGGTGGCTGCGCGGTACTCGATGTGTGCGACCGTCAGGTGCGCCTCGTCGCCCACCGCCTTGGGGCTGGACGCGATGGAGTACAGCCGCGGCACCAAGGGGCGCAGCGCGGCCACGAGGGCTTCGGCGGCCCACGCAGCGGGGTGCGCGCGCAACAGATCGATCAGCTGGTGTCTGGTGAGAAGCTCGGTCAGGCCTGTCGGGTTGTCCGCGGACAAATGCCGATCCAGCGCTTCGTCCTTGGCCAGCGCGGCATGCGCGAGCACGAACGGGCGCGACAGGCGAGTCAGCTCACGTCGGCTGGACAGCCACTCGCGCAACGGCAACGTCTGCTCGCCGTGGCGGACCGGCTGCGCGCCGTCCAGTCGCAGGGTGGCCAGCACCGCGTCGACCAGTCGCGGCGGATTGAGCGGCCACACGCCCAGCGCATCGCCCGGCTGGTAATGCAGGCCGGAGCCCTCCAGCGACAGTTCGATGTGGCGGATGTCCTTGGCCGACGGCGCGCCGGTGCGGTCGCGGCCTGTGATGCGCTGGTTGGCCAGCAGTTCGGCGTGGAACGAGTTGTCGCGCGTATACGCGTTGGTGGCCGCGGCCATCGGACGCAACGGCGTGACCGTGGCCAGCGGCGCCTGCGGCTTCAGCGACTCCTTCGCAGCGGCCAGTGCGTTCGCCAACCACGGCGTAGACACCGCGTCAATGTCGAGGTCGGCGTCGCCGCGGGCGATCCAGCGCTTGCCGCCCAACGCGGCGAGACGCGCATCCAGCACCCGGCCAACAGCGCAGAACTGCGGGTAGCTGGAGTCGCCGAGGCCGAGCACGGCGAAATGCAGATCGGGCAGCGCCGGTGCGCGCTTGCCGGTGATGAACTCCACGAAGCCGCGCGCATCATCCGGCGGGTCGCCATCGCCCTGGGTGCTGATCACCACGGCGAGATAGCGCTCCTGCTTCAGTTCGCGGGTGGGATAGGCATCCGCGCGCAGCACCCGCACATGGAGGCCGGCTGCTTCGACTTGCTGCCCCAGCGATTCCGCCACGCGCTTGGCGTTGCCGGTCTGGCTGCCATACACGATGGTCAGCGTTGGCGCGGGCTGCGCCTCCGTCACCGGTACCGCCACCGGGCGCGCGGCGGGCAACGTCTGGGCACGGGCCAGCCCGGCGGCGTAGCCGGACAGCCACCACAGCCCGGCGCCGTCGAGGTTGGTAGTGAGCTGCTCGACCAGCGCGGATTGCGCCTGCGTCAGCAGCGAGGGCGGGGCGGAGAAGGCGGGCGAGGCGGACATCGGGATACCGCGGGGATTTCGACGCTGCCAGACTAGGCAGCCCGTTCCGCACGCGGAAAGGAGCGGGGGTTATGCGCTTATGCCCTCGCTGTATTTCGTCGGCGCCGTGGCCTGCTCCGATACTGGCCGCACCCCACTTGAGCCCCGCATTACGGATGGAGCTTCCCCCCGACCTGCTGCTGTTCATCGCGATTGGCTTTGCCGCGCAGCTGGTCGATGGCGCGCTGGGCATGGCCTACGGCGTGACCGCGTCCAGCCTGCTGCTGGGTTTCGGCGTGCCGCCGGCGATCTCCAGCGCCACTGTGCATGCGGCCGAGTGCTTTACCACGGGGGCCTCGGCGGCCTCGCACCATGCCTTCGGCAACATCGACCGCAAACTGTTCAAGCGACTGCTGCTACCCGGCGTAGTGGGCGCGGGCGTGGGCGCCTACCTCCTCGCCAGCCTGCCCGGCGACGGCCTGCGCCCGTGGATCGCGGGCTATCTGGTGTTGATGGGCGCGATCATCGTCTACAAGGCGTTCCGTGATTTCCCGCCGGCCGAAGTCGCCTCGCACGTGGCGCCGCTGGGCTTTTTCGGTGCGCTGATCGACGCGATTGGCGGCGGCGGCTGGGGCCCGATCGTCTCCAGCAACCTGCTGGCGCGCGGCAACGGGTTGCGCCTGACCGTGGGCACGGTGAACGCGGTCGAGTTCTTCGTGACCTTGACCGCGTCGCTGGTGTTCCTGCTCACCCTGGGGCTGGGCCACTGGGACATCATCCTCGGGCTGGCCATTGGCGGCGTCGCCGCCGCTCCGTTGGGCGCGTTGCTGGTCCGCCACGTGCACCCCCGACCCCTGCTGGTGCTGGTCGGCCTGCTGGTCATGGGCCTCAGCGCCCGCACCCTGCTCAAGCACTTCGGTGCGTTTTGAGTCACGATTGAACCTGCTTCCGCGAGTTGCCCCTTGAACCTGCCGATGTCCTTGCCGCCTTCCCTGTCGCCGCCCGCGCTCAGCCACCTGGACCGCCTCGAGGCCGAGAGCATCCACATCCTGCGCGAGGTCGCGGCCGAGTTCCGCAACCCGGTGATGCTGTACTCCATCGGCAAGGACAGCTCGGTGCTGCTGCACCTGCTGCTGAAGGCGTTCGCGCCCGGCAAGCCACCGATCTCGCTGCTGCACGTGGACACGGGCTGGAAATTCCGCGAAATGATCGCGTTCCGCGACCGTCGCGCGATCGAGACCGGCGTCGACCTGCGCGTACACATGAACCCGGAAGGCGTGGCCCAAGGCATCGGCCCGATCAGCCACGGCGCCACCGTCCACACCGACGTGATGAAGACCCAAGGCCTGAAGCAGGCGCTTGACCAGCATGGTTTCGATGCCGCCATCGGCGGGGCGCGGCGCGACGAGGAAAAGTCACGCGCCAAGGAGCGCATCTTCTCGTTCCGCACCGCGCAGCACCGCTGGGATCCGAAGAATCAGCGCCCGGAACTGTGGAACCTGTACAACACCCGTGTGCACAAGGGTGAGTCGGTGCGCGTGTTCCCGATTTCCAACTGGACCGAACTGGACGTCTGGTTGTACATCCACCGTGAACAGATCCCCGTACCGTCACTGTATTTCGCGGCCGAACGCCCGGTGGTGGAGCGCGATGGCGCGCTGATCCTGGTCGACGACGAGCGCCTGCCCCTGCACGACGGCGAAGTGCCGCAACTGCGCAAGGTGCGGTTCCGCACGCTGGGTTGCTACCCGCTCACCGGTGCGGTCGAATCGGAGGCCGACACGCTGGAAAAGATCATCGCCGAGATGCTGGTGGCCACAACGTCCGAACGCCAAGGCCGGGTCATTGACCACGACCCCTCCGCGTCGATGGAGAAGAAGAAGCAGGAGGGCTATTTCTGATGGCCACCGCACCGCTTAACGAAACCGCCTCCGCCCCCGTGGTGCCGGAGCACGATGACCCGGCGGCCGCCGTGGCCGCCTACCTGCACCAGCACGAGACCAAGGGCCTGCTGCGCTTCATCACCTGCGGAAGCGTGGACGATGGCAAGAGCACGCTGATCGGCCGCCTGCTGCACGACACCAAGCGCCTGTTCGACGACCAGTTGTCCGCGCTGGCGGCCGACAGCCGTCGCCATGGCACACAGGGTGATGCGATCGACTTCGCCTTGCTGGTGGATGGCCTTGCCGCCGAGCGCGAGCAGGGCATCACCATCGACGTGGCGTACCGATTCTTCAGCACCGATCAGCGCAAGTTCATTGTCGCCGACTGCCCGGGCCACGAGCAGTACACGCCCAACATGGCCACCGGTGCGTCCACGGCCGATGTGGCCGTGGTGCTGGTCGACGCGCGCAAGGGCCTGCTGACGCAGACGCGGCGCCACAGCTACATCATCTCGCTGCTGGGCATCCGTCACGTGCTGTTGGCGGTGAACAAGATGGACCTGGTCGGCTACGACGAGGCTGTTTTCGAACGCATCGTCGATGGTTACCGCGAACTGGCCACGCAACTGGGCATCGGGCACGTCACTGCCGTGCCGCTGTCGGCGTTGCAGGGCGACAACCTGCTTGAGCGTTCACCTCACACGCCGTGGTACCACGGGCCTAGCGTGTTGGAGTACCTGGAGTCGGTGGACGTCGCGCGCGACCGCGAGGACATCGGCTTCCGCATGCCGGTGCAGTGGGTCAACCGCCCCAACCAGAACTTCCGCGGTTTTGCCGGTACCGTGGCCGCGGGTGGAGTGCGCCCCGGCGACGCGGTCGTGGTGCTGCCGTCGGGCCGTCGCAGCCGTGTGGATCGGATCGTCACCGCCGATGGCGACCTGCAGGTCGCGGCGGCCGGCCAGGCGATTACCCTGACCCTGGAAGACGAGCTGGACATCAGCCGCGGTGACATCATCGCCGCCGCGGCACGCCCGGCCGAGGTCGCCGACCAGTTCGCCGCGCACCTGCTGTGGATGGGCGACCAACGCCTGCTCCCGGGGCGGCCGTACTGGATGAAGATCGGCACGCGCACCGTCAGCGCCACCATCACCGAGATCAAGCACAAGGTCGACGTGAACACCCAGGCGCAACTCGCCGCCAAGCACCTCGAGCTCAACGAGGTCGCGTACTGCAACCTGGGCCTCGACCAGCCGATCCCGTTCGAGGCCTACCGCGACAACCGCGACCTGGGCGCGTTCATCCTGATCGACCGGCAGACCAACGCCACCGTCGCGGCCGGCACGCTGGATTTCGCCCTGCGCCGCGCCGCCAACATCCACTGGCACCACGCGGACATCGACCAGGCCATGCGCGCGCTCAGCCTGGGCCAGACCCCGCGTTGCGCGTGGTTTACCGGGCTGTCCGGATCGGGCAAGTCCACCATCGCCAACCTGGTGGAGAAGAAGTTGCACGCGATGGGGCACCACGCCTACATCCTGGATGGCGACAACGTCCGCCATGGCCTCAACAAGGACCTCGGCTTCACCGACGAGGACCGCGTGGAGAACATCCGCCGGGTAGCGGAAGTCGCGCGGTTGATGACCGATGCCGGCCTGATCGTGCTGGTGAGTTTCATCTCGCCGTTCCGCGCTGAGCGGCGCATGGCCCGCGAGTTGTTTGGCGAAGGCGAGTTCATCGAGGTGTTCGTCGACACGCCGCTGGCCGTGGCTGAGGGGCGCGACGTCAAGGGCCTCTACGCCAAGGCGCGGGCCGGCAAGATCCCGAACTTCACCGGCATCGATTCACCCTACGAGGCGCCGGAGTCGCCCGAACTTCGTCTGGACACGACATCGGCCGCCGCCGACGCGCTGGCCGCGCGGGTGGTGGAGCGACTGCTCGGCTGATGCACCGGCCGTGACTGCCTGGGTGTACGAGGATGCCGTCCCACGAGGAGCCCATTAGGCGGGAAATGGCGCAAAAACAAGAAGCCCCGGCCATTGGCCGGGGCTTCTGCTTTTGCCACTCGGGGCGCTTGAAGTCCCGGTTCCGCTGACGGACTCAGCAGCAGCCGTGCCCGCCGTGGCGGGTGCCGCTGTCGGCCACCACGCCCGCACCGCTGGTCTCGCCACGCTGGCTGGCGTGGTGGTGCGCGGCCACCACGTGGGCCACGCACGCGGTCACGCGCTTGCCCATCGGGATGTGCAGGAACTCGTTCGGGCCATGCGCGTTGGAGTGCGGGCCCAGCACCCCGGTGATCATGAACTGCGCGCCCGGGAATTTTTCGCCGAGCATGCCCATGAACGGGATGGAGCCGCCTTCGCCCATGTACATTGCCGGCTTGCCGAAGTAGGCCTGGCTGGCCTCGTCGATGGCGGTGTCCAGCCACGGCGACATGGCCGGTGCGTTCCAGCCGGTGGAGGCCTTTTCCAGTTCCATCGTCACCTGCGCGCCGTTGGGCGGGTCGCGCAGCAGTTCGGCCTTCAACAGGTCACCGGCGGTCTTGCCGTCGGTGGTCGGCGGCAGGCGCAGCGACAGCTTCACCGCGGTATGCGGGCGCAGCACGTTGCCGGCCGAGGCCAGCGGCGGCATGCCATCGACACCCGTAACCGACAGCGCCGGGCGCCAGGTGCGGTTCAGCACCAGCTCGCTCAGCTCGTCGGCCATCGGCTTGAGGCCGTCGACCAGCGGGAACTTGTCGAAGATGGCGGTATCCAGCACCTCGGCGGCCCGCTGGGCCTGGGCCAGGCGCTCGGCCGGGACTTCGGCGTACAGCGGCTCGAGCAGGATCCTGCCGGTGTTCTCGTCCTCGATCCGCGACAGGATCTGGCGCAGCAGGCGGAAGCTCGACGGCACCACGCCGGACGCGTCACCCGAATGCACCCCCTCGTTGAGCACCTTCACCGACAGGTTGCCGCCGGTCAGGCCGCGCAGCGAGGTGGTGCACCACAGTTGCTCGTAGTTGCCGCAACCCGAGTCCAGGCACACCACCAGCGACGGCTTGCCGATGCGCTCGGACAGGTGGTCGACGTAGGCGGGCAGGTCGTAGCTGCCGGACTCCTCGCAAGCCTCAATCAGGATCACGCAGCGCGAATGCGGCACGCCCTGTTCCTGCAGGGCCATGATCGCGGCCAGCGAGCCGAAGATCGCGTAACCGTCGTCGGCGCCGCCACGGCCGTAGAGCTTGTCGCCCTTGATCACCGGCTTCCACGGGCCCAGGTCCTCGTCCCAGCCGGTCATTTCCGGCTGCTTGTCCAGGTGGCCGTACAGCAGCACGCAGTCGTCGTTGCTGCCACCATTCGCTGCCGGGATCTCGACGAAGATCAGCGGGGTGCGCCCCTCCAGGCGGACCACCTCCAGTTGCATGCCGGAAATCGTCTGGGCCTTGGCCCAGTTGGCCATCAGCTCGACGGCCTGGTCCATGTAGCCATGCTCCACCCACTGCTCGTCGAACATCGGCGATTTGTTGGGGATGCGGATGTACTCGACCAGCTGCGGGACGATTTCGTCGTCCCACTTCTTCGAGACGAAGCGCTCTACCTGCTTGGCGTCCATGACGACCTCGTGCGTGATGAACGGCCATTTTAACCCGGTCGACGGGGGTAGGAATTTTCCTACACGAGGGCGGGACCGATTCCGAGCGCCGACGGGGCACCGGCTGATTCCGTCGGCCGGCCGCGATCCGGACACTGTGCCCATATCGCCGCGGCAGCCGCGGATCCACCCCGCGGCCCCCGCAGCCACTCCAAGGAGCATTCCGATGATGAATATCGCCAACGCCCTGCGCAGCCTGCTGGTGGCCGTCCTGCTGCTCTGCAGCCCGTTCGCTATGGCGGCGGAGAAGATCGACATCAACACCGCCGATGTGACCACGCTGGACCGCGTGCTGCTCAACATCGGCCCGGCCAAGGCCCAGGCCATCGTGGCCTACCGTACCGCCAATGGCCCGTTCCGCAGCGTCGAGCAGTTGGCCCTGGTCAAGGGCATTGGCCTCAAGACCATCGAGAAGAACCGCGATCGCATCGTCGTCGGCGCAGTGCCCAAGCGCCGCTGACCCCAGACCCCGGACAGGACTGACCGGAGGAATCGGGGCCCGCCCCCGGACAAGGACGTGTACCGCCCGGCCGCACAGGATGCGCGGCCGGGCGGCATCACTGTGTTCGTTTGCCCAGTTGGGGCAGCTAGACTGGCGGGCTTGCGATGTGGAGCGGATGGATGACAGCCGACAGCGGGCAGGCGGACGGTTACGTGCAGGTAATCCCAGCCAACGAGTACCGGCGCGAGCGCTGGCGCAACCAACTGGGGTGGACCCGTGAGATCGCACGCGGCCAATTGGCGGACGACGGCTTCCACATCGACGCCGGCGAGGCCATCGGTGCATGGGATTGGCGGCTGTCCATCGCCGAGATCGAGCGTGACGCGGCGTTTTCCTCCTTCCCGGGCATTGACCGCGAACTGGTGCTGCTGTCCGGCCACGGCGTTCGCCTGCGTTTCGACGACGGCGAGGTGCGGGAATTGCACCCGCCCCATGAACGCCTGCGGTTTGCCGGCGAGCGCGCGCTGACCGGCGAACTGCTCGACGGCCCTACCCACGACTTCAACCTGATGTGGCGCCGTGATCGCGTCAGCGCCGAGCTGTGGCACCGCCCCTTGGTGGGTCCCATGGTGATCTTCACCGACCCGCGCGGCCTGTGGGCCGTGCACCTGCTGGCCGGGCGCGCCACGTTCGATGGGGCCGCGGACCTGCCGCCCCTATCGGCTGGCGATACAGTGCTGATCCGTGCCGGGGACAACCGCCTGCGCCATGTCCTGCATGGCGGCGGCGAAGCCTTGATGATCCGGCTCTCGCCGCAGGCCGAGGCCTCAAAGTAGCGCGGGTCCGAGCACAACCAGCAGCACCAGCACCGAAAGGCCCAGCACGCTGGCCACCATCTGCGGGGCGGTCCGCCCTCGGGCCCACATCCAGATGCCGGACAGCCCAAGCAACAGCATGCCGATGGCGAAGCTGTCGGCGAGCACGATCCACGCCCAGCCCCCGCCCACGCCCTTGTGCAGGCGGTTGAGGCCTGCGAGCAGTGAGTGCCGCGACTGCTTGACCTCCGCCGTGGCATTGCCGGGCATGTACTCCAGCGACCAGGACTTGGCCGCCGAGCCCCCCGACAGGTTCCACTTGGGCGGTTGGCGCACCTCATTGCCACCCAGGCGCGCTGCTTCCGGCTTGCCCTTGCGGATCACCTGCGGCTGCAGGCCATGGGCCGACCCGAGCCATGCGGCAAGGGCCTCGGGTGTATCCCGCGCCTGGGCCGGCACCTCCAGCACCACGCGGCCACTGTCCTGGGTATCGCCTTGCGGCCAGGCGCCATCGCCGAAGCGGTGGTTCATGACCAGTCCCGTCAGGCCGTAGACCACGGAGGCCAGTGCCCCCCAAGCGCCAATCCACAGGTGCAACTGGCGCACCCAGCGATATGCGGTATTGCTGCGCCGGCGAGGCGTGGCCGTCGCGATGGAGGCGGCGGAAGAGTTCATCGGGTGCTCCAAGGACAAAAGGGCCCGCACTTCAGTGCGGGCCCGTGGGTTGCGACAGGGCGGGGCGTCAGAACTTGAAGCTGGCGGTCAGGTAGTAACCGCGCGGCGCACCCGGGGTGATGTTGTTGTTGGTGTGCGCGGATGCGTAGTACTCCTCGTCCAGAAGGTTCTCGACGTTGAGCTGCAACTTGAGGTTTGCGTTGACTGCGTAGAACACCGCCGCGTCCACGCGCGTGTAGCCGGGCAGCACCACTGCATTGTCGGCGGCCGCGTACATGTCGTCACGGTAGCTCGCACCCAAGCCCACACCCCACTGGTCGTTGAAGTCGTAGCGGTTCCAAAGGGACGCACTGTTGCGAGGCACGCTGGCGATCTCCTTTTGGGTCAGCAGGTTCTCGCTGTCCTGGTAGGCGTAACCGGCGATGATCTTCCAGTGCTCGGTGAGTTCGCCGGAGAAGCCGATCTCCACGCCTTCGGTGCGCTGGCCCTTGACCAGCTCGGACACGCCCGGGACGTTCGTCGCGACGGCAACGTTCTCGCGGTCAAGTCGGTACACCGCTGCCGTCAGCGACAGCGCTGGGCGGATATCCCACTTGGCGCCCACTTCGTAATTCTTGAACTCTTCCGGATCCAGCGCGGCGGTGTTCAGCGATAGCGAGCTCAGCTGCTCCCCGGCGCGCGGCATGAAAGAGTTGCTGTAGCTGGCATACAGCGACAGCGGTTCGATCGGCTTGTAGACCAGGCCCACGCGCGGAGAGATCAAGTCGTCTCGAGAGGTAAAGGTGCGGTCGCGGCGCACGTCGGTGAAGTCCACTTTGAAGCGGTCGTAGCGCAGGCCAAGGATGGCCTGGAACTTCGGCGTGAACTCGATCTGGTCCTGCACGTACAGCGCAGTGATGTCGGTCGTACCGCGATTGGTGGCGTCGCCAGTGGTCTCGGTCAGCGGGCTCTGGCGGAAGTCGATGGGGCCGGTATAGATCGGGTTGGACACCGGCACCACGTTGGATGCGCCAAAGAAACCGGTTTCACGACGGTTGCCGGTGACCTGGCGGCCGATTTCGGTGCCCACCAGCAGCGTGTGGCTGACGGTGCCGGTGCTGAAACCGTAGGTCAGGTCGGTCTGGTTGAACGCATTCTCGCGCGTGGTGAAATTGTTGTAGGCGCCCAGCGTGACCAGCGTTCCGGCGGCGTTGAGGCTGCTGGGGAATATGTTCTGGTAGAACTTGTCGTAATCGCCGTATACCGTGGCGTTGCGCAGGTGCACGCCGTTGGCGAAGTCATGGTTGAGGACGGCGTTGAAGGCGTTCACGCGCGCCCAGACCGGGCTGCGCTCCGGATCGCCGAAGAAGGTTTCCGGATCGGTCTCCAAGGGCAGGCCCTGGAACGACGGCACGCCACGGTCGGCCACGCGGTCGTCACGGAAATGCTCATAGCTGAGGTTGAGCGTGGTGGCTTCGCCCAGGCGGAAGGCAACCGTCGGATTCAGGCCATAGCGGCGCAGTTCGTAGCCGTCGCGGTAGCTCTCCGAGTCCTCGCCCATTGCGGTGACGCGGAAAGCGGCCGTGTCATTGATGGCATGGCCGACATCAACCGTGGCGCGACGGCGATTCCATGAGCCGAGCTGCACGCTGGCGTCGCCGTGGTCGTGCCAGTCGGCCTGCTTGGTCACGCGGTTGATCACCCCGCCGGAGCCGCCGCGGCCGAAGATCATCGCGTTGGGACCCTTCAGGCCTTCCACGCGCTCGATGTTGTACAGGTCGCGCATGTACTGCACGTCGTCGCGCAGGCCATCGACGAAGAAGTCGGCGGTGGAGCTGTTGCCGCGGATCACGGTGGTGTCTCGGTTGCCCTCGCCCTGGGCCATGGTGATGCCGGGCATGTAGCGCACCACGTCGCCCATGCTGTTCATCGCGGTGTCCTTGATCAGCTCCTCGGTCACCACGGAGATCGACTGCGGGGTGTCGCGCAGCAGGGCATCGGTCTTGGTCGCGGTGCGGCTGGTCTTCGGGTCGTAGCCGGTCACGTGCACGCCGTGCACCTCGATCTTGTCCAGATCGGTGGGCGCGCCCAGGTTGGCCGATGCGACGGTCGCGGTGCCGACATGGCCCTCGCCCTCGTTGGCTGCCAAGGCCGGGAACGCGATGGCGAGCGAGAGGGCGATGGCGAGCGGAGATCCCTTCGGAAGTTGCGGCTTCATTGCTTGAGCGTGGTGTCGGCCGGGATGGCCGGGTCAGTTGTTGACGTTAATGATAATGATTCGCAACACGAATTGCACGTGATTTGGGTCAAGTCGTAGCGCCGGCGGCCGTCAGGCACCGCGCATGGGACGACGAAGGTCGCGGGACCAATTTGCGAATGATCAAGGTGCGGGGCGGGTTGGCCACCTAGAGTGCCCCCCTCCACGAATCGGGTAGCGATCCCCCATGGCGTTTGTGCTTTTCGAGTCCGGAGACCACCGCTGCGTGGCCTTCAATGACCTTGTGCGCGGCGATGACGGCGTGCAGGCCAATCAGTTCCTGATCCAGGACGGTCGTCACTCGGCGGTGATCGACCCGGGCGGGGCGCTGGTCTACAACCCGCTGATGCTGGCCCTGGCCGCCTATGTCAAACCCAATGAGATGGACCTGGTGCTGTGCTCGCACCAGGACCCGGACATCATCGGCGCGGTCGACAAGTGGCTGCTGTACACCCAGGCCACCGTGGTGTGCTCCAAGCTGTGGGGCCGCTTCGTGCCGCACGTGGTGCCGGGCTACATGAAGAACAGCGGTGCCGATCGCTACCTGTTGCTTCCCGACGAGGGCGGGCTGATCCCGCTGGGCAACGCAGTGATCCGCGCGGTGCCGGCGCACTTCCTGCACTCCGTCGGCAATTTCGGCTTCTATGACCCGCAATCGAAGATCCTGTTCTCGGGCGATGTGGGCGCATCCCTGATACCGAGCGGTGCCAGTTACGGGTTCGTGCAGGATTTCGCGACGCATGTGCCGAAGATGGAAGGCTTCCACCGCCGCTACATGGGCTCCAACCGGGTGCTACGCCTGTGGGTGGATATGGTGCGCACGCTGGATCCGCAGATGATCGTGCCGCAGCACGGCCTGCCGTTCCGCGGCGAGGCCATCGGTCACTTCCTCAACTGGCTGGAGCGGCTGGAGTGCGGCATCGACCTGCTGGGGCCGGCCGACTTCAGGGTGTGATGCGTCGGGTGCGCGCGGTCACTCTCGGTCGTCGCGCGTCCAGATGCCCACGTCGTCCACCTTGACCGGGAACTTGACGACCGGCTCGTACGCCGGTGCGCACAGGGCGCGCCCGTCGCGGACATCGAACCTGGCGCCGTGCAGCACGCATTCGATGGTCGCGTCCTCGCCATCAAACTTCCCTGCGGAGAGTTCGAAGTCCTCGTGCGAGCACTTGTCCTCCATCGCGTAGTAGTCGCCGTCGTAGTTGACGACCAGGATCGCCGTGTCGCCGTCCCATGCCACGGTGGATTCGCCGGGGAGCAACTGCGCGGTGGCGCAGACGAAGGTCCAGTTGTCGCTCACAGGTTCTTTTCCAGCAGTTCGAAGCGCAGGTCGTCGCGCTTGGGTTGGCCAAAGCGTTCGTCGCCGTAGGGGAACGGCTTCTTGATGCCGGTGCGCGCATAGCCGCGGCGCTCGTAGAAAGCGATCAGCTCGTCGCGGATGTCGATCACGGTCATGTGCATGGCCGGCAGGCGCCATTCGTCCCGGACCACGCGCTCTGCTTCGGCCAGCAGGGCCTTGCCCATGCCACCCCCCTGCAGCGTGGGCGAGACCGAGAACATGCCGAAGTAGCCGGCGCCGTCTTCGATGGCGATATGCGCGCAGCCCAGCAACTCGCCATCGCGCTCGGCGATGAGGACGCGGCTGTCGGCGCGTTCGATGCAGGCGCTGACGTCATCGGCGCCGGTGCGGCGCCCGCCCAGCATGTCGGCCTCGGTGGTCCAGCCCTGCTTGCTGCTGTCGCCGCGGTAGGCCGATTCGACCAGGGCGACCAGCGCCTCGACGTCGGCCAGCGTGGCCGCGCGAAACGTCAGTGCACCGGGTACGTCGGCCGCGGTGTGCGCCGCAGGGGAAGTACTTTCGCCCGCAGTATTGGGACCGGAGGGGATGACGTCGATCTGGGCCGGGGAGGGCTCTGGCATTGAACTGGCGGTCATCGTGAGCGTGGCGACAGAGTCGAGGTGAGGGCAGGGGCGTGCGTCAGCCTAGCAGCCGGCGCGACTTGTGGATGGCGGCCACCAGCGCATCCACTTCCTCGTGCGTGTTGTAGAACGCGAACGAGGCGCGGCAGGTCGCGGCAACGCCGAAGAACTGCAGCAGCGGGTGGGCGCAATGCTGGCCGGAGCGCACCGCCACCCCTTCCAGGTCGAGCAGGGTGGCCAGGTCGTGGGAATGCGCCCCGGCGATCTGGAAGCTGATCACCGCTGCCTTCTCCCGCGCCGCGCCGAAGATGCGCAGCCCCTCGATCTTCGACAATTCCTCCGTGGCGTGGGCAAGCAGGGTCTGCTCGCGCGCCTCGATGTTGGCCATGCCGATCGAGGACAGGTAATCCACCGCCGCGCCCAGGCCGATGAAGCCGGCGATGTTGGGCGTGCCCGCCTCGAACTTGTGCGGCGCGTCGTTGAACACGGTGCCGTCGAAGCGCACTTCCTTGATCATCTCGCCGCCGCCGATGAAGGGCGGCATGGCATCCAGGGTTTCCTTGCGCGCCCATAACGCCCCCGTACCCGTGGGGCCGGCCATCTTGTGGCCGGTGAGGGCGTAGAAGTCGCAGCCGATGGCGGCGATGTCCAGCGGGCGGTGCGGCGCGGCCTGCGAACCGTCGACCACGGTGGTGATGCCGCGCTTTCTGGCCTCACGGCAGATCTCGCGCACCGGGTTGACGGTGCCGAGCACGTTGGAGACGTGGGTGATCGCCAGCAGCTTCACCTCCGGGGTGAGCTGGGCATACAGCGCGTCGAGGTCCAGCTCGCCGTTGTCGCGGATCTCGGCGACCTTGATCGTGGCGCCCGTGCGCTGCGCGACGAGCTGCCAGGGCACGATGTTGGCATGGTGCTCCATGCGGCTGACCACGATGGCGTCGCCCGCCTTGAGCCGCGGCAGCGCACACGAATAGGCGACCAGGTTGATCGCGAATGTGGTGCCGCTGCACAGCACCAGCTCGTCGGGCCGCACGTTGAGGAACCTCGCCAGCTTGCGGCGCGAGCCCTCGTAGGCCTCGGTGGCCTCCGAGCCCAGTGCGTGCACGGCGCGGCTGACGTTGGCGTTGTGGCGACGGTAGAAGTCATCGACCGCATCGATCACCGCGGCAGGCTTCTGTCCGGTGTTGGCCGAGTCCAGGTACACCAGCGGCTTGCCATGCACCTCGCGCTGCAATACGGGGAAGTCAGCGCGGATGCGCGCCCAGTCGATGTTGCTGCCGGACACGGCTGGATGCACGGTGGGAATCGCGGCGGGAATTGCCGTGGCGGGGGCAGTTGGCGTGCCCATGCTCAGGCGGCCTCCATCCGGGCCAGCGCGGCGTCGAGCCGGGCGGCAAGAGCGTCGCGCAGTGCGCGATCATCGAACACGGCCAGCGTTTCGCGGCAGAACGCTGCGGTCAGCAGCGCGCGGGCCTGTTCGGCCGGGACGCCGCGCGAACGCAGGTAGAAGAGTGCGTTCTGGTCGAGCTGGCCGACAGTGGCACCGTGCGCGGCCTGCACCTCGTCGGCGTGGATCTCCAGCACGGGCTGGGTGTCTATCTCGGCGCCTTCGTTGAGCAGCAGGTTCTTGTTGGACAGCATGGCCGCGGTGCCGTCCGCGCCTTCGCGGATCAGGATGCCGCCATGGAACACCGCGCGCGAACGGCCCGCGCCCAAGCCGCGCCAGGTCAACTCACAACTGCTGTCGCGGCCGACGTGGTCGATGCCCAGGCGGGTGTCGAGGTGGCGCTTGCCATTGGCCAGCAGCACGCCATTGGCCTGCAGCTTCGCCGATTCGCCCTGGAGGGCAACGTTGAGTTCGTGGCGCGACAGGCCGGCACCCAGTTCGAGATCGAGGCGCTGGTAGTCCGCATCGCGGGCAAGTACCGCGTCGGTGCGGGCCAGCAGGGTGGCCCCGGTGGCCTCGTCTTGCACGCGGGCGTGGCGCAGCGTGGCGCCCCTGGCCAGATGCACGTGGCTCAGGCTGTTGGCGAGGTGGGCGTGGGCGCCGTCACCAAGCACATGCTCGACGACGGTCATCGACGCGCCTTCGCGCAGTTCGATCAGGTGGCGCAGGTGCCAGGCCTGGTCGGCGTGTGCCACCGCCGAGCCAGAGGCTGCGCTGATCGCGGCTGACGCCGCATTGTTCTTGTCGGCAGCGTTGCCGTGGGCGGTGCCGATGAAGACCAGATGGATCGCCGCATCGCTGCGCGCACCGGTCCCGGCGCGCAGCACCACGCCTTCATCGGCGAGCGCGGCGTTGAGGCGGGCGAACACCTCATCCCCCCGCTCGAAGCGGCGGGCGAGGAAACTGGACTCACGCGCTTCGCCACCTGCCAGCACAGCCGAGAGCGGCTGCAAGGTCACCCCGTCGGGCAGGCCGGTGGTGTCACTGTGCGCCGCATCGAAGCGGCCGTTGACGAAGACCACGCGCGGGGCGGGAATGCCGTCCAGCAGGGCCGGGTCGAACGAAGCGACGGCGGCCTCCGGTGCGGCGAACGCACGGCGTTCCAGCGAGCGCAGCGGGGTGTACTTCCACGCTTCCACCCGCGCGTGCGGCAGGCCGTCACGCAGCGCGGCATCGAGCGCGGCCCGGCGGCTGTCGCCGAGGCCGGCGACGTCGCGCGCGGGGAGCGCGTCGAACGCGGTGGCGAAGGAATCGAGCAGGGCGCTCATGTCAGACACTCGCCTCCGGGGCCACGCGGTCCTTGATCCACGCATACCCGTGCGCTTCCAGCTCCAGCGCCAGCTCCGGACCACCGGTCTCGACGATGCGGCCGTCGGCCAGCACGTGCACCACGTCGGGCTTGATGTAGTCCAGCAGGCGCTGGTAGTGGGTGATGACCAGGAACGCGCGGTTGGCGGCGCGCAGCGCGTTGACGCCATCGGCCACCGCCTTCAGCGCGTCGATGTCCAGGCCCGAGTCGGTTTCGTCGAGGATCGCGAGCTTCGGTTCCAGCAATGCGAGCTGGAAGATCTCGTTGCGCTTCTTCTCGCCGCCGCTGAAGCCTTCGTTGACGCCGCGGTGCAGCAGTTCGTCCTTCAGGTGCAGCACGGCCAGCTTCTGCCGCACCAGCTTGAGGAACTGCATCGAGTCCAGTTCGTCCTCGCCGCGCGCCTTGCGCTGGGCGTTGAGCGCCGCGCGCAGGAAGTAGGTGTTGTTAACGCCCGGGATCTCGACGGGGTACTGGAAGGCGAGGAACACGCCAGCCGCGGCGCGCTCCTCCGGCTCCAGCGCCAGCAGGTCGCGGCCCTCGAAGCTCACCGAGCCAGCGGTCACTTCATAGCCGTCACGGCCGGCGAGGATGTTGCCCAGCGTGGACTTGCCCGCGCCGTTGGGGCCCATGATGGCGTGCACCTGGCCGGGCTGAACGTCCAGCGTCAGACCCTTGAGGATCTCCTTGCCGGCAACGGAGACGTGGAGGTTTTCGATCTTGAGCATGGCGTTGTTCAACCCTGGGCCTTGTCGTGGAGCAGCTGGCCGCCGATGGCCCAGTCCTGCTTCTTGATGTCGTCGAATACGATGTGGATGGCGGACTCACTGCAGCCGCAGATGCGCGCCATCTCGCGGGTGAAGACCTCGGCCAGCTCGCGCTTCTGCGCGGTGTCGCGGCCTTCGACCATTTCGATGCGGATGATCGGCATGGTCAGCCCACCGAGCCTTCCAGCGAGACTTCCAGCAGCTTCTTGGCCTCCACCGCGAACTCCATCGGCAGCTCGCGGAACACGCTCTTGCAGAAGCCGTCGACGATCATCGACACCGCGTCTTCCTGGCTGATGCCTCGCGAACGACAATAGAACATCTGGTCGTCGCTGATCTTGGAGGTGGTCGCCTCGTGCTCCACCGTGGCGGTGGGGTGCTTGACCTCGATGTACGGGAAGGTGTGCGCGCCGCACTTCTTGCCGATCAGCAGGCTGTCGCACTGGGTGTGGTTGCGCGCGCCTTCGGCATGCGCCCCGACCTTGACCAGTCCGCGGTAGGTGTTCTGCCCGCGCCCGGCGCTGATGCCCTTGCTGATGATCTTGCTCTTGGTGCGCTTGCCCAGGTGGATCATCTTGGTGCCGGTGTCGGCCTGCTGGCGGTGGTGGGTCAGCGCAACCGAGTAGAACTCGCCGACCGAGTCGTCGCCGACCAGCACGCACGACGGGTACTTCCAGGTGATGGCCGAGCCGGTCTCCACCTGGGTCCAGCTGACCTTGCTGCGCGCGCCACGACACTCGGCGCGCTTGGTCACGAAGTTGTAGATGCCGCCGACGCCATTCTCGTCACCGGGGTACCAGTTCTGCACCGTCGAGTACTTGATCTCGGCGTCTTCAAGCGCGACCAGCTCCACCACCGCCGCGTGCAACTGGTTCTCGTCGCGCTGCGGCGCGGTGCAGCCTTCGAGGTAGGAAACGTAGGCCTTCTCCTCGCAGATGATCAGGGTGCGCTCGAACTGGCCGGTGTGGCCGGCGTTGATGCGGAAGTAGGTGCTCAGCTCCATCGGGCAGCGCACGCCCTTGGGGATGAACACGAACGAGCCGTCGGAGAACACCGCCGAGTTGAGCGCGGCGAAGTAGTTGTCACCCGTGGGCACGACGGTGCCGAGGTACTGCTTCACCAGCTCCGGGTGCTCCTTGATCGCCTCGGACATGGAGCAGAAGATCACGCCCTTCTCGGCCAGCTCTTTACGGAAGGTAGTGCCGACGGACACCGAGTCGAACACCGCGTCCACCGCCACTCCCGCCAGCTTGGCGCGCTCGTGCAGCGGCACGCCCAGCTTGTCGTAGGTGTCGAGCAGTTCCTGCGGCACTTCGTCCAGCGACTTGTACTTCGGGCCCTTGGGCGCGCTGTAGTAGCTCAGCGCCTGCAAGTCGATCGGGGCGATGTTGAGCTTGGCCCAGTGCGGCATCGGCATGGTGAGGAAGTGCCGGTAGGCGGCCAGGCGCCATTCGGTCATCCACTCCGGCTCCTCCTTCTTGGCGGAGAGGGCGCGGATGATGTCCTCGCTCAGGCCGGGCGGCAGCGAATCGGATTCGATGTCGGTGATGAAACCGGCAGCGTATTTGCGGCCCAGCTGCTCGTGGATCTCACGATTCTCGAGCGGGGCGGTGTCGGTGACTTCGGTGGCCATGGGGCTGCCTACTGTTTCAAGCCGAGGCGAGGCGCAGGTCGATGCGCTTCGCAACGTGGGGGTCGGGGGGCGGGGGCGGCTGCAGCATCTGCGCCAGGGTCACGGCACGCAGGGCGTCGGCCACGACATCGTTGATCCGCCGCCAGTTGGCGCGGATGCCGCAGTGCTCTTCGATGCCGCAGTTGCCATCGTGAACGCTGCACTCGGTCATGCCGAGCGGTCCTTCCATGGCTTCGACGATGGCGAACAGGGTAATGGTGTCGGCGGGGTGGGCCAGGCGATATCCGCCGTTGGCGCCGCGGAAGCCCTCCACCAGCCCGGCCTGCGCCAGCGGCTTGAGCAGCTTGCTGACGGTGGGTGGTTCCAGGCCCGCGCGCTCGGCCAACTCCGACGCGCTGAGCACGGCATCGGACTGGGCGGCGAGGACGGTCAGGACGACCGTCGCATAGTCGGTGAGCTTGGTGACGCGAAGCATGGCCGGTAGGGGGAGGAGTAATCCGTACTGGAATTGTACGGATTATCCGGCCCGGGGCCAAGGCCGGGACAGCCCCCGCCGGCAAAGGCCCGGCGTCCCTGCCGGGCGGGGTTCAGCCGGATCAGCCGTGACCCGGGGTACTGGGCGCCGTCGCCGCCGCCGCTGGCCCGGGAGTCGGTACAGCGTCCGCGGCCGGCACGCCCGCTGGCGCGGACGGCATCACCAGCTCGAAATACGGCGCTGGCGCCGTCTGGCCCGGCGGCACGTAGGCGGGGGCCGGTTGGCCGCCAGCGCCCAGCGACCGGACGAAACGGTAGATGGCGCGGCGGTCCTCCGCGGTCATCGCGCGCAACGCGAAGTCCGGCATGATCGGTCGCGTCTTCAGCTTGGCGCTGTAATCCAGCCACTGGGTTTCGTCCATCCTCGCCAGGCTCAGGCGCAGGTTGGTCGGGTAGGTGGTGCCCCACGGTCCCTTGAAGCCCAGTCCCGAACCCACCAGCCATTCCGTCTTGGGAACCTCGCCCTGGCGCGGGCCGTAATCAGGGGTGTGGCAGTCGTTACAGCCCGTAGTGCGGACCAGGTACTCACCGCGCGCCAGCAACTCCGCGTCCGTGGGCGCGTGGGATGGGGCTGGCGACGGGCTGGCGGGACTGGCATTGGCGACGGAGGGCGCCTGCTGGCAGCCACAGAGCGTCAGGGCGGCGGCGAGGCCGCTGAGGAGGGCGTACTTGTTCATGTGCAGCTTGGTTGAGGTGGAGAACCACGGCCAACGCTCCGACCCGCGTAAACCGGCCACACCGGTTGGCCCTTCGTTCAGCCCGACAATCCGCCCACCAGCGAGCCGATGAAATACGTCAGCAGTCCGGCGCCACCGCCGATGGCGAGCATGCGCAGTCCGCCCATAAACGCGCCGCGCCCCGACAGCAGGCTCATCGCCGCGCCCGTCGCGAACAGGCTGACGCCCGCGAGGGCGGCGCCGCTAAAGGCAGCCGACGGCAGTTGCATGCCAAAAAAGAACGGGACCAGTGGCACCAGCGCGCCGCCCGTGAACGCGCCGAACGAGAACAGGGCAGCGCCAACCGGCGACCCCAGCTCATCCGGATTGAGCCCGAGTTCCTCGCGGGCGAGGACGTCGAGCGCGTGCTTGGGATCGGCAACCAGCCGCTTGGCAAAGGCGCGGGCCTCATCCAGCGCCACTCCGCGCGCCTGGTAGATCAGCGCCAGTTCTTCGGCTTCGGCGTCGGGGTACTTCTCCAGTTCGTCGCGTTCCACCGCGATCTGGTGCTCGAACAGCTCGCGCTGCGAGCGTACCGACACGAACTCGCCCGCGGCCATCGACATCGCGCCCGCCAGCAGGCCGGCGATGCCGGTGGTCAGCACGGTGCTGGTGCTGGCCGACGCGCCGACCATGCCCATGATCAGGCTCGCGTTGGAGACAAGGCCGTCGTTCACGCCGAATACCGCCGCGCGCAGGTTGCCGCCGCCGAACTGTCGATGGCCGCGGCCCACGTCGTCCAGGCTCTGCGGCATCGCGTGGCCGGGCGGCGCCATGCCGTAGGCGGACAACCCGCGCACCTTCAGCGATACCAGCAGCGGCTTGATCCGGCGCGGACCGACGCGCCGGGCCAGTGCGGCCGCCAGGCGTGCACGCGCCTCAGGTCGCAGGCTGGAGGGGTCGCCCTCGGGCAGCCATTGCCGTGCCTGGGCTTCGGCCTCGCCCGCCAGTTCGGTGAACAGGGCGGCGACCCGCGCCTCCGGCTCCGCCTTCGCCAGTTGCCGGTACAGCCAGGCCGACTGCATCTCATCGTGCCAGTGCGCGCGTGCGTCCATGGAGCCTCCTTGTGCTGGCTGCAGTGTATGGCTTGGGCAAACGCCGCGGGTAAGCGAGAATCAACCCAACCACCGACCGGACCCGCCCATGCCGAGCAAGATCGCCGCCCGCCGTTCCGCCATCCATGGCAACGGGGTTTTCGCCACCGCCGCCATCAAGAAGGGCGAGCGCGTCGTCGAGTACAAGGGCCGCCGCCGCACCCACGAGGAAGTGGATGCGGGTGACACCGGCGACGTGGACTCCGGGCACACCTTCCTGTTCACGCTCAATGATGAGTACGTGATCGACGCCAACTTCCAGGGCAGCGTGGCCAAGTGGATCAACCACAGCTGCGACCCCAACTGCGAGGCGGTGCTGGAAGAGGCCGAAGGCGACGACCGGCGCAAGGACCGGGTGTTCATCGAAGCGGTCCGCGACATCGCCAAGGGCGAGGAGTTGTCCTACAACTACGGCATCACCCTGGCCGAGAAGCACACCAAACGGCTGAAGGAGATCTGGGCCTGCCGCTGCGGTTCGCCCGCGTGCACGGGCACCATGCTGCAGCCCAAGTCGAAGAAGAAGAAAGAACGCCAGGAAGCCGAGAAGGCCGAGAAGCTACGCCAGCACGCGCAGAACGCTGGCTGAGCCGCGGCTGCGGGTGCGCGGTGCGGGCTGGACGCGCGTCTCGCCCGCCCTTGGACTAAGCCGTGCGTGACCGGGACGCCACGTACGAAAGGGCGATGGCCGGTCCCGTGCGGGGCCACGACAATGACGTAACACGCGCCCGTCAGCATGGGCGCACGGCCATCACCCGGCCCGCCGCGCAGCGGGTCGCACGAGGAGTCCCCCATGGGTTCGGTTGGAATGGGTTCGATTGAAGGCAAGGTCGCGGTCGTCACCGGCGCGGCCAGCGGCATCGGCAAGGCGATTGCGCAGGAGCTGGCGCGCGGCGGGGCCATCGTCGCCATCGCCGACCTCAACCAGGCGGGCGCCGATGCCGTCGCCGCGGAGATCAACGCCGCCGGCGGGCGCGCCATCGGCGTGGCGATGGACGTGACCGACGAGGATGCGGTCAACGCCGGCATCAACGGTGTCGCTGCTCGGTACGGCGGCATCGATATCCTGGTGTCCAATGCCGGCATCCAGATCGTCAACCCGGTCGAGCAGTTCGCCTACGCGGACTGGAAGAAGATGCTGGCGATCCACCTGGACGGCGCGTTCCTGACCACCAAGGCCGCGCTGCCGTACATGTATGCCGAGGGCGCGGACGGCAAGCCGCGCGGCGGTACGGTCATCTACATGGGCTCGGTGCACTCGCACCTGGCCTCGCCGCTGAAGTCGGCTTACGTCACCGCCAAGCATGGCTTGCTGGGCCTGTCGCGCACCCTGGCCAAGGAAGGCGGTAAGCGCGGCGTACGCACCCACGTGGTGTGCCCGGGCTTCGTGCGCACGCCACTGGTGGACAAGCAGATCCCCGAACAGGCGCGCGAGCTGGGCATCAGCGAGGAGGAGGTGGTCAGCCGGGTGATGCTGGGCGGCACGGTGGATGGCATCTTCACCACGGTCGAGGACGTGGCGCAGACCGTGCGCTTCCTGAGCGAATTCCCGAGCGCGGCATTGACCGGGCAGAGCTTCGTGATCAGCCACGGCTGGCACATGCAGTAGTCGGGGTGCGTGGGGCACCGGCTCCGCGCTGAATCAGCGCGGTCGGCGAGCGCGGCCCGAGGGCCCAGAGGCGCCGCGGGGCGCGGGCAACCGGCCGGATGCAGATGAACGGCAAAGGGTTGCCGTGACTTGTGCCAGTCGGCGGGCCGGACGGGGGTGGGTAGGATGCGCGCCACCCCTGCCATTGACGGCCCCCGATTCCATGCGCTCAATCCTTGCCCTCGCCATCCTCTCCGCCCTCGCGTCGCCCGCCCATGCGCTGGAAATCGACGGTCGGATCGACCCGGATGAATGGGCCGATGCCCGCCACGTCAGCGAATTCCGCCTGACCCAGCCGCTGTCGTGGGGCCCGGCCCCTCAGCCGACCGAGGCGTGGGTGAAGTCCACGCCCGAAGGCCTGGCCATCGCCTTCCGCAACCTGCAGTCGGCCGACGTGCCGCGCACCCGCCACCGCACCCGCCGCGACGAGGACGCGCCGATGGACCGCGTCAACGTGGTCGTGGACTTCGATGGCGACGGCAAGACCGGCTACAACTTCATGGTCACCCTTGCCAACGGCATCGCCGACGAGATCGTCACCAACGAGTCCAGCTTCCGCGACGACTGGGACGGCAACTGGCAGCACGCGGTCACCGAGGATGAGGCCGGCTGGTCCGTGGAGATGCTGATCCCGTGGTACATCGCGCCGATGCGCAAGGCCGGGGGCGACACCCGCACCATCGGCCTGTACCTGGACCGGGTGATCGGCGCCACCGGCGAGCGCGTGGCCTCGGTCAACGCCAACTGGGCGCGCCCGCGCTACCTGTCGGACTTCGAGAAGGTCGAGGTGGCCGCGCACACGCAGTCGCTGCTGGCGGTGACCCCGTACGTGGTGGGCGTGCATGACCAGGTCGGCGGCCACCAGCATTTCGATGCCGGCGCCGACATCTTCTGGAAGCCCAATGGCCAGACGCAGCTGACCGCCACCATCAACCCCGATTTCGGCCAGGTGGAGAGCGACGACCTGGTGGTCAACTTCGGCGCCGAGGAGACCTTCTTCAGCGACAAGCGGCCGTTCTTCACCGAGAACCAGGGCGTGTTCGATTTCGGCCTGCTGCTGGACAACAGCCAGCTGATCTACACCCGCCGCGTGGGCGGGCAGGCCGACGACGGTCGCGGCCCCGCGGAGATTGCCGCCGCGGTCAAGCTCAACGGCAGCCTGGGCGCGACCAACTACGGCCTGATGATGGCCGAGGAAAAGGGCGACGCCGGGCGCTCGTTCAGCGCGCTGCGCCTGCAGCGCGAGCTGGGCGCGCACTCGCTGGGCCTGATGGCCACGCACGTGGACCGGCCGTGGCTGCAGCGCGAGGCCAACGTGGTCGGCGTGGACCACCGCTGGAAGGCCGGCGACAAGGTCACGGTGATGGCCAGCGTGGTCGGCAGCGACATCCGCGACGACAACACGGTGGACGTGGGCGGCGTGCCCACCCGCGTGGCCGATGACAGCCATGACACCGGCGCCACGCTGCTGGTCAATTACGAGATGAATCCGCGCTGGCGCCACCAGTGGCTGGCCATGCATTTTGGCGGGGCATTCGAGATCAACGATTTCGGCTACCTCTCGCGCAACGACCTCAACTACGGCCACTGGCAGGTCAGTCGGCGCTTCACCGACCTGCCGGCGGACAGCGTGTATTCCGGCATCGACCTGCGCCTGCGCGCGATCGGCATCGACAACGACGACGGCCTGCGCCTGCAGCGCCAGTTCCGCGCCAACGCGCAGAACCAGCGCCGCGACGGCGGCGAGGAGTTCGCCCAGCTCAACGTCAACAGCGCCTCGTACGACGACCTGCTGACCCGCGGCGGCCACGCGCTGTACCGCCCGCCGAACGCCAGCCTGAGCTGGGAGCGCTTCCGCCCGCGCAAGGGCGACTGGTCGTGGAAGGCCGAAGGCTGGGTGGGCGGCGGCGGCCTGTCGGGCAACCGGCAGGTGGGCGTGGACCTGTACTTCGAGCCCACCTACTACCTCAGCGATGCGCTCAACGTGTTTGCCGGCGTGTCGGCGGAGTTGACGCCGGACTGGCTGGTATGGCGCTACGACAACATCGTCGGCCGCTACGACGAAACCGCGCTGTCATTGTCGGCTGGCCTGAACTGGGCGATGGGCGAGCGCCAGGAGCTGCGCGTGAAGCTGCAGGCGATCGGCCTGGACGCGGAACTGAAGGAGGCGGTGGAAGTGCGGCCCGATGGCCGCGCCCGGACCGTGGTGCCTAGCGGCGAGCCTGTCACCGACTTCAGCCTGCGCAACCTCGGCTTCCAGGTGCGCTACCGCTACGAACTCGCCCCGTTGTCGCACCTGTACGTGGTGTACGGCCGTGGCGGCTACATGCTGGACGAGTTCTCCACCGGGGCCGGCGAGCAGTGGCGCGACAGCTTCAGCCTGCGCGACAGCGAACAGCTGCTGGTCAAGCTGGCGTACCGCTTCGAGCTGTGACCGCCCCGCGATGCGCGGCATAGGCCATTGGTTGGCATGACTGATGCCAGTCGGTGGCTGCCGCGGCGCTGGCTAGGCTGCCGGCATTGATCAACCGCAGGGACGCGGACATTTTCCGGAAGCCCCATGCGTACGCGCCTGCCCCTTGCCATCCTTGCCGCGTTGGCGGCCCCGGCCGCCCATGCCATCACCGTCGACGGCCGCATTGATCCGCTGGAGTGGGAAGGGGCGCGTCATGTCAGTGATTTCCGCCTGACCCAGCCACTGTCGCGCGGGCCGGCGCCGCAACCGACCGAGGCCTGGATCAAGGCCACCGCCGACGGGCTGGCGGTGGCCTTCCGCAACACCCAGCCGGCGCACGTGCCGCGCACCCGCCAGGTGGCGCAGCGCGACGAGGGCGGCGCCGCCGACCGGGTCAACCTGTTCGTGGATTTCGACGGCGATGGGCGGGTGGGCTACAACTTCACCGTGCTGCTTTCGGGCAGCATCGTCGACAACACCATCACCAACGAGAACCAGTTCAACCAGGACTGGGATGGCGACTGGCGGAGCGCCACCGCCGAGGAGGGCGACGTCTGGTCGGCGGAGCTCCTCATTCCGTGGCACATCGCGCCCATGCGCTCGGCCGAGAAGGGGCAGCGCACGATCGCGGTGCAGCTGGACCGGGTGATCGGCGGCACCGGTGAACGCATGTCGTGGCCAGCGGTGAGCTTCACCGAACAGCGCTTCCTCAGCGCGCTGGAGAAGATCCAGGTGCCGGTGTACAGCCAGGCCTTGCTGGCGGTGACGCCGTACGTGGTGGGCGTGCACGACGCCGTGGCCAGCAAGGCCGATTTCGATGCCGGCGCCGACCTGTTCTGGAAGCCCAGCGGCCAGTTCCAGCTCAGCGCCACGCTCAACCCGGATTTTGGCCAGGTGGAGAGCGACCAGCTGGTGGTCAACTTCAGTGCGATCGAGTCGTTCTTCAGCGACAAGCGCCCGTTCTTCACCGAGAACCAGAGCTTCTTCGACGTGCCGTTCGGCTCGCTCGGCAACGCCAACCGGCTGATCTACACCCGCCGCGTGGGCGGCCCGGCCGACGACGGCCGTGGCGCGGGCGACGTGACCGCCGCGGTCAAGCTCAACGGCAGCGGCGCCGGCATCAACTACGGCGTGTTCGCGGCCACGGAGGGTGACGACGCCGGTCGCGATTTCTACGCCGCGCGCGCCACGCGTGACTTCGAGGCGCAGGGCGTGGGCGCCATGGTCACCCGCGTGGAGCGGCCGTTCCGCGATCGCGTCGCCACCGTGTACGAGGCCGACCACCGCTGGGCGCCCAACGACCAGTGGAACATCCGCACCACCGTGGTCGGCTCCGACGTGGAGCAGGGCAGCGTGCAGACGCTCGACACCGGCGCGCAGGTGCGCTTTGACTGGGACATGGGGCAGGGCTGGCGCCAGCAGCTGTTCCTGCTGCACCTGGGGCGGGGCCTGCAACTCAACGATTTCGGTTTCCTGGATCGCAACAACTTCAACTACGGGCGTTACGAGCTGGGTCGTCGGGTCACCGGGCTGCCCGCGGACTCGGCATACGCTTCGCATGACTGGCGCTATGCGGTCTCGCGCCGCACCAACGATCAGGGCGTGCACATCGCCGATGCGTGGGCGATCAACCGCCGCAGCGACCGGCGCGATGGCGGCAACGAGCTGGTGGAGCTGGCCGGCTGGACCGACGGCCACGACGACCTGATCCTGCGCGGCAACGGCATCGTGAAAATGCCGTCGAAGTTGTTCCTGTACGCCGAGCGGTTCCGTCCGCGCAAAGGCCACTGGGCCCTTTTCGGCAGCTTCCGTTATGCCTCCGATGGGCTGGGCGGGCCGGATGACGGCGCAGTCGAGCTGTATGTGGAACCGACGTATCACGTCGACGACCGGCTCAGCTTTGCCGCGGGCCTGGTGCTCAACCACAACCCCGACTGGCTGCTGTGGCGGCCGGATGCGGACCCCACCACGGTGGACAATCGCCTGGGCAGCTTCAGCGCGGACCTGCTGCGGCTCAACGCCGGCGCGACCTGGCTGATCGACACCAGGCAGGAACTGCGCGTGCGGCTGGAGGCGATCGGGCTGGACGCCACGCCACAACAGGCCTGGCGCGTCGCCGCCGACGGCACCCCGCAGCCGGTGGACGAATCGCTGGACGCCTTCGCCCTGCGCAACCTCGGCTTCCAGGTGCGCTACCGCTATGAGCTTGCGCCGCTTTCGCACCTGTACGTGGCCTATGTGCGCGGCGGGGCCATGCTGGATTCGGGCATGGGACCCTATGACGCCAGCCAGCAGCTGGGCGATGCCTTCGCGCTGCGCGACAGTGAGCAGTTGCTGGTGAAGTTGTCCTACCGCTTCGAAATCTGATCAGCGCCCGAGCCGCGACGCCGACCACGCCTGTGGCGGCAGGATCGCGAACCGGTGGTCGCGCGCGCATCGGCGAGCCAGCGCGAGGAGGGCAGCGTCGCGGCTGAGCAGCCAGCGCGCGCCGCTGGCCAGCGCCAGTTGCAGGAATTTCTGGTCATCGGGGTCCGCGCAGCGGGGCAGGCGCGGCGATGAGGCCGTGAAGCCGTCCGGCACGTCGTCGCCGCGCGCCGGCGCTGCCAGATCCACGGCGAGCAACTGCACGGTGGCATCGAACGCCAGCCGCGCGGCCTCGCGGCGGGCCGCGTCGAGCCCGAGCTGGGGGTACTCCAGCACCCGCAGCCATTCGTCGCGACAGTCGGCATGGGTCACGGCAACGACCGAGCCCTGTCGCAGCGCCGCGCGGAGCGGCGCGACCTCCACGTCATCGAACACGAACAGGTCCAGGCAGACATTCGTATCCAGCACCAGGCGCGGCAGGCCATGTGCGGCGTGCGGCGCCTGCACCGAATTCCGCCCGCTCATCGCAATGGGCTTACTGGACTTCGCGCAGGTCGGCGGTGGCAATGCGCCACGCGCGCTGCTCGGCGGTGGCGCCATCGACCACCGCACGACGCAGGGTGAAGGCGCCGGTGAGGCGGCGTTCGCCACCATCGCGCAGGCTGGCGCGCAAGTTGACCGGCACCTCCACGTAGCGCGAGCCGGCGGCGGCGTCCACCCGCCCGGGCGGCAGCAGTTCCACCGAAATGCCGATGGTGTCGGCAAAGCCGTCGGCGAAGCCCTGCGGCGACTGCCCACTGGCGCGGCCGCCGTCGGACCACAGCGCATAGGCGCGGGCGAAGTTGCCGCTGTTGATGGCGGCGAAGTATTCGCGCAGCACCGCGACGGCGTCGTTCGCGGTGGGCTCGTCTGCGCCGGCCCCCTCTTGGGCGATGTCGGCGACCGCGCCGTCGGCCGGCACCCCCTCCACCGGCAGGCCGTCCGGCGGCAGCGGATTGCCATCGGCATCCAGCGCGACTTCAGCCGGCGGCAGTTCCACGCCCTGCGCGCCGACCGGGCCGGGGCCCGGCCGATCCGGCATGCCGGTCACGCTGCCGGACGCGCCGGCTGGAACCGGCAGCGTGCCGTCCACCTCGCCATTGGGCCCGCGGGTGGCCGACGTTCCCCCGTCCTTGCCGCATGCGGCGAGCAGCAACACGGTCAGGAACAGCGAGGCGGGGCGGAACAGGGGCATGTCAGTTGTCCAGGTTGACCACGACCAGGCCGTTCTGGATCTCGGTGCTGCCAATGCGGCGCGAGCCCAGGCGGTCAAGCAGGGTGTTGTCGAAGCGGTAGACCGGCTCGGTCCGCGAGTAATCGGCCAGCCAGGTGTTGAGCAGTTGGCGGGTGCTGGTGTTCATCACCCCGCCCAGTGCGGGCACGTCCACGTTCTCCAGCGTCGGCTGTTCCAGGTGCAGGCCGCGCGTGGACGGGTTGAAGCGCAGGGCGCTGGACAGGCCGAACCGCCCACTGGGGCGCGAGCTGTCGCTGCCCAGCGTGCCAATGCCCACGTCGAAGTCCACGCGCAGGCGGCCGCTGCCCTGCGGGATCGACAGGCGCGGGTTCATCAGCGTCATCGACACCAGCCCGCCCAGGCGCTCGTACTTCTTGGGGAAGTTGCGGTCCATCGAGCCCTGCAACTGCAGTGGGGTGAACGTCAGCTGGTTGCCCAGCAAGGCGCCGACCGCGTTGAGCGTGGAGCAGCCGGCAATGACCACGGTGGTGAGCAGGGCGAACAGGGCGAGAAGGAGCGGGCGGCGCATGGCGGGGTCCCTTGAGGTCGGTGGAATCTCCACCTTAGGCGGCGGGAGTGAATGGTGGGTTAGTGCGCGGGTGGCGGCAAGTCGGTTGCGTCCTGGCGGGTGACGGCGCAAGGGAATTCCATGCCCGGGGAGGGCGGGAGGGTGCGCCGGCATCGCAATTCAATGCTGGAACACGGCGCGGCGCGAGCACGGCCAGAGGATGGCCGGGCATCGCAATGCCCTGCACTAACACGTTTGGGGGGGCGGGGCTGGACCGCCGCTACCCCGGCCGCCGCAACGTGGCCGGCAGGGCCGCCTCGACCGCCGCCCATTCGCGCTTGCGCTGCTCGGTGAACGCCCACCACGGCCGCGCATCGTCGCGCTCGATGAAGGCCACCGCCGCCATCAGCGTGTCCAGCACGCACGGATCGTGGCGCGCTTTGGTCAGCCGGCACAGGCGCAGGTACAGCGCAGTTGGGTCCTGGCCGTCAAGTTGCAGCGGCGTTTCGATGCCGAGCAGCCGCAGATCGCCGGCCATCGCCGGGCCGATGTTGGGGATGTCGGTGAGGCGGCGAGCCTCGGCGGCGCGGGTGGCTTTGGGCATGGCGGCGTTTCGGGGTGGCCAGAGTGCCAAGGTAGTACGAAACTGATGGCGAGCGACCCACCTGGTCACCTTGCAAGGATTCGCATGACCCGCGCCGATCGAAGCCCCTACGCCCTGCCGCTGTTCGCGGCCCTTGCCCTGCTGGTCTACGTGGGCAACTACGCCATCGCCAGCGCCTACTCCGCCCACGCCCAGGCGCGGGTGCCGGAGTGGGTGGTGGCCTTCGACGTATTCCTGCTGGTTCCGGCGCTGTACCTGGCCATCATGCGGCCGCCGTTGAAGAAGGCATTGCTGGGCACCGTGGCGCTGCTGTCGTTGGGCATCCTGGCCGGTTCCCTGATCATCCCGGCTTCCGACAGGCAGGTCTGGCGCGGGCTGGAGCAGGTCCGCTGGCTTTACCTGGGCGCGCTGCTGCTGGCCCAGGTGGTGCTGATCAGCACGGTCGTGCGGGACATCCTCCGCCACCGCGACGCGCCCAACCTGGAGACGGCGGTGCATCGCGCGATCGCCGCGCGGATTCCGGAGCCCGGCGTCGCGAGGTTGCTGCAGGCGGATGCCCGGGTGTGGCTGTATGCCTTCGTCCGCAACAAGGCACGGTTCGTGCAGCCCGCGCCGGCCTTCCACTGCTGGAGGCACGGCGCCAATGCCTCCAACCAGATCGCGTTCCTGGTGCTGGTGGGGGTGGAGATCCCCATCGCGCACGTGCTGCTGTCGTTGTACAGCCCGGCGGTGGCGCTGGTGGCCAGTGTGTTGAGCACGTACGGGTGGTTGTTACGCGGAGTACCGCGCGACGCTGCTGCGGGCCACCACGCTGGACGACGATGCGGTGCACATCCGCCACGGCGTGTTGGGGGACCAGCGCGTGCCGTACGCGACCATCGCAGCGGTCGAACGGGTGGACGTGCGGCCGCGGCGCGCGCGTGGGCAACTGAGATTCGTCGGCACCGTGAATGCCAACCTCCGGCTTGTCCTGCATCCGCAGGCGCAGCTGGACACGTTGCTGGGACGCAGGCCCATTCGCCACATTTACCTCTCGCTGGATGAGCCTGCAGCCTTCACTGCGGGACTGCAGCAACGGCTGCCGCACTGAGGCAGGATTTAACCGCCCCGGGCGTCCACCCGCGCACCGCGAGTGGATGCGGGACCGGCGCGGGTGTGACGCGCGCCGGTCCCTTCGCGACTACTGCACCGTCACGAACGAAAATTCGCGGATCAGCTCGAAGTCGCGCCGCAGCAAGGCGTACGGGTGCGGTGCACTGCCCAGCTTTCCGACCACGTCGAAGTAGGAGAAGCCCTCGACGAGCGTGTCGCCAATGCTGCGGTTGAAGGTCACTTCGACTCTGCCCTCGGTGGCCGGCATCCGCAGGTCGCGGATCGTTCCGCCCTTGGCCGGTATCTGCCCCCAGACGATGGACTGCGCGTAGTCGTCCACCACCTTAACCGCCATGCCCAGGTGGGCGCGCAGCAGCAGCGTGGGCATGCTGACGTCGGTCAGGCTGAGATACCCCTTGCTGGCGTCCAGTCCGGGCGGGCGCGCACCCACTTCCAGGAACACCAGCTCCCGGGTGCGCGCGGTGCGGAACACCTCCATGTGGTACGCCCCAAACTCGACCTCGAACGCTTCCAGGCAGGCCTCGGCAAAGCCCATGACCCGTTCGAACTCCGGGTCGTGCGCGGGCAGCAGGATGCTGCCCACGATCTTGCCCTTGCTGGCCTCGAAGCACGGGAAGAAGTACTCACCGCAGCCGCGGAATACGACCTTGCCTTCGTGGACGACGAAGTCGCAATGGAACAACGTGCCATCGATGAACTCCTCGGCCTCGTACACCGAGCGGCGGCAATCCCCGCTGGCCTGGAACGCCAGGAACTGTTCCAGCGAGGCCACCTTGTGCACGCCCACGCTGCCCGCGGCGTCGATCGGTTTGCAGATGAACGGCAAGCCCAGCGACTGTTCCAGTTCGGCGAAGTAGGCCGCCGTGCGCGACTCCACGGCGGCGTTATCGATGCACTGGAACCGTGGCGCGCGCAGGCCGGCGGCCGCAACGCGCTGCTTCATGATCGTCTTGTCGCGGAAGCGCCGGTAGTCGGCGATCCGAAACGCATGCAGCCCCAGTTCTGTCGCCAGCCGCGCGGCCAGTTCCACGTTGAACTCGAAGAACGAGAGCACGTGCACCTCGCCGTTCGCGACCGCGACTTCCTTGAGCACCGCCTCCCGGGCTGAGGCGTAGTCGGTGCCCGACAGCGGATCCGCCGGGTCCACGGGGTCGCACAGGTGGATCGCGGCCAGTTCGCATTCCACCTGCACGGGCAGCCGCGGCCGGCGCTGCGGCGTGTCGAGCAACACCAGCCGGCAACCGCGCAGCACCTCGAAATCCACAAACTCGAGCAGGAAGCTCGAGACGAACACAATCGTCTTCACAATGTAAATCCGCAATGGAGGACGGGCCCACCGGCCCGCCGTGGAGTCAGTTGGAGGCCTGCCGGAACTCGCCAGGCGGCACTGTCGCGTAGCCGTCGCGCGCCAGTTCCTCGCACAGCGAACGGGCATGCGAGGCGATCATGCGGATGTAGTTGACCACCGGCAGCGAGTTGACCATCGAGCCCAGGCAATGCACGCCCGGCAGGTCCCGGCACGTGAACGAGCCACTGGCGAACGCCAGCGGAGCGTCGCTGCGCACCAGCGACACCGAGCCGTCGGCCTGGGTATACAGCAGCTTCTTGTGCAGGCCCGAGGCATCGATGATGAAGGGCACGCGCTCGCTGGCCGGGGTGTCGCTCGCCGCGCCGGCGTAATGCAGGCGGAAGTCGCCTTCGGGCATCGGCTCAACCTGGCGGATGTCGCGGGTCTGCAGGACGAAGTCCCCGGCCTCGATCCGGGCGCGGAGGAAGTCAGCGGTGCGTTCGGGCATCGAATACAGGTAGCGCTTCATCAGCGGCTCGCTGTCGCGCAGGAACGCGCGCTGCTCGGCGGGCGCCATCAGGTGCCAGACGCTGTTGATCAGGAACATGATGTTGTCCAGCGCGTACTGCCAGCTGATCACTTCTGGCGTTTTGCTGTTTTGCGCATCGACCACGAACTGGGCGTTGGCATCGGCGTCGATGCTGCACAGGTCGCGCGTGGTGTGGCGCGCCACTTCGTCCTTGATCGCCAGCGTCAGTGCGGCCCGCACGCTGAGCCCGCGCTTCCCGACGTAGCCGGTGACGGTGGACGCGTCGACCACCTCCAGTGCCCCCGGCGGCAGGCCATTGCGCACCGCGGGGAAATAGCCGGTGCGCGACAGGAAGCGCACCTTGAACCCGGGTCGGTCCTTGAGCAGCAAGGCGGCATCGATCGCACTCAGCCGCGTGCCGAGCACCACCACTTCCCGCACGTCGGGGTCGATGGCCGCGATCTCGGCCTGCTGCTCGGGATAGCAGAGGTAGCGCTCGCCGCGGGCGGCGCGGTATTCGTGGCCCAGGCAGAACACCACGCGGCGACACGACAGCAGGCGACCGCCAGCGGTGGCGATGATCTTGGTGCCACCGTGGTCCACCATCGACGCGAACTCGTCCTGGACGATCGTGCACTTGATGCCCATGAAGCGCATGCGCGCGATCATGTAGTCGGCCACGTCGGCCAGGTACTGGCCGAACAAGGCGCGCGGCACGCAGTCCATGTCGCCGACGGTGTGGTCTCGAAGCTCCAGCCAGCGCCTGAAATGCTCCGGCTCGTCATGGATGAGCGAGTTGACGCCGACTGAGGTGTTGCACAGCGACGACTCGGGCTGGTCGTGGAAGTTGGGTGAGTAGCCCAGTCCCCGAGGCGCCACGACCGTGATGCTCCTGGGTCGAGCCGACTGCCGCACCAGGGTCGATATGAACGAAACAGCGGCGATGCCGCCGCCCACTACTACTACATCCTCCACGGGTCACACTCCATTGCAGGTTGATCGGGTTGGCCGCCGCCGGCGCCTCACGCGCGCGGCGGGGCCCGGCGGAACGAAAGGCCCCACGCGTAGGTCCCCGCGCGTGCCGATTGCTGGACGAACAAAAGCGCGAACAGCGACCCCGCGACCAGCAGGGCGATGCTCATGAGGTGGAAAGCGTCGTTGAACGCGTTCACGAAGGCGTCGGCGGAAAGCCGCTCCATGCTTGCCGACAGCGCGCCCGCGGCTTGCGACTCCAGCGGGTCGTGGGGCACCTGCGCGAACCGCGGCGTGTCGGGCGCCGCCTGCACCATCGCGTGGTAATCGCTCACCTTGGCGGCGTCCAGCTGAGCAAGCGACTCCTGTAGGAACGCCGACTGCTTGAGGTTGACCCAGGTGGTCATGAATGCCACGCCCAGCGCGCCACCGATGCTCCGCGAGATATTCAGCAACACCGAGGCACTGGCCGAATCGTGCTTGTCGATGCCGGCCATCGCATACAGCCCCAGCGCGATCATCACCATCGGCAATCCCATGGCGCGCAGCAGGAGGGGCGTGGAGAACTGCGGGCCGGCAAAGTCGCTCGACAGCGACGCGCACCACACGCAACTCGCGGCAAATACAAGAAAACCGGTGGCAATGACGACGTGGATGTCCATCCGCCTGAGCACGTGCGGGATGGTCAGCGAGATGAAGATCTGTGGGATTGCCATCCACAGGATCACGCGGCTGACTTCGAGTGCGCTGTAGCCGTGGATGACCGTGAGGAAGTACGGAATGAGGAACAGGCAGCCAAACAAGGTGAAGCCCCCGAGGAAGCTGGTGGCACATGCCAGGCCGAAGCGGCGCCGGGCCAGCAGGCGGATGTCGACCAGCGGGTTCGGGTGGGTGAGCGCGCGGGCCACGAACACCGTGAGCGAGGCGCTGGATATGAAGGCGAGCGCCCGAATCAACCCGGATTCGAACCAATCCTTGCGATGCCCTTCCTCGATGATGAACACCAGGCATGCCAAGCCCACCACCGCGCTGGCAAGACCCAGGTAATCGGTTGAGGAGGCGCTCGGGGAAGTCGTTCGAGCGGGCGCCGCGGCCGCCCGTTGGGAGGCGTGTCCCGCGTACAGCACGCACGAGGCGGCCAGCACCGCGATCGGGATGCCGGCGTAGAAGATCATCTGCCAGCCGAAGCGGTCGACCAGCAATCCCGCCAGCCCCGGGCCGATCGCCGGCGCCGAGGAGGAGGCCACCCCGAACAGCGACATCGCCCTGACGTGGTCCTTCGCGTCGAGCCGGGTCATGATCATCACGTAGGCCAGCGGCATCAGCATGCCGCCGCTGAGTCCCTGCAGCGCGCGGAAGGCAATCAGGCTGTTGAGGTCCCACGCCTGCGCGCACAGCACGGAGGCGACCGTGAACGCCGCGCAGCAGGCCACCACCATGTTGGATGCGCCGAAGCGGCCGGTGAAGATCCGGGTGAGCGGAATCACCGAGATCTCCGCGATCAGGTACGAGGACGTGATCCACGAGCCCTCCTCCAGCGTGGCCGACATCGCTGACTGGATCTGCTGGATGGCCACATTGGTGATCTGGATGTCCATCACCGACATGAAGGCGGCCAGGATCGCCCCGACCACCGCTAACCAGGCCGTGGCATCCCGGTTCATCGGGCGACGACGACTCTTGCCGAGAGGCCGGGCAGGATCCGCGTAGCCGGGTTCTGTGGCGGGTCAAGGCGGATGCGCACGGGTACGCGCTGGACCAGCCGGGTGAAGTTGCCGTAGGCATAGTTGGGTGGCAGTACACTGCGCTTCGCGCCCGCTATGGGCGAGATTCCGATGACCCGACCACTGAATGTCTGTCCCGGGTAGGCATCGAGGCGGACCTCCACCCGGTCGGCGCCGGTGATGGCCTCGATCTCCGTTTCCTTGAAGTTGGCCTCCACCCACGTCTCGTCCAGCGGCAGCAAGGTCGCCAGTGCGTCCCCCTTGGCCATGTGCTCGCCCACCTGACTCGACAGGTTGACCACGTAACCGTCCGTGGGCGCGCGCACCGTGGTGTAGCCCAGCTCCAGCCGTGCCAGCGCGATCTGCTCGAGCAGCTTGCGCCGTTCGGCTGCCAGTGCGTGCTGCTCCAGCGACACCAGTCGACCGCGCGCGGCAATCGCGCGCAGTTCGTTGTCCTTGGTGACCACCCGCGATTGTGCGGCGAGTCCTTCGAGTCGGGCGCGGTCGAGGCTGGATTGGGACACCAGTTTCTGCCCGGCCAGCGCGCCCGCACGCTCGGCGTCGAGCAGTGTCGCTTTCAGTTCCGACCGAAGGGCGCCGCGCTGCGCAATGGCGGTTTCGCGCTCGGCCGCGGTCACCGATCCCTGCTGCAGGGTTTTTTCCCGGCTTATGCTGTTCGACTCCAGGTCCGCCAGCAGTTTCGCCAACTCGGCTTTCAGCCGGCGGTCGTCGAGTTGGACGAGCACTTGGCCTTTGCTCACGCGTTGGTTGTCGCGCGCGTGTACCTCCACGATGTCGGCATCGACCTTCGCCGCCAGCGCCAACAGGTTGCCGTCCACGTGCGCGTTGTCGGTCTCGACGGTCCTGGCCTTGGAGACCTCGACCGCGCCAAACACTGCAGCCAAGGCAACGACAACGCCGCCGGCGGTGACCAGTTTCATGTTCAACGGGATTACCTCGGATCACCCCCGACGGGTGCGGTCAGGGGAAGCAGGTCTGCGGGGAGATGTCGCGGTGCGCGGGCGCGGTAGCGTGGGCGAGCGGATCGGGGACGCGGCCGGGGACTGGCTCAGCCGAACAGGCCTTCGCGTTCCATCCGGTCGATGTTGTCGATGTCGCGTTGCAGCTGATTTGGGTCGTCGTGGCACATGACGATGTGGCCCGGCGAGCTGAGCACATCGGTGGTGATGGGTACCGCGTCGCCGGGACGCACCTTCACCCGGATCGTGCGGACGGAGGGCAGCGCTTCAATCCGCGCGATCGCCTCCAAGTGCCGCACGGTGGTTGCCTCGTGGGCGCGCAGGAACAGCAACTTGCCATGCCCTTGCTTGCGGTACAGGCGGTCGTTGGCCGCCGTCGGCATGGGGACGCTAGCGCAGGACGCCGAGGTCCAGCCCACCTGGGATTGCCCAGTGCACAGTTCGCTGATCACGTCCAGCACGCCATTGAGGCCGGCAACCCGGGGATTGAGCTCCACCAGGCGCGGGCCCTTGTCCGTCAGGATGAGTTCGACGTAGGCCTGGCCCTGCTCGTATCCGATTGCGTCGAGAATCGCCGTGGCGTACTCGATCGCGGCCGCGGCGGGGGCGCTCTCCGGCGCCACCAGTTCGACCGAACGCGCGAACTTCACGCCTTCGATCATGTATTCCTCGTAGGTGAATACCGCCGAGACCACGTGCTGCCCCTGGCTGGTGATCGTGCAGACCGAGTACTCGGGGCCGCGCAGCAACTCCTCCGCCACGACTTCGGATACCACGTTGCCGTAGACATCCGCCTTGTCGAGCAGGGTGGCAATGGCCGTTTCGGCTTCGCGTCGGTCATGGCACACGTGCACGCCGAACGAACCCGCGCTCTCGGTGGGCTTGATGACGAGCGGATATTCGATGCACGACTCGATCTGCTCAATGCAGTGGCTGGCGTTGGCCGAGGTGACCAGCACACTTTTCGCAACCACGATCCCCTTCCCGCGGATGTGATTTCCAGTCCGGTACTTGTTTCCCAGCACGTGGGACAGCTCGGCTGCGGGGCGATGCGGAAAGCCGAGCGCGTTGCACAGCTTGACCCACAGCGAGCAACCCGTGTCGAATCCATTCACTACCGTGCTGATGGGCCGCTGCGCCAGCTCCTTCACCACGCCGTCAAGCGAAGTGTCGCTGTCGACGTGGTACACGGCCTCGAACTGGCCGGCGTCCACCGAGTAGATGCCGCTGGCGGCACCGGCCAGCGCGTAGTCCGAGAACACGGCAATGAGCTTGCGTCCGTCGGCCTTCAATCGGGCGACGAGGTGCGAAAAATAGGGATCGACGACGACAACGAAGGACTCGGACATGTTGGATGCAACTTCCTTGTGGGTGCGACTTCCAGGTTGACGTCGCGGTCCGGGCAGGGCCTGCCGCGAAGGCGCGGAATGCTAGCACGTGCGCGCCAGATTTGTAATAAGCATGGTGTCGATTTGTGTCGCGTAGATGGCGGCGGTGTTGCTGCCGCCCACATGCACCCGGCGGCGCCCCCAGTACCACAGGGTCGCCACCGGTGCGCAGCGCGTCGAAGTCACTCCGCCGCGCTTGCGGCGCGCTCAGTCTTCCTCGACCCGCGGCTTGTACGCCTCCGTCAACTTCTGCTGCACCTGCGCCGGTACCGGCTCGTAGTGGCTGAAGTCCATCGCGTAGCGCCCACGTCCGGCCGTCACTGACTTCAACTCCGCCGCGTAGCCTTCCAGTTCCGACAAGGGCACCTGCGCCTTGACCACGATCTCGCCACCGCGTACCGCGTCGGTGCCGTTGATGCGCGCGCGCTTGCCCGCCAGGCCGCCGCTGATGTCGCCCATGTGCTGTTCGGGAGCACTGACTTCCAGATCGACGATCGGTTCCAGCACCTGGGCCCGCGCCTTGGCGATGGCGTCGAGGAAGGCCTTCTTGCCGGCGGCCACGAAGGCCACTTCCTTGCTGTCCACCGGATGGTGCTTGCCGTCGTACACCACCACGCGCACGTCCTGCATCGGGTAACCGGCCACCGCGCCGTGCTGCAGCACCTGGCGCACGCCTTTCTCCACCGCCGGCAGGAACTGTCCGGGAATGGTGCCACCTTTCACTTCATCCACGAATTCGAAACCGGTACCACGCGGCAGCGGTTCGATGCGCAGGAACACCTCGCCGAACTGGCCCGCGCCGCCGGTCTGCTTCTTGTGGCGGTGGTGCCCTTCGGCCTTGCCGCTGACGGTCTCGCGGTAGGCGATGCGCGGCGGGCGTGACTTCACTTCCACGCCGTACCGCTCCTTCAAGCGGTCGAGGTTGATGCGCAGGTGCAGGTCGGACAGGCCGCGCACCACGGTCTCGTTGGTCTCGGTCTCGTGCTCAACGTGGAAGCAGGGGTCTTCCTCGGCCAGCTTGTGCAGCGCATTGGCCAGCTTCTGCTCCTGGCCCTTGCTCGCCGCCTCGATGGCGAGGCCGAACATTGGCTTGGGGAAGTCCAGCGGCGCGAGGTGGATCTGGTCTTCGTCGTGGCTGTCGTGCAGCACCGCATCGAAGTGCAGCTCATCGACCTTGGCCACCGCGGCGATGTCGCCAGGCACCGCTTGGTCGATCTCCACGTGTTCCTTGCCCTTGAGCTTGAACAGGTGGCCGACCTTGAACGGCTTCTTGCCGTCATCGACGAACAACTGCGTGTCCTTCTTCACCGTGCCCTGGTACACGCGGAACACGCCGAGCTTGCCGACGAAGGGGTCGTTGACGATCTTGAACACATCGGCGATGACATGCGCCGACGGGTCAGGCTTGGCTTCGATCGGCTCAGGACCGTGGCCGTTGAGCTTGTGGAAGGGCGGGGCGTTGGCCTCGGTGGGGTTGGGGAACAGGCGTTCGGCCACGTCCAGCAACTCCTTCACGCCCACCCCCGTACGCGCCGAGCAGAACAGCACCGGCACCAGGTGGCCCTCGCGCAGGCACTGCTCGAAGGCGTCGTGCAGCTCCTGGCCGGACAGGCCGCCTTCGCCCAGGTCCAGGTAGTGTTCCATCACCGTCTCGTTGATCTCCACCACCTGGTCGATGATCTTCTGGTGCCAGTCGGCAACGGCACCGAGGTCGCTCTCGCCGTTGTCGCTGCCGAAGCAGTCGACCACCTGTTTGCCGCCATCGGCCGGCAGGTTTAGGGGCAGGCACTCGGGACCGACGCTTTCGCGCAACGCCTGCAGCACGCCGGCGGCGTCGGCATCGGCGTGGTCGATCTTGTTGATGACGATGGCGCGGCAAAGGTTGCGCGCCTTGGCGTACTCGAGCATGCGCCGCGTGCCGTATTCCACGCCGCGGTCGGCGTCGACCACCACCAGCACCGTCTCCACCGCCGCCAGCGCCGAGAGCGCGGGGCCGCGGAAGTCGGGGTAGCCGGGGGTGTCGATCAGGTTGAGGTGGACCTGCTGTCCGGATGCAGCGCCGTGGTCGACGCTGGCGATGGCGGCATCCATGGAGTGGCCGCGCTGTTTCTCCATCGGGTCGAAGTCGGAGACGGTGCTGCCGCGCTCGACCGTGCCTGCCGTCTGGAGGGTGCCGCCGGCCTGCAGCAGGGCTTCGAACAGGGTGGTTTTGCCGGCGGCGGGGTGGCCTGCGAGGGCCACGTTGCGGATGGATGTTGTGCTGTAGGACATGAGCGGACTTCTCCCTGTGACAAGGGTGGGAAGGCCGTCATGGCTGTCCGCGCTTCGCGCCGGAGCGGGTGGCGCTCGGCGGGCGGTCATGGCGGGATGCCCGGCGCGGGGGCCGGGGGGTTAGGGTCACGCGGTTGGGGTTGCGGGTCAAGTCGCGGGCGGGGTCGGCGGCGAGGGTACGAGCGCGCTTGCCGATGGGGTGGTCCGGCACGTCGCGGCCCGATACCCGGCTTTGGTGCCGAACCACCCCATCGGCAACCGCCGACACGTAGCCCGGCATCCGCTTAACGCTCTGCGGAGTAGGCTGTGGCTCCCTCACGAAACGGAGCGGTGACATGGCCTTCAAGCGTTACGCGGACGCGGTGTGGCATGGCGGGCTGCAGGCGGGCAAGGGCACGATGAGCACGCCCCAGAGCGGACTGTTCGCCAACCAGAACTATTCGTTCAAGACCCGCTTCGGCGACGAGAAGGGCACCAATCCGGAAGAGTTGCTGGCCGCGGCGCACGCGGGGTGTTTCAGCATGGCGCTGTCGTCCGTGCTGGAGAAAGCCGGGTTCACGCCGGAAAGCATCCAGACCCGCGCCGAGGTGACGATGGAGCCGGGCATGGAACCGGGGCCGACCGTTACCGGCGTCAACCTGGTGGTCAATGCCAAGGTGCCGGGCATCAGTCCGGAGGAGTTCGAGGAGATCGCCGAATCGGCGAAGGCCGGCTGCGTGATCTCGCGTGCGCTGGCGGTGCCGGTGTCGATGACGGCAATGCTGGTCAGCTGACGTCGCGTGCAGGTCATGGGAATCGGACACGCCGTGCTGGTGCACGGTGCGGGGGGCGGTGCGTGGGAATGGAACCTGTGGCGCGGCGTGCTCCAGGCGCGCGACATGGCTGTCTCCACGCCCGATTTGGCGGCGGGTCCGGCCGGCCTGGCAGCCACCGGACTTGAGGATTACGCAATGCAGGTTGTGGCGGCGCTGGGTGCGCTGCCGCGACCGCGCGCGCTGGTCGGGGCCAGCCTCGGCGGGCTGCTGGCGCTTCGCTGTGCCGGACTCGCCGATGCGCTGGTGCTGGTGAATCCACTCCCGCCGATGCCGTGGAGCGACACGCTGCCGCCGGGCGAAGAAGCCGACGTCGTGCCGTGGCGCCAGACTGCAAGACTGGCCGGCACCCGCCGCGCGCTGCCGGACAGCGACGACGCCACCGCGCTGTTTGCGTTCCGCCACTGGCGCGACGAGTCGGGTCGCGTGCTGCGCGAGGCACGTGGTGCCCGCGTCGAGCGTCCGGCCTGCCCGATGCTGGGCATTGCGTCCGCCAATGACGAGGACGTGCCGGCGGAACTAACCGGGGCGCTTGCTGCCGCCTGGGGCGCCGAGTGTTGGCTAGTAGCGGGCGGTCACGTCTCGCCGCTCTTGGGCCGTCAGGCGCCAGCGCTGGCAGCACGCGTGGTGGATTGGCTGTCGCGGGCCTGAACGCTTCACACGACCTTTACGTAGGTTCAGCCCGGTTTAACTGCCTGCGCCCGAGCATCGCCCCACGCCATCCCGGCGTGTGGGAGCCCTGATGAACCGCCTTCTTTCCTCGTCCCTCGCGTTTGCGCTTGCGGTCGCCGTCGGCTCCGCGTCGGCCCAGTCCTACGACTCGGGCCGTGATGCGTACCCGTCCAACTACTCCGGCACCACGTCGCAGTCGGATTATGCGCGCGTCATCCGCGTCGACCCGGTGTTCGACTCCGGTTACACGCCTGCACGCGGCCAGCGCTGCTATGACAGCCCGGCGCAGGCCGGCGGCAGCTACGACCCTTACCGCAACAACCGCAGCTACGACGGCTACCGCGATGAGCGCCGCAACGGCTACTACGACCAGAACGGCAACTACCGTACGGGCAGCCAGACCGGCAGCACCGTGGCCACCGTGATCGGCGGCGTCGTGGGTGCGGTGGTCGGCAGCCAGGTCGGTGGCGGTTCCGCCCGCTACGCCACCTCGGCGATTGGATCGATGGTCGGCGGCATGGCCGGCAAGCAGATCTACGAGCAGAACCAGCGCCAGCGCAACGCCACCACGCGCGTGTGCGATCCGGAGCCGGTCGATGGCCGCTACGGCGGCAGCGACCGCGCGGTGAGCGCCTATGACGTCACCTATGAGTACGCGGGCCGTCGGTACACCACCCGCACCAACCACCACCCGGGCGAGCGCATCCGCGTACGCGTGGACGTTCGGCCGGAGTAACGCCGCAAGGCAGTTGCCGCACCAGCACCCGTTGTTTCACAGGGGGAGGCGCCGCCCGGGGTTACCCGGTCGGCGTCTTTTTTGTTTCAGTCGTTCCATTCGATGTGGCCGCTGACCACGTCGCACACCCGCCCCCCGGACCAGACTTCGCCTTCGGCGTCCACGTGCAGGTCGATGATGGCGTCGTGGCCCACCTCGCGGCCTTGGCTGACGCGGTAACGGCCCTCCGCGTTGGGCAGGGCATCGCGTGAGGCCAGCCACGCGGCCAAGGTGGCATTGGCCGCTCCCGAGGCGGCGTCTTCGAACCGGGCGGGTGCACCGACGAAGGCGCGCACGGCGTAGTAATAGACCGGGTCGTCGCTGCGGGCATATACGAACAGGCCCATCGACCCGGTGGCGTGTGCCAGGGCGGTGATGGCCTCCCAGTCGGGCGTGGCCGCGCGCAATGCGGTTTCGTTGGTCAGTTCGGCCAGCCACCAGCGGCGGCCGCCGTCCATCAATGCGGGTGGCAACGGGCCCAACGGCAAGCCACGCAGGGCCGGCGCCAGGCGCGGGTCGGCCGCGGACGCAACTTCCACCACGCGGGCCCGCGGGGTGCGTACGGCAATGCTGCGGCTGGGGCCTTCGCCCACCACGCGCAGCGGCAGTACGCCGGCGATGCCTTCCTGCCACAGCAAGCCGTCTTTTGGGGTGGCCAGGCCGGCCTGCATCACGGCATGCGCGGTGCCGACGCTGGGGTGGCCGGCAAACGGCACCTCGCGCCGAGGACTGAACATGCGCACGCGGTAGCTGGCGCCCGGCTGGGTGGGCGGGAGTACGAAGGTGGTTTCCGGCAGGCGGGTCCAGCGGGCGATGGCCTGCATGGTGGCGTCGTCCAGGCCTTCGGCATCCAGCACCACGGCCAGGGGGTTGCCGGCACCGGGCCGGTCGGCGAACACGTCCAGCTGGACATAGCGGCGGAGCGTCATCGGGGGATTCCATGGGGGAGGGCGCCCGCCGGCGGGGCCGGGGGCAAGCGGGGCATTCTAGGCCTTGGCGGTCGGGGCTGCCGGCGCGGTTGCCGGTGCAAACGCCCAACATCGGCAGCCGGTTTCAGGGGACAATGTGCGGCCCTTTTCCCCTTTGGAGATCGAAAGACCGTGTCGCCGCAATCGCAGCGTTGGGTTGTACTCAAGTTCGGTGGTACCTCCGTATCCCGCCGCAACCGTTGGGACACCATCGGCCGCATTGCCGCCAAACGCATGGTCGGGGACGAGGCGAGGGTACTGGTGGTCGTGTCCGCGCTGTCGGGCGTGACCAATGAGCTCCAGGCCATTGCCAACGGCGACGGGATAGACGGCCGCATCGCCGGGCTGGTGGAGCGCCACCGCGCGTTCTGCGCCGAGCTGGACCTGGATGCCGATGCTGTGCTGGGTGACCGCCTGGCGGCGCTGCAGGCGCTGGCCCACGATCCGCGCGCGGCCACGCGTGCGCTGGACTGGCAGGCCGAGGTGCTGGGGCAGGGGGAACTGTTGTCGTCGACCATCGGTTCGGCCTACCTGCGCTCGCAGGGCCATGACTTCGGCTGGTGCGATGCCCGCCAGTGGCTGGACGCCATCGCCCTGCCCAACCAGAGCGAGTGGGCGGGCCGGCTGTCGGTCAATTGCCACACGCAAGCCGATGCGGGTTTTGCCGAGCGCTTTGCCGCGCAACCCACGGCGATGCTGATCACGCAGGGCTTCATCGCGCGGCATGGCGACGGCGGCACCGCGATCCTCGGCCGTGGCGGCTCGGATACCTCGGCGGCGTACTTCGGCGCTCTGCTCAAGGCCAAGCGCGTGGAGATCTGGACCGACGTGCCGGGCATGTTCAGCGCCAACCCGCGCGACGTGCCCGATGCACGCTTGCTCGCGCGCCTGCATTACGCAGAGGCACAGGAAATCGCCACCACCGGCGCCAAGGTGCTGCACCCGCGTTCCATCGGCCCGTGCCGCGAGGCCGGCGTGCCGATGGCCATCCTCGACACCGAGCGTCCTGACGAACTGGGTACCCGCATCGACGCGCTGGCCGCCACCGTTCCCGGCGTCAAGGCGATCAGTCGCCGCAACGGCATCGTGCTGGTGTCGATGGAAAGCATCGGCATGTGGCAGCAGGTCGGCTTCCTGGCCGACGTATTCGAGCGCTTCAAGCGGCATGGCCTGTCCATCGACCTGATCGGCTCGTCGGAGACCAACGTCACCGTCTCGCTGGACCCCAGCGAGAACCTGGTCAGCAGCAACGTGCTGGCCTCGCTGTCGGAGGACCTGGCCGAGGTGTGCCGGGTCAAGGTGATCGCCCCGTGCGCGGCCATTACCCTGGTGGGCCGCGGGATGCGCTCGCTGCTGCACAAGCTCTCGGACATCTGGGCCACGTTCGGCCGCGAGCGCGTGCACCTGATCTCGCAGTCGTCCAACGACCTCAACCTGACCTTTGTCATCGACGAGGCGGACGCCGACGGGCTGTTGCCGCAGTTGCACGCCGAGTTGGTCCGCTGCGGCGCGATGCCGGTGCAGGACGCCAATGTGTTCGGCCCCAGCTGGAAGGAGATCGCGCACGGCAAGCCGCAACGCGAGACGCCGTGGTGGTCGCGCGAGCGCGGGGCGCTGCTGCAGGCCGCGGAGGCCGGCACCCCACGCTACGTCTACGACCTCGACACCGTGCGCGCGCGTGCGCGGGCGCTAGCGGCCATCGGCGCCATCGACCGCTGCTTCTACGCGATCAAGGCCAATCCGAATCCGGCAATTCTGAAGAGCGTGGTGGCCGAAGGCTTTGGCCTGGAGTGCGTGTCGCAGGCAGAACTGGACCACGTGTTCTCCGTGTTGCCGAACATGGCGCCGCAGCGCGTGCTGTTCACCCCCAGCTTCGCGCCGCGACGCGAGTTCGAGGCCGCCTTCACCCGTGGGGTCAACGTCACCCTGGACAACATCGAGGCGCTGCAGCGGTGGCCCGAGGTGTTCCGCGGCCGCACACTGTGGCTGCGCCTGGACCTGGGCCATGGCGAAGGCCATCACGAGAAGGTGCGCACCGGTGGCGTGGCGGCCAAGTTCGGCCTGCCGGTGGCGCGCTTCGATGCCTTCGTCAGCGAGGCGAACAAGCTGGGCGTGCGCATCAGTGGCCTCCACGCGCATCTGGGCAGCGGCATCGACGACCCGCGGCATTGGCGTGACGTCTACGCCAACCTCGCGGGTCTGGCCGACAGCGTGGGAACCATCGAGTTCATCGACATCGGTGGCGGCTTGCCGATCCCGTACACGCCCGATGCCCAGGCCTTCGACCTGGCCGCCTGGCGCGCGGGTCTGGACGAGATCAAGGCCGAATACCCGCGTTTCGGTCTGGTCATCGAGCCGGGCCGCTACCTGGTGGCCGAGTCGGGCGTGCTGCTGCTGAGCGTGACCCAGGTGGTGGAAAAGGATGGGGTGCGCCGGGTGGGTGCCGATGGCGGCATGAACGCGCTGGTGCGTCCGGCCATGTACGAGGCCTACCACGGGATCCACAACCTCAGCCGACTGGATGACGGTGCGACGCAGGCGTTCGACGTGGTCGGGCCGATCTGCGAGACCGGCGACGTGCTGGGCCGCGGCCGCCTGCTGCCCAGCGCGACGGCCGAAGGCGACGTGTTGCTGGTCGCCGACGCGGGCGCCTACGGCATGGCGATGGCGAACACTTACAATCTGCGGGCCCTGCCGGCCGAGCAGGTGTTGGGAAAAACCGAGTGATGGGTGTGGACATGGGCGAGTGGCGGTTCCAGCGTGACGGCATCAAGGCGTTCCGGTTCGTGCGGTGCGAACTGGATCCGCAGACGGGCGTCGCGCGGTTGGTGTACGCCTTCGACGACGGCCCGGAACTGGTGGAAACCATCACCATCCCGGGCGCGCCATTCATCCTCGACGCGGCGCGCGCCGGAGCGGTGCAGCGCGCGTTGCAGCTGCTGCACCTGATCACCGGCGTGAGCTACTACAAGGCGGCGGTGCCGGAAGAGATCCGTATCGAGTCGTACGCGATCGATGCCGAGACGGCGGAGTTGCTGGAGTCGGTGTACGTGAACGGCCTGGGGGAATTCGCCTACCGCAATGGGTTGAACCTGCACGGCAAGATCCGCTTCCCGCATGCGGCCGACGCACATGCGTCGGCCCCGGCGCTCGGCCTGCGCGAGCACGCGCTGGTCGCCATTGGCGGCGGCAAGGATTCGCTGGTCAGCATCGAGGCGCTGCGTGCGCTCGGCGTCGACCAGACCGTGACCTGGATCGGCGGCTCGCAGTTGATCAAGGCCTGCGCGGAACGCACGGGCCTGCCCACGCTCAATCTGGGCCGTGCGCTGGCGCCGCAGCTGTTCGACTACAACCGCGAGGGCGCGTGGAACGGCCACATCCCGGTGACCGCGGTGAACTCCGCGATCCTGGTGCTGGCCGCGCTGCTGCATGGTGTGGACCAGGTGGTGTTTTCCAACGAGCGCTCGGCCAGCTACGGCAGCCTGATCGAAGGCACCGGCGAGGTGAACCACCAGTGGTCAAAGGGGTGGGCCTTCGAGTCCGCCTTTGGCGACTACGTGGAGAAGCACGTCGCGGCCGACCTGCATTACTACTCGCTGCTGCGCCCGCTCAGCGAGCTGGCGGTGGCGAGGCAGTTCACCCGCACCGACCGCTACGACGCGCACTTCAGCAGCTGCAACCGCAACTTCCACATCCTTGGCGAGCGCCCGGCCAACCGCTGGTGCGGCGTGTGTCCCAAGTGCCACTTCGTGTTCCTGGCGCTGGCACCCTTCATGTCCAAGCCGCGCCTGGTCGGGATCTTCGGTCGCAACCTGCTGGACGATGAGGCGCAGACCGCCGGCTACGACGCCCTGCTGGAATTCGAGGACCACAAGCCGTTCGAGTGCGTGGGCGAGGGCAAGGAGTCCCGCGCGGCGATGGCTGCGCTGGCCGCGCGCCCCGAATGGCGCGAAGACGCGCTGGTCAAGCGTTTCGCGCGCATGATCCTGCCGCAGTTGGACGTTGCGGATCTCGGCATCGAGCCGCTGCTGGTGATTGATGACGAACAGCGCATCCCCGCCAAGCTGTGGGACCGCCTGCGTGCGCATCTCGCAGCTTGAGGGACAACGGGTTGCGCTTTGGGGCTGGGGGCGCGAAGGCCGCGCCGCCTACCGGGCGATCCGTGCAAACCTGCCCCGGCTGTCGCTGACCCTGTTCTGCACTCCTGAAGAGACTGCCGATGCGGCGGCCTTGGCCGACCCGCTGCTGGTGGTGGAAACCGACGCCGCCGCCGATCGCCTGTCGGCCTTCGATATTGTGGTGAAGTCGCCCGGCATCAGTCCGTACAAGCCGGATGCGATGGCCGCAGTTGCGCAGGGCACCCGCTTCGTCGGTGGCACCGGATTGTGGTTTGCGGAACATGCGGGCGCTGATGGCCTCGTGGCCAACACCGTCTGCGTGACTGGCACCAAGGGCAAGAGCACGACGACTTCGCTGCTGGCACACCTGTTGCGCGCGGGCGGTCACGTCACCGCGCTGGCGGGCAACATCGGACTGCCGCTGCTGGAACTGGCGGAGTCGCCGGTGCCCGCGTTTCGCGCCATCGAGTTGTCCAGCTACCAGACCGGCGACGTCGCCGAGAGTGGCGTGCGACCGGAAGTGGCAGTGGTGCTCAACCTCTTCCCGGAGCATCTGGACTGGCACGGCAGCGAAGCGCGCTACGTTGAAGACAAACTTCGCCTGCTGACGGGCGCGCGCCCCAAGATCGCGGTCATCAACGCCAACGATCCACATCTGGCAGGCTTGTCGCTGCCCGACAGCGAGGTGCGCCGCTTCGGCCACGCGCAGGGTTGGCACCTGCGCGAAGACCTGCTGTACCGCGGTGACATTCTGGTCATGGATACCTCGTCATTACCGCTGCCGGGCCGCCACAACCGCGGCAACCTGTGCGCGGTGCTCACCGCCATCGAGGCGCTCGGGCTGGACGCGGTCGCGCTCGCGCCACACGCAGCCGGCTTCAATCCGCTGCCACACCGCCTGCAGACGTTGGGTGTGCGCGATGGACTCACCTGGGTAAACGATTCGATCAGCACGACGCCGTTTGCCAGCCTGGCGGCGTTGGACTGCTTCCGCGGACGTCGCGTCGCCATCCTGGTCGGCGGCCACGACCGGGGCGTGGACTGGCATGCGTTTGCCGGGGCGATGCAGCACGATGCGCCGCTGGCGATCGTGACCATGGGGCAGAACGGTCCGCGCATCCATGCCTTGCTGGAACCCCTGGCAGGGGAGGGGCGCTTCACCCTGTCCGCGGCGGAGGATCTGCCTGCGGCGATCAGGCAGGCCCAAGCGGTGCTGGGTCACGATGGGGTGGTGCTGCTATCGCCTGGCGCGCCGAGCTTTGGCCCGTACCGGGACTACGTCGCGCGGGGGCGTCATTTCGCCGCGCTGGGTGGATTCGATCCGGACAGCATCAGCACGATCCCCGGGCTGGGCATCGCCTGATCGGGGCATCGTCGACGGCACCCAAAGGCCTGCAGGCGTAAGCTCCCCGGACTGCCCTGCCGGAGTGCTGCCATGTCCCGCGTCTTCGCTCCCCTCCTTGCGCTGCTGCTCACGCCCGCCGCCCATGCCGCCATGGTGGAAAAGCCGGTGGAATGGACCGTGGGCGAGCAACACTTCAGCGGTGTGCTGGTCTTTGACGACGCGGTGGCGGCCAAGCGTCCTGGTCTGCTGATGGTCCCCGACTGGCGCGGAATCAATGCGCCGAACATTGCCAAGGCCCGTGAGATTGCCGGGCGTGACTACGTGGTGCTGGTCGCCGACATGTACGGCAAGGGCGTGCGCCCCAAGGATGATGCCGAGGCCCGCGCGCAGGTCACCAAGCTCTATTCCGACCGCCCGGGGCTGCGGGCTCGGGCCGACAAGGCGTTGTCGGTCCTGCGCGCCCAGGTCGGCAAGGCGCCGGTCGACCCGTCGCGCATCGCCGCGTTGGGTTACTGCTTCGGTGGGGCGACGGTGCTCGAACTGGCGCGCAGCGGCGCCGACCTTGCCGGGGTCGTGAGCTTCCATGGCGGCCTGTCCACCGCGATGCCGGCCGCCCCCGGAGCGGTGAAGGCGAGCGTGCTCGTGCTCAACGGCGCCGACGACAAGAGCACTGCGGGTGACATCGCAGGCTTCGAGAAGGAGATGAATGCCGCCGGTGTCGACTGGCAGTTCGTCAATTTCAGCGGTGCCGTGCACTGCTTCGCGCTGCCGCACGCCAACCAGCCGGGTTGCGCCTACAACGAGCGGGCGGCCAAGCGTTCAGAGCGGATTATGCGGGGCTTCCTTGCGGAGCGGTTTGCCGCGGGCAGATAACCCCCACCCACTCAGTGATCGCGGCTGACCGCGTAGCGGGCCAGGCCGCGAAGTGCGGCGACGTAATCGTTGTCCTCAAGGGCCTCCAGTGACTGCTCGGCCAGAGCCGCGTAGTCGCGCGCGCGCTGGCGGCTGTACCCCAGGCCATCGGTGGCATGGATGGCGGCCATCACGGCGGGCATGGCCGCCGTGTCGCCGTGCTCGATCGCGGCGCGCAGCACTTCGCGGGTCGCGGCGTCGCTGTGGCGGATGGCGTGGATCAGCGGCAAGGTGGCCTTGCCCTCGGCGAGGTCGTCGCCCAGGTTCTTGCCCAGCGTCTCGGCGTCGGACGCATAGTCGAGCACGTCGTCGGCGATCTGGAAGGCGTAGCCGAGGTTGAGGCCGTAGTCGAACAATTGCTGCTGGACAGCCGGGCTGGCGCCGGCGAGCAGCGCACCCAGCCGGGTGGCGGCAGCGAACAGCACCGCGGTCTTGCGCTCGATCACCCGCAGGTAGGCCGGCTCATCGGTGTCGGGGTTGCGCACGTGCAGCAACTGCAAGACCTCGCCTTCGGCGATGCGGTTGGTGGTGTCGGCCAGGATGCGCTGCACCTGCATGCTGTCCAGTTCCACCATCAGCTGGAAGCTGCGGGAGTACAGGAAATCCCCGACCAGCACGCTGGCGGCATTGCCCCACACGGCATTGGCGGTCTTACGGCCACGGCGCAGGTCCGACTCGTCCACCACGTCGTCGTGCAGCAGGGTGGAGGTGTGGATGAACTCCACCACCGCGGCCAGCTGGTGCGCGTCCGCGCCCCGATGGCCAAGCGCACCTGCCGCCAGCAGCAGTAGCATCGGCCGCAGGCGTTTGCCGCCGGCACTGACGATGTAATCGGCAATCTGGTTGATCAGCACCACGTCCGAGGCCAACCGGCGCCGGATCAACGCGTCCACCGCCGCCATGTCCTCCTGGGCCAGGGCCTGGATCGTCTTCAGGTCGAGGGCGGAGGCGGTGTCTTGGGCGTGCATGGAGTGTCGGGTGGGCGAGGGGCCACAAGTATAGGTGTTGGGGCGGTTTTGCCCGTCGGCGTCGCGCGGACGCCCGAGCTGCGTGAAGCAAATATTAACCATTGATTAACATATTTAGGGTCAAAACGAGACTTATGTCTCATTTCTGGCCGGTCCTGTTCAGTCCGCACGTAATGGCGGGGTGAGAGGGGATTGTTGGGGGACCGGCGGGAGCCGGGTTCTGTCACAGGGGCACTACCGAGGTTGTCCGAAGCGTGTCGGCGAGTCCGACCGCGCGCGGCCTCATACCCACAGGTCCTTCTTGTCGCTTGGCCAAGCGCGCGTGCGCCGGCTGGGCGTCCGCATTTCCCGACGATGACGCAGTGAAGTGGGAGCGCCGAGATGGCCACAGGATCTGGATACCAAAATACCAATGCGGCAATGTCCGGAACCCGCTCCGGTGCGTTTCGCTTGCGGCAGCTCGCGCCGATGGCATTGGCCTGCCTGCTCCCGATGGTGGGCATCGCGCCCGCGGCGCAGGCCCAGACGGTCAGCGCCACCAATGGCCTGTCCTGCCTGGCTGATCGAATGGACAACCCGACGAACCTCGGGTGCACGGCCAACGACTTTTCGCACATCGTGACCGCGGAGGCGATCAGCGCCCCAGCCACGTGCGCGGCGGGGTCGGAGATCACGGTCAGCGTGCAACTCACGCTGCAGTCCAACTCCACGGACCGCTACGACCTCGGTCTGTTCATGGGAGAGGACGGCAACAATCCCGCGCAACTGGGCGGCATGTGTTCCGTGGCGACGTTCCCGGAATCCCCAGCGCCATTTGCCGATCTGGATGCGGGTACCCAGCCAGCCGATACCTGCGGCGACTTCAACGCCAACGGGTCTACGACCGTCACCATCCAGAACGTGAAGCTGACCTGTTCCGCAGGGGCTGACGGCAAGCTGGTCATGCCGTACACGCTCACTTACAGCCAGAACACTGGCGGTGTCTGCACCGGCCCCGGCGTCGTTCGCGCCGGAACCACTTCCAAGTGCACGGGTGGCATCGCATCGGTTAGCAACGTCGAAGTGGTCGGTCATGTGGACGTCACCAAGCAGACCCTGCCCGACGCCGCCCCCGACTCCTTTGCGTTTACCGCCGTCGACGGTCCAAACACCTCTCCGAGCAGCTTCAGTCTGGTCGACGGAGGCACGCAGCGTGTCACCACGACCTTTGGTGCGACAGGCTCCAGCGTCACCATCGACGAGAACGTGCCGCTGCATTGGCGTTCCAGTGTTGCCTGCACCAGTGGCAACGTGGATACCACCGGCCAGGCCAACGGCACTTTCATCGCCAACCTGACCTCCGCAGCGCCCGCCGCGAACTGCACGGTGACCAACACCAAACGTTCGAGGATCACCTTGGTCAAGAACGTCGTGGGCGGTCGCAACAACGCGGCGGACCAATTCACCGTTTCCGGCACCGGCGGCGGGACGCTCACCAACAGCGGCGACGTCACGATCCCGGCGCCCGTCTCCGCCACCACGAGTGGCACGGGTACGACCGCGTCGGTGACGTTCTATTCATCGCCGGGCAGCGGGCTGACCCTGACCGACGCAATGGCCGCCGGCAGCGTGTCCACCTTGGCCGACTACACGCCCACCTATACGTGCACCAACGCAACCGCAGGCAGTCCGACCTCCATGCCATCGGGCAACGGCGCAACCTTCGGCTTGACCCCAGCGCCGGGTGACGACATCACCTGCACGTTCACCAACACTTTGATCACCAGGGCGTCCCTGACCCTGGACAAGCGTCTGGTCTCGGGCGGCGGTTTCGACAGTGCTGGCGACGTGCTCCAGTACGCCTACGACGTGACCAACTCGGGCAACGTCACCATCAGCGGTCCGATCACGGTCAGCGACGACAAAATCGCCAGCGTGACTTGTCCGGCGGGCGACTTGGCGCCGGGCGCGATGATCACCTGCACCGCCAGCTACACCGTGAGCCAGGCCGACCTCAACAACGGCTCGGTGACCAACATCGCGACGGCGGCCGGCAGCTTCAACAGCCAGCCGGTGACCTCGAACCCGGACACCGTAACGGTGGAGGCACTGCAGGAGCCGGCGCTCACACTGGTGAAGAACGCCATCTCGGGTGATGCGTACGCCGCCGCCGGCGACGTGGTGCAGTACGAGTACCTGGTGACCAACTCGGGCAACGTTGCGATCACGGATCCGATCACGGTGGCCGACGACAAGACCTCGGTCACCTGTCCGGCACTGCCGGGTGGCGCGCTGGCACCGGGTGGTTCGATCACCTGCACGGCCAGCTACACCGTCACTCAGGCTGACGTGGATGCCGGCGCGGTGACCAACGTCGCCACCGCGACCAGTGGCACCGTGAATTCGAACCAGGCCACGGAAACCGTGAGTGCGACCCGCACCCCAACCCTTGGACTGGAGAAGACCGCCTCGCCGCTGGTGTATGCCGCCGCAGGCGACGTGATCAGCTACAGCTACCTGCTGACCAACACCGGCAATGTCACGCTGTCGGCGCCGTACACGGTGGCCGATGACAAGACCACGGTGACCTGTCCGGCGACGCCGGGCACGCTGGCCCCCGGCGGCACGGTGACGTGCACGGCGACCTACACCATCACCCAGGCCGATGTGAACGCCGGCTCGGTGACCAACATCGCAACCGCCAGCGCCACCTTCAATAGTGCGGCGGTGAATTCGGCGCAGGACAGCGCCACGGTCACTGCCACCCAGACGCCTGCCTTGAGTCTGGACAAGCGCCTCGTCTCCGGCGGTGGCTTCGCTGCCGCGGGTGACGTGATCCAGTACGCCTACGACGTGACCAACTCGGGCAACGTGACCATCAGCGGTCCGATCACGGTCAGCGACGACAAGATCGCGACAGTGAGCTGCCCGGCGGGTGACCTGGCGCCGGGCGCGGTGATCACCTGCGCCGCCAGCTACACGGTGACGCAGGCTGACCTCAACAACGGCTCGGTGACCAACATCGCGACCGCGGCCGGCAGCTTCAACAGCCAGCCGGTGACCTCCAACCCGGACACCGTAACGGTGGAGGCACTGCAGGAGCCGGCACTCACACTGGTGAAGAACGCCATCTCGGGTGATCCGTACGCCGCCGCCGGCGACGTGGTGCAGTACGAGTACCTGGTGACCAACTCGGGCAACGTTGCGATCACGGATCCGATCACGGTGGCCGACGACAAGACCTCGGTCACCTGTCCGGCACTGCCGGGTGGCGCGCTGGCACCGGGGGGGTCGATCACCTGCGCGGCCAGCTACACCGTCACCCAGGCTGACGTGGATGCCGGTGCGGTGACCAACGTCGCCACCGCGACCAGTGGCACCGTGAACTCGAACCAGGCCACGGAAACCGTGAGTGCGACCCGCACCCCAACCCTTGGGCTGGAGAAGACCGCCTCGCCGCTGGTGTATGCGGCCGCAGGCGACGTGATCAGCTACAGCTACCTGCTGACCAACACCGGCAATGTCACGCTGTCGGCGCCGTACACGGTGGCTGATGACAAGACCACGGTGACCTGTCCGGCGACGCCGGGCACGCTGGCCCCCGGCGGCACGGTGACGTGCACGGCGATCTACACCATCACCCAGGCCGATGTGAACGCCGGCTCGGTGACCAACATCGCAACCGCCAGCGCCACCTTCAACAGTGCGGCGGTGAATTCGGCGCAGGACAGCGCGACGGTGACCGCGACGCAGACGGCGTCGATGAGTCTGGTGAAGACGGCCTCGCCGCTGGTGTATGCCACCGCAGGCGACGTGATCAGCTACAGCTACCTGCTGACCAACACCGGCAATGTCACGCTGTCGGCGCCGTACACGGTGGCCGATGACAAGACCACGGTGACCTGCCCGGCGACGCCGAGCACGCTCGCCCCGGGTGGCACCGCAACGTGCACCGCGACTTACACCATCACCCAGGCCGACGTGAACGCCGGTTCGGTGACCAACGTCGCGACCGCGAGGAGCAGTTTCAACGGAGCGCCGGTGGCGTCCAACCAGGACGATGCGACGGTGACCGCGACGCAGACGCCGGCCCTGACCCTGGATAAGCGCCTCGTTTCCGGCGGTGGCTTCGCTGCCGTCGGTGACGTGATCCAGTACGCCTACGACGTGACCAACTCGGGCAACGTCACCATCAGCGGTCCGATCACGGTCAGCGACGACAAAATCGCCAGCGTGACCTGTCCGACGGGCGACCTGGCGCCGGGCGCGCTGATCACCTGCACCGCCAGCTACACGGTGACGCAGGCCGACCTCAACAACGGCTCGGTGACCAACATCGCGACCGCGGCCGGCACCTTCAACAGCCAGCCGGTGACCTCAAACCCGGACACCGTGACTGTTGAGGCACTGCAGGAGCCGGCGCTCACACTGGTGAAGAACGCCATCTCGGGTGATCCGTACTCCGCCGCCGGCGACGTGGTGCAGTACGAGTACCTGGTGACCAACTCGGGCAACGTTGCGATCACGGATCCGATCACGGTGGCCGACGACAAGACCTCGGTCACCTGTCCGGCACTGCCGGGTGGCGCGCTGGCACCGGGTGGTTCGATCACCTGCACGGCCAGCTACACCGTCACCCAGGCTGACGTGGATGCCGGTTCGGTGACCAACCTGGCGACCGCAACGAGCGGTACCGTGAGCTCCAACCAGGCGACCGAGACCGTGAACGCAACCCGTTCGCCGTCCCTGGGTCTGGAGAAGACCGCCTCGCCGCTGGTGTATGCCGCCGCAGGCGACGTGATCAGCTACAGCTACCTGCTGACCAACACCGGCAATGTCACGCTGTCGGCGCCGTACACGGTGGCCGATGACAAGACCACGGTGACCTGTCCGGCGACGCCGGGCACGCTGGCCCCCGGCGGCACGGTGACGTGCACGGCGATCTACACCATCACCCAGGCCGATGTGAACGCCGGCTCGGTGACCAACATCGCAATCGCCAGCGCCACCTTCAACAATGCGGCGGTGAATTCGGCGCAGGACAGCGCCACGGTCACTGCCACCCAGACGCCTGCCTTGAGTCTGGACAAGCGCCTCGTCTCCGGCGCGGGCTTCGCTGCCGCGGGTGACGTGATCCAGTACGCCTACGACGTGACCAACTCGGGCAACGTGACCATCAGCGGTCCGATCACGGTCAGCGACGACAAGATCGCGACAGTGAGCTGCCCGGCGGGCGACCTGGCGCCGGGCGCGGTGATCACCTGCGCCGCCAGCTACACGGTGACGCAGGCTGACCTCAACAACGGCTCGGTGACCAACATCGCGACCGCGGCCGGCAGCTTCAACAGCCAGCCGGTGACTTCCAACCCGGACACGGTGACCGTGGAGGCGCTGCAGGAACCCGCTCTGGCCCTCGACAAGCGCGTGGTCTCCGGAAACCCGTACGACAGCGTGAGCGACGTCGTTCAGTACGCCTATGACGTCACCAACACGGGCAACGTGATCATCACCGATCCGATCACGGTCAGCGATGACAAGATCGCAGCCGTCAACTGCCCGGCACTGCCGTCGGGTGGCCTGGCCCCGGGCGCGACGCTCACGTGCACGGCCAGCTACACGATCACGCAGGCCGACATCAACAACGGCTCCGTGACCAACGTCGCAACGGCCTCCAGTGGCACCACCCAGTCGCCGCCCGATACGGTGACCGTGACCGCCACCCAGCGCCCGGCCCTGTCGCTCGACAAGCGCCTGCTGTCCGGCACCACGGTCACCGCGGTTGGCGACGTGATCCAGTACGCCTACGACGTGCGCAACACGGGCAACGTCACCATCACCGGCCCCATTACGGTCAGCGACGACAAGATCGCCACCGTGGCATGCCCGGCCGGTGACCTGGCGCCGGGAGCGATGCTGACCTGTACGGCAAGCTACACCGTCACGCAGGCCGACCTCGATGCGGGCTCCATCACCAACATTGCCACTGCGAGCGGCACCTTCAACGAACAGACGGTTACCTCCAACCAGGATTCCGTCACCGTGGAGGCGCTGCACGAAATGGCGGTGGTGCTGAGCAAGGTCGCCGCCAAGCGTGAGGTCCGCGTGGGCGACCTGGTGCGGTTCACCGTGGTGGCACGCAACGTGGGCCCCGGGCCGGTGGTCGATGCCACCCTGGTCGATACACCTCCGCGCGGCTTCACCTTCGTGGAAGACTCGCTGACCGCTGACGACGAGAATGACAACGTGGTGGTGAGCGGCGTCGACCCGATCCGAATCTCCGGTGTCGACATCGCCACCAACGGGACTGCCACCTTCGTGTACTTCCTGCGAGTGGGCGCCGGCGTGGGCCATGGCACGCACATCAACCGCGTCATCGCCGTGGACCCGACCGAGCACACCATCAGCAACGAGGCTACGGCCGAAGTGGTGATCATTGGCGACCCGATGCTGGACGAAAGCCTCATCGTCGGTACGGTCTTCGACGACCGCAACAGCGACGGCATCCAGCAGCCGGGCGAGCGTGGCATCCCGGGCGTGCGCATCGGCTCCGTGGAAGGTCTGATCATGGAAACCGACGCCTTCGGTCGCTACCACCTGGTGGGCATCGATGGGGGTGACTTCAGCCGCGGCCGCAACTTCATCCTGAAGGTGGATGCGAGCACCCTGCCGGTCGGCACCGTGTTCACCACCGAAAACCCGCGCGTGCGTCGCATCACCCCGGGGGTCCCGGCGCGGTTCGACTTCGGCGTGAAGTTGCCCAAGGGCGAGATGAAGGGCGGGCGACAGGAGCTGGATGCCGAGTTGGGCGAAGTCATGTTTGATTCGCGCTCGTCGGCCCTCAAGGCCCAGTACCTGCCGGTCATCGACAAGGTCGCCGACAAAGTTCGTGAGTACAACGGCGGACGCATCGTGATCACCGCCAAGGCCGAGGAAGAGTCGCTGGCCTATGCCCGAGCCCGCGCGGTGCAGGATGCGTTGAAAGCAAGGCTCGACCCGGCGCTTGCGGATCTCGTGGTGGTGGATGTGGTGGCGGATACATCCGGGACGATGGTGCGCCTGGATCGCGGCATCAACCTTGGCACCTTCCTGTTCGACACCGACAAGTCCGTGATCAAGCCGCAGTACCGCGGGCTGATCAAGGAAATCGCTGACGACCTCAATCGAAGGGGGCGCGGCGCGATAGGGCTGGTGGGCCACGCCGACATGCGCGCTTCAAATGAATACAACCGATATCTGGGCCTGCGCCGATCCAAAGCGGTGTTCGACGCGATTCTGGCCCAGTTGAATCCGGAAGTCAGGCAGCGCGTCCGTGTCGACATCTCCGACGAGATCGATGCCGAGACAGGCGTGGGCGACCGCTGAGGATATGACCATGAAGATCAAGATGAAGCTTCTGGACATGACCCTGATCGGTCTGTTGTCCGCAGGTGTGGCCTGGCCGGCCGTGGCCCAGGACGCCTCGAACGGGGCGTCCACCACGGGCGGTGCCGGCGCCCAAGGCGCGCAGTGTCCCGACGGAGTCTGCGACGAAGAGGACGTGCTGGTCTTCCGGGTGCGAACCCGCGGCGAAGAGCGCCCAGTGGCACAGGGTGAGGATTCTGGCGCCCTCCAGCAGAACCGCCGCGTTGACGTCATCCGCGAGGACGCATTGCCCGGTTCGGCGCGGATTGTCGGCAAGTTCCAGATCGACCTGCCTGGCGGCGGTTTGATCTGGGCCACCGAAGACCCGACCCTGGGCCAGCCCATCCTCAACGTGCAGGCGGGCTCGACCGTGCCGTTCGAAGGTGGCCGCATCGTCGAGCCGCTGCGCTTCCACGGGTACACCAACTACGCCTCCTTCATCGATCGAGTGGAGGTCACCCTTTACCGCGGCGATGACGTGGACCGCGTCACGCCCCTGGCGACGATCACGTTGCCAGTGGCCAACGTCTCCGAGAAGGACTGGGACGGTGCATTGCCCGCTGGCCTGAACCTGCGCGCGGGTGACGACCTGCTGTACGTCGCCCGCGCCTACGGCAAGGACGGCAACTTCGACGAGACCGTTGGCCAACGGATCCAGCTCGTCACGCCGGAGCAGCACAAGCGCGGCCTGCAGCAGATCCGCGACACGGTGCAGCGCACGCTGGGCATGTCGATGGAAGAGAGCGCGGCCCGCAACCGCCAGGTACAGGATGCGATCTACGGGCGCAGCAACCTGCGTATCCAGAACATCCCGATCCATGGATCGCGGGTGCGCATCTTCGGCCGTGACGTGCCGGCCAACATGCTGCTGACCATCGACGGGCAAAACTTCCCCGTCGACCAGGAGCGCAAGTTCGTCGCCGAGTTCCTCGAGCCCGTCGGGCAGCACCGCTACAACGTGGAGCTGCGCGAAGGCGCCACCGCGACCCAGCATTCGCTGGACGTCAACGTGACCGGCGAGTACCTGTTCCTGGTCGCACTGGCCGACGTTACCTTGTCGGACAATGACGTCAGCGGCAGTGTTGAGCCACTCGCTGCGGGTGACCGCTACGACGACAGCTTCATCACCGATGGGCGCCTGGCCTTCTACCTGAAGGGCAAGGTCAAGGGTAAGTACCTGATCACCGCGCAGGCGGATACCCGCGAGCGCGAGCTCCGCGACCTGTTCGACGACTTCCACGAAGCCGACCCGCAGGACGTGTTCCGTCGCCTTGACCCGGACATGTACTACCCGGTCTATGGCGATGACTCGACCACGTACCGCGATGTCGACACGCAGGGCAAGTTGTATGTTCGCGTGGATTGGAACCAGAACCAGGTGCTGTGGGGCAACTACCACACCGGTATCACCGGCACCGAGTTCGGCCAGTACAACCGCTCGCTGTACGGCGCTGCGCTGAACCTGCGCAGCAACGGCACCACCATGCTCGGCGACCCGAAGAGCGAGCTGCGCGTCTTCGGCTCCGAGGCGGAAACCGCGCCGGGCCACAGCGAGTTCCTTGGTACTGGCGGCAGCCTGTACTACCTGCGGCACACGGATGTGCTGCCAGGTTCGGACAAGCTGGTGCTGGAAGTGCGTGATCGCACCACCGGCCGGGTGGAGGCCCGCGTCGACCTGCTGCGCGGCGCGGACTACGAGATCGACGAGCTGCAAGGTCGCGTCATCCTCACCCGTCCGCTGGCGCAGGTGACGCGCGAGAACGTGCGTACCTTGACCCGCGATGCGCCGCTGGATGGCTTCCAGCAGGTCCTGCTGGCCGACTACGAGTATGTCCCCGCCGGTTTCAACAGTGATGACGTGACCGCGGGCGTCCGCGGCCGCCAGTGGCTGGGCGACAATTTCGCGGTCGGCGGCACCTACGTGGAGGAGAGCCGCGGCGGCGAGGACTACAGCTTGAAGGGGGTCGACATGATCCTTCAGGCTGGTCGCGGCACGTACCTCAAGCTGGAACAGGCCCGCACTGAGGCCACTGCGGCGCCGATCTTCTATTCGGACAACGGTGGCCTCAGCTTCGTGGAGCGCAACCCGACTGTCGGTGCCCGCGAGGGTGACGCGAAGTCGGTCGAGGCCCGCGCCAACTTCAAGGAACTGGGCTGGACCGAGCACGATTGGAGCGTGGGCGCCTGGTGGCGCGACATCGACGCCGGCTTCTCCGTGGCGCGCTTCGATTCCGGCGTGGACATCCAAGAGCACGGTGCGGAGATCCTGGGCTACTTCACCGAGGCGATGAGCATGTATGCCCGTTACAGTCGGGCGGAGCGTGGATTCGAGGCCTTGGAACAGGCCCAGGCCACCCTTGACTGGCGCGTGACCGAAGACGGCCGGTTCGGTGCCGAACTGCGCAGGCTCAAGGAGGAACGCCTCTCCGGCGACGTGGACGCGATGCTTGCGGCCATCAGCTACCGGCACCGCTTCAACGCCGCGCTGGAGGTCTACGGCATCGGCCAATACACGGTCGATGACGACGACGGCGCCTATGACCGCAACAACCTGCTGACCCTGGGCGCGCGCTACCTGTTTGGTGACCGCTCCAGTGTCGGTGCGGAAGTCAGCAGCGGCAGCCGCGGCCATGGTGGCAAGATCGACGCCGAATACCGGATGAGCGCGGACCACACCCTCTACGGTGCGTACAACTACAGCACCGACAGCACCGAGCGCGATCCGCTGTTCAACAGCGGTCTGCAGAACGGCTGGACCCTTGGCCAGCGCTGGCGCCTGTCCAACCAGGCGACCATGTTCAACGAGAGCCAGTTCCTGAAGGACCGCTACACCGGCGCGTCGGGCATCGCCCATACCTTCGGCATGGATTTCTACCCCGCGGTTGGTTGGAACATGGGCTTCACGTTGATGGACGGCGAACTGGAGGCGGTATCCGGCGGCCAGGTGGACCGTCGCGCCTACAGCGTCAGCGGCGGCCGCACCGATGCCCGCACCCAGTGGGCCAGCAAGCTGGAATACCGGCGTGACACCGGCGCGGAGGAGCGCAAGCAGTGGGTGACCACCAACCGCCTGTTCCACAAGATCAACGAGGACTGGCGCATCGCCCTCCGCGCCAACTATGCCGATACGCAGGACGACCAGAGCCCGCTGGCGGACGCCAAGCTGGCCGAGGTCAATGCGGGCTTTGCATGGCGCCCGCATGACAACACCCGCTGGGCGCTGTTCGGCCGCTACACCTACCTGTACGACCTGGTCAGCCTGGGCCAGGACGAGGCGCCGGACGCATCGTATGACGACGATTACGACCAGAAGAGCCAGGTCCTGTCGTTCGAAGGCATTTACCAGCTCGACGACAAGTGGGAACTGGCGGGCAAGCTGGCCAGTCGTTGGGGTGACTACCGCATGGGCCGCAACACCGGCACGTGGCTGGACAGTCGCGCCAACTTCGCGGCCGTCCAGGTCCGTTACCACCTGATCCACAAGTGGGAAGGCATCGGCGAGTACCGCTGGCTGGACGTCAAGGACGGTGGTCGCCGGCAGGGTGCCCTGCTGGGGCTGGACCGCCACATCGGCGAGAACTTCAAGGTTGGGCTTGGCTACAACTTCACCGATTTCAGCGACGACCTGACGGACCTGGAGTACGACAACAAGGGCTGGTTCCTGAACCTGACCGGTTACTACTGACCGGCAGGCAGGGCTTGGAAGCACGGGCAGGGCCGCGGGAAACCGCGGCCCTGCTGGTTTCTGGCCCCCGGCGAGGCCAATTCCTACGCCCCCAAGCGGTCCCCCCTGATAGTGGCGAGCGGCCCGGTATACTGCAATGGCGATCACCGGGCATGCCGGTGACAACTATAGGAAACAACACTCATGGCACGTGGCATCAACAAGGTCATCCTGGTCGGCAACCTCGGCGACGACCCCGAGACCAAGTACACCCAGGGCGGCATGGCCGTGACCAAGGCCCGCGTGGCCACCACCAGCGTCCGCAAGGACCGCGACGGCAACCAGCAGGAGCGCACCGAGTGGCACCGGGTGACGTTCTTCGGCAAGCTGGGCGAGATCGCCGGCGAGTACCTGCGCAAAGGCTCGCAGGTGTACGTGGAAGGCAGCATCCGCTACGACAAGTACACCGGCCAGGACGGCGTGGAGCGCTACTCCACCGACATCATCGCCGACGAGATGCAGATGCTGGGTGGTCGTGGCGAAGGCCGTGGCGAGCCGCGCGCGGAGCGCAGCGAGCGCCCGTCGCGCCCGCCCATGCGCCAGGAGTCGGCGCCCCGGCGCGAGGCGCCGCCGGCCCGTGAGACCAACTTCGCCGACGACTTTGCGGATGACGATATCCCGTTCTGAAGCCTGTCGGACAAGGCCCGTGCGTTATGCCTCGAAAGCCCGCTCTTCAGCGGGCTTTCGCTTTTGGCGCCTTTGAGTAGCACTGCCGCGACGGTCGATTCCACTTTCCGCGCACCCAATCAGACCCGTCGTCGGATCTGTGCACCAAGTCACGCCCAGCTCGCGGCACAGGGCTTCGCAGGGGTCGTTCGAAATTTTCCCACCGCCACAAGGCGGCTGCACCTGCGATCTGCGGTAGCCTGAGCGCGCTCACGCCATGGCCTGGGACCTGGGGCGGCGGTCCGCCTGGCGCATGGGAGCACCAATCACAATTGGGGAAAAGGGAGTTGGAATGAGGAAAATTGCAGGGGCGGCGGCACTTGCCGCCATGGTGTGGTCTGCGGTCGCAATCGCCGATGGGGTGGATGTCTCGGCGTATGTAAAGAGGGATCAGTTCAAGACGATCGAAATCTCGCCCAAGGGGGATTACTTCGCGGCGACGGTTCCCTTGGATGATCGGACCATCCTCGTCGTGATGCGACGCAGCGACAACAAGGTCACCACCAGTTTCGCCCTTGGGCGGAACACGCATGTGGAGGACTTTACCTGGGTCAACCACGAGCGCCTGCTCATTTCCGTTTCGGAGAAGATGGGCGCTCTCGCTGAGCCACGTGGCACCGGGGAAATCTACGCCATCAATGCGCAGGGTGGCGGAGCTGAAATACTGGTTGGCCAGCGCGTCCAAGGCAACGGTCTGGGAACAAAGATCCAGCCTCGGAAAGTGGAGATGGTCGCAGCACGCCTGGTCGACGATCTTCCTGCCGATGACAAGAACGTCATCATCGCCGTCTTTCCGTTCAGCGATGATCCGTTTACCCGTGCCGAGCGGATGGACGTCTATACCGGCCGGCGTACGCCGGTGGCGAACGCACCGGTCCGCAATGCGCACTTCGTGACCGACAACGCGGGCGAGGTACGGTTCGCGCATGGGTTTGGCGTGGACAACCGCTGGAAGCTCCATTACCGCGACGCCCGGGGCGACGATTGGCGACTGGTCAATGACGAGGCGGTTTCCGGCACCGCGTGGCAACCCATTGGATTCTCCGCCGACAACGCCATCGCCTACTTCGATGCCGTCCAGGAGAGTGGGCCCAATGCCGTGCTGGCCTACGACACCGCCACGGGCAAGACCACGCAGGTCTTGCGCGATGCCGTTGCGGATCCCGCACGACACCTTTACGCCCAAGGGAGGCCTGTTGGCGCCGTTTTCATGGATGGCAAGCCCAAGCTTGCGTTCTATGATGAGAAGGAACCGCGCGCACGCCTCTACCGGGCCCTCGAGGCCGCCCTCGCGCCCGACCCTGTGAGGATCACTTCCGAGACCGACGACGGCCGATTCGCGCTGGTCGAGACCTGGAGTGACCGCAGCCCAGGCGACTTCTATCTGTTTGATACCCAAGCCAAGAAGATGTCGCACCTGCTGAGTCGACGCAGCTGGTTTGATCCGGCCAAAATGTCGGAGATGCGGCCGTTTTCGCTCGCGGCACGGGACGGCCTGAAGCTGCATGGTTATCTCACGTTGCCGGCGGGTCGGGGCGAGCGGAACCTGCCGCTGGTGGTCATGCCGCACGGCGGACCCTACGGCATCCAGGACCACTGGGGGTTTGACGACCAAGTGCAGATGCTTGCCGACGCAGGCTATGCGGTCCTTCAGCTCAATTTCCGCGGTTCGGGCGGGTACGGCAAAGCATTCCAGGAAGCAGGCGCCCACGAGTGGGGCGGGAAGATGCAGAACGACCTCACCGATGCCACGCATTGGGCAGTCGCCCAGGGGTACGCCGACTCCAAGCGCATCTGCATCTACGGCGGCAGCTACGGCGGCTACGCTGCGTTGATGGGGGCGGCCAAGGAGCCGGACCTGTACCGTTGCGCAGTGGGGTACGTGGGCGTTTACGACCTGCCGGCCATGCAGAAGGAGGATGCGCGCAACAGCAGTCGCGCCGGTAGGTGGTCCGCTGAGTGGGTAGGTGACCTGGCGAGCCTGGCCGCCGTGTCACCCAACCGAATGGCGGAACGCATCAAAGTGCCGGTGTTCCTTGCCGCGGGTGGCGAGGACGAAGTCGCCCCCATATCGCACTCGAAGATGATGGAGGCGGCGCTGGTCAAGGCGGGAGCATCGGTGGAGACGTTGTACTACCCCAACGAAGGGCATGGCTTCTATCTGGAGACCAACCGCGCGGAGTATGCCCGCAAGCTCCTGGCTTTCCTCTCGCGTCACCTGGGCGGTGGCGTGGCGACGGCACCGACGGAAGGCGCGAAGGGCAAAGCTCCCTGACCCTTGGCGCATGGGCAATGCAAAAAAGAAACGGCGCCTTGGGCGCCGTTTCTCTTGACTCGGTAAGAAAAGCCGATCAATCCTTCACGAGTCGCTTCAACATCGGCGTCGCCAGGAACAACAACACAGCCGCGCCCAGCCCGATCCACATCATCTTGGTGAACACCCCGCCATACACCGCCAACGCCTCCGCACGACTGGCTTCGGGGGCGATCTCCGCCCAGGTGCCCATGCGGCCGGCGATGATTTCGCCGAAGGCCGAGAACAGGAACCAAGCGCCCATCATCATGCCCACCGCGCGCGGGATCGATAGCGAGGTCACCGCCGCCAATCCGACCGGCGACAGCACCATCTCGCCCAGCACCAACACGAAGTAAGCAAGGATCATCCACCACAGGCTGACCGTGGCTTCGTCACCGGCATTGGCCGAGGCGAACGCAAGCACGCCGAAGGCCAAGCCACAGAACAGCAGGCCCCAGGCGAACTTCGCCGGGTAACTGGGGTTAAGTCCGGCCTTGTCCAGCCGCGGCCAGATCCACGCAAACACCGGGCTCAACGCGATCACGAACAGCGCACCGATCGCCGTGGTCTGGCCTGCCGTCCACTCGATCCCGAACGTGGTGCGGTCCATCACGCGGTCGGCCATCGCCACCCACGGGCCGTAGGTCTGCTCGTACAGGCCCCAGAACAGGGCGCTGACCGTGATCAGCGTCATCAGCATGATCATGCGACCCTTCTCGGCGTGGCTGATGCCCGAGAACAGCAGTCGGATGAACCAGATGTACAGGCCCGCGCCGAGCAGCACCGCGACGACTTCGGTCAGCGTCACCTCATGGCCGCCGAACAGCGCGGACAGGGGGCCGAAGTTGATACGGGTCTGCAGGACCTGCCACACCACCACGGTGAGCAGCAGACCGCCCAGGTAGATGGCCCATTCGCGCGACAGGCCCGCCAACACGGGCGCCCTCAGCAGTGCCGGATCCGCGGGTTCCGCATGCCCGAGCAGGTGCTTCCGGCCCCACAGGAACTGCACGAGGCCCAATGCCATCATGATGCCGGCCAACGCGAAGCCATAGCCCCAGCCGATCTTTTCGCCAATCCACGCCACGATCAGCGAGGAGAGGAAGGCGCCCACGTTGATGCCCATGTAGAAGATGGTGAAGCCCGAATCGCGGCGCGGGTCATTGGCGGGATACAACCGGCCGACGATGGTGGAGATGTTGGGCTTGAGGAAGCCCACGCCGACGCCAATCAGCGCCAGGGAGAAATACATCACCTGCACCGCGAAGGCGTCCTGCTGCCCGGCACCCTGCGAGCCCGCGGCCGCGTGGCCCGTGTACGCCATGCCCAGCTGGCCCAGCACCAGCAGCGCGCCACCGAACACCACTGCCTTGCGCATGCCCAGGTACTTGTCAGCCAGCAGGCCGCCCAGCAGCGGCAGCGCATAGGCCAGACCGGCGTACGTGCCCAGCAGCAGGTATCCGTCGGTATCGCTGAACAGATGGTGCTTGGTGAGGTAGAGGAACAGCAGGGCCTTCATGCCATAGAAGGCGAAGCGCTCCCACATTTCAGTCAGGAAGCAGACGTAGAGGCCCTTTGGGTGGCCCATGAACTCGCCCGTAGAGGGCAGGGGTGAGGCAGTGGTGGCAGTCACAAGGGGCTCCGGGCCAGACAGTCGGGCGAGTATAGCCGCGGTGCGTCGGGCGTCCGCGAGGCGGTAATCGTCTACCCGACGCCAGAATGCTGCACCTGCAGCATGACTTTGGAGCTTTGCGAATCGCTATCGCGACGGCCTACCATCGCGTTTTCGCCTGCCCGGGACCCAACCCCATGACGCTTCGCCATGCCCTGCTGCCGTTGCTGGTCGCAACCGCGCTGTCCGCCCACGCTGCCCCCCGCGGCCTCGATGTCCGCGACCTGGCGGCCATGGATCGGGTGTCCTCGCCCACGCTGTCGCCCAACGGCCGGATGGTCGTGTTTGCCAAGCGGGTGGTCGACCTGCCGGCCAACAAGTCGTCCACCTCGCTATGGGTCGAAGACCTGTTCGCGCGTGATGCCGCCCCGCCCAAGCGCCTGACGCCCGAGGGTTGGAACGTGAATTCGCCGGCGTTCGCGCCGGATGGCAAGACCGTGTACTTCCTGAGCGGCAAGTCGGGGTCGTCGCAGCTGTACGCCATTCCCGCGACGGGTGGCACCCCGCGGCAACTCACCGACGTGCCTGCCGACGTGGGCGGGTTCCAGATCTCGCCGGATGGGAAGCGCGTGGCCTTCAATACCGAGGCCTTCGTCGATTGCGGCACGGACCTCGCGTGCACGAAGCAGCGACTGGACAAGGCGGGGGAGCGCAAGAGCACTGGGCAGGTGTTCGATCGCATGTTCATCCGCCACTGGGATGCGTGGAACGACGGCCGTCTGAACCGCGTGTTCGTGGCCGCGTTGCCGCCATCGGGCAAGCCGGCGGTAGCCCGTGCCACGCTCGTCGGCGGCGATGTCGTCGGTGACGTGCCCTCGCGTCCGTTCGGCGACAGCACCGAGTACACCTGGGCACCCAACGGCAAGACGCTGGTGCTGAGCGCGCGCAAGGCCGACCGCGCCGAGCCGTGGTCCACCAACTTCGACCTCTACCAGGTCAACGCCGACGGTAGCGGCAAGGCGCGCAACCTCACCGCGGACAACCCGGCGTGGGACACCGGCGCCGTTTTCGCGCGCAACGGCCAGAAGCTGTTTTACCGCGCGATGAAGCGCCCGGGCTTCGAGGCCGATCGCTTCGCGCTGATGGAGATGGATCTCGCGACCGGCAAGCGCCGCGAAATCGCGCCGAAGTGGGATCGCTCGGCCGACAGCATCACCCTGTCCGCGGACGGCCAGACCATCTACACGCCGGCCGGCGACATGGGCCAGCACCCGCTGTTCGCGGTCCATGTCGCCAGCGGTGGTGTCACCCAGTTGGTCGGTGATGGCTCCATCGGCTCGGTGCAGTTGGCCGGTCCGACCCTCGCCTTTACCCGCAACAGCCTGAAGAGTGGCGACCAGATCATGACCGGCGGCATCAGCGGTGCTCCGCTGCGCGCGATCACGCCCAGCGCCGGCGAGATGCTCAAGGACGTGACGTTCGGCGACGTCGAACAGTTCAGCTTCAAGGGCTGGAATGGCGACACCGTGTACGGCTACGTGGTCAAGCCGTGGAATTACGAGGAAGGCAAGAAGTATCCGGTCGCGTTCCTGATCCACGGTGGTCCGCAGGGCAGCTTCGGCAACGGGTGGAGTTATCGCTGGAATCCGCAGACCTATGCGGGCCAGGGCTACGTGGCGGTGATGATCGACTTCCACGGTTCCACCGGCTACGGCCAGGCCTTCACGGATTCGATCAGCCAGCATTGGGGCGACCGTCCGCTGGAGGACCTGCAGAAGGGCTGGGCCGCCGCGCAGAAGCAGTACGACTTCATCGACGGCGACAAGGCCTGCGCGTTGGGCGCAAGCTACGGCGGCTTCATGGTCAACTGGATCGCCGGCAACTGGAACGGGCCGTGGAAGTGCCTGGTCAACCATGACGGGGTGTTCGACCAGCGCATGATGGGCTACGCCACCGAAGAACTGTGGTTCACCGAGTGGGAACAGGGTGGCACCCCGTACGACGTGCCGAAGAACTACGAGCAGTTCAACCCGGTCAACCACGTCAAGAACTGGAAGACGCCGATGCTGGTGATCCACGGCCAGCAGGACTTCCGTATCCCGGTGGAGCAGGGCATCGCCGCCTTCACCGCGCTGCAGCGCCAGGGCATCGATTCACAGTTCCTCTACTTCCCGGATGAGAACCATTGGGTTCTGAAGCCGCAGAACAGCATCCAGTGGCATGACACGGTCAACGGCTGGCTGAAGAAGCACATCGGCCAGTAGCGCACCCCGCTGCCGCGTCCGGCTCACGCCGGCGCGGCAGCTCCTCTAGACGAAATACGCGCGCACCGCGCAGGAGTAACGCCCTTGGCCGAGCCCGCCGCCCCAAACACTGCCTTGATCACCAATGATGCCGTCGTGCTCGGCTTGCTGGCCGTCACCTTGGGCGCCGTGTTCTGGACATCGTCCCGGGAAAGTGGCTTCTGGAAGAAGTTCTATGGGTACGTGCCGGCCCTGTTGATGTGTTACCTGCTGCCGGCCATCTACAACAGCATCGGCCTGATCGACGGCAACGCATCGGGCCTTTACCCGATGGCGCGCGACTACCTGCTGCCCAGCGCCCTCGTCCTGCTGTGCATCGCCATCGACCTGGGAGCGGTGCTTCGACTGGGACCCAAGGCCGTGATCATGTTCCTCACCGGCACGTTGGGCGTGATGGTTGGTGCACTGGTTTCGTTCGTCGCGATGGGGGTCATCCATCCCGATACCGTGAGCGGCGATACCTGGCGGGGCATGACGACGGTCGCCGGCAGCTGGATCGGTGGCGGCGCCAACCAGGCCGCGATGAAGGAGGTGTTCGCCGTCGATGCCACCCTCTTCGGCCAATTCGTGGCCGTGGACGTGCTGGTCGCCAACGTATGGATGGCAATCCTGCTGTTCCTGGCTGCCCGCGCCCCGGCGTTTGACCGCTGGACCGGGGCGGATACGAGTGCCATCGAGGACCTCAAGCGGCGGATGGAGGATTACCAGGCCCAGCATTCGCGCATTCCCACGCTGACCGACCTGATGGTCATCCTCGCCGTGGGCCTGGGGGCCACGGGCCTGTCGCATTTCCTGGCTGATCCGTTGGTCGCGTGGGTCAAGTCTCTGCCGGCGGAATGGCGCCTCCAGGATTACAGCCTGACGTCGGGCTTCTTCTGGCTGGTCGTCTTCGCCACCACCGTGGGGTTGCTGCTCAGTTTCACGCGAGCGCGCCTGTTGGAGGCGGTCGGCGCGTCGAAAGTGGGCTCGGCAATGCTCTACGTGCTGGTGGCCACCATCGGCATGCACATGGACCTGGGCGCATTGCTCGACCGCCCGTGGCTGTTCCTGCTCGGCCTGATCTGGATAGGCGTCCATGCATGCCTGATGCTGGGCATGGCAAAGTTGATCCGCGCTCCGCTGTTCTTCATGGCCGTGGGCTCGCAGGCCAACATCGGCGGCGCGGCTTCAGCCCCCGTGGTGGCTTCTGCATTCCACCCGGCGCTCGCGCCCGTGGGTGTGCTCCTGGCAGTACTGGGTTACGCGCTGGGTACCTATTGCGCCTACCTGACCGGTATCGCGCTACGCGTCCTCGCCGCCTGACCAGGCGCACAGGGCCCGGTTTGCCGGGCCCTGATGCTAGTCCGCGTGCGCTGCTCGTGGATGGCCGCGACGGCCGCGCGCTTGGACGGCGCTCAATTGAGCGGGCAGCCATCCGGGCCGTTGTTGATGCTGTCAAAGTACGTGGCGCGCGTCAGGATGGTGGGGCGCCATTGCGATTCCAGGCGATCGACCGTGGTGTCGATGATCTGCGCAGGCTCATCCTCGAAAGCCGTGCCCAAGGCTTCGGCATTGAGCAGCGCCGCGACGGCCGCGCGCAAGAGGATCTCCGTGGCGCCTTCCACGCCCGGCCCACCACCATAGTTGAGGGCTTCCAGGAAGGTGTCATCCGGTACGTACGTCACCGGGTTGGTGACGAAGACATCACGCAGCAACGTATTCGGCTCATACGGGAACGGCCATGAGTCGAAGTGCTGATCCTGCTTCCAGTAGCCGGGGGTACAACCGTTGTCGCCGTCCCAGGCCATCGCGCTGCTGGAGGCAAACGACAATGCGAGGGTGGCGACGACGCCAAGAATCGCGGAACGGGTGTTCATGGGAGAGGCTCCTTGTCTGGTCGAAGATGCGCCTCCCCCGCCTTCTGCCGTAGCGTGGCCGTATCGCCTGGCGTGAAGGAAGTCGCATATAGGCAAACGAAAGGCTTCCTCTCGTTCGGTCGACTTTATGGGGCCTCACCCATGCGGGGGAGCACGCTCCCCCGCATGTCGGAGCTTCAGCAGCAGCGGAATCCGCCGCCCCCGTAACGCGCGTCCTGCCGTTGCCGGAAGAATGTCGCGTAGTCGGGGATGGGCCGCTCGGGGTGCTTCTCCATCAGGTGCCGGACATAGTTGTCGTAGTCCGGCACCCCGCAACACAGCCGCGCCGTCTGCACCAGCCGTCGCCACACGCGGCGGTAGTTCTGGTACTCGCTGGCAGGAACAAGCGCGGTGCCCATCAGAGGTTCATCTCATGCGGCTTGAGCGCCACGTATGGTGTTTCACGGTCTGTGCGTGCCTCACCGCGGCGCGCCGCCAGGATGGCCTTGACCGAGTACACCAGCACCGCCAGCACAACGAACAGGAACAGCGCCGTGAGGCCCGCATTGACGTAGTTGTTGATCATCACCTGCTGCATCGCCCCCATGCTCTTGGCCGGCGCGATGATCTCGCCCGCGGCGATCGCGGCCTTGTACTTGTTGGCCTGCGCAAGGAAGCCGATGGCCGGGGTCGGGTCGAAGATCTTGATGAAGCCCGCCGCGGTGGTGCAGATCAGCAGCCAGGTGGTCGGGATGATGGTGACCCATGCGTAGCGGTCCTTCTTCATCTTGAACAGCACCACCGTGCACAGCATCAGCGCAATGCCCGCCAGCATCTGGTTGGCAATGCCGAACAGCGGCCACAGCATGTTGATGCCGCCCAGAGGGTCGGTGACGCCTTGGTACAGGAAGTAGCCCCACAGTGTCACGCAGCCGGCGGTGGCCAGCACGTTCGGGCCCCAGGCGTCGGTCTTGCGTAGCGCCGGCACGAAGTTGCCCAGCAGGTCCTGCAGCATGAAACGGCCGGCACGCGTGCCCGCATCCACCGCGGTAAGGATGAAGAGCGCTTCGAACAGGATGGCGAAGTGGTACCAGAACGCCATCATCCCTTCGCCCGGCAGTACCGCGTGCAGGATCTGCGCGATGCCCACCGCCAGCGTCGGCGCACCGCCGGCACGCGACAGGATCGATGCCTCACCGATGTCACTGGCGGTCTGCGACAGCACCTCCGGCGTGACCACGAAGCCCCATTGGGTGATGGTCTGCGCCGCACCCACCGGATCGGTGCCGATCACCGCGGCCGGACTGTTCATGGCGAAGTACACACCCGGATCGATGACCGAGGCCGCCACCATCGCCATGATCGCCACGAACGACTCCATCAGCATGCCGCCGTAACCGATGTAGCGCGCGTGGCCTTCATTCGCCAGCAGCTTGGGCGTGGTGCCCGAGCTGATCAGCGCGTGGAAGCCCGACACCGCGCCGCAGGCGATGGTGATGAACAGGAACGGGAACATGCCGCCCTTCCACACAGGGCCGGTGCCGTCGGTGAATTGGGTCAGCGCCGGCATGCGCAGGTCCGGCATCACGATGAAGATGCCGATGGCCAAGCCGACGATGGTGCCGATCTTGAGGAAGGTGGACAGGTAGTCACGTGGCGCCAGCACCAGCCACACCGGCAGCACCGCGGCGACGAAGCCATAGCCGATCAGCATCCAGGTTATCTGGGTGCCGGTAAAGGTGAACGCCGGACCCCACTCCGGATGCGCGGCGACCTTGCCACCCAACCAGATCGACAGCAGCAGGAGCGCGATGCCGACCACCGAGATCTCACCGATCTTGCCAGGTCGGATGTAGCGCATGTAGACGCCCATCAACACCGCGATCGGAATGGTGGCCATCACGGTGAACATGCCCCATGGGCTTTCGGCCAGCGCCTTCACCACGATCATCGCCAGCACCGCGAGGATGATGATCATGATCAGGAACGCTCCGAAGAGCGCGATCGTGCCGGGCACCTGGCCCATCTCCTCGCGAACCAGGTCACCCAGCGAGCGGCCGTTGCGGCGGCTGGACACGAACAGCACCATGAAGTCCTGCACCGCACCGGCCAGCACCACGCCAGCAATCAGCCACAGCGTGCCGGGCAGGTAGCCCATCTGCGCCGCCAGCACCGGACCGACCAGCGGGCCCGCGCCTGCGATCGCCGCGAAGTGGTGGCCGAACAGCACGTGCTTGTTGGTGGGCACGTAGTCCAGGCCGTCGTTGTTGATCACCGCGGGCGTGGCCCGGGTGGGATCCAGGCCCAGCACCTTGTTGGCGATGAACAGGCTGTAATAGCGGTATGCGACCAGATAGATCGACACCGCCGCCACAACAATCCACAGCGCATTGATCTGTTCGCCGCGTCGCAGTGCGAGCACCCCCAGACACACGGCGCCCAGCACGGCCAAAGCCGCCCAGGCCAACCTGGTGATTCCACCCTTCATGAAAAAGTCTCCGAATTGACTTCGGAAGAGTCACCCCCGGGCCGCGGGGGGTCAATCCGCACTGCGGCATAAACCGTGCAACTTTGGTCTATGCGCCGACCAAGGTCGAAGCCGGCCGCGGGAGGGCACTTACAACCAGCGCGCGCGCTTGAACATCCGGTACAGGACCAGGCAGGTCACCGCCACCACGCCGATCAAGGCCGCGTAGCTCCATTTCCCGGCAAGTTCGGGCATGTGCGTGAAGTTCATGCCATACCAGCTGGCGATCAGCGTCGGCGCGGCCAGCAGCGCCGCCCATGCACCCAGCCGCTTCACCACCTCGCCCTGGTGCACGGTCACCAGCGACAGGTTCACGCTCACGGCCGCGGTCAGCATCTCGCGCAGGGTGTCGGTGCTCTCGTTGAGGCGCACCGCGTGGTCGAGCACGTCGCGCATGTACAACTGGATCTCGTCGTCGATCAGCCCGCCGCGCGAGCGCGCCAGTTGCCCCAGGATGTCCTGCAGCGGCGACACCGCCATGCGCAATCGGGTCAGCTCACGCTTGAGGTCGTAGAGCTCTCGCACCGTGTTGGGGCGGAACTCGTTGGCGAAGATGTCCTGCTCCAGTTCGTTCAGCTCATGGTTGAAGCCATCGACAATCGGCATGAAGTTGTCGACCACCATGTCCAGCACCGCGTACAGGGCCGCGCCAGGGCCGTGGCGGAGGAGCTCCGGCTCGCGCTCCATGCGTGCGCGGGCCGCCTCATAGCTGGACGAAGCGCCGTGGCGCACCGTTACCAGGTAGCGCGGGCCGACGAACAGATGGGTTTCACCGAAGCGGATGCGGCTGTCGACCGTCTGCGCCGTGTGGATGGCGATGAACAGCGAGCTGCCGTATGTCTCCAGCTTCGGCCGCTGGTGCGCCTTGTGCGCGTCCTCGACCGCCAGGTCGTGCAGGTCGAACTCTTCCTGCAGCTTGTCGAGGATGTCCTCGTTGGGTTCGTACATCCCTACCCAGACGAAACTGCCGTCATCGACCGCCAGCACGTCGCTGATTGCATCCAGGGTGATGTCGCGACGCACGCCTTCGCGGTCGTAGGCGACACAGTTGATGACGCACTTGGGCAGGTCGGCGCGGCTCATGAGGGCAGATCGTGATGCGTTAGGGGCGCGCGCACAAGGCGCTCAGGGTCGACGCAGGCCCGCCAGCAGGCCGAGCTGGATCGGCAGGAGCAGGGCGATCCAGTGGGCGTTGCGCTGGGGCGCCAAGGGCAGCCAATGGGCGAACAGGCCGACCACCGCCAGGGCCGCTACCGCCGTCAGCAGTCCATTGAACCAGCCGCCCGGAGCTCGCCCGCGCAGCAGCCGCACCCCGCCGGGCAGCAGCAACCACGCCAGTGGGCTCAGCAGGAACAGGTTGTGGTTGGCCCAAGCGAAGCGGTGCTCGGTGCCCCACCACAGGAAGAGCAGCAATGAGCCCACTGCGCCCGACAACGTCCAGAAGGGCAGGGCGAGCGCCGCCGTGCCCCGCGGGTAGCGACGCCCGGCCCAGGCCAGCGCGCCCCCCAGCCCCAAGCCCCACAGGGCCCACAGCCACCAGCGCTGGCCGCGTTCTTGCGGTTCCGGCGCCAGACGATGCGCGAGTATCTCGTGCTGGCTGCGTACCACTGGGCGACCGTCCGGATGCTTGACGTCCACCAGGGCTGCGGCCAGCCGCATCGGCACGAACGCCTCGTCCCACAATGGCAGCGGGCGGTCGGCCGCCGGACCCAGGCCGACATCGAAGCCCAGCCACATCCAGAACTCCGGCGAGGCCAGGCGCATGGCCTCGCTGCGGTAGGTGTTGCCCTGCGATCGGCCTTCCAGCTGGCTGCGCAAGCGTCCCTGCAGGGCGCGGTCCAACGCGTCGCGGACCCGCGTGGAGCAGTTGTCGAGGAAGTAGTCGTAGCGGTAGCGCGCGTTTTCCGGCCGGGCATTGTCGGCCAGCGTGGCGGCCAGCTGCCGCGCGTCCTCGGCATGCAGGTCGAGCCATTGGATGCTCACGCCCCGGCCCGCGGCGTCGTAGGCGGCCAGGTCCTGGTCAATGGGCAGGGCGACCAGCTGATAGCGCATGTCGCCCCGGACGAAGCGCGACGTGAAGTCCGGTTCGCTCAGGTCGAAGAAGCCGAAGTTGTACGACGTGGCGGCGCGCGTCTCCGGGTCCACGACGACGATCGCGTCGTGGCCGAACCGCTCCCAGAAGATCTCGCCCGGCAGCATGGTCATCACGCCGATGTCCGGTGCGGCGCCGGTGGCGGGCGGGGACGGCGGTCCGGCTTCAGTGGGCGCAGCGGGCGGAGCAGCAGGCGGTCGGGGGGCGGCCGGTCGCCCCGCGGTTCCCTCGCCGGCGGTGGATGCCCCGGGGATGGTCGCAGTGGTCGCGGCCGTGCCAGCGGCCGATGCAGGCGAAATGGCGAAGCTTGTCGCATGCGCCACCGGTGCCGCCGTCGCCGCGGCATGGGTCGCGAAGCCGATGAGCGCCCACCCGAGCGCGCCCCTCGCGCGGGCGAGCCAGCCCATCCGTCGCGCCTGGCCCGTCATGCGGGCGCCACCGTCAGGCGTCACCCAGCACGCCCACGTGGAAGGCATGGATGCGGCGTGCGTCGGCGCTGGCCACGCGGAACACGAAACGGCCCAACGTCAGCTCCTCGCCCGCTTCCGGCAGGTGGCCAATGGCCGCCACGACCAAGCCGCCGATCGTGTCGTATTCGTCGTCGTCGAAGTCGGCCTTGAAGCGCTCGTTGAAATCGTCGATAGGCGTCAGCGCATCGACGACGAACTGGCCATCGGCCTGTGCCGCGATCAGCGCATTGGGGTCTTCGGCGTCGTCATGTTCGTCATCGATTTCGCCCACGATCTGTTCCAGCACGTCTTCGATGGTCACCAGACCCGCCACGCCGCCGTGTTCGTCGATGACGATCGCCATGTGGTTGCGGGACTGGCGGAACTCGCGCAGCAGCACGTCCAGGCGCTTGGACTCGGGAATCAGCACCGCGGGGCGCAGCAACTCGTGGATGGTGCCGGGGCCATGGTCGGCCACCACGCCTCGCAGCAGGTCCTTGGCCAGCAGGATGCCGAGGATCTCGTCCTTTTCCTCGCCGTGGACCGGGAAGCGCGAGTGGCCGGATTCGACCACCAGCTTCATCAGGTCAAGGAACTTGGCCTCGGCGGGCAGGGCGACCATCTGCGAGCGCGGGATCATCACATCGCCCACGGTCAGGTCGGAGACCGCGATGGCGCCTTCCATCATCCGCAGGGTATCGGCGGCGATCAGGCCATCGGCCTGGGCATCGCGCAGCAGCTCGACCAGGTCTTCACGGGTGGTGGGCTCGCCGGACAGCGCGGAGCTGATGCGTTCGAGCCAGGAGCGCCGTTCCGGCGCGTGGGCGTTACTACTGTCGTCCTCGGACATGGGGCATGGTCAAGCGCCCCCTGGGGGATGGGGGCATTCAGGAAGTCTAACGCGGTTGGCGCGCGAAACGGTGAAACCGCAGCGGGGCTGGGGGAGGGGGAACGGCCGCCGGGGGCGCGGGTCAACCTTCGACCGCGTACGGGTCTTCGACACCGAGTGACGCCAGGATTTCGCGCTCCAGTTGCTCCATGCAGTCGGCTTCGCGCTCGTCCTCGTGGTCCCACCCCAACAGGTGCAGCACGCCATGCACCGTCATGTGCGCGTAGTGCGCGGCCAACGCCTTGCCCTGTTCATGCGCTTCGCGGGCGACCACGGGCGCGCAGATCACCAGATCGCCCAGCAGCGGCATCTTGACGCCTTCCGGCAGGCCTTCGGGCATCTCCGCCGGGAAGCTCAGCACATTGGTCGGGTAATCCTTGCCACGGTAGTGGTGGTTCATCGACTGGCCCTCCTTGGCGTCGACGATGCGGATCGCCAGGTCGGCTTCGCGGATGCGCCCCTCCAGTGCCGCGGCCACCCACTTGCGGAAACTCGTGGGCGACGGAATGCCGGCGCGCGGCAGGCCGTAGCTGATGGAGACGTCGAGACGGGTGGGGCCTACAGTCATGGCAAGGGACCGATGATCAGTGGGAGGGCGATTCAGGACGCGACGCCGGTTTGCGCGTTCTTCTCGTCGCGCGTGTCGTAGGCGTCGACGATGCGCGCCACCAGCGGGTGGCGCACCACGTCGCGCGCTTCGAAGAAGGTGAAGCTGATGCCGTTCACCTGGTGCAGCACCTCCAGCGCGTCCTTCAGGCCGGACTTCTGGTGGCGCGGCAGGTCGATCTGGGTCATGTCACCCGTCACCACGGCGGTGCTGCCGTAGCCGATGCGGGTCAGGAACATCTTCATCTGCTCGATCGTGGTGTTCTGCGCTTCGTCGAGGATGACAAACGCATCGTTAAGCGTGCGTCCGCGCATGTACGCCAGCGGCGCGATCTCGATGACGTTCTTCTCCAGCAACTTCACCACCTTCTCCACGCCGAGCATCTCGTACAGCGCGTCGTACAGCGGGCGCAGGTACGGGTCGACCTTCTGCGTGAGGTCGCCGGGCAGGAAGCCGAGCTTCTCGCCAGCTTCCACCGCCGGGCGCACCAGGATCAGGCGTTGCACGCGGCCTTCGTTCAGTGCTTCCACCGCGCTGGCTACGGCGAGGTAGGTTTTGCCCGTTCCGGCGGGGCCGATGCCGAAGTTGATGTCGTGCACCGCGATGGCATGCAGGTACTTCGCCTGGTTGGCGCCGCGCCCGCGGATCGTTCCGCGCTTGGTGCGGATAGACACTTCCTGCGGCTCGATGTCCTCCTCGGCCACGCGGTCGGCGTCGGCCTCGGCCAGGCGCAGGTGGATGGCGGGCTCGTCCAGGGTCTCGTTGGCCGCGTCGGTCCACAGGTCCCGGAGCAGGCGCTCGGCCTTGCCCACGGCGGACTTCGGACCCACGACGCGGAACACGTTGCCGCGGTTGGCGATTTCCACACCGAGGCGCAGCTCGATCATGCGCAGGTGGCCATCGAACGGACCACTGAGGTTGGCGAGGCGCTCGGCCTCGGGTGGGTCGAGGGTGAATTCGGAAGTTGTTCTCGAAGACATGGGGGACTGGGTCGGGGATGGGCGCAATGGGGGTGGGTGCGCAGATTGTCAGCTTGCGCCTGTCGCCGCTTTTTCGCAAAGTGCCGCGACAGTTCATTCAGCAGGATGCCGCAATGCGTGCATACAAGCCTTCACGGATCGTTCTGGTCGCCGCGTTGTCGCTGGTGGCCACGGCGATCCCGGCCCACGCGGCCAAGGTCACCGTGCTTACCGCAGCCCGGATCCACACGATGGACACCGCGCATCCGCGCGCGCAGGCAATGGCCTACGACGACAACGGTGCGATTCTTGCGCTGGGCGATAGCGCTACGTTGCTGGGGAAGTACCCGAATGCAGCTCGCATCGACGTGGGCTCGGCCACCGTAGTGCCTGGCCTGATCGACGCCCACGGCCACGTGGCAGGACTCGGCCTGACGAAGCTGCGTGCCAATCTCGTCGACACCCGCAGCAAGGCCGAGGTGCTGCAGCGGCTGCGCGAATTCGCGAAGGAGCTGCCGCCTGGTGCCTGGCTGCTCGGTCGCGGTTGGGACCAGAACGACTGGCCGGACAAGCAGTTCCCGACGGCTGCCGACCTGGATGCCGTATTCCCGGATCGCCCGGTGTGGCTGCGCCGCGTGGACGGCCACGCAGCCTGGGGCAATACCGCGGCTCTGCGCGTCGTGAAGCGCGACCTGAGGGGTGACTGGCAACCTGACGGCGGCCAGATCCTGCGCGACGCCCATGGTGCCCCGGCGGGCGTGTTCGTCGATGCCGCGATGGATCTCGTCGAGACGGCCATGCCGGCGATGGACGACGCCACCGCCGAGCGGGCGCTGGTCCTGGGGATGCAGTCCGCCGTCGAACACGGCTTGACCGGCGTGCACGACGCTGGCGTGTCGCTGTCTCAGTTGCGTGCCTACCAGCGCCTCGCCGACCGCCGTGCCATGCCGCTTCGTGTGTATGCGATGGCGGACGGCGATGGCGCCGCGCTCGACGCGCTGTGCACGCGCGGGCTGTACCGCCACGCCGGCGGCCGCCTTGAGATGCGTGCTCTGAAGCTCTATGCCGACGGTGCCCTCGGCAGCCGCGGCGCGGCCATGCTCGAACCATACAGCGACGATCACGCCAATCGCGGCCTGCTGCTGATGAAGCCGGAGGAACTGGCCCGCGTCACGGCCAAGGCCCGCGACTGCGGCGTGCAGGTGGCCACCCACGCCATCGGCGACCGCGGCAACCGCGAGGTGATCGATGCCTATGCCCGCGCACTCGGCAGCGTGCGCCCCGATGAGTACCGCTGGCGCATCGAGCATGCGCAGGTGCTGTCCCTCGAGGACCTGCCGCGATTGGCCCCCCTGGGCATCATCGCGTCCATGCAGCCCACGCACGCCACCAGTGACATGCCCTGGGCCGAGGATCGCGTGGGGCCCCAGCGTATCGTCGGCGCGTATGCATGGCGGCAGTTGCGCGACACGGGCACGCGGCTGGCCCTGGGTTCGGATTTTCCGGTCGAGTCGGTGGACCCGCGTTTGGGCCTGTATGCGGCCGCCACCCGCGCCGATACGGAAGGCACGCCCACCGGCGGCTGGCACCCGGAAGAGAAACTGACGGCCTACGAAGCCCTGCGCGGCTTCACCCTGGATGCGGCCTACGCCGGTTTCGCCGAGACGCGGGTGGGCAGCCTGGTGGCCGGTAAACGCGCGGACTTTGTCGTGCTGGCGCAGGACCCGCTGGCCATACCGCCCGCGCAGTTGCGCACGCTGCACGTGCAGGCGACCTATGTCGACGGCCGTTCCGTCTACACGGTCGGCGAGGGAGCGGGCGCGTCGCCCAGGTAAGGGTGGGCTCGTTGCGCGAGTAGGTTTGACGCCCGTTGCGCGCACCATGGGCAGTGCCGCTCGTCGGCTGTGTCTTGCAATTAATTATCTAATCAATTAATTAATCGGCATGGCCACGACCAAGAACCAGCCCAAATCCCGCCGCCGCGCGCCCGGGCGCCCGGCCGCCGACGGGGCGGACCTGCGCGAACGCCTGCTCGATGCGGCCATCGCTTGCTACGTGAGGCAAGGCATCGCCGGCGCGTCGCTGCGGATGATCGCCACCGAAGCCGGCACCACGCCAGCCCTGTTGCATTACTACTTTGGCGACAAGCAACAGCTGCAGGAAGCCGTCGCACACGAGCGCGTCCTGCCCACGCTCGGCATCGTCATTGCCGAAGTGACCGCAGCCGGCGACGACATCGCCGCGGTCATCGCCGCTTTCGTCAGGGGGCTGGGCAAGGCCGTCGCATCGTCACCCTGGCTGCCCCCGCTGTGGGTGCGAGAGGTGCTGTGCGAAGGCGGCGCCCTTCGCGGACTGCTGGTGGACACCATCGCGCCCAGGGTGCCGGCACTGCTGGTCCAGCGATTGGCACAGGCACAACGCCAAGGGGGACTGAATCCCGACCTGGATCCGCGCTTGCTGGTGGTCTCGCTCGTGGGATTGACCCTGTTCCCGGCGGCCAGCGCGGGAATATGGAAATCCGTGTTCGGCGCGGACGACGTGACCCCGGACATGCTCCACCAGCACACCATTGCCCTGCTGGACCGCGGGCTGGAGTTGCGTGATGCGAAGTGACTTGATGATTGCCCGGCTTGCTGGCGCCCTAGTCATGGCGGCGGTCGTCGGTTGCACGCCCACCCAGCCGCAGGCCCTGGGCACGTTGGAATACGACCGCATCACCGTGCCGTCGCCCGCCGCCGAGCGCATCGTCGCCATCGAGGTCAGGGAGGGCGAACGCGTCGCCGAGGGGCAACCCCTGCTACGGCTGGACCGCATCCGGGTGGCCGCCGTCACCGACGCCGCGCGTGCGGACGAGGACCGCGGACGCGCGGCATTGGCCGAACTGGAGGCGGGGCCGCGGCAAGAGGCGATCGACCGTGCTCGTGCCACCCTCGCCGCCGCGGAGGCCCAGGCGCGCGACTCCGAGGCCTACTACCGTCGCGTGCAGCCCTTGGGCGCGCGGCAGCTGGTCGCCGCCGCCGAGGTCGACCGCGCCCGCGCGGCCGCGAGCCAGACGATCGCCCAAGTGGCCGCCGCCCGCGCGGCGCTCGACGAACTGCGCCATGGCACGCGCGCCGAGCAGATTGCGCAGGGCGAAGCCGCCGCCCGTGCGGCCAGCGCGCAGGTCGTGGCGCAGCAGGCGACACTCGACAAACTGGTGGTGGTCGCGCCCCGCGCCGCACGGATCGACAGCCTGCCGTACCGGCTCGGCGACCAGGCTCCCGTGGGCGCGCCGCTCGCCATCCTGCTGGTAGGCGACGCACCGTACGCGCGCATCTACGTGCCCGAGCCGCTGCGTGCCGCCGTGGCCGTCGGCACCCACGTGCGCGTGCACGTTGATGGTCATGCCGAGGCGCTGTCTGGCACCGTCCGCATGATCCGCAGCGAGCCCACCTACACCCCGTACTACGCCCTCGTTGGCGACGACGCCGCGCGCCTGAGCTATCTGGCCGAAGTGGCCCTCGGCACCGATGCCGCCAACCTGCCGGCCGGGGTGCCCGTTCGGGTGTCGTTCGAAGAGTCGCCTCCCCGTGATTGAGACCGACGCCCAGGTCGTCATCCGCACCCGCGGCCTGACCAAGCGCTTCGGCGACCTGGTGGCCGTGGATGCGGTGGATCTGGACGTGCCGCGGGGTCATGTCTACGGCTTCCTCGGACCCAACGGCTCGGGCAAGTCCACCACGATCCGCATGCTGTGCGGCCTGCTGACGCCGTCGGCCGGCAACGTCCGCGTGCTCGGACTGGACATTCCGCGCGAAGCCGAGGCCCTCCGGCTGCGCATCGGCTACATGACCCAGCGGTTCTCGCTGTTCGAGGACCTGACCGTGCACGAGAACCTTGAGTTCATGGCCACCGTGCAGGGACTGTCGCGGCACGACGCGCGCCGCCGCATCGACGAGTTGCTGCAGCAATACCACTTCGGCGATCGCAGCCGGCAACTGGCCGGCACCATGAGTGGGGGCCAGAAGCAGCGCCTCGCACTGGCCTGTGCCGTGGTCCATCGGCCGGAGCTGCTTTTCCTTGACGAACCCACCAGCGCCGTCGACCCCGAGTCGCGCCGCGACTTCTGGGAAAAGCTCTTCGAGCTGGCCGACGCCGGAACCACGCTGCTGGTCTCCACCCACTACATGGACGAAGCCGAGCGCTGCCATCGCCTGGCCATCCTTGACCGCGGCGTGCTGGTGGCCGACGGCACGCCCGCCGCGCTCACTGCGGCACTGGCGGCGCGCGTACTGCGCGTGGACGCCGACCAGCCGCGTCGGGCGCAACAGGCGGTGATGGGTGTGCCGGGCGTCGTCAGTGCCGCCCAGATTGGGAACACGGTCCGCGTCCTGCTGTCCGGTGACGCGGTGGGGGAGGGCGCCGGCCGCGTCCGCCATGCACTGCACGGCGAAGGAGTACAGGCCAACGTCACGTCCGCCGAGCCCAACCTCGAGGACGTATTTGTCGCCGCAACGCAACGCGGCCCCACGCGGGAGCTGGCATGAACCTGCGTCGCCTGCTCGCGGTGATGACCAAGGAGCTGCGGCAGATGCGGCGCGACCGCATCACCCTGGCGATGATCATCCTCGTGCCCGTGCTGCAACTGGCGCTGTTCGGCTATGCGATCAACACCAACGTACGCGGGCTGTCCGCAGGCATCGTCGACGAGGCTGGCACCGCAGGCTCGCGGGCGCTGGTCATGGACATGCTCGCCACCGGCGTGGTCGCGCCCGTGGCCGACGCGACCACGCCCGCGCAACTGATGGCGTGGCTGCAGCGCGGCGAGATCGCCGTGGGCATCCACGTGCCACGGGACTTCGAGCGCCGGCGCATGGACGGGCGTGAGGTCGCGCAGGTGCTGGTCGATGGCAGCGACACCGCGGTGCAGGGCGCCGCGGCGCAACTGGCGCAATTGCCCGTGGACGGCATTGCGGTGATGGCCTTGCCGACCGGGGTGACTGGCCCACGAGCCTCCACGCCGCCGACGCGGCCCATCAGCGTGGTCAGCTTCTACAATCCCGAGCGCCGTTCGGCAGTGAACATCGTGCCCGGCCTGATCGGGGTGATTCTCACGATGACCATGGTGCTGTTCACCGGCGTGGCCATCGTGCGCGAACGCGAGCGGGGCAACATGGAACTGCTCATCGCCACGCCCATCACCAGCGCGGAACTGATGATCGGCAAGGTGCTGCCGTACGTGGCGATCGGCTTGGTGCAGACCACGGTCGTGCTCGCACTGGGCGTGTGGCTGTTCAAGGTGCCCGTGCGCGGCAGCCTGTTGGACGTCTACCTCGCGGCAGGCCTGCTGATCGTCGCCAACCTCACCCTGGGCCTGCTGATCTCGACCAAGGCCAGATCGCAGTTCCAGGCGATGCAGATGACGTTCTTCGTGTTCCTGCCTTCGATCCTGCTGTCGGGCTTCATGTTCCCGTTCAGTGGCATGCCGAAGGCGGTGCAGTGGTTGGCCGAGGTGCTGCCGCTGACCCATTTCCTGCGCCTGATCCGCGGTGTGATGCTGCGCGGCGCCGCCCTGCCGGACCTGTGGCCCGACGTACTCGCGCTGCTGGCCTTCACCGCCGTGATGATGACGCTCGCGATCGCACGTTTCCGCAAACGCCTGGATTGACCTCAGTCCGACCCCACCACCCGCCCACGCAGCGAATTGCTCAGCGCCTCGGTGATCACCACATCCACGAACTGCCCCACCAGCCGCGCCGGCGCCGGGAAGTTCACCGAGCGCATGTTCTCGGTCTTGCCGGTCAACTCATTCGGGTTCTTTTTCGACGGCCCTTCCACCAGCACCTTCTGCGTGCTGCCCACCATCGCTGCCGAGATCTTCGCGGCATTGGCGTTGATCGTCGCCTGCAGGCGCGACAGGCGCGCATGCTTCTCCTCGCTGGTCACCGTGTCTTCAAGGTCGGCGGCCGGCGTACCCGGGCGCCGTGAGTAGATGAACGAGAACGACTGATCGAAGCCCACGTCCTCGATCAGCTTCATCGTCTTCTCGAAGTCCGCGTCGGTCTCGCCCGGGAAGCCCACGATGAAGTCCGACGAGATCGAGATGTCCGGCCGCACCGCACGCAGCTTGCGGATCTTCTGCTTGAACTCCAGCGCCGTGTAGCCGCGCTTCATCGCCGACAGGATGCGGTCGCTGCCGGCCTGCACCGGCAGGTGCAGGAAGTTGGCCAGCTTGGACACGTCGCGGTAGGCCTCGATCAGCGAGTCGCTGAACTCCAGCGGGTGCGAAGTGGTGAAACGGATGCGGTCGATCCCGTCGATCTCGGCGATGGCGCGGATCAGCAGGCCCAGGTCGGCCAGCTCGGACTCGGCGCCTTCTTCGGTCGCGATGGGACCCCGGTAAGCGTTGACGTTCTGGCCCAGCAGCGTCACCTCGCGTACGCCCTGCGCGGCCAGCTCCGCCACTTCCACCAGCACATCCTCGAACGGCCGGCTGATCTCCTCGCCGCGGGTATACGGCACCACGCAGAACGAGCAGTACTTGCTGCAACCCTCCATGATCGACACGAACGCGCTCGGACCGTCGGCACGTGGCTCGGGCAGGCGGTCGAACTTCTCGATCTCGGGGAAGGAGATGTCCACCTGCGGCTTGCCGGTCTCGCGCTTGGCCTGGATCAGCTCCGGCAGGCGGTGCAGGGTCTGTGGGCCAAATACCAGGTCGACGTACGGCGCGCGCTTGACGATGGCCTCGCCTTCCTGCGACGCCACGCAGCCGCCCACGCCAATCAGCACCGGCTTGTCGCCCTGCTTGAGCTGCTTCCACCGGCCGAGCAGGCTGAACACCTTGTCCTGCGCCTTTTCGCGGATGGAGCAGGTGTTGACCAGCACCACGTCGGCCTCGGCCGGGTTGTCGGTCAGCTCCAGGCCCTCCGCGGCGGCCAGCACGTCGGCCATGCGCGCCGAGTCGTACTCGTTCATCTGGCAGCCGTGGGTTTCGATGAACAGCTTGCCGCGGGCCGGCAGGGCGGGAGCGGAAGCAGTCGTGGCGGCGGCAGCCGACGGCTGCGCGGGGAGGGCGGTATCGGTCATGATCGTGTCCGGGAGGGGCGGCGGTTAATCCGCGCCGGAGGGCCGCACAGTTTACCGGCTTGTCCTGATCGTTGCGGCAAGGCCGGAACCGGCTCTCCGTCCCGTTTCGGGATCAATGACTTGGCAAATGCCCTCGGGAAGGGAGACACTCGGGCCGATGAAGGGGAGCATCCTGACTCTGGGGGCCATCGCGCTGCTCGCCACCGCCTCCGCGGTGGCCGGGACCGTGTACCGCTGCGAGACCGCCGATGGGGGCCGCAGCTATGTCAGCAAGCGGGTTCCCGGGGCCAAGTGCACTGCGGTGAGCGCCTACTCTGGCGCGCCGCGAGGCCGTCGGGCGTCGACCCCGGCACCTGTCTCCGTGGGCTCTGCGACACCCGCCAATCCGGTGGTCGGTTCGCCCGCCAGTGGCTCCACCAAGGTCGAAACCGCCGCCGCCACGTCCAGCCTGTCGACCCCGGTGGCCCCGGCGGCCCCGCAGCGGACTCCGTCCGGTAGCGGCCGTGTGGTGCGCGGGCAGGTCTACTCCTACATGAAGGATGGCGTCCGCCACTACTCCAGTCGCCCCCCTAGTGGCGGCGCGCGCGCGATGGCGGTCCGCACCATCAAGTACAGCTATATCGAGACCTGCTTCGCCTGCAGCGCCAAGCCCGGAGTGAATTTCGGCTCGGTCCGGCTCAACACCCACGCCTATCGCGACGAAATCCGTGCGGCGGCCAGCAAGTTCGGGGTGGACGAGGCGATCGTCCGCGCGATCATCCATGCCGAGTCCGCGTACAACCCGAACGCCCTGTCGCGGGTGGGGGCCCAGGGGCTGATGCAACTGATGCCGGCGACCGCGCGCCGCTTTGGCGTGGGCAACGCCTTCGACGCGTCGCAGAACATCCACGGCGGCGTCCAGTACCTGGCGTGGCTGCTCAAGCGCTTCAAGGGGGACCTGACCCTGGCGGCCGCTGGCTACAACGCCGGCGAGGGCGCGGTCGACAAGTACCGCGGCGTGCCGCCGTACAGCGAGACCCAGCGCTATGTGCAGCGCGTTGGCGTCCTCGCCGATCGCTACCGCAGCGCTGCCGGCGGGATGCAGTAGCCACGCGCCCGGCGACCCGTCCGGGCTAGCGATGTGTGACGCGGTTCGCCTCCGGACCGCAACCGACGGATACCGCGGATTGTCCTGCCGTTCACCGTTCCGTTACACTTCCCCGTCTTTTGAGCCGCGAGCCGTCGCCAGTGGCGGCGGCTTTGTGGTGAAACTTCGTTACTAAGCTTTGCGGAGTGCCGAATGGCCAACCAAGGGGTCAACGATCCTGTAAACACGGGACGCCGCCGCTTCCTGACCGCGACCACGGCTGTGGTCGGTGCGGTCGGGGCCGGCTTTGCGGCTGTGCCGTTCATCAAGTCCTGGAATCCGAGTGCCCGTGCCAAGCTGGCCGGCGCCCCGGTGACCGCCGACATCAGCGCCCTGGCCGAAGGCCAGCGCCTGATCTTCGAATGGCGCGGCCAGCCGATCTGGATCGTCAAGCGCTCCAAGGCGGTCCTGGATGCGCTTCCGACCCTGGACGGCATGCTGCGCGATCCCAAGTCCGACAACCCGGAGCAGCAGCCGGCGTACATCAAGGGCGAGCTGCGCTCGATCAAGCCGGATATCTCCGTGCTGGTCGGCCTGTGCACGCACCTGGGCTGCTCGCCGGAAATGAAGGCCGAGATCCGGCCGGAACCGTTCGACACCGAGTGGAAGGGTGGTTACTTCTGCCCGTGCCACAAGTCGAAGTTCGACATGGCTGGCCGCGTCTACCAGGGCGTGCCCGCGCCGACCAACCTGGTCGTGCCGCCCCACCACTATGCCGACGACAACACCATCATCATCGGCGTCGATCCGCAGGGGGCTGCGTAAGCCATGGCGAACATCCTTACCCGTACCGCCAATGGCGTGATGGACTGGGTCAACGAGCGTGCACCGGGCATGATGCCGATGTACCGCAAGCACATGACCGAGTACTACGCGCCGAAGAACTTCAACCTCTGGTACTACTTCGGCTCGCTGGCGATGCTGGTGCTGGTCAACCAGATCGTCACCGGCATCTTCCTGACGATGCACTTCAAGCCGTCCGCGGCTGAGGCGTTCTCGTCGGTCGAATACATCATGCGTGACGTGGAGTGGGGCTGGCTGATCCGCTACATGCACAGCACCGGCGCCTCGATGTTCTTCATCGTGGTGTACCTGCACATGTTCCGCGGCCTGATGTACGGCTCGTACCAGAAGCCGCGCGAGCTGGTGTGGATCCTCGGCATGCTGATCTACCTGGTGCTGATGGCCGAAGCCTTCATGGGCTACGTGCTGCCGTGGGGCCAGATGTCGTTCTGGGGCGCCAAGGTGATCATCTCGCTGTTCGGCGCGATCCCGGTCATCGGCAACGGCCTGGTCGAGTGGATCATGGGCGACTACCTGCCCGGCGATGCCACCCTGAACCGCTTCTTCGCACTGCACGTCATCGCGCTGCCGCTGGTCCTGCTGCTGCTGGTCGTGCTCCACCTGGGCGCGCTGCACGAAGTGGGTTCCAACAACCCGGACGGCGTGGACATCAAGAAGGGTCCGAAGGGCAACCGTTGGGATGCCAACAAGCCCAAGGACGGCATTCCGTTCCACCCGTACTACACGGTGAAGGACCTGGTGGGCGTTGGCTTCTTCCTGATGCTGGCCGCGTTCGTCATCTTCTTCGCGCCGGCATTCGGCGGCTGGTTCCTGGAGCATGACAACTTCACCGAGGCCAACCGCCTCGTGACGCCAGCCCACATCAAGCCGGTGTGGTACTACACCCCGTACTACGCGATGCTCCGCGTGATCCCGGACAAGCTGGGCGGCGTGATCGTGATGTTCTCGGCGATCGCCATCCTGTTCGCGGTGCCGTGGCTGGACCGCTCCAAGGTCAAGTCCTACCGCTACCGTGGCCTGCTGTCGTGGGGCCTGCTGCTGGCCTTCGCCGCGAGCTTCATCTGGCTGGGCAAGATCGGCGCCGGCCCGGGTACCGACCCGGTGGAAACCCAGATCGGCCGCGTGCTGACCTTCTACTACTTCGCTTTCTTCATCACGATGCCGCTGTGGACCAAGCTCGACAAGACCAAGCCGGTGCCGGAACGGGTGACGATGCATGACTAACGCAACTGTTTCGAAGCGGGTGTCCCGCTTCCAGAAGCTGGCGGTGTTCGCCGCCGGCCTGCTGGTCTCGGTCTCGGCCTTCGCGGCCGCGGGCGGCGACGTGCAGCAGGCGGGGACCGACCTCAATGACCGTGCCTCGCTGCAGCGTGGCGCCCAGCTGTACATGAACTACTGCTCGGGCTGCCACTCGCTGAAGTACCTGCGCTACTCGCGCATGGCCGAGGACCTGGGCCTCACCGAAGACGAGGTGATGAAGAACCTCAACTTCACCGGCGCCAAGGTCGGCGAGCAGATCCAGGTCAGCATGACCGAGGCGCAGGGCAACCAGTGGTTCGGCAAGCAACCGCCGGACCTGAGCCTGATCAGCCGCGTGCGTGGCAGCGACTGGGTCTACACCTACCTGAAGTCGTTCTACCTGGACGAGACCCGTCCGCTGGGCTGGAACAACAAGCTGTTCCCCAACGCCTCCATGCCGAACGTGCTGTGGGAGCTGCAGGGCCTGCAGCACGCCGAATTCGGCAAGCCCGACGCCACCGGTGAGCGCCCCGTGCTGGGTCTGACCGTGACCCAGGCGGGCGTGCAGAACGCTGAGCAGTTCGACCAGACCGCCCGCGACATCAGCGCGTTCCTCGAGTACGCCGGTGAGCCGGCTGCCCTCAAGCGCGAGAAGATCGGCGTCTGGGTGATCCTGTTCCTGGCCTTCCTGACGTTCCTGGCCTGGTTGCTGAAGCAGGAATACTGGCGCGACGTCGAACACTGACACCGTCCCAGCGCAAAGGCCCGCCTCGAGCGGGCCTTTGCACATCTGGCCCCGGCTGAGGGGGGATGTGGCAAATGTGGAAAAAGCGTTAGGCTCGGATGTTGGTGACTGCCCACACGGGGTGGGTGGCGTCCAGCGGCCGGCGGAATCCGGTCCACAGCGAGGTCGATGATGGCGGCTAGCCCACGAATGCGTAATGCCCTCACCCTGTTCTCCGCGACGGATTGCGTGTTGTCCCACCGCGTCCGCCTGGTCCTGGCCGCCAAGGGCGTCAGCTACGATCTGGTGCCGGTCGACCCGCAGAACCCGCCCGAAGACCTCGTCGACCTGAACCCCTACCACTCGGTGCCCACGCTGGTGGAGCGCGAGCTGGTGCTGTACGCCGCCAGCGTGGTCAGCGAGTACCTGGACGAGCGTTACCCGCACCCCCCGCTGATGCCCGTCGATCCGCTGTCACGCGCGCGCCTGCGCCTGGCGATGCTGCGCCTGGAAATCGACTGGGTGCCGCAGGTTCAAGCCATCCAGCTGGGCAACAAGGCGCAGGCCGATGCCGGTCGCAAGCGTTTGAAGGAACTGCTCACGGCTTCGGTGCCGCTGTTCAAGGCCTCGAAGTTCTTCCTCAATCCGGAAATGAGCCTGGCCGATTGCGCCATGGCACCGATCATCTGGCGCCTCAATGCGCTCGGCGTACCGTTGCCCAAGGATGGCAAGGCCATCGAGGATTATGGCAACCGCATCTTCCGTAGCCCTGGGTTCGCCCGCAGCCTGACCGAGCAGGAGCGGCGCCTGCGCGACCTGCCGGGCTGATTTACGCCCCATGCGGTGCATGATGGCGTCGCCGTGAACCGGTCGGCGACGCTACACTGCACCCATGACAGACCAGTTTCCGCCGATGACCAGCCATCGCCCGTACCTGCTCCGGGCACTTTACGAATGGATCGCGGACAACGGCATGACCCCGCACCTGCTGGTGGACGCGATGCGTTCGGGCGTGCAGGTGCCGCTGCATGCGGTCAAGGACGGGCGCATCGTGCTCAACGTCGCCGAGCGCGCCGTCGCGCGGCTGGAGATGACCAACGAGTCGATCCGGTTCAGCGCGCGATTTGGTGGCGTCAGCCATACGGTGTCGGTGCCGATAAGCGCCGTGCTCGCCATCTATGCGCGTGAAACCGGGCAGGGTATGGCCCTGCCCGAGGACATGGTGCCGGGCGACGCCGATGCGGACGCAGATGACGTTGTCAGCGGCGAAGAGGAAGTGCCTTCGGTCGCCCCGGCAGCCGGCCGCCCCACCCTCAGCGCCGTACCGGATGCCGCGGATGCGGACGATGGCGACGAAGGGGGCGACGACCCCGCCGGCCCCGATTCGCCCCGCCCTCGTCCCGGCGGTCCATTCCTGCGTGTGGTGAAGTAACCCGCGCTCAGCCGCCCGGCGGATTCAGCGTCACCGGCGCAGCATTCACCGGGCCGGTGAACGACACGAGTCGCTCGCCGCGCAGCACCATGCGTCCCACATGGCGATCGTCGCCGTGGATGGAGTAATCGAAGCGGAACGTGCGCTCCATGCCCAGCCAGCCGGTGTCGCGGCGGTACAGTCGCCAGGCGATGGCATGCACGCTCTGGTCCAGCCATTGCACGCCCGCGGCCCGGCACGCATCGCGGCCTACCGCCTCGGCCCGTTCGGCGGCCGCGCGATTCGCATTCCATAGTGAGACGACAATCGCAGTCGCGATCATCAGGATGATTAGAGTCGGCATGGGACTAATGTGCGGCCGCGGCGACACCGTCGCAAGCGGCGCATCCGTAATCGTCAGCAAGGGGGCTGCGAATCGATGAAGCTGGTCTTTCCAGGTGGTGAGCATCCGCAGGTGTTGTTGGGGCCCGGGGTCAATCGGGTGGGGTCGGATCCCGAAGCCAACGTGGTGATCAACCACCCGGGGGTGCAGCCGCAGCACTGCCTTCTGCATGTCACCCCAACCGGGGTCATGCTGGAGGTGCCCCAATCGGCCGAGGTCAGCGTCAACGGCCGGCCGGTGGACGGACTCATCTCCTTGCGTGCCGGCGATTCGGTGGCTTTCAAGGACGTGCAGGCGCGGCTGGCCGCGATCGAGCCGGCGGCCGCGGTGAAGAAACTGTCGGATCCGTGGCAGACCGATTCCTCGGCCAATGACGATCCGAGTGTGACGGCGGTGCGGCCGGTGGCGCCCAAGTTCGTGTTGCGCGGCACCGCAGGCCGCGCCTTTGGGCGCAGCATCCCGCTGTCGGGCGCCTTGACGGTTGGCCGCGGGCCCGAGTGCTCGCTGCGATTGGACGAGCCGGGGCTTTCGCGAGCGCATGCGCGGCTGCTGGCGACCGATAAAGGCGTTCAGGTCGAGGACGTAGGGTCCACCAATGGAACCTTCATCAATGGCAATCGGGTGCTACGCGGGGAAGCGCGCGTGGGCGACGAGATCGGCTTCGATACGATGCGCTTCCAGGTGTTGGCCTACGGCCAACCGGAACCGGGCAAGCGGCCGGGGCGCGGGTCGTCGGCCGAACCTTCGCGTCGCGCTTGGCTGATCGGAACGGCCGTGGCCATCGTGGCGGCAGCCGTAGTGGTGTTCGCGCTCATGTGAGTGCGAGCGCCCGGCCGATCAGGCGGGATCGGCGGGCGGCGGCCCCAGCTTGAGCGACAGGTCGATCGCGCGGACATGCTTGGTCAGCGCGCCGATCGAGATGCAATCCACCCCGTCCTCGGCGATCGCGCGCAGGCCGTCCAGGCCGACCCCGCCCGATACCTCCAGCGGAATGCGGCCGGCGGTGATGCGCACCGCCTCGCGCCGCGTGGCCGCGTCGAAGTCGTCGATGAGGATGCGATCGCAGCCCACCGCGAGCGCCTCTTCCAACTGTCCGAGGGTTTCGACCTCAACGATCAGCGGCAGCGCGGGATGGAGGGCGCGCGCGGCATGGACGGCACCGCTGAGCGACCCCGCCGCACGGATGTGGTTTTCCTTCAGCATCACCGCGTCGTACAGCCCCATGCGGTGGTTGACGCCACCGCCCACGCGCACGGCGTATTTCTGCGCCTGGCGCAGGCCGGGGATGGTTTTGCGGGTGTCGAGGATGTGGGCGCGCGTGCCGCGCACGGCTTCCACATAGTGCGCAGTGGTCGTGGCGGTGCCGGACAACGTCTGCAGGAAGTTGAGTGACGCGCGTTCGGCACTGACCAGCGAGCGGGCGCGACCCTGCAGCGTGGCCAGTACCGTGCCCGCGCGCACGCGGTCGCCTTCGGCCACGCGCCAGTCGATGCGAATGTCCGGGTCGAGCGCGCGATGGCAGGCATCGAACCAGGCACGCCCGCACACGACGGCGTCTTCCTTGCACAGCAGATATGCGCTGTCGGCCACGTCTGGCAGCAGGGCGGCAGTGGCATCGCCATCGCCCACGTCTTCGGCCAGGGCGGCGGCCACGTCGGATTCCACCACGCCCGCCGGCGGCGGGGCGATGACGGCGGGACCTGCCTGGCCACCCCCGGCCGGGCCGGCGACAGTCTCCGCGTCGTGGTCAGGCTGGCCCATGCTCATGCCCCGGGGAAATCGGCGATCTGCCCGGTCGCCATCGACTCTTCCACCAGCAATACCGGAATGCCGTCGTCCACGCGGTAGACGGTCTTACGGTCGCGGGTGACCAGGGCCTCACGCACGACTTCGGCCTGGGGGCTGCCGTCGCCGCGTAGGACGCCGCCGGCCTGGATGCCGGCATTCAGGGCCTCCAGGCCGCGGCTGTCGAGCAGGGCGAGCGGCTGGCGGGTGGCCGGGCAGACGAGCAGGTCGAGCAGTTTGCGGTCCATACGGTGAAGCTCTGGCGGAAGGCCGGTAGAATACCGTTTTGACGCAAGGGCCAGCCATGACCCCCCCTGACAACGCTTCCCCGCCGCTGGTCGGCATCGTGATGGGTTCGCGCTCCGACTGGGAGACGATGCAGCACGCGGCGGCCAAGCTCGAAGCGCTTGGCGTGCCACACGAGGTCCGCGTGGTGTCCGCGCACCGCACGCCGGACGTGCTGTTCTCCTACGCGGAAACCGCCGCCAATCGCGGCCTGCGGGCCATCATCGCCGGCGCCGGTGGCGCCGCCCACCTGCCGGGCATGCTGGCGTCCAAGACCGCGGTGCCGGTGCTGGGCGTACCGGTGCAGAGCAAGGCGCTCAATGGCATGGATTCGTTGCTGTCGATCGTGCAGATGCCGGCGGGCATCCCGGTGGGCACCTTTGCCATTGGCAACGCCGGCGCCGCCAATGCGGCGCTGTTCGCCGCCGCGATGCTGGCGCATGACCACCCGGCGATCGGCACCGCCCTGGCGGCGTTCCGCCAGAAGCAGACCGATGACGTCGCCAGCAACGACGATCCGCGTCGTTGATCCCGTCCGACGGCACCGCCGACGAGCAAGACCCAGAGCAAGACGTGATGAGCACTCCTGATTCCCCCATGACCACCGTCGGCATCCTGGGCGGCGGCCAGTTGGCGCGCATGATGGCGTTGGCCGGCGCACCGCTGGGCCTGCGCTTCCTCGTGATGGACAACGTCGCCGATGCCTGCGCCGGCCAGTTCGCGCCGATGGTGGTGGGTGATTACACCGACGAAGCCGCGTTGGCCGAGTTCGCCTCGCGCGTGGACGTGGCCACCTTCGACTTCGAAAACGTGCCGGCTGAATCGGCGCAGTGGCTGACCGATCGCGTGCAGGTGTTCCCCAAGCCGCGCGCGCTGGCCACCGCGCAGGACCGGCTCGCGGAGAAGACGCTGTTTCGCGAACTGGGCATTCCGGTGCCGCCGTTCGCATCGATCGATACCCGCGAGCAGCTGGACGCGGCGGTGGCTGTGATCGGCACGCCGTGCATCCTCAAGACCCGCCGCCTGGGGTACGACGGCAAGGGGCAGTTCCGCATCAAGTCCGCGGCCGATGTCCCCGCGGCGTGGGACGCGCTGGGCGCGCAGGCGGGCAAGGTCGGACTGATCCTGGAAGGCTTCGTGGCGTTCCAGCGCGAATTGAGCGTGGTGGCCGTGCGCGGTCGCGACGGTGAGTTCCGCGCCTGGCCGCTGACCGAGAACTGGCACGTGGATGGCGTGCTGTCCGCCAGCCTCGCCCCCGCCCAGGTCGATGACGCGGTGGCCGCCACCGCCATTGACCATGCGCGAAAGCTGGCGGAGGCGCTGGACTACGTTGGCGTGTTCGCACTGGAGCTTTTCTGCCGTGACCGCGAGCTGCTGGCCAACGAGCTGGCGCCGCGCGTCCACAACTCAGGTCACTGGACCATCGAAGGCAGCGAGACCAGCCAGTTCCAGAATCACCTGCGTGCCGTGCTCGGGCTGCCGCTGGGCGATACCCGCATGGTCGGCGTGGCCTGCATGCTCAACTGGATCGGCGCCATGCCCGACGCCACCCCCGTCCTGGCCGAGGCCGGTGGCCATTGGCACGACTACGGCAAACAGTCGCGCGAGGGCCGCAAGGTGGGCCACGCGACGCTGCGGGCGGACTCGGCTGAAGAGCTTGCGGCCGCGCTGGTTCGGGTGGGTGGGGCGCTGAAGCGTGAGTCCCAGGTAATGCCCGTGGTCCGCGCGCTCGACGGTCAGCTGGCGGCCACTTCAGTTCACGCTGCGCGTTGATCCGCGCCGCCCTCGTCCCAAGCAAACGGCCGGGTTTCCCCGGCCGTTTGTGCGTCGGGCAAGCGCCGTCGCTTATTTCATCTGCGAAGCGACGAAGTCCCAGTTGACCAGGTTCCAGAAGGCCTCGACGTACTTCGGACGGGCGTTGCGGTAGTCGATGTAGTAGGCGTGTTCCCACACGTCGCAGGTCAGCAGCGGGGTGTCGTCGCCGGTCAGCGGGGTGGCGGCGTTGGAGGTGCTCACCAGCGCGAGCGAACCGTCCGGGCGCTGCACCAGCCAGCCCCAACCCGAGCCGAAGGTGCCAACGCTGACCTTGGTGAACTCTTCCTTGAACTTGGCGAAGTCGCCGAAGGCCTTGTTGATGGCATCGGCCAGCTTGCCCACCGGCTCGCCGCCGCCATTGGGCGACAGGCAGTTCCAGTAGAAAGTGTGGTTCCACACCTGGGCGGCGTTGTTGAACATGCCGCCCTGCGACTTGCGGATGATGTCCTCCAGCGACATGTCGGCGAACTCGGTGCCCGCGATCATGTTGTTGAGGTTGGTCACGTAGGTCTGGTGGTGCTTGCCGTAATGGAAGTCGATCGTCTCGGCCGAGATGTGCGGCTCAAGCGCGGTGCGATCGTAGGGGAGGGCAGGCAGTTCAATGGCCATGAGAGGCTTGCTCCTTGCAGCAGGGGCTGGCGGTTGGGGGCGCGGGGTGGGCAGAACCCGGGTCCGCGGGGGGGATAACGATTAGAATGGGCATTCTATCCCCATGCGTCGTTGCCTGAACGTCAATTGGGGGCAACGCACCTTTGCAGGAGTCGCACCATGTCCGTGATGGACCGGATCAAGGCCGAGGTTGAGGGCCATCCCATCGTTCTTTTCATGAAGGGCACTGCGCAGTTCCCGATGTGCGGGTTCTCCAGCCGCTCCGTACAGGCACTGAAGGCGGCCGGCGCCACCCAGCTGCACACCGTCAACGTGCTGGAAGACCCGGAGATCCGCGCCAACCTGCCGCGCTACTCCAACTGGCCGACCTTCCCCCAGCTCTTCATCAACGGCGAGTTGATCGGGGGCTGCGACATCACCCTGGAGCTGTTCGAGTCGGGTGAGCTGGGACGCATGGTCAGCGAAACGCAGGCGCAGTGAGCACTGCGCCGATGACGGAAGCCGCATTGGCCGGCCGCGTTGTGCTGGTGGCCGGCGCGCACGGTGGCCTTGGAAGCGCCGCCTCGCTGGCCTGCGCGCGCGCGGGCGCCACGGTGGTGCTGCTGGGGCGCAAGCTGCCCAAGCTCAACCGCTTGTACGACGCGCTGGCCAACGAAGGCCCGGAACCCCTGCTGTATCCCTTGGACCTGGAAGGCGCGTCCCCCGATGACTATGCCGAGATGGCCGAACGCATCGAGGCGGAGCTGGGTCGGCTGGACGGGGTGCTGCACTGCGCCGCCGAGTTCCGTGGGCTGACCCCTCTGCTGCAGACCGATCCGGCAGCCTTTGCACGTGCGCTGCATGTCAACCTGACCGCGCGCTGGTGGTTGTCGCAGGCCTGCCTGCCCCTGCTCGCCAAGGCGTCAGACGCGGCACTGGTGTTCACCGTGGACGACCTGTCCCGGGTGGGCCAGGCCTATTGGGGCGGATACGGCCTTGCCCAGCACGGCCTGTCCGCGATGGTGGGCATGCTGCACGCCGAGCTGGCCAACTCCCGCGTGCGGGTGGCGGGCCTGCAGCCCGGGCCGATGCGCACCCCGCTGCGCAGCAAGGCCTATGTCGAGGCGAACGACCGCCAGGCCCGGGATCCCGCCGCGTACGCGGGCGCCTGTGTCACCCTGTTGTCGTCCGAGGGCGCGACCCATCGCGGCACAGTCTGGGCCCCCCAGCCCTGACCGTAATGCTGGTCCGCCTGGTCGCATCCGACGGATCCCCTCTCGCTGTTTCCTGATCTGCCAGCACGAGCCATCCACCGATGACGATTGCGTCCGCCGCATTGCTGCTGTTCCTGATCCTGGACCCGTTGGGCAACGTGCCGGTGTTCCTGAGCCTGCTGCGCGGGCTGCCGCCGCGGCGCCAGCGGATCATCGTGGCCCGCGAGCTGCTGATCGCGCTGGGCGTACTGATGGTGTTCCTGTGGGGCGGCAAGTACGCACTCGAACTGATGCACCTGCGTCAGGAATCCGTCTCCATCGCCGGTGGCATCGTGCTGTTCCTGATCGGCATCCGGATGATCTTCCCGCCGCCCGAAGGGCTGATGGGCGAGATCCCGGAAGGGGAGCCATTCATCGTGCCGATGGCCATCCCGCTGGTGGCCGGCCCCTCCGGCATGGCAGCGGTGATGCTGATGGGCAGTAACGAGCCCGCCCGTCTGGGGGACTGGAGCCTGGCCCTGGTCATCGCATGGGGTGCCACGGCGGCCATCCTGCTGTCGGCGACGTATCTCTACAAATGGCTGGGCTCCCGCGTCCTGACCGCCGTCGAGCGGCTCATGGGCATGCTCCTGGTGGCGATCTCAGTGCAGATGTTCCTGGATGGGCTGGGCACGTATCTGCAGATATCGGCTCCGTAACCAGTTGATTTAGAAACGAAATGTTAGCGAAGCGCGTGACTCGGCAGCCAGTCCGGCGGTCACTGCGCGGGTGCACTGACAGGACCATGCCGTTTTTTTGACGGCGGTCATGAATCGGAAACACATCCGGGTCAGTATGTTAATCTGTCATTAACCCGGCGCGGATTGCTCGGGGGTGGGGCAGCTGAATCGTCTATGGGCCGTGCGCGATTTCGGGGGCGCGGGCCGTGCTTTGTCGAACTCAATAAATGCATCGAGGCCAGTTTTCATGACCGACAAGAACCGTGTTCGTATTTCCAGACTCACCCTTGGGCTCCTTGCGGCGCTCGCTGCTGCCCCCGCGTTTGCACAAAGCACTTCCGCCGGCGTTGGTGGCCAGGTCGTGGGTGCCGACGGTCAGCCGGTTGCCGGCGCCGAGGTCACCATCGTTCACACCGAATCCGGCACGGTCAGTCGCACCACTACGGATGCCAGCGGCCGGTACACCGCGCGCGGCCTCCGCGTGGGCGGCCCCTACACCATCACCATCACCAAGGCCGGTGCGGGTGCGAACTCCAAGGACGACGTATATCTCAACCTCGACAAGGTCAATACCGTCGATATTGGGTTGAACAATGACGTGACGACCGTCGAGTCGATCCAAGCTGTGTACGCGGGCGGTTCCGAGGTGTTCAGCGCCACCAAGATGGGCGCCGGCTCCAACGTGACCCGGGAGCAGATCGAGGCGTTCCCGTCCATCGAACGCAACCTTCAGGATTACGCGCGCCTTGATCCGCGCGTCAGCCAGACCGATAAGTCGCGCAACGAGATCTCCGTTGGCGGCCAGAACCCGCGTTTCAATGCCATCCGCGTGGATGGCATTAGCACAAACGACGCTTTCGGCCTGGAGTCAAACGGCCTGCCGACCCCGCGCCAGCCCTTCTCGATGGACGCCATCGATGAAATCTCGGTGGACGTGGCCAACTACGACGTCACCATCTCGGGTGGTACCGGCGGCGTCATCAACGCCGTCACCAAGTCGGGCACCAACCAGTTCCGCGGCTCGGTCTACGGCCTGTACCGCGACAACAGCATGGTGCGCGAGAACGAGAACGGCACCGACTACTCCGGCTTCGAGGACGAAACCACCTACGGCATGACCTTCGGCGGCCCCCTGCTCAAGGACAAGTTGTTCTTCTTCGTGAATTACGAGAAGTATGAGCAGAGCGCGGGCGGCCCCACTTCGGGTCCCGTGGGTTCCGGTGCCACCAACATCGTCAACATCACCCAGACCCAGATTGACGAGATTCGAGATATTTCGCGGACGGTGTATGGGTTCGACCCGGGTCCGTACGCGGCCAGCGGTGCCGACACGACCGGCGAGGAATATGGCATCAAGCTGGACTGGAACATCACCGATGACCAGCGCTTCAGCCTCCGCTACGGCACCTCGGACCAGAGCGTCGCGGTGTTCCCCGGCTTTGGCACGCGCAGCATCGCGCTTGACTCGTACGCCTACCAGCGTGACTACAAGTTCGACACCTACACCGCCCAGTTGTTCAGTGACTGGACCGACAGCTTCACGACTGAAGCCAAGGTGTCGTACCGCGAATATTCGGCTGTCCGCGCCCCCAATTCCTTCCTGCCGGCCATTTCGGTAGCGGTGCCGACCGGTCCGACCTCGGATGCGACGATCAATTTCGGCACCGAGGAGAACACCCACGCCAACATCCTCGAAACTGAGACGTTGAACGCGTTCTTTGCCGGCAACCTGTTCGTGGGCGACCACACTCTGAAATTCGGCTTCGACTACGAAGACAACGACATCTACAACCTGTTCGGACGCCGCACCAACGGTGTCTACAGTTTCACCAATGTCGCCAACTACCGTAACGGCCGTCCGAGTTCGTATCGCCTGTTCTACCCGGCGGCCGGCAACATGGACAACATGGCTGCCGTCTGGGGCCTGAAGAACGTCGGCGTGTTCGTGCAGGATACGTGGGCGGTGAACAACAACCTGACCTTGACGTTCGGCCTTCGTTGGGACAAGCCGATGGTCGATTCCGAGCCCACCTACAACGCGGCGGCGGAGGCGGCGTTCGGATTCGACAACAGCGCCACGATCGACGGCAATGACCTCGTGCAACCGCGCTTTGGCTTCAACTACACCTTCGACAGCGACCGTCCCACGCAGCTCCGCGGTGGTATCGGCCTGTTCCAAGGCGCGGCGGCCAACGTGTGGCTGTCCAACCCGTTCACCAACACGGGCTTCGGCTATATCGACTACAACCTGTCCAGCGGCTTCCCGCTGACCGCGGCCTGCATGCAGGTCGGCCAGCGTTGCTTCGATGCCGACCCCGCTGACCAGATCAACCTGATTCCCGCCGGTTCGCGCCAAGGCACGCAGTCAATCGACTTCGTGGACCCCGAGATGGGCCAGCCGTCCGTGTGGAAGGCCAACCTCGCGTTCGACCACGAGTTGCCGTGGTGGGGCGTGGTTGGTTCGGCGGAGCTGATCCTCACCCAGGTCAAGGAAGGTCTCTACTACCAGCACCTCAACCTGGGCGCCCCGACCAAGGTTGGCCAAGACGGTCGCCTGATGTATTGGAATACCGCCGGGTATGACCGGACCAACTGGAACCAGTTCGGTGCCCAGCCCACGGGCCGCCGCGTGACCAACCGAGCGGGGGCGAATTCGGCATTCAGCGACGCCATCATCGCCAGGCCGACCAACAAGGGTGAGTCCCAGCAGCTGACCGTTTCCTTGAACAAGCCGTTCAATGAAAGTGACTGGATGTGGATGCTGTCCTACACCTACACCAACGCCGACGAGGTCAGTCCGCTGACCAGTTCGACGTCGGGCTCGCAGTGGGGCAACAACTCGGTCTTCAATCCGAACGAGGCAGTCGCCGCAACCTCAAGCTACGAGATTCGTGACCGCTTCACCGCGGCGATCAGCTGGAGGCACTCGTTCTTCGGCAACTACTTTACCAACGTCTCGATGTTCTACGAGGGCCGTTCCGGTCGTCCCTACAGCTACGTGTTCGACAATGATGCCAATGGCGATGGCCGCTTCGGCAACGACCTGCTCTACATCCCGTCGGCTCCTGGCGACGTGCTGTTTGGCTCGGCAGCCGAGGAAGCGGCGTTCTGGAACTTCGTTGCCAGCGACGAGTACCTGAGCGCCAACCGTGGCCGCGTGGCCGAGCGCAACGGTGCGCGTTCGACCTGGGTCAACCAGTTCGACATCCGCGTGTCGCAGGAACTGCCGGGCTTCTGGGACGGCCACAAGTCCGAGATCTGGCTGGACGTGCTTAACGTCGGCAACCTGCTCAACAAGGACTGGGGGCGCATCGAGGAAGTGCCATTCCCGGCTGCTCGGGGCGTGGTTGAGTACGGTGGTGTAGATCCGACCACGGGCAAGTACATCTACCGGTTCAACACCCCGGATGCGTTGAACATCTACGACGATCGCGCCATCTCGCGCTGGTCGCTGCAGGTGGGCTTCCGCTACAAGTTCTGATCGGCTAGCCGACAGTCGGTTCAACGAAGCGGCCGGGGGAAACCCCGGCCGTTTTCTTTTGGCAACCCGCCTGCGCTACATTCACTGCATGAACAACGACAGCCAACCCGTTACCGCATCCCGCCCCACCGTCCTCCCTACCGAAAGTACCCGCATCTACCCCCGCGGCGGTCTCGACGTGCTCTCCCGTGAAGAAGTCGCCCGGTTCCGGGATGCCTCGACCGGCATGCATGACCTGCTGCGGCGCTGCGCCCTGGCGGTGCTGACGACGGGCAGCACGTCCGATGACCCGCGTGCAGCGCAGGAGCTGTACCCGGAGTTCGACATCGAGGTGCACCAGCAGGACCGAGGCCTGCGCATCGACCTGCACAACGCGCCCGCCACCGCCTTCGTGGATGGCGAGTTGATCCGCGGCGTGGCGGAGCTGCTGTTCGCGGTCGTGCGTGACCTTGCCTATACCGCCATCGAACTGGTCGAAGAAGGTGGGCGTGACCTCGGCTCGAGCACGGGCCTGACGGATGCCGTGTTCGACCTGCTGCGCAACGCGCGCACGCTGTTCCCGACCGACCCGAACCTGGTCGTCTGCTGGGGTGGCCACTCGATCTCGCGCGACGAGTACGTGTACACCAAGCAGGTAGGCTATGAGCTGGGCCTGCGCGGGCTGGACATCTGCACCGGTTGCGGTCCAGGAGCGATGAAGGGGCCCATGAAGGGCGCGACCATCGCCCACGCAAAACAGCGCAAGCACCGCCCACGCTACATCGGGATCACCGAGCCGGGCATCATCGCCGCGGAGTCTCCCAACCCGATCGTCAACCACCTGGTGATCATGCCCGATATCGAGAAGCGCCTTGAGGCCTTCGTTCGCATCGGCCACGGCATCATCGTGTTCCCAGGCGGGGTGGGCACGGCGGAGGAGATCCTGTACCTGTTGGGCATCCTGCTGCGGGAAGAAAATGCGCATGTCCCGTTCCCGCTGATCCTGACCGGACCGACCGCGTCGGCGCCGTACTTTGAGCAGATCGACAGGTTCCTGCGGCTGACCTTGGGGGAGGCCGCCACTTCACGTTACGAGATCATCATCGCCGACCCGGGTGCGGTCGCGAAGCGGATGATGGCCGGCATCCGCAAGGTGCGCGACCACCGCATCACGCAGAAGGATTCCTTCTTCTTCAACTGGTCGCTGGACATCCCGTTGGCGTTCCAGCAGCCGTTTGTGCCCAGTCACGAGGCAATGGCGGGTCTGGACCTGCACCGCGGTCGCAAGGCGCATGAGCTCGCGGCCGACTTGCGACGCGCGTTCTCCGGCATCGTGGCTGGCAATGTGAAGGAGGACGGGATGCGCCGCATCGAGGCGCACGGGCCGTTCGAGATCCATGGCGACAGCGAAATGATGCATTCGCTGGATGCGCTGCTCCGGGCGTTCGTGGAGCAGCGCAGGATGAAGATCGCTGGGGACTACCGGCCGTGTTATCGGGTGGTGGCGTAAGCCATCACCAGCAATTGGTCGGCGTCTTGGAAATGGCGCCGGCCGCGTTGACCAGGCTCAGCGTCCCACACTTGTCGTTGGCTTGGTCCCCTTGGGGGGCGGCCTGCAAGGTGTAGCCGGTAGGGCCAGTGCCGGTCAGCGTGAACGTGTAATGGCCGTTGTCGAGCCCGGACGGTAGTGAATAGGTCGCAAAGGACGCGTGGTCCACGCGATAGCGTTCCATCGCAAGTTGCTGGTTCTGGAGCGTCGTAAGCGCCTCCGTGCGTCGGCTCTTGCGAATCTGACCGCTATAAAGTGGGACCGCGATCGCAGCCAGAATGCCAACAATGGCCACAACCACCATCAACTCGATTAGCGTGAAGCCCCTGATCTTCATGTGGTGCATTGGCGAGCCCTGCGTGTTGGTACTGATTTGAGATGGTAGACGGTGGCAGCCCTGAGCATAAGTGGGGTACTGGTCGTTCGTCCCGCTACAGGCGCCGCCCGTCCGGACTTCGTTGCCCCCCCCTAATCGGGGGCGCTAGATTCAGCTGGCGGCGCTGTGCCTACCGACGCAGGGCGCAATGGAGTGGCAGATGCGATTTCGTTCTAATGGTTTCACCCTGGTCGAGTTGATGGTGACGATCGCGGTGCTGGCGATCCTCTTGGCCATTGCTGCGCCATCTTTCAGCGACACCGCCGAGCGGCGTGCCTTGCAGGGCACCGCAGACAGTGTGGTCGCTGTGATCGGGGCCGCGAAGTCAGAGGCCGTCAAGCGCAATGCGCTCGTCAAGGTTGACTTCAAGGCGGTGGGTACCGGCTTCTGTGTTGGGGCGGGGATAGTCGCGACTGCGTCTGCCGCGGGCTGCGATTGCTCTACCACCACGTGCCCCTTGGGCAGGTTTCCGTCCAATGGCAATGAGTTGCGCACCGTGAAGCTCACCGAAGCGGCCAAGTTTGGTTCGGCAACTTCGTTCGTGATTGACCCACGCACCGGAATGCTGGCCGATGATAGCTCAGCGGGCAGCGTCAAGCTGGAGGTTCCGCGGGGCTATGGATTGGAGATCAAAGTGAATTCGATGGGCCGCGCCAGCCAATGCGCCCCGAGCGGGAAGAAGGCGCTGCCGGGCATGGGGGCATGCTGAACATGCGCAAGAGCAACCACAAAGACGTCCGGGGTTTCTCCCTCATCGAGATGATGGTGGCGCTGGTCGCCGGCATGATTGTCATTGGTGCCGTTTTGGCCTTCACGGTTTCCATGCTTCGGTCCTACAACGAGAATATTCGCTCCACGCGCCTGACCCAGGACCTGCGGGCGGCCATGGGGCTTGCTGTGCGCGAGGCCAGGCGAGCTGGCTACGATCGTTCGTCGGTACAGCGTGTCATGACTGACAATGCTCCCTTGCCGAATCTTGGGGCGCTGGCGGTTTCGTCAACCGGAAACTGCTTCACCTATCTGTACGACCGAGGCAACAGCACGGCGTCGCGCCAGAACCGTGCGATCCGCTGGAACTCCACCGCCGGAACGTTGCAGATGAAGACGGCTGACGCCGCGGTGACGTGCACTGACACGAGCGGCTGGGAGGATGTCTCAGACCCCGCAGTCGTCAATATCACCGGATTCAAGGTGGTGGAGCGCAAGAGCCCGTTCTGCGTCGACATCCATAAGACCAAGGACCCGGTGAGCGGTAGTGACGTTTACCTACGCGCTGAAGGTCTTGTGCGAAATCTTTCGTTCTGCGTGCGAGGCACCCTCCGCAGCGACGCGACCATTGTGCGATCGATTGCCGATTCCGGCCGCACCCGCGCAGAGGTCGTCAATTTCCTCAAGAACCAGGCTACCGGGTGTCCAACGACGCCTGCCGTGCCCGACACCATGAAAACTTCCGCGGAACTGATTTCTGACTGTGGGGTGAGCCCATGAATTCGATCCAGCTGACTCCCCGTCGGCGCCAGCGTGGTGTATCCACCCTGCTGATCGCGATGCTGCTGTTGGCGATACTGACAGTCATCGCCATCTTTTCGGTCAATGTAGGTCTTTTCGAGCAACGTACGTCGGGTAATGAGTACCGATACAAACTCGCTTTCCAGACGGCTGAAACCGGCATCAACCAGTCGATCGAGTACCTGCGCGGCAACACTCGGTCGATGCTCTCTACTGCGTCCGGGGGTTGGCTGCCGCCCGCCACTACTGCGCGCTGGCAAAGCTGCACCGATCCACTTCCCACAGGAATGGCGCTGGACCCTTGTCTGGCCGAATCCGACAGTACTCGCCGCGCCAACATGTTCCGCTATGTCGGTAGCACCAATGGCGTGCTGCCTGTTTCGAGCATGATGAGCGGTGCCGCCTCGATCACAACGTCGGGCGGCGCGGCGAACTTCGCGACGAGCTACCAGTCGTTCGCCACCCTCTGTCGTCTCGACATGACGATCCCCGAGAAGCCCGTGTGTTCGTCGGCGCCGACCAATGAGGGCACGTTCTACGTCACCATTGTGTCTCGTGGCCAGTTGACTGACGAAAGTGCGGAGGCCGTCGTCAAGCAGTCGTTCGGAACCTTCCGCTTGCTGGGTGCCGTGCCTGCCGCACCGCTAATCGCGGCGGGTACCGCGACCGGACTTGGCAACGCGCAGATTGTTCCTAACCCTGACGCCGGTGGGTTCAGTGTGCCGGTATCGATCTGGTCGTCCGGTAACGCAAAGATTGACCAGGCCAGCTTTGCCTCCTGCCAACTCGGTGAGTGGCTGGCGAACTATGGCACTCCGGCACCAACGTCCGCGGATCTTCTGGATGGGGTCTGCAAGTCCTGTACCTGCAATGGACTTTGTCCCGGTTACGGACTGCTCAGTGGTGATGCCAAGTCCTGCGCGATCGCCAAGGACAAGATCGAGGGCGAGGACATCCTGGACAAGGATTCGCATTACAGCGACGCCAGCCCCAAAGTGCGCGACAGCACCAACTTCCCCACGGACTTGTTTGAGTACGTCTTCGACGTTCCGTCCGCCCAGGCTGATGACTACCTTGCGAAGTACGCCAAGCCATTAGCCGATTGCGCTTCGTTGAATGCGACGAGCGAGGGTCTGTACTGGTACAAGGGAACGGATTGCAAGCTCGGCACCGATGTAGGCAGTCTGCAGTATCCCGTCGTACTGGTTAGCGACGGGGTTGTGACCCTTTCGGCCAATAGCACCTACTTCGGAATTCTTTTCGTACGAAGCAAGGCGGGTACGGGTGAGCTGCTCAAGGCCAGTGGCGGTGGCCAGGTGTACGGATCGGTGATTCTGGAGGGCGAGGCGAGCATCGCAGGCAATCCCACCATCGTTTACAACAAGGCAGTTCTACAGAATATCTCCAACTCTCCGGCCTTCGTCCGCTATGGGCCAATCCCGGGCTCCTGGTCGGATCGCTACCAAGACGCGAGCGCAACGCCATGAAGAACATGCTAAGTGGACCGCGTGGCCGAAAGGGTTTCAGCCTGATTGAGGTCATGGTTGCGGTTGTCATTCTCTCGTTCGGCCTTCTAGCCTTGGCAGCGCTTCAGGCGAGCCTGTTTCGCGCCGGTGCTGAATCGAAAGCGCGTGAGAGCGCGAGTGCGATTGCTCAACAGGTAGTTGAGGACGCTCGGACGTTCGCATTTGTGACGCCACCGACCGGGTATTCGGGCTATACCTACCAGGGGCTCGATACCGCGAATCTGGGGACGACCACTGTCGGCGGCGTGGAGTTCACGACCACCAGGACAGTGTCGCGGTGGGTAAACGCAACCGGTACCACCACGTTCCAGGCGAATTCCGCGACAACGGGTGCAGTCACTTCGGGTATCCCGGAGTTCAAGATGGTTACGGTTTCCGTCTCTTGGGCGGATGAGGCAGGCACTACCAAGTCGGTGGAAATCAAGGACGCGATCGCCGCGATTGCCCCGTCTGACGCCGCCCAGGTGGCCAAGAAGCCCGGTGATGGCCCTGAAGCACCCCAGGTGCGGATCGAGCCGCCCAACAAGGACAACCCGCAGGTCGTTCCCATTGCCGTCGGTGGCGATCAGTCGTCCGCGAGCTCAAACCCGAAGCCGCAGCAGTTCGTGCAGGACGTTTCGGCGGCCACGGTGTTCAGTGTGATGACGTTCACCGGGAGTTCTTCCGCGCAAGAGGTGTTGCTCAACCGCAAGCTTGACGTCGCCGCGGTGAGTTGTGTCTGTTCGGCCGGGGGCGTCAGTACGACCGCCAGTCCCAAGTACCAGCCAACCGTGTGGAGTGGCCTGCAACTGGCCTATTTGCAGCCGAAGACGGCTCCGGTTGGGTCGAAGGTAGGCACCCCAGTCGTGTCGAACTCGACGCCTGAAATCAAGGAAATGTGCACCGTTTGCTGCCGCGACCACCACGATGGGGCGTTGAATGATGCACCTACGCGGAGCAACCCACGCACGGATCCCTGGCGTCTCTATACAGCCGCTGAAATCGCCGCCAAGGAAGAGCATTACGGCTATCCTCCGAGCTCCGGCAATGGATTCCAGCTGGAAGTGCTGCGCCCGCTGGGCGAAGAAACCTCGAACCGCTACATCGACTCGTGCCAGTTGATTCGCGTGGGCGGACGTATGCGACTAGCGGTCGATCCGCAGCAAAGCAATCTGCTCGTAACGCCGATCAGTGGCACCAGTTATGTCGTCCCCAGCTTTGTGGACAATTATTCCAAGTTCGTGACGGCCTCGGTCGCGGCGGGGATCACCCAGATCGCTCCGACGACGTCCAAGTACCCCTCGCCAGCCCAAGCATTCCCGGTGTTCACTGTGGGCTCCAGCGATGGCTTGCGACTTGCTTCACCCATTACCTTGAGTAATCCGGGCACCACACCGGATCGCCAGAGCCTGATCGCGTTCGGCCTGTATGTGGATTACCTGACTCCCGAAACGTTGGCGGCATACAAGTGTGCCTACGGTACGAAGCAGGATCCGGAACCAACTGGTTGCGAGGGGCAGACCCAGCGCAATCCGCTTGAAACAATTCCCTTCTATGCGGTGAACGTGGCGAACCTCGGGGAGTGGCGCTCACGCGTTCCCGAGGCCATCAGGGCCCAGAACACGCTCTACACCGCGCGCGGCCTCGTGGCTTCGGATGGTGGTCTTGTGCGGTCCAACGCTGCGGCGGCCGGTAGCACGATCCCCGTCACCTTGCGCATGAGTGCCAGTGCGTCCGGCCTGGCGAGCACCTTCCCGGTCGATCCAGACGACGCGCGTAGCGCGAATTTCCGGGAAGACTCGCAGGATTTCTCACGCAGCGGCGGCGACACCGGTGTCAAGGCGTACTCCGTGGTCATGAAGGTGGAGATCGCGGACAGCACCAATCTGTCCAAGTACAACTTCGACCAGCCCAACTCGTCCAAGGTCACGTGTGAAGGCCGCTTCAGTGTCGTCTGCACAGTGAGTTACAACGCTTCGAAGCCCATCACCTCAGAGATCCAGATCAGCAATTACAACTCTGAGGCGGCAAATGATGCCGTGATCAACCGTAGGGTCTGCATCTCCAACAGCCAGCCAGGTGTCCTGGCGAGCGTAACGGGTGACGGCACCATCGGCGAGGGCGTCACCCTCACGATCCCGAGCACCTTTGACACACTGGGATTGGCGGTAGTCGACGGGAGTTCCTGTCCGACCGGCTACTACTGATCCACGTGTCGAGCGAGGGGTGGGTATGCCGCCCCTCAGCGTCTCCCTCGGGATGCGCAATGCTTCTGGAAGCACAAAAAAAGCCTGCATCGCTGCAGGCTTTCTTCTTGAATCTTGGCGCCCGAAGTTGGACTCGAACCAACGACCCCCTGATTAACAGTCAAGTGCTCTAACCGGCTGAGCTATTCGGGCGGGGACGCATATCCTAGGAGGACCGGGGCGACAGGTCAATAGGCTTTCAAACGCCATAGGCGCACTGTTGGGCCGCCGCTGCCGTCGGGCGACCCCAACGCATCCGGCCATCATTGGCCAGCACGAAGGTGACGGCCTTGTTGGCGCCGCGTTCGTCGCACAGGGTAAAGGTGACGTTCGAACCGGCATTGCTGCCATTGGGCTGGAAGATGAGCCGGGTCCGCCCCCCCGTGGTCCATAGCCTCACGCCCCCCGCGAGCGCCCGTTGGCGATGGATCACCGGCTCATTGGCGTCCCGCCGCCGGTTGCCATTAAGGTCCGCAAACAGCGCCCATCCTCCGCTCCAGTTGGTGGTGTCGGAGCAACCTTCCACCGTCTCGCCGAGGGGACGGCAAAGGACCACCTCGGTCCCGGCCAACGCCGAGTGGCGGACCGCCGCCATGATCGTTTCCAGCATTTCCGTCCGGGCTGCGCTGGCATGGGCGGAGGCGCGTGCCGCCTGCCAGGACGGAATTGCGACGCCCGCAACCACGGCCACCACTGCCATCGCGACCATCGCCTCCACCAGTGTGAATCCCCTCGCTTCCTTGCGCATTGCCATCTCCTTTTGACTGGCGACAGCTTCCCGGCTGGCGTGGCTGATAGGTATCGGGCATGAACGCATCCCGAGGTAAGAAAGTTCCGACCGGCACCCTCGGAATCCGTCGCGTTACACTCATCGGTCGCCACCATGTATCGCCACATGAACGATCGCACCACCCTCGATTCCCGCCTGGAAGGCCAGTTCCAGCTGGTGGCGCCCTACGAGCCAGCAGGCGACCAGCCGCCGGCCATCGATCGCCTGGTAGCTGGTTTCGAGTCGGGACTGGCGCACCAGACCCTGTTGGGGGTGACCGGCTCGGGCAAGACCTACACCATCGCCAACGTGATCCAGCAGGTGCAGAAGCCCACTCTGGTGATGGCACCCAACAAGACCCTGGCGGCGCAGCTTTACGGTGAGTTCAAGGCGTTCTTCCCGCATAACGCGGTGGAGTATTTCGTCAGCTACTACGACTATTACCAGCCCGAGGCATACGTGCCGTCGTCGGACACCTTCATCGAGAAGGACAGTTCGGTGAACGAGCACATCGAGCAGATGCGCTTGTCGGCAACCAAGGCGCTGCTGGAGCGCCGCGACGCGATCATCGTGTGCACCGTGTCGGCCATCTATGGCCTGGGCGATCCCAACGAATACTTCCGCATGGTGTTGCACATGGTGCGCGGAGAGCGCATCGACCAGCGCGAGTTGATCCGCCGACTGACCGAGATGCAGTACGCCCGCAACGACACCGAGCTTCGGCGCGGCACGTACCGCGTGCGTGGCGAGGTGATCGACGTGCACCCCGCCGAAAGCGACAGCGAAGCCGTGCGCATCGAGCTTTTCGATGGCGAGATCGAGTCGGTGACCGCGTTCGACCCGCTCACCGGCGAGACGCTGCGCAAGCTGCCGCGCTACACCATCTACCCGAAGTCACACTACGTGACAACGCGCCGCACCGTGCTCGACGCGATCGAGGCGATCAAGGAGGAGTTGCGGGTCCGGCTGGAGCAGTTGTACGCCGCCAACAAGCTGGTGGAAGCGCAACGGTTGGCCCAGCGCACCCAGTTCGACCTCGAAATGCTGGCGGAAGTGGGCTACTGCAACGGCGTGGAAAACTACAGCCGCCATCTCACCGGCCATATGCCGGGTGAGCCGCCACCCTGCCTGTTCGACTACCTGCCGCCCGACGCGTTGTTGGTGGTCGATGAGTCGCACGTGACCGTGCCGCAGATCGGCGCCATGTACAAAGGCGACCGCTCGCGCAAGGAGACCCTGGTTGAGTTCGGTTTCCGCTTGCCGTCGGCGCTGGACAACCGCCCGCTGAAGTTCGAGGAGTGGGAGGGACGCTCCCCGCGCGCGATCTTCGTGTCCGCCACGCCCAGTCAATACGAGCTTGAAAAGTCCCAGGGTGAAGTGGTTGAGCTGGTGGTGCGCCCGACCGGTCTCGTCGACCCCGAGGTCGAGATCCGGCCGGTCGGAACGCAGGTCGACGACGTACTGGGCGAGATCAATCTCCGCGTGGCGCAGGGCGATCGCGTCCTGATCACCACGCTGACCAAGCGCATGGCGGAGAACCTTACCGAGTACCTGGGCGAGCACGGGGTAAAGGTGCGCTACCTGCACTCCGACGTGGACACCGTGGAGCGTGTGGAGATCATCCGCGACCTGCGACTGGGCAAGTTCGACGTGCTGGTGGGCATCAACCTGCTGCGCGAGGGCCTGGACATGCCGGAAGTCTCACTGGTGGCGATCCTGGACGCCGACAAGGAGGGCTTCCTGCGCTCTACCGGCTCGCTCATCCAGACCATCGGTCGCGCGGCCCGCAACGTGCGCGGCAAGGCCATCCTGTACGCCGACAAGATCACGCGTTCGATGCAGGCGGCGATCGACGAGACCGACCGCCGCCGCGCGAAGCAGGTCGAGCACAATCTGGAGCACGGGATCACCCCCAAGTCCGTGCACCGACCGGTGGTGGACATCATGGAAGGCGCGCGCGCCGAGCCGGATGCCGCCAAGACCCGCGGCAGGGGGCGCAGGGTGGCAGAGGAGACGCTCGACTACGCCACCTTGCCGCCGGCCCAGATCGCTGCCCGCATCAGGGAGCTGGAGCAGAAAATGTACCAGCATGCCCGCGATCTGGAGTTCGAGCAGGCGGCCGCGGTGCGGGACGAGCTGCGCAAGCTCAAGGACGCCGAACTGGGCGCCTGAGCCGGCATCCCGGCGCTCGAGCATTGCGCTTGGCGCGTGGTCACGTTACACTGCGCGCCCTCTCGCCGGGTTGTTGTGGCGACGGGCGGTTAGCTCAGCGGTAGAGCACTACCTTGACATGGTAGGGGTCACAGGTTCGAACCCTGTACCGCCCACCAATTTGGTGACGGAACGGCGTGATCCCTCGGGGTCGCGCCGTTCTGCTTTGGGGTGCGGCCCTTCGACCTGCGCTTGTTCTGCGGGCACGGCGGATCAAGGGGAGGGGCTGACAGGGCCCGCCCGTTGACTTGCTGCCAGCGCTGCCCAACCATAGCTACATCCCGACCGTGCAGGTCGCTGCAGCAGTCCAGGTGGCCCGCGCCAACCCGCCGGCCGAGCGTGTGACATGAGCACTACCACCGCCCATCGCTGACGTTCGCGAGGCCCCGCATCCCAGCAGGCGCCCTCGTGGCGCTTTTTTGTTGCGGCGCCGCGTTTGCTTCACGCGCGATGCCGCCGCCGCGCGCCTTCGCGCTGGCACCTTCCTACTTACGCTTCCCAGAGTTGCAAATCATGATTGCCATTACCCTTCCCGACGGCAGCCGCCGTGAATTCGACCATCCCGTATCGGTGGGCGAGGTCGCAGCCTCCATTGGCGCCGGACTGGCCAAGGCCGCCCTAGCCGGCAAGGTCGACGGCCAGCTGGTGGACACCAGCTTCCGCATCGACCGCGACGCCGAGCTCGCCATCATCACCGACAAGTCGCCCGAGGCGCTGGACGTGCTGCGCCACTCCACAGCCCACCTGCTGGCCCAGGCCGTACAGCGCCTGTTCCCGGGCGCGCAGGTCACCATCGGCCCGGTGATCGACAACGGCTTCTATTACGACTTCGCCTACGAGCGCCCGTTCACGCCCGAGGATCTGCCGGCCATCGAGGCTGAGATGCAGAAGATCGTGAAGGAGGCCCTGCCGGTCAGCCGCAGCGTGAAGTCGCGCGATGACGCGGTCGCGTTCTTCAAGGACATGGGCGAGGCGTACAAGGCCGAGATCATCGAGTCGATCCCGGCCAACGAGGACCTGTCGCTGTACACGCAGGGCGAGTTCACCGACCTGTGCCGCGGCCCGCACGTCCCAGGCACCGAGAAGTTGCGCGCGTTCAAGCTGATGAAGGTGGCCGGCGCGTATTGGCGCGGCGACCATAACAACCAGATGCTCAGCCGCATCTACGGCACCGCGTGGCTCAATGACAAGGACCTCAAGGCCTACCTCCACCAGTTGGAGGAGGCCGAGAAGCGCGACCACCGCAAGATCGGCAAGGCCCAGGACCTGTTCCACCTGCAGGAAGAGGGCCCTGGCCTGATCTTCTGGCACCCCAAGGGTTGGTCCATCTGGCAGGTGGTCGAGCAGTACATGCGCAAGGTCTACCGCGACAGCGGCTACCAGGAAGTGCGCTGCCCGCAGATCCTCGACGTGTCGCTCTGGAAGGCCTCCGGCCACTGGGACAACTACAAGGACAACATGTTCTTCACCGAGTCCGAGAAGCGGACCTACGCGGTGAAGCCCATGAACTGCCCGGGCCACGTGCAGGTATTCAACTCCGGCCTGCACAGCTACCGCGATCTGCCGATCCGCTACGGGGAGTTCGGCGCCTGCCACCGCAACGAGCCCTCGGGCGCGCTGCACGGCATCCTGCGCGTGCGCGGCTTCACCCAGGATGACGGGCACATCTTCTGCACCGAGGACCAGATCGAGCCCGAGGTCCGCGCCTTCCACCAGCAGGCGCTGGGCGTATACGCGGCGTTCGGCTTCAGCGACATCCAGATCAAGATCGCCCTGCGCCCCGACTCGCGCCTGGGTGACGACGCCACTTGGGACAAGGCCGAGGACGCGTTGCGTTCGGCCCTGCGTGCCGCCGGCGTGGAGTGGGAGGAGCTGCCGGGCGAGGGTGCCTTCTACGGCCCCAAGATCGAGTACCACCTGAAGGACGCCATCGGCCGTACCTGGCAGCTGGGTACCATGCAGGTCGACTTCATGATGCCGGGCCGACTGGGCGCGGAATACGTGGATGAGCACAGCCAGCGCCGGCACCCGGTAATGCTGCACCGGGCCATCGTCGGCTCGATGGAGCGCTTCATCGGTATCCTGATCGAGCACCACGCCGGTCATTTCCCGGCTTGGCTGGCCCCGATCCAGGCCGTGGCCATGAACATCACCGACGCCCAGGCCGATTATGTGGCTGAGGTCAGGAAAACCCTTGCAAATCAAGGCTTCCGGGTCGAGGCCGATTTGCGGAACGAAAAGATCGGCTATAAGATTCGCGAGCACACCCTGCAGCGAGTGCCGTATCTGCTGGTCGTTGGCGACCGCGAGCGGGACAATGGCGAGGTGTCCGTGCGCACGCGGGGAGGGGAGGATCTGGGGACGATGTCCGTTGCCGATTTCGCCTCGCGTTTGCAGGGTGAAGGCGCGTACTAGGCGCCGTGTGTAAGCTATAGGCCCGTCCCGCCGGAGTGCGGGGCGTTACGATCCATTCCGGAGATTGCAACATCAGTACCCCCGAAAAGCCCAACCGCAAGAACCAGGAGATCCGCGTACCGCGCGTACGCGTGATTGGTAGCGATGGCGAAATGATCGGCGTGCTCTCGCGCGACGAAGCGCTGCGCATGGCCGAGGAAGAGGGTTTGGACCTCGTCGAGATCCAGCCCAACGCGGATCCGCCGGTCTGCAAGATCATGGACTTCGGCAAGTTCAAGTTCGAGATGCAGAAGAAGGCGAACGAGGCCAAGAAGAAGACCAAGCAGGTCGAGATCAAGGAACTCAAGTTCCGGCCCGTGACCGACGAGGGTGACTACCAGATCAAGCTGCGCAACATGCGCCGCTTCCTGGAGGAAGGCGACAAGGTCAAGGTCAACATCCGCTTCCGTGGCCGAGAAATGAGCCACCAGGAACTGGGTCGCGAGATGGCATCGCGGATCGAGGCGGATCTGGGCGAGGACATCGTGGTCGAGTCGCGGCCGCGGTTGGAAGGTCGCCAGATGGTCATGATGATTGCGCCGAAGAAGAAGCAGTAACCCTTCAAGGGGGAGGGCGGCGGCTACCGGGTGTTCCGGGCAGTCGCTCCCCGATACTCGCTTGGTGCCCGAAACACCCGGTAGCCGCCTCCAAGCGCTCCGGGTGTTTCTGCTTTTTCTCCGGTATTGGGGAGAGGGTGTTTGCTGCTCTCGGGCGCACAGTCGTCCGGATTGGGTGAGGGTGGGCGTCAAACACAAGTGCATACGGCCGAGGGCTGGTTTGCGTGGCTTTGCTCTCCCCCCGCCAGCTTGGCGATTGCAGTCTTTCTTGCCCTTGCCCTTGCCCTTGCCCTTGCCCTGCTTAGGCTCTTGCTCGCCCATCAGTCGCGGGTAGGGGTGGGGGCGCCCCTCGGGTGTTTCGGGCACCAAGCGGATATCGGGCCGCGACTGCCCGGAATACCCGAGGGGCGCCGCCCTCAGCCCGCCCGGCCGAGACGCCTTTGATTTCAAAGGGAAAGATTGCAATCCCCCACCACCCCCGCCATAATGTGCGGCCCGCTAACCCGGGATTGTTGTACGCAGTAGCACGGACCCGTCGGGGTCTTCCTTGGAAGATCAACGACTTATAGCCGGCAAGGGCAGGACGGAAAGCGTGGCGAAGGCCACCGCCCAGGCCAGTGACCAACATCCGAAAGGACATCGCAATGCCCAAGATCAAGAGCAGCCGTGCGGCAGGCAAGCGCTTCCGCAAGACGGCATCCGGCAAGTTCAAGTGCGGCCACGCCAACCGCAGCCACATTCTCACCAAGAAGGCGACCAAGCGTAAGCGCAACCTGCGCCAGACGAACCACGTCCGTGCGGAAGACGCCGGTCGTATCACTCGCATGCTGCCGTACGCCTGAGGAGAACTGAGAAATGGCACGAGTCAAGCGTGGCGTGCAAGCGCGCCGTCGTCACAAGAAGATCCTGAAGGCCGCGAAGGGCTACTACAACGCCCGTCGCAAGGTTTTCCGCGTCGCCAAGCAGGCGGTCACCAAGGCGTTGCAGTACGCCTACATCGGCCGCAAGCAGAAGAAGCGCAATTTCCGTTCGCTGTGGATCACCCGCATCAATGCGGCTGCCCGCATCAACGGCATGAGCTACAGCCGCTTCATGAACGGCCTGATGAAGGCCGGCATCACCCTGGACCGCAAGGTGCTGGCGGACATCGCCGTGCACGACGCCGACGGCTTTGCCGCCCTGGCGGAGAAGGCGAAGGGCGCGCTCGCGGCGTAATTTGTCGCAGGCCGCGGACGGTGGTGCACTCCGGTGCCGGTCCGGCCGCAGGTCGAAGACAATGAGGTACACGCATGGGGAAGGGCGCAAGTCCTTCCCCATTGCTTTTTGGGGCGCCGTGAACTGGCGCTGCCGACCGCGGTGCTGTCCCGTGGTTGGGCCCGCGCACTGGCGCGGGGCGGGCGAACGCCCGCAACGGGCAGCAGGAATTACTTGAGGTTCGATGGGACATGAGTGGAATCGAATCACTGACGCAGCAGGCACTGGCCGACATCGCCGCCGCTTCTTCGCCCGACGCGATCGAGGCGTTGCGCGTGGCGTTGCTGGGCAAGTCCGGCAGCGTGACCGCGCAACTCAAGGCGCTGGGCGCATTGCCGGCCGACCAGCGCAAGGCCGCTGGCGAGGCGATCAACAAGGCGCGTGACCTGCTGGGTGATGCGCTGGCGCAGCGCAAGACCGCGCTGGACGACGCCGCGCTCGATGCGCGCCTGGCCAGCGAGACCATCGACGTGACCCTGCCGGGCATCGACGGCGCGCGCGGTGGCCTGCATCCGGTGAGCCGCACGCTGGAACGCATCGTCGACATCTTCGGCCGCCTCGGCTTCGAGCTGTCCACCGGCCCCGAGATCGAGGACGACTGGCACAACTTCGAGGCGCTGAACTTCCCACCGCACCACCCGGCGCGCGCGATGCACGACACGTTCTACTTCGAGGATGGCCGCCTGCTGCGCACCCATACCTCGGGCGTGCAGGTGCGTTACATGCTCGACGCGGTGGCTGCCAAGAGCGGGCCGCCGCTGCGCATGATTGCCGCCGGCAAGGTGTACCGCAGCGACAGCGACCAGACGCATACGCCGATGTTCCACCAGGTCGAAGGACTGCTGGTGGACGAGCATGCGAGCTTCGCCGACCTCAAGGGCACGCTGGCCGAGTTCGTGCGCGCGTTCTTCGAGCGCGATTTCGAGATGCGTTTCCGGCCGAGCTATTTCCCGTTCACCGAGCCTTCGGCGGAGGTGGACATCGCGTGGCAGCAGGCCGATGGCAGCACGCGCTGGCTGGAGGTGTTGGGCTGCGGCATGGTCCATCCCAACGTGCTGCGCAATGTAGGCATCGACCCGGAGAAGTACACCGGTTATGCCTTTGGCTTGGGCGTGGAGCGCTTCACGATGCTGCGCTACGGCGTGGACGACCTGCGCAGCTTCTTCGAGAGCGACGTGCGCTTCCTGAAGCAGTTTGCGTAACGGCCAAAGGCCGCGTGGCGCGTCAACGCGCGATGCAGCCCGCCGCGCTGGGATGCACGGCCCCGGACCAGGTTGAAAGGTTGGCGGCTTCGGCTGCCGGACGGGCGCGGTAACCGCCGCGCCTTCGACGGAACCAGATGGATTCACGATGAAATTCTCCGAAAACTGGCTGCGCCACCATGTGCCGACCACCGCGACGCGCGATGAACTCGCCGCGACGCTGACCGCGATCGGGCTGGAGGTGGAAGAGGTCACGCCGCTGGGCGAATCGCTGGACGGCGTGGTCGTGGCGCAGATCGTCAGCGCCGAGAGGCACCCGGAAGCCGACCGGCTGCAGGTGTGCCAAGTCGACACTGGCAACGGTACGGTGCAGATCGTGTGCGGCGCGCCGAATGCGCGTGCGGGCCTGAGGGCGCCGCTGGCGCAGGTTGGCGCGGTGCTGCCGGGCGGGATCAACATCAAGGCAGCCAAGCTGCGCGGCGTGGAATCGGCCGGCATGCTGTGCTCGGCCAAGGAACTGGGCATCGATGCTGACGCGTCGGGGCTGCTGGAACTGCCGGCCGATGCGCCGGTGGGCACGCCGCTGGCCGACTACCTCGGCCTGCCGGATGCCAGCATCGAGATCAAGCTCACGCCCAACCGTGCCGACTGCTTCGGCGTGCGCGGCATCGCCTATGACGTGGCGGCCGCGTGCGGCGGCGAAGTCGCGCATTTCGACGCGACGCCGATGCCGGCGCTCAACAACGAAGCACTGGCGATCGAGCTCAATGCCGGCGCGGATGCACCGCGCTATGTGGGTAGGGTGATCGAGGGAGTCAACGCCGCGGTCAGCACGCCGGTGTGGATGGCCGAGCGCCTGCGCCGCAGCGGCATCCGCCCCGTCTCGTTCCTGGTGGACGTGACCCAGTACGTGATGATTGAACTCGGCCAGCCGATGCATGCCTTCGATCGCGACCTGCTGCAGGGCCCGGTGGGCGTGCGGCGTTCGCGCGCGGGCGAGGCGCTGAAGCTGCTCGATGGTCGTGACGTGACCCTGGATGATCAGTTCGTGGTCATCACCGATGCCGACCGCGCGGTGGCGCTGGCTGGCGTGATGGGCGGCTTCGATACGCGCGTCACCGATACGACGAAGAACGTGTTCCTCGAATCGGCGCACTTCGCCCCTGCGGCGATCATCGGCCGCGGCCGCAAGCTGGGCCTGCACACCGATGCCGGCCACCGCTTCGAACGCGGCGTGGACCCGGAGCTCCCGCGCATCGCGATGGAGTATGCGACGCGCCTGATCGTGGAAGTCGCCGGCGGTGCGCCGGGCCCGGTGGTCGAAGCGACGCTGGCCCAGCACCTGCCGCGGCCGCAGCCCATCGTGTTGCGGCGTGCGCGTCTGGCGCGCGTGCTGGGTCTGCAGGTTTCCGATGCCGAGGTGGAGCGCATATTGCGCGCGCTTGGCCTGACGGTGGAGCGGCTGGCCGCGCTCGACGGCGCTGCCGCGATCCCGAGCGGAGTCGGCGTTGCTGACGGGGCTGGCGACGCGGACGCCACGGCGAGCCGGATGGCGGGCGACACTGACACGACCCAGGCTGTGCAGGGCTGGCGCGTCACTGCGCCGACCCGCCGCTTCGACATCGCCATCGAAGAAGACCTGATCGAAGAGATCGCCCGCATCCACGGTTACGACCGCATCCCGACCACGCTGCCGGCCGGTGCCGCGCGGCTGGTGGCGCCCACCGAGACCCGCGTGGATGAGCCGACGGTGCGCCGCCAGGTCGCCGCGCGTGATTTTCTGGAGGCCATCAACTACGCGTTCGTCGACGAGGCGCTGCTGGCCCGCTGGGGTCTGGTCGAAGGCGTGGTGCCGCTGGCCAACCCCCTCAGCGCCGAGCTAGGCGTGATGCGCCCCTCACTGCTGCCGGGCCTGGTCGCTGCACTGGGCCGCAACGTGGCGCGCCAACAGGGCCGCGTGCGCCTGTTCGAGCTGGGCAACGTATTCACCGCCGACGGGGCGACGCCGTGGGTCGGCGGCCCGACCGCGCACGGCCACAGCGCCGGCGGGGGCGCGCCGCTGCATACCCAGCGCGTCGCCGCCGTGGCCTGCGGTGCGGCCGGCACCGAGCAGTGGGCCGCAAAGGCGCAACCGGTCGGCTTCCATGACCTGAAGGGTGACCTGGAAAGCCTCGCTGCGGTGGCGGGCGCACGGCTGGAATACCGCGCGTCCCAGCCGGGTTGGGCGCACCCCGGCCGCTCGGCCGATGTGCACCGCGTCGGCAACGATGGCGCCGCGGTCAAGCTGGGCTGGATCGGCCAGCTGCACCCGCGCCTCCAGCGCGCCCTGGACCTGGACGTGGACGTGGTCGCCTTCGAGCTGGACCTGGAGCCGCTGCTGGCCCGCGCCCTGCCGCGCGCCGGCGGCCAGTCGCGCTTCCCGTCCGTCCGCCGCGACCTCGCGTTCGTCGTGCCGGAAACGGTGGAATGGGGGGCGATTGCCGCCACCGTGAAGACCGCTGCAGGCCCGTCGTTGCGCGATCTGGTGCTGTTTGACCGCTACCAGGGCAAGGGCGTCGAAACCGGCTTCAAGAGTCTGGCTATGGGCTTGATTCTGCAGGAAGAATCGCGCACGCTCACCGATCAGGACGTGGACGCGGTGGTGTCGTCGGTGACCCAGGCCATCGATGCCGCCCACGGCGCCAGGATCCGCGGCTGACCGCCGCACGCAGCTGCAACACCGGTGGCCAGGCCCACGGCCGGGCCACCGTACACAGGGGAACGATGTGGCTTTGACCAAGGCTGAAATGGCCGAACGCCTGTTCGACGAAGTCGGACTGAACAAGCGCGAGGCGAAGGAGTTCGTCGATGCCTTCTTCGATGCGCTCCGCGAGGCGCTGGAGCAGGGCCGGCAGGTGAAACTGTCGGGCTTCGGCAACTTCGACCTGCGTCGCAAGAACCAGCGGCCGGGCCGGAACCCGAAGACCGGAGAGGAAATTCCGATTTCGGCGCGCACGGTGGTGACGTTCCGTCCGGGGCAGAAGCTCAAGGAACGCGTCGAAGCCTACTCTGGAGGTGTGAATGCTTGATCCCGGCAGCAACCGCGAACTCCCGCCGATCCCGGCCAAGCGCTACTTCACCATCGGTGAGGTCAGCGAGCTGTGCGACGTCAAGCCGCACGTGCTGCGCTACTGGGAGACGGAGTTCCCGTCGCTGAATCCGGTCAAGCGCCGCGGCAACCGCCGCTACTACCAGCGCCACGAGGTGCTGATGGTGCGCCAGATCCGCGGACTGCTGTACGAGCAGGGCTACACCATCGGTGGCGCCCGCCTGCGTCTGGAAGGTGAGTCGGCGAAGGACGAGTCCGCGCTGAGCTCGCAGATCATCAAGCAGGTGCGGATGGAGCTGGAAGAAGTCCTGCAGTTGCTCAAGCGCTGAGCAAAAGCGGTTATACTTTCCGGCCGTCGCAAGACGGCACATTGCAGGTTCAGTCGGGGCGTAGCGCAGCCTGGTAGCGCATCTGCCTGGGGGGCAGAGGGTCGTCGGTTCAAATCCGGCCGTCCCGACCAACTTGCACATCGCAAACAGCGGCCTTCGGAGCGATCCGGGCCGCTGTTTTCGTTTGCGCGTTCAGGTCTGGGCAGGGGTGGCTCGCGGGGGCAAGAGCGTGGAGGTCCGTGGGTTGAACTTTCACACCGACCGGCGTGTCAGACCGGGCTTCATGGATAGAAACAAGGAGTTCTCATGCGGACCATCGGATGTTTGGTGTTGTTCTGCATAATTCTGGCGTCGGGGGCCGCGGTGGCACAGTCAAGGACCGCGCAGCCGGACTCCCCGACCGCAACGAACTCGCCGTTGCCGATCGTGGACGCGGCCCCTGTGCCGGTGAATGGCCTCAAGGCCGGACCGGGACTGTGGCAGGTGCGCAACGGTGACAACACGCTGTGGATCTTCGGCACCGTGTCGCCCATACCCAAGGGGCTGGAGTGGTATTCGCCGCAGGCCGAGCGCGCACTGGCGCGCAGCACGCAGATCATCGGCGCGCCCAGCGTGGGCGTGTCGGTGGGTATGGGGGGCATGTTCCGCGCGGCGTTCGCCATGCCGACGCTGCTCAAGGCCCGCAAGAACCCCGACGGCAAGACGTTGCGCGAGGTGTTGCCCACGCCGCTGTATGCGCGCTGGTCGCAGTTGCGCCAGCAATACCTGCCGAACGACGACGACATCGAGGAGTTCCGCCCGTCCTTTGCCGCGAGCAAGCTGTATGTGGCGGCGTTGGAGCGCGCGGGCCTGGTCAGCGCCGGGGCGGTGTACGAACGCATCGGCGAGGTGGTCAAGAAGCACGACGTGGAACGCGTCAGCACGTCAGTGAAGACCGAGGTGCGTGACGTCAAGGGGGCGGCCAAGACCGTCATCCGCTCCCAGGTCGACGAGACCGGCTGCTTCCGCGAGGTGCTGGATGCGCTGGAAACCGACGTGGCACAGGCGACGCTCCGCGCCAACGCCTGGGCCGAGGGCGACGTGGCCACGCTGACGGCGCTGAGCGAACGCAGTGCGCGCCGGGAATGCGATGAGACGTTCTTCGCCAGCGAGCTTGCCGCGGAACTCGGACTTGCCGATGGCCGGGCCCGCACGGAGGCGCAATGGCTGAAAGCCGTGGACACCGCGCTGGCGCGCAACCGCGATACCTTCGCGGTGTTACCGGTGGGCTCGATGCTGGGTGACACCGGTTGGTTGACGCGCCTGCGTGCGCGGGGCTACGAGGTGGTCGCGCCGGAGTGAGCGCGAGGCGTCCACGACCCGCCGCGGGTGCCAGGTCCGGTCACAGGCCTCGAGCCTGTGCTGACGGATCGAAACACAGCGGCGCCCTGTAGTGGGCCGCCCGTGCGCCCGTCGCGCGGTCAGCCCGCCGCGCTAAGGCTGGAGGTCGTGAGATGCGGCCAGCGCGCCCGGATGGACGCGCGAATGCCTGCCGCGTCGAGGCCAGCCTCGGCAAGCAACTGTTCGCGGCTGGCGTGGTGCTGGAACGCATCCGGCAGGCCCAGATGCAGGATCGGCAGGGTGACGCCTTCGGCCGCCAGCAACTCGGCGACGCCGCTGCCGGCACCACCGGCCACCACGTTGTCTTCCAGGGTGACGAAGCCGTCGTGGGTCTTCGCCAGCGACAGGATCATGTCGCGGTCCAGCGGCTTGACGAAGCGCATGTTGACCACGGTCAGGCCGAGGTCCGCACCGACCTGTTCGGCCGCCGGGACGATGGCGCCGAAGGCGAGGAGGGCGACGCCCTGGCCGTTGCGGCGCACCTGCGCCTTGCCGATGGGCAGCGGCTGCAGTTCCGCCTCCACCGCCACGCCGGGACCGGTGCCACGCGGATAGCGTACCGCCGCCGGGCCCGGGTACAGGTGGCCGGTGGTGAGCATCTGCCGGCATTCGTTCTCGTCGGCGGGCGCCATCACCAGCATGTTGGGCACGCAGCGCAGGTAGCTCAGGTCAAGGTTGCCGGCATGGGTGGCGCCGTCCGGGCCGACGACGCCACCGCGATCGATCGCGAACAGCACGTCCAGTTCCTGGATCGCGACGTCGTGCACCAGCTGGTCATAGCCGCGCTGCAGGAAGGTGGAGTAGATGGCGACGACGGGCTTGGCGCCCTCGCAGGCCATGCCCGCCGCCAGCGTCACCGCATGCTGCTCGGCGATGGCCACGTCGAAATAGCGCTGCGGGTATTCCTTGCTGAAGCGCACCAGCCCGGAGCCCTCGCGCATCGCAGGGGTGATGCCCATCAGCTTGGCGTCGGCGGCGGCCATGTCGCACAACCAGTCGCCGAACACGTCGGTGTAGGTGGGCTTCTTCGCGCCACTCTTGCTGACCATGCCCTCCGCGGGGTCGAAGGGGCTGACCGCGTGGTAGCCGATCTGGTCGCCTTCGGCGAGCTCGTAGCCCTTGCCCTTGGTGGTGATGATGTGCAGCAACTGTGGGCCTTTGAGGCCCTTCAGCGTCTTCAGCGCTCCAACCAGCGCGCCCATGTCATGACCATCGATGGGGCCGGTGTAGTGGAAGCCCAGTTCCTCGAAGAAGGTGGACGGCAGGACCATGCCCTTCCACTGCTCCTCCCAGCGCTTGACGAAGCGCGCCGGTGCGCCGTGCTTGTCGCCCAGCAGCTTCTTTCCGCCCTCGCGGATGGCGTTGAGCGTGCGGCTGCCCGACAGGCGCCCCAACATGCGGGTGACGCCGCCGACGTTCTCCGAGATCGACATCTGGTTGTCGTTGAGGATCACCAGCAGGTTTGGCTCGATGCCGCCGGGCTCGTCGCCCATGCCGCCGCCGTGGGCGAGTGCCTCGAAGGCCATGCCACCGGTGATCGCGCCGTCGCCGATCACTGCCACCACCTTGCGCTCGTCACCCATGCGCTGCAGCGCGATCGCCATGCCCAGCGCCGCGGAGATGGAAGTGGAGGAATGCCCCACGCCGAAGGTGTCGTACTCCGACTCCTCGCGCTTGGGGAACGGCGCCACGCCGTCCTTCTGCTTGACCGTGTGGATGGTGTCGCGGCGACCGGTCAGGATCTTGTGCGGGTAGGACTGGTGGCCGACGTCCCAGACCAGGCGGTCGACGGGTGTCTCATACAACCAGTGGAGGGCCACGGTCAGCTCGATCACGCCCAGGCCGGCGCCGAAGTGGCCCCCAACTTTGGCGACCTGCTCGATCAGATAGGCACGCAGTTCATCGGCGATCGCCGGCAGTTCCGATTCGGGGAACTGGCGCAGGTCGGCAGGCAGGGCAATGCGCGACAGGCGCGGGTAGCGTTGCGGATCGATCATCACGTCGCAGTTTGACGGTTAGCCTGTCATTGTCCCGCGACGCCGGAGGTCGAGCAAGGCGTACCGCCCCGTATGTCGGGGCGGTGGACGGATCAGCGTCCGCGCAGGCGCCCGAACAGCCCGCCGGACTTGCCCAGGTCGGGCTCCGGCTCCGGCTCGCGGTAGGGCTCGGCGAAGCCGGTGGCCAGGCTGGCGTTGACGAAGTCGTTCACTTCCTGGCGGGTGACGCCGCTGGCGTCGGTGATCTCGGCCAGCGTCGCGGGACCCTTCATCATCACCGTGGCGATGCGGAAGTGCTTGGGGAACTCGCGCTCGGTCTGCGGCCACTTGGTCAGGCGATAGCGGTCGCCGGGGTCGAAGCCGGACATCAACGTGCCGTTGCCGGACAGCAGGCCGCCAAACCACACCAGGCGCGACAGGGGCTGTGCGCCACCCTGGGCGGCGGTGTCGTGCTCCCAGGCGGCATCGTTGACGGGTTCGAAGCTGTCCCGGCCCATGCGCTGGCCGAACAGTTCCGCCAGCGGCTTGAGGGATGCCGGCCCGTAGTAGGTTTGCAGGTCGTTGTCGATCAGCACCGACAGGTGGCCGCTGCGGACCCGGCAGCGCCCCCGGAGCTCCCCGGACGCGAGCCAGCCGGCGAGCGTGGTGGGCGCTGAGGCGGCTGCAGGAGTGGCGGTGTTCGTGGCGGCAGCAGGGCCGCCAGCCGATGGTGCCGCAGTCGCAGTCGCAGTCGCCCCCGGGGCGGCTGCGGGAGTGATCCAGGCCTGTGGCAATTCCTGCGCGACAGCTCCCGCGGCGACCGGAGCCTCGACGGCCGCATCCGCGATCGCCACGGACGGGGGTGCGGCGGCGGCTGGCTGGGCCGGGTGCGCCGAGGGAATCGACGATGCCAGATCGGTGAAGAATTCCGGCGACGCCTCGTTCAGCGGGCCGCGCGGGGCGGCTTCCCGCGGGGCTTCCACGGGTGGCGCAGCTTCGATCGGCTGGCCATTCGCCGCGGCGATTTCGCATAGCACCGCACGCAGGCTATCGGCGGTGAACGGCCGCTCCAACCGGAAATCCGCCTGGGTGCGCGCGGAGGTGGTCAACCCGATGACGGACTTGTCCGCGGCATGCAGGCGCAGCCAGCTCATCGGCCCGTACAGGGTGTCCATGTCGACGAGGACGAAAGCCGCTTCCTGCTCCGGCACGAGTTGCCAAGCCGCGCCGATATCCGCAGTGGCGGCGGAGAACGCGCTCTTCAGTGCGGTTTCGGTGTCCGGGTCCATCCCGGTCAGGCCGAGGGTCAGCAACATCGTTTCACCCGTTACGGATTGATTCAGGCGAGTGTTGCGGAGGCAGTCGCAATCGTCAACGCGCGCGTAGCGTCGCAAATGTGCCCGGGTGGGCACTTTGCCCGGTCACTGTCACATTTGGGACCGCGCGTTGCGCGGAAGCTGGTTCTTCAGGAAGGCCATCTGGTCGGCCAGGATGTTGCGGTTGGACAGGATCAGGTGCTCGATCCAGCTGGGTCGATAGGGCACCGCCAACAACGGCATGTTGGCCTGTTGCGGGGTGCGGTTGCCCTTGCGCGAGTTGCACTGGAAACACGCGGCTACCACGTTTTCCCAGATGTCGCGGCCGCCCTTGGATACCGGCATCACGTGGTCGCGGGTCAGGTGCGCTCGGCCGAAGCCACTGCCGCAGTACAGGCACAAGTAGCCGTCGCGGGCGAACAGGGCGGGGTTGGTCAGTGCCGGGCTCGGCGAGAGGGCGCGCGCGTGGGCATGCCCTCGCGCAGCCACGATGGGATGGAGGGCGATGACGCTTCGCTCGCCGCTGAGACGACAGATGCCGCCATGCACTTCCATGCACGGATCGCCCAGCGTCCAGGCGACCGCGTCGCGGGCATACAGGCACGCGGCGTCCTGCCAGTTGATCCAGTCGAGTGCGCGGCCGTGCGCGTCCAGCGAGAGCAGGCGGACGGCGTTGAGTTGTTCGAGGGGGTTGCGCGGGACAATGCGCGGAGTGAAGCGAGGACCATCCGGATCACGCCAGCCGTGGTCGGCCAAGGTGCCGGATTGGACAAGGCGCAGTATCGCTCTGTCGGTCTCCATTGGAGATCAAGGATATACGCCTTTGGTGACGATTTCGCTACCCCCGGATTACGGCGGGCGCAGGTTCGTTACGGCGGCGCGGAACAGAGAGACCCTGATCCGCGCCGCTTGCAAGCGCGCTCAGGCGTCGAACGCCTCGGCGGCGAGCGTCGTCAGCGTTTCGGCACCGCTTTCGATGGCGGCGGCATGGGTGAGCGTGCGCGGCAGGATGCGCCCGAAATAGAAGCGGGCGGTTTCACGCTTGCCGGCCTTGAACGCCTCAGACTGTGAAGATGCCTCGCTGGCGGCCACGCTGCGCGCCCACCAGTAGGCCAAGGCCACGTAGCCTGAATACATCAGGTAGTCATAGGCGGCCGCACCGATCTCCTCCGGGTTGGTGGCGGCCCGCTGGCCCACCTGCAGGGTGAGCTGCTGCCACTGCGCCGCCTTCTCGCGCAGCGGGCCGATGTACTCCGCCACGGCGGCGTTGGCTTCATTGTCCTTGCAGAACTGCTCGACCAAGCCAAGGAAGGCACACAGGCCGGTACCCTTGAGCTGCATCACCTTGCGGCCCAACAGGTCGAGCGCCTGGATCCCGGTGGTGCCTTCGTACAGGGTGGTGATGCGCGCATCGCGCGCCAACTGCTCCATGCCATGCTCGGCGATGTAGCCGTGGCCACCGAAGCACTGCACCGCGTGGTAGGTGCACTCCACGCCCCACTCGGTCAGGCAGGCCTTGACGATGGGAGTGAGGAACCCGGCAAGCGCATCCGCCTGCTCGCGCTCCGCGGGATCGGTGGCGGCGTGTGCGATGTCCAGCTGCAAGCCTGCGTGGTACGACATCACGCGGCCACCTTCGATCAGCGCCTTGCAGGTCAGCAGCATGCGGCGCACGTCGGGGTGGACGATGATCGGGTCGGCTGGCTTGTCCGGGAATTGCGGACCCGAGAGGGCGCGCATCTGCAGGCGTTCACGCGCGTAGCGCAACGCGTTCTGCTGCGCGCGCTCGGACAGGCCCAGGCCTTGCAGGCCCACGCCCAGGCGCGCGGAATTCATCATGGCGAACATGGCCACCAGGCCCTTGTTCGGTTGGCCGACCAGGTAGCCCTCGGCGCCGTCGAAGTTCATCACGCACGTGGCCGAGCCGTGGATGCCCATCTTGTGTTCCAGGCTGCCGCAGCGCACCGCGTTGCGGTCGCCTTGGGCGCCATCGCGCGCGACCTTGAACTTGGGCACCACGAACAGCGAGATGCCCTTCACGCCCGCCGGGGCATCGGGCAGGCGTGCCAGGACCAGGTGGACGATGTTGTCGGTCAGCGCGTGCTCGCCGGCGGTGATGAAGATCTTGGTGCCGGTGATGGCGTAAACACCTTCACCAGTCGGATCGGCCTTGGTCTTGAGCAGGCCGAGGTCGCTGCCGCAATGCGGCTCGGTCAGGCACATGGTGCCGGTCCAGCGGCCGTCGACCAGCGGCTTGAGGAACACCTCGCGCTGCCAGTCCTCGCCAAAATGCAGCAGCGCTTCAGTGGCGCCGTGCGAGAGCAGCGGGAAGTTGCCCCACGCCAGGTTGGCGGAGTTGATCATCTCCTTGAGCGGGAAGCCGAGCGTCTGGGGCATGGCCTGGCCGCCGAACTCGACGGGCGAGGTGAGGCCGGTCCAGCCTCCTTCGACGAACTGGTCGAAGGCCGGCTTGAAGCCCGTGGGCACGGTGACCTCCGCAGTGGCCTGGTCGAGCTTGCAGCCCTCGCGGTCACCAACGGCATTGAGCGGGGCGAGCACGGTTTCGGTGAATCGGGCGGCCTCCTCGAGGATCGCGTCGATCACGTCGCGGGAGGCCTCGTCGAACCCAAGGCGCGCGAACTGCGCATCGGCCCCGATCACGTCGAACAGGGCGAAGCGGATGTCGTTGAGGGGGGCTTTGTAGCTGCTCATGTCGGGCCCGATGGTCCAAGTGGTGTATGGCGGCGAAGGATCAGCGCAGCACGCCGGGCAGGCCCGGGGCGGGGCTCAGCGCGCTGCTGCGGTCGATCTTGAAGTTGCGTTGCCTGGCCTCGTCGGGCGTGGCGTCGACGGTGCCTTTGAGTGTGTATTCCACGCCGCGGCCAGCGGCGAGCGCATCGGCCACGGCAAGCTTGGCGGCGGCGCTGGGGGCGAGGGTGACGCTGACCACGTCGGCCGACTCCTTGCCGATCGACAGCGCCGGCTGCGCGGTCAGGCGGCCCGCATCCTGCCCGGCGACCGTCAGCGCCAGGTCGACGCGATCAAAGCGCATCCCGATGCTGCTGAAGTTCTCCAGGCGGAGGTCGGTGGCCCACTGGCCATCGGCCCGGACGGTGAGCTGCTGGATGCGCGCGGATGGCTCGGAAACGCGGCGCACGGGGCCGCTCGCGCAACTGGCCAACAGGGTGGCGCACAAGGCCACGCCGGTCCATCGCATCACCTTCATTCACTCGCTCCGCGGTCGGGGAAGTCGAGCATACTACGGCGCATGGTGCGCGCGGAGCAGGACCCACAGCTTGAACGGGGTCAGTCCAGCAGGCCCTTGCGCAGGGCGTAACGCACGAGTTCGGCGGTGTTGCGCACGCCGACCTTGTCCAGCACGCGGGCGCGGTGGTTCTCCGCGGTCTTGGCGCTGATGTCGAGCTTGCGCGCGATTTCCTTGGTGGTCAGGCCTTCGGCGATCAGATGGAAGACCTCGCGTTCGCGGGCCGTGAGCCGGCCGTAGGGGTCGTCGACGCCGCGGTCGGGGTTCTGCAACTGTTCGGCAAGGATCCGGGCGGCCTGCGGACCAAAGTGGCCGCGGCCGGCCTGCAGGTTGCGCACGGCCGCGAGCAGCTCGGCGGCGGCGCTGTCCTTGACCAGGTAACCGCTGGCGCCCGCGCGCACGGCCTGGAGCACGTACTCGTCCTCCTGGTGCATGGTCAGCACCAGCACGCGGGTGTTGGGCAGTGCTTCCTTGAGCCGGCGGACTACTTCGATGCCGTTGAGCCGGGGCATCGACAGGTCGGCGACGACGATGTCCGGGCGGCTGGCGAGGGCCTTCTCCACCGTTTCGATACCATCGGCCGCCTGGGCCACGACCTGTACGTCGCCCTCGGCCTGCAGCAGGCCGACGAGGCTCTCCCGGACCAGGGTGTGGTCGTCGGCGATCAGGATGCGGATGGGCCCCAGTGGCATGCCGCCACCCTGCGCGGGGTGCGGCGCGGCGTCAAGCGGCGGGTGGCGCCGCCAAGGGAACCGAGACGCGCACGCGGGTGCCGTGGCCGGGGGCGGACTGCACGTCGAACTGGCCTTCGTACAGGCGCACGCGCTCGCGCATGCCGCCCAGGCCGCTGCCGCCCGACTGCAGTGCAGCCGCGACGTCGAAGCCGTCGCCATCGTCGATGACCTGCAACTGGGCGCGGCCGCTGCGTTCCAGCAGCCGCACCAGCACGCTGGGGGCGTGGGCGTGCTTGATCGCGTTGTTCAGTGCTTCCTGCGCGACGCGGAACAGCAGGGTCTGCACCTCGTCGGCAAGTGGCGGCAGGGGAGCGAGGTCGAGGACGACGTCGACGCCGCTGGCCTCGGACTGCGCGCGTACCAGCCAGCGCAAGGCGGCCTCCAACCCCAGGTCGTCGAGGATCGGCGGGCGTAGCAGGCGCGAGAGGTTTCGGGTGTCCTCCAGCGTGTCGCCACACAGCGCGATGGCGGCGTCGAGTTGGGCGCGTGCGCCAGTGTCGTCGGCTGGCAGCGTGGTGGCCACCTGTGCCAGGCGATGCTTGAGGGCGGTGAGGTTCTGGCCGAGGCCGTCGTGCAGCTCCCGCGCCAGGCGGCGACGCTCGTCTTCCTGCACGCGCCAGACCGCCCGGCCAAGGCGGCGGAACTCACGCTCGTTGCGTTGCAGGCGGTCGAGCAGATCCTGGTACTGCAGCCTCAGTTGCGCGATGTCATCCATGGGGCGGCTCCTTGCCCGGTGCTGGCGGGAATGCCCCGCGAACGCCGGTTTCAAAGCTCGTGCGTAGCGCCGGGGTCAGGTGTTCGCGTCGCGCGGCCCAGGCGGCCTCTGCGTTTCGCGCCGCGCTCGCGGCGTCGGAGTCATCGATGGCGGTGAGCGCGGCGGCGCCCAGCGTGTGCAGCGGCGCGGCTTCGACATGGTCGCCCCTCCGCATTGCGGGGACCAGCTCGCGATAGATCGCCGCCGCCTGCCCGTGCTGCCGACGTGCTATCGCCTGTTGCATCGCCAGCCGCGCCCACTGCAGACGAAGCGGCAGGTGGCCCAGGGACGCCGAGCTGGCATCCAGCGAGGCGGCCAGCGGCGCATGGTGCGCCCCCTGCAGGGCGGCCTGCAGGATGAGGCTGCGAACGCCTGAGGCCTTTGCCAGTCGAGCCGCCTCCTGCAAGGCCTGGGTTTCATCGCGGTGGTCGCCACGACGATGAGACAGCTCCGCGCGCAGAACGGCGGCGATGCCGCGTTGTTCGGTGGATGCGGTGGCCAGGGATTCCGCCAGCGCAGCAAGCGTCGCGTGTGCTTCCTCATCGGCATACGCCGACAGTTGCGTCTGCACGCGCAGTAATCCGATGTCCACCAAGCCGCGGGCATCTTCTCGCTGGCGGAACAGGGCGCTGGCTTTGTCGGCATGCGCGACAGCATCATCGACATGGCCCTGCAGCAACGACAACTCTGCGAGGTTGCGCTCGCTGACTGCAGCCTCTTCCAGCATCTGCTGCTGCTCTGCCGTGTCCCGGGTCTGCTCGAACAGCCTGCGGGCCTCTGGCCACTGGCCGCGCGCCATGGCAACCAGACCCTGGTTCTGTTGGGCGCGGATGCGGCCGGTGTCATCACCCAGCGTGGTGCTGGCCGTCGCGGACTGCGCCAGGTAGGCCTGCGCGTCGTCGTAGTTGCCCAACTGGAAATGCGCAAAGCCAATATCGTTGAGCACCATGGCGGTGCCGCGCGGGTCGCCTACACTTTGCCATGTCTGCAGGGAGCGCCGGAACGCAGCCAACGCGGCGGGGTAGTCGCCGCGCTCTTCGGCGAGCAGGCCCAGTTCCTGCTCGACGGCGGCGAGGCCAGCCTGGTCGCCTAGCGCTTCATGCAGCTGGCGCGCCTGCTGCAGGTGCGTGGTTGCGTCCGCGAACTCGCCTCGCTGGCTGAGCGCTGAACCGAGGTTGCGCAGGCTGGTGGCCAAGCCACGCCGATTTCCCACGGTGCGCCGAAGTTCGACGGCCTTGCGATATTGCTCTTCGGCGTCGGCGTGTTGGCCCAGCCGCGCGTAGCCGATGCCCATGGCGTTGACGGTTTCGCCTTCGCCGAAACGGTTGCCGCTGCGCTTGTACAGCACCAGCGCGCGGACCAGGTAGTCGTCGACCGCACGCCGCGCGTCGCCCTGCAGGATGGAGAACTTGCCCAGTTCGAACCAGGCGCGCGGGTCATTGGGGTCGCGCGCGGTCAGGCGCTGCAGGCGCTCGGTCGCCGCCTTGAAGTCGCCGCCACCGCCGAGCGCGCGCGCCCATTGCAGTTCGGCATAGGTGTCGTCGGGCGTCGCCTGCAGGTGTGTTCGCCACAGGGAAGCGGCTGCCGGCGCATCGCCGTCGAGCATGGCGCGGTCTGCCTTGAGCCGTCGCGACACTGCAGTGGGCGCGGCGCCCAGCGCGGACTGGCCACGCTCAATGGCTTCGTAAGCCGTGTCCTGCTCGCCAATGAGCTGCGCCACTTCGGCTTGGGCCAGCCAGGCGGCAGTGAAACCAGGCGCCACTGCGGTGGCCTCGCGCCACCGCGCCAGAGCGTCGCCCGGAAGGCCCTGTTGCCACGCCGCGAGCCCGTCGCCGTACAAGTGCAGAGCGCGCGGATCGCCAGGCGCGGTCCACGCCACGGTCCCGGCTCCCAAGGCGGAAGCGAGCGAGCGATCTGCCAGCAGCGACTGCACTGCGGCGGCGGCACTGTTGCCTTTCGCCGTCGCCCGCACGGGCGTACCGCTGGTTCTGGTCAAGGTGGCGGTGGCTTGCCACGCTGTTTCCCGGCCGGTCACACCCACCTGCAGCGTCCGGTCTGCTCCGATGATTCGCTGCAGTGCCAGTGGGTCCAGGCGCGCGGTGCCGGCCGGGTCGAGCTGGCGCAGGGCCTGCTGGGTGCGATCCTCGTCAACCACGGCGACACCCGGGTTCGAGGCCAGCGCCAGGCGCAGCAGCGCGGCGAGCGCAGTGCGCTGCGCGGCATCCACCGTGCCGTCGGCGGATGCGACCGGCAGCACCAGCAGGCGGTGCAACGGTGCGATCGTGGCCACGCCCGCTGGCGCGGCACGTTGCGGCCACTGCCACACCGCGACGGTGCCCACGGCAGCGGCCACTACCGCCCACAGCACGATCCATCCCCCCCGGCCCAGACGCCACTCGCGCGGCACCTCGCGGCGGTCGATGGCGCGGATCACGTCGTCGGCCCGCTGCAGGCGGTGTCCGGGTTGGGGGCGCAGCAAGCGGTCCACCAGCCGCGCCAGCCATGGCGGCGTGTCGGGACGGTGGCGCGTGACGGGAGCGGGCGGCCGCACCATGCGCTGTGCCAGCGCCTCACTGACGGTGGCCCCCGCAAAGGGCATCCGACCCGTGAGCATTTCGTACAGGATGAGCCCGAGTGCGTACAGGTCGCTTCGCGCGTCGACGGTCTCGCCGCGCGCCTGTTCGGGAGACAGGTAGTCGGGCGTGCCGACCACGGCACCGGTCTGGGTCAAGCCTTGGCTGGCCAGTGAACGGGCCACGCCGAAATCGCTGATGTACGCGTTTCCCGCACCGTCCACGAGTACGTTGGCGGGCTTGAGGTCGCGGTGGATGACTCCGCGCGCATGGGCGGCGGACAGGCCTTCGGCAAGCTGGCGCGCGACCTTGATGGTGCGTTCGAGAGGCAGCGGACCCTCGCGATCGATCAGGTGGTCGAGGCCTTCGCCCTCGACGAGATCCATGCTGATCATCCACTGGCCATCGTGCCGGGCCAGGTCATGGATGCGGACCACGCGTGGGCTGGAAACCTGCCGCGCCATCAGCAGTTCCTGCCGGAAACGCTCGAAGGCGTCGGGGCGGCTCGCCAGCTCGGGGCGCAGTAATTTGAGCGCGACCGGCACGTCCAGTGCGGTGTCGGTGGCGCGGTACACCACGCCCATGCCCCCGATGCCGAGCATGGCCTCGACGCGGAATCGCCCGGCCAGCAGCGTGCCCGGCGACAGGTGCTGCAACGTCTGGATGCTGGTGGCGGTCGGCTGCGCCGGGTCGGTCATGGCGCCGCCTCCGCGTCATTGCGGTGCAGGACAGTGCCCCAGCGCGGGGCGCCCTCCAACGACTGCATGGCGCGGCGCGCGAGCAGCCACAGGGTCGCGCTTTCGGCGAAGGCAACCAGAACCTCGAGGTCGAAGTCGGTGATGGGTTCACCGGGCTCGCGACGGTCGGCGTAGATCGCGCCAACGGTGCGGCCATGGTCCAGCAGGGGGAGGCAGACCACGCTGTTCAATCCGCTGCCGGCCACCGAACGGCGGCGGGCGAGCCACGGCTCCAGATCCACGTGGTTGACCACCACGGGCTGGCCGCTGTCGAGGACCCGCTGGACTGCGCCCACGCTGCCGTGGAACGCGCTGGGATCCATCGCCGCCGCGGACAGCAGCAGGCTGGCGCACACGGCGAAATCGCCGTCGCTGGCCAGCAGCATGAAGCCGCGCGAGCAGCCGGCCAGCTCCACCACGCCGCGCAGCACGTCATCCAGCAGGGAGTCCGCGTCGTGCCGGGCGGCGATGCGGCGCGTGGCGGCCATCGACAGCGCACGCCGCTCCTGCTGGCGCTCGCGCATCCCGCGTGCCTGGGCATCGTCGAATATCTCGAACTCGCAGTGCACGTCGCCCAATCGCAGCCATGCGCTGCGCGGTAACGCCTGGCCGAGGGTGACAATGCCGTCGATGAACGTGCCGTTCTTGCTGCCCAGGTCATTGATTTGCCATTGGCCCGCGTCATCGACCAGCTCGGCATGCGCCCGCGACACCGACGGGTGGGCGAGCACCAGATCGCAGTCAGCGCCGCGGCCAATGCGCAGGCGTTGCCCCGGCTCGACCCAGCGGGTCAGGGCGGCGGCATCGGGCGGATAGACGATCAGGCGGACCGGCATGGCCCCATCTTATATCCGGATGGGGCCATCGCACGGGCGCGGTGTTACTGGCCGAAGTCGCGGAGGTAGGCCACGCTGAAACGCAGGGTGGCGGCGCCCGCGACCAGTTCGCCCGCGTGGTTGGTGACATCGCGGGTGGCGCGCCACTCATTGGCGAGGAAGTTGCCGGCACGCGCAACCGCGCGCGCGCGGAAGTCGTCAATGGCGCCGATCGCGGTTGGATAATCCGCGGCGGCAATCGCGGCCTGGGCAATGTCCAGCTTGGTCGAGAACGGCTGGCGTTCGCTGAGCGGCAAAGCGCTCACCCGGTCACGCAGATAGCCGATCTTCTCGTTGATCACCACCCCGGTCGGGCGCAGGTCGGTGACGATCAGGAACTGCGAGAAGCCGCCGTAGGTGGTGCGCGCACGCACGCTGCCCTGGGCGATTTCGTCGCTGACGTCGCGGAAGTTGCCACCCAACGGAGCCTTCAGTACGCGGAAGGCACTGCCGGGCGCGTAGGCCAGGGCGTGGGTGTGGATCTCCAGCCGGCCGGTATTGCGGAAGCGCAGGCCGCCATCGGCCGGAGGCTCGATGGTGATCAGCAACGGCAGGGCGGCCGGCAGCGCCGTCAGGCTGGCATCGGGTAGCCGGGCAAGCAGCGAGGCATCGCTCAGGCTGACCTGTTGTACCGACACGCCCAGACTGGCCGGGCTCAGACCCGTCGCATCCTGGAAGGCGAGGGTGACGTCGGCCAGCGGGTTGAGCGGGTCGCCGATGACGATGCTGGCGTCATTGCCGGAGGCATCCACCAGCACGGGCAAGGTGGCCTGCGCGCTGGCCAGGGCGCTCGCGACGCACAGGGCGCCTGCAACCACCAACTTCGAAGCCAAGTGAAGGATCGTCATGGCGCCACTCCCAGCCAATCGCCCCCGGGTGGTTGGAGAAATCCGTTCCGGCGCGTCCGGGGGCAGTGCGGGCGGGCCACGCCGTTCCTGGCGGCGCAGGCCAAGATTAACCGTCCGATGTGAAGGCCGTCTGTAGGGGGTTTCACCCAGCGGCAACCGTCATTCAGCCTCCAGACGGGCGCTGAGGGTATTCCCCCAGCACCTTTAGGGGCCATTCCGGATGGGCGATGGCGCGGCCGCTTTCCATGCTGGCCCCGTGCCCAGTCCCGGGCGAAGCCCACCGGAGTACCTGATCATGTCGCGCCACAGACTCCCCCGTAATGCTTGCCGTCTTTCCGCCATTGCAATCGGCCTGCTCGCCAGTGGCGTCGCCCTGGCGGATGCCCACCTCGACCCGCAACTGGTCTCGCTGATGCAGGCGGCCAGCCCGGCGGAAGAATTGCAGATCGTGGTCAGCTACGAACAATCCGGCCCCGTGACCGCTGCCCAGACTGCCGCCCTGCAGCAACTTGGCATCACCAAGGGCATCACCATGCGCACCCTGCCCATCGCGGGCGCGCTGGCCACCCCGGCCGAGATCCGCGCGCTGGCCCAGCGCGACGACGTGGCCTCGATCTACTTCAACGCGCCGCTGCGCTACTTCAACAAGGAGGCGCGTGAAATGTCCGGCGCCGCGCGCACCGTGCAGAACCCCGGTGATTTCGGGCGGCCAGTGCCCTACAGCGGCAAAGGCGTGGCGGTGCTGGTCAACGACTCCGGCGTCGACGGCACCCACGACGACATCAAGTTCGGCGACCACCTCGTGCAGAACACCCAGGGCGTGACCAACCTGGCCGCGGTCGACAGCATGCTGCCCATCACCTACCTCGAAGGCATCCCCAACACCGACTGGGGTTCGGGCCACGGCACGCACTGCGCCGGCACCATTGGTGGGACCGGGGCCAAGTCCAACGGCCTGTACCGCGGCGTGGCGCCAGGTGCTGACCTGGTCGGTTACGGCTCCGGTGCGGTGCTGCTCATCCTCGACGCGGTCGGCGGCCTGGACTACGCGGCCACCAACCAGTTCACCTATGCCAACACCATCCGCGTGACCAGCAACTCGTGGGGTTCCTCCGGCAAGTTCGACCCGATGAACCCGGTCAACATCTCCACCTACGAGTTGTACAAGCGCGGCATCGTCAGCGTGTTCGCTGCCGGCAACGACGGTCCAGGCGAGGACACCCACAATCCGTACGCGCAGGCGCCCTGGGTGATCTCGGTCGGAGCCGGCGAGAAGGACGGCGTGCTCACCTCGTTCTCCTCGCGCGGCAAGCGCGGCGAAACCGGAACCTTCACCATGCCCGACGGCCGCACCTGGACCTACAGCAACGAGCCGACCATCGTCGCCACCGGAGTGGACATCGTGTCCACCCGCACCCTGGGCGGTGCCCTGCACCTGCTGGCCGACGATTCGACCCTGGATCCCGCGCACCAGCCCTACTACAGCCACATGAGCGGCACCTCGATGGCCACCCCGCACGTGGCAGGCATCGTGGCCCTGATGCTGGAGGCCAACCCGTACCTCAACCCGGCGCAGATCAAGGACATCATCGAGCGCACCGCGACCAACATGACCGGCCGCCTCTACTGGGAAGCCGGCACTGGCCACGTCAATGCCTACGAGGCCGTCGCGGCGGCCGCGGGCCTGCGCAACGACCATGGCGCCACCGTCAACGCGCTGCGTGAATTCAACGCCAACGCAGTGCTCGCTGGTGGTGTGCCCAACCAGCCGTTCTCCGTGTTCTTTTCACCGGTGGGCGAAGTGGAGGAGTACTCCTTCACCGTGGGCAGCGACATCGCGTGGGTCTCCGCGCGCGCCACCATCGGCGAGAACACGCTGGCCCTGGTGCTGACCGACCCGGATGGCGTCAAGTACGGCTCGTCGATCGCATTGCCGGTGCTGGGTGACACCGTGACCACCGGTGCGCCAGGAAAGCCCGGTGTGTGGAAGGTGAGCGTGCGGGGCATCGGCTCGGTGTCGGGCACGGACGTCGATCCGCTCAACGTCACCAACGGATACGGCGCACCCGGCACGGTGAGTGGCGAGGTCAGCTTCCTCAAGAGCGGGGGCTACACCGGGATGGATGACGTGGCCCACCATGCAGCGCGCCAGGCGATCGAATACGCCGTCGCCAACCGCCTGGTCGACGGCTACTCGGACAAGAAGTTCCGTCCCGACCAGACCCTCAAGCGCAGCGAACTGGCGCAGTACCTGGTGATGGGCGCAAGCGTCCGCCAGCACCTGCCGCTGGACGGCCAGCGAACCGTCAGCGACGTCGATACCAGCAACCCGGCGTATGCCTACGTGGAGTCGGTGGTTGCCCGCGGTGGCGCCCTGCGCGACCTCAGCCAGGCGCAGGACGCGGTGATGGGCACGGTCAACGGCGCCTTCCGCCCCACCGACAGCGTGACCCGCGTGAGCCTGGCCTACTCGTTGGTGCAAGCGCTGGCCCTGCAGTCGCAGGCGCAGGGTTTCACCGGCGAGCTGACCGTGTTCCATGACGGGCGCCGCATCCCGGTGGAGGATGCTGCCAGCATCCCGGCCAGCCTGCGCGGTTATGTGCAGCTCGCGCTGGACCATGGCCTGATCAACGCGCGCTTCGCCCTGACGCAGGGTCCGTTCGACCTGCAGCCCACGTTGCATGCCTACTTCGACCCGGGCAAGACTGTGACCCGCGCAGCTTACGCCGTCGCAGCGGGTCGCTACATGAGCCACTACCAGAGCGCGGAAGACTGAGCGCAGGCTCAAGCTCCAACCCCTTGGGCCCGGCATTGCCGGGCCCTTTCTTTCCTGCGTCGGCCATGGGCGGGCAGGGGCCGCGCGTGCAGCATCGTTAAGATGGTGTCCGGTGGAGTCTCAAGGACAAGTCGATGCGGATCCTGGTGGTGGGTGCAGGTGGCGTGGGCGGCTATTTCGGTGGCCGTCTGGCCGCGGCCGATCGTGATGTCACCTTCCTGGTGCGCGACGCCCGCGCCGCATTGTTGTCGCGGGAAGGCTTGCGCATCCGCAGCCCCTTCGGCGACGTCACTCTTGCCAACCCGCAGACCCTTACCCGCGAGGGCCTGGCGACGCCCTTCGACCTGGTGATCATCGGCTGCAAGGCCTACGACCTCGCCCCCGTCATCGAGGATGTGGCCCCCGCAGTGGGGCCGGCCACCGCCGTCCTGCCGCTACTCAACGGCATGGCGCACCTGGACGCGCTGGACGCGCGTTTCGGTGGAGCGCAGGTGCTCGGCGGGCAATGCCACATCGCCGCAACGCTGGATGGCGAAGGCGTGATCCGCCACCTCAACCGCACCCACAGCCTGACCTTTGGCGAACGCGACGGCAGTGCTTCCGCGCGCATGCAGCGGATCACCGCAGTTCTGTCCGACGCCGGCTTCGAGGCACGCCCCAGCGTGCGCATCGTCCAGGACATGTGGGACAAGTGGGTGTTCCTCGCCACGCTTGCCGGCATCACCTGCCTCATGCGTGCCCCAGTGGGCGACATCATGGCCTCCCCGGGTGGGCGCGAGATCACGCTGGAACTGCTGGGCAACTGCGTTGCCGTCGCCGCAGAGGCGGGGCATCCGCCGGACGAAGCCACCGTCGAGCGTACGCGACAGTCCCTGACCGACCCGGGCTCAACCCTGACCGCGTCGATGCTGCGTGACATCCAGCGCGGTGGCCCAATCGAGGCCGATCACATCGTCGGCGACATGATCGAACGCGCGGGGCGCCAACGCGCGAGCATTCCATTGCTGCACATCGCCTACGCGCACTTGAAGGCGTACGAAGCCTGCAGGGTGCGCGCCAGCTGATTGCGGCGATCGTAGATCCGCACCTCCACGTCGGTGGCCTGCACCGCGGCCATGGCGTTGGCCTCCACCTGCGCAATGCGTGAGGCATCCAGCAGAGTGGGAAAGCGGCAATGACTGACGCGATGGTCAATGGTGCGCGGCGCAGGCATCCTGGCTCGGAACTCGACTCGGTAACCCATGGTGTTCTCCCCGCTGCGAAGTGGGTCCCGCGCGACATGGACGCGGGAATGGAACTAGGGTCACGTTTTGCCGGGCCGTTGTATGTCGGGAGATGCCGCGCTGGGGGGTAGGAAAATTCCTACAAGGTGGTACCAAGGCATCCAGCGGTGCCAGAAACGAAAAACCCCGCAGGGCATGACGCCGTGCAGGGCCTACGTTTCACGCTAACCACCAAAATGGTGGCCGGGGAGGGAATCGAACCCCCGACACGGGGATTTTCAATCCCCTGCTCTACCAACTGAGCTACCCGGCCAACAACTCGCCGGTAACGCGAGAGGCGGCATGATAAGCGTAGCCGCGCCGGCTGGCAAGCCTCACGGTGGCTGAATGCCGTTTCGCCGTGAGCTTCGTGTTGCACGGGAAGGCGCATCATGGCGACGGATCCCCATTGGCCGCCCGGTGCGGAGAGGAGGCGATGATGAGAACGATGCTGCTGATGGCCTTCGCGGCCACGCTGGCGCTCACTGGCTGCGCCACCAACCGGATCAGCGACGCCGAACGGCTGGGCATCTACCGCGCCCACGCCGGCGCCCCGGTGCCCAGTTTCCGCTACTTCACGGCGCTCAATGGCTGGACGCCGCTGGGTGACTCCGCGGTTGCGGTGTGGGCGCGACACAACGACGTCTACCTGCTGGAGCTCAATGGCCGTTGTCCGGATCTGGATTTCGCGCAGGCCATCAGCGTGACCAGCCAGATGGGCACCGTCCATGCCCGCTTCGACAAGGTGATGGTGCTCGATAGCAACATGGTGACCATGCCTTGCCAGATCCGCGAGATCCGCCCGGTCGACATCAAGGCCATCCGCCACGCCGAAAGCGACCGCCGGGCGTTGGCTCAGCCTTCCGGCGGAACGTAGCCCGCCGGTTTGTCCGCGCCGCCGCCGAACAGGAACTTCTGCATCTCGACTTCGAGGAAGGCGCGGTGCTTGGGGTCCATGGGCGAGAGGCGGTTCTCGTTGATCAGCATGGTCTGATGGGCCAGCCATTTGCCCCACGCGGCCTTGCCCACGCCGGCGAACACGCGCTTGCCCAACTCACCTGGCCAGGGAATGAAATCCAGGCCTTCGGTGTCGCGTTGTTCGTACTGGCAGAAGACGGTGCGGGGCATGGCGGATCCGTGCGCGGGAGCAAAGTAGAGGATGCGGTGACCGGGGTGTCCGGGCCTTGATCGCTGTCAGGCGCCCGTCAACAACCGGCGAATGGGTGCGGGGATGCCCAGCGAGGTCAACTCGCCGCGTGCGACCCAGCGCAGGTCGTCATTGTCGCCCACGCGTGCGCGCAGGGCGACCGGGCGCACGCGCAGCGGCTGCAATTCCAGCTTGTAGTGGCTGAAGGCGTGCGCGACGGGCGCGAGGCCTTCGGTGCTGGCGAAATCACCTTCCACGTGGCTGCGGAACCACTCCCGGGCCGCGGCGTCGTCGTCGGCCTGCGGCAGCGTCCACAACGAGGCCCAGATGCCGGTGGGCGGGCGTCGTTGCAGCAGGATGCGGCCGGCGGCGTCTTCCAGCCACAGGACTTGGGCATGACGCTGCGGCAGCGGTTTGCCCGGCTTGGGGGTAGGCAGTTCGGCGGTGCGGCCTTCGCGGCGGGCCATGCAATCGTCCTGCAGCGGACACAGTACGCACGCAGGGTCGCTGCGCGTGCACAGTGTCGCGCCCAGGTCCATTTGCGCCTGGGTGTAGTCGGCCATGCGTGTGGCAGGCAGGTGCGCCTCGGCGAAGGCCCACAGCCGCTTCTCCACCGCGGGCTGGCCGGGCCACCCGTCGACGCCGTGGTAGCGGCTGAGCACGCGCTTCACGTTGCCGTCCAGGATCGCGTGGCGGTCACCCCACGCCTGCGACAGGATCGCCGCGGCCGTGCTGCGACCGATGCCGGGCAGGGCGGTGAGGGCCTCGATGTCGCGGGGCAGGTCGCCACCGTGCAGCTCCACGCAGCGCTGGGCGGCGGCATGCAGGTTGCGCGCGCGGGCGTAGTAGCCCAGTCCGGACCACAGCGCGAGCACGTCATCCAGCGGTGCGGCGGCCAGTGCCTGCAACGACGGCAGCGCGGCGACGAAGCGCTCGAAATACGGCGTCGCGGTCTTGACCTGGGTCTGCTGCAGCATGATCTCCGACAGCCACACCCGGTACGGCGTGCGCGGATGCTGCCAGGGCAGGTCGTGGCGGCCGGACACGTCGAACCAGCCCAGCAGGCGTTTGGCGAAGGCGTCCTGGGTCATGGCGATGGGGTGGGTGATGCAGCCGTGCTGGCGTCCACGCCGTCGCCTTCGAATTCGACTTCCACCCCTTGCAGCTGCGCGCCAGCGATTTCGAGTTGCGGCGTGCTGAGGGTGCCATCCAGTGGCGGCAGTGGATTGCCGGCCGTCGCCGCGCGTGTCCATTCCAGTACTGCCGGAACGCGGAAGCGCCCGTCAAAGCGCGTGGCGTCGCGGCGCAGGCTGAGTGCCGTGGTATCGGTGAGGTCGGTGGCACCTTCGTAGGCAAGGCCGAAGGGCAGCGGCGAGGTGGACTGACCGATGGGCGGGGGCAGTGTCGGCCATGCAGCAGGCCAGCGGGGGATCGTGCCGCCCAGCAGCAACGACAGGCGCCCGCCCAATGCCAGCCGGCCGCGTGCGTCTAGATCGGGAACGATCGACGGCTCCGGTTTGGCGCCCGGCGTCGCGGGGCGGGGGCGCAGCACCACGTGTGCGGGTGACAGCCTCCAGCTTGCGTCTTCGAACGCCAGGGGCCCATGCAGGCCCAACGCGAACGGGATGCGCTGCTCCTTGCTCACGTATTGCGTGTCGATGCCGATGCGCGCCGGTGTCAGGCGAATCGCGTCCTCGCCGAAATCAAGCGGGCCGGACACGATGATCGACGACGGCATCGACCAGTCGCCATGGTCCAGGGTGAGCTCGCCCTGTGCGCGCAGGTCCGCGCGGCGCGCGGGGCGCGAAAGCGCGAGATCCAGGTCAAAGGGGATGTGGAGGGGCGCATCCACGTAGCGACCACGCACGCGTGCATGCGCTGGTCGGTCTGGATGGACGGAGGGCAGCGTGGCGTCGATCCCATCGAGGGACCAGCCGGCGGCGATGACGGTGCCGTTGTTGATCGCCAGCCCATCGGTGAGGGTGGGAATGCGTTCCTCGCCGGGTGGACGCGTCGACAGCCAGTGCTGCAGCGCGGCCAGGTCCAGGCGAGGGCTGTCGAGCTCGATGCAGCGGATCGACAGCGTCTTGCCGCGGCTGCGTACGGTTGACCACGGTACGGAGACATGGATGCGGTCGGCACGCAGCAAAGGCGTGGCTGCTCCCGGTTCACGCACGACCACGTCGCGCACCACAAGCACGGGCGCACCCCGCAGGCGGTATTCGCTGGCGCCGCCGACCGTTATCTCCAGGCCGAGCGAGCGCCCCAAGGTGCCGGTGACCAGCGATGCGAACTGCGGCGGCCGGCTGGTCCAGAACAGCAGCGCGGCGATACCTGCCACCACCAGGGCCAGCACCGCGATCAGGATGAGCCTGCGCTTCGCCATCATCCTGCGGCGGCCCCGGGCAGCAACGTCATGCTGCGGCGCCTATGCGCCCAGCGCCTCGGGCAGCAGCGCGTCGATGAAGGCCTCGGCGTCGAACACGCGCAGGTCTTCAGGGCGCTCACCGATGCCGGCGAATCGGATGGGGATGCCAAACTCGCGGGCCAGCGCGAACACCACGCCGCCCTTGGCCGTGCCATCGAGCTTTGTCACCACCAGGCCGGTCACGCCCACTGCGGCGTGGAATTGGCGCAACTGCGACAGCGCGTTCTGGCCGGTGGTGCCGTCGATCACCATCAGCACCTCGTGCGGCGCGGTGGGGTCGAGCTTGGCCAGCACGCGCTTGATCTTGCCCAGTTCGGCCATCAGACCCTGTTGCGTGTGCAGACGGCCGGCGGTGTCGGCGATCAGTACCTCGGTGCCGCGCGCCTTGGCGGCCTGCAGGGCATCGAATGCCACCGAGGCGGCGTCGGCGTTCTGGCCCTGTGCAACCACGGGCACGCCATTGCGATCGCCCCAGGCCTGCAACTGCGCCACCGCCGCCGCGCGGAAGGTGTCGCCGGCGGCCAGCATCAGCGGGCGACCTTCGTCCTTGAAACGCTTGGCTAGCTTGCCGATGGTCGTGGTCTTGCCGACTCCGTTGACCCCTACCGTCAGCAACACGAAGGGCTTGGCAGTGGTGTCGATCTGCAGCGGTACGGCCACGGGGCGCAGCATCGCCAGCAGGTCGGCGCGCAGCGCAGCCAGCAGCGCGTGGGCGTCGGCGAACTCGCGCGCCTTCATGCGCTTGCGCAGGCTTTCCACCAGTTGGGTAGTGGCGGCTACGCCCACGTCGGCGGTGAGCAGGGCGGTCTCGACCTCGTCCAGCAAGTCGTCGTCGAGTTTGGGATTGCGCGAGAACAGGCCGCCGAAGGCGCGCGCGAACGCGGTACCACGCAGGCGGTCGCGCCAGCCCTTCTTGCCATCGGAGGCGTCAACCGCCGTGGTATTCGGGGTGGCGACGGGGCGCGGTTGGTCGCCTGACACGGTGTCGGGAGTTGGGTGCCCAGGCGCGGAGTCGGTTTCGAGCGCGGCTGCGATCACCTCGGCCGGAACGGGCTCCGCCGGGGCGGCGATGGTCAGGCCCGGATCCAGGCCCGGGCCAACTACGGCACTGGTCGCCTCAAGGGGCGGCTCGGCCCCCGTGGTGGGCGTCGAATTGTGGGCCGGCGCATCGGTTGGGGTTGGGGTGTCGGCGTGGGGGAAGGCCGCGGCCAACTCTTCCACGCTGAGGCGCTTGCTGGCATCGGTGGGGGCCGCTTCGGGCTTCTTGCGGCGGAAAAAACTGAGCATCGCGTGGTGACATTCCGTGAATGCGCGAGAATGTGCACATGCTAGCACCGGCCCCCGCGAGCCCCCGATGAAACCTCCCCGTTCCCCCCGGCCCTCAGCCCCCCGTCCGCCCGCGAACGGCGCGCCCGGGCGTGTGCGGCTGATCGGCGGCAAGTGGCGTGGCACGCGGCTCGACGTGCCGGAGTCACCGGGCCTGCGCCCCACCGCGGACCGGGTGCGCGAGACCCTGTTCAACTGGCTGATGCCGATGCTGCCGGGCGCCCGGGTCCTGGACCTGTTCGCCGGCAGTGGCGCGCTGGGCCTGGAGGCGCTGTCGCGGGGTGCCGCTTCGGCGGTCCTGGTCGAACGCGACCGCGCCCTGGCCACGGCGCTGACGCGCACCTTGGCCCGCCTGGAGGGCGGGGATGCGGCGCAGGTGGTCAATACCGACGCCATGGCATGGCTGGCCACGGATGGCGGGGATCCATTCGACCTGGCCTTCCTGGACCCGCCCTTCGCGGCGGAGATGTGGTCCACGGTGATGCCGCGGCTCACCGCCCGGCTGGCGCCCACGGCCTTGCTGTACGTGGAATCCCCGGCTGACCAGGCTCCGGAGCTGCCCGCGGACTGGCACCTGCACCGCGAGGGCCGCACCCGCGAAGTCCGCTACGCGCTGTACCGGCGGCGCCCGGCGGCCACTGATACACTGGCGTGAACGCGGCCGGTCCGGCCGACACTTTCCGTTGCGCCACCTCCAGCGAATGACCTACGCATGACCGCGGCCCGACAACGCATCGCCGTTTATCCCGGCACGTTCGACCCGATCACCAATGGCCATGTCGACCTCGTCGACCGCGCGGCGCCGCTGTTCGAGCGGCTGATCATTGGCGTGGCCGAAAGCCCCGGCAAGGGCCCCGCGCTGCCGCTGGAGCTGCGCGTGGAGCTGGCGCGCCAGGCGGTGGCCCACCACGCCAACGTGGAAGTCCGTGGCTTCAATTGCCTGCTGGCGCATTTCGTGGCCGAGGTGGGCGGCGGTGTGTTGCTGCGCGGCCTGCGCGCCGTGTCGGACTTCGAGTACGAGTTCCAGCTCGCCAGCATGAACCGCCACCTCATTCCGGAGGTGGAAACGCTGTTCCTGACGCCGGCCGAACAATATGGCTTCATCTCCTCGTCGCTGGTGCGCGAAATCTCGCGCTTGGGCGGCGACGTCTCCGGCTTCGTGCCGCCCGCCGTGGCCGCCGCGCTGCAGGCGCAGTGGCGCCGTGCGGCAGACTGACTCCTTTCCATCCGCAACACCCACCACAACAGGGGCTCCCCGATGAAGACCACCACCCGCCTGATGCTCACCGCCTGCCTTGTGCTGCCGCTGCTGGCCGCGTGCAAGAAGGAAGAGGCTGCCAAGCCGGAAGCCGTCGTCGAGGCGCCGCTGGTCGCGCCGACCACCAATGACGAGAACGCGTGGGGCACCTACCTGCAGGAAGTCGTCAAGCGCAACCTCGATGGCGTGACCGGCCAGCCGTACCTGTACTTCCTGCCGGCCGAGGAAACCCCGGACTTCCAGGGCTACTACGACCGCCTGCTGGAGCAGGCCTCCACCGACCTGCAGCGCGGCATCCTCGAGGGCAACCTGGTGGCCTACGGATCGCCGTCCTCGGCCAAGATGGCTGACCTCGTGGTCGCCTCGTTCGGCCAGGTACAGGCCGGTTCGATGAAGGGCGTGAAGATCCTGTTCCTGGGCAAGGCCGAGGACAACGAGCGGGTCAAGGCTGCCGTCGCCCCGGCCGGCGTCGACTACAAGTTCATCGAGACCAAGTAACCGGCCTCGCTCCTGCCGCGCCCGCAATGGGCGCGGCAGGACCAGCCGGCGTACTGGCGCCCCACCGCCATGTCGCTGAAAATCAACGAACTCTGCGTCAATTGCGACGTCTGTGAACCCGCCTGCCCCAACCAGGCCATTTCGCAGGGCGAGACCATCTATGTGATCGATCCGGCGCGCTGCACCGAATGCGTCGGTCACTTCGACGAACCACAGTGCGTGGTCGTCTGTCCGGTCGAGTGCATCGACCCCGATCCAGACCATCCCGAATCCCAGGAGCAACTGCTCGCCAAGCTGGCGAGGTTGCAGCAGGAGTGACTTTGCATGCCCATTGATCTGCGCGCACGGACCGCGTTGGTGTTGTTGGCGGTCGGCCTGTCGTTTGCGCCGGTCATGGTCGTGCGTGCCGCTGCGGTGGATGTCGCGACGGAGAAAACAGAGAGCACACCGGGGCGCGCGGCCAGGGATTCGGCGTCGACCCGGCCGTCGAAGGCCACTCCGCCGGGTGCGGTGATCGCCAGCGCCCACGCGCTGTCCACCGATGCCGGCCTGGAGATCATCCGCGCCGGGGGCAACGCCTTCGATGCGGCGATCGCGGTGTCGGCGGTGTTGTCGGTGGTCGAGCCGATCAGTTCGGGCATCGGCGGCGGCGGCTTCTTCCTCCTGCACGACGCGCGCAGCGGCCGGGACGTCTTCGTGGATGCACGTGAGACGGCGCCCGAATCCGCCACGCCGGAAGCGTTCCTCGATGCCAAGGGCGAGCTCAACCGCGATCGTTCGGTCAACGGCCCGTGGTCGGCTGGCATTCCCGGCCTGCCCGCGGCACTGGTGCACCTCGCCGAACGCTACGGTCGACTGCCATTGAAGGCTTCACTGGCACCGGCCATTCGCATCGCCCGCGCGGGGTTCCCGATCTACGCGCGCCTGGAGCGGGGCTATGGCGCCCGCCGCGAGGTGATGGAACGCTATCGCGGTACCCGCGCGGTGTTCCTCGCCGACGGCACGCCGCCGCAGGTGGGCGAAGTGCTCAGGCAGTCCGACCTGGCACGCACGCTGGAACTGCTGGGTGAAAAGGGCTTCGACGGCTTCTACCGCGGCGAGGTGGCGAAGAAGCTGCTCGCCTCGGTTAAGGAGGAGGGTGGCAAGTGGCGTGCCGACGAGCTCGCCGGCTACCGCGTCAAGGAGCGCGAGCCGTTGCGCTTCAAGTACCGCGGCTGGGATGTCACCACCGCGCCGCCGCCGTCGTCGGGTGGCGTGGCGATGGCGCAGATCCTGCAGATCCTCGAGGGCTGGGATCTGTCCAAGCTCGATGCCGCGCAACGCACCCACCTGGTCACCGAGGCGATGCGTCGGGCCTATCGGGACCGCACCATCTATCTTGGCGATCCAGACTTCGTGAAGGTGCCGGTGGCGCGCCTCACCAGCCGCGAGTACGCGGCGGGCCAGCGTGCGTCGATCCATCCGGAAAAGGCGCTGCCCAGCGAATTGCTTTCGGGCCGGCCGGCGCCGCTGGAGGATGATGAAACCACCCACTTCTCGATCATCGACGCCGAAGGCAACCGCGTTTCGGCGACGCAGACGGTGAACCTGCTTTATGGCTCTGGCATGGTGGCGCCGGGCACCGGGGTGCTGCTCAACAACGAAATGGACGACTTCGCGCTGCGCCCCGGCACGCCCAACGCCTTCGGAGTGATGGGCTTCGAAGCCAACGCACCGAAGGCTGGCAAACGCATGCTCAGCTCGATGACACCGAGCTTCATCGAGTCCAAGGACAAGGTGGCGGCGATTGGTGCCCCCGGCGGCAGCCGCATCATTACCGAAGTGCTGCTTGGCATCCTGGGCTACGACGATGGCCTGAGCTCGCAGCAGGTCGCGGCGCTGCCACGAATCCACCACCAGTGGATGCCGGACGTGATTTCCGCCGAAGCCGGCGCGTTGGCACCGGAAACCGTCAAGGCGCTGGAAGCGATGGGCCACAAGGTCAATGCCGCCGAACAGCCGTGGGGCAACCTGCAGACGGTGGCTTGGGACAAGGCGCAGAACACGCTGGAAGGTGGCACCGATCCGCGCAATCCGGTTGGCAAAGCCGACGTGCTGCTGGCGCCCGCGCAGAAGTAGGTGCCTGCGGGTCACCTGCTGGTGACGGCGGTATCATGGGCCAGTCATCGGGATGTGCGCGTGAGGTGGTGGGACATGAAACTCTGGTCGCTGCTGGGAAACAGCCAGAAGCTCGACGGCGGCGCGATGTTTGGCAACGCGCCGCGCGCGATGTGGTCCAAGTGGGCGCCGCCGGACGAACAGAACCGGATCGAGCTCGCGTGCCGGGCGTTGCTGGCCAGTCCGCTCGCCGGCAAGACCGTGCTGTTCGAAGCGGGCATCGGTGCCTTCTTCGAGCCCAAGTTGCGAGAGCGTTATGGCGTGGTCGAAGAGCGTCATGTACTGCTCGACTCGCTCGCCGCCGCCGGGTTCAAGCCGGAAGACATCGACGTGGTCGTGCTTTCGCACCTGCACTTCGACCATGCGGGCGGCCTGCTCGCGCAGTGGGAGGAAGGCCAGCCTCCGCGGCTGGTGTTCCCGAACGCAACCTACGTCGTGGGGCGCGAGCATTGGGAGCGCGCCTTGCAGCCGCACGCGCGCGACCGGGCCAGCTTCATTCCGGAACTGCCTGCCCTGATCGAAGCCACCGGCCGTCTGGAATTGGTGGATGGCCCGCACAGCCGCACGCTGGGCGATAGCGTCCGCTTCCATTTCAGCAGCGGCCATACGCCCGGCCTGATGCTGTCGGAGATCGTTGGCCCGGAAACCGTGGAGGGCCAGCCGCACGGCGGGGTGGTGTTCTGCGCCGACCTGATCCCAGGGCGGCCCTGGGTGCACGTGCCGATCACGATGGGTTACGACCGCAATGCGGAATTGCTGATCGACGAGAAGAAGTCATTCCTTGCCGACAAGCTGACCCGCAATGTGCATCTGTTCTTCACCCATGACCCGGGTTGCGCGCTGGCCCAGGTGACGCGCGATGAAAAGGGCAAGTTCGGCACCACCCACGAGGTCGCCGAACTGCACGCCAGGGCACTGGCGGCATGAGGTTTGCGCTGGCCGTGCTGGCGTTGCTGCTGGCAGGGCAGGAGGTACGGGCGCAGGAGGTGCCGGAGCTGGTGCCGCGCGCAGGCCGCGCCATTCGCGACCCCGATTTCCGGGTGGAGACACGGCAGTTCGGCCTCGACCGCAAGGTCGAGATGCTGCAGTGGCGCAGTGATGCTGCAGGCTACGCGCGGGCGTGGAATGCCGGGCCGATTGATTCGACCGACTTTGGCCCGGCGCACAGAAACCCCGGCGAGCTGCCGATTGGCAGCGAACGATGGTGGGCGACCGACGCGACACTCAACGGCAAGCCTCTGGCGCCGGAGGTGTTGCGCACGTTGGGTGAGTGGCGCGAGTTCCGGCCCAGCTACAGCCGCCTGCCCGCCAACCTGTCGGCCACGTTCCAGCCTGACGGCGACGGGCTGAGCAGCAGTGAGAATCCGCTGGATCCGCAGATCGGCGATCTACGGATCACCTGGAGGGAACTGACGCTGCCTCCGCTGTTGGGCAAGGTTGAGCTCCGCGATGGAGTTTGGCATCCGCTGCCGGCAGCCACAGTGCCGGCCATGCCCGCGCCCGGCCCAGAGGAGCCGCTCGAGCCGGCTGACGACGGCGACGGAATCCCCTGGCTGTGGTGGCTATGGGGTGCAGGCGGCCTGGTGGGCCTCGCGCTGGTTACCCTGGTGACCCTTCGCAGGCGCCGCGGCACCTCGAAAGACGCGCGACACTAGACCAGGTCGGTTCCGAACAACTTGTCGCCTGCGTCGCCGAGGCCGGGGAGGATGTATCCGACGTCGTTGAGCCGCTCATCGATCGCGGCGGTATAGACCTCGAAGTCAGGATGCGCCGCTTCCACCGCGCGCAGGCCCTCTGGCGCGGCGACCAGGAACAGGCCCTTGATCCGCGTGCAGCCGTGCGCCTTGAGCTGGTCGATGGCGGCGATGGTGCTGCCGCCCGTGGCGAGCATGGGGTCCACGATGATCGCCACGCGCTCGGCCATGTGGGCTGGGAGGTTGAGGTAATAGCGGTCAGGGCGCAGCGTCTGCTCGTTGCGCTTCAGGCCCACCACGCCAATGCGCGCGGTGGGAAGCGCCACCAGCACTCCCTGCAGCATGCCCAGGCCCGCACGCAGGATCGGGACCAGCGTGACCTTGGCGGCCAGGCGCCGCACGTGCGTCGGCCCGGCCCAACCTTCGATGACGGCGTCCTCGGTCGCCAGGTCGCGCGTGGCCTCGAAGGCCACCAGCGTGCCGACCTCGGCCACCAGTTCGCGGAACTCCTTGTTGCTGATGTCCTTGCGGCGCATCAGTCCCATCTTGTGCTGGACGAGGGGGTGCTGGACTTCGACAGTCTTCATGCGACAGGCCGGGCAGGGGACGCCGACAGCCTAGCTGACCACGGCACGGTTGGCACAACGGACGAGGCCGGGACATGCCCGGCCTCGTCGTTGCCCATCACGATGGAGCGTGCGCTCAGGCAGCCACGGCCTGCGTGGCGCGGGGACCTTCCTTCAGGGCGCGCCCGACCATCGCCACCAGCAGGTCGATCTCCTCGCTGGTGATGGTGAAGGTGGGGGTGAAGCGGAGCGAGTTGGCCCCACCGTGGATCACGCCGATACCGTGCTCGCGCAGCCACTCCTCGGTGGAGCGGGCGCCGTAACACTTGAACTCGGGCGCGAGCTCGCAGGAGAACAGCAGGCCGGTGCCCTGCACCTTGGTGATCGCGCCGCCCAGCTGGCCCTTCAACGCTTCCAGTTTCTGCAAGGCCTCGGTGCCGCGCGTACGGATGTTGTCGCGCACGGCCGGAGTGACCTGCTTCAGCACCGCGCAGGCCACGTCCAGTGCGCGCGGATTGGTGGTCATGGTGTTGCCGTACAGGCCCTTCCGGTAGGTCTCCGCGGCCTGCTTGCTGACGGCGAGCACCGACAGCGGGTACTGGCCGGCATTGAGCGCCTTGGAGTAGGTCTCCATGTCCGGCGCTTCCACGCCTTCGAAGCCGGGGTAGTCCACGATCGACAGCACGCCGTTGGCACGCAGGCCGGCCTGGATCGAGTCGACCAGCAGCATCGCGCCGTGCGCCTTGGTAAGCGCGCGGGCGGCGTTGTAGAACTCCACCGGCACGCTGCGGCCCGGATCGCCTTCGCCCATCACCGGCTCCAGGAACATCGCCTCGATGAACCAGCCGTTGGCGTCGGCATCGGCGAAGATCTGCTTCAGCGCGGCCACGTCGTAGGGTTCCACGGCCAGCACGCTGTCCTCGCCGCGGAAGCTGGCCAGGTGCTGCAGGTAGGTCTTGCGGCTGGAGTCCGAATACAGCGCCGGGCGCTCCGTGCGGCCGTGGAAGCTGCCCTTGACCACCAGGCGCTTGATGGCGCGGCCGGCGTGGCGGGCGCCCGCATCCGTCATCAGCTTGGCATTGGTGTCGACGATGCGCGACGCCAGCGACACCGACTCCGAGCCGGAGTTCAGGCACAGGAACTTGTCGTACGGGCAGCCGCCCCGCGTGGTGCCGATGGCCGCGCGCAGGGCGCGCTCGAAGCGCAGGTGCGAGAGTGACGGGGTCATGATGTTGGCCATCGCCTGCGGCTTGGCCATTGCCTCGATCACCGCCTTGGGTGCGTGGCCGAAACCGAGCATGCCGTAGCCGCCGGAGTCGTGCAGCACCGCGCCCTTGAGGGTCACGATCCACGGGCCGCGGGCGGTCAGCGCGACGTAGGGGTTGACCGCATCGTCAGCATAGAAATTGACGTAGCCGGCCTGCAGGGCGTGGATCTGCGCGTCCTCGTCCAGGTCCAGCAGGTCGGCGACGTCGGCCTTGACCCGCGCGTACTCGGCGGCGGCGGCTTCGATGGCCTCGCCCAACTCCGGGTGGGTCGCGGCAAAGCGCAGGACGGTGGCGTCATCCAGGCCGAGGGTGCGCCGCGCGCCGCCGTGGGCGCGCAGCGGCGCGAGGTTGTCGAGGATGGTCATGGGCGCCCTCCCGGGGTCGTTCATATGGGTATCGATTCATTATCCAGATTGATTCGTCGATAGACAGCGTGAATGCGCGCGGAATAAACTGACCTTTCGTCGAAATGACGAGCAGGATTGGGCAGAATGAAGATCACCGCGGCCGACCAGCAGCTTTTGTCCGTGCTTCGCGAGAACGCGCGCGCCTCCACGGCCGAAATCGCCCGCCGCCTCAAGCTGTCGCGGACCACGGTGCAGAGCCGGATCGAGCGGCTGGAGCGGCAGGGTCTGATTGCCGGCTACACGGTTCGCGTGGACGACGAGGCCGAACGCGGCTGGATCCGCGCGCACATCATGATCACCGTGCTGCCCAAGCAGGCCCCCGCGGTCGTGAAGGCGCTTCACGCCATGCCTGAGGTGCGCACCCTGCACTCGGTCAGCGGACCGTTCGACCTGGTGGCCCTGGGCGTGACGCCCACGGTGTCGGTCATGGACGAACTGACCGACCGCATCGGCGCCATCGAGGGCGTGGAGCGGACCACGTCGTCGATCATCCTGTCGGCCAAGTTCGAGCGCTAGCGCGGGGGCGGTGGGCAGGGGCCTATACAATGTGCGGTTCCCGCCGCATCCACCACCCGCTTGAAGAAGTCCGACTTCCACTACGACCTGCCCCCGGAGCTGATCGCCCAGGCGCCGCTGGCCGAGCGTTCCGCCAGCCGCCTGCTGGTGGTGCCGCCCACGCCCGCGCCGCTGCGGGATGGCCACTTCCGCGACCTGCTCGACCTGCTGGCACCCGGTGACCTGCTGGTGTTCAACGACACCCGGGTGATCCCTGCCCGACTCTTCGGGCAGAAAGCCACGGGCGGCCGGGTCGAGATCCTGATCGAGCGCCTGCTGGGCGGTAACCAGGCGCGCGCGCAACTGGGCGTCAGCAAATCGCCCAAGGCGGGTGCCCGGATCGCGCTGGACGCCGGCGGCGAAGCCGAAGTGCTGGGTCGCGAAGGCGAGTTTTACGTGCTGCAGTTCCACGTGCCCGAATCGCTGGAGAGCTGGCTGCTGCACGCCGGCCGCCTGCCGTTGCCGCCCTACATCCAGCGGGTGCCTGGCCAGGATGACACCGAGCGCTACCAGACCGTGTTCGCCCGCGAGGTGGGCGCGGTGGCGGCACCCACGGCCGGATTGCATTTCGACGAAGCGCTGCTCGCGGCGTTGCAGGCCAAGGGCGTGCACTTCGGCCACGTGACGCTCCACGTCGGGGCAGGGACCTTCCAGCCGGTGCGCGTGGACGACCTGGACCAGCACGTGATGCACAGCGAATGGCTCAACGTCGGTGCCGAACTGGTCGAAGCCATCCGCGATACCCGTGCCGCGGGAGGTCGGGTCATTGGCGTTGGCACGACCGTGGTGCGCGCGCTCGAAAGCGCGACGCGCACCAACGATGCCGGACAGCGGGAACTGCAGCCCTACTCGGGCGAAACCCGGTTGTTCATCCTGCCCGGCTACCGCATCACCTCGGTTGACGCGTTGGTCACCAATTTCCATCTGCCGGAGAGCACCCTGTTGATGATGGTCTCGGCGTTCGCCGGCAAGGAGCGCGTATTCGAGGCCTATGCCCACGCGATCCGCGAGGCGTACCGCTTCTTCTCCTATGGCGATGCGATGCTCCTGTTTCCCGCGGCGCCCCTGCCGGAGGTGCGCGCATGAGCCGCATGGCATTCGAACTGCTGGGCACCGACGGCGCCGCGCGCCGTGGCCGCCTGACCTTCCCGCGGGGCACTGTGGAGACGCCGGCCTTCATGCCAGTGGGCACCTACGGCTCGGTCAAGGGCGTGATGCCGGAGCAGGTGCGCGAGCTGGGCGCCGAGATCATCCTCGGCAACACCTTCCACCTGTACCTGCGCCCCGGCCTGGACGTGATCGCCGACCATGGCGGCCTGCACGGCTTTGGCCGCTGGGATGGGCCGATCCTGACCGACTCGGGCGGTTTCCAGGTGTTCTCGCTGGCACACAAGCGCAAGATCACCGAGCAGGGCGTGACCTTCGCCGCGCCCACCGACGGGCGCAAGGTGTTCCTCGGGCCCGAGGAGAGCATGCACATCCAGAAGGTGCTCGACTCGGACATTGTGATGATCTTCGACGAGTGCACGCCGTACCTCGTGGATGGCCAGCCGGCCAGCGAACAGGTGGCGCGCAAGTCGATGGAACTGAGCCTGCGATGGGCCGAGCGCAGCAAGAAGGCGCATGAGGGCAATGACGCGGCGCTGTTTGGCATCGTGCAGGGCGGCATGTATGCGGAACTGCGCACGCGCTCGGCCGAGGGGCTGAAGCAGATCGGTTTTGACGGGTACGCCATCGGCGGACTGGCCGTGGGCGAACCGGAAGCGGTCCGCAACCACACCCTGGACCACATCGCCCCACAGTTGCCGGAGGACCGCCCGCGCTACCTCATGGGCGTGGGACGGCCGGAGGACCTGGTCGAGGCGGTGGCACGCGGCGTGGACATGTTCGACTGCGTGATGCCCACGCGCAACGCGCGCAACGGCCATTACTTCACCTCCTTCGGCACGGTAAGGGTGCGTAACGCCAAGTACGAGCGCGACCTTCGGCCGATCGAGGAGGGTTGCGACTGCTACTCCTGCTCGCGCGGGTTCAGCCGGTCGTACCTGCGGCACCTGGACCGCTGCAACGAGATGCTGGCACCGATGCTGGGAACGCTGCACAACCTGCGCTACTACCAGCGGTTGATGGCTCAGATGCGGGCGGCGATCGAGCAGGGCGCATTCCAGGCCTTCCGGGAGGCCTTCTATGCCGCCCGCGCCGGTGGCGGGGACTGAGCGGCGGGGAACTGTCCGTCCCCGCGCCGGTCAGACCCGCCGGTCTTCCCTGGCCGGATGTCGCTCCCGCTGTGCCGCCGCTGGCCGCGGCACGCGGCAGGCCAATGCCCGCTTGAAACCGGGCGTACCGGAACCCATGGCATAATCCCCCGCTTATTTGTACCGACGGAAGAACGACATGAACCTGCTCGACCTCGTGATCGCCCCCGCGTATGCCCAGGCCGCTCCGGCCCCGGGTGGCGGCATGGGCACCCTGCTGTTCCCGATCGTCCTGATCGCGATCATGTACTTCCTGATGATCCGCCCCCAGATGAAGCGCGCCAAGGAACACAAGGCGATGCTGGAGAAGCTGTCCAAGGGCGATGAGGTGCTGACCAACGGCGGCATCGCCGGCCGCGTCACCGACATCGGTGAGAATTTCATCACGGTTGAAATCGCCGACAACGTGCAGATCCGCGTGCAGAAGGGCGCAATCGCCAACGTCCTGCCCAAGGGCAGCTTGAAGTCGGCCTGAGCCGGCTCCAACACCCGCTGACGCCAACCTTACGCCGATAGACGGCGGCCCAAGCGCCGCCGTGGGGTCCAATCGATGCTGACTTACGCACGCTGGAAGTACTTCGTCATCCTGGTCGTACTCGTGCTGAGCACGCTGTATGCGTTGCCCAACATGTACCCGCAGGACAGTTCCGTGCAGGTCACCGCCAACCGCGGCGCGGTGGTGGACGAGGCATTGAAGACGCGCGTCTCGGCCGACCTGACCAAGGCCGGCATCGCCCCCAAGCAGGTCGAGATCGACAAGGGCAACCTGCTGGTGCGCCTGAACGACCCCGACGCGCAGGGCAAGGCGGCCGACGTGCTGCGTCCGGCGCTGGGCAATGACTACACGGTCGCGCTGAACCTGGCCTCCACCGTGCCTGATTGGCTGGAAAAGATCGGGGCCCGCGCGATGGTGCTCGGCCTGGACCTCCAGGGTGGCGTGCACTTCACCATGCAGGTGGACCAGAAGGCGACGATCGAGAAGCGGCTGGATGCCACCGCCGAAGGCATCCGTGCGCAGCTTCGTGACAGCCGCGTTCGCTATGAATCGGTCGAGCGGCGCACCAACAACACCGTCGTGGCGACCCTGTCCAACCCGGCCGACGCCGAGAAGGCGCGCGAGCTGCTGCTGACCAGCCAGCAGGGCATGCAGGTGGATGCGGAAGGCAACGTCGTGACCGTGCTGTTGCCGCAGGCCGAGATCAAGCGCCTGGCCATCGAGGCTATCGAGCAGAACGTCGGCACCTTGCGCAACCGCATCAATTCGCTCGGCGTGTCCGAGCCGATCATCCAGCGCCAGGGCGAGGACCGCATCGTCGTCCAGTTGCCCGGCGTGCAGGACACCGCGCAGGCCAAGCGCGTGCTCGGCGCCACCGCCACGCTGGAATACCGCGCCGCGCTCGAAGGCAGTGCCTACGACGCTGTCGCCAGCGGCATCATCCCGCCCGATGCCAAGCTCTATTACCGCACCGAGAAGGGACCGGACGGCAAGCCCATGCCGATCCTGCTCAGCAAGCGCGTGATTGCCACCGGTGACCAGCTGGTGCGCGCCACCTCGATGTTTGATTCGCAATCCGGCTCGCCGGCGGTGTCGGTCACGCTGAACAGCGCCGGCGGCCAGCGCATGTTCGACTTCACCTCCAACAATGTCGGCAAGCCGATGGCGGTGGTGTACATCGAGCGCATCCCCGAGGTGCGCATGGTCGACGGCCAGGAAGTCCGCTCCACACGCGTCAGCGAGGAGGTGATCTCGGTCGCCACCATCAACGGCGTGTTCGGCAAGGAGTTCCAGACCACCGGTCTGGAGAGCGCCCAGTTCGCCACCGACCTGGCCCGCCAGATCCGCTCCGGTTCGCTGGCCGCCCCGATGGATTTCATCGAAGAGCGCGTGGTTGGTCCGAGCCTGGGCCGCGAGAACGTGGAGCGCGGCATGCGCGCCGTGGCGTTCTCGTTCCTGTTCGCGCTTGGCTTCTTCCTGGTCTATTACCGCATGTTCGGCGTGATCACCTGCCTGGCGCTGCTGATCAACATGCTGGCGCTGATCGCGGTGATGTCCTGGTTCGGTGCCACGCTGACGTTGCCGGGCCTGGCGGGCATCGCCCTGACGGTGGGCATGTCGGTGGACGCCAACGTGCTGATCAACGAGCGCATACGTGAGGAGTTGCGGGCGGGCATGCCACCCCACGCCGCCATTGCCACCGGTTACGAGAAGGCCTCCGGCACGATCGCCGACGCCAACCTGACCGCGATCCTGGCAGGCGTGGCGCTGTTCGCCTTCGGCACCGGCCCGGTCAAGGGCTTCGCCATCTCCACCATCGTCGGCATCCTGACCTCGATGTACACCGCGGTCTCGGTCTCGCGCGGCATTGCCACGCTGATCTACGGCCGCCGCCGCAAGCTCAAGTCCATCGCTATCTGACGGGAAGCGCACGACCATGAAACCGTTCAATGTTTTCCCGTACGACAGCAAGTTTGACTTCATGCGCCTGCGCTGGGTGTCGCTGGGGCTGGCGCTGGCGTTGCTGGTGGTCTCCATCGGTGCGATGGCGTTCAAGGGCTTCAACTTCGCCCTGGACTTCACCGGCGGCACCGTCACCGAGCTGCGTTTCGAGCGCCCGGTGGACATCGATGACGTACGCACGCGACTGGACCGCGCCGGCTTTGCCGGCGCCCAGGTGCAGACGTTCGGTTCGGGCAACGACCTGCTGATCCGCCTGCAACCCAAGGAAGGCGGCGAGCCGGGCGCTGACGAGCAGCACAACACCGCGCAGGCCGTGCAGCAGGCGCTGGCTTTCGAGGGCAATCCAGGCAAGGTGATGCGCAGCGAGTTCGTCGGCCCGCAGGTCGGCAAGGACCTGGCGCAGAACGGCGTTTGGGCGCTGATCTTCGTGGTCGTCGGCTTCCTGATGTACATCTCGTTCCGGTTCGAGAAGAAGTTCGCCGTCTCGGCCGTTCTGACCACTCTGCATGACGTGGTGGTCGTGCTGGGCTGGTTCGCGATCACCGGCCGCGAGTTCGACCTCACCGTGCTGGCCGGCGTGCTGTCGGTGATGGGTTTCTCGATCAACGACACCATCGTGGTGTTCGACCGCGTGCGCGAGAACTTCCGCTCGATGCGTGCTGATCCGGTGTCGATCCTCAACACTTCGATCAACCAGACCCTGTCGCGTACGGTGATCACCTCGGTGGTGGCGCTGCTGACGGTGGTCGCGCTGTACGTTTACGGCGGTGGTTCGCTGGAAGGCATGGCCGAGGCGATGATCGTCGGTATCGTGTTGGGTACCATTTCGTCGATCTTCGTGGCCGCACCGCTGCTGACCCTGGGGCCGTTGAAGGTCACCAAGCAGGATCTGTTGCCAAAGGCGAAGGACGAGGCGGAGTTGGCGCGCCGTCCGTAACGGATTGCTGCACCGTGTTCCCGGGAGAGGCCGCCTTGTGCGGCCTCTTTCCGTTGTAGTGGTCATGCCCGGAGGGAGTGGCCACCATGAGCCTGTCGATCCTGCCCGCAAGCCTCAACCGTTTCGCCGCTGCCGTTGTCTGCGGGGCCGGTCTGGCGCTTGCAGTGTGGCCTGCCGCCGCACAACCCTACCGGTTCAGCAACGTGGATCGCGTGGTTGCCATTGGTGATGTTCACGGCGCGTATCCCGAGTTCGTTCAGGTACTGAAGGGCACCGGCCTGGTTGATGCCAACCTGCGCTGGCAGGGCGGGCGCACGCACCTGGTGTCGAACGGCGACCTGTTCAGTCGCGGTGACGAGGCGCTGAAGGTGGTCGAACTGCTGATGCGACTCCAGGACGAGGCCGCGGCCGCGGGCGGTGCGGTGCATCCGTTGCTGGGCAATCATGAGGTGATGTCGCTGACCGGCGATCTGCGTTACGTCAGTCCCGGCGAATTTGCCACGTACGCGACAGCGGAAGGCAAGGCCCGCGACGCGGCCCTCGGCGCACGCCCGGGCTATCTCGAGCGGATGGCGGCGTTGGCGCCGGATGGACGCATCGGGCAATGGCTGCTGCAAAGGCCCGTGATGATCGTGATCAACGACGAGTTGTTCGTTCACGGAGGGCTCTCGGACAAGCTGGCCGGGCAGACGCTGGAGCAGGTCAACACGAGCGCCATCCGCGACGTACGCGCCTTTGCGGACGGTTGGCACGCGCTGATCAAGGGTGGTGCGCTCAAGCCCACCGACGATTTCGACCGAATCCTCGCGGTGGCGAACGCACTGGCCGCCGTGCCGGCATCCGCAACCGAGCCGCCTTCGCCGCTGCAGCCCTCGGCGCAAGCCATCGTGGCCGCGGTGAAAGGGCTGCCGTTCCAGTCCAATGGGCCGGTCTGGTACCGCGGCAGCTCGGTCTGCCATCCGTACACGGAGTCCGAGGTGGCCAAGGCAGCCCTGCGCTCGTTGGGGGCGCGTCGCATGGTGGTGGGGCATACCCCCACCCTGGACCACCGGATCAGTCTTCGCCTGGAAGGACAGGTCGCGCGCATAGACACTGGCATGAACAAGGCCGCATACGACGGCATTCCCGCGGCATTGGTGATCGAGCGAGGCCGAACGCAGGCGTTCCATCTTGGGGACGGACTGGCCGCGCCTCGTGCCGAGTCCAACCGCGAGTGGGCGCGCCCGCATGGCATGAGCGACGCGCAGTTGGAGGACTTCCTGCTCAACGCTCCGATCACCCAGGACGAAACTCTGGACCTGGGGGTAACCAAGCCGCGGCGCCTGACGCTGGAACGCGACGCCACGCGCATCCGAGCGGTATTCAAGAACTACGACAGCGATCCGGAGATCCGTCCCAACGGGCGCTGGGAGCGCCGCTACGACAAGGCGGACCGCTACCTGTATGAAATTGCCGCGTACAAGCTCGATCGCATCCTCGGCCTGCAGATGGTGCCGGTGGCGGTGGAGCGCCGCGTGGGGGGTGAGCGCGGCCTGGTGCAGTACTGGGTGGAAGGCGCCCACAACGAGACCGATCGCATCCAGCAGAAGCTGCAGTACGATAGCGACTGCAGCTTCCTCCGGCAGCAACAGCTGATCAACGTCTTCGACGTGCTGGTGCACAACCTGGACCGCAACACCGGCAACATCCTCTACGACCGGGACTGGCAGGTGTGGATGATCGACCACACCCGCGCATTCAGCACTGAACAAGGTCGGCCTCCGGAACTGCGCAACGCACCCATCGTCGTCTCCCCGCAGATGCGGGCGGCGCTGGCCAACGTCACCGAGTCGCGGCTGGCGACCCTGGCGCCGTACCTGCACATCCGGCAGATCCGGGCGCTGGTCGCCCGTGCGCAGGCGCTGCGAACCTCGCGCTGACCGTCACCCACGCCGTCCCGCGGCGCGGGCGACCGCGTGGCGCAGCGGTCGGACGGGTTTCGATGTGCGTTTTCCAGCACGTGCATCCGCCGCACGTGCATGTTCACGGCCGATCAGCAGCGACACGGCCAGCCCGACCAGCGCCAAGCCCAGGTTGAACAGCATGATCCGGCCAATCTCCACCTGCAGCCACTGCGCGGCGACGAAGATCGTCAGTGCATGCAGCAGGTCGCCGAAGCGCCAGAAGAAGGTGTCGATGGTGGTCTTGCCAACGTATTTCTGCTCGCGTGTCAGCGGCAGGAACAGCGAATGGCAGCTGGTGCCATGCAGCGAGTAGTTCATGCCGTTTTCCGCGATCATGGTCACGCGGACGAGGGCGAAAACCGGCATCCAGGCCATCAGTCCATAGTTGGCCACCATCACCAGCGGCAGCATCACCAGTGCAGCCCGCATGCCAAGGTACTTGAGCACGCGCGAGACCACGAACATCTGCAGGAACAGCTGCAACAGCGTGATCCAGGCGAAATAATCAGCGTAGAACCGGCCGATGATCTCGCGCTCACCGGCAACGTCGCCGCTGGCCACCCGCTGCGCGGCGTAATCCTCCACGAAGCTGGCGAGGATGAACCCACCCGTGGAGTTGATCCAGTTGATCAGCGCCACGAACACCGCGATCAACAACAGGTAGCGGCTGCGCAACACCACGTCGAAGCCGGAACGCAGCTCTCCAAGCCCGCGCAGCGGTGGGGTGCGGGACAGTCCATCGTCTTTGGCACGCGAGCGCTCGGGCACGCTGCGCTCCACGAACATGCTCAGGCACAGGGCCGTGGCCAGCAACAGCGCAGCCACCAGCATCAGCGGAAACGGGCCGACTGCCGAGATCAGCCAACCGGACAGGCGGCTGCCACACCAGGCTCCCAGCGCTGCTCCCACGGCAATGATGGCGAACAGGCGTTGGCCGCTGCGGATGTTGAACAGGTCCGCGGCGAATGCCCAGAACTGTGCCAGCAGCATCACGCTGAACACACCCACCCAGATGAAGAAGGGGACACCGATCGGCACCCCGGCCGCCCCGAGCGCGCAGAACACCAGCAGGTTGGTGATGAAGAATCCCATCACCCAGCGCAGCACCGTGGACTTGCCGCCATGCCCGTCCAGGTGGTCGAACAGCAGCTTGTACAGCGGGATCAGGAAGATCAGCGTCAGCGCCACCGCCCCGATCGCATAGCTGCGCACCACCGACGTGCCTTCGGCGAGGATCAGGGCCTCCCGCAGCGGTCGGATCAGGTAGTAGGCGAGCAGCAGGAGATAAACCTGCGTGACCATCAGCAGGATGCTGCGGCCTTCGCCAGGCCTCACCGTGGCCAGTAAGTGCAGGGCGCGTTCCAGTGGCGAGAGATCGGCGGTGCGCATGGTTCCACCCGGGCAGGCAAGGGCTGCAAGGGTGCGTACAGGAAAGGGCGGCGGCGATGACGCCGCGGCCCTCCCGTCAGGCGCATCCGGCCGTCTTGAACCCGGCGCGGGAGGGTAGGGGCCGGGTTAACCCGGCACCTGGCATCAATCGAATGCGGCGGCGTAGCCAGTGTTGACGATGCGCTGCTGCAGCAGCTCGGAGACCCGGATGTTGCCAGCCACCAGGGGGCGCGGGTTGATGCCGCGCACGTCCATCGGGCCCGTGGCACGGCCGCGGAAGTCGCACACCTTGCCGCCGGCCTCGCGGACCATCAGCGCGCCGGCCGCAATGTCCCACGGCTTAACGCCGGCCTCGAAGTAGGCATCGGCGCGGCCGCAGGCCACGTAGGCCAGGTCCAGTGCGGCCGAACCGGTGCGCCGGATGTCCTCGGCCTCGGTCAGCAGGCTGTCCACGCACTTGAGCTGCGCACTGGCGCGGGCGCGCTCGCGCGGCGGGAAGCCGGTGATGAGCATGGCGCCGGTGAGGTCCTTGCGGTCGGCAACACGCACGCGCTTTTCATTGAGCACGCAGCCACTGCCGCGGCTGGCGGTGAACAGCTCGTTGCGCAAGGGATCGAAGATGACGCCGTGGATCGGCTCGCCCGCTTCGAGCAGCGCGATGGACACGCAGAAGTGCGGGATGCCGCGCAGATAATTGCTGGTGCCGTCCAGGGGGTCGATGACCCACACGTAACGGGCCCTGCCCTCGGCGCCGTTGAGCGGGCCGCTTTCTTCCCCGAGGATGCCGTAGTCCGGCGTGGATCGGCGGAATTCCTTGATGATCTCTTTTTCCGCCAGGGCATCCACTTCGCTGGCGAAGTCCATGCGGTCCTTTTCCACGACGTTCAGCGCGTCCAGCTTGTACATATGGCGCAACAGCACGTTGCCGGCGGCGCGGGCGGCCTTGACCATGAGGGTGACGGCGGGTTTCTGCATGGCAACGGGCCTCTCGTGGCTGAGGTGGGGGTCGGGCTGGCGGCGATAAAGAACGTTCCGGCTCTGGGCCGGCCGACCAGTTTACCATTACCGGCGATGAGTACCGACTCCAACCTTTCCTCTGGCCACCTGCGCATCGTCCTGGTCGGCACCCAGCACCCCGGCAACATTGGCTCCGCGGCCCGGGCCATCAAGACCATGGGCCTGTCCCGCCTGGTGCTGGTGGCCCCGGAAAAGGCCCCCAACGCCGAATCCTATTCGCTGGCCGCGGGCGCCGACGACGTGCTGGCCGCCGCCGTGACCCATGCCACCCTGGCCGAAGCCGTGGCGGACTGCCACTTCGTACTGGGCTGTACCGCCCGCAGCCGCCGGGTGGCCCTGGATGAGCTGATGCCGGCTGACGCGGCCGCGCGCGCCGTCGCCCGCGCCACCGAGGGCGGCGAGGTCGCGCTGGTGTTCGGGCGCGAGCGGACCGGCCTGGACAATGACGAACTGCAACTGTGCCACGCGGCGGTGCACATCCCGGCCAACCCCGAGTACAGCTCGCTCAACCTGGCAATGGCGGTACAGGTGCTGTCCTACGAGTTGCGGCTGGCCCTGCTCGGTCGTGCGGGCAGCGCGCCCGGTGCGGCCCCGCGCAGCGTCGAAGCCGCGTCGGCCGAGCGCGTCGATCCCCCCGCGTCCCATGCCCAGTTGGAGGGCTTCTTCGGCCAACTCGGCGACGTGCTGGACCTGATCGACTTCCACAAGGGACGGGTGCCGGAATCGGCGATGCGCAAGCTGCGCCGCCTGTTCCTGCGTGCGGATATGGACGAGCGCGAGGTCCGCCTGCTGCGCGGCATCCTGGCCGACGTGGAGCGGACCGCGCGGCTTGGCCCCAAACAGGGCTGATTACGCGAGATGGCAGCGGGGCGCTATACCCGCGCGCACCGCTTTCGTTTAGTCTGCCAGACGGTCTGACATCCGGATGTGCTCCTTGATCGCTCAGCTTCGCAGCCTCGCCCTGGTCCTGCTCGGATTTGCCTGTGGCGCGCTGTTCCCGGTCAAGGCTGCCTCGGACGACGGCGTGCTGGTGCTCGGCCGTATCAGTGACAACCCGCAGGAACACTACGAGCAGCTCAAGCCGCTGCTGGACTACGTGGTGCCGCGAATGGCCGACGTCGGAATTCGCGAAGGCCATATCCTCATGGCCAAGGACGCGCAGCAGATGGCCAGCTACCTGCGCCGTGGGCGTGTGGACTGGGTCACCGAAACCGCGGCGTCGGCGGTGTTGCTGCAGGAACGTGCCGACGCCCAGCCCATCCTGTTGACCGAGCGCGACGGCACCAGTTACTACCACAGTGTGTTCTTCGCCCGCCGCGACAGCGGCATCCGCTCCCTGGGGGATCTGCGCGGCCACAACGTGGCCTTCCAACGATCGTCCTCGACCAGTGCCTACTACGTGCCGGCTGCCGAGCTGCTGGAACGTGGCATGCGCCTGGAGATCCTGCTGGCGCCGACGGACGGCGTTGCATCCCACGAGGTGGGCTACCTATTCGCCCGCTCCGAGCTGAACATCTCCACGTGGGTGCACAAGCGCCTCGTGGATGCGGGCGTCATGAGCAACCTCGATTGGGACAATCCGCGGCACATGCCCCCCAGCTTTGCGCGCGACTTCGTCATCATCGGCAAGTCGGAGCCCTATCCGCGCGCATTGGAGCTGGTGCGCGGTGACCTGGACGCGCGCGTGCGCGAGCGTCTGGCGCAGGTGCTTACCGATGCCGCGGCCGACCCGGACGCCAGCGAAGCCCTGCTGAAATTCTTCAAGACCACCCGCTTCCTGCCGCTGGACCCGCAGACCAGTGAATCGCTTCGTCGTCTCTCCACCGGCATCGATCGCGTGCGTCGGGAGGTCGAATGACCCCGTGGCACGGCCTGCAGGCCCGCTTCGTCATGTTGATGGGGCTGGTGCTGGTGCTCGTGCTGTCGGTGCTGGCGGTGCTTTGGCACCGGCAGGAGCGCATGCAGGCGCAGGTGGAGACCACCAGCCGCGTGGCCATGCAGGAGATGGCCAATGACACCCTTCGGCGCAACGCCGAAGGCATGGTGGGCGAATTGGCCCGGGCGATGGCCAACCCCCTCTACTACTTCGACCTGGATGCGATCGGTCGGCTGGGGCAGACCACGCTGCGGCAGCCGGGCACCCGCTACGTCAAGGTGTTCGACGCGCAGGGGCGCATCGTCCACGACGGTAGCGAGGACATCCCCGACTACGGCCAGGCCATGGACGATCCGATGGCATACGAGGCCGTTGCCGCGCGTGGCGTCCATACGCAGGTCTCGGGGGACACGATGGACGTGTCGGCGCCCATCACCATCGGCAACCAGCGGATCGGCGGCGTCCGCGCGGGCTACGACCTCAACGTCATCCGCCAGCACCAGGAGCGCGCCAGTGCCGGGCTGCGCAGCCAGCTGCAGGCCCTGGGACAAGAACACCTGTTGTGGATCGGGTTGTTGAGCGCGGTCCTCACCGCGCTGGGGGTGGCGATGGCCTGGCTGATCCAGCGCTCCCTGGTACGGCCGATCCGCCAGTTGGCCGATGCGGCACGCGCGATCGAGGCAGGCCACTACGACACGCCCATGCCGTCGAACGGGCGCCGCGACGAAATCGGCGACCTGATGAACGCCTTTTCGCGAATGGGCACCAGCGTGGCGCGCCACGACCGCGAGATCCGGCGCATGGCCTACACCGATGCGCTGACCGGTCTGCACAACCGCCTGGCCTTCCGCGAGGCACTCGACCAGCGGCTGCTGACCCTGCATGGCGCGGGTCGCCAACTGGCATTACTGTTCGCCGACATCGACGATTTCAAGCGCGTCAACGACACGCTTGGCCATGAAGCCGGCGACGACGTGCTGGTGCAGTTCGCCAACCGGATCCAGGACCTTGTCCAGCGCCTCGGCGGCGACGCTGCCCTGCTTGCCCGGTTCGGCGGGGATGAGTTCGTGATCCTGGTCGAGTCGGGCGCGGCCTACGGCGACGAGATCCGATCCGTGGCGACGCGCCTGGCCGATGCGCTGGTCGAAGAGCTGGGCCACCCGATCACCATCGAAGGCCGACAGGTGTTCCTCGGTACATCGGTGGGCATCACCCTGTTCCCCGAGGATGCCTCGGGCGCGACCGCGCTGATGAAGAACGGCGACATCGCGATGTACCAGGCCAAGGTGGCGGGCAAGAACTGCTACCGCTTCTACAGCCGTGCGATGGACCAGGCGGTGGAGCGCCGCGTGCACCTGGAACACGAGTTGCGTGGCGCATGGGATCGCGGCGAACTGAGCCTGGCCTACCAGCCGGTCTTCCGTTTGGCCGACGGGGCGATGATCGGCGCTGAAGCGCTGCTGCGCTGGCGCCATCCCAAGCACGGGCTGGTCGCGCCTTCGGTGTTCATCGAAGTGGCCGAGGAGAGCGGCCTGATCGAAACCCTGGGGCCGCAGGTACTGCGTTCCGCCTGCCGCGACGCGGTGCGCTGGAACGCGCGCGCGCCCAATCGCCAACCGCTGTTCGTGTCGGTCAACGTGTCACCACGGCAACTGCGCAGCGGCGACTTGCCGCGCGTGGTGGCCGCAACGCTGGCCGAGAGTGGCCTGTCGCCGCAGCAGCTGCACCTGGAACTGACCGAGACCGCGGTGATCGGCGACGAGATCCACGCCGGTAACCTGCTCTCGCGCCTGCGCGAGACCGGGGTGAAGGTGTGGCTGGATGATTTCGGCACCGGTTTCTCCGGCCTCAGCCACCTGCGCCGCGTACCGGTGGACGGGGTCAAGATCGACCGCAGCTTCATCGCCGACATCCTGCGCGACCCCGACGACCTCGCTTTGACCACGGCCATCATCGCGATGGCGCACTCGCTGGGCATCATCGTGGTGGCCGAGGGCGTCGAGAAGGAAGGCCAGTACGCGCTGCTGCGCGAGCGTGGCTGCGACCTCGCGCAGGGCTACTGGATCGGCCACCCGGTGGCGATCGACGAGTTCATGTCCCTGTTGGGTTGAGCCTTCAGCTGGCGCGCCGGCTCAGATCGCCAGGTCGATCCAGCGCGTGGCGGCGCTGGCGAGGCTACCCGAGAGCACGCCAAACACCCCGATTGCGACGAGTCCGGCGGCCCACGCCACCAGCATCAGCCAGCCATCGCGCTCGAGCAGGGCCAGCGCGAACAGCATCAGCAGCACGCCGAACACGTAGTTGGTGAAGGGGATGGGCAGCGACAACAACAGGCCCAGCAGCACCAGCAGCAGCCCGCTGAAACAACTGGCGATGCGCACGTCGAGTACGCCCTCGCCACGCGGCCGCACCACGCGTTCAAGGCGATCGAGCCAGGGCGCCAGGCGGTCACGGAAGCGCACCAGCGCATGTCGATGCGGCCCACGGTTGGCCACGGCGCGTGGCAGCCACGGCCGACGTAGCCCGATCAGCAGTTGCAGGCCCACCAGCATGACCAGGGGGCCGCTGATCGCACCCGCCACGCCCGGAATGGGAATGAAGGCGGGCAGGGTGGCGATGAACAACATCATCCCGAAGGAGCGGTTGCCCAGGCCCGCGAGCACGTCACCCAGCCGCAGGCGCTCGGCCGGGTCACCGCTGGCCATCAGGTCCAGCAGCGCACGGGTGCCGACGCCGTGTGGGCGGCGATCATGCCGCGGCGGTGTCATCGGCGTCTCCCTCCGGTGCCACCTGGCGTTGGAGCAGCAGCTTGTCGATGCGCGGGCCGTCCAGGTCGACCACCTCGATCCGCCACTTCCCCCATTCGAAGTGTTCACCCACGTGCGGGATGCGGCCAAAGTGTGCGATCACCATGCCGGCGGCGGTATGGAAATCGTGTTCGTCCTCGTCGGGCAGGCGGCCGCCCCCGACCAACTCGCGCAGGTCCTCCAGCGGCAGGGCGCCGTCCAAGAGGTACGAGCCGTCTGCACGCTGCACCACTGGCGCGGTGGCTTCGGAGTCGACTTCCACCGGCTGAAGGCGGCCGATCACCGCGCCCATCAGGTCGTTGATCGTGACCAGCCCCGCGACGTCCCCATACTCATCAACCACTAGCGCAATGGACTGCTGCTCCTCGCGGAAGATCTCGAGCAGCTTGAGCGCGTGGGTGGATTCGGAGACGAACAGCGGCTCGCGCAGTTCGCCAAACAGGTCCAGCGGCACCCCAGGCTTCAGCGCGCGCAGGAGCGACTTGGCCTCGAGGATGCCAACCACGTCCTGGTCACTGTCGCGGTACACCGGGAAGCGCGAGAACGGGCTGTCCTGCATCGCGGCGAGGTTCTCCTCCAGCGACGCGGTGGCATCCAACCAGGTGATGCGCATGCGCGGCGTCATCAGGCTTTCCGCGGTGCGATCGCCCAGGCTGAGCACGCGGTTCATCATCTTGCGCTCGTCGGCGTCGATCACGCCCTGCTCGTGGCTCTCGGTCACCAGCATGCGGATCTCTTCTTCGCTGATCTCGCTACGCGCGTCGTCGCCGAAGCCGAGCAGGCGCAGTACCCCTCGGTTGATGGCGCCAAGGGCGGCCACTATGGGCCGCGCGGCGCGGGCCAACCAGTCCAACGGGATGGCCACGGCCGCGGCGATGCCCTCTGGGTTGGTCAAGGCGAGGCGCTTGGGGATCAGCTCACCGAAGATCACCTGGGCGGCGGTGATCAGACCGACCGCGGTACCGATGCCGATGGGGCGGGCGTACTCGCGGGCATCGGGCCACAGGCCTTCCAGCCAGCCGGCGATGATCAGCCCGATGGCGTCGCCACCGAACACGCCGGTCAGCACGCCGATCAGGGTGATGCCCACCTGCACGGTGGACAACAGGTTGTCGGGGTGTTCCGCCAGGGCCAGTGCGGTGCGGGCGCCCCGACTGGTCTCCGCCAGTTGCTTGAGGCGGAGCTTTCGCGAGGTCATCAGTGCCATCTCCGACATCGCGAAGAAGGCATTGAGCACGATCAGAAAGAGGACGATCAGCAGCTCCAGCATCGTTTCCACTCCGTAGCGCCCGGGGGGCGAAGCACGGTCATCGAAGCTGGCGGGATGGCGCGGGGAAGCGCCGGATCAGGGTCATCGTCCATGGAGAGGGCAGGCAAACGGCAGGGGGCGCCGCGGTCCGATGTTAGCAGGCCGGCCCTTCACGCCGCCTTGAGGGCAGCGCGGGCGTCGCGAAACCGTCATAATTCCGCCCGCTTACCCTTAACCCGGCTCCCGAGCCCCGGCACCCAGAGGCCCCGCATGTTCTCCCTGCAAACCATTTTCGGCCAAGGCAACCAGTTCTACACGCTGCTTGAGGAAGCCGCGGCGGCCGGGCACGAGAGCGCCAAGGCGCTGCATGCCATGCTCAAGGCCGCCGACCGGGAGCCCGCGCTGAACGCGTTCAAGCTGGCCCGCCAGCGCGAGCGGACGGCGTCGGAGAAGATCAGCCAGGAGCTGGTCAACAGCTTCATCACCCCGATCGAGCGCGAAGACATCGAAGCGCTGGGGTCGGCGCTGTACAAGATCCCCAAGCAGATCGAGAAGTTCGCCGACCGCTACTCGCTGGCCACCCAGCACCTGGGCCACATCGACTTCGCGCCGCGCGCGGCCATGCTGGAGCAGGCCTCGGGCGTGGTGGTGGAGATGGTCAAGACGCTGCGCAGCATGAAGCTGGAGCCAATGAAGGAGCTCAACGACAAGCTCCGCGCCATCGAGAACGAGGCCGACCGGCTGATGCTCGAGCTGTACCGCGACATCTACTCCGGCAAACTCGATCACCTGCAGATGTTCCTGCTCAAGGAGTTCTTCGAGATCCTGGAGAAGGCCATCGACCGCTGCCGCGAGGCTGGCGTGGTGGCGTACGAGATCGTACTGAAGAATTCGTGACGGGAGCGGGACCATGCTGACCCTCGTTCTCGTCGTCGTCGCGGCGGCGTTGATCTTCGAGTACATCAATGGTTTCCACGACACCGCGAACTCCATCGCGACCGTCGTGGCGACCAAGGTGCTCTCACCCATGCAGGCGGTGATGCTGGCCGCCAGCACCAACCTCGTCGGCGCCCTGTGGGGCACGGCGGTGGCAAAAACCGTGGCCTCGGGCATCATCGACGCCGGGGTGGTGGACGTCTCTTCCCAGCTGATCCTGTGCGCCCTGCTGGGCGCCATCGTCTGGAACCTGATCACCTGGTGGCTGGGACTGCCGTCCTCGTCCTCGCACGCCCTGATCGGTGGCCTGTGCGGTGCCGCGTTTGCCGCGGCCATGAACAATGTCGACGCGATCGTCTGGTCGGAGCCCAAGGAGCCGATCTGGAAGAGTGCCGGCGTGCTGTGGAAGGTGATCGTGCCGATGTTCACCTCACCACTGTTGGGCTTCATGGCCGGATTCGTGGTGATGGGGATATTGTTCGCGATCATCTCCGGCATGGCGTCCAGCGGCGGCATGCTGGCGCGCCTGGCCCGGCCGCGCTGGGTCAACAGCCTGTTCGGCAAGATGCAGCTGGCCAGCGCCGCGACCATGGGCTTTGCACACGGGTCCAATGACGCGCAGAAGACCATGGGCATCATCGCGCTGACCCTGGTGGCGGCGCAGGCCGACGGCACGCTCAACAACCTGCCGTCGTGGCTGGCGTTCCTGCATCCTTCGCCGGGTGCGATCGAGAACAACGACATCGATACCTGGATCAAGATCACCTGCGCCATCGTGATGGCGGCCGGTACCGCGGCCGGTGGTTGGCGCATCATCAAGACGCTGGGCCACAAGCTGGTGAAGCTGCACCCGATCCACGGCTTCGCGGCCGAGACCAGCGCCGCATCGGTGATCCTGCTGGCATCGTCGCTGGGCATCCCGGTGTCGACCACGCACAACATCTCGTCGGCCATCATGGGCGTCGGCGTGGCCAAGCGCTTCAACTCGATCAAGTGGACCGTGGTCGAGAAGATGATCTGGGCATGGATCCTCACCATCCCGGCGGCCGGTTTCATGGCCTGGCTGTGCTATGAGATGTTCCTGCTGATGGGCTGGGTCTGACGCGGTTCCGCGCCGATCCAATCCCGACCCGACGAAAAAGGCCCGCGCGAGCGGGCCTTTTTCTTGCTTGGCGTGTTGCGGAACTGGCGGGACGCGGGGCGCCGTCCAGCGCGAACGGTCAGAGCAGGTCACCCCCGGCGGACATCATCCGCTCCATGCGGTCGCCCAGCCCCCCGATCTCCAGCACCAGGCGGTCGACTTCCGACGGATCCAGACCGTCGTACGGGCGGTTCTCACACAGTTGCAGGTACGGTACGCCGTCCAGGTCGCCGATGCCCAGGTAGCCGACCCGGCTTTCCCAGTTGAACACCAGCGCCCGGCGCGCATCCAGGCCGGTGGTGGGCGCCACGGCGGTACTGACCCGCAGATAGGGGCGGCCGTCGTCGTCGTCCAGTTCGGACAGGAAGATGGCCTGGTGCCGCGTACCCTGTTCCAGCGACAACTCAATGCAGATGACGTCCTCGTCCTCCATCCTGACCTGGAAACCGGACGTCTTGATGTGGCGGCGGATCGATTCGAAGTTGCGCACGGGCGGCTCCATTCGCGGGCTTGCGGCTATGCTACCGCGATGCGCGCGAAGACCAAGGTCACCCCTGCAGAAGATGCGACCCGGCGGATCCTGGCCGCGGTGCGCGCCATCCCCCCGGGCGAGGTCGCGGGCTACGGCGAGGTGGCCCGCCGCGCCGGGTTGCCCGGGCGTGCCAGGCTGGTGGCCAAGCTGCTCAGCAACAACGACGATGCCGACTTGCCGTGGCATCGGGTTTTGCGATCGGATGGCCGCATTGCGTTCCCGGACGGCTCGGACGGCTTCCTGGAGCAAAGCGCGCGTCTGCGTGGCGAAGGCGTGGCGGTTGAACGCGGGCGGGTGCGTGGCCTGCGTGCGGCGCCCACGGTTGATGACCAGATCTGGGGGCCGATGGCAGGCTGAACAGGGGCTGCCGGATCTGCCGGCGTAGACTTTTTGACGGCCTTTCGCCCGCTGCCAGCGGCTAACATGTGCGGACACGAAGGAGTCTAGATGTTCGCCAACCTGCCGCCCGTAACCCGGGCCCTGCTGATCGCCAACGGACTGGTCTTCCTGCTGCAATGGGTGGTGGGCGACGCGTCGATGGCGTCGTTCATGCTCTGGCCGCTGGAGTCGGGCAGTGACCCCTATGCACAGGGCGGTTTCCTGCCGTGGCAGGTGCTGACATACGGTTTCATGCACGGGGGCTTCGTGCACCTGGCATTCAACATGCTGGCGCTGGTGATGTTCGGCGCGCCGCTGGAACACACTTGGGGCGAGAAGCGCTTCTTGACCTATTACGTGGCCTGCATCGTGGGCGCGGCGGTGTTCCAGCTGGCCGTGGGCTGGTGGACCATGGCCCAGGGTGGCGAGGCGTATCCCACGGTGGGCGCGTCAGGCGGCATCTTCGGGCTGTTGTTGGCATACGGCATGCTGTTTCCCAACCAGCGGGTAATGCTGTTGATCCCGCCGATTCCGATGAAGGCGCGCACGCTGGTGATCGTCTATGGCGTGATCGAGCTGCTGATGGGCATCACCAACACCATGCCCGGCGTGGCGCACTTCGCCCACTTGGGCGGCATGGTGTTCGGCTGGCTGCTGATCCGCTACTGGCGCGGGCAACCGCCGTTTGGCCGCCGCGGGCCACCGCGCATGCGCATCGTGCGCTGAAGGCGATTGCCGCCCGCGACGCACCTCCCGAGGAGGATCCGGGACGCGCCGCGGCCGGACTGCTCACTTCCAGATCGTGATCCGCTCCGCGGCGGTGGCCTGCATGGGCTGGCCCGCCTTGCACCCATAGACAGTGCCGAAGTCGGGCAGGTTGGCAAGCGGTGCGTTGGTACGCACCGGACCGGGTGCGTGCGCGCTGTGTTGCGCGCGCTCGCGGGCGACGTCTGCGGTGAGTTGTTCCGCCCAGAGGCCGGCCCAGCCTTTGAAGAACCCCTGCTGGGCCTCCTTGCCCGCGGCCGGTTGCGCGCTGCGGAAGGCCGCCCAGGCCAGTTCCACGCCCGCTTGATCGGCCACGGCGATGTCCCGGATGCGCGGGCCATTGAGCCGGATGCCGTCCACGCCAGGGTAGCTTCGCAAGCCGAGCTGCGCCGCCAGTCGGTTGCCGACATCGGCCCAGGCGTTGGCTTCGGTGCTGGTCCACCAGTCGCGCACTTCGCCCTTCGCGTCGACCATGCGGCCACGCGGGTCGATGGCGTGGCTGAGCTCGTGGCCCACCAGTGCACCGAAGGCGCCGTACTGAGTGCCGATGTCGCGATTGGGATCGAGCACGGGCGGCTGGAGCATTGCGGCAGTGACGATCAGGCGGTTCTGTGCCACGTCGTAGGTGAGCGCGGGCTGCTGCGGCAGCACGTTCCAGCGCCGGTCAGCGTTGCCCCGCCCGATGCGCTTCATTTCCTCACGGTGGTGCCAGGTCGACGCAATCAGCATGTTTCCGCCGAAGCTGCCCCGACCCATGGGTTGCACGGTGTAATCAAGGTCACGGCGCGGTGCGCCCACCTCGACCTTCAGCGCTGCCAGTTTTGCTTTGGCCTCGGCGCGGGCGGCGGGACTGAACCGGGCGTCGCGCTCAACGGCCGCCCCCAACGCGTCGCGCACGCGGGTCGCGATGTCGGTGGCGCGTTCGCGCGTCGTCGCCGGCAGGTAGGTCTGCACGTATTGCCGACCCAGCATCGGGCCTGCGGCGAGGTTGATCGCCTCCAGCACCCGCTGCGGGCGCGGCGCGGGTCGGTCCTGGCCGGCGAGGAGGCGGCCGCGGAAATCGAAGCTGGCGTCCTGGAACGCCTTCGACAGATAGGGCGCCATGGTGTCGGCCACTCGCCAGCGCAGGTAGGTCTTCCATTGCGCGGGTTTGAGGCTGGCAACCAGGGCATCGACTTGTGAGAAAAGTTGCGGATTTGCCAGTGACACCCGATCGTCGCTCACGCCCTGGGCCTTGAGGAAGGCATCCAGCTGCAGGCGGGGGTACTGCTTGCCCAGGGACGCCGTGGGCACAGGTGCGAACAGGTTGCGCGGGTTGACCAGCGTGGAGGCGGGCGGGTGCAGGCGGGCGAGGCGCGTTTCCAGGTCGATGACCTGCTGGGTCTCCTCGGCCAGGCGCTTGGCCGGGGTGCCGGTGAGGGTGAGCAGTTTTTGCACGTACTCGCGATAGCGCGCCATGACCTGGACAGTGGCGGCATCCGTGCGGGTGTAGAAGGCGGGGTCAGCCAGCCCGAGTCCGCCTTGGCTGAGATAGCCGATGTGGCGATCGAGGTCGGCGAGGTCGATATCGGCACCAAAATCGAAGGCGACCGGAATGCCCACCTGGTGCAGTGCGGCGATGGAGGGGGCTACGTCCTTCGCCTTGCGGATGGCATTGATGCGTGCGAGCAGGGGCTGGATGGGGGTGGAGCCGTCGCGCTCGACCGCGGCTTCGTCCAGACCGCTGGCCCAGAAATCGCCCAGGAGTCTCTGGACGTCGTCCTGTGGCTGGCGCATCGCGGAGTTGAGAAGGTCAATCTGCTGCTGCGCAGCGCGGGCGTTGAGTTCTCCCAGCGCGGTGATCGCGCCGACGCCCATGGGCAATGGATGCGCCTTCAACCAGTCCGCATTGGCAAAGGCATGGAAGTCGTTGCAGGCCGCACTGATGGCGGGGGGCTGGGGTTTGCTGCTGCGCTTTCTGGCGGCATCCGCGGGCAGGGCGTGGGTGGCGAGTAGGCCAAGCGCCAGGGCGCAGGCAAGCGGGCGCAGGGTCATTCGCAGGTCCTTGCTACGGAATGGTCGGAGTCTAGCAATGCGCTTTGCGCCGACGCTCAACGCCATCGTCACGTCGCTCGTGGCCCAAACAAACAGAGGCCCGGGTCACCCCGGGCCTCCGCCGTTGGCCGACGAGAAAAGGCCAAACGCGTGCGAGTGGAAGCCTCGCGTCAACTCACCAGATCACGACCTGCTTGTCGCCGGCCTGGACCATCGGCTGGCCCGGCTTGCACGAGAACGCCGCGGCGAACGCCGGCAGGTTGGAGGGCGCGCCGATTGCGCGGAAGTTGGCCGGCGCGTGCGGGTCGGTGGTCAGGCGCACGTTGAGCTCTTCCGGCGTGAAGTTGCGGCGCCACACCGTGGCCCAGTTGGCGAAGAAGCGCTGGTCGCGGGTCAGGCCATCGATCTTCGGATCCGGCTGGCCGGCAGTGGCACGCTGCAGTGCGTCGTACGCGGTCGCCAGGCCGCCCAGGTCGGCGATGTTCTCGCCCAAGGTCAGCTTGCCGTTGACGAACTTGCCCGCCACGGCTTCGTATCCGTTGAACTGGGTGATGAGCTTGTCGGTCCGACCGGCGAAACCCTTGGCGTCGGCGTCGGTCCACCAGTTCTCGAACTTGCCGGTCGCGTCGAAACGGCTGCCCTGGTCGTCGTAGCCGTGGATCATCTCGTGGCCGATCACCGCGCCGATGCCGCCATAGTTGAGGGCGTCGTCGGCGTTCGCGTCGAAGAACGGCGGCTGCAGGATCGCTGCCGGGAAAACGATCTCGTTCTGCAGCGGGTTGTAGTAGGCATTCACCATCTGCGGCGGCATGCCCCACTCGGTGCGGTCGACCGGCTTGCCGATCTTGCCCATCTGCCACTTGTAGTTGAATTCATTGGCGGCCAGCACGTTGCCGATGTAGCTGTCACGGGTGGTGTCCAGCCCGTCCCACGGGCGCCACTTGTCCGGGTAGCCGATCTTCGGGGTGAAGCTGGCCCACTTCTCCATGGCCTTCTTCTTGGTCTCGTCGCCCATCCAGTCCAGGTTCTCGATACGGGCCTTGAGCGCCGCGCTGAGGTTCTTGACCAGTTCCTCCATCCGCGCCTTGGACTCCGGCGAGAACGCCACCTTGACGTACATCTGGCCCAGCGCTTCGCCGGCCTCGCCCTCGATGGTGTCGAGCACGCGCTTGCCGCGCTCCTTCATCTCCTTCTGGCCGCGCAGGGCCTTGTTGTAGAAGTTGAAGTGCTCCTCGGCGAAGGCATCGGCCAGGTACGGCGATGCGCCGTCAACGGTGTGGAAGCGCAGATAGCTCTGCCACTGCGCGGCCGGCACGTCCGCCAGCATCTTGCTGACTTCCTGGTGGAAGGCCGGGATGGCCAGGGAGAACATCTTCGGCACGGCGACGCCCTGCGACTCGAAGAACTTCGTCCACGCGAAGTTCGGGGTCAGCTTGTCGGCGTCAGCCGGGGAAACGGGGTTGTAGTACAGCGCGACGTCACGCGACATCTCTTCGCTGGACTTGGAGACCTTGGCCAGGCGGGTCTCGAAAGCGATCACGTCCTTGGCCTGCTTGGCGGCATCGGCGGCGGCGACGCCGCTCAGCTCCAGCACCTTGGCGACGTGGGCCTCGTAGGCGGCCAGCTTGTCCTTCTTGTCGGCGTCGAAATAGTAGCCCTTGTCCGGCAGGCCCAAGCCACCCTGCATGGCGTAGGCGATGTTCATCTTCGAGTCCTTGAAATCCGCCTCCGGACCGAAGCCGAACAGGAAATTCTCGCCCTTGGCCGCGCTGGTGCGCAGGTAGTCGGCGATCTTCTCCTGGCTGTCCAGGCCGGCGATGGCGTCGAGATGGCCCTTCAGCGGCTCAAGCCCCTGGGCGTTGATCTTGGCCGCGTCCATGCCGGTGGACCAGAAGTCGCCGACGATCTTCTCCACGCCAGAGGGGTCCTTCATCGCCGCGGCCTGTTCGGCCAGCTGGCGCTGGATGGCCTGTGACCGCTCGTCCAGCATTTCGAAGGCGCCCCACGAGGTGCGGTCGCCCGGGATGGTGTTGGCGGCCAGCCACTTGCCGTTGACGTAGCCACCGAAGTCGGTGCACGCGTCCTTGGAGGTGTCCAGGTCGCTCAGCTGGAAGCGGTTCACGCCGGGCAGCTTGCTCTCGTCAAGGGTCAGGGTGGCCGCATTGGCCGGCTGGGCGGCATCGGCCGTGGTGGCGTCTTCCTTCTTGGCGCACGCGGTCAGGCCGGTGGCGATGGCGAGGGACAACAGCAGGACTTTGGGTTGGTTCACGTGTGGCTCCGGCCGGACAGGCAAGTGGAATGCGGCCCCCACGGGGCCACCGCAGACCTTAGCCCGGATTCGCTCCCGGCACGGGTGTCATTGGTCACGGGGGGGTGTGCTAGCGTGGATCCAGGCCATTCAGGAGCAGGGCATGCGCGTACATTTCCACGGTGCCGCGGGCGAGGTCACGGGGTCGCTGCATGAGGTCGAGGTGGCAGGACAGCGGGTGCTGCTGGACTGCGGCATGATCCAGGGCAGCGTGGAGGCCGAGCGGCGCAACAGCGAGCCCTTCCCGTTCGAGCCAGCGGCCATGGAGGCCCTGGTGCTGAGCCACGCGCACATCGACCACATCGGTCGCGTGCCCCTGCTGGTCCATCGCGGATTCCGTGGGCCCATCTACGCGCAGGCGGCCACCGCTGACCTGATGCCGGTGATGCTGCTGGATGCCGCCTCGCTGGCCGAGAGTGATGCCGAGCGCGCCAACCGCAACCGCCGTCACGGCGAGCCGATGGCGGTGCCGCTGTACACGAAGCACGACGTGCATGCGGCGATGAAGCTGGTGCGGCCGCTGCCGTACGACCGGCGCGAACAGATCCTGCCGGGCGTGGAGATCTGCTTCCGCGAGGCCGGGCATATTCTGGGCTCGACCGTCGTGGAGCTGTGGGGCGACGGGCGCAAGCTCGTGTTCTCGGGCGACATCGGACCCAAGGGCTCGCCGATCCTGCGCGATCCCGCGGTGATTACCGAGGCGGACCTGGTCCTGATGGAGTCGACCTACGGCGACCGCAACCATCGCGAACGCCTGGCGACGGTGGAAGAGATTGGCGAGCTCTTCGAGCGCGCCTGGCAGGACCGCGGCAACGTGCTGATCCCCGCCTTCGCGGTGGGGCGCAGCCAGGAGTTGCTGTACTGGTTTGCCAAGTACTGGGACCAGTGGGGGCTGTCGCGCTGGAAGATCTTCCTCGACAGCCCGATGGCCGCAAAGGTGATTGAGGTATACGGCCGGCACGAGGACCTTTTCGATGCGGAGGCCAGCAAGGTGTGGCGCTCCAAGCCCCATCCGTTCCGCATGCCCAACCTGCGCATCACCCAGACCCCTGAAGAATCGATGGCGATCAACCGGATGGACGGCGGTGCGATCATCATCGCCGGCAGCGGCATGGCCAATGGCGGACGCATCGTCCATCACCTCAAGCGCAACCTCGGCCGTCGCCATGCCCATGTGCTGTTCGTGGGGTTCCAGGCTGCAGGCACGTTGGGGCGGCGGCTGGTCGAGGGGGCCAAATGGGTGCGTATCCACGGCAAGGATTACCGGGTGGCGGCGCAGGTGCACACCGTGGGCGGTCTGTCCGCGCACACTGACCAGCAGGGGCTGTTGGGGTGGTATGGACAGTTCGAGCCGCGTCCGCCGCTGGTGCTGGTGCACGGCGAGGACAAGGCGCGCGAGGCGCTGGCCGGTGAGGTGTGGGAGCGGTTCAAGGTTGACGTAACCCTGGCCCGTCCCGGCATGCACGCCGACGCATAGACGGGCGGGCGATCGCGCGCTGACCTGAACGGCGGGTGCGCATTGGCTGGCCAAGCGTGCCGGCTTAGCGTAAAGTCCGCCCTGTTCAGCGCACGGCTGCCTCCCGCAAGGGTACGTTTCCCAGGTATGCCCGCCGCCCTCGCAGGCCTTGTGCCTCATGCGACCGCGGCTTTTATCCCGCACGTCTTTCGTCGCGCAGACACGGTCCGGAGCTTTCCGGTGCCGTCACATCCGATCACCCGTAGCGCGGTTCAAGGGAACGCTTGGGTCATCACGCAACCGTTCTCCGGTCCGTGGCCGTGCGCGTGGCGCATGGCTGCCCCGCGCGTTTGCGGCGAAATGGAGTTGTATCGATGTCCTTCGAATCCCTGGGCCTTGCGCCCGCGTTGCTGCGCGCGCTTGTTGAGCAGAATTACACCACCCCCACCCAGATCCAGTCCGAGGCGATTCCGCTGGCGCTGGCGGGCCATGACGTGCTGGGTGGCGCCCAGACCGGCACCGGCAAGACGGCCGCGTTCGGCCTGCCGCTGCTCAACCGTTTGTCCAAGCAGACCCCGGTCAAGGGTTCCCGTCGCCCGCGCGCGCTGATCCTGACCCCGACCCGCGAACTGGCCGTGCAGGTCAGTGACAGCCTGCGTGGCTACGGCAAGCACCTCCGCATGAACACCATCGCCATCTTTGGTGGCGCGGGCATGGGCCCGCAGGTCGACGCGTTCCGCCGTGGCGTGGACGTACTGGTGGCCACCCCCGGCCGCTTGATCGACCATCTGGAGCGCGGCAGCGTCAAGCTGGACGAGATCGAGATCCTGGTCATGGACGAAGCCGACCGCATGCTCGACATGGGCTTCCTGCCGGCGATCAAGCGCATCCTCGGCAAGCTGCCCAAGGACCGCCAGACGATGCTGTTCTCGGCGACCTTCGAGGCGCAGATCAAGCAGCTGGCGCTGGAGTTCATGCGCAACCCGCAGCAGGTGCAGGTTGCGGCGCAGAACACCATCGCCGAAACCATCGCGCATCGTGCGCACCCGGTGGACGGCGCGCTCAAGCGCGACCTGCTGATCGACATCCTGGCCAAGCGCCATGGGGAACAGGCGATCGTGTTCGGCCGCACCAAGCACGGCTGCAACCGCCTGGCCGAACAGCTGGAAGACGCGGGCCTGAAGGCCTCGGCGATCCACGGCAACAAGAGCCAGGCCCAGCGCCAGAAGGCACTGAACGACTTCAAGGCCAGCCGGGTGCGCATCCTGGTGGCCACGGACGTGGCCGCGCGTGGCCTCGACATCCCCAACCTGCCGCTGGTCATCAACTACGACCTGCCGATGGTGGCCGAGGACTACGTGCACCGCATCGGCCGCACCGGCCGCAACGGCAGCACGGGTGAAGCGCTGTCGCTGGTGTCGCACGACGAGGGCGGCCTGCTGCGCCAGATCCAGCGTCTGCTGAAGGCGGACATCGAGCTGGTCGAAGTGGAGGGCTACGCGCCGAGCCGCCCGATCCGCCTGGACACCGCGATCCCGAACCCGCGCCGTGGCAACGGTGGCAACCAGCCGCCGCGCAAGCCGGGTAATCGTCCGCATGGCAAGCCGGCGGCACGACACGCTCATGCGGGCCAGAAGCAGCATCGTGGTGCGCAGGGGCGGGGTGCGACCGGGGGCGGCCAGCGCCGCGACTCGCGCGCCTGATCGAGCCGCACAGTGTGTCCAAAGGGGCCGGCATTGCCGGCCCCTTTGCTTTTGGGGGGGTGGCACAGCAGCCGGCCCGGCCATCGGGCGGGGTGGGCCGGATGCTGCACTGCAAAATGCATTGCCCCGGCTGGACGGTATGCTGACAGCGCTGTCATCCGGCGATGTCCTGCAGTATCCGGATGAAGTGTTCGCCGACAGCGGACGGGGGAAGGGGCCGCGGGTGCGCCCGTTCACTGCCATCGCGCCCATTGGGGTGCCGATGGCACTGACGGAGTGCGCGCGCATCAGTGCACGACTTCCGGTTCCGCCACCTCCAACCAGGAGCTTTACGTGGGACTTTCCGCTCTCGATATCACCATCGTGCTGGCCTACCTGGCCGGCATCTTCGTCCTCGCGCAATGGGTGTCGCGCGAGAAGGGCGGCCACCAGAAATCCGCCAAGGACTACTTCCTCGCCAGTAAGGCGCTGCCATGGTGGGCGGTGGGCGCGTCACTGATCGCGGCCAATATCTCAGCCGAGCAGATCATCGGCATGTCCGGCTCCGGCTATGCCATCGGCCTGGCGATCGCGTCGTACGAGTGGATGGCAGCGTTGACGCTGCTGATCGTCGGCAAGTTCTTCCTGCCGGTGTTCCTGCGCAATGGCATCTACACCATGCCGCAGTTCCTGGAGGAACGATACGGCCACCGCATCCGCACATTGATGGCGGTGTTCTGGCTGGGTCTGTACGTTTTCGTCAACCTGACCTCGATCCTCTGGCTGGGTTCGATCGCGGTGAACCAGGTCACGGGCATGGACCAGATGCTGGCGCTGGCACTGCTGGGCGCGTTCGCGCTGGCGTACCAGTTGTACGGTGGGCTGAAGGCGGTGGCGTTGACCGACATCGTGCAGGTGTCGCTGCTGGTGCTGGGTGGCCTGCTGGTCGCGGGCCTGACGCTGGCGAAGATCGGTGACGGCGCGGGCGTCGTGGCCGGCTTCAACAAGCTGTGGGCGACCAGCCCTGAGCACTTCCACATGATCCTGTCGAAGGACAACCCGTTCTACAAGGACCTGCCGGGAATCAGCGTGCTGGTCGGCGGCATGTGGATCATGAATGTCAGCTACTGGGGCTTCAACCAGTACATCATCCAGCGCGCGCTGGCGGCCAAGGACATCCACGAGGCGCAGAAGGGCGTGGTGTTTGCCGCATTCCTCAAGCTGCTGATGCCGGTGATCGTGGTGCTGCCGGGCATCGCCGCAGTGATGCTGGCGCCCGAGCTGGCACGCCCGGACCAGGCCTATCCGACGATGATGGGCCTGCTGCCGAGCGGGGTGCTGGGGCTGGTGTTCGCGGCGCTAGTGGCGGCGATCGTGGCGTCGCTGGCGTCCAAGATCAACTCGGTGGCGACCATTTTCACCCTCGATTTCTACGCCAAGTGGCGCAAGGACACCGATGAGGTCGGGCTGGTGCGCATTGGTCGCATCGCAGCGGCCATCGCCATCGTGCTGGCGATCGCGACGGCGCGTCCGCTGATCGGCGGGTTCGACCAGGGATTCCAGTACATCCAGGAATACACCGGCTTCTTCACCCCGGGAATCGTGGTGATCTTCATGCTCGGCCTGTTCTGGAAGCGCGCCAATGAAGCCGGTGCGCTGGCCGCGGCGATCGGCTCGTTCGGCCTTTCGATCGTGCTCAAGCTGGCGTGGCCGGCGCTGCCGTTCATGGATCGCGTGGGCCTGGTCTTCCTGCTGGCCCTTGCCCTGGCGGTGGTGGTGTCGCTGGTCGGCAAGCCCACCGGTGACGGCAATCTCATCCGCGTGGACGACGTCAGCTATCGCACCGACGTGTCGTTCAACATGGCCAGCTTGGCGGTCGTCGCGATCCTGGTGGCGCTGTACGCCGTCTTCTGGTGACGGCCTAGCGGCGGCTGCGGTGAGGTCCGGTCGACTCCCGCAGCTGCAGCGCGTAGTCCATCTTCACCATGTCGCCGGTTTCGGGGTCGCGGATCGCCTTGAGCAGTTCCTCGGTGGCGACGCGACCCATGTCATTGGTGGGCTGCCGCACCGTGGTGAGCGACGGGAAGATCTGCCGTGACAGGGGCGTGTCGTCGAAGCCGCAGACCGAAAGGTCGCGCGGCACCGACAGTCCGCGTTCGCCTGCCACGCGCAGCACGCCGGCCGCCATGTCGTCGTTGGCGGCGAAGATGGCGGTGGGAGGATCGGGAAGGTCGAGCAGGCGCCTAGCGCCTTCCACGCCCGATTCGAAGGTGAACTCGCCCTTGACCACCAACACGGTGTCGTAAGGGATGCCCGCGAGCTTGAGCGCCTCGCGGTAACCCGAGTGGCGCCACGTGGCCGCGCCGTGCTGTGGCGGCCCCTTGATGTGGCCGATGCGGCGGTGGCCGAGCTGGATCAGGTGGGCCATGAGCTCGCGCACCGCCCCGCGTTCGTCGAGGGTGACGCCGAAGCGTCCCTCGGGCGTGCGCGGGGAGATGGAGGCGAAGGGCAGTTGGCGTTCCTGCAGTGCGTCCAGCAATCGGGTGTCGTCGGTGAGAGGCGGCACCAGTACGACCCCGTCGGCGCGCGAGTGGTCGATGAGGTCGACCAGCTCGGGCACGTAGTTGCGGTCGTCGGGGTCCACGGGCGCCAGCACCAGGCTGAAGTGTCGGGCGCGACAGGCTTCCAGCACGCCGCCCTGGATCTCGGTGAGGTAGTTGCGCGAAGGGTTGTCGTAGACCAGCACGATCACGTACGCGCGCTGGCCCGCCAGACTGCGGGCGGAGAGGTTGGGCTTGTACTGCAACTGTGCAACGGCCTGCTCCACGCGCTGGCGCGTCTCGTCGCGGACGTTGGGCTCGTGGTTGAGCACGCGCGACACGGTCTTGATCGAGACGCCGGCTGCTTCGGCCACGTCTTCGATGCGCGCGCGCGTTCCGTTGGTTTCCTTCATCTTGGCCGTCATCGGTCCCTGTGGCGTCTTCGGATGCGTTCCCCAGTTGCCTATCCTACCGCGCCGCGCGGGCGAGCCCGGCGGCCGGGGATCAGCGGCCGGCAGATGGCGGCGATCCGGCCCAGGTGAGGGTGATCAGGCTGCGCGGTGGTGCGGTGTAGTGGAACACCTTGCCGCGGTGGCCAACGGAAAAGCGACGAGGCGCCGTTTCGGAGTTGGTGACGAGCATCACCAGTGAGCCATCGTCGGCGTTTTCGAACACCACGTTGTCGATGCCGTCGCCGCCCGCGCTCGAGCCAACGCGCCACGCGCCCTGGCGGACGAAGCGGCTGGCGTGGGCGAGGGCGTAGTACTCGTCGTTGCGGGTGATGCTGCCATCGGCGCTGTTGATGGTGACCACGCCGCGGCAGGTCTTGCAGCCGCCTGCGAACGGGCCCTTGCGTTCGTCCAGCGCGAGGTTCCACAGCAGTGCACCACGTGCCCAATGGCGAGCAGTGCGGATGATCTGTTCGCGCGCCAGGAACGTCAGCCCGCCACTCTTGACTGGCTCCCAGTCGCCGCCCGAGCATTCGGTAAGGTAGGCGTCCTTGTCCGGGAAGGCGTCGTGCACCTTGCTTTGCGCGGCCACATCCCCGCCGTAGCAATGCCACGCGACGGCGGCGACGTAGCGCGACGCGACCGGATCGCGCAGCACCTCCAGCGGGTGCTCGGGTTTGTCCCAGTTGTGGTCCCAGTCGAAGATCAGCGTGGACGACCCGCGCGCCGCCAGCATCGGGCCCAGGTGGCGACCGATCAAGCGGGCGCGCTGGGCGGCACTCAGGCGCATGCCGGGATAGTCGGCAGGTTCGTAATCGGGCTCGTTCTGCACCGTCAGTGCGAAAATCGGAATGCCTGCGTCGGCGTAGGCCTCGGTGTACTGCACCAGGTAGCGGGCGAAAGCGTCAAAATGTGCGTCGGCCAGCGTGCCTTTGACGAGGCTGCCACTCGTCTTCATCCAGCCCGGAGCGCTCCAAGGCGATGCCATCACCTTCAGGTGCGGGTTGATGGCCAGTGCGGCACGCGCCACGGGGATCACATCGCCGCGGTTGGGGGCGATGGAGAAATGTCGCAGCTCCGGATCGGTCTGGCCGCGCGGCATGTCGTCGAGGGTGTAGTGGCTCAACGAGAAATCCGAGCTGCCGATGGTGAGGCGGGTGAAGTCCAGGCCGATGCCCTGTCCCTCACGCCCGAACAATTCCTGGAGCAGGGCATCGCGCTGCGTGGCGCTGAGCCTGTGGGTGATCAGCCAGGCGGAGGAATCGGTCAGGGCGGCACCGAAACCAACCATGCGCTGATAGTGCGTGCCGTCCACATCAATGTGGATCGGCAGGCGTGACCGGGTACCAAACGCAGTGGTGTCCGCGGGCGACAGCGCACGGCTGTGGTCGGCCGTGGTGACCCAAGATGCCACCGCATTCGATGTCAGCGTGCCGCCAGCCACGGACCTGGATGCGAAGCCCAGCGCCAGCACCATGCACAAGCCGATCCTGCCCAACGTGTCGATGCAACGGTCCTGCATGTTCATTTCGTAGTTCCCCCCTTCATGGAATGTCCCGGAACGGTGCGCAAACTTGATGTTGCACTGCCGCGAAATCCGGTGTCGGCGGTTGTTCGCCAGCCAGCGGAAGCCGAGTTGGCCGCGGGCACGACCAAAAGTTCATTGACAGCCCTATGAGAGCGCTGTATGACAGCGCTGTCAAATTTCCTTGGGAGGGGACCCCGATGACCCGCAAGACGACCTCGCGTGGCCCGTCCGCGCGCAACCAACGCCAAAGTCCGCAACGCCATGTGTTGGCAGCCGCCTGCTACCTGGCCCTGATCGCAACTGCGCAGGTGAATGCGCAGGAAGCCCAGGCGACCGACGAAACCGCTGCCCAGGCCACTCCGGCCGACGCGACCGTCGAGACCGTGAAGGTCACCGGCATCCGCTCCGCGATCATTTCGGCCGTCGAGACCAAGGCCGAGTCGACTTCGATCGTCGAGGCGATCTCCGCCGAGGATCTGGGCAAGCTTCCCGACATCAGCATCGCGGACTCGATCTCGCGCCTGCCCGGCCTGACCATGCAGCGCAAGGAAGGTCGGGGCGAGGTCATCCACATTCGTGGCATGTCCGAGCAGTTCGCGGGCACGCTGCTCAACGGCCGTGAGCAGGCCAGCACCGGCGACAGCCGCGGCGTCGAGTTCGACCAGTACCCCGCGGAGCTGATCAACGGCGTCACCGTCTACAAGACTCCGGATGCGTCGCTGGTCGGACAGGGTCTGTCCGGCACGGTGAACATGCAGACCGTCCGGCCGCTGGATTTTGGCGAGCAGCGCATCGTCATCGGTGGCCAGGGCGAGTACAACTCGCTCGGTGAGTTGACCGAGGGTGGAAACGACACGGGATATCGCGTTTCAGCCTCGTACGTGGACCAATTCGCCAACGACACGTTTGGCGTGGCGATTGGCGTCGCCCGCCTCAATTCACCGTTCCAGGAGAAGCATTACAAGTCGTGGTGGTGGGCCAATACCTCGCTGTGGGGAGCCCCGCAAGGTGCCAAGCCTGACGACGCCATTGCACTGCAGGGCACGGAGGGCTGGGTCAAGTCCCGCGATACCACGCGCGATGGCGTGATGGCCGTGCTGGAGTTCAAGCCCAACGACACCTGGCACAGCGTGCTTGACCTGTACCACTCGAAGTTCGACCAGGAAGAGTGGATGCGTGGCGCCATGTGGACCAACGACCCGTGGTGGAACGGCGGCCAGGTGACCTACACCCAGGCCAACACGACGCTGCACGGCGGCGTCCCGGTGGTCACCAGCGGCACCCTGAGCGGGATCGAGCCGGTCATCCGGAACGACAACAACCTGCGCGAGGACAAGCTCTCTGCATTCGGCTGGAACAACCAGTTCAAGTGGAATGTCTACACGTTGACCGCGGACGCAGCGTATTCCCGCGCCGAACGTGAACAGTCGACGCTGGAAACGTATGCGGGAATGCTGGGTGGCCTGGACGTCGACTTCACCGTTCCGCTCACTGCGGGCTACGCAAGCTACGGGCTTCCTGACCTGTCCGATCCCAATGTGGTCTACCTCCGTGACCCCCAGGGTTGGGGGCACGATGGCCGAATGGAGAATTCCCAGCAGAAGGACGTGCTCAAGTCGTTCCGGCTCGACCTGAATCGCGTGGTGGAGTCCTCGGATTTCCTGCGAAGCTACGACGTCGGCTTCAACTACACCAAGCGTACGAAGGACAAGAGCGCGCAGGTGTACTTTGCCGACCTGCCCGGTCGCATTCCCACGCTGGTTGATCCCTCCCTGCTGCAGGCGCCCACCAGCCTGGGATTCGCTGGCATGGGCGATGTGCTCACGTATGATCCCCGCGCGCTGCTGTCGCGCTATTACGACGTCTACCTGAGCGAGAGCAACGACGACCTGCAGAAGGACCAAGCCATTGAGGAGGAACTCCGCACCTTCTACGCCAAGGCCAACCTCGACATCGACGTGAGCGACAGCGTGCGGCTGCGCGGCAACGTCGGCGTTCAGTACATCCACACCGACCAGCGTGCGGATGGCGTCGCCATTACCGGGGCCGGTCCTGCTGCGGTCCGCGGGGTCGGCGCATCGTACGGCGATATCCTGCCCAGCTTGAACCTTGTCGCCGAATTTGGCGATGGTTGGAACGTCCGCTTCGGTGCCGCCAAGGAATTGATGCGGCCGCGCATCAACGAGATGGGCGCCTACGCGAGCGTCTGGGTGAACGTGGTGGACGGCTCCGGCGAGTGGGCAGGGTCGGGTGGCAATCCGAAGCTCGAACCGTTCCGCGCCAATGCGGTTGACCTGTCGGTCGAGAAGTACTTCGGTGAGGCCAGCTACGTTGCACTGGCAGCGTTCTACAAGGACCTGGAATCGTACGTCTACACCCAGAGCATTCCGTGGAACTTTGCCGGGTACGAGTTCGAAACGACCACGCCGCCGGCAACCGACTGGGGTACGTTCTCGGCGCCTGCCAACGGCAGCGGCGGTTATATGCGCGGTGTGGAGTTCAGCCTCGCGCTGGCAGGGAACCTGTTCCACGAGGCGCTCGACGGCTTCGGTACCCAGTTGAATGCTTCGTACACCGAGTCCTCCATCGACCCGGACGGCCCGGGCGGTTCCAGCACCGACACGTTCCCGGGGCTGTCGAAGATCGTGGCCAACGCAACCGTGTACTACGAGAAGAATGGATTCTCCGCGCGTCTCAGCCAGCGCTTCCGTGACCCGTACCGCGGCGAGTACAGCTACATCTTTGGCCAGCGCAGTTACCGCTATACGCTCAATGAGCGGACCATCGACCTGCAGCTGGGCTATGACTTCCCCGAAACCAGCAGCCTCTCGGGCCTGTCGGTGTTGTTCCAGGTGAACAACCTCAACAACGAGCCGTTCCGCACGGAGGTCAGCGATTCCAACGGCTTGGGACTGTTCTTCCCCGAGGAATACACCGAGTACGGTCGCCAATACATGCTGGGCTTCCGCTACAGCCTGTAATCCGCCGGCTTGGTCAGGCATAGCCGGGAAACGCGGAGGCCCACTTCGCGTTCCCCGGCGTTTACAGCACAGGCGACGGGCCCCGGGAGGGCGTCGTCGCGCAAATCTGGAGTTGCCGGTGAATCCGATACGAGTGTCGCTGTTGTGCGCAAGCTTGTTGGCATGTGTGTCCTGCGTATCCATGCAAGGGCAGGGAGCCCAGGCATCTTCCGCTCTAAACAGGAACACGGCGGAGCTGACCGATTGGCCCGCCCTGCGCAGCAGCATCGCCCGGGACCCCGTCATCGAAGCGCGCGTGGCGGAGATCCTGGCCAGCATGACGCTGGCGCAGAAGATCGGCCAGATGACCCAAGCGGAGATCAAGTCGATCACGCCCGAACAGGTGCGCGAGCACTACATCGGCTCGGTGCTCAATGGCGGCGGCTCCTGGCCTGGCAAGAACAAGCATGCCCCGGTGGCGGATTGGCTCGCGCTTTCGCAACGCTACCACGATGCCTCGATGGCTACCGACGCCCAGGTGCCGGTGCCGATCATCTGGGGCACCGATGCCGTGCACGGCCACAGCAACATCTACGGCGCGACCATGTTTCCGCACAACGTGGGCCTCGGTGCGGCGCATGACGTGGGCCTGATCGAGCAGATCGGTGCCGCCACTGCGCGATCCACGCGTGCCACCGGCATCCACTGGGTGTTCGCGCCGACGGTGGCCGTATCCCGGAACGCGCGCTGGGGCCGTGCTTACGAGAGTTTTTCCTCCGATGGCGCGCTGGTGCGTGATTATGGCGCCGCCTACGTGCGAGGCATGCAGGGTGCGTTCCGCGAGGACGGCAACGTGGTCGCCACGGCCAAGCATTTCATCGGCGATGGGGCCACCGAGAATGGCAAGGACCAGGGGTTGGCGCGGGTGAGCAAGGCCGAGATGGTCAACGTCCACGCCCAAGGTTATTACGGCGCCATCGAAGCCGGCGTGCAGACGGTCATGGCGTCCTACAACAGCTGGACCGACGCCGACACTGGCGAGGAGTACGGCAAGATGCACGGTGCCGGCGGCCTGCTGACCAGCGCGCTCAAGCAGAAGATGGGGTTCGACGGCTTCATCGTCTCTGACTGGAATGCCATCGGCCAGTTGCCAGGCTGCACCAATTCGAGTTGCCCGCAGGCGATCAACGCTGGCATCGACATGATCATGGTGCCGGATGACTGGAAGGCGTTCATCGCCAACACCATTGGCCAGGTGGAGTCGGGCGCGATTCCGTTGGCGCGGATCGATGATGCGGTTACCCGCATCCTGCGCGTGAAGTTGCGCGCCGGCCTGTTCGAAACCAGCCCGGCAGTCAATCGCCATGCGGGTGACCCGGATGCTCTGCAGCATCGCGACTTGGCGCGGCGCGCGGTGCGCGAATCGCTGGTGCTGCTCAAGAACGATGCGGGGGTGTTGCCGCTGCGTCGTGACCAGCGGGTGCTGGTGGTCGGCAAGGGCGCGGACAGCGTGCCGATGCAGGCCGGCGGCTGGTCGCTGACGTGGCAGGGCACCGATACCACCAATGCCGACTACCCAAACGCCGATACCATTCTCGCCGGCGTGCGCGAGGCGGTTGGCAAGGACAATGTCGTGTACGGCGCCGATGGCGCCGCAGCCGCCCACGCCGACTTCGATGTGGTGTTGGCCGTGGTCGGTGAGACGCCGTACGCGGAAACCAACGGTGACATCGTCCCGTCCGACACGGTTGCGCACAGTCGCCGCCATCCGGAAGACCTGGCGGTGCTGCAGCGCGTGGCAGCGGCGGGCAAGCCGGTCGTGACGGTGTTCCTGTCCGGTCGCCCGCTCTACACCAACGACCTGATGAACCTGTCACAGGCGTTCGTTGCGGCGTGGCTGCCGGGCACCGAAGGCAAGGGCGTCACCGACGTCCTGTTTGCCAAGCGCGGCGGTGATGTCGCGCATGAGTTCCGTGGCGCGCTGACCTTCCCCTGGCCGGCCGTGGCGTGTCCCGACGCGAAGAAGGCCCCGCTGTTCGCCACCGGCTACGGCCTGCGCCATGGCAGTCGCGATCTGGTCGGCACACTGCCGGTCGACCTGCCGCAGGCGTGCGCGGAGGCGAGCATGCTGGCCATCTTCAAGATGGCCGACATCGCCCCGTTCGCATTGCACCTCGCCGCGGGCGACGCCAGTCGCGCGGTGGGCGCGGACCTGAATCGCGTCATCGATTTCCCTGCAGGCAAACCGGCGTTGCGGGTGCAGACCGTGCAGGTGAACACCCAGCAGGATGCCAAGCAGGTGACCTGGCTGGCGCCAGCGCGCTTTTATGCGATCAACCCCTCGCGCAACAACCTGGCGGCGTTTGCCCGGGCCGATGGCGCGGTGCAGTTCGACGTGGTCGCCAACGCACGGCCCACGACTCCAGTGACGTTGTCGATGGCTTGCGGCACGGGTTGCGGTGCCAGCATCGATCTCACTACAACCCTGTCGGGCTACGCGCTTGGGAGCAAGCATACGGTGAAGGTCCCGCTGGCTTGCTTTGCCGAGCGCGGCCTCGACCTGGGCGGCGTGGAGGTGCCGTTCGCGGTGTCGGCGTCGGCGCCGTTCTCCGCGGCGTTCACTGACATCAAGGTGGTCGCGGGTGCGGCCAAGCACGCGGATGCGGTGGCCTGCCCGGCAAAGCCCTGAAAGGGCGCCGTCCGCGGCCCGCCCTTCGAGGTGGGTCGCGTGAAGGGCTGCAACGGGCGTTTCTCGCAAACAACGAAGGCCCCGCAATCGGGGCCTTTCCATTGGGAACGCCAAGAGGGCGATCAGCTCGGAATCATGGCTGAGTCGCGACGCGAGAAGGCGGCAGCGCCCAACAGCCCGGCCTGTGGGTGCAGAACGGCCACGGTCGGCACGCGCGACATCGCGGCCGAGAAGCGTCCCTTGTGCTCGAAGCGCTGGCGGAAGCCTGAGTGTTGCAGCGCCGGCAGTATGCGTGGCACCAGGCCACCGGTGAGGAACACGCCGTCCCATGCGCCCAGCGTCAGGACCAAGTCGCCCGCGATCGCGCCAAAGACCGCGCAATACACGTCCAGCGTGCGCATGCAGCGCGCATCGCCCTCGGCCGCGCGTCGGGTCACGTCGGCAGGGCTCATCGGCCCCGGGTCTTCGCCCGCGATCTCGCTCAGCGCGCGATGGATGTTGACCAGCCCCGGGCCGCAGATGAGCCGTTCATTGGAGACTCGGCCGAACTGTGCGGACAGGCGTTCCAGGATCAGGATCTCCTCTGGCGTGCCCGGCGGAAAGCTCGTGTGGCCGCCTTCCGATTCCAACGGATGGGGGCGCCCTTCACGAATCATCAGTCCGCCTGCGCCAAGTCCGGTGCCTGGGCCGATTACTGCGTAGGTGCGGTGGTCGGCACTGCGTTCCGGCGCCCAGGAGGCGCCGCCGATCATGGTGACGTCATCTGCATGGAGCAGTGTGATCGCCATCGCCTGGGCTGCGAAGTCGTTGATCAGCGCCAAAGAGTCGAACCCCAGCATGGCGGAGGTTCGCGTCCGCGAGATCACCCACGGATGGTTGGTGATGCGAGCCTCGTCGCCATCGACACGTCCGGCCACTGCGAACACGCCACGGTTGGCCTGGCGTTCGATCAGTTGCAGGTAATGGCGTGCGGCATCGGCGAGGGACGGGAAGTCGGCGACAGCGAACTCACGCACCGTGTCCAGCGCCAGGGGGGCGTCGTCGATACCGTCGCCGGCCATGGCGAAGCGCGCATTGGTGCCGCCGATATCGGCCAGCAGGACTCCCGTCCGGCTCATTGGCGCGCTCCGTGGACGGCTTTGGGCGCCGGTCGTCGCGAAGCGGTGTTGGTAATGAAGCTGAGCGCGTGCGGATCTGTGGCCATGGGCGTTCGCGGATGGCACGGGCGGTCGCCCGGCGCGGTGGACGTCAACAGAGTTTGCCCCGTTCCCAGTCAAAATGACAGCGCTGGACAATATGTCGCAGACCGCCCCCTCCGCGGCCCAGGTTGTCCCCGAACGGGAGGGGACGGAGGTCCTCAACGCAAGAGGGCCGGCATGGCCGGCCCTCCCTTCTTCAGTCCATCTGGCGTCAGCCTCAGCCGCGCTGCGACGCGATCCAGCGATCCACCTTCCGCTCCAGGATCGACAGCGGCACCGCGCCGTCCTTCAACACTTCGGCGTGGAACGCGCGAACGTCGAAACGCGGACCCAGCTCCCGTTCGGCCCGTGCGCGCAGTTCCTTGATCTTCAGCTCACCGATCTTGTATGCCAGTGCCTGGCCCGGGATGGCCATGTAGCGCTCGGCTTCCGCTGTGGCCTGCGTCTCGCTCTCCGCGGAATTGTCGAGCATGTACTTGATCACCTGCTCGCGGGTCCAGCCCTTGCTGTGGAGGCCGGTGTCCACCACGAGGCGGATCGCCCGCCAAAGCTCGTTCTGCTGGTAGCCGAAGTAATCGTACGGATCGGTGTAGACACCCAGATCCTTGCCTAGCGATTCGGCGTACAAGCCCCACCCTTCGGCAAAGGCGGTCTCGCCACCGAAGCGGCGGAACTTGGGCAGGTTGGTCAGCTCCTGCTGCAGCGCGATCTGGAAATGGTGTCCCGGGATCGCCTCGTGAAGGTACAGGTCCTCGGCGTCCCACGTCTTGCGGGTCGGCAGGTCGTAGGTATTGACGTAGAAGATGCCAGGACGCGTGCCGTCCTCGCTCGGGCTCATGTACGAGCCCCCCGCGGCGGACTGCGCGCGGAACGGCTCCACCGGGCGGATTTCGAACGGCGCCTTGGGCACCAGCGAGAACTGCTCGGGGATCTTCGCGTTGATCTTGGCTTCCAGGCCGCGGTAATGCGCCAGCAGCGCGTCCTCGCTCTTGAAGTTGAAGCGCTTGTCGGTCTGCATGAACTTGAAGAAGTCCTGCAGGCTGCCCTTGAAGCCCACCTCCGCCATTACCTTGCGCATCTCGCCGTGGATGCGAGCGACTTCGTTCAGGCCAATCTGGTGGATCTGGGCCGGCGTCAGGTCGGTCGTGGTGGAGCTGCGGGCGTTGAAGGCGTACCACGCCTCGCCGTCGGGCAGGGCGGCCATGCCCGCGCTGGTGCGCGTCTTGGGCATGTACTCATCCTTGATGAAGCTGCGCAGCCGCTTGTAGGCCGGCAACAGCTCGCCTTCGATCATCTGCCGGTACTCGGCGGTGATGCGTGCTTTGTCGGCTTCGGAGAAAGAAGCGGGCAGGTTCTTGATCGGCGCCCAGAACAGGGTGTCCTCGGCCTTCGTCTTGATCAGTGCGTCCAGCTGGGGCAACACCTTGACCATCAGCGCGCGGGGCTGCACCACACCCGACTGCATACCCACGCGGCTGTTGGCAATTGACTGGTCGAACAATTCGGGCATCCGCGCGCCGCGCTTGCGCCAGTTGTCGTAGTCCTGCACCGTCTTGAACGGCTGCGCGCCCGTGCCCGAGCCCAGTTGCACCGCCATCGCGGCGAAGTTGTAGAACTGGTTGATCGGCTGCTGCCAGCCGGGGAAACGCTCGCCCTCAAGCGACAACTTCGCGTCGCGCACGAAGATCTCGTAGCTCAGCAGATCCTGGCCATCGAGGCCTTCCGACCCCACGGACTCGATCGTCCGCAGCCAGCGCTCGGTGAACGCTCGGGCCTGGGCACGGTATTCGGCCGAGAAGAAATTGGGCAACTGGTCGTTGTAGCGCGGGTCACCCTGGAACGTGGCGGCCAGCGGATTGAGCTTGAGCTGCTCTTCCCAGTACTGCTCGTACAGCGCATTGAGACGCGCGGCCTTGTCCTGGGCCGGTGCGACTTGCGTGGTGGCTGCCGCCGAAGGGGAGGTCGGCGCGGTGGTGGCGCAGCCGGCCAACGTGGCGGCCAGCGCCACGGTCAGCAGCGAAAGGTGAGGCAGGCGGTGCAGCATGGAGTGGCTCCGGCTCGGGGTGAATACCCGGAGACTCGCCCGCCTTCGGCCCCACGGCATGGGCCAAAGGTCACCCACGCCCCGTCAGACCGCGGCGTCCGCGCGCAGCTGGTCGGCTCGGGCATGCCCCAGATACCGTACGATCGCGCCCCGCATCAGGTAGATCAGCGGGATCAGGGCGATGGCGGCAACCATCTTGTACAGGTAGTTGACCGTGCTCACCGCCATGAACAGCGACATCGACCACTTCTGCGGGCCCAACACAAACGCGATGTACAACACCACGAAGCTGTCGACGAGCTGCGACACCGCGGTCGATCCGGTTGCGCGCAGCCACACGTGGCGCTCGCCCGTGGTGCGCCGTATGCGATGGAACACGCTGACGTCGATCAACTGGCCAATGATGAAGGCCACCAACGAGCCGGCAATGGTCCACAACCCCTGGCCGAACACCGCGGCGAACGCCGCCTGGTAATCCGGCACGCCCTGTGCCTGTGCCGCTCCGACCCACCAGCCGGCGGGAGCCAGCCAGATCGCCGCAAACGCGAAGGCGAAGCCATAGACAATCAGCCCAGCGGCCAACCACGAGATCATGCGCACGCCGCGGCGACCGTAGAACTCGTTGACCACGTCCGTCATCAGGAACACCACGGGCCACAGCAGCGTACCGGCGGTGAAGCTCAATGAGCCGGTCTGTCCGAACAGGTTCCATTCAAACGGCGGGAGGCCCAGGGTGTCTTCCAGCGCGAAGATCTTGACCCCGATGAACTCGGCCAGCGCGGCGTTGACGCAGAAGAACGCCGCCAAGCCGACAAACAACCGGGTCGCACGGTCCCCCAACACGTGCGCGGACATCAGCTGGGGTCGACCGCGGCCTGCGGCACCGAGAACGGAATGGTCTCCGGCGACACCGCGCCACCGGAGATGATGAAGCTCATCGCCTGGTCAACGGTCCAGTCGGTGGGCGTGATCTTCTCCACCGGCACGATTTCCAGGTAGCCGGATGTGGGATTGGGCGTTGTGGGCACGTACACAGCCGCCAGTTCGCGCCCGGTGCCTTGCTCGCGCAGCACGCGGGTGACGAAGCCGATCGACTTCATCTCGGTGTGGGGGAAGTCGATCAGCACCACGCGCTGCGTACCGTCGGGCTTGGTCTGCAGGATGTCGAGCAACTGACGCGCGCTGCCATAGATGATGTTGGCGAAAGGCACGCGCTGGATCAGGGACTCGAACCATCGCAACAGGCGCTGGCCGAATACGCGGCGCGCCATCAACCCCGACAGCAGGATCACGGCGAGTGTCGCCAGCAATGCGATCCCGTACTGCACCCAAGGCTCCACCAGCCAACTCAATCCGATCGGCTGGCTGCGGGCCAGGTCCTCCAGCACAGGGGTGGTGAAGGGGTGGCTGATGTCGGACAGCAGTACGAATACGAACTTGACCACGACCCAGGTGAGCCAGATCGGAAGCAGGGTCAGGAGTCCGGTGATGAACAGACGTTGCAGGGTGGGTTTGCGCATGGACGCCATTGTATAGGCGCCCGGGAGCGCTACAGCTCGCGCAGCAGCCGGAATCCGATGTCGTCGTAGCCGCGGTCGGCAGGCAACACACGGCGACCCTGCCCGCTGCGCCATGAAGCGCCCAGCGCGGCACGGCGCGAGCAGCTCGGGCCGCAATCCCTGGACCACAACGACACCGGCCGGTCACCGGTGTCGGCGTCGAGCGCGAGCGCTTCGGCGGAGGTAGGCAGCCGATAGCGGTGGCCCGTCTGCTGGCTGCGCCAGCGGGCAAAGGCCTCGGCATCGGCCTGCGATATGCAGACCACCGGGTCGGTGTCGGATTGGCTGAAACCAGGTTCGCGCCAGGAGCGCGGCTTGATCACGCGCAGCACGGAGATCTTCTCGCGGCAGAGTGCGGCCGCGCGCCTGGTGGCACGCGCGAATTGCTCGTAATCACCCACGGTCACAGGGTGGCGGGCAAGGGCGATTCCGGTGCTGCCAACCACGCTGCCAGCAGGGTCGCCGGGTACCGGCTGCCCGGTTGCCGGCAGGGCGGCGGCGCGGGTCACCAGGCGGCTGATGGTGGTTGCCGGCAGCCCCACGTCGCGGGCGAGGTCCGCGGTGGCGCTTGCGCCCGCTCGGTCGAAGCGCGTTTCCTTGGCGCGCATGCGGGTGTCAATGGCCTTGGCGGCCTGCGCCATCACCTCGCGCTGGGCGTCCGACGTGGCGGTGCCGGTCTGCTCGCCGAGTTGCCTTGCGCCGGCCATGTATTCGCGCACCTTGGCGTCCTCGCCTCGCTGCACCGCCGTAGCGGCCGCATCACCCAATGCGGTGGTGACTGCATCCAGGACTTCGCGCACCTGCTGGCTGGACGGATCGACGCGCCAAGCGGCCAGGACACTGGCTCGGGCGTTGTCGCCTACCGGCTTGAGCAGCTTGCGTTCGGCCAGTTGCCGGCGCGCATCTTCGAGCGCGGTCTGCAGGGGCGCCTCGGGCAGTGGGCGCAACATGGGGGCCACGGCATCGGCCTGGGACGTCGTGTGGACTTCCTGCACCGTCCCCGCCGTGAGGAAGTCCGGTCGCCCGACATGCCCCCCCACGAGCGCGTACGCTGCGCCGATGACGGCCACGGTGGCCACCCCGGCCCACAGCCCGCGCCTTCCGCTCATAGAGCGGCCCAATCGAGTGGCGCGATCACCCAGTGAAATGAGCAGCGGCCAGCCTCGATGCCGCTCGATGCGGTCCAGGGCTTTGGACATTTCCGCTACGTTGGCGAAGCGGTCCGCCGGCAGCTTCGCCAGCGCGCGGTTCATGAAGCGCTGCCAGTGCCGTAGTGGCGTCGGCAGTTTCGGGATCGGATCCTGCGCATGCATCACCGCCATGGACAGGGCGTCGGCAGCGCGGTAGGGCAACAGGCCGGTGAGCATTTCCCAGATCAACACGCCCAGGCTGTAGAGATCGGCACGGCCGTCCACTTCCTCGCCGCGCGCCTGCTCGGGGGCCATGTACGCGGTGCTGCCAACGGCAAGACCCGCCGAGGTGACGCGCGCGCCAAAGCCGCGCCGCAGCGCGATGCCAAAGTCCGCGAGCAGCGGCCGGTCGGCCTCATCGAACAGCACGTTTTCCGCCTTGACGTCGCGATGCACCACACCGTGCGAGTGGGCGTAGTCCAACGCCGACAGCAGTATGCGCAGGATCGCGATCACCCGAGCCTCATCGCCCTTGAAGTTGCGGCGGCCCAAGTGGCCGCGCGCCAGATGCGGCATGGTGTAGTACGGCAGCCCGGTCGACGTGCGTCCGACGTCGTAGATGCGCACCACATGCGGATGCTCCAGCCGCGCGATCGTCCGCACTTCGTTTTCGAAGCGTCGCCGGCTGGTTTCATCGGCCAGTGCGTGCGGTGCCATCACCTTGATGGCCACTTCGCGGCCCAGCGCGATCTGTTCGCCCAGGTACACCGACGACATGCCGCCACGGTTGATCAGGCGGATCAGCTTGAAGCCGCGAATTTCCGGCAGCGGCGCTTGCGCGTCGTGAGTTTCAAGCGTTGTGGATGTCATCGCGGCCCCCTGTGGCCGCCCGAGCATACCGCAGACGTGCCAAGGCGTGCCTTGACGAGGGGGTCATGCGGCCGCGGGCGGCGATTCGTCGGGGCGATGTTCAGGTTTGCGGCGCACGTAGAGCTGCTTGCGGATCCGCGCCACCACTTCGCCCTGCGCGTCAAGCACGTCGGTGGAGAACCAGTGCAGGTACTTCTCACCATTGGCCGTGACCAGCCGGATATGATCCAGCACCGCAGGCGTCAGGTCGAAATCGGCACGTACCACTCCGCGACCGGGCTTGATGAATTCGATGGCGCCTTCCTTGTCCCATACGTAGTACTCGCTGCCCAGCGCATTGAGTGCGAGCAGCATCCAGAAGGGATCCGTCATCGCGAACAGGCTGCCACCGAAGTGGGAGCCGACGTAATTGCGGTTCCAGGGCCGCATGCGCAGTTCCACCCGTGCATGGCGGAAGTCCGCCGACAGCTCGGTGACGTGGATGCCGGCAAACAGGAAGGGCGGCCACCAGTTCAGGCCATGGCGGAGCAGTCGGGCGTTCATGTGCGGACAAGGTGGGGCAGGCGGGACAGCCTGCCATACGCATCCGTACAGTCAAGTCCGGGCGTGGTAGCGACCCGCCTCCGCCGACGTTCAGAACAGCAACGAGGCCATCTTGCGCCGATATCGGCTCACAAGTTCCTCATCCTCGACCACGCGGAACGCGTCGATGAGCGCCTTGCGCGGCAGGCCGTCCTCAAAGCTGCGGTCACGGCGCAGGAGCTCCAGGAAAGCCTCAAGGGCCTGCTCCGATTCCCCGGCCACCAGGTGCTGCGCGCCAAGCAGGTGCCACGCACGCAGGTCGTTGGGGTTGCTGGCCAACGCAGTACTCAGCACCGGGATCGGCGGGGCGTCCTTGAGCACGGCGGCGAAGCCGAGCCTTGCGCGGGCGCGTACCGCGCGGTCGTCGGTCGCGAGGTTGGCGGGCAACGCGTCCAGCAGTTGCTCCGCCTCGTGTGCAGCGCCGGTCTTGAGCAGGGCCAGCGCGAGGTCCAGCTTGAGCTCGTCGCGCTCAGGCGCTTCGGACAGCTCGTGGCGCAGGCGCACCACCTCGGCGTGCGGGTCCACCGGCGCGGGCGTCGGTTCCTCGGCGCTTTCGACGCTGGCCTCCGTCGGCTCGACGCCGTGGTGCTTGAGGAACTCACGCAGCTGGCCCTCCGGCAGTGCGCCGGGGAAACCGTCCACCACCTGCCCGTCCTTCACCAGGAACACGGTCGGGATGGAGCGGACCTGGAACGCGGCCGCCAGTTGCTGCTCCTTGTCCACGTCCACCTTGGCCAGCACGAAGGCGCCGTTGTAGTCGGCGGCGAGCTTCTCCAGGATCGGACCCAACTGCTTGCAGGGCCCGCACCATTCGGCCCAGAAATCGATCAGCACCGGCGTCTGCAGCGACTTCTGCAGGACCTCGGTCTCGAAGGTCTCGGCAGTGGCGTCGAACACGTGGGGGGCGGGGAGGTTGGCAGTCATTGCGTGGCTCTCGGCGGGTTCTGCGGCACAGATGGGGGCGGGAGGGGCGCCGCGCAACCGGCAGTCGGCTCCCGACAAGCCGGCACGCTAGCATGCGCGGATGAAACCATTGTTGTCCCATCACGTTGCCGCCCTGTGCGCGTTCGCAGCGGGCCTGCTCTGCCTGGCAAGCCTGGTGGCCTTTGCGCTGCCGTTGCCCGGCTATGTGCACGCCCTGATGCCGGTGGGGCTGCTGGGCGCCCATGGGGTGCCGCGCGCCCAGGCATTCAACCTGCTGGCGTTCATCGCGCCCGGCGCGCTGATGGCGTGGAGTGCGCTGGGGCTGCGCTCTGGGCTCGCGGGCGGCGTGGCCGGGAACGCTCAGGTGGGGCAGTCGCCAGCGGCAAGCTGGGCGGCGCGCATAGGCGCGAGTCTGTGGCTGATCTCGGCCCTCGCATTTGCGGGACAGGGCCTTTGGCCGCTGGATCCACTTGACCTTGATGGCGCCACCAGCCAACGTCACGCCAGCATGTGGACGCTCTGGTGGATCGCCTTTGTCCCTGGGGCGCTGCTTCTTGCCTCAGGCCTGTGGCGTCCGCGACGTGCCACGGCCGCCTTGGCGTTGGGCGGCGGAATGCTGCTGCTGTCCTTCGCGGCGCTGCCGCCGTGGTTGCTGGCGGGACCGATTGCGCAGCGTGTTGCCCTGTCCGCGTGGTTCCTCGCTTACGCGCTGGTGGCGCGGTCGCTGCGCTGAGCAGGCCGCGCCACAGGGATGGTCAACCTCAGGGTTGCCGGTAAACCTTGCCGTCCTTCATCACGAAGTCGACCTTGAGCACCGCGCCGATGTCCTGCAGCGGGTTGCCAGGCACGGCGACAATGTCGGCCCGCTTGCCTTCCTCGATCACCCCCTGGTCGTCCACGCCCAGCACTTCGGCTGCGCGGATGGTGGCCGCCTGCAGCGCCACGGCTGCGGGGATGCCCGCTTCGACCATGTAGAGGAATTCGCGGGCGTTGTCGCCGTGCGGACCCACGCCCATGTCGGTGCCAAAGGCGATTTTCACCCCCGACTTGTACGCCTTCCCGGCGGTCTGCTGGATCAGTGCGCCGATGCGGGCCGCCTTGGGTCGCACCACTTCGGGGAAGTAGCCGTCCATCTTGGCCTTTTCCGCCACGAATCGCCCGGCGTAGATGGTCGGGATGTACCACGTGCCCTTCTGCTTCATCAGCGACATGACCTCGTCGGTCATGTAGGTGCCGTGCTCGATGCTCGTCACCCCGCCGAGCACGGCGCGCTTCATCCCTTCGGTGCCGTGTGCATGCGCGGCCACGCGATAGCCATAATCCTTCGCCGTGTCGACGATGGCCTTCACTTCGTCCACGGTGAACTGCGGGGCATCGCCCGACTTGGCGTACGACAGCACGCCGCCCGTGGCCGTGATCTTGATGACGTCGCTGCCGTCCTTGTACCGCTGGCGCACGGCCTGACGCGCGTCGTCGTTGGAGTTGATGACGCCTTCGGTCGGGCCGGGCGGGCCAATCAGGTGTGCGAGCACGCTGTTGACGCCGTTGGTCGGGTCGGCATGGCCGCCGGTGGTGGCGATGGATTTGCCAGCCGCCCAGATGCGCGGGCCCTCGACCAGGCCCTGGTTGATGGCGTCGCGCAGGTGCGGCGTCACTTCGCCGCCCAGGTCGCGCACGCTGGTGAAGCCGGCCATCAGCGTCTTCTTCGCGTAGTCCACCGAGCGGAAGGCGAAGTCGACATCGTCCAGGCGGAAACCCTCCGAGTAGCTCTGCGGGCTGGACTGGCTGGCCATATGCACGTGCAGGTCGGTCCAACCGGGCGTGCAGGTGTGGCCGGTGAGGTTGATGGCCTGCGCATCCGGCACCGCGGTGCCGCCGGGCAACACCTCAGCCACCTTGCCGTCGCGCACGACGACGGTGCGTGCGCCCACCAGCTTGCCATTGCGCGCGTCGAACAGGTCGCCGCACTGAATGGCGGTGGTGGCGGCCGGGGCGGGCAGCGCGGTCATCATCAATACGAGAGCGGGCAGGCAGTAGCGCATGGCAAAGGTTCCCCCGGGAGTTATTCGCCGACTGTAGCCTGGGTCTGGCACCACGCCTCTAGGCCATTGGTTGGGGATGGCCGTGCCGCGATCCCGGCGGCCCCCATCCCGGCCGGCGCGATGGTCTCTCATGGTGCGCTGCGGTACCCTGTCCGGTCCCCATACCGTCCAGCACGCCGCCGTGTCCACCGAAGCCGCCCAGACCGATTCCACTGCCACCGACCCGCGGGCCTACGAGCCGCAGACCGTCGAGGGCGCCGCGCAGCGCTACTGGAACGGGGTGAAGGCCTTCGAGGTGGACGAGGCCTCGGACAAGCCCAAGTACTACTGCCTGTCGATGCTGCCGTACCCGTCGGGTGCGCTGCACATGGGCCACGTGCGCAACTACACCATCGGCGACGTCATCAGCCGCTACAAGCGCATGACCGGCCACAACGTGCTGCAGCCCATGGGCTGGGACGCATTCGGCCTGCCGGCGGAAAACGCCGCGATCAAGAACAACACGGCGCCGGCCAAATGGACCTACGCCAACATCGCGCACATGAAGGCGCAGCTGCAGCAGATGGGTTACGCCATCGACTGGTCGCGTGAGTTCGCGACCTGCATGCCCGACTACTACGTGCACGAACAGCGCATGTTCGTGCGCCTGATGAAGCAGGGCCTGGCCTACCGCAAGAACTCGGTGGTGAACTGGGACCCTGTGGACCAGACGGTGCTGGCCAACGAGCAGGTGATCGACGGCCGCGGCTGGCGCACCGGCGCGCTGGTCGAGAAGCGCGAGATTCCGCAGTGGTTCCTCAAGATCACGGATTACGCGCAGGAACTGCTCGACGGCCTGGACAACCTCCCGGGCTGGCCGGACGCGGTCAAGACCATGCAGCGCAACTGGATCGGGCGCAGCGAAGGGCTTGAGATCCGCTTCGACGTGGTCGACGGCGCCGGCAATGCGGTTGAGCCTCTCACCGTATTCACCACGCGCCCCGACACGCTGATGGGCGTGACCTTCGTCTCCATCGCCGCGGAGCACCCGCTGGCGTTGCACGCGGCGCAGACCGATGCCGATCTGGCCGCGTTCATCGCCGAGCTGCGCCAGGGCGGCGTGTCGGAGGCCGAGCTGGAAACCCAGGTCAAGCGTGGCCGCGACACCGGCCTGCGCGCCATCCACCCGATCACCGGCGAGCAGGTACCGGTGTTCGTCGCCAACTTCGTGCTGATGAACTACGGCACCGGCGCGGTCATGGCGGTGCCGGGCCATGACGAGCGCGACTGGGAGTTCGCCCAGGGCTACCACCTGCCGATCAGGATGGTGATCGTCTCCACCGCGGTGCGCGATGCGCTGGCCGAGCTTGGGCAGCATGCGGGACGCCACGTGGACGCGATGTCGAATGCGCTGGCCGGCGCATCCAGCGACGTGTACGACAACAATGCCGCCGTGCAGGTCATCGAGGAATTCCAGCGCGCCATCGCTGAGCAGGGGGCGTACACCGAACGCGGCTGGCTGGTGAACTCCGGCGAGCTGGACGGCATGGATTTCCAGCAGGCGCTGGATGCACTGGCCGCCCGTTTCGAGGCCGAAGGCCGCGGCCAGCGCCGCGTGAACTACCGCCTGCGTGACTGGGGCGTCAGCCGCCAGCGCTACTGGGGTTGCCCGATCCCGGTGATCCTGTGCCACACCTGCGGTGACGTGCCCGTGCCAGAAGACCAGCTGCCGGTGGTGCTGCCGGAAGACGTGGCCTTCAGCGGCGTCACCTCGCCGATCAAGGCCGACCCGGAATGGCGCAAGACCACCTGCCCGCAGTGCGGCGGCGCGGCCGAGCGCGAGACCGACACCTTCGACACGTTCATGGAGTCGAGCTGGTACTACGCCCGCTACACCTCGCCAGGCGCCGCGCAGCAGGTGGACGAGCGTGCCAAGTACTGGACCCCGGTGGACCAGTACATCGGCGGCATCGAGCACGCGATCCTGCACCTGCTGTACTTCCGCTTCTACCACAAGCTCATGCGCGACCAGGGCCTGGTCAGCAGTGACGAACCGGCGGTGAACCTGCTCACCCAGGGCATGGTGATTGCCGAGACGTTCTACCGCGAGCAGCCCAATGGTGCGAAGGACTGGTTCAACCCGGCCGACGTGGACGTGGTGCGTGACGAGCGCGGCCGCATCACCGGCGCCACGCTGCGCGCCGACGGCCAACCGGTGGTCATCGGTGGCACGGAGAAAATGTCGAAGTCGAAGAACAACGGCGTCGACCCGCAGCTGATGGTGGGCAAGTTTGGTGCCGACACAGTGCGCCTGTTCTCGATGTTCGCCGCGCCGCCGGAACAGTCGCTGGAGTGGAACGAGGCCGGCGTGGAAGGCATGGCGCGCTTCCTGCGCCGCTTCTGGCGCGAGGTGCTGACCCACGTATCCCAGCCTGACCATCCGGACGTGACCACGCTGGTGCAGGCAGGTGACGCGCTGACCCCGGCGCAGAAGACCCTGCGCCGCCAGCTGCACGAGACCATCCAGAAGGTGGGCGACGACTACGGCCGTCGCCACAGCTTCAATACGGCCATCGCCGCGCTGATGGAGCTCCTCAACCACGTCGGCAAGTTCGACGACATGAGCGACGCCGGTCGTGCCGTGCGCCACGAGGCGCTGGAGGCGATGGTGCTGCTCCTCAACCCGGTCACCCCACACGTGTGCCACGCACTGTGGCAGGCGCTGGGCCATCCCGAGACGGTGCTGGAAGATGTCCCGTTCCCGGCCGCCGACCCGGCGGCGATGGTGCGCGATGCGGTCACGCTGGCGGTGCAGGTCAATGGCAAGTTGCGGGGCACGATCGAGGTGCCCGTCAACGTGGACAAGGCCGAGGCCGAGCGCCTGGCGTTGGCCGAACCGAACGTGGCCCAATACCTCCATGGCCTGACCGTGCGCAAGGTGATCGTGGTGCCGGGCAAGATCGTCAACATCGTGGCCGGTTGAGCCCGGTTCAGCCGCGGGCGGTCGTCAGCCTTGATGCGAAGGGCCGCCTCGTCCAGACTTCCCCAATGATCCGACGCCCGTTGCGTGCACTCGCGCCCGTTGTCCTCGTGCTGGCCCTTTCGGCCTGCGGTTTCCAGTTGCGCAACGCCCTGACCCTGCCACCGGACCTCGGTCCGGTGAAGGTGGTGTCAGTGGACCGCTACAGCCCGCTGGCCGAATCGCTGGCCGCGTCGCTGACGCGCGCTGGGGCAGTGCCGGCGACCGACGAGGCCGCGCCCTCGGCGGTGCTCGACCTCCTGTCCGAGCGCTGGGGTGACCTGCCTATCGCGATCGATGCCTTCGGCCGCTCGCAGGAATACAGCCTGCGCTATGCAGTGATCTTCGAACTGCGTCGCGCCGACGGCACCGTGCTGGTGCCGCAACAGGTGATCGAGCTGTCGCGCGATTACATCTCCGCGCCGACCAACGCCATCGGCACCGAAGGCGAGCGTGAGGTGCTGGTGCGCGAGCTGCGTCGGGAGATGGCGGCGGCGGTGCTGCGCCGGATCGATGCGGTGGCGCGGCGTCAGGAGGGTGCGGACGCGGCCACCTCCACGCCGGTGGAATCCGAAGCCGCAAAGGCCGCGATGGACGCTGTCGGCGACGTGCCCCCGATCGAAGATCTCCCGCCGCCGGCCCCCGCGGAAGACAAGCCCTGAGATGGAGCTGAAGCCCGAGCAGCTGGCGTCCCAGCTCGAGTCCGGGCCGCTCAAACCTGCCTACCTGATCGCCGGTCCCGAAACGCTGCGCGTATTGGAGGCCGCCGATGCCGTGCGCGTGGCCGCTCGCGCCCAAGGCTTCACCGAACGCGAGGTCTTCGAGCAGGAAGGCAACCGCGAGCCCGACTGGGATGGCATGGCCTCGAGCTTCAATGCCCCCAGCCTGTTCGCCTCGCGCCGGTTGATCGAGCTGCGCCTGCCGACGACCAAGCCCGGCAAGGAAGGCGGCAAGCTGATCGAGGAATTCTGCGCTGCGCCTCCCCCGGACGTGACCTTGCTGGTTACTGGCGGCGAGTGGAGCAAGCAGCACGGCGGGAAGTGGAGCGAAGCGATCGGACGTATTGGCCAGATTGCCATCGCGTGGCAGGTGAAGCCGCATGAGTTGCCGGACTGGATCGAGCGCCGCCTGCGCGCCCGCGGGGTCCGTGCCGAGCGCGATGCCGTGCAGGCGCTGGTGGAGCGCATCGACGGCAACCTGCTCGCGGCCGCGCAAGAGGTCGACAAACTGGCGCTGCTTGCCGATGGCTCGCCCCTGGATGCCGCGCGGATGCAGGATCTGGTGGCGGACGCGGCGCGCTTCGACGTGTTCCGGGTGCTGGATGCGGCGCTCAACGGGCAGCCCGCGCAGGTTTCGCGCATGCTGGCGGGTCTGCGCGCCGAGGGCGAGGCCGTGCCCGCCGTGCTGGGCATGGTGGTCAGGGAATTGCAGATGCTGGCCAAGCTGGCTCGCGCGCAGTCGCGCGGCGGCAACGCCCTGATGGGTGAGTTCAAGGCATTGCGGGTCTGGGATTCCAAACAGCCGGTCTACAAACGCGCGTTGCAGCGGCATGCCGAAGGCCATTGGGATCGCTTCCTGGTGGCGGTGGGCCGTGTCGACCGCATGGCCAAGGGGCGCGAGGCTGGCGATGCGTGGGTGGCGCTGGAACGCGTGCTGCTGGCCGTGGCCGAACCGCGCGCGGCGCGCCTGCTGCTGGCCGGGTAACGGCCAATGGACGACCTGCTGGTCCTTTACGGCGGCACCTTCGACCCTATCCACAATGGCCACCTGGCGATCGCCAGACTCGTGCGCGATACCGTGCAGGCCGACGTGCACCTGATGCCATCTGCGGACCCGCCGCACCGCACGCGACCCGGGGCGACCGCGGCGCAGCGAGCGAGGATGCTGGAGCTTGCGGTCGCAGGAGAGCGCGGCCTGCACGTGGATCGCCGCGAACTGAGGCGCGACAGCCGTTCCTACACGTTTGAAACGCTGACAGCCCTGCGCGACGGTGAGGGAGTTCGCGGTCCAATCGCCCTGGTGATCGGCGCCGACAGTTTCCTCGGGCTGCCGACCTGGCATGAATGGCAGGCCCTGTTCAGCCTTTGCCACTTCATCGTCGCCGAACGTCCGGGGCACGATCTGGACCTGCCGTGGCCCGCGCCGCTGGTGCCCGTCGTCGCCGGCCGCCTGACCACCGACCCCCAGACGCTACGCCAAACGCCTGCTGGCGGGGTGCTGCGCCTGCGCCATCCGCTGCGGCCGGAGTCGGCCACCGCAATCCGCGAGGCCATCGCCCGCGGCGATGACACCTGGCAGGGCTGGGTGGTGCCGGCGGTGGCCAGCTACATCCGACGTCATGCCCTGTACCGGGGGTGACGACGGCGTGGACCGGGTTGGCGCCCCGGCTCCGTTATAATTTGTCAAACGCGGGCAACCGCGTGCCCCCTCCAAAAACCGAGAGTCCCCCGCCCTTGTCCAGCCAAGCCCAAGTCATCAAGACCCGCCTGCCGAGCCCGCCACCCGCCGTGGACGTCCTGCTCCAGACGGTTCGCGATGCCGTCGAGAACCTCAAAGCCAAGGACGTGGTCGAGATCGACGTGCGCGGCAAGAGCACCGTCACCGACCATCTGGTGATCGCCTCCGGCACCTCCACCCGCCACGTGAAGTCCATCGCCGACGAAGTAGTGAAGTTCGCCAAGAAGCTCGATGTCATGCCGCTCGGCGTTGAAGGCGAGCGCGAGGCCGAATGGGTGCTCGTGGATCTGGGCGACGTTGTCGTCCACGTGATGCTGCCGCGAGTTCGTGAGTTCTACGCCCTGGAACGGCTGTGGACGGTTGGCGACGAGCCGCCGGAGGCCGATGAGGCCACGGGCGATGCCGGCCCGGGCAATCGTCGCTGACGACCGGCCTCCTGCCACTGCTTGGGACCCGCATCGGCGGCGCCTTGGGCGCCGCCGATCGTCTTTTGGGGTAAGGGCGGCGGTCAGTCCAGCTTTCGCCGGGTTCGCGCTCACCATCGATGGGGCATTGGCGGCTTACAGCGGCCCGCGCAACCATGGGCCGGTGATCGCCACCGTGATCCCCGGGCTTTGCAGGTTCACGAACAGCGTGCGGCCATCCGGGGTCCAGCAGGCGCCGCAGAATTCGCTGTCGCGATAATCGCCTTCTCCCACCGACTTGCCCGCGTTGGCGATCTGGGTGGAGGTCAGCGCTACGTTGTTCTTGGCCAGGTAGAACGATGCGCCATCGCGGGTCAGGCCCAGCAAGCGCGCGCCAGGGCCGTAGCTGTCCGGGCTGTTGCCGCCGTCCTCGCACAGGACGATGCCACCGCGCGGACTCACGGTGATGTTGTCCGGGTTGTTGGCCGCCAGCTGATGGCCGCTGACGAACAAGGCCCGCAGGCGCTGGGTCGCCAGATCAAGCACCCACACCGCGCCTTCACCGCGACCCTTGCGGCCCCGGCTGTCCACGCCGGTCGCGGTGTCGACGATGAAAAGCTTGCCGTTGGCATGCCAGATGCCTTCGCCGCGCGCCATGCGCAGCGCGCCTTCGCTCCACGCCTGCGCAAAGGGGCCGCTGAGCGTTTCACCCGGGGAAACGTCGGGAAACCCGGCCGGCGCCACGATGCTGTCCAGATCGGGGTCGGGGATGTCCACCCATTGGAGTTCGTACTCGGCGCCGATGATCGCGGTGGTCAGGTCGGCATTCGGGCGTCCACGCACGCGGGCGGCCTGCAGGCGGCCACCGTTCTCCAGCGAACCGTTGCGGCCCGCGCGGTCGTGGGGGATGTAACGGTATAGCGCCGATTTGTTCCGATCGTCCTCGGTCAGGTAGACGACGCCAGTGCGCGGGTCGATGGCCACGGCTTCGTGGCTGAAGCGGCCCATGCCGATAAGGGGCCGGCCACTGGTGCGCTCGCCCACGGCGTCGACCTCGAACACGTAGCCGTGGCGGCGGCCGGTGCTGGACGTGGCGTTGGTCTTGATTTCCTCGCAGCTCAGCCAGGTGCCCCACGGGGTAGGCCCGCCTGCGCAGTTGACCAACGTGCCGCCAAGGCTGGCCTCCAGGCGCAGCCAGTCGCCATCGCGCCAGACCAGGTTGGTGGTGCCGCCGCCGGCGCGCTGCCCGTTGCCGATGTCCCCGGTGTCATACATGCCCGGCGCACGGATCGGCGTGCTGACACCGCCGCGTTCGTGGTTGCGCACCAGCACCAGTTCCGGCCCGCGGCCATTGCCGCGACCACGCCCCACGCCCAGGGCGAGGCCGGGGCCACGCATCACCGCCATGCCGTCGTGGCGGTCGGGGCAGCGCTCGCCGTCGTCCATCAGATCACCGCTCCAGCCAAACGAGCGGTAGCAGAAACCCGGCGGCAACTGCAGCAATTCCAAGCCGGTGCTGAGGTCGGCCACCGGGGCCAGCGCGCCGTAAGGCGATGCGACCGGCAGGTTGGACATCGGCGAAGTGGCCGCGAGCGCTTGGCGCGAGTACAGGCCGGACAGGCTGCCAATGGCACCCACCGCCATTGCGGCAGCGCTGCCCTTGAGAACCTGGCGGCGGGAAGGATTGATCGATTCCATGGACTGCTCCAGTGTCGGGGGACGTGGAGCCGACGCTAGGGCGCTCGGTTAACCGTTGTATGACCGTGGCGCGACACAGCGACGAACCGTGACCGCGATCGGTAACATTCACGCATGAAAGCGAAGCTGATCGCCGTGGGTGAACGCGCGCCGCGCTGGGTGGCCGAGGGCTTCGGCGAGTACCAGAAGCGCTTGTCCCACTGGTTGCCGCTGGAGCTGGTGGAAGTGGAGCCCGGCCTGCGCGGCAAGGGGCGCGATCCCGTGCGCGCGATGCAGGATGAAGGCACGCGTGTGGTCGCGGCGCTGCCCAAGGGCGCCTTCGTGGTCGCCTTGGATGGGCGCGGCCGCACGTGGTCGTCGGAGGATCTGGCGCAGCGGCTGGAATTCTGGCGCGCGCAGGGCCGTGACCTGGCCTTCCTGATCGGTGGGCCTGAAGGCCATGCGCCGGATGTGCTGGCCCGCGCCGATGAGAAGTGGTCGTTGGGGCCGTTGACCCTCCCGCACATGCTGGTGCGGCTGGTTGCCGCCGAGCAGCTGTACCGCGCCGCCGCACTGCTGGCCAACCATCCCTACCACCGCGCCTGACGCGTTTCCGGGGGCGGTCACTGCCGCCTGCGACACTGTGTCGCATCCCCATTCAGCAAGTGGCGTGATGAAGTTTGCCCAGGATTTCCAAGGGCAACCCGCATGCGCTTCCACCCCCTTTCCCTGGCCCTGGTTGGCCTGTTGTGCACTGGCCCCGCATGGGCCGAATCGACGCCTTGGGCGCAAGGCGCCACTGGCGACGAGGCCGAGCCCCCTCCGACGTCGCTCCCGCTGGCGGATGAGAACGAGGCTGGGTCAGTGGTTGCGCCCCAGAGCACCCCAGCAGCGCCGGTTGCCCCGGCCGCCGTAACCCTGCCCACCGTTGTCGTCACTTCGCTTGCCCCGACCTCGCCGCTGACCGTGGCCACCGACCCGCGCCTGCCGCGGCAGCCGGTGCCGGCGAGTGACGGTGCGGACTACCTGAAGACCATTCCGGGCTTCGCCTCGCTGCGCAACGGCGGCACCAACGGTGATCCGGTGCTGCGCGGCATGTTCGGCTCGCGCCTCAACCTGGTGGCCAACGAGGGCGCGATGCACGGCGCCTGTCCTTCGCGCATGGACAACCCGATGTCCTACGTTGCGCCGGAAACCTATGACCGGCTGACGGTGGTGAAGGGGCCGCAGACGGTGCTGTGGGGGCCGGGCGCCTCCGCGGGCACGGTGAGGTTCGAGCGCGATCCCGAATACTTCGAGGCCCCTGGCGTTCGCCTCCACGCCAGTGCTCTGGCGGGCAGCCACGCGCGCAACGACCAGGTGCTCGACGTTGCCGCCGGTACACCGATGGGCTACGGCCGGCTGTCTGCCAACCGCTCGGAATCGGGCGATTACGTCGATGGCGACGGCCGCCGCGTGCACTCCGGCTGGAACAAATGGAACGCCGACGCCGCCGTGGGCTGGACACCCGATGCGGATACCGCGCTGGAACTGAATGCCGGCATTGGTGATGGCGAAGCAGCCTATGCGGGGCGCAGCATGGACGGCAGCCGCTTCCGCCGCGACAGCTTCGGTCTGCGCTTCGTGCGAGCCGGCTTCGATGGAGCGCTGGAGCGCGTGCAGGCCAACGTCTACGACAACCGCGTGGACCACGTGATGGACAACTACACCCTGCGCGATCCCGATCCGATGGGATCGATGCCGATGCCCATGGCCTCCAACGTGGGGCGCGAGGCGCAGGGCGCGCGGGTTGCGCTGGCTTGGGCTTGGTCCAGCGTTGAGCTGGAGGCCGGCGTCGACCACCAGCGCAACCAGCATCGTCGTCGCAATGCGCCGGGCGTGGAGATGTACCTCACCCGCCCATGGCTGGAGGATACGCGCTTCCGGAGCACTGGCGTGTTCGCCGAGGCCACGGTGTCGTTGGATGACCGACGCAGCGTGGTGACCGGCGCGCGCATCGACCGCGCCGACGCGAAGGACCAGCGCCTCACCACCGGCGGCATGCGCCCGCAGCCCAATCCGAGCGCAGGCGTGACCCGCGAGGAGACCCTGCAGGCGGGTTTCGCCCGCTACGAGCACGAGTGGGAGCGGGTGCCGATGGCGTGGTACGTCGGCCTCGGCCGGACCGAGCGCATGCCCGACTACTGGGAGCTGTTCTCGCCGACGCAGGGTCCGCTGAGCACGCCGAACGCCTTCGCAGGCGTCGACGTGGAAACTACCACCCAGTTGGACCTGGGCCTGCACTACAAGCGCCAGCGCTTCGAGGCGTGGGCGTCGGCGTACGTGGGCCGCATCAACGATTACATCCTGTTCCGCTACGGCACCGGGACGATGGCGGGCATGAGCCGCGCGCTCAACGTGGATGCCGACATCCGCGGCGGCGAGGCCGGCATCGGTCTGCGGCCCGCCAAGGGCTGGAAGCTGGACGGTTCGTTGGCCTATGCCTGGGGCGAGCAGCGCGACAGCGGTCGTGCGTTGCCGCAGACGCCGCCGCTGGAGGCGCGCCTGTCGCTGGCCTACGAAGGCACCGCCTGGTCGGCAGGGGCCTTGCTGCGTGGTGTGACTGCGCAGACCCGCACCAGCCGGGGCGAGGGCAACGTGGTGGGCCGGGACCTTGGGGCCAGCAGTGGCTTCGGGGTGTTCTCGGTGAACGGTGCCTACCGAATCGGCCGCAACCTGCGCCTGGGTGCTGGCGTGGACAACCTGTTCGATCGTGCCTACGCCGAGCACCTCAACCTGGCCGGCAACAGCGCTTTCGGCTACCCGGCGGAGCCGATGCGGATCAGCGAGCCCGGGCGCACGGTGTGGATGAAGCTCAGCGTGGAGTACTGATGCGCGCGCGCACGCCTAGTCCTCGCGAGGCGTGCGCTCCGGACCGGGGCGCTTGGCCAGCTTGCGCTGCAGCGAACGACGGTGCATCCCGAGCAGGCGCGCGGTGGCCGACACGTTGCCGCCGGTGTCATTGAGCGCCTGCTGGATGTGCTCCCACTCAAGCCGGTGCAACGGGGTCATCGTTTCCGGCGTCGGATTGTCCTCGGATGGCGATTGCGCTGGCGCCAGCTCGAGCGCACGCAGGATCGACTCCAGCGTGGCGGGCTTGGGCAGGTAATCGTCGGCCCCTCGCTTGATGGCTTCCACGGCGGTGGCCACGCTGGCGTAGCCGGTCAAAAGCAGGATGCGCATGTCCGGGCGCAGCGCGCGCAAGGGCGCGATCAGGGTCATCCCGGATTCGTGTGCAAGTTTCAGGTCCAACACCGCGAAGTCTGGTGGGGTGGCGCGCGCCAGTGCGAGTGCCGACTCGGCGTCCAGCGCGGTATCCGCCTCGATCCCCCGGCGCGCGAGAGAGCGTTGCAGCGTGCGCAGGTAGAGCGCGTCGTCGTCGACCAGCAAGCCCTTCATGCAGCGCCTCCATTGTCGGCGTTAACCGGCACGCGGAAGCGCACGCAACTGCCCTGGGCGCCGGTGGATTCCACCCACAAATCACCGCCGAGCCGTTCGATGGTGGCATGCGACAAGGCCAGCCCCACCCCCATGCCGTGGGTCTTGCCGCTGCGGAACAACTCGGGCAGGAACGGGCGCGTGGGGTCGAAGCCCGCGCCATGGTCGCGGACGCTTCCCTGCACCTGGTCGCCTTCGACCCCTAGCGAGAGGTCGACGCGTGCGTTGCCCACGGCAAGGCCCGCATCGGCGGCATTGTTGAGCAGCGCCAGCAGCAAGTGCCCAACGCCCGGGTCGACGAGCAGCCCGACGGGCACGGCGTCAGCACGGTGCAGCGTGACCTCGGGACGCACCAGTTGCCAGCGGGCGATGGCCTGTTCCAGATCGAGGAGATCATCGTGCGCATGGTCGGCGGGACGGGCCAGCTCACGCACGCGCTCGCGGCAGACGTCCACCAGTTGGCGGATCGTGGCCACGTCCTCGCGGGTATCGGCGGGCAAGGGGCTGTCGAGCAGGTCGTCAGCGAGCAGCGTCAATGTGCCCAGCGGCGTGTTGAGCTCATGCGCCACCGACGCTGCATGCGTGGCCAGGGCGACGATGCCTTCATTGCGCACGAAGCGTTCGCGCAGGTCGGCGAGTTCGCGCTCGCGCTGGCGCAGCAGGCTTACCAGGCGCGTGGAGAAATACAGCACCACGCCGACCATCACCAGGAAGTTCACCGCCATGCCCCACAGGTGCAGGTTGAAGCCTGCGGTGGCGCCTCCGTGCATGTGCGGCAGGTCACGGCCGAACGTGGCGACCGCGGCGTAGGCCAGCACCCCTGCAAGCGCGGTGGCGACCACCCAGCGCCGGGACAGCGCGAGCGTCGACAATGCCAGCGGCAATACCAGCAGGGAGGCGAAGGGATTGGCCAAGCCGCCGCTCCACGCCACCAGCCATGCCAACGCTGCGATGTCGACGAGCAAGTGCGCGAACGCCTCCAGACTGGAGGCCGAACGGGCCTGGCGCGTGCGCAGGGTCGCGAGCAGGTTGAAACCGGCGAGGGCGGCAATGCCGCCGTACAGGGGCATGGTGGCCAGCGGCACCCCCAGCGGTCCGGTCACCGCGGCTACGGTGAGGGCCTGGCCAGCAACCGCGATCCATCGCAGCAGGCACAACGTGCGCAGGAAGGGCAGCGTGGATTCACTCATGGGCGCCATGCTACCGGTGCGTTGCCCGGGTCGGCATGCGTTGCGTCAATTGGTGGCGACGACACGCGGTGAGGTGGCGCGGAGCGCGGAACGCGGCGGGCGGCCGGAGCCGCCCGCCCAGCACGACTCAACGATCCAGTCGGAACTCCACCGGCACGCGGCCAATCGCCTGCACCGGCACTCCCGCCTGCACCGCGGGTTTGAACATCCAGCGGGCCAACACCTGCCGACGCGCCGCATGGTCCAGCACCCGATGGCCGCTGCTGCTCACCACCTCGGCCTGAAGCGGGCGGCCGTCCACGCCGACCAGCACTTCCAGCACCACGGTCCCGGTCAGGCCATCGCGCAGGGCTTCGCGTGGATAGCCCGGCGCGGGCGCATTGGCGTACTGCAGCACCGCGCCGGTCAGCACCTCGCCGTGGCCGACGTCTCCGGTGCCGTCGCCCTCACCGAGTGTGTTGGACGTGGCGTCCTCCACCGCGGGTGGGGCCTGGGTATCGCCTTCCAGGGGAGTGGCCTGAGCGGGGGGCGTAGCGACGGGATTTGGGCGCGCGGGGGTCGTGTCACGCACTGCGGCTTGCACCGGTCGGACCGGCAGGGTGACTGGCACAGGCGGAACCGGCTCCGGCTGCTCCCGGGGGACCCAAACGATGTCAGGCAACCGGATCATTTGCGGGCGCAGTTCGGGCATCGCCACGGGCGCAAGCATCAACAGCAGGATGACGGCATTGGCGGCAATCGCCCCGGCGCCGGCGGTGATGCGCGTGCCATCGAGCCGATGGTGCGGCGCCGCTGGGGCGTGGGCGGCAACAGCGTGGGAAGCATTCGCGTACACCATGGTCCACCTCCTGGTTGGTCTGCACAGAACACAACGCCTGGACGCCGCGGGCGGGGTTACGCCATGCAAGGCGCCCTGCAATCGACGCTGCTCGCGCAGACCTGAACGGGTCATGGCTGGCGGAAGAGCGGCAGCCCGGGGGTGACGGACGGCATTCGCGGGGCGCCAGAACGCAACAGGCCCGCACGAAGCGGGCCTGTCGTTGCGCGGGACGTGGTGAGCTCAGCGACCGAGTTCGAACACCACGTCCAGGTTGACCGAGAGGGTCGTCTCGCCCGGTTCGACCTGCGTGTCGGCTGCCTTCTCGGCGCGCGCCATTGCCATCATCGGGATCGGGCCAGGCCGGCCCATGCCGCCGCCCTCGCTTATGCTGACGATGCGGCGCACGCGCATCCCCAGCGTCTTGGCATACATCTCCGCGCGCTGCTGCGCCGTCTTGATCGCGTTGCGGCGCGCTTCGTCATAGGCCGACTCCTTGTCGTCCACGTCGAAGTTGGGGCCGTAGACCTGGTTGGCGCCGGTGGCGACCAGTGCATCCAGCAACTTGCCGAGCTTGCCGATGTCGCGGGCGGTGATGGTCACGGTGTTGGTGGCCTGGTAGCCGGTGATGACCGGCGGCTTGTCGGGCGCGTAGTGGTACTGCGGGCCGAGGTTGATGCCGCTGGTCTGGATGTCACGCTCGGCCACGCCGGCGGCCTTGATCGCGGCGATGACCTTGGCCATCTGCTCGGCGTTGGCGCGCATGGCGCTGTTGGCGTCGGCGGCCTGGGTCACCACGCCGGTCGACACCGTGGCGATGTCCGGCACGCGCTTGGCCTCGGCCTGCGCGGATACCGAGAGCAGGGTGCCGTCGGTGGTCATCATGGGCGGCGCGTTCTGCGCGGAGGCGGTCATGGTTGCGGTGGCTCCCAAGGCAAGGGCCGCGGCCAGCGCCAAGGGGCGCAGGGTCGACCGGAAGGGGGTTCGGATCATGTTCAACTCCATTTGTGGATGTGGGGAGGGTCTTGCGCAAGCGGTGAACGGCCCGTGAGCCGGTCCGGGGTTGTCGACCGGGAGTGACGTTAAGCCAAGGTTGCCATTGCAGAGTGCGACCCGGCACCGGTATTGGAACGCGCGTCGCCCATCGGTTCAGTTGGCGCAGGGCTGCGGATGCAGTCGGCAGGCTATCCTTGCGGCATGCTTTATCTTGCCTCCCAATCCCCCCGTCGCCGCGAATTGCTGGGCCGTCTCGGCCTGGACTTCGGCGTACTCGACCTGGACATCCCCGAGCATCGCCAGCCGGGCGAGCCGGCCGAAGACTACGTCCGCCGCGTGGCCCGCGAGAAAGCGGGGGCCGGCCTGCTCAAGGTCGTGGCCACCCCGGGCGCCGTCGTGCTGGGGGCCGACACCGAGGTCGTGCTGGATGACGAGGTCTTCGGCAAGCCGCGCGACGCGGACGATGCCGCGGCCATGCTGCGCCGCCTGTCCGGCCGCACCCACCAGGTCATCTCGGTGGTGTCACTCGTCAGCGCGGGGCGCGAGGCGCAGTCCGTGTCGGTGTCGGAGGTGACCTTCGCGCCCCTGACCGAGGCGCAGATCGCCGCCTATGTCGCCACTGGCGAGCCGTTCGGCAAAGCCGGCGCCTATGCCATCCAGGGCGGCGGCGAGGCCTTCATCAGCCATCTGTCCGGCAGCTATTCCGGGGTGATGGGGCTGCCCCTGCACGAGACCGCGCGGCTGTTGCGCGAATTTGGCATCGACTGCCCGCGGGTGCCGGTGGCACCCCCGGCCGTGGCCCTCGGCTGAGGCGCGGGCATGTCCGAAGAGATCCTGGTCAACGTCACCCCCCGCGAGACCCGCGTCGCCGTCGTCGAGAACGGCATGTTGCAGGAACTGCACATCGAGCGCGGCTGGTCCCGCGGAGTGGTGGGCAACATCTACAAGGGCAAGGTGCAGCGGGTGATGCCCGGCATGCAGGCCGCCTTCGTCGACATCGGGCTGGAGCGCGCCGCGTTCCTGCACGCGGGGGACATCGTCAAGCCGGCGCAGATTGCCGCCGAGACCGGCGATGAGGCCCCGCTGCCGCCCACCCCGAACCGCCCGATCACCGAGCTGCTGCGCGAAGGGCAGGAGATCGTGGTGCAGGTGGTCAAGGACCCCATCGGCACCAAGGGCGCGCGGCTGACCACCCAGCTCAGCATTCCCTCGCGCTACCTGGTGCTGCTGCCGCGCACGCGCGTGGTGGGCGTGTCCGCGCGCATCGAGGACGAGGCGGAGCGCATGCGGCTGAAGTCGCATGTCACCGCCATGGCGCCGGCGGATGCGATGCACGGTTACATCGTGCGCACCAATGCCGAAGGCCAGCCCGAGGAGGCCATCGCCGAGGACATCGCGTACCTCAATCGCGCGTGGGCGCTGATCGAAGAGAAGTCGACGTCATCGCGCGTGGGCGAGCGCGTGTACGAGGACCTCAGCCTGCCGCTGCGCGCAGTGCGCGACCTGATGCGCCGCGATGTCGAGAAGGTGAAGGTGGACTCGCGCGAGACCTGCGAGCGCCTGCGCAGCTTCGCCGCCGCGTACATGCCCGGGCTGGCGGAAAAGATCGAGCATTACACCGGCGAGCGGCCGATCTTCGACCTTTACGGCGTCGAGGACGAGATCCAGCGCGCGCTGGACAAGCAGGTTCCGCTCAAGTCCGGCGGTTACCTGGTGATCGACCAGACCGAGGCGATGACCACGGTGGACATCAACACCGGCTCGTTCCTCGGTCAGCGCAACCTCGAGGAGACGGTGTACCGCACCAACCTCGAGGCGGCGCAGTCGGTGGCGCGCCAGCTGCGACTGCGCAACCTCGGCGGCATCATCATCATCGACTTCATCGACATGACCGATGCCGAGCACAAGCGCCAGGTGCTGCGGCAACTGGAAAAGGCGCTGGCCCGCGACCACGCCAAGACCACGGTCTACGACTTCTCGCCGCTGGGGCTGGTGGAGATGACGCGCAAGCGCACCACCGAAAGCCTGGAGCGCCAGCTCAGCGAGCCGTGCCACGAGTGCGGCGGCCGCGGCACGCTGAAGACGCCGGAGACGGTGACTTACGAGATCTTCCGCGACATCGTGCGCCAGGTGCGGCAGTTCGATGCCCAGCGGTTGCTGGTCATTGCCTCGCCGAAGGTCGTGGCGCGCATCACCGACGAGGAATCGGCGGCGGTGGCCGAGCTGGAGGAGTTTCTCGGCAAGTCGATCCGCTTCCAGGCCGACGAGCAGTACGCGCAGGAGCAGTTCGATGTCGTGCTGCTCTGAAGCCTCGCGCAGGGCTGGCTGATGCCCACGCCGCTGCGCCGCCGCCTGCGTCTGGCCCGCCGGGGGCTTGGCTACACCGTCGCTATTGCGTTGGTGCTGGTGGCCTTGCTGTTGGCGGTGGTCAGCCAGGTGCTGCCGATGGCCGAGCGCAACCCCGACCGCGTGGCCGCGTGGCTGAGCGAGCGCGCGGGGCGGCCCATCCGCTTCGACCGGGTGGAGACGGAGTGGACGCGTCGTGGCCCGCTGCTCAAGCTCGACAACCTGCGGGTGGGCGAGGGCGCGCGATCCTTCGTGGTGGGCGATACCGAAATGCTGGTGTCGCTGTATGCCGGGATGCTGCCGGGGCGGGCGTTCTCCGAGTTGCGGCTGCGCGGGCTCGATCTCACCCTGGAGCGCTCCGCGGACGGTCGCTGGCAGGTGCGTGGCCTGCCGGGCCAGCAGCAGGCGGGTGGCGATCCATTCGCGGCGCTGGAAGGCCTGGGCGAGTTGCAGGTGATCGGCGGCAAGCTGGCCGTGATGGCGCCTGCCTATGGCATCGACGCGCACATCCCGCGAATCAACCTGCGCCTGCAGGTCAACGGCGATCGCGTCCGCGTGGGCGCGCGCATCTGGCCCCAGGCCGACGCCACGCCGCTCAACGGCATGCTGGATTTCAACCGGCGGAGCGGCAATGGCCGCGTGTACGCCGGTGCGCGTCAGGCCGACCTCGCGGCGTGGTCGTCGCTGCTGCGGCTGGCCGGCGTGATGGCCGAAGCGGGTACCGGCCGCGCCGAAGCGTGGGGTGAACTTCGCGGTAACCGCATCGTGCTGGTGACCGCCGATGCGCAACTGCAAGGCGTGCGCCTGCGCGGCGCGGAGCTGGTGGCGCCGGACGGGACGCGGTCCACGCCACGTGTTGCCTTCGATTCGATGGAGGCCAACGCGCGCTGGCGCGTGGTCCGTGGCGGCTGGCGGGTGGATGCGCCCACGTTGCGGATTGGATCGGGCGAATCGCGGCAGACCCTGGACGGGCTGCTGGTCGCGGGAGGGCAACAGTTCGCCGTCGTTGCCGATCGTCTGGACGGGGCGCCCCTGCTGCAGGTGCTGGCCCTGAGCGAGCGCGTGGCCCCGGGACTGAGACGCTGGCTGCTGGACGCCAAGCCGCGCGCCGCGTTGCAGCGCATCGAGATCGCCGGTCGCCGCGGCGGCCGCGTGCATGCGCGCGCGCGCATCGAGTCGGTGGGTTTCGATCCAGTCGGGAACGCGCCGGGACTGGAGGGGCTCGCGGGCGCCTTCAACGGCGACGCGGATGGCTTCGACGTGCAACTGGACCCGGGCGCCGCGCTGCGCTTCGATTGGCCCAGTGGTTTTGGCGTGGTCCACGCGATCAAGCTCGATGGCCGCATCGGCGGTTGGCGCGAGGGCAAGGGCTGGCGCATCGCCACGCCCGCGTTGCGCGTGGATGGCAACGGCTACGCCGCCACCGCGCGCGGCGGCTTGTGGTGGCAGGGCGACGGCACGCGCCCGTGGATCGACATAGCCGCCAACATCGAGGAGGCCACGCTGCCGGCGGCCAAGGGCTTCTGGGTGCATTACCTGATGCCCAAGCCGGTGGTGGAGTGGCTGGACATGGCGCTGGTCTCGGGCCAGCTGAGCAACGGCCGTGCCGTCGTCTCCGGCGACCTGGACGAGTGGCCGTTCGATCGCCAGAACGGCCGCTTCGAGGCCAGTGCCCACATCACCGACGGCGTGCTCAAGTTCCAGCCTGATTGGCCCGCGGCTGAAGGGGTGGAAGCGGATGCGCGCTTCATCGGCAACGGCTTTACCGTTGACGGCACCGGTCGCGTGGGCGACGTGGCCATCCAGCGCCTGCATGCGGGCATCGACAGCTACCGCGATGGCCAGTTGGAAGTGCGTGCCAATGGCGCTGGCGATGCGGGGCGGATGCTGGAGGTGCTGCGCCAGAGCCCGCTGCAGAAACTGGACCCCGACACGTTTGCCAAGATCTCCGCCAGCGGTCCGGCCGAAGTGGACTTCAACCTGGTGATGCCGCTCGGCCACGCGCGCGAGACGCGGCTGGAGGGCGCGGTCCGGCTTCAGGGCGCGCGGCTGGCCGATTCCCGCTGGAAACTGGCATTCGACCAGGTCAGCGGGCTGGCCACGTATTCGCTCAAGGGTTTCGGGGCCGAGCGCCTGGCCGTGCGCCACGAAGGGCTGCCGGGGCATCTGTCGCTGCGCGTGGGCGAAGGCTACGTGCGCGACCGTGACAACGTGTTCGAAGCCGCACTGGACGCGACGCTGGCCGCCAGTGCGCTGCTGGACCAGGCGCCCGACCTGGGCTGGCTGAAGCCGTACATGCACGGGCGGTCGCCATGGACCATTGGTGTGGGCGTGCAGCCTGCACGAAACGGCCGGCCTGCGACCACGCGCCTGCAACTGGCGTCGAACCTGCAGGGCACGGCCATCACCTTGCCCGAGCCGCTGCGCAAACCCGCCGGCGAGGCGTTGGCCACCACGATCGATACCCCGCTGCCGATGGGCTCGGGGGAAGTGCGGGTGGTGCTGGGAACCCAGGCGGCGTTGCGCGCCCGTGCGCAAAACGGCCACACCGGTGTGCGCGTGCAACTGGGCGGCGGGTTGCCCGACGCACCGCCGCCGGCCAATGGACTGGTCGTGGGCGGCCGGACCGATCGCCTCGACGCCATCGACTGGGTGGCCATCGCGCGCGGCGGTACCGGCAGCGGGGGCGGCTTCCCGCTGCAGCGAATCGACGTGACCGCGCGACGCCTGCAATTGCTGGGCGGTGTCTTTCCCGATACGCACGTGGTGGTGGCCCCTGCCGCGGAAGGAGCGATCGCGGTTCGCGCCGAGGGCCGGGCCCTGCGGGGCGCCCTGCTGGTGCCGGCAAGCAGCAGCGCGCCGATTGCCGGGGCGTTCGAACACGCACACTGGCGGCCGATCGAGGCCGCAGCGCCAGAGTCACCGGCGTCGACCGCGTCTTCGGTGGCAGCGGCCCCGTCCGCTGGCGTCCCCGGGGCAGGCACGCCTTCGTCCCCGACCGCCAGCAGCGAGCCGATCAACCCGGCCAACATTCCGCCGCTGGTGTTCGACATCGACGACCTGCGCGTGTCCGCCGCGAAGCTGGGCCGGGCAACGGTCCGCACCCGGCCTACCCCGCGCGGCATGCGCTTCGAGCAGGTGCAGACGCGCGCGCCCGGCCAGCAGGTCGACGTCAAGGGTGAGTGGTCGGGCCAGGGCGCGGGTGAGCGCACCCAGATGGACATTCGCGTGGCCAGCGACAACGTTGGCGCGCTGCTGGATGGTTTTGGCATGCGCGGCCAGCTGGCCGGGGGCAAGGGCACGGCGCACTTCGACGCGTTGTGGGCGGGTAGCCCCGCCGGTTTCTCGCTTTCGAGTCTGGAGGGGCAACTGAGCCTCGACGTGCGCGATGGCCAGTTGCTGGAAGTCGAGCCCGGCGCCGGCCGCGTGCTGGGCCTGCTCAGCCTGGCGCAGTTGCCGCGGCGCCTGACCCTGGATTTCCGCGACTTCTTCTCCAAGGGCTTCGCGTTCGATCGCGCGGGCGGCACCGTCCAGTTCGCCCACGGCACCGCACGCAGCGACGACCTGGGCATTGATGGGCCCGCGGCGGCCATCGACATCCGGGGCACGACCAACCTGCGCGCGCAGACCTTCAACCAGACGATCGAAGTGCACCCCAAGGCTGGCAATCTGCTCACGGCGGTGGGCGCCATCGCGGGCGGGCCTGTGGGCGCGGCGATTGGCGCGGCCGCCAACGCCGTGCTGCAGAAGCCGCTGGGCGAGATCACCGCGAAGACCTACCGGGTGACAGGCCCCTGGAAGGATCCGAAGGTGGACGTGATCCGGGAGCAGTTTCGCCCCCCGCCTGAGTCGCGGACGACCGCGGACGGCGGTTGAGGCCAGCCCCGACGCCCGAGCCCCGTAGCGACAACTTGGCGCAGGGTTGAGGGGGCCCGACGCACAGCCGCGCCAGGCGGAACCTGCCGGTAGCCGTTGAAGCCGCGGCCCGCGACCCGCATATAGTGGTTTCCCTCGCCGTCGGCCGCTCAATCCGGCCGACGGCCATTCCGGGCGCCGGCCCGGGAGCCCGCTGACCGAACCCAGCGCAGTGCTCCCGTCCCGCAGACGCCATCCCGCGCCCCACAACCGGATCCCCCGATGAACCTGCCGCTCCAGCTCGCCGAATCCCGCCTCCTGCTGCCCGCCGGCCTCGACGCCGGTGGCCTAGAACGCGCCTTCGGCACCCTGCTCGGTCCCGGCGTGGACTTCGGTGACCTGTATTTCCAGCACGCGCGCCGCGAGAGCTGGACGGTGGAAGACGGCATCGTCAAGGACGGCGCGCATTCGATCGAGCAGGGCGTTGGCGTGCGCGCCATCAGCGGCGAGAAGACGGGGTTCGCGTATTCGGACGAGATCAACGGGGAAGCGCTGATCGCCGCGGCGAAGTCGGCGCGTGCAATCGCGCGTGACGGCAGCAGCCAGGCACCGCATGCGCTGGTGCGCGGGGGTGGCCTGTCGCTGTACCCCAGCGTCGACCCCGTGGACTCGCTGGGCAACGAGGAGAAGGTCGAGGCTCTGCGCCGCATCGACCGCATGTTGCGCGCCGCCGATCCGCGCGTGCAGCAGGTGGTGGTGAGCCTGTCGGGTGGCGTGGACACCGTGCTGGTGGCGCGCAGTGATGGCGTGCTGGCCGCCGACGTGCGCCCGCTGGTGCGCCTGAACGTGCAGGTGATCGTGGAGCAGGACGGGCGCCGCGAGAGCGGCTACACCGGCGGTGGCGGCCGCTACAGCTACGCTGAGTTGCTGGATGGTGGCAAGCCCGAGGCTTGGGCGCGCGAGGCGCTGCGCCAGGCTCTGGTCAACCTCGAGGCAGTGGACGCACCGGCCGGCGTGATGCCCGTCGTGCTGGGCAGCGGCTGGCCCGGCGTGCTGCTGCACGAAGCGGTGGGCCACGGCCTGGAGGGCGACTTCAACCGCAAGGGCACCAGCACCTATGCCGGCCGCATCGGCCAGCGCGTGGCCTCACCGGGCGTCACCATCGTCGATGACGGCACGCTGCCCGGTCGCCGCGGCTCGCTGAACATCGATGATGAAGGCACCCCCACCCAGTGCACCACGCTGATCGAGGACGGCATCCTGGTCGGCTACATGCAGGACACGCTCAACGCGCGCCTGATGGGCATGGCGCCGACCGGCAACGGCCGCCGCGAGTCGTTCGCGCACCTGACCATGCCGCGCATGACCAACACCTACATGCTCGCCGGCAGCCACGACCCGGAGGAGATGATCCGCTCGGTGAAGAAGGGCCTGTACGCGGTCAATTTCGGTGGCGGCCAAGTGGACATCACCAGCGGCAAGTACGTGTTCTCGGCCACCGAGGCCTACCTGATCGAAGACGGGAAGATCACCGCGCCGGTCAAGGGCGCCACGCTGATCGGCAATGGCCCCGAGACGATGCAGAAGGTGCGCATGATCGGCCACGACCTCGCCCTGGACGAAGGCGTGGGCGTGTGTGGCAAGGACGGGCAGAGCGTTCCGGTGGGCGTGGGCCAGCCGACGTTGCTGATCGAGGGCCTCACCGTGGGTGGAACGCAGGCGTGATCCGCCGGCGCTCAGTCGTCGTTGTCGTCGCGCGGGATGTCGTACAGCGGCGTCTCGCCGGCATCCTCGTCGCCTTGCTTGCCTTCCACGATCAGCTCGCGCAGCGCGCGGAACAGCTCGCGGAACGCGCGCGGGGGCTTGTTGCGCTTGCGCTCTTCCAGGGTATTGCGGGTCAGCTGCCGCAGCGTCTGGCGGTCGGCGCCCGGGTACTCGTCCAGCAGTTGCGCCAGCGCGGCGTCGCCTTCCTCGAGCAGGCGGTCACGCCACTTCTCCACGCGGTGCATGGCAGCCACCTCGCGGCGCGCGGCCTCGCCGTCTTCGTCCAGCGCATCGCGGAGCGCTTCCAGCACCTCGTCGTCCTCGCGCCGCATCTGCTTGGCCAGGAACGCCAGCTGGCGCTTGTGCGCGATGTGCGAGGTGATGCGCTTGCACTCGCGGATGTGCGGCAGCAGCGAATCGGGCACGGGCAGGCGGGCCAGCTGGGCTTCGCTCAGCGACACCAGTTTCTCGCCCAGCGCCAACACCTCCAGCGCCTCGCGCCGGTTGTCGCTGCGGCTGGGACTCAGGTATTCGCCGGTTTCGGGGTCAATGCCGCGCATCGTGTTCGTTCCTCATTCTCCGGCCCGCGTGCCATGGCGCGCGGCCGTTTCCGTCATTCCAGTCCCGCCGGCGATGCCCGCGGAATCAACGTCGCAAGGATAAGCCATTGAACGCCCTCATCCCCGAACCGGCCATTCATGTCGACAGCCAGGCGCGCCTGGACGCGCTCGCCGACCTGTCCCAACGCCTGCTCGCCAGCGCCCGCCGTCGCGGCGCCAGCCAGGCCGAGGTGTCCTGCTCCGAGGACGCCGGACTCAACGTGAACGTGCGCATGGGCGAAGTGGAGACGGTGGAATCCACCCGCGACCGCGGGATCGGCGTCACCGTGTACTTCGGCAAGCGCAAGGGCAGTGCGAGCACCGCCGACCTGCGTGAGGACAGCCTGGAGGCCACCGTCGAGCAGGCCTGCGCCATCGCCCGCCACACCGAGGATGACGCGGCGTCCGGCCTGGCCGATCCCGAGCTGATGGCCACCGACCTGCGCGAGTTCGACAGCTGGCACCCGTGGGCCATCGACGCCGATCGCGCGGTCGACCTTGCCTTGGCCTGTGAGCAGGCAGGCCGCGAGGCCGATCAGCGCATCGGCAACTCCGATGGTGCCTCACTGGGTACCGGCACCAGCCTGAGCGTGTACGCCAACTCGCATGGATTCGTCGGCCGCGAGCGCAGCACCCAGCACAGCATCGGTTGCGCCCTGATCGCGGGCGAAGGCGAGGCCATGCAGCGCGACGGCTGGTACAGCATCGCGCTGGCGGCGTCGGACCTGGAAGACGGCGCGGCCATTGGGCGCAAGGCCGCCGAACGTGCCGCCGCGCGCCTGGCGCCGCGCCAGGTCGCCACCGGCGAATACCCCGTTCTCTACAGTGCCGAGGTGGCGCGTTCGCTCATTGGTCACCTGCTGGGCGCGGTGTCCGGTGGCGCGCTGTATCGCAAGGCCAGCTTCCTGCTCGACAGCGTGGGCACGCAGGTGCTCCCGGACTGGTTTTCGATCGAGGAGCGGCCGTTCCTGGCCCGCGGTTTCCGCTCCGCTTCGTTCGACGCCGATGGCGTGGCCACGCGCGATTCGTCGCTGGTCACCGGCGGCGTGCTGCAACGTTACGTCCTCGGTACCTACTCGGCGCGCAAACTGGGCCTGCCCACCACGGGCAACGCGGGTGGCGTGCACAACCTGCAGGTGGCGAGCAACGCGGGTGATCTTGAATCGCTGCTGCGCGGCATGGGCCGCGGGTTGCTGGTGACCGAGCTGATGGGACAGGGCGTCAACAGCATCACCGGCGACTATTCGCGCGGCGCCTCCGGGTTCTGGGTGGAGGATGGCCGACTGCAATACCCGGTGGACGGCATCACCGTGGCGGGCAACCTCAAGCGCATGTTCCGCGCCATTGAGAAGGTGGGCACGGACGTCGACCCGCGCTCGCACATCCGCACCGGTTCGATCCTGATTGGCGCGATGACCGTCGCGGGCGAGTGACGGGAGATGCTGAAGGGGTGCCGTAAGTTGGCTTGCGCGCGCCGGTGCATGCCTCAATATCGTGGGCAACACCGGAGCGTTTCCGGAAGGAGCCCGCCATGACCGAGGCCTACACCAACCCGCCCCCCGTCAACCTGACCGAAAACGAGCGCCTGTGGGCGGCCGGCGCGCACTTGGCCGCACTGGCGCTGGCACTGCTCACCAGCTGGGTGGCCGGCATCGCCGGAGCGCTGGGTGCGCTCGGCATCTGGATCCTCAAGCGCGATGAATCGGCGTTCGTCGCCGAGCACGCCAAGGAGGCCGTCAACTTCAACCTGAGCATGTTCATCTACGCCTGCGCAGCGGTGCTGCTCGGCTTCCTGCTGGTGGGCGCGACGATCCTGACGCTGGGCCTGGGCATCATCCTCACCGCGCCGGCGGGCATCGTGCTGCTGCTCGCCATCGGCGCGATCGCGGTGATGTGGCTGGTGTGCAGCGTCATCGCCACCTTCAAAGCGTACAACGGCGAAAGCTATCGCTACCCGCTGACGATCCGCCTGTTGAAGTGACATGAGGCGCACCTTCGGGGCGCACTCGAACCGGAAACGGCCGCATCGTGCGGCCGTTTCACTTGGTGCATGGCGCGGACAGGTGCGGTCCACGGCCGGCGGGTGAAAGGTGGGCGTGGAACGCTCAGTGCTGGCGTTCGATCGCCATCCGGCCCAACGCGGCGAGTGCATCGGCCTTGCTGCCAAAAATCGACAAAGCAGCCTCCATCTCAGTGGCCAGCTCGTGCAGCCGCACCTTGGACGCCTCCAGCCCGATCAGCGCGGGGAAGGTGGCCTTGTCCTGCGCGGCGTCCTTGCCCGCGGTCTTGCCGAGGGTCGCGCTGTCGCCTTCGACATCGAGGATGTCATCCCGCACCTGGAAGGCCAGGCCCAGCGCGGTAGCGAAGCGGTCCAGCGCGTCCAGTTCGATAGCGCTGGCGCCGCCGCATAGCGCGCCCATGCGCACCGCCGCACGGATCAGCGCGCCGGTCTTGAGCGCATGCAGTTGTTCCAGTGCGGCGACATCCAGCGCGGTGCCATGCCCGGTGGCATCCAGGTCCAGCGCCTGGCCGCCGCACATGCCGGCGGCGCCTGCGGCTTCGGCGAGGCTGCGCAACAGCGCCACGCGCACCGCATCCGTCGTGGGTGCGTCCGCCAATACCGCGAAGGCCAGCGACTGCAGGGCGTCGCCGGCCAGGATGGCCGTGGCCTCGTCGAAGGCGACATGCACGGTGGGTTGGCCGCGGCGTAGCGCATCGTCGTCCATTGCCGGCAGGTCGTCATGCACCAGCGAATAGGCGTGGATCAGCTCCACCGCAGCGGCCGGGGCATCCAGCAGGGCCTCGTCGGCGCCGAACAGTGCGCCGCTGGCATGCACCAGCAGCGGGCGCATGCGCTTGCCACCCAACAGCACGGCATGGCGCATGGCGGCGTGCAGGCGGTGCGGGGACTGATCGGGGTCGGGCAGCACGCGCGCGAGGGCGACGTCGGCGCGATGGCGCCAGCCGATCAGGCGGTCCTCAAGCATCGGGCGCGGCGGCGAAGGGTTCGGCGCTGGCCGGGTCCTGGGGGTCGCTGAGCAGCTTCACGCGCAACTCGGCCTGCTCCAGCGCCGTCTGGCAGCGGCGGTAAAGGCCCACGCCGCGTTCATAGGCAGCGAGCGAGTCTTCGAGGCTCAGGTCGCCGTGTTCCATCTTCTCGACGAGCTGCTCGAGCTCGTCCAGCGAGGTCTCGAAGTCGGCGACCGGCGAGGGTTCGGAGGAGGATTTGCGCACCATGGGTGAAGTGTGCGGCCGGGCCTGCGGGCGGTCAATCGCACGGTCGATCGCACGGCATGCGCGACGGCGGTTGCCAGTGCAGGCGCGCACCGTGCCGGCGCAGCCAGGCATCGAAGCTGGCGGAATAGGCCAGGTCGCCGGCGGCAAGCACCTCGCCACCTTCAGCGCGGAGCACCGGCAGGTGATCGCGTTCCCACGGCGGCACGCCGAGGTCCTGCAACACATGCTTGAGCGCATGCGAGTGGCTGCGGCCCGGAAGGACGATGCGTTCGCCGCCCGCGCGCGGAGTGACGATCACGGCCGCTGCGAACTTGGCCGTGCCCTCCAGTACCAGAGTTCCGCCGCCGGGGATGGCAAGTGGCGCGTCGCCCCACCAGGTGGCGCACCAGTCGCCCGGCGGTGAGGGGTGCGCCAGGCTGGCGTGCAGCAGGTCGCGCCAGCTGCGCACCGCTGCGCTCTCCCAGACGAACATGGCGCGGGCGTCGGCGCGCGCGGGGAGCACGTCGTGTTCGATGCGCGCGACGCCCTCGGCGGGCAGTGGCGGAAGGCCCAGACGCGCCACCCAGGTCCGCAGCACGCGGGCGCGGCGCGCCACGGGCAGACGCAACAGCGCGGTGCGCGACAGGACCGTGGGATCTGCGGTGGCCACGTCGGCAAGGCAGCGCTCGTCGTCCGCATGCAACAAGGCGGAGGCCTCTTCACAGTGCCGGGCGGACTGCGCGAACACAGCGTCCGTCGCAGGCCAGCGCTCGCGCAGCAGGGGCAGCACCCGATTACGCAGGAAGTTGCGGTCGAAGGCGGGGTCGGCGTTGCTCGGGTCCTCAAGCCACTGCAGCGAGTGGGCGAGGGCGTGCGCACGCAGGGCGCTGCGGGGCGTATCCAGCAACGGTCGCCAGAGACGGTTCGCACCCAGCCGGGCCCAACGTCGCATCGCCGCCAGCCCGTCGGGGCCGGAGCCCCGCAGCGCGCGGAGCAGGAAGGTTTCCGCCTGGTCGTCGCGGTGGTGCGCCAGCACCAGCACTTCGCCTTCGCCCAGCTGAAGTGCAAAGGCGGCGCGGCGGGCGTGCCGGGCCGCGGCTTCCCAACCCTGTCCCGAGTGGGGAGCGACGCTCACGCGTTCCACCGCCAGCGCCACGCCCAGCGCGGCGCAGGTGGCCACGCAATGCGCGGTCCACCGGTCTGCATCGGCGTGCAGGCCGTGGTGAACATGCGCGGCACGCAGACCGCGTGCGCGCACCTCGGGCATGGCCGCCAGCCCGTGTAGCAGCACGGTTGAATCCAGCCCGCCGCTGTAACCCACGCACAGCGGCGCGGCGGGCAGGTCGTGGAACGTCTGGGCGGAAAAAGATGCAGCGGGAGCGGGCATTCGTGAATGGTGCCAGACAACGGCATTCGGGGCCGTGGCTGCATTATTGGAAAACAGTGGGCCGCCATCGTCGCTTCCGGATCCGCCCGGGCCCCCCACGTTCTTCGTCCGTACTTCCGGAGTCACCCCTTGGCCAACCTGTTTGAACCGCTGGCGCAACGCTCACTGCAGCTGCGCAACCGCATCGTGGTTTCCCCCATGTGCCAGTACTCGGCGGAAGCCGGCGTGCCCAATGACTGGCATCTGGTGCACTTGGGCAGCCGTGCTGTCGGCGGGGCCGCGGTGATCGTGGCGGAGGCCACGGCGGTGTCGCCCGAGGGGCGGATCTCTCCGCACGACACCGGTCTGTGGAACGACGCGCAGGGGGCGGCATGGTCGCGGATCAACACGTTCGTCGCGGACCAGGGCGCCATCCCCGCGGTGCAACTCGCGCATGCCGGGCGCAAGGCGAGCACCGACGCACCGTGGCGCGGGCACGGCCCGGTGCCCGCTGGACAGGGCGGCTGGACCCCCGTGGCCCCCTCGGCGCTCCCCTTCGACGCGCACTCCCCCGTGCCCCTTGCGTTGGACGAGGCTGGCATCCGCAAGGTCGTGGATGATTTCGTCGCGGCCGCGCGCCGTGCACATGACGCGGGTTTCCGTCTTCTGGAGGTGCATGCGGCCCACGGGTACCTGTTGCATGAATTCCTGTCCCCGCTATCCAACCGGCGTGAGGACCGCTACGGCGGCAGCTTCGACAACCGGGTTCGCCTGCTGCTGGAGGTGGTCGATGCGGTGCGCGCGGCCTGGCCAGAAGATCTGCCGCTGTGGGTGCGGATTTCCGCCACCGACTGGGCAGAAGGCGGCTGGGACCTGGGGCAGAGCATCGAACTGGCCAGGCTTCTGCGCGAGCGCTCGGTCGATCTGGTGGACGTCTCCAGCGGCGGGTTGGTGCCGAACGCACGCATTCCATTGGAGCCGGGCTACCAGGCGCCGTTTGCGCAGCGGATCAGGCACGAAGCCGGCATCGCCACCGGCGCCGTGGGCCTGATCACCGAACCCGCCCACGCCGAAGCGTTGCTCGCCGATGGCGTGGCCGACGTGGTGCTGATGGGGCGGGAGCTGTTGCGCGATCCCTACTTCCCCCGGCGCGCGGCGCGCGCACTGGGGGCCGAGCTGCCGAGCCCGCCGCAATACCTGCGGGCCTGGTAATGAAAAACCGCGCCTTCGGGCGCGGTTTTCCGGGACGGCTGGGGCAGGCGGCAGTCGTGCTCAGGCCACCTCGTAGGCGCCGTAACCGCGCAGGCGCTCGTAACGGCGCTGCAGCAACTGTGGCACCGGCACGTCCTCCAGCGCGTCGAGCTCGTTGAGCAGCACGGCCTTCAGGCGCTTGGCCATCTGCTTCGGGTTGCGGTGTGCGCCACCGGTGGGCTCGCGCACCACCTTGTCCACCAGGCCCAGCCCGTGCAGGCGGTGGGCGGTCATGCCCAACTGCTCGGCAGCGTCCTTGGCCTTCTCCGCGGTCTTCCACAGGATCGAAGCGCAGCCTTCGGGCGTGATCACCGAATAGGTGCTGTATTCCAGCATCACCGTGCGGTCGCCGACACCAATCGCCAGCGCGCCACCCGAACCGCCTTCACCGATCACCGTGCACACCACCGGGATCTTCAGCTCGGCCATTTCCAGCAGGTTGCGGGCGATGGCCTCGGACTGGCCGCGCTCCTCGGCGTCGATGCCCGGCCATGCGCCGGCGGTGTCGATGAAGGTCAACAGCGGCAGCCTGAAGCGCTCGGCCAGCTTCATCAGGCGCAGCGCCTTGCGGTAGCCCTCGGGCTTGGGCATGCCGAAGTTGCGCTTGATCTTGGTCTTAGTGTCGCGGCCCTTCTCGTGGCCGACGACCACCACGCTGCGCCCGCCGATGCGGGCCAGGCCGCCGACGATGGCGTTGTCGTTGGCGAAGGCGCGATCGCCGGCGAGTTCCTGGAACTCGTCGCAGATCAGGCGCAGGTAATCCATCGTGTAGGGGCGCGCCGGGTGGCGCGACAGCTGCGACACCTGCCATGGGGACAGGTCGCGGAAGATCTGCGCGGTGCGCTTGCGCAGCTTCTCCTGGAGTGCGTGGACTTCGGCGTCGACGTTGACCGAAGCGCCGTTGTGCGCCGAATCGCGGAGTTCCCTGATCTTGGATTCAAGGTCGGCGATGGGCTGCTCGAAATCGAGGTAGTTCGGATTCATGCGGTGGGCCGTGCTCGTGGCAGGCCGGCTGCCGGGAAGGGCGACAGTCTAGCCGAAGGGGGGGCAACGTACCGAGGCGTCTGGTCCCCGACCGTGACGTACGTGGCTCAATGAGCCCAGGGCTTGCCCAACTGCACCTTGACCGTGCGCACGCCCGGCGTGGCGCGCAGCGCGCCCGCCAGGTCCGCATCGACCCGGACCGAATGGCTGCCGTTGATGTCCACCATGCCGGCGGCACCCGGAACCAGCAGGTCCAGCCTGAGCGGCGTCTGCCCGGGGCGCTGCTTGTCCAGCAGGGCGTTGACCCGCTGCCACGTGCCCGGCACGCGCAGGTCCAAGCGCAGGGCCACGCGCTGCGCATGGCGCGCGCACACCTGGGCGTAATCCCAGCAGCGATTCGCCTTGAGCGCAAAGCCGCCGCTGAAGCTGTCCTCGCGCAGCCCGCCCTGGATCACCAGCAACCGGTCACGCACCAGAAGTTGCGCGTATTCCGAATAGGTCTCGCCGAAGAAGGCGCACTCGATGCGGCCCCGGCCGTCCTCGATCTGCACGAACATCTGGCTGTCGCCCTTCTTTCGCAGGCCAACGACCTGTCCCGCGACCACGGTCTCGACTTCCTGCCGCCAACTGCCGCGCGCAGGCTCCGGGCGATTGGCCCAGAGCTTCTCGAGGCCACCCAGATCGTGGCCCACCAGGCCCCGCACTTCGTCGCGATAGGGATCGAAGGGATGGCCGCTGAGGTAGTGCCCCAGCGTGGCGTGCTCGCCGGCCAGCAATTGGCCCAGCGGCATCTCGTCGGTCTCGGGGAGGTCGAGGTGAAGAGCGGGGGCAGTGGTTTCCATCCCGCCGAACAGCGACACCTGGCCGGCGGCCTTCTCCTTCGCCAGCTGGTCGGTGGCCTTCAGCACCTCCGGCAGCTGCAGCAACAGGCTGGCGCGGTTCCTGGCCAGGCCATCCAGCGCGCCGGCGTTGACCAGGGCCTCCAGCGCGCGGCGGTTTAGCTTGGTGCTGTCCACGCGCTTGCAGAAATCGAGCAGATCGTTGAACGGCCCGCCGGCGCGGCGCGCATCGACAATGGCCTCGCACACGCCGCGGCCCACGCCCTTCACACCGCCGATGCCGTAGCGGATCACCCGCGGCTCGATGGCTTCAAACATGTACTCGGACGCGTTCACGTGCGGCGGCAACACTTCCAGCCCCATCACCCGTGCTTCGTCGAGGAAATTCACCACCTTGTCGGTGTTGTCCATGTCCGACGAACAGGTCGCGGCCATGAACTCGGCGGGGTAGTACTGCTTCAGCCACGCCGTCTGGTACGCAACGAGCGCGTACGCGGCCGAGTGCGACTTGTTGAAGCCGTACTCGGCGAACTTCTCCATCAAATCGAAAATCGGGGTGGCCTGGCTCGCGGGGATGCCGCGCTCGGCGCAGCCCGACTCGAACTTGGCGCGCTCCTTCGCCATTTCCTCGGGCTTCTTTTTGCCCATCGCGCGACGCAGCATGTCGGCGCCGCCCAGCGAGTAGCCGGCCAGCACCTGCGCGATCTGCATCACCTGTTCCTGGTACACGATGACGCCATAGGTCGGCCCCAGCACCGGCTCCAGCAACGGATGCGGATAGCTCACCTCGGTGTGGCCGTGCTTGCGGTCGCACCATTCCTTGTCCATCCCCGAGCCCAGGGGGCCGGGGCGGAACAGCGCGGCCAGCGCGATGATGTCCTCGAACACGTCGGGCATCGCGCGCTTGAGCAGCTCGCGCATGCCGCGCGATTCGAACTGGAACACCGCCACCGTGTCGCCGCGCGCGAACAGCTTGTACGTGTCCGCGTCGTCCAGCGGCAGCGCGGTGATGTCCAGCGGCTCCTCGCCGGCGGCCTTGCGGCGCTTGTTGATCGCCTTCACCGCCCAGTCGATGATCGTCAGCGTGCGCAGGCCGAGGAAGTCGAACTTGACCAAGCCGACCGACTCGACGTCGTCCTTGTCGAACTGGGTGACCGGGCTCTTGCCGCGGCCCTCGCCATCGTGTTCGGCGAACAGCGGGCAGAAGTCGCTCAGCGGCGATGGCGCGATCACCACGCCACCGGCGTGCTTGCCCGCGTTGCGGGTCAGGTCCTCCAGGCTGCGCGCAAGGTCGAGCAGGTCGCGGACCTCATCCTCGGTGCGGTAGCGCGCGATCAGGTCGGACGAGGCAAGCTCGGGGTTCTTCCTCGCCGCTTCGCTCTCGCCCAGCGCATCGTCCAGGCTGATGCCGAGCGTGTTGGGGATCAGCTTGGCGATACCGTCGACCATGCCGTACGGGTGGCCCAGCACGCGGCCGCTGTCGCGCACCACTGCCTTCGCGGCCATGGTGCCGTAGGTGATGATCTGGCTGACGCGGTCGCGGCCGTACTTGCGCGCAACGTAGTCGATGACCTCGTCGCGGCGGTCCATGCAGAAGTCGATGTCGAAGTCGGGCATCGACACGCGTTCGGGGTTGAGGAAGCGCTCGAACAGCAGGTCGTACGGCAACGGGTCCAGGTCGGTGATGCCCAGCGCCCATGCCACCAGCGAGCCGGCGCCCGAACCGCGGCCCGGGCCGACGGGAATGTCGTGCTCCTTGCCCCAGTTGATGAAGTCCGCAACGATCAGGAAGTAGCCGGGGAACCCCATCTTGATGATGACGTCCAGCTCGATTTCCAGGCGCGCGTCATATTCCTCGCGGGTCTTGCCCGGGGCCAGCGGATGCTTGGCCAGCCGCTTCTCGAGGCCTTCGCGCGCGGAGCTGCGCAGCCACGAATCGATCGTGTGGTCGTCGGGTACCGGGAACGCGGGCAGGTAGTACGTGCCCAGGTGCATCTCGACGTTGCAGCGGGTGGCCAGCGCGATGGCATTGTCGATAGCGTCCGGCACGTCGGCGAACAGCTCGGCCATCTCCTCGGATGACCTGAGGTACTGCTCGGGGCTGTAGTCCTTGGGGCGCTTGGGATCGTCGAGCACGCGGCCGGAGGCGATGCACACGCGCGCTTCGTGCGCCTCGAAGCCGTCGCGGTCGAGGAAGCGCGCATCGTTGCTGGCCACCACCGGGATGCCGCGCGAGGTGGAGGCGTGCAGGGCAAACGTGTTGAAGGCATCCTCGCCTTCGCGGCCCGTGCGCGTCAGTTCCAGGTGCAGGCGGTCACCGAGCTCGCCCTTCCAGTCGGCCAACCAGGCCTCTGCGAGTTCGTGCCGGTTGCTGGTGGCCAGGCGGCCCGCCAAGCTGCCGCGGCCGACCAGGGCGAACAGGCCGGCGTTGTCCTCGCGCAGCCATTCCGGACGCATGGCCACGCCGTCGGTGCGATGGCCTTCCATCCACATCCGGGTGAGCAGACGCGAGAGGGTGAGGTAGCCGGCGCGGTCGCGGCACAGCAGGGTCATCCGCGACGGCGTTTCGTTGCCGTCGGCCAGGCCGATGTCGGCCCCGAGGATCGGTTTGATGCCGGCGCCTTCGCACGCCTTGTAGAACTTCACGGCGGCGAAGAGGTTGTTGATGTCGGTCAGCGCGACGGCCGGCTGGCGCAGCATCGCGCAGCGTTTCACCAGCTCGCCGATCCGGATCGTCGAGTCGGCGAGCGAATACTCGCTGTGCAGGTGCAGGTGGGCGAAGCGTGCGGACATGCGGCAACCGGAGGTGCAACCCGCAGGGTATCAGGCCCAGCCGCGTGGACAAGGTCTTGACAGGGCGGGAGTTGGCTCCAGGCCCCTATCAGTGGGGCTGCGGTCGGCGCCCCGGGGGTCAACCGCGGGCCCCGGCCATTTCGCGCTCGGATGGCGCGACGCTCAGACCACCTTGAACGGATCCTCGGGGTGCCCGCGATGCACGTAATGGCTGTCATTGACGCGCAGCTTGTGCCGCCACAGGGCGATCTCGGCCAGGCGGTCGCGGATCCACGCCGCGCGCTGCTCGTCGCCGCTGCCCGTCGGGTGTTCCTCGGTGCGGTAGGCGCTGAAGTCGCGGTATTCCTCGGCTTCGCCCGCGAAGGCCGGCCAGGCCAGTTCGATCAGCAGCACGTCGTCGAGCAGGCCGAGAAGCGGTTCGTGGTCGGCGATGAGGTCGTCGTCGCGGTCGATGTAGTCGAGGAGTTTGCGCAGGCGCGCGGCCATCGCGGGGTCGGAGTCCCAATCGGGGTCGAGCAGCATCATCCGCAACTCGTCGATGCGCCGGAGTCGACGCTCGAGTACGTCGCGTGCGGTCTCGTCGGGCAGCGTAAGCAGCCAGTTGACCAGGCGATGCAGGCGGTCGGGTTCCACCCGCGCGGCGTCAGGGTGAAGCTCGTGCAGCAGGGCATCGAAGCCGGCGATGGCGGTAGGGCTCAACGGCAACCGGGCGCGCGGATCGGCGCTTGCCCCAGTCCAGGTGTCGTAGGGCAACGGATCCGCAGTCGGGGTGGGGGTGGGCAGGCGCATGGCACACCTCGTCGGTCCGGCCGGGGGCGGGAAGGTCGCGGGGCGGCCGGCTTGTCGCGCGACCGCGGCCGGTCCAAGGGACCGGTCGCTGTGGGGACACTATGCGCCGATTGCGGGCCGGTTGTCCTGTCCCGCAGGTCGGGCGAAGCCCGGCATCCACGGGCATGGGCCGACCGGTGCCAATGCGGCCGTGCGTGTTCAGAAGACCCTGAACCGGGCGACCGGCGTGGCCAGGTAGCTGTGTTCACGCACGTCGCGCAACTGGGCCTGCAGGGCAGCGGCGGCGCGCTGCTCGTCGCGGCTCAGGCGGCGTTCGTCCCGCGGCACCTGGACCTGGATGCGGCGGTCACGGCGGTAGGCGCGGATGGGGGCGGCGATGGCAGTCATGGCGTTCATCTTCGGGCTCGCTTTGGGGGGACGGCGCCGGTTTTCCGGCGTGGGGATAGCGTCCCGCGAAGTGCCCATGAGGGTCATGATGGCTGGAAGTGCCTTCTCTCAGCGTTCCAAGCGGTTGATGAGGGCTTCATGAGGTTTCCGTGATGGAGACGCCCGGCCCGTTGGCTGGCAAGGGTTTCCCCGGCGAGCACTACCGCTTCGGCGATGTGGCGGTGGATGCTGCTGCCCACATCCTGACCCGGGCCGGTCGGCCGGTGTCGGTGGAGCCCAAGGCCTTTGCGGTGCTGTTGGCCCTGCTGCGCCAGCCGGGGACGCTGGTCCCTCGCGAAGTACTGCTGGATGTCGTCTGGGGCCATCGGCATGTCACCCCGGGCGTCCTGACCCGCGCCATCGCGCAATTGCGGGCGGCCTTGGGTGACGATGCCCAGCAGCCGCGCTTCATCCAGACCCAGCACGCACTGGGGTACCGGTTCATTGGGCCATTGGAGCCTGAACCCGAGTCCGGGCCGCAACACGTGGCGGAATCCACTCTTCGGCCCGATTCAGGTCCTGGCCCCCCGGGGGCCGACGCCGACGTGGCGGGCCCCATCGAAGGCTCCGGCGTGCTGGCACGCTCCGCGGCACCGACCGGCCCGGACACTGAAACCCTGCCGCGTTGGAACCCAGACCGCGCGCCCGATGCGGCCCTCGCAGGTGACGACGCCGGGGCAGCCTTCGGCCCGGCTGACCCCGCTGATCGCACCAGCGCAGGGCTCGGCCATCGCGGTCGGCTCTGGTTGCTTGTGGCCGCTGCCGCTGCGGTCCTCGGGGCGATGGGCTGGCTGTGGCTGGGGCGTTCCAATCATCCAGCTCCGCCGGCGGAGGCCTCCGTTGCGGTACTGCCGTTTGCCAGCCTCAGCAACGACCGTAGCGACCGCTACTTCGCCGAGGGACTGGCGGTGGAAATGCACGACGCGCTCGCCGGTATCCCCGGCTTGAAGGTGGCCGCGCACGTGGCGCCCTCCACGGCGGGACAGGCCGAGGTGGACCCGGTGGCGCTGGGTCGCATGCTGGGGGTGGCTACCGTGCTCGACGCCACCGTGCGCCGCGAAGGCCCACGTGTGCGCATCAACGCGCGCCTCACCGATGTGAGTACGGGCTACACCCTCTGGGCGGACAGTTACGAGCGCAAGGCCGCTGGCGTCTTCGACATGCAGAGCGAGATTGCCAGCAAGGTGGTCGAGTCGCTTGTGGGCGTGTTGCCCACAGCCCAGCCCCAGCTGACGCGCCGGCTGAAGCCCACCGTCAGCACCGCCGCCTACGACGCCTACCTGAAGGGAGTCCAGCAGTTGCTTGTGCCGCGCAGCGAGCAGGCGCTGGGGCGGGCCGTCGGGTTCTTCCGCGAGGCGCTGAAAGAGGATGCCGGCTTCGCGCGCGCGCAGGCGGGCATCTGCCGTGCGGAAATCCACCGGTTCGAGACCGCACGCGACGCGCCTGCCTTCAATCGCGCCAGCAATGCCTGCGATCGGGCCGCCCGCATGGATCCGGAACTGATGGAGGTCAGCCTGGCCATGGGCGATCTCGACCGGGTGCGCGGCGAGTATCCGCAGGCCATCGAGCACTACACGCGAGCCTTGCAGGACGTGGCCCTGCGGCCGGATGCCTACATCGGCCTGGCGGCGACACAGGCGGCCCTGGGCAACAACCCGCTGGCACTGGACTATTACGAACGCGCGCACCAGCTGCGACCCGGCGATGCCACGATCCACAGCGAACTGGGCTATCACCATTACCTCAACGGCAACCTCGACAAGGCCGTCGCCTCCTACCGCGTCGCCACCACGCTGCAGCCGGATCGCGCGACGCTGTGGAGCAGCCTGGGTGGCGTGTATTACGTGGCCGGTCGTCGGCGCGAGGCCGCGGAAGCCTACAGCCGTTCGCTGGCCATCGAACCGACCTACGGCGCCCTCAGCAACTTCGCCAGCCTGCGCTTCGAGGACGGCGCCTATGCCGAAGCGGCGGACCTGTACCGCCGCGCGGCCCAGCTGGAACCCGACGATTACCGGATATGGGGCAACATCGGCGACGCACTTTCAGCCGATCCGGCGACCGCGGAGCAGGCCCGCTCGCCATACGCGCGGGCGGCATCCCTGGCCGAGGCCTACATCAAGCTCAAGGGTGACGACGCCTTGGCGCCGGCACACCTGGCCTGGTATCGCGCCAACCTTGGCCAAACCGCCGGCGTGCGCGAGCTGCTGGCGCGTGCCGACGCGCTGGGCACCGAGAAGGCCGAGGTCGAGTTCTTCGCCGCGCAGACCCTTGCACGGCTGGGTGACCCTGCGGGCACCCGCGATCGCGTCCAGCGTGCGCTGAAGGCGGGTGTCCCCTCCGACCGCATTCGTACGTCACCCCTGCTGCGGGGCATGGATGCCGAAGGGGCATCCGATCGCGCGTCCCCCGGTACCTCCTCCGCACCCCCGAAGGCCTGACTGCGAGGAGCACCCGATGAGCAGTGACCGTGAGGAACGCGAGGCGTTCGTGATCATCCTGTACGACGGCGAGGGCAATCCCGTCGCCGAACCGGCCGAGTTGCGGGTCAAAGCCGGCACGCGCGTCACCTGGCGCAACGATCCCAACAATGACCGGCCCTTCACCCTTGACTTCGACCTGCGCGTTCCCGAGCCAGGTGAGCCGCGCAGGCGCCTGGAATCGCGACGGGAAGCAGGTGTCTATGAGGCATCGATCATTGCCACGCCGGGACCGGCCGCACCCGCTTCACCGCGGGCCCAGGAGGGGCCGCCCGAGGAACGGTATGCCTATGAAGTGCGGGTCGGGGACCGTGTGGCCGATCCGGCCATCATCATCCAGCGGTGAGCTCGAACGCCGGCACCATGTTCGAGTCCATGGGCAGGCAGGCGCGCACCGGCGCAAAACTGCGCCGATGCTGCACGCAGGGGCCATGCTGCCGCAGGGCGGCCAGGTGCGCGGGCGTGGCGTAACCCTTGTGCGCGTCGAAGCCGTACTCGGGCCATTGCGCATGCAAGGCCTGCATGACCCGATCCCGCGCGACCTTGGCGAGGATCGATGCCGCCATGATGGCGGGATCCAGGCGATCGCCCCCCACCAGCGCCTGCGCAGCGCATGGCAGGCGACGGGGCAGGTGGTTGCCATCGATGCGCGCCAGCGAGGGAATCACTGCCAGCGCCGCCAGGGCGCGCTCCATGCCGATCATTGTGGCCTGGAAGATGTTGATGCGGTCGATCTCGTCGGGCTCGACCAGCTCGATGTGCCAGGCGACCGCGCGCATCTGGATCAGCGGAAACAACTGCTCGCGGCGTAACTCGGTGAGCCGCTTGGAGTCGTCCAGTCCTTCGATGGGGCGAGCCGGGTCGAGGATGACCGCAGCGACGGATACCGGTCCGGCCAGTGGGCCTCGGCCCGCTTCGTCGACACCGGCGATCCATTCGAGTGCGGCCGTTGCGGTCATGGTGCCGCTTCCGGGCTGATGAGCTCCGCGACGGCGTCCGCCGCGCGCGCCGAAGCATCCTGGCGCAACTGGGCGTGCAGTCCGCGGAAGCGGTCGGCCAACGCCGCCTCGGCTGCCGGATCGCGCAGCAGTGCCAAGGTTGTGGCGGCCAGTTTGTCCGCCGTGCAATCGTGCTGCATCAGTTCGGGCACGACCCGCTCGCCGGCCAGCACGTTGGGCAGTGAGTAGTGGTCCACCTTGAGCATGCCCAAGCCCTTGACCAGCGCATAGGTCAGGGCAGCGACCTTGTAGGCCACGACCATCGGGCGTTTGGCCAGCATCGCTTCCAGCGTAGCCGTGCCGGAGGCCAGCAGGATCACGTCGCTGGCGCGCATGAGCGTGCGCGCCTGGCCGTCGATCACTCTCAGCGCCGTCGCCAGCGACGCGGCATCGGGGTGGCGCGCCAGGATTGCCTCGAACGCGCGGCGTGCATGCGCGTTCGCCATCGGCGCGACGATCTGCAGGCCCGGTTCGGCTGCGAGCACGCGCGCCGCTGCGGACAGGAAGTCATCCGCCAGCCGCTGGATCTCGCCCACGCGTGAGCCCGGCAGCAGTGCGAGCACCCCGCGCTCCGCCGCCAGGGACAGGGCGGCGCGGGCGTGTGCGCGGTCCGGATCCAGCGGCATCTCGTCGGCCAGCGGATGTCCGACGAAGCGCGCGTCCACCCCATGCCGGGCATAGATCGGCGGCTCCATCGGGAACAGGCACAGCACGCGATCCGCCGACATCCCGATCTTCTCGGCACGCTTCTCCCGCCATGCCCACACGGAGGGGCTGACGTAGTGAACCGTGCGGATGCCGCGCTGTTTCAACCAGCGCTCCACGCCCAGGTTGAAGTCCGGGGCATCGATGCCGATGAACACCGTCGGCTGCCAGGCCAGCAGACGCTCCCGCAGCTGATGGCGCAGCCGCAACAGCCGCGGCAGGTGCCGCAGCACCTCGGCGAAACCCATGACCGCCAGTTCGTTGGCGTCAAACCACGTATCCATTCCCGCGGCACGCATGCCATCGCCACCGATGCCCGCGAACTCGGCGTCGGGAAAGCGCCTGCGCAACTCGGTGATCAGTCCGGCCCCGAGGATGTCGCCGGACGCCTCGCCAGCGACAAGGGCGATCCGTACGGGGCGGGGCGTCACAGTCGGGTCCGCGTTTGCCACGGCCGTGGGCCTCAGCGCAGCAGCGGACGCTCGGCGCTGTCGATGAACTCGATCAACGCCTGTACGTCCTGGCTGCCGGTGGCGTCGGCCAGTTCGGCCAGCGTGATGCGGGCCTCGGCCAGTGGCGCACCCGACACGTAGAGAGCCCGGTAGGCGCGCTTGATCACGGCGATGCGTTCGGGGTCGAATCCCCGGCGCTTGAGGCCTTCGCTGTTGATGCCGCGCGGTCGGCCGTAGCTTTCCTGCGCCACCATGGTGAACGGAGGCACGTCGCCATTGACGAAGGCCCCCATGCCGATGAACGCATGCGCCCCGATGCGGCAGAACTGGTGCACGCCGGCGAAACCGCTCAGGATCACGTGGTCGCCCACGGTCACGTGGCCCGCCAGCGTGGCGTTGTTGGAGAACACGCAGTGGTGGCCGATGATGCAATCGTGCGCCACGTGGGTGTAGGCCAACAGCCAGTTGTCGTTACCGACGCGGGTGACATTGTTGCCAGTGCCGGTGCCGCGGTTCACGGTACAGAACTCGCGGAACGTGTTGCGGTCGCCGATCAGCAGTTCGACGCGCTCGCCCTTGAACTTCTTGTCCTGCGGCTCGCCGCCAATCGCACAATGGCCGATGAAGCGGTTGTCGCGGCCGATGGTCGTCGGCCCGAGCACGCTGCAGTGCGGGCCGAAGGTGGTGCCGTCACCAACCACCACGTCGTCGCCGATGTAGCAGAACGCGCCGACCCGAACGCCAGCGCCCAAGCGTGCGCCCGGCTCGACCACGGCAGAGGGGTGGATGATCGGCGCAGTGTCCATGCTCAGGCCTTCGCCTCGGCGCACAGGATATCGGCGCAGGCGGCCTGTTCACCGTCCACCCGGGCCACGCCCGAGTACAGCGCCATGTTGCGGATGGTGCGCGTGAGGGTGACCTCCAGTTCAAGGCGGTCGCCCGGCACCACCATGCGCGAGAACTTCGCGCCGTCCACCTTGACCAGGTAGAACAGCTTGTCGGTGCTGGGCTTGCCGTTGAGTGCCATTGCGGAAAGCTGGGTCAGCAGGCCGCCGGCCTGGGCCATGGCCTCGACCACCAGCACGCCCGGCATGACCGGGTGGCCGGGGAAATGCCCCTGGAAGAACGGCTCATTGCAGCTTACGTTCTTGTACGCCAGCACGCGCTTGTGGGGCTCCAGCTCGACCACGCGGTCGACCAGCAGGAACGGATAACGGTGCGGCAGCAGCTGCTGGATCATCGGCACGTCGATCGGCAGCTTAAGCGCGGTGGCTTCGGTGTGGTTCATCATCAATCCTCTGGGCGGTCCATCGCGTGCGTCCCCGCTTCCATGCGCGGACGTCCCATGTGTGTGCCCGACTCAGTCGTGGCCTTGGCCCGTGTTCCCCACTCGCCGGGCAATCCGGTCGAGCTGCTTGAAGCGGGCCGCATTCTTGCGCCAGCTGCGATTGTCCATCAACGGCGTGCCAGAAGAGTACTCGCCCGGCTCCCGGATTGAACTGGTGACCAGGCTCATCGCCGTAACCACCACCTTGTCACAGATTTCGAGGTGGCCCACCACCCCGGCCCCGCCGCCGATCAGGCAGTAGCGGCCGATCTTCGCGCTGCCCGCCACCGCCGAGCAGCCGGCCATGGCGGTATGCGCGCCGATCTGGACGTTGTGGCCAACCTGGATCTGGTTGTCCAGACGCACGTCCTCTTGGAGCACGGTGTCCTCGATGGCCCCGCGGTCGATCGTGGTATTGGCGCCGATCTCGCAGTCGTCGCCGATGCGGACCCCACCCAACTGCGGCACGTTGAGCCAGCGCCCGGCCTCCATCGCCAGGCCAAAGCCTGCGGCGCCCAGAACCGCGCCGGGGTGCACGCGTACGCGCTGGCCGAGCACCACGCGCGTGACCAGCGTTACCCGTGCGACCAACTCGCTGCCGGCGCCCACCACGCAGTCATCGCCGATCACGCAACCGGGACCAACCACCGCCCCGGATTCGATACGGCTGCGGGCGCCCACGCTCACGAATGGTCCGACATGGGCGTCTGCTGCGACGTGTGCGGATGCGTCCACGACGGAAGAGGGATGAATCCCCGGCGCCCGTGCGGGAACCGGCTCGAACAACGCCGCCATCCGCGCGAACGCCGCGTAAGGGTCCCGCGCGATGAGCGCCGTGCGATCAAAGCCAGCCGCGTCCGCTTCGCGCATGACCACGACGCCGGCGCCCGTTGTCGCCAATTGGTTGCGGTACCTGGGGTTGGCAAGGAACGCCAGGTGGCGGGGCCCAGCGCCCGCCAGGGTGCCTACGCCTTCCACGCGAGTGTCTCCGTCGCCACGCACCCCCAGATTGAACCGCGCCGCCAGGTCGGCGGCGCGGAACATGGGGCGATCGTTGTGTCCAGCCGCGGTCACGGCGTCAGAAGTTGCCGCCGAACGTGAACTGCAGGCGTTCCAGTTCGTCGTCGTCTTCCTTGCGGACCGGCATGGCATAGCTGATGGAGATCGGGCCCATCGGCGAACGCCACATCATCGCCACGCCCGCCGACGCGCGCAGTTCGCCGGCGTCGAAGGCATCGACGTCGCGGAACACGTTGCCGAAGTCGACGAAGGCGGAGACGCGGGCCGCTGGAGTGTCCAGCAGGGTGGGGAAGAACATTTCCACCGAGCCCACGGTCTTCAGCGAGCCACCAATGGGCTGCGTGTAGTTGCTGCCGGCAAGAGGGGCTTCGCGGGGGCCCAGCGTGTTGTCACGGAAGCCGCGCACCGAGCGGGTGCCGCCTGCGTAGAAGTTCTCGAAGAATGGCAGTCCGTCGCCAGTGACGGTCTGCAGGTAGTCGGGCGAGCTTCCCGGAATGCACGGATCGCTGGGCGGCGGCGGTGGCGGCGGGAGGATCACCGGCGTGGTCGGATCGTTGTCGTGGTCATACGGCGGCGCCTGCGGGGTGAAGCAGATATCCCGCACGAAAGCATCGCCGTAACTGTCGCCGTAGCCCAGTTCGGCGCGCGTGTTCAGCACCAGATGGCGCGACAGCGGCCAGAACTTGGAGACGTTGTAGTTGAGCTTGAAGTATTCGACCGTCGAGCCCGGCAGGGTCGCTTCCAGCCACAAACGCTGCGACATGCCGGCCGTGGGCGTCAGGCCATGGTTGAGCGAGTTGCGGCCCCAGCCGATCTCGCCGCGCCAGGCATGGAAGGTGCGCTGCCCGATGGCGTCGATGTAGTTGATGATGCTGGGCGGGGTCGCGCCGGGGAACGTCAGCACTTCGTTGCTGTCAATGCCGAACAGCGCCGTGATGGTATCGGTCTCGGAGATCGGAATCCCCAGCACCGTCTGCGCCGCACCGCTGGTGGTCGAGAACTGGGCCGTGTTGAAGTCGGAGCTGTTGTACTCCTTCCACCACAGGTTGTAGCCCAGCGACACGCCGTTGTCGGTGAAGTACGGATTGACATAGGAGAAGTCGTAGCGCTGCAGGTAGTCATTGCGCTGCGCGTTCACCGACATGCGGTTGCCGCTGCCCAGGAAGTTGTTCTGCGCCAACTGGACCGAGGTCGTCATGCCCGTGAGCTGCGAGTAGCCCAGGCCGAACATGAAGCTGCCCGACTGCGTCTCCTTGACGTTGTAGACCACGTCGACCTGGTCATTGGTGCCGGCCACCGGCTGCGACTCGACATCCACTGTCTCGAAGTAGCCAAGGCCCTGCAGGCGCAGCTTGGAACGGTCGATCGCCGCCTGCGAGTACCAGCTGCCCTCGAACTGGCGCATCTCACGGCGCAGCACCTCGTCGCTGGTGCGCGAGTTGCCCTTGAACACCACGCGACGCACGTTGACGCGCGGCCCCGGCACGACCTGCATGTTGATGCCGACGGTGTTGTCCTCGCGGTTCACGTCCGGAATCGGATTGACCTGCGCGAAGGCGTAACCGATGTTGCCCAGCGATGCCACGATGGAGTCCGAGCTCAACTCCAGCAAGCGCCGGGAGAAGATCTGGTCCTTCTGCACCAGCACCATCTTCTCTACCTGCTCCTTCGGCAGCACCGTATCGCCGGTGACCTGCACGCTGGAGACCTTGTACTGTTCGCCCTCGGTGATGCCGGCGCTGATGAACATGTCCTGGCGGTTGGGGCTGATCGAGACCTGCGTGGAATCGACCGACACATCCACGTAGCCGCGATCAAGGTAATAGTTGTTGAGCTTCTCCAGGTCGCCCGACAGCTTCTCGCGCGAGTACTGGTCGTCCCGGCGGTACCAGCTCAGCCAGTTGTGCTCGCGCGACTCCCAGGTGTCCAGGATCTCCTCTTCGGCGAACTTCTCGTTGCCGACAAGGTTGATGTGGCGGATCTTCGCGGCCTTGCCTTCCTTGACATTGATCGTCAGGTCGACGCGGTTGCGGTCCAGCTTGGCCACCGTCGGGGTGATCTCGACGTTGTACTTGCCGCGGTTGTTGTACTGGCGGGTCAGTTCCTGGGTGACGCGGTCCAGCGCCAGGCGGTCGAACGTGCCGCCCTCGGTCAGTCCGATGTCATTGAGGCCCTTCGTCAGGTCCTCGGTCTTGATGTCCTTGTTGCCGGTCAGCGTCAGCTTGTTGATCGCGGGGCGCTCGGTGACCGTGACCACCAGGATGTCGCCCTGGCGGCCGATGGTGACGTCCTCGAAGAACCCGGTCTTGTACAGCGCGCGGATGGCGTCGCCGACCCGCGCGGAATCGACCGTGTCGCCCCGCTCGATGGGCAGGTAGGTGAAGACGGTACCGGCCGCGATGCGCTGCAGGCCGTCGACGCGGATGTCACTGACCGTGAAACTGCCGGCCGGAGGTGCGTCAGGCTGCGTGCCACCCAGCGAGAACGGGGTCCCGGACTGGGCCAGGGCCGGCATGGCCGGTGCCATGGCAGCAGCAAGGGCAAGGGCAAGCAGGCGGCGATTGGGGGTTCGCGTCATCATTACGTCCGGTTGGGGGCGTTGCCGTTCGGGAGCGGGGCAGGCGGGCTGGCCAGCGTCAGCGGATCAGGTTGTTCAGGATGTCGTTGTAGAACGCCAGCCCCATCAGGCCGGCGATCAGCGCCAACCCGACGTATTGGCCGACCGCCATGGTGCGGTCGCTCACCGGGCTGCCCTTGACCAGCTCGATAAGGTAATACAGCAGGTGACCGCCGTCCAAGACGGGGATCGGCAGCAGGTTCAGGATGCCCAGGCTGAGGGACAGCATCGCGAGCATGGACAGGTACCACGCCACGCCGTGATTGGCGTACGCATTGGCGGCGCGGGCGATGGTGATCGGGCCGGCCACGGTGTTCTCCACCGACACCCGGCCGCTGAAGGCTCGGCCGATCATCGCGACCAGCTCGCGCGCCTGGTGCGCGGTCTCGCGCAGGGCCGCAGGTACCGCCGCTACCGGGCCATGCTGGAGCAGGGCGTCCTTCGCCGGCTCGGCCGGTCGCGCAGCGGCCACGCCGAGCGCCCAGTAAGGCTCGCCGGATGCAGGCGAGACGCGGCTGGGGCTCAGTTCGAGCGCGAGGCGCTCATCGCCGCGTTGCACTTCGACCATCGCGGAGCCGCCGCGCTCACCCAACTGCTGCACAAGCGGCCCGATCTCGGTCCAATCGGCGACAGGGGTGCCGTCGATGGCGGTGATGCGATCGTTCTCCGCGAGCACCCCCCAAGCCGGCAGGCCTTCCGAGACACTGCCCACCACGGGCGGAACCAGCAGGTGACGGGGCAGCAGACCGATGGCGTCCACCGCCCGGCGCTCGTCAAAGGCGTCGGGCAGGCGGGACAGCGCCAGCGTGCGGGTGCGCTCCGCGCCGTCCGCCGTGCGGACGCGAACCGCGACGTCGGCGTGATCGAGGGCGGCCGGGATGAGCGCAAGCTGGGCTTCACTCCAGGTGGGCGTCTCGCGGTCGCCGACGGTCAGCAGGGTGTCGCCGCGCTGGAGGCCAGCCTCCGCGGCGATGCCTTCCACCTGTCCGACCACCGGCGCATAGTCCGGCCGGCCGATCACGAACATCAGCCAGAACAACGCTACGCACAGCAGCAGGTTGGCCGCGGGGCCGGCCGCCACGATGGCGATGCGCTTCCACACCGACTGACGGTTGAAGGCCTGCTCGAGCTCGGTCGACGCGACGTCACCCTCGCGCTCATCGAGCATCTTGACGTAGCCGCCCAGCGGAATGGCGGCCACGGCGTACTCGGTGCCATCCGCACCGCGGCGCTGCCACAGTGGCTTGCCGAAGCCGACGGAGAAACGTAGCACCTTCACTCCGGCGCGGCGCGCGACCCAGTAATGGCCGAACTCGTGGAAAGTGACCAGCACGCCCAGGCTGACGATCAACCACCAGATCGAACCGATGAACTCAGACATCACGGGCCTCGGGTGGCAGTTGGGCGGATGCGGAGGTGGCGTGGATCGGCGTCATGCGAAGGCGGCCATGCGGGGGATCGACTGCTCGGCGATTTGGCGCGCCTTCTGGTCGGCGTCGCGCAGCACGTCCAGCGATGTCGCTGGGGCGGACGGAAGCGACCCCAAGGTCTCTTCAACCAAGGCAGGTATGGCAAGGAAACCGATCCGCCGCTGAAGAAACGCTGAAACGGCGATTTCATTGGCAGCGTTGAGTACCGCGGGTGCCGTGCCTCCGGTGGCCAATGCCTCGAAGGCCAGGCGCAGGCAGGGGAAGGCGTGCAGGTCGGGCGCCTCGAAATCGAGTCGGCCGCCTTGGGTCAGCAGGTCGAGGCCCGACACGCCGGAGCTGATCCGCTCCGGCCAGCCGAAGCCGACCGCCAGCGCCGTGCGCATGTCGGGCAGGCCCAGTTGGGCAAGCGTGGAGCCATCGACGAACTCCACCAGCGAATGCACGAGGCTTTGTGGGTGCACCCATACGCCGATGCGGTCGCCATCCACACCGAACAGGTGGTGGGCCTCGATCACCTCCAGGCCCTTGTTCATCAGCGTGGCTGAGTCGACCGAGATCTTCGGCCCCATCGACCACTTGGGGTGGGCCACCGCCTGCTCTGGCGTGACACCCGCCAGCTCGGCCCGCTGCCAGCCACGGAACGGCCCGCCGGACGCCGTCAGCACGATCCGGCGCAGGCCCGCATGCGCATGCGCGTCGGGCAGGCACTGGAAGATGGCGTTGTGTTCGCTGTCGACGGGCACGACGGTGGCGCCCGCATCGTGTGCCGCCTGCATCAGCAGCTCACCGGCAAGCACCAGCGATTCCTTGTTGGCCAGCAGGATGCGCTTGCCGGCCCGGGCCGCGGCCAGCGTTGACGGCAGACCCGCGGCGCCGACGATGGCGGCGACCACGGTGTCGCAGGCGTCGGACGCGACCAGCGCGTCCAGTACTTCGTCACCGGCATGGGCCTGCGTGGGAAGTCCGGCAGCACGCAGTCCGGCCTGCAGGGCGGGCAACCCCGCGAAGTCGGCAATGACCGCATGAAGCGGACGGTGCGCCACGCACAACGCCACCAGCGCCTCGACGTTGCGTCCCGCTGCCAGCACGGTGGCACGCAGCCGGTCCGGATGCCGCGCGATCACGTCCAGCGCCGACGCGCCGATCGATCCGGTAGCCCCAAGGACGGCAACGTTGCGCATGCTCAGAAGCCCAGCAGCGCCTTGCCCAGCGCAAATACCGGCAGCGCGGCGATGACGCCATCGACGCGGTCGAGGATCCCGCCGTGGCCGGGGATCAGGTTGCTGGAGTCCTTGGCGCCCACGTGCCGCTTGAGCAGGCTCTCGAACAGGTCACCGATCACCGAGAACAGCACGGCCACCACGGCCACCAGCGCGACCGCGGGCAACTGCGCCACGGTTGCACCCGCGAACAGGGCGAATCCGACACCGGCCAGCAGGCCGCAGACCACGCCGCCGATCAGGCCTTCGATGGTCTTGTTGGGACTGATGCGCGGTGCGAGCTTGTGCTTGCCCAGCTTGCGCCCCACGAAATACGCCCCCGAGTCGGCCGCCCAGACGATGGCCAGTGCAGTCAGCAGCCAGCGATGGCCGTTCGGCGCGCCGGCGTGGATCCAGACCAGGGCGCACCAGGCGGGAATCATCGCCAGCGCGGCGGCGGCGAGTTTGAATACGCGGGCATAGCTGTCGTGGTTGCTGGCGAATTCATAACGCCCCAGCCACGCCAGTGCCAGCAGCCACCAGATGATGCCGATGACCGAGGCCAGCTGGTACAACGCGAGGGTGGTGCCTGCGTTGGTGCGCGACGCCCACACGATTGCCGCGATCATCGCCACGTGAACCGCCAGCAGCACCGTGCGCGCCAACGTGTCCTCTATTTCCGCCAGGTCAAACCACTCCCACAGCCCGGCCAGGAAGATAAGGGCGGCCAATGCGGCTACCCAGGAGGTAGGCAGCAGCAGGATCGCGCCGATGGCCACTGGGGCCATGACCAGGGCAGCGAGCAGACGGGTTTGGGTCATCAGGAGGTCTCGTGTTGCCGCCCGGCGACCTGTGCGCCGGTCAGCCCGAAACGGCGCTCGCGGTTCGCATAGTCGTCCAGTGCCTGCTGCAGGACGGTGGGGTTCATGTCAGGCCACAGCGTATCGGTGAACCACAATTCGGTATAGGCCATCTGCCAAAGCAGGAAATTGCTGATCCGCAGGTCGCCGCCCGTGCGGATGAACAGGTCAGGGGGCGGCAGGTCGGCCAGCGCGATGCGCGAACCCACGGCGGCCTCGTCGATGTCCTCGGGGCGGAGGCGACCCTCGGCGACGTCCCGGGCCAGCGCCCGCGCCGCCTGGGCGATGTCCCAGCGTCCGCCGTAGCTGGCGGCGATGCTCAGGTACAGGCGGCGGTTGGCTTCAGTCAGGGACTCGGCGGCATGCATGCGCGCCCGGATCGCGTCGTTGAAGCGTTCGCGTTCGCCAATGAAGCGCACGCGCACGCCTCTCCGGTGCAGTTCCTGCACCTCGCTTTCCAGCGCGTTGAGGAACAGCTTCATCAGTGCGCCGACTTCGTCTTCCGGTCGGCCCCAGTTCTCGCTGGAAAAGGCGAAAAGGGTCAGTGCCTCGACGCCTCGGTCCAGGCAGAAGTCGATGCAGGCGTTGACCGCCCGCGCGCCGGCGCGGTGGCCGATCATGCGTGGGCGACGACGGCGTTCGGCCCAGCGGCCGTTGCCGTCCATGATGATGGCAAGGTGGCGCGGGACCCGGCCGGTGGGCGCTGCGGGTAGGGTGGTATCAGAGCTCATGCGAGACGGTACAGACCCGTCAAACCGCCATGAGTTCCTGTTCCTTGGCCTTGATCACCTCGTCCACGTCCTTGATGGCGCCGTCCGTGAGCTTCTGGATGTCATCTTCGGCCTTGCGGACGTCGTCCTCGGTCACCAGCTTCTCCTTGAGCAGCTCCTTGACCTGGTGGTTGGCGTCGCGGCGGATGTTGCGGATCGCGATTTTGGCGTCCTCGCCACTGGAGTGCACGACCTTGGACAGGTCCTTGCGGCGCTCTTCCGTCAGCGGAGGCAGGTTGATGCGGATGACCGTGCCCGCGGTGGTCGGGGTCAGGCCGAGGTCGGAGTTGATGATGGCCTTTTCCACGGCGGACACCATCTGCTTCTCCCATGGGGTGATGACCAGCGAGCGCGAATCGCTCACGGCCACCGACGCGACCTGGGTCAGCGGCATGTCCGAGCCGTAATAGTTGACCTTCAGGTGGTCGACGATGGCAGTGGACGCGCGCCCCGTGCGCAGCTTGGTCAGGTCGTGGCGGAAGGCCTCGACGCTCTTGGCCATGCGGGTCTGGGCGTCTTTCTTGATGTCGTTGAGCATCGCCGGCTCCAATCCTGTAGCGGTAATCGCGGGATTATAGAGGGAGCGGGGGTGTAGCGTGTCATGACGCGGTTTCTTTGCCCGGCACGGCGCCGTCAGGGGCGCAGCTCAGTGATCGTGCGAGTGGTACCCGTGCCCGGCGTCCAGCTGCCCGTGCGGCGCCCGCTCGTGCTGGTCATGCTCGCACGCCCGCCCGTGCTCCACCTGCAGGGTGGGGTGGTTGATCCCGAAGCGGTCGTCGAGCGCATGGTTGAGCTCGTCGATGAAGCGGTCGTGATGTTCGTCGTAGGGTCGCACCAGGTGGGCGGTCATGGCGACTTCACCCGCACCCAGTGACCAGATATGCACGTGGTGCACTGCAATGACCCCAGGCTGTGACCGCAGGTATGCCGTCACCTGCTCCTGGTCAATGGCCTTGGGTACCGCGTCCATCGCCGCGCTGAAGCTCTCGCGCAGCAGGCTGGTGGCGCCCACGGCAACGACGAGGGCCACCAGCAGCGCGGTGGCCGGATCGAGCCACGCCCAGCCGAACCACCACATCCCGGCACCGGCCAGCACGGCAGCCACCGATACCGCGGCATCGGCGATGAGGTGCAGGAACGCGCCTCGACGATTGAGGTCGCGGTCGTGGCCTTCCCGCACGAACCAGGCCGCGCCCAGGTTGACTGCGATGCCAATGGCCGCCACGACCATCACGGGGATGCCGGGAACCTCAGGGGGAGCCATGAAGCGGCGGATCGCCTCCCAGCCCAGTGCGCCCGAAAAGGCCACCAGCAGGGTGGCGTTGGCCAGCGGCGACAGGAGCGTGGCCCGCCGCCAGCCGTAGCTGTGGCGGCCGCTGGGTGGGCGGCGGGCGATGACCGCCGCGCCCCAGGCCAGGGCCAGGCCCAGGACATCTCCAAAGTTGTGCAGCGCATCCGACAGCAGCGCCAGCGAATTGGTGGCGAAGCCGTAGCCGGCCTCCAGCACCGTATACGCCAGGTTGATCAGCGTGACCGCGGCGAAAGCGCGGGTGCCGTCATGCCCGTGTGCGTGATCGTGGTGCTGGAGGGACATGGCCGGCCCAGTTGCGACGGCGGGTCAGGCCGCCGTGCCGTTGCGGCCGTGGACCAGGGTGCCGATGGGCTCGCCGCGCAGGATCCGCAGCAACACGCCGGGCTGGCTCATGTCGAAGATCCGCAGCGGCAGGTCGCTGTCGCGGCAAAGAGCGAAAGCCGCGGTGTCCATGACCTGCAGGTCGCGGGCAATCACTTCGTCGTATGACAGCTTGTCGTAGCGGACCGCGTCGGAGTGCTTCTTCGGGTCCTTGTCGTACACGCCGTCGACCTTGGTGGCCTTGAGCAGCAGGTCCGCACCGATCTCGACCGCGCGCAGCGCAGCGCCGGAATCAGTGGTAAAGAAGGGGGCGCCCACTCCGGCGGCAAAGATCACCAGGCGGCCCTTTTCGAGGTGGCGGATGGCGCGGCGACGGATGTAGTCCTCGCACACGTCGTTGATCTTGATCGCGCTCATGACCCGGGCCTTGCCGCCCAGCTTCTCCAGCGCGTCCTGCATCGCCAGGGCGTTGATGACCGTGGCCAGCATGCCCATCTGGTCGCCGGTCACCCGGTCCATGCCGCCAGCTGCGAGGCCTGCGCCGCGGAAAATATTGCCGCCTCCGATGACCAGCGCGACTTCCGCCCCGGCTTCACGGGCTTCCATGACCTCCCGGGCGAGACGGCCGATCACCTTGGGGTCGATGCCGTAGTCCTCGTCGCCCATCAGCGCCTCGCCGGAAAGTTTCAGGAGGACGCGGCGGTAGGCGAGTTGGGACATGGTGACCTCTAAGGGGGGCAGGCGAGCCGCAGAATTGTAGCTCCTCCCGGCGCCCCTCAGCCATTGGAGCGCGAGCGGGGTGGTGCGTGCCGCAGTTCCCGGCGCGCCCGGGCACAACAAAAAAGCCGCGGTTTCCCGCGGCTTTTCGTGACTCCCAAGCGGCTTGTCAGACCTGCATCGCCTTCGCGACTTCGGCGGCGTAGTCCTCCACCACCTTCTCGATGCCTTCGCCGACCACAAGGCGCTGGAAGCCGACAACCTCGGCGCCCGCGGCCTTGACGGCCTGCTCGACGGTCTGGTCGCTGTTCAGCACGTACGGCTGGCCGTACAGGGTGACCTCGCTGACGATCTTGTTGATCTTGCCGCTGATGATCTTCTCGAGGATGTCGGCCGGCTTGGCCTTGTCCTTGTCGCTCATCTTGGCCAGCTCGATTTCCTTTTCCTTCTCAACGAAGGAGGCCGGAACGTCGGCCGCCTTGACGTACGGAGGGTTCATCGCGGCAATGTGCATCGCGATGCCGCGGGCCAGGTCGGCGTCGCCGCCCTTGACCTCGACCAGCACGCCGATCTTGCCGCCGTGCACGTAGGCAGCGACGTTGTTGTCGGTGTTGATCACGGCCAGGCGACGAACCTGGATGTTCTCGCCGAGCTTGGAGATGGCGGCGGCGCGGGACTCTTCGACGGTCTCGCCGGAGGCGACCTTGGCGGCCTTCAGCGTTTCGGCGTCCGCGGCGCCGGCGGCCAGGGCGGCCTCGGCAACGGCGTTGGTGAAGGCGATGAAGTTCTCGTCCTTCGCCACGAAGTCGGTCTCGGAGTTGATCTCGACCAGCACGGCCTTGCCGCCGTTCTGGGCGACGGCGACGCGGCCTTCGGCGGCCACGCGGCCCGCCTTCTTGTCGGCCTTGGCCAGACCCGACTTGCGCAGCCATTCGGCAGCGGCGTCGATGTCGCCGTTGTTCTCGGTCAGGGCCTTCTTGCACTCCATCATGCCGGCGCCAGTGCGCTCACGGAGTTCCTTGACCAGGGAGGCGGAGATTTCTGCCATGGGGATTTACCTCGATTGTGTGGCCGGGCCGGGCGCAGCGGGCAGGCTGCGCGGTGGGCCGGTAGGGCGGGGCACAGGCTGCCCGCTGCGTCCGGACCGGCGGATATGGGCAGTGGCTTGCGGCCACCGCGGTGAACGCCGCCGGCCAATCTGGCGCGGCGGCGTTGCGACACGCTTACTCGGCCGAGTCGGCCTTGGCCTTCTTGGCCGGAGCGCGACGGGCCTTCGGGGCCTCGGCGCCTTCCTCACCCTCGGCGGCAGCGGCGAACTCTTCCTCACGCACGCCGGCCTGCGGGGCAGCGGCCTTGCCTTCCAGCACGGCGTCGGCAGCGGCGCGGGCGTACAGCTGCACGGCGCGGATGGCGTCGTCGTTGCCCGGGATCGCGTAGTCAACCAGCTCCGGGTTGTAGTTGGTGTCGACAACGGCGATGACCGGGATGCCGAGCTTCTTGGCTTCCTTGATCGCGATGTCCTCGTGGCCGATGTCGATCACGAAGATCGCGTCGGGCAGGCGGTTCATTTCCTTGATGCCGCCCAGCGAGGCTTCCAGCTTGTCACGCTCGCGACGCAGGCCCAGCACTTCGTGCTTGACCAGCTTCTGGAAGGTGCCGTCGGTTTCAGCAGCTTCCAGCTCCTTCAGGCGGGCGACCGACTGCTTCACGGTGCGGAAGTTGGTGAGGGTGCCGCCCAGCCAGCGCTGGTTCATGAACGGCATGCCGCAACGCTCGGCCTCTTCCTTGATGGCATCACGCGCCGAGCGCTTGGTGCCGAGGAACAGGATCATGCCGCGCTTCTGGGCGACGCCCGAGATGAAGTTCATCGCGTCGTTGAACAGCGGAACAGTCTTCTCGAGGTTGATGATGTGGATCTTGCCGCGGGCACCGAAGATGTACGGACCCATCTTCGGGTTCCAGTAGCGGGTCTGGTGGCCGAAGTGGACGCCGGCTTCCAGCATCTGGCGCATGGTGATCTGGGGCATTGCTTGTAACTCCAGGCAGTGGAACCCGGCCGCGGGAAATGGGTCGGCCTGCCCGCGCTGTGGGCGGGGCGAGGGTTCCGGGGTTGGGCCTCCCTGTCGCTTTCGTCTCCGAACCCATTGATCCGTAAGGATTTCAGGGCACCCCGGGACGGGTGGTGGCGGCAGGTGTGTATTCGCCTGAGAGGGGTTTGGGGCCCTTCACTGACACCCGGCGTGGGCGGCATATGGCCGGCGAGGCCGGACGCATAGCCGCGGAAGTGTAGCCCGGACGGCGATCCGGGGCAACTCGGGGGGCGGTGGGGCGGGAGAGGGGGCAATGCCATGGGATTGCTCCCGCCACAGGGCGCTTGCGCTTGGAATCATCAGACAGCGGCAGTGCGGATCAGGGATAATGTGCGAATGGCAATCACCCTCAAGACCCCCGAAGAAATCGAGAAGATGCGCGTCGCCGGCCGCCTGGCCGCCGAGGTGTTGCAGGTCGTCGCCCCGCACGTCAAGCCGGGCGTGACCACCGAGGAACTGGACCGCATCTGCCACGACCACATCGTGAAAGTGCAGCAGGCCATTCCGGCCAACGTCGGTTACAAGGGCTTCCCCAAGACCGTCTGCACGTCGGTCAACAACGTCATCTGCCACGGCATTCCCAGCCCCGGCAAGGTGCTGAAGGAAGGCGACATCGTCAACATCGATGTCACCGTGATCAAGGATGGCTGGCACGGCGACACCAGTCGCATGTACTACGTTGGCACGCCGTCGGTCATGGCCAAGCGCCTGGTCGAGGTCACCCGCGAGGCGATGTTCCGGGGCATCCGCATGGTGAAGCCGGGCGTGACGCTGGGTGATATCGGCGCGGCCATCCAGGCGTACGCCGAATCCGAGCGCTTCAGCGTGGTGCGCGAGTACTGCGGCCACGGCATTGGTCGGGTTTACCACGAAGACCCGCAGGTGCTGCACTACGGCCGTGCCGGCGAGGGCGTCGTGCTGAAGCCGGGCATGACCTTCACCATCGAGCCGATGATCAACGAAGGTGCGCGCCACACGCGTCTCTTGCCTGATGGCTGGACCGTGGTCACCAAGGACCGCAAGCTCTCGGCGCAGTGGGAACACACCGTGGCGGTAACGGACGATGGCGTCGAGATCCTGACCCGCCTGCCGGGCGACGACAACGATCTATGACCGGGCAGGGCGTCGGCGAGGCCCCTGCACCGGAGCCGACGGCGGGCCTCGCTGACCACGCCGCGCCCCCGGTGGACGACGGTGCATGGGCGGCAGCGGCACGTGCCGAGTTGGCGCAGCTTGATGCCACCTTGGCGTCCTCGTTCAGGGCCGACTGCGACATCGATCGCCTGTTGAAGGCGCGCACCGCGGGCGTGGACACGCATGTGGTCGCGGCGTGGCGACGTTGCGTGGGGCCGGGCGATGGACTGGCGCTTTTCGCGGTGGGTGGCTACGGCCGCGGCGAGCTCTTTCCGCAATCGGACATCGACCTCCTCGTGCTGGCCGAGCCGCGGGCTCAGGCGCTGCACGCCGACGCGCTCGCGCGCTTCGTCGCGCTACTGTGGGATGCCGGGTTGCATGCCGGGCACGCGGTGCGATCGGCAGGCCAGTGCACCGAGGCCGCAACTGACCTCACGGTCATGACCTCGTTGCTCGAATCGCGGCCGCTGGTGGCCGACGAGGCGGCCACTGCTGCCCTGCTGGACGCCGTCAAACCCTCGCTGGTGTGGCCCGCACAGGAATTCTTCGCGGCCAAGCGCGAGGAGCTGCGCCTGCGTCACGCCCGCCACGGCGACACGGCTGACAACCTCGAGCCCAACCTGAAGGAAGGTCCGGGCGGCCTACGCGACGTGCAGACGCTGCGGTGGATGGCATTGCGCATCTTGGGCACCGGCGACATGGAATCGTTGGTTGCGATCGGACTGATGGGCGCGGATGAAGTGGCGACCATACGCCGCGAGCGGCAGGCGCTGTCGCGACTGCGCTGGGGCCTGCACCTGGTGGCAGGCAAGCGCGAGGAGCGCCTGCGTTTCGATTACCAGAAGCTGCTGGCCACCCGCCTTGGACACGAGGACAGCGCTGGGAATCTCGGCGTCGAACAGATGATGCAGGGTTTCTATCGCAGTGCCGCGCTCGTGTTGCGGATAGGCGACCGTCTGCTGCAGCGCTTCGAGGAGCAGTTGGAAGGCGAGGCGACGCCTGAGCCCATCGACGATCTTTTCGAACTGCGTCGCGGCTACCTGACGGCACGAGATCCCGTTTGGCCGCGTACGCCGGATGCGATGTTCGCGCTGTTCGCGGTCTGGGCCCAGCGCACTGACGTTCGCGGCCTGCATTCACGAACCGCACGCGCCCTGGCGGAAACCCTGCCGATGATGCCTTCCTACGAGGAGGCATCGCCTGCGTTGCGTAACCGGTTCATGCAGCTGCTGCGCGGTCCCCAGCCGGTCAGCAGCTTGTCGCGGATGGCGCGGCTGGGCCTGCTGGGGCGCTGGATTCCGGCATTTTCCAATGTGTCAGGCCGCATGCAGTTTGACCTGTTCCATGTCTACACGGTGGACCAGCATACGCTCGCGGTCTTGAAGAACCTGGCGTCGTTCGCGTCAGGTCAGCCGGACGAACGTTTCGTGCTGGCGCACGAGGTGTGGCCACGCCTGCACAAGCCCGAATTGCTGCTTCTTGCGGGTCTGTTCCATGACATCGCCAAGGGACGTGGCGGGGACCACTCCGAATTGGGCGCCGTGGACGCGAGAGTCTTCTGCGAGGCCATGGGGCTCTCCGAAGGCGCAACCGCGCTGGTCGAATGGCTGGTGCGACAACACTTGCTGATGTCTGTGACGGCGCAGAAGCAGGACATTGCCGACCCCGAGGTGATCCATCGCTTCGCCACGCTGGTGGCGGATCGGGAACGGCTGGACCACCTGTACCTGCTGACCTGCGCCGACATCGCCGGCACCTCGCCGAAGCTGTGGAATGCGTGGAAGGACCGATTGCTCGCCGACTTGTACACGGCGACCCGCCTGGCCTTGCGGCGCGGTTTGGAGAACCCTGTCGCCGCGGCCGAGCGCAGCATGGAAACGCGCGCAGGCGCGAAGGCGATGCTCGGAGCGTTCGGAGTGAGCGACGACGAAGTCGACGCATTGTTCGCACGAATACCCGACGTGGGTTTCCAGCGCGGGCGTGCCGACCAGCTCGCTTGGCAGGCCGCGTCGTTGCGCGGGGTTGCCATTGGCGAGACGCGCGTGCGTGCGCGGCCGGTTTCAGCGCATGCCGGTGCGCTGGAGGTTTTCGTGCATTCGCCGGATCGTGACGGGCTCTTCGCCGCGATCGTCGCCACGCTCGACCGTTGTGGACTGGCGATCCAGCAGGCGCGCGTTCTGGATGGCCCGCACGACACCATCTTCGATAGTTTCGAGGTCGTGCCGACCGATCCACGCAACACGCCCGCGGCCGAGGAGATCGAGCGCCGACTGGCCGTTGCGCTGGATGGGCCGCTGGAGGCCATCCGTCCGGCGCGTCGCGCGCAACCCCGGCACCTGCGCCACTTCCGCATCGTGCCGCAGGTAGGCTTCAACACCCTTGATGCCGGCGGAAAGCCTCGCACCATGCTCAGCCTGGTGTGCAACGACCGTCCCGGCCTGCTCGCCGACGTGGCGTGTGCGCTACGCGACCAAGGGCTGCGCGTGCACGATGCGCGAATCGCCACCTTCGGCGAGCGCGCCGAGGACGTTTTCCAGATCACAGACGGGCGTGACCTGCCCCTCGACGAAACCCAACAGCAGGCGCTTCGCGAAGCGCTGCTGGCCTGCCTAGATGGAGAAAGCCGATGAGCCCCGCCAAGAAGACCGCCCGCAAGACCGTTCGCAAGAAAGCCGCACCCAAGGGGCCGGGCGTGGATGAGCTGAAGTTCATGATCGACAGCGCCTGGGAGCGGCGCACCATGCTCACCCTCGACGAGATCGACGGTTCGCTTCGTGAGTCCGTGGAGACCGTGATTTCCGGCCTGGAGGACGGCAAGTTCCGTGTCGCCGAGCCGGATGGCAAGGGCGGCTGGAAGGTCAACGAGTGGCTCAAGAAGGCGGTCCTGCTGTATTTCCGTGTCAACGAGATGCAGGTGGTCGAAGCCCAGCCGGCGCCGTTCTGGGACAAGGTGCCGGCGCGCTTTGAAGGCTACGGCGAGAACGATTTCCGTAAGCTGGGGGCCCGCGTGGTACCCGGTGCGATTGCCCGCCGGGGTGCGCATATCGGCAAGGACGTGGTGCTGATGCCGAGCTTCGTCAACATCGGCGCGCACGTGGGCGAGGGCACGATGGTCGACACCTGGGCCACGGTTGGTTCCTGTGCGCAGGTTGGAAAGCATTGCCATCTGTCCGGCGGTGCGGGCATCGGTGGCGTGCTGGAGCCGCTGCAGGCCAGCCCGACCATCATCGAGGACCATTGCTTCATCGGTGCGCGTTCGGAGGTCGTGGAGGGCGTGGTCGTCGGCCACCACAGCGTGATCGGCATGGGCGTGTTCCTTGGCCAGAGCACCCGCATCTATAACCGCATGACGGGCGAGGTCAGCTACGGCTATGTGCCGCCCTATAGCGTGGTCGTGTCGGGACAGCTGCCGGCAAAGGACGGCTCGCATTCGCTGTACTGCGCCGTGATCGTCAAGCAGGTGGATGCCAAGACCATCGGCAAGACCAGCATCAACGACCTGTTGCGTGGCCTCGCGGACTGAGCGGCATGACCACCCTGTACGGACTCAAGAACTGCGATACCTGCCGCAAGGCGACGAAGTGGCTGGATCGGTTTGGCGTCGAGCACGCATTCGTCGATTACCGCGAGGCGCGGCAGGATCCTGAAACACTGATGGTGTGGAGGGATCAGTTGGGCGGCTGGGAGGCGATGATCAACAAGTCATCCACCACCTGGCGAACGCTGCCGGACGCGCGCAAATCACCGGGGTCCGATGCCGAGTGGAAGCTGTTGCTGAAGGAATACCCGCAGTTGATCCGGCGTCCGGTGGTGGTGACCGACGATGGAGTGGTGACGCAAGGCTTCAGTGACAACGGATTCAAGAAGCGTTTCGGCATCGGCGCATGAGTAGCGCCGTGGGCGAGGGGAGTGCGATGCAGGCGGAAGCGCGGGCGAACGAAATGGGGAGGCAGACGCTGGCGCTGACGCGCGAGCTGATCACGCGAAAGTCGGTGACGCCGGACGATGCAGGCTGTCAGGACTTGCTGGCGCAGCGGCTTGCCCAGGCGGGGTTCAAGTGCGAGCACCTGCGCTTTGGCGAGGTCGACAACCTCTGGGCCGTGCATGGCCAGGACGGGCCGACCCTCGTGCTGCTCGGCCACACCGACGTGGTACCACCCGGCCCCCGCGAAGCGTGGGCGAGTGATCCGTTCGCGCCCGAGGTGCGCGAGGGCGTGCTGTACGGCCGCGGCGCCGCGGACATGAAGGGCAGCGTTGCCGCGTTCGTGGTGGCCGTCGAGGAATTCGCGCGAGAGTTCCCCGATCACCCCGGACGCATCGCGATCCTGCTGACCTCGGATGAGGAAGGGGACGCCATCGACGGCGTGCGCAAGGTCGCCGATGTGTTCCGCGCGCGCGGTGAGCGGATGGACTGGTGCGTGACCGGCGAACCCTCGTCGAAGGCGGTCCTGGGCGACCTGCTGCGCGTCGGACGTCGTGGCAGCCTGTCGGCGACGCTGACGGTGCGCGGCATCCAGGGGCATGTGGCCTACCCGGAGAAAGCGCGCAACCCGATCCATCTTGCGCTGCCCGCGCTTGCGGCGTTGACTGCGCGGCGCTGGGACGAAGGCTACGAAACCTTCCCGCCGACCAGCCTGCAGGTCAGCAACATCCACGCGGGGACGGGCGCCAACAACGTGATTCCGGGCGAGCTGCAGGTGCTGTTGAACCTGCGCTACAACCCGAGTTGGACTGCCGAGCAATTGGAACGCGAATGCGAGTCCATCCTGCAGTCGTACGCGCTGGACTATTCGGTTCACTGGCATCGCAGCGGCGAGCCGTTCTACACGCCCGAAGGCGCGTTGCGCGCCGCTGCGCGCGAGGTGCTGGAAGCCTTTTCCGGCGCCCCGCCCGAGGAAAGCACCGGTGGCGGCACGTCAGATGCACGCTTCATCGCGCCGCTGGGCACGCAATGCATCGAAATCGGACCGGTCAACGCCAGCATCCACAAGGTGGATGAGCACGTGCGGGTGGCCGACCTCGAGGCATTGCCGTCGCTTTATCACGCGCTGATCAGGCGCATGCTGCTGGGCTGAGCTCAGCGGCGGCCGTTCTCCTGCGTCGGCGCCATCCGCAAGGTGTGCTTCGTCGCCCCAGGGAGGAAGGGCGTGGCCCGACCGTGCACCCAGTCGTCGTGACCCGCGCCCCAGAACGGTGACAGGGGATGGCCACTTTGCCCACCCGGCATGTGCGCGATGCCTTCCGCCTCACGCCCGGGGGCAACCACCATGCGCTGTGACGCGCCCTTGTCGGGCGTCTGCACCCGCGGGACCGCGGTATCGCCCGGCAACGGCTCAAACGGCATGCACAGCCACGGCTTGGCGAAGGCGGGCAGTGCACCGGCCAGCGGGTGGCAGATGTTGGCGGTGTTGTGCTCGCCCCACGTGCGCTGATCGAGCGGGCCCTTCCGGGTGAGGGTCTCGCGCGTCTCGACGGCGGCGTCTTCAAGCAGTGCATCCCACGAGGCGTAGCCGGCCGGGAGCAGGTGGGGCGGCCGCTCGGTGACCATGGGCCAGGCCACGCCCTCCAGTTGCGGCAGCGAGGGCAGGGACTCGCCTTCGCGCGACACCGCGCGGGCCGGGGCCAGCAGTCCGTCCTCGATGCGGCGATTCACGGCAAGCCGCCATGTGCGGACCAGCCGGTAACTGACGGCCTCAGGTGCGGCGCGCCCTTCCCAATGGGTGGCTGCGTCCGCGAGCGAGCTGAGCGCGGGCAGGCGGGTGCGTCCGGCACTCTCGCGCAGCAGATGCCACCAGGGGGTCAACAGTCCGGCGCGGTCGTCGAGCTGAATGGCCAGCAGGTCGCGCTCGTCGAAGCGTTCCCGTGCGAAGAGTGCGTCGCGGATCTGTCGCGCGCGGGTGCCAAGCACATAGCCGCCGTCGCCGATGCGGTCGAGGGCGTGGCCGTCAACGACGCGGCTGTTGGCCGTCCACAGCCGGCCGGCTGCCGGGTCGATCACGGCAGGTGCGTGGGCCGTCGAGACAGGCCATGGGCGGCACGCGCCCGCTTCCTCGACCAGATGATGGGTTGAGCAACCCTCGCCGCGCATGGGCATTGGGCCGAGCATTCGCCACATGATCCGCCCGCTCCGGTCGCCGATCACCAGGTTCTGGCCCGGTACGGCCGTCGCGTTTGCGAAGGCGAGTGCCTCGTCCAGCGATCCCGCACGCGCGAAGTGGCTCAGGCCGAAGTTGAGCGCGCCGGGCAGGTGCGCGGTCCAGCGCAGTGCCAGAGCCGTCCCGTCCGGTTCGCGGTGCAGGATCGGTCCCCATGCCGATTCCTCCACGGTGAAAGGCACGGGTTGGCTGCCCGCGACGGCGATGGGCTCCTGGTGGCGGAGCGTGGGCTCGCAGCGTCCCGAGGATGTGGGGGGCTGGCAAGGACGCTCACGCCGCCAGTCCAGCCAATCGCCATAGCCGTTGGTGAAGCCCCACGCGACGTGCCCGTTGCTGCCCACCACCATCGTGGGCAAGCCCGGCAGGGTGAAGCCGCTGATGTCGACCCGACCGTCGGCGGCCTTCGCATCGGCATAGCGCAGGCGCGCGCGGAACCAGATGTTCGGCGCACGCAGTCCCAGGTGCATGTCGTCGGCGACGATGGCGCGTCCATCCCGTGTCAGTGCGCCTGCCACCGCGAAGTTGTTGCTGCCGGTGGCGGCGACTTCGGCAAGCGGATCGATGCGGGCCGAGCGGGTGGCGGGCAGCGTACGCAGGTCCAGGTCGCTGGCCGCAGGCAACGCCGCATCGCCACGCGACCGGCCCGCGATGGGCGCGTCCCAGCGGCTGCCGTCATGGGCCAACAAGTTGAACAGGGGCGCGGGCAGGCGCGGTTGCAGGCGCCACAGTGCAAGCTCCCTCGCGTTCTCGGGGTCGTGCAGGTCAAAGTACATCGCGTAGCCGGTGAGCGCGCTGTCCTCCGCCCGCCAGGGTTGCGGTTGGGTGCGCAGCAGCAGGTAGGGCCAAGGGCGCGAGCGCAGGTCTGCCAGACCGGCATTGACGCCTTCGACATAGGCATCGAGCGTGTTGCGCTTGTCGCCTGCGATGAGCGCCAGGTCGCGCTGCACCCGGACCCGCATCCGATGAACGCGTCGGGACTTGTCCAGATCCACCGCGCGCGGGCCGAACAGTTCCGCCAGTTCGCCTGCGGCCGTGCGGCGCATCAGGTCCATCTCGAAATAGCGCTCCTGCGCGTGCACGTAGCCGAGCGCGCGCATGGCGTCGACTTCGTTGTCCGCCTCGATGGTGACCGTGCCGAGTGCATCGCGCTGCACCGTGACCGAGGCGGTGAGTCCTGGCAACGCAAGTTCGCCGTCGAGCCGGGGCAGGCTGCCACGCAGCATTGCCCACGCCAGCAGTGCCAACACCGCGGCCATGCCGGCAACCAGGTAAAAGCCCCGCAGCATCCACTTCATGATCGTCGCCTCCGCACCCAGCTTATCGAATCAACGCGGGCCCAGCGGGCGTGCGTTTCGTTTCCGCTGAAAGCGTCGCTTGCGCGGCCACCGGCGATGTAGCAGGATCGGGCCATGACCTCTGTTGCTCCCGCCGCCAGCGCCTGTGCCGCCCCCACCGGGTCCGGTTGCGCGACGGTCCATGGCAACAACCTGAATAACAACGCCAGCCTCCCGCAGGCCGGCGACTAGCACGCGTAACCGCTACTCGATCTCTCCAGGGCCTGCACTGCGAAGTGCGGGCCTTTTTGTTTTCACCCTCTCCCCAGGAGTTCCATCATGTGCTCGATCCTCGGTGTCTTCGACCTCCGTCCCGGCGTGGACCTCGCGCCGCTTCGCCCTTTGGCGCTGTCGTTGTCCGCGCGGCAACGCCATCGCGGGCCTGACTGGAGCGGCGTTCACGTCGACGCCGCGGCCATCCTGGTGCACGAACGCCTCGCCATCGTGGACCCGGCCGGTGGCGCCCAGCCCATCCGTTCGGCGGATGGCGAACTAGTGCTGGCGGTCAACGGCGAGATCTACAACCACCGCGAGCTCGAGCGGCGGCTGGCGCGGCCGTACGCCTTCCAGACCGGCTCGGACTGCGAAGTGGTCAACGCGCTGTACCGCGATGGCAGCCAAATCGGCGCCTGGCTGGCCCAGCTCAACGGCATCTTTGCCTTCGCCCTGTGGGACCGCGCCCAAGGGCGGGTGGTGATTGCCCGTGACCACATGGGGATCTGCCCCCTGTACTGGGGGCATGACGCCGACGGTCGGCTGTGGGTGGCCTCGGAGATGAAGGCGCTGGTTCGCGTGTGCGACGACGTGGCCCCATTCCCGCCGGGCCACTATTACGACAGCGCCGATCCGCGCTGTGCGGACGGTGGGCCGATCCGCTACTACGAGCGCGCATGGCGTGACTATGCGGCCGTGGCTGGCGTGGCCGCGGACAAAGCCGAGTTGCGGGAAGCCTTCGAACGCGCCGTCCACCGGCAGCTGATGAGCGACGTGCCGTACGGCGTGCTGCTGTCGGGCGGGTTGGACTCATCGCTGGTGGCCGCCTGCGCCGCGCGCTTCGCCCGTCGCCGCGTGGAGGAGGACGACCAGTCGGAGGCCTGGTGGCCGCGCCTGCATTCCTTCGCCATCGGCCTGGAGGGATCGCCCGACCTCAAGGCCGCACAGGTGGCCGCCGACGCCCTGGGTACCGTGCACCACGGCTTCACCTATACCTTCGAGGAGGGGCTGGATGCGCTGCCGGAGGTGATCCGCCACATCGAGACCTATGACGTCACCACCATCCGCGCGTCCACGCCCATGTACCTGCTGGCGCGCCGCATCAAGGCGATGGGGGTGAAGATGGTGCTGTCGGGCGAGGGCAGCGACGAGATCTTTGGCGGCTACCTGTACTTCCACAAGGCCCCAAGCGCGGTCGAATTCCACGAAGAGCTGGTGCGCAAGCTCGACGCCCTGCACAGCTATGACTGCCTGCGCGCCAACAAGTCGATGATGGCGTGGGGCGTGGAGCCACGGGTGCCGTTCCTGGACGTCGAGTTCCTGGACGTGGCGATGCGCATGGACGCCGCGCACAAGATGGCGGGCGCCCGCCCGGACGGCAGCGTGCGCATCGAAAAGGCGATCCTGCGGGAAGCTTTCGAGGGCTACCTGCCGCCGGAGATCCTGTGGCGACAGAAGGAGCAGTTCAGCGACGGCGTCGGCTACGGCTGGATCGACGGTCTGAAGGCGCATGCCGAGGCGCAGGTGAGCGATGCCGAGCTGGCCGCCGCGGAGCAGCGCTTCCCGATCAATACGCCACACACCAAGGAGGCGTACTTCTACCGGCGCCTGTTCGAACAGGTGTTTCCGGGCGACGCCTGCGCCCGCACGGTGCCAGGCGGCAAGTCGATTGCATGCTCGACGCCGGCGGCGATTGCCTGGGATGCCGCGTTCGCCAGCATGGCCGATCCGTCGGGCCGGGCGGTGGCAGGGGTGCATCGGGCGGCGTAGGGCTGAACCCGGCAAGCTGGGGCAAGGTTTGCCTCAAGGCCGCAGGTCGCCCTCGCGGTCGTCAGCGGCCGCTTCCCGCAGCTTGGCACGTTGCCAAGTCAGCAATGTCCAAGTCCATCCACGAGGCGGGCCAGCACGGCGGTGCCGGAGCCGGAACCGAAGCGGTGTTGGCTGCCTCGGCGGCTTGCCTTCCGCGCGTCCCGACGAACCCAAGCGAATTGGACGCGATGGTGCTGGACTTGGCGGAGACGGTCTTCGGGTGCCGCAACGCCCGTCTGGTCTGGGTGGCCGGCCTCACGTCCGACGGGCGACCACTTAGTCACCAGTGGCCGACCACGCCGCTGTCTCTGGGGGAGTCGACGCTGATTGAGGAAGCCCGGCGGCGACGGGGTTGCGTGGTGAGCCGTTCCCATGAGTCCGGCTGGATACAGGCGGGATACTCGCTGGCTTTCGCGCAGGCCGTCATCCTGGCTGAATGGCCGGACACGATGGGCCTGCCCGATGCTGCCCCCCCGGGTCTGCGGGCATTCCTTACCTTGCTGTCCGTACGGATGCGTGCCGAGTCGGAACTTGCCGCCGCACGCCGCGCGGCGGGGCGCCTGGAGAGGGCGGCCAAGCTGCAGAGCGCGTCGTATCTGATCGCGGACCTCGCGAGCAGCAAGCTGGACATGGCGGAAACGCTTCGCTGCACCCATGCGGTGGTCGCGGGGCTGATGTACGCGGAGAATTTCTTCATCTCACTGTACGACGCGGAGCGGGACACCGTCCGGTTCGTGTACTTCGCCGACGGGGTGGCCCCCGAGGCCATCCGTGCGGGCCAGGAGATTCCGGCGGCCCGGCTGAAGAACAGCCTTACGATGGCGGTGATCCGTAGCGGCCAGCCCATGATCGGGCCCTCACGCCAGTTGCGGGAAACGCTTGGCTTGCCGGCGGCAGGCGAGTTCGGCCCCGACAGTGTGGACTGGTTGGGTGTGCCGATGGTCGCCGAGGGGCGGGTACGCGGTGCGGTGGTGGTGCAGTCATACGATGAGCACAACCGCTACACCGAGGAAGACAGTGCATTGCTGGCCTTCGTCGCGCAACACATCCTCACCGCGTTGCAGCGCAAGCAGGCGCACGAGGAGTTGGAGAAACGCGTGGAAGAGCGGACCCAGTCGCTGACGGAGGAGGTCCGGGAGCGCAAGAGGGGCGAACAACTGCAGGCCGCCTTGTACCGCATCGCCGACCTGGCCAGTGCGGAGCTGGACATGAGCGAGATGCTCGCGTGCATACACGAAGTCGTGGGTGGGCTGATGTATGCGCGCAACTTCATCATCGCGCTGCACGATGGCGAGCGGGACACCCTCAGATTCATCTACCACGCCGACGAGAAGGACCCGGGCCTTGTCGAGATTGGCGCGGACGTCCCAGCCGACGAGATGCGCGACACGATCACGATGGGGCTGATCCGCAGTGGCAAGGCAGTGGTGGGGCCGCCAGAGCAGGTGATATCCCGGCTCGGCATTCCCCCCGGGGTTTTCGTTGGGTCGGTCGCGGAAGATCTGTTAGGGGTGCCGATGGTCTCCGGGGGCACCGTTCGTGGGGCCATCCTCGTGCAGAGTTACGACCCTGACGTCCATTACGGCCCCGAGGACCAGGCGCTGCTTTCCTACGTCGCGCAACACATCCTGACGGCGTTGGACCGCAAGCAGGCGCAGGGCGACCTCGAGCGGCGAGTGGAGAGCCGAACGCGCGAACTGGCGTCCGTGGTGGGCGAACTGCGGCAGCAGATCAGGGAGCGCGAGCGCGTCGAACAGCAACTGATGCACGAGACGCTGCACGATTCACTGACCGGGCTGCCAAACCGGAGCTTCCTCTACGGTGCGCTGGACCGGGCCCTGGCGAGGCGCAGGCGCAGCCCCGACCACAGTTTCGCGGTCCTGTTCCTCGACCTCGATCGCTTCAAGGTTGTCAACGACAGTGTGGGACACCACGCGGGCGACGAAATGCTGAAGCAGGCGGCGGCGAGGCTGGCGGCATGCGTGCGGCCGTTCGACGTGGTCGCCCGCCTGGGCGGCGACGAGTTCGCGATGCTGCTCGAGGACGTGAACCTTCCCGAGGAGGCCTGCAACCTCGCGCAACGCGTGATCGATTCGCTCGGCAAGCCGATGCTGATCGATGGAAAGGAATTGTTCACGTCTGCCAGCATCGGAATTGCCCTTGGCCACGAGCGCTATGGGCGTGCGGAAGAAATGCTGCGCGATGCCGATGTCGCCATGTATCGGGCGAAGGCGCGTGGCAGGCAGCGTTATGAGATATTCGACAAGCGGCTGCATGGCGAGGCGCTTGAACTTCTCGAACTTGAAAGCGACCTGCGACGTGCCGTACAGCGTTCCGAGTTCATCCCGTACTTCCAGCCCATCCTGCGACTGCGCGACCGGCATGTTGTTGGCTACGAAGCGCTGCTGCGTTGGCGCCACCCCAGTCGTGGCATCCTGACACCAAGCGATTTCCTGGAGGCAGCCGAGGAGAACGGCAGCGTCGAGCAGATCGACTGGCAGATGTTCGAAAAGACCTGTCGCCTGGTGCAGGCGCAACGTGAAGACATGGGCTATGTCACGATCAACGTGTCGCCCCGCCATTTCCGCTCCCCGGCGTTGGCCGAGCAGTTGCTGAACCTGCTCGATGAGCACCATCTCTCGCACGATCGCATCCGGGTGGAGGTCACCGAGGGCGCGCTGCTCGACAACCCCGACCAGGTGCGGACTACGCTCGAAGTCCTCCGTGAGGCAGGCGTGGTGGCCGCCCTGGATGATTTCGGCACCGGCTACTCATCGTTGAGCTACCTGCACCGGTTTCCGCTGCATGCGCTCAAGATCGACCGATCGTTCGTCAATGCGCTGCGTCGGGGAGAGGAAGCGGGCAGTGAGGCTGTTGTGCGGGCGGTGATTGCCATGGCCAGTACGTTGGGAATGGACGTTATCGCCGAGGGCATCGAGACTCGCGAACAGTGCGATTACTTGATGGAGATCGGTTGCGAGCTGGGCCAGGGCTTCCTCTTTTCGCCCGCACGCCCCGCCTCGGAGTGGGGCGCGTGGCGCCGCCACTAGCGGCCTGGCGTCAGGCTCGCCGCCCCAGCCGGTAGACCGCGGTGTGGAGCGAGGTAATGCCTTCCTCGGCCAAGATGGGTTGCTGGCTCAGGATGTCGCGCCGCTCGAGCAGGTCAATGCTCCAATCCTTGTCGAACAGCGTACGCACCTCTTCCTCATCCACCGAGAAGGGGGGCGGCTCCTTCTCGTGCTGGGGGTACTCGAGGGTGATGAGCAGGCCCTGGCACCGGCCGGGCAGGCGGGCGTACACCTCGCGGGCGTAGCGCAGGCGCATGGCCGGTGGGAGCGCGATCAGCGCGGCACGGTCGTACACCGCATCGCTTTCGTCGAGCAGTGCATCATCGATCGCAAAAACATCACCGCAGACCACTTCAATCTCTCCGGATCGATAATGCCGACCGTAGGGAGACTCGGTGATCGTGTAGGGCATGTCGTTCTCGGTGAAGAACTGCTCCACGGCCAAACGCGACAACTCCACGCCCAGCACGCGATAGCCCTGTGATGCGAACCACAGCATGTCGAGCGATTTGCCGGCCAGCGGCACGAACACGCGCGAGCCTGGGGTGACACCGAGCGAAGGCCAATGCTTGAGCAGCAGCGGCGTCGCTTTGTCCTGGTGGAAGCCGATGCGACCTTCGCGCCAACGCTCTTGCCAGAATCCGGGTTCCACGTGGGGCTCCGTAGGGGCTGTGAAAAGAAGCGGGCGGTCGTCCGCCTCCGCCACAAATGCTACCGCAGCGGGACCACTCCGCATTCGAGCGCTACGGCCATCAAGCGGGTGTCATGGTTGAAGCTGCCGCGACGATTGATCTCGAAATTCCATCAAGGGCCGGTCGGAGACCAGCCATCGACGGGCCTGATGACCACCGATTGTCGAGCCGGGCACCCTGCCGCAGCCGGATTGCCGGACTGCATGAGCATTTACGGTAAAGCCCGCCCGGATCGGTCACCCTCAACCATCAGACTGGTCGCCGCCTGGTGATGCAATCGGTTCGTCACGCGACCTCAAGTCCTTCCACTTTCTGCCAGCCGCGGGGCAGCAAGCCACCGCGTGTTGCACGCGCGCCGACGTACTCGTCCAGGTCCTTCCACGATAGCGACATGGTCCGCGCTCCCGATTTCACCGTCAGCGTGCCGCCGGCAGGCACCACCGCCACGGCCACGACACGCTCGGTGCCCAGCTTGGCCTTGGGAATGTCGATCAGCTTGTTGCCCTTGCCCTTGTCCAGCTCTGGCAGGTCGGCCACCGGGAACGCCAGCAGGTGACCGACGTTGGTCACGGCCACCACTCGGGCCTGGTCCATCGCACCCACCGCTGCCGGTTGCAGCACCTTGGCGCCCGGCGTCAGCGACAGCATCGCCTTGCCGGCCTTGTTGCGTCCGGTCAGGTTCTCGAAGCGGGTGACGAAGCCGTACCCGTGCGAGGACGCCAATACGAAGCGGTCGTCATCTGCGCCACTGGCCAGTGTCTGGAACGAGGCACCCGCGGCCGGCGAGAACCGTCCGGTCAGCGGCTCGCCGTTGCCACGCGCGGAGGGCAGCGAATGCACCACGGTCGAATACGCACGGCCGGTGGAATCCAGGAACGCCACCTGCTGCGTGCTGCGCGCCTTGGCCGCGCCCAGCAGGCCGTCGCCCTCGCGGTAGCTCAAGCCGGCCGCGTCGATGTCGTGCCCCTTCGCCGCGCGCACCCAACCCTTCTCGCTGAGCACCACCGTCATCGGCTCGCTGGGCACCAGCTCGGATTCCGAAATGGCCTGCGCGGCGCCGCGGGCGACCAGCGGCGAGCGGCGCGCGTCGCCGAACTTCTTGGCGTCGGCCAGCAACTCGTCCTTCACCAGTTTCTTCAACTTGGCCTTGCTATCCAGCGTGGCGAGGATGCGGTCGCGCTCGGCGATCAACTCGGCCTCTTCGCCCCGGATCTTCATCTCCTCCAGGCGCGCCAGCTGGCGCAGCTTGGTCTCGAGGATGTAATCGGTCTGCTCCTCGGTCAGGGCGAAGCGGGCCATCAGCACCGCCTTGGGCTCGTCCTCGGTACGGATGATGCGGATCACCTCGTCCAGGTTGAGGAAGGCGACCAGCAAGCCGGCCAACATGTGCAGGCGGCGCTCGACCTTGTCGAGGCGGTGCTTGAGTCGACGCACCACGGTGTCGGTCCGGAAGCCCAGCCACTCCGCCAGGAATTGCTTCAGGCCCTTGACCTGCGGGCGGCCATCCAGGCCGATCACGTTGAAGTTGACCCGGTAGCTCTTCTCCAGGTCGGTGGTGGCGAACAGGTGGCCCATCAGCTGGTCGGTGTCCACGCGGTTGCTGCGGGTGACCAGCACGATGCGCGTGGGGTTGGCGTGGTCGGACTCGTCGCGCAGGTCCTCCAGCCACGGCAGCTTCTTCGCGCGCATCTGCGTGGCGATCTGTTCGATCACCTTGCCCGGCGAGGCCTGGTACGGCAGCGCGGTGACGACGATGTTGTTGCCGTCCTTCTCGTACACCGCGCGGGCGCGCACGCTGCCCAGCCCGGTCTCGTACATCTGCAGCAGGTCGGCACGCGGGGTGATGATCTCGGCCGTGGTCGGGTAGTCGGGGCCGAGCACGTGCTCGCACAGGTCGCGGGTGGTCGCGTCCGGGTCATCGAGCAGGCGCACGCAGGCGCTGACCACTTCATTGAGGTTGTGCGGCGGCACGTCGGTGGCCATGCCTACGGCGATGCCGGTGGTGCCGTTGAGCAGCAGGTGCGGCAGGCGCGCCGGCATCCACGACGGCTCTTCCAGCGTGCCGTCGAAGTTGGGCGTCCAGTCCACCGTGCCCTGGCCCAGCTCGCCCAGCAGCACTTCCGCAATGGGGGTGAGCTTGGACTCGGTGTAGCGCATCGCCGCGAACGACTTGGGGTCGTCGGTGGAGCCGAAGTTGCCCTGGCCCTCCACCAGCGGGTAGCGGTACGAGAACGGCTGCGCCATCAGCACCATCGCCTCGTAGCAGGCGCTGTCGCCGTGCGGGTGGTACTTGCCGATCACGTCGCCGACGGTGCGCGCGGACTTCTTCGGCTTGGAGGCGGCGTTCAACCCCAGCTCGCTCATCGAATAGATGATGCGGCGCTGCACCGGCTTGAGCCCGTCGCCGAGGAAGGGCAGGGCGCGGTCGAGCACCACGTACATCGAGTAGTCGAGGTAGGCGCGTTCGGCGTATTCGCGCAGCGGGATCTGCTCGAAGCCGTGGAAGGCCGGACGTACGGAATCATTCATTGGGCAAAACCGGTCATGCGGAGGCGGTGTGCTCGCTCGGGTGTCCGGGCGATTCTAACCGCCGGCCCGGCCGTCGGGCCGGGGCGGGGAGGATATGCGGCAGGGGTCGCAAATGCTGCGACCGAGGACCTGCGCGCGTGGCTCAGCGGGTGAAGTCCCCGGCGGCCTCGGGTTGGTACTGGATCGACAGCACGCGCAGGCTGATGGTGCGGCCGCCTGGAATCGGCCACTGGATGCTGTCACCGATGCGCAGCCCCAGCAGGGCGCTGCCGACCGGCGCGAGGATGGACACCTTGTCGGCGCTGCCATCGGCGTCGCGCGGGAACACCAGGGTCATCTCGCGTTCTTCGCCGCTGTTCTCATCCAGGAAGCGGGCGGTGGAATTCATGGTGATCACGTCGGCGGGCATTGCCGCCGGCTCGATGATGTCGGCGCGTTCCAGCTCGGCCTGCAGGGCCTGGGTGTCGAGTCCGCGTGCGATGGGGGTTTCCAGCAGCGCCTCCAGGCGCTCGCAGTCGAAACGGGAGATCACCAGGGGCGGCGGCGTGGGCTTGGTCATGCTCTTCTCCAAAAGTAGAAGCGGGCGACGCGCTCCGTGCGCACCGCCCGCAGGTTCACTGGTTGTATCCAGACGGTAGCCCCGTAGCAGGTCGACTTCAACCCGACAAAAAACCTGTTGACAGGGGGCGGGTGTGGTCCCAGAATACGCGGCTCGCAAGGCAGCAACATCGCCGAACGAAATGCCCAGGTGGCGGAATTGGTAGACGCACTAGTTTCAGGTACTAGCGGGTAAAACCGTGGAGGTTCGAGTCCTCTCCTGGGCACCATATACAAAGGGTACAACCCTTCGCAAACCCCGCCATCGTGCGGGGTTTCGTGTTTTCAGGCCACGGTATTCGCGCCGTCGCGACGGGGACGGCAAGGTGCCCCGACTACGCGACTTCGTTGGCGCAGAGCGCGTCCAGTACCAGCGACACCATCTTCGACAGACCCTGCTCGCGTTGCTCCGCGGCCATGTGCTCACCGCGTTGCAGGTGGTCACTGACCACAAGCACGGACAGCGCCCGGAATCCCTCGCGCAGCGCCAGCCCGTACAGGCCCGCCGACTCCATCTCGACGCCGACAATGCGATGGCGGACCAGCCGCTCGACCAGGTGGGGGTCGCCATCGTAGAAGCAGTCGGTGCTGAACGCCCCCGCGACCCGGGCCGGGATGCCCAGCCGGGTGGCAGCGGAAACGGCGGCGCGCAGCAGTTCGAAGTCCGCGCACGCCGCCAGGTCGTGCCCCCCGAACTGCAGGCGGTTGAATCGCGAATCGGTGCTGGCCGATTGCGCCAGCAGGATGTCCCCGAGGTCGACATCGCCGACTCCGCCGCAGGTGCCGACCCGCACGATCCGCTTGACTCCATGGAAACGCGCCAGCTCCGTGGCGTAGATCGCGCACGACGGAATGCCCATGCCGCTGCCCATCACCGACACCCGCTGGCCGCGGAACGTGCCGGTGTAGCCCAGCATGTTGCGGCGGGTGTTCACCTCGGTGGCGCCCTCGAGGAACTCGCGGGCAATGTGGCGGGCGCGCAACGGGTCACCCGGCAGCAGCACGGTATCGGCGATCTGGCCCGGTTCGGCGTCCAGGTGGGGTGTGCTCATGCGCAGGGACGTGTCATTGGATGGCGGACAGCAGCGTGGGGAACAGCGCGCTGGCGCCGATGCGGAAGTGGCGCGGCGTCGCCCAGTCGCGGCCCATGCGCGAATCGACCAGCGCCAGGAACGGGGCCGCATCGTCCAGCGTGCGGATGCCGCCGGAGACCTTCAGGCCGCACTGGCTCCCGGAGGCCTGGATGGCGTCCAGCATCGCGCCCGCGGCGGGCACCGTGGCGTTCACGCCCACTTTGCCGGTCGATGTCTTGAGAAAGTCGGCGCCGGCGTCGATGCCGATCCGGCTGGCGCGGTGGATCAGCGCCGTTTCACTGAGCACGCCGGTTTCCAGGATCACCTTCAGTGGCACGTCCTTGCCGCATGCCTCGCGGCAGGCAAGGACACCCTCGCGGGCGAGGGTGGCATCGCCACGCAGGAAGGCGCGGTAATCGAATACGAGGTCGATCTCGTCGGCGCCCGCTGCAAGCGCCCGGCGGGTCTCTCGATGGATGCGCGCGGGGCGTCCCTCGCCTTCCGGGAAATTCACCACGGTGGCGACTCTGATCGGAGTTTCGCCCAGGGCACGGCGCGCGGTGGTCACGTGCTCCGGGTACACGCAGACGGCTGCGGGGCCGGGTTGGGCGGACACGGCCGCGGCGCAAAGGGCAGCGATCTGCCCCGGCGTGTCGTCCTCGCCCAGTGTGGTGAGGTCAAGCAGCGGCAGCAGGCGCAAGGCGAGGTCGCGAGGGGAGGGCGGCGTGGACATGGCGGAGCCGGAGCGGTGACCTCCGCAGGCTAGGCCGCTGCACGGGTGCCTTCCTTGATTTGAGGCAACTCGGTGGTCGACAGGCCGCAGCCTGATCGTGGCCATGTCCGGGAACGCCTGCGCCCACGCCGCCTTAATGGGGCGATGTGAGACCATCGCCGCCATGACAAGAAAAACCGCAGGACGTGGCAAGGGTGGCGCTGGCAAGGCCGGCGCGGGTTTCACGGGCACTGGCAGGCCGACGGGTGGCGGCGGCAAGCGCCAGGGCGCAGGTGCGGCGACGGGAGGCAAGCCCGCTACGGGCAAGCCTTCGGCCAAGCGCCCGGGCTGGATGCCGGAACCGCCCCCGGCCGGATTCCAACCCCGTACCTCGCCCAAGGCGGCGATGCCGTCCGCCCGGCCTGCAGGCAAGCACCGGGACCCCCATGCCGATCGCGAAGCCGCGCGCTACGAGCATCCCATCGCAAGCCGCGAGCTGATCCTGCAACTCATCACGGCGGCGGATGGCCCGATGGACGCTGCCTCGCTGGCCGAGCGCCTGGGTCTGACCGACGCCGACCGATTCGAAGCCCTGAGTAATCGCCTGCGCGCCATGCTGCGCGACGGGCAGTTGCTGCAGAACCGCCGCGGCGGCTTCGTCCCCGCGCAGCGGATGGACCTGATCCCGGGAATAGTCATTGCCAACCCGGATGGCTTCGGCTTCCTGCGCCCGGATGCGGGCGGCGGCGATGACCTGTTCCTGCCGCCGTTCGAGATGCGCAAGGCCATGCACGGGGATCGCGTGCTGGCCAGCGTGACGGGCGTGGACCGCCGCGGTCGCCGCGAAGGCTCGATCGTGGAGGTGCTGGAGCGCCGGCTCAACCGGCTGATCGGCCGCTTCACCGCCGAGGCCGGCATCAGTTTCGTGGTGCCGGACGATCGCCGCATCCAGCGCAATGTGATGATCCCCGCGGATGCGCGGATGGATGCTCAGAATGGCCAGTTGGTGGTGTGCGAGCTGGTGCACGCACCGGACACCAACCGCCCGCCGATCGGCCGCGTGCTGACCGTGCTTGGAGATCGCCTGACCGCCTCGCTGGCGGTGCAGGCCGCCATCCACGGCCACGAGCTGCCACACGAATTCCCAGCCGCAGTGCTGGCCGAAGCGGCCGCAGTGCCGGTGGACGTACAGCCGGCGGAAGTCGCCGGTCGGGTGGACATCCGTAACCTGCCGCTGGTGACCATCGACGGCGAGGACGCCAAGGACTTCGACGACGCGGTCTACTGCGAGCCCAGCCGCAACGGCTACCGACTGGTGGTGGCGATCGCCGACGTGTCCCACTACGTCCGTCCCGGCGCGCCGCTGGACGACGAGGCGCAGAAGCGCGCGACCTCGGTGTATTTCCCCGGATTCGTGGTGCCGATGCTGCCGGAAACCCTGTCCAATGGCATCTGCTCGCTGAAGCCCAAGGTGGACCGCCTGTGCTTTGTCTGCGACATGCAGATCAACCGCAAGGGTGAGGTGACGTCGTCGGAGTTCTACGAGGCGGTGATGCATTCGCACGCGCGCCTTACGTACACCCAGGTGTGGAATGCCGTAGGCGAGGGCATCCCGGATGACGCGCGCGAGGACGCGCTGGGCGTGATCGGTTCGCTGCTGCCGCAGGTGCAGCGCCTGCATCAGCTGTACCAGGTCCTGTCGAAGGCTCGCGAGCGCCGCGGTGCGATCGAGTTCGAGTCCAGCGAAGTGCGCTTCGTGCTCGGCCCCAAGGGCGAGGTCGTCCAGGCGGGCATGCTGCAGCGGAACGACGCGCACAAACTGATCGAGGAGTGCATGATCGCGGCCAACGTGGAGGCGGCGAAGTTCGTCATTGACGCCGACGTGCCGTCGCCGTTCCGCATCCATGAGCGCCCGCCGGAGCAGAAGTACGCCGACCTGCAGGAATTCCTCAAGGAGTTCGGCCTGCGCATGCCCGCATGGGCGCAGGTGGAACCGCGTGACTTCACCCAGTTGCTGAAGAAGATCCGCGAGCGTGCCGATGCCGCGCTGCTGGAGTCGGTGCTGCTGCGCAGCCAGAGCCTGGCGGTATACGCCACCGGTAACGTCGGCCACTTCGGCCTGGCGCTGGAGGCGTACGCGCACTTCACATCGCCGATCCGCCGCTACCCGGACCTGCTGCTGCACCGTGCGATCAAGCACGCGCTGAGCGGCGCGCGGCCGGAGAAGTTCAAGTACTCGCCGAGCGAGATGGCGCAAATGGCATTGCAGTCATCCGAGCGCGAGCGTCGCGCCGACGAGGCCGAGCGCGAGGTGGACGAGCGCTACCGTGCCGCGTGGATGGAACGCCATGTCGGTGGGGAGTTCTCCGGCGTGATCAGCGGGGTCACCAGCTTCGGGCTGTTCATCGAATTGGACGACTCCAAGGTCAATGGACTCGTCCACGTGACCCAGCTGCCGCACGACTATTACCACTTTGATCCGATCCGCAAGACGCTGACCGGCGAACGCCACCAACGCGAGTTCCGCTTGGGCGACCGGGTGGACATCGTGGTGCTGAAGGCCAGCGTGGAGGATCGCCGCATCGACTTCCGGCTGGTGGAAGAGCGGGGCGTGAAGCCGCCGCCGCCGCGCGGCCAGCCGGCCAAGCGGGTGAAGCAGAAGTACTGAACCCGGGGCGCTCTCCGAGGACGGGGGCCGCGCCCCTGAGAATGTGGGAAAATGACGGGCCATGCCGCCCGTTGGCGGCCCCATGCATCGCCGCAGCCACCCGCTGCGGCCCGCCCCGGAACCCGAATGAGCCAAAAACAGTGGATTGCCGGCATCAATGCCGTGTCGGCTGCGCTTGAGCACGACGCCGAGCACGTGCGCGAGGTGCTGATTGAAGCCGGCGCCAAGAACCCGCGCCTGGCCGAGATCGAGAACCGCGCCCAGCGCCTGGACATTGCCGTACGCAAGGTCGCCACTCAGGCGCTGGATGGCGTGGTCGGCAACCTGCGCCACCAAGGCGTGGTCGCTCGGTATGCCGCGGCCAAGACCTATGGCGAGAATGACCTCGAAGCCCTGATCGATGGCGCCGAGGGCCGCGCGTTGGTGCTGGTGCTGGATGGCGTCCAGGATCCGCACAACCTGGGCGCCTGCCTGCGCAGCGCGGCAGCCGCCGGCGCGACCGCGGTGGTCATCCCGAAGGACAAGTCGGTGCAGGTCAACGCCACCGTGCGCAAGACCTCCGCCGGTGCGGCCGACAGCGTCCCGGTGGTGCCGGTGACCAACCTGGCACGCACCATGCGTGACCTGCAGAAGCAGGGCGTTTGGCTTTACGGCCTGGCAGGCGAGGCGGACGCGTCGCTTTATTCGCTGGACCTGCGGGGCAACGTGGCGCTGGTGCTGGGCGGCGAGTCCGACGGCCTGCGCCGCCTGACCCGCGAGAACTGCGACCAGCTGGTCCGCATCCCCATGCCCGGCGGCACCGAGGTCGAAAGCCTCAATGTGTCGGTTGCCGCCGGCGTGACCCTGTTCGAGGCGGTGCGCCAGCGCGTCGCCGGCTGATGTCGGTTTTGTGCGTGGCGGTTCATCCGCCCCGTTCGATGATGTCGCCACCAAAGTCGGGAAGCGGGGACGACCCCGCCGCTCCATACTCATCCGGGGACGGCCCCACGCGGTATGGAGATTGGTCATGGCTTGGTTCCTGCTGATCGTCGCCGGTCTGTTTGAAGTGGGCTGGGCCATCGGCCTCAAGTACACCGAAGGCTTCACCCGCCTTTGGCCCTCGCTGGGCACCGCGGCGGCGATGCTGGTCAGCCTCGGCCTGCTCGGGCTGGCGATGAAATCGCTGCCGGTGGGTACCGCCTACGCCGTTTGGGTAGGCGTGGGCGCGGTCGGCACGGTCATCCTGGGCGTGCTGCTTTTCAACGAGCCGATGGGCGTATTGCGACTGGTCAGCGTGTTGCTGATCGTCGCCGGCCTGGTCGGCCTCAAGTTGGCATCATGACCTCGTTCCCCCAACGTCTGGCAGCGCATTGGCGGCAGGCCGTCTTCGTCCTGCTGGGCTTGGCGTTGCTGACCCTGCTGCTGTCGATGGACAGTACCAATGCAGCGCTGCACCGCTTGCTGGCCGCGGCCGAGCCGGTGATTGCCGCGCACCCCGTGACCGGGGGACTGCTGTTCGTGGCGCTTTCGGCGGCTTCGGCAATGCTGGCGTTCTTCTCCAGCGCGTTGCTGGTGCCGGTGGCGGTCTACACGTGGGGCGTGCCCATCACCATCGGCCTGCTGTGGGTGGGCTGGCTGCTGGGCGGCATGAGCGCGTACTGGATGGGGCGCCTGTTCCGTCGCCCATTGGTGCATTCGAAGCGCGCCGTCCGCCTGGTGGACTTCTACCGGGAAAAGGTCCCGGCCGAGGCGCATTTCCCGGTGGTGCTGCTGCTGCAGTTCGCGCTGCCTTCGGAGGTGCCGGGTTACCTGTGCGGGCTGCTGGGCGTGCGCTTCCCGGTGTACCTCTCGGCACTGGCCATCGCCGAGCTGCCGTATGCCGTGGGCACGGTGTTGGCGGGCGAAGGCGTGGTCCGTCGCGAAGGCTGGTGGCTGGTCGCGCTGGGTGTACTGGCGGTGGCCTTCAGCCTGTATGCCGCATGGCTGTTGCGGCGCAAGTTACGGCGCTGACTCGGCCCGGTTTGCGTTCCACGCGTTGACGATGCGGCAGAACAGCTGTGCGGTGCGCTCGGTGTCATAGACCGCGGAGTGTGCGTAGGAACCATCCCAGTCCAGGCCGGCGGCCTGCGCGGCGCGCGCCAGCACGGTCTGCCCGTAGGCCACGCCGGCCAGGGTGACGGTGTCGAACACGCTGAACGGGTGGAACGGGTTGCGCTTGTGTCCGCAACGCGCCACTGCCGCGTTGAGGAAGTTGAGGTCGAAATGCGCGTTGTGGCCCACCAGGATGGCGCGCTGGCAACCGTGCCTCTTCACCGCCTCGCGCACGGGCGCGAAGACGGCATCGAGCGCCGCACGTTCGTGCAGGGCGCCGCGCAGCGGGTTGTCGATGTCGATGCCGGTGACTTCCAGCGACTTGGGGTCGATCTCGGTGCCGGTAGCCGGGATCACGTGGCTGCTGGTGACCTCACCGACGACCAGTTGGCCGTTGGCGTCCAGGTCGAGCGGCGCCACGGCGATTTCCAGCAGGGCATGGCGGTTCCAGTCGAAGCCACCGGTTTCCACGTCCACCACCACCGGCAGGAAGCCGCGGAAACGCGAGGCCATGCTGTGGAAAGGGGTGGTTGGGGCGCTACTGGCGTCATTCATCGGGAATAGCGTACCAGAGGCGCCCTGCCGGCCGCCTCGCGGTGGCCTTCTCAGTCCCGCTGCGTTCCGATCAACACGCCATCATCGCGCAGCTGCGACAGCATGGTCGTGCCTTCGCGCACGAATGCAGCCATGTCAGCCGCGGAGGCCTCATCGGCGAGGGCTTCCAGTTGCGCGCGGCCAGTGAGCGTGGGGAACGCTTCGAGCCGCTCCAACAGCCGATAGGTCAACGGGCTCAAGGCTTGGAAGTCGACCAGACCGTCGGTGCGGCGCAGCACCAGCAACAAGGTTGGCTGCGCGGGTGGCAGGTCTGGCAGGTAATCCGGGCCAAGCTGATGGACCGGCCACTGATAGGCCAACGGCCACGCCAGGGGTGAGAGCATCGGCCTGCCGCGGAGCAGGTCGCCCGCGGGATCATGGGCCACGTCCGCGGGCGTGGTGTCATGCAGCTGCAGTGCCAGTTCCACCCATTCGTAGTGGGCCAGCTCGCGTAGCCACGCTGCATCGTGTCGTCCCTGTTCCGCACGGGTGTCCAGGTAATACAGGAACTCACGAGGCAGTTCGGGGAACAGTGGGGTGCGCGCCGGATGTTCGCGGTAGAAGTCCCGCAGCAGCGCCGTCCAGGTGGCATCGTCGAGGATGCGGCGGATGACCGGGAAATTGCCGGCCAGCAGGCTCTGTACGTTGTTGAAGAACAGGTCGCGGTAGATCTGCAGGCGCCGCGGCTCGATGCCCTCGGGCGCAGGCGCGTGGGCTGGATCGCGGATGTGTTCGGCCAGCGCGCGCTGGGCCGCCAGCGGATCCTTCGGCTCAGGCGGCATCGCGACGGCTCGCGCGACCGGTGGCGGCCAGGTGCGTGCGCACGGCGGACAATTCGCCCAGCAGTTCGTCGAGCGGGGGCAGGTTGAAGTCGCGCTCCAGCAGCGTCGGGCGCGGACCGAAGTGGCGGTAGGTTTCTGCCAGCAGCTCCCAAACGGGGTGGCTGACCGGCGCGCCATGGGTGTCGATCTTCAGGTCTTCGGCCTCGTCGTAATGGCCGGCCACATGCAGGTAGGCAATGCGGTCGCCGGGCATTGCCCGGAGGAAATCCTGTGGGTCGTAGCGGTGGTTGGTCGCGTTGACGATGATGTTGTTGACGTCCAGCAGCAGGTCGCAGTCGGAGCGGTGCAGCACTTCGTTGATGAAATCACTCTCGCGCAGTGCGCCGGGGTCATCGGCGGGCAGCAGCGTGGCGTAGTAGGAGACGTTCTCCACCGCTATGCGCCGCCCCAGGACGTCCTGGACGTGCCGGATGCGTGAAGCGACATGCTCCACTGCGCCCGCGTTGAACGGCAGCGGCATCAGGTCGTAGAGCTGTCCGTGGTCGTCGCTGCAGGCGCTGAGGTGCTCGCTGTAGAGCACGCAGCCCGTGCGATCGAGGAACTGTCGCAGGCGGGACAGGAACAGGTCGTCCAGCGGCGCAGGGCCGCCAAGCGACAGCGAGAGCCCGTGGCAGACGATGGGGTGGCGCGCGGCAAGGTCTTCGAATGCATCGCCCAAGGCACCGCCGACGCCCATCCAGTTCTCGGGGGCCGCCTCGAGGAAGTCGAAACTGCCCTGGGGGGCGGCGCGCAGCGGGCCCAACAGGGCCCGCCGGAGTCCGAGACCGACGGCATCAGGTGCCAGGGGGGTCGCGGTCATCGTCACGCGAACAACGTGCGGCTTACATCGAGCCGCACTTGCCCTCGCCGCACTTGCCTTCGGCAGGCTTCTTGTCGTCGCTGGCGCCACACATGCCTTCGCCGCACTTGCCCTCGCCACACTTGCCTTCGCCGGCCTTGGACGCGCCCATGCGAGCCTGGTGATGGGCCTTCATCTCCGTGGCGTCGATGGCACCGTCCTTGTTGGTGTCGATCTTGGTGAACATGCCGGCGTGGGTCGCATCGAACTCGGCGCGGGTGACCTTGCCGTCCTTGTTGGTGTCCATCATGGCCATGCCGCAGCCACCTTCGCGGCCACGCATCATGCCGCCGCAGTGGCCTGCAGAGTGCTTGGCGCCGGCGGTGGCGTCACCGGCCTTTTCGGCGGCAGCGGTGCTCTGGGTGCCGAGCATGTAGCCCTGCGCCAGCGGGGTGGCGGCAAACGCGGAACCAGCGAGGATCAGGCCACCGGCCAGGGCGGTGGCGGACAGCATTGGCTTCTTGCTGCGGGACATGGGTCGATCTCCATTGGTGCGGCATCGCCGCGGTGGGATCCCAATCCTACTCCGCTTCCCCCGCGGCGGGCAGCCGGCAGGGCTGCCCGGTTCCGCCGGCGGTCAGCCGGCGGTGGTCGCTGCAATTGCACCGCGGATTCAGGTGGCGGTGTTGCTCAGGTCGCGCTTCTCACGTGGGGGCAGCGCTTCTTCACCCCGGACCAGGAACCAGACGTTCTCGGCGATGTTGGTGGCATGGTCGCCGATGCGCTCCAGGTTCTTGGCGATGAACAGCAGGTGCGTGCACGGCGTGATGTTGCGCGGGTCCTCCATCATGTAGGTGAGGAGCTCACGGAACAGCGCAGTGTAGGCCGCGTCGATGGTCGCATCGCCGGCACGGACAGACTGCGCCAGCTCGACGTCGTTGTTCCGGTACGCCTCCAGCACCGCGCGCAGTTGCTTGACCGCCAGCACGCCCAGCGCCTGCAGACCAACGATCTGAGGCAGAGGCGGCAGCAGGTTCAACGCGGTGGAGCGCTTGGCCGCGTTGGCGGCGTAGTCGCCAATGCGCTCGATGTCAGAGGCGATGCGGATCGCCGCCAGGATCTCGCGCAGGTCGCGGGCCATGGGGCCACGCAGCGCCAGTTTCATGACGTCGTGGCTGATCTCGTTTTCGAGGGCGTCAATCGCCTCGTCGTTTGCAATGATGCGCTCGGCGGCCTTGTCGTCGCGGCGGACCAATACGTCCAGCGCGGCCTCCAGTTGCGCAGCGGCCATTTCGCCCATGCGCAGGGTCTCTTCAAGCAGGCGGCGCTGCTCGTCGTCGAAGCTCTTCACGATGTGCTCGTTCATTGGGGTCGGGCTCATGGGATGTCCTCGATCAGCCGAACCGACCGGTGATGTAATCCTCGGTCTGCTGCTTGGTCGGGTTGGAGAAGATGGTTTCGGTGGCGCCGTGCTCGACCAGGTCGCCCAGGTACATGAAGGCGGTGTAGTCCGATACGCGGGCCGCCTGCTGCATGTTGTGGGTGACGATGGCGATGGTGTAGTTGCGCTTGAGTTCCTCGATCAGCTGCTCGATGCGGCTGGTCGAGATCGGGTCTAGCGCCGAGGTCGGCTCGTCGAGCAGCAGCACGTCCGGGCGCAGGGCCACCGCGCGCGCGATGCACAGGCGTTGCTGCTGGCCGCCGGACAGGCCCAGTGCGCTCTGGCCCAGCTTGTCCTTCACTTCGTCCCATAGCGCGGCCTGGACCAGTGCCTGCTCCACCCGCACGGCCATTTCCGCCTTCGACAAACGCTCGTGGTGGCGGATGGCGTAGGCCACGTTCTCGAAAATGGTCATCGGGAACGGCACCGGCTTCTGGAATACCATGCCGACCTTGCTGCGCAGGCGGTTCATGGGGTACTTCGGGTCCAGTACGTTCTGGCCGTCCAGCAGCACCTCACCCTTCGCCTCCATCTTGGGATACAGCGCATAGATGCGGTTGAAGATGCGCAGCAGGGTGGACTTGCCGCACCCCGACGGGCCGATCAGCGCGGTCACGCGCTTCTCGGGGATGTCGAGGTTGATGCTCTTCAGCGCACGGAACTGGTCGTAGTAGAAGTCCAGGTTGCGGGCCGACAGCTTGACCGGCGCGGTATCGGCCAGCGGCGCGTGGTGGGCTGTCGCGAGGTGGATGCGGGCGTCGTTCATGTCCGGGGTCCGGGAAATGGAATAGGGGAGGTCAGTCATGGGCCACCTTGTTGCGCGCGACGATGGCGCGCGCAATCAGGCTCACGACCAGCACGAACAGGGTCAGGACAAAGGCGCCGGCCCAGGCCAGCGAATGCCAGCTCTCGTACGGGCTCATGGCGTACTGGAAAATCACTACCGGCACGTTGGCCATGGGCGCGAGGATGTCGGTCGTCCAGTACTGGTTGTTGAGCGCAGTGAACAGCAAGGGCGCGGTTTCGCCACTGATGCGCGCCAGCGCCAGCAGGATGCCGGTGACAATGCCCGGCAGGGCCGAGCGGTACAGCACCTGCAGCGTCACCTTCCACTGCGGGATGCCGAGCGAAAGCGCGGCCTCGCGCATCTGGGCGGGGATCAGCTGCAGCATCTCGTCGGTGGTGCGAACCACCACCGGCATCACGATGAAGGCCAGTGCAATGGCACCGGCGAGGCCGGAGAAGTGCCCCATCTGGGCCACCACCAGCGCATACACGAACAGGCCCAAGACGATCGACGGCGCGGACAGCAGGATGTCGTTGACGAAGCGAACGGTGTTGCCGATCCAGCTCTTCTGCGAATACTCGGCGAGGAAGGTGCCCGCCAGCACCCCGATGGGCGCCCCCAGCGCGATGCCCAGGAGGCTCATCACCGCACTGCCGAAGAATGCGTTGAGCATGCCGCCGGTTTCGCCGGGCGGTGGCGTCATCTGGGTGAACAGGTCCATGTTGATCGACGCCAGACCCTTGGTCAGCGTGGTCCACACGATCCACACCAGCCAGAACAGGCCAAACACGGTGGCCGCAACCGCCAGCGCCTGCGCGACGATATTTTTCACGCGGCGATACGCGTACAGGGGGCTGTTATTCGAGAGCGTGACCATCAGTTGCCTTCCTTCTTGGCCAGCTGGCGGAGCATGAGGCGGGCGGCCGCCAGGACGACGAAGGTCACCAGGAACAGCACGAAGCCGAGCAGGATCAGGGCCGAGCGGTACATGTCCGAATCGGCTTCGGCGAATTCGTTGGCGATCGTGGCGGCGATGGAATTGCCCGGCATCAGCAGCGACGCCGTCAGCTCATGCGCGTTACCCAGCACGAAGGTCACGGCCATCGTTTCGCCCAGCGCGCGGCCCAGGCCCAGGAAGATGCCGCCGATCACCGCTGAGCGGGTGTAGGGCAGCACCACGTCCCACACCACTTCCCAGCGGGTGGAGCCCAGCGCGTACGACGACTCCTTCAGCCGCCCCGGCACGGTGAGGAAAACCTCGCGCATCACCGACGAGATGAACGGAATCACCATGATGGCCAGCACGATGCCGGCAGTGAGCATGCCCAGGCCAATCGGCGGGCCGGAGAACAACGCGCCGACCAGTGGCCACTGACCCATGTTCTCGTCAATCCAGGGGTACACGTGCTCGCTCAGCACCGGGACCAGCACGAACAGGCCCCACATGCCGTAGATGATCGACGGAATGCCGGCCAGCAGTTCGATCGCCGCACCCACCGGGCCGCGGAGCCACTTGGGTGCGATCTCGGTCAGGAACATCGCGATGCCAAAGCTCACCGGCACGGCAATGATCATGGCGATCAGCGCGGTGACGATGGTGCCGTAGATCGGTACGAGCGCACCGAACGTCAGTTCGACTGGATTCCAGTCCTTCGAGAACAGGAAGCCCACGCCAAACTTCTGCAGGGCCTCGCGCCCGCCCCACACCATCGAGAACGCGACGGCGGCCAGCGAGACGAGGACAAACAGACTCGCGGCCGTGACCAGCCAACGGAAGCCCCGGTCCGCGCGGGCATCCTTGAGGTCACGGTCGCTGATCGGAGCAGCGGGGAGGGTGGTGGCATTCATCGGCGGGCGGGGATCCGTGCGAAGGCAATAAGTGCATCGCCGGCCGCGCCCGGGAGAGATCGGGCGCGGCCGGCGAGCGGAGGGGATCAGAGCTTGATTTCAGCTGCCCAGTACGCTTCGACCTGCTTGGCCAAGTCCGTCGGCAGCGGCACGTAGTGCAGTTCCTGAGCCTGCGGCTGGCCGTTCTCCAGCGCCCATTTGAAGAAGTCCAGTGCGGCCTTGCTGCGCTTGGCATCCTTGGGCTGCTTGTACATCAGGATGAAGTTGGTCGCGGTCAGCGGCCAGGCATCGGCGCCCGGGGCATTGGTGATGACCAGGCTGAAGTCCTTGGCGCTGGCCCAGTCGGCAGTCGCTGCCGCGGCCTGGAACGACTCCACGCTAGGCTGCACCCAATTGCCTGCCGCGTTCTGCATCGCCGTGTAGGCCATGTTGTTTTCGGTGGCATACGCCAACTCGACGTAGCCGATCGAACCCTTGATCTGCTTCACGTACGCGGCCACGCCTTCATTGCCCTTGCCGCCGATGCCGGTCGGCCAGTTGACCGAGGTACCTTCGCCCACCTTGGCCTTCCACTCCGGCGACACCTTGGAGAGGTAGTTGACGAAGTTGTAGGTGGTGCCTGAACCGTCGGAGCGCTTCACCACGTTGATCTTGGTGGCCGGCAGGGCTACGCCTGGGTTGACCGCGGCGATGGCCGGGTCGTTCCAGGTCGTGATCTTGCCCAGGTAGATGTCGGCGATCAGCACGCCGGTCAGGCGCAATTGGCCGGCCTGGATGCCCTGCACGTTGACCACCGGGACCACGCCGCCGATGGCCGAAGGGAACTGGCCGAGGCCGGCGTCCGCCAGCTCGTCACTGGTCAGCGGCTTGTCGGACGAGCCGAAGTCGACCGTGCCGGCCTTGATCTGGGCGATGCCGCCGCCCGAACCGATGGACTGGTAGTTGATCTTGGCGCCGGTGGACTTGTTATAGACGTCGGACCACTTCGACAGCAGCGGGTAGATGAAGGTCGCGCCGGCGCCGGTGATTTCCACCGAGACCCGGTCGCCCGCCGTCGTGGCTTCGCTGGCGGCCGGCGAGGTGCCGTCGGCGGCAGGGGCCTGGGCGTCGCCGGCGGGCTTGCAGGCGGCCACGGTCAGGGCAATGGCGAGGGACAGGGCGGCGAGGCGGGCCGGGCTGTTCATGGCGTCTCCAGGGCGGTGCCGGCAGGGTTGCCAGCGGATGACGCTATGAAATGATGTTTTTGTTACAGCCGAATGACATATGACGGTCATCTTTCTGTAGCGTTCGAGTTACTGAATGCGGAAGCGGGCCCGGAGGCCCGCTTCGTTGACTGCAGGGATCCCGTCCGTGGACGGATCAGTAAGGCATTTCCTTGGCCCAGTAGGCCTCGATCTGCTGCACCAGCGCGTCCGGGAGGGGCACGTAGTCCAGCTTCTTCGCCTGGGCGTCGCCGTTGGCGTAGGCCCAGCGGAAGAACTCCTTGGCATTCTTGGCGCCGGCGGCGTTCTTCGGCTGCTTGTACATCAGGATGAAGTTGGTGGCAGTGATCGGCCAGGACTTCTCGCCCGGGGCGTTGGTCATCACCAGGTAGAAGTCCTTGGAGGAACCCCACTCGGCGCTCGCGGCGGCGGCCTGGAAGGTCTCATCGCTGGGGATGATGTAGTTGCCGGCACGGTTCTTCAGGCGCGAGTAGGTCATCTTGTTCTGCAGCGCGTAGGACATCTCGACGTAGCCGATGCCGCCCTTGATCTGCTTCACGTAGGCGGCCACGCCTTCGTTGCCCTTGCCGCCGATGCCGGCCGGCCACTTGACCGAGGTGCCTTCTCCGACTTGGGCCTTCCACGCCGGGCTCACCTTGGACAGGTAGTTCACGAAGTTGAAGGTCGTGCCCGAACCGTCGGAGCGGTGCACGATGGTGATCTTCAGGTTCGGCAGCTGCAGTCCGCCATTGATGGCGACGATGCGCGGATCGTTCCACTTGGTGATCTTGCCGAGGAAGATGTCGGCGAGGACTTCACCGTCAAGCTTCATCGCCCCCGCCGCCACGCCGGGGACATTCAGCACGGGGACCACACCGCCGATGACCGACGGAAACTGGGCCAGGCCGTACTTGTCCAGTTCTTCCGGCTTCAGGGGGGCGTCCGACGAGCCGAAGTCAACCGTCGCCGCCTTGATCTGGGCGATGCCGCCACCCGAGCCGATGGACTGGTAGTTGACCTTCTTCTTGCTGGCAGCCGCGTAGTCGGCCGACCACTTGGACATGACGGGGTAGACGAACGAAGCGCCCGCACCGGTGACGTCGGCGGCCGACGCGTTGGCGGCAAGAGCGGTTGCCAGCGCAATGGCGGCGATGCGGAACTGGATGGACTTGAACACGTGAGGCTCCTCGATGGGACGATGCGGGCGTAGCCCGCCCTGCGCCCATTTCATAACCGTCGCGTTACAGTCACGCGTCTGCAACATGGCAGTTTGGTGACGTGCGCAGGGGCCACGCATCCTGCACACCTGCGCGCACGCGCATGCCGCGACTGCAATCGCGCACAAGCGGCGGTGAAACAAACAAAAGGGGCGCGGCCAAAGCCGCGCCCCTCGGTCCCGGAGGGTTGGACCGGGCTTGCAGCGCTTACCAGAAGAACTGGACGCGAGCCTCGGTGATGCTCGGGTTGTCTTCGACGTTGCGACGCTCGCTGTCGACCTTCACGTAGTTCAGCATGAACTTGAAGTTGGAACGCCAGTAGTAGTTCACGCCGGCCGTCCACGAATCCATCTGCCCGCCGAGCACGTTCCCGTCGTCCAGGTCGATGGTGTCGTAGCGCAGGCCCAGCTGCCACATGCCCTTGGCCGTGTCGTCCGGACCCGAGGTGGTCGGCACGCCGCCCTTGTAACCCCAGGTCTCTCCGGTGACGTTCCACACGCCGGTGACGTAGCCGCCGGTGCCGGAGAAATCGTCCGAGCCGGCGCGGTAGCGCTGCACGTCGGACTTCATGTACTCACCCTGCAGCTTGAACGGGCCGCGGATCCACATGGCCTCGAAGCCCGTGGTTGCCACGCGATCGGTGTCGGTCATGTTGCCGGTGTCGACCAGGCGCACCGAGGCCAGGTCGGCCATCGGACGGGCACGCAGGCGCAGGGTGTCAGCGTCGGTGTCGTAATCGGCGTACGACAGGCCAAGGTGAAGCACATTGCCCTTGTCGTTGATCGGCGCCCAGGTGCCGCGCAGTCCGTAACCCGAGCCGTGGGCCAGGTTGCGGGTCAGCTCACGGCCAAAATAGCTGGCGGTGACGCCCCAGTTGCTGTCGCCCAGGCCATAGGCCACGCCGGTGCGGCGGGCGACGGCGAACGTGTTGGTGATCGAAGCCTTGGCGATGAAGTCGTTGTTCTTGGTCGAGGACAGCTCTTCCATGCTGTTCGGCTGCTTGTACTGGCCGACCTGCAGGTAATGGTTGCCGTTGCCACCGATCTTGTACTTGATGTTGGCATCGAGGTACTTGTCGGCCTTGGCGTCGTAGCCCAGCACCCACTCGAAGTTGCCCGGGCCCTTGCCCTTGAGGATCAACTCGGCGCGGCGCAGCTCGTTGTCGGCGTCGCTACCGTCATGGCCGTCACCGTTGAGGTTGGCCACGTCGCTGCTGAAGTCGTTGTAGTCGGCCTGGACCAGGCCCTCGAAGCTGACCTCGGAACCGCCAATCACGTCGAGGGCGATCTCGGCATGGGCGGCCGGCGCGGCCAGCGCGGCCAACAGAGCGATGGCGAGGGTGTTGCGGTTGGATTTCATGGAGAGGCCCTGAGGCGTGGAGAGATGGACGCAGCCTAGATTGTGAAGGTTGCGTAAATATGACACCACTGACTTATTTCGCCGGAATGACGGGCGTGTGACCCGGATCAGGTCAGGTGACAGCTGGCACCGGTTCGCCCGGCGTCTTGTCCTTGAATCGGCACAGGTCGCGGAGGGCGCAATGCGGGCAGTCTGGTTTGCGGGCCTTGCACACGTAGCGGCCGTGCAGGATCAGCCAGTGGTGGGCATCGTGCAGGTATTCGGCTGGAATGACCCGCACCAGTGCGTCTTCGACCGCGCGGACGGTCTTGCCCGGCGCCAGCCCGGTGCGGTTGGCGACCCGGAAGATGTGGGTGTCGACCGCCATGGTCGGCTCCCCGAAGGCGGTGTTGAGAACCACGTTGGCGGTTTTCCGGCCCACCCCCGGCAGGGCTTCCAGCGCGGTGCGGTCCTGCGGGACTTCGCCGCCGTGGCGCGCCAGCAGCAGTTCCGCCATCGCCACCACGTTCACCGCCTTGGTGTTGAACAGGCCAATGGTGGCGATGTACGGCTTGAGTCTCTCCACGCCCAACGCGGCGATCGCGGCCGGCGTGTTCGCGACCGGGAACAGCTTGCGGGTGGCCTTGTTGACGCCCACGTCGGTGGCCTGCGCGGACAGCGTCACCGCCACCAGAAGTTCGTAGGGCGTCGTGTATTCCAACTCCGTCCTGGGCTCAGGATTCAGCGCCTTGAGGCGCGCGAACATCTCGCCCACATCCACCGGCGGCATGCGTGCGGCGGCCTTGCGGCTGGCGGCCGGTTTGTGGGGTGCGGTCTTCGCCCCGGAGCTCGACGTCGCCGTCGCCTTGCGCGCCGGGCGTTGGGTTGCCGCGGACTTCGCCGCTTGCGACGGCGCCTTGGGTGGGGTCATGGCTTATGCCGCTCCGCGGCACGTGCCTTGGCGCGTGCGAGCGCGGCGGCAGCCGCACTGGGCAGTGCGGTCGCCTGTGGGGTGACAGCCACGGTTTCGGCATGGACGGCAGGCATGCGCTTGGCGGCGCGCTCGGTCGCACGTCGCTCCAGGCGCAGCGCGCGCGCGCGGAACCGCTCGCGCGCGGCGAGTGCGCGACGCCGTTCATCGCGCGCCAACACCAGCGTTTCCGCAACGGCCACACCCGCGCCGCAAGCGCGGCTGCAGTCGCCGCAGCCCGTGCAGTCCAGCAGACCGAGGCTCAAGGCCAGATCGATGTCATCGGAATGCAGGGCCGCCAGCAGGGCGCCCGTCGGCAAGCCAACTGGACACGCGCTGGCGCAGGTGCACGTCGGGCAGGGCAGGAGCCCGGTCATGCGCGGCCGGATCACGCGCCCTGGAACGCGGGCTTGCGCCGCTCCAGGAACGCGGCGGTGCCTTCACGCATGTCCTGCGTGGAGAACATCAGCCCGAACTGCGCGGCCTCATACTCCAGGCCTTCCTCTATGCCGCACTCGCCGCCGATGTTGATGCAGTCAAGCGCGCCGCGCAGGGCGAGCGGGGCGGCGTTGGCCAACTGCCCGGCCAACTTCATGGTCTCCGCTTCGAGGTCGGCAGCCGGCACCACGCGATTGACGATGCCCAGGGCATATGCGCGTTGCGCGTCGACGGGCGCACCGACGAGGCACAGCTCCAGCGTGGCGGCACGGCCCGCCAGCCGCAGCAGGCGCTGCGTGCCGCCAAAGCCGGGGATCAGGCCGAGGTTGATTTCTGGCTGCCCGACCTTGGCGGTGTCGGCGGCTACGCGAAGGTGACAGCACATCGCCAGCTCCAGGCCGCCACCGAGGGCGAAACCGTTGACCATGGCGATCACCGGCTTGGGCATCTTCTCCACGAACCGCATCATGCGCTGGCCGCGCAACGCGAAGTCGCGGCCCTGCACCGGCGTGAGGGTGTTCATCTCGGCGATGTCAGCGCCGGCCACGAACGCCTTGGGGCCGGCCCCGGTGAGCACCACCACGTGCACTGAGTCATCGGCCGCCGCGTCCCGGAAGGCATCGTGCAGCGCATCCAGCGTCGCGGCGTTCAGGGCGTTCAGCTTGTCGGGGCGGTTGACGGTGATGCGGCGCACGGCGCCGTCGTTGGCGATCAGCAGTGGGGAGTCGTTCATTGGGCAGTCGAAAAGGCTGGATAACGGAATCTGAAGGCTTGCCGGAACTTCACGCCGCCACTGTGGTCACAGGGGTTGGCGTCAGTGGCGGTTAAGCCGGGGCGTCGCTATCCTAGCGCGTCCGTATGGGTCCCTGTGGCCGGCGGACGCCACCAATCGGGGCGGCCTGTGCCGTCCCGAGCCATATATCCGGAGATTGCACCGAATGAAGTTGCGTTTGATTGCTGCCGCTGTTGCAGCCTTGGCTCTGACCGCCGGCAACGCCGTCGCGCAGGATACTTCGACCGAGAAGGGCAAGCTCAGCTATGCGCTCGGTTATGACCTCGGCCGCAATGCCATCGAGAGCGGTGAGGCGGTTGACGTCAACGCCATCATCAAGGGCTTGCAGGACGGCGTCGCCAAGAAGCAGCCGGCCGTGCCGGTCGACCAGCTCCGCACTGCCGTACAGAACATGCAGAAGCGCCAGGCCGAGAAGGCCAAGGCCGAGTGGGAGAAGGCGGCGGCCACCAACAAGACCAAGAGCGACACCTACATCGCGGCCAACAAGGCCAAGGCCGGCGTGAAGTCGCTGCCGAGCGGCGTGCAGTACCGCGTGATCGAGGCCGGCAACGGCGCCAAGCCGACCCAGGCCAGCACCGTCGAGCTGCAGGTCGCCGGCCCGTTCCCGTGGGGCGAGCGTCCGGCGCAGGCGCGTCCGGCGCAGACCATCCCCGGCATCAAGGTCAGCGAAGTTGAAATGGCCGCGATGCGCGAAGTGCTGCTGCAGATGCCGAGCGGCTCGAAGTGGGAAGTGACCCTCCCCGCGGACAAGGCCTACGGTGCCGACCCGCGCACCGGCTTCCCGCCGAATGTCGCCGTCCAGTTCGAACTCAAGCTGGTAAGCGTCAAGTAAGCTGTACCTGCCGTACTGGCTGGGTACCGATTGCGCCGGCTAGTCCGGCGCAATCTGTTTCCGGGCCGCGAATCTCTCGCCGCCCTGTCGCCTTTGGAGTTGTGTCGTCATGAGTTCTTTCCACGCCGTCCTCAGCCCCTGTATCGGCGTGTGCACGCTGGATGCGCAGGGGTTGTGCGAAGGCTGCCACCGCACCGGAGCCGAGATCGCGCGCTGGGTGCACATGGGCGACGACGAACGCCTGCACATGATGGACGTGGTGCTGCCCGAACGAGAGGCCACGCGCGGGTGATCCTCCGCGTGCCGGCGCTGGCGCGGCTCGATCGGGCGCTGCACGCCTTGGTCGCTCCGCCGCAGTTGCACGCCTGGAACCTGGACGAGATGCACGGCCTCCTGGCTCCCGGCGCCGCGCTGAAGGAGGCAGCAGTGCTGGTTGGCCTCGTTGATCGCCCCGAAGGCGCCCAAGTGCTGTTGACAAGGCGCACCGACATCCTGCGCCACCACGCCGGGCAGGTCAGCTTCCCCGGTGGGCGACTCGAGCCCGGAGACGAGGGTCCCGTTGGCGCCGCCCTGAGGGAGACGCAGGAAGAGATCGGCGTCGGTGCCGATCTGGTCACGCCGCTGGGCTTCCTCGACCCGCTGGCCACCATCACCGGTTTCCGCGTGGTGCCCGTGGTCGCGCGCGTGGCCCCTTCTTACCAGGCGATGCCTGACCCCGGCGAGGTTGCCGAAGTGTTCGAGGTGCCCCTCGAGTTCCTCCTGGCGCCCGACAACCTCGTCGCTCGTGAAGTCGAGTTCCAGGGAAGCCCGAGGCGCATACTCGAGTTCATCGAGCGCCGCGACAGCCGTCGCCGGATCTGGGGCGTAACCGCCTCCATCCTGTACAACCTTCGCGAGCGCTTGGTTACAGTGCGGGATTGATCGCGCCGGGCTGTCGGCGCCGGACCGAAAGGGAGGAAGCCCCATGCCAGGCTGGACCACGATCGTGCAACCCGAAACGCTCGCCATCGCGCTCGGACGCGATGACCTGGTCATCGTCGATTGCCGGCACACCCTCGCAAACCCCGGTGCCGGTGAGGTCATGTACCAGCAGTCACACATTCCGGGCGCGGTGTTCGCGCACATGGACCGTGACCTGTCAGACATGAGCAAGGCGGGAATGGGACGCCATCCTTGGCCGGATGCTGCGACGTTCACGGCCAAGCTGGGTGAGTGGGGCATCAGCCCGCAGCATCAGGTCGTGGCCTACGACGATGGTGAAGGCGCGCAGGCCGCGCGCCTGTGGTTCCTGCTACGTGCATTGGGGCACGAGAAGGTCGCGGTCCTTGACGGCGGCTGGAGACGGTGGACCTCCAATGCTCTGCACCCGGTCGATTCGCATCCGCCCAAGGCGGCACCCACGCGCTACGTCGGAGAATTCCAGGCTGATCGACTACTCGATGCGGCGCAGGTGCAGGCGCGCCTCGAAGCAGGCGATCTGCTGATCGATGCGCGCGCGGCCGACCGTTTCCGTGGCGAGAACGAAACCATCGACCGCGTGGGCGGGCATGTCCCGGGCGCGCGCAACCGGCCGTGGACTGACAACACCGTCGATGGCCACCTCAAGTCGCCGGTGCAGTTGGCCGAGGAATTCCGCGCACTGTTGGGATCCCATTCGCCGGATCAGGTGGTGGTGATGTGCGGATCGGGCGTCACCGCGTGCCACCACCTGCTGGCCATGGAACGTGCCGGCCTGAAAGGTGCCCGACTGTTCACCGGCTCGTGGAGTGGCTGGATCGCCGATCCGTCACGCCCGGTAGCAACCGGCGAGGCGTGACCGCGGTCCCGTTGTAATCACCCTGTAATCGCCCGCCCAGAGAATCCCCGCGAATTTCGGGGGATTTTCAATGTTGATGCAATTCCTGCGCACCACGCTCGTGGTGTGCATGCTGTTGGTGTTTCCGATGTCGGCCACGGCGCAATACGACAATGCGGAGCGGCTGCGCATCCATGGCTCAAACACCTTGGGTGCGCGATTGGTGCCCGCCCTGGTGCGCACGTGGATGGTGTCCCTCGGGTATGAGGACATCGAGCGGATCGAGCGAAGCGTTTCCATCACCGAGATCCGCGGCATGCGCGACGGTGAGCCCCTGGTGGTCGAGATCACCAAGGACGGCTCGGGCGCCGGCATGATGGCGCTGGTCGCCGGCAACGCCGAAGTCGCGATGATGGCGCGACCACCGAATGCTGCCGAGATCGATGCGGCTTGGCAGCTCGGTGAGCTGGGCTCGCCCGACCAGGAGTTCGTGGTCGCACTCGACGGTCTGGCGGTGGTGGTGCACCGTGACAATCCAGTGCGTGCACTGAGCCTGGCGCAGTTGCGTGACGTGCTCTCGGGCCGTGTCACCAACTGGAACGAGTTGGGTGGCATTCCCGGACCCATCCGTGTGTTCGCGCCGACGCACGGCGGTGAACTTGAGTTCCTCCGCGCGCGCGTCATGGGAGACGCTTCGTTGACCGGGGCAAGGCAGTCGCTGGCAGTGGGCCGCGTCTCTGCGGCCGTAGCAGGTGAGCGTGGCGCCATCGGGATCATGGGTTTGCGCAGTCCGGTGGCGGCACTGTCGCGTCCCCTGGCCATTGGCCGCGGGGGTGAGGCCCTGCTGCCTACGCGCATCAACGTGCAGAGTGAGGATTATCCGCTCGTCCAGCGCTACAGCTTGTACGGCGGGCAGATGATGTCGGCGCTGGGTCGCAGCTTTGCACTGTTCGCGGTGGGGCGGCGCGCGCAGGAGACGGTGGCCGCTTCGGGGCACATTGCCGTCATGCTGCGTCCCGCGCGCCAGCAGCCGTTGCCCGCGGGCCTGGATGAATACCGAAACGTAGTGGCCGGCGCCCAGCGCCTGCCCATCAGCCTTCGCTTCAACGTTGGCAGCCTGCAATCGATGTTCGACAGCCGGGCCCTGCGCGACCTTGAGCGCATCGTCGCCTTCATGCGCCTTCGGTCGAACGCCAACCGCCAGGCAACGGTGCTGGCCTTCGGTACCGCCGATCCCGCCGGCAGCCTCGTGTCGACCCTCGTAAGCACCGACCGGGCCAACATGGTGGCGGATTACCTGCAACGACAAGGCGTGGTCGTCCGCCGCTCGGCCGGCTTGGGCGTGTTGCGCCCGCTGGTGGCGCCGATGCACCCGCAGGCGGCGTACATCAACGATCGGGTGGAGGTCTGGGTCAACTGACCCGGCCGCCGGGCGCGCGCTTACTTGCCCAGTTTGGCGAGGAGCGCGCGCAACGCGGCCTGCGTGCCATCGGAATACCAGCCCTCAACGAAGCGGTCGAGCTGGATGTGCTGCGGCTGCAGTGCCGCGACCACGTCCGCGCGTGCGATGGCGCGTGTGGCCAGCATGGCGCCACGCGGCAGGGCCAGCAGCTGTTCCAGCCAGACGCGTGCCCGCACCGCGACGCTGTCCACGTCCACGAGTTCATCCACCAGCCCGTAGGCGAGGGCCTGCTCGGCCTCGACCATTTCACCGGCGACCAGCAGTCGTTCGGCGCGATGCGGGCCCACGATGCGTCGCATCAGCCGCTGGATGCCTTCCGGCGCCACGAGGCCGACCTGGGTCTCGTTGAGGCCGATGCGGAATGGTCCGGAGGCCATCACCCGGTAGTCGCAACACAATGCCCACACGCAGCCGCCCGCTGGAGCGTGGCCGCTGAGCGCCGCGACCACCGGTATCGGCGCATTCGCCAGCGCCAGAGCGGTATCGAAGAACGCCTGCCACGCACCGCGCAGTGCCTCACGATCCTGTCCCAGCGACACCAGATGCGGTACGTCGAGCCCGGCGGAGAACACCTTGGCACTGCTGCCGAGGATGATGCCTTGGGCGCCCGCGCCAACGGCGTCGTCCACGGCCTGCCTCACCGCGTGGCACAACTCCGGGTTCATGGCATTGACGGGCGGCCGCGCGAGGCGGATCTCCGCGATTCCGTCCTGGATTGTGCTTTCGACGAGGCTCATGACAGGGTTCCCAGGGTATGGCCGGCGATCAGGCGAGCCCGGGTATCATAGGCGTATGAGTCCCGTCCGTCCCTTGCTCGCCACTTGCCTGCTCGCAGTCGTTGCCTGCTTGTCGCCCGCCCACGCGGGTGAGTGCAGTGCCAAGGTAAAAGAAGGCTGGGTGCGGCTGCCCCCGGTGTCGATGCCGATGATGGCCGGCTTCGGCCGCATCGAGAACCGGTGCGCGGCACCGGTCACGATTGTCGGGGCCAGCAGCCCCGCATTCGGTGACGTCTCGCTGCACGAAACGCGGGTGGTGGAGGGCGTTAGCCGCATGCGCCACCTGCCCGAACTACGCATCGCTCCCGATGGCACTGCCATGCTGAAGCCCGGCGGGCTGCACCTGATGCTGATGCAACCCCGCGCTCCCCTGAAGGAAGGCAGCAAGGTCGTGATTGAATTCGCGTTGAAGGACGGTGGCGTCCTTCGCGGCGAATTCATGGTGCGCAAGCCGGGCACCTGAGTTTCAGCCGCAGGCGGCACGCACTTCGGCGGGCAAGGGCGCGGCAGCGCCGTTTCCGCGGTCGATCCACACCATCACCACGTTGCCATCGCAGTACAGAACGCTGGCGTCTTCGCGGGCGATGATGCGGTGCCCAATGGTCACGCTGGTGTTGCCCAGTCGCTCCACGGACAGCTCGATCATTACCTCATTGGGCCATTCGATTGGCCGACGGTAGTTGAGGGTGGCCGCTGCCACCACCGGGGCGACATGGTCGTCCAGGCCCTGGCCGGGCATCGTCAGCATCCACTGCAGGCGGGCCTCTTCCAGGTAGCTGAGGTACTTGGAGTTGTTGACGTGGTTGAACGCGTCCAGGTCCCGCCAGCGCACGGCTAGCGGTACACGGATCAGGACCCGAGGAACGGGGGGCGTGGCGGGTTGGGGCGCAGGGGCGGGCGGGGTCGTCGCCTTGCCCGGCGCAGCGGGCCGCGTGCGTCTGACCTGGGTTGCCTTGACCTCCACAGCAGCCTCCGAATCCACCGGGCTGGCAGGGGCCTCGGCCTTGGCTGCCGCTTTTGGCGCGGGCTTGCGGCGGCGGGGCGCGGCCTTGCGCGGCTTGCGAGCAGGCGGGGCGTTGTCGCCCGGGGTGTTGTCGCTCATTCGGCTGACTTCTTCTTCGGCTTGCGTGCGGCGCCCGTGGCGCGGGGTTTGGGTTTGTCGGCCTTGGGCTTCGCCGATGCCGCAGGCATGCCCAGCATGGGTGCGAGGAACCGACCGGTATGCGAGTGGGGCAGCGCCGCGATGTCCTCCGGCGTGCCCGTAGCGAGGATTGTCCCCCCGCGGTGACCGCCTTCCGGACCGAGGTCGACCACCCAGTCGGCGGTCTTGATCACGTCCAGGTTGTGCTCGATCACCACCACCGTGTTGCCGTCGTCGCGCAGGCGGTGCAGCACGGCCAGCAGGTGCTCGATGTCGTGGAAATGCAGGCCCGTGGTCGGCTCGTCGAGGATGTACAACGTGCGACCGGTATCGCGACGCGACAGCTCCTTCGACAGCTTCACGCGCTGCGCTTCGCCACCCGACAACGTGGTCGCGCTCTGGCCGAGCTTGATGTAGCTCAGCCCGACATCCATCAGCGTTTCGAGCTTGCGGGCGATGGAGGGCACGGCTTCGAACAATGAAAGCGCGTCCTCGACGGTCATCTCCAGCACGTCGTTGATGTTGTAGCCCTTGTAAAGGATCTCCAGCGTCTCTCGGTTGTAGCGCTTGCCGCCGCACACATCGCAGGGCACGTACACGTCTGGCAGGAAGTGCATCTCCACCTTGATCAGGCCGTCGCCCTGGCACGCCTCGCAGCGGCCGCCGCGTACGTTGAAGCTGAAGCGTCCAGGCGAGTAGCCGCGCGCGCGCGACTCCGGAACCTGCGAGAACAGCTCGCGCAGCGGGGTGAACAGCCCGGTGTAGGTGGCAGGGTTGGATCGCGGCGTGCGGCCGATGGGCGACTGGTCGATGTCCACGACCTTGTCGAACAGGTCCATGTTCTCCACCGACCGGTGCGGCGCCACGGTATGCGCGGCGCCATTGAGCTCGTTGGCCGCCAGGGTAAACAGCGTGTCGTTGATCAGCGTGGACTTGCCGGACCCGGAGACGCCGGTGACACAGGTCAGCAATCCAGAGGGAATGTCGAGATCGACATCCTTGAGGTTGTTGCCGGTGGCGCCACGCAGGTGCAGCATCGCCTTCGGGTTGGGTTTGTGGCGCTTGGCCGGGATCTCGATGCGCTTGGTGCCGCTCAGGTACTGGCCGGTGAGCGAGCGGGGTGCCTTCAGCACGTCCTCGAACGAACCCTGCGCCACGACTTCGCCGCCGTGCACGCCCGCGCCCGGGCCGATGTCGACGATGTAGTCGGCCAGTCGGATCGCATCCTCGTCGTGCTCGACCACGATCACCGTGTTGCCCAAGTCGCGCAGTCGGGTGAGGGTGCCGAGCAGGCGCTCGTTGTCGCGCTGGTGCAGGCCGATGGAGGGCTCGTCCAGCACGTACATCACGCCGACCAGGCCTGCGCCAATCTGGCTGGCAAGGCGGATGCGCTGCGCCTCGCCTCCGGACAGCGAGTCGGCCTTGCGCTCCAGTGTCAGATAGTCGAGGCCTACGTCGACGAGGAACCGCAGGCGGTCGCCGATCTCCTTGACGATCTTGATGGCGATCTCGCCGCGCCAGCCGGGCAGATTGAGGGTGCGGAAGAATGCCAGTGCCTCGTCCACCGGCATCACCACGATGTCCGGCAGGGGGCGTTCGGCGACAAACACGTTGCGCGCCGCGCGGTTCAGGCGCGCGCCGCCACAGTCGGTGCAGGCTCGCTCGCTGATGTACTTGGCCAGTTCTTCGCGCACCGCCGGTGATTCTGTTTCCCGGTAGCGCCGCTCCAGGTTGGGAACGATGCCCTCGAAGCGGTGCCGGCGTTGGTGCTTGCTGCCGCCCTCGGTGAGGTAGGTGAACTGGATCTGCTCCTCGCCGCTGCCAAACAGCACCGCCTGGCGCACGTCCTCCGACAAGTCCTGCCAGTGGGTCTCGACCTTGAAGCCGTAGTGCTTGGCCAGCGACTGGATGAGCTGGAAGTAATACGCATTGCGCCGGTCCCAGCCGCGCACGGCGCCGGCCGCCAGCGACAGTTCCGGATGCACCACCACGCGCGCCGGGTCGAAGAACTGCGCCACGCCAATGCCATCGCAGGTCGGGCACGCGCCCACCGGCGAGTTGAACGAGAACAGCCGCGGCTCCAGTTCCGGCAGCGAGTATTCGCAAACCGGGCAGCTGTACTTGGACGAGAACAACAGCGGGGCGGCATCGGGCGAATCCATCGACAGCACCGAGGCCATGCCATCGCCCAGCTTCAACGCCGTTTCGAACGACTCGGCCAGGCGCTGCTTCATGTCCTCGCGGGGACGGAATCGGTCCACCACCGCCTCAATGGTGTGCTTGACCCGCAGCGCCAGCGGCGGCACCGCGTCGATCTCATGCAACACGCCGTCCACGCGCACGCGCACGAAGCCCTGGGCGCGCAACTGGTCGAATACCTGCGCATGCTCGCCCTTCCGCTCCCGAACGACGGGTGCCAGCAGCATGTAGCGCTGCTCGGCGGTCTCGGGCTTGTCGGCCAGCGCGACCACCTGGTCCACCATCTGGCTGACGGTCTGCGCCTCCAGCGGGTAGCCATGGTCCGGACAGCGCGGCAGGCCCACGCGCGCGTACAGCAGGCGCAGGTAGTCGTAGATCTCGGTGATGGTGCCCACAGTCGAGCGCGGGTTGTGCGAGGTCGACTTCTGCTCGATCGAGATTGCCGGGCTCAGGCCCTCGATGTGGTCGACGTCGGGCTTCTCCATGACCGACAGGAACTGCCGCGCGTACGCCGACAGCGACTCCACGTAGCGGCGCTGGCCTTCGGCGTAGATGGTGTCGAACGCCAGCGAGGACTTGCCGGATCCGGACAGGCCCGTGATCACGATCAACTTGTCGCGGGGCAGGTCGAGGTCGATGTTCTTGAGGTTGTGCGTCCGTGCGCCACGGATGCGGATGTAGTCCAGCGCCATCGGTTCTCTGCCTGGGGGAGGGCGGCCGTCAATGCGACGGCGAACCGATGAGCGTATCGACTGGAGCTGGCACTAGCAAATGCGTGTCCGGTACCGCCGGACAAGGCCCGCGCGACATCGCGCGCGCCGCTGCCGGTCGCGTGGCTGCTGGCGGCCCGGGATCCCCAGGTGCCGCGGTCAGTCCTTTCGAGTTGGCGTGTCCTTGCGGGAGCGGTCGATGTTCGCGAGGTCTTCGCTCAGCTCGCTGAGCCAGTCGTGGATCCGTTCGCGGCGGCTTCTGTGCTGCTGGGCCTCGGCCTGCGGGGGTGGCATCGGGCGCTCGTGGCGCAGTCGCCGTTGGATCTGTTCGATGATGTGCGGTTTCATGGCGCGTCTCCTCCAGCGGGGAGGTGGGCGGTGGGCGCCCAGGCCAGTGAACCACAACCCGCGTTAAACGATGGGTAGCGGCCATGCCTGCGGAAGCAGCGCGACGGGTTACATCCCGCCCCGGCGCCAGCGTTCGATGTGCCCCCAGCCTTCGCCCATGTCGCCAAACCACTCGCGCAGCTTGTCGAGCAGACCCAACGACGGTAGCTCCCCCTGTTCACTGAGGGCATCGACGGCGTCGGGCAGCATCGCGGCCGCCAGCTCGCCGACGGTCTGCACTGGCAGGCCTACCCGGGTGGCGATGCCCTGGATCGCATCGGCACCCAAGGCGGTCTCCAGTTCGTGGGCGGTGATGGGCCGGTTCTCGCCATGCCCCAGCCAGGAGCTGACGATATCGCCCAGGCCCACCTCCCGGAAAGCCTGCAGGAACCCCTCGGGCCCGCCGTGCTTGGGGTTGAAGGCCAGTCCGATGACCTCGCCGAGGACCTTCTTGACCTGATGCCGGTCCACGCCGAAGTCCGTGGCGCCCTGTTCGACGATCTTCTCGTACATGAGGCAAGTCCTTGACGACTAAGGGATTTGTGCGCGCGAGAGGAGGCTCCCGGCGTTCCGGGTCACTGCTCAGGTGAACGCTGCCCCGTGTCACGGGCGGTCACCACGGGGCGGGGGTGCGCAGTAGTTGCCGTAACCCGCTGAAACCCCTACAATTCCGCTTCTGTCCGCCCACGAAGGCGGCGCAGGCGACCAAAATAACTACAGAGGAATCTGGTCAATGTACGCAGTAATCGTCACTGGCGGTAAACAGTACCGCGTGATGCAGGGTGAGACCCTGCGCGTCGAGCTGCTCGAGGCCGAAGTCGGCAGCGAGTTGAAGCTGGACAACGTCCTGATGTTGGGCGGCAGCGATGGCGTGAAGGTCGGCGACGCCCTGAAGGGTGCCGTTGTCTCCGCCAAGGTGGTTGGCCACGGCCGCGCCGACAAGGTGCGCATCGTCAAGTTCCGCCGTCGCAAGCACCATCGCAAGCAGATGGGCCACCGTCAGCATTTCACCGAAATCGAGATCACCGGCATCGCCGGTGGCAACAAGTAAGGAGAAGCCGCCATGGCACAGAAAAAGGCTGGTGGTTCTACCCGCAACGGCCGCGACTCCAACCCGAAGTACCTGGGCGTCAAGATGTACGGCGGCCAGGCCATCGAGGCCGGCAACATCATCGTGCGTCAGCGCGGCACCCAGTTCCATCCGGGCGCCGGCGTCGGCCTCGGCCGCGATCACACCCTGTTCGCGCTGGTTGATGGCAAGGTCGAGTTCACGACCAAGGGCCCGAAGAAGCGCCGCACCGTCAGCGTCGTCAGCGAGTAATCGCGACGCACTGGCTGCGAAGGGCCCCGCTTCCTGCGGGGCCTTTTGCTTTCTGGAACACTGAAAGAGGTTTGCATGAAGCTGGTTGATGAGGCCGAAATCCTGGTCACCGCGGGCGATGGCGGCAACGGCTGCATCGGGTTCCGTCGCGAGAAGTTCATTCCCCTGGGCGGCCCCGACGGCGGTGACGGCGGCGCGGGCGGCAGCGTGTGGCTGGTTGCCGACGAGAACCTCAACACCCTGGTCGACTTCCGTCACGAGACCAGGTTCAAGGCACAGCGCGGCGAGAACGGCATGGGCCGGCAGGCCTATGGCAAGGGCGGTGCCGACCTGACCATCACCGTGCCGGTCGGCACCGTGGTCATCAACGTCGACACCGACGAGGTGATCGGCGACCTGACCCGCCACGGCGAGCGCCTGCTGGTCGCCAAGGGCGGCAAGGGCGGCCTGGGCAACATGCACTTCAAGAGTTCGATCAACCGCTCGCCGCGCAAGGCGTTGCCGGGCCTGCCGGGCGAGGAGCGCACGCTCAAGCTGGAGCTCAAGCTGCTGGCCGATGTCGGCCTGCTCGGCTTCCCCAATGCTGGCAAGAGCACCTTGATCCGTGCCGTTTCGGCGGCTACGCCCAAGGTGGCCGACTATCCGTTCACCACGCTGTATCCCAACCTGGGAGTGGTCAGCGTGGAGCCCCATCGCAGCTTCGTGATCGCCGATATCCCGGGCCTGATCGAGGGCGCGGCGGAAGGCGCGGGACTTGGCACCCAGTTCCTCAAGCACCTGCAGCGCACCCGCCTGCTCTTGCACCTGGTCGACATCGTGCCGATGGAGGGTGGGGTGGAGATGAGTCCGGCCGATCAGGTGCGTGCCATCGAGCGCGAGCTGGAGCGACACGACCCCGAGCTGTTGAAGAAGCCGCGCTGGCTGGTGCTGAACAAGGCCGACCTGCTGCTGGAGGAAGAGCAGAAGGAAGTCGCCGAAGCCATCGTCGCCCAGCTGGGCTGGACCGACCGCTGGTACCTGGTCTCGGCCATCAGCCGCGAGGGCACGTGGCCGATCATGAAGGACATCATGGCGTTCTTCGACCGGCAGCGTGAGGACGCGCTTGAGGCCGAGGCCAATGGCGGCGATCACTCGCCCACCTGATCCCGAATTGCGCAACCTGACGGGATTGGGCTGAATCTGGGGCCGGCGGAAGCTGGCCCCATTGTTTTGGTAGGGCACCGGATCAGGAATGGCAATGAAGGGGGCGGGAGGCGACGTGTGCCAAGCAGGACGAGGCACAAAAAAACCCGGCCGGAGCCGGGTTTCTTCGTGTCGCATGCAACCGAACGATCAGGCGGCCTTGAGGGCCTTGATGCGAGCGGTCAGGCGGCTCTTGTGACGGGCAGCCTTGTTCTTGTGGATCAGGCCGCGCGAGCTCAGGCGGTCCAGGACCGGCTGGGCCACGGCGAAGGCGGTTTCGGCGCCGGCGGCGTCGTTCTCGCCCAGGGCCTTCAGCACCTTCTTCACGGCGGTGCGCAGCATCGAACGCTGGCTGGCGTTACGGGCATTGCGCACGACTGCCTGCTTGGCGCGCTTCTTGGCGGACTTGATGTTTGCCACGGCAAATTCCTGAAATTTTGAAGTTGAAGCTGGGTAAAATGGGGAAACGTAAAATCAGACGGGAAAGTATGGCCGTTTCAGCAGCTTGCGTCAACTCTGGCGGGTTCGGGAATCCTTCGCTGGCCGCCGGGGCGGAGCGATGACGGCCCCCCTGGGAACGGGAGGCCCAACAGACCCGCCGTCCACGTCCCGGATCAGTGTTCCCGGCCCGGGAATGCCAGCCCCGCAAGTGCCAGGGCCCAAACGGCAGTCGGGCATGCTGCGTTCGACCGCCGTGTTCAGCGCCATGACGCTGATTTCGCGGGTCGCAGGCTACCTGCGCGACTGGCTTCAGGCCAGCATGTTTGGCGCCGGACCGGCCGTCAGCGCGTTCGTGGTGGCCTACCGCATTCCCAACTACCTGCGCAGGATCTTTGCGGAGGGCTCGTTTTCGTCAGCCTTCGTCCCCGTCCTGTCCGAGCTCAAGCAGAAGGGTGACGAGAAGGCCCTGCAGGACTTCCTAGACCATGTCGCCGGTGCGCTGCTGGCCGTGGTGGTGGTTGTCAGCGGGCTGGGCATGTTGGCGGCGCCGTGGATCGCCAAGCTGTTCCTTGCGTTCGCCGACGAGGGAGCCGGCACCGTGCCGCTGGCGGCGGAGATGCTTCGGATCACATTCCCGTACCTGGTGTTTATTTCCATGACCGCCCTGGCCGGGTCGGTGCTCAACAGCTTCAAGCAGTTTGGCCTGCCTGCGCTGGCGCCGGTGCTGCACAACCTGATGGTGATCGCCGCGATGCTCCTGCTGGCCAGCCACCTGGCGGTGCCGGAGAAGGCGCTGGCGTGGGGCGTGCTGGCGGCGGGCATCGCGCAGATGTTGCTGCTCTGGCCTGCCATGGGGCGGCTAGGGGTGCGTCCACGCCTCCGCTTCAACCTTCGCCACGAGGGTGTGCGGCGGGTGTTCAAGTTGATGCTGCCCACGATCTTCTCGTCGTCGGTCGCGCAGGTGAACCTGCTGGTCGGCACGGTTTTCGCCTCGCTGCTGGTGCCTGCGGCGCAATCGTGGCTGTACTACTCGGATCGCTTGACCGAACTGCCGCTGGGGCTGTTCGGGGTGGCCATCGGCACGGTGATCCTGCCGCAACTGTCCCGCCACCATGCCGATGCCGACGCGGAGGGGTATTCGCGGTCGCTGGACTGGGGCCTGAGGGTGGTGATGCTGGTGGGGACGCCCGCGGCGTTGGGGCTGGCGCTGCTCGCCGAGCCGCTGACCGCCTCGCTGTTCCGTTATGGTGAGTTCACCGTCGAGGACACGCGCATGGTGGGCTATGCGCTGACTGCGATGAGCCTGGGAATTCCCACGTTCATGCTCAGCAAGGTGCTGCTCCCGGCGTTCTATGCCAGACAGGACACGCGGACGCCGATGCGTGCAGCGGTGATCACGGTGGTGGCCAACGTGGTGCTGACCGTGGCGCTGGTGACGCCGCTCTGGGCTTCGGGGATTGCCTTCGCCCACGTGGGTATTGCCGCGGCAACGGCGTTGGCCGGCGTGCTGAATGCCGGGCTGTTGTGGCGCTACCTCCGTCGCCAAGGGCTGTATGTCGCCCGTCCCGGCTGGGGCGTTTGGCTGTTGCGCATCGCCGTGGGCCTGGTTGCCATGGCGGTGGCGGTGCTGGTCGTGCGCGAACATGTGGGCGAATGGGCCGGCCTGACGGTCCTCTGGCGGTGGGTCTGGTTGCTGGCCGCGGTGGGCGCCGGTGCGCTGGCCTATGGCGCGGCGCTGCTGGCCATGGGATTGCGTCCACGCCATCTCCGCCATTGAGTGTGCACGCGCCGGCTATACTTTGAATAATGAGCAGGCTGTTCCGTGACGTCGAGGGTGGGCCCCGGTGCCCGCGCGGCAGTGTGGTCTGCATCGGCGCCTTCGACGGCCTCCACCTGGGGCATCAGGCACTGGTGCGCCACGCTGTGGCCCGCGCACGCCTGTTGGGCGTGCCCGCCGTGGCGCTGACCTTCGAGCCGCTGCCACGGGAATTCTTCGCCCGGAGCGCGCCTCCGCCGCGCCTGTTGTTGGCGCGAGCCAAGGTCGAAGGCCTATGTGGCCTGGGTATCGATCAGGTCGGCCTGCTGCGCTTCAACTCGGCGCTGACCGCATTGCCCGGCGCGGAATTCATCCGCAAGGTGCTGGTGGAGCGCGTTGGCGCGCGCGAGGTGTGGGTCGGTCCCGAATTCGGCTTCGGCAAGGGGCGCGATGGCAACCTGGCGCTGCTGCAGGCGTTGGGTGCGGAATGCGGATTCACTGCCGGTGAGATCGCGCCCGTGCTGCAGGATGGCGAGCGGGTTTCCGCCTCGCGCATCCGCGTGCTGCTGCAGGCGGGCGATTTCGAGGGCGTTGCGCGCCTGCTCGGCCGCCCCTATGCGATTGGCGGCCGCGTGGTGCGCGGCAAGCAGCTCGGCCGCACGCTTGGGTTCCCGACCGCCAACCTGCGTTTTGCCGGCAAGGTACCAGCGCTGCAGGGCATCTACGCGACGCGTGTGCATGGACTGGAAGGTATGCCGGGCGTGGACGCGGCAAGGGCCGCCGCAGGCTGGCCATCCGTGTCCAGTTTCGGCACCCGGCCCACGGTGGATGGCGTGGAGCCGTTGCTGGAAGCCCACCTGTTCGACTTCGCCGGCGACCTGTATGGGCGCCGTATCGAAGTCGAGTTTGTCGCCAAGCTGCGCGATGAAGAAAAGTTTTCCGATCTGGCGGCACTGACCGCACAGATGCAACGCGACGCCGTGCAGGCGCGTGCCCTCCTTGAACAAGACCAACAACGAGCCTTCGCGTGACTGCTGACGCCAATCCCTACAAGAGCACGCTGCACCTGCCGGCGACCGACTTCCCCATGCGCGGCGACCTGCCCAAGCGTGAGCCGATCGCACTGGCGAAGTGGGAGCAGGACGGGCTGTACCAGCGCGTCCGCGAGAAGACCAGGGGCCGCGACCGCAGTTTCGTGCTGCACGACGGACCGCCGTATGCCAATGGCGCGATCCACATCGGCCACGCGGTCAACAAGGTGCTCAAGGACATCATCGTCAAATCGCGGCTGATGGACGGCTATGACGCGCCGTATGTGCCGGGTTGGGACTGCCACGGCCTGCCGATCGAGATCGCCATCGAGAAGAAGTTCGGCAAGGTGGGCGAGAAGCTCAACGCCGCCGAGTTCCGGCAGAAGTGCCGCGAATACGCTGCCGAGCAGATCGACCTGCAGCGCAATGATTTCAAGCGCCTGGGCGTGCTGGGCGACTGGGACAACCCGTACCGCACCATGGACTTCCGCTTCGAGGCGGATATGTTGCGCTCGCTGGCGAAGATCGTGGAACGTGGGCACCTGTCGCGCGGTGCCAAGCCGGTGTACTGGTGCTTTGACTGCGGCTCGGCGCTGGCCGAGGCCGAGATTGAATACGCCGACAAACTCTCCCCTGCGGTGGACGTGGCCTACAGCGCGCAGGACGCCGCCAAGCTGGCTGCGCTGTTCGGCATGGCGCTGGAGGCGGGCGTGGAAGTGGCGGTGCCGATCTGGACAACCACACCGTGGACGTTGCCCGCCAGCCTCGCGGTGAGCATTGGCCCTGAACTGGAATACGCGCTGGTCGAAGGTCCCAAGCGCGCTGACGGTGGGCGCCGCCTGCTTGTGCTGGCCGAGGCGCTGGCGACCAAGGCATTGGCGCGCTATGGCATGGACGACGTCGTGGTGCACGGCACCACGATGGGCAGCGAGCTGGAGGGCGAACTGCTGCGCCACCCGTTCTATGCCGAGCGTGACATCCCGCTGATCGTGGGCGACCACGTGTCGGCCGAGGACGGCACCGGCGCCGTGCACACCGCGCCCGGCCACGGCCAGGAAGACTTCGTGGTCAGCCAGAAGTACGACCTGATCGATCGCTACACCGCGGCACAGATGAACCCGGTCGATGGCCGCGGCGTGTACTTGCCCAGCACCCCGCCTGCCGAAGGCGTGGAGTTGGCCGGCCTGCACATCTGGAAGGCCAACGACGCCATCGTCGAGCTGCTGCGCGGCAACGGCCACCTGCTGGCGTTGGCCAAGCTCAACCACAGCTACCCGCACTGCTGGCGCCACAAGACGCCGGTGGTGTTCCGCGCCACGCCGCAGTGGTTCATCTCGATGGAGCAGGCCCACCTACGCCGCGACGCGCTGGCCGCCATCGGCAAGGTGGCATGGGTGCCGGAGTGGGGCGAGGCGCGCATCTACGGCATGATCGAAGGACGTCCGGATTGGACCATCTCGCGCCAGCGCACCTGGGGCGTACCGATCGCGTTGTTCATCCATCGCGAGACCGGCTCGCCGCATCCGCGTTCGCCCGAGCTGATGCGACAAGTCGCCGAGCGCGTGGAGCAGGCCGGCGTCGACGTGTGGTACGACCTGGACGCCGCCGAGCTGCTGGGCGACGAGGCGGCGCAGTACGACAAGGTCACCGACATCCTCGACGTGTGGTTCGACTCCGGCGTCACCCACGAATGCGTGCTGGCGCAACGTCCGCAGGACGGGCTGCGCAAGCCCGCCGACCTGTACTTGGAAGGTTCCGACCAGCACCGCGGCTGGTTCCACAGTTCGCTGCTGACTGCGGTGGCGATGGACGGTGTGGCGCCGTACCGCCAAGTGCTGACCCATGGCTTCACCGTCGATGCCGACGGCCGCAAGATGTCCAAGTCGCTGGGTAATGTCATCGCCCCGCAGAAGGTGATGGATGCGATGGGTGCGGACGTGCTGCGCCTCTGGATTGCCTCCACCGACTACCGCTACGAGATGGCGGTGAGCGATGAGATCCTCAAGCGCAGCGGCGACGTCTACCGCCGTGTGCGCAACACCGCGCGCTTCCTGCTGGCCAACCTGCACGGCTTCGAACCAACGCAGCACCTGCTTCCACTGCAGGACATGGTCGCGCTGGACCGCTGGATCGTGCATCGCGCGCACGAGCTGCAGGAGAAGATCCAGGCGGCGTACGAGCGCTACGACTTCGCCGAGATCGTGCAGTCGCTGGCCAACTTCTGCAGCGTCGACCTGGGTTCGCTGTATCTGGACGTGACCAAGGACCGCCTGTACACGATGCAGGAGGATTCGCGCGGCCGCCGTTCGGCACAGAGTGCGATGTACCGCATCGCCGAGGCGTTCGTGCGCTGGGTGGCGCCGATTCTGACGTTCACCGCGCAGGAGATGTGGGCATACCTGCCGGGGAAGCGCGACGAGCACGTGCTGTTCGCCACATGGTACGACGGGCTGGCGCCGCTGATCGGCGACGCCGACCTGTCGGCCGAGGACTTCGAGCGGCTGGTGGCGCTGCGCGAGCAGGTCAGCAAGACCCTGGAGCCGCTACGTGCCGCCGGAACGATTGGCGCGGCGCTGGAAGCGGAGATCGGCTTGCGCTGCGGCGTGGCGGACCAGAACTGGCTGTCGCCGCTGGCCGATGAACTGCGCTTCCTGTTCATCAGCGGTGACGTACGGTTGATCGCGGATGACACGGTGAAGGACATTGCGGTGGAGGCCTCGGCAACCACCAAGTCCAAGTGCGTGCGCTGCTGGCACCACCGCGTGGACGTCGGCAGCGTGCTCGCCCACCCACAGCTGTGCGGCCGCTGCGCGGACAACGTGGATGGCGAAGGCGAGAACCGTCGCTGGTTCTGAGCCCGTTGCCGTTCCCAACCCCCCCCATACAACCGGAAACATACCTTGACCGTTCCCCGTCCCAAGCCCAATGCCCTTGTCTGGCTCGTTCTGTCCGTGCTGGTACTCGTGCTGGACCAGGCCACCAAGGCATGGGTGCTGGCCGACCTGCCGGAATACACCGCGATCCCCGTGATCGAGGGCTTCTGGAACTGGTACCGCACCTACAATACCGGCGCCGCGTTCAGCTTCCTGAGTGATGCGGGGGGCTGGCAGAAGTACTTCTTCGTGGTGCTGGGCATAGGCATCAGCGGCATGTTGGGCTGGTGGCTGAGCCGCACCGCGCGCCGTGACTGGAAGTCGGCCCTGCCGTATTCGCTGGTGATCGGCGGTGCGATCGGCAACGTGATCGACCGACTGCTGCACGGGCACGTGGTCGATTTCATCCAGTGGCACTGGCAGGACTACTACTGGCCCGCGTTCAACGTGGCCGACATGGCCATCGTCGGCGGCGCCATCGGCATCGGCCTGTTCGGCCTGCTCGGCGGCCACGACGGCAAGACCGACCCGGGCCGCAGGGGGTAAAATCGGCGAATGGACGTACTGCTCGCCAATCCCCGCGGTTTCTGTGCCGGCGTTGATCGCGCCATCGAGATCGTCAAGCGTGCCATCGAGACCCTCGGCGCACCGATCTACGTGCGCCACGAGGTCGTGCACAACCGCTTCGTGGTCGATGACCTCAAGCACCGCGGCGCCATCTTCGTCGAGGAGTTGGACGAGGTGCCCGATGGCGCCACCGTGATCTTCAGTGCGCATGGCGTGTCCAAGGCGGTGCGCGCCGAAGCCGACCGCCGTGGGTTGAAGGTGTTCGACGCCACCTGTCCGCTGGTGACCAAGGTGCACCTGGAAGTGTCGCGCCACTGCCGCGCCGGCAGGGACGTGATCCTGATCGGCCACGAGGGTCATCCCGAGGTGGAAGGCACCATGGGCCAGTGGCAGCGCGAAGCGGGCACCGGGAAGATCTACCTGGTGGAGGACGTCGCCGATGTCGAGGCGCTGCTGGTCGACCAGCCGGAGAACCTGGCCTACACCACCCAGACCACGCTGTCGGTGGACGACACCAAGGCGGTGATCCAGGCGATGCGGGCCAGGTTCCCCGCGATTCTGGGACCCCGACACGACGACATCTGCTACGCCACCCAGAACCGCCAGGACGCCGTGCGCGAGCTCGCCAAGGCCTGCGACCTGGTGCTGGTGGTGGGGTCAGTCAACAGTTCCAACTCCAACCGCCTGCGCGAGCTGGCCGAGCGCGAGGGGGTGGAGGCGCACCTGATCGACGGGGCCCCCGAGATCAACCCGTCCTGGGTTCAGGGCAAGCGACATATCGGCATCACCGCGGGCGCCTCGGCGCCGGAAGTGCTGGTGCGCGGCGTGATCGAGCGCCTGCACGAGTTGGGTGTCAAGCAGGTGCGCGAGCTGGACGGGGAGCCCGAGGACATGGTTTTCGCCCTGCCCAAGGAGCTCCGCCTGCAGTTGGTCGATTGACCCCCGCGGGAGCGATCCTTACAATTGCCGGTCTTCGCCGGAATAGCTCAGTTGGTAGAGCGGCGCATTCGTAATGCGTAGGTCGTAGGTTCGATTCCTATTTCCGGCACCATCTTCAAAGTCCCGCTCCGGCGGGATTTTGTCGTTATGGGCATCGGCGCAAGGTTGGTTCGCTGCAGGCTACTGCCAGCGCAGTGAAAATCGGCCGCCTGCACGCATCTCCACGCCGTTTCCAAAGCGCCGGCATTCGCGATGCAGTCGCTCCTGCAGCCAGCGGCGATCGGCCTCCCCGGCCAGGTTGACCCGGAACCGCTGCAGGCGCGTCGGGGTCATGATCAGTTCCACCAGGCGGCCGCTGCCGCGGGCCAGCACCGGGAAGAACATCAGGCCCAGTTCGCCGCGGAATTCCTCGTGGCCTTCGATGCCCTCGTAGTCGTTGATGAAGTCGCCGCAGCCGTAGAGGATCAAACGGTCGTGATGGACTTCGATGGCCTTGGGATGGTGCGAGGAGTGGCCGTGGATCACGTCCACGCCGGCTTCGTCGATCAGCGCATGGGCAAACTCGCGCTGCTCGGGCGGGATGGCGTAGCCCCAGTTGCCGCCCCAATGCAGCGAGAACACCACGCAGTCGCCCTTGCGCCTGTGGTGTCGGACCAAGGCTGCAATCTGGCCCACGGTCGACGCGGACAGATCTGGCAGCCGGTTCACGCCAGATCGCGCCGCATTGGCCGACCAGGCCGCAGGCACCCCGGAATCGCCGGTTGCGGCGGCGAACACCAGCATGCGCGAGTTGTCGTCCAGCGGCAGGATTGCCGGTGCCTGCGCGGCGGCCAGGTCAGCACCCGCGCCGGCGGGGGCGATCCGGCCGCGGTGCAGGGTCGCCAGCGTCTCGCGCAGGCCGTCGCGGTCCCAGTCCAGCACGTGGTTGTTGGAGAGCACGCAGCAATCGATCCCGGCCGCGGTCAGGCAGGGCAGGTTGTCCGGATGCATGCGGTAGTTGATGCCTTTGGGCCAGTTGCGGTCGCTGCGGGTGATCGCGGTTTCCAGGTTGACGATACGGACATCCGGGTGCCGCCGTTCCAGCTCGGTCAGGGCATCGCCCCACACGTAAAGGTAGGAAACGGGGCGTGGAATCTCGCCGTTGCGCCACTCGGCCAATGCCACGTACCGACGCGCATTGCGGACGTGGGCTTCGTGCAGGGTCGGGTCCGACGGGTGCGGCAGGATCTGGTCGATGCCACGGCCGAGCATGACGTCGCCGCACAGGAACAGGCGGATCGAGCGTGAGGCGCGCACACCTCCGAATGATGGGCGCGATGGAGTCGCCGCCAGCAACGCGGCCGCCGGCCCCCGCGTCGCCACGCCCAGCGCCAGGCCGGTCGAAAGCTGCAGGAAGTGTCGTCGGCCACGCATGCGAGGTACCCGCGTCGAGGTTGCAGCGTAGGGGCTTCCTATCGCGCGAGATCCCCGGACGGCGCAAGTTCATTGATGCAGCGGTAGACGCAGACAATGCCGCCGGTGTCGCAGAAGCTCTCGTCCATGTCGAGCAGGCAGAACCTTCCCGGTTGAATGTCGAACGTGTCGCACTCGTTGTCGATCTCCTCGGGGGTCGGTGTGCCGCTGCATGTGCCCGAACCGCTGTTGTTCATGCGTGCCACCGAAATGCGGGAGTGATCGCCTGAGGGGTTGAACGCACCGACATCCGACGCGAGGCGCTCGAAGGCCTGGCGCTGTGCCGCGCTCACCTTGTCCGTTTTGCTGATTTCGTCCTGCAACGCCCGGGAGCGCGCCACGAGTTCGGCTTGGACGCCATTGGGTGGCTGGGGTTCGCGTGGGCCGGCGGCGCAGCCGAGGACCAGCATGACCGGCAACAGCATGAACACTTTCGACTGCGGATTCCATTTCATATCCGACCCTCCAAAGGGTGGCTTCCAGGAACTGTTCACCTGATGCTGCCAACGGCAACGGGGGCTGCGAACAGGCCAACCCGGAAGGAGAGCGGGTCTCGCGTCAGGTCGCCGACGCTTCGGAAGGGATCGACGACCCTTCGATTGAGGTCGCCGCTGCCGCCGGAAGGGTCCACAAGCCCTCGTTGGAGGTCGCTGGCGCTTCCGAAGCGGTGCTCGATTCCTCACACGCAGTCGCCGTCCGCAGATTGGTTCTCGCCCCTTGCGACAGCGGCCGGCTACAGTGACGACATCCCTCCGCCGCGATCCGTCCACGCCCCATGGCCAAGCCCGCCACCAAGTCCCGCACCGCCTATGTCTGCTCGGAATGCGGCGCCGACCACACCAAGTGGCAGGGCCAGTGCGCCGAGTGCGGGGCGTGGAACACGCTGAGCGAGTTCGTGGTTCAGCCGGCCAATCCGGCGGCCAAGGCCGGGGTCGCGGCCTCGCGCCGCAGCAGTTGGGCGGGCAAGGCCGACGCGCCTGCCGTGACGCCGCTGAAGGACGTGCGCCACGCCGAGGACAACCGGGTCAGCACCGGCATCGGCGAACTGGACCGGGTGCTGGGTGGCGGGCTGGTGCACGGCGCGGTGGTGCTGGTCGGCGGTGACCCGGGTATCGGCAAGTCCACGCTGCTGTTGCAGGCGGTGGTGAAGATGGCGGGCGAGCTGCCGGCTCTGTACGTCACGGGTGAGGAGTCGCTCGCTCAGGTTGCCGGGCGGGGCGCCCGCCTGGGCCTGCCGCTCGACGGCGTGCACGCGTTGGCCGAAACCGGCATCGAACGCATCCTCGAGCACGCGGCGGCGATGCAGCCCCGCCTGATCGTGGCCGACTCGGTGCAGACGCTGTGGACCGAGGAGTTGAGTGCCGCGCCCGGTTCGGTCAGCCAGGTGCGCGAGAGCGCGGCGCGGCTGGTGCGCTACGCCAAGGAGACCGGTACGGCGGTGTTCCTGGTGGGCCATGTGACCAAGGAAGGCGGCATCGCCGGCCCGCGCGTGCTGGAGCACATGGTCGATGCGGTGCTGTATTTCGAAGGCGAGAGCGGCAGCCGCTTCCGCGTGCTGCGCGCGTTCAAGAACCGCTTCGGCGCGGTCAATGAGCTGGGCGTGTTCGCGATGGGTGACAAGGGCCTGCGCGAGGTGCCCAATCCGTCGGCGATCTTCCTGTCGGGCAGCGAGCGCCCGCAGCCGGGCAGTTGCGTGATGGTTACTCGCGAGGGCACGCGCCCGCTGCTGGTGGAAGTGCAGGCGCTGGTGGATGCCTCGCCATTGTCCAACCCGCGCCGGGTGGCGGTGGGCATGGAGGGCAACCGCCTGGCCATGCTGCTGGCGGTGCTGCACCGCCACGGTGGGGTGGGGGTGGGCGACCAGGACGTGTTCGTGAACATCGTGGGTGGCATCCGCGTGCAGGAAACCGCGGCCGACTTGCCGGTGCTGCTGTCGGTGCTGTCAAGCCTGCGTGACCGGCCGCTGGCCGAGCGCACCATCGCGTTTGGCGAGGTGGGCCTGTCCGGGGAGATCCGCCCCGTGCCCAATGGCGAGGATCGCCTGAAGGAGGCGGCCACCCACGGCTTCAAGCGCGCCATCGTGCCCAAGGCCAATGCGCCCAAGTCCGGGCGGATTGGCGATCTGGAAGTGGTCGCCGTCGAACGGTTGGCCGAAGCGCTGGAAGCCGCGCGGGACGCGTAACGGCCGCGCGCGCGCCGGCCAGGTCAGCGACGGGCGCCGTGGGCTGGCGGCTGAACCGACGGCTCAGCGCCTGAGTACCAACTCCAGCATGAACTTGCTGCCGAAGAACGCCAGCACCAGCAGCACCATGGCGGTCAGGGTCCAACGCACTGCCGTGGCCCCGCGCCAGCCGTAGCGCCAGCGTCCGACCAGCAGCGCGCCGAAGGTCAGCCACGACAGCAGGCTGAGCACCGTCTTGTGCACCAGATGCTGGGCCAGCAGGTTCTCCACGAACAGGATGCCGGTCAGCAGCGTTGCGCTCAGCAGCACGAAACCCGCGCTGATGGTGCGGAACAACAAGGTCTCCAGCTCGACCAGCGGCGGCAGCGCGCGTAGCCAGCGATGGAACTCGCGGCGGCGCAGGGCGCGTTCCTGCAGCCACAGCATGATCGCCAGCAGCGCGGAGACGGCCAGCGTCGCGTAGGCCAGCAGTGCCAGCCACGCGTGCAATTGCAGGCGCCAATCCAATGGCGCCGAAGTGGCCGCGCCATGGCCCTTGGCGGCACAGAGCAGCAGCATGGTCGAGGCCAGCGGGTAGACCACCACGCCCAGCGCGGCCATGCGGCCACCCAGGCCCACCAGCGTGGTCAGCAATGCCATCCCCAGGCCGACGAGTGACAGCGCGGCGAAGAAGTGCATGTCGGCGCCGCCGCTGTCCTGCCAGGCGTGCGCATGCACCAGTGCATGGGCCACGAGTGCGACCACGGCCGGCCCAGCCCAGTATCGTGACCGGGAGCGGTTGCCTTGAAGGCCGGTGACAAGCAGGCCCGTGGCCAGCAGGTAGAACAGGACGGAAACGAGAACGAGTGTCATCGTCGAAGTGTCGCATAGCCACGCGACGGCCGGTGGGGCCGGGGGGCGCGGAGGGGCGTTGATGCGGTGCTATGCTCGATGCCACCTACCGTCTGGAGGCACAGGCCATGCACGCATCGCATGCGACGCATTCGTCCGACCAGAGCCCGCTGTGGAAGGTGTTCTGGCTCTACGGCGTGATTCCCAGCAATCTGCTGTGGATTGCCGCGCTCTGGTTGATGTCGCGCGGCGGACTGCCCGGCGCCACCCTGGGCCTGCTGGTTTTCCTGCTGGTCTACACGGCGTGGATCGTGGTGGCCGTGTGGCGCGCGGCGCCCAATGCCAAGGACCCCCGCTATGGGGTGCTCGCCCGCGCGCTGACCGTGGCGTGGGCCATCAACACCGTATTGCTGGTGTTCTTCCTCGGATTGCCGCTGCTGCGCTGAGCGTCAGCCGAACTGCAGGACTTCGCCGGTGCGGTCGAATGCGGCGAACTCCGAAACCCGGCCGTTGTTGATTGCGTTGACCATGAAGCGCAGTGGCTGCGCCGCCTCATCGGCGTTCGGGGCGATGCCGGCGCGTCCGGCCAGGCTGCCGACGAAGACGATGTCCCAGGCCTGTCCGGTGGTGGCCGACTCGGCGGCGAGCGCCTCGAAGTTGGCGATCTCCGCCGGGGCCTTGTCCACGCACAGGCAGGGGGAAAGCGTTCCGCCTTCGCGCTGCTCATAGCGCTGGCGCTGGTCTTCACGGGCGTTCTCGGGCAGGTCCACCCGCGCGAACACGAACAGCAGCCGTTGCGGCTCGGGCTGGCGGCGGGCTGCTTCGAGAAGGTCCTGGAAACTGGCGAGGCTCATGCTGGGAGGCGGTCTTGGGCGTTGGCGCGACGCTACCATGCCCGTAGACGCCGACGGCATTGCGGCCGCCGGTTTCACAGGCACAAACCGGCCGGTCTTGACGCCAATCAAGCGCCGGCCCTTCACATGGGACTAAGCTACTCTGCAAGCAGGGGTTCGCCCCTGTGACACCTCCAAGCCCGGCCGCCTGCGTCCACATGGATATGGCAACCGGGCCGTGGCACCCGATTCCACCGGGTGCCACCGGGTCGGACGGGAAACGGTCCGGCTTCCCTGTACCGGACTGGAGCGAAAACATGCAGACCCTCGTCGACGGCTTCGGGCGGGCGTTTCCGTACCTGCGTCTTTCCTTGACGGAGGCCTGCAACTACCGGTGCAGCTATTGCCTGCCGGACGGCTACCACGCGGACGGACGGCCGACGTTCCTCGCCCTGGACGAGATCCAGCGACTGGTGCGCGGTTTTGCGGCGCTGGGCATGAGCAAGATCCGCCTCACGGGTGGCGAGCCCAGCCTGCGCAAGGACCTGCCGTCAATCATCGCGGCGGTGTCGGCCGTGCCCGGCGTCCGCAAGGTGGCCATCACCACCAACGGCTGCCTGCTGCCACGCCACGTACGCATCTGGCGCGAGGCTGGGCTGACCGCACTCAACGTCAGCCTGGACAGCCTGGACCGGGCGCGCTTCCACGCGATCACGGGCCACGATCGTTTCGACGAGGTCACCGAGGGTGTCGAGATCGCACTCGGCCTGGGGTTCGACTCGGTCAAGCTCAACGCCGTGCTGCTGCGGGGGCTCAACGACGATGAGTTGCCGGCCTGGTTCGACTACCTGCGCGAGCGGGATGTCGCCATCCGCTTCATCGAGCTGATGCGCACCGGCGACAACGGTGCCTACTTCGAGCGCCACCACGTGCGTGCGGAAACGCTGGAGGAGCAGCTGGCGGTGGCCGGCTGGTCACTGCGCCCGCGCGCGCCCGATGCGGGACCGGCGCGTGAGTACACCCACCCCGATTACCGTGGGCGGATTGGCGTCATCGCCCCGTACTCGAAGGATTTCTGCGCCGGCTGCAACCGGCTGCGTGTCACCGCACGCGGCGACCTGCGCCTGTGCCTGTTTGGCGATTTCGGCATCGCGCTGCGGCCACTGCTGCAGTCCGACGCCGACCATGACGCATTGGTGGCGCGCATCGCCACGCAACTGGGACTCAAGGCGGCCGGCCACGGCCTGCACCAGGGGCAGACGGGGATCACCCCGCACCTGGCATCGATTGGAGGATGAGCAAGCTATGACGACGGACCGTACCGCGGCCTTTTACATGGCCGACATCCGCAACAAGCGCCCGACGCGGCGGCGCGCGGTGGCGGTGGGCGAGTTGAAGGCGGGCCCGGTGGCCTACCCGCTGATCGTGGAGCGGCGCTTGCCCAAGGGCGACGCACTGGTGATGGCCGAAGTGGCGGGGCTGCAGGGCGCGAAAATGGCGTCGGCGCTGATGCCGCTGTGCCACCCGCTGCCCCTGGAGCTGGTGCGGGTGCGCTGCGAACCGGTGCCCGAGCGGCACGCGATCCGCGTGTACTGCGAATGCGCCACCGAAGCCCGCACCGGCGTGGAGATGGAGGCGCTGGCGGGCGTGAATGCGGCGTTGCTGACGCTGTATGACCTGAGCAAGCCGGTGGAGCCGGCCTTGGGCATCGACGCAATGCGCCTGTTGTTCAAGGAAGGCGGCAAGAGCGGGTTGTGGCTGCATCCTGAAGGCATGAGCGATGCGGAGCGCGAGCACTACCGGCCGCGTGACGTGCTTCGGCTGACTGACGTCGCCTGCGCGGTAGTCACGCTCAGCGACCGCGCCAGCCGCGGCGAGTACGAGGACCGCTCGGGCCCGGTGCTGGTGGAGGGCCTGCGCCGCCTCGGGGCTCGCGTGGACCACATCGAGGTGCTGCCCGACGGCATCGACCCGTTGGCCGAGCGGCTGCGTTCGCTCGCGGCGCATGGCGTTCGGATCTGTCTGTGCACCGGTGGCACTGGCCTGGGGCCGCACGATGTCACGCCCGAGGCATTGCGACTGGTCGCCGACCGCCGCGTCGACGGTCTGGCCGAGATGTTCCGCAGCGAGAGCGCCAAGCACACGCCGCTGGCATGGCTGAGCCGCGCCGACGTCGTGCAGGTCGGGCGCATGCTGGTTTTCGCGCTGCCCGGCAGTCCTCGCGCCGCGCAGCAGGGCATGGACATTCTGGCGCCCCTGCTGGCGCATGCGCTGGCGATGGTGGATGGCGAGGCCCACGCATGATCGGCTACGACGAGGCGCTGGCGGTCATCCTGCGCGAAGCCGCGCGGCTTGAGGTGCGTCGTTGTTCACCGGAGCAGGCGTTGGGCCACGTGCTGGCCGAGCCGGTGACGAGCGACGAGCACCTGCCGCCATTCGACAACTCGGCGATGGATGGCTTTGCACTTCACGTGGGCGGGGCAACGCTGCGCACCGGCACGGAATTCGATGTGGCCGGTGCCCAGGCCGCGGGCGATGCCCGCGTGGAGGCGGCCCACGGTGCGTGGGAGATCATGACCGGGGCACGCCTTCCGGAAGGGTTGGATGCCGTCGTGCCGGTGGAGCAGGTGGAAGTCCTGGATCGGGACGCCGACGGCCGGCCGTTGCGCATCCGTCTCTCTGCTGAAGTGGAGGCGGGGCAGCACGTGCGCCTGCGTGGCGAGGACGTGATGCGGGGTAGGCAGGTGGTGGAGGCAGGTACGCGCATTGAAGCGCGACACCTGATGGTGATGGCGGCGCTGGGCGTGCAGGCGGTCAGTGTGGCGAGACGCCCGCGCATCGCGATCATCACCACGGGGCGCGAGCTGGTGGACGACCCGGCCCAGCCGCTGGAATCCGGTGAGATCCGCAACAGCAATGGCCCGTTCCTTGCCGCCCGCGCAATCGAGGCGGGCGCCGACGTAGTGTTCCGTGAAACGGTGAGCGACGAGCCATCGACATTCCTGGTGGCGCTGGAGCATGCACTGGGCGCTGGGGCCGACGTGGTGCTGAGTACCGGCGCGGTGTCGATGGGCCGCTACGATTTCGTCCCCGACACGCTGCGCGGCATCGGCGCGACGATCCATTTCCACAAGGTGCGCATTCGCCCCGGCAAGCCGTTGTTGTTCGCGCGGCTGGCGGGCGGGCAGCTGTATTTCGGTCTGCCGGGCAATCCGGTATCGAGCGCGGTGGGCTTGCGCTTCTTCGTTGAGCCAGCGTTGCGCGCCCTGACCGGAATGACGCCCGAGCGGCCGATTCGCGTGCCGCTGGCTGCCGCATACCGCAAGCGGGCCGCGCTGCGTTTTCATCTCAAGGGCCGGCTGGAAGTGGACGGGACCGGGCGCCTGCAGGCGCGCGTGTTGCCGGGGCAGGAGTCGTTTCGCATCCTGCCGCTGCTGGCCGCCAATGCATGGATCGTGGTGCCGGAGGACGCCCCGCCACCGGAGGCCGGAGACTTGGTTGACGTATACGGACTGGGGCATCGCGAGGCGCCACTCATGAGTGAGGTGCAGGCATGAAGGTAAAGGTGAGCCTGTTTGGCGCCTTCCGCAGTTTTGATCCGGGCGCCCTGGTGGAGCTCGAAATGGCGGAGGGCGCGCGCGTCGCCGACTTGCGTCAGGCGCTGGAAGAGTACGGCGCCGCCCACTGGCAGGGCTTCGTTCCCGCGCTGTTGCGCCGGTCGGCGTTCGCCAGTGAAACCACGGTGTTGCGCGAGGCGGATGCATTGCCATCGGACGGACGGATGGCAGTGCTCCCACCGGTGAGTGGAGGTTGAGCATGGACAGGCATCTTTGCGCCGTTGTTGACATCGCTTCAGGACCGCTGGACCCGGCGGCTGCGTTGGACTTCGTGTCAGACCCGGGCTTCGGTGGCATCACGATGTTCGTCGGCCGGGTACGGGACCTGAACCACGGGCGGGCGGTGACCGGCGTCAGCTACGACATGTTCGAGCCGCTGGCCCTGAACGGATTTCGCGAAATCGCGGCGCGCGCCGAAAGTGACTTCGGCCCCAGGCTCAAGCTCTACATTGCCCATGCGAAAGGACGGCTGTCGGTAGGGGACCTGGCGGTGGTGGTCGCGGCAGGCACGCCGCATCGCGATGAGGCGTTCCGCGCCTGTCGACAGGTGATCGAGGCGGTGAAGCACACCAGCCCTATCTGGAAGCAGGAGCATTACGAGGACGGCGACAGCGTGTGGAGCGAAGGCTGTTCGTTGTGTGGCGGTGCAGGTGCCGCCGATACCGCCGTGAACGATGCCGTCCCCGAGACGGCCCAAGGCCACGAATCTTGCGACCACCCGCATGGGCATCACGGACACTGAGCCCACCCCATGGGTCGGCGTGGTCCTGGCCGGCGGGCGCTCCTCCCGCATGGGCCGCGACAAGGCCCGACTGGCGTGGCGCGACCAGTCCCTGCTGGCGCATGCGTGCGCCACGCTGCAGGCGGCAGGGGCCTGCAAGGTCGTCGTCAGTGGCGATTACCCCGAGTACGCGGGCATTCCCGACGCGTTGCCCGCCCTGGGCCCGCTGGGCGGGTTGGCCAGCGTAGTCGACGCGCTGCCTGACGGCGTGCTGCTGCTGGTGCCGGTGGACATGCCCCTGCTGACGCCCGAGCTGCTGGACCGACTCGCACGCCATCAGGCCACGCCGTGCGTCACTTACCGCGACCACGTCCTGCCGATGCGGCTGGTCGTGGATGCCAGCACCCGCGGCGTCATCACCCGGTTGCTTACGGATACCGCCGCGCGACGGTCACTGCGGGCCTTGCACGCCGTTTTGGGCGGCGAAATCATCGAGGCCAGGACCGGGCAACTGGCTGAACTGGTCAATTGCAACACGCCGGAACAATGGCAGGCGGTGGCGCCATGAAAGTGCAGATGCAGGGGCAGGTCCTGCGCATTCGAATCGACGAGGCGGAACTGGCGCGGCTGCAGGCCGGGGAGACCATCGAGAACCTGACCCGGCTGCCGGGAGGCGAGAGCGCCCGGCACGTTGTGAGTGTCGCGCCAGGTGGTCCTTCCCTGAGTGTCACCCGCGACGGATGGACTTTCGTCCTGCCCGGCGCGCTGCTGGAGCCCTACGTGGCCCGTCTGCCGTGCCGGGACGGTCTATTGGTCCGGCTGCCGGTGGCAGGGGGTATCGAACTGGAGGTCGATTTCGAGGTGGATGTGCGGGACAGCGTCCGCAGCAGAGGCACGGGCAAGCGCGGGGCGCAATCCCCCGCCGAACCTGACCGGGAATCTGGTTGATCTGCGTCAAGAGGGTGTGAAGGCCGCACCTGAATTTGATCCTGATCAATCTGGGGTCGCGGGATAGGGAGCACGCTGGCGCCGTCGTGAAGACGCCGCGCTTCTGCAGCGGCGGCGTCGGCACATCCGGCTTTCCCTACCGCAGGTACGTCCCATGAACGCCCGACTGGCACACAAGCCACGCAGCGTTGGTTCCCTGATTCACGATTGGAAACCGGAGGACGCCGCGTTCTGGGCGCGCACCGGCAACCGCATCGCCAACCGCAACCTCGCCATCTCCATCCCCGCGCTGCTGCTGGCATTCGCGATCTGGATGATGTTTTCCGCGGTGACCGTGAGCCTGCCGCAGGTCGGCTTCACCTTCACCACCGACCAGCTGTTCTGGCTGGCCGCGCTGCCGGGCCTGTCCGGCGCCACCTTGCGCATTTTCTATTCGTTCGTGGTGCCGCTGTTCGGTGGCCGCCGTTGGACCGCCATCGCCACCGGCTCGCTGCTGATCCCGGCGGTCTGGCTGGGCGTCGCCGTGCAGGATTCCACAACGCCGTACTGGCAGTTCGTCGCCATCGCCATCCTGTGCGGATTGGGCGGCGGCAACTTCGCCTCGTCGATGTCCAACATTTCGTTCTTCTACCCGAAGGCCAAGCAGGGCTTCGCGTTGGGGATGAACGCGGGACTCGGCAACCTCGGCGTGTCAGTGACCCAGTTCGTCATCCCACTGGTCATTACATTTGGCCTGTTTGGCACGCTGGTGGGTGCACCGCAGGTAACGGCTGACGGCAAGCTGCTGTTCCTGCAGAACGCGGGCTTCGTATGGGTGCCGTTCCTGGTGGTTTGTGCCATCGCCGCCTGGTTCGGGATGAACGACCTGACCGCCGCGCGCTCGTCCTTTGCCGAGCAGGCGGTGATTTTCAAGCGCAAGCACAACTGGCTGATGTGCTGGCTGTACATCGGTACGTTTGGATCGTTCATCGGGTTCTCGGCCGGTTTCCCGATGCTGATCAAGACCCAGTTCCCCGACGTCAACCCGATGACGTACGCCTTCCTCGGGCCGCTGGTGGGTGCGCTGATGCGCTCGGTGGGTGGTTGGCTTTCGGACAAGCTGGGCGGCGCGCTGCTGACTTTCTGGGTGTTTGCGCTGATGGTGGTCGGCGTGTTCGCGGTGCTGCATTTCCTGCCGAGCGGCGGGCAAGGCGGCAACTTCCACGGCTTCCTGGCCAGCTTCATGGCGCTGTTCGTGCTGACCGGCATCGGCAATGCGTCGACGTTCCGCATGATCCCGGTGATCTTCCGCACGCTGCATGAGCGCTGGTCGGCCAATGCCGACGCCGACGGCAAGACCGCGGCCACGCGTCAGGCCGGCATCGAATCCGCCGCGGTGATTGGTTTCAGCTCGGCCATCGGTGCCTATGGCGGGTTCTTCATCCCGAAAAGCTACGGCTCCTCGATCGCGATGACCGGCGGCCCCGAAATGGCCCTGTATGGCTTCATCGCCTTCTACATCAGCTGCCTCGTGGTCACGTGGTGGTGGTACTTCCGCCGCGGTGCCGAGACGCCCTGCTGACCGCCAACAACTCAATACGGGCTGGAGCTTCCAGCCGTGCAACAGGATGCGTGACACCGCGATGCAATCGATTGCCAAGAGGGTCTTCCCATGAGTTATTTCCTTGACCGGCTGCAGTTCTTCAAGCGCAGCCCGGACACATTCTCCGACGGCCACGGCGTTACCAAGACCGAGAGTCGGGAGTGGGAAAACAGCTACCGCGCCCGCTGGCAGTACGACAAGATCGTGCGCTCCACCCACGGCGTGAATTGCACCGGCTCGTGCAGCTGGAAGATCTATGTCAAGAACGGGCTGGTCACCTGGGAAACCCAGCAGACCGACTACCCGCGCACGCGGCCCGACCTGCCCAACCATGAGCCGCGCGGTTGCCCGCGCGGCGCCAGCTATTCCTGGTACCTCTACAGCGCCAACCGCCTGAAGTATCCGCTGGTGCGGGGCGCGCTGCTGCGGATGTGGCGCGAAGCGCGCAAGACCCAATCGCCAGTGGACGCGTGGGCGAGCATCGTCAGCGACCCGGCCAAGGCCAAGGACTACAAGTCCCGCCGCGGCATGGGCGGCTTCGCCCGCGTGCGCTGGGACGAAGCCAATGAAATGATTGCCGCAGCCAACCTGTACACGGTGAAGCAATACGGCCCCGACCGCGTGGTTGGCTTCTCGCCGATTCCGGCGATGTCGATGGTGTCGTATGCGGCCGGTGCGCGTTACCTGTCGCTGCTGGGTGGCGCATGTCTGTCGTTCTATGACTGGTACTGCGACCTGCCGCCGGCCTCGCCGCAGGTGTGGGGCGAGCAGACCGACGTGCCCGAATCCGCGGACTGGTACAACAGCCGCTACATCATCGCGTGGGGCTCCAACGTCCCGCAGACGCGCACGCCGGACGCGCATTTCTTCACCGAGGCGCGCTACAACGGCACCAAGACCGTTGCCATCACCCCGGACTACTCCGAGGTGGCCAAGCTCACCGATCACTGGCTGCACCCCAAGCAGGGCACCGACGCGGCGCTGGCGTTCGCGATGGGCCACGTGATCCTCAAGGAGTTCCACGTCGACAATCCGTCGGAGTACTTCACCGACTATTGCCGCCAGTACTCCGACATGCCGCTGCTCGTACGCCTGGAGAAGCGGGAGGACGGTCGCCTGGTGCCTGAGCGCTTCCTGCGCGCCAGTGACCTGGGCGGGCTCAATGAGACCAACAACCCCGAGTGGAAGACGTTGGCTTACGACGAGTCCACTGGCGAGATGGTCGTGCCCAACGGCTCGGTGGGCTTCCGCTGGGGCGAGAAGGGCAAATGGAACATCGAGGAGAAGGAAAGCGCCGGCCGCGAGACCCGGTTGCGGCTGACCCTGAAGGAGGCGAACGACGGCATCGAGCCGGTCAGCTTCCCGTACTTCGGCGGCATCGAGCACGAGAAGTGGACTGCCTCCAAGTTCGACGAGGTGCTGGAACGCAACCTCCCCGTGCGCCGCATGACCCTCGCCGATGGCAAGGAATGGGCGGTGGCCACCGTCTATGACCTGCTCCTGGCGCAGTACGGCGTGGACCGCGGCTTCGGCGGCGGCAACGTGGCGACCAGCTTCGATGACAACGTGCCGGGCACCCCGGCATGGCAGGAAACGATCACCGGCGTGCCGCGGCATGACGTGATCGAGATCGCCCGTGAATTCGCGCGCACCGCAGACAAGACCCGTGGTCGCAGCATGATCATCGTCGGCGCGGCTATGAACCACTGGTTCCACAACGACATGAATTACCGCGGCCTGATCAACATGCTGGTCATGTGCGGCTGCATCGGACAGACCGGCGGTGGCTGGGCGCACTACGTGGGCCAGGAGAAGCTGCGTCCCCAGACGGGCTGGCAACCGCTGGCGTTCGCGCTGGACTGGAACCGCCCGCCGCGCCACATGAACGGCACGTCGTTCTTCTACTTCAACTCCGACCAGTGGCGTTACGAGAAGCTGGACGTCAAGGAGATCCTGTCGCCGCTGGCCGATGCCAGCAAGTACAGCGGCAGTCTGGTCGACTTCAACCTGCGCGCGGTGCGCATGGGCTGGCTGCCCAGTGCGCCGCAGTTGGATCGCAACCCGATCGAGGTGGTGCGAGACGCCGAGAAGGCCGGAATGGCGCCTGCCGAGTACGCCGTCGCGCAGTTGAAGCAGGGCACGCTGGATTTTGCGTTCTCCGATCCAGACGCGCCGCAGAACTTTCCGCGCAACATGTTCATCTGGCGCTCCAACCTGCTGGGTTCGTCCGGCAAGGGCCATGAGTACATGCTGCGACACCTCCTCGGCACGCGCCACGGCCTGCAGGGCAAGGACCTGGGCGAGCGCGGTGCGATCAAGCCCGAGGACGTGGTCTGGCGTGACGAGGCGCCGGAAGGCAAGCTCGACCTGCTGGTCACGCTCGACTTCCGCATGTGCACCACCGCGCTGTACTCGGACATCGTGCTGCCGACGGCCACCTGGTACGAGAAGAACGACCTCAACACCTCCGACATGCACCCCTTCATCCACCCGCTGTCGAAGGCGGTGGACCCGGCGTGGGAGTCGCGCAGCGACTGGGACATCTTCAAGGGCATCGCGCGCACCGTCAGTGACCTGGCGCCTGGCGTGCTGGGCGTGGAAAAAGACCTGGTGCTGGTGCCGACGCTGCACGACACCCCCAACGAGCTGGCCATGCCGTTCGGCGTGGCTGACTGGAAGAAGGGCGAGTGCGAGCCGGTACCGGGCAAGACCATGCCGTCGATGGTGGTGGTCGAGCGCGATTACCCCAACCTGTACAAGAAGTTCACCTCGCTCGGTCCGCTGATGGACAAGCTGGGCAACGGCGGCAAGGGCATGAGCTGGAACACGCAGGATGAGGTCGAGTTCCTCGGCGACCTCAACCACCGCGTGCGTGAGGAAGGCGTCAGCCAGGGCCGTCCGGCCATCGAAAGCGCCATCGACGCCTGCGAGGTCATCCTGCACCTGGCGCCGGAAACCAACGGCCACGTGGCGGTCAAGGCCTGGGAATCGCTGGGCGAGTTCACCGGCCGCGACCACACGCACCTGGCGGTCGGCAAGGAACACGAGGCGATCCGCTTCCGCGACATCCAGGCCCAGCCGCGCAAGATCATTTCTTCGCCGATCTGGTCAGGTCTGGAAGACGAGCACGTCAGCTACAACGCTGGCTATACCAACGTCCACGAGCTGATTCCGTGGCGCACGCTCACCGGTCGCCAGCAGTTCTACCAGGACCACGAGTGGATGGTGGCGTTCGGCGAAGGCTTCATGGGCTACCGCCCGCCGGTCAACACCAAGACCATCGCGCCGATCCTTGGCAAGAAGCCCAATGGCCACAAGGAAATCGTGTTGAACTGGATCACCCCCCACCAGAAGTGGGGCATCCACAGTACCTACAGCGACAACCTGATCATGCAGACGCTGTCGCGCGGCGGCCCGATCGTGTGGCTGAGCGAGACGGATGCGCGCGAAGCGGGCATCGAGGACAACGACTGGATTGAGCTGTTCAACGTCAACGGTGCCATCGCGGCCCGCGCGGTGGTGAGCCAGCGCGTGATGTCTGGCATGGCGATGATGTATCACGCGCAGGAACGCATCATCAACACCCCGGGCTCCGAGATCACCGGCACGCGCGGTGGCATCCACAACTCGGTCACCCGCGTGGTGGTCAAGCCGACGCACATGATCGGCGGCTACGCGCAGTTGGCATACGGCTTCAATTACTACGGCACCACGGGCACAAACCGTGACGAGTTCGTGATCGTACGCAAGATGGACAAGATCGATTGGCTGGATGGCGAGCCGGTGCCGGCGAACGCCCAGGAGGTGGTGTGATGAAGGTCCGTGCACAGATCGCGATGGTGCTCAACCTGGACAAGTGCATCGGGTGCCACACCTGCTCGATCACCTGCAAGAACGTCTGGACCAGCCGTGAGGGCGTGGAATACGCGTGGTTCAACAACGTCGAGACCAAGCCCGGCGTGGGCTATCCCAAGGAGTGGGAGAACCAGGACAAGTGGAACGGTGGCTGGGTGCGCACCCAGGCCGGCAAGCTGGTGCCCCGTGCCGGCGGCCGCTGGCGCATGCTGGCCAAGATCTTCGCCAACCCCGACCTGCCGCAGATCGACGACTACTACGAGCCGTTCGACTTCGACTACCAGCACCTGCACGAGGCGCCTGACGGCAAGCACCAGCCGACCGCGCGTCCGCGCTCGCTGATCAGTGGCGAACGCATGCAGAAGATCCATTGGGGCCCGAACTGGGAGGAGATCCTCGGCACTGAGTTTGCCAAGCGCTCCAAGGACCGCAACTTCGACAACGTGCAGAAGGAGATCTACGGCGCGTTCGAGAAGACCTTCATGATGTACCTGCCGCGCCTGTGCGAACACTGCCTCAACCCGGCGTGCGTGTCGGCGTGCCCGTCCGGCGCGATCTACAAGCGTGAGGAGGACGGCATCGTCCTGATCGACCAGGACAAGTGCCGCGGCTGGCGCATGTGCGTCTCGGCCTGCCCGTACAAGAAGATCTACTACAACTGGAAGAGCGGCAAATCCGAGAAGTGCATCTTCTGCTACCCGCGCATCGAGATGGGTGAGCCAACGGTGTGCTCCGAGACCTGCGTGGGCCGCATCCGTTACCTCGGCGTGATGCTGTACGACGCCGACCGCATCGAGGCAGCCGCATCGGTGCCCGCGGAAAAGGATCTGTACCAGGCGCACCTCGACATCTTCCTCGACCCATTCGACCCGAAGGTGATCGAAGCAGCGCGTGCGGAAGGTATTCCGGATAGCTGGCTTGAGGCCGCCAAGGCATCGCCGGTCTACAAGCTCGCCATCGATTGGAAGCTGGCGCTGCCGCTGCACCCGGAATACCGCACGCTGCCGATGGTTTGGTACGTGCCGCCGCTCTCGCCGATCCAGTCGGCGGCCGAGCGTGGCCGGGTGGGCATGAACGGTGAGCTGCCGGACGTGGCATCGCTGCGCATCCCGGTGCGTTACCTGGCGAACATGCTCACGGCGGGCGACGAGGCCCCGGTGGTGCGCGCGCTGGAGCGGATGATGGCCATGCGCGCCTGGCGCCGCGCCATGAACGTCGATGGCGTGGAGGACCTCGCGGTGCTCAAGCAGGCCGGCCTCACCGTGGCGCAGGCGGAGGACATGTACCGGTACCTCGCCATTGCCAACTACGAGGACCGCTTCGTCATCCCGTCGGCGCACCGCGAGTATGCCAACGACGCCTTCGGCGAGCGTGGCGGTTGCGGCTTCACCTTCGGCAATGGCTGCAGCAGCGACAGCCCGGCGGACCTGTTCGGGCAACGCAAGGGCACCAGCTACGCGGTGCACCCCAACCGCCAGGAAAAACACGAGGTGGTGGAATGAGCCTGCTCAAACTGGTGGGAGTGTTGCTGGACTACCCACAGGACGAACTGTGGCGTCATGGCGAGGAGTTGCTCGCGGCCGCGGATGATCCTGGACTGCCCAAACACCGGCGTGCGGATCTCGCGCGCTTCGTCCGTGGCCTGCTAGACACCGACCCGCTGGTGGCGCAGGACCAGTGGCTGTCCACCTTCGACCGCGGCCGCGCCATGAGCTTGCTGCTGTTCGAGCACATCCATGGCGAGTCCCGCGATCGCGGCCAGGCCATGGTCGACCTGATCGAGGCATACCGCAAGAACGGCTTCGAACTGTCGGCCAAGGAGCTGCCGGATTATCTGCCGCTGCTGCTCGAATACCTTGCCCAGCGACCGACGGCCGAAGCCCGCGAATGGCTTCACCACGTGAGCCACATCGTGGGGCTGCTGGCGGCAAGGTCAGGCGAGCGGAAGAGCCCGCAAGCGGTGCTGTTCGAGATCCTGGTGGAGTTCGCCGACGGCAAGCTAGACCTGGGCGCCCTGCGCCAGCGTGCCAGTGAGGAGCCGCGCGACGACACGCCCGAGGTCATGGACCGGCTATGGGAAGAGGAGGCGGTGCGCTTCGGGCCCGATGCGCCCGGTGAAGACTGTGACCCACCGCGCCGCCTGCCCGATGGTGCGCGCGCAGTGAACGCGAAGATGGAGGCTGCCCGATGATTTCCCTGTCCAATATTGAGCTGGCCGTGCCTGCCGACGTGCCGGCGGCCGCCGAGCCGCTGGTCGCGCCCCTGCTGGATGTGTTCCTGTTCCAGGTCTACCCCTATATGGCGCTCGTGGTGTTCCTCGTGGGCTCATGGGCCCGCTTCGACCATGCGGCCTACAGCTGGCGCGCCAGTTCCAGCCAGCTGGTCTCCGGCGGCAAGTGGCAGCGGGTGGGAAGCAACCTGTTCCACGTCGGCATCATCGCCATCCTGCTGGGCCATATGGTTGGCTTGCTGACCCCGCATGGCTGGTACGAGTGGTTCCTGAAGCCGGGCGACAAGCAGCTGATGGCGATGGTGATAGGCGGCATTTTTGGCGTGCTGTGCTTCATCGGTCTCACGATCCTCATCGTGCGCCGATTGTTCGACCCCCGCGTGCGCGCGACCGGAACGTGGCGCGATACGGCATTGCTGTTCTTGCTGCTGGCGCAGTTGTTGCTGGGGATGTGGTCGATCAACATCTCGCGTACCCACCTGGACGGTGAGCAGATGATCCGACTCTCGCACTGGGCGCAGGCCATCGTATCGATGCGACCGGATGCCACGCAGTACATCTGGGATGCGCACTGGGTATACAAGGCGCACGTATTCCTGGGGCTGACGCTGTTCCTGATCGCGCCCTTCACCCGCCTCGTGCATGTGTGGAGCGTGCCTGTCAGCTACCTCTGGCGGCCGTACCAGGTGGTGCGCCGTCGCCAGCCCGCGTTGCGCTACGGGCCGAGGGCCTGAGCCATGAGCGAAGCCAAGGCTGGGCTGCGCGCCCTACCGATCACCGTCATCGACTCGCAGAAGCCGGTGGCGGAAGAGGCCCACGCCCACCACCATGACCACGCCGAGGAGGGCCCCAGGTCGTTGGGCAGGCCGGCACCATGCCTGCTGTTCGTGGCCGATACGGCCATCAGCGAGTCTGACATCGCACGCGAGATGCAGTTCCACCGGTCGATGAAACCCGAACAGTCGCGCGCCGCCGCCGCCCGGGCGCTGGTGGTTCGCGAGTTGCTGCGTCGCGAGGTGCAACGGTTGGGACTGGACGATGAGGTGCAACCGATGGGCAACGAGCCCATCGAAGAGGCGCGCATCCGGGCGCTGCTGGAGCGCGAGGTGGAGAACCAGGTTCCGACCGAGGACGACTGCCGTCGCTACTACGAGCAGAACCGGGAGCGTTTCCACTCCCCGGACCGCATTCGCGTTCGCCACATCCTGCTGGGCGCATCGGCCGACGATGTCACGGGCCGCTTCAACGCACGCAGTGAAGGCGAACGCCTGATCGGCGAACTCAAGTCCCACCCGGTGCTGTTCGCCGACTTTGCCATCCGCCATTCCGATTGCCCATCCAAGGACCAGGGCGGTGAGCTGGGCTGGCTGGAGCGCGGGCAGACCACGCCGGAGTTTGACCGTCAGGTGTTCCGCTTGCGCGAGGGTTTGGCCGGCTTCCCGGTGGAGTCGCGGTGGGGCTATCACGTGGTCAGCGTGGACGAGATCGCTGCGGGTGAGCCACTTGCGTTTGATCAAGTCCGCGAGCGGATTTCGGACTACCTTGAGTTGCAGGTCCGGCAGCGCGAGCTGCAGCACTACCTGCTCGAGTTGCAGGATCGATACGAAGTACGCGGGTTGGATGCGATCGAGGCCGAAGCGGCTTGAGTCCAGCCCATTGATGCGCCGGCGTCGTCGCCGGTCGCACGCCGCGGCGCCTTGGCCGGCGACGGACGTGCATCCGGTGGCGGAGTCCGCCTTCCGCGTGGGGCGCGGCAGGCATGGCAACGATTCCCAATCCCGACCGGAAGCACGTCCATGCAGGACCTTTCCCAGATAAGCGGAGCCCGCCAGCAGCGCGCGCTTTGGCTCAGTACCTTCGCATTCACCACCTGCTTTGCGGTGTGGATGATCTTTTCGATCATCGGCATCCAGATCAAGCAGGACCTCGGACTGAACGACACCCAGTTCGGCCTGCTAATCGCCACCCCCGTCCTGACGGGCTCACTCATACGCCTGTTCCTCGGCGTGTGGTCCGACCAGTTCGGCGGCCGTCGCGTGCTCTTGCTGGTCATGCTTGCGGCTGCCGCGGCGACATGGGGGCTGACCTGGGCGCGGACCTATCCGCAATTCCTGTTCGGGGCGCTGCTGGTGGGTATTGCCGGTGGCTCGTTCTCGGTCGGCGTTGCGTATGTGTCGAAGTGGTTCCCGCTGGAGCGGCAAGGCACGGCACTGGGCATCTTTGGAGCCGGCAACATTGGTTCGGCGGTGACCAAGCTGCTCGCGCCGATGGTGATGGTGGCCTACGGGTGGATGACCGTGGCCAAGGTCTGGGCCGTGGGCCTGGCCGTGGTCGGCATCCTCTTCTACCTGCTCAGCGAGGACGATCCGTCCCTGGCGGAGCGCCGACGCACTGGCGTCAAACCCATTCCGTTCCGCCAGCAGATGGAGCCGCTGCGCAACCTGCAGGTCTGGCGGTTCTCGCTGTACTACTTCTTCGTGTTCGGCGCGTTCGTGGCGTTGGCGCTGTGGCTGCCGCGCTACCTGATCGGTGCGTACGGCATGGACGTGGCCACCGCGGGCATGATCGCCGCGGCGTACTCCATCCCCGCCAGCCTGTTCCGGGTGGTGGGTGGGTGGTTGTCCGACCGCTGGGGCGCTCGCAAGGTGATGTACTGGACGTTCAGCGTGTCGGTGTTGTGCACCTTCCTTCTGTCCTACCCGGATACCACCTACACCATCCGCGGCATCGAAGGTGACAAGACGTTCCATCTCGCCATTGGACTGGTGCCGTTTACCGTGCTGGTCTTCGTGCTCGGCTTCTTCATGTCGCTGGGCAAGGCGGCCGTGTACAAGCACATTCCGGTGTACTACCCGCAGCACGTGGGGGCTGTGGGCGGCGTGGTGGGCATGATCGGTGGCCTGGGCGGCTTCGTCCTGCCGATTGCCTTCGGCGCCATGAATGACCTGGTGGGCGTGTGGACCAGCTGCTTCATGTTGCTGTTCGTGCTCGTGTCCATCGCGCTGGTCTGGATGCACTTCGCCATCCGTCGCATGGAACGCCGCGAGTTCCCGCAGATCGATCGTGAAACCGACCTGCCCGAGATCATCAACGCGCAGCGGCCGATCGCCGGCTCCCGCTGACGCTGGCTCGTCGGGGGCGCGGCACTGGTCGCCGCGCCCATGGGGGTCACACCAGCAGGGCCACCGCCTTGATCTGGGCCCAGAGGGCCAGGCCCGGACGCAGGGCCAGGCGCTCAACCGAACGGTGCGAGACCCGGGCCAGCAATGGGACGCCCGAAGCATCGAGTCGTGCCTGCACCTGCCCGCCGGGAACATCCCTCAGCTCCACCAGCGTTGCGGGCACCAGGTTGAGCAGGCTGGAATCGTCGTGCCGTTGCAGTGCCAGGCTTACATCGCGCGCTTGTACGCGCACGCGCAGGGAGGTACCCGGGGCGTGGTCGTGGCCGTGCGCATGCAAGGGTCCAGCCCGGGTTTCCAAGGTCAGCAGCCCGTGGATATCCCGTTCCCGCACGCGGGCTTCCAGCACCACGCCTGCGTCGTCGCGCAGCACCAGCGGCAGGTCAGGGCGGTTCAGCACTTCCAGCGCCGGGCCCGCGGCGGTGACCGTCCCTGCTTCCAGAAGTACCAGGTGGTCGGCCAGCCGCGCCACTTCTTCCACCGAGTGGGTGACGTAGAGCATCGGCACCCCCGCATCGCGCCGGACGGCCTCGAGGAAGGGGAGGATTTCCGCGCGCCGTTGGGCGTCCAGCGCGCTGAGCGGCTCGTCCAGCAACAACCAGCGGGGCTGGGTGACCAACGCGCGTGCCAGGGCAACACGCTGGCGCTCCCCTCCCGACAGCGACTCGGGGCGCCTGCCGAGCAGCGGCGACAAGGCCAGCCGCCCGATCCACATCTCCAGCAGCTCCGGTGGCGATCCGGCCCGACGCCAACCGTAGCGCAGGTTGCCCTCCACGCTGAGGTGCGGAAGGAGCGCCGTCTGCTGGAATACCACGCCGGTCTGGCGTCGGTGCGCCGGAAGCCAGGTGTGGTCGTTCTGCCAAACCTGGCCTTGGACCCGAACCGTGCCCACGGCCTCGCGGACAAGCCCGGCAACAGCGCGTAACAGGGTGCTCTTTCCGCTGCCCGAGGGGCCGAATACAGCAGTCGTGCCCTGACCGGGCAGCGTCACGTCCACATCCAGCCGAAAATCGCGTCGCGGCACGTGGAGACGCACCAGGATGTCATTGAGCCCCTCAGGCATCGGCCACCGCCGTGCGTCGTCCCAGCCACTGCATCACCAGCAGCAGGGCGAACGAGAACAACAGCAGCCCGGCCGCCAGTTTGTGTGCATCGACATAGGCCATGCCTTCGACCTGGTCGTAAAGCAGCACCGACAGCACCCGCGTTTCGCCCTCGATGTTGCCGCCCACCATCAGCACCACTCCGAACTCACCGACGGTGTGGGCGAAGCCGAGCAGGGTGGCCGTCACCAGGGCGGGACGAGACAGCGGCAATGCCACGCTGAAGAATCGGTCGAACGGCGACGCGCGTAGCGTGGCCGCCGCTTCCAGTATCGCGGGCTGCACGGCGGCAAAGCCTGCCTGCAGCGGATGCACCACGAACGGCAGTGAATACAGTACGGACGCCAGCAGCAGCCCCTCGAAGGTGAAGGCGAGTGTGCCCAAGCCCAGCGTATCCGTCAGTTGCCCGAGCGGCCCGTCCGGCGCCAGCCCCAACAGGAGGTAGAAGCCCAGCACGGTAGGGGGCAGCACCATCGGCAACGCCACGACGGCGCCTATCGGTACCCGCCACGCCGAACGCGTAAGCGCCAGCCACCATGCCAGCGGCATGCCCAGCAGCAGCAGGATGAGCGTGGTGAGTCCTGCCAGCTTCACCGTGACCCACGTGGCTGCAATCCACGGGGTTGCGTGCCAGGCAGGGGCGGCGAGCGTGGGGTCCATCACGGTCGGTCAGTCGTAGCCAAACGCGCGGATCCGCGCGCGTGGGCCCGCGGTGCGAAGGTATTGCAGGAAACCGCGGGCGGCGGCATTGTCGCGGCCCCGGTTGAGAAGCACGGCGCTTTGCAGGATCGGCGAATGCCATGCCGCGGGGATCTCCCACCCGGAGCCGGGCGTGGTCCTGCGCGCCTCAAGCACCAGCGAGCGCGGCAGCAGGCCAAGCGGAGCGGCGCCACTGGTCACGAACTGCGCGGTCTGGCCGACATTCTCGCCAATCACCAGCCGGGGCTGCAGCGCATCCCAGCGGCCGACCTTTTGCAGCACCTCCCGCGCTGCGGCGCCGTAAGGGGCGAGGGCGGGATTGGCGATGGCCAACCGGTCGATCCGGCCTCGGCGGAGCAGGGCCTCGCCGTGCCTCACCGTGGCGGGGTTACTGCTCCACAGCACCAGCCGGCCGACGGCATAGTCATGCAGGGACGCACCGTCGGCCCTGCCTTCGGCCACCAGCTTGCGGGGGGTGGCGGCGTCGGCCGACAGCAGCACGTCGAACGGTGCGCCGTTGCGGATCTGGGCATACAGCTTGCCCGTGGAGGCAGCGCTGACATCGATGCGGTGGCCGGTCTGGCGGCCGTAGTCGCCAGCCAGTTCGCGTGCGGCGTCGGCGAAGTTGGCGGCCACGGCCACGCGGGCTTGGCCCGCCAGGCCGGCCGTGGGGGCCAGTCCGGCCAGTGCCACGAGGACGACCAGGACCCGTGTGAAACGCATGTCGCTTCATCCCTCCGTGCGGTCGCGGCGAGTCTAGCGCGTTTGCCCGCCAGCCCGGCTGACAGAGGTCAACCGCTATACTGCGCAGTCTGCTGTTCCCCTTGCTCCCCGCACCCAGGTCCCGCCCCCATGTTCGAATCCCTCACCCAGCGACTCTCCGGCACCATCGAGCGCCTGCGCGGCCGCGGGCGGCTGACCGAGGAGAACATCCGTGAATCGCTGCGCGAGGTGCGCATCGCCCTGCTGGAGGCCGACGTGGCCCTGCCGGTGGTGCAGGCCCTGATCGAGCGCATCAAGGTCCGCGCGGTCGGCCAGGAAGTGCTCAAGTCGCTGACTCCGGGCCAGGCCCTGATCAAGATCGTCCGCGACGAAATGACCGCGGTCATGGGGTCGCAGGCCGCCGACCTGAACCTCAACGTGCCGGCGCCCGCCGTCATCCTGATGGCCGGTCTGCAGGGCGCGGGCAAGACGACCACCGTCGCCAAGCTTGCCAAGCACCTCAAGGAGAAGCGCAAGAAGAAGGTCATGGTGGTGTCGGCCGACGTGTACCGCCCGGCCGCCATTGAACAGCTGAAGACGCTGGCGCAGCAGGTGGACGTGCTGTTCTTCCCGTCGACGGCCGACCAGAAGCCGGAAGCCATCGTCAAGGCGGCGATCGACGATGCCCGCAAGTCCTACGTCGACGTGCTGCTGGTCGACACCGCCGGCCGCACCAGCATCGATGACGCGATGATGGCCGAGATCAAGGCTCTGCATGCCGCCGTGAACCCGGTCGAGACCCTGTTCGTGGTCGACTCGATGACCGGCCAGGACGCCGCCGTTACCGCCAAGCACTTTGGCGAGGCGCTGCCGCTGACCGGCGTGGTGCTGACCAAGACCGACGGTGACGCCCGCGGCGGCGCCGCGCTATCGGTGCGCTACATCACCCAGCGCCCGATCAAGTTCATCGGCGTGGGCGAGAAGCCCGATGGCCTGGACGTGTTCCACCCCGACCGCATCGCCAGCCGCATCCTCGACATGGGCGACGTGCTGTCGCTGGTCGAGCAGGTGGAGCAGCAGGTCGACAAGGACAAGGCGCAGAAGCTCGCCGAGAAGGTCGCCAAGGGCAAGAAATTCGACCTCAACGACATGCGCGACCAGCTCGAGCAGATGCAGAACATGGGCGGCATCAGCGGCCTGATGGACAAGCTGCCGGGCATGGGCAAGATCCCCGACGAGGTGAAGAACCAGGTCACCGGCAAGGAAGTGCCGCGCATGATCGCCATCATCAACTCGATGACCAAGAAGGAGCGCCGCAACCCGGGCCTCCTCAATGGCAGTCGCCGTGCGCGCATCGCCAAGGGCTCCGGCATGACTCCGGCCGACGTCAACAAGCTCATGAAGCAGTTCCAGCAGATGGAAAAGATGATGAGCAAGCTGTCCGGAGGCGGCATGAAGGGGCTCATGCGCGGCATGAAAGGCATGATGGGCGGCCGCGGGCCGATGCCGTTCCGCTGAGGGCTGACAGCCTCCCCCTGATCGCGTAAGGTCGGTGTCAATGCCGGGCTGGGGAGCCGGGCAGAAGGTGCTGTACTTCAGGGAGTGAACGCCGACCCGGTCGGCTTCCAGGGGGATTTCATGCTTGACACCATTCCGGCCGCACCGGCCGGTGATTTCTTTGCGCCTGCGGAGGCGCCCACCATCGAGCGACATACCGCCCAGTTCAGCGGTCGCGCTGGCGAGTATTTCGGGATCTGGTTCGTCAACCTGCTGCTCAGCATCATCACGCTGGGCATCTATTCGGCGTGGGCAAAAGTGCGCACGGAGCGCTATTTCTACGCCAACACTTCGTTGGCAGGTGCGACATTCGAATACCTTGCGTCACCCATCGCCATCCTCAAGGGCCGGCTGATCGCCTACGCGGTAGTCATCGCACTCGTCCTCAGTTCGCGGTTTTCCCCAGGTTTGTACCTGCTGCTCATCGTGGGTGTTGGCGCCCTTATGCCGGCGCTCATCACGTGGAGCCTGCGGTTCCGCGCGCGCAACTCGGCATGGCGGGGATTGATGTTCCGTTTCGACAACGGCGCCCCCGAGGCCTATGGCCCCTTCATGCTGTGGGCCTGGATCAGCGGCCTGACGCTCTCGTTGCTCTACCCGGCCATGAAGCGCCGCCAGCATGAATTCGTGGTGGAGGGTCACCGCTACGGCGTCAAGCGCTTCAGCTTTCAAGGCACGACGGGGCAGTACTACGGTCCCTATCTGGTGGTGGCCGGTTTCGTGGTTGGCGGCGCGATCCTGATGACGGTCGTCACAGGCATGCTTTCCGATAGTGGCCTGGTGGGCAAACAGGCCATGGGCATGGGTTTCGTAGCGGCCCTGCTGGGGTTCTACCTGGCCTTCTTCGCCCTCATCGTCTCGATGCGCGTGCGCTATACCAACCTCATGTGGAACAACACCCGCTTGGGGCCGCACAAGTTCGTCAGCACGCTTCGCGTGCGCGATCTGCTGTGGATCTACGCCTCCAACCTGTTCGTGATCCTGTTCACCGTCGGCCTGGCAGTGCCGTGGGCGATGGTGCGGTTGGCCCGTTACCGTGCCGACCACTTCACGCTGGTGGCCAGCGGTGAAATGGATGAGTTCGTCGCGGCCTCCGAGAGTCGTGCGGGCGCTGCCGGTGCGGAACTGGTCGACGCTCTCGACGCCGGGTTGGATCTGGGCCTGTGAGCGAAGTGGAAGGGCGCTGGTCCGACGGCCGCTCCAGCCGGATCCGGCCCGTCCGGGTCCGGCTGGTCGATGCAATGCTGCAAGTTGAGCTGGCCGATGGCGATTCGATGTTGTGGCCGGTCTCGGAGACATCCATCTCGCCACGGCTGGGGCGCACGCCGCGGGTGTTGCGTCGTGTTGGGCATGGGCAGGTTGAATGCCCAGATTCCCCCTTGCTGGACCAATGGTTTCCAGGCGGTAGTGGCTGGATCGAGGGCTTTGCCGACTGGCTTGAACGTCGTCGTGCGGCCATCGTGGTCGCGGCCACGGTGGTGCTGGCGCTCACCGTGGGTTTTGTCCAGTTCGGTTTGCCCGCAGTCGCCAAGGTAGCCGCGGTGCGGATGCCACGTGCCGTGGAACGGCACGCAAGTGACCAAGTCGTGGCGCTGCTGGAGCGAATGCACCTGGAGCCCTCCCGATTACCCGAAGCGCGGCAGCGCGAGCTCCGGGCGGCGTTCTCGCGACTGGTCGCTCGCGAACCGCGCGCTGGCGAAATGGGGCTTCATTTTGCCCACGCTCCGGGAATTGGCCCGAACGCGTTCGCCCTGCCGGATGGACGCATCTACATGACCGATGCCCTCGTGGCGTTGGCTGGCAATGATGCCGAGGTGATGGCGGTGCTGGCGCACGAGGCCGGCCACCACGTCCATCGCCATGGGATGCGCGCGGCGCTTGAGAGCTCGTCGGTCTTCCTGTTGGCGGGCGTACTGTTTGGGGACGCCTCCGGCTCTTCACTGGCGGTTTCGATACCCGCCACCCTGCTGAGCAATGGATTCTCACGGTCGCATGAGCGGGAGGCCGATACCTATGCCTTCTCCCTGCTCAAGCGTAGGGGCCAGTCGCCGCAGGCCTTCGCGGACGTCATGCGCAGGCTGAGCAAAGACGTGGCGAAGGATCTGGAGCATGGCGCGATCGGTTACCTATCCAGCCATCCACCTAGCCCCGAGCGCATCGCGGCAGCCGAATCAGCGGCCCACTAACCGGGGGAGGCTCGGTCGGTCCCCTGATGGGGGCACAGCGGCGCGTTGCCGCACTGCCGCAAATTCCACTATAATCGCCGGCTTACCCTGCCATCCCGGCAGCTGGGCAACACAGAGAGCAACCTCATGGTCAAGATTCGACTGACCCGCGGCGGCGCCAAGAAGCGTCCGTTCTACCACATCATCGTTACCGACAGCCGCAGCGCCCGTGATGGCCGCAACATCGAGCGCGTCGGTTTCTACAACCCCGTTGCCCTGGGCAACGAGAAGCGCGTCGAGCTGAACGTCGAGCGCGTCAAGCATTGGATCGCCAACGGCGCGCAGCTGACCGACAAGGTCGCCGTGCTGTACAAGGAAGCGGCCAAGGCCGCGGCCTCGGCCTGATCCCCTGGCTGCGCCCGAGCGCGTAGCCATGGCGATGAAAGAACCCGGGCGCCACATCCTGCTGGGCAGGATGATTGGCGCCCTTGGTTTACGTGGGGACGTGAAAATCGAGTCCTGGACCGAGCCCCGCGACACCATCTTCCGCTACCAGCCCTGGATCCTGCGCTCTCCGCAGGGCACACAGGATGTCGTGTCCGGCATCCGTGGCCGTGACACGGGCAAGCATGTGCTGGCCCAGGTCCCGGGCGTGGCCGACCGCGACGCCGCCGAGGCGCTGCGCGGCACCGAGATCTATGCTCCTCGCTCCGCGTTGCCCCCGCCCAAGCCGGGCGAGTACTACTGGGTCGATCTGGAAGGCCTGCGGGTGGTCAACGCCGAGGGTGTCGAACTGGGCACCGTCTCGCACTTGTTTGCGACAGGGGCCAACGACGTGCTTGTCGTTCGCGACGACGAGCGCGAACGCATGATTCCGTTCGTACAGCCGCGGTACGTCACCGGCATCGATTTCGATGCAGGCGTGATCAGCGTCGACTGGGATCCGGATTTCTGAAGCCATGCGCTTCGACATCATCAGCCTGTTTCCCGAGTTCGTCGCCCAGTGCGCCGCCGTTGGCGTGGTCGGGCGGGCAGGGGAGCGTGGCCTGCTGTCGGTGCATGGCTGGAACCCGCGCGATTACGCCGAGGGCAACTACCGCCGGGTGGACGACCGCCCCTTCGGCGGCGGCCCCGGCATGGTGATGATGATCGAGCCGCTGCGCGCCTGCCTGGCAGACGTGCGCGCGGCCGATCCCGCGCCCGCTCGCGTCGTCTACATGAGCCCGCAGGGCGCGCCGCTGACCCAGGCGAAGGTCCGCGAACTGGCCGCGCAGCCGCGGCTGGTGCTGGTCTGCGGGCGCTACGAAGGCGTGGACGAGCGCTTCCTGCAGGCCGAAGTCGACGAGGAGATCTCGATCGGCGACTACGTGCTTTCCGGCGGGGAGCTGGCGGCGGCGGTGGTGCTGGACGCGGTGGCCCGGCTGCAGGAGGGCGCCCTGAACGACGCCGAGTCGGCGGTGCAGGACAGCTTCGAGGACGGCCTGCTGGACTGCCCGCATTACACCCGCCCGGTGGAGCATCCGCTGGGCAACGTGCCGCCGGTCCTGCTCTCGGGCAACCACGCCGAGATAGCCAAGTGGCGCCGCCAGCAGTCGCTGGGGCGGACCTGGTTGCGCCGCCCGGACCTGCTGGACCAGACCACCCTGTCCAAAGCGGACCGCAAGCTGCTGGAGGCCTTCCGCGTGGCCCATCGAGCGGGCGCGGAAGGTGTCTCGAACGCTGCTGAGACTGGGGTTGGGGCAGACGCTGCTTCCGGCACCGCTTCGCTCGCCACGCCCAGTCCAACTCCAGATACGCCGCCCGCCGGCTAACTACTAGCCAGCAAAAGGAAAACGCCGCTATAATGCGCGGCTTAGCTACACCCTTGCTCCATCCAAAAGCTCCATCCACATGCCAGACGCGGGTCCACGTGCACTCGCGCTACAACGAATCCAACAGGCCGGACCATGAACAAGCCCTCGATCCACACGCTGCTGCAGACCTTTGAAGCCGAACAGATCCAGCGCAAGCTGCCCGACTTCGCCCAGGGCGACACCGTTGTCGTCAACGTCAAGGTGAAGGAAGGCAACCGTGAGCGCGTGCAGGCTTACGAGGGCGTGGTCATCGCCATCAAGAACGCCGGCCTGAACTCGTCGTTCACCGTGCGCAAGATCTCGCACGGCTTCGGCGTCGAGCGCGTGTTCCAGACCCACAGCCCGACCATCGACTCGGTCGAGGTCAAGCGCCGTGGTAAGGTCCGCGCCGGCAAGCTGTACTACCTGCGTGGCCTGGAAGGCAAGAAGGCGCGCATCAAGGAAGACCTGGCCGGCAACGCCAAGGCCAAGGCCGCTGCTGCCGCCGCTGCCGCCAAGTAATCCGCGCGTTCCATCGCGCAGCGAACGGCCGCCCCAGGGCGGCCGTTTTCGTTTCGTTTCCCCGATCCCGCTGGGAGGGTGAACGGACGCTTTGCGCGCTAGCTGCAACGGTTTGATACTGGCGCCATCGTCACCATCTCGTGCCCGTGAACCACGACATCGCTTCCGCCGCCGACACCGTCCGCCTGGACCTCTGGTTGTGGGCGGCACGCTTCTTCAAGACGCGCGCGCTTGCCAAGCACGCCATCGAGACCGGCAAGGTCGAGGTTGGCGGACAGCGGGCCAAGCCTTCGCGCGCCGTACGCGTGGGTGACGCGCTCAGGGTCAGTCGCGGGGAGGAAGTATTCATCGTCGAGGTTCGCGATCTTAGCGATACGCGCGGCCCGGCCAGCGCGGCCCAGCTGCTGTTTGCGGAAACCGAGGCCTCGCGCCTGCAGCGTGAGCAGGCGCGCGCATTGCGCATCGCCGAGCGTAATGGTTACCGCGCACCGGAGTCGAAGCCGGACAAGCGCGCACGGCGTCTGATCCGCGCGCTCGGCGACATCGACGCGATGTGAGCGGGCGAGGCGGCCAACCGACCGCCCGGTGGAGCATCGCCGCTCAGCGCTTGCCGCCCAGCATGCCGCCGCCGAGCTTGAGCAGGTCGCCCAAGCCCAACTGGCCGTCGCCATCCTGGTCCAGGACCGCGCCGAGCAGGCCGCCGCCCACGCCGCCTTGCTGGCGAATCTGCTGCTCTTCCTCTCCCAGGATGCTCCCCAGGCCCTGCGGCGATCGGGTGGCGGCCTGACCCTGGCCGAGCATGCGCTTGGCGAGGTACGCCATGACGATCGGCGCCAGGACCTTCAGCAACATGTTGGCCTTGTCGCCCTGCAGTCCGGTCGCGGCGCCAAGACCCTGGGCCGCGCCCTGCTGGCGGGCTCCGAAGATGTGGCCGAGGATCTGGTCCCCCTGTCCGCCGCCGCCCAGCACCGAGCCCAGTAGACCGCCCAGGTCGCTGCTGCCCGCATGGTCGCGCTCCAACGCGCCGAACAGGGATTCGGCTCCCGCGGGCTGGCTGGCGTTCCGGCCCAGCGCGCCCAGCAGCAGTGGGAGCGCTGCGGCGACCGCGCCCGAGGCCTGCGCCTGCGGAAGGCCCAGTTGCTGGCCGATCTGCTCGATCGGCTGGCCCTGTAGTTGGCTGAGAAGGTCGTTGGCGAGAGAGGTGCTCATCGTGGTCTTCCTTGGGGGTGAAACCCCATCCTAGCCCTTGGGCGCTGCGGTCATCGTGACGGCTGTCGGCGCCGCCGCTCGGGGGCTGTTGGCCGCCCGGATGACAGTTTGGCGTCGCTGTTATCAAGGTTTACGACTACCGGATGCCCGGATTGGCAGTCAACAACAACGGTGGCCCCATGGCAGATTGCGGTCCGCTCGGGATGTTGCAGCAGATGGCCGGTGGCTACTGTGTGGCGCGCTGCCTCCACGTTGTAGCGGAGTTGGGTGTGGCGGACGCGCTTGGTGAGCAGCCCAGGGATGCCGGTACGCTGGCAACGGCGGTTGGCGCCCATCGCGACGCCTTGGGCCGAGTGCTGCGCCTGCTCGCGGCCCACGGTGTGTTCGAGCTGCACCAAGGCCGCTTCCGGCACACGGCCGCGTCGCGCCTGTTGCGGGAGGACCATCCGGATTCGATGCGCGCGTTCGTGCGCCTGTTCGGCCTGCCGCTGTTCTGGGACGCATATGGGGTCTTCGGGCATTCGGTGCGCACCGGAGAGCCGTCAACTGAGTTGTTGTACCCCGAAGGCCTGTGGAGCTGGTTGTCGCATACGCCGGAGGCTGCGGCCATCTTCAATGCCGCGATGGCGGCCAAGGCCCGCGGGCAGGTGGCGGCCGTGCTGGCCGCCTATGACTTCCGGGCATTCGCATTGATCGGCGACATCGGTGGAGGCAGCGGTCACCTGTTGCGCGCGGTGTTGCAGGCCTGCCCCGAGGCCAAGGGCATCCTGTTTGACCTGCCGCATGTGGTGGCCACGGTTGAGCCCGCACCCCGCATGGCCTGCCAAGGGGGCGACTTCTTCATCGATCCGCTGCCCAGTTGCGATGCCTACCTGCTGATGGAGGTGGTCCATGACTGGGACGAGGACGAGGCGCTGGCGATCCTGAAGTCGGTGCGGCGCGCGGCCCCGCCGGCGGCGAAGCTGCTGCTGATCGAGGCGCTGATCCCCGACGTGCCGGGCCCGGATCCGGCGCGCATGCTGGACATTCACATGCTCGCCCTGGTGGGCGGCCGCCAACGAACCGCAAACGAGTATGCCTACCTGCTGCGCAGCGCGGGCTTCCAACTGCTGCGGACCGTGGACACCCACGGTGGCGTGTCGATCCTGGAGGCGGTGGCACGATGAGTGTGCCTCACCTCCATCGCGGCGGGGAGTCTGGGCTCCGGACTCGCGGCCAACGCTTCTGACCGTGGCGGCGTCAGCACACCTCAGGCCAGCGCTTTCAACCGGTACAACGCTTCCAGCGCCTGTTTCGGTGTCAGGTCGTCCGGGTCAATGGACGCCAGTGCATCCAGCGCTGCGGAATTCGGTGCGAACAGGCCAAACTGCTGCGGCTGGTCCAGTGCGGGCGCGCTCATGGACGGCGCCGGGGCATCCCGGTTCTGCCGCTCCAGTTCGGCCAGCCGGCCGCGCGCCTGCTTCACCACCGCCTTAGGCAGGCCGGCGAGGGCGGCCACCTGCAGGCCGAAACTGCGGTCGGCGGGTCCTTCCTTCACGGCATGCATGAACACCAGCTGGTCACCGTGTTCCACGGCATCCAGGTGCACGTTGGCGATGCCACTGCCCGGCTCCGCCAGGGTGGTCAGCTCGAAGTAGTGCGTGGCGAACAGCGTGTAAGCGCGATTGGCCTGCGCGAGGTGGCGCGCACAGGCCTCCGCCAGGGCCAGACCATCGTAGGTGGAAGTACCGCGGCCGATCTCATCCATCAGCACCAACGACTGGTCGGTGGCGTGATGCAGGATGTAGCTGGTCTCGCTCATCTCCACCATGAAGGTGGACTGGCCGCGGGCGAGGTCGTCGCCGGCACCGATGCGGGTCAGGATGCGGTCGATCGGGCCGATTTCGGCACGCGATGCCGGCACGAAGCTGCCGATGTGCGCCAGCAGCACGATCAGCGCGTTCTGGCGCATGTAGGTGCTCTTGCCGCCCATGTTCGGGCCGGTGATGACCAGCATGCGCCGACGACCAAGGGCGTCGCTGTCGCCCAACACCAGGTCGTTGGGCTCGAAGGGGTCCTTGCGCACGGCCTCGACCACCGGGTGGCGCCCGCGTTCGATGCGCAACCCGGGGTCGGTGCTGAGCTGCGGTTGCGACCAGTCCAGCGACTGCGCGCGCTGGGCAAAGCACACCAGCACGTCGAGCTCCGCCAACGCGCCGGCACAGCGCTTGAGGGGCTCAAGGCAGGCGTTGAGCACGTCGAGGATGCCTTCGTACAGCAGCCGTTCGCGCGCCAGCGAGCGCTCCCGCGCGGACAGCACCTTGTCCTCGAACTGCTTGAGCTCCTCGGTGATGTAGCGTTCGGCATTGGCCAGGGTCTGGCGACGCGTGTAATGCGTCGGCGCCCTTTCCGCCTGCGCCTTGCTGATCTCGATGTAGTAGCCGTGGACACGGTTGTAGCCCACCTTGAGGGTGGGAATGCCGCTGGCCTCGCGCTCGCGCGCCTCCAGGTCCACCAGGAACTGGTCGGCGTGGGTGGAGAGACGCCGAAGTTCGTCCAGTTCGTGGTCGTAGCCCTCGGCAAACACGCCGCCGTCGCGGGCAAGCACGGGGGGGTGCGGCACGATGGCGCCGCGCAGCAGGTAGGCCTGCTCGTCGTGTTCGCCCAGTTCGGTGGCAAGAGCGGCCAGAAGCGGAGAATCAAGAGGTGCCAGTTGCGCGCGCAGAGCCGGCAGCATGGCCAGGCCATCACGCAGGGTGGAGAGGTCACGCGGCCGCGCGCTGCGTAACGCGATGCGCGAGAGGATGCGTTCAAGGTCGCCGATGGCGCGGAATTCGTCGCGCAGCGTGTCGCCCGCCCGTGACTCCACGAGCGTGGCCACCGCGTGGTGGCGCTGGCGCAGCAGCGACTGTTCGCGCAACGGCCGGTGCAGCCAACGCCGCAGCAGGCGCCCGCCCATGGGCGTGATGGTGGTGTCCAGCACGCCCAGCAGCGTGTGCTTGCTGTCGCCGTCCACGCGGCTGTCCAACTCGAGGTGGCGGCGGGTGGCGGCATTCATCGCGATGGCGCCGTCTCCCGACTCCACCGCAATGGAGGTCAGGTGCGGCAGGCGCTGTTTCTGCGTCTCCTCGACGTAGCCCAACAGTGCGGCGGCAGCCGCGACCGACAGCGGCTTGTCCTCCAGCCCGAAGCCGGTCAAATCGTGCAGGTTGAAGAATCGCAGGAGCTGCCGGCGGCCGCTGTCGGAATCGAACAGCCACGGCGGCCGGCGGCGCATGCCCAGTCGGGTCTCGACGAAGTCCGGCCAGCCCTCCTCATCCGCCACCAGCGTTTCGGCCGGTTCCAGTCGTGCCAGCTCGGCTTCCAGTGCGTCCTCGCTGGCTACTTCGTTGACGAGGAACCGGCCGCCGGCAAGGTCGGCCCAGGCCAGGCCGTAACCAGTCTTTCCACGCGCGATCGCCAGCAGCAGGGTGTCGCGCCGCTCGTTGAGCAGGGCCTCGTCGGTCACCGTGCCGGGCGTGACGATGCGCACCACCTTGCGCTCGACGATGCCCTTGGCCAGCGCCGGATCCCCGATCTGCTCGCAGATCGCCACCGATTCACCCAACGCCACCAGCCGCGCGAGGTAACCCTCCGCCGCATGGTGCGGCACGCCGGCCATTGGTATCGGCTGCCCCGCGGAACTGCCGCGCTGGGTCAGGGTGATGTCCAGCAGCCGCGCGGCCTTGCGTGCATCGTCGTAGAACAGTTCGTAGAAGTCGCCCATACGGAAGAACAGGAGCACGTCGGGGTGCTCGGACTTCGCCGCGAAGAACTGTTTCATCAGCGGGGTATGCTCAGTGGCTCCCTTGGAAGCGCTTGAAGTTGCTGGTGTGTCTGACATTAAGGCGAGTTCTTCTCAGTAAAACGGCTATTTAGAGTGTTCGTGACAAGAAAGAAGCAGGAAAACTAGGGGTTTAAACGCATTTAGGTGAATCACTTCGGGCGGCAGTGGTGCTTGAAATCCTGCCTCTTGGCGTGGCAGAGTGTCCATATGGCGTCCACAAAGTCCCGAGGCTTATGCGGGTGGGTGTCCATAAGGCCATAGAGGGCTGCGATATGGGCACCAAAGAACAGAAGTATCGCCTGACCCAAGCGCAGTTGCGCGAACTCGACGTGGGCAGGCGCCCGAGCCATAGCGAAAGCGGCAAGGCGATCTTGGTCGAGAACAAGGACGGGAAGCCTTACCGCTTCCGCGACGGCACTCCTGGAGCGCCGATTGGGTTCGGTTTCTATGTCGGGCCCCAGGGGGCTTTCTACGAGGTCCGGATTAAGCACAACAAGGCCGCGAAGAGGATCAGCCTCGGGTCGGTCAATGATCTTTCCCTGGCGACGGCCCACGCGCTTGCCAGCGCCCAGCGGGCCCACATTCGCCAGACGGGCGAGGATCCGCGCGAACGCGTAAGGATCACCAGCGCCCAGCAGGCCATGAAGCGCAAGACCGTCAGGGAAGCGATGAAGGACTACATCGCCGATCTGGAAGACAAGCGCGTTGAAGGCAAGGTCAAGGCAAGCAGCGTCCGAGCGGTCGAACTGTCCTTGGAGCGGCTGGCCCGGGAAAAGGTCAAGTTGGCCGACAAGGAGATTGCCACTCTTCGCGATAAGGACGTGGTGGACGCCTGGTATGCCCTTCGCCACTCCTCAATGATGCTCTCCAACCGGCTATCTCCGCAGATCAAGACGCTGCTGGAGGGTCAGAAGGAGTGGTGGAAGCTCGACTTGGCAGCACTGGTCAAACTGGGGCTGCCGGCCAAGCAGGCCGCGCTGGCTAAGAGCGCGGGTCTGGCCGCGACGGAATACACCATGGGCGATGCCCGTCGAGCGGTGGATATGGCACTCAGTCAAGCCCGCAAACTTGCTGCGCAAACCGACCGTCAGCCCGCACTGGTCTACAACCCGTTCGAAGTCCTGAACGAGAAGGAGATGTTTCGTAGCAACTCAGAGCTCAATAAACACTACGAGCAGGCCAAGGTGCGAAACCCCCTGGGCATGGACGACGCCCAAACGGGCCAGCAGACCTTGCCGGCCGTGCTCAAAGCCCTCGTGGGGCGGCGAGCGCTTCAAGGTGGCAACAACGCAACCGGCGTGGACTATCTCTTACTCACGCTGCTTTGGGGCGCTCGACGAGGCGAAAGCTCCGCGGTCCGGTGGTTCGAAAATTGTTCCAAGGACGAGCTTGAACTCAACCTCGCGTCCTGGGTGTGGCTCACCCCGGAAAAGGAGGGTGTTGTCAACGACCAGGCCATCAACCCGGTTACCGGTTTTCGGGGCTCGCAAGTCTTCTTCCACGACACCAAATCGGGGGAGTTCCAGCTGTTGCCCGTCTCCTACTTCGCCGAGAGGATTTTGCGCTGGCGCTGGAAGACACGCGAACTGGAAATGAAAGACCTTCCGTTGCGGATCAACGCGGCCAAGAAGACCCTAGCCGACCAAAAGCGCCGACAGGCCGGCCCATACCCTATCGCTCGAACCGAGAAAGACATCGCGCAGATGGAATACCTCCTGGCGGCAACCGCCCGCTGGGTCTTTCCGGCACGTAATCAAAGCTCCAAGAGCGGGCACCACACCGACAGCAAAGCCATGCTTGAAAACATCCGGCTCGATGCCGGGCTGTTCAACCCTGAGAAGGGGGTCGACATCAACCTGACGCCTCACGATCTACGGCGGACCCTGGCCCGCGTGGCGGCTAAGCTCCTGCCGGGGCATAAGGTCAGTCAGCTACTCAACCACCACCCCGATACGGTGGACGATAAGGACAATGGCAAGCGTATCGCGAAGGTTACCGAGCGCTACAGCCAGCAGGACTGGCCGGAACTTCGGCGGATGATGGCGGTGTGCGAGGACGAAATCATTGGCAGTAGCCCTCGCGTCTGGAATAGTCTCAGGGGACCTGACCGGCCAGCCTTGGACGAGAAGGACGATCCGCCCTTGGAACTGCCAACGATCCGGCCCGGGAATGTCCGTCGCACGAAATACGCGCAAACCTGAGACAGTCAAAGCCGACCTGGCCGAGCGCCGGGCGGCTGCCGAGAAGCGCGCCAAAGCTCAGATCGCAGTCCTACACGCTGAAACGCTCCTGCGCCGTTGCCGGGACACTGCCGAGGCGCTGGAACGCCTGCAGATGCGCATGCCGCTCACTTTTGCAACGCTGGCCGACCTCATGGCTCCTCAGCCCTGGGCCGTTGCCGAAGGGGTGGTTCTCGGGCACCTGCTCACAATGGAGGAGGGTGCCTATCGCGCGGCGATCGACGCAGATGCTTATGACGTGTTCAGTCTGGATGGGGCCTTGCGCATGGATTGGGCCATTGCGGACGAATACGAGGCCTGGGCGCGGATCTACGCCGACACGCTGCGCACGCTCGTCGAGGAGACCGAGACGCTCGTCGAGACGTTCCGGCAGCGCGACCTGCTGCGGGAAACGACGGGCGAGGTGGGCGGAGGAGAGAAGGGGAGCGGCGGCAGGCTATGACGACCAATCGTTCGCTCGCCATGGAGGCAGGCTTTGAACAAGCGGTAAAGACCTACTTCGATGCAGCCATAAAGGCGGCAACCGCAGGGCACGCGACGCGGGCCCTCGAAGTCCAGCGAAGCGCCATGCTGACGACCAAGCGAGGGATGGGCGACATGCTCGCGATCCTCGACGAGCAGGACGCCGACTACGTGATGACGATTGGCATCGCGCAGTTCTACACCGGATGGGGTCCGGACACTTGGAAGCCCCGATCCAAGCACCCCCTCTATCCGTTTAAGGACAAGGTCAAGCAAGCCAGAAAGGGCTCAATCGATCAGTGGGTGCTCGCCTGCATTGAAAAGAAACACCCCGAAGAGTTCAAGGCGATGCGGGATCCGGACTGGGGGCGGGATCCGAGCACCTGGCATCCCTATCTGATGGATAAGGCAACGGGCGTTGTCGTGTGCGATGGACTGGTGTGCGGTATATCGAAAGACCACGTGGCCGCCGTTGCTGAGTCGGGCGGTGAGATCCGCATCCTTCGGCTTGATGACGCCCTATCTCAGCCTTGGCAAAGCGAGCCCATGCGCGCGATCTGGGCCAAGCACTACCGCCGCTACTTGGTCCGAATGACCAAGCTCGCTGAGAAGCAACTGGCAGCCTTTGACAAGAACCAAGTCGCGGCCGACTTGCAGCGAAAGACCGGCGCGGCCATCGGTAAGGGCGAGCCCATCCGCTTCTGATCCGTCGCCGGATCACACCTTTTCCAACCTGTCAAAGGGGCTCCCCCGGTATGTCCGGGTAGGGGGCGCGAGACCCTACGCTCGAAATCTGCCGCGGTGGTGGATATCGGAGATGACAGTGAAAGAGTTCACCAAGACGCATGTGGCTCGGCTGATTTCCGTGCTCTCAACCGCGCAAGCGGCCTAGTTCACGGGTGGACGTGAAAGCCCGTGAAGGGAGCGCTCACGAAAAATCTAGCCGTATCAGTGAGTTGTTTCCACTTCACGCCCTTTCACGACTTAACGGCCAGTTTGAACAATTTTCATAGCTTGAGTAATACGGGGGGCATCGAAGGCCCAGTCCTCCGGAAATTCAATTCTCGCGCGTAGGTTTCTTTATTTAGCCCGTTAAGTCGTGAAAGCCCGTGAAGTTCATACGTATCAACGCTTTAGCTTTCACGGGCTTTCACGTCTGCCCGTGAAGTGAAATGAGATCAAGAAAATCGATGTTTGGACGTTGACGGGTGGCGATCTTTTGCTTTGCTGGAAGTGTTCCTCAACAACGCAGGAAGACTTCATGAATACCGAGCAGCATGAGCAGAAGAACAACACCGCGAAAGAGACGAAAGAGAAGTTCTTCCAGTTCGCATGCGACGAAGCGTTTCTGGAACTTCTAGCTGCGCTGGCGAAGAAGCACCGTGCGAGTAAGGCGCATGTGGCGCGTCACGCCATCTTCCAGTTGGCAGAGAAAGAAGCGGTATCGATCTAAAAGAAAACCCCACCTGGCAGGGTGGGGTCTGGGGCACATCATTCTAGGGAGACGCGACATGGGGCACATGTCTACAACTACCATCGGGCAAAAATCGGCAACTGTCAACGTGGATCCGTTGGATCAGGTTGTAGAGATGCGACGTGCGTTCCGGCCTGTGATCAACGGGCAGGAATACCTGCATACGTCCTCTCCGGTCTACACCGAGAGTGCGACGCGGGCGGAGGTCAAGAAAGCGCTCAAGGCTGGTTTCGTGCTCGTGGTCGAGGCTGAGGCCAAGCAGAGCGAAGAGCTCCTGTATCAGTGGGAGCTTGAGGCCGACGACGACTTGCGCATTGGTGGCGAGGTCGAGAACGGGTTTGACAACTCGTTTTACCGCTGGACCCAAGACAAGAAGGGCGCCTGCTTTTGGCAGCCCCAGCCGGACGAGCGTTCGATCCATCACGCACTCGGCTGGCTCCGTGAGCATCGCCCTGAAAAATACAGCAAGGACAAGGCCGAGAAGATGGTCGATACCTCCCGCGCCGGCATGCTGCTCGATTACAACAAGACCCTGATCCAGTCGCCTATCGCGGAGGCGGTGGTGCTGGGTGTGCAAGGCGCTTATCTTTCCATCGATACCAAGACGGGCACTATCACCGCCAAGAGGCCGAACAAGGAGGACGGGCTGACGAGCTGCATCCCGGCCGACTTCGATTGGGATCGGGTGAAGCAGGATGGCACCTACACTCCGCGCCCGTTGGATCCGGAGAGCTACTTCGGACGCTACATCCTGACTTTTTTCCCCGATCCTGCTGTCCGCGCGCTGGCGCAGGAATGCTTGGCCTCGACCTTCCTCCCGGTCTGCTACGAGAAGATTTTCGTTCTCTATGGCGACGGGTCCAACGGCAAATCGACTTTCAACCACCTGTTGAGGGCGCTGCATCCGGGTCCGCGCACGGCCTCATTCAACATGTCCGAGCTCTCGGATCAATACGGCATTTCGAACTTTCTCGGAGCTCGGATCGCCACCTGCTCGGAATGCCCGAAGCACATCGACGACAACACGGCCAACCGCTTGAAGGCCCTCTCGTCGTGGGATCCGGTGCCGCTTAACCGCAAATACAAGGATCGCGTGACCATCGTTGCCCGGATTACCGCATGGCTTCTGACCAACCACGTCATCACTTTCCAGGACCACACCTACGGCATGCAGCGCCGTCTCCTGTATATCCCTTTTCAGTTCCGCATGCCGGACGGAGATCCGCGCCGCATTACCGATTACCACTTGCTCATCACCGGCAACCCGGCGGAAATGTCGGGTTTGATGGATTGGATGCTTGAAGGGGCAGTTCGGCTGGTGCAGCGTGGCGCGCTGCCTCCGGCACCGGATGCGGTCAAGGCGCTTGCGGCGAAGGTCGCTTTGCAGACCAATCCCGTGTTGGCGTTCCTTGATGAAGAGGAAGCGACAGTCACCGAGACCCACTGGACGAAGAAGGACGATGTCTACGAGGCCTTCGTTAAGTTCTGCGTAAAGCGTGGCAACAAGCAGTGCTCGGATCAGAAGTTCTGGGAGCAGGTCAAGGCGAAGTTCCAAAACACGCCCTACGACACGAGGCAAATGACCTGCGACAAGGAAAAGAAGGTGCGGCGCTTCGTTTCCATGAGGTTCAATGATGTTCCTGGGGTTACGGCGATGCAGGCTGCCAAGGTCCAGGCCAAGCAGAAGCGTGTGGAGAAGGAAATCGAGCAGGTCTTCAACAATCAGGTGCCCGATCCCGTTACTGCCAGCTGGGAGGCTGCATGATCAACGATGAGACTCCCGACTACCCCAGCCTCGAAACCCAGCTGTTCCATGCCATTGCTATCGACGATTGTTGTCGCGCCTTCGACCTCATTCGGGCGGGTGCCGATCTGTCAGCCTTCGATTGGTTCGGATGGACGCCGCTCCAATGTGCCGAGACCTACGAGATGGTCGAGCTCCTGATCCAAAATGGGGCCGACCCCGATCAGCTGGACAACAAGGGGAGAACTGCTTGGAAAACCGCTTCGCCGAAGGTGCGGGACTTCATCTTTAAAGCTCAGTTCAATGTCGCTTTCGACGCTCTGGCCGCGGCAACACTCGATTTATCTCGCACTGCCACTTCTCGCAGGCTCTAAAACGTTGACGCGCACGGCTTCGGTGGTAATTGTGGTGTATCTCCATCCGTTTCTCCGTCATGCACACAACCGCGCTCCATCAAGCGCCAAACCACACTTATTAGTGATCCTGAAACCATGACGAAGCGCTTTCCGACTAATGATGAAATCCACCGCTGGTTATCCGATACCGCCAGCGGCGATTTGCAGGCGGTGGAAGCCTTCCTCGACCGTGGGTTCAATGTGGACTCAACTCCAAATGAAACCTGCGAGACAGCGTTGATTGTCGCGTCGGGTAGAGGGCACGAGCAGATCGTTGATCTGCTGATTGCACGTGGGGCAAATGTAAATCTGTCCAACGAACATGACGCTTCGGCACTTCATTTTGCCGCATTCAACAACCAAGCCACGATTGCCCAAAAGTTGATCGACGCTGGCGCAACGGTGGATGCCGTGGATGATTTCGGCCGATCGGCGCTTCATTACTCTGCGGAGAGCCGACAACGCGACGACACGACCCGTTTGCTTATCCAGAATGGCGCGGATCCGTCGATTCGGGACCTTGAAGGCGTTACGCCGTGGAACGTCGCCAAGGGGCGGACGACGGAGGACGTGATGCGCGCGGAAGTTCAGGCGCGAAAGCTCTCCGAAGCAACGCCAGACATCCTCTCCCGCGACCCTCGCTCCATGCTCGCCGGCATGAACCACGATCAAGCTCCAGTCGCATCCAAGGCGCGCCGCCTATAACGTTGACGCGCGCGGCCCGGGCCTTAGCCTATCGTTAGATCAATGTTCAACGCCTATTTGGCGGTTTCCTAAGCCATTTATGGAGGTTGAGCTATGTTCCATTTTGTTCGAAAAATCGATGACGATCTATTCCAGGCAGCGAGGCGTGGCGAAGTCGGAGAATGTCGATCCCTGATCTCGAACGGAGCCGATCCGAGGGGGCAAATGCTGCATGAGTTGGTTCATGAGCTGATGCTCAACGGTGGGAACGAGCAGACCGTTGAAGTATTTCAGGCCCTTGTAGATGGCGGCGCCGATCCAAATGCACGGGATTACTACGGGCGAACGCCCTTGTATGCGTCAGTCGAAAATGAGAATAGTGAAGCGGTCTATGCCCTGGCATGTATAGGAGCGGATCCTGAGGCTACCTCTAAGGTGTATGTTCGAGAAACATACGATGGCGAATACCGAGATCAATATTGGTCCCTGGAACCAACAGGGTCTGACGGCGAAGTTGAAAAGGATCTATCCACGCCGCGGGAGCTCGCTTACAAAGCCGGTCAATCAGATTGGTTTGAAGCGAATATGGCGGCGGGTCAAGCCCGAAGGCTCTCCGAGGCTACGCCCTCCATCCTCTCCCGCGACCCTCGCTCCATGCTCGCCGGCATGAACCACGATCAAGCTCCCGTCGCCTCCAAAGCGCGCCGCCTCTGACGTTGACGCGAGAGGATCTCCAACTACACGTTGGAGATGTCGAGAGAGAAATACACCCCCCGCAAGCGCTACCTCTACGCCTTGATGTTCGACCACAAGCGGGTCTACATCGGCCAGTCGATCGATCTTCGGCGTCGCAATCGAGAGCACGAACGCGATTGGTCCTGGCCGTTCAAGATGGTGCCGCTCGGCTCCTTGATCGGAACCCGCGCTGACGCTGAGGAATACGAATACGCCTGGCGTTACCGTGCTGGGCGGGAGGGCTTCCGGGTCCTCTGTAAGGCCCAGGACGGCCACGACATCTTCGAGATTGATCCGAGGCAGCGCATGGACCGCCATAGACTGCGGATTGCCTCAACGCTCAAATGGCCCGCCGAGCACAAGCGCAAGCTCCGGTGGTGGCCGTGGCTGGCGGGCGCAGCACTCTTGCTCCTGCTGCACCTGATCCGCTGATATCAGGTGATATCACTTGCCACGTCTCATACCCTGCGATCCATTATTGCCAGCGTTGACGCACCGCCATTCCTGCCGATACTGATCCCATGAAGCTCCTCCAAGTTCCCTTCGACGAGAAAGACCAAGCCAAGGCCCTCGGGGCCAAATGGGACGCAGCCGCGCGGCAATGGTTCGTGCCCGATGGGCTCGACGAGTCAGCTTTCGCGCAGTGGTTCCCCGCCGATCTGCCTCTGGCCTCTGGCGGGGAGGGCACGCTAAGGGCCGAGCGCTTCGCACTGCTGACCGGCACCGTTGCCTGCTGGAAGTGCAAGAAGCAGACCCGTGCCTCCACGCTGCTCCTGCGTGGCTACACCGAAGAGGACGAGGACGGCAACGAGCTCGACGAGCGCCAAGACGCCGTTCTGTCCGCCATCCTGGCGCTGGATCCGGCCACGCGAAAGGTGTTTACAGATGCGGCGCCGTGGATGCGCCCCGGCCATAGCAAGACCCGCGATCAGGTCTATCTCGCGGCCCACTGCGAGCACTGCAATGCCTTGCAGGGCGCATGGTTCCTCTCCGAGCCCGGTAGCGCCTTCTTCCCCCAGTCGCCGCAGGAAGCCGCGCGTCTTTCGGTTCAGTGGTTCCATCAGCCTGTCACCGCGGAAGGCAGCCCCAGCTGGTCCAGTTGGACGGATTGGGTCGAGGGCCCCTAAGTCGCAAGCCCAATTCTCCCGTGGCGCCGGGCGCTCTCGTCGGGGGAGCGTGCGGGCCTGTCTGTGGCTGCAACCCAAGGGGTTTTCCAATCGGCTCGCCGTTAGACCCTGCGGGCCACTGGCCTCATTCCAACCTGCGGTGCATCCCATCCCGAGCGGCCCTGCCATTCCACCCCACGAGCGCCACGGCGGCGCGATTGGGAGAAAGCGATGGGCTACGCACGCGACAACCAGGGCGTCTATCGCCTGAGCAATCCGATGACCGAGGAAGACCTGCTGGCGGCTGCCGCCGATGTCTTGAAGCGTCGGCTGCTCGATGGACCGAAGATCTCTGACCCGCAGGACGCCGGTAAGCTCTTCCAGGTGCGGCTGGCGGGCCTCGATCACGAGCGCTTCGAGGTGGCCTACCTCAGTTCGCGCCATCAAGTAATCGCAGTGGAAACGCATTCGATTGGCTCGCTCGACGGCGCAGAGATTCATCCGAGGGAAATTTTGAAGGCCGCATTGAAGCACGGCGCAGCTGCCTGCATCCTGGCCCACAACCACCCGTCGCATAACACCGAGCCGAGTGCGGCGGACAGGGCGGTAACGGCACGCTTGAAGCAAGCTTTGGCACTGATCGATTGCCGAGTGCTCGACCACTTCGTTGTCGGTGCTGACGGCTGGACGTCGATGGCGGCGAGGGGATGGGTCTAGCCCATCCTTACGTTGACACGAGCCGTTCCTTGGCTACTGTCAATGTGCAGTCCATTTTCCACTCCGTTAGGTGGACAGCATGAAGCTCGGCGCGTGGAGCCCGCCGGGCTTCGCCTTTTTCTGCACTCTGATTACGTCGTTGTAAGCACTACATCTTTCGTGCCACTGGTGCCGCAGGCACCGATGACATCGGCAGGCACGCTAGTCTTTGTAAGCGAAGTAGCGCCAACCACAACCGTGTCGAAGTTCGACAGCACGCCGGGAATGAGCTTCTGGCAGATATCGAAGGGCATCGCCTCATAGGTGAGCGCGAACGCCGTGCCGCCACCTCCACCTGCAACGGTTTCAAGCGCAACGCCACCACCCCACGAACTGGTGATGACGGCCGTGCCTGAAAAGTCCCCACCGTTCATTGAGTTTGGGATGCCGCGAGCCTGGTTGACGATCGGAAGCAGGTCGGTGCCTGCCGCCCCATAGCGCCCCTGGTAGAGGTTCTTGGTCGCAGCGGTGATGCTCATGATGTTCGATTGCTCCGTGTTAGCCCGAGAGCTCGACATGACTTGCGGATAGATGATGAAGGCAGCAATAGCAAGGATCGCGATGATCCCGAGCACCAGCAGCACTTCGACGAGGGAGAAGCCCCTCTGTTGATAGGTTTTCATGACAACTCCAAATGGCGGAAAGAAATCGCCGCTCGGCCTGCTGGTCAGGCAAGGGAGTGCATGAACTCCAAGTTTCCGAACTGCCTACCGACGTTATGGAGGTAATCCACGCTGTCAAGCAAAACGGCTACGTTGACGCGAGCGGCTGGCGAGGTAGACGTGGTGTATCCCCCACGGAAATCCACTCATGAGATACACCTGCATCGCGATCGCCGCGCTTCTATTTGCCTCACCGGCCATCGCTGACGAGGCCGTTTATGACCTGGGCACCATGAAGCTTGCTTCCAAGCAAGCCTTCCTCATGGCGAACTCGGCGCGCGTCTGGGCCAAGGCCACGGGGAGCAAGGAATGCATGGCAACTGCGCACGAAGCTATGACCCGCGCCGCCGATGCGGCTCTGTTTACCATCCAGGCCATTGATAGCGACGATCAGGAGGTAGAGGACAGGGCCATACGGAACGGCAGGATTAACGCCAACCGTTCAGTGAAGCTTTCCGCAAGTTGCCTGCAACCCAACTACAAGTTGCCCGTCCAAGTCGTTATCCCTTACGGGGTGCACGAGGTCGAAGAGGTGCGCCCATGAGCCCCTCCACCCTCTTCGCCGTATGGCCCGACCGCAACCACCCTTGGGAAAGCCTTCTCGTCTCAGCCGAAGAAGGCCAGGTCGGCATCGACGCCATCCACACGTTCTTCCCTGATCTCATGCTCGCCGCAAATGGCCGCGAGCTAATGGTTAGCATCCAACGGTTCAGGACCGCGAGGCGCCTCTACCACTGGTCCGCGATGCAGCGGCACGGCAAGCAGTATCTCTTCGTTGTCATCGAAGACGGAAAGCCGGTGGGCCTGGTCAATGTGCGCTCGGAGAAGGCAGCCGATGCGCTCACCGTTGCAAGCCGGGCCTACCCCGGCGCCAAGTTTCAGCCGCTCGGAGATCTGGCCCAGTATGTGGAGTTGGCGGCGCGGATGGCGAATGTAATGGAGGGCAGGGGCAGCGTCGATTGGGATCTGGTATCCAGCTCAGGGGCTTATGGACAACGCATCCACACGGTTTAGCTAGACGGTTGCGTCATGACGCGTGTTCCTGAAAAATCCCGGGCAGGAACCCCGTTTGATTGAAAGACGTTGATCCATGGCCTACTTGCCGCTTGAACACAAGTATCTAATCCAATCTTCCTATGTCCGGTATCGGGAGCTTGCCAAGGAGATTCCGGATATCGATCGGCAAGTGCTGCTCTTGCAATGGGTGCACTGGGGCAGCGTGGCGGGCTTGATCTGGGGGTTGGTCCGGGAGGTGCTGGACAAGCCAGGCCTGCCCAATGCCGTCGGTGGGCTGTTGCTCCTAGGGCTTATTTTTGGCTGGGCAGCTAAATCTGACGCCAAGAAGAAGCAGAGGAAGCTTTTTACGGAGAAGCACGAGATCTGGAAGGCGATGGACGACCTTGGTGTGCATTTCCCCCTCTCGAGTGTCAGCACCCACGTGTATGCGGGAAGCATTGCCGACGAGAACATTGTCTCCCCGCTTCACGACAGCTCCTATCGCTGACCGCTTCCCGCCGCAGAGGTGGGAAAAAACCCTACTAACGCGCCCCCCTCAAGCCAACGTCCCTGCGGCATAATCGGGGGGTCTAAGGGGGTGCCTGATGCCGTGGTTGGAGTGGCTGGATCGCAAGCAGGATGTAGGGAAGGCGGGGCAGGCCCCGTATCGATTGCTCGAGCCGGTCCACAAGCTGGACGCCGGTGCCGAAGACGCCCCGAACATGCTTATCGAGGGCGACAACCTGGACGCCTTGAAGGCGCTGTTGCCCTACTATGGGGGGCAGGTCAAGTGTATCTTCATCGATCCGCCTTACAACACCAAAAGTGCGTTCGAGCAATATGACGACAACTTGGAGCACGCTCAGTGGTTGTCGTTGTTGTATCCGCGCTTGGAGTTGCTGCGGAACCTGATGCGTCAGGACGGCTCGATTTGGATCACGATAGACGACAATGAAGCCCATTACCTGAAAGTCATTTGCGATGAGGTCTTTGGACGCAAGAACTTCATTGCCAATGTCATATGGCGCAAGAACTACGCCCCGAAATCTTCGGCGCGGCATTTCTCGGTTGATCATGACCACATCCTGGTCTACGCCAAGGACGCTGATCAGTGGGTGCCGAACTTGGTCAAGCGCAGCGCCGCGCAGGACAAGATCTACAAGAACCCCGACAACGATGCGCGGGGCCTTTGGCGACCGGACAATCTGACAGCTCGCAACGCATACAGCCTAGGCACCTACGGGTTGACCACACCCGGCGGGCGTGTCATCGCGGGCCCGCCGAAAGGTCGCTACTGGGCCATATCCAAAGCGAAGATGGACGAGTTGGATCGAGACGGCAGGATCTGGTGGGGCAGCGACGGGAACAATGTTCCCGCCCTTAAACGCTTTCTTTCGGAGGTCAAGCAAGGTCGGGTTCCCCAGACCTATTGGTCATGGGAGGAGGTCGGGCACACCCAGGATGCCAAGAAAGAAAGCGTGCTGCTATTCGGTAGCGCACCCTTTGGCACTCCAAAACCCGAAAAGCTGATGCAACGGATCGTGGAGATTGCCACCAATGAAGGCGACATTGTCCTCGATAGCTTCTTGGGCTCGGGCACGACCGCGGCCGTCGCTCACAAGATGGGTCGGCAATGGATCGGCATCGAAATGGGCGATCACGCCCGGACCCATTGCCAGCCACGCATGGTGAAAGTCATCGACGGCGAACAGGGCGGCATCTCAAAGGATGTTCAGTGGCACGGCGGTGGCGGTTTCCGCTACTACAAGCTCGGCCCCGCGGTGTTCGATGACGAAGGCCGCATCCGGGAGGGCATCAAGTTCGAATGGCTGGCCGCTCACATCTGGTTCGCTGAAACCGGCACGGCGCGGTCTACTCGCGCCAAGAAGTCCCCATTCTTGGGCGAGCATGACGGCACCGGCTACTACCTGCTTTACAACGGGATCTTGGGCGACAAGAGCGTGGCGGGCGGCAACGTCCTGACCTTGAAGCTTTTGTCGGAGTTGCCGGCACACGAAGGCCGCAAGGTTATCTACGGCGAAGCCACCCGGTTGAGCCCCGAACGGTTGGCAAGTCTCGGGATCGTGTTCAAGCAAACCCCCTACGACATCAAGGCGCGCTGAAATGGACTTAAAGGAATACCAACAGCGCACTTTGCAGCGCCTGGCCCTGTTCCTGGCTCAAGCGCGGGTGGAAGGCCCTGCCAAGGCGTTTGAAGCCACCGCTCAAACGGACGGCCAGGCGATTAGCTACCGCCCGATCATGGACGAGCAGCACGCGCCCGTGCCCGAGCTTGAAGCCGTGCCCTATGTGTGTCTTCGCATCCCAACCGGTGGCGGCAAGACGGTGCTGGGCGCACACATCATCAAGAAAGCCGCCAGCACCTACTTGGAGCGGGAGTTCCCGTTGGTCTTGTGGCTGGTGCCCAGCAAGCAGATCAAGACCCAGACGCTTGACGCCTTCCGCAATCCCAAGCACCCCTATCGCAAGGAGCTTGACGAAGCGTTTGGCGTGGGGAAGGTCGCGGTGTTCGATATTGCCGACAACGCCCAGATCCGCCCGCAGGACCTGTCCGACAACCTCTGTTTGGTCATCGGCACGATGGCGTCGGCGCGTGTAGGGGACACCGAGATCCGCGACTTCTACGCGGATAAGGAAGATCTGGAGCCACACTTCATCAAGGTCTCGGACCTGTCGGACCTGGAGATGAAGGAAGGGGCTGCCCGACCCAAATACTCCTTTGCCAATCTGTTGAAGCTTCATCGCCCCCTGGTCATCACCGACGAGGCGCACAACGCGAACACCTCGCTTTCATATGAGGTTTACAAGCGCCTGGCGCCGTCGTTGATCGTGGAGCTCACCGCCACGCCGGATCTTGTGAGCAGTAATATCTTGGTCCGCGTGTCGGCAAGCGAGTTGAAAGCCGAGCACATGATCAAGTTGCCGGTGGTGCTCAAAGAGCACATCGACGGCTGGGAAGAATGCTTGCAGGCTGCGCTGCAGCGCCGGGCCTATCTAGCCACGCTTGCCCCCGGTGAGGCCCCGGACTACCTGCGGCCGATCCTGTTGATCCAGGCCGAGAACAAGAACATGACGGCCACGGTCGAAGCCGTGCATAAGCACTTGGTGGAGAACGAGCAGATCCCCAAGGAGCAGATCGCCATTGCCACGGGCGATCAGCGGGATCTGGACAACATCGACCTGTTTGATCCGACCTGCCAGGTCAACATCATCATCACCAAGGATGCGTTGAAAGAAGGCTGGGACTGTTCGTTCGCATATGTCTTGTGTTCGCTCACGCAGCAACGCTCCGGCACCGCCATTGAGCAGCTGTTGGGGCGGGTCTTGCGCATGCCCTACGCCCGGCAGCGTAAGCAAGACGAGTTGAACAAGGCCTACTCGCATGTGGTGAGCGCAAGCTTTGGCCAGGTTGCCCAGGAGCTCACCGATGACCTGGAAGCCATGGGCTTCAACCCGGTCGAAGCGCAGCAGGCCATCGCACCGGATCTAGGCTTGAAGGGCGGGGCCACAACGACTTTTTCCCAGCCCACGCTGACCCTGTTGCTTCCCAAGGCGCCGGATCTGACCAACATCCCCGCCGCCGATAGATCCAAGGTCCAGGTGCAGCCCAGCCAGGACCAGAAGGGGTTCGTCATCACCGTGCAGGGGCAAGTGGACGAGGCGACCCAAGAGGCCATCGTGGAAACGCTTCCTAAGCGGCTGCAGGCCGAGGCGAGCAAACGCTTGGCGCATCACAATGTGCGTGCCGCGGCCGTGCGAGAAACGCCTGCGCAGAACCAGGTGGCCTTTGAGGTCCCAAGGCTCATCTATCGCCAAGGCGAGCTCGCGCTTGATATCAGCCCTGATCTGTTCCTAGATCTCCACGGCTGGTCGATCAACGACTACCCGGCGGACCTGTCGAGCTTTCGCTACAACGAGCAGACCAAGACCTTCCTGGTCGATATCGACAATCAGGAAGTAGGTTGGACCCCCGTGGCCGAGCCGCAGGTGGCATACATGCAGGGCTTGGCGGGCGATTGGACCGAGAAGGAGCTGGTGGACTTCTTGGACCGTCGCGTGCGCCAGCCGGACATCACCCAACCGGAGCTTGTGGAGTGGATCCGCCGCGGCGTGGCGCAGCTGTTCCAACGCGGCTTTGATCTGGCCCAGGTGGTGCGGGGCAAGTATGTGATTGCCCGCAAGCTAGACGCCCAGATCGCCGAGGCGCGGAAGCAGGCGTCTGAACGCAACTACCAGACCACGCTTTTCGCCAATGATGCACCCGTGGAGGCAAGCTTTGAGCATGCCTTCAAGTTCGACCCCAACGCCTACCCAATGCGCTATCCGTGCGAGGCGAAGGTGAAGTGGCAGAAGCACTACTACGCCATCCCGGGCGATCTACCCCACAAGCGAAAAGACGGACAGCTGGCAGAAGAGTTCACCTGCGCCTTGGCACTGGACATGCTCGATGAGGTGGAGTTCTGGGTGCGCAACTTGGTTCACAACACCCAGTTCTCCATCCCCACCGCCACGGGCAATCACTACCCGGACTTTGTTGCCAAGCTCAAAGACGGGCGGTTGCTGGTCGTGGAATACAAGGGCGGGGATCGAGTGTCCAACGACGACAGCAAGGCCAAGGCCCAGATGGGGCACTTGTGGCAGAAGGCGTCGAAGGGGAAAGGGATCTACCTGATGGCAACCAAGAAAGATGAGAACGGCCGGGACATCACCGGCCAGTTACTCCACGCGATCGGCGTCGGACCGTAAGGGGGAAGAAAATGCCAACAGCACGCAAGCGGGTGGCCGACGCCGCCTACGAAATCATCAAGGCCAATCCGACGGGTATTCGCTGGTCGGACCTGCACCGAGCCGTCCGCGCGGCGCTACCAGACGAGAACCCGAATACGGTCAACGGATCGCTGCACCACTTCCGCAACCACATGCCAGACGATGTTGTCCGGCCAGACCGTGGCATTTACGCGATCGAAGGCACCGCCCAGGCAGATGCAGTGCCCGTGTCAACGCCTGCCGCAGTAGCGGCCAAGCTGCGCGAGTCGGACTTCTACCAGCCCTTTGCGGATTGGCTGGAAAACGACTTGGAAGAGGTCACCGTCGCCAAGCCTATCGGCGGAAACGGTGTTGGCGGAAAGTGGGGCACACCCGATGTCATTGGGTTGTATGCCGCCAAGCCCAGTGATCCGGTCAAGTTCACGACCGAAGTCCTGGCAGTGGAAATCAAGATCGACACCCAGAGCCTCATCGTGGCGTTCGGCCAAGCGTGCGCCTACAAGCTCTTTGCGCATCGGGTCTACATCGCCGTGCCGCGCAACTCCAATCAGTCCGACTTGAAGCGCCTGGATGCCTTGGCGGGCGTGGTGGGCATTGGTTTGGTGAAGTTCAACTCGGATGACCCGGAGAACCCGGAGTTTCAAGTGATGGTTCGCGCTGCCAAGCACGAGCCGGACTACTACTACACCAATGAAGTGCTATCGAACTTCAAGCGGGAGTTCGGCTTGTAGGTTGAGATCTCGCCTAGGGGAGGCGGCATGGCAGGAAGCAATCCATTTCTTGAAGGCCTCCGCGTCAAGCTCGCGCGGATGCAGGCGGGGGAAGAGCCTAACGACAAGATGAGCACGAGCATCATCCTTGGGATGATCAAGGCTCTGGAGAAGGCGGACGAAGCCGCGGCCAAGACTGCCGAGAAAGCTGCTCCGCCCACTGTCGAAGCGACCGTTCACGATGAGGATGATTACGAGCCGATCCAGTCTCCAATCCGGCTCTGCCTGTTTGATCTGGACGACACGCTGATCCGCACTGGCGACCTCGAACCATTCCGAGGCCACGCCAACCTCCACGATACAAGCAAGGACTACACCAATAGGTTGCTAGGCACTTACGGCACCTATTCCAACCGTCTGATCCATACCCGAGAGCACCACCAGGAGCTTCGCCGCACCTACCCCGATATGAAGTGGGGCGTATTCACTCGATCCCCACGGCACTACGCTGCGACCCTGTTGGCGGCGGCCTATCCGGAGTTCCACTGGGACGTTGTGGTTGGTCGGGAGGATGTTTCAAACACCAAGCCTTTCCCCGATGGGGTTCGGCTTGCCATGGCTCGGTGCGGTATTCGTGACCCGCGCGAGGTCGCCATCGTCGGCGATGATAAGAGCGATGTTTCGACGGCTTATTTCTCTGGCTGCTGGATCATCCTGGACCGTTCGGACTGGGAACATCCCTGGAATAGCTCGCGCTACTGGGCCATGGAGCGTATCCCTGATGCGCTGTTGGACGATCCCGGCGATCTCGTGAAGGTTCTTGAGCACCCGTCTGCCTACTGGCCCGAACTTGAGTATCGAGGCTTCGGAGTGGCGGGCATCCGAAAGTTCCGGTGGGATCGCCAGAACCATTTCTTCCCGCGGCCAGACAATGGGCGTGCCCCCATCACCATGCTTGGGAGGCTCTTTGGAAGATACGCCGAACTCCAACCTCGTGTGGCGTGGCATGGACTAACAGAACAAGTCCTGTCGTTGAAGGACGCAAAGGTTTTTCCCCCGTCCTGGATTGGTGCGCTTCGGGACTTTTTTCTACATCATGCGCCAGTTTCAGCGGAGCCGAGGGTGATTACAGTCGTTCCATTTAAACCAGGACGCACCCCCCGATTGGAAAACCTTCTGGCGCAGTTGGAAACGGCTGAGCGCGATGAGCCTTATCATGAGGCGCAGGAGTTCGAGTTCATCCCGGATCTTTTGATGTTCAGCGAGGGCGCCGCATCCAGCCATGGCGATCACCTGACCCGTGAACAGCGGTTTGCCAATGTGGGAGAACACCTCCATGTAAATCGGCCAGATCTGGTGAATGGGCGACATATCGTAGTGATCGATGATGTGGTGACCACGGGTGCATCGCTTCTTTGGGCGGATCGTAAGCTCAGGCAGTGTGGGGCGAAGTCAGTAAACTGTGTGGCTATGACGAAGGCGATAGGCATCGGATGAGCGAGATTTCTGCCAGCACGGGGAAGGCCCTTGCCCTGTCGATGCTCTCGGGCGTCGGCCCGGTGGCACTGCGTAAGGCCGCCCAGGTCTTCGACTTTGAAAACAAGCCTGTTGAGGCCTTGGGTGTGGAGGTTCCCGCCATTGGTCGCGCACTCGCGATAGCTGACGCATGGTCTAAGGCCCTCGAACAAGCCGAAGAGCAATTGGACAGGGTTGAGCGCAGTAGCGCTCGTATCCTGTCGCCCTTAGACGCGGAGTATCCCAAGCTCCTTGCTGCGACCAAGGATGACCCGTTCCTGCTCTGGGTCCGCGGCGAGATGGCGCCATTTCCGGAGAGGTCAGTCGCGGTGATCGGCACCCGCGAGCCCACTGCACACGGCGAAATCATCGCTAAGCGCATCACGCAGTTCTTTGTTGAGCAAAAGTGGAGTGTGGTCAGCGGTCTAGCGCTTGGGTGCGATGCCCTTGCGCACCGAGCAGCGCTCGAAGCTGGCGGGCATACCGTGGCTGTGCTAGCCCATGGGCTTCAAACGATCGCGCCCACGCAGCACCGCAGGTTGGCCGAAGAGATCCTGGAAAAAGGCGGGGCGCTGGTATCCCAGTATCCGATTGGCCGCGAGCCCATACCGCAGCAGTTCGTGCAGCGAGACAAGACGCAGGCCGGCATGGCCCAAGGGGTGGTCATGGTCCAGTCCGATTTGCAGGGCGGCAGTCTTCACGCCTCGCGTGCAGCCATCGATTACGGCAGGTGGCTGGCCGTTCCGTATCCAACCGCAGCAGACCTGGCGAGCAGCGCGCCGAAGGCCAAGGCGAACCTCTTGTTGGCCGATGGAACCGACAGCGAACGAATGGATTTGCTGCGGCGGAAGGGAGGCGGGCTGGAGAAGCTCTTCATTCTGCGCAGCAAGGAGGACTACGCGCGATGCCTGACTTCCGATGCCAGCGCAGTCGTCGCTGAAGGGCCTGCGGTTCAGGGCAGCATTTTCTAGGGTTTGAGGGGCGATGTCCGATCTAAATTCTCGAGAACGCAGGAAGCTGGAACAACTGCTCGACATGGGTGGTGGATACGTCCTCAACTTCTCAGATCGGACCTATTTCGAGTTCTTTGACGAGTTTGTCGGTAAGAACATCGCCGACCAGCGCTACAAGACGCGGGGCACCTCCAAGGCCAACCGCATGCGGGCGTTCTGGGACAAGGAGTCGAATGTCGTCGTCGCCCGTTGCCTGGCCGAACTGATCGAACATGCCAAGAGCTGCAACATCCTGACCAAGGATCGACATTTGTTGGACGATTGCCAGGCGATCATCCAGCGGCTCGCCCAGGACAAGCCTGTGGCCGACATTGAGGCCATTTGTGCCCATACGGATGATCGCGATTTCGAGCTTGTGGCGAAGGCGGCGCGAGAGAGCATCGACAAGAACCAACCCGAGCAGGGCTTGGATCGCCTGCATACCTTCGTCGTCAAGTTCGTGCGCGTGCTTTGCGAGGACAGGAAGTTGACGGTTACCCGCGACACGCCGCTCAATGGGCTGTTTGGCGCCTACGTGAAACATCTAAGGGACAACGGGCAACTTGGATCGGAGATGTCGGAGAAGATCCTACGCTCCAGTATTTCCAACCTGGAACAGTTCAATCACGTTCGCAACAAGCACTCCTTGGCGCATGACAATCCGATTTTGACCTACGACGAGGCGCTGCTGATCTTCAACCATGTCGCAAGCACCGTTCGTTTTGTGAAGGCCGTTGAGGACCGGCTCAAACTTGCATCGACGCCTGTTGAACCTGAAGACGACTTCGACATTCCCTTCTAGCGTCGGAAGTGTTCACTAACGAAAAGGCCCCGATAAGGGGCCTTTGTCTTAGATGTCCAGGTAATCCGGCGCCGCGACCATTCGGCGCTTGGCGTATCGCCGCAGTTCAAACAATCCGTAGAGTGGGATCAGCAGAACCACCGCCAGCACGGGGCCCGAAGCGAAGAAGGCCACGAAGGTCCAGAAGCCGCCGAAAAGTAGGCCGACGAATGCCAGCGCTTGCACGACGTTCCACACCTTTGCCGGGGTTTCCTTGGAGGCGTTCAGGAGCCACCACGCGAACACGCCGCCCAGGAACACGACGAGGAAGCCGATGGGGCCTACTTGGCGATAGGCGATGCCGGCCAGGAGAAGAATGCCGAGGAAGAGTGCGAAGCGTTTCATGGTGGGTCCTTGATAGGTCTTGTTGTCAGTAGAAGGTCAAATCCGCGCGCGTCAACGTCTGCCCGTTAAAGCGATTGCAGCGCTGCTGGCACTTTCATGCCGAGCGCCTTTTCCGCGCATGCCCGGGTGCAGGGCTTGTCCCAGTCGTATAAGGTCAGCTGGCGCATAGTTCCCGTGTCGATGATTTGGTAGTTCACTTCCGGGCACTGGCTGGCGGTGCACCACGCAGCAAGGATGAGCATCGGACCTTTGGGCGTTGCCAGGCAGGCAAGCTCGTTGGCGCTGTCGAGAAAGAACGAGTCGCGCTCTCCGGTCGCGAGCGTTCCTTTGGCGCTGTTGATCGTGAGCGAGGATTGATCAGTGGCGGCGAGCTCGCCATCGACCTGTCGCACATTGGAAAACCTCACCGCGGCAGCGCCGCACTTCCCCGTTACCTCGACGAGCTGCTCGCCAACATCGCTCTTGCCGGCAGGGCGCACGGTCTTTGCGTCCAACTGGATCTCGCCGGCATGCGCCGCGCCAGCTGCCAACGCTACGGCCAGCACTAGGAACTTCTTCATGTGTTTCCCCTTAGGCCCCTGCCTGGTCGTCCCTGCCCGGGGGCCTCCGGGGTAGGGCTTGTCGCCAATACTACGAGAAACGTAGTATCACATCCGAGGGGGTATCGGCATCCTTTTCCGGATGATTAAGACCCCCGCCAGCGCCGTATTCGCTGCTCGCCTGAAAGCCAGGCGGAAGGAGCTCGGCCTGTCCCAGGCGGAGTTGGGGGTCAAGATGGGTCTGCCGGAAGATGTGGCCTCAACCCGGATCAATCGCTACGAGAAGGGCGTTCACGCGCCTGATCTGGACACCATGGAGCGCATGGCGAAGGAGCTCGGAGTGCCGCTTCCTTATCTGCTGGCGCAGGACGAACGGCTAGCCACTGCGATCCTGGGGTTTTCGCTTCTGGACAAGGATGCGCAGGAGAAGATCCTGGCCGAGATCGAGGCGTGTCAGGACCGACCCAAGCCCACTAAGAAGGGCTAGGGGCTGCGAAAGCGGCCAGATCTCAGCGAGTGCGACGGGGCTCGATCAAAGTCATTCGATGGCCTCGCTACTCGTTCAATCCCCCGAGATAACCCATCTGATCGAGGATCAGACCGGCCGCGCCAGGAATGCGCCGGAGGTTGTTGGGGATAACCGCGATCATGTCATGGTCCTTTACAAGTCCCTCCACCTGTCGCGTAAGACAGGCCAGAACAGACTGCTTTGCGCTCTGTGCGGTGTGCCCGTCTATCTGTGTTCGGCTCCTGATCGCCAGCACTTCTACTTCAGGCACTTCCAAGAAGGTGGCAACTGTCCGGCGGCTACGCGCGCGGGCCTGACCGAGGCCCAGATCAACGCCCTGCGGTATCAGGGTCAGCGGGAGAGCCAGCGCCATATCCGCATCAAGAACTTGGTGGCCGAGAGCCTCAGGGCGGATCCGGCGTTCTCGCAGCCGACCATCGAAGGCACCTGGAAGGGGCGGGATGGCAAGGAGTTCCGGCGCCCGGACGTTCGATCACGCTACCAAGATCGCGTTGATGTCGCGTTCGAAGCCCAGCTATCGACGACCTTCGGGCGTGTCATGGCGGAGCGCGAAGTGTTCTACAAGGCAGAGGGTGGACTGCTGCTTTGGATCTTCGGGGAGTTCGATCTCGAACACGCCCGGTTGATGATGGAAGTCATCTTTGCCAACAACAACCGGAACGCATTTGTGGTCAACGAGGCCACGAGGGAGGCGTCGGTTGCCGAAGGTGCCCTGATGCTGGAATGCCATTGGGCCCAGCCGGGGAGGGTCAACGATCGCATTGTATGGACGCAACAGCGCAAGCTTGTTAGGTTCGACGAACTCACCGTCGATCTGGAACGCCAACGGGTGTTCTATGTCGATACGGATGCCTTAGAGCTCAAACTGCGCCAGGCAATCGAAGGGCCGCCCTTGGCCGAGGCATTCCAAGAGTTCTGGCTCACCTACGAGTGCTTTGAAGGTCTGGAGCGGCCGGATCTGGAAGCGCTCTCGAAGCAGTGGAGCGCCTTGCAGCTTCGCTTTGCCGAGGCGGGCGTTCGACTTCCCTCCCGGCATGAAGACACCTTCATTGGCATGCTCCGGTCGGTGTTTCTCGCCAAGCTTGGCAGGGCCGTTGGCTGGCGCTACCAGACGCTCTGGCCGGCGGCGCACCATGTTCACGATGCGGAGAAACCCAGTCTATGGCTGTTCATGGCGGCACTTCGGCACTACGGGCGGCTGGCCGAGATCGAAAGTCAGGACTCGAAAGGCCGCTGGGCCGAGAAGGTGGCGAAGTGGAGCAGAGGCGTGGCATCGGGCGATGCGGCGTTTGTGGAGGAGCACCGCTATGACGGCGTTCTCCGGTTGGCTTTCCCAGAGCTTGCCGCCTGTGTCCCCGAAGTGGCGCGGGACTTCTTCACTGAAGACGACCCGCCGCCGTTCTAGTCATCACGTGCCGGGCCAATGTGTGTGATGTGCTTTTGCCTTGGCGAGCACCTGCAGCAACCGAACTAGCGCTTCATGGGCCGCCAGCGCTTCCTCACTGGTGCTTTTTTGCTCGCCATATCGGACAGCGGGCGAGCAATGCACGGCGGCGAGGTCGACAGCAGGGAGGTCGAAGCCGAGCTTGCCCTTCACCAACTCGCCAAGGTGCTCGATGTCATGTCCCTTGCTCCCGAACGTCGGATATGAATGTCCGTCGCGTGCCAGCAGCCCCTTTAACACTTTCTCTGCGCATTGCGCTGTGTCCCATCGGGCTTTACCCAGCTCGCGGCCGGTCAAGAGGGCATCCACGCTATGGCGGTAGTCGCCGCGGGCTTCCTCGAAAAGATCGTGCCCCTTCAAGTCGTCCAGGCAAACCACGGCTTCATAGCCGTTGATGAACCGGCCGGCCAGTGACGCCATTTCTTCACGCGTAAGGCGGTTTGCGTAGGTCTGGGTCATCCCCTGCACGGAGCAGAGAATGTTGTGAGACACGGGAGGCGACCCCTTGGTAGCTATTGTGTTGCCCCGGTTAGTCAGGTCAGGCCGGATGAACAACTGGAAGCTGCCCCACACCCTGGGCATTTTCATTTCCCAGAGGTTGCCGTGTAGCGAAACAACAATGCTTCCCGGGGAGAAGTCGATCTTGGTCTTGTCGCCGTAGCTCTCCTCATACCAATCGTGCACACGTGCGAGCAGGTCTTTGGGCGAGAACGGGGCGCCGCGATCGGCCGAGCCCCCGACGATCGGAGTTCCTGAGAGACCCAATGTGGAGGAGACAACGAGGGCGGCGTTCATCGGGCGCTGAGCAGGGCCCAGCCCCAAGCTCGCCAGGTGTCCATCCAGCGAGATCATCATCCGATCGTATTCTTCAATGGTGGCCGGACGCATATCCCACGACCACTCAAACAGGCCATCTCTCCCCACCTCAATCCCCTATCTGACGCGCAGCAGCTGATCCCAGCGGGTAGTGTAGGCCGGCGACAAGTTCTCCTGCCGCATCGTCCACTGCGGCTTACCCTTCGGGCGCCACGCGGCCGACGCCATGCCCATGGCGCCGCGACCGAACTTCCGGTTCGCAGCATCCATTACCTCCATGAGCTTGGCGGCGCGGGGATCGATCCGTGAAAACAAGTCGCCTTGGTGGGTGTCGCAGTGGGTCAGGTCCAGCAATCCCACGCCTGCTTTCTTGTAGCGGTAGCCCTTGCGATACATCGCCCGAGTCAGCGCTTGGGCGACGGACAGGACCTCGCGTGTATCGGAAGAGGGGGCGATCAGGTTGAACGCCTTGCTGGGGTGATACTGCTTCGCACCCTCCTTGAATGGGTTGGTGTTTAGCCAGACCCACACGCCACTGGCCTGCAGGTTGCGTGCTCGGAGCTTCTCGCAGGCGCGAATGGCGAATGTAGCCACGGCTTGGGACAGCTCATCGAGCTCGACGACCTCGCGCCCGAAAGAGCGGCTGCATACGATCTGCTGTCGATCGGGTTCGCTCTCCATCAAGTCAGAGCAGGGCATCCCTAGGAGCTCTGCCTGGGTGCGAGCCAACGCAACGCCATAGCGGGCGCGCAGGGTCTCAGGATCGGCGCGCATGAGATCGACTGCCGAGAGGATCCCTTCCGCGCCAAGCCTGGCGGCCCAGCGCCTGCCGACACCCCACAAGTCGCCGACCTCATAGCCCACAAGCTGCGACCACGGATCGGAGAGCTCGACCACTCCACCGGGGGTCTTCTTCGCCAACTTGTTTGCGGCCTTGGCTAGGGTCTTGGTGGCGCCCACCCCAACGCAGCACGGAATGCCGGTCCATCGCAGGATCCTGGCCCTGGCCTCGCGCGCGGCCCGGTCGCGATCCTGGATCCCGTCGAAGGAAACGAAGCTCTCGTCGATGGAGTAGACCTCCACCTTGGGGAACAGGTCGCGCAAGATCGAAACAATCCGTCCGCTGATATCGCCGTAGAGCCCGAAGTTGGCCGAGCGGACCACGAGTTGGCGGCGAATGTCGCGCGGCACTTCGTGGATGGGCTGGCCCATCTTGACGCCCAGGGCCTTGGCCTCAGCCGAGCGCGCGATGGCGCACCCGTCGTTGTTGGATAGCACTACAACGGGCCGATCAATCAGGCGTGGATCGAATGCACGTTCGACCGAGGCGTAGAAGTTGTTCCCGTCTACCAGGCCAAGCATGTTATTGGCTCCGCGGGTCTACGGCATGCCATTGCCCCATCTCACGATCGAGCCCATCCCAGAGCGTTTGAAGGTCGGCGGTGTTGCCCCCAAACAAGGGTTGGTCAAGGTGCTCGAACTGATTGAACTGCGGCGTCGGCAACACCGTGCCGATACCACTGAAACAAAACCAGTTCCCCACGAGTTCGGCGAGTTCCGCCAGTTCCTTGATGGCTGCCTTCGCGTCGGCAAGCCCCCAGCGCTCCAGGACTCGGCCCTCCCGGCTGGCTTGGGTTGCCGCGTGCGCAATCTCGACATTGACGTGCTCGACCACGCCTTCCAACTGGGACAGGCGCTGCTCGAGCCGGTCGAAAACTTCCTCCCGGATCAGATCAGCCGGCGAGGACGTGCCTGGCGTGGTTCCGCTTAACCAGTCGAAGAGGGCATGGCGTTGTTCGGACGGCTCGTAGTGAAGTTCGCGGGGCACCCAGAAAGCCCCGCCGGAGGGTTGAGCGAGGACAAACTCCCAATGCTTGGCCCGCGTCGCCTCGTAGTTGTATTCGAGCCCCGCGATGTCCCGCACGAAAACCTCCCGGGTAAGACGGTTGCGCGCGGCCTTGGCGTCTTGGATCAAGCCCCCCAGCGAGCAAACGCCACGGGGCCCGTTGATGGGCATCGTTTCCGCGAGCTTGCGGACCCCTTGCATGGTCGTGCTCCAAAAACCGGTCGCCAGCATGTCCAGATACATGCCATTGAGGCGCTTTCCCTCACCGTGATCCGGGGCCTGCCGAACCATTTCGACCAGGCACGTGAATGCCGCCAGATCCCACGCCATCCGCGACAGCGTCTGGGTGATGGCATTGGCGTCGGTTTCGTAGATGCGCTTCCAAAGCTCGATACGTTCGCGCACTAGGGCCTCCGGAACTGCCTGCGGAACGACCAGGTAACCACGCCCCATACCAAGAGTTCCGTCTCGGGCGGAACGACGATGGGCGGGTTCTCCGGGTTCCCGGAGTGAAGCTCCACCCGTTGGCCGCGGATCCTCAGCTGTTTGACCATATAGCCCCCCTCCCATAGCACCATCACGATATCGCCATGCCTGGCTTCGATTGACCGGTCCACCACCAGCGTGTCGCCGGGATAAATACCGAAATCGACCATGGAGGTGCCCGTGTCGGCCTCCACAAAGTAGGTCGCCACGGGGTTTCGGATGCAGCGCTGGTTGAGGTCGAGTTCGTCGCCCAGGAAATCTTCGGCGGGGGAGGGGAAGCCGCAGCTGGCCCGGGTGCCCAGGACGGGGCGGGAGAACGGGCGGGGTTCTAGGGAGGCAGGACCCAGCAGGCCCGGTGGGTCAGGCAGGCGGCTGGGTAGGCGGTATACGGCGGCGGGTTCGGACATGGCGGCGATCTTCCCGGGAAGCGTTATCACCCAGTGAGACGGCCACTGGGGACAAGAGCTTACGCCCGCCCAGCGGGCCGGCTGAAAGCGGCTGCTATGGCGCGGCCTTGCGGCCCACTGCTGAGCTGCCGGCACCGGTTGGTCGGCCAACCCGAGGGCCAGGCTGGAAAAGTCGGCTCACCAAGTTGCGGGGACCATAAATACAGACGAGCAATGACATTGGATCATTGCTCACATATTCATCTACTTAAGAGGAAATAACCCATGAATATCGACATATACGCAACAACAACCAGCACCTCCTTCATCGCCGTTTGCTCGGGGTCGTCGGTTCCGGAGGGACTGCCGGCAACTCGCTTGTTCAAGTCCATTGAACTGGACCCAGCCACGCCCCGTATCGCCTTGGACCAGGCGCAGGTTATCGCCGACATCGAAACCCAGGGGTGGGCAGTTCTCAATGTCGGGTGGGAGACGAAAGTCGTGATGTAACGACAACCAGCGAGCCGGTCCCCAACGGGACCGGCAGCGCGGCACAATGGGGTCAGTTCAACAGGACTGCCCCATGGCCGCTGCACTCCACGAACTCGATAGCTTGCTGGACCAGTTGCAGGCGAAGCTTCCGCAACTGGTAGCCGACTGCCCCGATGACGGGCACTTCTGGATGGCGTTTGCCGGCGAGGCTGATGTCATTGAGGACAAGGCCGACGAGCACACCCGCAGGCATGTGATGCAACGCATCAACGCTATGCTCGCTGAGCACGGGCGCTACATCGCGGGCATCGAACTGGAGGAGTAGGGATGGAGGCGAGAGACGAGCTAGTGATGGATATCAAGGAAGCGCTCGGCGCCATGACCGGCGATCCGGTGCTGGTGGCCGAGGGGATCGACGCGGCGTTCATCGACATGTTCGCTCGGAACATGAGCCACTACGACCAGCTGCCCGAAGCGACCCGGGCGAAGATCGCAGAGCAGTGGCTGGAAATGGCGTTCGAGAAATCCTATCGCTCGGACGTTGCGCGCAAGACCAACGCTGACAAGTCCAAGATGATGGCCGACTGGATCAAAAGCGTGAACCTGCTTTTGGCGATGAAAAAGCACGGGATGACCTGACCGCGAACAACTGCTTGGGAGGAATAGTGATGCCGATGTTTCAAATCTCTGCGATCGAGTGGGATACCGACGGCCTGAAGATTAAGGGCTTGCCCGAGACCGCGACTGTCGAAGCTGACGACGACGAGGAGGCGCTGGACCGGTTATCCGATGAGCACGGCTGGTTGATCGCTGACTGCAAGATCGAACTGGTCGCCTAATGTGCTACTCCGCCCAAGTCTGGGCCGACTATCGGGACTATCAGCGGGCGTTCCCAGGCTCGTTGCTTCACATTCGTGATTTCGTTGATCTGTATGTGCAGCGCCGGACGAGCCCGAAGCTAAAACTGCCCAAGGGCATGGATCGGGCGTTCAAAAACCCCCAGACGCCCGAGCAAGCGCAGATCAAGTCCCTGATCGATGACTACAACGCGTCGCTCATTGCCGAAAGCGAGCAGGAGCTGTTCAAGCAGGTCAAGCGCCTGGCTGACGCGGAGCGCAAGTTGGCCGTGAAGGAGACCAAGGGGGCGTTGAACGACCAGCGCATTGCGGGCAAAAAGATCAAGCAGCTCAAGCGCTGGATTGCCGATGCCAAGCGCAGCGAGCCCGAACCCGTGCGCGATGACCGGATTTTTCCCGATTGGTATGCGCCCGTGTTGATCATGGAGAACGGCCAGAAAGTCATCCGCCCCATGCGCTACCACTGCCGTCCCGCGGGGATGGACCCGAGCATTGATCGCACCAAGACGGGGCAGGTGTCCGGCACCTACAACGCTCGGCGCGACAACCTCACCCGCTTCTGGCGCAACCAGTTCGGCTATACGCATGGGCTGATGCTCGCCGAAACCTTTTACGAGAACGTCGACGACGGGAAGGGGGGCAGCAAGGAAATCCAGTTCCGGCCGCGCACGGGGGATGCGATGTATATCGCGTGTCTTTGGTCCCATTGGACTGACCCCGCAGGGCAAGAGCCAGATCTGTATTCCTTCGCCGCCATCACCGACGAGCCCGAGCCGGAAGTGGCCGCGGCGGGGCATGATCGGACCATCATCAACATAAAGCCCGAGCATGTAGACGCATGGCTCAACCCGGATCCGAACAACCTTGATGCTTTGTTCGCAATCTTCGACGACAAACGGCATCCCTACTACGAACTGGTCAAGGAAGCAGCATGAAGCAACAGGATTACCAAACGCTTTTTGACCTGGTGTCCAACGCCGTAATCACCAAGCGCACCGGCGACCTCAAGAAGGCCTTGGCCGGCGGTCTGGATCCCGACAGCCCCAATCCCGACGACAACGGTCGCACCTTATTGTTCAACTACCACCTGACCCCAGCCGTGGCGAAATTGCTGCTCGCCGCTGGTGCCAACGCCTCCTACCCCGACGCCAACGCCTTCCAGCCGCTTCACTCCACCAACCCTAAGGTGGCGATCTTGCTGCTGGCGGCCGGCGCGGACATCGAAGCGCGCGTGCCCGCACTCGGGTTCACCCCGTTGATCGCACACGCCGCCCGTGGCGACGCCAAGATGGTGAAGTTTCTACTAGACAAGGCGCTGATGTCCTGGCGCGCTGGGAGAACTATTCCAACGATGTCATCGGCGCGGCAGCGAGCAGTGCTCATGCTCCGAACGGCATGGGTGGGCGAGACAAGATCTACCGGCTTGTAGAAACGCACATCGCTGAAGGCTTGATCTCGCGCCGTTTCAAGCTGCGCAGCCTGATGGACATCCGCGCATGAGCGATCTGCGCCTCACCGCCCTGCGGCAGTATCTCGCCCAGGCCCAGGGCGCGCCCACGGTGTCCTGGTTCGGCTCGAACCACCTCGATGCCTTGTTCGCGATCTTCGACGACAAGCGGCATCCCTACTACGAGCACCGGAAGGCGGCATGAGGCACAACCCTTTCCCCAAGAAGAAGAGCAAGCTACCACCCGCTGGCAAGGCGATAGCCGCGGCCATCGCATTGCTTGCCGTGCGCGACGGGAAGATGGACGCCAAGGGCGCCGGACAGTTCCTGCGGTCCGAGGTGGGGCTGCAATGGACCGTGCTCACCGCGGCTCAGTATTTGACCGGCAAGGAGGCCATGCAGGCACTGGACAGCCTACCGCCGGACTGGTCGGGGCAGGGCCACACTCGAAAGCAAATGGTTGAGGCGGTGCTGTTCGCCAACCTCTTTTGTGCCCAGGCGCATCCATCGGGCTCATCTTTGAGCAGCGGAGCGTTGGTCCCCGCGTTCAAGTCTGACGGGGAAATAGGAAAACTCCTACGCGAACTCGGGGCAACGCCTGATGGCGCGGGTCCAAGCGGGAAGCCACACTAAGCTCGTCGTCAGGCTACCAACACCCGATCAAGGAATGAGACCGGAGCAACGCTGGCTGTCATCACGGCCGGCGCCGGGAAGGGGGTTCGGGGAGGTAACAGACCCCATCAAAACGCCGACGACGCAGGGGCCCCGGAAGGGGCCTCTTTTTGTATGCGGCAGTGCTGGCAGGACTGGTCCGCAGGGAGTGTGGCTCTTGAGGCGTGTCCGCTCTTGCCTGAATATCGGTTTTCATGAGAACCCCATATGTGCCCCACGTCTTTGGGGAAGCTGTCGATCGAATGCTGCGAGGCCGGCTTGGCTGGATTTCCGCAGCCGTCGCATCGTCCATTCCTTGGCCCGAAAAGGATGTTTGGGTGAAATACGCGGGCGACGACTTCATCCTCCGCGGCACGAACAATGGACCACAACCGACCGCGCCGGCCATTACGGTTCCCGGCACCCAAAGCGATGTCGAAGCCTGCCTCGGGAACATCTATCGCTTCACATCTGTGCTTGGCTGGTTTCTTGGCGGATACGTGGATGTGGTTGAAGTTGTGGGAGGGACACATGCAATTGGCTTCGGTGCGCAAATGCGCAACGCGTATACGACGGTAGGCCAAGCGGGTGCGCGGTCATTCGACTGCAACCACATGCCGGTGATCGATGACGAAAACACTCGGATAGCGCTTGCCTTTTGGCGCGAGGGTGAGCGCCTGTCCCACGTCCATGACAGCTATGCATTCCTTAGCTATTTCAAGGTTATCGAGTCGCAGTATGGAAGCGGTCGCCAACGGGAGGCTTGGTTTAATAGAAACATCGATCATATGACCGGTAGGGCAGCCGCGCGTGTCGCGGAACTGCGGGCGACAGAGGGAGATGTCGGCCTGCATCTTTATGACAGTGGACGCAATGCGGTCGCTCACGCCTCGTTCGGCGGAGGGATCGTTGATCCCGATATTCCCGCAGATCGCCGGCGCATCTCGGCCGATCTGGTGCTGATGAGGGAACTGGCAAGGAAATACCTTGCGGATGAACTGAAGGTTCCAACCGCTCGAACGCTCTATGCCACCCGAAACCGGCTAGAGCCGTGGGAAGCACTCATCGATCCCACTGCCTTGGCAGTGTTGAAGGCCGGGGGCAGTCCAGATCCAGCAAGCCTCGGCCTGGATGGTGTTCGCGTAGACCTGGCTCTCTGGCCCGATCCACCGATGGAGGGACTGACGAACCTTACGATGCACGCGGACGCGGCTCAAGAAGGCGCCGTGCGCATCCTATTGGTCAATGATCGGGCTACGATAGCGTTTGTATTCGCTCTAGATTTCAGACAAGGACGAGCCCATACCCGGCTAGAGGACAGTGGTTTCCCGCGCAGTGGACTTGGCGAGCGCACCGAGCAGGACGTGCGTGAGTTCCACACGGTGTTCCATCGGGTCATCGGAAACGCGGTAGTTGAGCTGCACGTGGCGGGGGTAGAGCCCGTGGACTGCGAAGTGGTCATACCCGTGAACGTCATTCCACGCAGCCCAGAAGAGGCGGTGGAGGAAGCGGTAGATGCGTTTAGGCGGCAGCGGGCCGCGAGCACGACGCAGGGCGCCGCCCCGTATAGCGTCGAATAGGTGGCCTACACCCCCACAAGCGGGCAGGCCATACTAGGACGCCTGCGCTCCCCTTTTCATATCTACCGGAAGCGCAGCATTATGCCGATTGGGTAGATTTGCTCAAGGTGATCGGGAAGGGCGGTTGTTGTAGGCATGCGCTAGCAAAGGGACAAGCTCTAATAACGCCCGATGCGCCGCGAACGCATCCTCCCGAGTGGCCTCGATGTCGGCGTAGCGCACATCGGGCCTGCAATCGATGGCTTGCAGGAGATCGACAGGCAGCTCGACACCGAAATAGTCACCGAACACCTTCCCGACATGGGGGATGATGTGTCCCTTCTGTCCTGTCGGGTAGGGTTGCCTCTCTTTGGCCAGCAGACCCTTCATCAGCTTCTCGACGGTCTGCGCCGTCTCCCACCAGGCCTTGTTCCACGCGATGCCAGAGATCAGGGCATCGACACTATGGGCGTAGTCAAGGCGCGCCTGATCGAACATGGCGTGCCCGCCAAGATCATCCATGGCATTGAGTGCAGGAATGCCAACCCGGAGAGCTGCTTCGATGGCGTCCAATTCCTGGGCCGTCAGGCGCAGTGCCGCGGCAGGCGTGAAGTCCTCGATTCCGTGAATGAGGTTCAACGAACGCTCCATGGGCTGGCCGCCGGTGTTGCTCCAGTCGGGGTCGAGGAAGACAGGCGGGTTACCAAATGCGATACCTACGCTCATTCGCCAGAGCGTGCCGCGCAGATCGACAGCGAACGAGCGCGCATCGAAATGCGGATTGAAGCGCTTCTCGTAGATGGCTTTGAACCACTCCGACACGCGCCCGAGTGTCGGATCGATCTCGTCGGCACCAATGCCAAAGATCGAGCCGGCAAGAGGGGCGTGGATCTGCAACGCTTGGGCGACCAGGCTCTTGCCCACAAAGGAGCGCTGATGCGGGAGCACTTCTTCCGAAGCAAGGTAGGCGTCGAGCGACGCCATCATGGCCTCAAATTCGGCGTCGGAGGTGGGCCGCTTCGTCCAGCCCCAGTTGTTTGCGTCCAGCGTGGGCATGTCAGTTTCCGTTGTAGCCGGTGGTGCGCGTCATGAGGATCTTCTTCCAGTGGCTCTCGCGGGCGTCGATCTCCCCCGGCGCGGATTGCAGGTCTGCGATTTCCAGCAGTGAGAACCGAAGGTCGCGCTGCCTTTCGCTTGCCTTCAAGCCAAGCTCCTTGACCAAGAGCTTGTTGCCGCCGTGTCCGGTTGAGGAATACATGCACCACCGGCCCCAGATGCCGGCCTCGCCGTCGGCCTTTCCGACATAGAGCTTGCCGGTCTGCGTATCGGTGATGAGGTAGATGCCCTTGACGCTGGAAAGGGCCGTGCGCCATGACTCAGTATTGCTGCGCACGATGAGGTCGAGATCATCCTTGGAGATATCCACCAGCTTGTAGCCAGGGAAGGTTCCGACGCTCAGCCGTTCGCGCAGGATCTCCGATACGGCCATGTCTTCCACCGTGGAGCAATACACATATGAGTTGCGCTTGGTGTAGCTGCTCGTGCAAAACAACCTGCCTTCGAGCTCCGCCGTGCTCTCCAAGCGCTCCAAGTCGTAGTAGTAGTGGTCTCGCTTATCGCCTTGCTCGATGGTGTGGCCGGTGGGCTTGAAAAGCCCAGCGAACATCCAACGGGTGGCTGATCCGTCCTGGATAAGTGCCACTACGAACGGGCAATTAAAGTTGTGGCCGTTCTGCCAGCGCTGCCACTCGTCGAACTCCCCGCGCTTGTAGACGTCTATCGGCTGGTCAACCTGGTTGTAGCGAGCCAGATGCACCTTGGCCTTGGACGGGTCGAAACTCGGCTCCTGCATACGGAGCAGATCGAACAGCAGCATGCCTATCCCCTGAAAGCGACGCAGGCCACCATTTTCCCTTCTTGACCCGCCGTCGCACCAGCGCTTTGTAGGCATCGGGGGTAGGCGGGGATTTGCGCTTATGGCGCCGGCCATTACACAAGCGGCAAGCGGCCACGATATTCCCTCCGACATCCTGTCCGCCGTCTTGGCGCGCGATGAGGTGCTCGGCAGTGCACTGGAAAGGGCGCGCCGCGCGGGACCGGAGGCCAATCTCGGACGGACAGGCAAGCCACATGACGCGTCCGCAGTAGTAGCAGCGGCCAGACTGGGCGTGGAAGGCGAGGGTGCGTAGACGGACGAGTTTCGGCATCTGGGCTCCAGGGAAGGGTTCCCGTCGCCTCGATAGAGGACGAGCGGGCACCTGGAGCCGACAGGCTATGCAGGCACAACACCGGGGCGATAGCCGAACCGGCAGGGGAAGTTATAGCGCTGGGGAGGGCTAGGAGCAAGAGCGGGGGAATGAGCCGTTGGCCCGCTGAAGAGCCAGGGCAAGAGCGGATGGACGTGCAGACGTTGACGCGCGCGGATTGGGCTTCGTAATGGAGTAAGGCGCACCCGGAGAGTTCTATGGACAACAACCCCTATCAATCGCGGCCCGGCCGCAATCCATCGATCATCTTTGGCTGGATCTTCGTGTTAGGCGGTCTGTTGAGTGTCTACTTGGCTGAGGCCTGGGCAAGCGCAGGAGGCAGGCAGGAAGAAGAGCCTTCGCTGGTAAGTGAGGCCTGGATGGTCCATCACGGCATCGAGACCAGTCAGTGGAAGGACCCACGCTGCAAAGCTCGCGCTCTCGAACTGGTTGATGAAACCAAGCTCACCCGAGCGCGCCTGGATCAAGCCCTGCAACTGGCACTGAATGCGGCTACGGCGGATTGCAGGCGTGCACGGGACGGCGCTTCTCCGGGCGCTCCGCGAGTCGTGAGGCGGCAATGAAGGCCCGCGTCGGTAGGCTAGGGGACTGGCACGACCTCCCCCGCTGGCAGGAATACTCAACGACGGCTCGGACGTTAAAGAGGATGCGCCAAGGCGACATTTTGGACTTCCAGACGATCGAGCTATTCAAACTACACCTGAAATGGAGCCCCTCCATCGGTGAGCTGGATAGGAAGTATGGCGTTCCCGGCAATAGCTCTTGGTTGCGGCGGCGCGCTGAGTGGTTAGGGATCCGGCACGAGGAATACCAGCAGTGCCTGGACAACTATCGGGTGTCAAGGGATGTTCTCTTTGAGCGTCAGATCCGCGGCGGTTGCACGAGTCAGCAGATTGCCAATCACATGGACCGGTCACTTGCATGGGTGCGGGCCAAGGCCGTAGAGCTGGGCTTGAACCCACTACTTAAACGAAACAACCAGAGGAAGCACCGGATGAAACGGGGCTCGTCGGAGCGCGTGCAGAAGCGACGCGAGAAGGTGAGAGAGCTCATGGAGCAGGGCATCGGGCCGCGCGTAGGAGCGAGGATGCTTGGAGTGAGCGAGGCGACCTATTACCTCGATAAGGCTCATGTCGAGCGGTCGAGTTTGTGCAACGGGCCTCTCGGCCTTCTTTTGTAGATCAAGAGCATAAGCGGTTAATGGGCCGTCGGCCCCTCGAAAAGCAACAGCAACAGCGCGTAAGCGTAGCGATGTGCCGCGTTCACCGCAGAGCGAATAGCGAGAGAAATGTCTCACAAAAAGAGCGCGGGTTTCGTTCAAAACCCTTGACGGTTTCCGACTTTGCCTTTGAATGAATATAGGCAAACAGCAAGGCTCCTCAATGATCTTCATCCACGCCATCCCCTTCACCGCCCTCATCGTCGCTGCCGTCTACTGGGCGATGAGCGAACTCGCCGTCAACTACCCGGAGATCTTCTAATGGACACACTGACCAACCTCGCCGACTTCGCCCATGACCTCATCCAAGAGGGAGCTCAGCGGCTCATCGACAAACCGGCAATCATCGTCGGCATTGCCATCGCTGCCTTCGGTGGCGCGCTTCTCGCCGGTTTCCTTCTGTAAGGGCCGCTGATGAGTGCCCTTAGCGCAATCCTCATCCTGCTCGCAATCGCATTCCCTTTTCTGGTTGGCGCATGGCCTGCACTGGGCGTGTCGCTTGCCTTGGTGCACCTCAACCAGCGACTGCGCGGAAGTGCGGTGTGAACGTTGACGCGGGCGGACCGTGTGCTAGGTGTAGTCTTATGGATAAGCACACCCGTGAAACGCGTCGGAAGCAGCTCTTGGCCCTGCACAATCGAGGCCTGGGCGGGCCGGCCATTGCCCTTGAAATGGGAATTTCCCGCCAGCGCGTTCACCAGCTGCGCCGTGCGATGGGGCTTCCGACCCTTTCCCAAACCGACGAGGCGAACCTTCGTCGGCAGGCGATCGAACCGCTAATCCGCGCCGGCCATCCGCCCCACATCATCCTGCGCAAGTTCAAGTGGCTGTCTCACGACCAGCTCTACCGAGACGCGCGTGCACTGGGCCTTTACGACACACTGCGCCAATCGTGGCTTGACGCCGTGGCCGCGGGCTACCAGCCAAAGCGCAAGACCCAGGCGCCCTGATCCGTCTGTTCCACCGATTGGAAAACCACGCCACCGAGCAGGGCAGTAGCAGGCTGCCTCCCTAGGTGCAGCCACGCCATCATCCAGTCAATCGCCGATCACTTCTCGCAAGGGAAGGCTAGGCAGGTCAAGGCAACCGGGTTGAACTCACTCACGGGCACTCGTTGTCGGCACTGATGGCATGCGGGGCACTATCGCTACGCCCGCCTCGCGCAAGTCCTGGCGGACTGCTCCACTGCGCCTACGCTCCACTCGGAGCCGCTAACCCTGCACTGGGATTGTGCAGGAACGCTGGTCTCCTCCCAGGGCTGTCTGCGTTGCGCCCCCACTCGCTGGCCTACGGCACTCGCTAGGGGTGCTGCTTGGCTGATGGGCTTCGCTGGTCGTTGATCCCGCGCAATCCGCGCTAACGACTGCGAGCTAGATCATGAGCAAGAAGAACACCGCCCCGGCTGCCGAGCCGACCCGCCTCGAAGCCTTCACCGTCCGGGAATACGAAGTGAACGGCGAGAAGAAGAGCGACTGGACGAAGATCGGCGTGGCCTGGCCGCACCAGGACGGCAAGGGCTTCCGCCTGCAACTGCAAGCGCTGCCGGTCGATGGGATCGTGGTTCTCCGCACCGTCGAGTCCAAGGCCGACTAATCAAGACGGCCGCCGGGGCCTCGCGCCCCGGCTGGCTCGGGAGACCGACATGCAGAACTGGAGACAGCTCTTCAATGCGGCCCTCGTGGACCGCTTCCTCATCACCATCGCGGACGCTGGCCTCGACGAGTTCGAGCTTGCTTCCTGGGAGCGCGACTACCCGGAGGACCCGCACGAGGCGGCTCGAGCGTTCGGCCGCGAGCACGATCTTACGGATATCCAGGAGTGCAGCTACGGGCGCTGCGGTTAGTCGTGCAGGGCCTTGCGGAACTGGGCCAAGCGCTTCTCCAGGTGCTGGTCCTCCTCATCTATGCCTAGCTCCCCCATGGGCGGAGCGGGCGGCGCGCGGTCGAGCAGGCCGTGGAGCGTGAAAGCGGCGAACAAGGCGACCAAGGGGGCGAGCCAGACAGACTCAGTGATGAGCATGGCAACGGCCGAAGCCAAGAACAGGAATAGGGAGGGCTTGAACATGGTCAGTTCCTTGAAGTGATGTTGTCGATGGCGTTGGAGGCTATGCCGATCTGCTGGCTGGCGCGCTCAGACAGGGCGTTGAAGCCAAAGAGCGCGATGCCCAGCAGGGCCAGCTTGACGAAGAGACGGATGCGCATGGGGATCTCCGTTAGGTGGGGAAGTAGAGGGAGAGAGCAATCAGGGAGCAGGATGAAATCCCAACGATCCATACGGCCAGGTTGTCGCAGCACCACTGGCCGGCGTCGTAAAGAACCCGTGCCAGGCCCTCTGCAGGGGGTGTGATGGGTGCGAAGGGTTTCTTTATGAACGTCATGCTTGGCTCCTGATATCAGGTGATATCAACTGCTATCACCTGATATCAGCGATACCTCCAGATCCGCGCGCGTCAACGTTTGCGCGCCAATCGCTCGCAAGCCGGTGTCTTGCTCGCGCGGACCGCAAGGGCAACCGCAACGGCGTTGCCAGGGGATCGGCTTCTTCCGTCAAGGGCCGTTCCGGGGCCCGTGTAGTCGTGCACAAAGAACGTGTGCACTCCGGCCCGCGCCAGCCCCTGCACTGCGCCCTACGGGCGCCTTCCTTGACGGCGCCTCACCCCCGGCTCTGGGTTCCGCATGGACGCGGAAGTGTTCCGCGCCCTGCCTGAGAGGGCGCAACTACAACTGATAGCACCTGCTATCACCACCCGGAGAAGCGCATGTTTGACCTGATCCATTCCTGCACCCGCCGCGAAGCGCTGGACGACGGCGTTTTGGTGGAGGTCCCCCCAGGCCTGGCCGCAGAGGCGGGGTTCAAGTGCCATGTGGCCCTCACGGCCGCTGCCTGGGTCGAGTGCGTTGAGTGGCGCGAGGAAGACACCGAGCGCAAGGGCATCCCGCAGGATCTCAATGGGCGCTTGTGGGATGTGCTCTGGATGGCGCGTTGTGCGGCCGTTGCCAACCCGGACACCCACCAAACCCGCTTCGCGGTCTACCGGATCCCGCGACAGGGCGCGACCACGGCCGCGGTCAAGGAGTCGCTAGTCCTGCACATCGGCCCCGGTGATGCGGGGGAACCGGTGGCAACCATCATGCGCCTCGGCGAGGACTGACGTTGACGCGCGGGCACGGTGCGGTAGACGTGGATAGCAACTGATATCACCTGATATCACCCGATAGCAGAGGACACATGGAACTTTCAATCTGGATCCCCAAGGGCGGAACCGGCAAGACGATGACGGCGCTCACCATCGCCGCAGGACTGGCAGCGCGTGGCCGTCGCGTCTTGGTGGTCGATCAAGACCCGCAAAGCGGAAGCCTGGTCTGGGCCAAGCGTGCAGACGACCGGGGCATGGAAACGCCCTTTGTGGTGGCCGCGGCACGCTCCAAGGGCTTTGACGACATCATCTATGACCACGCGCCCGTGCCGCCGGAAACCGGGTTGCCGGGGCGGCTGGTGCTGATGCCAGTGCTGCTCGACGCAACGACCTATCCACTGTATCGGCGCGGCCGAACGATGCTGGAAGGGCTGGCGCTGCCGCATATCGCCGTGCCTACGCGGGTGCGAACCGATCGGGCTGAGCAGCGGGTGCTCCTGGATCAGGTGTTCAAGAACTGCCCCAAGTATCGAGACCGGGCGTGCTACCCCAAGGCCTACGGGCGCGGGCAGACGGTCTACTCGGAGGGCCTTGCAATCTCCCATGCCTTGCAGGCTCGGAGTGAAGCTGAGGCGGTGCTGGAACACGTGCTCGCGGCCTATGCGGCCGTTGAAGCCCCGCAGCTTAGGAGCGTTGCATGAGCAAGAAAGAAGATTGGATGAACGACGATGCGGCGGATGCCGCCTGCTCCGTCGCATTTCCCACGAGCAAGCCAACCAAGTCATGCTTTCGCCTGACTAAACGTCAGGGCGAGCCCGGGGTGCAGGTGTTCGCGCAGACGCGCGGGCCGACAACGGGTCTTTTCATGCGCATGCCGCGGCAGACACTGGCGCGCTTGAAGAAGCTCTCTAAGGGCGGTCATACGGTGGCTATCGCCGCCATCGTGGAGCAAGCCCTCGACGAAATCGAGGCGGAGGGCATGCAACTCATCGTCGAACAGGCCTAACGGGCGAGTGTGAGAAATCTCACACTCTTCGCTGATGAGTTTCGCCCCAAACTCTTGACGGTTTCCGAGTTTGGCTTTGACTGAGGGTAGGGAAGCGAAGCGCTTTCCATCCCCCACAAACGGAGCCAAACCCATGCAACTGACCATCGACGAGCGCTACAACAACCTTCGGATGAACGCCATCGCCCGCCAAGGCGCGCCGAAGACCAAGTCCATTTCACGCCAGCCGGGCTTTGAAGAGCAGTTGGTCGCAGTCGCTGACCGGAAGCTCGCAGTGTCGGGCAATGCTGATGAGCACGCTCTCCTGATCCGCCGTGCGCGCCGTCAGCACACGGAAGTGCACGATGCCGTCATTCGCGGTGACCTCGAAGCTGTCCGCCGCCACCTCACTGATGAGAATGTGGACCTGGCGACCGTGAATGGCCTGACGCCTCTTCACCTGGCCGTGTTCGCGTTCGGACAAGTGCAGAAGTCCGTCCGTTGGGATCGTCTGGTTCGCACGGGCGAGAAGTGCGTCGAGGAGCAGATCATGAACTACCTGCTGGAAGCGGGCGCCCCGGTTGATGTGCTCGACGATATGAAGCGCCTTCCTGCTGCTCTTGTTGATGGCGGCAGGATCCCGCCGATGCTGGCCCACGCCATGGTCGCCAAGCGCGAGCGGACGGAGCGGATTGCTCCCGGAACACCGGATAGCAACGACAAGCCCACGACCTACAACGCCTTCTATGACGAGTCCGACGTTGACCGCATCGGCCACCGCGGCGGGCCGGGCAACAAGTCAGGCAGGGGTGGCAACCCTCTGGGCATCACCAAGATCAAGGGGCAGTTCCGCGCTCCGGTGAACCCGGACAATGAGGGGTGAACTAGAAACGGTTGCGCCACGCACGATCGAGGCGCTGGCGCTCTACCGCAATGAACGCTTCGTCGGCATGCCGATGATTCTCCAGCCACTCCTGATCGAGTGGCTGGTTTGTTTTTAGGGCCAGCATCGCGGCCAGATGGCGGCGCTGACGCGGGTCCATCGGCTTCTCGTGCCAGGGCGTGGGGGCGACGAGGCCGCGTTGCGACCTCCCGCGGCGGGCGATGTCGTGAACCGATGAGTAGGTTTCATGCCACCGGCTGGCCCCGTCATCATCCGGGGTGGGGTCTGGAAATCCCTCGGGTGCCATGCGGCGAAGCCACGCGTTTCGCTCGATAAGGAGCCAGGCCAGGTCGTGGAAGCCCTCGGGCTTGGTGTGGAAGACGCGGGGCGCGCCTCGAACCGGCTGGCCTCCATTGAGCCGTATCAGGGTGGCGATGCCCTCTGGGATGGGGGTGTGCTGGGCGAAGGCCAGGAGCCCGCCTTGCTCCGTTAGACAGGCTCGCACCAGGAAGCGGGGATGCTGCCAGCGGCCGTGCAGGAGCTTCACCACATAGGGCTTGGTCTTCGCTTCCTCCCGGGTGCGCAGCAAGTGGTTCTGAGCAACGGCGAGCGCTTCCAGGCGTCGGGCGGCGAGGGAAGGGATGAGATCTCGTGGGGTGGTTTTCCAAGTGATGGGGTCGGAAACCTGGGCACGCTGCAAGCAGGCCTTACAGCCGGGAACCAGGTTTTCCTTGCCGTGGCTGCCGCCGAGCTCTAGTGAAACGGTATGGGCCAGCACGAGGGGCTCGTCGGGAACCTGGCCGCAAAACTGACAGGGCGAGCCTGGGACAGGTGCCGCCAGCTTCTTGCGCCACTTCTCCATCGCAGGCGTGCGGAGCGTCCATAGATCGGCCTCCACTTCACGGAGGAAGGCGGCCAATGCGTCATTCATGAGCGGCTCCCTTCCGGTAGCGACCCGCTCGGACCCTCGACACGCGGCCAGTGTCCGGGTCCTCGATCTGCACGCGCAGCCCGTGCAGCTTACCGTGCGCCGCTGCCAGTTCCTGCAGGCGGAGCCCGTCCGTCTCGCTCAGGAAGTCGAGGCAAGCGAGCAGTAGGCCCGACATCGACAAGCCCGACTTTTCCCCGGCCTGTTGCACGAGTTCATGCGCCGTCCGAGGTATGACGAAGGCTAGCTGCTTGTTCCGGTTAGCGTTCCTTACTCGCCATTCCTTGCTTCGCTCGGTGCTGGTGAGTGAACGCTTTCCTGATGGGTTGATGGTCATGAGGTGATCCGATTTCGTTCGTCTTCCCTCATACAAGCAGACAGTCTTCGAGCGTCAAGGTTGTTCAGTTGCTGCCAGTCCAACCCCAAAAATCGAAAGCAAGAGCGCTGTCCTGCTCCGTGCAGTCCATACCAAGAGCCATGAAAAGATCTTCTAGCGTTCCTGCCAATCCCACGGTCTAGGCAAATCTCTACTAGAAGCTCTTTTCCTTACACACCAACCGCACCTTCGGTGATTGCGCGGTTGGCGCCAAAAGCCAGGCAGAAGCCAAGCACGTAAAGGCTTTGAGCGCGATGCGCGGCGCGATGCGCCGCAGAGGCAAGAGCGGCCCTGCGGGCCCTGGAAACAATGGGAAAACCCTGCGATGCGCCCGGGACGTTGACACGGGCCGATGCTGCATTACCACATAGGGATGCAACCCATAACTGTTCGGCTAACCGAATACGACTACGAGCGAGCTGATGCCTGCGCTAAACGCGCCGGTCTTTCCGTCGCCGCCCATATCCGCTCAGTTTACAAGCGTGAGCTCGACGGAATCGATGCCGCCTCTGTAATCCGCGAAGAACTCGAACGCGAGCTGATGACCCTTCGGGCTGAGAACGCCCAACTGCAAGAGCAGGTCATCGAAATCGTCGTTGCGCTTCGCGACTCGATACGCAACTCCCAGACCGAACTCCTCGAAGGCTTCCGCGAAGCCATCGCCGGGAAGACGAGCGGCCAGTCCGGGTTGCTTCAAAAGTTGCACGGCCGTCCTTCCACTTCCACATAACAGGAGATCAAAAATGAAACAGCACATCATCCTTGCCGCGGCCATCGCTACCGCGCTCGCGGGCTGCGCCACCACCGGCACCTTTCCTGGCTCGAAGCCAGCAACGGCCAAGCCCACCGTCTCTGCCGACGAGAAGGCCGAAGCCCGTCGCTCGGCGTTCAAGGCAGGTGCTAAGGGTTGTGGCACTGCTGCCGCTATGACTGTCGGGCTTGGAGTTCTCGGCAAGGTCTTGGGTATCGGTGGTGGCCCCGACTTGGCATCTGCCGCTCTCGCATGCGGTGCCGCAGGCGTCACCACCGGTATAGCCGACTACCGTAACCAGCTTGACCAGTTCCGCGCCTTGAAGGGCAAGGTCACCGTCGGTGCCGTGGTATCGGTCAAGGAGAGGGACGTCCAGGTTGCCGGCGAAACCACCAAGGCCGCTGAGAGCCTGACCCTCAACCTCGACGCGAAGAAGGTCGCTGCTCGCCACGCGGACATCTCCCGCGTGATCGGTGAGCTTGTCGCCGTGCTGAACAAGCAGACGATGCCCATCACCGCTTCGGTGTCCGGCAACGCGTCCGACCGCGCTTGGGTTGCCGCCCAGCTGCGTGCCCAGGTGAAGAACGACAAGGTCACCATCGCCGACGCCGCCGGCTCGGCTCCGGTCATCGTCGTCTCGCCAGTGCCGGTGATCAAATGAGCAGGCGCGATCTCGGCTCCCTCTTCGAGGAGGAGGGCCAGGGGGCAACCCCTGCGCCTTCCGCGGCTCCGCGCCCAGCGCCCGTTGAAGAGAGCCTTATCAACGACGAGGCACGCCAGATGCTGGAGGAGCGCTCCCGTGCTGCCCGTGAAGCGACGGCGCGTGCGGCTGAGATCGCGGCGCAGAAGGGCAAGGAGTTCGGCAAGGCTGCGCTCGGCGCCCTGGGTCGATTAAAGGAGGAGCACCAACGGCGGGCGCAGGCCAAAGCCCAAGCGAAGGCCGCGGCTCCGGAAGAAGTAGCGCCTCTGGAAGGCATCACGCCCGAGGAGGTTCGCTCGGTTCTCCCAGTTCCAGAAGAGCCCGCCCGTGAACCTAAAGGCGTCCCGATCTTCAACGGAATGGGGCAGCTGCCGGATGTAATCGAGCCGCTGAGGGGTGAAGACATCACCATGGCCGCCCCTATGTCGGTGTCGGTTGCGTTCGACTCCACTGACGATGAGGCACGAGAGGTGCACCTTGGCGCTCACCAAGAGAGCGTTGAGGCGTTCGCGGGTCGCCAGCCCGTCGCCGATCCGGTGGCAGTGGTCGAGGTAGACAGCGAGCGTGCGGCAGATCGACCAGCGCAAGCGCGGATCGAAGCGCAGGCCGAGAAGCGCACCAATAAATACGTGTGGATCGCGGGCGGGTTGCTCGCCCTGGCCGCTGCCGGTGGCGGTGCCTACTGGTGGAGCACCCTTCCCGCGGGCGAGCACGTTGGGCCGCCGAAGGTAGAGGCCACGCCGGCACTTATTTCCGTCCAGCCTGCGACCGCTTCCGAGATCGAGGCTCCGGTTTCCGTGCCCGCCCCAGTTGAAGAGGTGGCGCCAGCACCGGCTTTCGTCGAGGAGGTTCCGCGTCCGCCGGTTGTCGAGCAGTCCGCGCCCGACACTGCGCCTGCACCGAAAGAAGAGCCCGCTCCGGTGGTCACTGCGTCCAAGCAGACTCCGAAACCCGTGCCCAAGCAGAAACCGAAGAAGATCGAACCGGCTCCCACTCCGGCTGCGCCGGCGAAAGAGGAGCAGCAGATCGAGCAGATCCGCGACTTCGGGAAGCAGCTTGAACAGTTCGGCAAACGTTGACGCGCGCGGATCTCGAGCTACGAAGAGAGATATCCACTGACGGAGATTGAGATGGTTGTTTTTGCGCGTTTAAAGGAGGTGTTCGGAGACGTCCGATCTACCTACGCCTCCAAGGCCATGCAATGGGTCGGCGACCGACTGATTGTTGATGCCAAAGACAAGGGGATGCCCTACAACTTCTGGTGGGATCAAGAAGACCGCCATGTGTTGAAGGGGGACGAGTCCAGCGATCCTCGATACCAGCGATTGCAGGTTCGGACCGACGACTTCCGTCGTTACCTGAAATATGGCGTTGGGCGGCTAATGCCAGTTGCCGTCCCCTTGCTTTCCCTTCCCATAATCCTCGCTGGCTACCTCGCCTTGTCCGTCTTGTCGGGTGTGCATGGGGGCAACCAGAGCGGCGCGCATATGCGTCCTGGCGTATCGGCGTCCGTAGAAGCGGTGGGCAGACCGCCGGCCGATATGGAGGACGCGGAGATTGCCCAGGCCGTCCGAGCCATGGGCTCCGCCGGCAAGACCGAACAAACCCTTAATGACGATGAGCGGGCGATTGTCGCCGAGGCACGTCGCCGCGGACTGATGAACTAAGGAGACCTATGAAGACCTTCATGAAACTCGGCGACTGGCTTCCGGTGGACGACTGGCTTGAAAAGGCTAAGACGGACGCCCTCGAGAAGGCGGGGCGCCACGATGTGCCCAAAACCGTAGGCGCGGTAGATCTCGATGGAAAGCCCGTTATGGTGCCCGTGATCGGGAGCAATGGCGTTCCAGAGAAGAACGAAGACGGCTCGATGAAGCTCGTTCCCAAGATCATTCCGGTGAAGCCAGACCTGCGGGATGAGAAGAGCCGCTGGTGGGGCGCACCAGGCGGCGGTCGCTTGGCGGGACAGGTCTTGCTGAGCGACCTGAGCCAGGGCTCGAATAGCGCTGCCATTCCGCTGATCCGGGGCATCGTCATTCTCCTAGCCGTCCTTGGCGCTGTTGCTACGGTGGTATCAGGGCTTGCGGGCCGAACGGATCATGACTTCCTTGCCGCGGTCTGCACGGGGATTGCGGCTCTCTCGGCTGTCGGCGTGTTTGGTTGCCTTGCCGTTCTTTGGCACGGGATCTCCAAGACGGGCGTTTGGAGTTCCTTCATCTGGGATGCCTGCCTTCCGTTCTTCGGCGTCTCGGCCTCGATGGCGGGCGCATCGAAGTTCGCAGGCGCCGCCAAGGGGTTGCTGGGTGGCGGGTCTGCAGGCCTGGGATTGAAAGGGGCGATGATCGCGCTTGCTGGCCCGTTGCTCCTGCTCGCGGTTCTGTTTTGCGCCGTGTTTCTATTCACCGGGAAACGCGACAAGTCGCAGTCCGTGGTTCTCGGTCTGGCTAAGTTCTGCTTCTTGGTTGGCGGGTCCATGGTTGTGTGCGCAACGGTGCTGCCTGGCTTCTTGCAGCCTATCTATTGGGTTTGGCTGGCAGCCATCATGGGCCCATACATGTGGGTTAGAAAGGAGCGGAAGATCCGCGCCTATAACCTGGCGTTCATGGCTGCTCGGTATGGTGGTGACGTAGGACGCCAAGCGAACACGGATCTCGTAGAGCGAACCAAACAGGCCGTCAACGCGGAAGCCGATAAGACCGGCTTCATTGAATACGGCATTGCGATGGGTATCTTCACTCGCTACGGCGATGGATTCGCGCCGGACAAGGGGTTGGTTGTCGGCCAGTCGCCGAAAGATCAGATGACCCACAAACACGTCTTCGGCAAGACTGGCTACGGCAAGACTGAGTGTGAAATGAAGCCTACCGCTTACGGCTGGATTCTGAACGACGCGGGCGGCATCTTGATCCTCGACGGCAAGGGCACTTTGCCCGAGCAGATCTTGAGGCCTTTCCTTGGGCTGCCGAATATCTTGCTGATCGTGCCGGGTGTGAAGCTGGGCCTTCTCGAAGGACTGGCGCCAGAAGAGGTGATGACGGCGATCTCCGACCTCGCCGGCGCGGGTGCCACCAAGCAAGAGCAATCGGCTGACAGCGAGAAGTTCTTTAATAGCTCAGCCAAGACGCTGCTGCTGAACGTCGGCCTCGTGCTTCGCGCGCTGGTTGAATACGGCAAGCTCATGGAGAAGCAAGGCGAACAGCGTCAATGGTTCTGGACGCTGGAAAACATCGACATGATGAAGACGCTAATCAAGGATAAGAGCGAAGACGCCGAGGGGATCTTGAAGGCCGTGGAGCAGGTTGTTGATCTGCTGCCTCAGGACCTTGGTAAGGGCGATGGCGCCGATAGGCGCCCCATGCTCTCTGCTGCATTGATTTACTTCTCGCACAAGCTCTGGACCATGCCTGCCGATACCCGCGGTTCCGTGGTTGCCGTGATGGAGACCTGGATCGACCCCCTCATGCGCAGCCCGGAGCTTCGCCCCTGGGCCTGCACTGAAACCGGGGTGGATCCGACCATTTGCCTGCGTGGCGGCAAGGTCGGGATGAGCCTGCCCGAGTTCCAATACGGAGAGGCGGGCAAGCTCTGCCAGAACCTCATCCGCCACCGCGTGATGTCGGGTGTCCGTCGTCGCCAGAACTCCAACTGGCTTGAAGAGGGGCAAACGCCAGTTCTCTTCCTCGTGGACGAGGCGCAGGAGATGGTGGGTATCGAGGATAGGAACTTCCTCGGGGTCGCGCGCGAGCACGGCGGGGCATGCGTCTATGCCACGCAGAACGCCGAGGCCTACCTAGCTCGCATGGGCCGCGAGGCTACGCTCAACTTCCTGGACAACTTCCTGTCCAAAGCAATCCTGGTGTCCAGTCATGGCACCTATGAGATCTTTGCCAAGGAACTGCCTGAAGGTAAGTATGTATCCTGGATGGGTTCTAACGAGCGTGTGATTGGGTTCGAGCAGAGCATCCGTGAACAAGGCAACCATGTGGTCTTTGACGAGAGCCACGAGCTCGCTAAGGAAATGCGTTGGCTGCGCCGTAATGGTGCGGGCCGGATTGTGGTGCCTGAGCGTAGGAAGCTCTTGGATACCTATCACCCTTCGGCCATGTTCGACACCTATCACGGTATGGATGCCATTGAAGAGATGGACAACCTAAACGCTCATGCCGTCGTGAGTGGTGAGTCTAAGGTGCGTCCTCTGCTGACTATCGAAGATTGCGGGCGGCACCTGAAGCGGCAGACGGCCGTGGTGAAGCTGATGCGCGGTGGCGTGCCCCGCTGGGACTTCATCGAGTATCCGCAGTTGACCGACGAAAAGATCGCCACGAGGACGGCGCTTGTCCGGGATGCCATCGTGGCAAACCACATGAAGGCCATCATTCGGGATCTGCTCAAGGCAGAGTGGACTTCCAAGGAGCCCCTGACCAAGACCGAGCTTCACAGTCTCTTCCTGAGCTTTGTCGCAGCGCTCACGGTCAACCCTGGGATCGATGAACTGGTGGGAGCTGCCTTATTCGAGGCCATCGCGAAGGCTGATCAGGCCCAGGTGGCCCAGCTGGAAGGCAACCGGGATTTGCTCAACCGAACGCTTGCCAAGGCGTGGTTCGCTCGAAATCCGGTCGAGCAGGCAGCGTAAGTGTGGAACGAGAACGGGCCTTCGGGCCCGTTCTTACGTTGACGCGCGGGGACGTTGCCTTAGGTTGAGGGTAGGCCTATCCGGAGATCCAAATGAACCTTCAAGAACGAATTGCAGCACGCCGCGAGCAGCAGGCAGCTACGCAGCATTCTGCGCCCACGCAGGAGTCATTGCAGCAGGAAGTGAAGGGGCAGGTCATCAACAGCGCAATCATCAAGGGCGAGCAGGAACACAAGCAGCAGTTCGACGCCTTTAAGACGGCTCACGGACGGCACGCCACCTCCGAGATGGAGTTCGATCAGTGGCACGCCAAGCAGCAACAGGAGCCAAAGCAGCAGGCCGAGGCGAAGGGCTATGACCGAGAGTGGGACGTGGCCATGCGGAAGGAAGTCGCTGCGCCTGTAATGAAGGACAACAAGCCGATTGTGCCGGATCGACAGGACGCATTAGACCGCGTCGCGGGCCAGCGCCAGGAGCAGGCCAAGCAACTCGACATGGATCCGAACACCAAGAAGCACCGATTGAGTCGCTGAGCCTCGATGCGCACGCAGCCACGGCCTCTTCATGAGGCCGTTGCCATTTTGAAACCTTGACCGAAACCTTGACGCGCGCGGATCTGGAGTTTCGATGGATACAAGGGCAGCCAAGACCTGCTCGTTCCATCTACTTCCAGGAGCCCATGCAATGATCCCCGATCTACCCCCGCAGCCCACCATCCACGAGGCTGTCCCGCAGCTTTCAGAAAGAGTCGCCATTCGCGCCCAGTCCGCAATTCTATGCGCTCGTGCCGCCGGTCAGGAGGTCAAGAAGTTCGTGATCTTCGATGCTTCGCGTAAGGCCTCAGAGAAGCGCCTGTTCGTGCTGGATGTTGCGGGGTCGCCTCGCCTATTGATCGAAGACTGGGTGGCGCATGGCTCCGGTTCTGACTCAGATCGCGACGGGCGCGCGGAGCGGTTTTCCAACACGCCAAACTCAAACGCAACAAGCCTTGGCCTCTATAAGGTCTCGGAGCGCTACCAGGGCAAGAACCCTGGGTGGAGCTACCGCCTCGATGGCCTGACCCCCGGCTTCAATGACAAGGCCCGTCAGCGCGCCGTCGTCATCCACGCGTCGAACTACGTCTCTCCGGGGAAAGTCGGTCGCTCCTGGGGTTGCCCCGCGGTGCGCCCGGAGATCATGCAGAAGCTCGACAAGCTCGGGATGCAGGACACGATGCTTTGGATCGACGCAGAGGGGCAGGGGTTGGATACGGTGGCGATCTCCTGTCCTGCGGCCTTGGAGTTCGCCCAGCAGATGAAGCAAGTCGAAGACCCGTTTGCTCGCCAGTTTGCTATGACTGCGGCTCCGGCGATGGATGCAGGTCTGATCTGCCAAGCTTGATCCTAAACCCCACAAGACACCCCTTGGCGGTGTGCGCCCGTGGGCAAGGAGCTTTACCGGGATAGGCTCTCCAGGCGCTTCATCGCCTCGCGCTTACCCAGTCCTCGGACTGAGGCAATCGCGGTTAGCTGACCTTGGCGAGGAACAGTCTTGCCGGCCTCCCAGTTGTAAACCGATTGCCCACTTGCGCCCACGAGAAGCCCGAAGTCCGCAGCGGATAGGCCCAGGCGCGAACGCAAGGACTTCAACCCTTTCGCAACGAAGCGTGTCTTCTTGCCATCGCTCGCCTCCTGCGGCTGAGCTCGTGGCGCACGGGAAGCAGACTTTAGATCGCGCTGCAGTGCTGCGACCTGGCGCTTTAACTCAGCAATCTCCCGGCGGTAGCCGGCGCCTGCTTTACGCAGAGGATCAACAGCGGCCTTGATCTCCTTGCGAGCCAAACGAGTGATCTCGCTTTTGATGACAGTGCTTAGGTTCGGCATTCGGTTTGCCCGACAACGAGGCGTTCCAGTCTATACGACTCCGTGTTATCAAAAGCACGGGCCCCATAGGAGCCCGTGTGGCGTTAAAGAGTCTGACCGTGCTCTCTCCCGCCTGCCGGTATCAATCCCCGGGCACCGGCTGCCCAGCGCGGTCCATGCACCGCGCGGAACCCTCCTAGTCCAACCTTGACTCTCCGCCTATCTCCACGAAGTGCTTGCGCATCCTGGCAAGCACGTCTTCGGTCTCGGCATACCACGCCCGTGCTGCTGGATCCCATCCTGCGCCGAACTTCTTTGCGAACTCTCGTCGCATATAGGGAACGATGAAGTAAATGCGAGCCATCGTTCAGATCACCGCAGGCGATAGGAGAAGCCGATGCCACCCATCGCTTTGCCGTTAGGGGCAATGCTGAAACCCATCGTCATCGACGAGCGCTCTGACAGCCGCGCTTTCAACCCGACCGCGAACGCTGCCTTGTTGCCATACTGGCCCCAGGCGCTTGCAAACTCGACTTCACCTGGCGCCAAGCCAGAAGAAGTTCCTGCCATTAGGGACATGGCCGCAGCTTGGGCGCCGACCGTGTCAATGCGACCCTCAATACCAGTCAGGCGGTTCTCAACGTTGGTAACGCGGGTGTTGACGTTATCCCAACGGTCGTTCCAGTCTTGCTGGATTGCCCAGATTTGGCGGCCATTGATGGCATCCGTTGAGTTCTGTTCGATCCGACCGTCGGCTACATTGGTAACCCTCCGCTTCATTGTGGCGTTGCCGACGCTGTATTCATTGACCTGCGTGCACTCGCTGTTTGCTCCAATAGCTACACAGTTGTGGGCCCGAGCCTTCGCATAAGCGCCTTGGGCGGTCGATTTTGATGCACTGGCTTCGGCAAAGGCGCCGCTGGCAGACGCTCCGACGTTCGTAGCGCGGGCACCCGTGCCGTCCGCCGTGGTGTCAATGTCAGTGGCCTGCGAACCCGCGCCATCGGCCTTCGCGTTGGTCGCAGATGCATTAGCGAGCGCGCCATTCGCAGTTGAGTGATCGCCCGAAGCATTCGCCAATGAACCATTGGCCGTTGATAGGCATCCGGACGCGTTGGCCTGCGCACCATTGGAGGTTGCACCGTCATCCAGCGAGGATGCGTTGGCGCCGTTAGCGGTTGTGTTGCTGCCGCGTGCCTGCGCGCCAGCGCCGCGTGCCGTAGCTCCTACGTAGCCACCGGGAGTGGCGCCAGAGCGGCCATTTCCATCGGCGACGGCCCCGCGTCCGTCAGCCATGGAACCGGGGCCTTGCGCATATCCACCGTTGGTGGACACAGGGGCGGGGTTTGTGGCTGTCTTCATGATCACGCATCCATCTTGCGCGGATGCTGCGAATGGAAGTGCAGAAAGCAACAGCACGGTAAGTGCAATCTTAAGTTTCATCGGTTGATCCTTGTGGGGATGGGCTACACCTCATCGATACCTCTAGATCCGCGCGCGTCAACGTCTCGCCGACTGCATGCCTTGACGCGAGCCGATCCTTTGCTTTGCTGATTGGATGGATAACTACGCACTGCACGAAGCCGTTAGGCGCGGATCACTCGACGAGCTCAACGAAGCCCTCGATGCCGGCGCCAACATCCACGCAACGCTCGACAACGGGGAGACGGCATTGCACTTAGCCGTGAGGGCTCGCCGCCCCGATCTCGTGTGCGCGCTGCTCTTCGCAGGCTGCGATGTTCACGCCCGCGATCACTTGGGCCGAACGCCGCTAGACATGGACGAGTGGCCCCATGGCTAACGCCAAGCCCAGGGACGTCATGGGCGCAAGCGACGCTGCGCTTGTCAGTGCGTCTGAAACCGTCAGGCGTTGGGATATCGCCTTCGTTTCGGCTGGCCTAGTCCTGGGTCTCGCGTTCTCGCTGTCGCTCGCTGCACTCTGGGCCATCGGACAGCCCGAGCTAGCTCGGGTCCCTTCTCTCCGGGTGGCCGCTCACGCCGTGAACGAGATCGCGCTGATGGGCCGGCGAGGGTGGACGGCGTGGACCTGGCTTGGTGCCCATCCATGGATCGCACTGCGCCTGGGCCTGCTGGGGGTGATATCAGGTGCTATCAGTGGGTGGGTCTTCGTCGTGTCCATTCGACCCACGAGCCGCGTCCGCCACATTGAGGGCGACCGGCTACTGGAGGGCCAGGAAGCGGAGCGGACAGCCCGCAGGGGAAGCGACAAGGATGTGTGGGTCTTCCTTCACCCGCTGCTCGGGCTCGCCAAGGGCCGCTTTACACGACACGGGATGATCTCGGGTGGCGTAGGAAAAGGGAAGACACAAATTCTCTGGCCGCTCATCGAGCAAATCGCGATCAAGAAGAACCGCAAGGCCGTGGTCTATGATGTCAAGGGCGACTACACGGCAGCGATGCCGGATGCTTTGCTGCTGGCGCCAGCGGATGCGCGGTCGGCCTATTGGGACATTGCGGCCGATATCAGAACACCCGAAGCCGCCGAGACCCTGGCCCAATCGCTCATCCCCTCCAAGGACGGGGAGTTTTGGGGGCCGGCTTCCCGGGCCATCGTGGTCGGTGTGCTGATCTCGCTTATCTACGAGCGCCAGCACGAGGGCAAGCCCTGGGGCTGGCGAAGCCTGGCGGATCGGCTGATAGCATCCGACCCCTACGAGCTGCACGACTTGATGGCGACCTACTACCCGCCTGGCCTGCGCCTATTGGCTGATCCGTCTAGCACTACGGCGCTCAATGTCCTGCAAACCATCGCGGCCCATACCCGCATCATCGAGCAGCTGGCCGTGGCCTGGGGTAATGGGGAGGGGCGACAGGGATTTTCGTTCCGCCGCTGGGCCCATGACGGCTACAAAGGGTCACGCCAGGTCATCCTGCAGGCGGGCAAGGACAGGGAGCTCACCTCCAAATCCATTGCGGCCATGCTCAACACCTTGATCCCGCATGTGATCAATCCGAGCCTGAAAGACGCCGAGCAGACCCGGACGCTGGCATTCTTCATCGACGAGTTCACCAGCCTTGGGCGGATTGACGAGATCGGCTCCCTCATCGACAAGGGCCGGTCCAAGGGGTGCGTCGTCTGGCTGGGGTTCCAGTCCATCGAACAGGTCAAGGAGCGCTACTCACCCAACTTCGCTTCGGCATTGATGTCGATGGTAGGCACCCACGTTGTCTGCGGCATCTCCATGGGCGAAACCCAGACCTTTATCGCCAATCTCTTCGGGAAGCGCAGGGTGGCGATCACCAGCTTCAGCCAGTCGCCAGGAGCGCCGGGACCGTCCAGTTCCCAGCACGAGGAGACGCGGCCCGTGGTGCTGCCCTCGCAAATAGGCGCGCTGGGCGTGGTGAAGAAGGCCAAGGGCCACATCGTTCAGGCGATCGTGAAGACCTCGGGTATCAGCGATCCTCTGCTCTTGGAGTTCCCCGTCAAATCGTTGCCTAAGCTCAGGCCCGAGTTTGTGCCCGCCGAGTGGACCAAGGGCGTTCCCAAGCAAGCCAAGCGAAACGCTGCCCCCCTGGACGCCAGCGGTGCCCGCTTGAACCGCGGCACGCCAAAGCCTGAGCTGGAAAGGCCGCAGGAGAAAAACCAGACCGTCACCGACGACTCTGTTGATCCACTAGACCGCGTGCTCAACAAGAATAGCGGGCAGGCACGCGTGCGGTGATATCACCTGATATCAGCTTGCCATCTCTGGCTGCTGCCTTAGGAGTAGTGGAGCCTCAAACCGGAGTTCCACATGACCCGCAACCGAACCCCAACCCCAGAACAACTTCACTGGCTTGACCAGTGCGAGCCCATCCGTGCGGTCGATATTCGCGACATGGGCCTGCCGATGGAAGACAACCATGCCGTCGAAGACATGGACGACCTGCTCGACCTATTCGAGGGGATCGATGAAGAAGGTCGCGCCCTATGAGCGCATTCATCGACCAGCACACCGCGGCGCTCGCCGACTTTTTCATCCAGGGGCTGGAGTCGGGCAAGGGGCCGATCCGCCGCAAGTGGGACGCCGGCACCATCCCCGGCTACGCGCACAACTTCACGACCGGCCAGCCCTACAGAGGCGCCAACCAGTGGTCGCTGCTCTGGGCGCTGGAACAACTCGCAGAGCGGGGCGTGGACACGACCGACACTCGCTTTGGAACCTACAAGCAGGCCCTCTCCGTGGGCGCCCAGGTGCGTAAGGGGGAGAAATCCTTCGTCGGCGTGAAGTATGTCGAGGTCAAGCAGGGGCAGAAGGTCGATAAGACCGAGATCGTCGAGCCCGAAGAGCCGGGACGGCCCCGCATGGTCGCCGTCCCGTTCTTCGTCTTCCATGCCTCCCAGATCGACGGCCTGCCGCCCATGCAGAAGCTCGAACAGCGCGACTTGGACGAGCGCATTGGGGAAGCCCAGAAGATCGTGAACCAGCTTGGTGTTCCTATCGACCACGGCGGGGATCGGGCCTACTACTCACCCAGCCGCGATCAGATCCAGATGCCGCAGCGCTTGGCATTCGCCTCAGATGGCGACTACATGTCCGTTTTACTCCATGAGTGTGCCCATGCCACCGGTCATCCATCGCGTCTGAATAGGAAGTTCGGGGAGCGCTTCGGGGATCCGGGGTATGCCTTGGAAGAGCTTCGAGCGGAGATGGCTTCGTTCGACATCTGCCGGCGAACTGGCGTGCCGTTCGATCCGGGCGATCATGTTCAGTATGTGAATCACTGGATCGCGGCCTTGAAGAACGACCCTCGCGAGATCATGCGCGCTGCCCAGGACGTCGACAAGATCCTTGCTTACATGAAGGTGCCTGAGATCCAGTATGAGAAGGTCCCGGTCATCGAGCAGGCCAAGGAGCAGACCGTCGAACTCCCGGATCCTAAGGCCAGCCTGGACCGCTTGCGCTCGCGCACGCGGAGTAAGGGTCAAGGGTTGGAGCTTACGCTCTGAACGTTGACGCCCGCGGTCCGCGCATTAGCTTGGAGGTAAGCCGTTTTGGAGCCTTGAATGCTATCGCCCAATGAACAGTGGAAGGAGTTCGAGTATCGCCATGGCGAGTATCTGACGCAGGGGCCTGACAAGAACGGAAATACGGCATTGCATCAGGCGGCATCGGGCGGCTTTGAGCATGTTGCCCAAGACTTGATCAAGCAGGGGCACGACATCAACGCCAAGAACATGTTTGGCGAGAGCGTGATGCAGATGGCCGTGGCGCCCATTCGGGAGCCTCAGAGTGAACCGCGAGCCATCCAGCAGACCTTGATTGATGCTGGAGTAGATTTGCAGGGCCGGGACAATGCCGGTAACACCCTGCTACATGTGGTCGCCTACGCTGGCGATGGCGAGATGTGCAAGTTCCTCGCCGATCGCGGGGGGCTGGACGTCGATGCCCGGACGGTGGAAGGGGCGACTCCGCTCCACTGCGCAGCTTCCATGGGTAAGAGCGAGGCCATCGATCAGCTCTTGAAGGACGGCGCAGACCCAGCGATTACCAACGGTGATCGTAAGACGGCTCGCGATATCGCCGTTGGTGAGCAAGCCAAGGTCGCGCTCGACAATCACGCTCTCGAGCAGCGCATGCAGCGCGTGCAACTTCCAGACCCACACGCAGCCCTTGGTCGCCTGGTGTCTCGCCAGGCTTCACCCGAGCTTTCAGCCAAGGCTCGCAAACTATGAGCCCGAACCAGGATCTTCGCGCTGCGATCTACTCGGACGCCGAGCTTGCCGAGGTCATGACCTGTCTCCATCAAGGGGCAGATCCCAACCTGCCGCTTCACCACGGATCCAGCCCCTTGCTTGAAGCGGCGACGTTTGAGGTCGCGGCAGTGCTGCTGGACCACGGGGCGCACATCGACGCTGAGGACGATTTCGGGCGCGGGGTGTTGCATGCGCTGGCCTACGCCACCCAGGCCCGGGCGATGGCAAACCTCTACCAGGAACACGGGGCCAACCCGGAGATCAGGGATGTGGATGGGCGCACTGCGCTCTTGCACTGCCTAGCTAGCCCGCAGGGGGCGAAGGATGCGCCCCTCGCCCTGCTGGCGATCGGAGCGAGTGCTCAGGCTACTGACGCGCAGGGCAACAACGCCTTGCATTGCTGGGCGATGGGGCGGGCTGACAATCCCACGGGACAGCGACTGCTGGAACTTGGGGTCGATGCGACTGCCCGTAATCGCCTAGGGCAGTCCGTCTCGGATCTGCTATGCGACAACCTCCATGGCGACCGGATCATCGCGCAGAAGGTCTTGGGATCACACTTCGACCGCATCGAGCTCGAACAGGCAACGCCTGAAGTTTCGCTACGCGCCAGCCCAAGGAGGATCTGATGCTGGCGAACATGACCCGTCTGAATGCCAAGGGAGTTGATACCCGCAACGGTGCTGCGGTGCTCGAATACATGAAGCAGACGGCGACCGAGTATTACATCGGTGCGGACGGCAAGGAGAAGTCGAGCAGCCGGTGGCTCGGGCAAGGTTCCGCCGCGCTTGGCCTATCTGGCCGGGTGGACGTCAAGCACATGGAGCTGCTCGCAAAGGGCATCGCACCGAATGGCGCCAAGCTCCGCAAGAACAGCGGGGATGCTACCCGCATGGGATGGGATCACACGTTCTCGTCGAACAAGTATTTCTCGCTGCTGATCGCGGGCAGCCCGCAGGCATCCAAAGAGGCGAACATGGAAGCCCACCATGCCGGCGTCGAAGCCGGGATGAACTACTACGCCAGCATCATGCAGGTGCGCACGGGAAAGGCCGGCATGGGCGAGAAGCTCGCCATCCAAGGCGTTGTAGCGTCGGGACACACGCACTACTGCTCGCGTTCGCACGACATGCAGATCCATACCCACGTGCTCCAATACAACGTAGCCCAAGGTTCAGACGGAAAATGGCGGGCCCTGGACACGGAAGTTGCCAAGGACCACATCAAGACCGCCGGTGCCTTGGCCCGCGTGCAGGAAGCCTGGGAGTTGAAGCAGCGGGGCTACGGGATCATCAAAGATCGAGAACTTGACGCTGACGGGCGCGAAACCGGCAATGTCTTTTACAAGATCGCCGGTATTTCCGAGGAGCTCTGCGACCGCTACTCCAAGCGCCGCAACGAGATCCTCGAACACCAGATGAAGAACGGCGGCTCCGAGCAGGAGGCCTGCCTAGCCACGCGGAAGGACAAGGACGAGCCGAGCTACGCAGAGCTAACGAAGATCTGGGATCAGAGCCTGGCTCAGCTCCGCAAGGAAGAGCCTGGGCTGGTTTTCCAATCGGTGGAGAGCTTGAAGGGGCTGCCCGATGAACTGGGGCAGTTCACCGATCATGACATCTTGAAACACCTCCACAAGCACGAGTCTAGCTTCACGATGGCCCATGTCGTCGAGCGCGTGGCCGTTGAGAACATCGGGCGCATGGACGCGCAGGGTGTCTTGAAGGAGGCCGAGGCCTTCATGCTTCGCAATCAGATCGTCGAGCTCGAACCGCCCAAGCGCGGGCGCCTAGACGCTGGCGAGCAGCGCTTCGCCGCCCAGTGGATGATCGACATGGAGCAGCGGATCAAGACCCGTGCGGAGAGCCGGATCGAGGACAAGACCGTGCGACTGGATCCGCAGCTTGTGAAGGAGACCATCCTACGCTGCGAGCAAGAACAGGGCTTTCCCCTAACGCCCAATCAGCGCCAAGGCGTGATGTTCCAGACATGTGAGACGGGCGGAACATGCGTGATTGAGGGCCGGGCGGGCGCTGGCAAAACGACGATCAGCAAGCCCGTAGTGGAGTCCTTCCGCCAGTCGGGCTTCCAAGTGATCGGTGTTTCCACCTCATGGGACGCGGCCCTGAAACTCCAAGCCAGTGCCGATATCGAGAGCTTCTCGGTGGAGAAGCTGCTCCACGACCTGGATAAGGGTCAGCGGAAGCTCACCAACCGGGACGTGCTCATCTTCGATGAGGCCGGCATGGCCGGCACCGAAGCGATCGATCGTATCCAGGGCCACGTCGACGCCGTGGGCGGGAAGCTGATCATGCAGGGTGACGCCAAGCAGATCCCGCCCGTTGTGGCCGGCAATCCGTTCGTATCCATGAAAGAGAGTGTGGGGTCGGTCGAGATCACCGCGATCCAGCGACAAAAGGTCATGACCGACCTTCAAACTGCCTACCTCATGTATTCCGATGCCGACCACCTGGGCGCGCGGTTTATGGATCGTGTTCGTCAGCAAGGACAGGTCTCGTCTCACGGGACCCGCAAGGAAGCCATCGCTCAACTGGCCCAGGACTACGTGGCTAACCACCGTGAAGGGAAGGACAAACTGGTGATCGGCGGCACCAACGCCGAGGTGTCGCTCCTGAACCACGCCATCCGCGGCGAGCGTTTGCGTGCCGGGGAGCTTGGAGCGGAGGAGGCTAGCTTCATCGCCAAGGCTGGCGGCAAGTGGCACGACCTCACCCTTTCAACGGGGGATCGGGTTCGTTTCTCCGCCCGCGAGAAGGATCTCGGGGTGGTCAACGGGTTGTTTGGCGTCGTGGAGGGCTTGGAGAGGGGTAGGGAAGCCCACAGCTGGCACCTTCGGATCCGCACTCAAAGCGACTCCCCTGAGCTAGACGGCAGGCTCGTCCAGTTCGATACCGCGGACTTCCCCTCGTTGACTTACGGCTACGCTGGCACGGTCCACAAATCCCAGGGGCAGTCGATCCCTGATGTCTACCAGCTCGCCAACCCTTCTATGACCGATCGGAACATGCAGCTGGTGGCTTTCACCCGTATGAAAGAGAACTACCGGCTCTACGGCTCACAAGACGATCTGGACCAGATGGCAGGGCGGATCAGCCAGGTTCGCCCGAAGCTCAACGCTATCGATCAGCTACCCAAGCCCAAGGTCGAAATCGTGGTGCCGCAATCCGATCCGGCGAAGGATCTTGGGCGGCAAATGGGCGCGGTAGTTCGCGAGCAGCAGATGCAGTTGAAGGGCAAGGCGCTGCGGCGGTAGCTGCTAGCGCGGTGAGGGTGCACAGGATTGCGCAGAGGTCGCCATCCCCATAAGCGCGGCCACGGTAAGAACGACAGTCCAGCGAGTTTGAAGCGTGAGGGTCAGTGTTGCCTTCATGTTCGTAGTCTCCTGGTTGTGTCGTGTCTTGCAGTGTTCCTCGCTTGCCGGATTTGAGGCCGGCTCCTCGGTGGTGGATTGGTGGACTACCGCGGATGCGGTTGCAGTTGCTTTGGCGTGTATTGCGGTGGTCTGGACCGTGTCCTTACCGAGCCACGCAAGCTTCTGCACCCTCGAAAAAACAGCATACCGGATTACAAAATTCAGGTGGTAGTGCTATCGCACGACGATGCGACGCCCAAGCCCGGGGCGCACAAGTGCATTGGATCCGGCTTTGCCTTCGGTGATGACGCGGATCAAGTATTGGCCCGTCTGGCACAGTCGAAGCGCCTCGGCTTCTTCGTCCACCTCGACGCTGTCGCTCTTTGTATTTCCGAGCTTGGACAGCCGGAACGCCACTCGGCCCGTGTCCTGGTTCTTCATTCGCACCGGGATCTGTTTGGCTCCGGTGTCGGTCAGGAGATAGAAGGTCTCCGCCAGCGTGGATAGTTTGGCGGGGCGGGTGGTCAGCGGCACCGCCTCGGGAACGCTCCGCGGCGTTGCATTGGTAGTCCGGGGCGGGGCGGGGAGCCTAGCCGGGGTGGGCTCGGCCGGACGGGTTGGAGTTGATCGACCCAGCGCTAGCAGCGCCAGATGCCGCTTCCTGCCCGAACCCTCAGATGGACTGCCAGTCAGCCAGTTCTTGAACTCCCCATTGGCCGGGCTCGGGTGTGCTGCGAAGACCCACAGTCGGCCTTGGGCCGAAAAGGCCACGTCATTGACGGTGCGGTAGTCGGGGAAGCGATCAGCGAAGAGGGAACGCACTCCTTTCATATAGGCATCCGTCGTGCCAAGCAGGACGACCAAGCGAACGCTTTCAGGGAGGGGGTCCAGGTGCCGTTGAATGCAAGTGGCCATGAAACCACGAGTAGCGGGAGAGCTCAGGGCCTTGGGCATGATGGTGCCACTGGTGACAAGCCGGCCCCCGACATCCAGAGACAGGCCGCACCTGACCAAAGAGGCGGCCCCCAAGGTTTTGCTCTTGGCAGTGAGGGCCTCATCGATGGATTGGCCTTGCAGGCCCACCCCTAGGGCATCGAGCACTTGGGTAAGGCGGGTCCGCATCCCGGCAAAAGCCACTGCATCAAAGTTCGCCTGGCTCGCCGCGGCCATCTGAGTGGCTCCCTTGGAGAACCCCAAGACCAAAACCTCGGGGTTGGAGCTTCCCCAGTAGCCAGGGTTCGCGCGCATGTGCCACGACCCTTCAATGCGCACCTCGGCACCTGCTGAGTGGCATGCCCGACAGGGTTGCCAGCCATGGCTATAACCACTCACCGCCACTTGCCGTGCTCCATATCCTGCGCCTCTTGGTGGTTCGTCTTCTTACCGCTCAAATGAAGGAAATCGAGGTGTCCACAAGGCGTCCATATCGGTGCCTATGTTATGGACAGATGCGGGAAATGCCTAAAAAGTAGCTTAAAAAGATGAAGTGACTTAGATACCGACAAACTGGCGCATCAGCGGGGTGTGTTCAGGCGTCTTCTCGGCGGTCTGGGTCATTCGATGAGGTGGCTGCGAAACGGAGGCGCGGCGTGCATGCACGCGCCGGAAGCTGATTGTAGCGATTGTCAGTCTCCGGCCGGCCGGCGGGGGCTGGCATCGCCCGCCGTGTGCCCCTGGTCCTGCCAGGTCTGGTTGCTGCTTTGCAGCGTGTAAACCTGTGACGGCGTGCTAGGTTCGGCCTCAGGACCGGTGGGCGGCAGCCTTGGCGCGATACCGGCTTGTATCGGGGAAGGGCGGCACGGGGCGGGGGCCCCTGCGTCCAAAGAATGGGGGAAGCACAATGTCAGCACGCACGCCGCAGCATCATGGCCTGGCCAAGGCCGTCGCCGCCGTCCTGGTGATGGCGTTCGCCACGCCGCTGGTGGCGCAGGACGCGCCCGGGCAGCAACGCGAAGAAGAGGAGGCCACCACGCTCTCCGCGGTCACCGTGACCGCGCAGAAGCGCGAAGAGGCCATGCAGGACGTGCCGATCATGGTCACGGCCCTGCCGGAGCAGTTGCTCCGCGATACCGGGGTGCGTGACGTGAAGGACGTGCAGGTGCTGGTGCCGGGCCTGACCGTGACGAGCACCCAAAGCGAGGCCCAGACCACCGCGCGCATCCGCGGCATTGGCACGGTGGGCGACAACGCCGGGCTGGAGTCTTCCGTGGGTGTCCTGATCGACGGCGTCTACCGCCCCCGCAACGGCGTCGGTTTCGGCGACCTGGGCGAGCTGGAGCGGATCGAAGTGCTCAAGGGGCCGCAGGGCACGGTGTTCGGCAAGAACACCTCCGCTGGCGTGATCAACGTGGTCACGCGCAGGCCCGACTACGAGACCTCCGCCGAAGGTGAGCTGACGTTCGGCAACTACGGCGCGGTCGGCGCGGCCGGCAGCTTCAACAGTGCGCTTGGTGAGAGTGCCGCGTTCCGTGTGTACGGCGCCAAGCGCAAGCGCGACGGCTTCAGCGAGGTGCGGACCGGGGAGGGGCCGCGCCGCGAGACCGAAGATGGCGACCAGAACTTCCACACCCTGCGCGGACAGCTCCTGTTTGAGCCCAGCGACCGACTCGATATCCGCCTGAGCGGCGACTTCACCAGTCGCGAGGAGAACTGCTGCGTCGGCATGACGGTGGTACGCGGCGCTACCGCGCGCATCATCGACGCGCTGGCCACGGACGAGGGCGTGGTCCCCGTGGCGGACCCGTTTGCCCGGGTTGCCTACAGCAACCGCAGCACCGAGCAGGACATCAAGGACAAGGGCGTGGCCGCCCACCTGGACTGGATCACGCCGTGGTTCGGCGAGGCCACGCTGACCTCGATCTCCGCATGGCGCGAATGGGGCTCCATCAACGGCCTGGACTTCGACTTCAGCAGTGCGGACATCCTGTACCGCAATCCCGAGAAGGATGAATCCTTTACCGGTTTCGAGACCTTCAGCCAGGAACTGCGCCTGACCGGCTCCACTGAACGCGTGGACTGGATGGTGGGCGCGTTCTACACCGACGAGGACCTGACCCGCAACGAAACCTATCGCATCGGGCCCGACTACGAGCCGTATCTGTCGATCGCGCTGTTGTCGATGATCAACCCTGCACTGGGCGCGTCGCCCACCGCGCCGCTGTTCCTGTCACAGGCGAGCGGGCGCCCGTTTGGTACGGTGTTTGCCGGCTTCGGCGCCGACGACCGCTACCAGCAGAACGCCAAGAGCGCTGCGTTGTTCACCAACAATACCTGGCATGCCACCGATGCCCTCGATCTGACGCTGGGCCTGCGCTACACGCGTGAGAAGAAGCAACTGCATTCGGTCTACAGCAACCCCAATGGCGGCGCCGGGTGCGGCGCGATGTTGACCAACCCGGCACAGGTGGTCGGAGCGCTGGTGGCGCGGGGGTTGACCGTGGCCCAGGCCAGCGCCGCGGTGCCGAACGTGATCGGCTTCAGTTGCCTGCCTTGGGCGAACCCACGGCACAACGGCCGTGTCACCGACCAGGAGCGCGAAGAGAAGGAATGGTCCGGCACCCTGAAGGTGGCCTACCGCTGGAACGAGCAGCTGATGACCTATGCCTCGGCGGCCCGCGGGTACAAGGCCGGCGGTTTCAACCTGGACCGCGTGCAGTCCAACACGGGCTTGTCCAGCGGCACTGCGGGCATCGTGCCGGTGAACGACACCTCCTTCGAGGGGGAGTTTGTCGACAGCTACGAACTCGGCGCCAAGACCACTTGGCTGGATGGCAACCTGCTGCTCAATGGCACGCTGTTCCACCAGACCTACGACGACTTCCAGCTCAACAGCTTCCTCGGCACCAGCTTCGTGGTGCGGTCGATCCCGGAGGTCACATCCAAGGGTCTCGATGCCGAGATGATGTGGCAGGCGACGAAGGGTTTGCTGCTGCAGGGCGGCGTCACCTACGCACGCACGCGCTACGCCGACACCATTCCGGGCGCCGACTTCGTTGCCCCCAACGGCGCGCTGTACAAGCTGCCGGGCTCGCAGGTCAGCTTTGCTCCGGACTGGTCTGCCTCCCTGGGCGCGACCTACGAGCGCGGCATCGGCAGCGGGCTGGTGGGGCGCTTCAACGTCGGCGCGAAGTACATGTCGGAATACAACACCGGCTCCGACCTGGACGTCGAGAAGGCGCAGGACGCGTTCACCGTGGTCAACGCGCGTCTGGGCTTTGGCCGCGACGACAACCGCTGGATGGTCGAGCTCTGGGCGCAGAACCTGTTTGACGAGGAATACGCGCAGGTGGGCTTCGATGCACCGCTGCAGAACGTCTCGCCGGTGCCCGGCAATGCGTTCAACTCGTACAACGCCTTCCTCGGGGCGCCCCGCACGTATGGCGTCACCTTCCGGGTCGCGTATTGAGGCAATCGGCACCCGCGCCGGGACAGGCGCGGGTGTCGGCCACGGCGGTCGAGCCGGTATAGTCGCGGCATGAACGTCGACGTCTCCGATGCCGCGCTGCGCACGCTGGCCGAACAGGTGGGCCGCAATGCGCAGGCCAACCACCAGACCCTCGTCACCGCCGAGAGCTGCACGGGCGGCTGGATCGCCAAGACACTGACCGACATTGCCGGTTCGTCTTCGTGGTTCGAGTGCGGCATGGCGGCCTACAGCTACGAGGCCAAGCAGGCCCTGCTCGGAGTGCGTCCGCAGACGCTCGAGGAGCATGGCGCGGTGAGCCGTGACACCGTCATCGAGATGGTGTCGGGCGCGCTGGTCCACTCGGGGGCGACCGTAGGTGTGGCCGTCACGGGCATCGCCGGCCCGGGCGGTGGTACCGACGACAAGCCGGTCGGTACGGTCTGGATCGCGTGGAAGAAGCGCGGCGGCTACCCCACGGCGCTGGTATTCCATTTCGACGGTGACCGCGAGGCCGTACGTCGTCAGACCGTTGCTGCGGCCCTGCATGGGTTACTGGACCTGATGAACTGAGCGGCTCGGTGGGCGCCAGTGGAGCCGGCCAGTAGGGGTGCTTGCGCTGCAATTCCGTTAGTAGTATTACTACTAACATGCAAATCACCGATACCCAGCACGCGATCCTCGAACTCGTTGCCGCCCGCATCGCCCGTGATGGCATGCCCCCGTCGCAGACCGAGATCGCGGCGGCCATGGGGTTCAGCAGCGTCCGCGCGGCGCAGTACCACCTGGAGGCCCTTGAGCAGGCCGGTGCCATCCGCAAGGTCCCCGGCAAGGCCCGCGGACTGCGGCTGACCGAAGCGGGCCTCGCCGTGCTGGGGCAGGGCATCGATGGCGGGGACGCGGCCCAAGGAAACGTGACGCCAGGCGCGACGATTGCGGCCGACGGCACACCGGGCGACGCGCTACGCCTCCCCGTACTGGGGCAGGTGGCGGCAGGGCGCCCCATCGGGGCCGACATCGGTTCGGACGATTACGTGCTGCTCGACCGGGTGTTCTTCTCGCCCGCGCCGGACTACCTGCTCAAGGTCAAGGGCGACTCCATGGTCGACGAAGGCATCTTCGACGGGGACCTGATTGGCGTGCATCGCACCCCGGACGCCCGGTCGGGCCAGATCGTGGTGGCGCGGGTAGACAACGAGATCACCGTGAAGTTGCTGAAAATTGGTCGCGACCGCATCCGGTTGCTACCGCGCAACCCAGATTACGAACCGATCGAGGTGGCGCCCGATCAGGATTTCGCCATCGAGGGCCTGTACTGCGGGCTGGTGAGGCCGAACCGGTGAGGGGGCCGCTGACGCCTGCCATGCCAAGGGCCCCACACGAGGGCGCGGCGTTGTCCTACCCCGCGGTCCGTCCCCTGCTGCTGCCGCTTGCGTGGCTCGACGCCTAACCTTTTCTTCGGGCGGCGAGGTCTCAGTCTGTGCGACCCGCCGCCACTACAGTGAACCCAACACACGACATGCCACCAAGGAACCTGACGATGGACGAGAACAAGAAGCGCGCCCTTTCCGCTGCCCTGGGCCAGATCGAGAAGCAGTTCGGCAAGGGCTCGGTGATCCGCATGGGCGACCGCGCGGTCGAGGCCGCCGAGGTGATCGGCACCGGCTCGCTGATGCTCGACATCGCGCTGGGCATCGGTGGGTTGCCCAAGGGCCGCGTGGTCGAGATTTACGGACCGGAATCGTCGGGCAAGACCACCCTGACCCTGCAGGCCATCGCGCAGTGCCAGAAGATGGGTGGCACCGCCGCCTTCATCGACGCCGAACACGCGCTGGACCCGATCTATGCGGGCAAGCTGGGCGTCAACATCGACGACCTGCTGGTCTCGCAGCCGGACACCGGTGAGCAGGCGCTGGAAATCGCCGACATGCTGGTCCGCTCCAATGCGGTGGACATGGTGGTGGTCGACTCGGTCGCCGCGCTGACCCCCAAGGCGGAAATCGAGGGCGAGATGGGCGACCAGCTGCCCGGTCTCCAGGCCCGCCTGATGAGCCAGGCGCTGCGCAAGCTCACCGGCAATATCAAGCGCTCCAACTGCCTGGTGATCTTCATCAACCAGTTGCGCATGAAGATCGGCGTGATGATGCCCGGCCAGAGCCCCGAAGTGACGACCGGCGGCAACGCGCTGAAGTTCTACGCATCGGTACGCCTGGACATCCGCCGCATCGGCTCGATCAAGAAGGGCGACGAGATCATCGGCAACCAGACCCGCATCAAGGTGGTCAAGAACAAGATGGCGCCCCCGTTCAAGCAGGTCGTCACCGAGATCCTGTACGGCGAAGGCATCTCCCGCGAAGGCGAGTTGATCGACATGGGCGTCGAGGCCAAGCTGGTGGACAAGTCCGGCGCCTGGTACAGCGTGGGCGACGAGCGCATCGGGCAGGGCAAGGAAAATGCCCGTCAGTACCTCAAGGACAATCCGGCGCTGTCCCAGCGTCTGGAGGCCGCGCTGCGCGAGAAGTTCGTGCCGGCCGAGGCGCGTCGTGATGAAGACGACACTGCGGCCCTGGAGGAGTGAGCTCCGTGCCCGCCCCCCGGGCGGCGGGCGGGGCTGAGGCGGCGTGGGCATGGATGACGACAATGCCGGTGGCGGGCGCGCGGGGCGCGGCCGCCGCAAGCGGCCCGAGCTCACGCCGGTACAGCGGGCCATTGGCCTCCTGAGCCGGCGTGAGCATTCGCGGCGGGAGCTTACCCGCAAGCTCAAGGTCCGGGGCATAGAGGCCGAGGCGGCCACGGCCGCCGTCGATCGCCTCGCGCAGGAAGGCTGGCAGGACGACACCCGTTTCGCCGAAAGTCTGGTCCGCAGCCGCTCGGCGAGCGGTTACGGGCCCCTGCACATACGGGCCGAACTGGGCACCCACGGACTCGACCGCGACGCGGTAGCGGCAGCCTTGGACACCTTTGACGGCGATTGGGCAGCCAATGCCCGCGATCTGGTCCGCCGCCGATACGGTCCCGAAGTCCTGTCGGACTTGGCTGTACGCCGGAAGGCCGCCGACTTCCTGGCCCGCCGCGGCTTCGACGCCGACACCATCCGTCGCGCCACTCGCTACGACCCCGACGACCTCGAGTGACCGCGCGGCCTCGCTCCTGCCTTCCGCCCCAGCCACAGCCACGTCTACAGCGCGCCCGGGCAGGGGTCGCGACCAAGCGGGTAACGGGCCGCGACTTGCGGCCCCAGCCCGGGCGCGACCCATGACCCCCAACCTGCTACGCTAATCGGCTATTCCGGCCCCCGTTGCCTGCTCGAATCGATTGCCCCATGGTGGTGGTCGGCCCGGGCCGACCCGGTGCCGCCCCAGCATTCGACTTTGCGTGCCAGGCATGAAAACCACCAGCGACATCCGCCGCGACTTCCTCGAGTTCTTCCGCAGCAAGGGCCACACGATCGTGCCGTCCGCGCCGCTGATCCCGGCCAACGACCCGACCCTGCTGTTCACCAACTCGGGCATGGTCCAGTTCAAGAACGTGTTCCTGGGCAGCGAGAAGCCGGGTTACGTACGTGCGGCCGACGTCCAGCGCTGCCTGCGTGCCGGCGGCAAGCACAACGACCTCGACCAGGTGGGCTACACCGCCCGCCACCACACCTTCTTCGAGATGCTGGGCAACTGGTCCTTCGGCGATTACTTCAAGGAAGAGGCCATCGCCTGGGCGTGGGAACTGCTGACCAAAGTCTGGGGGCTGGCCCCGGAGCGCCTGCTGGTCACGATCTACCACACCGATGACGAAGCCTTCGACATCTGGCACAAGAAGATCGGCCTGCCGGTCGACCGCATCATCCGTATCGGCGACAACAAGGGCGCACCGTACGCCTCCGACAACTTCTGGCAGATGGCCGACACCGGCCCCTGCGGACCGTGCACCGAGATCTTCTACGACCACGGCGAGCACATCGCCGGCGGCCCCCCGGGCAGCCCGGACGAGGATGGCGACCGCTACATTGAGATCTGGAACAACGTCTTCATGCAGTTCGACCGCCAGCCCGACGGCACCCTGGTGCCGCTGCCGGCGCCGTGCGTCGATACGGGCATGGGCCTGGAGCGCCTGGCCGCCGTACTGCAGGGCGTGCACGGCAACTACGACATCGACCTGTTCCAGCACCTGATCCGCAAGGCCGCCGAGTTCACCGGCACCGCCGACCTGCAGAACAAGTCGCTGCGCGTCATCGCCGACCACATCCGCGCGTGCGCCTTCCTCATCGTCGACGGCGTGCTGCCGAGCAACGAAGGCCGCGGTTACGTCCTGCGCCGCATCATCCGTCGCGCCCTGCGCCACGGCTGGATGCTGGGCCAGAAGGGTCCCTTCTTCAGCCGCATGGTCGCGCCGCTCGTCCAGGTCATGGGCGACGCCTACCCCGAGCTCACCGCCAAGCAGGAATTCGTCGAGAAGGCACTGCTGGCCGAGGAAGAGCGCTTTGCCGAGACGCTGGACTCGGGCATGCGGATCTTCGACGACGTCGCCTCACGTTCCAGTGGCGTCATTCCCGGCGTCGACGCCTTCCGCCTTTACGACACCTATGGTTTCCCGGTCGACCTCACCGCCGATATCGCCCGCGAGCGGGGCCTGTCGGTGGACATGGACGGCTTCGAGGCCGCCATGGAGCACCAGCGCGAGACCGCGCGGGCGGCCGGCAAGTTCGGCAACACCACCACCATGCCGGCCGAGCTGGCCGCGCAGCTGTCGCCCACGCAGTTCCTGGGCTATGACAAGCTCACCGACGGTGGCCTCGAAGTCGTGGCCCTGCTCAAGGACGGCCGCCCGGTCGACGCCATCGAGGTGGGCGACGAGGCCGTGGTCATCCTCGACCGCACCCCGTTCTACGCCGAAAGCGGTGGCCAGGTTGGCGACGCCGGCGAGCTGGACGAGAAGGGCAGCCGCTTCCAGGTGCGTGACACGCTGAAGTTCGCCGGCCAGTTCCATGGCCACGTGGGCAAGCAGCTCAACGGCAGCCTGAAGCGCGGTGACCGCGTCATGGGCGCCGTCGATGCGGCACGCCGCGGCGCCACCGTGCTCAACCACTCGGCTACCCACCTGCTGCACGCCGCGCTGCGCAGCGTGCTCGGCACCCACGTGACCCAGAAGGGCTCATTGGTGGCGCCGGAACGCCTGCGTTTCGACTTCTCTCACTTCCAGCCCTTGACCGCCACCGAACTCGCCGAGATCGAGCGCCGAGTCAACGCCGAGATCCGCCACAACCATGAGGCCGAAGTGCGCCACATGGGCATGCAGGACGCGCTCGACTTCGGTGCCATGGCGCTGTTCGGCGAGAAGTACGGCGACGAAGTGCGCGTTCTGCGCATGGGCGAAACCTCCACCGAGCTGTGCGGCGGCACCCATGTTTCACGCACCGGCGACATTGGCGTATTCAAGATCGTGTCCGAAGGCGGTGTTTCCGCCGGTGTGCGCCGCATCGAGGCGCTGACCGGGCAGGGAGCGCTGGACTACATCGCCACCGAGGAGCAGCGCCTGGACGAAGCGGCGCGGTTGCTGGGCGGCAATGCAGCCGACGTGACCGACAAGCTCAAAGCCTTGTTGGACCGCCAGAAGAAGCTCGAGCGCGAAATCGAGGCCCTCAAGGCCAAGGCCGCTTCGGGTGCGACCGCTGATTTGGCCGGTTCGGCCGTCGACGTGCGTGGTGTGCGGGTAATAGCCACGCGACTGGAGGGATTCGATGCGAAGGCTTTGCGCGATGCGATGGACCGGCTCAAGCAGCAATTGGGGGACGCAGTAATCGTCCTGGCGGGTACAAACGACGGCAAGGCGGCCCTGGTGGCCGGCGTGGCCGGCAATGCCTTGGGCCGGGTCAAGGCCGGGGAACTGCTGGGCCATATCGCTGGTCAGATCAATGGCAAGGGCGGTGGCCGGCCGGACATGGCCCAGGGCGGCGGCGACGACGGCCCGGCACTTATGTCGGCCTTGGCAGCCGTGCCGACTTGGGTGGATGATCGCTTGTCCTGACTGGTTGGTGACCGGGTTGCTTGTCCAAGGCCGCCCGGGCATTGATAATTGACGACTTGCCCGAAATTCGGAAAGCCCCGGCGAGCGGGGCGTAACGAGCCGGTCCCTGGAACGGAACTGGCCTAGGAGAAAGACAGATGCTTATCCTGACGCGCCGCGTCGGCGAAACCCTGATGATCGGTGACTCCGTCACCGTCACCGTGCTTGGGGTGAAGGGCAACCAGGTTCGTATCGGTATCACCGCGCCGAAGGATGTCGCTGTCCATCGCGAAGAGATCTACCAGCGTATCCAGCAGGGCAACGACGCGGCTAACAGCGGCGCCGGCAACGAGCAGCCCTGATAAAAAAAGTTTGCCCCGGGCGGGCTGAGCGTTTATGCTCTGCGCCCCGCGTGGAAGTGTTTTCGCGGAGACTTGCCCGAGTGGCCGAAGGGGCTCCCCTGCTAAGGGAGTATAGGGTCAAAAGCTCTATCGAGGGTTCGAATCCCTCAGTCTCCGCCAGTTCCATCCATCGTCGATCGATGGCTTTTTCCGAGGCTTTTTTGCATCAGGCGACGGAAAAAAGCGGTAACGAAATTGTTGACGATTCGAAAAATCGACGTCATACTTTTTCAACTACGCGCCCGTAGCTCAGCTGGATAGAGCACCAGGCTACGAACTTGGGGGTCGGAGGTTCGAATCCTTCCGGGCGCGCCATACAAGAGCAGAAAGGCCGATGAGCAACTCATCGGCCTTTCTGCTTTTTCCCCGGCCGAAAGCGCGCCGTGTGGGCGCCGATGACCCTGAATTGGCCGGAACAACAAGGCCCTGGCGTTGGAGTCAATGGTGCCGCTGTCAGCGATTGCTGCTGACGCGAAAGGCCGTTGGGGAAACAGGACGTGATCCGTCTGCGATGCCTCTGGCACCACGCCGCTATCCCTGACGTGGATGCAATGAACACATTCCGTAGAAGTAGGAAGAAACGGGCGGTCGTCCTGCTCTGGTTGGCAGAGTTCCTTCTGTTGGCCTTGGCGGTCGTGTTGGCGGCCCAGGTCCGCCTCCTGGATGACCACGGGGGTTTCGCTGACTTCATGGCTTCGCCGTGGCTGCACGTGCTGGCAGTGCCCGCACTGGTGACTACGTCGATGGCGGCGTTCGGACTGTATGAATTCAGCCTGCGCCACACGCGGGTTGATTTCCTGAAGCACTTGGTCCTCTCGTTCGTTTTCAGCGGGGTCGCACTGGCCGTGCTGTATCAGCTCTATACGGATGCCGGCATGGGCTGGCCCATCCCGGTACTCGCGCTGGCCTTTGGACTTGTTGGTATTGCCTGCTTCCGACCGGTCTGGCGTCGAATGTTCCAGGGCGACCTGTTCAAGCGCCGCATCGTGGTCGTGGGGGCCGGGCACCACGCGGACGTCATCAACCAGCGACTGCGGCGCGATAGCGACCGACAGACGTTGACGCTGTTGGGATTCGTGCCCGTGCCGGGACAGCCTTCGGTGGTGCCGGAGAACTTGTTGCTCCCCGCCTCATCAGCGCTTTCCATCCTGGCAAACGAGCTGAAGGTCGATGAGATCGTCGTCGCCCTGGATGACCGCCGTGGGGGGCTCTGCATGGATGAGATGCTCGCCTGCGCCCAGCACGGTGTGGTCATCACCGACGTTTCCACGTTCTTCGAGCGTGAGCAGGGTGTGATCAAGACCGAACTTGCGGACCCTTCCTGGCTGGCGTTCTCGGGCGGTTTTGATCATTCGCTTGCCCGCCAGGTCAGCAAGCGGATCTTCGACGTCGTGGTTGCCTCGCTGTTGTTGCTGGTGATGTGGCCGGTCATGCTTCTGGTGGCCGCGGCGATCTGGCTGGAGTCCGGTAGGCCAATCCTCTACCAGCAGACGCGCGTCGGCGAAAACGGCCAGTGGTTCGACATCCTGAAGTTCCGCAGCATGCGCGTGGATGCCGAAAAGGATGGGCAGGCGATCTGGTGCACGCAGAATGACGACCGCCGCACCCGGGTTGGCGAGTTCATCAGGACGACGCATCTGGATGAGCTGCCACAGTTGTTCAACATCTTGCGTGGCGAGATGAGTTTCGTGGGACCGCGGCCGGAGCGTCCCCAGTTCGTCGCCACGCTCAAGCGTGAAGTGCGCTACTACGACGTGCGTCATTGCGTGCGGCCCGGCCTGACTGGATTGGCGCAGGTGCGTTGTCTTTACGGGGCCTCGGTGCAGGACCAGGAGCACCGGCTCACCTATGACCTGTTCTACGTGAAGAACCAGAGTCTCGGGCTTGATGTGATGATCATGCTGCAGACCGTGGAAACGGTGATCTTCCGGCGGGGCTCCCGTTGATCGCCACGATTCGTGGCGGGTGAGCTGCCAGCGGTCTTCCCATCAGGGACCGCTTGGCCGCTTTGTCCCCGGAAAGCCGGGACTCGCGCGGCGATTGACCGGACTACCAAGCTGGCCCCGTTTGAACTATCGGGGCCTGTGATCGAGGTATGCCCTGCAGGCAACGCCGTGGCCATGGACCTGAGGAGCGGGCGATGCCTCGAGATGCGTCGGTAAGTCGAAGTACCCTGTATGCACCGCCCTCCGAAGCAGCCCAGCCGCTGAACGTGGTGCTGGTGACGCCACCGCGCGTGCCCGGATGGATGGCGGCATTGAGCCAGCTCGCCTCAGCATGCGACTGGATCGTGTTGACAGTGGTCACCGTGCCTGGGATGCCCCTGGGTAGGATGCAGCGCGTCCGGTGGGGCCTCCGTGCGTTCTGCTATCTCCAGCGCGTCCTGGGAAAGGGGCGGGAAGGTAGCATTTCCCCAACAGCTGTGGACGCCGACGGTGGCATCGCAGGCGCCGTCGCCTCCCCGGTGCGGGTACGTGCGGAATCCGTGCCGGCGCATGTCGGAGAACTGGGACCAGACCTGGTCCTTCTGGCAGGTCCACACCAAATGGCAGTGGAACTGGCGGCTGTGGCCCGGCTGGGATGCTGGCAGGTCGGGCCCACGCTGACCGATCCTCTGCACGCGGGGCTTTCCCTCCTGGGCCCGATGATCCGGGGGGAGGACGTCTCCCAGGTCGCGCTCACCCTGGAGCCAGTCGAAGGGGAAGCGCTGCCGCTGGCAGATAGCTGGGGTCGCACCCGGTTCTCCTCTTTCCGCTTGCAGCGGGAAATGGCATTCCGCAAGATCGCGCCGCTTCTGTTGCGGGCATTGCGCGATGTTTGCCGGGGGAGCGTGGCGCGACCGCTCCAAGGCATCGCGACCCTACGGCTGCAGGAGCAGCCGCTCGGGCGGTTCGCCGGGGTGCGGGCCATCCTTTCAGTTATGGGAGCCGCGCTGCGGTCAATGAAGGCACGGGCCAGGAAGCCACCCCATTGGGCGCTGGTGCTCAGGAGCGACGGGGCTGCACTGGACCCCACGACACCCACGATCGGACCGCATCAGATCCTCAAAGCCGAGCATGGCTGGTGGGCCGATCCATGCGTGGTGAGATCTGACGGGAGGACGCTGGTTTTCGTTGAAGAGATGCTCGATGACGGGCGCAACAAGGGGATCATCACCTGCATCGAGGTCGAGCGTGGACGTACCCGCCGGCTCGGCACAGTACTGGAAGAGGCGGGGCACCTCTCCTTTCCGCAGCCATTCAACTGGGAAGGGCAGTGGTACATGACGGTGGAAACCGGCTATGGACGACGCGCCAGCCTCTATCGTGCCACCGACTTTCCCCTGCATTGGACGCGGGAACGGGACCTGCTGACCGGCTGGGAATGCGTGGACCCAACGCTGTTCCATCACGAAGGCCGTTGGTACCTGTTCGCCAATGTGGCCGAGTGCGGAAACAGTACCTGGGACGAGCTCTTCCTGTTCGTGGCGGACAGCCTTCACGGTGAATTCAAGCCGCATCCAATGTCACCGGTCGTGAGCGACGTGCGCCATGCTCGCATGGCAGGCAAGCTGTTTCACCGTGATGGACGGCTGATTCGCCCCGCCCAGAATTGCGGAGCCGGGTACGGTGCGGCTGTGGTCTTCCACGAGGTGTTGGAGCTCGGTCCCGACACGTTTCGCGAACGCCCGCTGTCGCAGTTGGCGCCGGATTGGGCGCCCGCGCTGGATGCGTGCCATACCTACAGCGTGGACGGCGACGTGGAACTGCTGGACGTCCGGGGTTGGCTCCCCACTCCTGCCGGGGGCGTCAAGGTATCCGGCCCGGGCACGGGATCAACCGCTGCGTTCGACGCGCCCGCAGGTCCGATCGCGCTGCGCGACCGCCCGTGGCGTTGGAGACGTGCCAGGACGCAGCAGCGATGAATGTCAAATCCTCAGTACTGCAGCCGGGCGGCAGGAAGGACGACTCCTCCCCTGGTGGAAGCGTTCCCGTCGCGCCCGCGCAGGCAAAGCCGCCGGGAATCGCAACACATTACCTGCGGTACTCGTTCTCCAACGCCTTCGTGCTGCTGGCGGGCGTCGTCTCGTTTCCGATCCTGACGCGCGTATTGAGCAACACCGAGTATGGAATCCTCCGCTATTACGACGCGCTGTTGCTGCTGGGCGTAGCGGTGATGAAGCTGGGATCGCAGCACACGCTCATCCGCTTCTATCCCTACGACGGCGATCCCGAGGAACTGCGCTCGTTTGGCGCCAACATGGTGATGTTGCCGATGGGGATGTCGGCAGCAGTCTGGATGGTGGGCGCCATTGCCCTGGCGGTGTGGCACGACGTCACCGGGGTGGGACTGCACCCGGTGTTCTGGTGTGTCGTGGTGATGATGCCGATGCTGGCGGCCAACAGCATTGTCCAGATGGTGGCGCGGGCGAGGGAACGCTCCGACATCGTAATGAAGACGCGCGTGGCCGGGCGATTGACCGAGTTGCTGCTGGTGTTGGCGGCGGTGCTTCTGGTGCAGGCCACGGCCGCGGCCGCATACACGGCCAAGCTGGTGGCGACGCTGGCCATGTTTGCATGGTTCCTGGATTGGATGCGGCGGAATGTGCGCATCGAACGCAGCGCAATCGACCTCCGGGCGTTTCGGGCGGGACTGCTGTTCGGCCTGCCGATGATGGCGACCGAGTTGTCCAGCAGCATCCTCAACAACCTGGATCGCGTCCTGTTGAAGGAGATCACGGGCGACTTTGCCGTTGCCGGGATCTACGCCATCGGCTATTCGCTCGCCATGCAAGTCAACATGTTCATCAGCGCCACGTTGTCCGAAGCATTCACACCGGCGGTGACCCGGGCATACGAAGTGGGCGGCAGTGCCCAGGTGGTCGCACTCAAGGCCCGGGTGCTGCACCTGCTCACCTACGCGGTGGCGGCGATCGTGTCGTTGCTGATCGTGTGCGGCCAGGACCTGTTGGTGACCCTCAGCGGTGCCGACAAGGCTGCGTCGGGTAGCGTTTTCGTCATCGTGGGGATCACCGTTTCGGTATACGCATGGTTCGACGTCGCCAGCTATGGGCTGCTGCTCAAGAACCGCTCGTTGTTGATGCTGGGGATCATGGCGTCCGCGGCTGCCTTGAACGTGGCGCTGAACTTCATCCTGGTGCCGGGGATGGGCTACGTCGGCGCCGCATGGGCCACGGCCGCGAGCTATGCCGCGCTCGCCGCGTTGCTCCTGGTTGTCTGCCCAAAGGGGCTGGTGAAGTTTCCGAGACCGAGGACAATTCTCACCGCGTTGGGGTGCGCCGCGTTCTTCGTCTACGTGGCGCAGGCGAGCGACCTTTTCGGCATGGAGGAGCCCTGGTTTCGCCTGTTCGTCACGGCGATCCTGTTCATGGGCTTCTATGCGGTGCCCGTGCTGGCGATGGACGGACAGTTGCGTCGGTCTTTGCTCTCCTTCCGGAGGGGCGCGAAGGCCGTGCCAGATGACAGAAAATGAAACGGCGGGCCCAGGGGCCCGCCGTTTCATTTGGTTTCGCTTGTGGACGGCATTTGCCGTTGGGAATTACCGGACCACTGCGTAGCTGGTCGAGGTGCTGGCAGTGTGAACGGCGTAGGAGGAGCTGACGCCGGCGCCAATCCGGTAGGTACCCGCCGCGGCATTGGTGGGAGACTTGACGCTCAGCGTGGTGCGGAACGTTGCCCCCGGAACAATGTAGCTGCTGGTGCTGGCGAGCGTGCCGGTCCAGCCGGAGGGAACGCTGCGCGCAAACTTGAAGGTCTTGCCGTTGTAGGAGGCGCAATCATTGTTGCGCACCGACAGCGTGTACTTGACCGTGGTACCGGGAGCGACTGCGGTGGTCGGACCACTCAGGGTGATGGTCGGCGCATTGCGGGTGCAGGTGGCGGCGACCGGCGCAGCGACCGTGTACGTGGTCGAGGCGCTGCCCGTGTGGATGGCGTAGGAGCTGCTGGCGCCCACCCCGATGCCGTAGGTGTTGGCAGCCGCAGTGCTCGGGGAAGTCACGGTCAGCGTGGTGCTGTACGTGGCGCCCGGGACAATGTAGTAGCTGCTAGCGCCCAAGGTACCGGTCCAACCACTCGGGACGGTGCTGGCAAAGTTGAATGTCTTGCCGTTGTAGCACGAGCCGTCGTTGTTGCGCACCGTCATGGTGTAGGTGAGCTTGGTGCCTGCCGCCACGGCGCCGGTCGGGCCGGTCAGCGTGACGGTGGGGGCCGCGCGCTCACAGGTCGGAGTCGGGGACGGCTCCGGGGTCGGTTCGGGCGAGGGCGCCGGAGCCACGGCGCTGGTAGCACCGTACTCATAAGCACCCACGTCGTTGGCCGCACCGGTGGGACGCTTACCGAGCAGGAAGTCGGAAGTGACCGCGCTGATCATCGGCGCCCTGTCGATCACCGGGCTGTCACCCAAAGGCTCGGCATCAAACCCGGCCAACGTCATGTTGGTGAGGCGCGGGCTGGTGCCGCAGGTCGTGCCGGTGGGGCAGTTGCTGGTGTTCCAGGCAATGTTGCCCGACAGGTTCTTGCTACCGGGGGCGGGGCCGCCGAAGAAGCTGGTCTGGCCCGAGCCGCGATAGTAAGGGAAGCCTACGCCGACGTTGTTGTGGACATTGATCTTGTCGGTCGATGCGCCATCCTGTGCGGTGATCAGGTTGGGACCTTCGCCCGCGATGCTGTTGTGGCGAACGGTTGCAGTGTCATTGCCGGTCATCACCAGGATCACCGGTGCGCCGTAGCCACGGCACAGGTCGGTGTCGAGCATGTAGAACTTGCCCTTGTAGTAGGTGCAGTGGCCCGCGACGACCGAGTTCTCGATCAGCGAGTTGCCCTTGACCTTCATCTGCTGGCCGGTGTTGGCCACGGCATGCACGCGACGCAAGGTGACGTTGGTGCTGTCGGCGCCGTTCATGTAGAGCAGGTCGATGCCGTCCTGGGTGTTGTGGTGGACGAAGGCGTCCTCAATCAGCCACTGGCCGCCGTGGCCGTTGGTCGCGGTGCTCGAGAAGCCATCGCCGTAGCCACCGCTTTGCTGGCCCCAGCAGGCCCAGGCCTCACCGGTGGACACGCGCTCACCGCAGCCGTTCCAGCCGAACTCGATGTCACGCATGATGATCTGGCCGGCGTTCTCGCTGCCGGTGCCGATGTTGGTGTCCCAACCGGCGCGGCCGTTCTTGTTGGACTTGACCCGCTCCAGGGTCCAGTCGGTCAGGCCGCCGGCATGGAAACCGGTGTGGCCCAGGCCATGGACATTGACGTCATGGAACCAGACATTGCGCGAGTTGCGCGCATACACGCCCATACGCGCCCAGGTGCCGGTGGTCGGGCAGACGGCCGCGGACTGCGAGTGCTGGTAGACGCAGTCGTTGCCGTCGGTGATTTCAAGGTTGCCGATCTCGATGTTGGAGCTGCCATCGAGGTTGAGGACGCGTGAGACGGCATTGGTGCCGACCAGCTTGGGGACGGTGCCCGGCTTGCCGAGGATGCGGGTGCGGGCGGTCGTGCTGGGACCACTAGGGACAGGCTGCATGTAGCCGCTGGTGCCAATGAGGTAGGAGCCCGCTCCGATGAGCAGGGTGTCACCGCCGGCAATGCGGGCGCTGCCGGAGTTGGGCAGGGCGACGGAGGGGTTGTTCCAGGCGCAATTCTGGGCGGTGCCCGAGCCCGGGTAGGCTGCATCGGAAAGGCCGTTGCATTGGCTGGCGCTTCCGCCGTCGGTGCGGACGTAGTACGTGGCGGCAGCAGCCGAGCCCCAAGCACTCAAACCAGCCAGAGCGATGGACACGGAAAGGATGGACTTGTGCAGCAGCGGACTGCGGGTCGTTCGAACAGACATGTATAGGCGACTCCGATAAAGGCCCGAGGACAAATAGGGGGGACTCGAGCGGAGCGCATACTAGGTTTGGCGAAGACGGCCCAACTGTGGCCTGCTTCACGTTTCATCCGGCCATCACAACCTCACATTTAAGATTCAGGGTTTACGTGACACGAGTCTCGCCGAATGCGGGAATCCGTCACAGTTTGGTGTTGCATTGATTGCAAAAAGAATGTTAAAGGCGTTATCGGTGTGTAATTAGGCCTGAACCGATCGCCACTTTCCGCTGAACGGAATTGGGGTGGAAAGCCACGCCGAGGAGCGTATTTGCTCAGCCTGGCTCCAGCACCATCCAGAATCCCAGCCACGACAACTCGTCCGTGGGTATGTCACGAAAACGGGGTGGGAGCTTCGATCGTATCCTCTCGATCGCCTCTGGCGCGAGAGACCCGGTTTCCGCAAGCGTCCTGATTCGTAACCCGTTACGAAGCACGAGCTTCCTGTATGTGTCCACGCGCCAGCGGTTGGGACTGCCCTTGTGGCTGTTCATCATTTGATACAGCCAATCCGGCCAAGTCAGGAAATCCAAGGGCTGGTACCGGTCGAGTCCATGGCTCTTCAGGTCAACCTTGTGCACGGCAATGCCCCCCGGGCGCAAGGCGGTGGCCATGTCGTCGATCGTCTTCTCCAGGCAGTTGACGTGCTCGAGGACGGACCTGGAAATGATCAGGTCGTAGGCCGCAGGTTGATTGATCAGGCCATCCCGGGTCACGGAATATCGGATCATCAGCGGATTGAGCCCGCTCGCTGGATCGCCAACGGTGTTGAACGCGCGGCTGGCACGCTCCCTTTGTGCGGGCGGCAGTTTGTCCAGGAGCGCCAGGTACGTCTGTATGTTGCGGGAAGATGCCCTTTCCAGTGGGAAGCGGTCCACGCACTGGACGAGTTTCGCGCCATGGGCATACATCAGCAGGGCGACGCCCAGGATGTCGCCCGGGCCGTACTCCAGCACCACCTTGTCTCGAAGGAAATCGCCGGCCTGCCCTTCGTCGAGGTCGAGCTTCTCCAGGTAGTCGTCATAGCAGCGCAGGAAATAGTCGGCCGTCTTGTCGGGGTCGACCAGCCCGCTCCCGCGACCGGTGTCCTGCTTCAGATGGACGTACAGGTCAGGGGTGTATCGGGCCACTAGGTTCATCAGCGTCGCCCGCGTGAAGCGGTACGCATCCAATCCCGGGTTTTCGCTGTACATTTCCGTACCTCAGCTTCTCGCGGGGGCCAGCCCCCTTGTTGATCGCCGGATCGTCGGCCCTGGCATCAAACCTGGCCAACGTCATCTTGGTGAGCCGCGGACTGCTGCCGCAGGTGGTACCGGTGGGACAGTTGGCGGTATTCCACGCGATGTTGCCCGAGAGTTTCCTGCTACCCGGAGCGGGGCCGCCGAGGAAGCTGCTCTGGCCCGAACCCCGGTAGTAGGGAAAGCCGACCCCGACGTTGTTCTGGACGGTGATCCTGTCGGTTTTGCTGCCTTCCTGGACGGTGATCAGATTGGGGCCTTCGCCTGCGATGCTGTTGTGGCGCACGGTGGCGGTGTCGTTGCCGCTCAGCACCAGGATCAGGGGCGCGCCGTAGCCCCGGCACAGGTCGCCGTCAAGCATGTAGAACTTGCCCTTGAAGTAGGTGCAATGCCCTGCGACGACCGAGTTCTCGATCAGTGCGTTGCCCTTGATCTTCATCTGCTGGCCGGTATTGGCCACGGCATGGATGCGGCGCAAGGTGACGTTGGTGCTGTCGGCGCCGTTCATGTAGAGCAGGTCGATCCCGTCCTGGGTGTTGTGGTGGACGAACACATCCTCGATCAACCATTGGCCGCCGTGGCCTTTGCTGGCGGTGCTGGAGAGACCGTCGCCGTAGCCGCCGCTCTTCTGGCCCCAGCAGGCCCAGGCCTCACCCGTGGACACCCGCTCGCCGCAGCCGTTCCAGCCGAACTCCATGTCGCGCATGATGATCTTGCCGGCGTTCTCGCTGCCGCTGCCGATGTTGGTGTCCCAGCCGGCGCGGCCGTTCCTGTTGGACTTGACCCGCTCCAGGGTCCAGTCGGTCAGACCGCCAGCATGAAAGCCGGTGTGGGCCAGGCCGTGGACGTTGACGTCATGGACCCAGACATTGCGGGAGTTGCGCGCATACACCCCCATGCGCGCCCACGTGCCGGTTTTCGGGCAGGTGGCCTCCGCCCGTGAGTGTTTGTAGACGCAGTCGCTGCCGTCGGTGATTTCAAGGGTGCCGATTTCGACGTTGGAGCTGCCATCGAGGTTCAGGACGTGTGGGACGGCATTGGTGCCGACCAGTTTGGGGGCAGCGCCAGGCTTGCCGAGGATGCGCGTGCGGGCGCTGGCCCCGGGTCCGCTGGGGACTGGCTGCATGAATCCGCTGCCGCCGATCAGATAGGAGCCGGGCCCGATGAGCAGGGTGTCACCGCCGGCGATACGGGCCTTGCCGGAATGGGGCAGGGCAACGGCGGGGTTGTTCCACGCGCAATTGCGGGCGGTACCCGAGCCTGGGTAGGCTGCATCGGCACGGCCGTTGCATTGGCTGGCGCTCCCGCCGTCGGTGCGAACGTAGTAGCGAGTGCCCTTCAGCCCCTGACGTGCAGCCCCCCCGGACGATGGCTCCACACAGGATTCCGGGGCAACCGGTTGGGCTGGGCAGCAGGTGGCTACAAGCAGGGCGAACACCCAGAGGCCCGTCCCAGGCCGCGGTGTATCCCGGAACCGTTTCCTGTTCATCGCCGCGGGTACGCCCGTGCGGCAGAACGGCCTGGGAAGGCCCGGCCGAAGAGCGGTAGTCGCGCCCATTCCACCTGCCGGCGGGCGCGTGGGGGTATGGCGGCGACAGTGGCCTGCGAACGGGCGATGCCCTGGCGTTCCATGAGCGCACAGGCAATCCAGAAGTTCGCCATCACCTCGGTCGTCATGAACGGACTGCCGTACATGTTCCCTGCCACCATTGAAAGCGCAAACAATGTGAAACCCTCGCTTAGCGCCTTGGCCTCCTCGTCCGCAGGACCCGCAACCCGCCGCAGTTCGGCCGCCAGCTTCCACAATCGCCACAGCAGCCAGAGGAACATCGCCAACCCGAACGGGCCGCACTCGGCGAGTACCAGGATCAACGCGTTGTGGGCGTCCATGTCCGGGAAGTTCGTGTAGAGGCCGATGTGGTCCCGGAAGCGGCCGAGGCCGACGCCCCATGGGTGATCGGCCAGCATCTCGAAGGCGCCGCGCCAGATCTCCATGCGGCTCACCGTGCTTGGGTCATACGTGGCCGATCCGGTCGGGTCCAACTGGCGGGTTTCGGTAACCCGCTGGACCACGCTTTCAGGCAGCACTCCAACGGCTACCACGAGCAGGACGGTGGCAAGAGCGGCCAGGAAGAAGCTACGTCGCACCAACAACAAGAGGATGGCCGCAGCGGCTATCACGTAGGACTGGCGGGAGAAGGTGAAAAGGATGGCGGCGACCAGGAGCACGCTGCCGGCAGCGGCGACCATCCGTGCACGCCCCCCGAGGCCGCGGCGCCATGCCACCGCCGCCAGCAGGGGGAGGAACATCGCGAAGAACACACCGGCGCGATTGGCGGCGCCAGTGAAGGGGCCGGTCGCGCGACGTGCATGGTCGTACGTGGTCAGGTCGAAGCTGAGCCCTTCCAGGACAGCTTCCAGCCCCGCTACGACCGCGACGGCCAGAAGCAACCAGATCAGCTTCCTGGTGGAGGAGAGGTCGAGCCCGGAGTGACGGTAGGCAAGGTATAGGATCACGTATAGCGCCATCACCTGCAGGCGGAACAGACCCCCGGAGGCGTGGGACAGGTCGTGCCATTGCGAGATGACGAAACTAACGACGAAGGCCGCCATCAGCCCAAGCAGCGGCGAGGCGAGGAAGGATTTTCGCGGGTATCCGGGGTTGTCGCGGGTGCCCAGTAGCAGTGCCACCCCCAGCAGGGCCAAAGTGACGGACACGGCGACCTTGTCGGGCAGATGGAGCGCATTGGGGAGCAACAGGATCGGGATGGCATAAAGGAGGAACATGGTTCACCTCGTGTCCCTTCCGTTGGACACGCCCGCGGGTGCGCGCTCACCTGCAGGCACGCCGGAAGGGCGGGAGAGGACCCGCTCGTACACGGATGACGTTGCCGTCGCCAACGCGTCGCGGGTATGGTGCCGCGCGATGCGGTCGGAGGCTGAGTCCGCAAGCTGGATGCGCAACGCCTCGTTGGTTGTCAGTCGGCAAAGCATCGATGCGAGGGCGACTTCGTCGTCGCTGGGAAACAACAATCCCGTGCTTTCGTTATCTACCAGCTCCGGGGTTCCTCCCACGGCTGATGCGACGACGGGGCAACCGGCGGCCATGGCTTCAAGCACCACATTGGACATGCCCTCGTGGAACGAAGGAAGGACGAGGAAGTCGGCTGCCTGCATGAGCCGCGTGGCGTCGTTCCGCTCGCCCAGAAGCTTGATGTTGACGGTGACTCCGCTCCGGGCGGCCAGTTGCTCGATTGCATCGCGACACGGGCCATCGCCAACGATCGCGATCCACGGGCGCTGGTCGGCGGGAACCCGGGCCAACGCCCGGATCAGGCAGGGCACGTTCTTCACTTCCACGAGCCGTCCTACGAACAACCCCAATACACCGTCTTCCGGCACGCCAATGGAGCGCCGTATCGTCGATCGATCGCTGGGGATGAGGGGCGCGGGCACGTCGACACCGTTGGCGATCACAGAAACGAGCTCTGCCGGATGGCGTGCATGCTGGACTATGGAAGCCGCTCCCGCCCGCGAGTTGGCAATGACCTCAGCGCTGCGGGCGACAACGAAGCGCTTCAGCGGCCAGTGCCAGGCAGGCGCATCCTCGCGGAAGCTGCTGCGTTCGGAGGCAATGAGTGGCGTGCGAGGCCTGCTCAGCAGGATCGCAATCGCGGACCACAATTCCGCGGTGAGTGAATAGGCATGTACGAGTGCGTAGTCGCGGCCCTTGATCAACCGCGCCAAGGACCACAGGAAACCCAGGTCCACACGCCCCCGCTTGGGCACGTAATGGACGGGAATGCCGCTGTCGCGGATCGCCTCAGACAGGAAAGAGTGGCGCCGGAAGTACGCCAGCTCAGGTTGCCATTGGCTGCGATCCAGTCCCGCAAGCAGGTGCATGATCTGGCGCTGGCTACCGCCAACCTCCATTCCGTCGATCACCACGAGCAGACGGCGCGGCTCAAGCATTGCACGCCTTCCCGAAGTGGTCGAGCAACCGCCCTGCTTCGACGCGTATGTTGAATTCCCGCTCTACCTTGTGGCGCCCCGCGCTTGCGAAACGCTCCTGGCGCGCTGCGTCGGCGAGCAGTTCAACAATTGCATCGCCAAGCAGCTCCGGGTCGCCGGGCTCTATCAGCCGGCCGTTCAGTCCATCTTCGACCAGTTCGGGGATGCCGGAGATCGTGGTGCTGATGACTGGAAGGCCACTGGCCATCGCTTCCATCAAGACATTGGGAATGCCGTCCGCGCTGCCTTGTCGCGTCACGATGCAGGGCATCACCAACAACGTGGCTGTCGCCATGTGGCGTTTGACCGCGGACTGGGGAAGGGCGCCTGTCAGCTCGACCTGCCCGTCGAGGCCGAGTGCGGATCTCTGCCGGAGTAACCGCTGGCGCTCCGGGCCATCGCCAATGATGGTGCAGTGCACGCGGACACCCCGGTCGCGCAGGCTGGCCACCGCATCGAGAAGGACGTGAAAGCCTTTCATGGGCACCAGCCGCCCCACGGCCAGGAGTTCAGCCGTCTCGCGGGAATGCCGGACGAATGTAGTGTCAGGCAGATTGAGCGAGGAATGGATGACATGGACCGGGACTGCCCCGGGACGTGGCATCCACTTGGCCATGTAGCGCACGTTGTGCTGTGTGATCGTTACCGCCAGCGCTGCATGCGCCAGCTTGCTTCTCATCATGTGGTCGTGTTCGAAGATGTCGTGGGCGCGGCTGGTGAAGCTGAAGGGGCACTCCATCAGCCTTGAAAGGAACCACGCAGCCGTTGCCGGATAAGTCGCCCATGCGGCATGCACAAGTTGTGGTCTGAAATCGCGGGTCCGCGCGGCGTGGCCCGCGGCGCGCCACAGCGCAACCATGGTCTTGCCGAGTTCCAGCGGATTGCGCCACATCTCCGTAAAAACCGTCCATTGAAACCCGATCACCTGTCGCGGTTGCTGGGTCAGAAGGGCCCACATGGCCGTGGCATTGCGAAGGAATGACGCGGGCCTGATCGCACGCTCCAGCAACGCCTCTGCCTGTGGGTACTCGATGACGTGCCTCTGGGGGCGAAGGGATAGAATCCGGACGTCCACACCCAGGTCGACCAAGGCTTGCACCTCACGCACGATGAACGTCTCCGACAACGCAGGAAATATCGAGACGACATAGAGCATCCGCTGCGGGTGTGGCGCGGAGGATGGCGAGTGCGCCCGCTCAGACGCATCGGTGGGCGAGCTTTGCTCGCGGGTGATTGCATGGCTCATGGTGAAGTGAACGAACTGCTTGGGCGCGCACGGCCAAGCTCGCCGCGATGACGGTGGGTCACCGGAGGGGACGCCAAGTCACGACACGCTCTCCACGAATGAAGCGGAACAAGCTGACCGCCGAGGCCAGGTTTGTCAGCAGGAAGTAGTACGGCTGCGCAAGGAGGCGCGAATTGCCCATCACCTTTCCAGGCAGGAATCCCACCAGACCCGCGGCGAATCCGGCTGCCTGCACCAGCAGAAGCCACTCATAGCGCCCCTCGAGGGCGAGCGCCAGGTTCGACGTGATTGACGCGAACAGGAAGACGGGTGACAGATAACGAAGCAGCTTGTGGGACCAGAGCTGCCATGCGAACGAACCGAAACGAAGAGGGTTGAGGAACCTGCGCATGGCCGCAATAGCAGATAGGCTGCGCATGCCCACGCGGATGCGCATGGAAAGTTCCCGGGTAGCCTCGTCAAGGGCTTCCTCAGTGCAGACTGCTTCCGGCTCGATGACAGTTCGCAACCCTTGTTCGCGCATGTCCATGGCGATTACGAAATCGCTGATGAGGTCCGGTGCAATTGGGCGGTAGTTGGCTCGGCGTACCGCGTAAAGACTGCCACTGACGCCAATCAAAGAACCTATCGCGCTCTCGGCCACCCGCAGGGCGATCTCATAGCCCCAATAGGATGTGATCCCGTTGCCGGTGGCGTCGCTTCCGGGGGTGACGTAAACCAGGCGCCCGCAGACACAGCCGACGTCGGGGTCGTTGAAGTTCCGTACCACGCTGCGCAGGGTGCCCGGAGCGAGCATCGTGTTCGCGTCGGTGAACAACAGAATCTCGCCGGTTGCGGCCTGCGCTGCGATGTTCTGGCAAGCGGTCTTGCCCTGGCGCCCTTCCACTCGCAGGAGCCTGACGTTCTTTGCATGGAACGCGCTGACGATGGCGTCCGTACGGTCGTCCGATGCGTCGGAAACCACGATCACGTCCCAGGTACCAGGCGGATAGTCGAGCTTCTGGAGATTGACCAGCTTGTCGTGGATATGGAACTCTTCGTTGTATGCGCTGACGATGATCGTCACGCTACGCAGGCCAGGTCCCTTCCGGACGGGTCGCGGAAACAACCGGCCCAAGCCAAGGACAATCAAGGGATAGCCGGCGTAGACGTAGGCCAACACGGCGATCGAGCCAAAGAGAATGACTTCAAGCATTGGAAGATCTCCCCGCGGTCGTGGCGGTTAGCGGGTCCAGGAGATGGTCGCCCGGACCTGGTTTTCGGTATGGCTCCCGCCAGGGATGCTGGAGTTCCTCTCCGAACGTGCTGCCTGGGCACCCCACTTCCAATGTCGGGTTAGACGGTGCTCGAATCCAACGGCCAATGTCGAGTCCCGATCCTCGCGCATCCCAGTTAGGTAATCCTGGTTTCGCTTTGTTCCCTGTGCGAAGAGCGTCAGGCGCGGCCGTGACCGGTAATCGACGCGGGCGGATAGGCCGTGGATCTCACGGTCATCGGTCGGGTCGTCGAGATAGTGGTTCTTCTGGTACTGCGGCCGAAGGCGGAACGTAACCCTGTCTCCCCGGTAACGATATTGGACGTCGGCGTACTTCTGCAGGTACGCGCTGGGAGTGACAAGGATGCGAGGATCCGCAAGATCGGCGATCAGGGCATCCTCGAAATCCGACTGGCGAAGCACGAGATCCTGGACCGCGTCGGCGTATTGGCGGCGCGCGCGCAGTCGAAACTCGCTGCGGGCACTGGCTCGCCACGTTACCGCGCCGCGCAGCAGCGTCGTGGAAGCCGACGGGGCCCCCTCCGGGTCGATCCTGGACCGCCCCACGTCAAGGTCGAAGCTGCCTCGGCTGATTTGCTTCTCGAATCGCAGGTATGCGTCGGAACGCGAGTAATCGATGTTCGGTTGCGACTGGTCGAAGTCGACCTGCGTCGACGACACGTTGATCGAGCCCTGCGAGGTCGGGCTGAGGTCACGCTTGACGGAAAGTGTGGCGCCGTACCGGGTTGCGTCAAATGTCTCAGTCTGTTCCGCGTAGGTGTCGGCGACGCGCAGGTCCAATTGCGCATCGGTTCCAGGCGCCAATCGACCTTTAAGCGTCGCGCCTGCAACCAGCACGTTGACGCTTTGGACATTTCCGGGGATCTCAGCACTTCTGAAATCGACGGGCTGCTCGCTCAGGTAGTCCTCAAGCACAAACGCGAGCCTGCCCGGCAGCACGGCCCAGCTCAGTTGTGCGGCAAGTTCGCCACGCGCTTCGTCGGGGAAACTGTTGTCGAGATAGTGCCAGTACTCGGCGCGGCCACGGGCCCGCAATGTCAAGTCGGCCCCTTCACTCGTGAAGTCGAAGCGCACGCGCGGCACCAAAGCAGTCTCCGTGCGTGGGTCAAACTCTGTGCGGGCGATGTTGTCGCTGTGCAGGGCTTCGGCCTCAAGCTGGTAATCCAACCGTCCCGCCGTGGTTTGGGTCGATGCCGAGCTGATGAGGGCGCCGCAGAGCAACAGCCTCCTGGTCGTCGATCGCTTGCGGGCACTGTGTGCCATGGCATCCCCCTTCGTCGCTCAAACGCCTTCGTTGAAGACCACGCCAGCAAACTTTGCCGGGTCGAAGTTGCTTGCCGCCAACGCGATGTCCGCTGGAGTATTTCGGTCGTAGCCGGCGACCAGCACCACGATGTCAGCCAGCTCGGACAATATTCGGGCGTCTGGTGCGCCCAGCACGGAAGGACCATCCAGGAATATGCTCCGATCCGGATAGGTCAATTTGAGCGTGTTGACCAACTGCCGCATGCGGATCGATGAGAAGTACTCGGACTCGGAGTGGGGTATGCGTCCGAGCGGAATCAAGCCAAGGCGCGGCAAGCCTGTTTCATGCACGATCTGGCCGATCTCCATGTCCCGATTGTCGAGGTAGTCGACCAGCCCCCTGCCGCCAGCGGTGAACTGGAGGCTGTGGTGCTGGGAAGGACGACGCAAGTTGCAGTCCACGAGCACCGCGTGTTTGTCAGGCTCGAACGTGACGGTCACCGCAAGGTTGCGTGCCACGAAACTTCCCCCGCAGCCATGGCTTACTGGCGCTACCAGGATCACCGGATTGGGCTGTGCATTGCTGAAAAGGCGTGCACGGATTTCGCGGAACGCGTCGACCTGGCGGCGGGCGCCGTTTGCGCGAATGGTCGAGCGATCGTCCAGTTGCGCAGGCGACAGGGCATGATTGTCGCCGCCCCTCGCTGCCGGGTGGGTCGGCCTCGCCGTCGCAGCATGTTTGCCTGCCAGTGGCGGGTGCCACTGAGTGCTTGTTGTGTTGCTCATGATCCGTTCACCATCCTGGCAGCCAGCACCAGGCCGTAGACGACGGGGATGGACAGCAGCACCGCGATCGCTAGGAAGTACCTCCGCGAGACCACTGCTTGCTGCTTCCGGTTGTGGTGGAGCGGAATGGTGCCAAGCACGGGCAGGCCCGCGTCCCGCTCGATCTGCAGCGGGGTCCGTGCGCGCGGGTCGTGCCTGACCAGCGCCGCCAACAGCAACAGCGGCAATGCGATGGCCAGCACCAGCCCCGCGATCGCAAAATGGGTCAGGCTCAACCCGCTCTTCGACAGGGGCACGCGCGCCGGCTCCTGGATGCGGTAGTTGAGTCCCTGGCCTGCCGCATCCAGGTTCGCAGCCACCCGGGCCGCTTCGCGGCGCTTGACCAGGTCCTGGTAGAGCTCGCGGTTGGTCTCGTGGTCGCGGACGAGCGCACCCAGAGTGCTCTCGGTGGACAGCGACTCTCGGTCACGCGCCATTTCGGCATTGAGCAGGGCCTGTCCTGCGGCGATCCGCGAAGCTGCCGCTGCACGTTCGCGGCGCGCATCGGCCAGTCGCATCCTGAGCTGGCCATGCATTGGGTTGATCGTGCCTGAGAGCTGGCTTCCCGCGACCGCGCTTGAGCCTTGCCGCGACAACCCGTCCAGTTCGTTCTGGATCCGGATCACGTCGGGATGGCGGCTCGTGTACTGCACGGTCAGCCGGTTTTTCTCTGCTTCCAATTCGGCGACGCGGGACCGGAATTGGCTGGCCCTGGAGATGCCTCCGCCCAGCTCGCTCTCCCGTGACAACATCGACTGCAGTTGGCCTTCCTGCGTTGCACTGCCGGCCAGGTCCATCCGCGCGTTGTCCACCTCGCGCCGAAGTTCGGCGATTCGGCTGTTGACGCCGCCTTCCAGGTCAGGGGACGCATTGGGGTGCGCCAACTGGTACTGGCGCAGACTTTCTCCGGACTTGCCCAGCTTGCCCTGGTACTCGGCGACCTGCGAATCCAGGAATTGCAGAGCGGCACGGCTCTCCTCCTGTTTGCGCGCCTTGCTTTCGGAAATCAGCAGCTCGCCCAGCCGCTTGGCCACGCGGAATGCGCGCTGCGGGTCGGAGTCTGAGTAGTCGACCTTGATGACGTTGACGCCATTGGTGGCATTGGGACCTCGGCTGCGGTCACTGACGTCGATGGTCGTGCGACTGATGATCCCACGGATCAGTTCGTTCTTCTCGACGGCACTCGGGTTGGAGGCCGTCCATCCTCCGGCTTCCAGCACCTGCTCCATCACGCGTCGGCTGAATGCCACTTCCCGTGCAACCACGGCATGGTTCGAAGCGGTGGAAACACCGCGTTGATCGCCCGCGGGCAGGATGGTGCTGTTCTCCACCAGCAGCGTGGTCGATGACGTGTATGTCGGCGGTGTCAGTAGGCCCAAGGCCAGAACCACCAAAGCGACCGACGCGGCCACGCTGGCCCAGAACACCGGACGTCGCGACACCTCGGTCGCCGCGGCCCTGGCCTGTGCGGGCCCATCCAGCCTCAGGGGTGTCGCGCCCCAAGGGAGGAGGTAGTCGTTGCTGGTCACAACACCCGCTCCGGGATCGTTATCACGTCACCCGGCGCAACCTTGTAGTTGGTGGACAGGTCGCCGTGTTTCAGGATCCTGTCCAATCGCAGCGCGTGACTCTCGGTGCCTTCACCCGATTTGCGATGCAGGTCGGAACGGTCCGCGTCTGCGAATTCGTTGACGCCGCCCGCGGCCAGGACCGCATCGAGCACGGTCATTCCCTGGCGATAGGGAATCGACACCGGTCGCTGCACCGCACCGGTAACGCGCACCCGTGACAGATACTCATGGCCGTGCAGCTCTGTGAGGATCACGGTCACCTGGGGTTCGACCACGTAGGCCGCCATCGCGGTCGTGATGGCCTTGGCCACTTCCGAGGGCGTGCGACCGCCGGCAACAACGTCGCCGACCAGTGGCACGGAAATCATGCCATCGGGTCGCACGGGCGAGGTGACGCCCAGTTCGGGGTTGCGCCACACGACCACCTGCACGACATCCTCCACCCCGATCCGGTAGGGGTCGGCCGTGCCCTGGACCTCGGCAGGCGGTGCGCTGGAAACCGGGCCTCGCATGGACGCACAGGCGGCAAGGACGAGGGACAGTGAGACGGCCAACAGGCCAACGATCGAGCGGTTCATGGAGTAATCCCCTTGGGCCTACCCCCTTCAACGCGGGCTAGTTGACAGGTCGGCCACGTGTGTGGTCAGAAATGTCTCGGGGTAGGGGCGAGGCGCCTCGTCCGGCAATCAGGTCAACCGTCCTTGTCGGATGTGGTCAGGAAGAAGTAGGCGACTGGTCCTTCGGCCCCGCCGGTGCTCCATCGTCCGAACACTTGCCCGCGTCGGCGCTCGATGAATCCCCGTGACCGCCAGCTATCGAGGCACGCTTCGGGTCCGGCCAGTTCCAGGGTGACCGCGGCGTGGCCACTGCTTGCCGCTGCGCGCAGCAGCGCATCGATGCGATGCCGGCTCATGCCGCCTGTTGCATCGTCTGACCAGAAGTCGAGCACGCGAAGGAACCCGCCGTCGCTCCGGGTCGCGAACCACGCGTGCATCGTGCCGTGGGGACTGTCGCTAAGGAAGAGGTAGCGCGTGGTGCCGGTTGGCGCCTTGTCGAAGCGCCATCGAGCATATGCTGCATCCCGGACCATCATCGCGACCTGTTCGTGCCCCGAGTCACGCCAGAGTGTGTCCATGCGTTCGTCGGCGGTGTCGCTCCATTCCACGTGAATTCGCGGTGCGAAGAGGCGCCGCACCAGTCGGATGGGAGCGCCGGCTATCGAGAGGATGCCGCCGGCGATGGCAGCCAGTGGCCGTGGCATGTAGCGGGCAAGGATGGGGCCGTACCTGACCACGCGGAGGAAGCTGATCAGTTCCGCCACCGGGGTGAATCCGGCGCGCTTGATCGCCGCAACGGCCTTGGGGTTTGGGAATCCGTACAGCAAGTCCAAATGGCGGGTCCCGGCATCGACAAGGCCTTGTTGCAGCGTCAACGCAGGTCCCAGTGACCGGTGCTCGGCGCGTACAGCGAAGTCGACAATGACGCCACCCCGGATTTCCTGGCCTCCCACCACCATCCGGCGTCTTCCAGCGGCGCACGTGCCCACCCAGTCGCCGGTGGGTTCGTGCCGCAACAACTCCAGCAGCGGTGGCCCCCCGTCGCCCGCGAGATAGAACCAGGCGTATTTGGCCTCGTGGCCACCTCGCTCGTGTTTCAGCGATCCCTGCCAGATCGACAGGACCGCATCCCGCACCAACGTGGGATCTGCCTCGTGGACCGTGTACAGGGGCGGCGCCGCGGTCGTGTTCACGATGCACCTCCGGGCTCCGGGACCGGCGATACCAGTACCGGTGCGCCGTGCAGATAGCGCGTTGTCCTCCGCTTCGTGCGGATGTCCTCGTACACCGCTTCAGCGGCCTCGGGCCCCACCTCGAGCGCCAAGGCAAGGTCATTGACGGGAACGTCGTGGTTGATCGCCCACAACGCGATATCCATCTTGTCGTACGCCAGCCCGTAGTAGAACTCGTCCTGCCCCTGCACCAGGCTGTACGTGTCGGTCGTGGGCACCGCCGAGCAGATGCGTTCGGGGAGGCCGAGATGTCTCGCCATGCCATAGACCTGGGTCTTGTACAGGTGGGCGATGGGCTTAATGTCGGCAGCCCCGTCGCCATTCTTGACAAAGAATCCCTGGTCGTACTCCACGCGATTGGGCGTCCCCACAACCGCGTAGTTCAACCGGTCCGCGTGGAAGTACTCCAACGTCTTGCGGATGCGTTGCTTGAAGTTGGTGGCCGCAACAATGGCCTGCTGCTCACGGATGCCAAGTTGGCGATCGTGCAGCACCCCGTCCGGGTCGCGTGCAATCAGCCGGAAGCTGTTGACGCGGCCCTCGGTACCTCCGTCGATCACGATCTTGAAGGTCCAGCCAGGACCATAGTCGGGTAGCACGCTGCGCACCGCCTCGTCACGGGCGCGATAGCAGCCAATGGCCTCCAGCGTGGGCGCGATGTCCGTCGTTTCCGCCCTGACGCCCAGGTGTCGAGCCAGCACGCCCGCACGCGCGGCACTGTCGGTGGACGAGTCGCGTTCGGGAAGTATCAGCGTGAACACGCGGTCGGCGCCAAGCGCGCGCACCGCGAGCGCAGCACATACGGAACTGTCGATGCCGCCGGAGATGGCGACCACCAACCCTCGCCTGTGCAATTGCCGCCCCGTGATTTCGCGCATGCGACTGGCGATGTGATCGGCTTCCCGCTCATAGTCGAGCGCCAGCACGTCGGGTCCCATTTTGTTCAAGTCGTCGCCCCCGCCACTTGCAGCAAGTGCCTTCGCACCTTTCCTGATGCGGTGCGCGGCAGCTCGCTTGCGAATTCGATCAGCTTTGGCACCTTGTAAGCCGGGAGCCGGGAGAGGCAGTGCGCCTTGATGCGTGCCGCGGTGCATGCGGCCGAGGGGTCGCAGACGATGATCGCCTTGATGACCTGGCCCATGGTCTCGTCGTCGACGCCCACCACCGCCGTTTCCAGCACCCCCGGGATTCCGGCGATGACGTCTTCGACATCGGCTGGATGGACCCGATGTGCGCCGGTTTTGATCATGTCGCTGCGCCGACCCGACAGGTACAGGTAGCCATCCTGGTCCAGGTGACCAATGTCGCCGGTTCGCAACCAGCCGTCCTGCAATGCCGCGCTCGTCGCATCCGGGTTGTCCCAGTAGCCCAGCATCACGCTTGGTCCATGGGCCCACACTTCGCCTTCCTCGCCGGGAAGTGCCGTAGTCCCGTCCTCGCAGACTACCTTCAGGCGGACGCCGGGGATGGGAACGCCCACCGACCAGGGTTTGCGGTCCAGGTCGTCGGGGGGGAGCCAGGTCAGGCGTGCCGTCGCCTCTGTCTGGCCATACATCCGGAAGAGCTTCGGGCCGGGCAGGGCTGTCCGCAGGTCGTGGGTGAGCGCGGCGCTCATGGGACCGCCTGCCTGCGTGATGTAGCGTAGGCAAGAGAGGTCATGCTGTGCGAGGCGGCCGTGCTTCAACAGCAACGAGTACGTAGACGACACACCGGAAAACCCGGTGATTTGCATATCCTGCATCGTCTGCACGATCAGGTTTGGGAACAACAGGTTGGGTGCAAGCTGGATCTGCGCGCCAATGGCCAGGTGCGTGTGCAGGACGGACGCTCCGTAGGCGTAATAGAAGGGAAGGACGCTCAGCACGCTGTCATCAGCGACCAGCTCCAGATACGCAATCACGGCACGTGCGTTGGCAAGCAAACCCTCGTGTCCGAGCATGACGCCCTTTGGCGTGCCTGTGGTTCCCGAGGTGTAGAGGATCGTCGCGAGACCGTTGGTTCTCACGTCCGCGCGCGATGCGCGTGCTCCACGCGCACCTGAGGCGACCAGGCCATTGCCCTCGACTGCAATCAGGACGCGTTCGCCAGCGGAGGCGGCAACCGCCGCGGCGGCATCGGGGTTGCCAGGCTCATGCACCACGGCGGTCGCATCGCAATGCTCGATCCATGCCGCCAGGTCCCGTTCCCGCGCCTGCGCGTTCAACGGCACCGCCACGCCTCCTGCGATCCACGTCCCGTAGACGGCGACGGCGGCTTCGATCCTATTGGGCAGCACCACCGCCACGCGATCCCCAGGCAGCAGGCCGTGATCCCGCAGCAGCTCGGCAAAGGCGCGTGCCTGTTCCCAGAACTGCCTGTAGGTGGCCTGGCGACCGTATTCGCCAATTGCGATCCGGCCAGGCGTCCTGGCGGCGATCGATTCAACCCGGGAGACTAGGGTTTGCACGTGGTGTGGCCTTACGTGGCGAGCTTGGCCGTCACGAAACGGTCGACAGACTGCACCGACTCGAAAGTGGCTGGCGTCATTTCATCGGGTGTCACGGAAATCCTGAAGTTCTCTTCCAGGAACAGCACCAGTTCGTGGATGCCGGTGGAGTCGACGATGCCACCCCGGATGAGCGGATCCTCGTCGCCCAAGGTGGTTTCGTCCTCCGAGAAGAGGAAGTTCTGGATGATGAATCTCTTGATCTGCCGGCGTCGTTCCATGTGTGCTCCATCGCCGCGTGCCCGAAACCGACTGCCGTCCAGTCCGGTTCCCCCAGGCCCCAAGCCCGTGTCAGGAACGCCGCTGACCCATGCTTCGGAGAACGATCACGGCAGGGCATACCGGCCACTCGGTTGCGGGGTTGGGGTGCGGCCCCCGCGCTGCCACCGATGCCGTACCTGGTGCAGCACCAGCATGGTCGACAGCACACCGACGAAGGCCTGGTTGTCGGCGAAACCCAGTTCCCGGCCACCGCGGCACTTCTCGTACAGGAGTTGCACCGCAGCGGGGTCAAAGATCCCTTCGGCGCGTATGTTGGACGGGCTAAGGAGTTCGCCGACGTACTCCAACGGCTTGCCATTGAAGAAGAAGCTCTGGCTGTCCGGGGCACGGTACGGCTGCTTGGTCCGCTGGACAATCGCCGGTGGTAGCAGCGGGGCAAGGGCCCGTTTGAGTACGTACTTCTCGTTCAGTCCGCGGATCTTGAAGCTGGGCGGGAGACGGCTGGCAAACTCGATGACGCGATGGTCCAGATAGGGATAACGGGCCTCGATCGAGTGGGCCATCGCCACACGGTCGCCTTGGGCCGAAAGCAAGTAGCCGGCCAGCAGTGACTTGGCCTCCACGTACTGGTCGCGACCCAAGGGGCTCCAGTCCATGATTTCGCTCGGCAGGGATTCCTCGTACGTGCGCAGGGGATCCCAACCTCCCACCGCGGCCCGCAACTCCGGCGACAACAGGGACATGACCCGCCGGGCAACCTGCCAGCGCGGCACATGCGCGAAGATCGGCCGCTCAATGTGTTCCATGCCTTGGCCGAAGTAACCCTGCGCGAAGTCCGTGTGGGTCACGGGGGATCTGCGAAGGTAGCCATACAGGCGGCCCAGGAGTTTCGGGCGCAGGCGTGAGCTGGGCTGGCGTGCCCAGAAACGGCGGATCTTGGCCTCCTTGAACAGGTCATAGCCGCCGAACACCTCGTCCGCGCCCTCCCCTGTGAGCACCACCTTGTATCCCTGCTGGCGCACCGACTGCGCCAGCAACATCAAAGGAGCCGGCCCCGTCCGCAGGATCGGCATCTCCACGTGGTGGATCAGCGAGGGGAATACCGCACCGATGTCACTGCGCCTGCAGCGCACCGTCGTGTGATGGGTGCCAAGGTGGCTGACCATGGCCATCTGGTGGGCGCTCTCATCGAATTCAGCGTCTTCGAACGCGATGGAGAAGGTCCGAACGGGAGTGTCGGTGAACCCGCGTGCCAGTGCCACGATGCCGGAGGAATCCAGGCCACCACTGAGATAGGCGCCAACGGGGACGTCCGCACGCAACTGCAGCCTCACCGCATCCACCAGCAGTTCGCGCAGTTCCGTCACCACATCCGCCAGACACGGGCGATCAGACGGGGCGGGCAAGTCGTCCTCTACCGGGAAGCTCCAGTCCCAGAACCGGGACTGGGTTTCCCGGCCATCACCGTCAATGACCAGCATGCAGCCGGGTGGAAGGCTGCTGACTCCCGCATGGACGGTCCTTGGCTCGATCGCAGACCAGTACGTCAATGCCTCCACCAGTCCCAACGGATCGAGGGAGGCTGTGTCTGGGAGTGCCGCGTGCAGCGCCTTGACCTCGGAGGCGAACCATACGCATCCCGCATTGCGGGCGTAGAAGAGCGGGCGGATCCCCGTCCGGTCGCGGGCGAGCACCAGCCGCCGCCGCACTCGGTCCCAGAGCGCGATCGCGAATTGCCCATTCAGGAAATCGACGAACCTGTCCCCGTACCGGTCATACAGGTGAACGATCACCTCGGTGTCGGACCGGGTATGGAAACGGTGGCCCAACGCCTCGAGGGCGTCGCGCAACTCGATGTAGTTGAAGATTTCCCCGTTGAACACCGTCCACGTGGTCTGGCGCTCGTTGTGGATCGGTTGCGCCCCAGTCTCCAGGTCGATGATGGAGAGGCGCGCATGCGCCAGCGCGATCCCCGGTTCGGCGTGGAACCCGTACCCGTCCGGCCCGCGATGGGCCAGCGTATGGATCATGCGCTCCAGGACCAGATACGCCGGGTCTGGCATCACCCCGGATCCGCAGAACCCCGCAATTCCGCACACCGGTGGCCAGCCCTGGACTCGAGGAAGACACTGGGTTTGACGTACGCCCTTGCGCGATCCGGACATGGGAAACCCGGACGCGAGTGGGCGGCGCTGGTGGGCCTGGGACAGCGTCCTGTGGTAAACAGCACGCGCCATGGACATGTTCATCTTCGCCTTCGACCTGGCTGGCACCTTCGTGTTTGCGCTGAGCGGCGCCACCGCTGGCGTGCGGCACCGGCTCGACCTGTTCGGGGTGATGGTGCTCTCGTTCGTGGCCGCGACATCCGGAGGCATGGTGCGCGACGTATTGATAGGCGCCCATCCGCCTGCCGCCTTGGCCGATTGGCGCTATCTGGCCGTGTGTTGCGTGGCGGGTGCCATCACCTTTTATCGCCATGGGGTTATCGATCGCCTGCGCAATCCGGTGCGCATGTTCGACGCTGCGGGGCTGGCGCTATTCGCTGTGCTGGGCACGCGCAAAGCGCTGGACTTCGGCCTCGGCCCGGTGTCTGCGGTGTTGCTGGGGATGTTGACGGGAATCGGCGGGGGAATCGCCCGCGACATGCTGGTCGCGCGGACCCCCGTGGTGCTGCAATCCGAGCTTTATGCGGTGGCGGCCATCGCGGGCGCGTCGGTGGTGGTGCTCGGCGACTGGTTGAACTGGCCCAGCGTCCCGGTCCTGCTGGCGGGCGCGGGCTTGACCTTCGGGCTGCGGTTCATGGCCATCTGGCGAGGCTGGAGTCTCCCGGTCGCGGCAGCGCCGATCGATGACGGCGAGGGCAACCAGCCGCCCGATCACCGCTGAGACGCCGACCCGCAGGGCGGATGGCGCACGGCGTGGTGTGTGTGTGTACTCTTGGCTTTGCCGGCCATTGCCGGCATGCCGGGATGGCCCGCAGCGATGTCCAGTCGTGAGAGCCGGCGAGATCGTTGGTGGGTGGACGCCGGGCGCCAGACGTTCTGGGCCACGCTGCGGCACCCCCGTCGGTTCTGGTTTGGCGGCGATCTGGGCACGCTGCCGCCCGACATGCGCGACGGGCTGATCGCGGCGCAGGTAGACGCGACGCGGCCCGCCTTCACCGCGATCGTTGGCGTCGGCGGATTGGTCCTGCTGCTGGCTGGCGTTCTGGAGGCCGCGGGTGCAACGTCCGGCATCGGCTACGGGGCAGGTTTGACGATCGCCGCTGCCTTGGGCGTGATCGCGATTGCCGTCGCATTATGGCGATTGCAGCAGTGGCCGGCGCGGCTGACGCTGGCGTTGCTCGCCACGGCCACCACGGGCGTGTTCCTTTCCGTGCCCTTGCCCGGGATTCCAGTGGACGTGCATGCGCGCGTGGGGCTCTTCAATCTGATCCCCATCGGCCTGCTCGCGCTGCTCGTGCGCCGCTTGGCCACGTGGCTGCTGGTGGCAGTCATCCTCCTCGTCGCGTTGCTGCGGGTGGTGATGCACGGCGCGCCGCCGGGTGGTCCGTGGCTGTACTGGTTGTACACCGCCGCCATCATCGCCTTCGGGCTGCTCTTGCGCGGTTATCGCACCGGATTCGCGGTAGAGGCATTTCGCGCTCGCCACCAGCTATGGGAGCAGGCCAACACCGATGCGCTGACCGGCGTGTTCAACCGCGCGGGATGGAACCGCATGGTCGTGCTGCACTACCACGCAGCGGTGCAAGCCGGGCGGCCGGTGTCACTGGCATTCTTCGACGTGGATCACTTCAAGCGCATCAACGACACCTGGGGCCATGAGCGAGGCGACGAGGTGTTGCAGGCCCTGGGTCGCGTGCTGCACGCGCGCCAGGACGACCGCGTGTGGGCCGCCCGCATGGGAGGGGAGGAGTTCGTCGTGCTGCTGGTGGACACCCCGCCGGATGCGGTGGCGCGCTTCTGCCATCGCGTGCGCGAGAGCTTTGCCGAGGCAATTGGCGGTATCGGCACGCTCAGTGCGGGTATTGCCCACCGCATGGAAGGCGAGACGCTGGCCCAGCACCTGCATCGTGCGGATGCAGCGCTCTACCAGGCCAAGCGCCTTGGACGCGACCGGGTCGAGGTGGATGCGCTAGACCGGACCGGCACCGACTGACATCGCGCCCGTCCTCCGGCGCACGGCAAACTGCTGCAGCACGTCCATGGCCACCACGGCCGACAGCGGCAATGCCACGGCCATCGCCAGCAGGTTCGCGGGCGGTGGCGCGAACCGAAACCAGCCCGCAACGACGGGATGCAGGATCGCGAGTGCAAGCAATGCGCTGGTGGCCCCCACTACCATCCAGAAGGCGGGGTTGGGGGTGCGCAGTGCGCGCCACAGCGAACCGCCGGACCGGTGCAGCAGGATCAGGCCGAGGTTGCCCACCACGACCGAGGTGAACGCCAAGGCCGACACCTGGGGATGCGGCGCTCCCGTGCGCGCCGCCAACCCATAGGTCGCCGCCACTGTGGCGAACATCACCACGCCGCGGCCCAGTGCGCGCAGCAGGGTGGTGCGATCCAGCAGCCGCTGTCCTGGTGGCCGGGGTGGTCGCCGCATCAGGTCCCCCGCCGGTGGTTCCCGTTCCAGCACGATGGAGCACGCCGGGTCGATGATCAGCTCAAGGAACACCACGTGCAGCGGCAGCAACACCGGTGGGCTGCCCGCCAGCAGCGGCAGCAACGCAAGCCCGGTGATCGGCACGTGCACCGCCAGGATGTAGCGCACCGCGCGGGCGATGTTGTCGTAGATGCTGCGGCCCAGGCGGATGGCTCGAACCACGCTGACGAAGTTGTCGTCCAGCAGCACGATCGACGCGGCTTCGCGTGCGACATCCGTGCCGCGGCCACCCATGGCGATGCCCACGTGCGCTGCCATCAGGGCCGGCGCGTCGTTCACGCCGTCGCCGGTCATCGCCACCACTTCGCCGCGCTGCTTCAGCGCCTGGACCAGGCGCAACTTGTGCTCGGGGCGCACGCGCGCGAATACCGCGGTGGCGCCCAGGCGCTGCGCCAGCGTGCTGTCATCCCAGCCGTCGACGTCGGTGCCATGTACGACGTCCGCCTCGTGCGATATGCCCGCCTGGGCGGCAATGGCGCGCGCCGTGCCCGCATGGTCGCCGGTCATCATCACCACGCGTACGCCCGCGGCTTGGGCTTCGGCCACCGCCGCCGGCACGGCGTCGCGCAAGGGGTCGGCAAAGGCAATCAACCCCCGCCACTGCAGGCAGAATCCTGCCGGTTCCTCTGGCAATCCGGCTGCGGCCGACGCAGGCAGTTCGCCCACGGCCGCAGCGAGGACGCGCAGGCCACGCTGGGCCATCCCCTCCATCCGCGCGTGCAGGTCGGCGCGCCCAGCGTCATCGAGTCCGCACAGCTGGGCAATCGTCTCCGGGGCACCCTTGGCGGCCACGACCAGACGGTCTTGGTCGCTGCGCCACACCTGCACGTAGGCCGGCAGTCGGCTCGACAACGGATATTCGCGAAGCCGTTGCCATCCCGCCGGCTCCGTCGCTTCGCCGGCACGCTGTGCCGCATCGAGCACGGCGCGATCGACCGGATCATGCGACATCGGCGGGCAGGCCAGGGCGGCGGTGGCGATCAGCCGGCCGGCGTCCGTGTCATCCAGTTCGGCAACCGCCATGCGGTTTTCCGTCAAGGTCCCGGTCTTGTCCGTGCACAGCACCGTGATCGCGCCGAGGGCCTCGATCGCGGGCGCGCGCCTGACCAAGGCGTTGTGCTTGGCCATGCGCCACGCACCCAGCGCAAGAAAAACCGTCAGCACCACGGGGAACTCTTCCGGAATGTTGGCCATGGCAAGGGTGATGCCGGACAGCACCGCCTCCAGCCAGTCGCCGCGCAGCAGGCCATACAGCACCACCATCAACACGCAGGTGGCGAGGCTCAGGGCCGCGAAGATGGCCACCGTGCGACGCATCTCACCCTGCAAGGGCGTGCGCTCGATCTGCAACGTGGCAAGGGTAGTGCCGATCCGGCCCACGGCGGTCTGCGCGCCCGTGGCAACCACCTCCGCGCTGCCGCGGCCACGCACCACCAGTGTGCTGGCGTGCAGCAGGCCTTCGCCGCCGGCCTGGCGCGCCACCGCCACGGATTCGCCCGTCAACAGGGATTCGTCGACGTGCACATCGGTTCCTTCCAGCAGGGATGCATCGGCGGGGACGCGGTCGCCCTCGGCCACCAGGATCACGTCGCCGACCACCAGCTCCCGCGCAGGTACCACGCAGGCCACGCCGTCGCGAAGCACGTGCGCGCGCGGACTACTGAGGTCGCGCAGGGCCTGCAGGGCACGCTCGGACTTGTACTCCTGGTAGACGGTGAGGCCGATCACCAGCATGACGGACGCGAGCAGCAGGCTGGCTTCCTGTGGGTCGCCCAACAGCATGTAGATGCCGGCGGCCGCCGCCAGCAGCAACAGCATCGGCTCGCGCAGCACGTCGACCAGGATCGTCCAGCGCCGCTTGCGCCCGGGGTCGGGCAGGGCATTGGGGCCGTCGCGCTGGAGGCGCGCGGCGGCTTCGGTGGCTGTCAGTCCCGGCATGCGATCGGTCATGGCCCTGATGCCCAGCAGTATCCGCGTACCCTTGCCCCCGTGCTTGACGGGCATCAAGACAGGGCGCCCCCGCAGGTGCAAGATGACACCATGGCCATGCTGCCATTCCGTGACCGTGAGGATGCCGCACACCGCCTGGCGAAGGCGTTGGCCTCGTTTGCGCCGGCTCGCCCGTTGGTGCTGGCCATTCCACGGGGCGCCGTGCCGATGGGGCGGATCATCGCGAATGCGTTGGGCGGCGACCTCGACGTGATCCTCGTCCGCAAGCTGGGGGCGCCGTACAACCCCGAACTGGCGGTCGGCGCGGTGGATGAGACGGGGCACGTCACTCCGGCCCACGACGGCGTGTTGATGGAAGGGGTGGGGCGGGACTACCTCGACCGCGAGATCCAGCGCCAGCACGCGGTGATTCGCGAGCGGCGCCAGACGTATTGCGGGGGGCGTCCGGCCACGCCGATGGCAGGTCGCACGGTGATCGTCGTGGACGACGGTCTGGCCACCGGCGCCACGATGGCTGCCGCCCTGCGCGCAGTACGGCAGGCCGGGCCCGCGCGCCTAGTCTGCGCCGTTCCCGTGGCCGCCCGCGAGAGTCTGGCCGTCATTGCGTCGCTGGCCGATGAGGTGGTCTGTCTGGCCCAACCCCGCCCCTTCTACGCGGTCGGTGCCTTCTACGAAGCGTTCCCCTCCGTGACCGACGAGGAAGTCGTGGCGGCGCTGAGGGGCTAGGCGACGCCATTCCCGCGACAGGGCATGTTGCGCGCCTCCGAAACTCCGGCCGCGCGAGGGACGCGACACGTGTCGCACTATCGCCTAATTGACTGTGCGGATTCAGTTGGCTGAACATTGAAAATCAACAACTTGCCCCGCCAATGAGACTTTGGCGGACATTCGCGCGGCAATACCGGCAAAATGCGCGGGTACCAAGAAACGAATCCTTGACGGAGAAGGGTCGCATCGGGCGACCGCAACGCATGAGCCAATCCGACGTCGTCGACCTGGCGCGCCTGCGCCGCAGTTGCTCGCACTGTTCCTTGCAGGAGCTGTGCCTGCCTGCAGGTATCACCGGTGAAGAACTGGCGGAGCTCGACAGCATCATGCGTCGCCGCCGTCCGCTGAGCCGCAACGAGCGCCTGTTCCACCACGGCGACAAGCTCGACTGCGTGTTCGTGGCCCGCGAAGGCGCGTTCAAGACCATCAGCATTTCCCGCGAAGGCGACGAGACCGTGGTCGGGTTCCACATGCCCGGCGAGCTGATCGGCCTGGATGCACTGGGTGACGGCCACCACCGCTGCGAGGCGATCGCGCTGGTGGACTCCAGTGTGTGCGAGATCCCCTTCGATCGGCTGACAGAAGTTGCCAGCCACATTCCAGGCCTGCAGTTCCAGCTGATGCGCGTCATTGGCCAGAGCGTGAGCCGCGACCAGGACCACATGGCCATGCTGCTGCGCCGGCAGGCGCACGAGCGGCTGGCGATGTTCCTGATGGGGCTGCGCGAGCGCCTGGAAATCCTGGGCCAGCGTAACGACGTGTTCCGCCTGCCGATGAGCCGCGAGGACATCGCCGCGTACCTCGGCCTGGCACTCGAGACCGTGAGCCGGGCCTTCGGCCGGCTGCAGGACGACGGCATCATCCACGTGCACGGGCGCAGCATCGAAGTGCTCAGCGCGGAAGCGTTGGATGCCTGCGCACATGGCGAGCAGACCCCGCCTTCGGCTGGTCGTCGCTGCGCCGCCCGTTCTCAGGGCTGAAGCAAGCCCCCCCCGGTCAGCCCGGGAGGCTGCGGCACCCCAGCGCGGCCAGCAGTCCGTGCAGTTGCGGAACCTGCATCAGCCAAGGGGCGGCGAGGGTCATCACACCCGCCGCCAGCACCAGCAACGCGGCGCCGTAACGCACCCCCGGCCGCGCCAGCCAGCCACCCAGGCGCGCCCCTGACCAGGTCAGCGGCACCATCATCGGCAACGTGCCAAGCCCGAAGGCGGCCATGGTCAGCCCGCCGTGCAGCGCGCTCGATTGCAGCCACGCGGCAGCGAGCAGCGTGCCGCTGAGGCCGCAGGGCAACCAGCCCCACAACATGCCCAGCCCGAGCCGCTTGGGGGCGGTGTTGGCCGGCAGCAGCCGCCGTTGCAGTGGACGCAGGCGCTGCCAGACAACGGCGCCCGGGCGCGACAGGAACGCGAGCTTGCCCTGGCGGTCCAGCAGACGCAGGGCCGCGAACACCAGTACCGCGCCGACGGCCATGCGCAGGCCGGTCGCCAGCCAGTCGATGCGGAACACGCGGACGATGCCGTGGCCAATGCCCCCGGCGACCATGCCGGCCACCACGTAACCGAGCACGCGACCCAGATTGGTCTGCACCGCGTGGGCCCAGCTGGCCCGCGCCGCCGTCGCCGAAAAGCCGGTGGCAATGCCCCCGCACATCGCGGCGCAGTGTCCGCTGCCCAGCAAGCCCGTGAGGAAGGCGGCCCCAACTGCCAGCCAGTCAATCGGCATGGTCGTGAGGTGCATCCGGGGGGGCAGGGCGCGCATCCCGGGAGGCAGCGCGGCACGAAGGTTGAGCACCGGCAAGGGGCCCGCGCTCATCGGTCAGGATGTCCAGGGCGGCACTGTCGAGATCGTCGAACTGGCCGCGGCGCACCGCCCAGACAAACGCCCACACCGCCAGGCCGAGCAGGAGCAGGCTGATGGGAATCAACAACAGCAGGATGGTCATCGCCGTACTCCGCGGGCCAGCCGCAATGCGTTGAGGGTCACCAGCAGCGAGGATAGCGCCATGCCGAGTGCGGCGATCCACGGCGTCACCATGCCCAGTGCCGCCAGGGGCAGGGCCAGCAGGTTGTAGCCAATGGCCCAGCCGAGGTTCTGGCGGATGATGCTGCGCGTGCGCCGCGCGAGGTCAATCGCCTGCGGGATGCGTTGCAGCGAGCCCCCAGTAATGACCAGGTCGGCGGCGCGTTGCGCCAGTGCGGCGCCGTCCGCCATCGCCAGCGACACATCGGCACCGGCGAGCACCGGCGCGTCATTGAGGCCGTCGCCGACCATCGCCACCACGTGGCCGCCCTGCTGCAGGGCGCGGGCGTGTGCCAGCTTCTGCTCCGGAGTCTGCCGGGAGAGCGGCTGTTCGATGGCCAAGGCCTCCGCGAAACGCTGCACCGGCTGCGGCGCATCGCCACTGCAGAGGCCGATCGTCAGCCCTTGCGCGCGCAGCTCGGCCAGCGCGATGGCGGCATCGGCGCGCGGGCGCTCCTGAAGCCGGAAGCGTGCCGTGCCCCGCTGGCCGTCGCCCAGCCAGACAGCGTCGTCGTCGATGGCGCCTGCGGCGAATGCGGCGCGGCCGAGCCGCCATTCGCGACCGGCGACCACGCCGATCACCCCCTGTCCGGGCACGCTGCGCACCTGCTGCGCAACCGGTGCATCGGCCACGCCGTCAAAGGCCCGCGCGATGGGGTGGCGACTGCCCTGTTCCAGTGCCGCGGCGATCTGCAGTGCCGTTTCGGCCGGGATATCCGCCAGCGCCTGCACGCGCGCGATCGCCGGCAGGCCATCGCTGAGCGTTCCCGTCTTGTCGAAGACCACATGGTCCACCCGCGCCAATGCATCAAGCGCGCCGGGGCGCAGGGCAAGCACGCCCATGCGCGCGAGTGCGCCGTGGGCCGTCGCCAGCGCCGCCGGAATCGCCAGCGACAATGCACACGGGCAGCTCACCACCAGCAGCGCGAGCAGGACTTCAAAGGCGCGCGACGGCTCATGAATGCGCCATGCCACGAAGACCACCGCGGCCACCACCAGCAGCGCAGCCACAAACCAGGAGGCGATATGGTCCGCGGTGCGGGCCAAGGGCGGGCGTTCGCCCTGCGCGCGCTCCACCAGCCGGGTCAGCTGGGAAAGCCGGGTCTGCGCACCCACGGCGGAAACACGGACCCGGGCAGCGGTCTCCCGGCAATAGCTGCCGGCGAACACCGCGTCGCCGACGGCCTTCGATACTGGGGTCGATTCGCCCGTGAGCAGCGATTCGTCCACCGTCGCGGCGTGTTCGAGGACAACGCCATCGGCGGGCACCGGCTCCCCGGGGGCGACGCGCACCACGTCATCCACCTGCAGCGCGTTCACCGGTACCTGCTCGGGATGGCCATCAGCGCGCTCACGCGTGGCCAGCGTGGGTTGCGCCCGCGCCAACGCATCAACCTGTGCGCTGGCAATGTTGCGCCCGCGCTGTTCCAGTATGCGCGCGACCAGCAGCAGGAACACGAACATGACCGCGGCGTCGTACCAGACGTGGGGCCCGCCGCGGACGGTCTCGATCACGCTGGCGGCATAGGCGAGAAGGGTGGCGCTGGCGATCAGCGTGTCCATGCCCAGTCGCCGGCCGCGCCACTCATGCCACATGCCGCCGATGAACGGCCAGCCGGAGTAGAACACGACGGGAGTGGATACCAGGAACGTGACCCACCGGAAGAAATCACGGGTCGGCACGCTCATTTCATTGGCGGTGTCCAGGTAGAGCGCTTCGGCCAGCATCATGGCCTGCATGGAACCGAGGCCGGCCAGGCCCAGCCGTATCAGCCAACGGTTGCGCTCACGCCGGCGTTCACGCTCGCTCTCCTCGCCCGACGCGAGGAATGGGCGGTAGCCCAGCGCCGCCAGCTTAGCCAGCAGCGACGAGAGCGATGTGCGCGCCGGATCCCAGCCAATGCGGATGCGGCCGGTCACCGCGTTTGCGCCAGCGTCCAGCACGCCGGGCTGGCGCTGCAGCGCACGGTCAATCAGCCACGCACAGGCGGCGCAACGCATGCCGTCGGTGAGCACGGTGATCTCGCGGCCACCGGCAATCTCGCGGGTATGTCCGCCCACCACGTCGTCGCGGTCCCAGATCCGGTAGTCGGCCGCTTCGGCATCCACGCGCGAGGCGGCGTCGCTGCGCAGGCGGTAGTAGTCGCCCAGGTCCGCGTCTTCGATCCACGCCGCCGCGGCGCTGCAGCCGGTGCAACAGAACCAGCGCTCGACGCTATCCACCCGCTGGCGGACGGCCTCGGCGGGCAAGGGCTCTCCGCAGTGGTAGCAGGCGGTACTGCCGGAACTGTTCACTGCTCGGCGAGCGAGGAGCCCAGGTGAGCGGCCTGCTGGCCACGGGGCAGGCGGCCGCGCAGGCGCCAGTCGCCGGTCGCGCTGGTCAGTTGCAGTTTCCAGTCGTGGCGGCCATCCACCTCAAGTGGCGCGCTCCAGCCCAGTTCGTCCGGCTTGAGGTCCACCTTGAGGTCTTCCTCACCGCGGTTGGGATGCTGCAGGACCAGATGCAGCGTCTGCGCTCGGTCGAACGTGCCGCTGGCGGGAAACACCTGCACGCCGTTCCTGGCGATCCGGAAAACGGCGCCCAAGCCGAGCTGTTTGGCCCGCTCGTCCGGTCCCAGGTCGGTGGTCTGGATCTGCGCGGTGCGCTGCACGTCGTCCGGTACCGCGTCGATGTTGCCGGCGCGGTTGGAGACGATGACCATCGTGATCCCGCCGATCACCGCCACGGCGGGCAGGGCGACGAGCAGCCAGACCATCGGCTCACGCCACGGGGAACGCTTGTCGCTCATTGCAGGGGCCCAAAGAAGGTGGAGGCGACGACTTCGCGGGTGCTGCCATCGGCGCCGGTGATCACGAAGCGGACGTCGTGCCGGCCATGCACGCTGGCGGGCGCGGACAGGGTTACCGCCTGCGACACGACTTCCTGCGGCGCCGCGTTGATGGCGACCGGCATGCCCGGCAGGACGATGCCCGCGGTGTCGGCTTCCAGGGTCAGCGTGTACGCCTGCGGCTTATCGGTCTTGTTGATCACCTTCAACGTGTAGCCGTTCTCGGTCTGCTCGCCCACGGTGCGGAACAGCGCATTGCGGTCGCGCAGCACCTCGGCGATCAGCGGGCTACGCGTGCCCACGCCCCAGGCCCAGGCCACGATAAGGCCCAGCAACAGGGTGCCGTATACGAAGATGCGCGGGCGCAGGACGCGGGTGGGCTTGCCGTCGATGGCGTTCTGCGTGGAATAGCGGATCAGCCCGTGCGGGTAACCCATCTTGTCCATGATGTCGTCGCACGCGTCGATGCAGGCGCCACAGGCGATGCACTCGTACTGCAGCCCGTTGCGGATGTCGATGCCGGTGGGGCACACCTGCACGCACATGGTGCAGTCGATGCAATCGCCCAGTTCTTCCGGTGCGAACTTGGGCAACGGTGCGGCTTCCACGCCAGCTCCGGCCAACGTGATCGTGCCTGCGGCGTGGGCCTGCTGGTCCGCCGCGCTGGGGTGGCGGCTGGCGCGGAACACGTAATCGTAGGCGGTGAGCTGGTCGAGCAGGCCGCGGGCGCGCTCCAGCACGCTGGCGACCAGGCCGCGCTTGCGCGGGCCGCGCGGCTCGCCGCGCATGGGGTCGTAGGCGATGATCAGGGTGTTGCGATCGAACATCGCGCTCTGGAAGCGCGCGTACGGGCACATGTACTTGCACACCTGCTCACGCAGGAAGCCGGCGTTGCCCCAGGTGGCCAGCGCGTAGAAGAACACCCAGAACGTTTCCCAGGCGCCCCAACCGAAGGGCGCGCGCGCGGCGAGGTCCTTGATCGGGGTGAAGAAGCCGACGAAGGTGAAGCCGGTCCACAGCGCGAACAGCAGCCACGCCACGTGCTTGCTGCCCTTGCGCACTACCTTCTCGCGGGTCCACGGGCCGGCATCAAGCTTCATGCGCTTGTGGCGGTCGCCCTCGATGGCGCTTTCAATCCACAGGAACACTTCGGTCCATACCGTCTGCGGGCAGGCGTAGCCACAGAACAGCCGGCCGGCGAGGGCGGTGAAGAAGAACAGCGCCATCGCGGCGATGATCAGCAGGATCGCCAGGAACAGGAAGTCCTGCGGCCAGAAGGTCAGCCCGAACACATAGAACTTGCGCGCCGGCAGATCGAACAGCACCGCCTGGCGGCCATCCCAGCTGAGCCACGGGAACAGATAGAACATGCCCAACAGCCAGAAGACCGCCGCCACGCGAAGGCGGTTCAGCGGTCCGGAGACGTCGCGCGGGTAGATCTTCCGCTCGCTGACGTAAGCGCCGGGGCCGCCGTCATCAAGCAGGTCGAGGGGGATTTTCTTGCTCATTGCCTTCCCGTCATTCCGGGGGCAGCGGCTTGTTGAAGCGGCTGGCCGGACGCAGCAGGATCCAGGTGAAGAAACTGGCCGACGCGGTGGCCAGCCAGAACATGAAGAAGCCGATGCTGTATCCCAGCCCGCGGGTAATCTCGATCTGCGGGAAGGTCATGTCCCGCAGCGCCAGCGGGTCGACGAAGGCGAAGAACACCATCGTCGCCACGCCGGCGGCGAAGAAACTGGGCCAGAGGATCGCACCGATCCTCTGGGCCATGGGCCGCGGTTCGTGGTCGAAACGGGGCTGGGTGAAATCTGTCATTGAGCCGATTTTCCGGATTGCGGGTTCGCGCTTCCGGAGGCGGTGTTGGACAGGGACCAGACGTACGCCGCCACCAGGCGCGAACGGGTTTCGCCAAGCAGTTCGCGATGTGCGGGCATGATGCCATGGCGGCCGGCGGAGATGGTCTGGCGCAGGCTTTCCTTGCTCTCGCCATACATCCAGTAGTCATCGGTCAGGTCGGGGGCGCCCATGGCCTGGTTGCCCTTGCCCTCCACGCCGTGGCAGGCCACGCAGACGCCGTCATACAGGGTCTTGCCGCGGGCGGCCATGAAGTCGTTTTCCATGCTGCCCTGGCCGCCGAGGGTGCGGACGTAGGCGATCACGTAGTCCACCGCGTTTTCGCCACCCATGCCGGTGAGCACCTTGCCCCACTCGGGCATCACCCCTTCACGTCCGTTGAGCACGGTCTCCAGCACCTGTTCCGGCGCGCCGCCCCAGTGCCAGACCTTGTCGGTCAGGTTGGGGTAGCCGATCGCACCCGTGGCCGCCGAGCCGTGGCAGGTGGAGCAGGTGTTGCCGAAGATCGAGCGGCCCAGCGCGATGGCCTTCGGGTCCTTGGCCAGCACGTCGATCGACTGGCCCTGGTACGGGGCGAAGGTCTTCTCGAGCTTGGCATCCTCGAGCGCCTTTACCTGTGCATGCTCGTTCTTCGACGTCCACTTGCTGGTGCCCGCATAGTTGCCCCAGCCGCCGTACCAGGTGAGGTAACCCAGTGCGAAGACGATCGTGATGTAGAACAGGTTGATCCACCACTTGGGCAGCGGCTTGTTGTACTCGGTGATGTCGCCGTCCCAGACGTGGCTGGTGTCTTCCGGCTTGGGATCGCCGGGGCGGCGCTTGGCCGTCCACCACAGCAACCATGTGTAGGCGGCAATGTTGAGCGCCACCAGGACGATGATGTACCACGACCAGCCCGTGCTCATCGGCTGTTCTCCAGATCGTTGTCGTTGAGGGGCAGCTGCGCTGCCTCGTCGAATTCACGCTTGCGCCGCGGGCTCCAGACCCATGCCCAACCGGCGATGAAGGTCAGCAGCAGCAGGGCGGTGACGATGCCGGACACCATGGTCAGCCTCCCCGGGGCGCGTGCTTGCCGAGCCCCTGCAGGTAGGCGACCACGGCGTCGAGTTCGGTCTTGCCCTGCACATCCGCGGCCGCCTTGGCGATCTCCGCGTCGGAGTACGGGTCGCCCAGCTTCTGCAGGGTGCGCATGTGCTGGGTGATCTGGGCACCGTCGACCTGGTTCTCGGCCAGCCACGGGAAGCTGGGCATGTTGGACTCGGGCACCACGTCACGCGGGTTGATCAGGTGCACGCGGTGCCAGTCGTCGGAGTAGCGGCCGCCCACGCGGGCCAGGTCGGGCCCGGTGCGCTTGGAACCCCACTGGAACGGGCGGTCATAGACTGATTCGCCCGCCAGCGAGTAATGGCCGTAGCGCTCGGTCTCGAAGCGCAGGGTGCGGACCATCTGCGAGTGGCAGTTGTAGCAGCCCTCGCGGATGTAGACGTCGCGTCCGGCCAGCTGCAGCGCCGGGTACGGCTTGACCCCGGGCAGCGGTTTGACGGTCTCGGCCTGGAACATCAGCGGGACGATTTCCGCCAATCCGCCGAAGGAGATGGCGACGGCGATGAGGACCGCCATCAGGCCGACGTTCTTCTCGATCTTCTCGTGTGCGTTGCTGTTGTTGCTCATGTCAGGTCCTAGGGCTCAGGCGCGCGCGTCGGCGGCGTCGGGCGGGAGCAGCGGCTGCGGGGCCACGGCTTCCACCTGCTGGTAGGTCTTCCACAGGTTCCAGGCCATCAGGACCATGCCCGAGAGGACCAGCACGCCGCCGAGCAGACGACCGAGGTAGTAGGGGTAGGTGGCGTTGAGCGCTTCGACGAAGGTGTAGGTCAAGGTGCCGTCGTCGTTGGTGGCGCGCCACATCAGGCCCTGCATGACGCCCGCGATCCACATCGAGGCGATGTAGAACACCACGCCGATGGTGTGGATCCAGAAGTGGGTGTCGATCAGCTTGGTGGAGTACATCTCCTTGAGTCCGAGCATCCGCGGCATCAGTGCGTAGATCGAACCGATGGAGATCATCGCCACCCAGCCCAACGCGCCTGCGTGGACGTGGCCCACGGTCCAGTCGGTGTAGTGGCTGAGGGAGTTGACGGTCTTGATCGACATCATCGGACCTTCGAAGGTCGCGATCATGTAGAACGAGATGGCCACGATGAGGAACTTGAGGATCGGGTCGGTGCGCAGCTTGTGCCAGACGCCGGAGAGGGTCATGACGCCGTTCATCGCGCCACCCCACGACGGGGCCAGCAGGATCAGCGAGAACACCATGCCCACCGATTGCGCCCAGTCGGGCAGGGCGGTGTACTGCAGGTGGTGCGGGCCGGCCCACATGTACACCGCGATCAGCGCCCAGAAGTGCACGATGGACAGGCGGTAGGAGTAGATCGGGCGCTGAACCTGCTTGGGGACGTAGTAATACATCATGCCCAGGAAGCCGGCGGTCAGCAGGAAGCCGACCGCGTTGTGCCCGTACCACCACTGCGCCATCGCGTCGACGGCGCCGGTGTAGGCCGAGTACGACTTGGTCATGCTGGCCGGCAGCGCGATGTTGTTGACGATGTGCAGCAGGGCGATCGCCAGGATGTACGCGCCATAGAACCAGTTGGCGACGTAGATGTGATTGACCTTGCGCTTGGCGATCGTGCCGAAGAACAACACCGCGTAGGCGACCCACACGACCGTGATGAGCAGGTCGATGGGCCATTCCAGCTCGGCGTATTCCTTGCCCTGGGTCAGGCCCAGCGGCAGGCTGATCGCGGCGGCCACGATGACCAGCTGCCAGCCCCAGAAAACGAAGGCGGCCAGCTTGTCGGAGATGAGTCGCACGTGGCAGGTGCGCTGCACCACGTGCAGGCTGGTGGCGAACAGCGCGCTGCCGCCGAAGGCGAAGATCACCGCGTTGGTGTGCAACGGGCGCAGGCGGCCGTAACCGAGCCACGGAATGCCTTCACCCAGCGTGGGCCAGTACAGCTGGGCGGCGATGATCACGCCCACCAGCATGCCGACAATGCCCCACAGGACGGTGGCGACGGCAAACTGCCGGACCACGTGGTCATTGTAATAACCGGCCAAGCCGGAGCCCGCGCTGTCGGGGCGCGCGACATCGTTATAAGTCATGGGAAAACCTTCGACGAGGATTGACGATATTTTGAGGGGGCGTGCCCGAGGGGACTTGATCCAGATCAAGTGACCATCGTATGGAGCGATGCGGTGTGGCCTGCTGGTCGTCCACGCGACCCCGTTTGGCTCAGTTGGCGGGAATACGGACCCGGCGCAGCCAGCGCCAGCGGGCCCACAGTGCCACTGTCATGACCCCGAGGAACAGCCCATAGGCCACCGAGGTCGCCAGAACCTGTTTCCACATCGCGCCATGGCTGGGGTCGGCGTTCTGCATGCTCCAGTGCATGCCCGCGAAGGCCGCCGCCGTCGCGATGGCCAGTGAGATCGTATCAAAGGCCTGGCGCACCCCCGTGCGCGGCTGGCGCGGGAAGTACCAGAACAGCACGGCCAGGATCGAAAACCACGGAATGAACAGGATCAGGGCCAGGTTGAGTTCGATCTCCGGGTTCACGGCGCGACTCGGGAGGTGGGGGAGATGAGGATAAACCAACCGTATCAGTCGCTGTAGAATCAGAAAACAATGAAAAAACCGTATCAGTTGCCGTGAAGCGCTACGAAGCCCTTGCCGACGACATCGCGCGCTCCATCCACAGCGGGCTGCTCAAGCCCGGAGAGCGCCTGCCGTCGGTCCGGGAAACCTGCGCCGCCCGCAAGATCAGCCCCTCCACGGTGTTCCAGGCGTATTACCTGCTTGAGGCGCGCGGGGTGGTGGTGGCGCGGCCGCGCTCCGGCTATTACGTAGCTGCCGACATGGCGCACCTGCCCCCGGAGCCCGAAGTGGCCTCCCGGCCCGACGGCGAATCCCGCGCAGTGGATATCAGTGATCTGGTATTCGAGGTGTTGCAGTCGAGCATGGACCGCGAGCGTGCGCCCCTGGGTTCGGCGTTTCCCAGCCCGACGTTGTTTCCGTTGTAGCGGCTTGGACGCGCCATGGCCCGGGCGGCCGTCCACCTCGACCCGTGGAGCACCGTTGACGACCTGACCCCCGGCTTGGCGGCGCTACGGCGGCAGATCGCGCGGCGCTATCTGGTGGAGGGCATCGAGGTGTCGGCAGACGACATCGTCATCACCAATGGCGCGATGGAAGCGCTTAGCCTCGGCATCGCCTCGGTGACGCGCCCGGGCGACGCGGTGCTCGTCGAGTCGCCATGCTTCTACGTCACCCTGCAGGTGCTGGAGCGCAACGGGTTGCAGGCCATCGAGGTGCCCACCCACCCGCGCGATGGCGTGGATCTCGATGCCCTTGCGCAGGCCATCGCCCGGCACGCGCCCAAGGCGTGCTGGCTGATGCCCACGTTCCAGAACCCGCTGGGCAGCACCATGCCCGAGGCCAACAAGCGGGAGCTGGTCGAACTGCTGGCACGGCACGGCATACCCCTGGTGGAAGACGACGTCTATGCCGAGTTGCATTTCCAACCCAAGCGTCCGCCGCCGGCCAAGGCCTACGATCGCGAGGGGCTGGTGCTGCACTGCGGCTCGTTTTCCAAGTGCCTTGCGCCTGGGTACCGGATTGGTTGGGTGGCGCCGGGACGGTTCCGTACGGAGCTGGCCCGGCACAAACTCACCTCCACGCTCAATACCAACGTGCTCGCGCAGCTGGCTATTGCCGGCTATCTCGAAGGGGGCGGGTATGAGCGGCACCTGCGTCGGCTACGCGAGCGGCTGGCCCAGCAGCAGGCGCAGTACGTGGCCGCGATTGCCGAGGCCTTTCCGCGCGAGACGCGGGTGACGCGACCCTTGGGCGGCTATTTCCTGTGGGTCGAGTTGCCGGCTGACAGCGATACGCTGGCGTTGCGGCAACGGGCGCTGACCCACGGCATGAGTTTGGCACCGGGGCCCATGTTTTCGCCCAGCCGTGGCTTCGGCAACTGCCTGCGACTCAACTGCGGCCATCCCTTCGATCCGCGGATGGCCGAGGCGGTGGCGACGCTCGGTCGCTTGGCTTCCAGCTAGCGCTTGGGCTTGGTGGCCGGGGCCGCGAGGGCCTTGCGCACCGCAGCGACGAACTCCGGATCCGGACGCGTGCCCATCTGCTCGGTGCGGGCGAGCACGCGTCCGTTGGCGTCCAGCAGCACCAGCGCGCTGGTGTGGTTGAACTCACCATCCTCGAGCTGGCGATAGCGGATGCCCAGCACGCCGGCGATGGCGCGCACGTCACCCGGCGTGGGGCTGGCCAGGGTCCAGCGCGTCGGGTCCAGCTTGCGCTTGTTGAACACCGTTGCGAGTTTGGTCGGGTCGTCGCGCTGCGGGTCCATGCTGATCAGCAGGATGCCCAGCTTCTTCTGCTCGGCGGGCGTCAGCGAGCGCTCGATGGCCTTGCCGCTGTCGATGATCAGCGGGCAGATGAACTTGCACGAGGTGTAGAACATCGACACCAGCTGCACCTTGCCGCGCTTGTCGGCCAGGCGCAGTTTGCGCGCCTGCTGGTCCACCAGCGGGGCATTGAGCTGATACACCGAATCCGAGGGTAGCGGGGCCGCCTTCGGGGCCGCGTGCGCCAGCCCGAATGCGAGCGCGAGGGGAGCGAGCGCGGCCAACAGGAAGGTCTTCATTTCACGTCCTTGGCGCAGCGGAAGCCGAGGTTGCCGGTGGTGTCCTGCCCGCCGAGCGACGAGAGCATCGCCACGCGCATCAATACCGCGTAATTGTCGCGATCGTTCATAGACAGGGCGCCGGCGCCGCAGAAGCGGGTCTTGTCGGCATCGCCCTGGTTACGGTTGTCCGAGTCCACCAGCATCGCCGAGTAGTCCTCGGTCCATTCCCAGACCAGGCCGTGGATGTCCTGCACGCCATAGGCGTTGGGAGCCTGCAGCCCGGCGCGGGGCAGGGCAGTCTTGGACGAGCGCGAGTACCAGTTGAGGATGCGTTCGCGCCAGGCGGGGTCGCGGCGCGCATCGCGGCGGGTCTCGTCAGCGGCGGCCACGTATTCCCACTCGGACCACGTGGGCAGGCGCGCGCCTTGCGATTGGCAGTACGCGTCAGCGGCAAACCAGCTGACCCATACCACCGGTTGTTGGGGTTGGGCGCTGGGGCCCAATGTCTGCGGGCCGCCCCAGTGCGACAGGTAGCGGTTTTCGGCGAAGACGCCGGCGACCTTGCCACGCTGCCATTGCGGGTTGGCCTTCACGAACGCCAGGAATTCGGCGTTCGTGACGGGGGTGCGCATCATCTGGAACGGCTTGATGCGCACCTGGCTGTTGCTGTCCTCGTACTTGAGGGCCGAGCGGAATGTGCCGCCCGGCAGCGTGACGTACCCTCCCGGGCCGGCGGCGAGGACGCCTGCGACGGGCAGTGCCATCAGGAGTATCGCTGCCAGGCGGCGCATGGCTCAGTGACCTCCGGAAGCGTTGGCCGGAGCGGCCTTGCGGGCAGCGGCGGCATCGGCCTTGGTGACCTGGCCACCCGGGTTGCCCCAGCTGTTGAGGAAGTAGGTGGAGATGTTGGCCACTTCGTCGTCGGTCAACTGGTTCATCGGCGGCATGTTGGAGTTGTAGTCCTTGCCGTTCACCTTAACCGGTCCCACCAGGCCGTGGAGGATGACGCTCGCCACGCGCTTGGGATCAGCCTTGATGTAGTCCGAGTTGGCCAGCGGCGGGAACACACCCTCGAGGCCCTGGCCGTTGGCCTGGTGGCAGGTGGAGCAGGTGCCGGCAAACAGCGCCTGACCGGCCTTGATCTGCTCGTCCTTGGTCAGCGCACCGGCCTTGGCCGAGGCGGCAGCGGTGGCAACGGCGGCCATGTTCGGCTGCGCGCGGTCACCCAGGTAGACCTCGTCCACTTCCTTGCCCGAGTAGATCTCCTTGTTCTCCGGGCCATCGGCCTTGAGGATCGCAAGGGCACCCTTGTTGAAGGCGCGGAAGATGGAGTGGTCGACCAGCACGTAGCTGCCCGGCACTTCCAGGTGGAAGTCCATCATCGCGGCGCCACCGGCCGGGATCAGCGTGGTCTGCACGTTCTCCTGGAAGTGCGTGCCGCCTTCGTACCAGACCTTGTCGAAGATCTCGCCGATGACGTGGAAGCTCGACACCAGGTTGGGGCCACCGTTGCCCACGTACAGGCGGACGGTCTCGCCGACCTTGGCCGTCAGGGCCTTGTCACCCGTCAGCGCGCCCTCGGCACCGTTGAACAGCACGTAGGTCGGGTGCTCCTCGATGGCCTTTTCCATGTCGAACGGCTGCAGGCCCTTCTCACGGTACTTGCCCTTCGTGTAGAAGTCGCCCTGCATCACGTAGTACTCCTTGTCGACCTTCGGCAGCCCTTCCGGCGGCTCGACCAGGATCAGGCCGTACATGCCGTTGGCCACGTGCATGCCCACCGGCGCGGTGGCGCAGTGGTACACGTACAGGCCGGCGTTGAGGGCCTTGAAGGTGAAGCGGGACTTGTGGCCCGGCGCGGTGAAGCTGGAGGCGGCGCCGCCACCCGGACCGGTCACGCCGTGCAGGTCGATGTTGTGCGGCATCTTGCTGTCAGGCGCGTTCTTCAGGTGGAACTCCACCGTGTCGCCCTGGCGCACGCGGATGAAGCTGCCCGGCACCGTGCCGCCGAAGGTCCAGAAGGTGTAGCTGACGCCTTCGGAAATCGGCATTTCCTTCTCGATCACTTCCAGCTCGACGATGACCTTGGCCGGGGCGGTCCGGCCGGTGGCCGGCGGTACCAACGGCGGCTGGGTCAGCACGGCCTTCACCGGCTCGCCTTGCGGCGGACCGAAATCGCCCTTGCGCGAACCACCGGTGTCCTTGGCCGCTTCGGCCGCGGCGGTGTCCTTGCCGGACTCCTTGCTGCTGTCGCAGCCCGTCAGCGCCATTGCGAGCGCCGCGGTTGCGAGGACCAGCGATTGGGTGACACGTCTCATGAACATCCCCTTCAACAATGGCCACATGGCCTACGGTGGCAAGACTGCCGCTCCGTGACAGCGGCATACATGATCAAAATCAAATTACGAACCCGGTTGAGTGCGACCGGGGCATGGCTTGACCTTGGTCAAGGCGGGGCCGTGGGGCCGGCGTAGGCTGCGCGCCAATTCATCACGGGCTCAAAGCCATGAAACGCAAGGAATGCCGCCCACTGGCGGCGGTCGTGCTGGTGCTTGCTCCCCTCCCTGTGCTCGCCGACTCCAGCCTGCAACTCGAGTGGGACCTGAGGGCCCGGCACGAGCAGGTGGACGATAGCGGATTTGATGTCAAAGCGCAGGCGTCGACCGTGCGCCTTCGTGCCGCCCTTCGCGCGGCGTTTGGCCCCGGCTTTACTGCCTTCGTCGAAGGTGAGGGCGTGGCCGCGGCGAACGACCATTACAACAGTGGTGCCAATGGCGAGACCGCCTACCCGGGGGTGCTGGACCCCACCGGCACCGAACTCAACCAGGCGTGGCTGGGCTGGAAAGGCGAAACCGCTGGCTTGACATTGGGCCGTCAGCGCATCGCGCTCGATAACCAGCGCTGGGTGGGCAACGTGGGCTGGCGTCAGAACGAGCAGACGTTCGACGCGGCCGCACTGCAATGGAAGCCCGTCGCATCCGTGACCCTGGGCTATCACTGGCTGGACAAGGTGCATCGCGTGGCGGGTGACGACGCGCTCAACCCGCTGGCGCGCGAACGCGACCTCAATGACCACCTGTTCAACGGCGCCTGGAAGGGCGCATCCCAGCAGATCAGCGGCTACGCCTACCTGCACCATGACCAGGACGTGGCCAGTGCCTCCACCAACACCTATGGCGTTCGCTGGACGGGCAGTCGCCTGCGCGACGGCCGTGGACCGGGCTGGACCCTCGAGGCCGCACGCCAGAACGACCATGCGGACAATCCCGGCGACTTCGCGCACGACTACTGGCTGGTGGAGCCCACGTGGACGCACGGCAAGGTCACGGCCCGCGCGGGTTGGGAACACCTGGGCGGTGACGGCGCAACGGCCGTGCAGGCGCCCTTGGCCACGCTGCACGCCTTCAATGGTTGGGCAGACCAGTTCCTTGTCACTCCTGCCGGGGGACTGGAAGACCGCTATGTCGGTGCGGGGGGCAAGGCGGGTCGTGGCCGCCTGGATGGCAGGCTCGCTTGGGCGCTGGCGTGGCATGACTACCGCGCTGACACAGGTGGTCGGTACGGGCGGGAGTGGAACGCCTCGCTCGGGTTCCCACTGCCGGCCGGCTTGTCCGGGTTGGTGAAGTTGGCCGATTACCAGGCCGATGGTTTCTCGCGCGATACCACCAAGCTGTGGCTGCAGGTCGAATGGCGTGGTTCACGTGTGCTGGCGGGAGGCAGTGATCAATGAACCGCCTCGACCTCCGTGGGCTGCCGGCGCCCGAGCCTCTGCTGCAGGCACTGGCCGCGGCCGACTCACTCGAGCCAGGGCAGGCAATCGAAGTGGTGACCCCGATGCTGCCCACGCCCCTCCTGGAGGCACTGGAGGCGCGAGGGTTGCGCTGGCGGGCCGAGTCCTCGGCGGAGGGCGGTGTCTGCGTCGCGATCCAGCGACCTGGGGCGGATGGCCAAGCTCTCGATTGAGCAGGCGCCGGCGCCGGCGACGCCGCGGCTGTTCCTGCTGACGGCATCGGCATGGGCGGTCGCGGCCGGCGCGTTGCTGGCTGTCGATGGCGCAGTGGCGCTGGCGTCTCGTTGGGGCGGGTCCACGCTCGCCCTGGTCCATGCGCTCACGCTGGGACTGCTGGGCAATGCGATGTTCGGCAGCCTGCTGCAATTCCTTCCCGTGGCTGCGAGCGTGCGCGTCCGGGGCGGACGGGCGGGTTCGCGTGTGCTTTACGGCCTGTTGAACGTTGGCACGCTTGCGCTCGTGACTGGGTTTCGCTGGCCTGCCGTGCTGCCGGCGTGGTGTGGGGGGGTGCTGCTGGTTGGGGCGTTCGTGTTGTTGGCTGCATGGGTGCTGCCCGGCATGTGGTTCGCGTCGGGGCAACGCTTTTTGCGCTGGGGGATAGGCGGCGCGGTGGTAGGTGCGGTGGTCGCCGCCCTGCTGGGAATGTGGCTGGCGCTGGGGCTATCGGGCATGGCGGCTGTGCCATTGCTGCCGGTGACGGACGTGCATGCGGCGTGGGGTACGCTGGGTTGGGTGGTGGCCCTGTTGGCCTCCGTGTCCCGAGTGGTGGCGCCGATGTTCCAGGGGATGGCGGCGCCACCCGAGCGCTGGCACGGGCTATGGCATGCGGTTACCTGCGTTGCGCTGTTCGCCGGGCTGGGGGTCGCATTGCACGGCATCGCACCGGCATGGTTCCGCGTGGCGGTGGGACTTTCCGGTCTGGTATTTGCTGGCAGCGGGCTGCTGCTGCAGGCCAGGGCGCCGCGATTGAGGAAGGCGCCCCTCACCGGCTTCTGGGCTGCCGGGTTTGTCGCCATGGCTGCCAGTGCGCTGGTGCTGCTGGGGAGTGATTCGTCCGCGGTGCTGGTGGGCGCGCTCACCATCGGGATTGGCCTGCCGCTGTTGGTCGCAGGCATGCAATTGGAGATCGTGGCGTTCCTGGGTTGGATCGAACTGCACCGGCATTGCGGCAAGGGCGTGCGCCTGCCCGGCGTCCAGTTGCTGTTGCCCGAGCGTGACAAGTACGGAGTGCTGGCCCTGCACCTCATGGCTGCAACGACGCTGGTGACCGCGGCTTTGATGACAACGGCGTCCACTGCGCGCATCGCGGGGGTTGCGCTGATGCTCGCGCATGGAGCGATGCTTGCCGCGCTGCTGGGGGTGGGTTGGAGAAGTCGCAAATTCCTGTCGCAACTTCCGGAGCGCCCATGAGCAAGTCGTTGCCGTTGGTCTACTCCTGTTCGGGTTGCTCAAGCGCCGCACAAATGGCCAACGATCTCGCCTTGCGCCTGGACCGTGCCGGCGTGGCCGAAATGTCCTGCATTGCCGGCGTGGGCGGGGGCGTCGCCGGTCTGGTCCGCACTGCCCGGAGTGGCCGGGCGATCCTGGCCCTGGATGGCTGCGTGCTCAAGTGCGTTTCCGCCTGCCTCTCCAATGCCGGGGTGGTGGCCGACCGGCATCTGGTGCTCTCCGACTACGGCGTGCGCAAGCGCAAGCACGCCAACTTCGACCCCCTTGAGGCGGAGGCGGTCTACACCGCCGCAGTCTTGCCCGCAGCACGTGCCCTTGACGTTGGAGACACGGATGAATGAAAACGCGCCAGGCCTTGCGCAGGTGCGCCTGGCCATCGATGGGATCGACGACGGACTGGTCCTGCTGCTTGCCGCCCGCTCGCGCCTGGCCCGGGTTGCCGGTCGCCTCAAGGCCCACGCGGGTGTGCGCGGGCGCGATGGGATGCGTGAGCAGCGGGTGCGCGACCGGGCCGCAACCCTGGCCTCGGCGCTGGGACTGCCACCCGAGGTTGCCACCGGTGTGATCGGCCTCGCCATTGGCGAGGCATGCCGTGAACAGGGACTGGCAACTGATCTGGATCAAGGTGGAGGGGGGGGCGGGGGGCGCATGATCGCCTCCACCATGCACATCCGATCCGACTCCGTGGCCGCTCCGGCGCGCCGCCTGCTGCGTTTCATTCCTCCACCGCGCCGCATGGCGCCCGTGCTGCGCATGGTCCCGCCAGCCCTGCAGGGCCGCCTGCTGGAGCGGGCAATGGCGAAGGTCCTGTCCGGCCCCTTGGGCGGAGGCGCGCTGGAATTCATGGCCGGTCGCCGGCTGGGTATCGAGGTCAGTGACCTGGGCCTGCGCTGGGTGGTGGAACTGCAGGGCGAGCGGCTGGTGGTGGTCGACACCCCGGCTGAAGCGACCGTGCGCGGCACGGTCACCGACCTGTTGCTGCTCGCCGGTCGCCTGGAGGACGCGGACACGCTGTTCTTCCAGCGCCGCCTGGTGCTCACCGGCGACACCGAGCTGGGGCTGACGGCGCGCAATCTGCTTGATCGCCTGCCGTGGGAAAAAGTGCCGCTGGGCTTGCGGATCGCGCTCAACCGCGGCGCCCGCTTCGCCGATGCGGCGCGCGCGGCCTATCGCACCAGTACCTGACCACGAACCAAGCCCTTCCACTCGCGCCGCCCGCCCGGATTGCCACCGGACGCGTGGCGATCCGCCTCAAACGGGATAACCGTCAGCACCGACATGAACAGCACTGCCGCCGCACGCCCCAAGTGGACTCCTGAACTCGCCGAGCGCTACACCGACCTCAGCGCGAAGCTCGAGCAACTGGTTCCCTGCCTGGAGGTGCCGCTGCACCTGCCTTGGATCGACGCGATCAACCGCCTCAAGCGCGAGCGCGGCGCCAGGATCATGGCGCACAGCTACCAGTCGCCCGAGATATTCCACGGCGTGGCCGATGTCACGGGCGATTCGCTGGCGCTGGCGCAGGCCGCCGCCGATTGCGATGCCGAGATCATCGTGCTGTGCGGCGTCCATTTCATGGCGGAGAGCGCCAAGATACTGGCTCCGGACCGCCGGGTGCTGATCCCCGACCTTGAGGCTGGGTGCTCGCTGGCCTCATCGATCACCGCCGATGACGTGCGTGCCCTGCGCGCGCAACACCCGGGCGTGCCGGTGGTGAGCTACGTCAACACCTCCGCGGCGGTGAAGGCCGTGTCCGATGCGTGCTGCACGTCCGCCAACGCGGTGCAGGTGGTGGAGGCCATGGGCAGCGAGAAAGTGATCTTCCTGCCGGACCGTTTCCTGGGTGCGTACGTCGCATCGCAGACCGACGTGGAGCTGGTGCTGTGGAACGGCGCGTGCGAGGTGCACGAGCAGTTCACCGCACAGCAGGCGCGCCACACCCGCGAGCGGTTCAACGCCCGGCTGGTCGCCCATCCCGAGTGCCCGCCCGATGTGCTGGCCGAGGCGGACTTCGTGGGTTCCACCAGCGCGATGGGCCGCTGGCTGGAGAAGGAAAAGCCCGAGCGCGTGGCCCTGATCACCGAGTGCTCGATGGCGGACAACCTGAAGGCGCAGTTCCCGGCCATCGACTTCGTCAAGCCATGCAATCTGTGCCCGCACATGAAGCGCATCACGCTGGAGAACATCCACGCATGCCTGCTTGAGCTGAAGCACGAAGTGCATGTTCCCGCCGATGTCGCGGCCGACGCACGCCGTGCCCTGGAGCGGATGCTGGCGGTGGGCCGCCGCGAACGGGTGTGACCGTGCCCGCCCCGATCATCGTGGTGGGCGGCGGCATCGCCGGCCTGGCCACGGCGTTGGCGGCCGCGCCGGCACCGGTGCTGCTGCTGACCCGTAGTGCTGGCAGTCGCGGCGCCGCGAGCGCGCTGGCGCAAGGGGGCATAGCGGCCGCCGTGGGCGCGGGCGACAGTCCGGCGGCCCACGCCCATGACACCTGCTCCGCAGGCAGCCACCACAACGACCCCGCCATGGTCGATGTGCTCACCTGCGGTGCAGCCGATGCCGTGGAATGGCTGCAGCAGCTTGGCGTTGCCTTCGATCGCGACGCGGGCGGCGGGCTGCAACTCGGCCGCGAAGGCGGACACGACCGTCCGCGCATCGTCCACGCCGGCGGCGACGCCACCGGTGCGGCGGTGATGGCCGCACTTGTCGGGGCCGCGCGCCAGGCCCCGCACATCGAACGCCAGTCCGGGACCGAGGTGGATGGGCTGATGCTCCGCAGTGGTCACGTCTGCGGTGTCTGCGTCACCCGCGCCGATGGCTCGCAGTCGGCACTGGAAGCCCGCGCGGTGGTTATGGCCACCGGCGGCATTGGCGGCCTGTTCGCGCATACCAGCAATCCTGCCGACGCCGATGGCAGCGGACTGGCGCTGGCCATTGCCGCGGGAGCCGCTACGCGCGACCTGGAGTTCGTGCAGTTCCACCCCACCGCGCTGGCCGTGCCCGGCCTGCACAGCCTGCCGCTGGTAACCGAGGCGCTGCGCGGTGCCGGTGCCCGCCTCCTGGATGCGCACGGACAGCCGTTGATGGCGGGAGTGCATCCGCTGGCCGATCTGGCACCTCGCGACATAGTGGCGCGGCAGGTGGGCGCCGCATGTCAGGAAGGCGGTGCCTGGCTGGATGCGCGCAACGTCGGCGATGCCTGGCCGCAGGCATTCCCCACCGTGCTGGCCGCCTGCCTGGCGCATGGCATCGATCCGCGCGTCCAGCCCATTCCCGTCGCGCCGGCGGCGCATTTCCACATGGGCGGCATCTCTACCGATGCCGATGCCCGGACGTCGCTGCCGGGGCTGCTTGCGGTAGGTGAAGTGGCGTGCAACGGCGTGCACGGCGCCAACCGCCTGGCCAGCAACTCACTGTTGGAAGGCGTGGTGTTCGGCCGCCGGCTAGGCGAACGACTGCATGGGTTGGCGGAAGCGCCGACGGGCGGCCGTTCGTTCAAGTTCCTGCATCGCGGGCCATCGCTGGATACCCCCCAACTCACGCGACTGCGTGACCTGATGACGCAGGCCATGGGGCCAGTCCGCACCGGCGCGCTGTTGCAGGTCGCACTGCGGGACTGTGATGCCCTTGCACACGTCGGCTGGCAGGGGGCCTTGGCCCGCGCACTGGTCGCGTCCGCGCTGCGCAGGCAGCGCAGTCTCGGCGCGCATTTCCGTGACGACGGCCCCACGGCCGGGTATGCGACCAAAGGCGCGTGGCGCGCGGCCTGAACGGCGCCTCCCCAGGCGGTACTGCGTGAGAGTCAATGCCGGCGCGGCCTGTAGCAGTACAGTTGTGCAGAAACTGGAAAAACAAGCGTTTGACCTACGCATCCGTACGGAAACTGGCCATTGACGCAAGTCAGTACGCCCTAGAAAGTTTGTCGCCAGAATCGCGTCTTTCCACGGTGAACTCCCCCATGACCAGACCGTCCTCGCTCGACCGCGAGCAGCTGCTTTCCTGTGCCCGCGGCGAGATGTTCGGACCCGGCAATGCGCGCCTGCCCGCGCCGCCGATGCTGATGTTCGACCGCATCACCCACATCGCCACCGAAGGCGGCCAGTACGGCAAGGGCGTGATCCGCGCCGAACTGGATATCACTCCGGACCTGTGGTTCTTCGAATGCCACTTCCTTGGCGACCCGGTCATGCCGGGCTGCCTGGGCCTGGATGCCATGTGGCAGCTCACGGGCTTCTACCTGCCGTGGCTGGGCGCCCCGGGCCGCGGCCGAGCGCTGGGCGTGGGCGAAGTGAAGTTCAGCGGCCAGGTGCTGCCCGACGCCAAGGTTGTAAGCTACGAGATCGACATCCGCCGCGTGATGCGCGGCAAGCTGGAGCTCGTGATCGCCGACGGCCGCACCCTGGTGGACGGCCGCGAGATCTATGTCGCGAAGGACCTGCGTGTGGGCCTGTTCTCCTCGACCGAGGGTTTCTGAAATGCGTCGCGTCGTCGTAACCGGCCTGGGCATCGTGTCGTGCCTGGGCAATGACCTGGACAGTGTGTCGGCCTCGCTGCGCGACGGGCGCGCGGGCATCACCTTCCAACCTGACTATGCCGAAATGGGGCTGCGCAGCCACGTTGCCGGCGTGCCAAAGATCGACCTCGATGCCGAGATCGACCGCAAGCAGAAGCGTTTCATGGGCGATGCGGCGGCCTATGCCACCGTGTCCATGCGCGATGCCATCGCCGACGCCGGCCTCACGCCGGAGCAGGTGAGCCAGGTGCGCACGGGCGTGATCGCCGGCTCCGGCGGTGGTTCGCCGCAGTGGCAGATCGAAACCGCGGACCTGATGCGCAACCGCGGCGTCCGCAAGGTCGGCCCGTACATGGTCCCGCGCACGATGTGCTCCACCGTGTCGGCAGCGCTGGCCACCGCGTTCGCGATCAAGGGCGTCAGCTACTCGCTGTCGGCCGCGTGCGCCACGTCGGCGCATTGCATTGGCGCGGCCGCGGACATGATCCGCTACGGCGCGCAGGACATCGTGTTCGCCGGCGGCGGCGAAGAAGTGCATTGGGGCATGACCTGCCAGTTCGATGCGATGGGCGCGCTGTCCACCTCGTTCAACGAGACGCCGGCCAGTGCCTCGCGCCCGTACGACGCCGACCGCGATGGCTTCGTCATCGCCGGTGGTGGCGGCATGCTGGTGCTGGAAGACTACGAGCACGCCAAGGCGCGCGGCGCGAAGATCTACGCCGAACTGCTGGGCTACGGCGTCACCTCCGATGGTGCCGACATGGTCGCACCGTCGGGCGAGGGCGCCGTGCGCTGCATGCAGATGGCGATGACCGGCGTCGACCGCCCCATCGACTACCTCAACACCCACGGCACCTCCACGCCGCTGGGAGACGTGACCGAACTGGAAGCGCTGCGCAAGGTGTTCGGCGATGCCGTGCCGCCGCTGTCGTCCACCAAGGCGCTGTCTGGCCACTCGCTGGGCGCGGCGTCGGTGCATGAGGCGATCTACTGCCTGCTGATGATGCGCGATGGCTTCGTGGCCGGTTCGGCCAACATCAGCACCCTCGACGAGCGCGCGGCCGGCTACCCGATCGTGCGCGAGAGCCGCGATGCCAAGCTGGACACCGTGATGTCCAACAGCTTCGGCTTCGGCGGTACCAACGCGGCCCTGGTGTTCGGCCGCGTCTGATGGCTCAGGCGGCGACCGGGCGCATGCCCGGCTCGCCGTGCCAGTACCCGTTGCGATGGCCGATGCGCGGCGGCGCCGTCAGGCTGTTGCGCGCCAGGTCGAAGTGGCGCACCACGGTTTCCATGCCCTCGGCCTGCGGATACAGGCGCAGGACGTCCACGCCCAGTGCACGCAGGTCCGGCAGTTCCGGGCCCAGGTCGGTGATCTCCTCGCCCTGCACCTGGATGCCATTGATGCGCAGGAAGGGGCGTCCCTCGCGCGTGGCCAACGGCAGCCCGTCCGGGTAGTCGATGCAGCGGAAGCCGCACTGGTCCTTGGCGATGTCCAGCGCGCGCGCGGTGAAGCAGCGTGCCGAATACGACAGGGGCAACCGGCCCCACGCGATCACCTCCAGCTCGGGCATCGTGCGGCCGTCCTGCGCATACGCGTCTTTCAGCTCGCGGATGAGCGTGTGGCCCTGTTCCACGCCCGGCACCCAGCGGCGCAGCCCATCCTCGGCCAGCATCGCCAGCGCGCGGTGGTTGTACACGTTGAGCGCCGGCCCGGCGACGAATGGCGTGCCGCGCTCGCGGCACAGCTGCACGGCCGACAGGTCGTTGGCCTCCACCCAGAAGCCGCCGTGCGAGATGAGCCGGTTGAGCACGCTCAACTCCGACTCCGCCTCGATCAGTGCCAGCGACGACAGCACGATCTGCTTGCCGGACGCGGCCAGCTCTTCGGCCAGCCCGATCCACTCGACGGTGCGCAGTTCGCGCCGCTTGCTGCACACGGTTTCGCCCAGGTAGACGATGTCCAGCGGCCACTCGATGGCCTCGCGGTAGAAGGCGAGGGTGCGCTCACGCGGCCAGAAGTACTGCATCGGGCCAAGGCTCAGTTTCATCATGTCGTCCTCAATGCCACGCGCGGTGGTACGGGCCCAGCGTGGTCTGGTGGCCTTCGGCGTGGCGCGAGAGCTCGGCTTGCCACTCCGGCTGCAATTGCCAACGCGCCTCGTCGGCGGCCAATCGGTCCAGCGCCTTGCGCCAGGTGCGGGTGACCGAGGTGACGTAGGCCACCCCACGCTGCCGCCCCTCGATCTTCAGCGCGGTGACGCCCGCCTGCTTCAGGCGCGGCAGCAGCTCCATGGTGTTGAGACTGGTCGGCTCCTCCAGCGCGTGGAAGATTTCGTTGCCGACATCGAAGCGGCCCTTGCAGACCGTCGGGTAGCCGGCCGGCTCTTCCGGCTTGAATTCATCGATGAGCACGTCGTTGAGGCGCACGCTGCGACTGCCATCGACGTGCTCGTCCCAGCGCACGAACTTCGCCGGCGAGCACACGCCGTGGCGGTTGGGCGAGGCGCCGGTTACGTAGCTGGACAACTGGCAGCGCCCCTCCACCATGATGCACAGGCTGCCGAAGGCGAACACCTCGATCGCCACGGGTGAGTTCTGGCACAGCCGCTCCACCTGCTGGATGGACAGCACTCGAGGCAACACGGCGCGGCTGATGCCGAAACGCTCGTAGGCGTAGCGCAGTGCCGGCGCGGTGGTGGCCGATCCCTGCACCGAAAGGTGGCGAGGCAGCCCGGGATGCGTGCGCGCGGCGTAATCCAGCACGGCCATCTCCGCGGCGATGATGGCATCGCAGCCCAGCGTGGCGGCCTTGTCCACCGCCGCATGCCAGTCCTTCAGCCGCGCGCTGTCGGGGTAGGTGTTGAGCGCCAGGTACACCTTGGCGTTCTTCGCGTGTGCATAGCGGATGCCCGCACCCAGTTCCTCATCGCTGAAGTTGAGTCCGGGGAAGGCGCGCGCGTTGGTCTGGTCGCGAAAGCCCGCGTAGACCGCGTTGGCACCGGCATCCACCGCGGCCTGCAGGGCCGGCAGGTTGCCGGCGGGACACACCAGTTGCATGTGGGGCTTCCAGCTGGGGAAGCATGCATGGTCTTGCGCGGGGACAGCGGCGTCATTGATTTGCGTCAATCGCGTGGACGCCAACTGAACGGGCCCGAAGCCACCGGCCTGGCTTAAGCCGTCCATAAGGCGGCCGCGGTGGAATGCGCTCGTGGGCAGCCCGCCCGCTTCTGGAGAGATGACATGAAAGCTGCTGTTGCCACGCTCGCTCCGCTCCTCGCCGTAGTCGCCGCGCTGGCCGCCCCCAGCGCCTTTGCCGGGCCCAAGTGCACCGATGCGCCGCGGGGCAAGTGGATGTCTGAGAAGACCATGCAGGACCGCATCACCAAGGCCGGCTACACGATCGACAAGTTCAAGGTGTCCGGCACCTGCTACGAGATCTACGGCAAGGACAAGGCCGGTCGCAAGGTGGAGATCTACTACGACCCGACCGACGGCCGCGTGGTCAAAGAGCGCGACGACGACTGACGGAGGCCCACGATGAGCACCATCCTGCAACACGGTGCCGGCCAGCAGGCGGGCACCCCCGGACGCACCGTCAAGGTCTGGGACCCGTTGGTCCGGCTGTTCCACTGGTCGCTGGCCGCGTGCATCTTCGGCGCGTTCCTGGTGGAGGAGGGCGATACCGCGCACCAGTGGTTGGGCTACACCGCGCTGGGGCTGATCGCCTTTCGCGTGTTGTGGGGCCTGGTCGGCACGCGGCATGCCCGCTTCAGCGACTGGGTGCGCGGCCCCCGTGCCGTCGGGACTTACCTGCGGGAGCGACTGAGCGGTCGCTCGCAGCGCCGGCTGGGCCACAACCCGGCTGCGGCGGTGATGATCCTGCTGCTGATGGCCGGCGTCGCCGCGGTGGGCCTCACCGGATGGATGCAGACCTGGGACGCCTACTGGGGCGCCGAGTGGCTGGAAGAACTGCACGAGGCGCTCGCCTACGGCCTGCTCACCCTGATTGGGGTCCACGTCCTCGCCGCCATCGTGGAAAGCCTGCATTACCGGGAGAACTTGATCGCCGCGATGGTGCACGGCCGCAAGCGGGCGCTGGACGATGACGCCCAATGAGCTGCAGCGCTTTCCGCGGCCCACAGCCACCCGCGCGTGCCTTTCGCCCGCCCATCGCGGCGGGCGGAGGCAGGCGCGGCCAATTGCGCCAGATCAAGGCAGCCTGCGGACCGCAGGCCTAGCGTGACCCCATGCGCATTCTCCTCGCAGAAGATGACCGTGCCCTCGGCCAGGCCCTGGCCGACGGCCTGCGCCACCTCGGTCACGCCGTCGACTGGGTGGAGGACGGCCAGCACGCGCTGCACGCGTTCGACACTGCGCCTTATGCGGCGGCGGTACTCGACTGGAACCTGCCGCGAATGAGCGGCGTGGACGTCATCGCCACGCTGCGGCGCCGCGGTGACCGAACCCCCGTGCTGCTGCTGACCGCGCGCGATGCCATCGATGACCGCATTGCCGGGCTGGACTGCGGCGCCGACGACTACGTGGTCAAGCCCGTGCACCTGGCGGAGCTTGCGGCCCGCGTGCGTGCGCTGCTGCGGCGCTCCGGTGGTGATGCGGCACCGCTGCAGAAGCTGGGAGCACTTGAACTCGATCCCTCCACCCGCAGCGCGCGACTGGCCGACGCCCCGTTGGAGCTGTCGCCGCGCGAGTACGCCCTGCTTGAATCACTGGCCGCGCATCCGGGCCGTGCACTCTCGCGCGCGCAATTGGAGGAGGCGGTCTACGGTTGGGGCGAGGAAGTGGCCAGCAACGCCATAGAAGTCCACGTGCATCACCTGCGTCGCAAGCTGGGCCCGGGTTGGGTGCGCACCCTTCGCGGCGTGGGCTATGCCCTGTACCCGCCCGATGTCACACATGCAGATGACGAGGGCGTGCAGTGAAGCGCCCGTCGCTCCAGCGCCGCCTGTTGTGGTTCGTGGGGCTGCCCGTGGTGGCCCTGTGGCTGGGCGCGGGCCTTTGGCTGGCCCAGGGCGCCCGGCATGAAACCGCCGAGATGTTCGACCGGGAGCTGGAGCGCACCGCCGCCAGCGTGCTCGCGGTGATCGCCTCGATGCCCGATGCGGCCCTCATCCAGCATGATCGGCTGGACGTGTTGGAAGATGACGACGAAGGCCCGCGCCCCGAGATCGTGGTCCGCGATCGCAACCGCCGCGTGCTGCTCGACGCCTCAAGCCTCCCGCCGCTGGATGTCGACCACGGCGAGGCGCATTTCCACACCCTCCAGCACGATGGCGAGACCTGGCGCGTGCACCAGCGCTGGGACACCGCGCGCCGGCATTGGATCCAGGTGGCGGCGCCGCTGCACGATCGCGACGAGCTGCTGTGGGCGTTGGCGCAAGCCACGCTGGTGCCGCTGCTGGGGCTGCTGGTCCTGCTTCCGCTGGCGACATGGCTGGGACTCCGCGGCGGCCTGGCGCCGCTGCGCGCCGTGTCGCGCGCGATCGACGCCCAGCCCGCGCGCACGCCCACCCTCAGCCGCGATGACGTTCCCGGCGAATTGCTGCAGCTGACCCGCGCCATGGATGCGCTGGTCGGCACGTTGAACGCCGCGCTTGCGCGCGAACGCCGCTTCACCGCCGACGCCGCGCACGAACTGCGCCACCCCTTGTCGGTGCTGCAACTGGAGCTGGACCTGGCCGAAAGCGCCGCGGATGACACCGTCCGCCAGCAGCACCTGCAGCGGGCACGTGATGGACTGCAGCGCATGGAGCGGCTGGTGGCGCAACTGCTGACCCTTGCGCGCGTGGAGTCACTGGAGGCGCTGCCGGATGCCGCCGCGCTGCCGCTGGCCGCGCTGGTCCGCAAGGCGGTGGCCGAGGCCGGTGAGCGCGCCATCCCCCGCGGCGTTTCGCTCGCGCTGTCCGTTCGCGATGGCCGTGCGGCGCCCGACCTCGGGCGGGCCGTCGCGGAACCCGGCGACCTCACCCAGGACGCAATCCGCGTCCAAGGCAGCGACGGTCTGCTCGGGATCGCCGTGTCCAACCTGATCGACAACGCCATCACCCACGGACGCAAGCCCGGTCGCGTGGAAGTGGGCGTGAGCACGACGGAAGGTTGGGCCGAAGTAGCCGTCGAAGACGATGGCCCCGGCATTCCCGAAGAACAGGCCCAGCGTCTGGGCGAACGGTTCCTGCGCAGTGCCGGCAGCGGCAGTGGGCTGGGCTTGTCGATCGTGCACGCGATTGCCACCTTGCATGGCGGTTCGCTGGCGGTGGGGTCGTCGTCGCTGGGCGGTGCGCGCCTCGTGCTGCGGCTGCCGCTGTACGGCCGGTCGCGTTGATTTGGGTCATGGCCCGCCCTGTGGGCTCGTGACATGTTGGTAACAGACGTGGGCAGCGAGCCCACCCGAAATTGGAGGTTCACGATGTTGTCTCCACTCCGCTTCCGCCGTGCCACGTTGGCGGCGCTCGGCATGGCCATCACGGTCGCGCTGTCCGCCGGCCCTGTGCTGGCTGCGCCCGCTCCGCAGGATGGTCATGCCGCACACGCGCAGCATGCAGCCGCCCCGCCGGCCGACGCGCATGCCCAGCACGCGCACGACACGGCGGCGACGCCCGTACCGCCCGCCGGCCAGCGCTGGGCCACGGACGCCCCGCTGCAGGACGGCATGGGCCGCATCCGCCAGGCCGTGACCGCGCTGGAGCACTACCAGCACGGCCACCTCGACCAGACGCAGGCCACCAATGCCACCCGCCTGATCGACGCGGCGGTCCAGGACATGATCGCCAACTGCAAGCTGGCGCCCGATGCCGACGCCGCGTTGCACGTACTGATCGCGAAGTTCGTCCGCGGCGCGGATGCCGTGCGCTCCGGGCGCGACGTGTCCGGTTCCATCAAGTCCATGCAGGACGCACTGGCGCAATACCCGACCCAGTTCGACGACCCCACGTGGGACGTCAACCCCGAGGACTGAGCGGGCAGGGGCGGGCCGTGGTAGGTGCCACGGTCCGCCCTGCTTCATCTGCCGATGCCGGCCGCGTGCAGCCAGGCCGACGCACGGCGACCCGTCGCGCCTTGTTCCGGCTCAGCCGGTGACTGCCGCCTCCGGCGCGCGCATCACCGCTGACCACAAGCCATCCACCCGCTTCTCCACCGCCGCATCCAGCTGGATCGGCTTGCTCCACGTGCGCGTGGTCTCGCCCGGCCACTTGTTGGTGGCGTCCAGCCCCAGCTTCGAGCCCAGGTTCGGCACCGGGCTGGAGAAATCCAGGTAATCGATCGGCGTCTTGTCGATGATCACGCTGTCGCGCGCCGGGTCCACGCGCGTGGACACCGCCCAGATCACCTGCGACCAGTCGCGCACGTCGATGTCCTCGTCGGTGACGATCACGAACTTGGTGTAGGTGAACTGCCGCAGGTACGACCAGATGCCCATCATGATCCGGCGCGCATGGCCGGGGTACTGCTTGCGGATGCTGACCACTGCGATGCGGTACGAGCACGCTTCCGGCGGCAGGTAGAAGTCCACGATCTCCGGGAACACCTTGCGCAGGATCGGCACGAACACGTCGTTCAGCGCCATCGCCATCACCGACGGTTCGTCGTGCGGCGCGCGGCCCATGTAGCTGCCCTGGTAGATCGCGTCGCGGCGCAGGTGCATCCGGGTGATGGTCATCACCGGGAAGTGGTCCTGCGCGTTGTAGTAGCCGGTGTGGTCGCCGAAGGGGCCTTCCAGCGCGGTGTCGTCCGGCGCGATGAAGCCTTCCAGCAGGATCTCGCAGCCGGCCGGTGCATCCAGCCCGGTGGCGGCGCTGTGCCACACCCGCGTGCGCTCGCCGCGCAGCAGGCCGGCGAATTCGTATTCGGACAGCGTGTCCGGCACCGGCGCCACCGCAGCCAGCGTGGTCGCGGGGTCGGCACCGATGGCCACCAGCAGCGGGAAGGGCTTGCCCGGGTGCGCGGTCTTCCAGTCGGCGAAGTCCAGCGCCCCGCCGCGGTGCGGCAGCCAGCGCATGATCAGGCGGTTCGGCCCGATCACCTGCTGGCGGTAGATCGCCACGTTCTGGCGCTTCTGCCGCGTGCCGCGGGTGATCACCAACCCCAGCGTGATCAGCCGCGCTGCATCCTCCGGCCAGCAACGCTGGATGGGCAGGCGCGACAGGTCGATGTCGTCGCCCTCAAGCGTCTCGTACTGGAACGCCGCTTCGCGCATCCGCTGCGGTGCCACGTGCGCCAGCTGCGCCAGTTCCGGCCAGGTGCCCAGCGCCTCGCGCAGGCTCGACGGCCAGCGCGGCTCCTTGATCGCGGCCAGCAGCTCGCCCAGCTCGCGCAGGCTGGCCAGCGGCCGCCCGGCGAGTGCCGCCTCGATGCGGTCGCGGTGGCCGAACAGGTTGCCCAGGTACGCATGCTGCGCGCCCACCGGCTGCTCCATCAGCAGCGCGGGACCGCCGGCCTGCAGCGCACGCAGGCTCAGCGAAGTGGTTTCAAGTTCGGGATTGACCGGCTCGCTGACGCGGCGCAGGCGCCCCGTGCGTTCCAGTGCGCCGAGGAATCCGCGCAGGTCGTGGAAACTCATGAACTGGCTCCCGGAATGTTCCGCGCGCCAGTGGCTGCATCCGAACATTCGGAAAGGTCCATACGCGGAACAAGACCAGACGCCGCGCCGGTAGATTCCGGTACCACCAACGTGCCCGTGGCCAGCACCTCACTCAGCGCCCGCTGCCACGGCTCTATGTCGACGCCACGCGCGACACGCCACGCCGGATCAAACAACGTCTGCTGATAGCGCGTGCCACGGTCGCACAGCAAGCTGACGATGCTGCCGCGCTCGCCGCGCGCACGCATGTCGCTGGCCAGCTGCAGGCAGGCGACGAAATTGGTGCCCGACGAACCGCCGTAGCGGACCCCCAGCACCTCCTCCAGCAGCAGCGCCGCCGCAATCGAGCCGGCATCCGCCACCTCGACCACTTCGTCCACCACGTCAAACAGGAAGCCCGGCTCGACCCGCGGCCGGCCGATGCCCTCGATCAGCGTCGGCTGGCTGGCCACCGCACCGCGGTCACGCGTGCGCCAGCCATGCACGTAGCCGCTGCCGGTCGGCTCGGCCACGCACAGCCGCGTGTCCAAGCGCCGGTAGCGCAGGTAGCGGCCGATGGTAGCGGAGGTGCCGCCGGTGCCCACGCCACACACGATCCACGTCGGCTCCGGCTGCGGCTCACGACGCAGCTGGCCGAGGATCGACTCGGCGATGTTGTTGTTGCCGCGCCAGTCGGTGGCGCGTTCGGCCAGCCCGAACTGGTCCAGGTGGCACGCGCCATTGGCCGCATGTTCGGCTGCGCGCGCGTGCACCTGCGACGGGTCGTCCACCAGGTCGCATTGCCCACCCAGCGCATGCACGTCGCGGATCTTCTGCGGTGCGGTGCAGGCCGGCATCACCGCAACGAACGGCAGCCCCAGCAGCCGCGCAAACCACGCCTCGGAAATCGCGGTGCTGCCCGACGAGGCATCCACCACCGTCTGCCCCGGATGCAGCCGCCCATTGCACAGCGCGTACAGGTACAGCGAGCGCCCCAGCCGGTGCTTCAGGCTGCCCGTGGGGTGGCTGGCCTCGTCCTTGAAGTAGAACGCGATGTCCGGGAAGCCCGGAAAGTCCAGCCGCAACAGGTGCGTATCCGCCGAGCGCGTCGCCTCCTGCTCCAGCAGGGCTAAGGCGTTGCGTACCCACGCGCGGTCGTCAGCGGGGCTTGCAGCAGCGGCGATGTTGTCCATGTCGTGGTGGTGTCCGTGCGATGGCAGAACGTCGTGGTTGCCGTTCAATCCATGATGGGCCTGATGCCGTGCGTCTGTGGCGTAGCCTCAGCCCTTCGCCAGCAACGCCCGCAGGCGCGCCGCCAAATGGTCGAAGTACAGGTCGATGTAGCTGATGTCGTTCTCGCGGTCGATCAGGTACGGGTTCATCAGCGTGTGGCGCAGGATCATCAGCTTGTCGTTGCCCTCGCCATCCAGCGTCGCCACGTCCAGCCCCAGCGCGTCGAGGATGCGGTGCGTCTCTTCCTCGCCCAGCGCCTCCGGCCGCAGCGTGGTCACCGAGCCGAAGAACTGCTTGTTCTGCAGCGGCTGGCGCGGATCGCAGCGCAGTTCGTCATGCACGCGCCGCACGAAGGCATTGGCCACCGCCACGTCGCGGTTGCCCGCCGGGTTCAGCGCGAAGCACACCAGGTTGCTGTCCGGCGGGAACGGCACCACCGCCTGCACCACGCCCGCCATCTCCTCGGCAAAGCGCAGCGCCCGCGCATGGAACGCTTCCGCCGAGCGGATGGTCTGCGCCGGCAGCAGGCCGAAGTGAGCGTGATCCAGCGGCAGCACCTTGTGCGTCACGTATACCCCGGCCACCGCAGCACCGGACTTCGAACCTTCGGGGATGAACTGCCCGAGGCTGCGGTAACGGCCGAGATAATCCTTGGGCGCATCGCCGTGGAAGACGTAATCGGCTTCCTCCGACAGCAGCGCCACCGCGCGGTGGTCGCGGCAGATGAAAGCGCCCGCGCCATAGGGCAGGTAGCCCAGCTTGTGCGGGTCAACGGTGACCGAGTCGGTGTCGCCCAGCGCGGCCACCGCCGCATACACATCGGGCGAGGGGAAGGCGCTGAAGCCTGACGCCACCTCGTCGCGCGTGCGCAGGCTGCCGTCCTCGTTGCGGAACAGCGTGGCCAGGTACCCGCCCCACGCCGCGTCCACGTGCACGCCAAAGCCCAGCCCGCGCGCGGCAAAGCGCTCGCGTGCCGCCACCAGGCCATCGATCGGGTCCACGGTGCCGTACTCGGTGGTGCCCATCACGGCCACCGCCAGCAGCACCGGCTGGCGCTCGCGCAGGCAGCGCTCCAGCGTTTCCTCCAGCGCATCGGTATCCACGCGCATGCCGCGCTCGGGCAGCAGCTCCAGTTGCGCACGGCCCAGGCCCAGCAGCTTGCAGCCCTTGCTCCACGAGTAGTGCGCGGTGATCGGCGCCAGCACCTTGGGGACCTGCAGCGTGGGGTGGGTGGCGAAGAAGTCCGCCAGCCCGCGCTGCTCGATGCGCTCCTCGCGCACGCGCGCCTGCCACAACTTGCGGTCGGCCGGCGACGCCTGCGCCAGCCACTGCTGCCACTGCTCCACCAGCAAGGTGGATTCGCGCGGGGCGAGGTTGAACGCGCCCCAGGTATCGTCCGGCAGCGCCAGGTCGGGCACGCCCGCCGCCTGCAACGCCACCGGGAACGCCTTCAGCGCCAGCGCCAGGCGCAGCGCCTGGTAGTTGGCCACCGTGCCACCCGAGGTCAGGTGGCCGAAGGCGCAGTCCGGCCGCGCCGGGTCATGCACGTAGCCCAGCATGCGCGCCAGCTGCAGGCCCACCTGTACCTCCAGCTCCACCGTCACCGGCGCCGCATCCTCGGACACGTTGTTGGGGTTGTAGGGCAGGGTCAGGATCTGCGCCGCCAGCCCTGGCAGCAGCAGGTCGCTGGCCATGTGGCCGATGTAGCGCGGGCTGTGGAACGGCACCGACTTCTTCAGCGCCGCCGACAGCTGGTGCAGCTCGCGGCGCATGCGCGCCTCGAACGCCAGGTACTCCGGGTGCTGCGCCGCCGCCGTGGAGATCGCCGGCGGATCTTCCGGGTGGAAGTTGCGGCGCCAGTACACGTGGTCGCGCAGGAACTCCACCACCAGCTTTTCCAGCAGGGTGTCGTTCTCGCCGTAGGGGCCCAGGAAGCAGGCGTCGATGGTGTGGCGGCCGTCGCTGGCCGCCTCGGGCGCCTTCAGTTGCGCACTCATGACAGCACCTGCTGCAGCCAGCCCAGCGGATGGTGCGCGCGTGCGATGGTGTACATCGTGCCGTAGGTGGCCAGCGCGCCCAGGTAGAAAAGAACGCGGCCGCCCAGGGAGCGGGCACGCGTCAAAGCGAAAACACCGAGCACGATGTAGACCACCAGCAGGATGACCTTCACCGTCAGCCAGCCGTTGGCGAACATGCCCGTGCCATGCAGGATGGTCAGCAGCATCAGCGCCGCCGTCAGCAGCGCGGTGTCGATGGTGTAGCTGGCCCACTTCACCGGCAGCGACAACGGCCAGCGCATGCCGGCCAGCACGAATGCGCCGCGCAGCGCGAACAGCGCACCGCTCAGCATCACCAGCCCGATGTGGGCGGCCTTGATCTGCGGATAGAACTCGATCATGGAAACGTCAGTCCCTTCATCAATCCGTGCCGGCGCGTCCCGCCGGCGAGCCCTTGCTTTACAGCGGCCTCAGCCCGGCTTGCCATCGGCGCGCGGCGCCAGGTAGATGCGGCCGATGCGCGCCACCCACGGCACGAAGGCCAGCAGCCAGCCCACCGCCGCCGCGGCCTGCCAAGCGGAGCCATCGGGCATGACCTCGGCGAACACGCGCACCACCGCCACCGCCTGGATGGCCCAGAACGCGTACCAGGCCACCCCCGGCATCACCATCGGCCGGCCGGAGTGGCCCTGCGTGACCCGCGTGACCATGGCGATCAGCACGCTGCCGAAGAACCCGATGAACAACGCATGCGCCGGCGCCCGGCCCAGCATGTACACGCCCGTGAGCAGGTAACCGATGCTCTGCGTGGCATACAGCGCCACCGCCACCGGCAACCACGCCAGGCCAATGAACAGCACCGACAGGATCCGCGGCGCCTCGCCGCGCGGCCACCAGCGCCACAGCGCCAGCACGAACAGCCCCAGCAGCGGCACGTCCGCCACCCACAGCCAGCCGTAGGCGTGCACCAGCTCCAGCGCCAGGTGCAGCAACAGCAGCGGCCACGCCGCCGCCAGCAGCCACAACGGCCGCCACGCCACGTAGCCCTTGACCACGTTGCCGGCAAAGAACGGGAACATGCGGTGCGCCACCGTGAAGTACACCGGCAGCAGCAGCCCGAACGTGCCCATCTTGATGCTGACGAAGGCCCACAGGGGCGACGCGCCCAGCATGAAGCCCAGCCACGCCAGCATGCCCACGAAGCCCAGCACCAACCCCGCGAACGCCGAACGCGCGTGCCACGTGGTGCCCTTCTCACGCCACAGCAGCGGGCCCAGCGTGGTCAGCCCGGCGGCCCAGCCGCCCAGCGTCAGCCACAGGCCCACGGTGATGCCCACCTCCCAGCCCATGACGCCCAGCAGCGTGGCCAGCTGGCCGCCAAACAGCCCCAGCCCCACCGGCCGGAAACGCCAGCGTTCGAACTCCGGCTGGCCCATCCACTTGGGGAAGGTGGTCAGCAGGAACCCGAAGATGAAGCTGGGCAGCATCTGGTACTGCATGACGAAGGCGTGCATCCATCCCGCGTACGGCTGCGGCTGGTGCATGGGCAGCAAGGCCGGCCAGCGCGTGCCGACCAGCCACAGCGCCCACCACAGCATGGCCAGCAGCAGGTTGCTGGACCCGATGAAGAACATCAGCCGATGGGGCGCCCAGACCAGCGCCTTGGGCGACAGGGAGGAAAGGGCAGGGGCGGGATGGGTGTCCATGGGCCCAAGTTTGGGCGCGGGGGAGGGGGGGTGCCTTGATGCAGGTCAGATTGGGAGTGGGGGTGGGCGTGCTATCCGGCAGTTCTGCGGGGATAACCGGATATCGTTGCACTTCGTCGGAGTGGCTTGGCTGGGGCCTGTGGTCGCAAAGCCAAGCGTTGAGGGTAATCTGCTGATCTGCAGAGCAATTTTCGCGTTGACCCGAGACAGGGGCGCGCCAACCATCCGCTGATATCAACCCAAACCGGGTTCTAGATTGTCTTAGCTACGCAACGGACTTAGTCGGGATCATGGATAAAAGCCAAGCACTTTCCCTGCTCAAAGGCGCGCTCTCAGAGATTGCCGACAATCGGGGCTTTGCCAAGACAGACCATTTCTCTGGCCTTCGTGAAGTCGACGCAAAGGTCCGAGAGGTGCGCATGGTTCTTGAGGGTATAGACAACCTGCCAAGGTCACTGCTTGATTCGATGTCCAATGACCTGGACTTCCAAGCAAACAGTCGTCGCGTTCGCTTAGAAGCACTAGCTGGTTACGTTAGGAGCGCGATTAAGTTCACTGATACGGGAGCGTTTGAAAAGCCAAAGAAGGTCATTCATGCGCCACCGGACTTTTCTCCCCTCACATCGTCAATGCCTGGACTCACGGAGGAGATCAGTCGGCGCTGGCGAGAGGCCCAAAAGTGCGTTCATGTCGAGGCATTCACCTCTGCCGTGATCCTGATGGGTAGCATTCTTGAGGGTCTGCTTCTTGCTCGCGCCCAGCGCTCGGCATCAGTGGCTTACCAGTCTGCTCGGGCACCTAAAGACAAGAGTGGCACTGCCATTGCCATTCCAAACTGGACGCTTAGCACCTTGATTGACGTAGCAACGGACGTGGGCTGGGTAAAGACCGATCGCGGCAAGTTTGGCCATGCTCTGCGCGAGTCTCGAAACGTCGTCCATCCATGGCAGGCTGTTGCGAGCCGAGCTGACTTTGATGCAGCCACATGCAAGACTTCTTGGCATGTGCTGGACGCATCGGTGGCCGACCTCTTGGGGTCGCTTTGAGTGCAGCTAATGGTTTTCCCAAACCGAAGCCGCTTCCCGGCTCGGCTTAACTGATGAATTGAAACTGAGCTATGACATCACAGGCATTCCAGGCGTTCGAGTTCGCCATTCAAGACGCCAACGACCTACTCAGTCACTTCGATTCCCTCAACAAACAGCCTCCGCCGCCTAACGCAGAAGTCCTCAAGCGCGCCAGTTTGGTGATGGCATTGGCCGCCCTTGAGACCTACATTGAGGACCGAATCGTTGAGGCGGCTGGTATGGTTTCTGGCGGGACGGCCAACGGCGGCCGGCTAGCGGAGTTCTACATCTCGTCGTTGCAGAACGACCTCAAGTACTTTCATACCCCAAGTACTGACCGCGTCCGCGCCATCTTCGACAAGTTCTTGGGGATTGATGTAACCGAGGGTTGGGTCTGGAACCACTACGATCCTTCCAGAGCACGGGCCGAACTGAATCGCCTTGCCAAGAAGCGAGGAGATATTGCCCATCGTTCGTTGCGGCCACGGGCTAGTCAACCTGACGCCCACGCAGTAACTCGCGAGGATCTCCGCAAGCACATTCGGTTCATCTGTGATTTGGTTGCCGCAACAGACAAGTATCTGGCGGCAAAGCTCTAGCGCTTGACTCGGATTGCGCCCGTATCCATCGGTCGAGACGCTGCCATCCCCGCGACGCGGTCATGGTGAACGGCGGGGTGCCCTACCTCAACGGAGGAGTCCCCGACCCCATCGAGGCAACGGCCGACGGGGTGCGAGGCAGTTGCCGACCGGATACGAGGGAGTCGTGAACTGGGTGCGAGGCAGTGGTCGACTGGGTCGAGGCAGTCCCCGACCGGGTGCTAGGCAGTCTTGGACTGGGTGCAAGGCAGTCGCCCACCGGGTAGGAGGTAGTCGCCGACTGGGTGCGAGGCAGTCCCCGACTGGGTGCAACGCAGTCCCCAACCGGTTACGACTCAGTCGCCGACTGGGTACGACCCAGTCACCGACCCCATTCCCCCCAACGGCCTATGCTGTCCGTCCACCGCGCCGATGGGGTTCGCCATGCAAACGATGCTGCAAGCCGAGATTCCCGCGTTCCTGGTTGAGCTAGAGGACGCCTTCAACCAAGCCATGGTCTCCAATGACGTCGAGCAGATCGCCCGCTTCGTCACCGACGACTGGATCCTGGTGACGCCCGAGGCCGGTCCCATCCCGGGCGCCCGCGTCCTGGGCGTCATTGGCTCGGGCATGTTGACCCACGCCACCATGACCAAGGTGGCCACGCATGCGTGCGTGGTCGGCGACGTGGCGTGGATCACCGGTCGCGGTCAGAACACCGGCACCTTCAAGGGCGAGCCCATGGCGGCCGACGAGTACATCACCGACATCTACCGCCGGGTCGATGGGCAGTGGCGCTGCATGGTGACGCACCTCACGCCGGCGGGTCGTGGACCGCAGCCGGGGGCCTGACGGTCCAAGGGGAATTGGATATCCCGAGGCCTCGCGGACCCTGGCGAAGGGGTCGTCGACCTCAGCGGCACCGGCGAGGGCCTTCACCCATGCAGGTGAGCGAGGACGGCCGCCCCCGCGGGTAAGGTCACCCCGACGGGAACGGCAGCGCACCCGCATGGGAGCCCCCACACCCCGGCAGCCAGGAGGTGGTCATGTTTAAGCACCTGTACGTTGCAGCGTCCCTGAGCATGCTACTGGGCAGCGGGGCGGCCCTCGCCCAAACGCCCGAGGGTGAGCGGGCGCTGGCATGGGCGCACGAGGACGCGGGTCTTACCTGGGCGCCCTGTCCGGAGTTCCTCCCCAAGGGCTGCGCCATCGCGGTGCTTCATGGCGACCCCACGAAAGACAACGCGGACATTCTGATCCGGGTTCCCGCAGGCGCCCAGATTCCGCTCCACTGGCACACGTCCGCGGAGCGCATGGTGATGGTGTCCGGGGAACTTGAGGTCACGTATGAAGGCCAGGAGGCCACGACGCTCAAGCCGGGTACCTATGCTTACGGACCCGCCAAGCGGCCGCACAAGGGGCGTTGCACTGGCAGCGTGTCGTGCGTGCTTTTCGTTGCGTTTGAGTCGCCGGTAGACGCGGTGCCTGTGAACGGTACGGCAAAGTAAAGTCTTGCTGTCAGTTGATCAGGTGGGGGCCCCGCAGCGCGGGGCCCTCCGATTGCCATCTCACCGCAGCCCGCTGTTCGCTCGGTTGAATTTCAGCGGAGGATCGGTGGCTGCTCCTTGTCCTCGCGGTGATGGCACATGCGCTTTGCGCAATGTCGCAACTGATCCACGTCGATGCCGATGCGCTTTGCAAACTCGGCGAACCGGCCAGTAAGCACGCGTTCGCTAAGCAGGCAGCACAGGAAATCCTTCACGCCATCCCCGTCCCGGCCTGGACCGCCGTCGCCCGGTCGCGGATCGCCCGGCTGTGGGACGCGGCCGATCACCGCCGAGAGCAGTTGCTCGCGCGTGAATCGTGCCCCGCGTGAGGCATGGCCCTCGGCGACCAGATGGAATCGGTGCGCGCCGTTCTGCGTGGCCACCACCGCCGCCTCGAACAACCCGACATCGGTCTCATGCAGCGCCACCACGGTGGTCGACTGGTCCGGGAGCGTCACGGTCGCGTTGATGGTCGGGTGCGTGGCCAGCGGCCGCCCATACTCCGTGAGCCGCGCGCGCAGGTACAGCGTCGAACCGGGCGCACTGCCGGTCTGGCTCAGTCTCGCGCGCATGTTGAGGTTGGAACGCGCATGGAACAACGCATGGAACGGCAGGCGCGGGGCCTGGCCAGGGGCCGAAATCGCGCCGGGCATGTGCGTCAGTTTGGCGGCGTCGCCCCGGCCCATCAGCGCCAGCAGCAGTTGCCACTCGCCCTCCCAATGCTCCTTGCCGTCCACCAGGACCGGAAGCGTCACGCGCAGGCTGCGCGAGGCGGAGCCGGGCCGATAGGTGTCTGGCGGGAGCTGGGGTACGCCGACAATGGTTCCGTCCGGGGCCTGCAAGGCAATCGCAAGGAACTGCGGCGCCCGGGTCAAGGCGACGGCATCGAAGGCAATGTCGGAACGGGTGATCGAGAAGGGCACGCGCGCAATCTCGCCGAAACCCACCGAGCCCTCTGGATCGCGGACGATGTCGCGATTGAGGACGCCGGCGAGGATCTGGATGAAGAACTTCTCCAGCAGGAACTCATCGTCCTGTGCAAGGGCGCCGGTGACCAGCATGAACCCGCCCGAGTCGTCGGCGATGGCGCGGAGGATGTCGTTCTGGACATTGGCCGCGTCGGCAACGCCCACGGCATAGACCCGGTCGGTGATCAGGTCCTGGACCTCGGCGATCCGCGGCGAGCGATCCTCGATGCCGTCGGTGAAAACGACGATCGAATTGGTGTCGAAGTCGCCTGCGATCGGCGAGGCCCCGATGAGACTTGTCGCCTGCTGGATGCCGGCGCCGATGCACGTGTGGGGATAGGCGTCGGGCGGGCCGTGCTGGGTGATCTTCAGCCGGACATCGTTGCGCACGCCCGATGTGAGCGCACCGGCGACCTCGAGGTCACGGACGGTCTGGGCGGCATCGGAAAAGGCGACCATCGCCACGCCATTGTCGTCGTACAGCTGGTCGACGAAGGTGGTGGCGGCGTACTGCAGTACCTCGAGGCGCATGCGGTTGTTGCCGGCATTGGCGAGCATGCTGCCTGACTCGTCCAGCACCAGGGTCACCGAGGCCCGCGGCCGCCGGACGGAGTTGGCGACGATGGGGACATCGTCGTCGCGCCAGACCTCGTCGCCGAACGCGTTGTGTGCGACGACACTCATCGTGCCCTGGTCGAGCGTCCCGGGTGCCTGGCCGGTGTATTGCACCCACACCCTGAACTGGTCCGTCGGAAAGTCGCTGCCGGGGAACGAGTAGGGGCTGGGGTCTGCCAGGGTGAAAGGCCCCGATGTGATGCTTGCCTGGAACATCAATGTGCCGCAGCCCGTGATCCGGAACAGCGCTGCGCGGTGGGTCGTATCGCCCTCCGGCACGTCGTTGAAGATGACCTGCGGCGTTTCGAGCGCAATGGTGAGCGGATCGCCCGACACGAATCCCGCCATGCCCTGTGCCTGGGCACCGGCCAGCAACAGGTCGTCGGGGTGGTACACGTAGCCCAGCGCGGTGTGGCTGAGCATCGACGCGGGCGTCGCGCCGCCGTGCATCGGTGAGTTGAGGTCGACGAAGGCGTGGCTGCCCTCGTCGCAGCTGGTCGAGGCCACCGAGTACTGCTCGAACGTCGGAGCCGGGTGGTTGAGCTGCCAGATGGCCCACAGGCGGTCGACATTGCAGTGGTGGAGATAGAACAGGGGATCGTCCGGGGAACGGCCGCCCGCCATCGATCCGCCAGTCCAGGTGTGGCCGGGAACGTGTGTGCCGCATTCGATCGCCCGGAATGCAGTGAAACTATTGGTGTTGAGCTCCGCCAGCACGTTGGCCAGGCTTGGGAGGACGACGCCGGCGGAGTCGCTCCGCCGCGTATAGTCCCAGTGGTCGAAGCGGCCGCCGCTGTTGTTGCGCCCGCCGAAGAAGGATTTCCACGGCTCCACGTCCAAGTCGCGTGAGTCCGAGCGGGTCCAGTCCCAGTACGGCAGACTGACCCTGTCGTCGAAAAGCCGCAGCTCCGTCTCCAGCCGGAGCAGGAAATGGCGATGCCACGGCAGGAAGGCGGGTCCCCAGTGGATACCGTGATTGAAGTGCTCGTCATGCTCCCCCGCGAAGTTGGAGATGACACCGCGGCTGAAGACGTCATTGAACGCGTCCGCGAGCCGTTCGCGCTCGACCGGGGTCAGGTCGACGAAGTTCTTTCGGCAGCGCATCACCGCTCTCCTTGCTTCTTGCCCGGCTTGGCGCCCTCGGCCTGGCTCAGGTACGCCTTCGCTGCTTCGAGCAGGGAATCACGCGCCGGCACATAGGCGTTCTCCGCGAGCACATACCCGCCCGAGTTCTTGAAGAAGCGGCGACGGGTGCCGTCGATCCATAACTCCTCATGGTCGGGCCCATGCACGATCCGGACGGTGTGTCCGTCCACTTCGTGTTCGCTTGAATCTTGCTTGTGCGTCTTGCCAGCCATGGCTCGTCTCCGCCCTAGTGCTCGCCTGGTCTACCGGAAGCGCGGTGCCCGGCCAGGCGCATAGTCCTGGGCATCGCACGGGACTGCCGCCATCGCGGCATTCAAGGGCACTCGAAGGCAACCGCATCGCACAGGCACTGCCGGGTCCTGCGGGTGCGTCTAATCCAGAACCACGTCCTGCAACCAAGGCGCCGGTCAGTCTCTACTGCCAAACAATGTTGAACGGCGGTATCGCACCGGGGGGCCTTGAGCGGTTCGTCGCTTGAGGACGACGCGCGCGCGATACCAATAGGGCGCCGATCCGCACTACTTTTGGTGCCTGGGTGAAGATCGATCACTCCCGCGCGGACGACGGCCGGGTCACCGTGCTCGACCGCACAGCAACCGTTTCCGCCCCGCCCGTATCTCTTCTCTTCATCGACTGGAGGGGAGTCAGGCATGGACCGAGCTGGGCAGGTAAAGGGAGTGAACGCGTGCAGGGGGACGGGTACGGCATCCGTCTGCTGGCTCGCCAGCGCTCTGAGCTTGTGGGGTGCGGTGGCGTTTTGGCCTCTGAGCGCCTATGCCACCGCCCCCGACGACGAGTGCCGGCTCGCCAAGGCCGTAGACGAGGCCCCGCTGGTACAGGTGCCCTTTGAAGTGGTGGACGGCCGCATCTACGTGCAGGCCCACGTCAACGCGCGCGGCCCGTTCCGCTTCGCCGTGGATACCGGCGCCAGCGGGGTAGGGCGCGCCGACGCCAGCCTGGTGGCCGCGTTGGACTTGGCGGTGCATGGGCAGACGACCACCTCCGATGGCGTGCAGTCAGCCACCGTCGACACCACCCACTTCGACTCCCTCGCGTTGGGCGGACTGGTCCGCACCCACGTGGAGGTGATCACGCGCGATTACGGCAGCCGCTCATCGGTGCAGGCGCGCTTTGCCGGCATCCTGGGCCGGGAGTTCTTCGCCGACGGGCTGCTGGTGATCGATTACCCGCGCAAGCGCCTGTCCTTCAGCCGCACACAGGGTATTTCCCCCACGGACACCAATGCGCTTGCGTACGAGCGCGCCTTCCGCGTGCCGGTGACCATCGGTGACGTGCAGACGCTGGGCAACCTGGATACCGGCGCCAACGTGGCGTTCGTGCTGCCGCAGTCGTTGTACGAGCGCGTGGGCGGCGGCCCGCTGGAACCGGGCGGGCAGGGGCAGCTGACCAACGGAACCATTGCGATGCACAAGGCCACCTTGGCGGGACCCATCCGCATCGGCAGCGTGAACTACGCCAACGTGGAGGTGCGCGTGTCCGACCGCTTCCCCGAGCTGCTGGTGGGCGCGCATGCGCTGCAGGATGCGGTGTTGATGATCGACCAGCGCTCCCAGCGGGTGGCGCTGTGCAGGTGACCGGCCTAACTGCGGACCCTTTGTTATTGTCGCCACTGCACGCCCCGGACCGGGGCGTGCCCAGGCACGCAGGGGGCGCTTCATGGATGCAGTGGTGTTCGCATTGGGGTTTGGTGTCATCGCCTTCGCGGTGGCGGCGGTGGCTACGCGGGCAGACCGTCGGCTGACGCTGGCCTCCGCGCTGCTGTTTGCGGTTTACCTCGCACTGGATGACCTGGTGACCGGGTTGCCGTCGGCAGTGCCGGCGCTCAACTTCCTGCCCGGTGACTGGAACTGGGAGGGCAAGTTTTTCAGCATCGCGCTGGCGGTCGGCGTCATCGCGATCTTCGGCCTCAGTCGCGACGCGGTGGGGCTGACGCTGCGCCAGCGCAACCTCAAGTCTTCGCTGGTGGTGGCGGCGTTGTACCTGCCGTGGGCCGCCGCGCTGGGGCTGATGTTCAAGCCCGGCCTGTCGGCGGAGACGCTGGCCTTCCAGGCCACCATGCCCGGCATCGCCGAGGAACTGGCACTTCGCGGCGTGGCGCCAGCGTTGCTGCTGGGGTTGTGACGCGGCAAGCCCGGCGTGGTCGGCGTGCCGTGGGCGGTGGTTGCGGTCAGCGGCATCCTGTTTGGGGTGTGGCATGCACTGGGCTACTCGGACGGCGCATTCTCGTTTGATCTCACGTCCGCACTGCTGACCGGTTTCGGCGGGCTGGTGGCGTGCTGGCTGCGCTTCAACAGCGGCAGCCTGCTCCTGCCGGTGCTGTTGCATGGCGCGGCGAATGTGTTGTTTCACCTGATGCCTTGGATGGTGGCGTGATGGCAGGGACAAAGTGGGCTCTGGGTGTGCGAGCGCTTGCCTTGCTGCTGATGGTGCTTGCCGTGTTCCTGGTGTCGGCCGCCACGCCATACCAGACGCAGAGCATCGTGCTGCTGCAACCTGATTTCGTGTTGAAGGAACGCGTTCCTTCCATCGACTCGTTGAGCGGCTATATCAAGTCGGTGCAGGCGGCGACGGAAGCGACGATGGGCCGTGAGGCGCCGATCCCGGCCAATGGTTTCGTGGTGCTTGCCGTGCGTCCAGGTGGGCGCTCGATGGTGTGGTTGGACTTCCAGCCGGAGCTGCCAGACGCCGTCGCGGCGCGGCTAACCCAAGCGATCCAGGCGGTGCCACCGTTTGAGGCACGCGGGGGCGTAGTGGTGTTTGCGCTGAATGCAACGCTGTGGGATGCGCCTGCCGCGCAGGGTTTCCCGAATCCCTCCGCATGGCGCAAGGCCATGGAGGGCCGCAGCGAACCGATGGAGATTGGCGATCTTGTTGACAAGGTGTGGCCCTGAAGCCGAGCCGTCACGCGCGAGGGGGGAACCGCCGTCCTGCGGGGCAGGGGGGCTCGCACGGACCACCCCGGCCATGGCAGAGTGGCTCCGGGGCCGGGCCTTGGTATTCAGGGTCCCGGGATTGCCGGAAATCGATGCGCTAGGGGGCGCGAGGTTTCGGGTATAAGGCAACACTTCGGGGAAACAATGGGCAATCGTTCTTCACGCAAGTTCGGCATGACCCGGACCATCAGTCTGGCGCTTGCGACGTTGGCCAGCTCGGCCGTGCTTTACAGCGTTTATCAGGTGGCCGCGGGCCACAGCGCGTTCTCTTGGGCGTGGCTGGTGGCGCTGCTGCCTGCGGTGTACGGGACGTACCTGCTTGGCACCTGCGCACTGGAAGGACGCCGGCCGATGACGGTTCAAGCCACGCCCGAACCGGAAGCCGCGGGCTGACGCGGCGGCCCTGCCGATGGCGACAGGGCGGTGCTATCGTCGCCCGTCGCCGGCAATGGATGCCGGGCAAGGGAGAAACACCGTGAATTCATGGAGCCGCCCGCTGGGCCTGGCCCTCATCGCGCTTGCCTCGGGCCTGCTGCCCGCCCACGCCGCGCACAACGACCCGAAGGACGTCGCGGCCATCCACCAGGTGATGGAGCAGTTCCGCACCTCCATCATCAACAAGGACAAGCCGACCTTCGTCAGCCTGTTCTATTCCGACAACCCCCAGCACGTGGTGTGGCAGTTCGTGGTCGACGATGCGCGCCTGGCACACGTCAAGCAGACCAAGCCCGACGCCATCAAGGCGCGGCACATCCCGGACAACAACTACCTCACCTTCATCGACGGCATCACCAAACCCGGTGCCCGGCCAGTGGAGGAGACGTTCGACAACGTCGTGGTCGACACCGACGGTGAGGTCGCGTCGGTCGCCTTCGACTACGCTTTCCTGGCCGAGGGCAAGCAGACCAACTGGGGCCGCGAGATGTGGCACCTGGTACGCGTCGAGGCGGGTTGGAAGATCATCTCGGTGATCTACACCATCCGTGATCCGTTGCCGAAGTAATTCCCGCAGCCCACCCCGGAGCACCCATGAAGCGCGTGACTGGCATTGGCGGCATCTTCTTCAAGGCCCAGGACCCCAAGGCGCTGGCCGCCTGGTACAAGGCGCACCTAGGCATCGACGTGCTGGACTGGGGCGGCGCCGCGTTCCAGTGGAAAAATGCGGACAACCCCGATGGGGTGGGCACCACGATCTGGAGCCCGTTCGCGGCGGACACCACGTACTTCGGGCCCAGCCAGTCGCCTTTCATGGTCAACTACCGCGTGGACGACCTGCATGCGCTGATCGCGGCGTTGCGCGAGGAAGGCGTGCAGGTGGAAGGCGAGGTGCAGGAATCCGAGTACGGCACGTTCGGCTGGGTCATGGACCCGGAAGGCAACAAGCTGGAGTTGTGGCAGCCCCCTGCGGGGCAGTAACGGAGACGCGTGATGAAGAGGAATGTCGCCCGCGGTGCCTGCCTGTGCGGTGCGGTGCGCTTCCGCGTCGAGCTGCCGTCCACGTGGATGGCGCATTGCCATTGCACCTATTGCCGACGCGCGCATGGTGCCGCGTTCGTAACGTGGGTGGGTTTCCGCAGCGTGCAGTTCGCCATCGAGTCCGGTGCGGAGCTGGTGACGTGGTATGAGTCCAGTCCCGGTGCGCAACGCGGGTTCTGCAGCCGCTGTGGCAGCCCGATGTTCTTCCACTCCACGCGCTGGCCGGGTGAAATGCACGTGGCGCGCGCGCTGTTCGCCGATCCGCTGGACCGCGAGCCCGCCAGGCATGTGTTCTATGACACGCACGTGCCGTGGGTGCAGCTGGGCGATGACCTGCCGAAGAAGGACGCGCCGCCGAAGTCCAAGTAGTCGTCTGCGGCATGCGCAGCGCGGATAATCGCCGCCTCGCCACTATCACGAGGTGCCCATGTCAGGTCCCGCCCGCGCTGGTCTGTTCGTCTACGCCAAGGACGTGGAGCGCCTGACCGCGTTCTATGCCGAACTGCTCGGCATGGTCCGGGCGCACGCCACGCCCCAGATGACTGTGCTGCGTTCGTTCGACCTGCAGTTGGTGGTGCACGCCATGCCACCGGAGCGCGCGGCGCAGGTCAGCATCGCCACGCCACCCGTGCCGCGTGACGATGCGGCCATCAAGTTCTTCCACACGGTGCCCAGCCTGGCGCAGGCGCGCGAAACCGCCGCGGCCTCGGGCGGTGCGGTGTGGCCGGAGGAATATCGTGGCCCGGGCTTCACCGTGTGCAACGCGGTGGACCCGGAGGGCAACATCTTCCAGGTGCGCGAGAACGCCACGACCTGAAACCAGAAAGGCCCCGCATCGCGGGGCCTTTCTCTTTACAGCTCAGGTGCGGTCAGCCCGGCATCCGTCCAAACTTGCCGCCGTTTAAATCGGCGATGGCCTGGATGATCTCCTGCTGGCTGTTCATCACGAACGGGCCGTAACCCACCACCGGCTCGTCGATCGGCTCGCCCGCCAGCAGCAACAGCTTGGCGTCGCTGTTGGCCTCGATGCTCACGCCGGTGCCGTCGGTGGCCAACGTCACCATCTGGGTTTCGCGCAGCACGGCCACGCCGTTGACCTGCACGGTGCCGGCCAGCACCACCACCTGCACGGTCCAGCCCTCGGGCTGCGGCAGCTCGATCGTCTTGCCGGCGTTGAGCCGCACGTCCCACACGTTCATCGGGGTGAACGTGTTGGCCGGGCCCTTCGCGCCGTCGTACGCGCCGGCGATTACACGCACGCGGCCCGCATCACCCGCCAGCGCCACTTCGGGGATGGTGTCGGCGGTGATCGCCTGGTAACCCGGCGCGGCCATCTTGTCCTTGGCCGGCAGGTTGACCCAGAGCTGCACCATTTCGAACGGGCCGCCGCTCCTGGCGTAACCGGTGGAGTGGAACTCCTCGTGCAGGATGCCGCTGCCGGCGGTCATCCACTGCACGTCGCCGGCGCCGATGACGCCGCCCTTGCCGGTGGAGTCGCGGTGTTCCACTTCGCCGGCATAGACAATCGTGACGGTCTCGAAGCCGCGGTGCGGATGCTGGCCCACGCCGCGCCGCTGGGTGGTCGGCTCGAACACCGTGGGGGCGGCATAGTCCAGCATCAGGAAGGGGCTGCGCTCGGACACGTCACTTCCCGTGTAGCCGAACAGGCCGTGCACCGGGAAGCCGTCGCCAACCCAGTGGCGGGCGGGGGCGCTGCGGGTGCCGAGGACCTTCTTCATGGGGTGCTCCTGTGTGGGGCGGACTGGAGTCCGATGGAGTTACTTTAGTTGACGACGGCGGTGGTGGTAGTCGGTCAAATTCAATCGGATCGTTCCACTACGGCAACGATGGAGCGCACGCCCCGGACGACGGAACCAACGGCCGCCGGATTGCAGGCGGCAGAACCCGCGCTGTACCCTGACGCCCGCATGCTCCGCCGTCTCCGCCACCTCGGTCTGTTCAGAACCACACTGCTCGTGCTGCTGGCACTGGGCATGGCGGTGCAGCCGATGCTGGGCGCGGTCAGCAAGCTGCACGGCGCCGAACATGCGGCCATGGCCGACCTGGCGCCCGATCACGGCCATGCCCATGCCGACGATGCCGACCACGGGCACGACGACCAGACGCCCGACCCCGACCATGTGAAAGGCACGCACGTGCTGATGCACCTGGATGCGGGCTTGGCGGTGGCTTTGCCGGATTCCGTGGTCCGGGTGCCGGCGCGCATCCTGGCCTCGCCGCCTCTCGTCCTGGGGGCCGTTGACGACCTGCCGGTCGCCGCGCCCCACCTGCCGTTCCGTCCACCGATCGCCTGACGCTGTCCTGCAGCCGCCCTGCGGCTGCGTCGTCGTGTGTGTTCATCGGCTCCGGACGGAGGTCATTCCGTGTTGTCTCTACATCGTTGCAAGGGGCGGTGCCTGCTGGCGCTGTCCTTGGCTTGCTGGGCGCTGTCCAGCCCTGCCCAGACCCGTCTGACCGCCGACGAAGCGGTCAGGCTGGCTGCGTCCCAACCCCATGTGCGCGCCGGGCTCGAGGCCGGCGTGGAGCGAGCCCGCAGCGACGTGCTGGCCGCGCGCACGTGGGAGAACCCCACGCTCGAGCTGGAGCAGGAGCGGGAGGACAGTGCGGCTGGCGCACCCGCTCGCGAAACCAGCGTGCTGCTGTCGCAACCATTGGAACTGGGAGGGCGCCGCGGTCTGCGCCGCGATGCCGCCGAGCAGGGGGTGATAGCGGCCGAAGTGGCGGCGGACCAGGAGCGCGCCCGGTTGCGCGCTGACGTGCTGCGCGAGTACTACGCGGCGGTCGCTGCCGAGCGGCGGGGACGCTCGCAACAACGGATGGCCCAAGGCCTGGAGGCATTAGCCACCACCGCAGGCCAGCGGCGCGCGGCGGGAGACCTGTCCGGTTACGAGAGCCGCCGCATCGCGCAGGCCCACGCGCAGGCGCAGGCACGCGCCGCCGAGGCCGCGGCAGACGCACAGGCCGCGCGTGCACGCCTGGCCGGGCGCGTGGGCGAAACCGCGCTGACCGCCGAACTGGATCCGCAGCTGCCGCGGCCGGTGTTGCCGAGCGTGCAGGACGAGGCCCGCAGCGCCGAACTTGATGCACTGCGCGCGCGCCGCGACCACGCCGAAGCCCAGGCCCGTGCCGAACGCCGCTTCGCGCTGCCGGTGGAAGTGGGCGTGGGCACCAAGCGCACCGAACACGGTGGCGTGCGCGACGAGGCGCTGCTGCTGCAGGTCGGCGTGCCGTTGCCGCTGTTTGACCGCAACCAGGCGGAGCGGGCGCGCACTGCCGCCGAAGCCCGCCAGGCCGACGCCGACTACCAGCGCGTGCTGCTGGAAACACGTGCGCGGCGCGCGGCAGCCGTCGAGCAGGCCACGCGTCTGTCGGCCTCTGCGCGCAGCCTGCTCGATACCGCCGTGCCCGAGGCCGAGCACCTCACCGCCATCGCCCGCGCCAGCTACGCCGAAGGCGAGTTGGATCTGGTCGGTCTGCTCGATGCCTATGCCGCCGAGGCGGACGTCATCGACCAGGCGCTGCAGCAGCAGGCCCGCGCGCTGGACGCGCAACTGGAGCTGGAGCTTCTGGCGCCAGTGACCCCTTCCCAATCCGAACCATCCTTCGAAGGAACCCAACCATGAAGCTGCACACCCTGACCGCTGCCCTGGCCGCCACCCTGCTGCTGGCCGCCTGCAACGACCCGGCCCCGACCGCCGCCACTGCCGAGCCGCCCAAGACCGAAGCCGCCGCGCCCGCCGATGCCGCCGCGCAGACCGAAGCCGTGTACGGCGACGAAGCGCCGGTGGCCATCGAGGCCGAAACGCCCGCCGGACACACTGACGACCACGCGCACAACGCGGACGGCAGCCACCCGGAAGGTGTGGAGCACGCCGACGCCAAGTCCCAGGACGACCACAGCCACGCCGAAGGCGAAGGCGAGCACACCCACTGAGTCCGCTTGAAGGTCCCGCCCGGCACGGGCGGGTCCGCCCCCTTTCTTCTCCCGGTACAGCCATGCGCCGCATGTCCCTTTCGATGAACCCTTCCTCCTTCCGCGTGCGGTTGCGCGTGCTGCTGGCCACTGGCCTGGTGGTGCTGACGCTGGGTGCTTGCCAGCGCGATGCGACGACTGCGCCGGCCGCGCCGGAGCCGCAGGTGTACACCCACGCGGGCCCGCAGGCGGAACTGTTCGTCGAGTTCGCGCCGCTGGTGGCCGGCGGCAAGTCCACCTTCGCCGCGCACTTCACCCGCTTGTCGGACTACAAGCCGGTCACCGAGGGCAAGGTGGACGTGATCCTCACCGGCGGCGGCGCGCCCACCGAGCGTTTCCGCATTTCCGCGCCGCGCGCGCCCGGCATCTTCGCGCCGACCGTGGTGCCGCGTGCCAGTGGCCGTCGCAACCTGACCCTGGTGCTGGCGGCACCGGGTCTGCAATCGCGCCATGACCTGGGCGAGGTGGTGGTGCATGCCGATGCCGCCGCCGCGCTGAAGGCCGGTCACGCGCCCGGCATGCAGGAAGGCGAGATCGGCTTCCTGAAGGAGCAGCAGTGGACCACCGATTTCGCGGTGGAAGCGGTGCAGCCGCGCGAACTGCGCGAGTCGGTGAGCGCGCCGGCCACGGTGCAGGCGTCAGGCAACGGCGCTGCCGAGGTGGTGGCGCCCGCGTCCGGCACGCTGCGTGCGGCAGGAGCGTTCCCGTCGCTGGGCATGCGCGTGGCGCGTGGTCAGACGCTGGCGATGCTGGTGCCGCGCCTGGGGGGCGACGCCGACGTGGCGTCCTTGCAGGCGGCGTTGTCCAGCGCGAGCAGCCAGGCCACGCTGGCCGATGCCGAGGCCGCGCGCATGCAACGTCTCCACGCGCAGGAAGCGGTTTCGCTGCGTCGTTTGCAGGAGGCACGTGCCACCCAACAGGTCGCGGCGGCGGAACTGCGCGCGGCGCGGCAGCGCTTGTCGCAGCTGGGCGATGGCAGCAGCGGCATCGCATTGAAGGCACCGGCCAGCGGCACGCTCGCATTGGTGAAGGTGGCCAACGGCGCGGCGGTGGAGGAGGGAGACGCGCTATTCCACATCGTTGACCGACGCGAGCTGTGGCTGCAGGCCAACGTCGCCGAGGTCGATGCGGCGCGACTCGAGCGCCCCGATGCCGTGGCCTTCGACGTGCCCGGCTTGGATGCGCCGGTCGAAATCCGCGCCGGCGTCAACGGCCGCCTGGTAGGCGTGGGTGGGATGATCGACCCCGAGAGCCGCAGCGTGCCGGTGATCTTCGCGTTGTCCAACCCGGATCCGCGCATCGCGCTGAACCAGGCTGTGCAGGCGCGTGTGTTCACGGGTAGTACGCGCTCGGCGCTGAGCGTGCCCGCGAGCGCCGTCATCGACGACGGCGGGCAGCGCGTGGTGTACGTGATGCGCGGTGGCGAGTCGTTCTCGCGCGTGCCGGTGCGGCTGGGGCTGCGCGACGGCGACCGCTACGAAGTGCTGGAAGGCGTGAAGGCCGGTGACCGCGTGGTCAGCCGCGGTGCGATGCAGGTCCGGCTGGCGGCGGCGACACCCGAGGCCATGGGCCACGGCCACGCGCACTGAGGGCGCTGGAATGATCGCGAAACTGATCGAGTGGTCGCTGCGCAACCGCGTGTTCGTGCTGTTCGGCGCCTTGTTGCTGCTGGGCTGGGGCGCGTATGAGGCCCGGCGCATGCCGGTGGACGTGTTCCCCGACTTGACCGCGCCGTCGGTGACGGTCGTGGCCGAGGCGCACGGCATGGCACCGGAGGAAGTGGAGACGCTGATCGCGTTCCCGCTGGAAACCGCGCTCAACGGCGCGCCCGGCGTGCGCCGCGTGCGCTCCAACAGCAGCATCGGCATCGGCGTGGTGACGGTGGAGTTCGACTGGGGCACGGATGTGTACCAAGCGCGCCAGATCGTGGCCGAACGGCTGGCGACGGTGCGCGGGCAACTGCCGCCGGACTTGCCCGAACCCACGTTGGCGCCGATCACCTCGATCATGGGCGAGATCATGTTCATCGCCCTGCACTCCGACCGGCACACACCGATGGAGTTGAAGACCACCGCCGACTGGGTGCTGCGCCGGCGCTTGCTGGCGGTGCCGGGCGTGGCCGAGGTCATCCCCAATGGCGGCGAGACGCGCCAGTTCCAGGTGGTGGTGGACCCGCTGCGCTTGGCCACGTTCGGCGTGACCCTCGACCAGGTCATGGAAGCGGTGGGGCAGAGCAACGAGAACACCTCGGCCGGCTTCTACGTGGAGAACGGCCAGGAGTTCCTGATCCACGGCCGAGGTCGGGTGCGTGAGGCGGCCGAGGTGGGCGAAGTGTTCGTCGCCCAGCGCGGTGAACGCCCGGTGCTGGTGCGCGACGTGGCCGAGGTGCGCGTGGGCGCCGCGCCGACGCGTGGCACCGCGGCGTTCAACGGCCGGCCCGCGGTGGTCGTCGGCATCCAGAAGCAACCCGGCGCCAACACGCTGGCACTGACACAGGACATCGACCGCGTGCTGGGCGATATCCAGGCCTCGCTGCCGGAAGGAATGAAGGTCAGTGCCAACCTCTTCCGCCAGTCCGACTTCATCGAAGTGGGCATCGGCAACCTCGGCAAGGCCATCGTCGAGGGCATGGTGCTGGTCATCGCGATCGTCTTCGCGTTCCTGCTCAGCGCGCGCGCCACCGGCATCACCCTGCTGGCGATTCCGTTGTCGCTGGTGGCGGCCATCCTGGCGATGAAGGCGGCTGGCATCGGCATCAACACGATGACCCTGGGCGGCATGGCCATCGCGCTGGGCGCGCTGGTGGATGACGCCATCATCGTGGTGGAGAACATCGTGCGCCGCCTGCGCGAGAACGCGTCGCTGGCCGAGACCGAGCAGCGGGGCGTGATGCAGGTGGTGTTCGCGGCCACCCGCGAGATCCAGGGCTCGGTGGTGTTTGCCACCATCATCATCGTGCTGGTGTTCCTGCCGATCTTCTTCCTGACCGGGGTGGAAGGGCGGCTGATGCAGCCGTTGGGCTTCGCCTATGTGGTGTCGCTGCTCGCTTCGCTGGCGGTGGCGGTGACCGTGACGCCGGTGCTGTCCAGCCTTTTGCTGCCGCGTTCGCGGATCATGCGCGAGACGCGTGAGCCACGCCTGTCGCAGTGGATGAAGGCGAAGTACCAGCCCATGTTCGAGGCCAGCCTGCCGCGCTGGCGCGCGATCGCGATCGTGTCGGTGGTGGGTACGGTGCTGACGCTGGTCGCGCTGCTGGCGGCGGGCCGCGCGTTCCTGCCGGACTTCAACGAGGGCAGCCTCACCGTCAACGTGACCACGCTGCCGGGCACGTCGCTGCCGCAGTCCGACGCCTTGGCCGGGCGCGTGGAGAAGATCCTGCTGGCCCAACCGGAGGTGGTCGCTACCGGCCGTCGCACCGGCCGCGCCGAACTCGACCCGCATGCGCAGGAGATCTACGCGTCCGAAATCGAGGTGACGCTGAAGATGGGCGATCGAAGCAAGGAGGAGCTGCTGGCGCACCTGCGGGGCGAGTTCTCCGGCATTTCCGGCGCACAGGTGGTGATCGGCCAGCCGATCTCGCACCGCATCGACCACATGCTCTCGGGCACCCGCGCCAACATCGCCATCAAGCTGTTCGGCAAGGACCTGTACGAGCTGCGTCGGTTGGGCCAGCAGATCGAGGACCAGGTCAAGGCCGTGCCCGGCGCGGTGGACGTCAACCTGGAACAGCAGTCCGAGTTGCCGTTCGTGACCGTGGACTTCGACCGGCAGGCGCTTGCGCGCTACGGGCTGACAGTGCGCGAAGCCAGCCACGTTATCGAGACCGCGTTCTTCGGCAGCACCGTCTCCCGAGTGCTGGAGGGTGATGCCAACGTCGACCTGGTGGTGTGCCTGCCCGACAGCGCGCGCGCCAGCGTCGAGACCATGAAGGCGCTGCCGATCGCCACCCCGGAGGGCGCCAACGTGCCGCTGTCGGCGCTGGCCAGGGTGGAGCGCAACCGTGGCCCCAACCAGATTGGCCGCGAGAACGTGCAGCGCCGCATCGTGGTGATGGCCAACGTCGCCGGGCGCGACCTGTCCGGCGTGGTGGACGACGCCCGCGCCCGCATCGAGCGCAACGTGCCGCTGCCCGCGGGTTACCACGTGGAATACGGCGGCCAGTTCGAAAGCGCGGCCGCCGCTTCGCGCACGCTGTTGCTGCTCGGCGCGGTCGTGGTGGTGGGCATCTTCCTGCTGCTGTACCTCGCTTTCTCCAGCACGCGCGACGCCCTGCTGGTGATGCTCAACCTGCCCCTTGCGCTGCTGGGCGGCGTCGCGGGCGTGTGGCTCTCCAACGGCGTGCTGACCGTGGCGTCGATCATCGGCTTCATCACCCTGTTCGGCATCGCGACGCGCAACGGCGTGATGCTGATCTCGCACATCCACCACCTTGCCCGCGAGGAGGGCGTCACCGACCCCGTGGCCCGCGTGCGACGAGGCGCCGAAGAACGCCTCGTCCCCATCGCCATGACCGCCCTCGCGACGGCCCTGGCCCTGGTCCCGCTCGCCTTGTCCGCTGGCCAACCCGGCAGCGAGATCCAGGCCCCCATGGCCATCGTCATCCTCGCCGGGCTGCTCAGTTCCACCGTCCTCAACATGCTGGTTCTCCCCGCCCTCTACCTGCGCTTCGGCGAGTACGGCGCTAACCACCAAGGCAAGGCCCTTGCTTCTACCGATCGCAGATAACGCTGGGTGAGGAGGCGGGGCGCGTGGGGTATTGCGTAGAAGCCGGCCATGGATGGCCGGCGGCGCGACTCGCGGCAGGATGCCGCGACGGAGCGCCGAAGCAATGCCCCGCGCGCCCCGCCTCCGTCCCCCTCACTCAAACCGCACCAACCGCCCAAAAAGAAACGGGGCCCAAAGGCCCCGTTTCCCTACCACTCCTGAATCGTTGAATCAGGCAGCTTCGCGAGCCGCAATGGCCGCACCCGCCTTCTCACGCTGCGGCAGCACCCACTGCCGGAACACGAACCACGCCATCAGGCCAGCGCCGACCGCGAAGATCGTGTCGCCCGGCACGCGCATCCACACCAGCATGTCGACGATCGGCTTGCCCATAAAGTCGGCCGAGCGCGCATACCAGTAGCCATTCTCCAGCACCGCCTGCAGCTGCAGCACGCCCAGCGGCAGCAGCGTCAGCAGGGCCATCAGGCTCAGGCCGATGTTGAACGTCCAGAAGGAACTGCGCAGCAGGCTTTCGCTCCACAGCGACTCCGGCTTCAGGCCACGCAGGCAGAACAGCATCAGGCCGATGCCGAGCATGCCGTACACGCCGAACAGCGCGGTGTGGCCGTGCAGCGCCGTCAGGTTCAGGCCCTGCATGTAGTACAGCGCCAGCGGGGTGTTGATGAGGAAGCCGAACAGGCCCGCACCCACGAGGTTCCAGAAGCTCACCGCCAGGAAGAACATGATCGGCCAGCGGTAACGCTCCATCCACGGGGTCGAGCGGCTGTGGCGCCAGGTCTCGAACGCCTCCATGCCGATCAGGGCCAGCGGCACCACTTCCAGCGCCGAGAAGCTGGCGCCCAGCGCCACGACCGCAGTGGTCGTGCCGGCGAAGTACAGGTGGTGGAACATGCCCAGCACGCCGCCAGCCATGTACACGATGGTGGCGAACAGCACGTTGATCGTGGCGGTCTTGCCGCGGATCAGGCCCAGCTTGACGAACAGGAAGCTGATGACCGCGGTGGCGAACACTTCGAAGAAGCCTTCCACCCACAGGTGCACCACCCACCAGCGCCAGTAGGTGACCAGCGAGATGTGGGTGTGTTCGCGCCACATCAGGCCGGCGCCGTACAGCAGGCCGATGGCCACCACCGACATGAACAGCAGGCCCACGATCGACGACATCTCGTCCTTGCGCTTCAGTGCCGGCCACAGGGCGCGGCCCATCAGCACCAGCCACAGCAGCAGGCCGATGAACAGGAAGATCTGCCAGAAGCGGCCGATGTCGGTGTATTCCCAACCCTGGTGGCCAAACCAGAAGTTGTACTGGATGCCCATCTTCTGCATCACCGCGAACCACTGGCCCGCGAAGGCGCCGACGACGATGACGATCAAGCAGGTGAACAGGAAGTTGACGCCAAAGCGCTGGAACTTCGGCTCATGCCCGGAGATCGCCGGGGCGATGTACAGGCCGGTGCCCAGCCACGCGGTGGCGATCCACAGCACGGCCAGCTGCGTGTGCCAGCTGCGGGTCAGCGAGTAGGGCAGGATCTCGGCGATGGCGAAGCCGTAGGCTTCCTGGCCTTCCACCTGGTAGTGCGCCGTGGTGGCACCCAGCAGGATCTGCACCAGGAACAGCGCGATCACCACCCAGAAGTACTTGGCGGTGGCCTTCATCGACGGGGTGATCTTCAGGCCCTTCAGCGGGTCCTGGGCCGGCGGGACCGCATGCTCTTCCTTGCTGTGCCAGGAGGCGTAGTGCCAGGCCAGCAGACCGATGCCCGCGATCATGAACAGCACGCTGAACACCGTCCACATGAACGAGCTGGGCGTGGCCGTGTTGCCCACCAGCGGATCGTACGGCCAGTTGGCCGTGTACGACTTCACGTCATCCGGACGGTTGGTTACCGCGGCCCACGAGGTCCACCAGAAGAACGCGGCGAGCTTCTCGCGGCTCTCCTGGTCGGGCACCGTGTTGTTCTTCATCGCGTAGGTTTCGCGAAGATCGGCGGTGGCCGGATCGTTCGAGAACACGCTGCTGTAGTGCGCGGCCACCGTGGCGATGGCCTGGGCGCGCTGGTCGCTCACCGTGATGGTGTTGGTCGCCGGGTCATGCGTGTTCTTGCGCAGTTCCGGCTTGACCAGCGCCTGGATGCGGGCCTGGTCGGCCTCGTCCAGGTTGGCGTAGGGCAGGCCGGTCTCGGCGCGGGAGCGCAGTTCCAGCATGGCCACCGCTTCGCGGTGCAGCCAGTCGGCCGACCAGTCCGGGGCGACCAGGGCGCCGTGACCCCAGATGGAGCCCAGCTGCTGGCCGCCGGTGGTCTGCCAGACCTGGCGGCCACGTTCGAAGTCGGCCTTGGTGAACAAGGTCTGGCCGCTTTCGGTGACCACCTTGTCCGGCATCGGGGGTGCCTTCTGGTGGATGTCGCTGCCCATGTAGAGCAGCACGCCGAAACTGGCGAGCAACAGCGCCGCCAGCCCCAGCCATAACTTACGGGTGGTATCCATGAAACAACTCCTTTGCGAAGTGGCGCCATGGTCGGCTTGGGGGCCTCCCACGGCACTGACCTAGATCAATCCGGACTAGTTTCAGACCAATTCGGGGGCGTAGGCATGCGCGCGTGCCCCATCACACGCGAGCGTGCGATGGAAGCAGTTGGCAGTTCGAAGGACCCTGGGCGCACCCCGCGGAGCGCGCCAGGGCCGAGGTTAGCTGCGCAGGACGGGCGCAGCCAGTGTCGCCAGCCGCACCATGTCGAGGATTTCCATCTCGCGGCGGTCGACGTTGATCAGGTTTTCCTGCTGGAAGCGGCGCAGGACCCGGCTCACCGTTTCCGCGGCCAGGCCGAGGTAGTTGGCGATGTCCGCACGCGGCATCGGCAGGTGCAGGCGCGAGGCCGAGTAGCCGCGCGCGGCATAGCGTCGCGACAGGGACACCAGGAAAGCGGCCATGCGCTCGTCGGCACTGAAGTCGCCGGCGCGCACCGCCGCCTTGCCGATGTCGGCCGAGAGCAGCTTGAACAGGTGCTGCTGCAGGCCCGGCATGCGGGTGGCCAGCAGGGCGATCTGCGGGAACGAGAACCGGCACAGGGTGACCGTGTCCAGCGCCACTGCGTCGCACGGGTAGCGGTCGTCATGGATGCCGTTCAGGCCGATGACCTCGCCCGGCAGGTAAAAGCCCAGCACCTGCTCGCGGCCGTGGCCATCGACCATGCTGGTCTTGACCGTGCCGGCACGCACCGCGGCGATGGCATTGAAGGCATCGCCTTCACGGAACAGGGTGGTGCCGGCGTGGAACGGGCCGACGTGCTCCACCAGCACGTGCAGGTCGCGCAGGGCGGCCTTGTCGTAGCCCTGGGCCATGCACGCGCTGGAGAACGCGCAGGTGCCGCAGAACTCGACGGTGTCGTTGTCGTCCGAGATTGGCGCGGCGGCCACCGGACTGGTGCGCGGCGGCCGGTTCAAGCCGGAACTCCCACGGTCAGATGGCGCGCGAGAATCGCGCGGGCGCGGCACTGGGTTGCTGGAGGTATCGGTCGAAGCACATGGCAATGATACGCAAGAGCAGCCGCCCTGAGGGAGTGGCACGGATCCGGTGGGCCTCGATCCGCACCAGGCCATCGTCCACCAGCGGCTGCAGGCGCTCGTAGGCGTCGGCGAAGTACTCGCGGAAATCGATGTCGTAGCGGCGTTCCAGCGAGGTGATCGGGATCTCGCCCTGGCACATCAGGCACTGGATCAGGTCGGCGCGCAGCAGGTCGTCCTCGCTCAGGCGCATGCCGCGCCAGACCGGGAGGCGGCCCTCGTCCAGCGCGATCTGCCAGCTCGGCAGGTCGCGCGGGTTCTGGCTGAAGCTGTCGCCGATGTGGCTGATGGCGCTGACGCCCAGGCCCACCAGGTCGCTGTCGGCGTGGGTGGTGTAGCCCATGAAGTTGCGGTGCAGGCCGCCACGCTGCTGCGCCAGCGACAGTTCGTCATCGGGCAGGGCGAAGTGGTCCATGCCGATGTAGTCGTAGCCGGCCGCGGTCAGCTTCTCGATCGCCAGGCGCAGCAGGTCGAGCTTCAGCTCGGCGCTGGGCAGGTCTTCGGCGTTGAGCTGGCGCTGCGGCTTGAACATCTCCGGCAGGTGCGCGTAGCTGTACACGGCCAGGCGGCTGGGGCGCGCCTGCACCACGGTGTCCAGCGTGCGCTCGAAGCCGGCGAGGTTCTGCTTGGGCAGGCCGTAGATCAGGTCGACGTTGACCGAGCGCATGCCGTGGTCGCGGCAGGCGTTGATGATGGCGACGGTCTCTTCGACCGACTGGATGCGGTTCACCGCTTCCTGCACCTCGGGGTCGAAGTCCTGCACGCCGAGGCTGGCGCGGTTGAACCCAGCCGCCGCGAGCTGGGTGACGTCGTCGGGCTTGATGAAGCGCGGGTCCAGCTCGATGGAGATGTCGCGGTCGCGCGCTTCGCTGAAGCGGAAGTTGTTCCGCAGCACGTCCACGGTCTCGTGCAGCTGCGCCGGCGAGAGGAAGTTGGGGGTGCCGCCGCCGAAGTGCAGTTGGATGACCTCGCGGTCGCGGTCGAACAGCCCGGCCACCAGTTCGATCTCGCGGTACAGGCGGGCCAGATAGGCCGCGCCACGCGCGAGGTCGCGGGTGATGATCCGGTTGCAACCGCAGTAGAAGCACGGGCTCATGCAGAACGGCACGTGCACGTACAGCGACAGGCGGCGGGGAATGGGGTCCCCGTTGCTCAAGGCAGCCGCGTCGCGCAGTTGTGACTCGCCGAAGTTCGCGTTGAACTGCGGGGCGGTGGGATACGACGTATAACGCGGACCAGGCCGGTCGTAGCGGCGCAGGAGGTCGGCGTCAAAGGGCGGGATCACGGGCATGGACCGTACGCTAAGCGCTTGAAACGCGGGGTGCTTTGATTTGGGTCAAACCGGTTGGTTGGGGGTGCCTCCAGGCACCCTGTCGAATCATCCAGCCCGGGTTGGGTGGCGCCACCGTTCGGTGCTGCGGGCCATGAGCCTGGCCACGACGGCTTCCGGGCGCTTCAGCCAGTGGAAGTGGTCGGCGGTGGCACCCAGTTGGGCGCCGTCCAGCACGTCCGTGCTCACGTGCGATGCGGCCAGCTTGGACAGCAGGAAGCCCAGAGAGGAGGGTGGCGCCAGTGGGTCGCGGGCCATGACCACGGCGTGAACCTCCAGCGCCGAGGCGGCCAGCGCCTGCTCAAGGTCGGCGTCCAGCCCCCGGGCCGCATAGCGTCCGGACAGGCCGCTGCGGGCCCAGTCACGAATCAGCCCACGCGCCTCGTTGCCGCCAAAGCCGATGCGCCGCCCGGGCAGGGCGCCGAAACGGTTGGCCAGCCATGGCAGGAATCGATAGGCAAGTGGCAGCCACCAGCGCATGGGCACAGGGAAGGCGCGCCAATAGGGGGCCCCACTGGCCACCAGCCACAGGCGGTGAACCTGATGCGCGGTCAGGCCGGCATAGCAGCAGGCGAGCTGCCCGCCAAGGCTGTGCCCGCCCACGATCCGCTCCACGCCGGGCACGCGAACGACGATGGCGGCTTCACTGGCGGGAATGTCGTGGGCCAGCAGTTCGCGGTAGCCCCAGTCCTGCGTGCGGCCGGCGCGCAGCGAACTGGTGCCGTGGCCACGCCATTCGTGCACGAACACCGCAATGCCCTGTGCCGCCAGCACCTCGGCCAGCGGTACGTAGTGACGGGCGGCAATGCCCAACGCGGGCAGCCACAGCAGCGTGGCTACCGGCTTCGCGGGCACGCGCGCAAGCAGAGTCCACGCATGGCCGTCGGTGGATTGCACCGGGAGTTCCTGCGCATCGACAGTTGGGGCAGCGCTGGGCAGCACCGGGCTCACCCCGCGGCTGCACCGAAGTGGTCGAGCACGATCACCTCACCCTTGCCCGGGCGGTAACCCCGAACCAGCGCGCGATGCACGTAGTCGGATGCCTCGCGGCAGGCCAGGGCCAGCGGCTTGCCAAGTGAAAGGCCTGCCGCCATGGCCGAAGCCAACGTGCACCCGGTGCCGTGGGCCTCCAGTTGCAGGCGAGGATGGGGGATCTCATGCACGCCGTGGACGTCGGCCAACAGGTCGATGATGGCGTGGGGAGCCGCCTGCACCGGCAGGTGGCCGCCCTTGAGCAGCACGGCGCGAACACCCGCATCGAGAAATTTCGCGCAGGCGGCGTGCATGGTTTCGATGGTCCCGATGGGCTGGTCCAGCAGCAGCGACGCTTCCGGCAGGTTCGGCGTGATCACGCTGGCCAACGGCAGCAGGCGCTGGCGCATGGCATCCAGCGCATCCGGCTGCAACAGCCGCGCACCGGAGGTGGCGACCATCACCGGGTCCAGCACCAGGTGAGGCGGACGGTGGTGCTCCAGCGCGTCAGCCACGGCGTGGATCACGTCGGCGGTGGCGAGCATGCCGAGCTTCACCGCCTGCACGTTGAAATCGTCGAAGCACGCGTCAATCTGCGCGCGCAGGAAGCCCAGCGACGGCACTTCCACCGCGGTAACCCCCCGGGTGTGCTGCGCGGTGAGTGCGGCGATGGCACTCAAACCGTGCACGCGGTGCGCCGCGAAGGTCTTCAGGTCGGCCTGGATGCCTGCGCCTCCGCCGGAATCGGAGCCGGCAATGGTCATGGCGCAGGCGGGACGCGGGTCGGTCACGCAGTCTCTCCGTTGGGGCAGGTGCCCATGATGCCCGGTTCGACTGCCAATATCAGGCCGGCGCGCTCAGTCGCCCGCGTCGTAAGCACGCTCCCGCAGCGCCCACAGATAGCGGTAGGCCACGTACCCAAGACCCGTCACGCCGGTCAGCGCGGCGGGCACCAGCAGCGCGTCGTAGCCCATTCTGGTGAACAGCAGGGCCCCAATCACCGCGCCGGTGAAGAAGCTGCTGATGATCAGGATGCACAGCAGCAACCTGCGCCTCTGCAGGTGCATCCCGCGCAGCGCGTGGCCGAGGCCGATGCCCAGGTCGGTGAACATGCCGCTGAGATGGGAGGTGCGGATCACCGCACCGCTGTAGGTGGTGGCCATTGCGTTTTGCACGCCGCACGCCATCGCGGCCAGCAGCGCACCGATGATCTGCTGCTGCTTGAAGAGCGGGATGGCCGCCAGCAGCAGCACCGATTCGAGCGCCAGCGTCACCCCGTAGCGTCGCCCCAGCCGCAGCGTGCTGTCCTGGATGATCATGCCGCTGAGGGCGGCGCCCGCCATGAAGGCCACGGCAACGCCGCCCAGGTGCATCGCCGCGCGCAGGTCCCCGCGCGCGAGCGCGGCGCCGAGCAGGGTGGTCGTGCCGGTGAGGTGGGTCACCGCCTGGTGTTCGAATCCGAGGTAGCCGACCACATTGACCATGCCCGCGACGCCGGCCAGAAGGCCGGCGCCCAACCACACCCAGCGTGGCAACTCGATCCCCATTCCGCGTGGCCCGCTAGAGCACTTCCGAGGCGTAATCCGCCAAGCGTGAGCGCTCGCCACGACGCAGGGTGATGTGCGCGCTGTGCGGCCAGTGCTTGAACCGGTCGACCGCATACGTCAGGCCCGACGTGGTCTCGGTCAGGTATGGCGTATCGATCTGCTCTACGTTGCCCAGGCAGATGATCTTGGTGCCGGGGCCGGCGCGGGTGATCAGGGTCTTCATCTGCTTGGGCGTGAGGTTCTGCGCTTCGTCCAGGATCAGCCAGCGACTGAGGAAGGTGCGGCCACGCATGAAGTTGAGCGAGCGGATCTTGATGCGGCTGGCGAGCAGGTCGTTGGTGGCTGCCCGGCCCCAGCTGCCGCCATCCTGGTTGTGGGTGAGCACTTCAAGGTTGTCGGTGAGCGCGCCCATCCAAGGCGTCATCTTTTCCTCTTCGGTGCCGGGCAGGAAACCGATGTCCTCGCCCACGCTGACCGTGGCGCGGGTCATGATGATTTCGCGGTAGCGTTGCTGGTCCATGGTCTGCGCCAGGCCCGCGGCGAGCGCCAGCAGGGTCTTGCCGGTGCCGGCGGTGCCCAGGAGGGTGACGAAGTCGATCTCCGGGTCCATCAGCGCGTTGAGCGCGAAGTTCTGTTCCCGGTTGCGCGCGGTGATGCCCCACACCGAATGCTGGTTGTGGCGGAAGTCGTCGACGATCTGCAGCACCACCTTGGCGTCGGTGACGCGGGCGACTTTCATCTCCGACTCCCCGTCACCTGGCAGGTACAGGAACTGGTTCGGATACCAGTCGTCGTCAGGGTTGCGCGTGATCTCGTAGTAGGTGCGACCCTTCTCGGTCCATGACTTCAAGTCCTTGCCGTGGCGTGACCAGAAATCCTCCGGCAGGGCGGTGGCGCCGGTGTAGAGCAGGCTGAAATCGTCCAGCGCGCGATCGTTCTCGTAATCCTCGCTGGCGATGCCCGCGATGGACGCCTTGATCCGCAGGTTGATGTCCTTGGAGATGAACACCACCGGCACGCCGGGGTTGCCTTCCTTCAGCGACAGGATCGACCCAAGGATGTGGTTGTCGGGAATCACCGCGCCGAAGCGCTTGCCAGCGTCGAAATCACGGGTCTGGAACAGGAGGCAACCCGTGCTCTGGTCGCCACGCAGCTGCAGTCCCTGTGGGTGCACCAGAGGCACGCCTTCGTGGATGTCGGTGGCTCCTGACGCCTCGATCACCTCGTTGAGGAAGCGGCTGACCTGGCGGGCGTTGCGGCTGGCTTCGGAGTTGCCCTTCTTCGCGTTGTCGAGTTCTTCGATGACCTGCATCGGCAGGAACACATCGTGCTCGGCAAATTTGAACAGCGCGGTCGGGTCATGCATGAGCACGTTGGTGTCGAGCACGTAGATCCGCTTGCTTCGTGTCATTCCAGGCCTCGTGGCGATGGGCGGCTGCGCGGTAGGCAGCGTCGCGTTATGGCAGTGGGGTCTTGCAGGTAGGGCAGTGCACTTCGGGACGGGCGCGTTCTCCTGGTCCGCGCGCACGACAAAGCCACCACAGGCCCGCGGGGCGGGGTGGTGGGCTGATGTGGACAGGCGAGGTCACTTCGTTGCGGAACCCTTGGTTTTGGTGCCCGGCTTCATGGAGCCTTGCAGTGCGTCCAGGACGGCCTGGGCATGGCCGGCGACTTTGACCGGTCGCCATGACTGCACTATTACGCCATTCGGGTCGATCAGGAAAGTACTGCGTTCGATGCCGACGTACTCCCGCCCATAGAGCTTCTTGGGCTTGATCACGCCAAAGGCGTTGCAGACGGCTTCGTCCGGGTCGCTGACCAGGTCGAACTTGAAGCCTTGTTTGGCGCAGAAGTTCTGGTGCGACTTGAGAGAATCACGCGAGACGCCCAGCACGGTGGCGCCGAGCTTCTGGAACTTGGGCAGCAGGGCGTTGAAGTCGAGGCCCTCGGTGGTGCAACCCGGCGTGCTGTCCTTCGGGTAGAAGTAGAGCACCAGCCACTGGCCCCGGTAATCGCCCGTGCGGGCAGGCGCGCCGCTGGACAGCGCAAGGGGCAGGTCAGGGATGCGGTCGCCGGTATCGAGCATGGCCGTCCTCAGAACTTCATCGGGTCCATGATGGCGTCGAGGTTCAGGTGGTCGCAGAACTCGAGGAAGTCATCGCGCAGCGCGGCGATGTGCATGCTCGCCGGGACGCCGATCGTCACCTGCGCGGAGAACATGTCGGCACCCGTCTGCATCGCGCGGTAACGCGAGCAGTGCAGGCTCTCGATCGTGATGCCCTGGCGGTCGAAGAAGTCCGCCAGCTGGAACAGGATCCCCGGCTTGTCCGCCGCCACCACCTCGACGATGTACGGCAGCAGGTTGGACTGAATCTGCTTGGGGCCGGTGCGGTACCACACCAGCTTGATGCCTTCCTCGCGCTCCAGCCGCGACAGCATGGCCTCGAGCTTGGCGACGGAGTCCCACGAGCCGACGGCCAGTGCGGTCACGGAGACATCGCGGCCGACGGTCGAAAGGCGCGCATCGACGAGGTTGCAGCCACTGTCCGAGATCCGCCGGGTCACTGACAACAGCGGCGACTCCGGATGCGTCGTGTAGGCGTTGATCAGGAGGTGGTTTTCGTTCGGCGACGGCCGGGCGGCGGAATCGGTCAAGGCGGCGCCTGCTGGGTGAGCTTGGGCTCGGGTGGCTGAACGGCAGCCCGAAGGGCGCCGCATATGGTGGAGCAGGATACTTGCCCGCGCTTGAGGGTCGCAAGCCGAGCACTCCGCGGCCCCGCAGGTTGAACGGCGGCCGACGTTTCCGTGGCAACCGCCATGGACGGCTCAGCCCATCCCGATTAGCATCGCAGGGCTAACCCACGCGCCCGTGCGCGTCCACCCGATCCACGCGAAGGCCTCACCTTGCGACTTTCCGGCAGCATCACCGCGCTGGCCACGCCGTTTGGCGTCACTGGCGAACTTGACCTCGAGGCATGGCACCGCCTGTTGGCGCAGCAGCTCCACGGCGGCACCCAGGCCATTGTCGTCGCTGGTTCCACCGGCGAGGCCAATGCCCTTTACGATGCCGAATTCGACATCCTGCTGCGCACCGCGGTCGAAGCGGTCGGCGGGCGCATCCCGGTGCTGGCCGGCACTGGCTTGTCCAATACCGCCAAGACCATCGAGCAGACCCGCCGCGCCGCCGCGCTGGGTGCCGATGCTGCGCTGGTCGTCACCCCGCCTTACGTGCGCCCCACGCAGGGCGGCATGGTGGCCCACTACCGCGCCATCGCCGAAGATGGGGCCCTGCCGGTGGTGCTGTACAACGTGCCCGGCCGCACCGGCAGTGACTTGTTGCCCGAAACCGTGGCCGAGCTGTACCAGCACCCGCGGATCATCGGCATCAAGGAAGCGCGCAACGAGCCCGAACGCATGGAGGCGCTGCTGGCCTTCAAGGGTGAGGCGTTCACCGTGCTCAGTGGCGACGACCCGACCGCCTGCCGCGCCATGCTGGCGGGTGCCGACGGCGTGATCTCGGTCGCGTCCAACGTGCTGCCACGCTCGTTCCGTCGCCTGTGCGACCTGGCCCGCGGCGGTCATGCCGCCGAAGCCGAGGTGTGGGATGCGCGCCTGGCGCCGACCTACGATTTCTTCGGCATCGAGCCCAATCCCATTCCGGTGAAGGCGCTGCTGGAGATGGCCGGCATTGGCCATGGCCTGCGCTTGCCGCTGACCGCGCTGTCCAGCGCCCATCGCGATACCGCCACCCGAGTCGCCGGCATCGTCCGCGAACTGGAATCCGCCTGCCGCGACACCGTCCCGGCCTGAAAGCAGGAGTAGTACATGCGTTTTAACGTTTCGATCGGTCGTGTGGCGATGGGCAGCGTGGTCTTGGCTGCCGTTGTGGCTGGCAGTGGCTGCGGCTGGTGGCGCGACAGCAATAAGCTGTATGCGGACGACGCTGCCAAGCGACCGCTGGAAGTTCCGCCCGAGTTGGATCGCGGGGTTGCGACGCCCAGCGGTGCCTCGGTGACTGCGTCTGGCACCGTTGGCACTCAGCCCATGCCGGCGGGCAGCGCGGTTGCGGCCACGGGCTTTACCGTGGGCGGTACCCGTGACGATACGTTCACCAAGGTCGGCGAAGCACTTGCCAAGGTGGAAGGCGTGACCATCGCCAGCCGAGCGCAGTTGCTCGGCGCGTTTGACGTCAATTACGGCGGCAGCAACTTCCTGGTGCGCGTCACCGCGGTGGAGGCGGGCGCCTACGTGTCCGCGGTGGACCCGCGCGGCGTGCCCGCCACCGGCGAGGCGCCGGCCAAGCTGGTCGCCAGCCTCAAGGAAGCGCTGGGCGGCCGCTGAGGCGGCAACTGCGATCCGCGCGCCTCACTTAGGTCGGGCGCGCGGTCCGGCACCAGGATGGTCGGTCCCGTTTGGGGTCGTCTCGGCTCTTGTATCTACGCCGGAAACAGAAACGGGTGCCTCCGGGCACCCGTTCTTGTTTCGCAACCGGGAACCTGGCGCGGCGCGGTGGCTCAGCGCTCCAGCAGTGGCAGCTTGCCCGTCTTGCCGTCCCACTCGGCGGCGTCGGGCAGCGGATCCTTGCGCGCATTGAGCACCGGCCACTCCTTCGCGAGTTCGGCGTTGAGGGCGACGTAGCCTTCCTGTCCGGCGGGCACGTCATCTTCCGGGTAGATCGCGTTGGCCGGGCACTCCGGCTCGCACAGGGTGCAGTCGATGCACTCGTCCGGATCGATCACCAGGAAGTTGGGGCCTTCGTGGAAACAGTCGACCGGGCACACCTCCACGCAGTCGGTGTACTTGCACTTGATGCAGTTCTCGGTGACGACGAAGGGCATTGCGGTGTTCCGTGGGGATTTGTGCTGAGCGCAGTTTAACGTTTCGGTGCGGCTGAACCCAAATATCAGTCGTGCACCGATCGGGCGGTTGGCATCGCACGCGGGGTGCTGCAACTGCAAAAAGAAAAGCCCGCGCTTGCGGCGCGGGCTTTTCGTGCGATCAGATCGCGAATTGGCGCTCCCTACGAGATTCGAACTCGTGTTTTAGCCTTGAGAGGGCCACGTCCTAGGCCTCTAGACGAAGGGAGCTGGAGTCACGCCAGGACTTACGTCGAAGCGTGGCCTGCTAGTATAGGCGGCTCCGTGGCCTTAGGCAACGGGTCGTTCACCACCCGGTCAGCGATTCCCTTATCCCAGCGGCAATCCCCGCCCTTGATGCAGCCAACCGACAAAACCCCAGCCGTTTCGCCGCGCTCCATTCCGCGCGACCAGCACAATGTCTCGCGCAAGGACGTGAGCCCCAACGCACTGCGCGTGCTCTACCGGCTGCGCGAGGCCGGCTTTGGCGCCTACCTGGTGGGTGGCGCGGTGCGCGACCTGCTCGTTGGGGGGCACCCCAAGGACTTCGACGTGGCCACCGACGCCACGCCGGAACAGGTCAAGCAGTTGTTCCGCAACTGCCGCCTCATCGGGCGCCGCTTCCGATTGGCGCACGTGGTGTTTGGCCGCGAAATCATCGAAGTGGCCACGTTCCGCTCCAATGCAGATGACGGCAGTGGCGACCGCGAGGTGCACGACGGCGGCCGCCTGCTGCGCGACAACGTATACGGCACCATCGAAGAAGACGCGGTCCGCCGCGACTTCACGGCCAACGCGCTGTACTACGCCATCGAGGATTTCTCGGTGCGCGATTACGTCGGTGGTTTCGAGGATGTGCGCAACAAGGTGCTGCGCCTCATCGGTGATCCTGAAACCCGCTATCGCGAGGATCCGGTGCGCATGCTGCGTGCTGTGCGCCTGGCGGCCAAGCTGGGCTTCGAGATCGAGCGCGACACCGCGGCGCCCATCCCGGTGTTGGCGCCCCTGCTCAAGGAGTCGGCACCCGCGCGGTTGTTCGAGGAGTGCCTGAAGCTGTTCCTGTCGGGGCAGGGCGTGGCCAGCTTCGAAGCGCTGGAGCGGCATGGGCTGCTGCCGGGGTTGTTCCCGGAGACCGCGGCGGCGCTGAAGTCCAATCGTAGTGGCGCACTGCGTCGCATGGTGCTGGCTGGTCTGCGCAATACCGATCAGCGGGTCGCCAACGACGAGCCGGTGTCGCCCGCATTCCTGTTCGCGCTGCTGCTGTGGCCGGCTTATTGCCGGGCGCTGATGCAGCTGCAATCGCAGGGCATGCACACGGTGGAGGCACAGCGACGCGCTGCTGATCGTGTCACCGTGCACCAGCTCGACACCATCGCGCTGCCCCGCCGCTTCTCGCTGCCGATGCAGGAAATCTGGCTGCTGCAGACCCGCTTCTCGCAGCGCCAGCGCAAGCGTGTGTTCCGGCTGCTGGCCCACCCGCGTTTCCGCGCCGCTTTCGATTTCCTTGCGCTGCGCATGGCTGCGTCGGACGAGCATGCCGCGGACGTGGCTTTCTGGCGCGAGGCGCAAACCCAGCCGGGCGATGCGTTGGCCGCGCAGCTTGACAGTACCGAGGCCCCCGCTGCGGAGGGCGAGGGTCGTGCCCCGCGCAAGCGGCGGCGCCGTCGTCGCAACGGGGCTGCCGGCCACGGCGGCGACTTCGGTACGCCGGAGTCCGCTGGCGAGTGAGCGCTCCCGCGCTGGCGGTCATTGGCCTGGGCGGCAATATCGGTGATGCCGGGGCCATCCTGCGGGCGGCCTTCGACGCCATCCACGGGCTGGACGGCACCCGTGTCCTGCGCCGCTCGCGGCTGTATCGCACGCCGGCCTGGGGCGTGACCGGACAGGCGGATTTCGTCAATGCTGCGGCGTTGGTGCAGACGTCGCTGCCGCCGATGACACTGCTGCAAGCGCTGCTGCGGTTGGAGCGCGAGGCCGGGCGCCAACGCAGCGCCGATGGGAGCGACCGCTGGGGGCCGCGCACGCTCGATCTGGACCTGCTGCTGTATGGCGACTCCGCCATCGACCAGCCCGGCCTGCATGTGCCCCACCCACGCCTGGCAGAACGCGCCTTTGCGCTGGTGCCATTGGTGGAAGTGGCGCCGGATGCGATCATTCCGGGAGTCGGCCCTGCCGCGCACGCCCTGGCGGCCCTGGTGACCGACGACATCCATGCGCTGGACAACCATGCCCGGGAAAGCGATCCGTTCGCGACGCGGGCTTCCGACCACCAGGGACCGGACTGACGCCATGTACACCTCGACCCCGCACGACAAACCGTGGACCGTACCGGCCCTGGCTGACGCCAAGCGCGACGGCCGCAAGCTGGTGATGTTGACCTGCTACGACGCTGGGTTTGCGCGCGCGCTCGATTCGAGCGGTATTGACCTGGTGCTGATTGGCGACTCCCTGGGCATGGTGGTGCAGGGGCACGACAGCACGCTGCCGGTCAGCGTCGAAGACATCGCCTACCACACCGCCTGCGTGAAGCGCGGTCTGTCGAAGGCGCTTCTGGTTGCCGACCTGCCGTTCCAGGCCGATGCCACCCCAGAGCGAGCATTGGATGCTTCAACGCACTTGCTGCAGTCTGGCGCCGCCATGGTCAAGCTCGAAGGCGCGGGTCACAAGCTGGACGTGATCCGCTTCCTGGTCGAGCGCGAGATTCCGGTCTGCGCACACCTGGGGCTGACCCCGCAGTCGGTGCTCCGACTCGGGGGCTACAAGGTGCAGGGACGTGATGACGCCACCGCGGCCAAGCTGCGCGACGACGCGCGGGCCGTGGCCGACGCGGGTGCCGCGCTTCTGGTGCTGGAATGCGTGCCCAGCGCGCTTGCGGCGCAGATCACCGCCGACCTGGCCATCCCGACCATCGGCATCGGTGCGGGCCCGGGTTGTGACGGGCAGGTGCTGGTGCTGCATGACCTGCTGGGCGTGGACAGCGGCCATCGCCGGCCGCGCTTCGTCAAGGATTTCCTGGCCGAGGGCGGCTCCATCCGGGGCGCGATGCAGGCTTTCGCCGAGGCGGTGCGCAACGGCACCTTCCCCGACGCCGAACACTCATACGCCTGATCGACCCAGGCAGCACCGGAAGACCCAAATGATGATCGAGACCGTCCAGGATCTGGCGACGCTGCGTGCCCGCGTGGCCGAGTGGAAGCGCGCGGGACTGCGCGTGGCGCTGGTCCCCACAATGGGCAACCTTCATGCCGGCCATTTCTCGCTGATCGAACTGGCGCGCCAGCATGCCGACCGGGTGGTGGCCAGCGTGTTCGTGAACCCGACCCAGTTCGGGCCCAACGAGGACTTCGCCCGCTACCCGCGCACCCCTCAGGCCGATGCCGAAGGCCTGGCGGCTGCGGGGTGCCACGCACTGTGGCTGCCCTCGGTGGACACCATGTACCCCTATGGCGCGGACGCCGCCGTGGGCGTGCGGGTACCCGACGTCACCTCGACGCTGGAAGGTGCCCACCGTCCTGGCCATTTCGATGGAGTGGCGACTGTCGTGTCGAGGCTGCTGCTGCAGGTGCAACCCGATGTGGCCGTGTTTGGCCGCAAGGATTACCAGCAGCTGGCCGTGATCCGTTACATGGTTCGCGACCTGGCGTTCCCGGTGGAGATCGTTGCCGCCCCCACCTTTCGCGCTGACGACGGGCTGGCCCTGAGTTCCCGCAACCAGTACCTCTCGGGCGATGAGCGGGCCCGCGCCCCCGCCATCCACCAAACCCTGCAGGCCATGCGCGGGGCGGTGCAGGGTGGAATCCCTTACGCCGAAGTGGAGGAGAAGGCGGCGGCCGCGCTGGCCGACGCTGGTTTCCAGGTGGATTACGCCGTCGTGCGCACCCCCGATCTACGCGAGCCGACGGACGGGGAAGGTGGTCCGCGGGTGGCCCTGATCGCCGCTCGGCTGGGCGGCACCCGGCTTATCGACAACCTGGAATTCGACACCTGACCCGCCTCGCGGCGCCCTGGCCTGCTGTCGGCTGAACCGGTTCGCGGCGGATGTTGCATTGCGCCATCGGCTGGTAGAATCCTGCCTTCGCCCGCGACCCCACTGCGGATTGAGTACGAACATGCAACTGACCCTGCTCAAGGCCAAGATCCACCGTGCCACCGTCACCCACGCCGAGCTGCATTACGAAGGCTCCTGCGCGATCGACGGCCGCCTGCTCGACATTTCGGGCATCCGCGAGTACGAGCAGATCCACATCTACAACATCAACAGTGGTCACCGCTTCTCGACATACGCGATCCGCGGTGAGGAAGGCAGCGGCATCATCTCGGTCAACGGCGCCGCGGCGCATTGCGCCCAGGTCGGCGACCTGGTGATCATCTGCGCCTATGGCGCCTGCGATGAGGCCGAGGCGGCCAAGTACAAGCCGACGCTGGTCTACGTGGATCAGGACAATCGCCTGACCCACACCAACCATTCGATCCCCGCGCAAGCCGCCTGATCGACCCATGGCAGGGGCAAACGGGCTGGGCGAACTCGCAAGCCACGCGGCCCGTCTGGAGGGGGTAAGCACCGCCTCCCTGGTCGCGGCGGATCCGGGTCGCGCTGCCGGTTTCGCCCTGCGCGCGGGCCCGGTCTACGCCAATTTTGCCCGCCAGCGCTACGACCGCGAGGCGCTTGAGGCGCTGTTTGCCCTGGCCGAATCGCTGGGCACCCCGGAGCGTCTGCGCGCGCTGTTCGCTGGCGAGCCCGTCAACCAGACCGAAGGCCGCGCTGCGCTGCACACCGCGCTGCGGGGTGACCTGACCGGCACCGAGTCCGGCCGCCAGGCCCATGCCATGGCGCTGGAGGTCCGCGAGCGCATGCGTGAACTGGCCGACGCGCTGGCGGAGAGCCAAGTCACTGACATTGTCAGCGTGGGCATTGGCGGCTCCGACCTCGGGCCCCGGCTGGTGGTCGACGCGCTGGCACCGGTGGTGGGCGGGCGCTTCCGCGTGCACTTCCTGTCCAACGTGGATGGCGCCGCCGCACAACGGCTGCTTTCCCGTCTCGAGCCTGCGCGCACTGCGGTACTGCTGATATCCAAGACCTTTGGCACGCAGGAGACGCTGCTCAATGGCGCCATCCTGCGCGCCTGGCTGGGTGACGACCGTCGTCTGTACGCCATCACCGCCAACCCGCCGCGGGCCACGACCACCTTCGACATCCCGCCCGAGCGCGTGCTCCCCATGTGGGACTGGGTGGGTGGTCGCTATTCGCTTTGGTCGGCGGTTGGTTTCCCGATCGCGTTGGCGATTGGCATGGACCATTTCGAGGCGCTGCTGGGTGGCGCCGCGGGCATGGACGCGCATGTGCTGTTGACGCCGCTGCGCGAGAACCTCGCGGTGTGGCATGCGATGACCGCCGTATGGAATCGCAATGCACTCAGGCTATCCACCCAGGCAGTGCTCCCCTACGACGAGCGGTTGAAGTTGTTGCCCAATTACCTGCAGCAGCTGGTGATGGAAAGCCTCGGCAAGTCGGTGAGGCTGGATGGCTCGCCGGTGACCGTGGATACGGTGCCCGTGTGGTGGGGCGGCGCGGGCACGGACAGCCAGCACAGCTTCTTCCAGGCCCTGCACCAGGGCACCAATGTCGAACCGGTGGATTTCATCGGCATCGCGCGTCCCGATCACGATCATCCGGGCAACCATCTGGCGCTGCTGGCCAACCTCTTCGCGCAGTCGGAAGCGTTCGCGAACGGACAGAGCAGCGATGATCCGCACCGCAGCTATGCAGGGCAACGGCCGAGTACGCTGATCCTGCTTGACGAGCTGACCCCGCAGTCCCTCGGCGCGCTCATCGCCATGTACGAGCACAGCGTCTACCTGCAGGGGCTGGTGTGGGGCATCAATCCCTTCGACCAGTTCGGCGTGGAGCTCGGCAAGCAGGTCGCCAACCGGCTGCTGCCGGCGCTGGAAGGCGAGCACGTAGCGGACGACCCGGTCACCGCGGCACTGATCAGCGAGTGGCGCGAGCGGGCTTCATTGGCGCGCTGATCCGTGCATAGCGACCGCGGCGCCTGAGCGCGCACCGGTTTGACTCAGGCAACACCATGGCGCTGCAGCGCCCATGCCACGTGCTCGCGCACCAGCGCGCTGTCGTGCCCGCGCCGCGACTCCAGCGCCACCACCACCTCGGGCGATGTCGGCGCATTGCCCAGCGCCACCGCGATGTTGCGCAGCCAGCGCTCATGTCCGCTACGGCGGATCGCCGTGCCTTCAGTGCGACGCAGGAACTCCTCCTCGGTCCAGGCGAACAGCTCCGCCAATGTCGCCTGGTCGAGGTTGTTGCGAGCGCGGAAATCCGGTTCGTCGCTGCGCTTGGCGAACTTGTTCCATGGACACACCAGTTGGCAGTCGTCGCAGCCGAAGATGCGGTTCCCCATTGGCACGCGCAGCTCTTCGGGAATAGGGCCGTCGTGCTCGATGGTGAGGTAGGAAATGCAGCGTCTGGCATCCAGCCGGTACGGCGCGACGATTGCCTGCGTGGGGCACACCTCGATGCAGCGGGTACAGGTGCCACAATGTGCCGTGGCCGGTGGATCCACGGGTAGCGGCAGGTCGACGTAGATTTCGCCGAGAAAGAACCACGACCCCCCATCGCGATCGATCAGGCAGGTGTGCTTGCCGATCCAGCCGAGCCCTGCATTTCGCGCCAGGGCGCGTTCCAGCACCGGCGCGGAATCGACGAACACGCGGTAGCCGAAGGGGCCGATCTCGGCGGCGATGCGCTCGGCCAGTTTCTGCAACCGCTGGCGCATCAGCTTGTGGTAATCGCGCCCGAGTGCGTAACGGGCCACGTAGGCCCGCTCGCCTGCGGCCAACGTTTGCCACGCCTCCGCGTCATCACGGCGGCCGTAATCGAGCCCGACCGAAATCACACGCAGCGTGCCGGGGAGCAGTTCGTCGGGGCGCGAGCGCTTGTCGCCATGGTGGGCCATCCAGCCCATGGAGCCGTGCAGCCCCTTCGCCAGCCAGTCTCTCAGGTGGACCTCGTCGGCATCCAGTTCGATGCCTGCGACACCGAAATGCTGGAACCCGGCTTCTTGCGCAAGCGCGCGCAGGCGCGGCGCCAATGCGTCGAAATCGGTCGCTGTGTGGGCGGGCGGGGCAGGGAAAGGGCTCACGGCGAGGGCAGTATAGAATCGCGGCATGTCCGACGCTCCCCTGTATGCCGTTGAAGCCGTGCGCGCGGTCGAGGCGCGGGCCAGTGCGCGCCTTGGCGATGCAGCACTGTTGATGGCGGGGCAGGCCGCGTGGCAGGTGGTGCTCGACCGCTGGCCTGACGCCATGCGCATCCTGGTGGCCTGTGGCCCCGGCAACAATGGCGGCGATGGCTACGTGCTGGCGCACCACGCGTTGGAGGCTGGTCGGGATGTGCGGGTGGTTCGCTTGCCGGGCCATGCACCGCGCGGAGCCCTGGCGGTGCACGTCGCCCAGGACTATGCCCAGGCCGGCGGCAAGGTGGTCGAGTGGTCCGGCGAGTTGCCGCCCGCGGATCTTGTCGTGGATGCGATGTTCGGGATTGGCTTTGCGGGCGCGCCCCCAGGTGACGCGGTTGCGCTGTTCACGGCGATCGGGCAGGCGAAGGTGCCGGTCCTGGCCTTGGACGTGCCCAGCGGCGTGGATGCCGACACCGGTGCCGTCGCGTCCTTGGCGGTCCGCGCCGATGCGACGATCGAATTCCTCCTGCGCAAGCGCGGCCTGGTAACAGGCGCGGCGCTGGACCACGTGGGCGACTGCCTGCTCGCCGACCTGTGCGTCACGGAAGCCGATGTTGCGGCCACGTCGCCTGCTGCCGAGTTGATGCGGGCTCCCTCGCTGACTTCGCGTCTGCCGCGGCGTTCGCGCGAAAGCCACAAGGGACGCCACGGTCGCGTGTTGTGCCTGGGGGGTGAACTGGGCCACGGCGGTGCGATCCTGCTGGCCGCCGAGGCCGCGTTGCGCGCTGGCGCGGGTTTGGTGGATATCGGCACCCGTGCCGAACACGTGACCGCGATGTTGTCGCGCCGACCCGAAGTCATGGCGCACTGCGTGGATACTGATGATCCTGCGCTTCGCGGGCTGGTTGAAGCCGCGGACGTCATCGCGCTGGGACCCGGCCTCGGGCAGGACGCGTGGGGCAGGGCCCTGTTCGAGGCATCGCTCGCGTCTGGCAAGCCCCTGGTGCTGGACGCCGATGCGCTGAATCTGCTCGCATCCATGCCGCAACCGCTGCCGGACTGCAGCGTGTTGACCCCTCATCCCGGTGAAGCTGCCCGACTGCTGGGCAGCGATGCCCACGACGTGCAGCGTGACCGCTACAGCGCCGCGCATGCCTTGGTGCAACGCTTCAACGCAGTCGTCGTCCTCAAGGGCGCCGGCACCGTGGTGGCTGCGCCGGGTTCCACGCCGCGCGTGGTCGGTGCCGGGAATCCCGGCATGGCTGTCGGCGGAATGGGCGATGTATTGACCGGCGTGGTCGCGTCGCTGCGCGCGCAGGGACTTTCCGCGTTCGATGCGGCCAGCTTCGGGGCGCTGCTTCATGCCGTTGCGGGTGACGCCGCGGCGGCAGTCGCGGGCCCAATCGGACTGCTGCCCAGCGACCTGATGCCCGAATTGCGCCGCCTGCGCAATGCGAAGGAGTAATCGTGACGGAACTTGAGTTGGTCGACGCGGACGCGACGGCTCGCCTGGGTGAGGCCTTGGCCCGCTCGCGACCAGCGCATGCCGTGGTGCACCTGCGCGGCGACCTGGGCGCTGGCAAGTCCACGCTGGCCCGGGCGCTGCTACGCGCATTGGGCGTCACGGGCACCATCCGCAGCCCGACATACACGCTGGTCGAGCGCTACCCCCTGCGCGGCGGGGGCGAGGCATGGCATCTGGATCTATACCGCATCGGCGACCCGGCGGAGCTCGAGTTCCTCGGGCTGGATGCCGACGAGGTCACCCTGTGGCTGGTCGAATGGCCCGAGCGTGGCCGCGGCGCCCTGCCAGCAGCCGATCTGGTAGTTGAGTTGACGGTCGCAGGCGAGGGGCGCCGGGCGGTGCTGCGGCCCTTGACCCCCTCTGGTGCGGTGTGGGTTGAGGCGGCGTCGCGCCATGAGGTTGGCCCTGACTCCTGATCTGTTCACTAGGAAGTTGGGGCAGGTTGCGGATCTATAAGGGAAAAAGGGCTTGCAATCCATGCGGCGGAGTGATTGACTTGCCCCCATGCGAGTGAAAGGGGCCACCGTACAGAAGTTCCTGCTTGGCACGGCGCTGCTGACAGCGCTGGCCTGGAACTTCGCACATGCCAGTGAAATCAAGGGCTTGGAGCTCCGTAACGGCGCCACCGGCACTCGTGCCGAGATTGCCCTGGATAAGGCGGCCGAATTCAAGGTCATCAGTCTCCAGGAGCCGGACCGGCTCGTGGTCGACTTGCCCGCGTCCGCGTTGGGCAAGGGCGTGGCCATGCCGGCCGGTGCCGGCGTGGTGAAGTCCGTTCGTGTGGGGCAACCCGCGCCGGGCACCGCCCGCATCGTTTTCGACCTTGCCGAAAAGGTTGCCGTGCTCAAGCCACGGCTGGAACCAGTCGCCAGCGGCGCCACCCTGGTGCTGGAATGGCCGGGCGACGGCTTGGCCATGGGCAAGGTGGAGTCGCCACCGGCCAGTTCCGTGGCGTCCGCAGTGGTCCCCGCTCCCGGAGCGGCCAAGCCGCAGGCGCCGGCCGGCGCTTCAACCCCGGCTCCCGTGGATCAGGCCGCGGCTTCGTCCGCGGCAACGACCCGCTTGATTTCGCAGATCGCCTCGGCATTGCCCGCTGGCAGCGCCACCACCTCCAATGCAGCGTCCGTACAGCGTCCTGCGTCGCCGGGAGAAACCGGTACGTCGGGCTCCACTACGTCCTCGGCCACATCCACGTCCTCGGTGCCCGGCGCCACGCGCGTGGCGACCGGGGTACCGACCCGCGTCGCATCGGGTACCGCTGCGCCAGCGGTCACTTCTTCGGCAACTTCCGCCGTGAAACCCATTGCAGATGACGAGGCCTCGCGCGCCGCGGCCGTGAAGACGCTGCAGGACGTGATGACGGGCCGCGGTGCCCGCCCGCTTGTCATCGCCATCGATGCCGGCCATGGCGGTCAGGATCCGGGGGCCATGGGAATGAATGGCACCCGCGAGAAGGACGTCACGCTGGCCATCAGCCGCGAACTGGCGCGACAGATCAACGCCACGCCCGGCCTCAAGGCCTACCTCACCCGCGACCGGGACATGTTCCTCCCGTTGCCGCAGCGCGCCCATCTCGCGCGCGCGGCCAAGGCCGACATGTTCATCTCCATCCATGCCGACGCCGCCGAGAACCGCAGCGCCGATGGTTCCTCGGTGTACGTGCTCTCCCTGAAGGGTGCGTCGTCGCAGCGTGCTCGCTGGCTGGCCAACAAAGAGAACTCCTCCGATCTGATCGGCGGGGTGCGCCTTGAGAAGGCCAACAACACGCTGGCCTCGGTCCTGCTCGACCTGACCCAGTCCGGCCACATGCGCGCCTCTGAGGAGGCGGCCGATCACGTGTTGAGCGGCCTCAAGCGCGTCGGCAACAACCACAAACCGCACGTGGAGCGCGCCAACTTCGCGGTGCTGCGAACTTCCGACATGCCGTCGATGCTGGTGGAAACCGCCTTCATCTCCAATCCGGAAGAAGAGCGTCGCCTCAATGACCCGGCGTTCCTGCGCAAGATCGCGGGGGCGGTCGTGGATGGGGTCAATACCTATTTCACCCGGCAACCACCGCCCGGCACCTATTACGCAGCGCGTGCGCGGGCCACCGAAGTGGCATCGGCCGGTGCCGCAGCGGCGGGCGGAAGCCCCTGAGTCCAAGCGGGCGCCGGTCGCGACAGCGATTCCGGCTATCATCATCGTTGGCCTTTTGACGACGCCGTCCAGACGTCGCCCCCCACGTGCCCATCCGCCAACTGCCTGACACCCTGATCAACCAGATCGCCGCCGGCGAAGTCGTCGAACGACCCGCGTCGGTGGTGAAAGAACTCGTCGAGAATGCCCTCGATGCCGGTGCCAGGCGCGTGGACATCGACCTGGAAGAGGGCGGTGTCCGCCTGATCCGCATACGCGATGACGGCTTTGGCATCCCAGCCGAGGAACTCCCCCTGGCGGTGTCGCGCCACGCGACCAGCAAGATCGCCTCGCTGGATGACCTGGAGGGCGTGGCGACGCTGGGATTTCGCGGCGAGGCATTGCCGTCCATCGCCTCGGTCAGCCGGTTCCTGTTGGCGTCGCGACACCGAGCGGCCGAGCACGGCGCAGCGCTGGAGATCGACGGTGGTCGCGTAGGGCAGGTGATGCCCCGCTCGCATCCGCAGGGCACCACCATCGAAGTCCGGGACCTGTTCTTCAACGTGCCCGCGCGCCGCAAATTCCTGCGCGCTGAGCGCACCGAGCTGGGACACATCGAGGATTGGCTGCGGCAGCTGGCACTGGCCCGACCGGACGTGGAGTTGCGCGTCTCGCATAACGGCAAGCCCTCGCGGCGCTGGAAGGGCGAGGGCGACCTTCTGTCCGAGGTGCGCCTGCATGAGGCCTTGGGCGAGGAGTTTGCCCGCAATACGTTGCACGTCGACCACGCCGCAGCGGGCTTGCGCCTCCATGGGTGGATTGCACAGCCGGCCTACAACCGGGCCAGCGCCGACCAGCAGTTCCTGTACGTCAATGGACGCGCGGTACGCGACCGCAGCGTGGCGCACGCGGTAAAGCAGGCGTATTCGGACGTCCTGTTCCACGGGCGCCAGCCGGCCTACGTGCTGTTCCTGGTGCTTGACCCGCGGCGGGTCGACGTCAACGTGCATCCGGCCAAGCACGAGGTGCGCTTCCGCGATGCGCGGCTGATCCACGACTTCGTCTATCGCACGCTGCACGAGGCTCTGGCGGGGACGCGCGCGGGCGTGGTGGTCGGGGGGGCGACGGGCATGGACGGGCAAGCTGCTGCCGTCATGCTGGGGCAGTCTGTTCCCGGAGCCGGGACAACGCCGGCGAGTCTCGCCTTCGGCGCGCCGGGAGCGGGTGGCGGTGCCGGTATCAGCTGGAACCGGCCACAGGCCCCGTTGGGCTTGCCGGTGGAAGAAGTGCGTGCGTCGTACGGTGCGCTGTACGGCGCCCCCTCCGCGACCGTGGCGTCGGCCACCGCCAATCACATGCCCCTGCCCAGCAACGGCGACGCCAGCTTGCCGCCCCTGGGCTACGCCATCGCCCAGTTGCACGGCATCTACATACTGGCTGAAACCGGCGACGGCCTGATCGTCGTCGACATGCATGCCGCGCACGAGCGCATCGGCTACGAGAAGCTCAAGACCGCGCACGATGGCGAAGGCCTGCGCACGCAGCCGCTGCTGGTGCCTGCCACCCTGGCGGTGGCCGAGCGCGAGGCCGACGTCGCCGAGCGCGAAGTCGATACGCTCGCCGCGCTTGGGTTCGAGATCACCCGCAGCGGCCCGCAGTCGCTGACGCTGCGCAGCGTGCCCGCGCTGCTGGCCCACGGTGACGTGGAGGCGTTGCTGCGCGATGTGCTGGCCGACCTGCGCGAGCACGGCGAGTCACGACGTGTAGCCGCGGCTCGCGATGAGCTGCTGGCGACGATGGCCTGCCACGGCGCCGTTCGCGCCAACCGCCGCCTGTCACTGCCCGAAATGAACGCCCTGCTCCGGGAAATGGAAATCACCGAGCGCTCCGGCCAGTGCAACCATGGCCGTCCGACGTGGGCGCGATTTACCCTTGCCGATATTGATCGCTGGTTCCTCCGAGGACGCTGACATGCGCCTGACTTCTCGTTCGTGGCATCGCGCGCTGCTCGCGATTGCCTTGCTTTCGTCCGCATTCTTGCCCGGCTGTGGCGACAAGGAAGAGGCCGCCCCCGCCACGCCATCGGCCGAGGACGTGGCCTTCAATGCCGCGCAGCAGGCATGGCGCGAGCAGCGCAAGGCGGACCTGACCAAGCCCGACGGTTGGACCAGCCTGATTGGCCTGCACTGGATCGACCCGGGGTCGCACTACATCGGTAGCGACGCCGACAATGGCATCCGCCTGGCAAGCGGGCCGGCGCACCTGGGCCTGCTGACGCTGAAGGGCGACACCTTGCGCTTTGCGGGCGAGTCCAAGGTGGCCATCACCCTGGACGGCCAGCCCCACAAGGGCGCGGCCACGCTCCGAAGCGATGCAGACCCGGCCGGTCCCACCGTCATCGGCTTCGACGAGGGCAAGGGCATCGCCACGGTGATCAAGCGCGGCCAGCGCTACGCGCTGCGGGTGAAGCATGCCGACGCGCCGACGCGAGTCGGGTTTGCCGGATTGGATTACTGGCCTGCGGACCGCGCGTGGCAGATCCCCGCGCGGTTCATTGCGCACCCGGCGGGCAAGACCCTGGACGTGGTGAACATCATTGGCACCACCGATGCGATCGCCAACCCAGGCGTCGTGGAATTCCAGCGCGACGACAAGACCTTCCGGCTGGAAGCGCTGGATGAGGGCGACGGCAAGTTGTTCCTCATCCTGGCGGACCGTACCAGTGGACAGGGCAGCTACGGGGCGGGTCGTTACCTGTACGCCAACATGCCGGATGCGCAGGGCCAGGTGCTGCTGGACTTCAATCAGGCCTACAATCCTCCCTGCGCGTTCACCTCCTTCGCTACCTGCCCGCTGCCGCCGCTGGAAAACCGGCTGGATCTGCAGATCACGGCCGGTGAGAAGGCCTACGCCAAGAAACTCTGACCCACCGGTCCCCTCCGCCGCCCTTGCTCCCCTAGACATGTCCCGACGCCTCAACGCCCTTGGCCTGATCCTTGGTTCCGCCACCCTGATCTCGGCGATGGCGTGGGCGGCGACGGACGCTCCCCGGGTCACGCCTGCTCCGACGCGTGCGACGGTATCGGCAAAAGGCACACCTGCGGCATCCGCCACACCTGCAATGGCGACAAAGGCCGCGACCACCGCGCCCGTGCCACTGCTGTGGAAGGTCTCCGACCGCGACAACACCCTGTACCTGCTGGGCTCGCTGCACCTGCTCAAGCCGAGCGACTATCCGCTGTCGGGCGATGTCGACCGCGCCTTCGCAGACGCCGAGAAGGTGGTGTTCGAAGTGGCGCTGGAGGAACTCGCCGATCCCGCCACCGCGCAGAAATTCCTGCTGGCGGCCGGTTATGGCGACGAACGCCGCCTGAGCACGGTGGTGCCGCCGGTCCTGCGCGAGAAGCTGGATCGCCTTCTTGCGCGACAGGGCAGCTCCATCGCGGCCATCGACCGGTTTGAACCGTGGTTCGTGAATCTCTCACTGACGCTGGGGATGGCCGGTGCACAGGGCTTCCAGGCGGAGATGGGCCTGGACCAGCATCTGGCCCGCCGCGCAATCGAGGCCGGCAAGGCCACGGGCGCACTGGAAAGCATCGACTTCCAACTAGGCGCCTTGGATGCCTCGCCGATGGAAGAACAGGTGGCCGGCCTCGTGGACTTTGTAGACCGCTTTGCCGAAATGCCGGCCGTGTTGACCGAACTGCATGACGCCTGGCGCAGCGGCGACACGGGACGGCTGGAGCAGCTCACGCGTGTGGAGATGCAGGAAAAGGCCCCGGCCTCGTACCGCATCATGAACGTGCAGCGCAACGATGCCTGGATGCCCCAGTTGCAGGCCATGCTGGATGGCCAGGGCCAGGACGACGACGTTCTGGTGGTCGTGGGCTCGCTGCACCTGTTGGGCAGCGATGGCGTCGTCGAGAAGCTGCGAGCGAAGGGCTACGCGGTGGAGCGCGTCTGTTCCGCCTGCAGCGCGACGGGCATTGGCCGTGCGGCCGCAGAGTCCGCCGCCGGGGCCGGCGCCAGCGCCCAGGGCCGCTGATTCCCCGGCATTATTCGCCGAAGTGCGGCCCCTGAGCCGCCACCGGCGCGACCATCACGATGCAATCCACCGGGCACGCGGGTATGCATAACTCGCAACCGGTGCACAGCGGCTCGATCACCGTGTGCATGTGCTTGGAAGCGCCGATGATCGCGTCAACCGGGCACGCCTGGATGCACTTCGTGCAACCGATGCAGTCGGCTTCGATGACCAGCGCAACCAACGCAGCCTTGTGCTCGCCACGGGCGCGGTCGTAGGGGATGGGCGACATGCCCAGCAAGTGGGCCAGCGCGTGCGCGCCCGCATCGCCACCGGGCGGGCAATGATCGGGTCCTGCCTCGCCGGTGGCCATGGCGTGGGCGTACGGGCGACAGCCCGGATAGCCGCACTGGCCGCACTGGGTCTGCGGCAGCAGGCGGTCCAGACGCTCGGTGAGCGCCTCAAGGTCCGTCGTCCGGGGGGATGCCGTGGCCATCGGTCCAGTCGCGCCGGTCGACTTGGGGCCGGCGTGAACTTCCTCTGCGATCAGAGGCTCAGCGAACCGGCATGCCCGGCTGCACGCCGCTGTCGGCATCCAGCAGGTGCAGGCTGCCGCCATCGAAGCCGGCGGACAGGATCATGCCTTCGCTCAGGCCGAAGCGCATCTTGCGCGGCGCGAGGTTGGCAATGAACACCACGTTGCGGCCCACCAGCTTTTCCGGCTCGGCGTAGGAACCGCGAATGCCGGAGAAAATCTGGCGCTTGCCCAGTTCACCGGCGTCCAGTTCGAAACGCAGCAGCTTGTCCGATCCCTCCACGAACTCGCACGCCATCACCTTGCCCACGCGCAGGTCGAGCTTGGCGAAGTCGTCGATGCCGATGTAGGCCGGCGCGCCGTCAACCGCCGGTGCCCCAGCGCCCCCTGCCGTCTTCGCGTTGGCCTTCGCTGTGTCGTTGCCAGCTGCTTTCTTTGCCGTTTCCTTGGCTTCGCTTGGTGCGGTCGCAGCGGAGGTGGTGGGGGCGGACTGCAGGGATTCCTTGCTGGCTTCGATCATGGCTTCAATCTGTTTCGGGTCGATGCGGGTGAAAAGCGGGGTGTATTCGTTGATGCGGTGGGCGATCAGCGGGACCTGCAGGTCCTGCCAGCCGGTGACGGGCGCCGCAAGGAATGTCTCGGCCTGTGCGGCCACGCGCGGCAACACCGGCTTGAGCGCCGCGGCCAACACGCGGAACAGGTTGATTCCCTGCGTGCACACCGTGTGCAGCTCGGCGTCGGCACCTTCCTGCTTGGCCAGCACCCACGGCTTGGTGTCGTCGATGTAGCGATTGGCCTCGTCCGCGAGTGCCATCGTCAGGCGCAGCGCCGTGGCAGCTTCATTGCGGGCATACGCCTCGGCGATTGGCGTCAGCTGGGCCACGAAGCGGTCGTACATGGCCGCATCGGGTAGGGACGAGGCCAGCTGGCCGCCGAAACGCTTGCCGATGAACCCTGCGCAACGGCTCGCCAGGTTCACGAACTTGCCAACCAGGTCCGAGTTCACCCGCGCCACGAAGTCGGCGAAGTTGAGGTCCAGGTCGTCCACGCCGCCGGAGGTCTTGGTGGCGAAGTAGTAGCGCAGCGCCTCGGGATCCAGCCCGTGCTCGAGGTAACTGCGGGCCATGATGAAGGTGCCACGCGACTTCGACATCTTGGCGCCGTCCACGGTCAGGTAGCCGTTGACGTGGAGGCGCGTGGGCGCGCGGTGGCCGGACCCGTGCAGCACCGCCGGCCAGAACAGGCCGTGGAAGTTGACGATGTCCTTGCCGATGAAGTGGTGCATCTCCGCCTTGCTGTCCGGGCGCAGAAAGCTGGCGAAATCCAGTCCCGCGCGCTCGCACAGCGCCTGGAAGCTGCTCAGGTAACCGATGGGCGCATCCAGCCACACGTACAGGTACTTGCCCGGGTGACCGGGAATCTGGAATCCGAAGTAGGGCGCATCGCGCGAGATATCCCACGCGCGCAGGCCGCCTTCGGCGTCCAGCCATTCCAACAGCTTGGCCTTGGTACCGGCGGTGGCCACCTCACCGGACAGCCAGCCGCGCAGGAACGCCTCGAACTGGCCCACCTCGAAGAAGAAATGCTCCGACTCGCGGATCACCGGCGTGGCGCCCGACAGCACCGAGTGCGGGTCCTTCAGCTCGGTGGGCGCGTAGGTGGCGCCACAGTTCTCGCAGTTGTCGCCGTACTGGTCGGCCGCGCCGCAGTTGGGGCAGATGCCCTTCACGTAGCGGTCGGGCAGAAACATGCCTTTCTCGGGGTCGTACAACTGCGCCACAGAACGGCGGGTGATGTGCCCGTTCTCCAGCAGGCGCTGGAAGATCGCCTCGGTCAGGACGCGGTTGCCTTCGGAGTTGGTCGAGTCGAAATGGTCGAAGGCCACCCCGAAGTCGGCGAAGTCGCGTTCGTGGGCCACCTGGATGCCAGCGATGTAGGTTTCCGGCGTCATGCCGGCCTTCTCCGCCGCCAGCATGATCGGCGTGCCGTGGGTGTCGTCCGCGCACACGAAATGGACCGTGTGGCCCGCCATGCGCTGCGCCCTCGTCCAGATGTCGCCCTGGATGTAGCCCACCAGGTGGCCCAGATGGATCTGGCCGTTGGCATAGGGCAGGGCGCAGGTGACGAGGTGCTGGAGGGGCATGGGCGTGGGCAGCGTGGCGGGTCGGAGATTATCGCATGGGGGTTGAGCCTTGATCCGCATGGGCTCGGTTGGTCATACCCGCCGTGATCGGCCCGCGGGCACCCAAACGCTGCCGCCATGACCGCCACAAAAAAGCCGGCCACGGGGCCGGCTTTGTTGCTGGATTGGATGTGGGTTAGCGGCGAACCCAGACCTGCGTGCGGCCGAGCAGCGAGAAGCCCATGAAACCACGCACTTCCAACTTCCTGCCGCCCTCGATGGGCCGGATCTTCACCGAGTAGACCTTGCCGGTGGCGGGGTCGAGGATCTGCCCGCCTTCCCAGCCGTCACCCTTCTTCTTCACGCCCCACATCATGACCATGCCCTTGACCGGCTTGCCCTTGCGATCGCCTGTGCACTTGTCGCAGACCGGGTTCGGGCCGCGATCGGAATGCAGGATTTCGGCGACGCGAGCGGCCAGCGAGCCATTGGTGGTCTCGTAGATTTCCACCACGGACTTCGGCTTCTTGGTCTTGTCGTCGATGGTGGTCCACGAGCCGACCGGTGAGGTCTGCGCGAACGCGGCGGCCGAGAGGGCCAGCAGCGGCAGTGCAATCAGGAGCGTAAACAGTTTGTTGCGCATCGGTCCCCTCCCAGGGATTCGTGGATTCTGGCCCCCGGCCAGGCCGGGCGGGCATGATCTTTTATACAGAATTCGTCGGCGTATGGAAGCGCCTCACCATGACTCCATCCAAAAAAGAAGCCCGGCATGCGCCGGGCTTCAAATTGGGAACGCAGGTACAGGCGGTGCTTAGTTGAACTTGTAGTCAAACTGAACGAACACTTCCCGGCCGATCGGGCTGTAAGCGCGCCAGAAGTACGGGTAGGTGTAGAACGTGTCGTCCTCCGGAGCCAACTTGTCGAACAGGTTGTTCACGGTCACGCCCACGGTGGCCTTGGGCGTGATCTTCTTGCTCAGGCCGGCGTTCCACACGATGTAGGGAGCGATGCGGCCGGTCTCGGCCCAGTTGGGCGCCGAACCCCAGCGATAGCCGTACAGCGAAGCGCCCCAGTCGTTCCTGTTCCATGTGGCAGACCAGTTGATGCGGCTGCGGAAGTCGAAGTTCTGGAGCGAGTCGCGGTACTGCTGCACGCCGTCGCCCGGGAACTCTTCGAACTCCTGCTTCAACGTGTGCGACCACTTCAGGCCAAAGCGGAAGTCGCCCAGGCGGTCGGTGTCCAGACGATAGTCCACGGCGGCGTCGATACCCTCCACCGCGTTGTAGCTCTGGTTGATTGGGTTCAGTCGAATCTCCTCGATGCGACCATCGTTGGGACCACCGACCGTACGCGTGACAAAGCTCAGGAACTGCTGGCAGCCTGCCGAGTTCGAGTCCACAGCCGACCCGTCGCGATCCGTACCGAGACGGCAAGCAGCCTCGTTGCGGAGCAGGTAGCCGGTGCCCACGTCGGACACCGCGCTGTCCAATTCGATGTGGTAGTAGTCGGCCGAAACCGAGAAGCCTTCGAACGCGTCCCACACAATGCCGGCGGTCCAGGACTTGCCCTCTTCCTCTTCCAGGAAGGCATTGCCCTGGCGGGTGCCGAACACCTGATAGTTGTACGGCGTCTGGGACGCGCAGGTGGTCAAGCTCAGGCCATCCCGACGGCACTGGTATTCGTCGAACACGCCGGTGAAGAAGCCGGAGGTGTCGGCGAAAACGTAGTGCATGTCCGGCGCGCGGAACGACGTGGCATAGGAGCCGCGGACGAGGAGCCCGTCAAGCGGACGCCATTCCAAACCGGCGTTGTAAGTGACAGCGTCGTCAACCTGGGTGATGTCGTCGTACTTGTCGTAACGCCCTGCCAGCTGCATGGTCAGGCTGTCGAGGATCGGAACCGAGAACTCCAAGCCGAAGGCGTAGCGGTTGCGCTCGCCGCCGCCGCCGGTGCCGGTCAGGTTGTAGATGGCGGTCGCGGGATTGGCGCCCGGGAGAAGTCGCGGATCCGGAGTCAGGGTGTATTCCTGCCTGCCGGCTTCCAGGACAGCAGCCATTCCGACGGCACCTGCGGGCAGTTCAAACAGGTCGCCACTCAGGACGAAGTTGGCCTGGGTGACGCTGGATTCGGCCTCGGTCTTCACCATCGTGCTCAGCGACTGATAGGTCGTCGGGTCGATGGGGTTGAAATAGCGCTGCAGGTTGGTGCGGTAAATCGGGTAGCGCGTTGAGCCTACCAGCTGGGTTCCCAGCTGCGGGCCGAGGAAGTAGTCGAACAGCGGCTGCCGCAGAAAGCGCGGGCGGTTGATCTCGACGTCGTACTCCGAACGCGAGAGGGTCGCATCCCAGTCGAAACGCTCACCCAGCCTGCCGCGCAGGCCCACGGCGAAGTCCCAGGAAGACTCGTCGTTTTCGGTCTGCTGCGGCCCGATTTCGGCCGGAGTGAAGATGCGCTGGCCATCCACGATGCGGCCAAACTGCGGGTCGAAGTACAGCGGGGTGCTGAAGAACTGCGTTGCCGATGCCGTATCAGCCTGCGAGTTCCAGACATTCAGGCTGGCAAACCCTTGCAGGCTGTCGGTGAAGTCCATCACTCCGTAAAGGTATGCGGAGGCGTTCTGCAGCGAGTTACGGATCTGCTGGGTGGCGGGGTAGCCGAAGTAGCCGCAGCCCTGGCCGAGGTTGTTGGGGAGCTGGAAGCGTTCGAACTCGTCGAAGCCGCCGCACGTTGCGTCGGCACCGAACGGCCACAGACGGTTGTTGGTCGCGGCCTGGCGGTTGCGCAGGCGAATGCCCTCAACCGGAGTCGGGTTGGCGGTGGACGGGTCGTCGCGGTACGAATCCATGAAGTCGCGCTGGCGCGCAAAGAGTTCTTCGCGGGCGACGTACTGCATGGCGTAGGTCAGCGACCAGTTTTCGCCCACCTTGCCGCCGGTCCATTGGATGTCGGCAGAGTCGCCGCCACCGCGGGTGGTCGTGCCGGCGCGCAGGCGCAGGTCGTTGCCGTCGTAGTTTGTCTTGAGGATGATATTGACCACGCCGGCAACCGCGTCGGAGCCGTAGATCGCCGAGGCGCCGCCCGACAGGATCTCGATGCGCTCGACCGCCGCACGCGGGATTGCGTTCAGATTCACGAAGTTCGACTGGCCGTTGTACGGCAGCGGATAGTCAGCAGCGCGGCGGCCGTTGATCAGGGTAAGCACGCGACCCGGGCCAAGGCCACGCAGGTCGATCACGCTGGCGTTCGGAGTGAAGCCGCTCTGTGTGAGCTCGTTCTGAACGGAGCCAGTCACCTGGGTCAGCGTGTTCAGCGCTTCCGCCACGGTCGTGAAGCCTTGGGTCTCGAGGTCCTTGGACGTCAACACCGTGACGGGGGCAGGGCCTTCAATCTGGGCCTTCTTGATTCGCGAACCCGTGACGACGACGCCTTCGACGGTCGTGGCTTCTTCCTTCTTCTCGGTGGTCTCCTGGCTCGCTTCCTGAGCCATGGAGGTGCCTGCCATCGATACGAGAAGAGCTCCCATTAGCGCCGAAGTCAGCCGGCTGCGCTCAAGCCTCTTGTTACGCGTCACCACGATCATTACATCCCCCCAAAACGAATTAATAACGAATTTTTGACAACCAGCTTAGGGCTGGCATGCCGACGTTAACATGCGGTTAAGTCAAAAACACATCATCGTCACAAAATTCCGGTAGGGAGTTGGAGCGCCTATGGCCCGGAATGATTTGCTCGACCAAGCGCCAAGCTCGGGTCATCAAAGCTGGGTAGCGGTACTTCGGGGGATGTGCGGGGGCTGGACTGGCGGGGGCAGAGGGAGCGGTACAATCCTTGCCTCTGATGACTGGTCAGCGGGGCACGCGTTCGACAATGGGCGTTGCGGAACTGGAAAAGCGGCTGGGCGGCCTTCGGGTTCCCGAACTGGATGTTGACTTGGGGGCCTTTGCCCGGGTGCGAGTCGCCGTGTCTGCAAGCGCGGCCGCCGTCGAGGTCGTGGCAGACATTCCGGTGGGTTGGCTGAAGCCCTGGGCCGAAGAGGCAATTGCCCAAGCCTTGGCGGCGGACGGCTATGGCTTGAGCCGCCTCGAGATCACGCAGAGGATTGCCGCCCACGCGGTCCAGCCCGCGCTGTCGCCGCTGCCGAACGTAAAGAACATTATTGCCGTGGGGTCGGGCAAGGGCGGTGTCGGCAAATCCACGACCGCGGTCAACTTGGCGGTCGCCCTGTCCCAGGACGGCGCTAAGGTCGGTCTGTTGGATGCCGACATCTACGGTCCCAGCATCCCCACCATGCTGGGCCTGCACGGGCGGCCGGACAGCCCGGACGGAAAGTCGATCGAGCCGCTTCGTGCCCATGGGGTTGTCGCCATGTCGATCGGCCTGCTCGTGGACCAGGACACGCCCATGATCTGGCGCGGCCCGATGGCGACATCGGCCCTGTCGCAACTGCTGAACGACACCCGCTGGGGTGAACTGGACTACCTGATCGTGGACCTGCCGCCGGGCACCGGTGATATCCAGCTCACGCTGGCTCAGAAGATCCCCGTGGCGGGGGCCGTGATCGTGACGACGCCACAGGATGTGGCGACGCTGGATGCCCGCAAGGCTTTGAAGATGTTCGAGAAGGTCGAAGTGCCGGTGCTGGGCCTGGTCGAGAACATGGCCGTGCATGTCTGCAGCAACTGCGGGCATGCTGAGCACATTTTCGGCGAGGGCGGCGGCCGGCGGATGGCCGAGCAATACGGTGTGCCTCTGCTCGGCAGCCTGCCGTTGGACGTTGAGGTGCGCGAGCTGGGCGATAGTGGCCACCCCATTGTGACCAAGGCGGCAGAAACGGCCACCGTTCATGCCTATAAAGTGGCCGCTCGTCGGCTAGCGGTTCAGCTTTCAGGTAGACCTCAGGTTGCAAGGCCTTTATCCGTCTCGCTTTTGTCCTGAAGTCGGCCTCGATCGAGTGCTGCAGTGCAGCATGCGGCCGGGGCAGCTATCCCCCTAGATTCGGATGGCGCGGCTAGTGTGGCCGCGCTTTCCTGTTCTTACCTTCGGGGGTAGTTCCAGATATGAAGCATTCAATCCGCACCGCGGCCCTGGCCGGCGCAGTTGTCGCCTCTCTCGGCCTGTCGTCCGCGGCGTTCGCCGGCGGTCGTCCTGACCTCGTCATCTCCGGCCTCAATGCCGGCCGTGCCCACCAGGCCAACGAACTGCTGGTGAAGTTCCGTGACGGCACCACTGCCGCGCAGCAGACCGCCGTTCGCCAAGGATTGGGCGCCTCCAAGATCGACGTCGTCCGTGCCGGCAACAGCCAGCGCGGCGAACTGGCGCTGATGCGCCTTCCTGCCGGCCGCGATCTGTCCGCCACGGTCAGCGCCCTGAGCCGCAACGCGGCTGTCGAATACGCCGAGCCGAACTGGATCTACACCCATTCCGCCACCTCCAACGACACCTACTACACCAACGGTTCGCTGTGGGGCATGTACGGTGACGCCTCGTCGCCGGCCAACCAGTACGGTTCGCAGGCCGCCGAGGCGTGGGGTCGTGGCCATACCGACTGCAGCAACGTCGTGGTCGGCGTGATCGACGAAGGCATCTTCTACAACCACGAAGACCTGGCCGCCAACATCTGGACCAACCCGTACGATGCGGCTGATGGCGTCGACAATGACGGCAACGGCTACGTCGATGACACCCGCGGTTGGGATTTCGACGGTGGCAGCAACAACATCAACTCCGGCGGTGCCAATGATGACCACGGCACTCACGTGTCGGGCACCATCGCGGGTGTGGGTGGCAATGGCAAGGGCGTGGCAGGCGTGTGCTGGAGCGGCGTGAAGCTGATCAGCGCCAAGTTCCTGGGCCGCCGCGGCGGCACTACCGCCAACGCGATCAAGGCGGTCGACTATTTCAATGACCTCAAGAGCCGCCACGGCCTGAACATCGTTGCCACCAACAACTCGTGGGGCGGCGGTGGCTTCTCGCAGGGCCTGTCGGACGCGATCACCCGCGCCAACAACGCCGGCATCCTGTTCATCGCCGCGGCCGGCAACTCGGCCTACGACAATGACGCCCAGGCCAGCTACCCGTCCAACTACCCGCAGGCCAACATCATCGCGGTGGCTTCGACGACCAGCACCGGCGGCCTGTCGAGCTTCTCGCAGTGGGGCGCGACCACGGTGGACATCGGTGCGCCGGGTTCGGGCATCTGGTCGACCGTTCCGAAGTCCAGCCAGGGCAGCGTGATCTCGGGTTATGCCAGCTACAACGGCACCTCGATGGCCACCCCGCACGTGACCGGCGCTGCCGCGCTGTACGCCTCTTCGCACCCGGGTGCGACCGCGGCCGACATCAAGGCGGCGATCATGGGCTCGGCGGTGCCGACTCCGTCGCTGCAGGGCAAGGTCGTCACCGGTGGCCGCCTGAACGCCAGCGGCTTCTGATCCCGTCTTCGGGGTGAGCGAAGGGCCCGGCGGATGCCGGGCCCTTCTTCTTTTGGGACACGACTGCCCCCGGCAGGGGCTAAACGTTAGAATCGGCGCTTCCGACCGCTGGGTGAGCCCCTCCGCATGAGCATCAAGTCCGACCGCTGGATCCGCCGCATGGCCGAACAACACGGCATGATCGAGCCGTTCGAGCCGGGGCAGGTCAAGACCGGGGCCGATGGCCAGCGGATCGTCAGCTACGGGACGTCGAGCTATGGCTACGACGTGCGCTGCTCGCGCGAGTTCAAGGTGTTCACCAACATCAATTCCACGATCGTCGACCCGAAGCACTTTGACAGCGGCAGCTTCGTCGACATCGAATCGGACGTCTGCATCATCCCGCCGAACTCGTTCGCCCTCGCGCGCACGGTCGAGTATTTCCGCATTCCCCGCGACACGCTGGTGGTCTGCCTGGGTAAGAGCACCTATGCCCGCTGCGGCATCATCGTCAACGTGACGCCGCTGGAGCCGGAGTGGGAAGGGCACGTGACGCTGGAGTTCAGCAACACCACCCCGCTGCCGGCGCGCATCTACGCCAACGAAGGCGTCGCCCAGATGCTGTTCTTCCAGTCCGACGAGGTCTGTGAGACCTCGTACAAGGATCGGGGGGGCAAGTACCAGGGGCAGGTGGGTGTCACGCTGCCTCGTACTTGAGCGCGGGCACACTCTTTGGGTAGCAATGCCCGGAAGGGGGGTAATGCCGTTCCCGTCGCGTTGAATCAAAACTCTGGATAGGGGGAGAAGGATGTTGAAGAAGTGCATTGCCGCGATGGGGATCGCGCTGGTATCGGGGGGCGCCGCAGCGTCACCGCCGCCGATCGAGGATTTCGTACGCCACCCGACTTACAGTACGGCCAAGATTTCACCAGATGGCCAGTATCTCGCGATGACGGTCGACCGGGGGGAGCAGGATGTCCTGACGGTGCTGCGTACCCGGGACATGAGCATCGTCAAGATCAATCAGCTGCCGGAACAGAAGAGCGTTGGTAGCTTCCATTGGGTCAGCCCAAACCGGTTGATGTTCAACTCCATTCGCAAGTTCGGCCGTTTCGCGCGGCCGTTTGGCACCGGTGAGTGGTATGGCGTAAACGCCGACGGATCCCAGCCGCGGGCGCTGGTGTTTTTTGGCACCCGTGACGTGACCCAGCGGGGCAAGCAAGTCAAGGGGAGCTTCAGCCTCCTGGATACGCTGGAGGACGATGACCAGAACGTCCTGATGTCGGTCAGTTACCCCCGTTCGGCCGATGGTGTCGGTACAGAAGTGGTCCTGTTCGACACTATCGCCGGTAGCTGGAAGACCGTGGCGAAGGCTCCGCGGGAGAACTGCAGCATCTCGCTGGATTCGCAGAAGGTGCCGCGATTCGCGGTCTGCTTCGATGATGAGGACGACCAGGGGCGCTACGAGAGCCACTCGGAGCTCTATCGCCGTGGCGACGACGGCAAGTGGACGCTGATCAACAGCTCCAAATCGTCCGGGAAGCGATTGAGCGTTGGCGGCGGCGGGGCGGGTGGACAGATCTATGCGACGCTGAGCGATGGCAAGGCGCCTGCGGCGTTCGGCGTTATCGACCCGCAAACCGGTCAATTCAAGACTCTGTTCCAGGATCCGGTTTCGGACCCCTCTGGATACATTGAGTCGGTGGACGGAAAGACCGTGCTTGGCGTTGTGACCGAAGCGGGTGCCCCGCGGGTCACGATGGTTGATGAGTCACACCCTGATGCCGAGCTCTATGCGTCCCTTGCCGCGGCATTCCCCGGGCAGTTCGTCAACTTCTCTGGCGGCACCGAGGACGGCAAGCAGGTGCTGGTCTCCGTCCGCAGCGACCGCAATCCGGGCGAGCTCTATCTCTACGACAGGGACAGCGGTAAGGCCCGCTTCCTGATGCAGGGGCGCAAGTGGCTTGACCCGGAGCGGATGGCTAGCGTCAAGCCTTTCTCGCTCACCACCCGTGACGGATTGAAGATTCACGGTTACCTGACGATTCCAAAGGGCAGCACGGGCAAGAACCTGCCGATGATCGTCAACGTTCATGGCGGCCCGATGGGGCCTCGTGATGATTGGGCGTTCAACTGGGAGACCCAGTTGTTGGCCAGTCGGGGCTATATGGTGATGCAGGTCAATTACCGCGGTTCCGGTGGGTTCGGCAAGGCGTTCCAGGACATGGCCTACGGCCAATGGGCGCAGGGCATCATGAACGACATCATTGACGCCACGCGCTGGACAATCGATCAGGGTTATGCGGATGCCAATCGGGTATGCATCTACGGCGGCAGCTTTGGGGGTTACGCGTCGCTGATGGCACCCGCTCGGGACCAGCAACTGTTCAAGTGCGCATTCGGTTACGTGGGACTCTACAGTGCCGACATTCAGATGAAGCTCAGCGACACCAGCCGGAGCGAGTCCGGCATGCGTTACCTCGTGCGCGCCTTTGGTAGCACTCAGGCGGAGCGGGATGCGATGTCGCCTGCGTTGCACGCGCAGAAGATCAAGCTTCCGGTGTACTTGGCGGCTGGCGCGCGTGACGCGCGTTGCCCGCCGGAGCATACCGAAGCCATGGCCAAATCCCTGACGTTGGCGGGCAATCCGCCCGAAGGCGTGATCATCCAGTCGGGGGAGATGCACGGCTTTTACAAGGAAGAAAACAACCTGCGCCTGTATACCGAGATGTTGAAGTTCTTTGATCGCCATATTGGCGACACCAAGACGGCCGTCGTAGCGCCCTGACTCAGGACCAGGGGAGGCGCTGCCTCCCCTGGCTCCCAGCGAATGGCCAGCTTCAGCGCTTTTCGTAGGTGACGAAGAACCCTTGTAGGTCGCCATTCTCGATGTATGGGACCACGCTGTGCACGCGGTAGCCACGCTGGTCGAACACCACGTGCGCGCGATTGAGCGAGTTGGCGGCGCCCTGGTTCCGGAAGCCCCAGGATGCATCAACCCAGATCGTGATGGTGGCCAGCTTGCCTTGCACGGCCTCGTCGGCGGCGACTTCTGGCTTCTTGCCGAAGAGGGCGGCGTTTGCCGGCGTGCTGGCAAGCGTGGAACAGGCGAGGATTGAGGCCAGGAATAGTCGGCGGATCATACGGGCTCCGGATCATCACGACGCCCACGGGGATCGGGCGCAACGTCGCAAGCATGCCACGTGGCGTCCAGGGTCAGCCGGGAAGCACGTCCCGAAGTCGCTGGATGCGATCGACCAGATCCTCTGCGCTGTAGGGCTGGGCATCGGCCATTCCCCAGACGGGCCGGGGCCAGGCAATGTCGGTGGTGTAGCGTGCGATCACGTGGATGTGCAGTTGCGGCACCATGTTGCCCAGCGCCGCCACGTTGATCTTGTGGGGTTTGAATGCGGCCTGGAGCGCGCGCGACGCGACCGTGATCTCGTGCATCAGCGTTGCCTGGGCCTCGTCGGTGAGGTCCACGATTTCCACGGCGGCTGGCACCCGGGGCACCAGGATCAGCCACGGGTGGTTGGCATCGTCCATCAGCAGTACATCGCACAGGGGTAGGTGTGCGACCGGCTGGGTGTCATTGGCGAGCTGCGGGTGCAGCTCGAAGTGGGTGGACACCGGGGACTTGTGGCTCATGGGGCGCCTCGCGGGTCAGTACACCGGCCGCAGCGTGCGCCGGAAGAAGGACAGGGTCCGCTCCAGCGCGAGCGTGGCACTGGCCTCGTCGTAGTCGGCGCGCTGGTCGCAGTTGAAGCCATGGCCAGCCGGGTAGACGTGGATCTCCGCGGTGGGCTGTTTGCTGCGATGCAGGTCGATGGCCTCTGCCGGGATGCTCGGGTCATGGTTGCCAAAGTGGAACATCATCGGCGCATCCAACTGCTCATCCAGGTAGGGCGTCGTGCGCGCCCCGTAGTAGCTCACCGCCGGCATGGACAGGCGGGTATTGGCCAGGAAAGCGACCGAACCACCCCAACAGTAGCCGACGACGCCCACCTTGCCGGCCTCCTGGACCACGTTGGCCGCGGCCTTGATGTCTTCCAGCGCCCGCTCCATGCCGAGTCGATCGACCAGGTCCTTGCCGCGCTTCACCCCGTCGGCGTCGTACTCCAGCTCCACGCCGTGCTCGAAATGGTCGAAGAATGCCGGCGCGATGGCCACGTAGCCATGCGCGGCGAAGGTGTCGCAGACATGGCGGATGTGGTGGTTGACGCCAAAGATCTCCTGCACGACCACCAGCGCGCCCTTGGGCGGAATGGGGGGCTCAGCGCGCCAGGCCTGGATCCGGCCGGTGGGGGTTTCGAGGGAGATCCATTGGCTCATGGTGTTGCTCCTGAACGGCTTTGGGAGATGGTACCCCCGCCCGGGGCCGGTCGGCAGCCCGGCAGGGCTATAATTCGCGGCCCCCGGCCCGGATACCGGCCGCTGCTTCCGTTGGTCCTTTCATGTCCCTGCAAAACCCCAAGGTCGGCTTCGTCAGCCTCGGCTGCCCGAAGGCACTGGTCGATTCCGAGCGCATCCTCACCCAGCTCAAGGTGGAGGGGTACGACATCGTCCCGACCTACGACGACGCGGACGTGGTGGTGGTCAATACCTGTGGCTTCATTGATTCAGCGGTCGCCGAGTCGCTGGACGCCATCGGCGAGGCCATCGCCGAGAACGGCAAGGTCATCGTCACCGGCTGCCTGGGCAAGCGTCCCGAGGAGATTCGCGCGGCGCACCCCGGCGTGCTGTCCATCTCCGGTCCGCAGGACTACTCCAGCGTGATGAGCGCGGTGCACGAGGTGCTGCCGCCCAAGCACGATCCGTTCATCGACCTGGTGCCGGACTACGGGCTGAAGCTGACGCCCAAGCACTACGCCTACCTGAAGATTTCCGAAGGCTGCAACCACCGCTGCAGCTTCTGCATCATCCCGTCGATGCGGGGCGACCTCGTGTCACGCCCGGTGGACGACGTGCTGCGTGAGGCGGAGCGGCTGGTGCGGGGTGGCGTGAAGGAATTGCTGGTGGTGTCGCAGGACACCTCGGCCTATGGCGTGGACGTGAAGTACGCCGAGCGCGAGTGGCGCGGCAAGGCCTACCAGACGCGGATGAAGGCGCTGTGCGAAGGCCTGGGCGAGTTGGGCGTGTGGTCGCGCCTGCATTACGTGTACCCGTACCCGCACGTGGACGACGTGATCCCGTTGATGGCGGAAGGCAAGGTGCTGCCGTACCTGGATATCCCGTTCCAGCACGCCAGCCCGCGCATCCTCAAGCTCATGAAGCGCCCTGGCGCGGTGGACAAGACGCTGGAGCGGATCCAGCGCTGGCGGTCCATCGCCCCGGACATCACCCTTCGCTCGACCTTCATCGTCGGCTTCCCCGGCGAGACCGAGGCCGAGTTCGAGGAGCTGTTGGACTTCCTCGACGAGGCTCAACTCGATCGCGTGGGCGCATTCGCCTATTCGCCGGTGGAGGGAGCCGCGGCCAACGCGCTGCCCGACGCAGTTCCGGAAGAGGTCAAGCAGGAGCGCTTGGCACGCTTCATGGAGCGTCAGTCCGAGATCTCCGAGGCCAAGCTTGCCGCCAAGGTGGGCACGATCCAGCGCTGCCTGGTGGATGCCATCGACGGCGATCTGGCCATCGCCCGCTCGATGGCCGACGCGCCGGAAATCGACGGCCTGGTGCAGATCCAGAACGGCTTCGAGGCTGGGCTGAAGGTCGGTGAGTTCGTCGATGTCGAGATCATGGGCAACGACGAGCACGACTTGTACGGCGAAGTGCCCTTCAACGATTGACGGCTGGGCCGCGCGTCGGCCCGCAGGAATTCAATCGGCGATGCGCTTGAGGTGCAGGTTTGCCACGCCTTCGTCGGGCCGGCCCTTGCTCCAGAAACCCCAATGCGTACGCAGCTCGTCCTTGCCTACGAAGGTAAAGGACGCGTTGTGCATGTGGCCGGCTTGGGCGGGATCGAAATTGGTGGCGCCATCGAACTCGAACCTTACCTGGTCGCCGTCGGCGACCTTGGCGCGCATGCGCGGGTGGTTGCCGCTGGCGCAATAGTGGGTGAGGACAACATCGCTGCCGTCGCGGACGTAGACCGTGCGCATCTCGTGCGGTGTTCCCGGGAATTGCGTTTCGACCACAGCGCTGCCACCGGCAGTGACTTCATAGCGGACCTGTGCGTCGGGCATCGAGTTGCCGTCCAAGCCGCTGGCGCTCCACGTGCCGGAAAGTGCCTTGAACCGGTCGAGCAGGTGTGGCGCCGGTACCTTGGCGTGGGTTCCCGTGTCCCGCACGGTCGTGCCTTGCGGCTCACCGGCAGTCGCCGACCCCGGGAGGGCAATGAAGGCAAGCATCAGGCTGGCGAGGATTCGCATGGTGGTCTCCAGTGGCCGCGGGCTGCCGCCCGGTGGGAGTCAGATCCTACGCCGCCGCCCGCCCGCAGCAACAGCCGTCAGTCGGCGTATTCCACGGCGATGATCACGTACCGCTGCATGCCGCCGGGCAACAGCGCTTCGAACTCGTCATCCAGGCGCTTCTTGAGCATCGCGCGGGCCAAAGGCGAGTCGATGCTGATCCACCCTTGGCGGGCATCGGTCTCATCCGGGCCGACGATGCGGTACTGCTGGCTTTCGCCGCTGGTGCAATGCTCGATCTCGACGCGTGCTCCGAAGAAGACGGCCTCAAGATCGGTGGGCCTGGACTCCACCACCCGCAACGCAGGCAGCCGCTTGCTCAAGTAGCGCACGCGGCGGTCGATCTCGCCCAACTGCTTCTTGCGGTAGGTGTACTCGGCATTCTCGGAACGGTCGCCTTCGGCCGCGGCGGCCGCCAGCGCTTTCACCACTTCCGGGCGGCGCACTTTCCACAGGTCATTGAGCTCCTCGCGCAGGCGTTCGAAGCCGTCGCGGGTGATCACCGCGGTCGAGGAAGGGGCAGGGGGGCGCCAACGGGACATTCGGAAGGACTACACAGATAACCGGCCCGAAACGGGCAAACACTCGAAGGGCCGCGCGGCGGGGCCCGCCGCTCGGCCGGGACTCACTTGGGCTCGCGCTTCAGGCTGTAGTTGAGCTGGCTCTCAACCGGCTTGCCGTCCTGGCCCAGCATGCGGATCTCGTCATTGGACACGATCTCGTAGCTGCGGTCCTGTTCGGCCTTGCTGTTGGGGTCCAGCAGGACTCGCTTGCCGCCGTCCTCGACGGTCCAGGTGCCTTCGACGACGTTCGGTGCGCCGGCTTCGCCCTTGTAGGTTTCGGTCAGCTTGAAGGGGCCATCGGCCATCAGCTCCAGCTTCGTGTCGATCCCAGGGCAGCTGGCGCAGGGCAGGGTGCCCGCGAACTTGCCCGGGAATGCCTTCATGTCGATGGTGCCGGCCTTAGCGGCGAGGTCGCTGTCCGACGCCTGCGCGGTCATTTCCGGTGCCGGGGCCGGTGCCGGCTCGACGACGGCCGCGGGTGCCGCCGGTGCGGGCTCGGCTTCCTGCCTGCATGCGGCCAGGGAAAGGGCCAGCAGGCCAAGCGCCAATGAGGGGACGATCCGGTTCATGGGTACGAAGACTCCTTGTTCGTATGTAGGTTGAGAAATGTTCAGCGGCGACTGCCGCCGAGTATGCCGCCCAGCAGACCCCGCAGGATCTGCCGGCCGATCTGGTTGCCGACGGTACGCGCCGTCTGCTTGGCCATGGTTTCGACCATGCCCTGGCGACGCTTGGTGCCGAAGACCACGTCTTTCACCGCTTGGCCGAATCCGCCTTCTTCGGCGTCGTCCTGCTCGCGAGTGCGGGCGGGCGGGGCATTGGCTTGTTCGCTCGCGCTTTCCGCCTTCCGCGCCAGCATTTCTGCCGCGGATTCGCGGTCCACGGTGGCATCGTACCGGGTCCCCACGGCACTGCCCGCACGCACCTGCGCGCGCTCTGCCTCGGTGATCGCGCCCATGCGGCAGCGCGGCGGCGCAATGAGCGTGCGCTCCACCGACATCGGGACGCCCTTGTCCTGCAGCATGGACACCAGTGCTTCGCCGGTGCCGAGCTGTGAGATGGCGTCGGCCACGTCCAGGTTCGGGTTGGCGACGAAGGTCTCGGCGGCGGTCTTCACGGCCTTCTGGTCGCGCGGAGTGAAGGCGCGCAACGCGTGCTGCACGCGGTTGCCGAGCTGGCCAAGAATGTCGTCGGGCACGTCGTCAGGAAACTGCGAGCAGAAATAAACCCCCACGCCCTTGGAGCGGATGATGCGTACCACCTGCTCGACGCGTTGCTGCAACGCCGGCGGCGCATCGTCGAACAACAGGTGGGCCTCGTCGAACACGAACACCAGTTTGGGCTTGTCCAGATCGCCCACCTCCGGCAGCGTCTCGAACAACTCGGACAACAGCCACAGCAGGAAGCTGGAATACAGCCGAGGCTTCAGGATGAGCTGGTCGGACGCGAGGATGTTGATCACGCCGCGGCCATCCTGCGTCGTGCGCATCAGGTCGCTTAACTCCAGCGCGGGCTCGCCGAAGAAGCGGTCGCCGCCTTCGCTTTCCAGTCGCAGCAGCGCGCGCTGTATGGCACCCACCGATTGCGTGCTGACCAGTCCGTAGGAGGTGGAGATGTCCTTGCGCTCGTCCGCCACCAGGCCCAGCAGGGCGCGCAGGTCCTCGAGGTCGAGCAGCAGCAGGCCGCGGTCGTCGGCAAGCTTGAACACGATGTCGAGCACGCCACCCTGCGTGTCGTTGAGTTCCAGGATGCGCGCGAGCAGCGTAGGCCCCATTTCGCTGACCGTGGTGCGCACCGGGTGTCCCAGCTTGCCGAACAGGTCCCAGAAGACCGTCGGATTGCCTTCGTTGCGATAGTCGGTGATGCCCAGTTGCTGAACGCGTGCCTGCAGCTTTTCGTTCAGCATGCCTGGCATGGCCAGGCCGGCGACATCCCCTTTCACGTCGGCCAGGAACACCGGCACGCCCAACCGGGAGAAGCCTTCCGCGATGGTCATCAGCGTGACCGTCTTGCCCGTGCCGGTCGCGCCGGCGACCAACCCGTGGCGGTTGCCGAACTTCGGCAACAGGTAGACATTGCCACTGTCCGGGGTGGTCACGGCCTTGCCGACTAGAATGGGGTCCATGTGCTCTTCCGATGGGCGGGTCGACCGATTCTATGACGCGGCGTGTGTTCAGCGAAGCAGCGTATTGGCGGTTGCCCTTCACTCGGTAACGGGGCTACCCTGCCAACCCCCCGCAGCGTGTGAGATCCATGTCCGATTTCGTTCGAATTCCGGTGGCGCTCGCCTCTTTGGCTGCAACCTTGGCATTGGCCATTTCCTTCCCCGCACTGGCTGCGCCAAGCAAGGCTGAGGTCGCCGTGGAGGCTCTCACCAAGCGGATGGAAACAGCGGAGGCTGACTACCGCAGCGCGTTGGTGCTGATCGCCAATGCAGATGCCCAAGGGCAAGTCCAGGCGGACAAGGCCATCGAGGATATGGAGGACGTGATCGACGCCTGCATGAAGCAGCGCGGTTGCTCGGTCTCCACCATGCTCGCCACATACAAGCGTCTGCTCAAGCTGGGTGCCGACGAGGCGGGTGGCGAATACGTGGTCCAGGCCGAGGACGATCACGGCGATCACACCTACCTGGCCAGCGATGTGCCCGAGGCGGCGCGGGCGGCGGCACTGCTCACGGGTCCGCGGCACAAGTTCGACCAGATGGTCGAATACAACCCCGCCGTGCAGGAGGCCATCCGCCGCTGGTTGACCGACATGCGCGGCGCGCTGCTCACCTCCTACGAGAACTACCAGTACATGCGCCACCTGATGTGGCCGCAGTATGAGCGCGCCGGACTGCCGGAAGCACTGCTGTTCGGGATCATGGCCAAGGAGTCCAATGGCCGCGTGCATGCCACCTCGCGCGCGGGTGCCGCGGGGCCGCTGCAATTCATGTACGCCACCGGCCGCCGTTTTGGCCTCGGCGACGACGGCACCGGCTTCGACACACGTTACGACCCACGCTCGGCCGCTGAGGCAAATGTCGCGTACATCAACGAACGACTGGCACAGCTCAACGGCAGCATCGAGATGTCATTGGCCGCCTACAACGGCGGCGAGGGGCGTGCGCAGCGGGTGTTCAACGGCAGTGGCGGTCGGACGTTCTGGGATGAATCGGTCTACAGCCAGTTCCCGCCTGAAACCCGGGATTACGTGCCGATGGTGATCGCCGCGGCGTGGCTGTTCCTCCACCCGCGCGAGTATGGCTTGAGTTTTCCGCGCGTGCGCCCCAAGCCGGCACCGCTGCGGCTGGAAAAGCCGGCGTCCATCTACCAGCTCACCATCTGCATGGGCAATCGTGGTGTGCGCGAAGGCTACATGCGGGCGCTGCGCAATTTGAATCCGCGATACGACGCCGACAGCTGGTTGCCCGCCGGCACCACGCTGAATGCGACGACCGACATGGTCGGCCTGTACAACCGCTGGTGCACGCAGGGGCGTCGCGCGGAGTTGGCGCGGATGCTGGTGCTCAGCGATCCCAAGCGCGCCATCGTGCGGACTGGCCCGGTGACGCCGGTTTATGACACGACCAGGCCTGTGCCGTCACCCGCAGCACCTGGCCCCGTCGGTGCGGCTACCGCCGCGGCCGTGGCGCCCAAGGACTACACCGTCCAGGGCGGCGAGACCCTCTTCTCGATCGCTCGCAAGTTCCAGTGCAACGTGGAGGAGCTTGCCAGCGCGAACGGGGTGAGTGGGCCGCGCTACGCGATCCGGCCGGGGCAGCGGCTGCGTCTGGTGGGCTGCAAGGGCTGACTGTCGTCAGCCATTGAGAGCGGCGAGGCGCTCGCCCAGCCGGACGGGCGTCTCGGCGCCCAGCCCGGCCGCAAGCTCCGCCACGCCCGGCGGTAGCAACACGATCACCGTGGAGCCGTAGTTGAAGCGCGCCATTTCGGCGAAGCGGTCCAGGGTAATGTCGGCTCCGCGGTAATCCTTGGTGGTCACCATGTCGCCATAGCGCGGGATTTCCACGCCGCTCCATACCGTCTCCACCCCGGACACCAGCAACGCGCCCACCATCACCAGTGCCATCGGCCCGAAGTCCGTGTCGAAGTGGCACACCAGGCGCTCGTTGCGGGCAAAGAGCCTCGGCACATTGCGCACCGCAGCCGGCCCCACGCTGAACAGGCGTCCCGGCACGTGCACGGTTTCACGCAGACGACCAGTCCAAGGCATGTGCACGCGGTGGTAGTCCTTGGGTGACAGGTATACGGTCGCGAACAGCCCTTGGTTGAACGGAGCGGCCGCATCGGCATCGCCCAGCAACTCGGCCGCCGTGAACGACTGCCCCTTGGCCTGGAAGATGCGTCCATCCTGGATGGGGCCGCACTGGCTGATGCGGCCGTCGGCGGGCATCAACAACGAGCGGGGATCGCCATCCGCCACGCGCGCCCCCGGCTTCAGCTCGCGGGTGAAGAACGCGTTGAACGTCGGATAAGCCGTCGGGTCGGGCTCGGCCGCCTCGGACAGGTTGACGCCGAACTTGCGGGTCACCGTGTCGATCAGCCACTGCTTCACCCAAGGCGTGCGCGAATAGGCCAAGGCGCGCGCCGTCGTCGACAGGGCGCGATGCGGCAGGACATAGGTCAGTGCGGTGACGAGGCTCATGGGGCGGTGGCTCGGGTCAGCTGGGTCAAGTCGGCGGCAATGGCCTTGGCGTCAAACGGCGGCTGCACCACGCCACTCATGCGACCTTGGGGGTCCAGTACGGCGAGGGTTGCGCTGTGGTCCATCGAATACTGGTCGGCGGGTGCGCCCTCGGGCGCCGGAGCCTTGGCGAATACCAGGCTCAGCGACCGGGTGAACGCTTCCAGCGCCGGGATGTCCGCCGTAGCGGCCAGCGTATCCCGGTGGAAGGCGTGGGCGTACTCACCGATGTGGTCGGGCGTGTCGCGCTCCGGATCCACCGAGACGAACAGGACCCGCGGGCGCTGGGTCTCGGGGATCGATTCCCACTGCTTCTGCGCGCCCGCCAGCGTCGACAGCGTGGTGGGGCAGATGTCGGGGCAGTGGGTGAAGCCGAGGAACACCAGCGTCCAGTGCCCCTTCAATTCGCCCGGAACGAGCGGCGTGCCGTCGGACTGGCGCAGCGAGAAGCCGGGTAGCTCCCGCGCCGGTTGGAACAATCGCACCGCCTGCGTCTGCGGGAGCGGGTTGTTCGGGCCGGGGCTGAACACATGGCGGGACGCCAGCAGGCCGAGGCCCGCCGCCAAGGCGACGACAACGATGATGAGCGTGGTGCGGTTGAGCATTGCGGTTCCGGGGGCGAGTGCGGGGGCATGATACCGGGCCTGGGGTGGCCCCCGGCTATAATCGCTGATTGCCCGCCTGACCCCGGATTCGCCCGTGCCCGCCGAGACCCCCACCTTCGAGCAGCTGACCATCATCGACCTGATCCGCCACGGCGGCAGCCGCTTCGCCGCGGCCGGGCTGACTTTTGGCCACAGCTTCGACAACGCCCTCGACGAGGCCACCCAGCTGGTGCTGCACGCGCTGCACATGCCGCACGACCTGAGCCCGGTCTACGGCAACTCGCGGGTGACCACGGAAGAAAAGCAAAAGGTGCTGGCGCTGTTCGACCGCCGCGTCAACGAGCGCATCCCGGCGTGCTACCTCACCGGCGAGGCCTGGTTCGCCGGCCTGAGCTTCAAGTCCGATCCGCGCGCGCTGGTGCCGCGCAGCCCGATCGCCGAGTTGATCGAGGCCGGCTTCGAGCCATGGCTGGGGGGGCGCGAGGTGCACCGGGCGCTCGACCTGTGCACCGGCTCGGGCTGCATCGCGATCGCAACGGGTCATTACCACCCGGATTGGGAAGTGCACGGCGTGGACATCAGCGACGACGCACTGGCGCTGTCGGCGGAGAACAAGGCGCGCCTGCACGCCGACAACGTCACCTTCATCAAGTCCGACCTGTTCAACGGGCTGAAGGGCGAGGTCTACGACCTGATCGTGACCAACCCGCCCTACGTGACCAACGACGAAACCGACGCCCTGCCGGCCGAGTACGCCCATGAGCCAGAGCTGGGCCTGCGCGCGGGCGACGACGGCCTGGACCTGGCGCTGAAGATCATGCGCGACGCCCCGGAGCACCTTAGCGAGCACGGCCTGCTGATCTGCGAGGTGGGCGAGGCCGAGCGCGCGCTGGTCGAGCTGCTGCCGGAAGTGCCGATGGCCTGGGTGGAGTTCAAGGTTGGGCAGATGGGCATCTTCGTGGTCGAGCGCCAGGACCTGGTTGAGCACCACGCCAGGATCAAGGCGCTGGCGGACGCGCGCTGAGCCCCGTTGCAGCGGCAACCGCCCCGGGTTGCTAAAGTCGCTTCTCCCGTTCGAGACTCCGCCCCCCTCGTGTCGAGCAACACCTTCGGCAAGCTGCTGTCCGTGACCACCTTTGGCGAAAGCCACGGGCCGGCGATCGGCTGCGTGATCGACGGCTGCCCTCCGGGCATAGCCGTCGCGCCGGAAGACTTCCGCCATGACCTGGCGCGGCGCGCCACCGGACGCACCCGCCACACCTCGCAGCGGCATGAGGCGGACGAGGTGGAAATCCTCAGTGGCGTGTACGAGGGCCTCACCACCGGTACCCCCATCGCGCTGCTGATCCGCAACACCGACCAGCGCAGCAAGGACTACACCAACATAGCGGCGCAGTTCCGCCCGGGCCACGCCGACTACACGTACTGGCAGAAGTACGGCGTCCGCGACCCGCGCGGCGGCGGGCGCTCCTCGGCGCGCGAGACCACCATGCGCGTGGCCGCCGGCGTCATCGCGAAGAAGTGGTTGGCCGAGCGCCATGGCGTGCGCATCCAGGGCTGGCTGTCGCAGATCGGCGACATCACCCCGCATGGCGTCGACCTGTCGGTGGTGGAGGACAACCCGTTCTTCTGGCCCGATCCACGCCAGGTGACCGAGTTGGAGCTGTACATGGACGCGCTGCGCAAGTCCGGCGATTCCGTCGGTGCGCGGGTGGACGTCATCGCCGAAGGCCTGCCGCCCGGCTGGGGCGAACCCATCTACGGCAAGCTGGACGGCGAGCTCGCCGCGGCGCTGATGAGCATCAACGCGGTCAAGGGCGTCGAGATCGGCGACGGCTTCGCCTCCGTGGCGCAGAAGGGCAGCCAGCACCGCGACCATATAGGCGCGGCCGGCTTCGCCAGCAACCATGCAGGCGGCATCCTCGGTGGCATCAGCACCGGCCAGCCGCTGCATTGCTCCGTCGCGTTCAAGCCCACCTCCAGCCTGCGCTTGCCGGTCGACAGCCTCGACGTGCACGGCAACGTGGTCGAAGTGGTCACCACTGGCCGCCACGACCCCTGCGTCGGCATCCGCGCCACCCCGATCTGCGAGGCGATGGTCGCGCTGGTGCTGATGGACCAGGCGCTGCGCCATCGGGCGCAGTGCGGGGACGTGGGCGAGGTGGCGCCGCGCGTGCCGGGTGGCAATTCCGCCCAGGGGCTTTCCCCGGCCGGAAAAGGCGGTTCGGCCACCGGCAAACGGTAGCGGCCAGTTGCCAGGCGCCTCCGCCCTTGGGCCCGGAGCGCGACCGTTCCAACTGCGCCGCCTGACGTTCCACCGGCCCCCTCCTTTCCAAGGGTGGCGATGGCGCACAATCGACGACCGACCGCCGCCGCCCGAATACGACTTACAAGGACACGCAACACCATGAGCAAGACCGCGAACGTAGCCGTCGTTGGCGCCACCGGTGCCGTGGGCGAGACCATGCTGGCCATCCTGGCCGAGCGCAAGTTCCCCATCGACAAGCTGCACGTGCTGGCCAGCGAGCGCTCGGCCGGCGGCATCGTCGAGTTCCGGGGGCGCGAAATCACCGTCCAGGACCTCGCGACCTTCGACCCCACCGGCGTCGACATTGCCCTGTTCTCCGCTGGTGGCAGCGTCTCGAAGGAGTACGCGCCCAAGTTCGCCGCCGCGGGTGCGGTGGTGATCGACAATTCCTCGGCCTTCCGCTACGACGATGACGTGCCGCTGGTGGTGTCGGAGGTCAATCCGGAGCAAGTGAAGAACCGCCCGCGCGGCATCATCGCCAACCCGAACTGCTCGACCATGCAGATGCTGGTGGCGCTGGCGCCGATCCACCGCAAGGCCGGCATCACCCGCATCAACGTGGCCACCTACCAGTCGGTGTCCGGCGCGGGCCGCTCGGCGCTGGAAGAGCTCGGCCGCCAGACCGGCGCTCTGCTCAACTTCCAGGACCCGGATCCCAAGCGCTTCCCGGTGCAGATCGCCTTCAACCTGATCCCGCACATCGATGACTTCCTCGACAATGGCTACACCAAGGAAGAGATGAAGCTGGTCTGGGAGACCCGCAAGATCCTGGGGGACGACAGCATCCAGGTGAATCCCACCGCGGTACGGGTACCGGTGTTCTACGGCCACTCCGAAGCGGTCAACGTGGAGACCAGTCAGAAGCTGTCGGTCGCCGACGTCAAGGCCCTGCTGGAAGCCGCCCCGGGCGTGGAAGTGGTGGATGAGCCCAAGGCCGGCGGCTACCCGACCCCGGTGACCCACGCGTCTGGCACCGACCCGGTGTACGTGGGTCGCATCCGCGAGGACTTCTCGCACCCGAACGCCATCAACCTGTGGATCGTGTCCGACAACATCCGCAAGGGCGCCGCCCTGAATGCCGTCCAGCTGGCCGAACTGGTGTTGCAGGAAGGCTGATCCGCGACGGTTTACATTGCGTGACCCTCCCGCGGCGGCTAGAGTCGCCGCGAGGAGAACCGGGGGATTGGATGTGAAGCCACTCGCGCAGAAGTCACTGCGGGTTGCACTGGCGTTGTCGTTGGCCATGGCCAGTGGCGCGGCGGCGGCGCTTGGGTTGGGCCAGATCGAGCTCAAGTCCAAGCTGGGCCAGCCGCTCGTGGCCGAGATCCCCGTCATTTCCAGCGACCCGGCAGAGCTGGAGCAGCTCCAGGCCGGGCTGCCGTCGCCGGACACGTTTGCCCGCATCGGGCTTCAGCTGCCCGACGAGTTTGTCTCCAGCCTGCAGTTCACGCCGGGCGTAGACGCGGCCGGCCGACCGGTCATCCGGGTCACCAGTGAGGCTCCCGTCACCGACCCGTTGTTGACCTTCCTGGTGGAAGTCGACTGGGGGCAGGGGCGCCTTGTGCGCGAGTATTCCGCGCTGGTCGACGCCCCCCGCACTGTCTCTGCGCCGGTGCAGCCCGCCATCCAGGAAGCCACGGTCGGCCCGGCCAACACCATCGAGCGCGAGCCGGTGGTGGCCAGCGAAGCCCCGGTGGAGGCGCCTGCAACGGACACCACGGCGGCGGCCAGCGCTGCGGAAGCCGAGCCGTCGGCGGATGACACCGCCATTGCCGCGTCGCCCGAGCCCGCACCTGCGCCTGCGCCCGTGGCGACGCCGGCCCCCGCGCCGGCGGCCGTGGCCCGCATGGGCTCCGAGTACGGACCGGTGAAGGCGGGCGACTCGCTGTCACGCATCGCTGAACAAGTGGGTGAAGGCTCTGGCCAGAGCCTGGACCAGACCATGATCGCGCTGCTCCGCGCCAATCCAGAGGCGTTCATCAGCGACAACATCAACCGGCTGAAGCAGGGTGCTGTACTGCGCGTCCCGACCGGTGATGTTGCCGCTGTCGATGCCGCGGAAGCGACGGCCCTGGTGCAGGCCCAGACCCAGACGTGGCGGGCCGAAACGCGCCGCGCCGTGCAGCAGCCGGGAGCCGCGGAAGGCCGCGAAGCCGCTGCGCCCGCCGTGGCCGAAGCCTCCCGACCCGCGGGCCGTCGCACGGCCGACGCCCGTCTCGAAATCGTTCCCCCCGGCGCCAGCAACGCCCAGCGCGCGGGTACTCAGTCCGGTATCCAGGCCGGTGGCGAGGGTGAAATGCTGCGACAGGAACTGCAACAGACCAAGGAAACGCTGGCAGCCCGCGAGGCCGAAGCGGCCGAGATGAAGGCGCGCATCGACGAGCTCGAGAAGCTGCAGGCGCAACAGCAGCAGCTGATCTCGATGAAAGACAGCGAGCTGGCGGCGGCACAGAAGCGTCTGGCCGATTCCAACAAGGCCGAAGCCAAGCAGCAGGCAGCCACCGATGCGGGCATGGGGCCGACCCCGTGGTTGCTGGGCGGTGCGGCGCTGCTGCTGGCGGGTCTGGTCGGCTGGTGGTTCAAACGGCGACGTGGGAATGCCACGGCGACTTCGTTCCGCGAAACCGTATCCACGCCCAAGGGGCCGTCCCTCGCGGATGCGTTCGGTGCCGGTGGACCGCTGCTCCGGGAGCCCGCTACGGCTCCTGCTGCACAGCCAGCGCCCCCTCCCGCCGCTCCGGCCCCGTCGCGGCGCGAGCCGGCATGGCACAAGCAGGCTGCAGGCGCAGCCCCCCGTGCAGATCGCGTGGCCGTCGCGGCCCCGGCAGTCGTTGGCGGGGCGGAGCGCCTCGAGTTGGCCCGTGCCTACATCGACCTGGGTGACCAGGAAAGCGCACGCAACCTCCTTGCCGAGGTGTTGGCCGACAGCGACGCCGCCGTACGCGAACGCGCGGAGCGCATGCTGCGGGAGCTTGGCTGACGGTGGTGGACGAAGCACCGGCGGCGGAGGCCATGCCGCTCCGTCGCTATGCAATGGCCATCGAATACGATGGCGGTGAGTTTTCCGGTTGGCAGCGGTTGACCAAGCACGGCGAGCCCGATCGCGAGGGTGAACCCACGCTGCAGGGCGCAGTCGAGGAAGCCCTTGGTTTCGTTGCAGGGCGTCCCACCGAAGTGGTCTGCGCCGGTCGAACGGATGCGGGCGTCCATGCGTCGACGCAGGTGGTGCATTTCGATGGTCCCGCCAACCGCGATCCGCGGAGTTGGGTACTCGGCGCCACCAGTCGCCTGCCTCCGGCCATCTGCGCGCGTTGGTGCATGCCCGTCGCGGACGATTTCCATGCGCGCTTCTCCGCGCGCGCCCGGCGCTACCGCTACAGCATCCTCAATCGCCCGGTGCGCCCGGCGCTGCGCCGCCAATACCTGTCATGGGAGCGGCGCCCGCTGGATGCCGACGCCATGCACCGTGCAGCACAGGCGTTGTTGGGCGAGAAGGACTTCTCCGCCTTCCGCACCGTGCATTGCCAGGCCCCGCACGCGCGGCGCGACCTGCAATTCATTTCGGTCACGCGCAGCGGCGACATCGTTGACGTGGAAGTGCAAGCCAACGCGTTCCTGCACCACATGGTCCGCAACATCGTCGGCAGCCTGTTGCCGGTCGGGCGGGGCGATCGTCCGGAGAATTGGCTCGGGCAGCTGCTGGAGGGTCGCGACCGCACCGTGGCCGGGCCCACCGCGCCTTCGGCAGGCCTGGTGTTCCTGGGCCCCCGCTATCCGGCGGAATGCGGCCTGCCTGCCGAGGTGACGCTGTGACCGCCAAGCTGGGTCGCACCCGGATCAAGTTCTGCGGCATGACCAGTGCCGACGACATCCGCGCGGCGGCGCACCTGGGCGTGGATGCAGTCGGACTGGTATTCGCCGAACGCAGCCGGCGGCGCGTCTCGCTCGAACAGGCGGCCGCGCTGCGCGAGGTGATCCCGCCGCTGGTGGACGTGGTGGCCCTGTTCATGGACAACCCCGCCGACGAAGTGCATGAGGTCATCGCCCGCCTGCGTCCCAGCCTGCTGCAGTTCCACGGCAGCGAGTCCGCCGCGTTCTGCGAGCAGTTTGGCTGGTCTTACCTCAAGGCAGTCGGAATGGGTGGGCAGGGCATGGCCGATGTAGAAGGGCTGTTCGACGCTCATCCCCGCGCGGCCGGGTTCCTCCTCGACAGCCATGCGCCGGGTGCCGCCGGTGGCACCGGTGAGCGCTTCGACTGGACTCACATCCCTTCCGTTGGAGGTCGCCCGCTGCTGCTGGCCGGTGGCCTGACCCCGGACAACGTCGCCGAGGCAATCCGCGCCACCCGCGTCTGGGGCGTGGACGTGTCCAGCGGCATCGAGTCTTCTCCGGGGGCCAAGGACACGGGGCTGATGCATCGTTTCGTCGCGGCCGTGCGCGCGGCGGATATCGACGATGGTCTGCCGCCCGCCGGCGGCGCATCCGCACACGATGGGGTACGCTAACTCCACGCCATGAAGACGTCGAATCGCCCCTCCGCTCCCTTCGGTCGCTCGCTGCGCCGATGGCGTCGCGTGCCTGCGGCGGCGGTGCGATAACGCACCACGCCTCTGGCGCCTGCCGATTGCAGGCGCACCGAACCCCATTGCCTTGCATCGCGTAGCCGGCGCACCCGCCGCGTTGCGCGTCCCGGTTCCGGAGATTCACGCGTGAACAATCCCACATCCCAAGCCGCACCTGCTGCGGCCATCGACTTCCATGCCTACCCGGATGCCAATGGCCATTTCGGCCGTTTTGGTGGCCGTTTCGTCGCCGAAACGCTGATCGGCCCGTTGCAGGAACTGGCCGCCGCCTACGACGCCGCGCGCGTCGATCCGGCCTTCATCGCGGCCTTCGAGAACGACCTTGCGCATTACGTGGGCCGCCCCAGTCCCATCTACTTCGCCGAGCGCCTCAGTCGCGAAAACGGCGGCGCGCGCATCCTGCTGAAGCGCGAGGACCTGGACCACACCGGCGCGCACAAGATCAACAACACCATCGGCCAGGCGCTGCTGGCCAGCCGCATGGGCAAGACACGCATCATCGCCGAGACCGGCGCTGGCCAGCACGGCGTGGCCAGTGCGACCGTCGCAGCGCGCCTGGGCCTGGAATGCGTGGTGTACATGGGCGCCACCGACATCGAACGGCAGAAGATCAACGTCTACCGCATGAAGCTGCTCGGCGCGACGGTGGTGCCGGTGACCAGCGGTTCGGCCACCCTGAAAGACGCGCTGAACGAGGCGATGCGCGACTGGGTAACCAACGTGCGGGACACCTTCTACATCATCGGCACCGTCGCCGGCCCCGACCCGTACCCGCGCATGGTGCGTGACTTCAATGCCGTCGTCGGCCGCGAAGCGCGCGCGCAGATGCTGGCCGAATACGGTCGTCTGCCCGATGTCGTCACCGCCTGCGTGGGCGGCGGCAGCAACGCCATTGGCATCTTCCACGCCTTCCTCAACGACCGCGACGTGCGCCTCGTCGGCGCCGAGGCGGCGGGCGAGGGCATTGCCACGGGCCACCATGCCGCTTCGCTGGCGGCCGGTCGCCCCGGCGTGCTGCACGGCAACCGCACTTACGTGCTGTGCGATGACGATGGCCAGATCATCGAGACGCACTCGGTTTCGGCAGGGCTCGACTACCCGGGCGTGGGTCCCGAGCACGCCTTCCTCAAGGACACGGGCCGCGCCGAATACGTGGGCGTCACCGATGCCGAGGCGCTCGCCGCCTTCCACCTGCTGACCCTGACCGAAGGCATCCTGCCCGCTCTGGAGTCCAGCCACGCCATCGCCCAGGCGCTCAAGCTCGCCCGAGAGCTGCCGAAGGATGCGCTCGTGCTGTGCAACCTCTCCGGCCGGGGCGACAAGGACGTGCACACCATCGCCGCGCGGGAGGGCATTTCACTGTGAGCCGCATCGACAGCAAGTTCCAGTCCCTCAAGGCCGCCGGGCGAAAGGCGCTCATTCCGTTCATCACCGCCGGCGACCCGTCGCTGGAGGCGACCGTGCCGGTCATGCATGCGTTGGTCGAAGCTGGTGCGGACGTCATCGAGCTTGGCGTGCCGTTCTCCGACCCCATGGCCGACGGCCCCACCATCCAGCACAGCTCCGAACGCGCCATCGCCCGCGGGGCCGGGCTGAAGTACATCTTCGATACCGTGCGTGCGTTCCGCGAGCGCGACAACGAAACCCCGCTCGTGCTGATGGGCTACCTGAACCCGGTCGAGATCCGTGGGCCCGCGGCCTTCGCCAATGCCGCCACCGATGCGGGAGTGGACGGCATCCTGCTGGTGGACCTGCCGCCGGAAGAGGCAGGGGAGTTCCGCGCGGGCTTCGCCCCGGTGGGGCTGGACCTGATCCTCCTGGCGTCGCCCACCACCTCCGACGCGCGCATCGCCCAGCTCTGCGCCGAAGGCGAGGGATACCTGTACTACGTCAGCTACGCCGGCGTGACCGGCGCCGACCATCTCGATACCGGCAGTGCCAGCGACCGCCTGCACGCCATCCGCGGCGCCACCCAAGTGCCCGTGGTAGCCGGATTCGGCATCAAGGATGCGGCCAGCGCCGCCGCCATGGCCCGCGAGGCGGACGGAGTGGTGGTGGGCAGCGCCTTGGTGACCGCACTGGCCGACCAAACCTCACCAGAGGCTGCCGCGCGGGCCGCCCGGGACTTCCTCGCGCCACTGCGGGCCGCGCTCGATGCAACTGCCTGATTCGCCAACCAAACCGGGTCGTACGGACAGGGCGTGACCCGGGCCTGTCGACCCCGCGATCCGGTGCGCTAAACTGACCCGCTCGCTCGGCGCCAGCTTCGGATGGCGGCGGGGCACCCATATGCCTGAACAGGGGAATACGCTACACATGTCCTGGCTCAAGAAACTCATGCCGTCCGGCATCCGCACCGATGCCGGTGCCAACGCCAAGCGGCGCAACGTGCCCGAGGGGCTGTGGGAAAAGTGCGACCGCTGCGGCGCCGTCCTCTATCGCCCCGAACTCGAGGAAAACCTCGAGGTCTGCCCGAAGTGCAACTTCCACATGCCCATCCGCGCCCGCGCGCGCCTGGCTTCGATCTTCGACGAGGGCACCACCACGGAAATCGGCGCCGACCTTGGCCCGACCGACGTCCTGAAGTTCAAGGACCAGAAGAAGTACTCGGACCGCATCAAGGCCGCGCAGAAGTCGACAGGCGAGCGTGACGCCATGGTCACCCTGGAGGGCAAGCTCAAGGGCCACGACCTGGTCGCCGCCTCGTTCGATTTCGCCTACATGGGCGGTTCGATGGGCTCGGTGGTCGGCGAGCGCTTCACCCTCGGCGCCGAACGCGCCCTGGCGCTGTGCTGTCCGTTCGTGTGCTTCGCCGCCAGTGGCGGCGCGCGCATGCAGGAGAGCCTGTTCTCGCTGATGCAGATGGCCAAGACCTCGGCCGCGCTGGGTCGCCTGCGCGACGCGGGCCTGCCGTACATTTCGGTGCTGACCCACCCGACCACCGGCGGCGTGTCGGCCTCGTTCGCCATGCTGGGCGACATCAACATCGCCGAGCCCGAGGCCCTGATCGGCTTTGCCGGCCCGCGCGTGATCGAGCAGACCGTGCGCGAGAAGCTGCCCGAAGGCTTCCAGCGCTCGGAGTTCCTGCTCGACCACGGTGCCATCGACCAGATCTGTGACCGTCGTGAACTGCGTGACCGCCTGGCCGTCCTGCTGACCATGATGATGCGCCAGCCGGCACCCCAGGACGACGCCGAGGCCGCTGCGTGAGCCGTCGCTACTTTGGCACCGATGGCATCCGTGGACGCGTCGGCGAAGGGGCCATCTCGGCCGATTTCGTCCTGCGCCTGGGCAACGCCTACGGGCATGTCCTGCGCGCCGCTGCAGAGTCGGCCGCGGGGCCGCGCGGATGGCGCAAGCCCGTGGTGATTATCGGCAAGGACACCCGCATCTCCAACTACATGTTCGAAGCCGCCCTGGAAGCGGGGCTGGTGGCCGCTGGCGTCGACGTGCAGCTGATGGGTCCCATGCCCACGCCCGCCGTCGCACACCTGACCCATTCCATGCGCGCTGATGGCGGCATCGTCATCTCGGCCTCGCACAACCCGCACTTCGACAACGGCATCAAGTTCTTCTCCGCCGAGGGCGAGAAGCTCGACGATGCCACCGAACTGGCCATCGAGAACGCCCTCGACCTGCCCTTCAGTACCGTTCCCTCGGAGCATCTGGGCAAGGCCGAGCGAACCCGCGACGCCATCGGCCGCTACGTCGAGGCCTGCAAGAACTCAGTGCCCAAGGGCTTCGACCTCGGCGGCATGCGCATCGTCCTGGACTGCGCCAACGGCGCGACCTATCGTCTCGGCCCGCTGGTGCTGGGTGAGTTGGGGGCCCGCGTCGATGCCATCGGAGTGGATCCCAACGGACTCAACATCAATGCCGGCGTCGGCTCGACCCATCCGGACAACCTGGCCGCGCGCGTGCGTGAAACCGGCGCCGACCTGGGCATCGCCTTCGACGGCGATGGCGATCGCGTGCTGTTCGTCGACGGCGACGGCGTGGTGCGCGATGGCGATGACCTGCTTTACGTGCTCGCCAGCGACTGGCAGGCCACCGGGCGCCTGCGGGGGCCGGTGATCGGCACGCTGATGACCAACTTCGGGCTGGAACAGGCGCTGGCCAGCAAGGGCATCGGCTTCGTCCGCGCGAAGGTCGGCGACCGCCATGTCCACCAGCAGTTGCTCGCCAACGACGGCGTGCTGGGCGGCGAGGCCTCGGGCCACATCCTGTGCTTGGACCGCACCAGTACCGGCGACGGCATCGTCAGTGCCTTGCAGGTGCTGGAAGTGCTGCAGCGCCGCGGCCTGGGCCTGCACCAGGCACTCGACGGCATGACCCGCGTGCCGCAGAAGACGGTAAACGTGCGCTACACCAAGGGCGCCGGCCAGCCTGCCGAGGCTGCGTCCGTGCAGGCCGCGCTGGCGGAGGCCCAAGCCGCCGTGGCCGGCCGTGGGCGCGCCTTCCTGCGCCCTTCGGGCACCGAACCGGTGGTCCGGGTCACGGTCGAAGCCGACGATGCCGCGCTGGTCCAGACGACCCTGGACCGCCTGTCCGCGGCCGTCCGCGACGCCGCCGCCGCGTGATCCACGTCAAGTCGTGGCGGTCGCATGCCGCCACACTGTCCTCATCCCATTCCGCGACCTGACCATGACCCAGCCCCAGATCCCCACCCTCGACATCCGCCGCTTCGACACCGACCGCGACGCCTTCGTGGCGGAGCTTGGTGCTGCTTACCGCGAATGGGGTTTTGCCGGCATCCGCGGCCACGGCATCAGCGATGAGCAGATCGCCGGCGCCTATGACGCCTTCCAGCGCTTCTTCGCGCTGCCCGAGGAGGTCAAGCGCAAGTACCACGTGCCAGGGGGTGGCGGCGCGCGCGGCTACACCCCGTTTGGCGTGGAAACCGCCAAGGGCGCGCAGCATTTTGACCTCAAGGAGTTCTGGCACGTCGGCCGCGAGATCGCACGCGACTCCAGGCATGCCGGCGTCATGCCGCCCAACCTGTGGCCGGAGGAAGTGGCTGATTTCCGCGAGAAGGCGTACGGCCTGTACACCGCGCTCGACCAGCTGGGATCGCGCGTACTGAGCGCGCTTGCCCTGCACATCGGCCTGCCGGAGAACTATTTCGCCGACAAGACCGACTCGGGCAACTCGATCCTGCGGCCGATCCATTACCCGCCGATCACCACCCCGGACGTCCCCAACGTCCGCGCCGGCGCGCATGAGGACATCAACCTCATCACGCTGCTGGTGGGGGCCAGCGCCGAGGGTTTGGAAGTGCTCTCGCGCAAGGGCGAATGGGTGCCGTTCACCGCCGACGCCGACACCATCGTGGTCAACATCGGCGACATGCTGCAGCGCCTGACCAACCACGTGTACCCCTCGACCACCCACCGCGTGGTCAACCCGCCGGGCGAGAAGGCCCGCCAGCCGCGCTACTCCACCCCGTTCTTCCTGCACCCCAATCCGGATTTCCTGATCGACGTGTTGCCCTCGTGCATCACGCCGGACAATCCCAGCCGCTATCCCGAGCCGATCACGGCCCAGGGATACCTGGAAGAGCGCCTGCGCGAGATCAAACTCAAGTAACGGCCACGCCCGGGCAAGCCGGAATCGGCGCGAGGTGGGGTAGAATGCCGCGCCCTTGCCGGGCGTCTACCGCGCCGGGCAAGAAAGAACACGCCACAGGGAGTCGCTGATGCGCCGCAAGATCGTCGCCGGAAACTGGAAGCTGCACGGCAACCGTCAGTTCGCCTTTGAGTTGCTGGACGCCGTCGTCCCGGCGAAGCAGGGCGTCGAACTGATCATCCTGCCGCCGCTCCCGTACGTGGGCGAACTGGCCGAGCGTTACGAAGCCAAGGGCCTGGTCTTTGGCGCGCAGGACGTCAGCATGAACGAGAAGGGTGCGTTCACGGGCGAGGTCTCGGCCGCGATGCTCAAGGACGTGGGCGCCCAGTACGGCTTGGTCGGCCACTCCGAGCGTCGCCAGTACCACGGCGAGACAAGCGAGCTGGTGGCCCGCAAGTTCTTTGCGGCCAAGGCCGGTGGCATCACGCCCATCCTGTGCATCGGCGAAACCCTCGCCGAGCGCGAGGACGGCAAGACCGAGTGGCGCCTGGAAGAGCAGCTGGCTCCGATCCTCGAGCAGGGCGGGGCGGCCGCGTTCGAAGGCGCCATCATTGCCTACGAGCCGGTGTGGGCCATTGGCACGGGCCGGACCGCCACCCCGGAGCAGGCGCAGCAGGTTCACGCGTTCATCCGTAGCGAAATTGCCGCGTACGATGCTAGAATCGCTGACTCGCTGCCGATTCTGTACGGCGGTAGCGTGAAGGCCGACAACGCCGCGACGCTGTTCTCGCAGCCCGACGTCGATGGCGGCCTGGTGGGCGGGGCCTCGCTGGTTGCCGCCGACTTCAACGCCATCGCTGCGGCGGCGGCTCCCTGACGAATCCTTGGACACCTACCGATGCTGTTGTTCCTCAACGTCATCTACGTGCTGGTCGCAGTCGCGATGGTCGCGCTCATCCTGATGCAGCGTGGCGCGGGCGCGCAGGCCGGTTCCGGTTTTGGCGGTGGTGCCTCGGCCACGGTGTTCGGTTCACGCGGCGCATCCAACTTCCTGTCGAAGTCGACGAAGTGGCTGGCCGTGGTGTTCTTCGGTATCAGCCTGTACATGGCGTGGCACGCGACGAACACCGCGACCGGCGCGTCGGGCGATGCCCAGGACCTGGGCCTGATGTCGCAGATGCCGGCCGCTCCGGCGCCCGCGCAGGGCGGTGCGGTTCCGGCAGCGCCTGCGGCGCCGACACAGGCCGTGCCTGCAGCTCCGGCCGCCACCGCTCCGGCGACCACTCCGGCTGCTCCGGCGCCCGAAGCGGCACCGGCTGAGCAGGGCAACCCGCCGGCAACGCCCCCGCAGGGCTGAGTTACACGTCAAAGGTTGTAGTCCGCCGGCACGGAAAAGCCGGTGGATGGTCTGTCACGACCAAGATCGAGTCGGCTACAATAGGCGGATTCGATGGCCAGGACGGCCAGCAGTAGCAAGCAATGCCCAGGTGGCGGAATTGGTAGACGCACTACCTTGAGGTGGTAGCGACTTAGGTCGTGGGGGTTCGAGTCCCCCCTTGGGCACCAACACAACGCGGTGTGGCACGCGCGACGGGCCGCATCAACGGCGAAGAATCGCCGAGCCAAGGCCGCAGCAGCGGCCATAGCTGAGAGAACATCGAGTGCTGGCCGAATACCTGCCGACCCTGCTGTTCATCGTCGTCGCCAGTGTCATCGGCGTCGCCCTCATCGTGGTGGGTAACACTCTGGGGCCCAAGCGTCCCACGTTGGAGAAGCTCTCTCCATACGAGTGTGGCTTCGAAGCGTTCGAAGACGCGCGCATGCAGTTTGACGTGCGCTATTACCTCATCGCCATCCAGTTCATCATCTTTGACCTGGAAATCATCTTCATCGTGCCCTGGGCCACCGTGTTCCGCGAACTCGGTGTGGTCGGCCTTGTCGAGATGGGCATCTTCGCCAGCATGCTGTTGCTTGGCTTCATCTACGTGTGGAAGAAGGGAGCCCTGGAATGGGAGTGATCCAGACCGTTTCCGGGCTGATGCACAACCCGCTGCCCGAAGGGCGGCTGGATGACATCCTCCTGCCGGAAGCCGACAACCCCGTGATGCAGCAGGGCTTCGTCACCACCAGCATGGACGTGCTGTGGAACTGGGCGCGCACCGGCTCGATGTGGCCGATGACGTTCGGCCTGGCGTGCTGCGCGGTCGAGATGATGCAGGCTGGCGCGTCGCGCCTGGACCTGGACCGCTACGGCGTGGTGTTCCGCCCGTCGCCGCGCCAGTCCGACGTGATGATCGTGGCCGGTACGCTGGTCAACAAGATGGCCCCGGCGCTGCGCAAGGTCTACGACCAGATGCCCGACCCGAAGTGGGTGATCTCGATGGGCAGTTGCGCCAATGGCGGCGGCTACTACCACTATTCCTACTCCGTGGTTCGCGGCTGCGATCGCGTGGTTCCGGTCGACGTTTACGTGCCGGGATGCCCGCCAACCGCCGAGGCGCTGGTGCACGGCATCCTCCAGTTGCAGAAGAAGATCCGCCGCGGCACCAACTTTGGCGACAACAAGCAGGGTGTGCGCTGACATGGCCGGCGTTTCCGCTTCCAACGAGACCGTGATGGACTTCGTCGCGCGTTTGCAGGCGCGCTTTGCCGATGCCGCGGTCACCGTCGCCACGCCGCGTGGCGAAGTCACGATCGACGTCGCTGCCGATGCCTGGCTGGAAGCGGCGCTGGCGTTGCGTGACGAGTTCGCTTTCGAGCAGTGTGTGGATGTCAGTGGCGTGGACTACCTGAGCTATGGCTCGGACGAGTGGGACACCGATGTCTCCTCGGAAGGTTTCTCGCGCGGCGTTGAAGGCAAGAGCGCTGGCCGTTTCAAGTGGGGTGAGCAGCCCAACGGCGCCGCCGCCACGCCGGAGCGTCGCTTTGCCGCGGTCGCGCATCTGCTGTCGGTGCAGCACAACCGTCGCGTGCGCCTGCGCACCTTCGCCGAGAACGACGACCTGCCGGTCGTTTCCACGCTGACCGGCGTGTGGCCCGGCACCAACTGGTTCGAGCGTGAGGCGTTCGACCTGTTCGGCATCATCTTCGAAGGCCACCCGGACCTGCGCCGCATCCTGACCGACTACGGTTTCGTCGGCCATCCGTTCCGCAAGGACTTCCCGCTGATCGGCAACGTCGAAGTCCGGTACGACGCCGACAAGAAGCGCGTGGTCTATGAGCCGGTTTCCATCGAGCCGCGCGTCGGCGTGCCGCGCGTGATCCGCGACGACGCGCGTTACCAGACCGCCGTGGGCGAAGCTGCCCAGCGTGCCGAGGTGAAGAAGTGAGCGTTCCTGCCTCCAGTGTGAACACCTCGGGCCTGAAGGCTGCCGAGATTCGCAACTACACGATGAACTTCGGCCCGCAGCACCCGGCCGCGCACGGCGTGCTGCGCCTGATCCTGGAAATGGACGGCGAAGTCATCCAGCGTGCCGACCCGCATGTGGGCCTGCTGCATCGCGGTACCGAGAAGCTGGCCGAGTCCAAGCCGTTCAACCAGTCGATCGGTTACATGGATCGGCTGGACTACGTGTCGATGATGTGCAACGAGCACGCCTACGTGCGCGCCATCGAGACCCTGATGGGGATCGAGGCGCCGGAGCGCGCCCAGTACATCCGCACGATGTTTGACGAGATCACCCGCATCCTGAACCATCTGATGTGGATCGGCTCCAACGCGCTCGACCTCGGCGCGATGGCGGTGTTCCTGTATGCATTCCGCGAGCGCGAAGAGCTGATGGACTGCTACGAGGCAGTCTCCGGCGCGCGCATGCATGCCACGTACTACCGTCCGGGCGGCGTGTACCGCGACCTGCCGGACCGCATGCCGAAGTACAAGGAGTCGCCGTGGCGCAAGGGGCAGAAGCTCAAGCGTTTCAACGAGTGGCGTGAAGGTTCGCTGCTGGATTACCTGGAGCGCTTCACCGAGGACTTCCCCAAGCGCGTCGATGAATACGAGACGCTGCTGACCAACAACCGCATCTGGAAGCAGCGCACCGTCGGCATCGGCGTCGTTTCGCCGGAGCAGGCGCTGGCCTGGGGCATGACGGGCGCGATGATCCGCGGTTCGGGCATCGCCTGGGACCTGCGCAAGAAGCAGCCCTACGCCAAGTACGCCGAAGTCGACTTCGACATCCCGGTGGGCGTCAACGGCGACTGCTATGACCGTTACCTGGTCCGCGTCGCCGAGATGCGCCAGTCCAACCGCATCATCCAGCAGTGCGTGAAGTGGCTGAAGGCCAATCCGGGTCCGGTCATCGTCGACAACTTCAAGGTCGCCCCGCCGTCGCGCGAAGGCATGAAGGACGACATGGAAGGCCTGATCCACCACTTCAAGTTGTTCTCCGAGGGCTATTGCGTGCCCGCCGGCGAGACCTACGCCGCCGTCGAAGCGCCCAAGGGCGAGTTCGGCTGCTACCTGGTGTCCGACGGTGCCAACAAGCCGTTCCGCGTGAAGCTGCGCGCGCCGGGCTTCGCGCACCTGTCGTCGATGGACGAAATCGTTAAGGGCCACATGCTGGCCGACGTCGTGGCGATGATCGGTACCTACGATCTCGTGTTCGGCGAGGTCGACCGCTGATCGCGGCGGCCGTTGAGGAACTGAACCAATGAAGGCGACTGGAAATTTCGAGGCCTGTCAGAACGTCGACCCGATGGTCGCGCTGTCCGACAAGACCCGTGCGCACATCGACCACTGGCTGACCAAGTTCCCGCCGGACCGCAAGCGTTCGGCCGTTTTGCAGGGCCTGCATGCCGCGCAGGAGCAGAACGACGGCTGGCTGAGCGACGAACTGATCGCCGCCGTGGCCAAGTACCTGGACCTGCCCCCGGTGTGGGCGTACGAAGTCGCCAGCTTCTACTCGATGTTCGAGACCCAGAAGGTCGGCCGCAACAACGTCGCCTTCTGCACCAACATCAGCTGCTGGCTCAATGGCGCCGAAGACCTAGTCAAGCACGCCGAGCAGAAGCTGGGCTGCAAGCTGGGCGAATCCACCGCCGACGGCCGCGTCTACCTCAAGCGCGAGGAAGAGTGCGTGGCCGCGTGCTGCGGCGCGCCGGTTGTCGTGATCAACGGTCATTACCACGAGAAGCTCGACACCGCGAAGGTGGACGAGCTGCTCGACGGGTTGAAGTGAGGCAGGGACAGATGGCGCACTCGCACCACGACTACTCGAAGGGCTACGGTCCGGTCGGCCCGGCCCCGCAGGAGCACAACGTCGTCTACACGACGCTGCACTACGACACCCCGTGGTCGTACGAGAACTATCTCAAGACGGGTGGCTACGCCGCGTGGCGCAAGATCCTGACCGAAAAGATGGATCCGGCCGCGGTGGTCGAGATGGTCAAGCAGTCCGGCCTGCGTGGCCGCGGCGGCGCGGGCTTCCCGACCGGCCTGAAGTGGAGCTTCATGCCCAAGGGCCCGGGCCAGAAGTACATCCTGTGCAATTCCGATGAGTCCGAGCCGGGGACGGCCAAGGACCGCGACATCCTGCGCTACAACCCGCACGCGGTGGTCGAAGGCCTGGCGATCGCCTGCTACGCCACCGGTTCGACCGTGGCCTACAACTACCTGCGCGGTGAGTTCCACCACGAGCCGTTCGAGCATTTCGAGCAGGCGTTGAAGGAAGCCTACGAGAACGGCTGGCTGGGCAAGAACGTGCTCGGCAGCGGCGTGGACGTGGACATCTACGGTGCCCTCGGCGCTGGCGCGTACATCTGCGGCGAAGAAACCGCGCTGATGGAGTCGCTGGAAGGCAAGAAGGGCCAGCCGCGCTACAAGCCGCCGTTCCCGGCCAACTTCGGCCTGTACGGCAAGCCGACCACGATCAACAACACCGAGACCTATGCCTCGGTGCCGGCGATCATCCGCAATGGCGGCGAGTGGTTCCTCAACCTCGGCAAGCCCAACAACGGCGGCCCGAAGATCTTCTCGGTCTCCGGTCACGTCGCCAAGCCGGGCAATTACGAGATCCGTCTCGGCACCCCGTTCGCCGACCTGCTGGCCATGGCCGGCGGCCTGCGTCCGGGCCGCAAGCTCAAGGCGGTGATCCCGGGCGGCTCCTCGATGAAGGTGCTGCCGGCCGACGCCATGATGGCGTGCACGATGGACTACGACTCGATCCAGAAGGCCGGTTCGGGCCTGGGTTCGGGCGCGGTGATCGTGATGGACGACACCGCCTGCATGGTGCGCGCAACGCAGCGCATCAGCCGCTTCTACTTCAAGGAGAGCTGCGGCCAGTGCACCCCGTGCCGCGAAGGCACCGGCTGGATGTACCGGATGCTGACCCGCATCGTCGACAAGACCGCGACGCTGGAAGACCTGCAGATGCTGCGCGCCGCCGCGGGCCAGATCGAAGGCCACACCATCTGCGCGTTCGGCGAAGCCGCTGCGTGGCCGGTGCAGGGCATGCTGCACCACTTCTGGGACGAGTTCGAATACGCGATCGTGAACAAGCGCTTCCTGGTCGACGACCAGCGCGCCGGCACCGTCGTGGAAAAGGTAGCCGCATGAGCGCACAGCCTGTAAATCCCAACGTTCCGCCGGATCACGTGTCGATCGAGATCGACGGCGTGGCGATGACCGCGCCCAAGGGCTCGATGATCATCCAGGCCGCCGACAAGGCGGGCATTCCGATTCCGCGCTTCTGCTACCACGACAAGCTGAGCATCGCGGCCAACTGCCGCATGTGCCTGGTCGAGGTCGAGAAGATGCCGAAGCCGGCACCGGCCTGCGCCACGCCGGTGATGGACGGCATGAAGGTTGTCACGCGCAGCGAGAAGTCGCTGAAGTCGCAGCGCAACGTGATGGAATTCCTGCTGATCAACCACCCGCTGGATTGCCCGATCTGCGATCAGGGCGGCGAGTGCGAACTGCAGGACCTGTCCATGGGCTACGGCCGCTCGGTCAGTCGCTTCGCCGAGCGCAAGCGCGTGGTGCCGGACGAGGACATGGGCCCGCTGGTCGCCACCGAGATGACCCGCTGCATCCAGTGCACGCGCTGCGTGCGCTTCACCGCGGAAGTCGCCGGCACCTACGAGCTGGGCGGCATGTACCGCGGCGAGAACCTGCAGATCGGCACCTTTGACGGCAAGCCGCTGACCACCGAGCTGTCGGGCAACGTCATCGACGTGTGCCCGGTTGGCGCGCTGACCAACAAGGTGTTCCAGTTCAAGGCCCGCCCGTGGGAACTGACCGCGCGCGAATCGCTGGGTTACCACGATGCGCTGGGCAGCAACCTGTTCCACCACGTGCGTCGTGGCGAAGTGCTGCGCACCGTGCCGCGCGACAACGAAGCAGTCAACGAGTGCTGGCTGTCCGACCGTGACCGTTATTCGCACCAGGGCCTGTACGCCAACGACCGTGCCCAGCAGCCGCTGGTCAAGGACGGCGAGGACTGGCGCGAGGCATCGTGGGACGAGGCGCTGGCCAAGGCCGCGCACATCCTGCGCAACAACGGTGGCGACAACCTCGGCATCCTGGCGCATCCGGCCACCTCCAATGAGGAGGGCGCATTGCTCGCCCGCCTGGCCAAGGCGCTGGGCACCGGCAACCTTGACCACCGCATCGGCCAGAACGACCTGAGCGACGCCGCCACCGCCGACATCTTCGGCATGCCGGTCGCGGACATCGAATCCGCGGACCTGGTAGTGATCGTGGGTTCCAACCTGCGTCACGAACTGCCGCTGGTGCACCAGCGCGTGCGCAAGGCGGGCCGCAAGGGCGCCAAGGTGCACGTGATCAACCCGGTCGATTTCGACTTCACCTTCGAAGTCGCCGGCAAGCAGATCGTCGCGCCGTCCAAGCTGGCGGGCGCGCTGTCCGACGCAGCTCTGGTCGATGCCGCGAAGGCTGCCAACCACGCCGTCGTGATTGTGGGCGCACTGGCCGAGAACGGTCCGTACGCCGCCACGATCCGCAAGGCCGTGGCCGCGTTTGCCGCTACCACCAACACCGCGGTATGCCGCATCCCGCAGGGCGCCAACGCCGTCGGCCTGTCCGATTACGGCGTGCTGCCGACCGCGCGTGACGCGCAGGCGATGCTGGCTGACGCGCGCGGCGCCTACGTCATCTACGGCATCGAGCCGGGCATGGACTTTGGCGATACCGCGACGGCCATGAAGGCGCTCAACGGTGCCCAGGTCGTGGCCTTCAGCCACTTCGCCTGCCGCTCGACCCGTGCCGTGGCCGACGTGATCCTGCCGATCGGCCTGCTGCCGGAAGTCGACGCCACGCTGACCAACCTTGATGGCCGCGACCAAGTCGCCGTTGCCGGCGGCAAGCTGCCGGGCGACGCGCGTGCCGGCTGGCGCGTGCTGCGTGCGCTGGGTGGCGAGCTCGCCGCCGAGGGCTTCGAGTTCACCGATCTTGCCGGCCTGCGTGCCGGTCTGCAGCGCCAGGAAGTCAACGTGGCCGCCGGCAAGGCGCCCGTCGTTGCTGGCGAAGGCCTGGAGATCGCTTCAAGCATCGCCATCTACCGCAGCGATGCGGTGGTTCGCCGCGCACCGGCCCTGCAGTCGCATCCGCTTAACGTCGAGCCGCGTGCCACGCTGCATCCGGAAGACGCCGCAGCCCTCGGCTTGGCCGATGGCGCGATGGCGAAGTTCCAGGCCGGGCAGGGCACCGCCGCATTGCCGATCGCGGTCAGTGACAAGGTCGCCCGCGGCACGGTGTGGGTGGAAAGCGGCCATGGTGCGACCGCGCCGATGGGCGCTGGCCGCGCGCAGGCGGGGAGGGCCTGATCCATGTGGGACACCATGATTGACCCTATCCGCACCTTCTTCGAGTCGTTCGGTGCCGTCGGCATCGTCGCCTGGATCGTGCTGAAGATCCTGCTGGTCGCCATGCCGGTGATCATCGCCGTGGCCTTCTACGTCGTCTGGGAGCGCAAGCTGATCGGCTGGATGCACGTGCGCCACGGACCGATGTACGTGGGCATGGGCATCCTCCAGGCCTTCGCGGACGTCTTCAAGCTGCTGTTCAAGGAAGTCATCCGCCCGACCAACGCCTCGCCGTTCCTGTACGTGCTGGCGCCGATGCTGGCGATGGTGCCGGCGCTTGCGGCGTGGGCGGTGATTCCGTTCGATGCAAAGCTGGTGCTGTCCAACGCCAACGCTGGCCTGCTGTACCTGCTGGCGATGACTTCGATGGGCGTCTACGGCGTGATCCTCGCCGGCTGGGCGTCCAACTCCAAGTACGCCTTCCTCGGTGCGATGCGCGCCTCGGCGCAGATGATCTCCTACGAGATCGCGATGGGCTTCGCGCTGGTCGGCGTGATGGTGGCCGCCGGCAGCCTCAACCTGTCCGAGATCGTGATGGCGCAGTCGGGTAATGCCGGCTTCCTGGAGTGGTTCTGGCTGCCGCTGCTGCCGCTGTTCGTCATCTATTTCATCTCCGGCGTGGCAGAGACCAACCGCGCGCCGTTCGACGTGGTGGAAGGCGAGTCGGAGATCGTGGCCGGCCACATGGTCGAGTACTCGGGTTCGCAGTTCGCGCTGTTCTTCCTGGCCGAATACGCGAACATGATCCTGATCAGCTTCCTGACAGCTATCTTCTTCCTCGGCGGTTGGCTGAGCCCGTTCCAGGGTTGGGGAATTCCGTTCCTGTCGGTGGATGGGTGGTGGTGGCTGTTTGCGAAGGTGTTCTTCTTCGCCAGCTGCTTCATCTGGTTCCGCGCTTCGTTCCCGCGCTACCGCTATGACCAGATCATGCGGTTGGGCTGGAAGGTGTTCATCCCGATCACCATCGCCTGGATCGTGGTGGTGGCGCTGATGGCGTACTACGGCGTCTTCGAGCCGGGGCAGTGAGGCAGACACAGGCATGAATCGCATCGTTTCCTACTTCAAGAGCCTGCTGCTGATCGAGCTGTCGCAGGGCCTTTGGCTGACGCTGAAGTACCTGTTCCGCCCGAAGTACACGCTCATGTACCCGATGGAGAAGACGCCGCAGTCGCCGCGCTTCCGCGGCATCCATGCACTGCGTCGCTACCCCAACGGGGAAGAGCGCTGCATCGCGTGCAAGCTGTGCGAGGCCGTGTGCCCGGCGCTGGCCATCACCATCGATTCGGAAAAGCGTGAGGACGGCACCCGCCGCACCACGCGTTACGAGATCGACCTGTTCAAGTGCATCTTCTGCGGCTTCTGCGAGGAGTCGTGCCCGGTGGATTCGATCGTCGAGACCCACGTGCACGAGTACCACTTCGAGCAGCGCGGCCAGAACATCCTGACCAAGCCGAAGTTGTTGGCCATCGGAGACCGCCTCGAGGCGGAAATCGCCGAGCGCCGCGCTTCCGACGCGCCGTTCCGCTGAGGGCCCGCCATGGATTTCCCAACGATTGCCTTCTTCGTGTTCGCGCTCATGGCCGTGGCGTCCGCCGTGGCCGTGATCAGCGTCAAGAACACCGTGCACGCGGCGCTGTCGCTGGTGCTGACCTTCTTCTCCGTGGCCTGTGTGTGGCTCATCGCGGGTGCCGAGTTCCTCGGCGTCGCACTGGTGCTGGTCTACGTCGGCGCGGTGATGGTGCTGTTCCTGTTCGTGGTGATGATGCTTGACGTCGATTCCGCGCCGCTCCGCGAAGGTTACGTGCGCTACCTGCCTGTCGGCCTGCTGGTGGCCGTGGCGATGCTGGTGGAGATTTTCATCCTGATCGGGGTGAAGGCGCAGGCGTCCATTCCGCTGACGCCCGACGCAGCCGACGTGGCCGGGATTTCCAACGTCACTTGGCTGGCCCGCGCGCTGTTCACCCGCTTCCTGCTGCCGTTCGAAGTGGCCGCCGTGATCCTGACCGTGGCGGTGATCGCCGCGGTGATGCTGACCCTGCGCCGCCGTCCCGGTGCCAAGCACCAGAATCCGGGTGACCAGGCGCGCGTGCGTCCGGGCGACCGCCTGCGCATGGTGAAGATGGAGGCGTCCAAGCCGGCCGTGCTCGAGGCCCGCGAAGTCGCCGCCGAGGAGGTGAAGTCGTGAACCTGATCGCCGGCCTGACCCCGGGCCACTTCCTCGCACTCGGCGCCGCCCTGTTCTGCATCAGCATCGCCGGCATCTTCCTCAACCGGAAGAACGTGATCGTGCTGCTGATGTGCCTGGAGCTGCTGCTCCTGGCCGTCAACATCAACTTCGTGACCTTCGCCCGCCAGTTGGGCGACGAGGCCGGCCAGGTGTTCGTGTTCTTCATCCTGACCGTGGCCGCCGCCGAAGCCGCCATCGGCTTGGCGATCCTGGTCACGCTGTTCCGCAACCGGCGCACGATCAACGTCGCCGAAATCGATTCGATGAAGGGCTGATCCGATGCCGGGCATGGAGTTCGCAATTTCCAAGTCGGTGCTGCTGGCCATTGTGCTGGCACCGCTGCTGGGCTCGATCATCGCCGGCCTGTTCGGTCGGCAGGTGGGCCGCGCGGGCGCGCACAGCATCACCATTCTGGGCGTGGCCGCCAGCTGCGCGCTGTCGGGCTACGTACTGTGGCAGCTGGTGGGGCAGGGCGCGGCACCGTTCAACGAGAACCTCTACACCTGGTTCCAGGTGGGTGGGTTCGAGGCGCATGTCGGCTTCATGGTCGACAAGCTCACCGCCATGATGATGGTGGTGGTGACCTTCGTGTCGCTGCTGGTGCACATCTACACCATCGGCTACATGGAAGAGGACCCGGGCTACCAGCGGTTCTTCAGCTACATCTCGCTGTTCACCTTCTCGATGCTCATGCTGGTCATGAGCAACAACTTCCTGCAGCTGTTCTTCGGCTGGGAAGCCGTGGGCCTGGTGTCGTACCTGCTGATCGGGTTCTGGTTCAAGAAGCCGACCGCGGTGTTCGCCAACCTGAAGGCTTTCCTGGTCAACCGCGTGGGCGACTTCGGCTTCCTGCTCGGCATCGCCGGCGTTGTTCTGATGTTCGGCTCGCTGGATTACGGCACCGTGTTCGCGAATGCGCCGACGATCAAGGGCGCGACCATCGCGATCTTCGATGGCCATGAGTGGTCGGTCGCGACCCTGATCTGCATCTGTCTGTTCATCGGTGCAATGGGCAAGTCGGCGCAGGTCCCGCTGCACGTGTGGCTGCCCGACTCGATGGAAGGCCCGACCCCGATCTCGGCGCTGATCCATGCCGCGACCATGGTCACCGCGGGCATCTTCATGGTGGCGCGCATGTCGCCGCTGTTCGAGCTGTCCGAGACCGCGCTGCAGTTCATCCTCTTCATCGGTGCCACCACGGCGTTCTGGACCGGCCTGATCGGCATCGTGCAGAACGACATCAAGCGCGTGGTCGCGTACTCGACGCTGTCGCAGCTGGGCTACATGACCGTGGCGCTTGGCGCCTCGGCGTACAGCGCAGGCGTGTTCCACCTGATGACTCATGCGTTCTTCAAGGCGCTGCTGTTCCTGGGCGCGGGCTCGGTGATCATCGGCATGCACCACGAGCAGGACATGCGCCGGATGGGCGGCCTGAAGAAGTACATGCCGATCACCTACATCACCATGGTCATCGGTACGCTGGCGCTGGTCGGCACACCGTTCTTCAGCGGGTTCTACTCGAAGGACACCATCATCGAGGCCGCCAAACACGTGTCCGAACAGCGTGGCTGGGTGGGGCAGTACGCCTACTGGGCGGTGCTGCTGGGCGCGTTCGTGACGTCCTTCTACAGCTTCCGCCTGCTGTACCTGACCTTCCATGGCAAGGAACGTTTCCACGCGACTCCGCCGGCGGATTACGTCGCGCCGGAGGCCGACAGCGACGAACACGCGGCTGCGCTCTCGCACGAGCATGACGCCAACGGCCACGGCCATGACCCGCACGGGCACGACGCCCATGGTCACGGCCACGCCCCGCACGAGTCGCCGTGGGTGGTGACGCTGCCGCTGGTGCTGCTGGCGATCCCGTCGATCCTGATCGGCTTCCTCACCGTCGGCCCGATGCTGTTCGGCACCGACTGGAGCGGCCACCACGAACAACTGCCGTTCTTCCTGGGCGCCATCGACCTCTCGGCGGCCCGTGACACCGTGCTCGCTGTCAAGCATGAGTTGTGGCATGGCCCGGTGGCGTTCGCGCTACATGGCTTCAAGGCGCCGGCGTTCTGGCTGGCCTTCGCTGGCTTTGCGTTGGCGACGTTCATGTACCTGCTCAAGCCTGAGCTGCCTGGCAAGGTTGCGCACGCCCTCAAGCTGCCGATCCGCATCCTCGAGAACAAGTACGGGATGGACGCGCTGTGGATCAACGGCTTTGCAGGCGGCGGCATCGCGTTGGGCAAGCTGTCGCGGATCATCGATTCGCGCGTGATCGACGGCGCCGCGGTGAACGGCAGTGCCAGCGTTGTCGATTTCACCGCCCGACTGGTCCGTCGTGTCCAGTCTGGTTACCTCTACCACTACGCCTTCGCGATGATCCTGGGCCTGATTGTGATCCTCGCCCTCCTCATCCGTAACTGGCACTGACGACAAGGACCGAGACGTGAGCCCCGAGCCCTTGCAGAGTTCGTTTCCCTTGCTGAGCCTCCTGATCTGGCTGCCGATCATCGGCGGCGCCGCCACCCTGTTCCTCGGTAACGAGCGGGCAAATGCCGCGCGCTGGTTCGCAACCGCGGTTGCCGCGGTGACGCTGCTGCTGAGCATCCCGTTGTTCACCGGCTTCGACATGGTCAGTCCGGCCATGCAGTTCGTCGAGAACCACGCCTGGATTCCCGCGTACAACATCCAGTACTCGCTGGGTGCGGACGGCATTTCGGTGGCGCTCATCGGCCTGACCACGCTGACGTCGCTGCTGGTGCTGATCAGTGCCTGGACCTCGATCGACAAGCGCGTCAGCCAGTACTACGCCGCTTTCCTGATCCTTGAAGGCCTGATGATCGGCGTGTTCTCCGCGCTGGATGCCATGCTGTTCTATGTCTTCTTCGAAGGCATGCTCATCCCGATGTTCATCATCATCGGCGTGTGGGGCGGTCCGCGTCGCGTGTACGCGTCGGTGAAGTTCTTCCTTTACACGTTCCTCGGCTCGGTCTTCATGCTGATCGGCCTGGTGTACCTGTACCTGAAGGGCGGCAGCTGGCAGCTGGCGGACATGTACAACCTGTCGCTGAACGCGACCGAGCAGATGTGGCTGTTCTTCGGATTCCTGATCGCCTTCGCGGTGAAGGTACCGATGTTCCCGGTCCATACCTGGTTGCCGGATGCGCACGTGGAGGCGCCCACCGCGGGTTCGGTGATCCTGGCGGCGATCATGCTGAAGATCGGTGGCTACGGTTTCATCCGCTTCACCCTGCCGATCGTCCCGGACGCCGGCCACGAGTGGGCATGGCTGGTGATCGCGCTCAGCCTGATCGCCGTGATCTATGTCGGCCTGGTTGCACTCGTGCAGGAGGACATGAAGAAGCTGATCGCCTATTCGTCGGTCTCGCACATGGGTTTCGTGACCCTTGGTACGTTCATCGCGTTCGGCCTGGTGCGTGACTTCGGCAACACCGACGCCGCCCGCTTGGGCATGCAGGGCGCGATGGTGCAGATGATCAGCCACGGCTTCATCTCGGGCGCGATGTTCACCAGCGTGGGCGTCCTGTACGACCGCATGCACAGCCGCATGATCAAGGACTATGGCGGCGTGGCCAACGTGATGCCGTGGTTCGCGGTGTTCTACGTGCTGTTCGCGATGGCCAACTCGGGCCTGCCTGGCACCTCGGGCTTCGTGGGTGAGTTCATGGTGATCATCGCCAGCTTCCAGAAGCACCCGCTGATCGCCTTCGCCGCAGCCACGACGCTGATCATCGGTGCCGGCTACACCCTGTGGCTGACCAAGCGCATCCTGTGGGGCGACGTGGGCAACAAGCACGTCGCCGAGCTGGAGGACATCAACGCCCGCGAAGCCTTCGTTCTGGGCGTGTTTGCCGCCGGCGTGCTGCTGCTGGGCGTATATCCCAAGCCGCTGACTGATCTGATGGAGCCGGCGATTGCGCAGCTCGCCACCCAGATCGCCTCGACCAAGCTTTAAGAAGGGCTGACGATGACCCTGCCTGTGACTGTTACCCACGACCAGCCGCTGGTGGCGGTGCGTTCCGTCGCCGAACTGGCGCCGCTCCTTCCGGAGCTGGTGCTGGTGGGCGGTGCGTTCGCGCTGCTGATGCTGGATCTGTTCCTGCCGGAGCGCCGCCGTGTCGTGACCCACCTCCTGGGCGTGGCGCTGCTGCTGGCTGTTGCGGCCATGGTCGCGAGCGGCGTGGGCGGTCAGGGGACGATCCTCAGTGGCATGTTTGTCCGCGACACCGCGGCCGACGTGCTCAAGGTCGGCATCGCGTTGGTTAGCGCACTGGCCATGGTGTACGCCTGGCCGTTCCTGCGGGAGCGGGGTCTGTACAAGGGCGAAGTCACCGTGCTGATGCTGTTCGCCGCCCTCGGCATGATGCTGATGGTGTCGTCTGCCACTTTGGTGATGGTGTACGTGGGCCTGGAAATGCTGGCGCTGTGTTCGTACGCGCTGGTGGTCACTGATCGTGACAGCCCGTTGGCCTCCGAAGCCGGCATCAAGTACTTCGTGCTGGGCGCGCTTGCTTCCGGTTTGTTGCTGTACGGCATGTCGCTGATTTACGGCGCCACCGGTTCCCTCGACCTGCACGCGATTGCCGCCGTGGCCGACGGGAGCGCTTCGCTCATGCTGGTTACCGGTCTGGTGTTCGTGGTGTGCGGCATCGCGTTCAAGTTCGGCGCGGCTCCTTTCCACATGTGGCTGCCGGACGTGTATCACGGCGCACCCACCCCGATCACGCTGTTCATCGGCTCGGCACCCAAGCTGGCGGCCTTCGGCATGACCTACCGCCTGTTGGAGTCGGGCATGGGCCCGCTGGACAACCACTGGCGCCTGATGCTTGCCGGGCTGGCCGTGCTGTCGCTGGCCATTGGCAACCTGACCGCGCTGGTGCAGTCCAACCTCAAGCGACTGCTGGCCTATTCGACCGTGTCGCATGTGGGCTTCCTGTTCATTGGCTTCGCCGGGGGCGGCTCGCAGGGTTATGCCGCGGCGATGTTCTATGCGATCAGCTACGCCATCATGTCGGCTGCCGCGTTCGGTGCCATCGTGGTGATGTCGCGCCAAGGCTTCGAGGCTGACCGTATCGATGACTACAAGGGTCTCAATGCACGCAATCCATGGCTGGCTGGCCTGGTGTTGTGCGTGATGGCCTCGTTGGCGGGCGTGCCCCCGTTCCTGGGCTTCTGGGCCAAGCTTGCTGTGCTACGCGCAGCGATCGAGGGCGGCATGCTCTGGTTGGCGATAGTCGGCGTGGTGTTCGCGGTGGTTGGCGCCTTCTACTACCTGCGCGTGGTCAAGGCGATGTACTTCGACGAGCCGGAAGGCGATGCGCCGCCAATTCGCGAGAACCGACCGCTCCACATTGCGTTTGGTGTCAATGCGCTGGCTCTGCTTGCGTTGGGTTTTGCCTGGAATCCGATCATGGCGTGGTGCCAGGCGGCGTTCTCGGTATAGCGAAATTCATGAATGGGGGTTGCGCTTAGCGCCTTCCTCCGCTAACATTGTTCTTCTGATGCGGGGTGGAGCAGTCTGGCAGCTCGTCGGGCTCATAACCCGAAGGTCGCAGGTTCAAATCCTGCCCCCGCTACCAAATAACTGGTCTCCTGCTCCAGGCCAGCGCGTAACGAAGAGGCGACGATTTCGGTGACGAAATCGCCGCCTTTTTCGTTTGGATCGCGCAGCTGCGACGGAAGGGGGGGGGCTGGCGGTTTCAAGGATTGGCGGTTCTTGCCGGAAATGATTAACGACGTCCAGGTCAAATTGTCCGGCGTTCTAGGTCCGAGTAAGAGCACGTTCGGGCCGGCCCTGGCAGCGTCCTCAGTTCTATTCTGACCCTCAAGGCTGTGGCGGTGCTGGAGCTCAACGAGGCTCCCTGCTGTTCTTCCCAGCACCGGCTTCCCGTCTCGCCACTTGTGTGGCGGCTCGCAGGACGAGGCTCGCTTCGGCCGAAGGTCAGGGCGGGAGTTGCCACCACGCCGCGCCCACGGCAATGGGGCCGTCATGCGTGTGAGTCGCCGAAGCATCTCGCGAGCGACGCACCCTCGAAGCGGGCGCGCATGCCGCGCAAGTGATCCAACTGCAACCCGAGCAGTGCACCGATCCAACAGTGAAGATCAGCATCACACTTCGCGTGAGAGCTGTGTTGGCATCTGACAAAAATATGCCATTTCTGCCGCGCTGCGTAACAAGTTCTGCAATGACCATCTCACTGTCCACTACATGCGGACTGCTCTAATTCGCCCGTATTCAGCCGGCGGATGAACGGGCACAGCGAAGCAATCGAGAGATTGTCGAGCAACGCCGGCGGTCAAGGGGACAACGAACTCCACGTTAGCGGGAACCCCGCATTTCAGCTTGCTTTGCACGGCTGGATGGGTGGTGCGCATTCGTGGCCGGGGAACTGTGAGGCGCATTGCATGAAGAAGATCTTGTTGTGGACGGTCGTGCCGTTCCTGCTGGCACTTGGTTGCCTGCCGGCTTTGGCGCAGGACGGTTATCGAGAGCAGATGAAGGGGCTGGATGAGCAGGTGCAGGAGGTCAAGTCCGACGTTCTGTCCATCTCCGCCGAACTCAGCCAGCTTGAAGAGAAGCTGCTGTACCCGTCCGACACCCACTTCGCCATCTTCGTGCAGTTGGCGAAGGGCGACACGCTGCGGTTGGATTCCGTGGATGTGCGGGTCGACGGTCAGCCGGCGGCGCACTACATCTACAGCTTCAAGGAGCTGGAGGCCCTGCAGAAGGGCGGTGTGCAGCGCTTGCATACCGGCAACATTGCCAGCGGGCAGCACCAGCTCGAAGTCACGGTGATCGGCAAGCGCGCCAACGGCGAGGATTACAGCCGCACAGAGACAGTCGCCTTCACCAAGGAGATCAAGCCCAAGCTGGTCGGCTTGACCGTGTCAGGTGACTCCATCAGCGCGACGGACTGGTAAGACCCCATGCGACACGCGCCCATCGTCCTGCTGGGACTCGCGCTGGCCATGATGCCGGGAGTCCGCCCGTGCATGGCCGCCGAGGCGGAGCCGACAGCAGGTGAGCAGGACCCTTACTTTGGCGAAGCCTTGTTCAACGCCTACCAGGGACGCTGGTTCGAGGCGTTGCAGCGGCTCGATTCCGAGTTGGGCCAGCACTACCGCGTGGACGAAAAAACGCTGGATTCGCTCTACCCGTTGATCGGTCATGCCGAGTTCTCGGTGGGCGACTTCGAGCTCAATTACCGCATGCACCACCGCGCCGGGCGCGCGATCACGGCCGTGCTGGAAGCGGATGTCGAGGACGTGGTGCGTAATGAGGCGGCGTTCCGCCTCGCCCGCATTCATTTCCAGAAGGGCCAGCCACAGGACGCGATGCATGCGCTGGAGCGCATCAGCGGGGACGTGCCTGAAGACATCCGCGACGAGATCGAGTTCCTGCGCGCCAACACGTACCTGGCAATGGGCCAGCCCGCGGAAGCCGCGGCGGTCTTGAAGAAGCTGCAGGGCGCGGAAGGGCTGGCGGGGTTTGCCGGATATAACTATGGCATCGCCCTGCTGCAGGATGGCAAGACAGCGGAAGGCCAGCAGCAGCTGGCCAAAGCCGGGGCGCCCAGCCGCACGGATGCCGCGTCCGTCGTCGGGATCCGCGACAAGGCCAACATGGTGCTTGGCCGGCTGAGGCTGGAGTCCAGCGACTTCGCCAATGCCCAGCGCTACTTCGACCGTGTCAGCCTGGAAGGGCCGTACTCGAACCAGGCTCTGCTGAGCGCCGGTTGGGCAGACGCCCAGGCGGGAAACTATGAGCGTGCTCTGGTGCCGTGGAAGCTCCTCGCAGCGCGTGATGCCACGGACAGCGCGGCGCAGGAGGCGAAGCTGGCCCTGCCGCACGCCTACGGCAAGCTCAATCTGCATGGCCGCGCTGCGGTGCTGTACGACGAGGCATTGACCACGTTCAATGCGCAGCTGGAATCGCTGGATGCATCGACGCGCAGCGTGCGGGATGGTCATTTCCTCAAGGCGCTGGTGCGCGAGGAGATCCATCAGGATTCGCTGTGGGTGGTGAAGCTGCGTGATCTGCCGGACACGCCTGAAACTTTCTACCTGACCAATCTGATGGCGTCGCACGACTTCCAGACGGCGCTGCAGAACTACCTTGACCTCGAAGACCTGCGCAGGAAGTTGGAATCCTGGCAGTCGAGCTTCGACGCCTACGACGATCTGATCAGCCAGCGTCGCGACTATTACGAACCCCTGTTGCCGGGCATCGATGCGAGGTTCCGCGAGCTGGATGCGCAGTACAAGTTGCGGCATGAGCAGCGCAATATCCTCGCGCGCCGTCTAAAGGACCAACTGACTTCGCCACGGCCCGAACTGCTCGCGAAGGCTGACGAACGGATCCTGCTGGATCGCATCAACGCAGCAGAAGAAGCCCTTGCGCGCCTGCCTCAGGCTGATCGCGGCACCCACGCAGAGCAGATCGACCGCCTGCGCGGGGTGATCACCTGGAAGCTGCGTACCGAATACGCAGATCGCCTCACCGAGGCGCACGACCATCTTGAACAGCTGGACACGGAAATCGCCGCCTTGCAGGAACGTTATGCGGCGTTTGTTCGCCTGCGACAGGCGAGCGTGCACAGTTACCTTGGCTATGACGATGGAATCCGGGACCTGCGCAATCGCGTGCGTGACTCACTGGACCGCGTGGGGCAGCTGCAGAAGCAGCAGGGCGCCTTGATCGAGGCAGTGGCCATTACCGAGTTGACGGCCCGCAGCGAGCGTCTGAAGGCCTACCAGACCCAGGCCCGTTACGCCGTGGCGGACAGTTTTGACCGCGCCAACCAGGCGCAGGGCGCGACCCCGTCGCCGGGTGCAGCAGCCGGGGAGGGCAAATGAGGCTTCGTCTTCGCACCACCGTGGTGGCGGTGCAGCTTGCGCTGCTGGCTGGCTGTGCCCATACCGAACGTGCAAACACCTTGGCTTCGCTTCGCAAAGTGCAGCCGGATACCACCGATGTTCGCGTCGACAACGGTCTGGAGCGGGCGGTGGAGGGCTACCGTCAGTTCCTGCAGCAGACCCCGGCCAGTGAGCTGACGCCGGAAGCAATGCGTCGCCTTGCCGACTTGCAACTGGAGCGCGAATACGGTGTTCGCGGCACCACTGCCATCGTGGTGGACCGGCCGCCGACGTCGACCAGTTCTGCGGTGGATGTGTCTCCGGCAGGTTCGACGCCTGTGAGGATGGCCGCCCCTGAATCCATTACGAAAGTCTCCGCTGCCGCGAGCTCGAGCGGGAGGGCGGTGCCCAATGGCGCGCCCGGCGACATAGAACGCCAGATCGAGCAGCGTGCGACGCAGGAGCAGTCGATCGCTGCGGCTGACACCACCGGCGTCACGTCGGGTGAGTCGGGCCCGCTTGAGTCGATCCAGTTGTACGACAAGTTGCTGGCCGAGTTCCCCAACTACGCCTACCGCGACCAGGTGCTCTACCAGAAGGCCCGGGCTTTCGACGAGCTCGGTCGCCCGGACGACGCGATGTCGGTGATGGGTGATCTCGTCAAGGAGCACCCCAGTTCCGCGCTGGCGGACGAAGTGCAGTTCCGGCGGGGTGAAAGCTTCTTCGCCCAACGCAAGTACCGGGAGGCCGAAAGCGCTTACCAGAGCGTGGTAGCCAAGGGAGCAGCTTCGGAGTTTTTCGAGCCCTCGATGTTCAAGCTGGGGTGGTCCTTCTACAAGCAGGGCGCGTTTGAGGAGGCCCTGCACCGCTACTTCGGGCTGATCGACCACAAGGTCGGCAAGGGCTACGTCCTTGGCGGGAAGCACACCGCGGCAGAGGATCGCCGCGTTGAAGACACCTTCAACGTCATCGCGCTGTCCTTCTCCAATCTGGGCGGGCCGGAGGTCATTGGCGAGTATTTCGCCGAGTTTGGACACCGCCCCTACGAGGACCACGCGTACCGCTACCTCGGTGAGTTCTTCCTGTCCAAGCAGCGCTACCAGGATGCCGCCACGGTCTACAAGGATTTCGTGGGGCTCTATCCGTTCCATGCCGCATCGCCAGACTTCAGCCTGCGGGTCATCGGGATCTACGAGACTGGCGGATTCCCGCAGCTGGTGGTCGAGGCGAAGCGCGATTTCGCCGCCAAGTACGGGCTGAAGGCCGAGTACTGGAAGCACCAGCCCATCGGCGAGCGGCCTGAGGTGGTGGCAGCCCTGAAGTCCACCCTGATGGACCTGGCGAACTACTACCACGCCCGCTATCAGGACCCGACCTTGGCCAAGGAGAAGCAGCAGAGCTTCGCCGAAGCCACCCGGTGGTACGGCGAGTTCCTCGACTCCTTCCACAGTGACCCCACGGCCCCAGCCGCGAACTACCAGTTCGCCGACCTGCTGCGGGAGAACGGCGATTTCCGACTGGCGGCAGAACAGTACGAGCGCACCGCCTACGGCTATCCGGCGCACGAGAAGGCGTCTGCGGCAGGCTACGCGGCAATTTTCGCGCACCGCGAGAACCTTAAGGGGGTGGCGCCATCCGCACAGGACCAGGCGAAGCGGGCCACGGTCGCCAGCTCGCTGCGATTTGCTGATACGTTCCCGCAGCACGAGCAGGCGTCGGTTGTGCTGGTGGCGGCCGCACAGGACTTGTATGACCTGAAGGATTACGCGGCTGCGCGTGATGCCGGACGCAAGTTGTTGGAGAAGTTCCCGGCAGCAACGAGGGACCTCCAACGCACCGCCTGGATGGTGGTGGCGCACTCCTCGTTTGAACTGGCTGAGTTCCCGGTAGCGGAACAGGCCTACGTGCAGGTGCTGGCGGCGACGCCCGCGCAGGATGCGTCCAGGGCCGAACTGATCGAAAACCTGGCGGCGTCGATCTACAAGCAGGGCGAGGCCGCGAACACGGCAGCCGACTACCGCGCGGCAGCGAACCACTTCCTCCGCATCAAGGCGGCGGCCCCAACGTCGAAGATCCGCGCTGGAGCCCAGTATGACGCGGGTGCGGCGCTGATGCGGCTACAGGACTGGAAGGTGGCCGCGCAGGTCCTGGATGAGTTCCGCAGCGACAACCCGACCCACGAACTGGTCAAGGACGCGACGAAGCAGATCGCAAGTGCATTCCAGCAGGCCGGTGACCTGGGCGGTGCGGCGAGCGAGTACGAGCGCGTTGCCAATGAAGCAACCGACCCCGCGCTACGCGCAGAGGCGCTGTTGCTCGCAGGCAAGCTGCACGAGGATTCAAGGGACACGGAGCGTGCGTTGGCGGTTTACACCCGTTACGTCGGGGAATTCCCGAAGCCGGTCGGTGACGCTGTAGAAACCCGCAACCGGATGGCCGAGATCCACAAGGCACGCGGTGATGATGCGCGCTATCGCGCCGAGTTGGAACGGGTGGTCCAGGCGGACGCCAAGGCTGGCACGGAGCGTACGAGCCGCACGCGCACGCTGGCGGGTCGCGCCGCACTGGTTCTCGTCGAGCCGTTGTACGCGCGCTTCACCTCGATAGAGCTGAAGCTGCCGTTCGAGCGGAGCATGGCCGCCAAGCAGAAGGCGATGTCGGAGGCGATCAAGGGCTTCAATACGCTGGTGCCTTACGAAGTGGCGGATGTTACCGCCGCCGCCACCTTCTACATGGCCGAGGTGTACGCCAACTTCAGTCGGTCGCTCAACGAATCCGAGCGCCCTGGCAGTCTCAAGGACGCTGACCTGCAGGACTACAACGACCAGCTGGACGAAATGGCATTCCCCTTCGAGGAGAAAGCCATTGGCCTGCATGAGAAGAATATCGAGCTGCTGGAGGCTGGCGTGAACAGCCCGTGGATCGAGAAGAGCATCGCGCGCCTGGGCCAGCTGGTACCCGCACGCTATGCGCGTCCTGAAGGGAGCACCGGCTTCCTTGGTCAGGTTGATCGATACGAATACGTCAAGCCGGCGCCGGCAGTGGTTCAAGGCGTGCCTGCTGAAGCAGGTGGAAGCAACGACGTTGATAGCGTTGCCCCAGCTGCCCCTGCAAATAACGGAGACGAAGATGTCCGCGCGCAATGATCCCCGCTACCGCCGTGCAGTCCGCCACACCGCGAGGCTCGGCGCGTTAATGCTGGTCTACTTCGCGGCAACCGCCATGGCGGCACGCAAGGAGCCGCCAGGCGTGCACGTCAGCGGTACTGGCTTCACGATCGTGGAATCGGCCAGGATTGATGGGGCCACGCGATCCGACTATGCGCGTGCAGCTGGTCTGCTGGCGCAGCAGCGCTACGCTGACGGCATCGCGCTGTTGCAGGCAATCACTGCGAAACAGCCCGCATTGACCGCAGCTCACGTCGACTTGGGCATCGCATATGCGAAGACCGGTGAACTGGACAAGGCCGAGGTAAGCCTGAAGCGCGCTTTGGAGCTGCAGCCGCGCCATCCCATCGCATGGAACGAGCTGGGGCTGGTGCAGCGGCGTCAGGGAAAGTTGGGCGACGCACGCGCGTCTTACGAGAAGTCACTTGCCGCCGCGCCTGGCTTCCACTTTGCCCGACTCAATCTCGCAGTGCTATGCGATCTCTACCTGGCTGACGCCGGTTGCGCCTTGGACAACTACCTCATGTACCAACAGGCCGTGCCTGATGACAGGCAGGTGGCTGGCTGGATCGCGAACGCCCGGAGCCGGGCCGGAAAGGGAGCTAACTGATGTTTCGGATATTCCCATGCATCTTCCTGGTCTCGGCTTCGGTAGCGACATTTGCTGCCGAGCCTGCAACACAGAAAACCAGCAGCCAGGACGAAACCGCAGCGCCCGGTGCCAGCAAGACGAGAACGACGCCTGCGGGTGACGTGGTGATGTCCGGGCTGTCGATTGTCGGCAACGAGGAAACGCCCAAGGAGCTGGTGATCGTTCCCTGGAAGAGTTCCCAGCTGGCCGACGCACCAGGAATTTCGCGCCTGCTGGACGACAGCACGCAGCCGGTCGACAAGGACGTTTTCATGCGCGAGCTCGCGTACTACGGACTCAGGACAGCCGCTCCCGACGGCAACTGAGGCAAAGATTCAACTTTTTCCCAGATGTTTCAGCGAACTTTCAGTGAGGGCAGTGCCATGGGTGTGATTCATTCTGTTGCGGAGTTCTTCAAGGCCGGCGGACCGATGATGTATCCGATCCTGTTGATCGGTCTGGTCGGCCTGGCGATTGCCATCGAGCGCCTGGTGACCATCACCCGTGCGCAGATGCACACCAAGGCCATGTGGGCCAGGGTCGAGCCTTCGCTGGGTGAAGGTGACTTCGACAAGGCCCGCAAGATCGTCGGCGATGACAACAGCCCGCTGGGACGCCTGCTGGGTGCGGGTCTGGCGATGCAGGGTGCGGTGCGCCGTCGTGACGACGTCGAGAAGACCATGCAGGAAGGCATCATGGAAATCGTGCCGCGCCTGGAGAAGCGGACGCACTATCTGGGCACTTTCGCGAACCTGGCGACCCTCGTGGGCCTGCTGGGTACCGTGTCCGGCCTGATCGGCGCGTTCGGCGCGGTGGCCGCGGCCAACCCGGCGGAGAAGGCGAACCTGCTGTCGGCGAGCATTTCCGAAGCCATGAACTGTACGGCGTTTGGCCTCGGTACGGCGGTGCCGCTGCTCTTCATGCACGCGTTCCTGACCGCCCGCACCCAGAACCTGGTCGAGAGCCTGGAAACAGCTGCGATCAAGTACCTGAACGTGCTCTCGCTGCGCATGGGCCGTGTCGCCCAAGCCGCGGTCCAGAACATCCGGGCCGCCTGAGCCAACGTAGGGGAGAAACGCCATGGGCCTGATGCTCCGTCGCAAGCCGCCGGCCAAGCCGGTCGAGCTGATGCTCGTGCCGATGATCGACATCTTCAGCGTGATGATCACGTTCCTGCTGATGACGGCCGTGTTCTCGCGCATCTCGATCATCCAGCTCGACCTGCCGAGCGCGGCGGCCGGTGAGGCGGTCGAGCCGCAGTTCCGCCTTGAAGTGATGGTGCGCAAGGACGGCCTGGAATTGACCAACGGTCGCGACTCCATTGCGGTGTTACCGCTGGAAAACGGAGCCTATCCGCTCAAGCAGCTAACGCTCATGGCTGCCAACCTGAAGGGGCAGCACGTCGATGTCGACACTGCTTCCGTACTGATGGCGCCTGACGTGCAGTACGACCACCTTGTGCAGGTGATGGATGCCATTCGCAGCACGGACGTCGCTACCGCCGCGGCCAATGGCTTCACCAGCACGCCTGACGGAAGCGGTCGCGTTTCCATGTTCCCGAAGATCGCCGTGGGAGATGCACCATGAGGATGTCCTTGAACCCGTTCCGCGGGGCGCGCAAGAAGCACGAGGACCCGGAGCTCAACCTGATCCCCATGATCGACATCATGTCGGTAATGGTGGCGTTCCTGCTGATCTACTCGACCGAGGTCGAGGTGGTGCAGAACGCAAAGGATGTCGAGATTCCGCTATCGACGGCGGAAGCCAAGCCTGCCGAAACCGTCGTGGTGACCATCACCAGGGACACATTGCTTGTACAGGGCGATGTCGTCGCCACGATGGAGCAGATCCGCGACCCGAATACGGCGTTGATCGAGCCGCTGCGCGAGTACTTGTCGCGACCGTTGACCACCAAGGGCGACGCGGCCCAGCAGGCAGCGCTTGCAAACCGCGAGATCACCGTGCTGGCCGACCGGAGCTTGCCGTATGAGGTGATTCGCAAGGTGATGACGACCTGCACTGCTGCCGCCTACGACAAGTTGTCCTTGGCGGTGCTTGAAACCAGTGGAAGTGCGGCAGCGGGCGGCTGAGGCAGACCACGTGACGGATACCAACGCCATGGAACTCGAAACCATTCCCGATACCAGCGCCGACGGTTCGCTCGACGAGCGCATCGCAGCGGTGCGGGCACAACTTGAAGAGCTGGGTCACGATCTTGCGGCCGTGGATGACGAACTTGATTCGTTCGCTGGGGAGCGACTGCAGCACCGGTTGCTTGCGCAGGCCTGCCATACCCTGGAGGAGCTGGCACAGGCCGGTGGTGCTGACCTGTTCTGGGAAGGCCTCTCCGCCCGCGCAGCGTGGCCGGAACACATCGCCAATGCCCTGGCCCGCACTGAAGCGCTGCGTGCCAGGATTGATGATATTGAGGCGCGCCGCACCGAGCTTGTTGCGCGGATTGGTGAGCAGAATGAACAGCTGCTGCTCCTGGAGGACGAAGCGTTCGAGCACCTGGAGGAACTTGAGCGTCAGCGCAACGAGTGGGTGGTCGATCGCGAGCTGGAAGCCGATCGCGTTCGGCCGCATCTCATGCTGTGGATGCGCGGCGAGGAAGACCAGCGCTCGCGCAAGGCGCTGGCCATCGCGCTATGCCTGTGGGTCTTGATTGCCTTCATCGTTCCTTTCATCAAGATCCCCGAGCGCCTCGCGCCGGCGGCGGAAGCGCTGCCTGAGCGCGTGGTTACCGTGATTCCTGAAGCCAAGAAGCTTGAGCAGGCGCCGCCGCCACCGCCTGAGCTCACGCGGCCAGTGGAAAGGAAGGTTGAACGCAAGCCGACCCCGACGCGGACAGAAACGGCAAAGGTTGAGCCACGGCCCGTTACGAACCCGCAGCCGACGGCCAAGCCCCAGGGCATCCTGGCGTTCAAGGACGCCCTCACCGCAGTCGACGACGTACCTGCGGTGTCGCAACTGGGCAAGGCAGCCAAGCTCAGTAGCGACACAGGTGCGGCGCGGCCTGAGCGGGCAATGCTGACCGGAAGTGCGCCAGGACGGAGCAGTGGCATCAACCTCGCGTCGGAAAGCCGCGGCTTTGGCAATGGTGGTGGTGAGCGCGCCGCCATCAGGGGCACTGCGCTGACCCGCGCTTCGAGCGGGATCAACGCGATTGCCGCAAAGGATTCAGCGGGCGGTGGCAGCTCGCGACGCGGTGGACGGTCCGACGAGGAGATCCAAGTCGTGTTTGATCGCTACAAGTCCGCGCTATATCGCCTGTATCAGCGTGAACTTCGCAATGACGCGACGTTGCAAGGCAAGGTCATTCTTCGCCTGACCATCGAGCCCGACGGCAGTGTTTCGATGGCCCAGGTGAAGTCATCGGAGATGGATGCGCCTGGCCTGGTCTCCGACATCGTTGCGCGCGTCAAGGGCTTCAACTTCGGCGCAAAGGACGTCCCAGCGGTAACGATCGTGTATCCGATGAACTTCCTGCCGGCAGGCTGAAGACATAACGCCGACAGCGCGATTCAACGTAACAAGCAACAAATCGACAAAGGCAAAACCACCGAAAGGTGGCGACGCAAAGTCACCGGCCTGTCGGGCGCAGTGCGCCCGTGGTAGCGGGACCGCCGGATCCTCACCCAGGGAGCGAGCAAGCTCGCCCTCCTCGGGTGAGGCCATTCCTCGGTCCACTTCCAAGCCGATTCGTGGCATGCGCCGCACGCAAATGGAGTAAGGGCATGGGTCTGGGGTTCGCACGAAATACTCGAAGCACGGTAGCAGGGAGGAGCTGGGTCATCCGGCTGTGCGCCCTGCTGATGCTGCTCGGCATGTCGTTCGGTGCGTACGCACAATCCGTCAAGTGCTCCGACTTCGGTGGCGTTCTGGACGGGAGCACGCCGGGGGCCGTCAACCCGAGTCAGCTCGAAGTCGACACGCTCGTGTGCATCGTCCGCAACTACCCCCGTTCTGCCTATCCGCCAGATGGCTTCATTGCCAACCTGCAGTACAAGCCGGGTCAGGAAAAGCTGGTCATTTTCGACAACGTCTACTGGAGCGGCAACATTGCCTGTAACGACGTCCAGAACAACAAGATCTGGTTCGTCAACTCCGACGTTCCAAAGTTCCGTGAGGACTGCCAGAACGTCCTGATTCCGGTTGAATCCATCAACAAGCGCGGTCCTGGTTTCGTCGCCGTTGGCGTGCCCTTCACCTACCGGCTGATGATTCCGGTGCTGATCGATCCGCAGACCGGCGCAGTCGTGCTCAATGGCGAGTCGCAGGACGACCTGCACGGCATCACGCTGTACGACAACATCGGCATGGACCCGGTATCCGTGACCGTCAACGGTCCGGACGACAACGACCCGAGCACGCCGCCGGTTCAGTACCCGGTGACCATTCCTGGCACCGGCGTCGACCTTAGTCTGGTCGGTACCCCAAGCGTGCGTTGGTGCACAGACCTGTCATGCACTTCGCTGGGGGCGGCTCTCAATCCGAACATCGTCGTAAACGCGAACGGGCTGGTTGAGTTCCACTTCCCAGCGGGCTTCATCCTGCCCAAGGGTGGGCGCATCGCGATCGACATGACCGTGGTTCTCGATGACAACCCGTCGGTTAATAGCCTCGGTAAGTCCTTCGTCAACACTGCGATCTGGCAGTTCGGGCGCCTGATCGACGGTACGTTCTACAACCCGCTTCCGGGCGAGAACGGCGTGTCCAACCCCGCGGTGATCGCCGGTCCCAATCTGGTTGTCAACAAGAGCGGCACCGCGGCCCTCGGTAGCGCGGGCCTGAACCTGGGTGAGTGGGGCGACTTCACCATCGATGCGGTGAACACTGGCCAGTTCGATGCATGGAACGTCACGCTGCTCGATCGCCTGCCCGATGGGCCCAACGGCGGCATGTGTGACCTGACGCCTCGGATCACCTCCGTGCGCCTGGGCGGCACCACGCTGACCCAGGGCACCCAGTACGCCTTCTCGTATTCCGCCGCGCCGACGTGCGAAATGAGCATCACGCTGCTCGATGCGGCCGGACCGGTCGCGCCCGGCCAGCATCTCTTCGTCGAATACCGGACCAAACTCGACGCCAACAGCCAGAACGGCGAAACGCTCACCAACGTTGCCGGTGCGACGCGCTGGTACAACGACGACAGTGGCAATGCCGCGCGCGTTGAGATCAACCGTGTGCTGACCGACGGCACGGTTGGCGTCGATGACCATCAAGACGCGCATTCGCTAGCGGTGCTGCTTTCGGGCTTCTTTTTCGAGAAGACGGTCCGCAACGTCACGAGCGGCGCCGATCCCGCCCGCACCGCAGTGCCGGGCGACGTGCTGCACTACACGTTGCGGTTGCAGGCAACGGATTCGAGCTTCACCGATTCGATTTTCAGAGACCAGCTGCCCGCCGATTTCGTGCCCGGTTCGCTCAGCTTCACGTCGCTGCCGGCCGGTGCGGTCAATAACAGCAATCCAAGCACCGGGCTGATCGACATCGGCAATATCGATCTCGCCGCGGGCGGTGAGGTGCGCGTCGAGTTCGACGTCACCCTGCGGTCGACGTTGGCCCACGGCCACCTCGTCATCAATCAGGCGCAGCTGCTCAGCAGCAGCGGCAGCTTCCTCGCGGACAGCGACGATCCGACCGTCAACGGCCAGGCCGACCCCGACCCGGCTGTCGATGACGAAGATCCCACCATCGTGCGCATCTCTGCGCCGCCGGTGCCGCCGACCAAGGCGTTGCTGTCGCCCACCAACGGCGAAGCCACTATCGGTCAGGAGCTCGTCTATCGGATCGCCGTGCCTGGTCAGCCGCGGAACGCGCCGATGTACGACGTGCAGGTCCTCGATGCGCTTGATGTGAACCTCGAGTACATGAGCGCGACGGTGACCGTCGGCGGCGTGGTCAATGGAGCGGGCGTTGCCAACACCAGTACCGCTTCTCAGGTTTCGGTCACGATCGACCAGGTTGCGGCAGGCCAGCAGGCTTTCGTCGACGTGCGTGTGCGTGTGCGCAATGTGATGAGCGCTCAGCAGGGCGTGAACGTCGAGAACACGGGGTCGGTCACGTGGGCGGAAGCCGACGGCGGCGCCCGTGAACCGGCCCAGGTGACCAATCCGGTGGGTTTCAACATCGTCGAGCCGACGGTGACCATCGCCAAGACTGCCGACCGCGCTACCGCGGTCGCCAACGATGTCACCCGCTACACGATTACCTTGACCGCCGCCAGTGGCACCGATGCCTCTAGCGCGTTCGACGTGTCGCTGACCGACACGCTGAGCGCGGGGCTTGTGTACGCTGGCAATCCTGTCGTCACGGGTACGGGCAACACGCTGGGCGCGCCTGTTGTGACCGGCGACGGCAGCGCGGGCGCGCCGCAGACGATGGTGTGGAGTCTGGCCGACGGCAACGCGAACATCGACCTTGTTGAAGGTACCTCGGTGCAGGTGTCCTACGACGTGCGCGTGCTGGGCAGTGTGCTTGCGGACCAGCAACTGACCAACACTGTGGTTGCGCGCTGGACTGGCTTGGATGCGGCCAACGCCAACGAGCGCACCGGCGCCGACGGTGTCGGCCAGCTCAACGACTACGTCACCGCGCCGGTGTCCACCACCGTGATCACACCGGGCGCGCGCCCAGCCAAGCAGCTGGTCGCGCCAGCCACGGGGCTGGCGACCATCGGCCAGGAAGTCACATATGCGATCACCGTGCCAAGCGCGCCTAGCAGCGCGACCCTGTATGACGTTGCGGTCATCGACGTGCTTGACGGGAACGTTGAGTTCGTCAGCGCCGCCGTCACCGGGGTGAGCGGGGCATCGACCGCAACCAGTACTGCGACGCAGATGAACGTCACCATCCCGCAGATTCCCGCAGGTCAGCAGGCGACGATCGAACTGCGCGTGCGCGTGCGCAACATCGCCAGCGCGCAGCAGGGCGTGGTGGTCAGCAACACTGCCTCCTACACCTATGCAAAGACCGCGGGCGGCACCGCAGTTACGCCGCTGGTGAGCCCGGCGGCGACGTTCACCGTCGTTGAGCCGACGATTGCCGTCACCAAGACCGGCGACAGGACCGGTGCGAAGGGCGGCGACATCGTGCGCTACACCGTCAACCTGACCGCGGCTGCCGATGCGGAAGCGGCCGACGGGTTCGAGCTGCGCCTGGTCGACACGCTTGCGCCGGGTCTGGAGTACGTTGGCAACCCGGCCGTAACCGGCGTCGGCAACACCATCGGCGCGCCACAGATTACTGGCGGTGGCACCGCCGGCAGCCCGTACGTACTCACCTGGAGCACCGCTACGGGTAACGCCGCCATCGATGTCGCAAAGGGCGGAACCGTGCAGGTCAGCTACGACGTGCGCGTACAGAACAACGTCCCGGCACTGACGACGCTCGCCAACAGCGTCTACGTGGACTGGACCAGCCTGGACGGGAGTAGCACCTTCGAGCGCCACGGCGCAGGTTGCCCTAGCATCAGCGCGCCGAACGACTACTGCGCCGGTCCCGCGGTGCACGCGGTGCTCACCGATCCGCCGCGCCTCAACTTCACCAAGACCGTGGTCAGCACGATGCCTGCGCATCCTGGCGACGTGGTGCGCTACCGACTGCAGTTGAGCAACCTGAGCAACGTCAGTGTCGCCGGCCTGTCGCTGGTCGATGAGATCGATGCGCTCAACACCCCGGGGATGTTCGTGCCCGGCACGCTCGCCATTGTCGGCGCGCTCCCAGCCGGTGCGACCAGCAGCACCAATCCCACAGGCGGTGCCAAAGGCACCGGCCGCATCGAAATCGGCAGCATCGCGCTGGGTGCGGCAGGTACGGGCTCCGAGTCCGTGGTGTTCGAGTACCAGGTGCAACTGGTGCCGGTGATCGCCAACGGCACGATCGTGCTCAACCAGGCGCGCACGCAATTCGGTGCCGCCGTCATCGCCCTCAGCGACGATCCTGGCGTCAACGGTCTGGCTAACCCGGATGTGTCCGGCGACGAAGATCCGACCCGCCTGCCCATCGAATCCGCACCGCAACTGGTCGTGCAGAAGACGTCGTCCTACCTCGGCGCGGATCCCAACGTGCTGATGGCCGGCGAAACAGTGCGCTACACGATCACGGTCCGCAATATCGGCGACGACCACGCTCATGGCGTGATCCTGCGCGACCTGGTTCCCGCCAACACCACCTACGTTTCGGGCAGTACCGCGCTCAATGGTGTGGCGGTGGCCGATGGCGTCAACGGCTCGCCGCTGATCAACGGCATCGCCGTCACGTCGCCGGTCGAAACCACGGCGGGGCTCGTCCGCGCTGACAACCCAGCGGATGCCGCGGCCAACGTGGCGACCATTACTTTCAATGTGGTCGTCGATGCGGATGCGGCAGATGGCACCATCATCGCCAACCAGGCCTTTGTCACCGGCTTGGATGTCGGCAACGAAGTGCCGTCCGATGATCCGCGCACGCCGGTCGTCAACGATCCCACCCGGGATGTCGTGGGCAACGTGGCGCTCCTCTATGCCGACAAGGCTGCCGTCCTGCGCGTCGACGGCGGTTCGCCGGGCGTGGTTGATCCGCTCGATACGCTGCGGTACACCATCCGTATCTACAACAACGGCAAGGCACCGGCCACCCAGGTGGTGCTCCGCGACGACGTGCCGCAGCACACTACGTGGGTCGCCAATGCGCTAACCCTGAACGGCCAGCCTGTGGGCCAGCCGGATGGTGGCGTCTCGCCGCTCATTGCCGGCATCACCATCGGCACGCTCAATCCGGGCCAGGTGGCGACCGTGGAGTTCGAGCTGCGCGTCAACGCCGGTACGGCTGGCGGTACTTTGATCGTGAACCAGGCGCGCGTGATCAGTACCGGGCAACCGCCGCTGCTGACCGATGGTGACGGCAATGCCTCCACCGGCCCCGAACCGACCGTGGTGGTGGTCGGTGGCATGCAGATGCTCACCATCAACAAGCAGGTGGCCGTAGTCGGCGGCGGCGCGGCTTTGCCGGGTGCCGAGCTCGAGTACGTGGTTGTCGTGCGCAACATCTCGACCGTGCCCGCCACGCTGGTGCGCATCGTCGACGACCTCAACGCGACGGCCTCAGGCCAGCTTACCTATGTCAGTGCTTCGGCCACGTTGAACGGCAGCAGTGCCGGCATCAGCGTCAGCGGCCAGATGATCACAGGCGATTACGCCGGTGCCTATGGCGATCTCGCGCCTGGCGCGTCGGCCACGCTGCGCTTCCGCGCAACGCTCGCGTCCAACGTCGCCGCAGGCACGCGCGTGACCAACACCGGCGTCGTCAACTGGAACAACCCGGTGCAGACCGCGAGCGCGAGCGTCGCTTTCGACGTCGGCAGCCGGATCGGTGTCGGTGTGCTGAGCGGTCGCGCTTGGCACGACGCAGACTTCAATCGGACCACCGACGCGGGCGAACGCGTGCTTGCCGGCTGGAGTGTGGCGCTGTACCGCAACAACCAGCTCGAACGCAGCACGACCACCGATGCCAATGGTGCGTGGCAGATCGCGAACGTGGCGCCCAACGCCGGCTCGTCCGACGCGCTGGAAGCCCGCTTCACCGCGCCTGGCGCCACCGCGGCCACTGCCAAACTCGGCTACGCGCACTCCGTGTTCAGCAACGACCTGCAGCGTATCCACGCCATCGTCGTCCAGACCGGCAGCAGCCTGCCCAACCTCAACCTGCCGATCGAGCCCAACGGCGTTGTCTACGAGTCCATGAACCGTGGCGTGGTTCCGGGAGCGCGTGTACGCATGCTTGATGCGGCCGGTGTCTCGGCGCTGCCCGCCAGCTGCTTCGCCGATCCGGCGCAGCAGGGCCAGGTCACCCAGCAGTGGGGATACTACCGCTTCGACCTGAACTTCGCAGATCCGGCGTGCCCCGCAGGAGGCGGCTATGTCATCGAGGTGGCGCCGCCGTCCGCGGACTTCCTGGCCGGTGCTTCGGCCCTGATTCCGCCGACTTCGGACGCGAGTACCGCGGCGTTCTCTGTTCCCAGTTGCCCTGCGGGCGTGAGCGATGCCATTCCGGGCACCACCGAGCGCTGTGAAGCGCAGCCGTCGGAGCTTGCGCCATCCACGTCGGTGCCCGCACGTTCGGCGGGCACCACCTACTACCTGCACCTCCGACTGGACAACGCGTTCGTGCCCGGCAGCAGCCAGATCTTCAACAACCACATCCCGCTTGACCTCGACCTGGGCGAAGCGCTGGCCATCAGCAAGACCACGCCGATGAAGAACGTCACGCGTGGGCAGTTGGTGCCGTACACGATCACGCTCCGCAACCTGTCTGGATTGCAGCTGCGCGACGTGCGTGCGGTCGACTACTACCCTGCTGGCTTCCGCTACGTCCCGGGTTCGGCGCGCGTCGACAACGTTCCGACGGAGCCGACGCAGGACGGTCGCCAGCTCACGTGGAGTGGGGTGGCCTTCGGAACCGCCGACGAGCACGTCATCACCCTGCTGCTCGCAGTGGGTGCAGGCGTGGGCGAGGGTGAATTCGTGAACCGCGCCCGCGTCTGGAACGGCCTGACCGACCGTCCGCTGTCCGGGGAGGCCACGGCCACCGTGCGTGTGACGCCGGATCCGACCTTCGACTGCACCGATATCATCGGCAAGGTCTTCGACGACACCAATCGCAACGGGTACCAGGACCCGGGCGAGGGCGGCATCGGGGGAGTCCGCTTGGTCAGTGCGCGTGGCCTCGCAGCCAGCACCGACAAGCACGGCCGGTACCACCTGACCTGTGCGGTGGTGCCGAACGAAGACCGCGGCAGCAACTTCGTGCTGAAGCTGGACGACCGGACACTGCCTAGCGGTTACCGTCTCTCCACCAAGCAGACCGTGATCGCGCGGGCCACCCGCGGCAAGGCGCTGAGCATCGACTTCGGTGCATCGGTCTTCCGGGTGGTGAGCCTCGACCTGAGCGAAGAGGTGTTCGAGCGCGATGGCACCGAGTTGCGCCGCCACTGGCAGCCGCGCTTGCAGACGCTGCTCGATGAACTGGTGAAGGAGCCCGCCGTGTTGCGCCTGTCGTATCTGGCGGACCTCGAGAACCCCGATCTGGTCGAAGCCCGCCTCGCGGCGATCAAGGAAAAGGTCATGCAGGCCTGGCCGTCGGCTGGCGCCAGCCACCAGCTCACCGTGGAGCAACAGACCTTCTGGCGCCGCGGCGCGCCAGTGCAGCGGCCCGCTGACAACCAGGGGGCGCGTAAGTGAACACCAGGCTGAAGAACAACATGTTGAAGAAGCGCATGCGACTCTCGCTGCTGGCGTTGGGCCTGATGACCGCCACGGCAATGGCCCAGTCCGCCGATGAGCAGGCCCCCAGCGAGCAGGCCACCGAAGGCCAGCCCCCCAAGGAAGTTCCGATGGGCGAGGCGGTCGAGCGCCACCTGTCGGGTGACCAGGCGTTCCGTCCGCTGGTGCGTGACCCCAGCGTGCTCGAGAACATCGGCGGTGATCGGGTCGAGAAGCAGCAGGTCGACGGTCAGGTCATGGAGACGGTGAAGCTGGGCGGCATCGTCGCCCCGCTGCACTTCGACTCTGGCGCAATCACGATCCGCAGCGAGGACATCGAGAAGATCCGGCGTGCGATGGAATCGGTGCGCGGCAAGGCCAACGTCCGCCTGCACCTGATCGGCCACGCCGACAACCAGCGCCTGTCGCCTGAGCTGACCGCACGTTATGGCGATAACCAGGGACTGTCGCGCGAGCGCGCAGGTGAGGTGGCGGAGCTGCTCCAGCGTGCGCTTTCCCTGCCCCCGGAAGCGATCGCCTTCGAGGGCATGGGGGACACCAAGCCGGTGGCAAGTAACGCATCGGAAACCGGGCGTGCGAGAAACCGTCGCGTCGAAGTCGAGGTCTGGTACGACGAACCCAAGGCCGCCACGATGGAGCAGGAGGTGCTCGTCAAGGAGGACTTCCGCCAGATCAAGGTCTGCCGCGTGCAGGAACTTTGCCTCATGCGGTTCCAGGACGGCCATGCCAAGCGCACGCGCGTCAACAACCTGGTGACCGCCCTGCACTATGGCGAGGAGGGCGTCGACGTAACGCCAGCATTCATCGAGCAGGTGCGCAAGGCCTTCGCCAACCTAAGCGGCAAGCAGAACGTCACCGCCAAGTTCATCGGCTATGCCGATGAGATGGCACTGTCCGATCGCAACGCACGCATCTACGGCGACGCCGTCGCGTTGTCCAAGGCGCGCGCCCATCGCACGGCCCTCGCTGTGCAGCAGGCCCTTGGCCTGCCTGCCGCAGCGGTACAGAGTGATGGTCGTGGCGCGACCACCTTCCTGGCCGCCAACGACACACCGCAGGGCCGCGCGCTCAACCGTCGCGTCGAAGTGCAGTTCTGGTACGACGACCCGATGCAGGAGCTGCCCGAAGAGCCGCAGATGTGCCCGGCCGACGCCGGTAACGAGACCATCACGCGCATTCACCAGCCCTCGGGCGGGCCCATCCCGACGCTGGCCCTGGAGGCCGGCGAGGCAATCATCCCAGCCGGGTTTACCGAGCGCCTTCGCAGCGCCCTGGATGAAGTGAAGGACCGCGAGAACGCCCGCCTGCGCTTCATCGGTTACACGGGTAACGAGCGACTGGATCGCCGCACCACCTCTGTCTACGAGGATGACATTGGCCTGTCCGTGGCACGCGCACGCCGGGCGATGGAAGCCATCCGCACGGAGATGCAGCTTGGGGCGGAGCAGGCGGAGCATGAGGGCCGCGGCTTCGTGCAGGCCGCGGACGTCCCGAATGACGGCTTCATCCAGGGTCTGGATTCCTACATCGAAGTACAGGTGGTGTACGACGAGGCAGCCCCGCGCGATGACCTCGAAGGCGTGGACATCACCCGCCTGAACCGGGAGCTGGCGCCGACCAACGCGTTCGGTCTCAACCCCATGCACATCTCGGTGGACGGCGAGCCCATCGACGACCCGGCACGCAGCTCGTCCGATGTGCAGCGATGCACCGACGTGGCGCTGGACGGGGCTGGCATCCGCTTCCAGTTCGACGACCTGACCGCAGCGCCGCGTCTGGCCGTGTCCGCTTTGCCGCAGGTGGCCGTGGTGGACACTCCGGTTCGCTTCCGGATGTACTCCAACTACGGCGGCTTCATCCACCGCGCTGAAGTTCGTCTTCATCACAAGGGACAATCCCCGCAGACCACCCCACTGGCGGTCGTGGCGCTGGACCCGAACGGAGAGGGTGAGTGGCAGCCTGCCGGCGAAAGCATCCCGGCGGCAGGACGCGAGCTGCAATACGTGTTGCGCGTCTATGACGAGCAGGGCAAGTTCGATGAAACCAGTGCGCGTCCGTTGTGGATGGTCAATGCCAACGCCGATGGCAGTGTCGAGGACGTGCCTGCCACGGCAAGCGCTGAAGGCGCGCCAACCTTGGCGGGCTACGGCGAAAGCCACATCGCGCTGCGCAACATCCGCATCGGTGCCAATACCGTCGCGGTGCGCGGCAATGGCATTCCGCAAGGACACACCGTGTGGGTGGCCGGCCGCCCGGTCCCCGTGGACGCCAAGGGCGAGTTCATCGCCGAGGCGATCCTCCCCGAGGGCCTGCACACCGTGGAAGTCGCAGTGCTGGATCCCGAAGGCAACGGCCATCTCTACCTGCGCGACCTCGAATTGCGCCAGCGTGACCGCTTCTTCGTCGGCATCGCCGACCTGACGCTGGCCAAGAACCGCACCAAGGGCCCGGCCGACCTGCTTGAAGGCGAAAACACCGGTTTCGAACGCAACGCCTCGTTCTACGGTCGCCTGGCCTTTTACGGCACCGAGAAGTTCGGCAACGGCTGGCGCCTGACCGCCAGCGTCGACACCCGAGAGGGCCCGGTGAAGGATCTCTTTGGCAACCTGCTGGACAAGGCGCCGGACGCATTGTTCCGCCGCATCGATCCCGACTACCACTATCCGACCTTCGGCGATGACGGCGTCGTCGAGGAAATGGCGCCGACGCTGGGTAAGTTCTATCTGCGTGCGGAACGTGGCGACGACTTCGCGATGTGGGGCAACTTCCACACCGACTACGCCGACAACGAGCTGGCCCAGGTCGACCGCGGGTTATACGGTGCCAACGCGGAGTGGAAGGCGGATTCAACGACCACGTTCGGCGAGCGTCGCGCGGTCGTGGGCAGTTTCGCGGCCGAACCGGGCACCGTCGCGGGTCGCGACGAGTACCGCGGTACCGGAGGCTCGCTGTTTTACCTGCGCAACCAGGACATCCTCAGCGGCTCCGAGCGTTTGCGCATCGAGATGCGCGACAAGGATTCGCAGCTGGTCACCGGCACCGTGGACCTGCGCCCCGGCCTGGATTACGACATCGACTACCTGCAGGGCCGCATCCTGTTGAACCAGCCGCTGTCGTCCACCGGCGGCGACAACATGCTGGTGCGCAGCGGCGGCCTCTCGGGCGAGGAAGCTTGGCTGGTGGCGCGCTACGAGTACGCCCCGGGCTTCGACGAAATCGACACGGTGACCACCGGCGGCCGAGCGCACGTCTGGGTCAACGACCACGTCGGCATCGGCCTGACCGGCAGCCGAAGCAGCGGCGATGCCGAGGACAGCGGCATGCTCGGCGCGGACCTCACCCTGCGCAAGAGTGCCGACACGTGGCTCAAGCTGCAGAGCGGCCGCACCCGCGGCATGGCGTCCAATTCGCTGTATTCCTATGACGGAGGCTTCGGCTTCACCGGCAACGACCCCGCCGCGTTCAACAACGCGGAAGCCGGCGGTTACCGCGCCGACTTCAGCCTGGGCATCAACGACATCTTCAAGAGTGGCCAGGGCAGGGTGACGCTGTACACGCAGGCGCAGGATGCCGGCTACTCGGCGCCCGGCCTGGGCACGCTGTCCGACCGCACGTACTACGGCGGCACGGTGGACGTGCCGGTTGGCGACCGGCTCAGCGTGGTCGGCAAGGCCGACCACCGCGAGCAGGACGCCGGCCTCACGCTGGATGCGGCCGAATTGAACGTCAAGTACCGGCTGAACGACCGCTGGAACGTCGCCACCGGCGTGCGCAGCGACAAGCGCGAAGACCTGCGCACGACCGTGCCGCTGACGCAGGAGCAGGGTCAGCGCACCGATGCCGTGGTGCACGTGGGGTATGACTCTGCAGACAAGTGGAATGCCTGGGGCTTCGCCCAGCAGACCCTGTCGAAGGACGGCGACCGCCAGGACAATGGTCGACTGGGCGTGGGCGGTGCAATGCGCGTGGGCGAGAAGCTGCGCGTGGAAGCCGAAGCCTCGGCCGGTGACCTTGGCCCGGGCGGGCGCCTGGGCACCAGCTACCTGGTGTCGGACAAGACCAGCCTGTACATGAACTACGCGCTCGAGAACGAGCGCGGCGACATCCTCGACGGCACCAACATCAGCGGCCAGCGCGGCAGCCTGGTCTGGGGCGTGAAGCGGCGCCTGGCGGACAGCAGCAGCATCTATGCCGAGCAGCGCCACCAGGATGCCAACGAGGCCCGGGGCCTGACGCATGCCGCCGGCCTGTCGCTCAACCTGGGTGACCGCTGGAGCCTGGGCGCCAACGCCGAGCTGGGTACCCTGCAGGACAGCGAGACCGCCGCGGAGACCGAGCGCCGCGCGGGCGGGGTGCGGGTGTCCTACATCCTCGGTTCGACCCGGATCTCCAGTGGCGTTGAATACCGCGCCGACGACAGCGAACGGCCGGACGCCACGCATGTGGAGCGCACCACCTGGCTGTTCCGGAACAACTTCAAGGTCCAGATGTCGGACGACTGGCGCCTGGTCGGCAAGTTCGACCACTCCATGAGCGAAAGCTCGCAGGGGCAGTTCTACGACGGCAGGTTCACCGAGGGCGTCATCGGCTTCGGCTACCGCCCGGTGCTGAGCAACCGGTTGAACGCGCTGGCCAAGTACACCTACTTCTATAATGTGCCGACCACCGACCAGGTAACCCTCACCGGCACGGCGGCGCAGTTCATCCAGAAGAGCCACATCGGCTCGGTGGATGCCAGCTACGCCCTGACGCCGTGGTGGTCGGTGGGAGGCAAGTACGCCTACCGCCTGGGATCGGTGAGCCTGGACCGCGAGAACCCCGAGTTCTTCGACAACCGGGCGCAACTGGTGATCCTGCGTACCGACGTGCGCCTGTTCGAGGACTGGGAGGGGCTGCTGGAGGCCCGTCGCCTGCACCTGCCGGACCTGGACGAATCCCGTGGCGGCATGCTGCTGGGTGTGTACCGCTACTTCGGCGAGCACGTGAAGGCGGGTGTGGGCTACAACTTCACCGACTTCTCGGAAAACCTGACCGACCTGAGCTACCGCCACCAGGGTCTGTTCCTGAACGTCGTCGGCGCCCTGTAGCGCCGGCGGGGGTAGGGCGGGGCTTGGCTCGGGGCCGGGAACCGCGTATCATCCCGTGCTCCGGCGAGGGGTGGGTGGCCTGACTGGCAAGGTCAGATAGGCGCAAAACCCTGCCCGCGCTGCTAGTTCCGATCGAATGCCGGCAGTATCGGCATGCGATGCGCCCCGAGGATGGGGCACGTCCCGGGTCGGAATCTGGGCTAGGTGACGCGCTCTGCTCGCGCGTCACGCCGACATCCAGTTGTACGGACAAGGGGCCCAATGGGCCCTTTGTTGCATTCGAAGTACCGCAATCCGCAGTACCCACTCGCAGGTCACAACCGCAGGAGCGTCAGCGCGTGACAGATAAAGCGACCGAAATTGCCAACCTGCTGGCCCCGACCGTGTCGTCGCTGGGCGTCGAGCTGCTGGGCGTGGAGTACCTGCCGTCGACCGGCGGCACCACCCTGCGCCTGTACATCGACATGCCGGCTGATGCCGCTCCGGGCGAGGATGGCGAGCCGCGCATGGTCGGTATCGACGAGTGCGAGGCCGTGAGCCGCGAGGTGTCCGCCCAACTCGACGTCGAGGACCCGATCAGCGCCAACTACACGCTGGAAGTGTCCTCGCCGGGCATCGACCGGCCGCTGTTCACCGCGGAGCACTTCGCGCGCTTTGCGGGTGAGTCGGCGAAGGTGACGCTGAAGCTGCCGCAGGACGGCCGCCGTCGCCTCCAGGGCCGCATCGATTCGGTCGAAGGCGACATGGTCACGTTCAGCATCGACGGCACGCCTTTCGTGGTGTCGGTCGACAACATCGAAAAGGCGCGCCTGGTCCCCGATTGGGTGGCCCTGGGCCTCGCGCCCGCCAAGGACAAGTCCGGCCGCGACGCGCGCCCGGGCAAGAGCAAATCCAACAAATCCACCAAGAAGCCGGCGGCCGACAAGCCGTCCCGTGCGGAGTAATCGAGATGAGCAAGGAACTGTTGCTGGTCGTTGATGCGGTTGCCAACGAGAAGGGCGTACCGCGGGAAGTGATCTTCGAGGCGATCGAAGCCGCGTTGGCGTCCGCCGCGAAGAAGCGCTACCACGACGAAGACGTGCTGGTTCGCGTCAAGATCGACCAGAAGGACGGCAGCTACGAGACCTTCCGCCGCATGGAAGTCGTGGCCGATGACGTGGTCATGGACTCCGTCGACCGCCAGATCCGCCTGATGGATGCCATCGACGAAGTCGAAGGCGTCGAGGTGGGCGACTACATCGAAGAGCAGATCGAGAACCCCGAGTTCGGCCGCATCGCCGCGCAGGCCGCCAAGCAGGTGATCGTGCAGCGCGTGCGCGAAGCCGAGCGCCAGCAGGTGGTGGACGCGTGGAAGGACCGCGTGGGCGAGCTGGTCACCGGCATCGTCAAGCGCGTTGAGCGCGGCAACATCTACGTCGACCTGGGCGGCAACGCCGAGGCGATCATTCCCAAGGACAAGGGCATCCCCCGCGACGTGGTCCGCACCGGTGACCGCATCCGCGGCTATTTGTTCGACGTGCGCAACGAGCCCCGTGGCCCGCAGCTGTTCATCAGCCGCGCCGCGCCGGAGTTCATGATGGAGCTGTTCAAGCTCGAGGTGCCGGAAGTCGGCCAGGGCCTGGTGTCGATCAAGGCCTGCGCCCGCGACCCGGGTGACCGCGCCAAGATCGCCGTGCTGGCCCACGACAACCGTACCGATCCGATCGGCGCGTGCATCGGCATGCGCGGCTCGCGCGTGCAGGCGGTGAGCAACGAGCTCAACGGCGAGCGCGTGGACATCGTGCTGTGGTCCGACAACCCGGCGCAGTTCGTCATCAATGCGATGGCGCCGGCCGAAGTGCAGTCGATCATCGTCGACGAAGAAAAGCATTCGATGGACCTGGCCGTGGCCGAAGAGCGCCTGGCGCAGGCCATCGGCAAGGGCGGCCAGAACGTGCGCCTGGCCAGCCGCCTGACCGGCTGGCAGCTCAACGTGATGACCCAGGACCAGGTCACCGCCAAGTCGGAAGCCGAGCAGGCCGCGGCCCGCCAGCTGTTCATGGACAAGCTGGAAGTGGACGAGGAAATCGCTGGCATCCTGGTGTCGGAAGGCTTCAACACCGTCGAGGAAATCGCCTACGTACCGGTCGGCGAACTGCTGGCGGTCGAGGGCTTTGACGAGGACATCGTCGAAGAGCTGCGTTCGCGTGCCCGCGACGCGCTGCTCAACGACGCGCTGGCCGCGGAGGAGGAGCTGGAGGAACACCAGCCGGCCGCCGACCTGCTCTCGCTGGAAGGCATGGACGAGGCCACGGCCTACGCCCTGGCCGCGCGTGGCGTGGTGACCCGCGACGACCTGGCCGACATGGCCACGGACGAGCTCACCGATATCGAGGGCATCGACCAGGAACGCGCCGCGGCGCTGATCATGGAAGCCCGCAAGCACTGGTTCGAGTAAAACCCGGCCGGCGGCCACCCTGAACAGGGGTTGGCGGCCACCGCAGGGCTAGAATCGCTCCATCACGCGCGGGATGCGTCCCACGCCACGAGGACACGGAAACCGAATGTCGCAGCAAACCACTATCCGCAAGCTGGCCGCACTGGTGAACACGCCGGTCGAGAAGCTGCTGGAACAGCTCGCCGAAGCCGGCATGCCGTTCAGCGGCCCCGACCAGGTCGTGACCAGTATCGAGAAGGTCAAGTTGCTTGGCTTCCTCAAGCGTTCCCACGGCAAGGTCGAGACCACCGACGATGCTGTCGAGGCGCCCAAGAAGATCACGCTCAACCGCAGCCGCAAGCAGGAAATCACGGTGGGCGGCAGCAAGGGTGGCAAGACCACGGTGGACGTGGTCGTGCGCAAGAAGATCACCCTTTCGCCGCGCGATGCCGCTGCCGAGAAGGCTGGCCCGGTCACCGACGAGCGTGCCGAGATCCTGCGCAAGCTCGAGGAGTCGCGCCAGCGCAATCTCGACGAACAGCGCCGCCTGGCCGAGACCGACCGCCAGCGTGCCGAAGCGCAGGAGCGCACCCGCCTAGAGGCGGAAGAGGCTGTCCGCCAGAAGGCCGAGGCCGAAGCCCGTGCAGCACTTGAGGCTGCCGGCGTCGCTTCCACCGACGAGGAGGCCCCGGTCCGCAAGCCGGCGCCCGCGCACGCCCACGCCCATCCCAAGCCCGCCGCGGCACCGCGGGTCGATACGACGCGTGCGCCCGCGCACAAGCCGCGTGGCTCGCATGCCATGGTGGCTGGCGTCGAGGACGATGACCGCGCCAGCCGCTTTGCCGGCCAGATGCACCTGAGCGCCTCCGACCGTGCCCGCCGTTCCACCGGCGCGCGTGGCAAGCCTGCGGGTGGCAACCGACCGCGCCGGGGCTCCGAGCAGGCCCGCACCGGCGGTGGCAAGCACGCCTTCGAGCGTCCCACCGCACCGGTTGTGCGCGAGGTGGCCATCGGTGACACGATCACCGTGGCCGACCTGGCGCAGAAGCTCGCGATGAAGGGCGGCGAGGTGGTCAAGGCGCTGTTCAAGATGGGCGTCATGGCCACCATCAACCAATCCATCGACCACGACACCGCGGCGCTGGTCACCGAGGAACTGGGCCACGTCGCGCTGAAGGCCGACGCCGGCAACGTCGAGGACGCGCTGCTGGCCCACGTGGAGGACACGCAGGGCGAGAAGCTCGCGCGTCCGCCGGTGGTCACCATCATGGGCCACGTCGACCACGGCAAGACCTCGCTGCTGGATTACATCCGCCGCACCAAGGTGGTGTCCGGTGAGGCCGGTGGCATTACCCAGCACATCGGTGCGTACCACGTCGAAACCGACCGTGGCGTCATCAGCTTCCTGGACACCCCGGGCCACGCCGCGTTCTCCGCGATGCGTGCCCGCGGTGCCAAGCTGACCGACATCGTGGTGCTGGTCGTGGCCGCCGACGACGGCGTCAAGCCGCAGACCAAGGAAGCGGTGCAGCACGCGAAGGCGGCCAAGGTGCCGCTGATCGTGGCCGTCAACAAGATCGACAAGTCCGACGCCGACCCGCTGCGCGTGAAGAACGAACTGCTGGCCGAGGAAGTGGTGGCCGAAGAGTTCGGTGGTGACACCCAGTTCGTCGAGATCTCGGCCAAGACCGGCCAGGGCATCGACGCGCTGCTCGACGCGATCTCCATCCAGGCCGAACTGCTCGAACTGAGTGCGGTGCGCGACGGGCGCGCCAACGGCGTGGTCATCGAGTCCTCGCTGGACAAGGGCCGCGGCCCGGTCGCCACCGTGCTGGTCCAGTCCGGCACCCTGAAGAAGGGCGACTACCTGGTCTGCGGCGTGCAGTACGGCCGCGTGCGTGCGCTGTTCGACGAGCGTGGCGAGCAGGTGCCGGAAGCGACCCCGTCGATCCCGGTGCAGGTGCTCGGCCTGTCGGGCGTGCCCGATTCGGGTGACGACTTCGTGGTCGTGGACGACGAGCGCCTGGCGAAGGACGTCGCGCAGCAGCGTGACGCCAAGCGCCGCGAATCGCGTCTGGTCGCCCAGGCGGGTAACCGCATGGAAGACATCCTGGCCCAGATGGGTTCGGGCGAAGGCCAGCAGACCCTCAACCTGGTGGTCAAGGCCGACGTGCACGGTTCCGTGCAGGCCCTGCGCGAGGCCCTCACCGGTCTGTCGACCGACGCGATCCGCATCAACGTCATCGGTTCGGGCGTGGGCGGCATCACCGAGTCCGACGCCACCCTGGCCTCGACCTCGAAGGCGACGATCATCGGCTTCAACGTCCGTGCCGACGCCTCGGCGCGCAAGGTCATTGAGACCAACGGCGTCGACCTGCGTTACTTCTCGATCATCTATGACGTGATCGACCAGGTGAAGCAGGTGGCGTCCGGTTTGCTGGGCGTGGAGATCCGCGAAGAGATCATCGGCATCGCCGAGGTCCGCGACGTCTTCCGCAGCTCCAAGTTCGGCGCGGTTGCCGGCTGCATGGTCGTCGAGGGCGTGGTCAAGCGCTCCAAGCCGATCCGCGTGCTGCGCGACAACACCGTGGTCTTCGAGGGCGAGCTGGAATCGCTGCGCCGCTTCAAGGAGAACGTGGACGAAGTGCGCAACGGCACCGAGTGCGGTATCGGCGTGAAGGCGTACAACGACGTCAAGCCGGGCGACCAGATCGAGTGCTTCGAGCGTATCGAAGTGGCGCGTACCCTCTAAGCCATGGCACAGAAGTCGTTCTACCGCAGTGATCGCGTGTCCGCCCAGCTCCGTCGTGAGCTGGGCAAGATCGTGCACGAAACCGTGCGTGAGCACGGCCTGCCGTCGCTCAGCGTGTCCGACGTTGAGGTCACCCGTGACCTGGCGCACGCGAAGGTCTTCGTGACCGCGTTGCTGCAGGAGAGTTCAGCCGCCGCGGTCAAAGAGTTGAAGGCATTGACGCCCGAAATGCGCTACCAGCTGGGCCGGGCGATGAAGCTGCGGCACGTGCCGGAGCTGCACTTCCACTATGACGATTCGGTGGACAAGGGCGAGCGCATCGACCTGCTGCTGCGCGATCTGCCCGACCTGCGGGACGAGGCGGAACGCGCCGACGGCGACGAACCCGATACCGACGGGTCGAAGTGAAACCAGGAAGGCGGCCACGGCCGCCTTTTTCACGATTGGACTGGGAATGAGCAGGAAAGCGCGCACCGTATTCCGTCCGCTGCACGGCATCGTGCTGCTGGACAAGCCGCAGGGGCTGAGCTCCAACCAGGCGCTGCAGCGGGTGCGGCACCTGTTCCGGGCGGAGAAGGGCGGCCATACCGGCGCGCTCGACCCCTTGGCGACTGGGCTGCTGCCGCTGTGCCTGGGAGAGGCGACCAAGATCGCCGGCCTGTTGCTGGGCGCCTACAAGGCGTACGAGACGGTGGCGGTACTGGGTGCCACCACGGACACCGATGATGCCGATGGCGTGGTGCTGCAGGAGCGGCCCGTGCCGGCGCTGGATGACGCCGCCATCGAGGCCGCTTTGCAGCCGCTGGCGGGCGTGATCCAGCAACGTGCCCCGATCTACTCGGCCCTCAAGCAGGGCGGCGAGCCGCTATACGCCAAGGCACGCCGGGGCGAGGCGATCGAGGCCCCGGTGCGCGAGGTTGAGGTCCGCCAGATCCGCCTGCTGGGCCGCGACGGCAACCGGGTTCGCCTTCACGTGGAGTGCGGATCCGGCACTTACATCCGCAGTCTGGTGCGCGACCTCGGCGAGGCGCTGGGGTGCGGTGCGCACGTCGCGGTCCTGCGGCGCCTGTGGGTGGAGCCGTTCACCGCGCCGCGGATGTGGACGCTCGATGCCTTGGAGGCCCTTGCCGCTGAGGGCGAGGACCGGCTGATGGAGGCCTTGCTGCCCGTCGAGGCCGGGTTGGCCGGCTTTCCGAAGGTGACGCTTGACGCCGGCGGGGCCCTGCGACTGGGCCGGGGCCAGCCCGTGCCCCTTCCGGCGCCATCCGCCGACGGGATTGTCGCCGTGTGCGATGAGACGGGGCGCGCCCTCGGTCTGGGCCAAGTGGAGGAGGGCGTGGTGCGTGCGCAGCGTCTGTTCATCTGGGCGGTAACGTGACCAAGCGACCGGTCTTTCCGCGGCCTTCCGTCAGCACGGGGCCCGTGCCGCCGCGCTGAAACCTTGTTCCGCAAAGCCCCGCGGGCTACAATCCGCGGGCTTTCAACAGCAAGTTGGCACCCTCGGGTGCTTTTTTCCTTTGGCAAAAGGCGAGCCAGGCGGTGCATCGGCGCATAGCGCGTTCGATTCGCTTCTGCAGGCATCGCGTCACGAGATATCGCAATGTCCATTGATACCAGCAAGATCATCGAAGACAACAAGCGCGGCGCCAACGACACCGGTTCGCCGGAAGTCCAGGTCGCCCTGCTGACCGCCCGCATCGAGCAGCTCACCGAGCACTTCAAGCAGCACAAGCAGGACCACCACAGCCGTCGCGGCCTGCTGATGATGGTCAACAACCGTCGCAGCCTGCTGGACTACCTGAAGCGCAAGGACGTGGAGCGCTACAAGGCGCTGATCGAGAAGCTCGGTCTGCGTCGCTAACCGAGATACCTACCGCGGCGCAGTGATGCGCCGCGGTTCGTTTTTGGGGACGGCCGGAGTTTCCGTCGTCCCAGGCAACACCCGGTCGCCGTGAGGCAACCAAACGCCAGGGGCAGGGGCCCCGCGCGTAACGCATCGAAATTCGAAGGAAACCAACGTGGCAAAAATTACCAAGACCTTCCAGTACGGCAAGCACCAGGTCACCCTGGAAACCGGCGAGATCGCCCGCCAGGCCGGCGGCGCCGTCCTCGTCAAGATGGATGACACTGTTGTGCTGGTGGCCGCAGTCGCCGCCAAGACCGCACGCGAAGGCCAGGACTTCTTCCCGCTGACGGTCGACTACCAGGAGAAGTTCTACGCCGGTGGCCGTATCCCGGGTGGCTTCTTCAAGCGCGAAGGCCGCGCGACCGAGAAGGAAACGCTGACCTCGCGCCTGATCGACCGCCCGATCCGTCCGCTGTTCCCGGAAGAGTTCAAGAACGAAGTCCAGATCATCGCCACCGTGATGTCGATGAACCCGGAAGTGGACGGTGACATCCCCGCCCTGCTGGGTGCCTCGGCCGCCGTCGCGCTGACCGGCGCGCCGTTCCAGGGCCCGATTGGCGCCGCCAAGGTCGGCTACAAGAACGGTGAGTACATCCTCAACCCGTCGACCAGCGAACTGCTGGAGTCGGACCTGGAGCTGGTCGTCGCCGGCACCCAGAGCGCCGTGCTGATGGTTGAGTCCGAGGCCAAGGAGCTGTCGGAAGACGTGATGCTGGGTGCGGTGATGTTCGGTCACCAGCAGATGCAGGTCGCGATCAACGCGATCAACGAGCTGGTCGCCGAAGCCGGCACCAAGAAGTGGGATTGGGTTGCCCCGGCCAAGAACGACGCGCTGATCGGCGCGCTCAAGGCTGCCATCGGCAACCGCCTGGCCGACGCCTTCCAGATCCGCAACAAGCTCGAGCGTCGTGATTCGATCTCGACGCTGAAGAAGGAAGTGCTGGCGTCGCTGGCCGGGCAGATCGAAGCCAACGGCTGGAACCCCGCCGATGCCGCCAAGGAATTCGGCGAGCTCGAGTACCAGACCATGCGCAACTCCGTGCTGAGCACCAAGGTGCGCATCGACGGCCGTGCGCTCGACACGATCCGCCCGATCAACTCGAAGGTGTCGGTGCTGCCGCGTACCCACGGCTCCGCGCTGTTCACCCGCGGCGAGACGCAGGCGATCGTGGTCGCGACCCTCGGTACCGCGCGTGACGGCCAGATCATCGATGCCGTCTCGGGCGAGTACAAGGAACACTTCCTGTTCCACTACAACTTCCCGCCGTACTCGGTCGGTGAAGCTGGCCGCATGATGGGCCCGAAGCGCCGCGAGATCGGCCACGGCCGTCTTGCCAAGCGTGGCGTGCTGGCCGTCATGCCCAGCATGGAAGCGTTCCCGTACACCATCCGCGTCGTCTCGGAGATCACCGAGTCGAACGGTTCCTCGTCGATGGCCTCGGTCTGCGGTTCGTCACTGGCACTGATGGACGCGGGCGTGCCGATCAAGGCGCCGGTGGCCGGTATCGCCATGGGCCTGGTGAAGGAAGACGACAACTTTGTCGTGCTGTCCGACATCCTGGGTGATGAGGATCACCTCGGCGACATGGACTTCAAGGTCGCCGGTACCGCCGCGGGCATCTCGGCGCTGCAGATGGACATCAAGATCCAGGGCATCACCGAGGAGATCATGAAGGTCGCGCTGGCGCAGGCCAAGACCGGTCGCCTGCACATCCTCGGCGAGATGGCCAACGCCCTGACCACGCCGCGCAGCGAGCTGAGCGAGTACGCGCCGCGCCTGCTGACCATCAAGATCCATCCGGACAAGATCCGCGAAGTGATCGGCAAGGGCGGCGCCACCATCCAGGGCATCACCAAGGAAACCGGCACCCAGATCGACATCCAGGACGACGGCACGATCGTCATCGCTTCGGTCAACGCCGCCGCTGCCCAGGCCGCCAAGGCGCGCATCGAGCAGATCACCTCGGACGTGGAGCCGGGCCGCATCTACGAAGGCAAGGTCGCCAAGATCATGGACTTCGGTGCGTTCGTCACCATCCTGCCGGGCAAGGATGGTCTGGTCCACGTGTCGCAGATCTCCAACGAGCGCGTCGAGAAGGTATCGGACAAGCTCAAGGAAGGCGATCTGGTCAAGGTGAAGGTGCTGGAAGTCGACAAGCAGGGCCGTATCCGTCTGTCGATGAAGGCCGTGGAAGAGGGCGAGGGCCTGGCGGGCGAGTAATCGCTGCCGGGTTCCAAGCGGTACACGTGGAAGAGCGGGCGAAAGCCCGCTCTTCTGCTTTCTGGCGCCCTGTTGTTCTCGGGCAGGCTCCTCCCCCATCCTAAGTCCCGCACGCAAACAGATCGCTCTGGATCTCGAACTGATCAGTGTCGATGAAGCCAGACAGCCCGACACCTACCAGCCGGTAGCGCGTCTTTGCCGGGAGGTCGACACGATTGCGCAACCCACAGGCGATGCGCGCCAGATCCTCGGCGCCGACCGGTGGCGCAGGTTGCGTCAGGCTGCGGGTGAGCGTGCGGAAGTCTGTGGTCTTGAGCTTCAACACCACCGTGCGCGCCATGCGGCCTGTTTCGCGCTCGTATCCAGCCCAGGTCTTCTCCGCCAGCCGCTGGATGTGGGGCTCCAGTTCGTCCAGCAGCAGGTCTCGCTCGAAGGTGTCCTCGCTGGAGATCTGCACCGTGGGCCGTTCGGTCACCACGGGATGGTCATCGATGCCGCGGGACAGCTCGTGCAGCCGGCGGCCCCAGCGGCCAAATCGGTGTTCCAGCACGTCTTCGCCGATGGCTTGCAGTTCGCCCACGGTGGCAATACCCAACTCCGCCAGTTTCAGCTCCATCACCTTGCCTACGCCGGGCAGGCGTCCCACCGGCAGCGGAGTGAGGAAGGCTTCGGCCTGGTGCGGGCGGACCACGAACAATCCGTCGGGCTTGTTCCAATCCGACGCAATCTTCGCCAGGAACTTGTTGGGTGCGACACCCGCCGACGCCGTGAGCTGGGTTTCCTCGCGTATCGCGGCGCGGATGGCCTGCGCCGTTTCAGTCGCCGACGGCAGGCCAGTCTTGGTGACGGTGACATCCAGGTAGGCCTCGTCCAGCGAAAGCGGTTCAATCAGGTCCGTGTGGCGGGCGAACACTTCGCGAATCTGCCGTGATACGGCTTTGTAACGAGCAAAGTCGGGAGGCACGAACACGGCGCGCGGGCAAAGTCGCTCGGCCCGAACCGCCGGCATGGCCGAACGGACTCCGAACTTGCGCGCCTCGTAGCTGGCCGCACACACCACCGAGCGCGCACCGCGCCAAGCCACGACCACCGGCCGGCCGCGCAGGCTGGGATCGTCGCGCTGCTCGACGGAAGCGTAGAACGCGTCCATGTCGACGTGGAGGATTTTTCGGGGCGGTTGCTGCAAGCCGGTCAACGAGTGCCGTGTTAGTCAAAATACTAACGCCGTCGCTCTGCGGGAGCCAGTGGCTGTCATCGGGGCGACGGCGTGCAGGGACACAATGCGGTGCAATCAGCGGCCGGGCACGGCAGGATGGAATGGCGTGGCCATCTGAGCTGCGCGCCGGATTGAGGCCGATCAAGCCGGGTAATCGAGAGATCAGCGAGGATTGGCGTCATCCGCAGATGAGCACATATTCCCTCGAATCCGTCTTCAATCCCCGCTCCGTCGCGGTCGTGGGCGGCAGCCCGCGCGCGCGCTCGCTAGGTGCCGCTGTGCTCCGCAACCTGCAGGCAGCAGGATTCGCGGGGCCCTTGGGTCTGGTGAACCCGAGCCACGCCCGGATCGAGGGCGTGGCCGCGGTACCGCGCCTGCAGGACCTGGGGTGGACACCCGAACTGGTCGTCCTGGCGGCGCCACCCGCCAAGGTGACTGGACTCACGCGGACGGCGGCCGAGCTTGGGACGGCCGCGGCCATCGTGCTGGGCACGGATCTGGGACACGGGCCGGGATCGACCGCGGCCAAACTCGCGGCTGTTGCGCGCACCCATGGCCTTCGCCTGGTCGGGCCGAATGGTCTGGGCGTCATCGCACCACACGCGCGGCTCAATGCCAGTTTCTCCGCGCACCACCCGCAGCCGGGCGACATCGCCGTGATTTCGCAGTCGGCCGCGATCGCCGCGGCGCTGGTGGAGTGGGGCGCAGGCCGTTCGGTCGGCTTTTCCGCCGTGGCATCCCTGGGCGATGAGCTCGACGTCGACTTCGCCGACCTGCTCGACTTTTTCGCCCGCGACTTCCGCACCCGCGCGATCGTCCTGTACGTGGAATCGATCCGCGACGCGCGCAAGTTCATGTCGGCCGCGCGCGCAGCCGCCCGTTTGAAGCCGGTCGTGGTGGTGAAATCAGATCGTCATGCGCGGCCGGTCAACGTGCCGCGGACACACTCGGCAATGCTGGCCTCGCCCGATGCCGTGTACGCCGCGGCGTTCCAGCGGGCGGGCATGCTGCGGGTGCTGGCGCTGGACGAACTCTTCGCTGCCGCCGAAACCCTGGGACGGGTCGATACGTTCCCGGGACCGCGATTGGCGATCTTCGCCAACGGGCGGGGGACCGGCATGCTCGCCGCTGACCGCCTGCGCGATATGGGCGGCAAGCTGGCCGACCTGGGTGAAGACACGGTGCAGCAGCTCGGCGCCGTCGCCTCGGCGGTGTGGCCTGGCACCAACCCCGTGGACATCAATGGCGGGGTTGGCAATCCGGAGTATGCAGCGGCGTTCTCGGCGTTGGCCCAAGATACTGGCAACGACGCGATCCTGGCGCTGAACGTGCCCACGGCGCTGGTGCCGACCGAGGTACGCGCGCAGGCATTGGCCGAGGCCCGCAAGGCACTGCCGTCCACGGTCGCGCGCAAGCCAGTGCTGGCGGTGTGGCTCGGGGCGAATGACGCCGCGACTGAGCAACTGAGCGCCGCGCGAATTCCCACCTACGCGACAGAGGCCGACGCAGTTCGAGGCTTCATGTACCTCGTGCGCCACCGCGAGGCAAAGACGACGTTGATGGAGACGCCGCCCAGCCTTCCCGACGATCTCGTGGTGGACACGGCTACTGCGCGCGACACGGTGGCGCGCGCGCTGGCCGACGGGCGTGCATGGCTTGACCCGGGCGAAGTCGCGCACGTGCTGACGGCGTACGGCATTCCCATCACTCCCGTGGTCACTGCGCGTGATGCCGACGAGGCAGCGCGAATGGCGGAGCCGATGTTGGCCGATGGCGGAACGCTGGCGGTGAAGATCCTGTCGCCGGACATCACCCACAAGTCGGACATCGATGGGGTCTGCCTCAACCTCTCCGCCCCCGCAGCGGTGCGCGAGGCGGCCACCGCGATCCTCGCGCGCGCCCGGGAAGCGCGTCCCACGGCGCGGATCGATGGGGTCACGCTGCATCCCATGGTCGTGCGCACGAAGGCCCGCGAACTGATTGCCGGCGTCGTGGACGACGCGACGTTCGGGCCGGTCGTCGTATTTGGCCGCGGTGGCACGGCGGTGGAAATGATCAACGACAAGGCGCTGGAGCTGCCGCCGCTGGACCTTCGGCTTGCGCACGACATGATCGATCGGACCCGCGTGTCACGCATCCTCAAGGCATACCGCGATGTGCCTGCTGCCGACGAGCGGGCCGTGGCCCTGGTGCTGGTCAAGCTGGCGCAGCTCGCCGCCGACGTGCCCGACATACGCGAGATCGACATCAACCCTCTGCTGGCGGACAAGGATGGAGTCATCGCCGTGGATGCGCGGATCGGCGTGTCAGCGTTGGCGCGACTGCACAAGGGGCCGGGCCACCCGCGGTTCGCGATCCGGCCGTATCCGAGGGAGTGGGAGCGCCATGTCGAACTGGGGCACGGTCGCCAGGTGTTCGTGCGGCCGGTGCGGCCCGAGGATGAGGCACTGTTCCGCGAGTTCTTCACCCACGTGTCGGATGAAGACCTGCGCATGCGCTTCTTCCAGGCGGTCCGGCACTTCAGCCATGAGTTCATTGCCCAGTTGACGCAACTGGATTACGCGCGATCGATCGCGCTGGTGGCCTTTGACCCGGATACGGGTGCGATGCTGGGGGCGGTGCGGCTGCTTGCGGATGCCAACTACGACCACGGTGAGTACGCGATCCTCGTGCGCTCGGACCTGAAGGGGCACGGGCTGGGGTGGCGGTTGATGCAGATCATGATCGAGTACGCGCGCTGGCTCGGGTTGCGCTCGGTCGTGGGTGAGGTGCTTCAGGAAAACCGCACCATGCTGGAAATGTGCAAGGCGCTCGGCTTCAAGGTCGCGCCGAGTCCGGACGACCCATCGGTGATGGCAGTGTCGTTGCCGATCCAGGCCGAAGACGTGTCGTCCCCGGCCTGAAGTCCGGTTGGCTGATCAGACGATCCCTGCCAGGTAGTACGCGGCGATGACCACGAAGACCGCCGCGGTCTTGATGACCGTGATCGCGAAGACATCCTTGTAGGCCTGGCGGTGCGTCAGGCCAGTCACGGCCAGCAGCGTGATCACGGCGCCGTTGTGGGGCAACGTGTCCATGCCGCCTGATGCCATCGCCGCGACGCGGTGCAGCACCTCCATCGGGATGCCGGCGGCATTGGCGTTGGCGATAAACGTTTCGGCCATCGCCGCCAGGGCAATGCTCATGCCGCCGGACGCCGAACCGGTGATACCCGCCAGCGCGGTCACCGTGACCGCCTCATTGACCAGCGGGTTGGGGATGGCGCTCAGCGCATTGGCCACGACTAGGAAGCCAGGCAAGGCCGCGATGACCGCGCCAAAGCCATACTCCGAAGCGGTGTTCATGGCCGCCAGCATGGCGCCACCGATGGCCGACTTGGTGCCTTCTGCAAAGCTGGCCATCACCGGTTTCCAGGCGAATGCAATCACGCAGGCGATGCCCACGAGCAACGCGCCTTCCACCGCCCATATGGCGGCGAACTTGGATACTTCCTGCACCACGGGTGGCGTGCTGCCGATCACCGCCGGGTCGAAGGAATGGCTGTCACCGTAGACCCCCGGGATCCAGCTGGTGAACAGCTTGTTGCTCACGCCTACCAGCACCAGCGGCAACACCGCGATCAACGGATTTGCCAGCTTGCTGCCTGTGAACGAGGCCGGCTCGTTCACCAGCGCGCCACCGTCGGCGTAGCCCTCGCCGGCTTTCAGCGCGGCGCGACGGCGCCACTCAAGGTAGCTCAGGCCCACGATGAGGATGAAAACGCCGCCCAGGATGCCCAGCCACGGCGCGGCCCAGGCGTTGGTGCCAAAGAACGATGCGGGAATGATGTTCTGGATCTGCGGCGTGCCCGGCAGCGCGTCCATGGTGAAGGTGAACGCGCCCAGCGCGATGGTGCCCGGGATCAGCCGCTTGGGAATATTGCTTTGGCGGAACAACTCCGCGGCGAAGGGGTAGACCGCGAAGACCACCACGAACAGCGACACGCCGCCATAGGTGAGCAGGGCGCAGACGATGACGATGGACAGCATGGCGCGACTGGCACCGACCAGGCGGATTGTGGCCGCAACGATCGATTTGGAGAATCCCGAGACTTCGATCAGCTTGCCGAAGATGGCGCCCAGCAGGAACACCGGGAAGTAGAGTTTGAGGAAACCCACCATCTTGTCCATGAATAGCCCGGTGAACATGGGCGCCACCAGCGAAGGATCGGTGAGCAACACCGCGCCCAGCGCCGCCACCGGAGCGAAAAGGATGACGCTGTAGCCGCGATACGCCACGAACATCAGGAAGCACAACGCGGCCAGTACGATCAGAAACGCCATCCCCAGCTCCAGAGCCTTGCAGGTGGATGGAGTCTCCGGATCGGGCCGCTCCCCCGGCATTGTCCGAAGGTACAGATGCCGAGGTGACATGCCTCTCCTAGTCTTGCGGCCATGGTGGGACCGTCCCATCAGGCGCTGGCCGTCGTGCCGGGCCACCATGAAATCGGGGGAGGAGTGCCGTAATGGGTCGTAGCAAGAACAGCCGCAAGTACCTGAGCCTTGCCATCGCCAGTGCGCTGATGGCGCCGGCGGCGTGGGCGCAGGAGTCGGCGCCGACGGGGCAGCAGTCCGAACAGGCCACCACGCTGGACAAGGTCACGGTGACTTCGCGCAAGCGCGAGGAGACGCTGCAGGAAGTGCCCATCGCGGTGACCGCGTTTACCGCTGAGGCGCTGGACCGGATGGCCGTTGAGGACCTGAGCGACCTGGATGCCCTGGTGCCCAACCTCACCGTCTACGCGGCCCGTGGTTCGAGCAGCACGGTAACGGCCTACATCCGTGGCATAGGCCAGTCGGACCCGTTGTGGGGCGTGGATCCGGGCGTGGGCATCTACCTGGATGACGTCTACATCGCGCGTCCCCAGGGCGCATTGCTTGACGTGTTCGATGTCCAGCGCGTGGAAGTGCTGCGCGGCCCGCAGGGCACCCTGTATGGCAAGAACACCATTGGCGGTGCGATCAAGTACATCTCGCGTGGCCTGCCGACCGACTTCGAGGGCAACGCCTCGGTCACCATCGGCAACTACAACCAGCTTGACGTCAAGGCGGCGGTCGGCGGACCCATCGGCGGCGCGGACAGTGGCCTGCGTGGTCGCCTCGCCGTCGCGAGCCTGAATCGTGATGGCTTCGGCCAGAACGTGGTGACCGACCAGGAAGTCAGTGACAAGGAGATCCTTGCGCTGCGCGGACAGTTGGGCGCGTATGCGGGCGACGACTTCGACGTGCAGTTCGCCTTCGACTGGGTGGACGACCAGTCTGGTGTCCGCGGCGCGCAGATGCTCGGGGCCAACCGCTTCGTCCCCAATGCTCCGCCCATGGACTCGCGCTATGACGTTCGCAACGGCATGCCGAACGTCAACGACACCGAGCTGCGCGGCGCGTCCGTGACGGTGAACTGGCGTGCCAACGAAGATTGGGCCCTCAAGTACGTGCTGGCCAAGCGCGAGTCCGATACCGAGACCAACATCGATTTCGACCTCACGCAGGCCAAGATCGCCGACGTCAAGGCGTTCTACAGCGACCAGCAGGTCAGCCACGAACTGCAGGCTAATTTCGACGGCGGCGGGCGCGCCCGCGGCGTCATGGGCCTGTATGCCTTCGATGGCGATGCGGGCGGCCAGGTGCTCAACAACTTCTTCAACCTGCTGTTTGGCGATACCCAGGGTACTGTGCGCACCGAGAGCGTCGCGCTGTACGCCGACTGGACCTTTGACCTGACCGACAAGTTCAAGCTGGACGTGGGCGCACGCTACACCGACGAAGACAAACGAGCGACCGTCCTTAACCGCGGCTACAGCGATGCGACGTTCACGCGCCCCATCTCCACGGTGGCCAACTTCGACAAGTCGATCAACTTCAAGAACACCTCGCCGAAGGTCTCGCTCAACTACCAGGCAACCGACGACATCATGCTGTACGCGTTGGCGACGCGCGGCTTCAAGTCGGGTGGCTACAACATCCGTGCCCAGGCGACCGCCGTGCCTCGTTCCGCCGAGCCGTTCAATGACGAGGTCGTCGACAGCTTCGAGATCGGCAGCAAGATGGCGTTCCTCGACCAGACGCTGTTCCTGAACCTGGCGGCATTCCAGAACAAGTACGAGGACATCCAGCTGTCGGTGTTCACTGCCTACGACAGCAACAGCGACGGCACCGACGATGCGTTTTTCGGCGATTTCACCAATGCCGGCAAGGGCACGGTCAACGGGGTCGAAGTCGAGTACCAGTGGTTGCCGGTCCGCAATTGGGTGCTCAGCGGCAACCTGGCATGGCTGGATGGCAAGTACGACGAGTTCCGCTACGCCGGCCTGAACATCGCCGATGAGCAGGAGTTCACCAATGCGCCTGAGTTCTCCGGAGCAATGAATCTGGAATACCGCACGGATCTGTCGGGCGGGGGCAACCTTTCGGCGCGGGTGGGTTACAGCTACCAGTCGGAAGTGGTCGCCACTACCGAGATCCTGCGGGCGGAAGTCCCGCCCAACGGGCGTGGGCCCATCACCCAGGATGGCTACGGGCTGCTCAACGCGGGCGTGACGTGGCGCGTCAACAACGCCTGGTCGTTCTCGCTCAACGGCAGCAACCTGACGGACGAGGAGTATCTGACCACCGGATACAACCTCAACCGTGCATTGGGCGTCTACACGGGCTTCTACGGTGCTCCCCGCCAATACAGCCTCACGGCGCGCTTCGACTTCTGACCGACCCCGAAAGCGGTCAGGGTGCACGACGGGTTCCGGTATCGGGACCCGTCGTTGCATTTTCGCTATGCTCAAGGCGAGGGTCCGGGTAGGGGAGTCCAGGCGCGAATGTTGAGTTTCACCGCGGTCGCGCTTGCCAGCCTGGTGTGGCTGGCGTTGATGTTCGGTACGGCGCTGTGGGCCGAGCGGCACCCGAACGTGCTTGGCCGTCATTGGCGCCACATCTACGCCCTGTCGCTCGCGGTGCACTGCACGTCGTGGACGTTCTACGGAACGGTCACCCAGGCCGCGCGCTACGGGTGGCCTTTGCCTCCCACTTTCCTCGGCGCGATCATGCTGTACGCGCTTGCCGTCGCGTTCATGATGCGACTGGTCCGACTGGCGCGCGACACCAATGCGACATCACTGGCCGATCTGATCGCCACCCGTCTGGGCAAGGACGCGTGGTTGGCGGCCACCGTGACCCTGGTCGCCGCGCTGGGCCTGATTCCCTACATCGCGCTGCAGCTCAAGGCCGTCGCGATGAGCTTCTCGATGCTCACCACCCGCTCCGCGGCGGACGCCACCGGTCCGGCCTGGCAGGACATCGCCCTCTATGTCGCGTTGGCGATGGCGCTGTTCGCGATGCTGTTCGGCACCCGGCGCGCTTCCGCCACCGAGCACAATCGCGGGTTGGTGCTGGCAATGGCCTTCGAGTCGGTGTTCAAGCTCGCGGCGATGCTTGCGCTGGGTTGCTTCGTCTGGTTCGGCCTCGATATCCCCGAGCTGCCAACGCCCGCCACTCCGCCGCCCGCCGTGCCCTCTGGCGGCTTCATGCCGCTGGTTCTGTTGGGCGCCATGGCGATGTTCATCCTGCCGCACCAGTTCCACATCGCGGTGGTGGAGTGCCGCGACGAGCGCGACGTGCGGACGGCGCGCTGGTTGTTCCCGTTGTACCTCGTGTTGATCGCGCTGCCGGTACTGCCGTTGGCCAAGGCGGGGCAGGCGCTGCTTGCGGGGCAGGTGCCTTCGGACCTTTACGTGTTGGCCTTGCCTTTGTCACAGGGGCATGAAGCACTGGCGCTGTTTGGTTTCCTTGGCGGGCTCAGCGCCGCTACCGGCATGGTGGTGGTCAGCACACTGACCCTGAGCCTGATGATCGGCAACCACTGGTTCGCGCCCGGGCTGCTGCGCGGGGCATGGTCACGCCACGATGGCGGGGACCTGCGTGGCCACGTGTTGCTGCTGCGTCGCGGCGGCATCGTCGCGACGATGCTGCTGGCGTGGGCGTACAGCCGCCTCATCGCCGGCAGCGATGCACTGGCCGACGTTGGGGCCGTGTCGTTCTCGGCGCTGGCCACGCTGGTGCCTGCCTTGGGCTTTGCGGTGTGGCGGCCAAAGACTCCGGCCCGCGCGGCACAGGCCGGCATACTGCTCGGGTTCGCGGCGTGGGTGTGGGTGCTGCTGGTGCCGATGACCCTGGAATTGCGTGGTACGCCACCTGCCTGGTTGACCGCCGGACCCTTTGGGCAAGCGTGGCTGGCCCCGGACGCACTGTTTGGACTGACGGGCTGGAGCCGCCTGGGCCGCGCCGTGGGTGCCAGCTTGTTCTTGGGCACGGTCGGCACGCTGGTTGCCGCGCTGTGGCGCAGTGAAGCCCCGCGTAAGGTCCGATTGGGACTGGATGCGCGGGCACTGCGCGATGCCGGACTGCGCTTCCTGTCGCGCGATCGGGTGGACCACTTGCTGGCCGATGCCGCCGGCCAGGGCGCCGTTACCCCCGACGTGGAAGCGCGCATGGAGCGCGAGCTGGCCGCCGTGCTGGGCACCGCCTCAGCACGCGTACTGCTGGACGCGGCGCGCCGGGAGGCAGGCCAGGACCTCGACACCGTGGCGGCCATCGTCGGGGTCGCGTCCGCGGACCTGCGCTTCAACCAGCGTGTGCTGGAGGCGGCGCTTCAGAACATGTCGCAAGGCATCAGCGTGGTGGATGCGCAACTGCGGCTCGTGGCATGGAATCGCCGCTATGTCGAACTGTTCGGCTATCCCGAGGAGTTGTTGCAGATCGGTCGACCGATCGCGGATCTCTCGCGCTGGGCGCTGGCGCAGGTGCCGCACGGCCCGGACACCGAGCAGGCCCTTGAGCGCCGCTTGGCCTTCATGCGCGCGGGCACGCCGCACCTCTCGGAGCGGGTGCTGCCGGATGGCACCATCATCGAAATCCGGGGCAACCCCATGCCCGGCGGGGGCTTCGTGGCCACGTTCACCGACGTCACCGAATTCCGGCATGCCGAGGCGGGCCTGATCCAGGCCAACGAAACCCTGGAGCAGCGCGTGACCGAACGCACGGTGGACCTCGTAGCCGCCAAGCGCGAAGCCGAAAGAGCCAACGACGCCAAGAGCCGCTTCCTTGCCGCCATCGGTCACGACCTGATGCAGCCGCTGCACGCGGCGCAGCTGTTCACCGACGCACTGTCGCAGCAGCTACGCGACCCGGCGCAGCGCGCAACGGTGGCGCAGATCGAAGGCGCGCTCGACTCCACCAGCGACCTCCTCAATGGCCTGCTGGACATGTCGCGCCTGGAGGCCGGCGGCCTTGAGGCGCAACCGCGTGAGCTGCCCATTGCGGAGGTACTCGATCCGCTCGCTTCGGAGTTCGGTGCGATAGCCGCAGCGCACGGACTGCGATTCCGCTACGTGCCCAGCTCCGCGTGGGTCCGCACGGACCCCCAACTGTTGCGCCGCGTGCTGCAGAACTTCTTGGCCAACGCCGTGCGATACACCCCTTCCGGTTCCGTGCTGCTGGGCGTTCGTGCAGGGCGTGAGTCGTTGCGCATCGAGGTGCTCGACACCGGGCCTGGTATCGCGGTCGAGCACCAACGCCACATTTTTGAGGAGTTCCGCCGCGGCGATGACGCGCCGGGGCAGGGGTTGGGCCTGGGGTTGGCCATTGCCGACCGCATCGCCGAACTGCTGCAAGCGCCCATCGGCTTGCGCAGCCGGCCCGGCCGCGGCACGGCATTTACCTTGCAGGTAGAGCGCGTGGGCAGCCGTCCGCGCGTCGTCGCCCCGCTTGCTGTGCAGCGCCAGGGTTTGTCCGGGACCCGCGTGCTGGTGCTGGACAACGACCCGCTGGCACTGGAGGCCCTGGCGCAACTGCTGCGGACGTGGGGGTGCGAGGTGGTCACCGCGGGAGATGGCGAGCAGGCAGCGGCCGCGCTGGCCCACGAGCCTGCGGCCCTGTGGCTGTTCGACTACCACCTCGACGATGGGGACACCGGACCGGCCGTCGTGGAGAGGCTGGCGGCGCGCTTCGGTGCACGCCCCACGGTGATCCTGAGCGCCGACGCCGGCGAAGCGGTGCGTCGCGACGTGCAGGCAGCGGGGTTCACGCTGCTCCGAAAGCCGCTCAAGCCACTCGCGTTGAAATCGGTGCTGGACCGACTGCTCGCCTCACGCGAGTTGCAGCCCGCTTGAGGCCATCGCTCAGCCGGCGATCTGCCGCGCCGGGTCGGTCAGTTCCAGTTCGCGCAGGATCACGCCCGCCTGCGTGCGGTTGCGCACGCCCAGCCGCTCGAAGATTGCCGACAGGTGCGCCTTCACCGTCCGTTCCTGCACGTCCAGGCGATCGGCGATCTGCTTGTTCAACAGCCCCTGCGCAACATAGGTGAGGACACGAAACTGCTGCGGCGACAGGCTGGCCAATCGCGACGCAAGATCGGTATCGCTGCTGGAACTCTGCGTGCGCGCCACGGCGGCCCGCAGCGACGCCGGCAGCCATTGCTCGCACGCCAGCACCGCCCGCACGGCGTCGCGCAGCTCTTCCAATCCAGAGCTCTTCGGCAGGTAACCCGCCGCGCCGTGATCCAATGCCCGCCGCACGACGCGCGGATCATCGTTGGCCGATACCACCACCACGGCCACCTCGGGGTGCTGCGCGCGCACTGCCGCCAGCCCCGCCAGCCCGTGGTTGCCCGGCATGTGCAGGTCCAGTAGCACCAGGTCGACGCCGGGATCTGCATCCAGCGCCGTCAACACGCCGTCCAGGCTATCGGTTTCCGCCACCACGGTGTCCGGCACGGCATCGGTGGCCGCCTGGCGCAGCGCGGCGCGAAACAACGGGTGGTCGTCGGCAATCAGGAGTGAGGGCATGTTGGGCTCGGCTTCGTGCCTAGCCTAGCAAGCCGGACCCGCACTGTGCGCCGCCGGGAGGTGGTACCAAAGTACGATGAGGGCCGGAGTGCGGCTTGCTACGCTCGCAGCATGAAGATCTCCATGACCCTCCGCCGTCCGACCCTGCGCGCGTTGCACGTCGCCCTGGCCAGTGCCGCCCTCGCAGTGGCTGGCTGCAGCAGCCTGGGAGCCCCACGCACCAAGGGAGACAGCGACGTGTTTGGCCCAATGCGCATCACCGAGCATCGTGGCAACGACGACCTGCTGACGGCGGGCTTGGGCCTGGGCGGCCTGCGCGCCATGACTCCGCCTGCCTTCGCCGATGTCGCCGCGCCCACTTCCGGCGAACTGCGCCGCCGGGCGCTGTGGGCCAACTGGCGTGGCATCGCCGATCTCACGCCCGGTGGCGGCTATGGCAGCCTGTATGGCAGCGCCGCCGCAATACCCGGCCGGGAATTCAGCGCCTTGGCCACCGTACCGGGCGCACGTCACCCGCACCGCGTGCTGGTGCAGGTGCCCGACGCCTTCGACCTCAAGCGCCGTTGCGTAGTGGTGACCGCCGCGTCCGGGTCACGCGGGGTGTATGGCGCCATCGCCGTCGCCGGGGCCTGGGGCCTGCCCAAGGGCTGCGCCGTGGCACACACGGACAAGGGCGCTGGCACCGACTATTTCGATCTCGACAGCGGGCAGGGCGTGCGTCTGGATGGCACCGTCGGTTCCGCCGCGGATGACCTGGCGTTCAAGCCGGAGGCTCCGGCCGGTGCCACGGGCATCGCCTTCAAGCATGCGCATTCGGGCGACAATCCCGAGGCCGACTGGGGTCGCCACGTGAAGCAGGCCGCGCAGTTCGCGCTGCAGTCGCTCGATACGGCGTTCCCGCAGGCCGCGCCCTTTACCTTCGACAACACCCGCGTCATTGCCGTCGGTATCTCCAACGGCGGTGGCGCGGTTTTGCGCGCCGCCGAGATGGAAGGCGACTGGCTGGATGGCGTGGTCGCCGGCGAACCCAATGTGCTGGTGGAAGGGCAGGGCAGCCGCGCGCTTTACGACTACACGACCGAAGCGGCGCTGCTGATGCCATGTGCACTGCTGCACCCGGCCTTGGCCCCATTGCCCCAGCCGCCGCTGCAGGCACAAGTTGCGCCACTGTGGGCGGCGCAATGCACCGCCCTGCGCAAGGCCGGCCTGCTGGATGGCGCCGACACCGCCGCGCAGGCCGCCGCCGCCTATCAGCGACTGCACGACGCCGGCTGGACCGACGAAGCCCTCCGCGCCGGCGCCCTGTCGGCCGGATTCGACCTGTGGCGTTCGGTGGCGGTGACGTATGCCGCCGCCTACACGCGTGCGCCGCTGGGCGAGATGCCGTGCGGCTACACGTATGCCGCCTTGGATGCCGCCGGCAAGCCGCGTCCGGCCACCGCCGCTGAACGCGCGACCTGGTGGAGCGATGCCAGTGGCATACCTCCGGGCGCCGGGGTGTTTGCGGTGGCACCGACGGGTTCCAACCCGATGGCCGACCTCCAGTGCCTGCGTGCGCTGTGGACCAACCGGGACGAGGCGCAGGCTGCCCAACTGCACCAGGGTGTTGCCCAGACCCGCGCCGGCTGGCCGCGCGCCGGGCTGCCGGTGGTCGTCGTGCATGGCGCCAGCGACGGGCTCATCCCGATGGCCTTCACCAGCGCGCCTTACGTAGCCGGGGCCAAGGCGGCCGGCCGCGACGTGCGTTTCTGGCAGGTGCGCAACGCCCAGCATTTCGATGGTTTCCTCGGCCTGCCGGACTACGCCGCGCGGTATGTGCCGATGCTGCCGTATGTGTACCAAGCGCTGGACATGGTGCAGGCGCACCTGGACGGCAAGGGGCCGCTTCCCGCCGATGCGGTCATCCCCGCGGTTCCACGCGGGGCAGGCAACGCGCTGGAAGCGCGCAATCTCGCCATGCCGGCCCAATGACGTCGTGCGCGGTGCCATTGCACGGCGACGCGCTACGCCGACGCCGTCGCCTTTGTGCACACGCGTGCTTGCCCTGTTCACCTCGTCTTTGGCAGGCTGAGAGGCTGAAGGTCACCGACTGACCTGCCGACGACAGGAGTCGCCATGTCGCGCCGCCATTTCTCGATGCTCCGCGAGTTCCACCTCGCGGACTGGTTCACCCTCGCCAACGCCTTCTGCGGCACCGGTGCCATCTTTGCCGCCATGCGCTTCCTGCAGGAGGGCGTGGTGCGCGATCTCATGATCGGCATGGCGCTCATCCCGCTGGCGTTCGTGTTCGACGCGCTGGACGGCCGCATCGCGCGCTGGCGCAAGTCCGCCTCCACGCTGGGCCGCGAACTGGATTCGCTTGCCGACGTGATCTCCTTCGGCGTGGCGCCGGCCGCGCTGGCCTATGCCTGCGGCCTGCAGGGCGGCTGGGATTGGGTGGTGCTCAGCTACTTCGTCGGCTGCGGCGTCAGCCGCCTGGCGCGCTACAACGTCACCGCCGAACAGCTCTCTGGCGACGAGGGCAAGGTCAAGTACTTCGAAGGCACGCCCATCCCCACCAGTCTGGTGCTGGTCATCGTACTGGCGGTGGCGGCCTCGCAAGGCGCCATCGGCCAGAACTTGTGGTTCGGCATGCTTCAGCTGGGTCCATGGCAGTTCCACCCGCTGGTGCTGATGTTCGCCCTGTCCGGCTCGCTGATGATCAGCAAAACCCTGCGCATTCCCAAGCCCTGATCCGGGCGCCTTGGCGCACTGCAACATTTCCGTTGCTATGATCCGGACAGACGCGGGAGGGCACGATGGCCAAGCACGGTTTCGGGACAATGGGCGGCTTTGGGGCGGAAGAATTCGACACCATTGCCAAGCAGTACTGGAGCGCATGGGGCGAGATGATGCGCGGCGCGGGAGCCAAACCCGCCAACGCCGTCCCCGGTTGGGAAGAGGCGGTGCGCTGGTGGTCGCAACTGGCGCAGGGCGGCGCACCGCAGGCCAACGACGCCGTAAGCCGCTTCAACGCGCAGGCGCAGGGCTGGTTCGGGCAGATGCAGCAGCTGGCCGCACAATTCGCTGGCCAGAACGCCGACGCCAGCGAGATCGCCAAGGTGTGGAAGCAATTGATGGGCGGCGCCGGTGCCAATCCCTTCGCCGACATGCTCAAGCACATGCGCGGCCCCGGCCAGCACGACTTCGAAGCCTGGAGCGAGCAGGTGCGTCCGTATCTGGACATGCTGCAGCGCGACCGCGGCCGCTGGATGGACGCCCCCACCTTCGGCTTCGCGCGTGAGCACCAGGAGCGCTGGCAGGACGCCGCCAAGGCCCAGGCCGAGTACCAGGCGGCGAGCCAGACCTTCAACGCGCTGCTGGCCGAATCGGCCCAGACTGCCTTTGAGCGCTTTGAGCAGTTGCTGGCCGAGCGCAGCGAACCCGGGCGGCAGTTGACTTCCGCGCGCGCGCTGTTCGATCTGTGGATCGACGCTGCGGAAGATGCATATGCCGAGCTGGCGCTGTCGCAGCGCTTCCGTGATGCCTACGGCCACCTGGCCAATGCACAGATGCGCGTGCGCCAACACGTGCAGGAAGAGATCGAGCGCGCCAGCGCACTGCTGGGAGTGCCCGGTCGCACGGAGGTCGACGCCGCGCACCGCAAGATAGTGCAACTGGAGCGCGAGGTGCGCCGCCTGCGGGACCTGGTGCATGCGATGTCGGCCACGCCGACCGCACGCCCGACGCCGGCGAAGGAAAGCGCGTTCTCCGAAGCCATCGGTACCTTGCGGCGCAAGACTGCGGCGCAACCGCCCGCCAACGCTCGCAGTGCCACACGAAAGACGGCGGATACCGCTGCCGATTCGGGCGCGAGGAGTGCCAGGTCGGGTGCCAGCGCTGGCCAGCCCGTGCAGGGCAAGGGCGCGACGACCAATCGTTCCGCGAAGACGGGCAAGGCCAGCCCCCCCGGGGCAGCCGCGAAGCCTCCGATTGCCCGGAAGGCCACGAAAACCACCAGCACTTCCAAGGCGGCAGCGGCGCGCAGCGCCACGCCAACCAAAGCCGCACGCCCGGCCAAGGCACCGGCCAGCAAACCGGGTGTGAGAAAGTCCGGCAAGGGAGCCCGCTGACATGAACGCCTTCGACAGTTTCGGCCCCCTCGGCTTCACCCCGCAGTCTCTGGCCGAAGAGGCCACGAAGATGCAGCACAAGCTGGCCGCCGGCCTTGAGACGCTGACCGAGGTCGACGAAGTCGAGTACGGCGCCACCCGTCGCGAGGAAGTGTGGCGCGACGGCAGGGTGGTGCTGTACCGCTTCATCGGGGAACGCGCGCCCACTGCCAAAGTGCCGTTGCTGATCGTGTATGCGCTGGTCAACCGCCCCTACATGGTGGACCTGCAGACAGACAAGTCCATCGTGCGCGGCTTGCTGGAGCGTGGTGAGGACGTGTACGTGCTGGACTGGGGTTACCCCGACCGCTCCGACCGCTATCTCGAGCTGGAGGACTACATCCAGCGCTGGATTGGCGGCGCCGTCGACCACCTGCGCAGCGCCTACCACCAAGACGCCATCAACCTGCTCGGCATCTGCCAGGGCGGCGCGTTCTCGCTCTGCTATTCCGCGCTCAACCCGCGCAAGGTGCGTAACCTCATCACCATGGTCACCCCGGTGGACTTCCACACCGAGGGCAACATGCTGGCGAACTGGACCCGCGGGATGGACGTGGACCTGATGGTCGACACGCTGGGCAACGTGCCGGCCGACATGATGAATTTCACCTACCTGCAGCTCAAGCCGTGGCGGCTGTTCGTGCAGAAATACGTGGGCCTGGTCGATATCCTTGACGACAAGCAGGCGCTTGAAGACTTCCTGCGCATGGAAAAATGGATCTTCGACTCGCCCGACCAGGCCGGCGAAGCCTTCCGTCAGTTCATCAAGCAGTTCTACCAGGGCAACGGCTTCGTCAAGGGCGGCATCGACATCGGCGGACACCCGGTGGACCTCATCCACGTGGACATGCCAGTGCTCAACATCTTCGCCGAGCAGGACCACCTGGTGCCGCCTGAGGCATCCAAGGCGCTCGGTGGGCTGGTCGGCAGCAAGGACTACAGCGAGCTCTCGTTCCGGGGCGGGCATATCGGCATCTACGTTTCCAGCCGCGCCCAGCGCGAGGTGCCGCAGGCGATTCACGACTGGTTGTCCGCGCGGTCGCGCTGACGGTCACATGCCGGCGGGACGGGCCCGCGCTATGCTCGCCGGCAAGGCCACAAGGATCGATGCCATGAGCAACCCACGCCCGTTCACCCGCTCCCGCCACGACCGCATGATCGCCGGCGTCATGGGCGGCATCGCCCAGCGCTTTGGCTGGAATTCCACGCTGCTGCGCGCCATCTTCGTGATCTTCTCGATTGCGTCGGCGGCGTTCCCCGGCATCCTCGTCTACCTGATCCTGTGGCTGTTGATGCCGGAGGAGGGCGCCTGAGCCCTTGGTTGCGCCGTGCCGCGCAATTGCTCGGCATTGCATGGGCCTCGCCGAACACCGCGCTGGGGCTGGTGGCTGGCGGCATCGGCCTGGCGTTTGGTGCACATGTGCACCTGCGCCCGCGGGACATGGCCGTCGTATTCCACGGCTGGCCATGGGGCCCGGGTGGCGCGCTGACCATGGGCAACGTCATCCTGCATACCGGCGACACGCTGGATTCGCCTTGCATCACCTACGCACATCGCGCCGGCCACGGTGCGGAGCCGCACATCGTGCTGGCCGACCACGAGCGCGCGCATGTCTACCAGTACATGGTGCTGGGACCGCTGTTCCTGCCTGTCTACCTGTTGTGCGGAGGCGTGAGCGTGCGCAACCCGTTTGAGCGCGCGGCAGACCGCTACGCCCAATGCGGGCGAGGGTGGTGGCCGTGGAGTGCGCCAGGCCGGTCGTAACGACGCACATCGCGTAGACATTGCGTTGCGGAGGTGCGTGTTAAAGCTGAGGCACGCTCCCCACCACAACCGACATGCGCCGTCGTACCCCACTCTGCATTTCCCTGCTGTTGGTGGCCTGTGCAACCACGGCAGAGCGCGACCCAGGCGTGGGCAGCCAGCCCACACTGCCGACGGCGAAGCCGCCGGCCATCCCCACGGTGAACATCGCCCCCGCCGAAGCTTGGCACGACGGTGAGATGCCAACCCCCGCCCAGGGGCTGCAGGTGACGCCTTTCGCTGTCGGCCTTGACCATCCACGATGGCTGCTGGTGTTGCCCAACGGCGATGTGCTGGTGGCCGAATCCAACGGTCCCGCCGGCAAGTCCGGCATCCGCGGCGTCAAGGGCGCCATCATGAAGCAGGTGATGAGCAAGGCTGGCGCCGGGACGCCCAGTGCCGACCGCATCACGTTGCTCCGCGATGCCGACGGCGATGGCGTTGCCGAACTGAAGACGGTGTTCGCCAGCGGTCTGCACTCGCCCTTCGGGATGGCGCTGATCGGTCAGACGCTGTATGTCGCCAATGCGGACGCGTTGATAGCAACCGCGTACGCGCCGGGCGCGACGCGCGCGGGGGCGATCCGCCAGGTCACTTCGCTGCCGGGAAAGGGCGACGAGCTCAACCACCACTGGACCAAGAGCCTGATCGCCGACCGGGAAGGTCGCTTCCTGTACGTGGGCGTGGGTTCCAACAGCAACGTTGCCGAGAACGGCATGGCTGCCGAAAAGGATCGCGCCGCGATCCTGCGCATCGACCCCTCATCAGGAGAGACCCGCGTATTTGCGTCGGGCCTGCGCAACCCGGTTGGGCTGGCGTGGGAGCCCACCACGCAGCGGCTATGGACGGTGGTGAACGAACGGGACGAACTGGGCAACAACCTGGTACCGGACTATCTGACCTCGGTCACCGAAGGGGGGTTCTATGGTTGGCCGTGGTACTACTGGGGCAACAACCGGGATACCCGCGTACCACTCGCGGAAGGCGTTCCGCCGCCGCTCCGCCCGGACTACGGATTGGGCAACCACGTCGCGCCGCTGGGACTGGCGTTCTCAAACGGAAATGCGCTCGGCGAAGAGTTTGCCCATGGCGCGTTTGTCGGCCTGCACGGTTCCTGGAACCGGAAGCCGCTCAATGGCTACAAGGTCGTATTCGTGCCATTCCAGGCGGGCCGCCCCGCCGGTTCACCGGTCGAAGTGCTGGGTGCATTCCTCACGAAGGAAGGCAAGGCCCGGGGTAGGCCTGTGGGTGTCGCGCTCCATCGAAACGGCCTGCTGGTTGCCGACGACGTGGGCAATGTGGTCTGGAACGTGCGACGCGCGCCTCGTCCCTGAGTGCGCGGCCGTCCAACCGTCAAACAGAATCGCCGGCACTGCGACTCCTGGAGCGGGACGAGGAGTGTCCGGAGTCGCAGGCCGGCGAAATGGCCAACCGAAGGATCAGTTACCGTCGGTGTTGTTCTTGGCGTCAGCCGCAGCAGCAGCTTCCTCGGCGGCATCCTGCGCCTGCTCGGCGGCGTCAGCAGCCTTTTCGGCGGAGTCGGCGAGGTCATCGCGGCGGGTCAGTTCGTCGCCAGACACGGCCTCAGCGGTCGTCGCCGAAGCATCGGCAGCGGCAGCAGCGGCATCAGCAGCCGCCTGGGCGGCAGTGGTGGCCGCGGCGTCGCCAGTGGCGGCAGCATTGTTCGCAGCCTCCTGGGCTTCCGAGGCGGACTCGGCGGCGTCCTGGGCGGACATGTTCGCCTGGTCCTTGTTGCAGGCGCCCAGCGCCAGCACGAAGGCCATTGCGAGAAGGGTCTTGGTCGTATTCATGGTGTGCTCTCCTGGAACGCGTTGGTGCGTCGCAGGAACCTTGCAACCGAGCGTGTGAAAGCCACGGCAACGCGATGTTGTGGGTACGCGATCCGTTCAGTTTGCGCAAGGGCAGCCAGACAGGCCTCCCACCGCTCTCGGTCCGCCTCAGGCGATGCCTTCGGGCAATGCCAGCAGCTGAACCGTCTGCCCGGTCACTTCCGCATCCGGTCCGAAGCGCCGTTCCAGGAACAACAGACGCCCATGCTCGACCAGCACCACGGTGCTGCAACGTGTGCCATACGTGCCATTGCGGACGAAGGGCGGCGACAGCGCGCGCTCCAGCGCCAGCCCAACGCCGGTATCGGGCAGGGCATCGTCGGGGGCAGGCGCGGTGTCGGCCAGGGCCTGAAGCAACGGTTCCAGCGACGCGACGTCATCCGTGGTGCGCGCGATGGCGTCGTCCTGCGCCAGCCACGCGGACAACGCGCCCGTGGCATGTCCGCCCTTGGGCCACACCGCATCGAACGCCCCGTTGGACATCGCATGCACGCCGGGCGCGATCGGGCAGGTGGCAAACCCCGGATGGTTGGTGGCGAACGCCAGGGACTCCCCGTCCCACGCCAACAGGTTGAAGCGGCCGTAATCCGGAGCGTCGGGCGCCAAGGCCGCGCACCAATCGCGTGCGGGGGCGATGTCCTGTACGAACTGCGTTACCAGGCCGCCCCGTGAGCGCGGCGCTGTCTCGGTGGTCAAGCCCTGGCGCACGTTGGTCACCGCGGCCAGCCGCCCCCGCGACGACACCATCAGCCAACTGCCGCCCTGCAGCCCGTCGCGGCCACCGAATGCTCCGGGGAGATCCGCGTAGGCGCCGGCGGGCGAAGTAGGGCGCGCATGCGACTCGTCGCGGTTGGCGATCAGCGCCAACGGGTAGCGGGGATGGACGCCCCAGGCGACGGCAATCAGGCACATGCAGCGCATCCTAGCGCAGCGGCCGACAGACGGTCGGGGTTTATTGACACGCAGCTAACACGCAGCCGCGTAGAGTTCGTGGTGCCGGAGAAAAAGCACGAGACTCACGTTTCCTGCAACAGCTCCGACTGGAAGGCTCAGCCACCCGGAGATTCGTTTCCGAGGACTGGGCCTTCTTCATGTCTGGGGATTGGCCGGTGCGCTGCGGTCCCAAGCCGGGCAACGCATTTCAGTGTTTGACATAGTTGCGAGTGACAACTAATATGCTCCCGCATGAAGGGAGCGAACCCGCCAATGTCAGATAGCCAGACCCTGCGGAGCGACGCGGAAGCGCTGAACGCGGCCGTTGCCGACCTGGTGCGGATCTACCAGTTCCGGGATCGGGACAAAATCTGCTGCTACGACATCTCGGTGACCCAGTGCTATGCGCTGGAAGTGCTCGTTGAGAGCGGGCCCAGCCGCAGCCAGGTGCTGGCCGATGCGCTGCGCCTGGACAAGAGCACCACGACGCGCGTGGTCGACGCGCTGGTGCGCAAGGGCTACGTGGAGCGGCTGCGCGACGCGGATGACGCCCGTGCGCTGTCGCTCTCGGTGACCCAATCGGGGCGCAAGCTGTACGAGAAGATCAACAGTGCGCTGATCGACCAGCAGGTTGATCTGCTGCGGGGGCTGGATCCGCAGGTTCGCTCGGTGGCTACCCAAGTCATCCAGCGGCTGGCGCGCGCGGCGCAGTCCCGTTTCGTGTCGGGCGTCAGCGTCGCCGATTGCGCCACGTCCCAAGGCGATAGCGGTGGCTGAGCGATCAGCCGCCTTTTTTTTGTTCAATTGGTTGTCACTAACAACGTATGGGGCTTTGAATGAAACAGATCCGATCTGCGCGACCCGAGGACGCTGCCGCGGTTGCAGCCGTCTACAACCAGGCAATCGCCGAACGGTCCGCAACGTTTGAAACCGTTGCGAAAACGGTCGCTGACATGGAGCTGCGCATTGCCGACCAGGCGCGCTATCCCTTGCTGGTAGCGACCGACCCGGCCGGCACCGTGTTGGGCTGGGCGGGGTTGAGCAGCTACCGCCCGCGGGACTGCTACGCGGGCATCGGCGAGTTCTCGATCTACCTGGACGCATCGGCACGCGGACGTGGGCTCGGGGGCGAGCTGCTGCAGTCGCTGCTCGAAGTCGCACGCGAGCGCGGCTACTGGAAGCTGATTTCCCGTGTATTCCTCTTCAATGCCGCCAGCCGCGCGCTGTGCCGCTCGGCAGGGTTCCGCGAGGTCGGCATCTATGAAAAGCATGGCCAGCTGGATGGCCGTTGGCTTGATGTGGCCATCGTCGAACGGCTGATTCCCGAAAACATTGCCGCCCCCCTGACGGCCGCGCCGGCCGCTGCCATCCGCTAAGGAGAATCCGATGAACGCTTCACTTCCTGTTGTCGTAATCGGTGCTGGGCCGGTGGGCTTGGCCGCCGCAGCGCACCTGCTCGAGCGCGGACTCACGCCGCTGGTCCTGGAGGCTGGCGACGGCGTCGGTGCCGGAATGCTTCGCTGGGCCCACGTGCGCATGTTCTCGCCGTGGGAGTTCAACATCGACCGCGCCGCTGCGGCGCTGCTGGCGAAGCAGGGATGGGAGACGCCTGACGTGGCGCAGTTCCCCACCGGGGGCGACGTCGTCGAGCGTTACCTCAGGCCGCTGGCGGCCACGCCCGAAATCCAGCCACGTATTCGTACCAACGCGCGTGTGATTGCCGTGACCAAGCAGCGGCGCGACCGGATGAAGGACTCGCAACGCAACGAAGTGCCGTTCCTGGTGCGATATGTCGATGCCAAGGGCGAGCACGAAGTAGTGGCGCAAGCTGTCATCGACGCGTCCGGCACCATCGGCACTCCGAACCCGATGGGTGCGTCCGGTGTGCCCGCCTTGGGCGAGCGTGCGCTGCAGGCACAGATCTTCTACGGCATGCCCGATGTGCTGGGCATTCATCGCGGTCGCTACGCGGGCAAGCGCGTGCTGGTGGTCGGCAGTGGCCACTCGGCGTTCAACGTGTTGGGCGATCTGGCTGCCCTGGCACGCCAGGTGCCAGGCATGCGCATCGAATGGGCGATCCGCCGCGGATCCCTGCAGCGGGTGCTGGGTGGCGGCGAGCATGACCAGCTCAAGGAGCGCGGCCGCCTGGGCATGACCATCGCGAAGCTCGTCGAGGACGGGATCCTGCACGTGACCACCGGCTTCCATCTGGACCGCTTGGAGACCACAGGTGAGGGCATCGTCGCCCACGGCGACGGCCGCCAGATCGGCCCGGTGGACGAGATCGTCGCGGCCACCGGATTCCGGCCCGACCTGGGGGTGCTGTCCGAACTGCGCATCGCGCTGGATCACGGCACCCAGGCGCCGGTGGCGCTCGCACCGCTGATTGATCCCAACCAGCACAGTTGCGGTAGCGTCCGGCCGCACGGTGCCGAGGAGCTGAAGCACCCGGACGCAGGCGTGTACATCGTCGGCATGAAGAGTTATGGCCGGGCGCCCACGTTCCTGTTGCTGACCGGGTACGAGCAGGTGCGCTCGGTCGTGGCTGCGATCGCCGGCGATTGGGATGCGGCGCGTCGGGTCGAGCTGGTATTGCCGGAGACTGGCGTTTGCATTACCCAGTTCGCGGAAGAAGACGCTGCGGAGGCCGCGACTTCGTGCTGTGGCCCGGATTCGACCGCGGCAGCGGGCTGTGGCGTCGGTAATGTGGATGCGCAGGCCGAAGGAAAGTCCGGCTGTGGTGGCGCAAAGGGGAACACGGTGCCTGCGCCGCGCGAGGAGGCTTGCTGCCGGTAATCGGGCTCGGGAGGATGGGGGAAGGGATGACGTTGATTACAACTGTCACAATTATTCCATTATGCTGGAAGCATGGATATGAAGCAGGCCGTCCCCGCCCTCAGCGCCTTGGCGCACGCCTCCCGGCTCGCCCTCTTCCGCCACCTGGTTGAACTGGGTCCGGAAGGCGCTTTCCCGGGCGAGCTCATCGAAAAGTTCGAACTGCCGGCAGCCACCCTGTCGTTCCACCTCAAGAACCTGTCGCAAGCGGGCCTGATCGAGGGCGAGCAGCAGGGGCGCTACATCCGTTATCGCGCCAACTTCCAGCAAATGCAGGGGCTGGTGGACTACCTGACCCGGAACTGCTGCGGCGGAGACCGATCCAGGTGCGTCAGTACGTGACGCGTGCGGGTCTCCCCACCCTTCTTTCTCCATCGACTTGACGGCAATCACATGAGCATTCGCGTTGGCATCAATGGCTTTGGCCGCATGGGTCGACTCACCCTGCGCGCGGCGTGGGGCAATCCGGAGTTGCAGTTCATCCATATCAACGACCCGGCGGGCGATGCGGCGACGCTAGCGCACCTGCTGAACTTCGATTCGGTCCATGGCCGCTGGCAGCATGAGGCGGTGGCCGACGGCGACGCGATCGTGATCGGTGGCACCCGCATCCCCGTCACCCGCAACAGGGAACTGGCCGCCACGAATTGGTCCGGTTGCGATGTGGTGCTGGAGGCCTCCGGCAAGTTCCGCAAGCCCGACGTGCTGCAGCCGTACCTCGATCAAGGGGTGAAGCGGGTGGTGGTGACGGCGCCGGTGAAGGCCGAGGGCGCGCTCGACGTGGTGGTGGGCGTCAACCACCAGCGCTTTGATCCGGCGAGGCACCGTATCGTGTCGGCGGCGTCGTGCACCACCAACTGCCTGGCGCCGGTGGTCAAGGTGATCCATGAGGGCCTTGGGATCCGCCACGGCAGCCTGACCACGATCCACAGCCTGACCAACACCCAGGTCATCGTCGACGCCCCGCACAAGGACCTGCGTCGCGCACGTTCGTGTGGCAGCAGCCTGATCCCGACATCGACAGGCTCGGCGACGGCGATCGCGGAAATCTTCCCCGAGCTCAAGGGCCGGTTGAACGGCCACGCCGTGCGCGTGCCGCTGACGAATGCGTCGCTGACCGACTGTGTGTTCGAGGTCGAGCGCCCCACCACGGTGGAAGAGGTGAACCGGTTGCTGCAGCAGGCCGCGGAAGGTGAACTCAAGGGCATCCTGGGCTACGAGCCGCGTCCGCTGGTGTCGATCGACTTCCTGCACGATCCGCGTTCGAGCATCGTCGACGCGCTGTCCACCCTGGTCACCAACGGCACGCAGGTAAAGATCTACGCCTGGTACGACAACGAGTGGGGTTACGTGAACCGCACCGCCGAGCTGATCCAGCTTGTGGGCAAGGCGGCGTAAGCCATGCTCGCGCGCCTGTCGCCCGATATCCGCCAGTACCTGCTGATCACCGGCAACTACTGGGCGTTTACCCTGACCGACGGCGCGCTGCGCATGCTGGTGGTGCTGCATTTCCACCAGTTGGGCTATAGCCCGCTGCAGGTGGCCTTGCTGTTCCTGTTCTACGAGATCTTCGGGGTCATCACCAACCTCGTCGGTGGCTGGTTGGGTGCGCGCATCGGCCTCAACCGCACCATGAACATCGGCCTGGCGATGCAGGTCATCGCCCTGTCGATGCTGCTGGTGCCGGCGGCGTGGCTGACCGTGCCTTGGGTGATGGCGGCGCAGGCGCTTTCGGGCATTGCCAAGGACCTCAACAAGATGAGCGCCAAGAGCAGCATCAAGCTGCTCGTTCCGGGCGATCAGCAGGGGACGTTGTTCCGCTGGGTGGCCGCGCTGACCGGTTCGAAGAACGCGCTGAAGGGCATCGGCTTCTTCCTCGGTGGTGCCTTGTTGACGACCGTGGGGTTCGCGCCGGCCGTGGCCATCATGGCCGGTGGGTTGCTGGTGGTCTGGCTGTTGAGCCTGGCGATGCTCAAGCGCGACATGGGCAAGGCCAAGGGCAAACCCAAGTTCCGGGACATCCTCTCCAAGAGCCGGGCCATCAACCTGCTGTCGGCGGCACGGATGTTTCTGTTCGGCGCGCGGGATGTGTGGTTTGTCGTGGCGGTGCCGGTGTTCATGGCGACCACGCTGGGCTGGGACTTCTGGAAGATCGGCGGCTTCATGGCGCTGTGGGTGATCGGGTACGGCGTCGTCCAGTCGATCGCTCCTTATTTCACCGGCAAGCGCCGCGGGCAGGTGCCGGACGGTCGCGCGGCCTTTGCGTGGGCGCTGCTGCTGGCCGGGGTGCCGGCGCTGATGGCGTTCCTGTTGATGCAGGGCCATTCCGCGCAGTGGGTCCTAATCGCAGGGTTGGCGGTGTTCGCGTTCGTATTTGCCGTCAACTCCTCGCTGCACAGCTACCTGATCGTCAGCTACGCGGCCGAGGACGGCGTGTCACTCGACGTCGGCTTCTATTACATGGCCAATGCGATGGGGCGGTTGATCGGCACGGTGCTGTCGGGGTGGATCTTCCAGGCGCACGGCCTCGCGGCGTGCTTGCTGGTGTCGGCCGGGTTCGTCGCGATGGCGGCGCTGGTATCGGTGGCGTTGCCGCGTCATGGAGACCGACAGGACTACGGGCGACCCTCGTCCGTGGTGAACTAGAGCTCTCGGCAGACACCGGTGACAGGCATGGCCAGCACTCCCCAGAAACTGTCGTTCAAGGTCCAGTCCACGCGACTGGATGCCGATGGCAGCGAAGCCCGTTGCAAGGATGCCGTGATCCCCTTGGACACTCGGCTTGCGGGGCGCCGGGACGCCTTCAACCCGGCCGAACTGCTCCTGGCCGCGCTGTCGGCCTGCATGATCAAGGGCATCGAGCGGGTGGTCCCCATCCTGAAGTTCGAGTTGCGGGGAGTGTCGGTGACCATCGAGGGGGTGCGCCAGGACGCGCCGCCGAGGATGGAGTCCATTACCTACGAGATCGCGGTGGATACCGACGAAAGTGATCGCCGGATCGAACTGCTGCACGAAAACGTCCGCAAGTACGGCACCGTGTTCAATACAGTGTCGCCGGGGACGGAGTTGCACGGCACGATGCGTCGCCTCTGATTGCCCGCATGAGCGATTGTGACTGCCACCACGAGGCGAGGAATGCGCAGGAACGGCGGGTGCTGCGCATTGCGCTGCTGCTCAATGCCGCCATGGCCGTCATTGGTGGCATCGCCGGCTGGCTGGCGCAGTCCACCGGGCTGTTGGCCGATGCCCTGGACATGCTGTCGGATGCCAGCGCCTACGCCATTGGACTGATGGCGATCGGTCGCAGCGCGCGTTTCAAAGCGAATGCCGCCTGGCTCAGTGGCTTTGCATTGCTGATCCTGGGCGTCGCCGTGCTGGTGGAAGTCGCCCGGCGTGTCGCTTACGGCGCGGAGCCGTTGAGCGGCTGGATGATCGGCACCGCGCTGCTGTCGCTGGCGGTGAACCTGACCGTGCTGCGCCTGCTGTCGCCGCTGAAGTCCGGTGAAGTGCACCTGCGCGCCACCTGGCTGTTCACCCGCGCCGATGTCGTGGCCAACGTGGGAGTGATCGTGGCCGGCGCGCTGGTGTTCTGGCTGGCGTCGCCGTATCCGGACTATGTGATTGGCGTGCTGATCGGCCTGTACGTCATCAAGGAAGCCGTGGAAATACTGGGAGAGGCCCGCCGAGCACGCGCTGCCGGCGAGCCCTGACGCTTCGAGCACCCTCAACGGTTGCCGCTGCAGCATTCCGACTTCGTCGTACCAGTGGTGCCGTGAGTGACCGTGTAGCCCTCTTTTTGGATTGCGCGGCGCACGGCGGCGATATCGTCAATGCCGGTCACCGCCACGGTTCCCGCGGCCAGATCCACCTCGGCGGTGCCGCCCAGGGCCGCCACGGCCTGCTTGATGGCGCGCTCGCAATGGGCGCAGGTCATGCCTTCTACGTTCAGTTGCATCATTGTTCTCCGGGCCGGTGCATCCGGCAGCGGGCAGCCTAGGGGTTACCCCCGTGGGAAGGTCAACCGCGGGGCAACGGGGGGGGTGAACCGCGGACCCCTTGACCTTCCTACAATGGGAAGGCTCAGGCTGCGACCAAACCCCATGAGACCACGCCCATGAACGCCACCGTCCCCAGAACCGCCCTGCGCCTGCCCATCGAGGGGATGACCTGTGCGTCCTGTGCCGGGCGGGTGGAACGCGCGTTGAAGAAGCTGCCGGGCGTTGAGGACGCGGGCGTCAATCTGGCCACCGAAACCGCGGAGGTCCGCGGCGCGGCGTTGCCCGGCATCAGCGACCTCGCGAAGGCGGTGGAAGCGGCGGGCTACCGTGTAGGCGTGGACGAGGTGGAACTCGCGATCGAAGGCATGACCTGTGCCTCATGCGTGGGCCGCGTCGAGCGGGCGCTCCAGCGCGTCCCCGGCGTGCTGGAGGCGGCGGTCAACCTGGCCACCGAGCGCGCCCGCGTGCGAACCGCCGGTGCCCTCGACCTCGGGACGCTGCTGGCCGCGGTTCAGGCCGCCGGCTACACCGCGCGGCTCCCGGAGGCTGCTGCGGAAGAGGCCAGTGTCCAACCTGGCGACGCCGCTTCCGCCCCGATGTCGCGCGAAGCGCGCCACCTGCTGATCGCTGCCGTGCTCACGGTGCCGCTGGTGGTCCCCATGGCCGGCATGCTGTTCGGCATCCACTGGATGCTGCCGGGCTGGGTGCAACTGCTGCTGGCGACTCCCGTGCAGTTCTGGCTGGGCGCGCGCTTCTACCGCGCGGGCTGGAGCGCCCTGCGTGCGGGCACCGGCAACATGGATCTGCTGGTGGCGCTGGGCACGTCGGCTGGGTATGGCCTGAGCGTGTACCACCTGCTGCAGGGGACCGCGCACCACGCGCCCGCCGCGCTGTATTTCGAGGCCTCGGCGGCGATCATCACCCTGATCCTGCTGGGGAAGTTCCTCGAATCGCGGGCCAAGCGCCAGACCACCGAAGCCATCCGCGCGTTGCAGGCGCTGAAGCCCACCTCCGCGCGCGTGCGCGGGCCCTCCGGCGACGTCGAGGTGCCCGTGGAGCGTGTGCAGGTAGGCGACATGGTGGTGGTGCGACCCGGCGAGCGTTTCCCGGTGGACGGCGTGGTGCGCGAAGGCCGCACGCATGCCGATGAGTCACTCATCACCGGCGAGTCCCTGCCGGTCACCAAGGACACCGGCGACCGCGTGACCGGTGGCGCGGTCAATGGCGAAGGTGTGGTTGTGGTGGAGACGCGCGCCATCGGCAGCGAGACGGCCCTGGCCCGCATCATCCGCCTGGTGGAAGACGCGCAGGCCAAGAAGGCGCCGATCCAGAAGGCGGTCGACCGGGTCAGCGCGATCTTCGTCCCGGTGGTGGTGGCGATTGCCCTCTTGACGATGCTGGGCTGGGGCCTTGCCACGGACGACTGGAACACGGCCATTCTCAACGCCGTGGCAGTGCTGGTCATTGCCTGCCCCTGCGCGCTGGGCCTAGCGACGCCGACCGCGATCATGGCGGGCACCGGCGTCGCGGCGCGCGCAGGCATCCTGATCAAGGATGCCGAAGCGCTCGAGCTGGCCCACAAGGTGAAAATTGTGGCTTTCGACAAGACTGGTACGCTCACCGCGGGCGAACCGAGGCTGGTCGAAGCGCTGCCATTGGCCGGTGACCGCCACGCCCTGTTGGCATTCGCCGGCGCGCTGCAGAGCGGCAGCGAGCACCCGCTGGCGCGTGCGGTGTTGCGCGAAGCCGGGCAGGTCACGGCGGCCACCGAGGTGAAGGCCTTGCCCGGCCGTGGTCTCACCGGCAGCGTGGGTGGCCAGCAGGCGTGGCTGGGCAACCAGGCGCTGATGCACGAAGTGGGTGCTGCCACCCGCGCCCTGCAGCCAAAGGCCGACGCGCTGGCGCAGGACGGCCACACGCTCAGCTGGGTCGCGCGTCAGACGGGCGAGGGCGTGCGGGTGGAGGGCCTGCTGGCCTTCCGCGACGAACCCCGCGCCGGGGCGCAGGCGGCCATTCAGCGCCTGCACCAGTTGGGCATCCGCACGGTCATGATTTCCGGTGACAACGAAGGTGCCGCGCGCGCCATCGCCCAGCGCCTTGATATCGACGAGGTGCATGCCAACGTGCAGCCCGGGCAGAAGGTGGACGCCATCGGCGGCCCGAAGGGCCACGGCGTGGTAGCGATGGTGGGCGATGGCATCAATGACGCCCCGGCATTGGCGGCGAGCCACGTGGGCATCGCCATGGGCTCGGGCACTGACGTGGCAATGCATGCCGCCGCGATCACGCTGATGCGCCCGGAACTCACCCTGGTCGCGGACGCCATCGACGTGTCCCGCCGCACCACGCGCAAGATCCACCAGAACCTGTTCTGGGCGTTCGGCTACAACGTGGTGGGCATCCCGCTGGCGGCGCTGGGCTACCTGGACCCGGTCGTGGCGGGCGCCGCCATGGCCTTTTCGTCGGTCAGCGTGGTCGGAAACACGCTGCTGCTCAAGCGCTGGCGGCCTACCGATGGCCACAAACTCGCCGAGGTGAGCCATGCGCACTGAAACCTGCCCGCCGGAGCTTGGTGAAGCCCGCGCGCAGGGCCTGCACAACATCGGCCAGGCCGCGCGACTCTCCGGAGTGTCGGCCAAGATGATCCGCCATTACGAAGGCATCGGCCTGCTGCCCGAGGCCGCGCGCACCGCCGCCGGCTACCGCCTCTACAGCGATGCCGACGTGCACCGCCTGCGCTTCGTCAAGCGTGCGCGCGACCTCGGCTTCCACATGAAGCAGATCGCAGTGCTCTTGGGATTGTGGTCTGACCGCAGCCGCGCCAGCGCCGAGGTGAAGCAACTGGCGCAGCAGCACGCCAGCGAGCTGGGCGAACGCATTGCCGAGATGCAGGCGATGCAGCGCACGCTGCAGGACCTGGCGCGCCGCTGCCATGGCGACCAGCGGCCGGAGTGCCCCATTCTCGATGAGCTCAGCGGGGACTGCGGGTCAGGTGCCGCGGGTCAATGACGCGGGCACGGAGTATCAGGCGCGGCTGATTCGCTGATGCAGTCACTACGTCCCAGGTGTGGCTAATCGCCGATGCCGCGGTCGCGCCTCACCCGGGGCGACGACGCGGTTTTGCCCGGCTCGGTTTTCCGCCGCTGGCGGCGCGAGGCGCGGTGTCCGGTGGCGCCGTGTGCTTGGCGCAGATGGGTTCCAGCCCGGACAGCGCGTCGATGTAGGCGACGAAATGCTCCAGGTAGTCCGGCGACAGGTCGCGCATGAGGGTCAACGCGCGATGCACCAGGCTGGCGGAGTTGAGGGGGCCTGCGTCGGCCGGCGCAGGCGTCAGCGCCTGACGCAGTTGGCTTTCGGTGCGGACTTCGGCACAGATCTGTCTCAGCTCTTGGAACACCGGGGAACCAGACTGCGAGTGCCGCGGTGGAGCGTCGCAGAGCGGAGCATCACTCGGCTCTGCATCAAGGTGCGCGGCGCGCGATGCGAGGTGATCGATCAGGTCAGCCAGCAAGCTTGGTGGGCGCGCAGCAGGCAGCTCGCCCGTGTTTGCGCGTGTCGGTGCAGCGCCAGTCGTAGCGCTCAAGTACGCGGCATAGGCATTGACCAGCTCCGCCAGCCGCTCATCGAGCAGGCGCCGGACGTCGCCCACCTGTGTCGCCGCGCGCCGCTCCAGGGCCACGATCCGCTGGAGACGGATCGGGTCCTTGCGATCGGCGCTGTTCCCCAGCCACGACTCCAGCCGGGAGCGCGTGCTGGCTGCTTCCTGACTCATGGTGCGTTCCGGCGTGCCTTTTCGGGCCTGGGCATCGGCGCAATTTCCACGCGGCGGTTGCGGGCGCGGCCTTCCTCGTCGGCATTGGACCCCACGGGCTGCTGCGAACCAAACGCCGCCGCGAAAACAGACGAGGCCGGCACGCCTTCGTTGATCAACGTGCGGGTCACGGTGAGTGCGCGCTGGGCGGACAACTCCCAGTTGTCCGCAAACTGTTGGTTGCCATCGCGCACCTGGCGATCGTCGGTGAAGCCGCTGACCATCAGGATCTCCTCGCGCGCGCCCAGGTACTCTGCCAACGGGCCGGCGAGCGATTTCAGCAACTGCCGCCCCTCGGGCTGCAACTGGTCGGAGTTGAGCGCGAACAGCACGCTGCCGCGGATGCCGATGCGGCCGTCCACCAGTGTCACCCGTCCTTCGGCCAGCGGTACGGCGAGCACCTGCTCCAGCGTGCGGTTGCGCTGGGCCTCGGCTTGGCGCTTGCGAACCTCTTCGTCCAACTGGTGCGAAAGGCGCATCTGCACCGCGATAACGCCCACCAGGATCAGCGCGAACACGCCCAGCAGCACGGACATCAGGTCGCCGAAGGCGGCCCAGACGGCGGTGGACGACTCGGCGTCGCCGTCGTGCTCCACGCTCATGCCGCTTCGGTCCCGAGCGCGGCGCGCTGGTCGGCCAGATGCTTCAGCTCGCCGATGATCTGCTTCTGCGACAGCACGCTGAGGTCGATCACCTCACGCGCCTGCGCCACGTAGTACGCGAGTTGCTCGTCACTGCGGGCGAGCGACTGGTCCAGCGCGGCTTCGATGGCCTGCAGGCGGGCGACCAGTTGTTCATTGGACTCGCCAAAGCGCTGCACCGCTGCACCGAAGGTATCGCCCAGGCTGGCGACCTCGATCGCGCCGGCCGCAATCCGGGTGGCGGCGGCGTCCAGCTTGCCGGTCTCGGCCTCGACGTGCGCGGTGAAGCGCGTGCCCACGCGGTCGAGCAGGTCCGCCGTGGTGGAGATGAGTGAATCCACGGAGGTGCGCTGCTCGGTGGATGCATGGTTAACCGCGTCCAGCAGCGTCTCGACCGTGGCCAGCAGGCGGCCACGCTCCTCCAGCATCGCGGTGTCGCGCACCATGCTGTCGGACAGCTTCTGGCGCAACTCGGCGATCACGTCCGCCGCTGCCTTGGGTGCTTCGGAGGCCGCTTCCACCAGACGCGAAATCTCCGCGATCGTGTCGCGCGCGTGTGCCTGCGTCTGGGCGGCAATCGTGTCGGCCGTGCGCGCCAGCGTGTCGCACAGCGCCTGCTGTCGGCTGGCGGCGTGTTCGCCCGCCTGTTCCCAGCGCTGGACCAACGGACCGGTCATCGCGCCGAACGTCTCCGCCCAGGCCTCCAGGCGTTCCTGGGACTTGGCTTCCAGCGTCGATTGCAGGTCCGCGTGCGACTCATGCACCACGCGCACCAGGGACGCCGCATGCGTCTCGAACGTCGCCGAGGCTGCCGCCAGAGCGTCCTGGTTGCGGACGGCGAACTCGTTGCCAGCCGCGGTCTGTTGCGACACCGCCTCGGCCCACGCCGAGCTGGCGCTGCGGGTGGCCGCATCAAAGCGCGCCGATACGGACTCGACCATCCCCGCCGAGCGTTGGTCGAAGGTGTCGGTGAAGCGTTCCAAGGTGGCGTGCAGGTCCTGCAGCAGCGCGTCGTTGCACTGGCGCTGCTCGGCGAGCGACTGGCTCCACAACTCGGCCACCGTGCGCGTGCTCGCCTGGAAACCCGTGGACAAGCCCTCCACCTGCTGCTGCAGCGACTGCATCACCTCCGCGTGCAGCGACGCCGCATTGCGAGCCATCCCGGCCATGGTGGCTTCGACCACCGGCTGCAGCGCCGTGCTCGCGGCGCGCGCGCTCTCGGCCGCTCCCTCCATCAAGGACTGCTGCACCGACGATGCCAGCCGCGAATACACCGCTTCGGTGCGGTCATGGAATGCCGCCTGCTGCGACAGCTGCCGCTCGTTGGCCACTCCGCTCTGTTGCTCGATGGCCGACATCATCGCCTGCAGCCGGTCGACCAGTGCCGGCAGGGAATCGGCCTGTCGCTGCAGCAGCTTGAAGGCCTCCTCGCGCTGGTGCGGCTGCGAGAACGGGCGCAGCGTGGTCGCGATGGCCGCGTCCAGCGCCTGGGCCACTTCCACGCGTTCGCGCCGGCACAGGGCCGACAGCAGGCCCAGCATTGCCGACGCAGCCACGCCCGCGATGGACGTACCAAAGGCGAACGCCAGCCCCTTGACAGGGGCGGCGATCGACGCGCGCAGGGCCTGCAGGTCCGACGCACTTTCCAGTGCCAGGCCGGTGCCCTGCAGGGTGGTCATCATGCCGAGCAACGTGCCCAGCATGCCGAGCAACACCAGCAGGCCGACCAGGTACGGCGTGAGGGCCGGCGCCGGCAGCGGCGTACGCCCGCTTTCAATGCGCTGGCGCACTGCGTCGCGCAGGGACGGGTGCAACTGGGCGAGCCACTCGCCCAGATGGGGCGCGGGTGCAGTCAACGTGGCGACCGCGTGGTCCAGGCTGGCCGTGGCCTGCCGGTAGCGGTGCAATTCCAATGCGCCCGCCACGTAGCACGCAGCGATGAGCAGCACGACGGCCAGCGCCAGCAGATTGACGCCGACGTAGCCAGCCCCGATCCAGGTCAACGCGGCCAGGCCAGTGAAGAAGACAGCGGGTTTGAGCAGGTTGTTGCGCATGTTATCCACGGGGTGTGTTGCGAACGGCCGCGAGCAGGCCCTCCGCCGGTTGCAATCGAATATCGAGTTCGGCCAGCAGCAGGCGCTGCATGTCCTTCAGGAACGGGTCCAGCCACGCGATGGCTGGGCGGGCAGGGGAGGTGCTGTCCGGGACGCCCTGCGCGGCGTGCCGAAGCCGCTCGAAATGCTTGCCCAGAAGTTCGGGCAATGCGGACAACAAGGCGCGTTCATGCCGCCCCAGCGCCCGCTCCATGACCGCATCCATCGCAGCCAGTTGCTGCAGGGACGGCGCATGCCGCGCGGCCATGCCCCGCACCCGCCCGCGCAGATGGCTGGCTTCCGCCTCCATCGCCTGCTGCAGGGCCACGTAACGCTGGCGGAAGAAGGCGTAGTCGGGCGGCGCGCCTTCCGCCCCGTCCACCTCACCCGGTGCGCCCGGCGGCGAGGCGGCTCGGGCGAACGCGCGATCCCCCTCGATGGCCTTCACCAGCACCCCACGTACCCGCGCGCACTCGCCGTCCTCAGCGTGGGCGCTGGCGTTGTCTTCGCTCGGGGGCGGGGATGGCCGGGCGTCCAGCGCGGCCGATAGGGCCACCGCATGGCGCCAATCGATCCACTGGCCAAGCCGGGCCGACAACGATTGGGAGGGCAGGGGCGCGTCGGCGTCGCCCATGCGGGCCAGCAGCCGGATGAGCGCGGGGCCATGGGCCTGCGCCCTTCGGGAAGATTCCACTACGTCTACGCGGGTAAAACGCGGATTTTACACGGATTTTGGGGTGGGCGCGGGGGTGGGGCAGGCTGTCGGGTCGCGGGCCCGGGGTGGATGGCCGCCCAATTCTCATCACCGTCGCGTCCCGCTATCGTGTGCCGCTGAACCCCGCCGACCGTCGAGCAGCGCCTGCAACAGAGCAGGGGCCAGTTCCGTTACGGTGCGCGAAACACCTCGCACGTGGAAGCCGATGGCCGACTTGTCACTGGCATGAACTGGCAATCCACGCGTGATGTGGTCGGGGCCGTCATTCGGCAATTGGAGGCTGGGCGGGCCTCGGTAAAGTGACATGCGGGGGCGGCCAAACTCAGGCGGGCCGCCCCTGGGCATCGGTCTTGAAAGACTGCGTCTTGAACTTGTTGAGAAAGCCAACAAAGCTGCCGTCCGCCATCTGCACGATCGTCCCACCGTCCTGCCAGATGGCGTTTTCGGCTGAGAATGGGCTGTTGATCGGGTCGCCCTGGTTCTGGTGGATGTTGTGGACGCCAACACCGGTGGAAAACGGCTCGCCAAACACGAAGAAGCGCACGCCACTGTTGAGGACCGATTCCAGGCTTTCCAGCGCCTGGATGCCGGTCCCGTTGTTCCATGGCGGATTCCAGCGGAGCCAATGCAGGAAGAAGTACAGCGGCCTGCGGAACCACACCTGCTTGAACAGAAGCGGCGGGTGCAGGGCTGGCGCCCGGATGTAATCGAGCGCGCCGGTGCCCGGGGCAGAGGACAGGGCATGCCAGCCGTTGCCCTTGGACGCGATGTTCGCGAAATCAGATGGCCGGATCTTCACGACGCGCCACTGGATGCCGTCCGGCATGGACTTGGGGTCCACGTCGATGGCGCAGCGGTAAATCCCCGCCGGTGCCGCTATCTCGAGGTTGCCGTGGTAGTAGCGGCCAAAATCATCGGGATTGTCCCTGTAGTAGTTGTGCTTGGTACCGATCACAACGGCGTAGCCATTGGACAGTGCCATGACGACTCCTCCTTGAGGGCGGACGATGAGGCCTGCATCCATGCCTACGCAGGGGCGGCGCGGTAGGGGCCACACCGCCTGCCAGCCGACTGCCTCCATGGGGTGGCCGACCCCATGTGATGGGGTGGCTGACTGCCTCGACGGGGTGCTGAACCCCGTCCACGCGGCAGGGCGACCCCAGCCCATTGACCTGATGGCCACCTGGGAGGCGCCATGCTGTCCTCACCGCCCGAGGAACCTCGCCCATGCCTGCCCGGAACGATGCTGACGGTTGGGCCGTGCTACCCCGCGTGTTCTACCAGCGTCACGCCACGCTGGTGGCGCCCGAACTGCTCAACAAGATCCTGGTGCGCGATGACGGCCGCGCCGCCCGAATCGTGGAGGTGGAGGCGTACGCGGGCAGCGACGACCCGGCTGCCCATTCGTTCCGCGGCCAGACGCCGCGCAACGCCACCATGTTCGGCCCGCCAGGGCACCTGTATGTCTACTTCATCTACGGCATGCACTGGGGCGCCAACGCCGTGTGCGGCGAGGAGGGCGAGGGCACCGCCGTGCTGCTTCGCGCCGCCGAGCCGCTGGCTGGAGTGGACTCCATGCGCCTGGCTCGCCCCGCCGCCCGCCGCGACCGCGACCTGGCCAGCGGGCCCGGGAAGCTGTCGCAGGCGTTCGGGCTGACCCGCGCATTCGATGGCGCCGATCTGGTGACGGGCGATCGGGGCATCACCATCGTGTCCGACGGCACGCCGCCGCCCGCGGAGCCAACCGTGGGCCCGCGCATTGGCATCAGCAAGGCGACGGATTTTCCGTGGCGCTGGCACGTGCCCGCGCACCTGCACGTGTCGGTGCGGCCGCGCCGCACGCGTGGCTGATCCCGACGGTTCATCCCTCCCCGCAGCGCGGCATCAGGAAGCGGAGACCTCGATCCAGGTGGGCGCGTGGTCGCTCGCCTTCTCCTGCAATCGCACCCAGCGGTCCACGCCGGCGGCCTTCAGTCGCGGCGCCAGCGCGGGGTTCACCAGCAGATGGTCGATGCGCAACCCGCGGTCGCGCTCGGCGTGCTGGCGAAAGTAATCCCAGAAGGTGTAGATGCGCGCATCGCCAGACACCTCCCGCAGCGAATCGGTCCACCCCTGTGCCAGCAGCTGCTGATAGGCCTCGCGCACTTCGGGCTGCAGCAGCGCGTCCTTGCGCCAAGCCTTGGGGTCGTACACGTCCTCATCGGTGGGGATGACGTTGAAATCCCCCATCAGCACGACCGGGTGCGGCAGGTCCACCAGCGTCCGGGCGTGCTGGTTCAAGCGCTGCATCCACTTGAGCTTGTAGTCGAACTTCGGGCCCGGCTGCGGATTGCCATTGGGCAGGTACAACGCCCCCACCACGATGCCGTGCACCGCCGCTTCGATGTAACGACTCTGCTCGTCGCCGGGATCACCGGGCAGACCGCGCCGGCTCTCCTGCGGTGCCACCCCACGGCCCAGCAACGCGACCCCGTTCCAACGGTGCTGGCCATGCCAGATGGCGAGGTAACCGGCCTCCTCCAGGGCGGCGGCGGGAAAGGCCGCATCGACCGCCTTGAGCTCCTGCAGCGCCACCACGTCCGGCTGTTCCTTGGCCAACCACGCCAGCAGGTGCGGCAGCCGCGTGCCCACGCCGTTGACGTTGAAAGTGGCCAGCTTGAGCGTCTTTTTGCGCGCCATGACCTGTGCCTCGCTGCGTTACCCGCGCGTGGGAAACAAACCGCCCTGCACCGATGGGTAGATCAGGCCGTCGCCGACGGATTGCGCCGCCGGGTTGCCCGGATGTGGCTGGGCGGGCTTCTCGTCCAGGATGTGCAGCACGCGGTAGCCACGGTGCTGCAGCAGGTCGGCGATGAGGCGACGGTGACAGCGCCACCACAGCGATTCGGCACACATCAACGCCGTGTTCTTCGCTGCCGCCAGATCCAGTGCGTGCTGCAGGCCCTCGTGGAATTCCGCGCTGGCCATGTGGTCGGCGTAGCCCTGGAAGGCGGCGTTGCGCCAGCCGCCGTTGGGCGAACCGGGTTGCGCCCGACGCCGTCCACCCAGTTGCGGCAGCCATCGGTACGCGATGCCTTCCGCCGGCAGCTGCGTGGCCAGGGTTTCGCTGGCGAACCACGGATAGCGACGCGAACCGGGGAAACGGCGCACATCCGCGATGGCCTGGATGCCATGGGCCGCCAGGACCGAGAGGAACACCTCCCACGGGCGCGTGGAGTGGCCGACCGTCCACACGGTGTTCGAGGGAGGACTCCCGATGGGTGACGTCATGCAAAGGGTTCCTCGGTCCTCATTCCTATCGCAGGGGTCAATCAGTCGGTGTGGGTACGTGCAAATGCACCGTGTCGCCTCACACCATGGTCGGGGTAGCCCCGTAAAGAGATCGCGATATCCGCGTGAACGCCGATACGCCCGGCCGCGGATGCACGCGGGAATCACGCCCGCGCGGCTTACGCTGAAAGGCATGAGACGTTTCGCGCAAGCGTTCGCGGATGGTGAATCGCTGCCCCATGGCTTGCCGGAAGACGTGGCGCAGGCCCTGGTGGACGCGCCCGACCGCTACAACGTGGGCAAGGGAAAACCGGCCAGCGTGATCGCCGCCAACAAACACGGCGTTCCCGTGGTGGCGGACATGGCATGGGGCCTGGTGCCGCGCTGGTCGAAGGAACCCGCCACGCCCTACACCACGGTCACCGCGCGTTTTGAGCGGGCACCGCGCAGCCGCATCTTCGCGCAAGCGTGGCAGCTGCGGCGCTGCATCGTCGCGATGAGCGGGTATTACAAATGGGATCGGCAGCGCAAACCGCCGTGGCCCCGCTTCATCCAGCGAACCGACGGCGTGGCGTTGTTGGCCGCGGGATTGTGGGAGTACTGGGAAGGCCCCGAGGCGGAGGAGGGCCTGCTGAGTTTTGCGCTGTTGACGGGCCCCAACCCAGCGATCCCATCGCCGTTGACTCAAGACGGGCCTGTGTTTCTCGATGCAGCGACAGGATTGAGGTGGCTGGGAGGAGAGTTCACTACGCCGCGAGCGCTCGCGCGCCGCGCATTGCTTCCTTCGCTGGAGAGCTATCCGGTCAGTCGCCGGGTCAGTGATGTGTCACGCGACGATTACACGTTGCTGGAGCCGGTGGATCCGGACGGGGAAGCGGCTCACTCCTCGGAGGGGCCGCAGGAGGACTGGGACGACGATGGCGACTAAGGCGGCTACGTCGGTTGCCCAGGGTAGGGCGGCCGGGCAGCGCCTCCGGACTCAAACAGGGGTCCTGATACGGTGTCAATCGGGGTCCGCTTCTGACCCAGGCGTAATGACGCCGGCAACAGGCGGTCGCGGCGGCGACCAATCTCGGAGCGCGCCGCCTGGTTCCCGTCCACTACGGCGTATCGGATATCGACGAATACGGGGAGGTCCACGATCCGGTCGGCCGGCTGCGCAAGGCCGCACGCGGCCGGCCCATCGCGATCCAGCCAACGCTACCGGGTCAGTGGGTGGACTTCCAGGTCGACGCATTTGCATCGCAGGTCGGTTGATGGCGGCGCGACAGTCAACAGCAATGACGGAAAACCTAGACGCCAATGAGGCGCTCCCTCAGGAAGGCCAACACTTCATCCCGGGCGCGGGTCGTCGGTTCTCCACTGGCGTCGATGAGGTGAGCAGTCAGGACGCTATGCGGGCTTGCCACGACCTGCTTGAAGAACGGAGGTGGATCGCGGTGAGCGGCTGTGTCTGGCAAGACACGGGCGATGAAACGAGGTCCGAGCGCAGCCTGATACGCCGCGAAGCGCTCCGCCCGACAGTGGCGGTCGCCTTCAAAGCGGTAGCCGAGCACGGTGAGATCCTCACGTTCGAGTAGGTCTTTCACGGCGGCCAATTCCTCGGCGTCACTTTCGATCGCCTCGGGTACATCCAGCGGAAGCGAGGGCTGTGCGAGAACCGGTGCCAGCATCGCGGGCTCCAGCATCATGGAGAGGGCGAAGTTGCCGGTGAAGCACATGCCGATGGCGCCGACGCCGCGGCCCCCGCACTCGGCCAATACCTCCCGCGCCAGCGCGCGCAGCCAAGACGTCACGGGGCTCGCGCCTCTACCCCCCAGAGCATGGAACTCCGCGCTCACACAGGCGCGGCGCAAGACCTCAAGGCCCTCATCGGCCTGTGGGAAGGCACCGTCTCGGCCGAAGAGCGACGGTAGGTAAACCGAGAAACCGGCGTCACGCACCCACCGGGCAAAGCGGGCGACATGGGGGCTGATCCCTGGCATTTCCGCCATGACGATTACCGCCGGGCCCTCCCCGGAGACCAACACGCGCTTTGTCGTGCCTTCGACGGTGATGGCGCGCGCGTGGAAATCTGCAAGGTTGTCATCGTGGGCAAAGCAATCAGCAGGCGCAGCTCGATTCATGGGTCAAGCCTCTGGTGGTTGCCCTCATTTCATCCTCGACACGTCCCAAGACGAAGTGTCCAATAGGACATCTTTCGGGCGATAACGGACATGAAGGATTTCGAGGTCCTCGTTGTTGACGGTGCATACCCGAGCAGTGTCGCCATGAGCTGCACATCCTCGCAGCGGCGGCGCAGTTTGCTGACAAAGTAGGGGCGCCAATCCCCACATGGGGCGTCTACTCATTGCAGGGCGGGCAGGTGGCCTTGCGCGACGGGCTCGGCATCGAGACCGCGCGGTTCCCTCGGCGCATCCGCGGACGGCGCTCGATCTGCATTGTTCCTGGATTGGGCACTGCCGACCCGGAGGCGCTAATGGCGCGGATGGCGACACCAGAGGCAACGGCGGTTGCTGGGCTCCTGGCTCGTCACGTCGCCTGCGGGGGAAGGGTCGCGGCTTCCTGTTCGGCCGTTTTCCTGCTCAACGCCGCCGGCTTGCTCGGCGGCCGCCGTGCTACGACGACGTGGTGGCTGGCACCCACGCTGGCACGGATGGCGTCGGGTTGTGTCGTCGACGCGGACCGGATGGTGTGTGCCGATGGCCCCGTAGTGACTGCGGGAGCCGCGTTCGGCCACGCTGACTTGATGCTGCATCTGCTTCGCGATCGCTTCGGTCCGGATCTTACTGAAGCGGTTTCGAGGGCGCTGCTGCTGGAGCATCGCCACTACCAGTCGCCTTTTGTAGTGCCCGAGATGTTTGCCGGCGGTCATGCCTTGGTGGCGCAACTGACCACGAGGGTTGAGAAGTCCTTGCCGAACATTCCCCCCATTTCCCAGTTGGCGCGTGACCTGTGCGTCTCCCAGCGCACCTTGGGCAGGCACGTGCACAAGGCGACCGGCAAAACCACTAGCAGCCTGGTCCAGGGCATCAAGCTACGGCGGGCGAGGCTGCTGCTGGAGAATAGCCGGATGACCATTGATCAGGTTGCGGTGGCAGTTGGATACCAGGACGCCACCGCTCTGCGGCGATTGATGCGGAAGAGTGCGGGCACGAAACCAACGACCATTCGGAGAACGGCCACGGTGGGGGGCTAGGGCGAGTGCGATCCGCCCACCCCCAGACCTAGAACCAGGCACTGCCACAGTCTTCTTCGGCTGCTGCTTCGCCGATCAGATCACCCAAATGCAATCTTCGTGGGAATCATCATGCAGATATCGTGGACGCAATCCATTGATGCGGTCGACTGGGACGAGATGTCCGAGCTCTATCGTATTGCCCCTCTTGGCAACAAAAGCGCGGAATCGCTTAGGACTACCTACGCCAACAGTATGTTCAAGTGCCTCGCGATGAAAGACGGAAAGATCATTGCGGCCGGACGCGCCCTGGCCGACGGCGTGGACTGTTCCTACCTTTGCGACATCGTCGTCCACCCGGGTTATCAGGGCCTCGGACTCGGAAAGGACCTCATACAAAGACTGGTCGAGCTTTCCAAGGGCCACCGCAAGATCATTCTGTATGCGGTTCCAGGCCGTGAGCCGCTGTACGAGAAATTTGGTTTTCGTCGTATGAATACAGCGATGGCCATATTCTCGGATCCGCTGAGGGCAGTAGCGGACGGGTACACGCAGTGAAGCATGCGAATACGCCGCCGCCGCTAGCTTGACGACGCCCCGTGCCTGCTCCGAGTAAGACCGGCCAGCTCACCCAGTCGTCTACAGCCCCAGTTCGCTCAGCGCGGGGTACTCGTCTGGACGCCGTCCCAGCAGCCAATGGAACTCCCTCTCTGCAGCTTTGATCAGCTGGTCGTTGATGCAGGCGTAGCGCCGGCGCATCAGCCCGTACTCGTCGAACTCCCAATTCTCGTTTCCGTAGGAGCGGAACCAATTGCCGGAGTCGTCGTGCCACTCGTAGGCGAAGCGCACGGCAATGCGGGCGCCATCGAAAGCCCACAGTTCCTTGATCAGTCGGTAGTCGAGCTCCCGTGCCCACTTGCGGGTGAGGAACTGGGTGATCTCCCGGCGGCCGTTGACGAACTCGGCGCGGTTGCGCCACTCGCTGTCCTGGCTGTAGGCGAGGGTGACGCGCTCTGGATCGCGCGAGTTCCAGGCATCCTCGGCGGCGCGAACCTTCTGCATCGCCGTCGTGTGGGTGAAAGGCGGCAGTGGTGGGCGGGTCTGGCTGGCGGGGCACATGCTCTTTGTTCCGTTCGTTTCAGGCGCCGTCATGCATTCCGGGCATCCCGACGTAACCGGGCAGGGCCCGCACGGCCGCGAGCCAGCGGCGCACAGCCGGGTAGGGAGCCAAGTTGACCCGCGCGTCCGGCGCAAGCGCGAGATAGGGGTAGACGGCCAGGTCGGCGATGCTCGCCTGTCCCTCGACCAGCCATTCGTGGGTGGCGAAGTGCGACTCCAGGATGGCGAGCAGCCGGGCGGTAATCGCTTCGGCGGCGGGGACGTCGATTGCCCGGCCGAACAGATAATGAGAGCGCAGCAGCGCCGGGCCGTGGGCAACCTCGTTGGCGGCGGTTGAGAGCCATGCCGCGACTTTCGCCTCGCCGGCGGGGCTTGCCGGCAGCCAACGGCCGTCGCCATGGGTCAGCGCCAGGTACAGCAGAATCGCTTGGCTGTCGCGCAGCACCGTCGCGCCATCGACCAGCACTGGCACCTGGCCGAAGGCGTTGCGGGCCAGGAAAGCTGGCGACTTGTGTTCCAACTCGTTACCGCGCACCAGCACGCTTTCATACCGAAGGCCCAACAGCGAGAGCAGCAGCCGGACCTTGTGGCAGTTGCCGGACGCGGCGAACTCGTAGAGCGTGATCATCGAACAGGTTCCTTTGTTGGTGTCGGTAGGGATCCGGATCCGGGCGCGGAAGGGACGCAACACCAGGCTACTTTGTCGATTTCAACCCGCTGGGAGAATCGGCTGGAAATGCAATTGATCGTTCCTGATGGCGGAATGATGCGAGGGGTCCGCTGGAATCGACCGGTGTGTTCTTCGCCATTGCGGAGGTCCGCGAGTCGGCCGCGGCTCTCAACCGCCAGGCGCGCGGCCGATTGCACGGCCGGCGGTCGGTCAACATGCGCGCCTTCGTGGTCCTGATGGTCCTGCGGTTGCGGGGCGATGCGGCGCTGAGCGCGCGCTAGCCGGAAGCGCCGGGCGCGCTGCGTGACCCGGGTCCTGCGAGTATCCGTTGGGGACCAGGTCCTTGCTCCGACAATTCGTCGTACGGATTGCGCAGTCGGCAGGATTCGATCGACAAGCAGCCACAGCCAATGCAGTCGCTCAGCTGATCGCGCAGCTGGGTCAGGTAGTGAATGCGCTCGTCCAGCTCTTGCCGCCAGCGCTCGGAGAGCTGGCGCCAGTCCGCCGCGGTGGGGGTTCGCCCTTGTGGCAGCGACTGCAGCGTGTCGTGGATGGCGGCCAGCGGGATGCCGATCCGCTGGGCGACCTTGATGATCGCCACCCGCCGCAGCACGTCGCGCGAGTAGCGTCGCTGGTTGCCGCTGTTGCGCCAGCTCGCGATCAGCCCCTTGGACTCATAGAAGTGGATGGCCGAGACGGCCACGCCGCTGCGGTCCGCCACCTCGCCTACGGTGAGGGGTTTACTCAGCTCGCCGGGCTTCAAGCGGGACGCCATGATTCACCTTCTTGACCTCAACCAAGCTTGAGGTTTTACCCTGCTGTTCGCCAACTGACAAGCCGGCGCCTTCGGGGCGCTGACGCACAGCCAAACAAGGAGAACAATGCCATGACATCCAAAGTATTCCGCGTCGACAGTTTCGTGGTGCCAGCGGCAGCGAAAGCGGAATTCGTCGCCCAAGTGCACCGGACCCACGAGCTGTTACGGACACTGCCGGGTTTCGTCCAGGAACAGTTGCTCGAGCAGGATTCCAGTTCGGAGGCGTGCCGGATCGTCACTCTTGTCGAATGGTCGGGCGCGGACGCGCTTGAGTCCGCCAGGGCCGAAGTGATGAAGTTTCGGGCCCGGGAAGGTACCGATCCACGCCAACTGATGGCGCGGCTCGGGGTCCAGGCCGATCTCGGTGAGTTCCGTCCGCTCGTTGGCCCTTCAATCGACTAGACATACCTTCATCGTGCGGCGGTCACGCGCAACGTGGCCGCTTTCAACGAGCACGACGCCGACGCCCAGGGCGTGCGCTCGACTACGGAGGCATGGGAAGCCGACGCATCCCATTCACCAATATGACGTCGCTTTCACGATTGTCAGCGTGTTTCACTCCCCGCCAACTTCGCATGGTTACCCTCAGGACATCACTCCCCCAAGGAGGTTCGCCATGTCCGCAGACCCCAAGTCCCCGCTGGACCACGTCAACGACACCCTGCTGCAGCTCAAGGAGATGCGGCACTACTCCAAGAACAACGTCGAACTGCTGACTACGCAGTGGCTGCTGTTCGATGGTGAGCTGTCCAAGTTGAAGCAGGCGCAGAAGATTGAGGACCTCATGGCCCGCCAGTCAGGCTTCCACGATGCGGTGGAGTCCGCGATCGCCGACCTTGAGGAACTGGCAGTGCAATTGCAGCCTCCACCGGAGGAAGGGGGCGCTTGAGTGCGCCCCAACAAAAAAGCCAAGTCCGAAGACTTGGCTTTTTTTCTGGTGCCGGAGGTGGGACTCGAACCCACACGCTTTTAAGGGCGGCGGATTTTGAGTCCGCTGCGTCTACCGATTCCGCCACTCCGGCGCGGGCGAGCAGTATAGCCGAGGCCGCGGCCTCCGTCTGCGGGTCAGTGAACTTCGTCGGTCTTCAGCGCCTTGCAGGCACGGCCGAACCATTCGCCGTCCTGCGGCACGAACATCGAGCAGCTCTCCATCGGCCCCTTGTAGATGTGCAGGGAGATGGCCACGTCGTCGCCGCTGGTGTTGCGGATGGTGTGGTACTCGTGCGGGGGAATCAGGCTGCCGGCGCTGCCAGGGCCGGCCTGCATGCCGCCCGCGGCCCGGAAGCGGAAGCGGTCGCCATCGCGTTCCAGCAGTTCGTACTGGGTGATCTCCAACTCGCCGTCCCACACGCCCTCCACGCACCACAGGCCGCAGTGGTCGTGCACGGGGGTGCCCTGGCCGGGGCCCCAGGTCATGGCCACCACGCTGTAGCCGTGGGTCGGGCTGCGGTACAGCTCGCGGCGGGCGTAGTGGTCGTCGATGGGGTCGTACACGCACTCGGGCAGCTGCACGTCGCGGTCGCGGATCATGCTGCACAGCACGCTGCGCAGGGCCGCGGTCACGGCGTGTTCGTCACCGGCGGTGACGGCGGCATCGAGTGCGGCGACCAGCTTGTCGTGGCCGGGAAAATCGAGGTCGGGCAGGGTATCGGCGAGGGCTTGCATATGACGGAGTGTAACCCGCTCATCGCCGGATGTTATGTGCGGTGCCGCATGGTGCGGCCGTCAGAGCTCGGCCAGGAAGCCGCCCACGGCTGGTGAAAACCGGTCGAAATCCACCAGGAACGCGTCGTGCCCCTGCGGCGAGGGCAGCGGCAGGAAGCGCGCGTCGGTGCCGCCGGCCAGCAGGCCTTCGGCGATTTCCTGCTGCTGCTGCAGCGGGAACAGGATGTCGGTGTGCACGCCAATCGCCAGCGCCTTCTCCAGCTTGATGCTGGCAAGGGCGGCGCGGGTGTCCGCGTCACTGGAGGGATGCTCACCCCGGTCGCAGCCACCCGGGCAGAAGTCGCCGATGTCGAACCAGTCCATCGACCGGCTCAGGTACAGATAGCAGTTGGGGTCGAAGCGGCGCACGAAGCGGCGGGCGTGGCCTTCAAGGTAGCTCTCCACCTCGAACTCCAGGCCGAATGGCTCGTCGTCGGCCCGGTCGGAGTCCAGCCGCACGCGGCCGAAGCGGCCGTCCCACTCCAGCGCGGAGCGGTAGGTGATGACGCCCAGCTTGCGCGCCATGCGCATGCCCGACTCGGGGTAGTGCTCGTCGGTGTAGTTGCCGCCGTTCCACTGCGGGTCCAGCCGGATCGCCTCGCGCTGCAACGAACGGATGGCAATGGAGAACGGCAGGGCACGCGCCGCGCCGGAGATGTTGATGTGGCTGCGGGCGATGCCCGGGTGCAGGGCCAGCAGGGCCAGGGCGGTCATGCCGCCCATCGAGTTGCCGATCAGGCAGGCCAGTTGCTCGATGCCCAGCGCGCGCACCACGTGGGCGGCAGCGTTGGCGCCGTCTTCCACGGACAATTCCGGGAAGCTCAGGCGGTAAGTCTCACCGGTGGCCGGGTCGATGGACGCGGGTCCGGTGGAGCCTTTGCAGCTACCCAGCGAGTTGACGCAGATGACGTGCCAGCGGTCGGTGTCGATGGCCTTGCCGGGGCCGACCATGGCCTCCCACCAGCCGGCGGCGGGGTTGGCGTCGTTGGCGGCCGCGTGCGCGTCGGGCGACAGGCCGGTGACGATCAGGATGGCGTTGTTGCGCGCGGCGTTGAGCGTGCCCCAGGTCTCGTACGCCATCTTCCCCCCGCGCAGGGCGCCGCCGCGGCGCATCGGGAACGGCGAGGGCAGGTCGATGTAGCGGGTCCCGGGGGGGATGAATTCGGTCATTCCGTTGGCTCGTGGGCGGATGGTGGCGCCGGGGCAGCGGACGATTGTCGCAGACGGCACCCCTTGCGGCTGCAAGGGGGCGTCGTCGCGCCCGTTACGGGCGGATGCGGTCGATGGTCAGCACCAACGTGGCCTTGACGTCGGTGGCAGTCTGCACCGGCGTGGCCTCCAGATCGCCGGCCCTGGGCGTGGCGTCGCCGCTGGCCGACAGGCGCGCGGTGATCTCGGCCTTCGCCAGGTCGGAGAACTTCCGGGTAGGCATCAGGCTGTCGGTATCGTCGATGCGTACTTCCACGGGCAGCTGGACCGCGGCCAGTTTTTCCGCCGCCACCGGGATCGGCGCGCCGCCCGGCTCGCGGGCCATGACGAACAGGGTGGCGCCGGCGGGCACCTTGTCCCGCAGGGCGTCGGCCAATACCACTTTCACCGTGACGCCCTTGCCGCTGGCCACCGGGGCCGGGGCGGTCAGCTCGGGCAGGCCGGCTTCGGCGCGGGCGGCGTTGATCTGCGGACGCAACGTCAGGGCAACGCTCGGCTCGACGATGGCCAGCAGCGGCTCCCACGTCCTTGCCGCTTCGCCCGCTTGGCCGGCCTGGCGCTGGGCGATGCCGAGGAACCAGCGGGCGCGCTGGTGCATGGGCTGCTTTTCCAGCGCATGTCGCAGCATCTGCACGGCCTTGTCGTCGAAACGGTGGTCCTTGTCGGCGTTGGCGCGGGCTTCGGCCGCGTCGGCCAGCAGGTCCGGCTCGTCAGGAGCCACGGCGACCGCGCGGGCCAGGGCGTCGCGCGCTTCGGCCGGGCGACCCTGTGCGGTGTAGGCGCGGGCGAGCAGGCGCCACCCGTCGATTTCGCCGGGTTCGTCGGCCAGCTTGGCCTCCAGCTGGGCGACGGCTTCGTCCAGCGTCTGCGGGGCGCGGCGTTGCGCCGGGTCCAGCGCGCGCGGCGTGCCGATGGCGTAATACAGCGCGCCCGTCATTACCGCCGCCGACGCGAACATCGCCACGCCGGTCAGGCGATGGGCCTTGAGCACGGGACGCAGCACGAACGCCATTACCAACAGCACCAGCACCAGGCTGGCCACCACGAACGCACTCATCACCACTCCTGATCGTCTTCGGCGGCGTTGGCCGGATTGCGGCGCGCGGGGGCCCCCGGCTGCGCGAGGGAGCGATCCCTCGCCGAGCGCCGGCGAACGATACCCGCGACCACCACGGCGCCTGCCAGCAACACCACCACCGGGCCGAACCACAGCAGCCAGGTCTTCGATTCCACCTGCGGGCGGTACAGGACGAACTCCCCGTAGCGCGCGACCAGAAAGTCCTTGATCTCGGCGTTGGTCTTGCCCTGCCGCATCAGCGACAGCACCTCGTGGCGAAGGTCCACCGCAATCTGCGCATTGGAGTCGGCCAGCGACTGGTTCTGGCACATCACGCAGCGCAGCTCGGACACCAGCGCATGGAAGCGGGCCTCCTCGGCGCTGTCATTGAACTGGATGGGCGCGGCATCGACCGCCGCCTGCGCGTGGGCCGGAGCCGCAGCGAAGGCCGAAATCAGTCCCAGCGTTATTGCGATCGCTATAGCCTGCGCCCATGCCATGGTCAGAAGCGACCGCGCGGCAAGTGCCCCGGCCCGGGGCTGTTGCACGGACGAGGGCCATTGCGTCGCGGACGACCCCAGCAACCCGCTCACAGCGAAACTCCTGCCGGTGTGGTTTCAACTTCCTGCAGTGCGGGCAGCAGTTGCTTCTGGATCACGTCATCGGTCAGCGGGCCTACGTACTTCCAGCGGATCATGCCGTTGGCATCCACCAGGAACGTCTCCGGTGCGCCGTAGATGCCCCAGTCGATCGCGACTTTGCCTTCGTAGTCGGCCAGCACCAGCCAGTAGGGGTTGCCGAACTCGTCCAGCCAGCGCAGGGCGTCGGCGGATTCGTCCTTCCAGTTGTAGCCCACCACGCGCACGCGCTTGGTTTCGGCGAAGCGGGTCAGTACCGGGTGCTCATCGCGGCAGGCCGGGCACCAGCTGCCCCATACGTTGAGCAGGTACGGCGCGCCGCGCAGTTCCTGCGAGGTCACGGTGCGTGCCGGGTCATGCAGCACCGGCAGCGCGAACGCGGGTGCGGCCTTGCCGATCAGCGGCGAGGGCAGCGCTTCCCGGTTGGGGTTGCGGCTGAGCAGCACCCCCACGCCCAGCAGCACGCCCAGCAGCGCGACGAAGGCCAGCGGCAGCCAGCGCATCGCGCCGCGCTTGGGGGAAGGCGATGAACTCATCAAATGGGCTCCGCGGCCGGTGCCGTGGGGGAAGTGGGGGAGGCCGCGATGGTCGGCTCAGGCGCGCGCGCTGGCACCCGGTCGGTGCCCACGCGGCGGAAGCGCTTGTCGGCCGCAGTGACGAAGCCACCCAGCATCATCAGCAGCGCACCCAGCCAGATCCAGCGCACGAACGGCTTGATGTGCACGCGCACCGCCCACGCACCACCGCCCAGCGGTTCGCCGAGGGCCACGTACAGGTCCTGGGTGATGCCCGGGCGAATGGCTGCCTCGGTCATGACCTGGCCGCCACTGGCGTAGGCACGCTTTTCCGGATGCAGCACAGTCACCACGCGGTCATTGCGCAACACGGTGACGGTGCCGCGGTCGGCCTCGTAGTTGGGGCCTTGGCTGTGGGTGACGCCGTCAAGGCGGAACTCGTAGCCGGCCACTTCCACCGACTTGCCGGGCGACACGGCCACCTCGCGCTGCTGGTTGAGGCCCTCGACCAGCAGGGCGCCGATCAGGAACACCGCGACGCCAGCGTGGGCGAGGATCATGCCCGTCATTTCGGCGGTGAAACGCTTGCCGTTGGACTGCAGGCGCGTCCACGCGAAGCGGGCGGTGCCAGCGGCGACCCACACTGCGCCCATCACGCCCAGCGCCACCTTCCACGCACCTTGCGGCGCCATGAAGTACACCGCGATGCCCGCGACCAGTGCCAGCACCGCCCACGGCGCCAGCATCGCCAGCGGCTTGGACACCTGCTCGCGCTGCCAGCGGGTGATGGGGCCAAACGGCAGCAGCAGCACCAGCGGCGCCATCAGCAGCATGAACATCAGCGCGAAGTACGGCGGCCCGACGGAAATCTTGCCCATCTCCAGCGCATCCGCCAGCAGTGGGTACAGCGTGCCGAGCAGCACCATCGCGCAGGCGGTGGTCAGCAGCAGGTTGTTGGCCAGCAGCAGCGTCTCGCGCGAACTGGCTTCGAACGGCTTGCCTTCGTCATCGCCGCCCGGTGCTCGCAATGCGTACAGCAGCAGCGAGCCACCGACGATGATGCCGAGGAAGATCAGGATGAACAGCCCGCGCGACGGATCGGCGGCGAAGGCGTGCACGCTGGTCAGCACGCCCGAGCGCACCAGGAAGGTGCCCAGCAGTGACAGCGAGAACGTGGCGATGGCCAGCAGCAGCGTCCAGCCGCGGAAGCTGCCGCGCTTCTCGGTCACGGCTTGCGAATGCAGCAGCGCCGCGCCGGCCAGCCACGGCATGAAGCTGGCGTTTTCCACCGGGTCCCAGAACCACCAGCCACCCCAGCCCAGCTCGTAGTACGCCCACCAGCTGCCCAGCGCGATGCCCAGCGTAAGGAAGCCCCAGGCCACGTTGGTCCACGGCCGCGTCCAGCGCAGCCAGCGTGCATCCACGCGGCCGTCCAGCAGCGCGGCGATGGCGAAGGCGAACGGCACCGCGAAACCCACGTAGCCGGCATACAGCATCGGCGGATGGAAGATCAGGCCCGGATCCTGCAGCAGCGGGTTGAGGTCGCGGCCTTCCGCGGCGGCAGGTAGCAGGCGCTCGAACGGGTTGCTGGTGAAGATCAGGAAGGCAAGGAAGCCCACGCTGACCCAGCCCATCACCGCCAGCACGCGGGCAATCACGTCATCGGGCAGGCGCTTGGACCACAGCGCCACGGCCCCGGTCCACAAGGCCAGCACCAGCGCCCACAGCAGCAGCGAACCTTCGTGCGAGCCCCACACCGCCGAGTAGCGGTACATCATCGGCAGCAGCGAGTTGCTGTTCTTGGCCACGTAGGCCACCGAGAAGTCCTGCACCACGAAGGCCCAGGTCAACACCACGAAGGCGAGGGAGACCAGCCCCAACTGCGCGTAGGCCGCCGGCCGCGCCACAGCCATCCACGGCGCGATGCCGCGTTGGGCACCCACCAGCGGCAGGGTGGCCTGCAGGATCGAGACCAGCAGCGCCAGGATCAGGGTGATCTGGCCAAGTTCAGGCAACATCGTTCGTGCTCCGGCGCGCGATGCGCGTCAGTGGGGCCCGGACCGCGATGCGGCAACCGGGCTGGCTCAATTCGCCTTCCCGGCGTCGGCGGCGGGTTCGGGCACGTTGTGCTTCTTGTGCGCCTGGCCCATCTTGTCGGCCACTTCCTTGGGCATGTAGGTCTCGTCGTGCTTGGCGAGCACCTGCTCGGCGACGAAACGGTCGCCGTCCATGTGGCCGGTGGCCACCACCGCCTGGTTCTCGCGGAACAGGTCCGGGAGGATGCCGGTGTAGACGACGGGCATGATGTTGTCGCCGTCGGTCACATCGAAGTGCGCTTCCATCGAGCCCTCGGCGCGCTTGAACGAATTCTTGGCCACCATGCCGCCCAAGCGGAAACGGGCGTGCTTGCCGGCTTCGCCGGCCTTCACTTCGCTGGGCGTGTAGAGGTAGGCGACGTTGCGCTGCAGGGCCATCGCCACCAGGGTCGCGGCCAGGCCGGCCGCCACCACCAGGGCGAGGATCCACAGCAGCCGTCGGCGGCGGATCGGATTCATCGGGTCAACTCGTCGGACTGCGGGCGGGCCGCCACGCGCTTGGCGCGCTGGCGGGCGTTGTTGATCTCGCGGCGGATCTGCAGGCGGGTGGCGATGTAGTCCCAGCCCAGCACAATCACAAAGACCGCGAAGGATGCGATGACGTAGTTCTGGTAGCTCATTCGGCGCGCTTCCGGCTGTCGGGGCCGACACCGGCCAGGTCCGCCACCCACGACTTGCCGGCTTCGCGGCGCAGGTTGTCGGCACGGGCGCGGGCGAGCAGGGCGCCGATGAACCAAAGCTTGGTACCGACGATCATCCACCACAGCGGGGGCATCATCGTCGAATCCATGGCTGACTCACCGAACACGCGGATGGTCTGGCCCTGGTGCAGCGAATTCCACCACACGACCGAGTAGCGGATGATCGGCAGCAGCACCACGCCGACGATGGCCAGGAAGCCCGCGGCGCGCGCGGCGGCACGACGGTCGTCGATGGCGTTGTAGAGCCCGATGACGCCCAGGTACAGGAACAGCAGGATCAATTCCGTGGTCAGGCGCGGGTCCCAATCCCACCAGGTGCCCCACATCGGCTTGCCCCAGATGGAGCCGGTGGCCAGGGTAATGAGGGTGAAGGCCGCGCCGATCGGCGCGCAGGCCATGGCCAGGACTTCGGCCAACTTGATCCGCCACACCAGCGCGATGACGGCATAGAGGGCCATCAGCCCGAACACGGCCATGCTCATCCAGGCACTGGGCACGTGGATGTAGAGGATGCGGAAGCTGTCGCCCTGCTGGTAGTCGGCCGGCACCTGGAATAGCGCGCCATAGGTGCCGATGGCCATGAGCAGCAGGCCCAGCCCGTAGCCCCACGGCGCCCAGCGCGCGGCGAAGCGGTCGAAGTAGGGGGGAGAGCCGAGTTTGTGGAACCAGAGAACGATCGGATTCATGCGGTCAGGTCGCGCTCCGCGCAGGCGCGGTGCGCCGATGGGGTGGGGCCATTGTCGCCCAATGGGCGGGCCGGGCGTTGACGTGCCTCAATTCAGCGCGATCCGGATGGCCGTGGCAGCGGCCAAAGGCGCCAGCAGGGCGGTGACCAGGAGGCCCGCGGCCAGCATCAGCAGCGCGCCGATCGGGTCCAGACCCTGTGCCGACGCCGCCACCGAACCCGCTCCGAACACCAGAATCGGCACGTACAGCGGCAGCGCCAGCAACGCGACAAGGATACCAGAGCGGCGCATGCCGACCGTCAGCGCAGCCACCACGGCTCCAAGCAGACTCAGCAAAGGCGTGCCTAGCGCCAGCGAGGCCATCAGCACGCCCAACTGCTCGCGCGGCAGGTGCAGCAGCTCCCCGAGGAACGGGGTGGCGACCAGCAGGGGCAGCGCCGTCGTCATCCAGTGCATGAACGTGCGCACGCCGACCAGCCACGCCAGCGGCACCGGAGCCAGCATCCACTGCTCCAGCGAGCCATCCTCGGCATCGCCGCGAAAAAGGGTGTCCAGCGCCAGCAGTCCGGCCAGCAGCACCGCCAGCCACAACACGGCGGCGGCGACTTTCGACAGCGCCTGCGGCTCGCCGCCCAGGCCTAGGGCGAACAGCACGACCACCAGCAGCGCGAACAGTGCCGGCTGGAAAGCATCGCCGCGGCGGCGCCACAACAGGCGCAGGTCGCGGGCCATCAGGGCCTTGGCGGACGAAGCCAACCCCGGGGCGTGATGGGCGGAACTCATCGGTAGCCCTCCATGACGCGGCGTTCCAGGGTGAGCAGGCGCGTGCGCACCGGCGGCGCGGCGTAGGCGCCGTGGGTGGTGACCAGGGCAGCCCCGCCTTCCCGCAGGTGCGCCTGCACCATGCGATTGACCAGTTCGATGCCCTGGAGGTCGAGGTTGGCGTAGGGCTCGTCCATCAACCACAGCGGCGCCGGCGAGAGCCACATGCGTGCCAGCGAGAGGCGCTTCTTCTGTCCCGCCGAGAGCTGGCGGGCGAGTGCGTCCTCATAACCGGCCAGGCCGACGACAGCGAGGGCATTTTCCGGCAGCTGGGTGCGGCGGCGGCCCTGCAGGCCGCCGAGGAAATCAAGGTTTTCCAGCGCGGTCAGGTCGGCCTTCAGTCCTGGAAGGTGGCTCAGGTAGGCGATGGCGCGGGCGCGGCGGGAGGCCTGTGCGGGCTGGCCATCGATGTCGACCTCCCCGTCGTCGGCGCGCAGCAGGCCGGCAAGAACGCGAAGGAGGGTGGTCTTGCCGGCGCCGTTTCCGCCCTGCACCAGCAGCGCTTCGCCGGCATTGACGGAGAAGTCGAGGGGCCCGAAGACGGGCTCGTCATTGCGGGTGAAGCGCAGGCCGCGGGCTTCGAGCAGCGGCGGGGCAGGTCGGTCGGGAGGCGTCATCGGCGGGAATTGGGCGGCTATCGGGCCGCAATCCCGTCATTCTACCCAGTCAATGTGCGGTACAGGGGGCACGTGAAGTGGGCGCGGCAAGTACATCTTGAGCCGCACCGGGCGCCCCGGTTCCCAATGCAGCACGGCAGCCTGGCCGAATTCGTGGGCCATGGCATCCAGCATGTGCGGATCAAGCCCTGCGACCAGCCAGCCGGCTTCGCGCCAGTCTCCGGTGGCATCTTCGGCCCACGCAGGCTGGTGGGGCGCGCCGATGGCCTTGAGCTGGGCCACCAGGGATGAATCGGCGCTCTGGTTGGCCGTGTCGGATGTCGGCCGGGAGGCGGGATTCCACGCGGTGATGAACGCGTAGCGGGTGGCGGGCCAGTAGGCCTCCATGTCGCCCGCCGGGCTGCCCACCTTGAGCCGGAAGGTGTCGCCATCCAGACGCACCGCATAGTCCGCCTTGGCGTAGGCGGCTGCGAGTTCGCCGGCATCGACGATCTGGATTTCGCGCATCGCGTGAGTGTGGGGTGAAAACCGTCACGGAAAAAGCCCGTTCGTCGGGGGCGGGAGCACGGCTGGCTCTCGTCGCCGAGGCGGCTTCACGCGGTCACCTGGGTGTCGTATATCGCTTCATTCGGATTGATAGGTGGAATTTTGACGTGCCCTTTCCGTACACTTCGCGATTCTCTTCCCTCCGTCTCTCCTCCCTTCGTCCCGGATGACTCCCCCTTGATGACCCCTCCGCTGACCCCCGAGACCAAACTGCCCAAGGTGGGCACCACCATCTTCACCGTCATGTCGCAACTGGCGATGGAGCACGGCGCGGTGAACCTCGGCCAAGGGTTTCCGGACTTCGACGTGCCGGCTCGGTTGGTGGATGCGCTGGCCCGGGCCATGCGCGAAGGCAAGAATCAATACTCGCCCATGACCGGGCTACCGGTGCTGCGGCAGGCCATCGCCGACAAGACCGAGCGTTGCTACGGCTACCGCCCGCACGTCGATGCCGAGATCACCGTGGTTTCGGGCGCCAGTGAGGCGATCTTCGACGCCGTTGCCGCCGTGGTTCGCACCGGGGACGAAGTGATCGTCCTCGACCCGTGCTACGACTGCTACGAGCCCGCCATCGACCTGGCGGGCGGCGTGGCAGTGCACGTGGCGCTGGACCCGGCGACGTTCTCGCCCGACTGGGCCGCGATCCGCGCCGCGATCACCCCGCGGACGCGGCTGTTGATGATCAACAGTCCGCACAATCCGTCGGGCGCGATGTTCAGTGCGGACGACATTGCGCAATTGACGGCGCTGTTGAGCGGCACTGGCATCTACCTGCTCTCCGACGAGGTGTACGAACACATCGTGTTCGACGGCGCGCGTCACGAGTCGGTGTTGCGTTATCCCGAGTTGCGTGAGCGCGCGTTCGTGGTGTCCAGTTTCGGCAAGACATACCACTGCACCGGCTGGAAGGTGGGTTACTGCATTGCCCCGGCCGCGCTGTCGGCCGAGCTGCGCAAGGTGCACCAGTACAACACCTTCTGCACCTTCACCCCTGCCCAGGCGGCATTCGCCGAGATGATCGAAGCCGAACCGGAGCACTACGAGACGCTGGGAGCGTTCTATGAGGAAAAGCGCGACCGATTCCGTAACCAGTTGCTGACCACGCGGCTGAAGCCGCTGCCGGTGCCGGGCGGTTATTTTCAACTGATCGACTATTCGGCCGTAAGCGACCTCGACGACGTGGACTTCTGCCGCTGGCTGACGGTCGAGAAGGGTGTCACCGCGATTCCGTTGTCGCCGTTCTACGAGACGCCTCCAAAGGGACAGCGTCTGGCGCGCCTGTGCTTCGCTAAGAATGAAGCTACCCTGGACGCCGCCATCGTGCGGTTGCAGTCGCTTTGATCAAGGAGCTCCCCATGCTGGACCTGCGTGTCTCCATCGTCCAAGGCGATACCCTCTGGCATGATCCGGTCGCGAACCGCGAGTACTACGGCCATTTGATCGCGCCACTGCATGGCAGCACCGACCTGGTGGTGCTGCCGGAGACTTTCACCAGCGGTTTCAGCAACGACGCCATCGGCAATGCGGAAGGCATGGACGGGCCCACCGTCGCTTGGGTGCGCGAGCAGGCGGTTCAACTGGGTGCCGCAGTGACGGGCAGCGTGCAAGTGCGCACCGATGAAGGCGTGTTCAACCGCATGCTGTTCGCCACGCCTGATGGCGCGCTGCACACCTATGACAAGCGCCATCTGTTCCGCTACGCGCGTGAGCACGAGCGCTACGCAGCCGGCCGCGAACGTCTCACGGTGGAGTGGAGGGGTTGGCGAATCTGCCCGCTGGTCTGCTACGACCTGCGTTTCCCGGTATTTTCCCGCAACCGCTACGACGTTGAACGCGCGGGTCAGCTGGACTACGACCTGGCGCTTTACGTCGCCAACTGGCCGTCCTCGCGCAACTACCCGTGGAAGACGTTGCTGCGTGCGCGGGCCATCGAGAATCTCTGCTACGTGGTGGGCGTGAACCGTGTTGGCACCGACGGTAATGGCCTGCACTACAGCGGCGACAGCGCGGTGATCGACTTCCTCGGGCATCCGGTCAGTGAATGCGCGGACCAGGAAGTGGTCGTAACCACCACTTTGCAGGCGGCGGAACTGCGGGCGCACCGCGAACGGTTCCCCGCCATGCTCGACGGGGACTCGTTCGAACTGCGCTGATTGCCGGTGGGCCAGCCCTGACGCGGGTGACCCCTCACTCCTCGAGGGTGAAGCCCACTTTGAGTGTGACCTGCCAATGGGCCACCTTGCCGTTTTCCACGTGGCCGCGCACGTCCGTGACCTGGAACCAGCGGATGTCGCGGATGGTTTTCGATGCGCGTTCGATCGCATTGCGGATGGCGTCGTCGCTGCTTGCCATCGAGGATCCAGTCAATTCCACTGATTTGTAGACGTGCTCGGCCATGGCTGTGCGCTCCGGGTGAGGGGCGCCGACGCGGCGCCCGCCTGTCATCATCCTAGCAACGGCCGCCAGTCCCAACACATTGTCTTTGCACCCGGCGCCCGTCGCGCGGCCTTGGTCATCGACTATGGGGTAACCGGCCCGTGGGCACGGAGATGCAAACCCAGAAAGAACGCAGCAAACGCCATGCCAACGCCGTGTCGGTGGAAGGGAACGAGTGGGCGGCCGACGTCCGACGTACGGCGTCGGTTGCGTCTCGTCACAGGCATATATTCCCAGTGCGTGTCCGCTGGTCACGCCCGCCGGATGCCGGTCCGCGGCCATTTCGGCCCATTCTGTTTGGCCGACCTGATTCCGCGTGATCCCGGCTTCATCACCACAGGAGTCAGGCCATGGCTACGCAACGGCTCGAACAGTTCCTGCAAGCGCACAACGTGCGTTTCGACACGGTGACGCACGAACACTCGCTCACCACGCTTGATGCCGCCCGACGCGCGCATCTTTCCAGCCATGACGTGGCCAAGACAGTGATGGTCAAGGTCGACGGCAAGCTGGCGATGGCGGTGATGCCGGCCAACGAGTGGCTCAGCCTGGAGAACCTCCGCAAGGCGAGCGGGGCACGAAGTGTGTCTCTGGCTAGCGAAAGCGAGTTCAGTGACCGGTTCCCGGAGTGTGAGATCGGCGCCATGCCGCCGTTCGGCAATCTGTATGGCCTGGATGTCTATGCCGCGGACACGCTTTCGCACGAGCACAGCATCGCCTTCAATGCCGGCAACCACCACGAGCTGGTGCGGATGGGTTGGAGCGACTACGAGCGGCTGGTGCACCCGCGCATCATGTCGATGACGCGTCACTGACTAACGGAAAAACGAAGGGCACCGTGAGGTGCCCTTCGTGTCGTTGATCAGCCGCGCGGACCTTGGCCGCCTGGACGGCCGCCCCCCGGGCGTCCGCCACCGCGCGGACCGCCCGGACGCGGGCCACCCGGGCGGGCCCCGCCGGGGCGTGCACCACCTGGGCGCGGACCGCCAGGACGGTTCTCGCCCGGTCGACCAGCGGGCTTGCCACCCGGACGGGGACCACGCGGACGATCGCCGTACGGGTTGAAGCCGCCCGGATTCGCGTGGTCGGACGGGAAGGAGGGCGCATTGCCGGGGTGACCGTACGGACGCGCCGCACGCTGCGGCTTGCCCTGCGATGCTCCGCCACCGGGACCGCGGCGATCACCGCCGAAGCCGCCCTGGCCTTCGCCCGCGTATCCACCGGGGCCGCCACGACCGCCCGCGCCGCTACGTGCGCCGGGACCGCTACGGGCACCGGGGCCGCCGCTGCCGCTGCCGCTGCCGCTGCGCGCGCCGCCGGGCTTGCCGCCGCCCTTGGCGCCCCACGGCTTCTTCGGGCCGCGCTGCTCGGGGTTTCGGTGACCGGTGGGGCCGGTATCCACGCCCTCCGGCACGTACCAGGTGCGGAACGCGGCGGGGCTGCCTTCGGGCAACTTCTGCCCCTTTTCCTGGCGCTGCTTGAAGGGCTTGTGCGATGCCTTGGCCGCCATCTCGCCGCTGACCGTCAGGCCACCGTGCGGCTTCTTGCCACCGCGGCCGCCGCGACGGTCGTCGCGCACGTGGTCGAATCGGCGCAGCTCGCGGCCTTCATCGGCGGTGTTGTGGCCGCCCACGTAGCCCTGGGTACGCTCGCCGCCGAAGTGGATGGTCGCCTTGGCCGCCTTCCGCTGGCCGATCACCGGCTGCAGCGTCAGTGCTGACGGCGTGCCGTCCTCGAGGCCCAGCTTGGTGCGCAGCGCTTCGACGCGCTCCGCCGGCAGCTCCTGCGACTGGCCACGCAGCAGCGGCTGCGGCAGGGTCACGTCACCGTAGCGGATGCGCTTGAGGCGGCTCACCTGACAGCCCTGCGACTCCCACAGGCGGCGCACTTCGCGATTGCGGCCTTCCTTCACCACCACGCGGAACCAGTCGTGCGAATCGGTGCCACCGATGGCCTCGATCTCGTCGAACTTAGCCGGGCCGTCATCCAGCGCAACGCCGCGACGCAGGCGGTCGACGATGTTCTCCGGCACGTTTTCCATGCCTTCCGGCGCGCGCACGCGGCAGACGTACTCCCGCTCGACTTCAAACGACGGGTGCATCAGCGCGTTGGCCAGCTCACCGTCGGTGGTGAGCAGCAGCAGGCCGGTGGTGTTGATGTCGAGGCGACCGATGGCGATCCAGCGCGCGCCCTTCAGCGCGGGCAGGGCCTCGAACACGGTGGGGCGACCCTCGGGGTCTTCACGAGTGGTCACTTCGCCTTCGGGCTTGTTGTACATCAGCACGCGCGACGGGTCGGTCAGCGCACTGGCGACGAACTGGCGGCCGTCGATCTCGATCTTGTCGCCGCCCTTGATGCTCTGGCCCACCTGCGCGGTCTCGCCATTGACCTTGACCAGGCCGTCGGCGATGCGTTGTTCCAACGCGCGGCGCGAGCCCAGCCCAGCCTGAGCCAGTACCTTGTGCAGGCGTTCTTCAAGCTTGGGGGCGGTGGTCTCGCTCGCGGCTTCGGTGCCGCGCTTGAGCGTGAGCTTGCGGCTCTTCTCTTCAGTCATTTTTCATTTGCTCCGGCGCGTCCTCGTCAGAGGGGGCCTGTACTTCGGGAACGGTCGTCGTCGCGACGGCGTTGTCTTGCTCGTGATCGTTCTCGTCCGCCGCGCGCTCGCCCGGCGCGGCTTCGGGGTTGCCCGTGGGGGCGGTGTCTTGCTGGGTGTTGCTGTCGCTGCCGTCCTGGTCGAGCCCTTCGTCGGCATCGTCCAGGTCGGCAGCGGTGGAATTCATTGCGTTGGCTGCGTCGATGTCGTCCTGAGCACCTTCCTGGTTCGCGGCTGGCGCTGCGTCATCGCCCTCATCGGCGCCCTTGCCGATGCCACCTGCGGGCATCGGGGCGTCGCCCAGGGCCAACTGCGGCTCCAACTCGCCGATGTCCTTGATCTCCGACAGCGGCGGCAACTCATCCAGCCGCTTCAGCCCGAAGTAATCGAGGAACGTCCGGGTGGTGCCGAACAACGCGGGCCTGCCCGGAACGTCGCGGTGGCCCACCACGCGGATCCACTCGCGCTCTTCCAGCGCCTGGATGATGTTGCTGCTCACCGCGACGCCGCGGATCTGTTCGATTTCGCCGCGGGTGATCGGCTGGCGGTAGGCGATCAGGGCCAGTGTCTCCAGCGTGGCACGGGTGTACTTGGTCTTGCGGTCGGTCCACAGCCGCGCCACCCAGGGGTGCACATCGGCCTTGACCTGGTAGCGGAAGCCCGAAGCCAGTTCGACCAGTTCCACGCCTCGCTCGGCGCAGCGTTCCTGCAGGGTCTGGATGGCCTGCGCCACGCTGCCGCTCGGCGGCGGCTGGTCCTCGGGGAACAGCGCCTGCAACTGCGCCAGCGACAGCGGCTGGTTGCCCGCCAGCAGGGCGGCTTCGACGATGCGGGTGATGAGGTCTTGGTCCATTCGCTCAATGCTTGTGGGCGGGGTGGGCGGGTGCCCGAATCAGTTGTCCGGGTCGTTGGCGGCCGGCTCGTCGTCGAACTCGCTGGACAGTTCCAGCGCATCCGGCGCGTCCTGGCCAATTACCAGCGACTTCACGTAAATCGGTTGCAGCGGTGCTTCCTGCACGATCTCCAGCATCTGCTCCTTGGCCAGGGTCAGCATGCCAAGGAAGGTGACCACCACGCCGAGCTTGCCCTCCTCGGCGGTGAACAGTGACTCGAACCGGTGGAAGGCGCCGTCGCCCAACCGCTCCAGCAGTTCCGCCATGCGCTGGCGGACGCTGAGCGCATCGCGCTTGATGGCGTGCTGGGTGAACAGCTCGGCGCGCTTAAGCACGTCGTGCAGGGCCAACAGCATTTCCTTCAGGTCCACCGGCGGCGGCATCTTGACCGCCGCGCGGTCCGGCACGAAGGCCTGCGCCGGGGTGGTGTCGCGGTCCTGACGCGGCAGGGCGTCGATGTCCTCGGCGGCCTTCTTGAAGCGCTCATATTCCTGCAGGCGTCGGACGAGCTCGGCGCGCGGATCCTCCTCCTCGCCCTCCACACTGGCCGAACGCGGCAGCAGCATCCGCGACTTGATCTCGGCCAGCATGGCGGCCATGACCAGGTAGTCGGCGGCCAGCTCGAAGCGCATCTCGTGCATGGCCTGGATGTAGTCGACGTACTGGCGGGTGATGTCCGCCACCGGGATGTCGAGGATGTCCAGGTTCTGCCGCCGGATCAGGTACAGCAGCAGGTCCAACGGGCCCTCGAAGGCCTCGAGGATGACCTCCAGCGCGTCCGGCGGGATGTACAGGTCCTGGGGGATCTGCAGCACCGGCTGGCCATGCACCACCGCCAGCGGCATTTCCTGCTGCTGGGGAGCGCTGGCCTGGGCCGCCGGGGCGGCTACCGCTGGGGGCGTCTCAGCGTCCTGCCCGGGGGCGTCGGTCGCATCTGGCGCGTTTTCGTTGGTCATCAAGAGCGGGCCCCCTCGGGCCTGCGGCACTGCCAATGCATCGGAGTGGCGGCCGGATCGGCCACCTGGGAAGGTGCTACGGACAGCAGAACGTCTTTGCCAGGGGCCCGACGGGTCCGGCTCGCGCGCCATCAAGAGGGCGGGCAACAGTCAGGAAGGCGTTGGGCATGGGCCGGGAACGGGGCGAACCGTGGTGGGGCACGGGTTTCGCGGGGGGCTGGCGCCGCAACCGCGAGCATCGCCGCCTGACGGCCTCAGGCGATTGCGACCAAGGGTACGGTGTTGGGGGTGGCCCTGTCCAGTCGGGAGTTAGGGTCGCAGCTACTACAATTCAGACAGGGTCCGCGCCGCGTGGACATTTCCCAACAAGGAGCAGGGCCGTATGTGGTACGTGATCGAAGGGTATGACGGAGAAGACGTGCTGTCCCGGCGTCTGGCAGCCAGGCCCGAACACGTGGCCCGCCTGACTGAACTGCGGGACGCGGGCCGGCTGTTGCTCGCCGGCCCGTGCCCGGCCATCGACGCGGAAGACCCGGGTCCCGCGGGGTTCAGTGGCAGCCTGGTCGTTGCCGAGTTTGAATCGCTGGAAGCCGCCCGTGCGTGGGCAGACGCCGACCCCTATGTGGCCGCGGGGGTCTACACGCGCGTGGACGTGCGGCCGTTCCGCAAGGTGCTGCCGTGACCGCCGGGCCGCTGCCCCGTGAGGCGAGGGTGGCGGCGATCCGTGCTGCCATCGAAGCGGCCCTCCAGCCCGTGTCCTTGGTGGTGGAGGATGAGAGCCACCGGCATGCCGGTCATGCAGGTGCGCGGGATGGGCGGGGGCACTTCCGGGTGGAAGTGGTCAGTGCGGCCTTCCAAGGCATGGGCCCGATTGCGCGGCATCGGGCGGTGTATGCGGCCGTAGGTGACCTGATGGTCAACGATATTCATGCGTTGGCGATTGTGGCCAAGGTGCCCGGGGATGCCGGCCCGTAACACTTCCGGCCTGTGTTTGGCAGTGGATTACCGCAGGGACGGATCGGACTGGTCCGGTGACCACTGCCAGAAGGTCGCGCCGTAGCTGCTGCCTTCAATCTCGGGGAAAGTGTCGCCCTGTTTGAAGTGGCGACGGCTGCCTTGTTTCGCGGCGGTGTGCCAGTAGCCGGATTGCGATGCGGGCCGACCGGCGGGGATACGCAACAGTTCGACGGTGGCGTCGCCGTCTAGGCGGATCATGCGGCCGGTGGGGCGGAAGGGGTGCCAGATTACATCGACGGGGCGAGTGGCCTCATAGCTCGGATCATCCGGATGAGGAAACACCTCATAGGCCGGTTGCATGATCTGACCTCGCATGGCAAACGCGAGCGCGGCGGTGCCTGCGCCATTGGCGGGGATCCATACGCCGGTCCAAGGGACGATCTCGCCGGTGGTGCAGCTCAGGGAGGTGTCGGCCGCGTATTCCGGCAATTCGTGCACATGCTCCGCAAAGTCTTCCCAATACAGACGGATTTCTGAGCCTTGAAATCCTTGATCTTCGTCGACGCGCCAGTCGCCGTGGGGGTCGTCGAAGTGAAGTCCACTCATGACAGTGGCATCCATGTAACTGGTTGCGATTCCGTATGCCTCGTTCAGGGTCTTTTCGAAGAATTCCCGCGAGTCATCTCCCATCCACGTCATGATGCTTTCGGAAAACCCCCGGGGAATCTTCATGAGGAGGCCTGCCCAGTCGTTGATTGCACTGAACTCGCCATGCGCCATCATGGCGCGCGCATTGGCGTAGCTTTCCTCCAGCCGTTCCATCTCGCCCAGCCACCGAAGTACGGGCGGGTAGCGTTGGATCTCTTCATGCGACTTTATATGTTGACGCAGAAACTCAGCCGCTTCCTTAAGTTTTGCGTAGCTCCGGTCCAGGTACTTTGGCGAGGTCATCGCGTACCACAGGAAGGCTTCTTTGTTCAGGTCGCGCTGCATGGTTAATTCCGGTTTGGATTGGGCAGGCCGATCAGGTCGTGCTGATCTTCAAAGTCTTTGTAGCCCCAGCCGGTCTGGAAGGGGCCCTCAATGCGCTTGTCGTTGATCTTGCGGCGGTACCAAGCGTCCATGGCGCCGCCTTCGACCATGTCGGGCGTGCGAACCGCGCCGTCGGTGAAAGTGTCCTTCTTATCCTTCGCACCTTTGATCTGTTCCAGCGGACGGAAACGAATCTGGTCGAGTCCGCCTTCCAGATACCCGGCCTCGGGGTGCTGAGGGTCTTTCAAGAATTGCGCCGACGCTGGTCCTTCCCAAACCACCACCTCGCCATCTCGGACCTTGTTGTAGGTGTACTTGATGTACTGGCCGTTCTGGTTCCACTCGGGAAGTACCGCAAGACCGCCGCGCCAAAGAGCACGGGGGTCGTCTGCTTGTTTGATCTGCTTCCAGATCTCCTCGGTCATCCAAGAGGTGCTGAAGGTGCCACTCGTGGGATCGACGACGCGATAGAGAGTTTCGCCTTCCCGCAAGGCGCGGGCCTTTACTGGACGGCCAGCGATTCTCGCAAAGCTCCTGATTTCATCATCGCCGAGCGAAGGCGCGCCACGCTTCATTCCCTCTGCGTAATCGGCGGAGTCTCTGAATGTTTTGACCTTGTACTGCTTGTACTTGACGTCCTTGCTCGTCTTCACCCACTTCGGCTTGTGCCTCGCAATCAACCGCCGCGCGCCCTGTTCTGACACGGGCGCGATCCAACCCCTGTTGACCTGCTGCGTCCAAGCCACCCAGTACATGTCGTCCAGGCGCTTCGCAATGCGTTCCATGATCGCCTTGACCGGCGCGACGTACTTGTCGACGTGCTGGGTAAAGGATTTCTGGACGGTGGTGATGCCGCGCTTGACCTGGGCGATCTTACCGGCGGCGGCATCGGGGAGGAAATTGCCGACGTCATCCAGGATGTCCTTGAGGTCGTTCGCCCGTTCCGTGAAGAGCCGCTTGAGGTTGCTGGGCTCGACCTTGCCAGTAGCGACGCGGATGAGCCGCGCGACCTCCTTGACGATGTCGGGGATGCGCGACTTAGTGAGGAACTTCTGCACGCGTGGGTCGCGCAGGTATGCGAGGATGTCGGGCAGGGCTTCGTCAAACGCTTGATCGACGGCCTTCAATACCTTGCTGGTGTTGGTCAGGTCGTCGACGTGGCGCAGCAACGGCCGCAGCTTGATCAGTACCAGTTTGACCACGCCCTTGGCGACCGACCCCAGTTCGGGGATGAAGCCGACGATGGTCAGCACCAGCGAGAACCACGCGAAGCCGCTGGTGGGCGCACGAGCGATGGCAATGATGTTCGCGACCAGATCGCGGATATCCATCACCGTGTCGACGCCCGGAATCAGGCAAACGCCCATGTCCAGGCCGATCTGGCCCATGCTGCGGTTGGGGTTGAAGTCGCCCTGCAGCGCCTCCCACACCCAGACCGCCTTGTCCTTGGCAGTTTTCAGTTCCTGCCTGGCATTGCGCGCGTAGCGGTTGAGGCCTTGCAGGATGTCGTTGAAATCGAAACCCATGTGTCGCGTCCTTGCGTCCGACGGTTACTCGCCCAGGAAGGCGCGGATGGAATGGGCCAGGTCCTTGAAGTCGTAGGCGGGCGGGTCTTCGCCTTTGTTCTCGTAGACGACCTTGTGCTGGCCAGTTTTGGGCACGTTCTCGATGTGCGCGTAGCCGTTGCTGTCGAGTGTGCCCTTGCGCTTCGAGCCATCGGCGAACTCGATTGTGTACTTGACGCCAGGCAATGTTTCGGTTTCCCATCCGCGCAACTCAAGGTCGATCCAGTTGGGTGTTTCCCCGGCGAAGCCGCTTGGCAGGACGTCTGGTTCTGCCGCCCCACTTGCCCCCCCCAAGAACGGATTCTCACTGGCCTTGACTGTGAAGCTCCCCGGGCAGGCAAAGGTGACATTTCCGCCCTCCAGCGTGATCGCGCTTTTGCCTGCCTGCAGGACGATCTTCTCCTTCGCCAACACCTCAATCCGCTCATCGGTCGCGGTGATCGACACGGATTGATCTGCCAACAATTCCAACGTCCCGGTATGCGCCTGCAAGCTGACTTGGCCATTGGCTGCGACGGCCCGCAGCGGGCCTTGCTGTGCAAAGAACGCAACATGCCCCCCGCTGACGCCGGCCAGCGTCTGGCCCGCGGCGAGGTGCGCATGGTCCTGCGAGGTCAGGTGCAGGTGACCGCCCGCATACGCCACCGCGCTCTTCCGCGTGGCCATTGCGATGCGGTCCGGGCCTTCGGCGAGTATTGCTGCCGCGCCAAAGGGCTTGGGCGCCGCGCTCGCGCTGACGTTGTCAGGCGTCCACTCATCCGCAGTCGTTTCCACCGTCTTGATGAAGGCGCGCAGTGGATCGTTGGCCTTTTTGAGGCCCGGCACATCATGGTGTCCTAGCACCTCGTCCAGCGCCTGTGCGGTCTGCTCGGCACCGCGCATCTTGCTGATGGCCTCGGCGTCGTCCATCTGCGTGCAGGCAGAGTTGCTGCGCAGGGTGGAGGACAACAACACGCCTCGCCCAGCCCGCAGGTTGCCCCAGCCCAGCGTTGCCAGGTCGAAGCCTTGCCCGCGCAACCCACCGCGGTGCTGGTTGCCGTGTTCGACCAGGTAGCCCAACTCCAGTCGTGCGTCGGCGAGCGTGGAATGCAGGCGCTGCCGTAGCTGGCCGGGTGCGTCGTCCATTACCCACTGCTGCGTGCCGCCGCCGTCCAGCGACTGGCTGTGCAGGCCGCTCAGGGTGCCGATGTGGTTGGCTGCCGCGTCGTGGCCGGCAGCGAACGGTGGGGCGACGTCGCCGTTGTAGAGCTGGCCGCTCACGATCGGCTGGTCGATGTCTGCGTGCAGGAATTCCACCAGCACTTCGCTGCCGACGCGGGGGAGGGCGTGGCTGCCCCAGTTGGGGCCCGCCAGCCATTCGGCCACGCGCACCCATGTTCCGCTGGTGTGGTCACCCGGGGCGTGGGCCTCGGGAAAGGCGCCGGAAGCGGCCTCGGTCAGCCCGCCGCGATTCGGTGTGGCGCCCCGCTGCCACGAGAACTGGATGCGCACCTGGTGATCGCGACTCGACGTGATCGCAGCGTCCGGCAAACCCACGACCATGGCGGTCTGGGCGCCGGGCGCGACCGGCCTCTGGCGCGGGGCCGGCACGACCGGCACGCCTTCTGCGACGGTCAGGAACCGGTTGCGGTAGCTGCCGCGATCCAGATCGGGTGCATCGAGCAGCGCCACGATGCGGCTGCCGAGGTTGTTGCTGGCGGTGTGCTCCACCACCAGCGGGACAAACGACCTCCCCGACAGCTCCGGGTGTTGCAGCAGGGTGAAGGCATGCCCCGGGGCCATGCCACGGTCGCTGCCGCTGCCGGTCTGCAGCGTACGTGGCAGGCGCAGGGCATCCAGCAACAGGCGACCGGCCTGGTCGGCTTCGCCTCGGTTGGCGAAGCGACCAGCGTGGCCAGCGTGGAAGACCTCGCGACTGGCAACGGCGCCCGCTTCGTCGCGTGCCTCCGCAGTGGCGGAGGTGGCTTCGACAACGCCGGCATCCCAGCTGGCCACTGCGACTGCATCCGGTGCGAGACCGTGTGACTCGGCGAAGTGGCTGATGGCATCCCGCGACTCGGTGGCATCGATGCGGTGGTAGCGCACGGTCGCGGGTTGGGCGCGCGGGGCGCCGGCTTGGGCGTCGGTTATCACCAGGGTGGGGCCGGCGGTGTCGTGGTCAATGCGCCACGCCAGCCCCTGCTCGGCCAATAGCCGGGTGACGAAATCCCAATCGCTTTCGCGGTACTGCGTCGTGATGGCCCGCTGTGGCATCGCCTGTGTGACGTCCGCGCGCCAACTGGCCTGTGGGTAATCGGCAAACACTCGCGTCACCACACCCAACACGTCCAGGTCCTGGAAGATCAAGGCGTTGGTGCGCAGCCGCAGCAGGGCGGTCCAGGGCTCCAGCGTCAGCCGGTAGCGCGCGAGCCCGCCGTCGCTGCCCAGGGCCGAGGTGTGCGTGATGAGTCCGTTCCATGCCCGCAGGGAGCCATCGGCCCGGCGCAGGCGCAGCGTAGCCAGTTGCCCCAGCACGCCGGCGAGCGGGGCAAAGGCGGTAGGCGACAGGCAGTCGATCTCGAAGCGGAACCCCTCGCACACGGCTTCGCGGCCTTCGAACCGCTCTGGCACGAGGACGCCGGGCAAGGCGCAGTCAAGCTCGATGAGGCGGGCGTCCTGCGAAAGCAGTTTGCCCAAGGCAATGGCAGCGTCCTGCGCCGCGTCGATCCAATCCATGGCGATGTCAACCCAAGTCCGTTTGGTGGTGCATGACCGCGGACCAGTCCGCCGCGGTATGGCGGGGAGCATAGCACCGGCGGACGGGGCCCGTGGAACACCCACAGTGCTTGGTGCAGGTCGGTACGCGACGGCTATACTCACCTGTGGTCACGCGCGGTCCGCTCAGGCGGATTCAAGCAAATCAATGGCTTGTAGCGCAAACCTCATCTCGTCTTGACATCAATGGCAGCGCCCCTGCGCTGCGCCAGGGGCCACCTCGACGCATGCGTCTGTCCACCATCAAGCTCTCCGGTTTCAAGTCCTTCGTCGATCCCACGACGCTGCACCTGCCCACCAACATGACTGGCGTGGTCGGTCCCAACGGTTGCGGCAAGTCCAACATCATCGACGCCGTGCGCTGGGTGATGGGCGAGAGCTCGGCCAGCCGCCTGCGCGGCGACTCGCTCACTGACGTGATCTTCGCCGGCTCGTCTGCGCGCAAGCCGGTGTCGCAGGCCATGGTCGAACTGATCTTCGACAACGCCGACCACACCATCACGGGCGAGTACGCGGCCTACAACGAGATCTCGGTCAAGCGCATGGTCAGCCGCGATGGCCAGAGCAGCTATTACCTCAACGGCGCCAAATGCCGGCGCCGCGACATCACCGACCTGTTCCTCGGCACCGGCCTGGGCCCGCGCAGCTACTCGATCATCGAGCAGGGCATGATCAGCCAGATCATCGAGGCGCGGCCGGAAGACCTGCGCGTGTACCTCGAAGAGGCCGCCGGCATCTCCAAGTACAAGGAGCGCCGCAAGGAGACCGAGACCCGCATCCGCCACACCCGCGAGAACCTGGATCGCCTCAACGACCTGCGCGACGAGGTGGGCAAGCAGCTGGAGCACCTCAAGCGCCAGGCCCGCCAGGCCGAGCAGTATCAAGCCATCCAGGCTGAGCGCAAGGTCAAGGATGCCGAGTGGAAGGCGCTCGAGCACCGCGGCCTGGACCAGAAGCTGCAGGCCGCCCGCGAGAAGCTCAGCCAGCAGGAAACGCGCCTGCAGCAGCTGATTGCCGAGCAGCGCGAGGCCGAGCGAGAGATCGAGCAGGGCCGGGTCAAGCGCGAGGAGGCCGCGGAGCAGCTCAACAAGGCGCAGGCCTCCAGCTACGAGGTCAGTGGTGCCCTTGCGCGAATCGAGCAGCAGATCCAGCACCAGCGCGAGCTGTCACAGCGCCTGCTGCGTGCCCGCGACGAAGCACAGAGTCAGCTTGCCGAGATCGCCGCGCACATGGGCAGCGACCAATCACGGCTGGACGTGCTGCGGGCGGCCATCGAACAGGACGAGCCTCGCCTCGAGCAATTGCAGGCCGAAGACGAAGCCCGCCAGGAAGCCCTGCGCGAAGCCGAGACCCGTCTGCACGATTGGCAGCAGCGCTGGGACGAACACACGCGCTTCCAGTCCGAGGCCGCACGTGCCGCGGACGTGGAGCGCACGCGCATCGAACATCTGGACCGCCAGGTGCTGGACGCCGACCGCCGCCGAGAGTCGCTGGGCAGCGAACGGGTAGGCCTGGACGTCACGGCGCTGACGGAAGCCTTCGAGGCGTTGAGTGAGGAGCATGAACTCAAGAAGGCTTCGCTGGACAGCCTCACTGAGGAGCTGGAAACGCGCAAGCGCGCCGTTTCCGAGATGCAGGACCAGCAGCGCGGCACGCAATCCGAGCTGGCCGAGGTGCGCAAGAGCGCGCAGGCCGCACGTGGTCGCCTGTCATCGCTGGAAACGCTGCAGCATGCCGCGCTGGGCCAGGAACAGGGCGCGGCGCTGGCGTGGCTGAAGGCGCGCGGACTTGATTCCGCATCGCGCGTCGGCGAGAAGCTGATGGTGGAGCCGGGCTGGGAAAATGCCGTCGAAAGCGCCCTCGGCCAGTTGATCGAAGGCGTGCTGGTGGAGTCGCCTGAGTCGCTGGTCGATGCCATCGGCGAACTGGGCGAAGGGCGTCTCGCGCTGGTCGACCCGCACAACGACGCAGTGGCATTCGCCCCGACTTCGCTGGCGTCGAAGGTGCAGGGACCGATCGCCATCCGTCGCATCCTATCCAAGCTGCATGGCGCGGAAGACTTGCAGTCCGCCCGCGCGCTGCTGGCCGGCTTGGGCGATGGTGAGTCGGTCATCACCCGCAATGGCGAGCGCCTCGGTGCCGGTTGGGTCCGCGTGCTGCGTTCCGGCGCTGCCAAGCAGGGCGCCCTGTTGCGCGAGCGCGAGATCCAGTCACTGCGCGGCGAGATCGAGACCCTGCAGGAGCGCGAGCGCACCCTCGAGGCCACCCTGACCCAACTGCGCGACCGCCTGCTGGCCAGCGAGCAGCAGCGCGAGGACGCACAGCGGACGTTGTACATGGCGCACCGCAGCGTGTCCGAGCTGGCTGGCCAGTTGCAGAGCCAGCAGGGCCGCCTCGACACCGCACGCAACCGCATCGAAAAGATCGAGGCGGAACTGGCGCAGCTGGCCGAGACGCTGGAAACGGCGCGGGAGCAGGCCCGGGAGGCACGTACCCGCCAGGAAGAGGCGGTCATGCGCATGGGCGAGCTGGAAGATGCCCGCCAGGCGCTGGAAGCCGAGCGCCGCAACCTCAGCGAAGCCCGCGACCAGGCCCGTGCCATGGCCCGCGAGTCACGTGATGGCGCCCATGCGCTGGCACTGACATTGGAGTCGCAGCGCGCCCAGATCGTGGGACTTGCACAGGCGCTGGACCGCATGGGCGGCCAGCGCGGCCAGCTCGACAGCCGGCTTGAGGAGCTGGTGACCCAGCTGTCCGACGGTGACTCGCCGGTACTGGAGCTGGAAGAGCAGCGCCAGATCGCGCTGGAACGCCGCGTCTCCGCCGAGCAGGAGCTGACTCAGGCCCGCACCACCCTCGACGGCATCGACCACGACCTGCGCCGCTTCGAGCAGACACGCCAGCAACGCGATGAGCAGGCGCTGCAGCAGCGCGAGGCGATCGGCCAGCGCCGCCTTGACCAGCAGGCGTTGATCCTGAAGGCGGAAACCCTGGTCGCGGCCATCACCGAAGCTGGCTTCGTGCTCGACGATCTGGTCAACACCCTGACCGAGGACATGGATGCCGAAACCTGGGGCCGAGCCGTAAGCGAACTGGACGCCAAGTTGCGGCGCCTGGAGCCGGTCAACCTGGCCGCCATCCAGGAGCACGCCGAGGCGGCCCAGCGCAAGGAATACCTCGATTCCCAGCACTTGGACCTGACCACGGCGCTGGAGACCTTGGAAGAGGCGATCCGCAAGATCGACCGCGAGACGCGCGGCCGCTTCAAGGACACCTTCGATCGGGTCAACAGCGGCGTGCAGGAGTTGTACCCGCGCCTGTTCGGCGGCGGCCATGCGTATCTTGAGCTTACCGGCGAGGACCTGCTCGACACCGGCGTGGCGATCATGGCGCGACCGCCGGGCAAGCGTGTGTCCAACATCTCGCTGCTCTCGGGTGGCGAAAAGGCGATGACCGCGGTGGCCCTGGTGTTCGCCATCTTCCGCCTCAATCCGGCGCCGTTCTGCCTGCTGGACGAGGTGGACGCACCGCTGGACGAGGCCAACGTCGGCCGCCTCGCGCAGATGGTCAGCGAGATGAGCGAGCAGGTGCAGTTCCTCTTCGTCACCCATAACAAGGCGACGATGGAGGCCGCGCACCAGCTGTCCGGCGTGACCATGCGCGAACCGGGCGTGAGCCGACTGGTATCGGTGGACCTGGCCGAGGCCACGCGACTGGCCGGCGTGGCCTGATTTCCCGTCATTGCCGTAAGATTCCTGCCTGACAGAAAACGGAGTTGCTGATGTCGGACATGACCCTGCTGCGGGTAGGCATCCTTGTCGCGGGACTGATCCTGATCGCCGCCATCTTCTGGTTCGGTCGGCCGCGCAAACCGGGGCAGGGGAAGCGCCTGCCGCGCAACACTGCGCCAAAGGACGTGGAAGGCGGGCGGCTGGAACCGACGCTCGGCGAGCAGATCGAGGCGGCGTTGGCCGATGGCGAAGCCCGCGGTGGCGACGCCGCCACGCAGGCTGAACTTGATTTGTTCGAGCGCACGCTGGAGGGTGGCGGCGTGCCGACCACCGAACTGGGCAAGCGGTCCAGCGAAGAATTCGACAAGATCGTGACCGTGTATCTCGCGGCACGCTCAGGCAGCATGCTGGGGGGTTCCGACATCGTGGTCGCGGCTGAGAAGGCGGGGCTGGTGTACGGCTACATGGGCGTGTTCCACCGGCTGGTCGAGCGCCGTCCGGAGCAGGGACCGGTGTTCAGCATGGCCAACATCAAGTCGCCCGGCAGCTTCGACATGGGTGCCATGCAGTCCCTGGAGACTCCGGCGGTGGCGTTTTTCCTGACGCTACCCGCACCCGTGCCAGCGCTTGAGGCCTGGGACACCATGCTGCCGACCGTGCAGCGGATGGCCGAACTCCTGGACGGCGTCGTGCTGGACGACCAGCGCAACGCCCTCGGACGCCAACGCATTGCCCACATCCGTGACGAACTGCGCGCCTACGACCGCCAGCGCGAAGCCCCGCCGCTGACCAAGCCCGGTCGCTGGTAAACCGCCGGCCACACGTCGATGAGTGAGATCGCCGTCCGCATTGCCGAACTTCGCAAGCGGCTCGAAGACGCCAATTACCGTTATTACGTGCTCGACGATCCGTCCATTGCGGACGCCGAGTACGACAGTCTGCTGCGCGAACTGGAATCGCTGGAAGCGGCGCATCCGAACCTGCGCTCGCCCGACTCGCCCACCCAGCGTGTTGGCATCACGCCGTCGGGTGCATTCGCCGAGGTCCGCCACGCCATTCCGATGCTGTCGCTGGGTAACGCCTTCAGCGACCAGGAAGTCCGGGACTTCGTGGGGCGAATCGAGGAACGGCTGGATCGCCGCGAACCGCGGTTCTCCGTGGAACCCAAGCTGGATGGACTGGCGATCAGCCTGCACTACGAACAGGGCCGTTTCGTGCAGGGCGCCACGCGGGGGGACGGGGCCACCGGCGAGGACGTCACCGCCAACCTGCGCACGGTGAAGGCGATCCCACTGCACCTGCGGGGAGAGGGTTGGCCCGACGTGCTGGAGGTCCGCGGCGAAGTGTACATGCCGCTGGAAGCCTTCCGCGCCTATAACGAGCGCGCGCTCAAGGACGGCGGCAAGGTTCTGGCCAATCCGCGCAACGGAGCCGCTGGTTCCTTGCGACAACTCGACCCGCGCATCACCGCGCAGCGACCCCTTGCCTTCTACGCCTACGGCGTGGGCGTGGTGGAGGGCGTGGACTTGCCCCTGACCCATTCGCAGACCCTGGCGAAGCTGAAGACGTGGGGTTTCCCCGTCAGTGCCGAGAGTGACGTGGTCACCGGCGCCGAGGGCCTGTTGGGCTATTACCGCGCCATGGGCGAGAAGCGAGACCGCCTGCCGTTCGATATCGACGGGGTGGTCTACAAGCTCGACGACTACGAAGGTCAGCGTGAGATGGGCTTCGTCTCGCGGGCGCCACGCTGGGCCATCGCGCACAAGTTCCCGGCGCAGGAACAGCAGACCAGACTGGTTGGCATCGACATCCAGATTGGCCGGACCGGTGCGGCGACTCCCGTGGCGCGGCTGGAACCGGTCCAGGTCGCGGGCGTCGTGGTGACCAACGCGACCCTGCACAACGCCGACCAGATCGCGCGCCTGGACGTGCGCATTGGCGACACCGTGATCGTCCGGCGCGCCGGGGATGTGATCCCTGAAATCGTGCGCGTCGTGCCGGAAGGCCGCGACGCCCATGCCGCTGTTTGGCAGATGCCCACGCAGTGTCCCGTGTGCGGCGCCGAAATTGTGCGCGAGGAAGGCGAGGCGGTCTGGCGCTGCTCGGGTGAGCTGTCATGCCCCGCGCAGCGGAATGAGGCCATCCGCCACTTCGCCTCGCGCCGCGCGATGGACATCGAGGGCCTTGGGGAGCGCTTCATCGAGGACCTCGGTGATCTGGGCTATGTCACGTCGGTCGCCGACATTTACCGGCTGACGCTGGATGACCTGCTGGAGATGAAGCGCCGCGCGGACGAGCGCGGCGGCACCACGCCCGAGACGGCGAAGGCAGGAAAGGTGGCCAGCAAGTGGGCCGAAAACCTCATCGCCGCCATCGACCGCAGTCGCGACACCACGTTGGAGCGCTTCCTCTTTGCCCTTGGCATCGAACACGTTGGTGAGAGCACCGCGAAGGCGTTGGCCCAATGGTTCGGGGACCTGGCGCTGATCCGCCGGCTGCCGTGGCCGCTGTTCAAGCGCGTGCCCGACATCGGCGGCGAAGTAGCCCGCGCCCTCGGGCATTTCCTCGACCAGCCCGGAAACCAGCGCGTCATCGATGAACTGCTTGCCGGCGGGGTAGTGCTGCGCGATCAGCACGCACCCTCGCCGAGGCTGCATGGCAGCCTCGGTTTCGCCACGCTGCTGGTTGACCTGGAGATCCCGAAGGTCACCAGAGTCCGTGCCGACCAGTTGGCCACGGCGTTCCACGATGCCCCCGCTTTGTTGGATGCGCCACAGCACCATTTCATCAGCGCGGGCCTGCCCGCGGACACCGCGAAGGCTTTGGCAGATTGGCTTGCCGATGATCGCCATGCCCAGTTGCTGTCGGCGGCCGATTCCGCATTGCAGGAACTGCGCGTTATCACACCGGCCGCCACGTCCGCCGGCGCCGCCGTGCTCGATGGGCAGACCGCGGTGCTGACCGGTACGTTGACGGCGCTGACGCGCGACGACGCCAAGGAGCGACTTGAGGCGCTGGGTGCCAAGGTCGCGGGCAGCGTGTCGAAGAAGACCTCGTTCGTGGTCGCGGGTGAAGATGCCGGCTCCAAGCTCGACAAGGCGCAGGAACTGGGCGTGGAGATCTGGGACGAAGCGCGCCTGCTCCAGTTTCTCGCCGAGCACGGCCTGGCCCCATGAGCAACTGGCAACCGTCCGCCAGTTTCGAGGCCCTCCGGCTTCGTGCGGCGGTGAACACCACCTTGCGCACGTTCCTAGACCAGCGTGGCGTGGTCGAAGTGGAGACGCCGGTGATGTCGGTCGCCGGCAATACGGAACCAAACATTGCTTCATTCTCGCTGGAGTTCAGCGGCCGCACCGACGGTGGGCCCCGTACCCGTTGGCTCCGTACGTCCCCCGAATATCCGCTCAAGCGACTTCTCGCGGCCGGCTTTGGCGACTGCTATGAGCTGGGTCGTGTGTTCCGTGACGGAGAGGCGGGGGGGCGCCACAACCCCGAGTTCACCATGCTTGAGTGGTACCGGGTGGGATGGGATCACTACCGTTTGCTCGACGAAGTGGCGGAGCTGGTCAATGCCGCACTGGCGCTGGTCGGTCGCCACGCGGGACTGGTGCGCACCACCTACCGCGACCTATATCGCCAGCAACTGGGCATCGACCCGATGACCGCCGCCTCTGACGAACTCCGGTCGGCTCTGGGCGACGTGGCCATCGACCCCACTGGCCTGACCCGCGACGACTGGTTGGACCTGCTGATGACTCACCGCCTGCAGCCGGACTTCGCCCCCGATACGATGCTGGCGGTGGTGGATTACCCCGCTACTCAATGCGCGCTCGCCCGTGTCCGCCCGGGCGACGACGCCACCGACAATCAACCCGTGGCAGAACGTTTCGAGCTTTACCTCGGGCCGCTCGAACTGGCCAATGGCTACCACGAGCTGGCGGACCCAGCGGAGCAGGCCGCCCGTTTCGAACGTGATGCTGCGGTGCGGCATGCGCGTGGCGATGCCGTGCCGCCACGTGACGAACGCCTGTTGGCTTCACTCCAGACCCTGCCGGATTGTGCAGGTGTTGCGCTGGGCGTGGACCGGCTGATGATGTCCCTATTGCGGACCCCGCGTATCGCCGACGTGCTGGCCTTCGACTTCTTCCGCGCCTGAGCGTTCCCCGTTATGTGAACGAGCGCTGATGGCCGTCCCGAAAAGCGAATGCCGCGTGCTTGCGTTCACACAGGCGCGGTAGAGTGGGATCGTACTGACGGCAATCACAGGGGATTGGCTGATGCACTGCAACAACCTGCTCGCTGTCCTGTTTGGGTTCGCCACGATCGCCGCGGCGCCGACGGCATTGGCACAGTATGGTGGAGCTCCCGGTGCTGGCACGGTCCGGTGCGAGTCGCGCGATGGCCGGCTGCGTGAATGCCCCATCCAACTTGGTGGTGGCGGCGTTCGCGTCGCGAAGCAACTGTCGCGGACGGAATGCGTGCGTGGCCGTACCTGGGGCGTCAGCCGCGATGGCGTGTGGGTCTCCGATGGGTGCCGAGCTGATTTTGCCTATGGCTATGGCGCCGAAAACGACGACGATCGACGAATTGGTAGTCGTGACCGCACGTTACGCTGCGAATCCAAGGACGGTCGCTGGAAGCATTGCGCGACGGGCGAAGAAGGGCGCGTCGAATTTTCCCGCCAACTTTCTCGCAGCAACTGCTTGCGCAACCAGACCTGGGGCATCGATCCGCGCGGTGTATGGGTGAGCGGCGGTTGCCGCGCCGAGTTCCGCATCAGCGCCTCTGACGGGCGTCCCGACCGTGGCGCCGCCCAGGTCGTTCGCTGCGAATCCAACGATGGCCGGCAGGAACACTGCCCGGTGAATACCCGGGGTGGTGTACGTGTCGCCCGCCAGATCTCGCGCACGACCTGCATCGAAGGCCACAACTGGCGCTTCGACCGCAACGGGATCTGGGTGAAGGAAGGCTGCCGCGCCGATTTTGAAGTGGGTTACCGCCACGACCCGGGCTGGGGTTTGGGTCGCAACGAGTAGCGCGTGAACGGCGCTGTGTCACGGACGCCGCGCTAGAATTGGGCGCATGAATGACGCCCGCCTGGATTTTGACCGCTACGACCGTATCCGCCCGATCCGTTGGACGGGCGACGCCCTTGAGCTGCTGGACCAGCGCAAGCTGCCGTTCGTGGTCGAGTACGTCGCGTGCACCGACAGTGCCGGGGTTGCCGAGGCGATCCATGCGCTGACCGTACGTGGTGCGCCCGCCATTGGAATTGCGGCTGCGTGGGGCGTGGTGCTGGCAGCCCGGGAGGTCCAGGCCGACAGCGGCGCCGACGCCGCCGTGAAACTGGAACCTGCCATGCAGCAGCTCAACGCCGCGCGGCCCACCGCCGTAAACCTGGCGTGGGCGCTGGCACGCATGCGCAGCGCGTTGGCGGTCGCCGGCGCCGATTGGCGTGAGGTGCTGGCGCGGGAAGCCCAGGCCATCGCTGAAGAGGATCTCGCCGCGAACCGGCGCATGGGCGAGCTGGGTGCTGCGTTGATCGCGCCCGGCAGCGACGTCATGACCCACTGCAACACCGGTTCGCTTGCCACCGCGGGTTTCGGTACCGCCTTGGGCGTAATCCGCGCGGGCGTGGCACAGGGCCGCATCGCCAAGGTCTACGCCGGCGAGACCCGCCCGTGGCTGCAGGGTGCACGCCTGACGGCCTGGGAACTGCAGCAGGACGGCATCGCGCCGACGCTGGTCGCCGATGCCGCCGCCGCCCACCTGATGAAGACCGGCGCGGTGGACTGGGTCATTGTCGGTGCCGACCGGATCTGCGCGAATGGCGACACGGCCAACAAGATCGGCACCTATTCGCTTGCTATCGCCGCGCGCCACCACGGCGTGAAGTTCATGGTGGTCGCGCCGTCGTCCACCGTCGACATGGCCACGCCCACTGGCGATGCGATTCACATCGAGGAGCGTGATCCGGGCGAAATGTTTGCCATTGGCGGCGTGCGCACCGCGGCGCCGGATATTGCCGCCTGGAACCCGGTGTTCGACGTGACCCCGGCCTCGTTGATTGACGCGATCGTGACCGAGAAGGGCGTGATCGAGCAGCCTGACCTGGGGAAGATGCAGGCCGCATTCCGCGCCTGAGGGTCCATTCCGGAAAATCCCCACCGATTTCAGTGTAAGTATCTGTTTCTGCGTGGAAAATCCGCGTCAATCAGGGCGCTGGATGTGATAGGATTGAATGTCCTTTTCGCACGCCCTGAAATGGCTCTCGAAGCGACGCATTCCGGCCTGCCGGACGCGCCCGCACGTCGCCGTTGCCAGTGGCGCAGATCACCGCAGAACACGGAACCCTGATGGCCGAACTCGCCAAGGAAATCATCCCGGTAAACCTCGAAGACGAGATGCGCAGGAGCTACCTCGATTACGCGATGAGCGTGATCGTGGGCCGCGCACTCCCGGATGCCCGGGACGGTCTCAAGCCGGTGCACCGCCGCGTCCTGTACGCGATGAACGAGCTCGGCGCGCACAGCAACAAGCCGTACTACAAGTCGGCGCGTATCGTCGGTGACGTGATCGGTAAGTACCACCCGCACGGTGACACGGCGGTTTACGACACGCTGGTGCGCATGGCGCAGCCGTTCTCGCTGCGCTACATGCTGGTGGACGGCCAGGGTAACTTCGGCTCCATCGACGGCGACTCCGCCGCGGCCATGCGATATACCGAAGCGCGCATGTCGCGCCTCAGCCATGAGCTGATGGCTGACATCGACAAGGAAACCGTCGACTTCCAGCCCAACTACGACGAGAAGGAACTGGAGCCGACGGTCATGCCGACCCGGATCCCGAACCTGCTGGTCAACGGTTCGGCTGGCATCGCGGTGGGCATGGCCACCAACATCCCGCCGCACAACCTGTCGGAAGTGATCGACGCGACCATTGCGCTGATCGACAATCCGCTGATCGACGTCGACGGGCTGATGGAGTACATCCCCGGCCCCGATTTCCCGACCGCGGGCATCATCAACGGCACCGCCGGCATCATCGCCGGCTACCGCACCGGCCGTGGGCGGGTGCGCATGCGCGCCCGCGCCGAGATCGAGGTCAACGACAACGGCCGTGAGGCCATCGCGGTCACCGAGATCCCGTACCAGGTCAACAAGGCCCGCCTGATCGAGAAGATCGCGGAGCTGGTCAAGGAGAAGAAGCTCGAGGGCATCAGCGAGCTGCGCGACGAGTCCGACAAGGACGGCATGCGCATCTACATCGAGATCAAGCGCGGCGAGTCGGCGGAGGTCGTGCTCAACAACCTCTATCAGCAGACCCAGATGGAGTCGGTGTTCGGCATCAACATGGTCGCCATTGTCGACGGGCGTCCGAAGCTGCTGAACCTCAAGGAGCTGCTGGAGATCTTCGTGCGCCACCGGCGCGAGGTGGTGACCCGCCGCACCATCTTCGAGCTGCGCAAGGCTCGCCAGCGCGCGCATATCCTGGAAGGCCTGACCGTCGCGCTCGCCAACATCGACGAGATGATCGAGCTGATCAAGACCTCGGCCAACCCCAATGAGGCGCGCGAGCGCATGCTGGCGCGCACCTGGGAGCCGGGCCTGGTCGGCGCGCTGTTGGCCGCGGCTGGCGCTGAGGCCTCTCGCCCCGAGGACCTGCCGCAGGGCGTGGGCCTGGTCGACGGCCGCTACCAGCTGACCGAGGCGCAGGCCCAGCAGGTCCTGGAAATGCGCCTGCACCGCCTGACCGGACTGGAGCAGGACAAGCTCACCGAGGAATACAAGCTGTTGCTGGAGACCATCCGCGGCCTGATCGAGATCCTCGAGGATCCGAACGTCCTGCTGGAGGTGATCCGCACCGAGCTGCGCAACGTCAAGGAAGAGTTCGGCGACGCGCGTCGCAGCGAAATCCGCCAGAGCGAGGAAGACCTCGATATCCTGGACCTGATCGCGCCGGAAGACGTGGTCGTGACCCTGTCGCACGCGGGCTATGCGAAGCGTCAGCCGGTGACCACCTACCGTGCGCAGAAGCGCGGGGGCAAGGGTCGTAATGCCGCCTCGACCAAGGATGAGGATTTCATCGACCAGCTATGGCTGGTCAACACGCACGACACGCTGCTGACCTTCACCAGTGCCGGTCGCGTGTTCTGGCTGCCCGTGCACCAGTTGCCCGACGCCGGCCCGAATGCCCGGGGCCGTCCGATCATCAACTGGATCGCACTGGAAGCCGGCGAGAAGGTACAGGCCATGGTCCCGGTGCGCGAGTACGTAGAAGGCAAGTACGTCTTCTTCGCCACCCGCAACGGCACCGTCAAGAAGACGCCGCTCACCGAGTTCGCGTTCAAGCTGGCGCGCGGCAAGATCGCCATCAATCTCGACGAGGGCGATGCGCTGGTCAACGCCGAGCTGACTGACGGCAATCGGGACGTCATGCTGTTTGCCAGCAATGGCAAGGCCGTGCGCTTCAACGAGGAGGAGGTGCGCGCCATGGGTCGTACCGCCACCGGCGTGCGCGGCATGCGCCTGGCCGAGGGTGAAGGCGAGGGCGACGAAGCCACTGCCGGCGCCAAGGTGGTGAGCCTGATCGTGGTTGATGGCGAGGGCGATATCCTCACCGCGTCGCAGCACGGCTTCGGCAAGCGCACCCCGTTGGACGAATACCCGCGCAAGGGTCGCGGCATCCAGGGCGTGATCGCACTGAAGACCACGGAGCGCAACGGCGCGCTGGTCGGTGCGATCCAGCTCAGCGACCACCACGACGTGCTGCTGATCTCGGACGGTGGCACATTGGTCCGCACGCGGGCGGCCGAGATCTCGCAGGTGGGTCGCAATACGCAGGGCGTGACCCTGATGCGCCTTGGCGCGGGCGAGACATTGCAGGCCATCGAGCGCCTGGATGCTTCGCTGGACGACGATGAAGGCGTTGAGGGCGAAGGCAGCACCATCAGCGGCGGCGAAGCCGTGGTGGCCGAGGGCGACGGCGCCGCAGATGCCTGAGGGCCGAGGCGGGCCTGGATGAAATGAAAAGCCCCGGCGCGAGCCGGGGCTTTTTGCTTCGCGCCTCAACCTTTGCAGGAGGAGGCGCGGACATCATGCGGGCAGGTGCTCCAGCACGTACTCGGCAGACGAAACGTGAAACTCGCCTGGCGCCTCGACGTGCAACTGACGCACCACGCCATGGTCGGAGTAGAGCGCGAAGCGCTTGGAGCGGATGCCCATGCCGTAACCGGTGGCGTCCAGTTCCAGGCCGAGGGCGCGGGTGAACTCGCCATTGCCATCAGCCAGCAGGGTGAGGCCTTCGGGAACGTTCTGGCTCTTGCCCCACGCCTGCATCACGAAGGCGTCGTTGACGGCCATGCAGTAGACATCGATGCCACGGCTGCGGAACGCTTCGAAGTTCTCGACAAAGCCAGGCAGGTGACGCTCCGAGCAGGTGGGGGTGAATGCGCCCGGCACCGCGAACAGCACCGCCCGGCGGCCGTTGAAAAGCGTGGCGGTATCGACGATCTCGACACCATCGCGGATACGCTGCAGCGGGATCTCGGGCAGATGGTCGCCGACCTGGATGGTCATGGGTTGCTCCTGTGCGTGGGGGGCTTCAAACCACAGAGTATCCTCTGCACCGGGCACGAGGTCGATCACTTGAAATTGACGCACTCGCCGCCATGAGTGCAGGCTGGGCCAGCCTCGGAGGCTTGGCTGTTGGCGTTGGACAACCGGAGCGCTTTATGCAGTTCAAGGACTATTACCAGACGTTGGGAGTGGAGCCCACGGCCGGCGAGGCGGAGATCAAGACCGCCTATCGTCGCCTCGCGCGCAAGTACCACCCTGACGTGAGCAAGGAGTCCGACGCCGAGGACAGGTTCAAGGCGATCAACGAGGCCTACGAGGCGCTGCGCGATCCGCAGAAGCGCCAGGCCTACGACCAGTTGCGCGCGCGGGGCTACCGTCCGGGTGACGACATACAGCCCCCGCCGGGCGGCTTTGGTGGTGGCCCTGGCGGCGTCGACTTCGAGGAGATATTCGCCGGCGGTGGTGCCGGTGGTGGCTTCAGCGACTTCTTCGAGAGCCTGTTCGGGCGCGGGCGCGCGGGCGGCTTCGGCCAGGGCCCGGGCGGGGGCGCGGGTCGTGGTCCGGCGCCGCGGGGTGACACCCGCGCCAAGCTGGCCGTGTCGCTGGAAGCGGTCCATGAAGGCAGCAGTGTCCGCATCTCGGTCAACGGCAAGACCCTCGAAGTGCGCGTGCCCAAGGGCGTGCGCCCCGGGCAGGTGATCCGACTTGGCGGGCAGGGCACGCACGGCGATCTGCTGCTGGAGATCGAATACGCCGCACACCCCCAGTTCGAGGTGGACGGCCGCAACGTCATCCACATCCTGCCGATCGCGCCGTGGGAGGCCGCGCTGGGCGCCACGTTGAGCGTTCCGACCCTGGGTGGGCGCGTGGAGTTGAAGATTCCCGCAGGATCCGAGGCGGGTCGCAAGTTGCGCCTGCGTGGCCGGGGCCTGCCGGGTGATGCGAGTGGCCGACATCCTGCCGGTGACCAGATCGTGGAGCTGGAAGTGCTTGCGCCAAAGGCGCACACCGATTCGCAGCAGGCGGCCTATGCCAACCTGCGCGACGCATTCGGTAATGACTGGCGGCGGGCCTGAGGGCTCGCACGGAAGGCAGGGGCAGCATCGCCCCCGCCGGTTTATCGCGGCAACAGGTCCGCGATCACCGAGGACAGGTCGTCCTCGCTGAAGGGCTTGGTGATGTACGCCTTGGCGCCCTGGCGCATGCCCCAGACGCGGTCGGTGTCCTGGTCCTTGGTGGTCACCAGTACGACCGGAATGTGCTTGGTGGCTGCATCGCGGCAGATCGAACGCGTGGCCTGGAACCCGTTGAGGTTCGGCATCACCACGTCCATCAGGATGAGGTCGGGCAGCTCGCGCTTTGCAGCTTCGACGCCCGCGGCCCCATCTTCGGCCGTAAGCGCTTCATGCCCCAGTTTTTCCACGATGCGACGGATCCCCATCAGCTGCACCGGTGAATCGTCAACGACCAGGATACGCGCCATCAGCTCCCCCTTGTTACCGTCGATTGTAGCGGTGCGCGACGACACCGCAAGCATTGCTGAACGGGCAAGGCTCAGAACGTGACCAGCGTACGGCCGAATGAACCGCCCGCCAACATGGTCGGGAACACGCTGGGCAGGTCGGCCAGCGCGACTTCGCGGGTGCAGATTCGTTCGAGGTGGCGAGGCTTCCAGTCCGATGCCAGGTGCTGCCAGACGGCGTCGCGGATGTCGCGGGCGGTACCTGCGGACGCCACCCCCAGCAGCGAGACACCGCGGATGATGAAGGGCATGACCGTCGTGGGCAGTTCAGCGCTGGCGGCCAGGCCAGCGCTGGCCACGTTGCCGTAGGGCGTGGTCTGCGCAAGCAGGCTGGCGAGCATCGTTCCGCCCACATTGTCGAGCCCGCCGCCGAAACGCGCCGACTCCAGCGGGCGGGTGGTGGCAAGGGCATCCCGTCCCAGCACCCGGCTGGCACCAATGGCCTTCAGGTAATCCGCATGCTCCGGTTTGCCACTGATGGCATGCACCTCGAAGCCGGCTTGGCTGAAGATGTCGACCGCCAGCGATCCGACTCCGCCGGTGGCGCCGGTGACCGCAAGCGGGCCGAGCTCTGGCGACTGGCGGTTTTCCACCATGCGCAGCAGCGCCAACGCAGCGGTAAAGCCGGCGGTACCAAGGACCATGCTTTCGCGCAGGGCCAGGCCTTGCGGCAGGTGCACGGCCCAACGTGCCTCCAGGCGCGCGTATTCGCCATACCCGCCATCACGGGTCTCGCTGAGTCCGCACCCCGTGGTGAGGACCGCATCGCCTTCCTTGAACGCCGGGTCGGTGGAAGCCACCACATGGCCGGCGACGTCGATGCCGCCCACAAGGGGGAAGCGCCGCAGGATCTTGCCTTGGCCCGTGCCCGCCAAGGCATCCTTGAAGTTGATCGATGAGTACGCGGTCTTGATGACCACTTCGCCTGGGGCCAGGTCATCGAGCCCGATCTGGTCGATGCCGCTACGGTAGCCCGCGTCGTCGTTATGGATGCGGAATGCGGCGAAATGGCTGGGAATGGTCATGCGTGCGTCCGTGGAAGATGCGGGCCCGGTCGCTATTGTGACCGCGACGAATCGATCCCGCATCCCGGCGGGATGCGACCTTCGTCGATTCACGCCAGACAATCAGCTTTGCAGCGAGTGTGCGCATTGGGGGGCTGCAGCAGATCCGCCGCGCCGCGTCAGCGGAGTGCGGTCCGACGCTTCTCGTCCAGCCATTTGCTGGCCTGTGCGGGTTCGTAGCGGCGCATCCACTCGAGCATTCCCGGAATGTCGTCACCGTGCCACAGGTCGCGGCGCTGGTCGGCGTGCAGGAAGCGTTCTTCGACCATGCGGTCCATCATGGCAACGAGGGGGGCATAGAAGCCGTCCACGTCCAGGAACGCGCAGGGCTTGTCGCCGATGCCCAGCTGCCGCCAGGTCAGCATCTCGAACATCTCGTCCAGGGTGCCGAAGCCGCCGGGCAGGGCAATAAAGCCCTCGGACAGATCGAACATGCGCATCTTGCGCTCGTGCATGTTGGCCACGACCTCAAGGCGGGTCAAGCCCCTGTGCGCGACTTCCCAGCCCATCAACTGCTCGGGAATGATGCCGATGACTTCGCCACCGGCCTCCAGCGCCGCGTCGGCGACGATGCCCATCAACCCGACGTTGCCGCCGCCATAGACGAGCCTGATTCCATTGCGCGCAAGTTGCTGGCCCAGCGCGATTGCACGCTCGGTGTAGATGGGCCGGGCGCCAGGGTTGGAACCGCAATACACCGCAACGGACTTCATGTGTTGTCACCTCGTCTTCAAAGCAGAACGGCGCACCGTGGGGTGCGCCGTCCGTGACACTGCATTCAACGCCAGCCTGACTGGCGCCAGCCGAACCTTAGTTCGCCTTGTGGATGGCGCGCTTGTGCACCGCCATGGCCGCGTCATGCACGGCTTCCGACAGCGACGGATGCGCATGGCAGATGCGGGCCAAGTCGTCGGCCGAGCCGCTGAACTCCATGGTCAGCACGCCCTCGTGCACCAGTTCGGACACGTTGGCGCCCACGAGGTGCATGCCCAGCACGCGGTCGGTCTCGGCGTGGGCGATGACCTTCACGAAGCCGGCCGGCTCGGCCATGGCCACGGCGCGGCCCACGGCGGCGAACGGGAAGCTGCCAGCCTTGTAGGGAACGCCTTCGGCCTTGAGCTGCTCTTCGGTCTTGCCGACCCAGGCAATTTCCGGCTCGGTGTAGATCACCCACGGTATGGTGTCGAAGTTGACGTGACCGGGCAGGCCGGCGATCAGCTCGGCGACGGCGATACCTTCCTCGAAGCCCTTGTGCGCCAGCATCGGGCCGCGCACGCAGTCGCCCACCGCCCAGACGCCGTCAACGCCGGTGTGGCAGTGCTCGTCCACTTCGATCTGGCCGCGCTCGTTGACGCGAACGCCGGTGCCTTCGGCCAGAAGGCCCTTGGTGGCGGCGCGGCGGCCGACGGCGACCAGCAGCTTGTCGACCACGATGGTCTGCTCACCCGAGGCATCGGTGTAGGTGAGCTCGACTTCCTTCTTCTTGCCCTTGCCCTTGACCTCGGCCTTGGAGACCTTGGCGCCGAGCTTGATATCCAGGCCCTGCTTCTTGAACTCGCGGGCCGACACCTTGCCAACCTCGGCGTCCGCGGCGGACAGGAACCCCGGCAGCGCTTCCAGGATGGTGACCTTGGCGCCGAGGCGGTTCCACACGCTGCCCAGCTCCAGGCCGATCACGCCGGCGCCGATCACGCCCAGGCGCTCCGGCACCGCTTCGAAGTCCAGACCGCCCACGTTGTCGACGATGCACTCGCCGTCGAACTTGGCGAACGGCAGCTCGATGGAGTCCGAACCCGCGGCGATGACGACGTTGGTGCCCTTGAGCTCGACGACGCTGCCGTCATGCTGGGTGACCTTGACCACGTTGCCCGGCTGCAGCTGGCCGAAGCCGTAGAACGCGGCGACCTTGTTGGCCTTGAACAGCGCGGCGATACCGCCGGTGAACTGCTTCACGATGCCGTCCTTGCGGGCGACCATCTTTTTCACGTCGATCGCCGGCTTCTCGAAGCTGATGCCGTGCTGGTCGAAGAGGTGGCCCATGTTCCAGAACTGGCGCGAGCTGTCGAGCAGCGCCTTCGACGGGATGCAGCCCACGCGCAGGCAGGTGCCGCCGAGGGCAGGCTTGCCGTCCTTGCCGAGCGCGGCGTCGATGCACGCGGTCTTCAGGCCCAGTTGGGCGGCGCGGATGGCAGCGTGGTAACCGGCGGGGCCGCCGCCGATGACGACGACGTCGAAATTCTGTTGTTCGCTCATGGGGATCTCTGGTGTTCAGCCGTGCGCGCCGTGGCGCGTCCTTGAAGCTGTTGGCGGGGGCAGGGCAGGACCCTGTGTCCGGAAACGCGGACGGGAACCGTTGCCGGTTCCCGTCCCAGTGCGATCACATGCCCAGCAGCATGCGGTGCGGGTTCTCGAGCTGGTTCTTGATGTCGACCAGGAAGAGGACCGCGTCCTTGCCATCGATGATGCGGTGGTCGTAGGACAGCGCGATGTACATCATCGGCGCGGCGACGACCTGACCGTTCTCGACGATGGCGCGCTCCTTGATGGCATGCATGCCCAGGATGGCCGACTGCGGCGGGTTGACGATGGGGGTCGACATCAGCGAGCCGAAGGTGCCACCGTTGGTGATGGTGAAGGTGCCGCCCTGGAGGTCTTCCAGGCCGATCTTGCCGTCACGCGCCTTCTTGGCGTATTCGCCGATCTGCTTCTCGACGTCGGCGAAGCCCATGCGCTCGACGTTGCGCAGCACCGGGGTGACCAGGCCCTTGTCGGTGGACACGGCGATCGAGATGTCGGCATAGCCGTGGTAGACGATGTCGTTGCCGTCGACCGACGCATTGACAACCGGATACTTCTGCAACGCGTTGGCGGCAGCCTTGGCGAAGAAGCTCATGAAGCCGAGCTTGACGCCGTTGGCCTTCTCGAAGGCCTCGCCCAGTTCCTTGCGCATGGCCATGACCTTGCCCAGGTTGACCTCGTTGAACGAGGTCAGCATGGCGATCGATTCCTTCGACTGCATCAGGCGCTCGGCGATGCGGGCGCGCATGCGGGTCATCGGCACGCGCTCTTCCGGACGCGCACCACCGGCCGCGCCGACGCCGCCGGACTTGGCGTAGTTGACGATGTCTTCCTTGGTGACCATGCCGCGGCGACCGGTGCCCGCCACCTGCGAGGCATCGACGCCACTGGTAATGGCTTCAAAACGGGCGCCTGGCGGCAGGGCGGCGCCGGTGGTGACTGGGGCCGGGGTGGTGGACGCCGGAGCGGCGGCCGCGGCCTTGGCGGCCTCGGCCTTCGGCTGCACTTCCTGCGCGCCGGCGGCAGGCTGGGCAGCCGGAGCGGCCGCGGCCGCGGCGCCTTCCTCGACGACCGCGATCAGCTGCTGGCTGAGCACGGTGGCGCCTTCTTCGAACTTGATTTCCTTGATCACGCCATCGACCGGCGACGGCACTTCCAGCACGACCTTGTCGGTCTCGAGGTCGACGATGTTCTCGTCACGCTTGACGGCATCGCCCACCTTCTTGTGCCACGTGGCGATGGTGGCGTCGGAGACGGACTCGGGCAGGACCGGAACTTTGATCTCGGTGCTCATGGGGCGGGCATCCTGGCTTGCGTAAAGTTAGAAAGGGGGGAAGGGGTGAAGGTCACTCGTCGCCGGCTTCGCCGCGGAGCGAGTTGACCAGCGCGTCGGCGATCAGCTGGGTCTGTTCGCGCACGTGGTCGGCGAAGTGGCCGGCCGCCGGCGACGGCGAGCGGGCACGGCCGGCGTAGTGCAGCGACTGCTTCGGCGACAGGCAGGCGTTGAGGTGGTGGCGGATCTGGTACCACGCGCCCTGGTTCTGCGGTTCTTCCTGGCACCACACGACGTCGGTGGCGGCCGGGAAGCGCTTGAGCTCGGCGGTGAGCTGGGGGCGCGGGAACGGATACAACTGCTCCACGCGAACGAGGGCCACGGTGTCCAGGCCCTGCTTCTGCTGCTCTTCCAGCAGGTCGTAGTAAACCTTGCCCCCGCAGACCACGACGCGCTTGACCTTCTTCGGGTTGGCGTTGGCGTCCGGGATCAACTGCTGGAATTCGCCCTTCGCCAGTTCGTCCATCGAGGACACGGCCAGCTTGTGGCGCAGCAGCGACTTCGGCGTCATCACCACCAACGGCTTGCGGGTGGTCATGCGCATCTGGCGGCGGATCATGTGGTACGCCTGCGCCGGGGTGGTCGGCGTGCACACGATCATGTTGTTGAGCGCGCACAGCTGCAGGTAACGCTCCAGGCGCGCGGAGCTGTGCTCCGGTCCCTGGCCTTCGTAGCCGTGCGGCAGGAACAGCGCCAGGCCGCTCAGGCGACCCCACTTGGCCTCGCCCGAGGACAGGAACTGGTCCACGACCACCTGCGCGCCGTTGGCGAAGTCGCCGAACTGCGCTTCCCAGATGTCCAGGGTCATCGGATCGGCCGTGGAATAGCCGTACTCGAACGCCATCACCGCTTCCTCGCTCAGCAGCGAGTCGATGATGGTGACGTCCACCGGGTTCTTTACCAGGCGGCGCAGCGGCAGGATGTACTCGTCGCTGGTCTGTTCGTGCTGGATGGCGTGGCGGTGGAAGAACGTGCCCCGGCCGCAGTCCTGACCGACCAGACGCAGCTTGTAGCCTTCGTCCAGCAGGGTGGCGTAGGCGAGGTTCTCGGCGAAGCCCCAGTCGCCTAGCAGCTCGCCCGCCGTCATCTTGCGGCGGTCCTCGTAGATCTTGGCGACGCGCGGGTGCAGCTTGATGCTGTCCGGGACCGCGTTGATCTCGGTGGCGAGCTGGACCAGCTTCTTGCTGTCAAAGGTGGTGTCCACCGGGTCGGACAGCTTGCCGGTCAGGTACTTGGTCCAGTCGATGGTGAACTCGTCCGGCTTGACCTCCACCACCTCGGTGGTGACCACGCCGTCGTCCAGCTTCTGGCGATAGCCGTCGACCAGCGCCTGGGCCTCGTCGGCGGTGAGGGTGCCTTCCTCGACCAGGCGCGCGGCGTACAACTCGCGCGGGGTCTTGTGCTTGCGGATGACCTGGTACATCACCGGCTGGGTCGCGGCCGGCTCGTCGGCCTCGTTATGGCCGTGGCGGCGGTAGCACACCAGGTCGATGACCACGTCGCGGCCAAAGCGGTTGCGGAAGTCCAACGCCAGCTCGGCGCAGAACACCACCGCTTCCGGATCGTCGCCATTCACGTGCAGGATCGGCGCGCCGACCATCTTGGCCACGTCGGTGCAGTACAGGGTGGAGCGGGCGTCCTGCACGGCGCTGGTGGTGAAGCCCACCTGGTTGTTGATGACGATGTGCACCGTGCCGCCAACGGCGAAGCCGCGGGCCTGCGACATCTGGAACAGCTCCATCACCACGCCCTGGCCGGCAAATGCGGCGTCGCCGTGGATCAGGATCGGCAGCACCTGCTCGCGGCCCTTCTCGCCGCGACGGGTCTGGCGCGAACGCACCGAACCGACGACCACCGGGTCGACGATCTCCAGGTGCGACGGGTTGAACGCCAGCGCCAGATGCACCGGACCACCCGGCGTGGCGACGTCGGCGCTGAAGCCCATGTGGTACTTGACGTCGCCCTGGTGGGCGAGGTCGCTGTGCACGTGCTCGAACTTGCCTTCGAACTCGTCGAAGAGGTGGCGCGGCGGCTTGCCCAGCGTGTTGACCAGCAGGTTGAGGCGGCCGCGGTGGGCCATGCCGATGACCACGTCCTTGGCGCCATTCTGGCCAGCGCGACGGATGGTGGTGTCCATCAGCGGCACCAGGGCGTCGCCGCCTTCCAGCGAGAAGCGCTTCTGGCCGACGTACTTGGTGCCCAGGTAGCGCTCCAGGCCATCGGCGGCGGTGAGGCGCTCGAGGATGCGCTTCTTGTCGTCGGCGGTGCGGCCGTACTTGCCGCCAGCCTTTTCCAGGCGTTCGTAGATCCAGCGACGCTGTTCGGCGTCGGTGATGTGCATGAACTCCGCGCCGATGGGGCCGGTGTAGGTGGCCTTGAGCAGGGCCATCAGATCGCCCAGTTTCATGCGATCAAAGCCGCCCACGCCGCCGGTGCTGAACTCGGCCTTGAGGTCGCTCTCGGACAGGCGGTGGAAGGCCAGCCCAAGGTCCGGGGCTTCCGGCTTCTGCATCAGTCCCAGCGGGTCGATGTTGGCACCCAGATGGCCGCGCGAGCGGTAGGCGGTGATCAGGCGACCGACCTGGCGTTCGCGTTCATCACCTGCGCCCGCGGCGACCGTGACCTGGCCCTTGGCGGCGCGCTTGCCCGCGTCCACGATGCTTTCGATCGCGGCCGAGTGGGGCACGTCGCCCGCCTCACGGCCCTTGAAGCCGTCGAAATAGGTTTTCCACTTGGCCCCGACGCTGTCGGGGTCGACCAGGTACTGCTCGTACAGGTCTTCGATGAAGGCGGCGTTCGCGCCGAGCTGGGACGACTGGGAGAACTGCTTCAGGAGGCTGTCCACGATGGTGATCGCGAATCTCTTTTGGGGGAGGCGGGGAGGCCCGCGCGAGGGCAGGCGCTATTCAGGAAATCAAGATTCGGAATTATAGCCACTGGAAGCGGCCCCGCGGTTAACACTTAAGTCAAAACACTCAAATGCCGAGGGCCCGATATTCGCTGCAGGCGCGCGCGCGCTCCCATACGGGGTCGAAGGTCGCCAGCAGTTGGCGGGCCCGGGCGCGGTCATCCAGGCGGGTTTCGCCGTCGAAACGGTGGCCCAGCGTGCGGAAGTACCAGCCGCCGGCGTCGTTGACCGCGTACGCAGCGGCATAGGCCTGGTCGCCGGGTTCCTCGACCGCGCGGAACTGGAAGGCGCTGGACAGTCGCTGGCCCAGTCCCAGCAACGGGGCATGCGCACGCTGGGGCGTGGCGGAGTCCTGCAGGAGGATGCGGATCTCGCCGCGTCGGGTGGCCAGCTGGCGCAGGGCGGCGATGAGGTCGGGGTGGTCGAACAGGCCCGGGTCGAGGTCGCGGCTGTAAATGGCCAGATGACGTCGGGTACTGGTGACCACGCCGATCATGGCAGCCAGCGCCTGGTCGCGGGTCTCCACGGCGTTGGCGTGGTCAAGGAGCAGGCGCATGGACAGGTGCTCGATTCCCGCCTCGTCATAGCGGGGGCCGTAGGGCAGGAAGCCGTGGCGCGCGTAGAACCCGATCGCGCTCACCTGCGCGTGCAGGGTGATCTCGCGCCAGCCGAGCTTGCGGGCCTCGTCCATCAGCGCCCGTAGCAGGGCGTCACCGACGCCCTTGCCCCGCCATGGGGGGAGTACGGCCATTCGCCCTATGCGGTGCTCGGGGGTCAGGCGGCCAGTGCCGATCGGGTGGCCTTCGGCATCACGGGCGATGACGTGGTGGCAGGCCGGATCCAGGTCGTCCCATTCCAGGTCCAACGGCACGCCTTGCTCCGCGACGAAGACCGGTTCGCGCACGGCTCGCAGTTCGGCCAGGCCGGTGTCGTAGGCGATGGGGGTGACCTGGAATGCGTCCGTGGGCATGTCAGTCCTCGTCTTCGGCTAGCTGGAGCTGGTAGTGGCCGGCAGACAGCAGCGAGAACAGCAGATCGCGGCCGTGCTCTGAAAGGGCCTGGTAATCGTGGCCGTCGATGCTGGCATTGTTGGCCAGCAGCCGGGCATCGGCCAACGGCAGGGCGTAATCCTGGCCGCTGACGAACAGCGTGGCGCCGCGCGCCGCCTTGCGCCAGGCGACCCGGCTCCAGGGGTGGCGCTTCAACTGGGCGCCCTGTTCCAGGTCCCATTCGACTTCGATGCGCGAGCGGTCCTCGCCGTTGGGCATGACCTCGCCAGCGGCGCGGTAGATGGTCATGAAGCGGCCAAACCAGTCGCCCAGCCGCTCCGGGTCGTTCATGCGCAGCATGTTGAGGGCCTCGACCGCACGCGCCATCGCGTCCGTATCGATCTCATACGGATCCTTCGCCGGTTTAAGGTCGGGGTCGTGGTAGCGCAGCGACTCATCGGCGTCGGCCGCGAGGGTGTCGACGAAATCGCCAAGCAACTCGGCGGCAGCAGGCGCGCGCATGCCGACCGAGAACGTCAGGCACGCGTCTTCGGCAACGCCGTTGTGCGGCACGTTGGGCGGCAGGTACAGCATGTCGCCCGGGCCGAGCACCCAGTCATGTGTGACATGGAACGTCTGCAACAGCTTCAGCTCGACGTCGGGGCGGAAGGCCAGCGAAGGCGCGGGGCGCCCCATCGCCACGGAGGCATCGATCTGCCAGCGACGATGGCCATGCGCCTGCAGCAGGAACACGTCGTACTGGTCCACGTGCGCGCCGACCGAACCGCCCGGCGCGGCGAAGGAGACCATGATGTCGTCGATGCGCCAGCGTGGAAGGAAGCGGAACTCTTCCAGCAGTTCGCGGATGTCGACATCCCACTTGTCCATGTCCTGGACCAGCAATGTCCAGTCCTGGTGCGGCAGGTCCGGGAACATGGCCTCGTCGAACGGGCCGGAGCGCACGCTCCAGCCGTCTTGCGCGCGGTCGTGCATGACCAGGCGCGAGAGGGCGAACTCCTCGCAGGCCACGCCGGCAAGGTCTTCGGGCTGGATGGGGGAAACGAAGTCAGGGAAGGCGTTGCGGACCAGCAGCGGATGCTTCTGCCAGTAGTCCCGCAGGAACACTTCCGGAGTCATGCCCAACGGACCATGTCCTCCCGCATCGATCTCGAAAGGCAGGGCCTGGCTCGCGGGCTTCGCGGACGGCTTCCGGGGGCGCTTCATGGTGGCATGCCTTGATCGTGGGGCACGCCATTCTACGGGGTGGCGGCCCTTCGTTTGCTGGCGCCGTGGCTCTTGAGCTTCATGCCCACGTGGACAATTGCCTTGATCGCGGGGATCAGTTCGTGGCCCAGCTCGGTCAATGTGTATTCCACCGAAGGGGGTGAACTGGCGACCACGTGTCGCGTCACCAGCCCCTTGGCTTCAAGTTCTCGGAGGCGCGCCGTCAGCACGCGCGCGGAGACGCGCGGGATGTCGTGGCGCAGCTCACCAAAACGCCGTGCGCCGGCGCTCAGGTACCAGAGCACGTTGGGCGCCCACGCACCGCGCAGCAGTGCCATGCACTCGGTGAGGGGGCAGGTGGGCGGCGGCGATTCAACCTTGTTCTTGCGAAGTGGCAGGCCCATGGGCGGCGTGTCGGTGTGGTTACTGGATGGATACCACAATCGATGGGTTACAGGTAGTAAGCAGGTATCCAACAGTAACTAGGTATGTTTACGATACCGCCTCCCCACATAAGGACTGCGGCATGGAGCACAGCAGCAAGTCAGAGGCGGTTCGTCGCCTTGGAATACGCCATCCGATCATCCAGGGGCCCTTCGGCGGCGGCCTGTCCACCACGCGGCTGGCGTCCACGGTGTCCAATCTGGGAGGGTTGGGGTCGTTTGGTGCCCACATGCTGCCCGCCAGTGACATCGGTAGCCTGGTGGATGAGCTGCGTGGGCTGACGGCCGCCCCCTTCGCGGTGAACCTGTGGGTTTCTGATCACGATCAGGGTGGTCTGGACCTGGACGAGGCGTCGTTCGACCGGGGGTGGCGGATCTTCGAGCCCTATTTTCAGGAGCTTGGCGTGACGCGGCCGGAGCGGATGACGCGCGGCCATCCCGCGTTTGACGGACAGGTTGAGGCCCTGCTCGAAGCGCGTCCGCCGATTTTCAGTTTTGTCTTCGGCATCCCGTCCGCCGCCGTGCTGGCCGAATGTCGTCGGCGTGGCATCGTGACCCTGGGAGCGGCGACGTCGATTGCCGAGGCCCAGGCGCTTGAAGCCGCGGGTGTCGACCTGATGGTGGCGACGGGTGCCGAGGCCGGCGGGCATCGGCCTTCGTTCCTGGCGAGCGCGGAAGCCTCGCTGATGGGCACGTTCCCGCTGGTTCAACTCGTCAGCCGACGGGTCCGCCTGCCCGTGATCGCCGCAGGCGGCATTGCCGATGCTCGTGGTGTCCGCGCAGCGTTGGAACTGGGCGCCCAGGCGGTGCAGATGGGTACGGCGTTCCTGGCCTGCGAAGAGTCAGGCACGACCGAAGCGCACCGGGCGCTGCTTTTCAGTGAAAGGTCAGAGAGCACCACCTTGACCCGCGCATTCACCGGGCGGCTTGCCCGGGGCCTTCGCAACCGTTGGACCGAGGAACTGGCGTCTCGCAGCGCGGATTTGCCGCCTTTCCCGATCACCAGTTGGTTTGTTTCGAAGCTGCGCCCGGCCGCCGTCGCCGCGGGGCGCACCGACCTGGTCTCACTGTGGAGCGGGCAGATCGCGCCCGACCTCCGCCATCGCACCGCGACCGATCTCATGCGGTCGCTGCTTTCAGAGCTGTACCCCCACCCACAACCTGAGGAAGTGAACGCATGAAGCTCTACTATGCACCCGGTGCCTGCTCGCTGGCATCGCATATCGTCGCCCGCGAAGCCGGCATCGACATCGCGCTGGAAAAGGTCGACACGCGCACCAAGCGCACGGCAACAGACCGTGATTTCATGGCGATCAATCCGAAGGGCTATGTGCCTGCGCTGGAGTTGGCCGACGGCGAGGTGCTGACCGAAGGCGCGGCCATCCTGCAATACCTGGCCGACAGCAAGCCCGATGTCCGTCTCGCTCCCGCCCACGGCACCCTGGCGCGCTCGCGCTTGCATGAAGCCCTGAGCTACGTCAGCAGCGAGTTGCACAAGTCGTATACGCCGCTGTTCAATCCGGCCACGCCGGAGGACGTGCGCGAGGAGCGCAAGGCTTACCTGCGCAAGCGTTACTCGCTAGTGGATCAGGTTCTCGCGGACCAACCGTTCCTGCTTGGCGCAGACTTCAGTGTCGCCGACGCCTACCTGTTCACCGTCACCCAATGGGCGGGTTACGTCAGCCTGGACCTTTCCGAATTCGCGGCGTTGGACGCGTTCCAGGCGCGGATTCGGTCGCGGCCTGCGGTGCAGGCGGCGCTGCAGGCTGAAGGACTCATGCCGGCCAAGGCGGCCTGACACGTTTGGAACCGGGCCCGGCGTCTGACCGGCGAATCAGCAGCGATCCGGGGCCATGTTGCCCCGGATCCGTGTGATGCCAGAGGCGGCGTCAACCCATCGGGGGGACCCGCCTCCGGCTGCGCCGGTTGCCTGACTCAGATGTTCTTGGCCAGTTGCTCGGCGATACCGATGTAACTGCCGGGCGTCATGTCGAGGAGGCGCTGCTTGGCCTCCGCCGGCAGGTCCAGACCAGCGATGAACTCGCGCATCGACTGCTTGTCGATACCGTGGCCGCGGGTGAGCGCCTTGAGCTGCTCGTAGGGCTGCGGCAGTCCGTGGCGACGCATCACCGTCTGCACGGCCTCGGCCAGCACTTCCCAGGACGCATCGAGATCGGCGGCCAAGCGCTCCGGGTTGGCTGACACCTTGCCCAGGCCGCGGCCCAGCGCTTCGAAGCCGATCACCGCGTGGCCAAAGGCGGTGCCAAGCGCGCGCAACACGGTGGAGTCGGTCAGGTCACGCTGCCAGCGGCTGATCGGCAGCTTGGCGGCGAAGTGCTCCAGCAGCGCGTTGGCGATGCCGAAGTTGCCTTCCGCGTTCTCGAAATCAATCGGATTGACCTTGTGCGGCATGGCCGAGCTGCCGACTTCGCCGGCTTTGACCGCCTGCTTGAAATAGCCAAGCGAGATGTAGCCCCACATATCGCGGCACAGGTCGAGCAGGATGGTGTCGATACGCTTCTGCGCGTCGCACAGTTCGGCGATGCCGTCATGCGGCTCGATCTGCGTGGTGTAGGGCTGCCATGTCAGGCCCAGCGAGGTGACGAACCCCTGCGAGAACTTCGCCCAGTCCACTTCCGGGTACGACACCGAGTGGGCGTTGTAGTTGCCCACCGCGCCGTTGATCTTGCCGGGCATCGGCAGGGAGGCCAGGACCTCGCGCTGGCGCTGCAGGCGCGCGACCACGTTGGCGAGCTCCTTGCCGACGGTGGTCGGCGAGGCGGTCTGGCCGTGGGTGCGCGACAGCATGGGCAGCCCGGCGTACTCGTGGGCCATGGCACGCAGCTTGGCGATCACGCCGTCCAGCGCCGGCAACATCACCTGCCCGCGGGCGGTGTTGAGCATCAGCGAGTAGCTGAGGTTGTTGATGTCCTCGGAGGTGCAGGCGAAGTGCACGAACTCCAGCGCCGGAGCCAGCTCCGCATCATCCTTGAGCTTCTCCTTGATCAGGTACTCCACCGCCTTGACGTCGTGGTTGGTGGTTCGCTCGATTTCCTTGACCCGGGCGGCGTCGCGCACCGAGAGCTCGTCTGCCAGCGCGCGCAGGCGCGCCACGGCGGCCGGCGAGAACGGAGTGAGCTCGACGATGCCCGGCTCTTGAGCCAGCGCCAGCAGCCACTCCACCTCGACCTTGACGCGGGCCTGGATCAGGCCGTACTCGGAGAAGATGGGGCGCAGTGCATCGACCTTGCCGGCGTAGCGGCCATCGAGCGGGGACAGGGCGAGCAACTGGGTTTCGACGACGTTGGCGGCGGTCATGGGCGCGGAGTTGGCGAAGCGGGGCCGTAATTCTACAGGTCCGGGGAGTGGGCCGGGGTCGCGGCGCCGGTGGGAACGGTGCGTTCACCAGCTACACGGTGGCCGACGGGGACCGGCGCTATGCTCAGTCGATCCGAAGGCGCGGCCAGGGAGCGCTACCATGCCCACGCAGGCGAAATTCCGAATCGAGCACGACAGCATGGGGAAGCTGCAGGTCCCCGAGGACGCGCTGTGGGGTGCCCAGACCCAGCGGGCGGTCGAAAACTTCCCGATATCGGGCCGGCCCATGCCGCGTGACTTCATCCGAGCCCTCGGCCTGGTCAAGGCGGCAGCAGCCGAGGTCAACGGGGGGCTGGGCCTGCTGCGAAAGGGCATGGCGACTTCGATCCGCAAGGCCGCCATGGAGGTCGCTGCCGGCGAGCACGACAGGCACTTCCCCGTCGACGTGTTCCAGACCGGCTCGGGCACCTCCAGCAACATGAATGCCAACGAGGTCATCGCCACGCTGGCTTCGCGGCTGGGCAAGGCGAAGGTGCACCCCAACGACCACGTGAACCTGGGGCAGAGTTCAAACGACGTGATCCCCACCGCGATCCGGGTGTCGGCGCGGTTGGCGACAGGCGAGGCGCTGTTGCCTGCGCTCAAGCACCTGCGCCGCTCCATCAGCCAGCGCTCACGCGCGCTGAAACGGGTGACCAAGACCGGCCGCACCCATCTGATGGATGCCATGCCGCTTACCTTCGGCCAGGAGCTGGGCACCTGGGCCGCGCAGCTGGAGTCCGCGCAGGCCCGGCTGGAAGACACGCTCAAGCGCGTGCGGCGCCTGCCCATTGGCGGTACTGCCATCGGCACCGGTATCAATGCCGATCCGCGTTTCGGCAACGCCATGGCAAAAGCTCTGACCGCGCTCAGCCAGACCCGCTTCGAATCCGCCTCCAACCGCTTCGAGGGCATCGCGGCCCAGGACGACCTGGTGGAGCTGTCAGGCCAGCTCAATACGCTGGCGGTGGCGCTGATGAAGATCGCCAACGATCTGCGGTGGATGAATTCCGGGCCGCTGGCGGGACTGGGCGAGATTGAACTGCCCGCGTTGCAGCCGGGCAGCTCGATCATGCCGGGCAAGGTCAACCCCGTGGTGCCGGAGGCCTTGGCCATGGTCTGCGCGCAGGTGATGGGTCACCACACGGCCATCACCGTGGCCGGGCAAAGCGGCAACTTCCAGTTGAATGTAATGCTGCCGTTGATTGGCGCCAACCTGCTCGATGCCATCCATCTGCTCGCCAATGGCATGCGACTCCTGGCTGATCGCAGCATCGCGGGGCTGCGCGTACGCGAGGACCGGGTGCGCGAGGCGCTGGATCGCAATCCGATCCTGGTCACGGCCCTCAATCCGATCATCGGATACGAGAAGGCCGCCGCCATCGCCAAGCAGGCTTACAAGGAAGGGCAGCCCGTGCTGGCAGTGGCGATGCAATTGTCGGGATTGTCCCAAGCCGAGCTGAAAAACCTGCTCGACCCCGAGGCGCTGACCAAGGGCGGCATCCGCGAGGGTGTGTCGGGCGGATGAATGAACACGGCGCCGTCCAAAGGGACGACGCCGTGAATGCCTTGCGCGATCGAGCAGAGGAACCGGGGTTGGCTCAGCCGTTCGGTGGGGCGGGCGGTGCCGGCGGTGCCTCGGACTTGCCGGTGGTCTCCTCGCGGCAGTCGTCGACGTCCTGTGCAGTCATCGTCGCATAGGGCTTGAACTCCGGCACCGCCGCGGCCAGCTTCTGTTGCGAGGCGAGCATGGCCGGCAGACGGTCGCACAGCACCATGGCGTCGGCCTTGATCTTCTCCGCCTCGGCTTCGATGCGCTTGCCGATTTCCTCGGTATTGCCGCTGAAGACACCGCGGAGCGCTTCGCCGGCCGCCTTCATCCCCAGGTCCGCGCCGCGTACACCGATGGTCATCCCTGCGTCGGCGATTGCGACGATGTTCGCGCGGTGCTCAAGCAGCAGGGCGCGCTGATCTCCGGTCACCGGTACCGCCTTGCCGTCGATGACCAGGTCGCCCTTCGGCGAGATCTCCGCCTTCGGCAGTTTGCCATCGTCGCTGGAAAGCGTGATGGGCTCGTTGGCCAGCTTGATGCGGGCTTTCTCGGTGGCCTCGTCCACCACTTTGCCAAGCGAGGTGGCGGGTGCGTCGGCATCCTGGGGAGCAGGCGGAGTGGACTTCTCGCAGGCCCCAAGCAGGGGGATGCAGGCGAGGGCAACGAGGGTCGCGGTACGTACGGGATTCATGAATCAATCCTTGTGCGAGTGGGTTGCGGAGTGTGATGAGGGCTCAGCCCTCATCACGCCACCGGCGCATGCGGATCGCAGCAACAATCATCGCCGCGCCAGCCACCACGCCAATCCACAGCGAGGGCGATGCCAGCGTGGAGTACGTGGTCTGCAGGTTGACCAGGGAGTGCACGACCTGCGGACCATTGGCGTCGACATGGCCGATGCGGGCGGCGTCGAACCAGGTACCCGGGGCCACGCTGAACAAGACCCGGGCCACGACGTTCTTCCAGAACCAGGTCGCCTCCAGGTTGAACAACTGCATCATGTCGAACCAGGTCACGAAGATGCCTGCGAAGACCGGGATCATCACCGCCCACAGGAATGCCTTGCTGCGCGCCCAGGCCGAGCAGAGCATCAACCAGCCCACGGTCGGCATGGCCCACAGGGCGTACACCGGCAGCGAGGCGATCATGTTGCCGGCCACGGTCAGCGGACTGGCCGGACCCCACAGCAGGGTCAGCGGGTTGCCACCGTGCAGCAGCACCAGGCCGCTGTAGAGCACCAGCGAACCGAACATGGTGGCGATGCCGGCGGCCACTGCGAGGGCAGGGGCGACGACCACGGCGCTTGCCACCTTGGACAGCACGGTATCGCGGTCGGAGATGGGTAGCGACTTCCAGAACAGCACGCTGCGGTCCTTGCGGTCGTCGTACAGGCAGCTGAGGCAGTAGAAGAACACGACGAAGGTCAGCACGATCAGCGGCCAGCTCGCGGCCATGTACAGGCTGGCGTCAATCACGCCCCCGAACTCGCGCAGTTCCTCCGGTCCCAGCTTTTCAGTCAGCTGCGACAGGTCCAGCCCGTTGATGCGGAAGCTGCCGCCTTCGACGTTGACCCGGGCGTGGTCAGGTGCCTTGCGCAGGAAGGCTTCGCCTACACCGGCGCCCATCATGCTCAGCAGCAGGAAGATGCCGCCGGCCACCAGGGGGGCCCAGAGGAAGCCACCCTTGTGCTCCCAGAACTCACGCTTGAGCAGCAGTTTCAGCTTGTGGGTGGAGTGCGGTGCGGCCACGGGGGCGCGCACGTGGGTTTCGACGACGGCATTCATGCGTAGGTCCCCTTCATGGTGGCGACGAACAGGTCGGCCAGCCCCGGCGTGCGGGTTTCACCGAGCGGTTCCAGCTGGGCGACGGGCACGCCGTCGAACAGCATCACGGTCTTGCCGAACGGCAGCGAGCGCTCGTCGATCGGCTTGAGTGCGCGGGCGGTTTCCAGGTGGGCGGTGTCGACCAGCACCTCGATGAAACGGTCGCCCAGCGACTCCATGTCGTTGTCCAGCACCACCTTGCCGTCGCGGATGAACATCACGTCGGTGAGGATGTGCTCGATTTCCTCGACCTGGTGGGTGGTGACGATGATGGTCTTCTCCTCGTCGAAGTAGTCCTCCAGCAGGCGCTGGTAGAACTGCTTGCGGTAGAGGATGTCCAGGCCCAGCGTGGGCTCGTCCAGCACCAGCAGCTTGGCGTCGATGGCCATCACCAGCGCCAGGTGCAGCTGCACGATCATGCCCTTGGACATCTCGCGAACGCGCAGGTTGGGCTTGAGCTGGGTGTGCTCGAGGAAGCGCTCGCACTTGGCGCGGTCGAAGCGCGGATGCACGCCGGCCACGAACTCGATGGCCTCCTTGACCCGGATCCAGCGGGGCAGCACCGCCACGTCGGCGATGAAGCACACGTCACGCATCAGGTCGTCACGCTGGGTGCGCGGGTCACGGCCCAGCACGCTCAGCTCGCCCTCGAACGGGATCAGCCCGAGGATGGCCTTGAGCGCGGTGGTCTTGCCAGCGCCGTTGGGGCCGATCAGGCCGATGATGCGGCCGGTGGGGATGGAGAACGAGGTGTTGTCCAGCGCTACCTTGTTCTTGTAGGCCTTGCGCAGGTTGCGGGCGTTGACCACCGTTCCGGTGGCGACATTGGCCATGGTGTTCATGCCGTGCCTCCGATGGCCTTCGGCCCCATCAGTTCGTCCATGGACAGCCCCAGGCGCTGGATACGCTCCAGCACCAGCGGCCATTCCTCGCGGAGGAAGCGTTCACGTTCATTGACGAGCAACTTCCTTGCAGCCTCTTCTGTAACGTACATGCCCAGTCCCCTGCGCTTTTCTACGAGTGCCTCGTCCGCCAGTTCCTGATAGGCGCGCGAGACGGTGATTGGATTCAGCTGGTACTCGGCCGCGACCTGCCGGACGGAGGGCAGGGCGTCGCCGGGCTTGAGGACGCCATCGAGCATCATGGCGATGACGCGTTCCTTCAGCTGGCGGTAGATGGGAGCTCCATCGCTCCATTGGATTGCGGTCATGGTCAACCCCGCTGTGCGAATGAGAAAAAGGGCATGACCAACGTCTGCCGGCGGTGGCGCGCACTCTTCCTGATCGCGCGTTTCGGAGCCCCCGAGACACTGTCCGGAGAAGACAGGCCCAAGGTGCCCGTGGAAGGGAGGGCGCCGGGAACGGCCGCGGCTACGTCCGGGAGAACCGGCCCGAGCAATGCCGGGCTGGGGTCCGAAGGCAGGGCGACCAGCACCAGCAGGGCGCTGGCGGCGGCGAGGGTCAGGGCGGTGTGGCGGAGCGCGTTGTTCATGTTGAACGTCCTGCTCGTTAGTAGACCGGTGTTGTATGCAACTATAACACCAAAACACGCCGCGTCAAGCACCTCCAACCCAACTGAAGTCATACTTGGGGCCCACTCCCGGTCGAGGTCCTTCACATGGCCCGAAACACTGCTCTGGCGGCTGTCGCCGCCGTTTCCATGCTGGTCGCTGGCGTGGCGCTGTCCGCCTCGGGGCTGCTGGGCCACAGCTTCCGCCCCTTGGCCGGCAAGGCCCCGGTCAACCTGGAGAAGACCTACGGCGGGCAGGTGCTGTTGGTGGTCAACACTGCCAGCAAGTGCGGCTTCACCCCGCAGTTCGAAGCGCTTGAAGCGCTGCACGCCAAGTACAAGGGCAAGGGCTTTGCCGTGCTCGGTTTCCCGTCGGGCGATTTCCGCGAGCAGGAATTCACCGACGAAAAGCAGATCCAGGAGTTCTGCACGCTCACCTACGGGGTCAAGTTCCCGATGTTCGAGAAGGTGCACGTGGTGGGCGATCAGGCATCGCCGTTCTACAAGGCGCTGGCGCAGGCCTCGGGGGAGGCGCCTAAGTGGAACTTCCACAAGTATCTGATCGGGCGCGACGGGCGCCTGGTGGCCAGTTGGGGCAGCCGGACCAAGCCCGATGACAAGGCCATCGTCACGGCCATCGAACAGGCGCTGAAGGCGCCGCGGCCCGCTCGGCGCTGAGGCTGATTGCCGTCCGGGTCGCAGGTCGCGACAATGGGAACTTCGCGCCGCGCCAGCGGCGTATCCGACAGGAGCAGTTTCGGAATGAACGCTTTCGCGCGCGGCATGGCCGTGTTGATCACCACTATTGCGGCGCTGACCGGCGCTGTTGCCATTGCCAAGGACAAGACCGTGCTTACCAACGACCGTGAAAAGGTCAGCTACATGATCGGCCAGGATGTCGCGACTTCGATCGCGCCGGTGGGCCCGGACCTCGATGTCGCCGCTTTCGAGCGAGCGGTGAAGAACGCGTTCGACGGTGGCAAGCCGCTGCTCGACGAGAAGGAAGCCCAGGCCGTGGGCGGCGCACTGATGCAGCGCATCGGCGTGCGCATGGGCAAGGCGCCGGAAGGCACCAAGGCGCCCGAAGTGGCCAAGGACAAGGTGGGTTACCTCGTCGGCGCCGACGTGGGGCGGTCCCTGGCCGGCATCAAGGAGGAGATCGAGCTGCCGCTGCTGATGCAGTCGATTCGCACTGCACTGGCCAAGGGCCCCTCGCTGCTCTCGGAAACCGAAGCCAACGCCATTCGCGAGTCGTTCTCGCAGCGCATGCAGGCCAAGGCACAGGCCCGCGCCACCGAGCAGGCTGAAAAGAACAAGGCGGAAGGCGCCGCGTTCCTCGCCAAGAACAAGGGCGAGAAGGGCGTGTTCACCACGCCGTCGGGCCTGCAGTACATGGTGCTGCGCCAGGGCTCGGGTCCGCGCCCCAAGGCGACGGACAAAGTGCGCGTGAACTACCACGGCACGCTGCTCGACGGCACCGTTTTCGATAGTTCCTACGATCGTGGCCAGGAGGCCGAGTTCCCGCTGAACCAGGTCATTGCCGGCTGGACCGAGGGCGTGGCGATGATGCCCGTTGGCAGCAAGTTCCGGTTCTGGATCCCGGGCGAGCTGGCCTATGGCGCGCGCGGAACTCCCGGCGGCCCGATCGGTCCGAACGCCACGCTGCAGTTCGACGTCGAGTTGATGACCATCGTGCCGTAACGGTACGTTCAGTCCGACCCCGACACATTCCGCCGGCACAGTTGAGTGCCCCATCCGCCGCACCGGCCCCCGCCGGCGCGGCGGTCGCTGCATCACGATGGAGTCCTGTTCCATGAAGCAATCCGTGCGTCATATCGCTGTCCTGGCCGCTGCCACGCTGGTACTGGCCGCCTGCAACAAGCCCGCTGAAAAGGCCGAGGCCACCGCTACCGCGGGTGCCGAGTCCACCGAAGCAACCTCAGCGGCCACGAAAATCCCGGGCCTCGAAGGCGAGAAGGCCCAGTCCGGCTACGTGATCGGTCTGGACATCGCCAAGTCGCTGGAGCCCGCCAAGGGCGAGTACGACATCGACGCCATGATCAAGGGCCTGAAGGCCGGCGTCGCCGGTGAGAAGGCGCTGGTCGACGACAAGCAGGCGCAGACCATTCGTGAAGCCTTCGGCCAGAAGATCCAGGCCAAGCGCATCGCCGAGATGATGGCCAAGGCCAAGAAGAACGCCGAAGCGGGCACCCAGTTCCTGGCGGAGAACGGCAAGAAGGAAGGCGTGAAGACCACCGCGTCGGGCCTGCAGTACCAGGTCATCACCGAAGGTACCGGCGCCAAGCCCAAGGCCACTGACGTGGTGAAGGTGCACTACAAGGGCACCCTGCTGGACGGCAAGACCTTCGACAGCTCCTACGACCGTGGCGAGCCGGTGGTGTTCCCGCTTCAGGGCGTGGTTCCGGGCTGGCAGGAAGGCCTGCAGCTGATGACCGTGGGCAGCAAGTACAAGTTCTGGATCCCGGCCAAGCTGGGCTACGGCGAAGCCGGCACCCCGGGCGGCCCGATCGGCCCGAACGAGACGTTGGTGTTCGAGGTCGAGCTGCAGGACGTGGTGCAGCCTAGCAAGAAGTAATCCCGTGTCGGCGACCGCTGCATGCAGCGGTCGCCGACACGTGGTGCGGGGTATTGCGACACTTGTATTGAAGGATCCATAAGGCATGCGCGTCACCATCTTCGGCACCGGCTATGTGGGCCTGGTCACCGGTACCTGCCTGGCGGATGTCGGTCACGACGTGGTCTGCGTCGACATCGACACCGCCAAGGTCGAGGGCCTGAACAACGGCATCATCCCGATCTTCGAACCGGGGTTGGAGCCGATGGTCAAGGCCAACCACGCCTCGGGTCGCCTGCGTTTCACCACCGATGCGGCCGGGGCCATCGCCCATGGCGACGTGGTGTTCATCGCGGTGGGCACCCCGCCGGACGAAGACGGCAGCGCCGACCTGAAGTACGTGCTGGCCGTGGCCCGCACCATCGGCCAGCACATGCAGAAGCCGGCCGTCGTGGTGGACAAGTCGACGGTGCCCGTAGGTACGGCCGACAAGGTGCGCGCCGCGATTGCCGCGGAACTGGCCGCACGAGGCGCAGCCATCGAGTTCCATGTGGTCTCCAACCCGGAATTCCTGAAGGAGGGCGATGCGGTCAACGATTGCATGCGTCCGGACCGCATCGTGATTGGCGCCGACGACGCCGGTGCGGTGGAGAAGCTCAAGCGCCTGTACGCGCCGTTCAACCGCAACCACGAGCGGATCGTGGTGATGGACGTGCGCTCGGCCGAGCTGACCAAGTACGCCGCCAACGCGATGCTGGCGACCAAGATCAGCTTTATGAACGAGATCGCCAACATCGCCGAGCGGGTGGGCGCGGACGTGGAGATGGTGCGCCAGGGCATCGGTTCGGACCCGCGCATTGGCTGGCACTTCATCTACCCGGGCGCCGGCTACGGCGGCTCGTGCTTTCCCAAGGACGTGCAGGCGCTGGCCAAGACCGCCCAGCAGCATGGCTACAACGCCGAGCTGCTGAACTCGGTGGAGTCGGTCAATGACCGGCAGAAGGCCCACCTGTTCGACCTGATGGTGCGCCATTACGGTGGCGTCGACGCGCTGCGCGGCAAGATGGTGGCGGTGTGGGGCCTGTCGTTCAAGCCCAACACCGACGACATGCGCGAGGCTTCCAGTCGCACGCTGCTGGCCAAGTTGTGGGAGGCGGGCGCCAAGGTCCGCGCCTACGATCCTGAGGCGCACCACGAAGCGCAGCGGATCTTCGGCGAGCGCGACGACCTGTTGCTGTGTGACTCGGCTTACCAGGCGCTGGCGGACGCGGATGCGCTGGTCGTGGTGACGGAATGGAAGCAGTTCCGCAGCCCGGACTTTGCCCGCGTGCGCGATGCGCTGCGGGACAAGGTGGTGTTCGATGGCCGCAATCTGTATCACCCCGATGAGCTTGAGGCGTTGGGGTTGACCTACTACGGCATCGGGCGCGGGCGCTCGATCCAGGCGGACGCGTGAGCGCCGCCACCGAACAGCGGCTGATGGAGCTGGAAACGCGGTTGGCGTTCCAGGAGCAGGCCTTGATCGAGCTGAGTGACGCCCTGGCTGCCGCTCGCGATGAGGAGACGCGCAACGCGCTGCTGTTGCATCGCGTACTGGAGGAGCTGAAGCAGCTCCGGCTGGCCATGTCGAACGCGCCGCTTACCGGCGATCCCTCCCACGAGCCGCCGCCGCCGCATTATTGAACGCTGTCCGGTTGGCGAAGCTGCGCGCCCGCGTGACCCGGATGCACTACGCAAGAGAGACACCATGAGCAACAGCCTCCGTGACCAATTGCTCGGCCTCGGGTTCGCGGCGCCGGCCAAACCCGAGCGCTCCGAGAAGCCAGGCCGTGGCAAGCCCGGCGCTGGCAATCCCGGGGCGCCCAAGCCCAGCGGCAAGGCGCATACCAGCGGTAGTCCGCACAACCGCAATGCAACTGGCAAGGGTGGCCCAGGGCGTCCTGGCCAGCCGGGCAAGGGACGACCCCACGGAGCAGCCAAGCACGGCAAGCCGATGAGCCGCGAGGACATCGACCTTGCCAAGGCATATGCCATCCGCGCGCAGCGCGAGAAGGATGAGCGCATCGCGGCCGAGAAGGCCAAGCAGGAAGAGGCCCGCATCAAGCGTGAGGCCCGCGCCAAGCTGGCCGAATTCGTCAAGGACAAGAGCCTTAATGTGGCCGATGCCGAGATCGCCCGGCACTTCCCGTACGGCGGCAAGATCAAGCGCATCTACGTGACCCCCAACCAGCTGAAGGCGCTCAACGCCGGCGAACTGGGCGTGGTGCAGATGGAGGGGCGCTACCTGTTGGTGACCGCCGAGGTGCTGGCGCAGGCCGAGGCGATCTTCGCGCAGGCCGTCGCGCTCAAGGTGGATCCCAATGCGCCCACCGGGGAAGACCCTTATAGCGATCCGATGTTCCTGGTACCTGACGATCTGGTCTGGTGAGAAACGTCGGATGCCGTGATGCGTCCGGCATTCGAGTCAGTCCAGGGGCGATGGCCACCGGCGGACAACGGTCAGTCAGAACTTCTCGCCGACCGGTAGATAGCGCCATTCTCCGACCGGCATCTTGCTCAGCGAGATGCGACCGATGCGCAAGCGCCGGATGGACACCACGTCGAGCCCGACCTCGCGGCACATGTGCCGCAGTTGCCCCGGCTCTACGGCCTTGATGGCAAATCGCAGCCGGGTCTCGTTCTGCCAGCTGACCTTGCACGGTGGCAGGGCGTTACCCAGGTAGTGCAGGCCGTGGGCGAGCCGGGCCATGCCGTACGGCGCGATGTTGCCGGCGATCTCTACAACGAACTCCTGTTCGATGAGCGCGTAGTCCTCGGTCAACCGTCGGCGGACCCGGCCGTCCTGGGTCAGCACCAGCAGGCCACTCGCTTCGGCGTCCAGCGGCATCAGGGGAGCCAATCGGTGGAAATGGCGTTTGAGCATGCGCACTTCCGACATGTCCCCCTCGGCGCGTGCCGCGGGAGTCACCAGCGCCGCGGCGTCCTTGATGTCCACCCCGGCCGGCTTGTGCAGCAGGATGGTGGCCGGCTCGATGGGCTCAAGGCGCGCCCCCGGGGCGAGCTCCAGCTTTTGCGTGGAGATCAGGGTCTGCGGTTCCTCCACAACCTCGCCATCCACCAGTACCCAGCCGCCCTCGATGTATAGCTGGGCATCGGCGCGGGAACACTGGACCAGATCGGCGATGCGTTTGTCGAGGCGAGTGGGTTCGGACATGTCGATATTCGTGGCGGCTGGCTGCAAGTGTAATGATATGTGCCCCGTCGGTCCGGAAATCTGGCATCGCCGCCGCTCCAAGTTCAGGAACCCATGAAGACTCCCTCCGGCTTACAGGCATTGATTGACGACGGCGTGATCGACGAAGTGATGCGCCCACTCAAGAGCGGCAAGGAGGCAGCGGTGTACGTTGTGCGCTCCGGTGACGACGTCCGCTGCGCCAAGGTGTACAAGGACATGGCCCAACGCAGCTTCCAGCAGCGGGTCCAGTACCAGGAAGGCCGCAAGGTGCGTGGCAGCCGCGAGGCCCGCGCCATTGGCAAGGCCAGCAAGTACGGGCGCAAGCAGCAGGAGACCGCCTGGAAGAACACCGAGGTCGACGCGCTCTACCAGTTGCGCGACGCCGGCGTGCGCGTTCCCGAGCCCTACGGCTACTACCACGGCGTGCTGGTGATGGAGTTGGTGACCGACGCGGACGGCCACTCAGCGCCCCGTCTGGGTGAGGTGGAACTTGCGCCGGACCAGGCGCGTGGCTTCCACCGCTTCCTGATCCGCCACATCGTGAAGATGCTGTGCGTCGGGCTGATCCACGGCGACCTGTCGGAGTACAACGTGCTGGTCGCACCCGACGGCCCGGTCATCATCGACTTCCCACAGGTGGTGAGCGCCGCCGGCAACAATGCCGCGCGCACGATGCTGTTGCGGGACGTCAACAACATCACCGCCAGCCTGGGCCGTTGGGCGCCCGAGCTGTTGGACACCTGGTACGCCGAAGAGATGTGGGCGCTGTTCGAGGCCGGTGAGTTGCGCCCGGACAGCGAGCTGACGGGCGAGTTCGAACACGACAACACAGTGGCCGACGTCGACAGCGTGCGCCACGCGATCAACGACGCCCGCGAGGAAGCATTGATCCGGCAGCAGGGTCGCGAGGCGGCCGCGGAGGGGGACTAATCGAGCCTCACTCCGGGTCGTAATCCAGGTTCGACGCCAGCCAACGCTCCGCTTGTGCAAGGCTGACACCCTTGCGATGCGCGTAGTCCTCGGCCTGTTCCTTCGACACCCGGCCGACCACGAAATACTGGCTACCGGGGTGGCTGAAGTAGTAGCCGGACACCGCCGCCGCCGGGTACATCGCGAAGCTCTCGGTCAGGCGAAGACCAATGCGCTGCTCTGCCTCGAGCAACCGGAACAGCGTGGCCTTCTCGCTGTGCTCCGGGCATGCGGGATAACCGGGGGCGGGGCGGATGCCGCGGTATCGCTCGTCGATCAGTGCCTCGCTGTCGAGTGATTCCTCGGGCGCATAGCCCCAGAATTCGGTGCGCACGCGCTGATGAAGTCGCTCGGCCAAGGTCTCGGCCAAACGGTCAGCCAGCGCCTTGAGCAGGATGGCGTTGTAGTCGTCGTGGTCGGCTTCGAAGCGGGCGACATGTTCCTCGATGCCGATGCCCGCCGTCACCGCGAAAGCCCCGATCCAGTCCTGGCGGCCGCTGCCATGCGGGGCGATGAAGTCAGCGAGGCAGAAGTCCGGACGCTCCACCGGCTTGTCCGCCTGTTGGCGCAGGAAGTGCAGGGTTTCCGCGCGGCCATCCACGTCGATGAGGACGTCGTCACCCTTCGACTGCGCAGGCCACAGCGCGAACACCGCCTTCGCAGTGAGCCACCTTTCCTTGACGATGCGCGCGAGCATGGTGCGGGCGTCGCGGTAAAGCTCACGCGCCTGCGGGCCAACGACTTCGTCATCCAGGATGGCGGGATATCGGCCGGCCAGTTCCCACGCCTGGAAGAACGGCGTCCAGTCGATCAGGTCGACCAGGTCGTCCAGGGGCCAGTCCTCGAACACGTGGAGTCCGGGTTGCATGGGCGCAGGCGGCGTGTATTCGGCCCAGCCCCCATCGAATCGCTGGGCGCGGGCTTTTTCCAGCGGGACCAGACGCTTGCCGTCGCCGCGGTTGCGATGGCGCTCGCGGATCTCGGCGTAATCGGAGGCGTTGGCGGCCACGAAGGCGCCGCGCAGTTCAGCGCTGATCAGCGACTGCGCCACGCCTACCGCGCGCGAGGCGTCCTTCACCCATACCGTCGGCGCTTTGTAATGCGGGTCGATCTTCAGCGCGGTGTGCGCGCGGGAGGTGGTCGCGCCACCGATCATCAGCGGCATGGTCAGTCCCTGGCGCTGCATCTCGCGTGCGACGTGGCTCATTTCCTCCAGCGAAGGCGTGATCAACCCGGAGAGGCCCACAAGGTCGGCATTCTCGCGTATCGCTGCGTCAAGGATGGTCTGGGCGGGAACCATGACGCCGAGATCGATCACGTCGAAGTTGTTGCACGCCAGCACCACGCCGACGATGTTCTTGCCGATGTCGTGCACGTCGCCCTTGACGGTGGCCATCACGATCTTGCCGTTGGATTTGCCTGCATCGCCGGTGCGCAGCTTTTCGGCCTCGATGTATGGCAGAAGATGCGCCACGGCCTTCTTCATCACGCGTGCGGACTTGACCACTTGAGGCAGGAACATCTTGCCGGCGCCGAACAGGTCGCCGACCACGTTCATGCCATCCATCAGCGGGCCTTCGATCACGTCCAGCGGGCGCGTGGTGAGGGTGCGGGCCTCTTCGGTGTCGCCCTCGATGTACTGGTCGATGCCGTGCACCAGTGCGTGGCTCAGTCGTTCGCGTACGGGCTTGTCGCGCCACGCCAGATCTTCGACCTTCTTCTCGCCCTTCCTGCCCCTGTACCGGTCGGCGATCTCCAACAGGCGTTCGGTGGCGTCGGGGCGACGATTGAGCACCACGTCTTCCACGCGGTCGCGCAGCAACGGATCGAGATCGTCGTACAGGGGCAGCGCCCCCGCGTTGACGATGCCCATGTCCATCCCGGCCCGGATCGCGTGGTAGAGGAACACCACGTGGATCGCCTGGCGCACCGGTTCATTGCCGCGGAACGAGAACGATACGTTGGAGACACCGCCGGAGATGTGGCTGTAGGGGTGCCGCCGCTTCAATTCGCGGCACGCTTCGATGAAGGCTACCGCATAGTCGTTGTGCTCATCGATGCCGGTGGCGACCGCGAACACGTTGGGGTCGAAGATGATGTCCTCGGGCGGGAATCCAATCTCCTCGGTCAGAAGCTTGTAGGCCCGCGAGCAGATCTTCACCTTGCGCTCGACGGTGTCGGCCTGGCCAGACTCATCAAAGGCCATTACCACCACGGCCGCCCCGTAGCGGCGCACCAGCCGCGCCTGGCGCAGGAACTCGGCCTCTCCTTCCTTCATCGAAATGGAGTTGACGATGCCCTTGCCCTGCAGGCACTTCAGCCCGGCCTCGATCACGCTCCACTTGGAACTGTCGACCATGAGCGGCACGCGCGCGATGTCTGGCTCGGCGGCGATCAGATTGAGGTACGTGACCATCGCCTGTTCGGAGTCGAGCAGGCCTTCATCCATGTTGACGTCGATGACCTGCGCGCCGTTCTCCACCTGCTGGCGGGCAACCACGACTGCCTCGTCAAAGCGGCCTTCAAGGATCAGTTTCTTGAACTGCGCCGAGCCGGTGACGTTGGTGCGCTCGCCGACGTTGACGAAATTGCTCTGCGGGGTGATCTGCAGCGGTTCAAGGCCGCTGAGTCGGGTCTGGCGGGGGAGGGCGTGCATGGGCTCAGTTGCCTGTGGCCAGCGTTGGCCGACGATGACGAGGGGAGGCAAAGGGGTGGCCGCCGGATGCGGGACGCCCGCGGCATGTGGCTGATGATGTCCAGTCGCCACTGTTCATGCGGCCTCCACCAGTTCGGGGCGCTGGCGGGGCGGCAGATCGGCGACGGCCGCCGCGATGGCGGCGATATGCTCGGGCGTGGTCCCGCAGCAGCCGCCGACCAGGTTCAGCAGGCCGGCCTCGGCGAAGCTTCTCAGGACCCCGGCCATGTCCTCCGGCGTCTCGTCGTAGCCCCCAAAGGCGTTGGGCAGGCCAGCGTTGGGATGGCAACTGACATACGCATCGGCGACTTGTGCCAGCACATCGATGTGCACGCGCAGGTCCTTGGCGCCCAGCGCACAGTTGAGGCCGATGGCCACAGGTTGGGAGTGGCGCAGCGAGTACCAGAACGCCTCGGCGGTCTGGCCCGACAGGGTGCGGCCGGATGCGTCGGTAATGGTGCCGGAGATCATCACCGGCAGGCGCACGCCGCGGGCCTCGAAGGCTTCCTCGATGGCGAACAGCGCCGCCTTGGCGTTGAGCGTGTCGAATACGGTTTCCACCATCAGCACGTCGGCGCCGCCGTCGATCAGGCCATCCGCGGCCTCGCGGTACGCCACGCGCAGTTCATCGAAGGTGATGGCGCGGAAGCCGGGGCGGTTGACGTCGGGGCTGAGCGAGGCGGTGCGGCTGGTGGGCCCCAGCACCCCGATGACGAAGCGCGGGTGCGACGGATCGCGGGCTTCGGCTTCATCGCAGGCGGCACGCGCGAGGCGGGCACCTTCCTCGTTCAATTCGCGCGCCAGATGCTGCAGGCCGTAATCGGCCAGCGAAATGGTGGTGGAGTTGAACGTGTTGGTCTCGATCAGGTCGGCGCCCGCGTCCAGGTACTGGCGGTGGATGCCGGTGATGATGTCCGGACGGGTGAGCGTGAGGAGATCATTGTTGCCGCGCTGGTCGTGGCCGCAACCGCAGCCCTCGCCGTGGGCATGCCCTGCCGCTGGCGACCACAGCCGGTCATACCCTTCGACAAAGCGCTCGCCGCGGTAGTCGGTCTCCTGCAATTCATGGCGCTGGATCATGGTGCCCATCGCCCCGTCGATCACCAGGATGCGGTCGCGCAGCCGCTGCTGCAGTGCCTCGGCACGGACGGGATTGAGCCAGGGGAGCGTGTTCATGGGCTGTGGTTACCGGGCAACGAGCGGCTTGCGTGCGATCAGCGCGATCACTTCGAAATGCGGAGGGCGACGTTCGCGGGTGACGGTCTCGCACGACACAATGTCGAAACCGGCGCGGGTTGCGAAACGGCTCAGCTCCTTCTCACTGAAGCCCAGGTTGACGTGGCCAAAGCCTTCCACAGCCGTGCGGTGCTCATGCTTGGCCAGGCTGGTCAACAGCAGGCGCCCGCCGGGGCGCAGCACGCGCGCCGCCTCCAGCACTGCTTGCGCCGGATGCTCGGCATAGGTGAGTGCGTGCATCAGCACGACCAGGTCGAATTGCTCGTCAGCGAAGGGCAGGGCGTGCATGTCGCCCTCGCGCACCTCCACGTTCTTGAGCTTGCGCAGTCGCTCGGAGGCGGCCAGCACGACCTTGGTGCTGGAGTCGAGGCACAGGTAGCGGCGGGAGTGCGGTGCCAGCAGCTCCGCCAGGACCCCGTCACCCGAGGCTATGTCGAGCACGTCGCCGGGTTCCAGCAGCGGCAGCGCCGAGCGAGCCATGGCCTCCCAGGTGCGGCCGGGGGAATAGTGGCGCTCCATGTCGCCGGCAACGGAATCCGCCCAGTTCTGGTCGGCGGCGCGGCTGGCGAGCACTTCGGTGACGCGTTCGGCATCCTGGCGCAGCAGCGGGTCGTCGCTGCCCTCGCGCAGGGTTTGCCACAAGGCGCGCTGCGCCGCGTCCAAAGCCGTGTCATCGAAGCGGTAGTAGGCCGATACCCCGGCGCGACGATCGCGTACCAACCCGGCTTCCTTGAGCTTGGCCAGATGGGTGGACACGCGCGGCTGGGCCAGGCGGGTGATGGCGGAAAGCTCCGCCACCGTGAGTTCTTCGCGTTCCAGCAAGGCCAGCAGGCGGACGCGGGTGGCGTCAGCAAACACCTTGAGTCGGGACGACCAGCCTTCCAGATCCATTGCGCACCTATCAATCAATCTATCGCGATATAGCGATAATTGTGGCGGGTGCAGTGACATGGGTCAAGCGACGTGACCTTCATCATTGGGGTTCGGCGACGTGCCCGGCTACAATTGCAGGGGTAACCAACCGCGGGCGCGAGACGCCCCACAGCCATCCGAGGTGCTTTCGTGGATTTCCGCTTTACCGAAGAGCAGTTGATGATCCAGGACGTGGCGCGCCGTATCGCCCAGGAAAAGATTGCTCCGAGTGCCGAGCACCACGACAAGACCGGCGAGTTTCCGCTGGACAACATCCGCACCCTGGGTGAGAACGGCCTGATGGGTATCGAGGTGCCGGCCGAGTACGGCGGTGCCGGCATGGATCCCATCAGCTACGTGCTGGCGATGGTGGAGATCGCGCACGCCGACGCGGCGCACTCGACCATCGTGTCGGTCAACAATTCGCTGTTCTGCAACGGCATCCTGAAGTTCGGCACCGAGGAGCAGAAGCAGCTCTATGTGCGCGCGATTGCCGAAGGCCGTGAGATTGGCGCGTTCGCGCTGACCGAGCCGCAGTCGGGCTCCGACGCCACCGCCATGCGCTGCAAGGCCACCAAGCAGGCCGACGGCACCTTCATCGTCAACGGCAAGAAGAGCTGGATCACCTCCGGCCCGGTGGCCAAGTACATCGTGTTGTTCGCGATGACCGACCCGGAGAAGGGCGCGCGCGGCATCACCGCGTTCATGATCGACACCGATCGCGAGGGCTTCCACCGTGGCAAGACCGAGCCCAAGCTCGGCATCCGGGCCTCGGCTACCTGTGAGATCGAGTTCACCGACTACGTGGTGCAACCGCACGAGGTGCTGGGTGCTGAGGGCGATGGCTTCAAGATCGCGATGAGCGTGCTCGACGCAGGCCGCATCGGCATCGCGTCGCAGGCCATCGGCATCGCCCGTGCGGCGTACGAGGCGACGATTGCCTACGTCAAGGAGCGCAAGGCCTTCGGTGCGCCGATTGGCACCTTCCAGATGACCCAGGCCAAGATCGCGGACATGAAGTGCAAGCTGGACGCGGCGATGCTGCTGACGCTTCGCGCTGCCTGGCAGAAGGGCGAGTTCGAGAAGGGTGGAGCCCGCTTCAGCAACGAGGCGGCCATCGCCAAGCTGACCGCATCCGAGGCGGCGATGTGGATCGCCCACCAAGCCGTGCAGATCCACGGGGGCATGGGCTACTCCAAGGAAATGCCGCTGGAGCGTTACTTCCGCGACGCCAAGATCACCGAGATCTACGAGGGCACCAGCGAGATCCAACGCCTGGTCATCGCCCGCAACGAGACCGGCCTGCGCTGATCTCCATGAAACGCCTGCAAGGCAATGCTGCGCCCGCCACCGCCTGCCATGGGCATCGCGGTGGCGATCGTCGCGATAAACCGATCGCCCATCGCGTTGACTTCTCCGATCCGCTTCCCGGGTTGGACGGTGCGCGCGATGGTGTTGTTCCCCGCTGACTTTCCCTGACTGGCCTGCGCGAAAGCGTGGGCCTCACTGCATTGGAACTACCGTACCCATGAGTACTGCCGCCAAAGCTCCAGCCAAACCCCGCGGTAAAGCCCGCGCCGCTGTGGCCGAAACCGACGCCGTCTCCCTTGAGCCGATCCTGGCCGCCGTCCGCAAGCGCGTGTCGAAGCTGCGCCATGCGGAGGCCGAGGCCTTTGTGAGCGCGTTCTACCGCCGCATGAGCCTGGACGAGTTGCCGCAGCACGACGCCGACGGCTGGGCCGCCCTGGCCGTGGATTTCCTGGACTTCGCGCGCACGCGCAAGCCCGGCTCCGCGCTGATCCGCCTGTTCAATCCCACCTGCAAGGAGCACGGCTGGGAGTCGGCGCACACCGCGCTGCAGATCTCCAACGACGACATGCCGTTCCTCGTGGATTCGGTGACCATGGCGCTGGCCGAGCACGGCATCGGCGTGCACGTGTTGGGTCATCCGGTAGTCAAGCTCAAGCGCGACAAGGCCGGCAAGATCACGGCGGTGGGCGAAGGCGTGTCCGAGTCGATGATGTGCCTGGAGATTGATCGCCAGGCGCCGGAATCGATGGCGGCGATCAAGACGCTGGTCGAGGACGTGCTGGAGGATGTCCGCGCCATCGTGACCGACTGGTCGAAGATGCGCGACCGCATGGTCGGCGTCGCCAACGACCTGGTCAACCGCACGATGCCGGTGGACGAAGAAGGCCGTGCCGAGGCGCAGGAGTTCCTGCGCTGGGCGTCGGACAACCACTTCACCTTCCTCGGCTACCGCGAGTACGAAGTGGCGAAGGAAGGCGGCAAGGAAGTCCTTCGCGCAGTCAAGGACAGCGGCCTGGGCCTGTTGCGTGGCAAGGAAGTGGGCAAGCCGCGCCTGCTGACCTCACTGGCCGCGCACTACATGCCGCAGTCCGGTTCGGTAGACGCGCTGATCCTGACCAAGACCAACGCCCGCTCGACCGTGCACCGTCCGGGTTACATGGACTACATCGGCGTGCTGAGCTTCGACAAGGACGGGAAGCCGGTTCGCGAGGAGCGCTTCCTCGGCCTTTACACCTCGAGTGCCTACACCCGCCGCCCGTGGGACATCCCGCTGGTGCGCCAGCGCCACGAGTACGTCATGGCCCAATCCGGCCTGGCGCCGGACAGCCACAGCGGCAAGGCGCTGCGCCACATCCTCGAGACGCTGCCGCGCGACGAGCTGTTCCAGGCCAACGAGCAGGAACTGCTGACCACGGCCAGCGGCATCCTCGGCCTGCAGGAGCGCGTGCGCAGCAAGCTGTTCCTTCGTCGCGACCGCTATGGCCGTTTCTTCTCCGGCCTGGTCTACATCCCGCGCGAACGTTTCAATACCGACGTGCGCCTGCGGATCGAGGCCATGCTGAAGCGCGTGCTGCACGGCGAGCACATCGATTCGTCCGTGGTGATGGGCGAGTCTCCCCTGGCGCAGCTGCACCTGATCGTGCGCCCCAAGTCGGGCGAAACGGGCGAGGTGGACAACGCCGCCATCGAAGCCGAGCTGGCGGCGATCGTGCGCAACTGGCAGGACGACCTGCGCGAGGCGCTGGTCAAGCGCCACGGCGAGGAGAGGGGCCTCAAGTTGGCCAATACCCTGGGCCGGGCGCTGCCGCGTGGCTACATCGAGGGCGCATCGGTGGCGGTTGCCGCCGATGACGTCGACAACCTTGCCTCACTCAAGGGCGAGGACGACCTGCGGCTGAGCCTGTACCGCGCGCACGGCATCGGCGACCTCCGCCTGAAGTTCTACCGTCTGGGTGCAGACCTGCAGTTGTCCGATGCCCTGCCGCTGATGGAGAACATGGGCCTGCGCGTGCTGACCGAGCACCCGTATCGCGTTGCGGCCGGCAACACGCTTGCGTACATCCAGGACTTCGACGTGGCCGTGGCCAGCAAGGACCTGGACGTTGAGGCCAACCGCGTGCAGTTCGAAGACGCCTTCGTCCGTGCCTGGCGTGGCGAGGTGGAGAACGACGCCTTCAATCGCCTGGTGCTGGGTGCCGGCCTGTCGTGGCGCCAGGTCGCCATGCTCCGCGCGTACTGCAAGTACCTGCTGCAGGTGGGCGTGCCGTTCTCGCAGAACTACGTCGAAGAGACCTTCAACCGCTATCCGCTGCTGGCGCGCATGTTGGTCGAGTTGTTCGAGGCCCGCTTCGACCCGTCGACGGGCAAGGAGAGCAAGGCCGAGATCAAGGCGGGCATGGAACGCTTCACCCGCCAGATCGAAGCACTGGCGGGCGGCGACGAGGCGGTGATGGCGGTGGTCAAACCGGTCATCGAGGCCCGTGCCGGCAAGCGCGAGGCGCAGACCGAGGCCGCGCGCGCCGCATTGCTGGGCCTGCTGGACCGCGTCAACAGCCTGGACGAAGACCGCATCCTGCGCAGCTTCATTGGCGTCATCGAAGCCACGCTGCGCACCAGCTATTACATGGAGCGCAAGGACGGCCTGCGCGCCGACGGCGGCCCGGCTGACTACGTCAGCTTCAAGTTCGACTCGTCCAAGGTGCCGGACCTGCCCAAGCCGCGTCCGTACCGCGAGATCTTCGTGTACGGCCCGCGCGTGGAAGGCGTGCACCTGCGCTTCGGGCCCGTGGCCCGCGGCGGCCTGCGCTGGTCGGACCGCCGCGAGGACTTCCGCACCGAAGTGCTGGGCCTGGTGAAGGCGCAGATGGTGAAGAACACCGTGATCGTTCCGGTCGGTTCGAAGGGCGGCTTCTTCGCCAAGCACCTGCCGGATCCGAGCGTGGACCGCGATGCATGGTTCAACGAAGGCGTGGCCTGCTACAAGCGCTTCATCAACGGCCTGCTGGACATTACCGACAACATCGTCGATGGCAAGATCGTGCCGCCGCTCAACGTGGTGCGCCACGACAACGATGACCCCTACCTGGTGGTGGCCGCCGACAAGGGCACCGCGACGTTCTCCGACACTGCCAACGGCATCGCACGCGCGCACGGCTTCTGGCTGGACGACGCCTTTGCGTCGGGCGGCTCGGTGGGCTACGACCACAAGGGCATGGGCATCACCGCGCGTGGCGCGTGGGAGTCGGTGAAGCGCCACTTCCGCGCCATGGGCCGCGACAGCCAGAAGCAGGACTTCACGGCGGTGGGCGTGGGTGACATGTCCGGCGACGTGTTCGGAAACGGCATGCTGCTGAGCAAGCACATCCGCCTGGTCGCGGCGTTCGACCACCGCCACATCTTCCTGGACCCGAACCCGGATGCGGCGGTTACGTTCAAGGAGCGCCAGCGGATGTTCAAGCTGCCGCGCTCCAGCTGGGCTGACTATGACGCCAAGCTGATCAGCAAGGGTGGTGGCGTGTTCCCGCGTTCTGCCAAGTCGATCCCGCTGTCCGCCGAAGCGAAGGCCGCGCTGGATATCGATGCCTCGGTAAGCGCCATGAGCCCGACCGAGCTGATGAGCGCGATCCTGAAGGCGCCGGTAGACCTGCTGTGGAACGGCGGCATCGGCACCTATGTCAAGGCTGCCAGCGAAACGCACGCCGACGTGGGCGACCGTGCCAACAACGGCCTGCGCGTCAACGGCCGCGACCTGCGCTGCAAGGTGGTGGGCGAGGGCGGCAACCTGGGCATGACCCAGTTGGGCCGCATTGAGGCTGCGCAGCATGGCGTGCTGCTCAACACCGACTTCATCGACAATTCGGCGGGCGTGGACACCTCGGACCATGAGGTGAACATCAAGATCCTGCTGAACGACGTGGTGCAGTCGAAGAAGCTCACCGTCGAGGGCCGCAACAAGCTGCTGGCGGCGATGACCGATGAAGTCGGCGAACTGGTGCTCAACGACAACTACCGCCAGAACCAGGCCATCAGCCTGATGGAGCGGATGAGCCTTACGCGCCTGGGTTCCAAGCAGCACTTCATCCGCACGCTGGAATCGCAGGGCCTGCTGGACCGCCAGATCGAGTTCCTGCCCTCCGACAGCGAGATCAGCGACCGCAAGTCGCGCGGCCAGGGCCTGACCCGCCCGGAGCTGTCGGTGCTGCTGTCGTACTCCAAGCTGGTGCTGTTCCAGCAGTTGCTGGACTCGAACGTGCCGGAGGACTCGTACCTGTCGAAGGAACTGGTGCGCTACTTCCCGCAGCCGCTGCAGGAGAAATACGCCAAGGTGATGGAAGGCCATCGCCTGAAGCGCGAGATCATCGCGACCGCGGTGACAAACTCCATGGTCAACCGCATGGGTGCGACCTTCACCCTGCGCATGACCGAGGACACCGGCCGCACGCCGGCCGAGGTGGCCAAGGCCTACACCATTGCCCGTGAGGCGGTGGATGCGCGCGGCCTGTGGGCGCAGATCGACGCACTGGACGGCAAGGTGCCGGAGAGCGTGCAGATCGACGCACTGAAGACCATTTGGAGCCTTCTGCGCACGATGAGCCGCTGGATACTCTCGCGTCCGGGTGCGATCCCCGAGATCACGACGGCGATGGCGCGTTACGGTGAGGGCATCAAGGCGGTCCGTGACGCCCTTCCGGCTGTCCTGTCCGACACCCGTCGCGCGGCTTACGACGCGCGTCTGGGAGAGTGGAAGAGCAAGGGCGTGACGGCGGCGCTGGCGACCGAGTTGGCCGCGCTGCCCACGCTCGAGTTCGCCTGCGACATTGTCGAGATTGCGCAGTCGCGCAAGCTGACGCCGGTGGACGCGGCAAAGGCCTTCTTCGCCCTCGGTGCGGCGCTGCACCTGCCATGGCTGTACGAGCAGGTGGATGCGCTGGACGTCGACGGCCGTTGGCAGGCCTTGGCCCGCGGCGCGCTGCGCGACGAGTTGGGTGCCCAGCAACGCAACCTGGTCGCCCAGATCCTGGCCGGAGGCGGCAAGAAGGCCCCGGAAGCGAAGGTTGAGGCGTGGATGCAACGTGACGACTCGACCCTGCGTTTCACCATGGCGATGCTCAACGACCTGCTCAGCCAGAAGTCGCTGGACTATCCCACCCTGTCCGTGGCGGCCCGCCGCCTGGCGCAGCTCGCGACCGCCGGGGAGTAGTCCGGAGTAACGGCATGGGTGGGTCTCCGGGTTATGCTGTTGGCATGACCCGGAGCCTCCGATGACCCAGTCGCGCCGCATCGCTTTCCTGGCCAGTCACACCGAAGAAGCCCAGGGCGCGCTCGCCCAACTGGTCGAGCGCCATGGCCAGCATGCACCCGCGGAGGCCGACGTGCTGGTCGCGTTGGGCGGCGATGGTTTCATGCTGCAGACGCTGCACCGACACGGTACGTTGGGCAAACCCGTGTACGGAATGAAGCTCGGCACGGTTGGCTTCCTGATGAACCACCACAGCCCCGACGGGCTGCTTGAACGCCTGCAGGCGGCCGAGCCGGCGGTGCTGCGCCCGCTGGAGATGCTGGTGCAGACCGAGTCTGGCGCCACCGTCGGTTCTCTGGCCTACAACGAAGTATCGCTGCTGCGCCAGACCCGGCAGGCTGCGCATATCCGCATCGAACTCAACGGGCAGACGCGCCTGGATGAGCTGATCTGCGACGGAGTGCTGGTGGCGACGCCGGCAGGCAGTACCGCCTACAACTTTTCCGCGCACGGACCGATCCTGCCGCTGGGTGCCAATGTCGTGGCGCTGACCCCGATCGCGGCATTCCGGCCGCGCCGATGGCGTGGGGCGGTGTTGAAGGCCGAAACCGAGGTGCGCTTCCGGGTGCTGGACCCGTACAAGCGGCCCGTCAGTGCCACCGCGGATTCGCATGAAGTGCGCGATGTGGTGGAGGTGGTGATCCGCGAGTCGCATGACCGCACGGTCACGTTGCTGTTCGACCCGGAGCACAACCTCGAAGAGCGGATGCTGGCGGAGCAGTTCACCAGCGGGTGAGGTTTGAGGGGGGGCGGGTATCGGCGGGTCTCAGCGGGCGAGACCGGGAGCCGGCACAATACCTCCATGCCAGACGCCCATGCCGACCCCCTGATCGTTGCCATCTCCTCGCGGACCCTGTTCGACATGGAGGACAGTCACGCGCTGTTCGAGCGTGAGGGGTTGGACGCCTATGCCGACTTCCAGCGCAGCCATGAGGGTGATGTACTGGGCCCGGGCGTCGCATTTCCACTGGTGCGAAAGCTGCTGGGACTCAACGACGGTGCGCCGCCGGAAGCGCCGAGGGTGGAAGTCATCCTGATCTCGCGTAACTCGGCCGACACCGGCCTGCGGATCTTCAACTCGATCGAACACCACGGCCTTTCGATCAAGCGAGCGGCGTTCAGCAACGGCGCGCCGCCGTATCCATACATAAAGCCGTTTGGCTCGGATCTGTTCCTGTCGGCCCATGCCGAAGATGTGCGGGCCGCGCTGGCGGCAGGCGTGGCGGCGGCAACGCTGCTCCCTGCGCAGGCACAGCAGCACCGGCATGACCAGCTGCGCATCGCGTTCGACGGTGATGCGGTGATCTTTGGCGACGAGGGTGAACGGGTCTCGCGCGAAGGTGGGCTCGCGGCCTTTGCCGCCTATGAACGGGCGAACGCGGGGCAGCCCCTGTCAGGCGGCCCCTTCCGCGGGTTCCTGGATGCGCTGCACCGACTGCAGGCAGCATTCCCGACGGGCGAGCATGCGCCCATCCGTACGGCGCTGGTGACGGCGCGGTCGGTGCCGGCGCACGAGCGGGTGATCCGGACGCTGCGCGACTGGGGCATCCGCCTGGACGAGGCGCTGTTTCTCGGGGGGCGGGCGAAGGGCCCTTTCCTTGAGGCGTTTGGCGCGGACATCTTTTTTGACGATTCCGAGCACAACATCCTGTCCGCACGCGATCACGTCGCGGCAGGCCACGTTCCCCACGGCGTGGCCAATCCGCGCTGAAGTCGCTGCCTACTCGGCGGTAAGGTCCATGGCATCCAGTGGCAGACGGATGTCGGTGACCCGCCAACGCAACCCTTCGCGGGTCATTCCCACCACCAGCGGTCGACTCGACTCCGGATGCAGGGTGATGGTGAAACGCGATAGCGATTCGAATCGGTACTTCGCGCCTTCCAACGGGTCGCTCGGGCCGGTGTGCGCGGAGCTGTCGCCCGGGTCGGTACCTTCGCCGGTGGCGCGGTGCAGCAGTCCTCGGCCCTCGATCAAAGCGCCCAGGCCAGCCGGTGTTGCCAGTACCTCCACCAGGCCGTCGGTGAGACCCCCGGCCATGCGCACGGCCAAGGCACCGAGCAGGCTGGACTGAGCGTCCGCGCCGGCGCGACGCACCAGGTGATCGTCCAGTTGCTGCTTGAAGTTGGTGCGCAGCGCGGGGAAATCGATGTGCTGTGACAACGCAGCGGTGTCCTGGGCCTCGACGGCCTTGCGCATCTCATGCACGGCCAGAAACGGCCCCGAGGCCCATACAGCCAGCAGCAAGGCCAGCATCACGAGGCCGATGGCCAACAGCTTTTTCATTCGACGTGCTCCACGGTGCGTTGCCCTGAGGATATCCGCTGACGGAAGGATCGCGCCGAGGCAAGCAGCACGATGCCGCCCACCAGCGTAGCCAGCGCACCGGCGATGAACGCCCAGCGCCCCCCGCCATGCTGCCAGGCCAGCGACGCCAAGCCGGCACCGAGCACCCCACCTATGCCGCCGCTGAATCCATACAGCAGTCCCTGTGCGGCCGCCATGTCGCGGCGCTCGGGAAACAGCTCGGACATGCGGCGCATGCATCCGGCATGGAAGGCGGCAAAGCTGAGCGCGTGCCCGGTCTGCGCCAGGGCCATCCAGGCGAAGGAGGGGCCGAGCCAGGCCACCGTCAGCCATCGCGCGACGGTGAAGGCCATGCAGGTCACCATCACGCGCCAAGCGCCAAAACGCTGCAGCAATCTAGGCGCCAGCCAGAACATGGCCACTTCGCAGATCACGCCGATGGCCCACAGCACCCCGACGGCTGTTCCGTCGTGGCCTTGTGCTTGCAGGTGCAGGGTATAGAACACATAGAACGGGCCGAAGCCCAGCTGCATCAGCAGCGTCACCAGCAACAGGCTGCGAACGCCGGGTCTTCGCCACAGAGGGTGTGGTGCGGCGGGCGGTAGGGGAGGCAGGCTGCTCGAGTCGGGGGAACGCGGGTGATGCGGACGGTCGTGGCGATGCAGCCACGCCGCGACCGTGGTCAATGCCAGCCATGGCAGCGTCAGCCAGACGAAGGCGCCTTCGCCGAGCCGATCGAGCAGCCAGCCATAGGTGGCCGCCACCACGAGGAAGCTGATGGAGCCCCAGACGCGGATCCGCCCGTACTCATGGCTGCGATGCGCGAGCGCGGAGAGCGTCATTGCCTCGAACTGCGGCATCACCGCGTTGAAGAACAACGCGAACCAGGCGATCGCCAGGAAGATGGGTACGACACCGGTCGCGCCGGCGAGGGCGGCAAAACCCAGCAGGGCCAGCAGGCAACCGGCTACCAGCCAGCGCCCGGGGGCCGGACTACGGGCCGACCAGCGCGACCAGGTGGGCGGCGCCAGCATGCGGCCGCCATACCACAGCGCCAGCGCGGCGCCGACCACGTAACCCCCGTGCCCCTGTGCAACCACCCAGCGGCCGATGTAGGGGGTGAAGGCGCCCAGCGCGCCGTAATACCCCAGGTAGAACAGCGAGTAGCGACGGAAATCGGCGGGCGACACCGTCAGAACTCGAGGTCAAGAGCGGCGCAGAGGTAGTCGGTGAATGGACCGAGCGCGGCGAGGTCCTTCTCCACCGTCTGCAACAGGCGCGGCCCGGTCATGAGGTCATCGTCCAGCGCCCGGAACGCCACGAAGTTCTTGCGGCGCAGATCCTCCGCGAACTCGAAGTCGTCGGGAAACCCACGCGGCATGCGCACCAGCATTTCGCTGTCTTCCAGGTCGAAGCGCTTGCGGAATGCGGAACCGTGCGCCGCCACTTTCCAGCTGCCCGGGTTGTCGACGATGAAGTGACGCACCTTGCGCACCGTCGCGGTCTCCGGGTGCCACAGTCCGGCGCCGATGAAGCAGTCGCCCGGCTGCAGGTGCAGGTAGAACGACGGGGCTGCGACCTCGCGCCGACGCTCGTGGAACAGCCGTGCACCCTGCCAGGGCTTGTACGGCGCCTTGTCGTTGGCGAAGCGGGTGTCGCGCTGGATGCGGAACAGCGATCCACCCACCGGGCGCGGGTCGGCCCGGAAGTTCGGGCTGATGGCGGCCAGCGCCGGCTGCAGGTCGGTCAGCAGCCGTTGGAAGGGCGCGCGCACGTGGCTTTCGTAATCGGCTTTGTGCGACAGGAACCACTCGCGGTTGTTATGCCGCGCCAAACCGCGCAGGAACTTGAAACTGGCGTCGCTGAAGTACTGGCTCATGGCAGGGCGGTGACAGGCGGGACGTCAGTATCGCCCGCGTCAGGACAACCCTGCATCAAGAGCGTCGGTCCAAGCCTCGATCTGGTCCAGCAGCGCCAGCTGGCGGGTATCGATATCGCTGCGGGCGCGCAGTTCAGCCAACTCCTGGCGCACGCTTTCGAAGGTGTATTCAGACAGGCCCACCGGGCCGCGCAGTCGACGGCGGCGGAAGTCGTCCCAGCGATTCCGCTCCTCTGGCGTCAGCGTGGCCGGCCAGTTGCGCGCCCGATAGCGGAACAGCAGCTCGGGCAGCCGCGGGTCGCGGAATGAAATGGCGCGCTCGCCGAGTGATTCCGGAGGCGTGGTGCGCACGTCTTGGAACAGGCGCTTGTCGCCATCGGCCAGGAAGCCGTCGTAGAGCGAGGCATCGGCGTCAGCGGGTGCGCGTGCTTCGTCCTTGCCGAACACGCGGCGCACCTTCTCAGCGAGTGCGGGGCCGACTGCCTGCAGACGTCTCGCGTTGGCCGCCACTGCCTCGAGGTCGATGCCCAATCGTTCGAAGTCCGGCTGGCGCAAGTGCTGCCAGGCCATTAACGCCGGGCAGCGGTTGAGGTGCAACTCCTTCAACGCCACGCGCTCCTGGCCGGGTGCGAGTTGTTCGGTGCGCAGGTACATCGTGGCGGCGATCTCGTCGGGGTCGCGCTCCAGCAAGGCCTGCGGATCCTGGGTCAGGTCGAACACGATGATGCGGTTGTCGATGCGCGGGTGGCGGGCGATCGGCAGCACCGGCGCCGCGCACAGCCGGTTGGCAGGGTAACGCTGCGAGATGTGCAGCAGGGGCGTCATGGCCGCGACGTCCACGAGGCTGGCGGCGAACCGCTTGTCGCGCAGTCGCAGCGCGTACTCCCAGAGCCGCGGTTGGGTGGCCCTGAGTTTGCGCGCAAGCCCGATCAGCGCGCGAACGTCCGACAGGGCCTCGTGGGCATCGCCTTCGCGCACGCCATTGGCTTCGGCCAAGTGTTCGAGCTTGAAAGACGGGTCGCCTTTTTCGTTGCGCGGCCATACCAGTCCTTCCGGCCGCAGGGCGTGGGCCATGCGCAACACGTCCAGCAGATCCCAGCGCGTATTGCCGCCGCGCCACTCGCGCTCGTAAGGGTCGTAGAAGTTGCGGAACAGTCCGAAGCGGACGAACTCATCATCGAAGCGCAGTGAGTTGTAGCCCAGGCTGCAGGTCTCCGGCCGCGACATCTCGTCGTGGATGAGGGCGAAGGCCGCCGCTTCGCTCATGCCGTCGCGCAACGCCTGCTGCGGCGTGATGCCGGTGACCAAGGTGGCCCCCGGCGATGGCAGCAAGTCATCCGCAGGTCGGACATACACGCTGATTGGCGTCTCGATCTCGTTGAGCTCGGTATCCGTGCGGATGGCCGCGAACTGCGCGATACGCGTGCGGCGCGGGTCCTTGCCAAACGTTTCCAGGTCGTAGAACAGGAAGCTCGAGGGCATCGGCTCAGTCGCGCGGCAGGGGGGGCAGGCGCTCGCGCACGGTGGCATCCACGAGGCTCCAGTCCAGCGAATCGAGGGTGCTGTGACCGCGCGTAAGGTCCACCAGCAGCTGGCGCTGCAGTTGCCCGCGTTCGAAGGCAACCGCGTACGGCATGCGCTGGAAGGTCACCATGGCGTAGCGGGGCATGAAGCGGTCCGGGTGGCGCTCGGCTAATTTGAGTTCCAGTGCGCGCTGCAACAGGTAGTCCTCATCGTCTACCCGGTCGCGCATTTCCAGGTAGTTCTCCAACGCCATCTGCTGGATGGCACGGGCATTGGGAAGTCGCTCGGCCTGGAACGAGGCGAACGCCGATGCGAGGTCAGGATCGCGGTCGAGATGTTCGGCCAAGGCCACGCAATCCTCGAACGCGCAGTTCATCCCCTGACCGTGGAAGGGCACCATGGCATGGGCGGCATCGCCGACCAGGACGGCACGACCATCCAGGTGCCAGCGATCCAGGTAGAGCGTGGCAAGGAGCCCGGCGGGGTTGCGTTCGAAGTCCTCCTCCAGCCGGGGGATCAACGGAAGTGCATCGGCGAAGTCGCGCTCGAACAGCGCACGTGCGTCGGCACCGGTGCGCACCGTGGCAAAGCTCGGGTCGCCTTCGTTGGGAAGGAACAGGGTGACGGTGAAGGTGCGCTCGTCATTGGGCAGGGCAATGCACATGTAGCGCCCCCGAGGCCAGATATGCAGTGCGTTGGGCTCGATGCTGAAACTGCCGTCCGGGGCGGGCGGGATCTCCAACTCCTTGTAGGAGTGGCCCAGGAATTCGGTACGGTCACCCAGGTCGCCTTCGCGGGACATCGCGATCCGCAGTGACGAACCCGCACCGTCGGCGCCGACCAGCGCATTGAAGCCCACTGCATGCGAACTGCCGGACACGTCGTCGCTGAAGGTGGCAATCCGTGATTCGAAGTCCACGCTGTCCAGCCCACGGTGGAAGTGGAGGCGAGCCCCGGCCTGTTCGGCAATGTTGAGCAGCACGATGTTGAGATCGCCGCGGTGCACGGACCAGATGACTTCGCTGTCGTCCTTGCCGTAGCGCTGCAGGTCAGTACGGCCATCGCGGAAATGCACCATGCGGCCGCGCATCATCACGGCCTGCGCCATCACCTCGTCGTCGCCGGAGGCCAGGCGCAAGGCATGGCGACCGCGTTCGGCCAGCGCCAGGTTGATCGAGCGCCCGCCCGCGTAGCCTTTGACCCGCGGGTCGCCACGCTTCTCGTATACGTCCACTTTCCAGCCGCGCTGGGCCAGCAGGGTGGCGAGCAGGGCACCGGCCAGGCCGGCACCGATCACGGTGATGTGTCGTTCAGCGGGCATCGCGCCAAGCCTCCACCGTCCGTGCAAAGCGCAGCACGTCGGCATGGGTGTTGTAGAGCGGGGCAGGGGAAATGCGGATCACGTCGGGCTCGCGCCAATCGCCGAGCACGCCATTGGTCGCCAGATACTCGAACAGTGCGCGTCCCTGCGGCCGGCCGCCAACCACGCGAATCGAAAGCTGGCAGCCGCGACGCGCAGGTTCGGCCGGCGTCACAATCTGCAGCACATCCGAGAGGCGCTGACGGATCAGGGTTTCCAGATAGGCGGTCAACGACTCGGAACGAGCGCGGAGCGTAGCCATGCCCACCTCGTCGAACAGCGCCAGCGAAGCCCGCAACGGTGCCACCCCGAGGATGGGCGGATTGCTGAGCTGCCAGCCCTCCGCGCCGGGGGTCGGCACGAAGTCCGGCCCCATGCGGAAACGGGTCGATGCGTCGTGACCCCACCAGCCGGCGAAACGCGGACGCTGGGTCTTGGCATGCCGCTCATGCACGAAACATCCTGCTACCGCCCCGGGACCCGAATTGAGGTACTTGTAGTGGCACCACACCGCGAAATCCGGCCCCGCGTCGTGCAGCTGCAGCGGCAGGTTGCCGACGGCGTGGGCCAGGTCGAAGCCGCAGACAGCGCCCTGGGCATGCGCAAGCCGGGTGATCTCGGCGAGGTCGAACGCCTGGCCTGTTCGGTACTGCACGCCGGGCCACACTACCAGGGCGAGTCGCGGGCCGTGCTCAGCGATGGCACTTGCAATTGCGTGCATCGAGAACGTGCCATCGGCTTCGTCGGGTTCCAGCTCGATGAGGTCGGTCGCGGGGTCGAACCCATGGAAGCGCACCTGCGATTCCAGTGCGTAACGGTCGGACGGGAACGCACCTGCCTCCATGAGGATGGCGGGGCGGTCGGCGGTGGGCCGGTAGAAGCTCACCATCATGAAATGCAGATTGGCGGTCAGCGAGTTCATCGCCACCACCTCGGAGGGCAGCGCACCCACCACGCGTGCGAGTGGTTCACGCACCAGTTCGTGGTAGGTCATCCACTGCGCCTGCCCGGTGAAATGACCCTCCACAGCTTCCACCGCCCACTTGTCCAGGACCTCCTCGACATGCGCGCGCGCACCGCGGGGCTGCAGGCCCAGCGAATTGCCGACGAAATAGGCCATCTCGCGGCCGTCATGGTGCGGGATCAGGAAGTCGGCGCGGCGCGAGCGGGGCGCAACGGCATCGAGGTGGGCAGCGTAGGCGTCGGTAAACGGATCGGCAGTTTGCGTGGTTACGTCGGTCACGTAATGAGTTTCCACATCCCTGGTGCGGGACAGTCGGTCAATGGGGTGGGATCAGGCGAAGCGCGACATCGGCAGGCCCAGCCACTCCAGGGCCGTGCCGTGGTACAGCCGGGCCTGGTTGTCGGCAGACAAGGCGAGCGAAGCAATCCCGGCACCTGGTTCCTGTTCGCCCAAGGGGAACGGGTAGTCGGTGCCCAGCATCACCCGATCCGTGCCGCAGGTGTCGAGCAGGTAGCGCAGGGCCCGGTCGTCGGCCACCCACGAATCGAAATACAGTTGCGCCAGGTAGTCGCGAGGGTTGCGTGGGTTGTCCGTCGCGACAAGGTCCGGGCGCATGTTGAACCCGTGTTCGATGCGACCAATGGTGTACGGGAAGCTGCCACCGCCGTGGGCGAGGCACACCTTCAGCTTGGGCAGGCGTTCGAGGACGCCACCGAAGATCAGGCAGCACGCGGCGCGCGATTGCTCGGCCGGCATGCCCACCAGCCACGGCAGCCAGTACTTGGGCATCGAAGGCGTGCCCATCATGTCCCACGGGTGAACCAGGATGGCGGCGCCGAGCTCGGCGGCGGCCTCGAAGAAATCGAACAGCTCCGGTGCGTCCAGGTTCCAGTCGTTGACGTGGCTGCCAATCTGCACGCCCTGCAGGCCCAACTGGTCCATGCAGCGCTCCAGCTCCTGGATGGCCAGTCTGGGCGACTGCATGGGCACCGTGCCGATGCCCGCGTAGTGGCGTGGGTAGTCGCGGCAGGCCTTCGCCATGTGGTCGTTGAGCGCCTGGTGCAACTCCAGCGCGTGGTGCGGCTTGGCCCAATAACTGAACATCACCGGCACGGTGCTGATCACCTGCACCTGCACCCCGAAGCGGGCGTAGTCGTCGATCCGTTCCTGTGGATCCCACGTCTTGGACCAAACCTCGCGGAAGAACTTGCCGTCCTTGTAGATGCGGTGGCGGCCGTCTTCCGTGTGGTGGATGACCGGGAACCGCAGGTCGCCATATTTGCGCGCCAGGTCCGGCCAGTCGCGCGGCAGGTAGTGGGCGTGGGTATCGATCTTCAGCATCGCGCGTCCATGGTCAGGTGATGTCCGCCTGCGAGTCGGCTTGCATCTCGTACCGGCTGGGTCGGGGATTGAGGGTGCCGCATTGCGGGCAGGTGCGCAGCGTGTCGTCGCGGTAGAAACGTTCGAACACGCGGAAGAAATCCTGCTCGATGTCCACGAGGTGGAAGCCCTCCTCGAACAGCTTGTGGTTGCAGCTCACGCAGAACCACATCAACGCGTCATCCTCGTGGGCGAGTCGCTTGCGTTCGATCACCAGGCCGACCGACCCGGGCATGCGCTGCGGACTGTGGGGCACGCGCGGCGGCAGGTAGAACATCTCGCCGGCCCGAATGGGGATGTCACGCGGCGCGCCATCCTCCTGAATGCGCAACACCATCTCCCCCTCGAGCTGGTAGAAGAACTCCGGGCCTTCCTCCCAGTGGTAGTCGGTGCGCGCATTGGGCCCGCCGACAATCATCACGATGTAGTCTTCGTCGACGATGCACTTGTTGCCCACCGGTGGCTTGAGCAAGTGGCGGTGTTCGTCTATCCAGGCCTGCAGGTTGATCGGGGCGGGCAGCATGGCGGCAGATCCTGTGGCTTTGGTCAGGCGGTGGGCCGCGGTCCATCATGCAGCACCGCGACGCACTTGAGCTCGATCGCGATCGGCGTCGGCAGCGCGTTGATGCCCAGCGTGGTGCGGCAAGGCGCGGTGTCGATGTCGGGGAAGTACTCGGCCCAAATGGCGTTGTAAGTCTTGAAGTCCCGCGCCATGTCGGTCAGGTAGACGGTCACGTCCACCAGATCCGTGAAGCGCGCGCCGCTGGCCTCCAGCACCGAGCGGACGTTGTCGAACACGGCATGCGTCTGGGCGACGATGTCGTAGTGCTTCAGGCGGCCGTCGGCGAAGTACTCATTGCCCGGGATGTGGTCGCCGTCGGGGTGCCGGGGGCCAATGCCCGACAGGAACAGCAGGTTGCCCACGCGGCGCGCATGCGGGTAGCGGCCAACCGGCCGTGGCGCGCTGTCGGTACGGATCACATTGTTCATCTCAGGTGACCCCACAGCCGTCGGCGATGCGCGCCAGGGACAACGCATAGGTCGAAGCCAGTTGCTCCTGCCGGTTCATGCTGATGCCCAGGTCGTTCACCCGTCCATTGCTGAGGCTGTACACCCAGCCATGCACGGTCAGATCCTGCCCGCGGCTCCATGCATCGCGGACGATGTTGGTGTGGGCCAGGTTCACCACCTGCTCCAGCACATTGAGCTCGCACAGGCGGTCGTGCTGGTCGCGTTCACTCTTGAAGCCATGCAGGCAACGCGTGTGCTTGTCGGCGACGTCGGCCACATGGCGGATCCAGTTGTCCACCAGCCCCAATCGCTGGCCCGTCAGGGCCGCGTGGACGCCGCCGCAGCCGTAATGGCCAACCACCATGATGTGCTTGACCTTGAGCACGTCCACGGCGAACTGCACCACCGACAGGCAGTTCAGGTCGGTGTGCACCACCACGTTGGCGATGTTGCGATGGACAAAGACTTCGCCCGGCGCCAGGTCGGTGATCTGGTTGGCCGGCACGCGCGAATCGGAGCAGCCGATCCACAGGTACTCCGGTGCCTGCTGCTTGGAGAGGCGTTCGAAGAAACCCGGGTCTTCCTTGCAGATCCGTTCGGACCAGGCGCGGTTGCGTTCCAGCAGTTCGTTGAGCGAGTTCATTGAGTCCTTATCCAATATTGAGCCCGACGTTCTTAGCGTCGGTAAAGAAGCGCATGGCTTCCAGGCCGCCCTCGCGGCCCAGACCGGAAGCCCCCACGCCACCAAACGGCGTGCGCAGGTCGCGCATCAGCCAGGTATTGATCCACACCATGCCGACCTGCAGCTTCGCCGCCATGCGGTGCGCGCGGTTGAGGTCGCGCGTCCACACGCTGGCCGCCAGTCCGTAGTCACTGGCGTTGGCCAAGGCAAGCGCCTCGTCATCGCTGTCAAAGGGTTGCAGGGTGGCAACCGGGCCGAAGATTTCGTCGCGGTTGCTGGCGCAATCAGGTCCAAGCCCGTCGACCACGGTGGGCGCCACAAACCAGCCGGGCCGGTCGAGGGCATTGCCGCCGCACAGCACATGGCCACCCTCATCGCGGACCCGCGCCAGCGCGGCGGTGACCTTGTCGAAATGCGCCTGCGAGACCAGGGGCCCCATCTGGCTGTCGTCGTCCATCGGGTCGCCCACGCGCAACGTCAGCGCGCGTTCCACCAGCGCGTCTCGGAACTCGGCGTAGATGCGGCGCTCGACCAGGATGCGCGATCCGCACAGGCAGATCTGGCCGCTGTTCTGGAATGCGGAGCGGACGATGGTGTCGAGGTGGTCGCGCCAATCGCTGTCGGCAAACACCAGCGTCGGGTTCTTGCCGCCCAACTCCAGGGAGACTTTCTTGAGCATGGGCGCCGCCAGGCCAGCGATGCGTTTCCCCACCGCCGTACTGCCCGTGAAGGACACGGCCTTGACCCGCGCGTCCGTCACCAGTGGCTCGCCCACCTCCGGTCCGAGCCCGTGCACGATGTTGAGCACGCCCTTGGGGAAACCGACCTGCAGCATCAACTCGCCCAGCATCGTCGCAGTCAGCGGGGTGACTTCGGACGGCTTGGCCACCACCGTGTTACCCGCCGCCAGTGCCGGCGCGATCTTCCAGGTGAACAGGTACAGCGGCAGGTTCCACGGCGAGATGGTCGCCACCACGCCCAGCGGTTGCCGCAGCGTGTAGTTCAGGCCGGCCTGCCCGTGGTGGGACTCGCTGGCGAACTGCGTGGCGGCGTGGGCGAAGAACCGCAGGTTGCTGATCGCGCGCGGGATTTCCGCATCCCGCGCCAGTTTGATGGGCTTGCCGCCGTCCCGCGACTCGGCATGCGCGAAATCGTCCAGCCGCGCCTCGAGGGCGTCGGCCAGCCGTTCCATCCAGCGGGAGCGCTCGGTGTGGGGCAATGCGGCCCAGGCAGGGGCGGCGGCTTCCGCGGCGGCTATCGCCGCATGCACATCCGCGGCGTTGCCCCGCGCGACCTGGGCGAAAACTGCGCCCCGTGCCGGGTCAAAAACGTCGAGCCATTGACCCCCGGAGGGATCGCGGTACTCACCGGCAATGAAATGGCCGAGACGCATCCGGCTAATGTACCAGCCGCGTCAATCCCTCCGGCACGGTATGGGCCGCACTGGCTGTCGCCCGCGCGGTCGGAGCGCGTTTCGCCTAGTCCCCTGTGCCTTACAGCGAGCGGGTGCGCCCGCCGTCGACAGGCAGGTTCACGCCGGTGATGTAACCCGCGGCCGGCGAGCACAGGAAGGCAATGGCGGCCGCCGTTTCCTCTGGCTTGGCGAAGCGGCGCATCGGGATCTCCGCCACCATCTTCGCGAACACCGCTTCCCGGCTCTGGCCGGTCTTTGCCGCGGTCGTATCGATGATCTGCTCGATACGCGGTGTTTCGGTGGAGCCCGGCAGGACGTTGTTGACGGTGATGCCCTTGGCCGCGAGCTCCGCCGCCAGCGTCTTGGCCCAGCTGGCCACTGCCCAGCGGGTGGTGTTGGATACGCCCAGACCGGAAATTGGTTCCTTCACGGACGTTGATATCACGTTGACTATGCGGCCGTAGCCATCGCGCTCCATGCCCGGGATGACCGCCTCGGCCAGCACATGATTGGCGAGCAGATGCTGACGGTACGCGGCTTCAAACGCCGCGATGTCGGTGCCATGCACCGTGCCGGGCGGCGGGCCGCCACTGTTATTGACCAGGATGTGGACCGGCTTGCCGGCGGCCAGCGCTTCCACCTTGGCGCGAAGCGACTCGGTATCCGCCGCATCGGCCGAAACCCAGCCGTGGGCCTGTCCGGGCTGCGGGCAGGGCAGGGCGGCGGCCACCTCGCGCAGGACGTCCTCTCGGCGTGCGAGCAGGGTGACGTCGGCGCCGAGCTCGGCGAGCGCCCTGGCAGTCGCCAAGCCGATGCCTTGGGTGGCGCCACAGACCAGCGCGTGCTTGCCAGACAGGTTCAGGTTCATCTCAGTCTCCAGCGGGGGCTGATCGGTACGGATCGACCAGGCAGTGTTGCCGGTGGATTTCCGCGCAGACATTGCCAATTGGTCTGAGGGCGCCGCGAGCAACACCTCAAAGGGGGTGCGACTACGGGTCGAATTGCGTCAGTGACGATGCGGGAGTTTCTGGACCATCAACGCGCGCAGTTCCGCATCGTCGTTTGCCTGCGGCGGCACCAGTTCGTCCAGCGTCATGCCGCGTGCGACCGCATCGTCCGCATCCATGCCTTCCAGTGCCACGTACTCGGCGTCCATCAATGCCGCGCGGGCGCTGTCCTCGCTGTCGTAGGGTTGTGCATTACCGTCGCTGTCGAACACTTCCGCCGTGCCGGCATCCAGCATCCGCAGTCGCGCCCAGACCACCGTCCGGCCGAGTGTCGCCAGCCACCATTCGTCACGCGTGCTCATGCCGGCACCACCAGGGACAACAACCACAAGAGCCCACCGGCCGCGAGGCCGCCGAGGATGCACATCAGTGAAATGCGGGCCGGTGTGGCCAAGCCATTGAGGTTGCGGTCATTCGCCGCACGGTAACCACCGCGTAACAGCCACCACAACGAACTCGGCTTGGCGAACGCCAGTTCACCCAGGTTGCGCTGCAACTCCGGGTGGCGGTCACGCACGTGCACCAGGGTGAGGGGCCAGAAGATCGCCAAGGCGGTTGCGCCGGCGATGGCCAGCGCCAGGCAGCAGAGGGCCAGGAACAGGATCACCGATCAGAACTCCGCGCTGCCGGGTGCGCGCGGGTAGGGGATCGCGTCGCGGATGTTGGACAGGCCGCAGACATAGACCACCAGGCGCTCGAAGCCGAGGCCGAATCCGGCATGGGGCACCGTGCCGTAGCGGCGGAAATCCCGGTACCACTCGTAGTGCGCCGGGTCGAGGCCGAACTGCGCCATGCGCGAATCGAGCACGTCCAGACGCTCCTCGCGCTGCGAACCGCCAATGATTTCGCCGATTCCCGGGGCCAGCACGTCCATCGCCGCGACGGTCTTGCCGTCGTCGTTGAGTCGCATGTAGAAGGCCTTGATGTGCTCGGGGTAGTTGGTCACCACCACCGGGCGGCCGACATGCTCCTCGGTCAGCCAGCGCTCGTGCTCGGTCTGCAGGTCCAGGCCCCACTCCACCGGGAACTCGAACTTCTTGCCCGCGTTCTGCAACAGCTTGATCGCGTCGGTGTATTCGATGCGCTCGAACGGCGCATTGACGAACTTTTCCAGGCGCGTGATGGCATCGGGCTGCACGCGCTCGGCGATGAACGCCAGATCATCAGCGCGCTCGGCCAGTACCGCACGGAACAGGTACTTGAGGAATTCCTCGGCCACGCGCGCGTCTTCGGCCAGGTCGGCGAACGCGATCTCCGGCTCCACCATCCAGAACTCGGCCAGGTGGCGGGTGGTGTGGCTGTTCTCGGCGCGGAAGGTTGGGCCGAAGGTGTAGACCTTGCTCAGCGACAGGCAGTACGCCTCGACGTTGAGCTGGCCGGAAACGGTGAGGAACGTTTCCTTGCCGAAGAAGTCGCGGCTGAAGTCCACGTCGCCCTTGGGCGTGCGGGGCAGGTTGGCCAGGTCCAGCGTCGACACGCGGAACATCTGGCCTGCGCCCTCGGCGTCGGACGTGGTCACGATCGGGGTGCTGATCCAGTAGTAACCCTGTTCGTGGAAGAAGCGGTGCACGGCCTTGGCCAGACAGTCGCGGATACGGGTGACCGCACCGAACAGGTTGGTGCGCGGGCGAAGATGCGCCACTTCCCGCAGGAATTCCAGCGAGTGCGCCTTGGGCTGGATCGGGTAGGTTTCCGGGTCTTCCACCCAGCCCACCACCTCCACCTTGCTGGCCTGGAGTTCGTACGCCTGGCCCTGGCCCTGCGACTGCACCAGCGTGCCGGTGGCGATGACGGCGCAGCCGGCGGTGAGGCGCTTCACCTCGTCCTCGTAGTTGGACAGGGTATTGGGCGCCACCACCTGGATGGGCGCGAAGCAGGAGCCGTCGCTGACGTTCACGAAGCTCAGCCCGGCCTTGGAGTCGCGCCGGGTGCGTACCCAGCCGCGGACCGTGACTTCTCCGCCAGCGGGCACCTTGCCCGCGAGCGCCTGCGAGACGCTGACCACCGTCATGCCTTGAATCCTTGCCGCTAAGGGCCGATATGGGGAAAGAGGTCGAGTTTACCGGTTGCCGGCGCGTGCTTGCGAGTCGGCTGCCAGTTTCCGGCGCTGACGTGCCCGGTGGGCGTTGCCGGTCCTGTCAGGGTCCTATCCGTATACTGTTGCCGTACTTCTGGAGTCGTCCATGGCCGTCACCCTCAGCCCCGCCGCCCTTGCCCGCGTGCAGCGCTATCTCGCCGAAGCTCCCGAGGCCGTCGGCCTGCGCTTTGGCGTCACCAAGACCGGGTGCTCGGGCTGGCAGCACAGCGCGGACCTGGCCAAGGATGAGCGCGCTGGCGACACCGTCTTCGAGCAGGCGGGCGTGCGCATCTACGTGGACGCCGTCAGCCTGCCGCTGGTCGATGGCACCGAGATCGACCTGGTGAAGCAGCGCCTGGGCGAGCAGTTCGTGTTCCGCAACCCCAACGTGGCCGACGAGTGCGGCTGCGGCGAGAGCTTCACGACCACGGTGCACGCCGCCTGACCCCGGTCACGGGGCCTCCGGTCCCCGGGCCCGAAGGGTGGGGTGGTCCGGCCCGCGGGTCCAAGCCTTGGCATAACCTGCCGCAAACGGGGTAGGCCCGTCCCTTGGGTGCACAAACGGTCACTGGTTTGCGCGTAAGCCCGCGTCCTGCCATACTTTCCGGCTCTCGCGGCTTGGCTGCGGGAGCCCCTTGCCCTACCGCGCCCGGCATCCACCCGATGCGAAAGGTGGCGGAGGGCTGAACAGACCGGCCTCCGCCGGTCTTCATCCACAAGGAACAACACCATGCGTCATTACGAAGTCGTGTTCCTGGTCCACCCGGACCAGAGCGAACAGGTCCCGGCCATGATCGAGCGCTACAAGGGCCTGATCGAGAGCGGCGAGGGCAAGGTCCACCGTCTGGAAGACTGGGGTCGTCGCCAGCTGGCCTACCCGATCGAGAACCTGGTCAAGGCGCACTATGTGCTGCTGAACATCGAATGCAACCAGAGCGTGCTGAACGAACTGGTCGACGGTTTCCGTTTCAACGACGCCGTCCTGCGCCACCTGGTCATGAAGCGTGACGAGGCTGACACCGAGCAGTCCCTGATCATGAAGTTCAAGGACGAAAAGGGTGACAAGCCCGAGCGCGGCGAGCGCCGCCGCCGTGACGACGAAGGCACCGACGCCGGCCCTGCCGCCGACGAGTCCACCGACGACAACGCCGAAGCCGCCTGAGGATCACTGACATGTCCAAGTTCTTTCGCCGCCGCAAGTTCTGCAAGTTCACCGCCGAGGGCGTCAAGGAGATCGATTACAAGGATCTCAACACCCTGCGCCAGTACCTGACCGAGACCGGCAAGATCGTCCCGAGCCGCGTCACCGGCACCAAGTCGAAGTACCAGCGCCAGCTGTCGACCGCGATCAAGCGCGCGCGCTTCCTGGCCCTGATCCCGTACACCGACAACCACAACGTCTGATTGGTGCGGCCCGCGGGCATGACCCGTGGGCGTTGGGGTGGTTGCGAGCCACGGGCTCGCAGTCACCCCGACCACCCATTCGGACAACAGCATTGCTGCAGGGCGACGCCCTGCTAACGAATCCGGAGCAACACCATGAAGCTGATCCTCCTGCAGAAGGTCACCAACCTCGGCGGCCTGGGCGATACCGTCACCGTCAAGCCGGGCTACGGCCGCAACTTCCTCGTGCCGCAGGGCAAGGCCGTGCCGGCCACCGCCGCCAACCTGGCGGAGTTCGAAGCCAAGCGCGCCGATTACGAAGCGAAGGCCAAGTCCATCCATGACAACGCCGAAGCCCGCAAGGCCAAGCTGGAAGGCGTGTCGGTGACCATCCGCGCCAACGCCGCCACCGAAGGCAAGCTGTACGGCTCGGTCACCACCCGTGACATCGCCGACGCGCTGACCAAGCACGGCTACGAAGTCGCCAAGTCCGAAGTCATCATGGGCGAGGGCGCCATCCGCCACATCGGCGAGTACGACGTGCTGGTCCACCTGCACGCCGACGTCGAGACCACCGTCAAGGTGGTCGTCGAAGCCGAAGCCGCCTGATCCACCGATCCAGGCTGTGCTGCCGGAGGGCGCCGCAAGGCGCCCTTCGCGTTTTGGGGCCTGGGCGACGGCCGGTATAGGTGTCGTCGCAGGCAATGAGACGCGACCATGCGATTGCCTGGGCAGGACCCGGGCCGCGATATACCGGGATATCCACAGAGTTACACCCACCGCTTTGCGGCCATCCCGCATAGGATGGCAGACCGTTACATGATCAAGGCCGCGCAGACGGCCCAGCCCAGGGGAATGCACCAGCCATGAGCGCCCGTCCCGGTTTCCGCAACGACAAGCGGTTCGAGACCCGTTCCGACCAGCGCATGGACCAGTTGCGGGTACCTCCGCAATCGGTCGAGGCCGAGCAGGCCGTGCTCGGCGGCCTCATGCTGGACCCCAACGCCTACGACCGAATCGCTGACCAGCTCAACGATAACGATTTCTATCGCCGCGACCACCAGCTGATCTACCGCGCCATCGCCGAGCTCGCGCAGAAGAGCAAGCCTTTCGACGCGGTGACCTTGGGCGAGTGGTTCGAGTCAATGGGCCTGTCCGAACAGGTCGCTGGTGGCGCCTACCTTATCGAACTGGCCTCGACGACGCCGAGCGCGGCCAACATCGTGGCCTATGCCGACATCGTGCGCGACAAGGCGGTGCTGCGGCAGCTGATCGATGTCGGCACCAACATCGTCAACGACGGCTTCCAGCCCGACGGCCGCGACAGCGACATGATCCTGGAGGAGGCCGAGAAGGAAGTGCTGGCCATCGCCCAGTCGCGCTCGGCTGGCCGCACGGACTTCGTCGACGTGCAGAAGGCGCTGGTCGAGGCCTTCGACGTGCTGCAGACCCGCTACGCCAGTGGCGGCAGCGTGACCGGCCTGCCGACGGGCTATACCGAATTCGATGAACTGACCGCCGGCCTGCAGAAGACCGACCTGATCATCCTCGCGGCGCGCCCGGCGATGGGCAAGACCACACTGGCCCTGAACATGGCGGAATTCGCCGCGTTCAAGAGCAAGCTGCCGGTGGCGGTGTTCTCGATGGAAATGTCGGCCAGCCAGCTGGCGCTGCGCCTGATTTCGTCGGTGGGGCGCGTCAACGCGCAGCGACTTCGCACCGGCCAGTTGGAGGACGAGGACTGGAGCCGCGTCACCAGCGCGATCCGCCAGCTCAAGGAAGTGAAGATCTTCATCGACGACGAGCCCGGGCTGTCGCCGGTCAAGCTCGCCGCCAAGGCGCGACGGCTCAAGCGCGAGCACGGCCTCGGCCTGATCGTGATCGACTACCTGCAGCTGATGTCCGTGCCCGGCAACAACGAGAACCGCGCGACGGAAATCTCGGAGATCTCGCGCTCGCTCAAGGGCCTGGCCAAGGAACTGCAGGTCCCGGTGATCGCGCTGTCGCAGCTCAACCGCTCGCTGGAGACGCGCGCCGACAAGCGCCCGGTGATGGCCGACCTGCGCGAGTCGGGCGCAATCGAGCAGGACGCGGACATGATCGTCTTCATCTACCGCGACGACTACTACAACAAGGAAAACTCGCCGGACAAGGGATTGGCCGAAGTCATCATCGGCAAGCAGCGTTCGGGCCCGACCGGCTCGATCAAGCTCAAGTTCTTCGGTGAATACACGCGTTTCGACAACCTTTCGCACGACTCGATGGGCAGCTTCGAATAGCGCAAGGGGTGCATGCCGCTCTGGCAGAATGAGCCACCCCGACCTGGAAGCCGACGACGATGCCCATCGCGCTGGTGTGGTTCCGCAACGACCTGCGCCTGGCCGACAACCCGGCACTACGGGCCGCGCTGGACGCCGGGTACACGCCGCTGCCGCTTTACATCCATGCGCCTGAGGAAGAGTTCCCCTGGGCTCCCGGCGCGGCCAGCCTTGCCTGGCGCCACCAGTCCTTGGCGGCGTTGGACGCGGACCTGCGCCGCCGCGGCACGCACCTGCGCACGTTTCATGGGCCCAGCCTGGCGATCCTCCAGGCGGTGGTCGCGGCCAGTGGCGCGGAGGCCGTGTTCTGGAACCGGCGCTATGAGCCCGCCATCGAGCAGCGTGATACCGGCATCAAGCAGGCCCTGCGCGCGCAAGGCCTGCGGGTGGAAAGCTTCAACGGCAGCCTGTTGTTCGAACCGTGGGCGGTGCGCACCAAGCAGGGCGGTCCGTTCAAGGTGTTCACGCCCTTCTGGCGAGCGGCGCAGGCGCAGTGGCGGAGCGAAACGCTCTGGGATGCCCCGGAATCACTTGCTGAAGCGAACGCTGGCCCAGCGGGGGTGCCGCTGGCGGCGCTCGGGCTCGTGCCCAAGCCGCGTTGGGATGTGCCGTTCTGGGACGAATGGACACCCGGCGAAGCCGGTGCCCATGCGGCGCTCGAGGTTTTCGTCGACGGCGCATTGCAGGGTTATGCAGACAGCCGCGACCGTCCTGACCAGGTAGGCACCTCCCGACTGTCGCCACACCTGCATTTTGGCGAAATCTCTCCTTGGCGACTGGCAGCGACCATCCAGTCGGCGCGCTCGGCAGCGTCGGCCGCAGGCGCCGATGCCTGGCTGCGCGAACTTGGCTGGCGCGAATTCGCGCACCACCTGTTGCATCATTTTCCGCACTCTGCCCAGCACAACTTCAATCCGGCGTTCGACCGGTTTGCCTGGGCGAACCTGCGCGAAGAGACGCTGGAGCGTTGGCGCAATGGAAACACCGGCGTGCCCATCGTCGACGCCGGCCTGCGCGAGCTGTGGGCCACCGGCTGGATGCACAACCGGGTGCGCATGATCGTCGGCAGCTACCTGACCAAGCACATGCGTGCGCACTGGCTGGAAGGCGCGCGCTGGTTTTGGGACACGCTGGTCGACGCGGACCTGGCGAACAACACCCTGGGCTGGCAATGGGTGGCCGGGACGGGCGCGGACGCCGCCCCGTACTTCCGAGTGTTCAACCCGGTGACGCAGGCCACTCGTTTCGACCCGGATGCGCGCTACATCACCCGCTGGGTCCCGGAACTTGCCAAGCTGCCAGTGGCATTACGTTTTGCCCCCTGGACCGATCGTGCCGTGGCTGCGCGTCTGGCACCCGAGTACCCGCCGCACCCGCTCGTGGACCTCGCTGCGGGCCGCGACGCGGCCTTGGGTGCCTACGGGGCCCTTCGCGCGTCGCGTTGACGCTACTCGCGGCTGCATGATTCACTCGCAGCAGACCACGGGAGGGTTGCATGGCCACAGCGGCGCCCAAGCAGCGTGCGCGCAGGCCCAAAGGGCCGCGTGCGGAGAGCATGTCCAAGGTGGACACCGCGTGGCTGCGCATGGAGCAGCCCACCAACCCGATGATGATCACCGGCGTGCTGATGTTCGCCGAACGGATGGACATCGAGCAGTTGCGCAAAGTGGTGAAGCAGCGCTTCCTCGCCTATCGCCGTTTCAAGCAGAAGGCGGTGGACACGCCAACCGGCGCCTCCTGGGTGCCCGACCGCGACTTCGACCTGGACTGGCATGTCCAGGCGGCCGCGCTGCCAGGGCGCGGTGACAAACGCTCGATGGAGCGCTTCGTCAGCCAGCTGGCGTCCAGCCCGCTCGACCACGGCAGGCCGCTGTGGCAGTTCCAGCTGGTGGAGCGCTACCGCGGCGGCTCTGCGCTGGTAGCGCGCATCCACCACAGTTATGCCGATGGCATCGCGCTGGTGCAGGTATTGCTCTCGCTTACCGACACCACGCGCGAACCGACCGCCGGCGAGGAACTGCACGCCGCCTGGCTGAAGCACGACCACGCCCATGTCGCGCGGCGGGTGGGCGCGGTGGACCGTTACGTGCAGTTGGGCACGCGCGCGGTGGAGAAGGGCATGGAGATGTACCGCGACCCGAGCCTCGCTGCCGTGCTGGCCAAGGAGGGCGGCGAAATTGCCCGCGAGCTGGTGCATGCCGTGGCCCTGTCGGATGACCCGCCCTCACTCCTGCGCGGCCCCCTGGGGGTCAGCAAGCGGGTGGCCTGGGCCGAGCCGCTCGACCTGGAAGAGGTCAAGGCGGTCGGGCGCGCCTGCGAATGCACGGTCAACGACGTACTCATGGCCACGGCAGCAGGCGCGTTGCGCAGTTACATGATCGAACGCGGCGATTGCGTCGACGGCCTGACCCTGCGTGCCACCGTACCGGTGAACCTGCGGCCGCTCGAGCACGCCAGGAAGCTCGGAAACCACTTCGGACTCGTCTTCCTGGATCTGCCGGTGGGTGAGGGCAACCCCATCCGTCGTCTCGAACGGGTAGCGGAGTCGATGGGCGCGCTCAAGAGCTCGCGCCAGGCTATCGTGACCTACGGCCTGCTCGCTGCACTCGGCATGGCGCCGTCGGTCCTGCTGGGCCTGGCCCTGGACCTGTTCAGCCGCAAGGCGTCGGCAGTGGCCACCAACGTGCCCGGACCCCAGCAGCCGCTGTACATGGCGGGGTGCCTGCTGCGGGAGATGATGTTCTGGGTACCCCAGACCGGCTCGGTCGGCGTGGGCATTTCCATCCTCAGCTACAACGGGCGTGTCCACTTCGGAATCATCGCCGACGCCAAGCTGATCCCGGATCCCGACAATGTCATCCAGCGATTTGGCGGCGAGTTCGACAAGCTGCTCTATCTGTCGCTGATGGGCAGTTGGGAGCACCGATTGGACGCCGAAAGCGCCGCCCAGCTGATTCCTGCCGTAACCTGAACAGGCCCGTCCGGTCCTCACCCGTTCCTGACGGGGGCGTGTTTAGCTTGAGCCCGTCCTCTACACCCCCAAGGAATGACCCTCATGAATACCTCGCTCAAGATCGCGCTCGCCGCTGCTCTTTCCTCCGCCATGCTCGCGGGCTGCGCCACCACTGCTGGCGGCAGCGCCTACGGCAGCGCCGGTACCACGGACCAGGAGGGCATGAGCCGTACCAAGAAGGGCGCTCTGATCGGCGCGGCCGTGGGCGCCGTCGCCGGCCTGCTGTCTGGCGATGACGCCACCGAGCGCCGCCAGCGGGCCCTGGTCGGTGCGGGCGTCGGCGGCCTGGCCGGTGGCGCGATCGGCAACTACCAGGACCGCCAGGAACGCGCCCTGCGCGAGAAGATGGCAGGCACCGGCGTCGAAGTGGTGCGTAACGGCGACAACATCACGCTGAACATGCCGAGCAACATCACCTTCGGCTTCGACCGTTCCGACCTGCAGCCGCAGTTCTACCCGGTTCTTAACGACGTCGCCGCCACCCTGCAGGAATATAACCAGACCATCGTTGAAGTCGCTGGCCACACCGACAGCGTCGGTACCGACAGCTACAACCAGCAGTTGTCCGAGCGCCGCGCCGCGGCCGTGGGCAACTACCTGATGGGCAAGGGCCTCATGCGCGACCGCTTCATCCTGGTTGGCGCCGGCGAGACTCGCCCCGTGGCCAGCAACGACACCGAGGCCGGCCGTGCCCAGAACCGCCGTGTCGAGATCACCCTGGTGCCGCTGCGTTCGTAATAGAACGGCGTCACAGGATCCGGTTGAAGACGGGCTGCCGCGAGGTGGCCCGTTTTCTTTGGGCGGAATTCTTGGGGAGAGATTCATGGGCCCTGGGCGCGCCTCCGGGCCGGTCGCCCCAAGTCCGCCGGGAGGCGGTGTCCGCCAAAGAAAAACCCCAGTCGTTTCCGACTGGGGTTTGTGTTGGTGGAGGTGGGCGGAATCGAACCGCCGTCCGAAGGCACTCCATCCCCGGCACTACATGCTTAGCTCACCGTTAGATCTCGTCCCGGGGCAGCACGGTGTGCAAAGCGCGCCCAAGGACCAGCCTGCTTTGGGTTAACCAGGGGCTGACAGGCGGCCACCCCCGGCGATTCCGTGATGATGACCCTACGCTGCGAGCACGGACACAAGCAGTTTCGGGGCTTACGCCTTAAGCGGCGAGAGCGTAGTTGTCGTCGTTGGCAACTAGAGTTTTGCAGCTGGATTTACGAGGAAAGCTACCCCCTCGGCATGCGCCAGGCGACTTTGCAACCCCCGTCGAAGCCAGTGCACCCCCGGGGACAGCCAACATCGCTGACACCGCCAGTATAGGGGCGGACCGGCAGTACTCAAGGGGGGGATTGACAGCGTGCGGCCGCCGTTCACGTGACACGCCCTCCACGTCCCCGAGGTATGCTCCCGCGCATGACTTCAATCGATGCTGCGTCCGGGAAGGACCGTGGACTCCGCTGGCAAACCGGCCCCCGGGCGCACCTGTTGGCATTGGCGGTATTGTTGGGATCGCTGGGCATCGTAATCGCGCTGTGGCGCGTCGCATACCAGCGGGAGCTGGAAGTATCGCGCCGGGCGTTCGTCCAGGACGCCGAGGCAGTGGCGGAGCGGGTCCGCCAGCGGATGGTCAAGTATGAGCTGGTCCTGCTGGGTGGCTCCTCGTTGTTTGCGTCGATTGCCCGTCCCACTCCCCAGCAATGGCGGGCGTACGTGGATCAACTGGAGATCGACCGGCGTTTCCCGGCAATGGTGGGGTTGGGCTTTGCGGGCTACGTGAGCCAGGCCCAGATGCTGGTGCTGCAGCGCGAGTGGATGGACTCGGGCTATGGACGCCTGGAGATCCGGCCACGAGGAGTCCGCCCGCAGTATGGCCCGGTGCTCTATCTGGAACCCCGGACGCAGGTGAATGCTGACGCCGTGGGGTTCGACATGTACGCCGAGGCGCAGCGCCATCGCGCCATGGCCGACGCGGCGGAAACGGCGAGTCCCCGACTGACCGGGCCGGTCCACCTCATCCAGGACGGCAACCAGCCAGGAGTGGGCATGTTGATTTACGTGCCCGTGTATTTGGGTGGCATCGAGCCCAAGTCTCGGGAAGGCCGCCGCGAAGCGCTCCTGGGCTGGGTTTACGTGCCGCTACGCGCGGACCCCTTCGTTCGTGCCTCGCTGGGCGAGTTGGACGGGGGGCCACAGTTGAGCTTCCGCATTGCGGACGTTTCCGACGCTGTCGACCGACCCGTTTTCGCCACCGCGGTGGAGTCGGGGGATGCGGAGGCCGCGTTCGAGCATGTCCTTGAGTTGGACCTGTACGGACGTCGTTGGCGGTTCGACTTCCAGTCCGGACCCATGGCGCAGGCGGCGCCCCAACTGCGCAGCCTTTATTGGACCGGTGCGCTCGGTGTGCTGGTTTCTCTGTTGATGTATGCCGTGGCATCCATCCTGGTGAGGACGCAGTCGCGTGCGCAGGCGCTCGCTGAACGAATGACGGAAGATTTCCGCCGCAGCGAGGAGCGATTCCGCATCGCCGTGGAACATTCGGCCATTGGCAAGGCGCTGCTGGACCGTGAAGAACGAATCGTCGGCGCGAACGCCGCGCTGGCCAAGATTGTCAAGCGCGATAGCGATTCGCTGTTGGGCACTATGCTTTCGTCGTTGTTTGCCGAAGGCGACGCCACCGAAACGGTTGACGAGCACGGCATCCGTCGTACCAACCGGCAGATCGTCCGGCAGGACGGCGACGTACGCGAAGTGCAACTGACCTTCTCGCCGATCCCCGGCAACATCGGCCAGGACGTGACCGGGCTGGTGCAGGTGGAGGACATCACCGAGCGGGTGCGCGCCGAGGCACGGGTGCATGCGCTCAATCGCACGCTTGAAGCTCGCGTCGCGCTGCGTACCCGTGAGCTGAGCCAGGCCAACCAGGAGCTTGAGGCCTTCGCCTACAGCGTCTCCCATGACCTGCGCGCACCGTTGCGCGCCATTGACGGTTTCAGCCGGATTCTGGCGGAGCGCTACGCCAGAGTGCTGGACGAGGAGGGGGTCGATTACCTCAGCCGGGTGCGCAGGGCCGCTTCGCGCATGGGTGAGCTGATCGACGCGCTGCTGAAGATGTCGCGCGTGGGCCGGGGCGAGATGCGTCTTGAGCGGTTGGACGTGAGCCGCATCGCTGCCGAGGTGGTGGAGGAACTGCGCCTGGCAACGCCGGAGCGCAAAGTGGATGTGGTAATCGCCCCGGACATGGCCGTGGAAGGGGATGCGGCGTTGGTCCGAAACCTGTTGGGCAACGTACTGGGCAATGCGTGGAAGTTCACTCGCGACCGCGAGAATGCGCGCGTCGAGATCGGCATCACGGGCGTGGATGAAGGCATGGTGGAGTTCTACGTCAGGGACAACGGTGCCGGCTTCACCCAGGAGTACGCCGACAAGCTGTTCCGGCCGTTCCAGCGGCTACACCGCCAGGAGGAATTTGCAGGCCATGGTATTGGCCTCGCCTCGGTCAAGCGCATCGTTGAGCGCCATGGGGGTGAGGTCCGCGCCGAAGGCCGCGAAGGCGAGGGCGCGACCTTCTACTTCACGCTGCCGGCCATCGTCGCCCACAACTGACAATGCGCGGCTGGCACGGGCGACGGGCACCCTGCGCGCCCGTCACGCGTCCTTGTTGTGCCGCCGCATCACCCGCTGCTTTTCGCGCTGCCAGTCGCGTTCCTTGCTGGCGTCGCGCTTGTCGTGCGCTTGCTTGCCCTTGGCCAGGCAGATCTCGATCTTGACCTTGTTGCCCTTCCAGTACAGCGACGTGGGCACCACGGTATAACCCTCGCGCTGGATGCGGCCGATCAGGTTGTCGATCTCGTTCCGGTGCAGCAGCAGCTTGCGCGTGCGGCGCTCGTCGGCCACCACGTGCGTGGAAGCGGAGATCAGCGGGGTGATCTGCGCGTTGTGGAGGTACATCTCGCCGTCGCGGATGTGGGCGTAGCTCTCGCCGATGTTGGCGCGGCCGGCGCGGATGGACTTCAGCTCCCAGCCCTGCAGGGCCAGCCCTGCCTCGAACTTCTGCTCAAGGTAGTAGTCGTGGCGGGCACGCCTGTTGGACGCGATGGTGCCGCCACCCGCGCCCTTTGCCTTATCCTTGCCGGTCTTGCCATTGTTCTTTGCCATTGCGCCTATTGTCCCCGAAAGTGGGGCCGACAGGCGACCACCCCATGACTTCCATCCGCCGAACCGCACTTGTAGAGCATTCCGCCGCGCGCATGTTCGCGCTGGTCAACGATGTCGCTGCCTATCCGCGGCGGTTTGACTGGTGTGAAGGCGCGCAGGTGCTGGAGGAGGGCGAGGGCCGCAAGGTAGCCCGGCTCGACCTGCGGATGGGCGGGCTGCGGACGTGGTTCATGACCGAGAACACACTGGTCCCGCCGCACCACATCGACATGCGGCTGATCGACGGGCCGTTCCGCAAGCTGGGGGGGCGCTGGGAGTTCCACTCCCTGGACGAATCGGCGTGCAAGGTGACCCTGACCCTGGATTTCGAGCCGGCGGTAAAGCTGCTGGGGGCGGCGATGGCGGTCGGCTTCCAGAGCCTGGCGGACCGGATGGTGGACGACTTCGTGCGGGTCGCAGATAGGGGTGACGCCGCGTGAAGGTGCGGGTGGTCCGTGCGTGGCCCCGACGCCATGAGGAGGTCGAGGTGTCGCTGGCCCCGGGCAGCTGCGTACACGATGCGGTGGTGGCCGCCGGTTGGTCCGCGGACGCGGAAGTGACCGGTTATGCGGTGTTCGGGGCAAAGTCGTCCCCGGATGCGGCATTGGCCGAGGGTGACCGGGTCGAGTTGCTGCGTGCCCTTACCGTGGACCCCAAGCTGGCCCGGCGCAAGCGGGCCGAAGCTCGGCCGCTGAAAAGGCGTTGAAAGCAGAAGGGGCCGCAGCATGCGGCCCCCTCGGGAAGTTTCCCTGACTGCGGAAGCGGTCAGCGACCCTTCTTCTTGTCCTTGGCCAGGTTGGGCCCGAACTGCTTGCGCGCGGCCTTGGCCAGTTCCTCATCCTGCTCCGGGAAGTAGTCGCCTTCCCAGCGGGTGACGGCATCGCCCTCGAAGTAGACGGTGAGGTTCTTCTTCTCCGTGCGGGCCAGTCGGCCAACGCGCTGGGTGGCGGTGTAGTCCCAACGGTTCTGGCTGTGGGGGTCGGTGATCGACGGCGTGCCCAGCAACAGCTGGACCTGCTGCTTGCTCATGCCCACCTGCAGCTGCTCGACCGCGCTTTGCTCCAGCAGGTTGCCCTGGTAGATCGGCTGGCGGTAAACGATGCCGCAGCCAGAGGTGGCGAGGGCGACGGTAAGAAGCAGTACAAGCTTTCGCATTGGGTTTCGCGGGAGGCGGATATCGCCCCGATGATACACTGAAGGGAAGTTTGCGCGCCCGCCGCGTGCCGTCCGTTCATGGAGACGACATGGAATCGCAAGACCTGCGCAATGCCGGTTTGAAAGTGACACACCCGCGCCTGCGCATCCTGCAGCTGTTGGAGCAGGCAAAGCCGCGGCACATGACCGCTGAAGACATTTACCGGCACCTGTTGGAGCAGGGCGAGGACATCGGCCTGGCCACGGTGTACCGGGTGCTGACCCAGTTCGAGGCGGCGGGACTGGTGCTCAAACACAATTTCGAAGCCGGCCAGTCGGTCTACGAGTTGGATCGCGGCGACCACCACGACCACATGGTGGACGTGGACACGGGCAAGATCATCGAGTTCGAGAGCGACGAGATCGAAGCGCTGCAGCACAAGATCGCGGCCAAGTACGGCTACGAGATCGAGGCGCACTCGCTGGTGCTGTACGTGCGCAAGAAGCGGGGCTGACAGCCTCCGCCGCCATCCCGCGCCCTACGACGACCGGCGTTGTCCCCATGGCGTGGGGGACGACTCAGTTGACGTCTGCCAGCAGGCGTTTGGCGGCGGCGCGCGCTTCCTTGGTGAGTTCCACGCCCCCGAGCATGCGCGCGAGTTCCTCTTCGCGGGCCTTGGCGTCGAGGCGTTGCACGGCGCTGCGGGTGATGCCTTCGCTGGCCGCCTTGCTGACCCGGTAATGCGCGTGGCCCTTGGCCGCCACCTGAGGCAGATGGGTGACGCACAGCACCTGGCGGCTGGCGCCCAATGCGCGCAGCTTCTGGCCCACTATGTCGGCCACCGCGCCGCCGATGCCGGAATCCACTTCGTCGAACACCATGGTCTGCACGGCATCGAGGCCAAGTGCGGCGACTTCGATGGCCAGTGAAATGCGCGACAGTTCGCCGCCCGATGCCACCTTGCGCAGCGGACGGGCCGGCTGCCCGGGATTGGCGGCGACGAGGAATTCCACGCGTTCGGCGCCGTTGGGGTCAGGGCGTTCGGTGTCGGTCGGCTCCAGCGCCACGTTGAATCGGCCGCCCCCCATGCCCAGCTCCGCGATCAGGGCGGTGGTGGCCTCGGACAGGGTTTCTGCTGCCTGGCGGCGGGCATCGCTCAGGTAGGCGGCGGCGCGTTGCCAGTCGGCCTTGGCCGTGTCGATTTCGGCGTCGAGCTGGAGCACGCGCTCTCCAGCGGTGCGCAGCACCTCCAACTCTTCCGCCAGACTGTCGCGGTGGGCCGCGAGTTGCTCAGGCGTGACCCGGTGCTTGCGGGCGAGCTCGTGCAGTCGGCCCAGGCGGCGTTCCAAACCTTCAAAGACGTCCGGGTCCAGCTCCAGATCGCTCCGGACGCGGTCGAGCAGCACCAGGGCCTCGTCGATCTGGATGACGGCGTTGTCGAGCAGGGCGTCGATATCCAGCAGGCGCGGTTCGTGCTCGGACACCCGCTGCAGGTCGTGGCGGGCTTGTTGCAGCTGGCGGGTGAGTGACGGGCCCTCGTCACCGCCCAGGCGCGCGAAGGTCCCTTCGCAGGCGGTGATGAGGTCGGTGGCGTGTGCCAGACGGCGGTGATCCGCCTGCAGCTTGGCGATCGTCGCGGCATCCAGGGTCTCGCGATCGAGTTCGGCAAACTGGTGTTCCAGCCATGCCGTCCGTTCGGTGACATCGCCGCGCGCCGAGAGGGCGTCGCGTTCCTGCAGCAGCCCGCTCCACTGACGGGCGGCGGCCGCAACCGCGGCGCGGGGTGTCTCGGTGCGCCCAAAGGCGTCCAGCAGCGCCAGCTGGCTGGGCTTGGACATCAGGGCCTGGTGTTCGTGCTGCCCGTGGATCTCCACCAGCCGCCCGGCCAGGTCGACCAGCTGCGACAGGGTGACCGGTCGGCCGTTGATCCAGGCCTTCGAGCCGCCGTCGGCACGGATTACGCGGCGGATCTGGCAGCCATCGTCCTCGTCAAGCTCGTTTTCGCGCAACCAGGCGACGGCTGCCGGCGTGTCCTCGAGCGTGAAATCGGCCACCAGTTCGGCGCGCTCGGCTCCGTGACGGACGACGCCACTGTCGGCGCGGAGCCCGGAGATGAGCCCGAGCGCATCGACCAGCAGGGATTTGCCGGCGCCGGTCTCGCCGGAGATGACGGTCAAGCCGGGGCCGAATGCCAGCTCGGCTTCGGTGACGACGGCGAATTGCTTGATGGAAAGGTGGGTAAGCATGCGGGGCGATTGTGCCGGGTGCGGGGCGTTGGGCCAAGCGGGGGGCGACCGCACGTTGGCATGGGCGCTTCTCACGGGGCGAGACTGGCGGGGCCCAGCTTGAAGCGGACGGTGGTGTGCCCCGCCCAAGTCCCCAATGCTTCGTGCGTCGGGATGACATTCGCTTGCGCGCCGCGGGCCGGGCGCTTATACCAATTGCATGAGCCGCCGCCCTGCCGACCCCGTACTCGACCCGCGCGCCCGGCAGTTGCTGCGCACGCTGATTGGTCGTTACATCCAGAGCGGCGAGCCGGTGGGGTCCCAGACACTGGCGCGGCACGCGGGGCTGGACGTCAGCCCCGCGACCATTCGCAACATCCTCGCTGACCTGGAGGACGTAGGCCTGCTGAGTGCACCGCACACCTCCGCCGGTCGCGTACCCACCGCGCAGGGGTACCGGCTGTTCGTGGACTCGCTCCTGCAGGTCTCCCCATTGCCCGAGGGCGAGGTCTCGCGCCTGCGCAGCGAGCTGCCGGCCGGTTCCGGCACGCAGGCCCTCTTGGGCAGCGCCTCTGAGCTGCTGTCGGCCATGACCCATTTCGTGGGGGTGGTCAGTGTCCCCAACCGGGCCCAGTTCGCCTTCCGCCGGATCGGGTTCGTGCCGATCGATGCGCAGCGGGTCCTGGCCATCGTGGTCCTGGCCGACAACGACGTGCAGAACCGCATCATCCAGACCCGAAGGCCCTACGACTCCGGTGAACTGGAGCGCGTGGCCAACTACCTCAACACCCATTTCGCCGGGCGCACGGTGGTCGACATCCGCGCCACCCTCCTGCGCGAGCTGCGCAGTGCCCGGGCCGAGATGGAGACGTTGCTGGCGCAGTCGGTGGAACTGGCCGAGCAGGTGCTGGTGCCGGGCGGGGACGACATGGTCGTGGCCGGGCAGACCCGGCTCATGGGCGTGCAGGAGCTCTCGGACGTGGATCGCCTGCGGGAACTGTTCGAGGCCTTCGCCCGCAAGCGGGAGATCCTGCAGTTGCTGGAGCGCACGGTACAGGCGCCGGGCGTACGCATCTTCATCGGCGAGGAGACCGGGTTGGCCCCGCTCGAAGGCGTGTCGCTGGTGACCGCGCCCTATACCTCGGGCGGGCGGGTGCTGGGTGTGCTGGGCGTCATTGGCCCCACGCGCATGGCCTACGAACGGGTCATCCCGGTGGTCCAGGCGGCGGCAGACGCATTGGGTGCGGCAATCCAGCCCGACCTGGGCTAGGCGGCTTGAAAGCCCCGGGCGCGGGCCCCATAGCAGGGCTGTTGCGCACTTCCGTGCAGGTTGGGCGCGTCCGTTCTACGCAGGGAACCGCCAGGCATGATCAACAACGAACACCAGACCGACCCCAACCAGGCCGAGGCCGCCGGCAGCGCGGCAGGCGCCGAACCGCTCGACGCCATGGATACACAGATCGAGGCACTCAAGGCCGAACTGGCCAAGGTGGCCGAAGACGCCCTCCGCGAGCGCGCTGAGCTCGACAACCAGCGCAAGCGCCTGACCCGCGACGTGGAGATGGCGCGCAAATTTGCCAACGAACGCCTGCTCGGCGAGCTTCTGCCAGTGATTGACAGCCTCGAAGCCGGGTTATCCGTCAGCGGCAACGAGGCAAGCGCCTTGCGCGACGGGATGGAACTGACCCTCAAGCAACTGCTCAAGGTGGCGTCAGACAACGGCCTCGTGGCGGTGGACCCCGCCGGCCAGCCGTTCAATCCCGAGCACCACCAGGCCATGAGCATGGTCGACAGCGCGGAGCACGCGCCGGGCCATGTCGTGCAGGTCTACCAGAAGGGCTGGCTCCTCAACGAGCGCCTGCTGCGCCCCGCGCTGGTCGTGGTGGCCAAGGACGCCTGAACCAATCCGTCGCCGGACGCTTGAAGTGGTTTCCGGCGACCCCAGATAGCGACCATCGGCGGCCAGGCCGCCCCCAAGTCAAAGAATCGAGAGGGAAACACCATGGGCAAGATCATCGGCATCGACCTCGGCACGACCAACTCGTGCGTGGCGATCATGGAGGGCGGCAACGTCAAGGTCATCGAGAACGCCGAGGGCGACCGCACCACGCCGTCGATCGTCGCGTTCACCAAGGATGGCGAAGTGCTCGTCGGCGCCTCGGCCAAGCGCCAGGCGGTGACCAACCCCAAGAACACCTTCTTCGCGGTGAAGCGCCTGATTGGCCGCAAGTTCACCGACGCCGAAGTGCAGAAGGACATCAACCTCGTCCCCTACGGCATCATCCAGCACGACAATGGCGACGCCTGGGTGCAGACCGCCGAAGGCAAGAAGATGGCGCCGCAGCAGGTCTCGGCCGAGGTGCTGGCCAAGATGAAGAAGACCGCCGAGGCCTACCTGGGCGAGGCGGTCACCGAAGCCGTCATCACCGTCCCGGCGTACTTCAACGACAGCCAGCGCCAGGCGACCAAGGACGCGGGCAAGATCGCGGGCCTGGACGTCAAGCGCATCATCAATGAGCCGACCGCGGCCGCGCTGGCCTACGGCATGGACAAGAAGGGCGGTGACCGCAAGGTGGCCGTGTACGACCTGGGTGGCGGCACCTTCGACGTGTCGATCATCGAAATCGCCTCGGTCGACGGCGAGATGCAGGTCGAGGTGCTTGCCACCAACGGCGACACCTTCCTGGGTGGCGAGGACTTCGACGCGCGCGTCATCGATTATCTGGTCGAGGAATTCCTCAAGGACCAGGGCATCGACCTGCGCAAGGATCCGCTGGCCCTGCAGCGCCTGAAGGACTCGGCGGAGCGCGCCAAGATCGAGTTGTCCAGCGCGCAGCAGACCGAGGTCAACCTGCCGTACGTGACCGCCGATGCGAGCGGGCCCAAGCACCTCAACATCAAGCTGACCCGCGCCAAGCTGGAGTCGCTGGTCGAGGACCTGGTCAAGCGCACCATCGAGCCGTGCCGCACCGCTCTCAACGACGCCGGCCTGCGCGCCAGCGACGTGACCGAGGTGATCCTGGTTGGTGGCCAGACCCGCATGCCGAAGGTGCAGGCGGCGGTGGCCGAGTTCTTCGGCAAGGAGCCGCGCAAGGACGTCAACCCTGACGAGGCGGTGGCCGTGGGTGCCGCGATCCAGGGCGGCGTGCTGCAGGGCGACGTCAAGGACGTGCTGCTGCTGGACGTGACCCCGCTGAGCCTGGGCATCGAGACCCTGGGCGGCGTCATGACCAAGATCATCGAGAAGAACACCACGATCCCGACCAAGGCGTCGCAGACCTTCTCGACCGCCGAGGACAACCAGTCCGCGGTGACCGTGCACGTGCTGCAGGGTGAACGCGAGCAGGCCCGCTACAACAAGTCGCTGGCCCGCTTCGACCTGTCGGGCATCGAGCCCGCGCCGCGTGGCATGCCCCAGGTGGAGGTGTCGTTCGACATCGACGCCAACGGCATCGTGCACGTGACCGCCAAGGACAAGAAGACCGGCAAGGAACAGAAGGTCGAGATCAAGGCCGGTTCGGGCCTGTCCGAGGACGAGATCAACAAGATGGTCCAGGACGCCGAGGCGCACCGCGAGGAAGACCAGAAGTTCCACGAGCTGGTCCAGGCCCGCAACCACGCCGACGGCCTGATCCACATGACCCGCAACACTATCAAGGAAAATGGCGAAAAGGTGCCGGGCGACGTGATCGGCCGCGCCGAGGGCGCCATTGCCGAGCTCGAGACCGCGATGAAGGGCGACGACAAGGGCCAGATCGAGGCCAAGTCGAAGGCGCTGGAAGAAGCGGCCCAAGGTCTGTTTGCCGCGGCGCAGGCTGCGCAGCCGGGTGAGGCGGGTGCTGCCGCTGGCGGTGGCAAGGCCGGAGACGATGTGGTCGACGCCGAGTTCACCGAAGTAAAGGAAGACGACAAGAAGTAAGCCGGAACACCCTCGCCCCGTGGCGCCCGCGGGTGTCCGCGGCCGGGGGAGCCGGATGAGGGTTCGGGTTCGCGTTGCGGTCCCGGGCCCTCGTTGTTTGCAACCTATGTCAGTCCTGCCGGCCGTGGCGGGCAGGGGAACCCAAGCCGCACATGAGCAAGCGCGATTACTACGAAGTCCTGGGCGTGGCCCGCAACGCCAGCGAAGACGAGCTGAAGAAGGCGTATCGACGCTGTGCGATGAAATACCATCCGGACCGCAACCCGGGTGACAAGGCCGCCGAAGAATCCTTCAAGGAATGCAAGGAGGCCTATGAGGTGCTCTCGGATGCGTCCAAGCGGCGCATGTACGACCAGCACGGCCACGCCGCGTTCGAGCACGGCATGGGCGGCGGAGCGGGTGGGCCAGGCTACGCCGACATGGGCGATATATTCGGCGACATATTCGGCAACATCTTTGGTGGCGGCGGCGGTGGTCCCCGCGGGCCGCGACGTGGTGCGGATGTCGGCTACGTGATGGAGCTGTCGCTGGAGGAGGCCGTCGGCGGCGTCGAAAAGCAGATTGAAGTGCCGACGCTGGACGAGTGCGATAGCTGCCACGGCAGCGGTTCGGCCGACGGCAAAGTCGAGACCTGCAGTACCTGCCACGGGCGCGGCCAGGTCCGCTTCCAGCGCGGCATCTTTTCCATGCAGCAGGCGTGTCCGCATTGCGGTGGGCGCGGCCAGACAATCGCCAACCCCTGCGGTGACTGCCATGGCCAGGGGCGGATGGAGCGTACCAAGACCCTGCAGGTCAGGATTCCGGCCGGGGTGGACAACGGCGACCGCATCCGGTTGGCGGGCGAGGGCGAGGCCGGTCCCACCGGAACGCCGCCGGGCGACCTGTACGTGGAAGTCCGCGTGCGGGAGCACGACATCTTCCAGCGTGACGGCGACGACCTGCACTGCGAGGTGCCGATTCGCATCTCGCAGGCCGCGCTGGGCGACACCATCCGCGTGCCGACGCTTGGCGGGGAGGTCGAGTTGCGCATCCCGGCAGAGACCCAGAGTGGCAAGCTGTTCCGGCTGCGCGACAAAGGCGTGAAGTCGGTCCGTAGCCGCAAGCCGGGCGATCTGTACTGCCGGGTGGCGGTGGAAACGCCGGTCAATCTCACGGCGGAACAGCGCGAGCTGCTGGAGAAATTCGAAGCTACATTCTCGGGCGAGGACGCACGACGACACTCACCACGATCATCCACCTTCATTGACGGCGTCAAGGGGTTTTGGGATCGCATGACGTCCTGAGTCAGCGGATTGTCGATTCCGTCAAGGAATCGGAAAGGGACGTTGTCCTGCCGGCCGATAAATTTCCGTGAAGCGGATATAAATGGCCCAATGGAATTGCGAGCCCCGATGATGTCGACCGCCACGTTTGAGCAGAGTGCACGGGGGGTGGGGACGGATCCTCACCAGATGGTCTTCGGGCTGCAGCACCTCTGCATTGAGGCCCTCAATGAAGTCATCGAATCCGCGCTGCGGCGCACGGATGACTTTCTCTTCGACCGGGCACAGGTGGGGGCTGATGGGGTAGAGCTGACCGCGTTGCGCGACCTGCGTCGCGTCCGCGGCCAGATCGCCCAAGGCTTCGCACAGTCCGCCGCCGCTGGTTTTCGCGCCTTCAGTGGTATGTCCGCGGTCGAGGGAGGCGCCGAAGTAGTGCTGCGCCTGGTGGAAGAGGAAGACCTCCAGCAGCAGCTGGCCGACGAACAGCTCATCGACAACATTGCGCGGCTGCATGCGCAGGCGTTGGCCGCGCTGGATGCCCGCATGGCAGCATTGGCTGCACGCGCCTCGCTGCCGGGGGGAGACAATCCGGCGGGTCCCAAGGCACTGGCGAAGGCCATTCGCGAAGGCATGCGCGGCAGCGACCTCACGCCCAACGTGGCTATTGCCCTGCTCAAGTTCTATGAGCGGGAGCTGGGCGAAGCGCTGCACAACGTCTATGCGCGCATGAATGAACGCTTGGCGTCAGCGGGCATCCTGCCCAGCCTGGAAGCCCCGACGCCCAAACCGAAACCTGATGCCCATAAGGCTGCTGCCGCTGCATCGGAAAAGGCCGTCCATGCGTCCGACGACGCTTCCGGCATGGGGGGCAGTGATTCCGCCTTCTTCAACAGTCTGGTGGGCTTGTTGCAGGGCTGGCGTCAGCGCCTGGGCGGGCAGGAAGGCGGGCGTGCGATGGCGGGCGGGCAGGGTGCGCCCATGCCGACAAGCGACGTGATGAGCGTCCTGCACCGGATGCAGCAGCAGCCGCCGGCCGGATTGGCACTGGCGCTGGACGATGAGGGCGTGTCCCTCGCTGACCAGCTCCGCCGCGAGTTGCTGGCGACCGCGCAGCGTCTGGGGATGGCAGGACAAGACACCGGCCTGGGGGCCGCCGACGAGGATGCCGTCGACCTGGTCGGGATGCTGTTCGACGTCCTCATGGACGAGCGTGACTTCGAGCCCGAAGCACGCCGCAAGATTGGACGGCTACTCGTGCCCTACGTGCGGGTGGCAGTGAAGGACCGCCGCATGTTCCTCTACAAGGGCCATCCGGCGCGGCGCCTGCTGAACGCCGTGGCCGAGGCCTGCGAAGGCAACCACGGGGAAGGGCCACAAGAGCGCCAGTTGCTTGATCAGGTCGACGGCGTGGTGGAGCGCGTGGTCGCTGAGTACAACGAAGATCTTGCGATCTTCGAGACGCTGGAGCAGGAGCTTCGCAGCTACATGGACCAGCACCGCAAGCGCATGGAGCTTGCGGAAAAGCGGGCTGCCGAGGCGCAGCGAGGCCGCGAGCGGCTGGAGCAGGCCCGCGAGATCGCGGCCACGGACATCGTGGTTCAACGCAGCGGTCGTGAACTGCCCCCGGCGTTGGGGGAGTTCCTGTCGCACTACGCGACCCACCATCTCACCCAGGTGATCCTGCGCGACGGTCAGGCCTCGCCGCGTTATACCGACGCGATGCGTGCGGTCATGGGGCTGCTGGTCAGTTTCGACCATGCGGAGTTGGGCGCCCCCCCGGAGCGGCTACCCCCGCTTGAGCGGGCGGCGCTTTCGGCCATCCTGGAAAGCTCAGGCTGCGTGGGCCATGCCGCGGAAGAAACCCTGGCGGCGTTGCACCACACGCTGGCACGCATCGCCGAAGGCGACGTCAGCGCCGAGCAGCAGACCCTGCCCACACCGCCGCCAATCCCCGCACCACCGCCACCGGTGGTGGAGCCGTTGCTCGTGCCTGTCACGCAGGGGGCCGCCTTGGACTTCGACGCCGAGATGGCCGACCAGATTCGTGCGCTGGAGATTGGCAGTTGGGTGCAGTTGACGTCCGAAAGCGGCCGCAGTGAACCTGCCAAGGTGTCCTGGGTCAGTCCGATCTCCGCCCGGTTGCTCTTCGTCAACCGGCGTGGCATCCGTGTGCTGGTCGCTTCCGCCGAAGAGCTGGCGGCGATGGTCAAGGCGGGTCGCATGGCGTTGCGCGGTGTCGACAACGCGTTTGAGGATTCGATGCGCCAAGTGATGGGGCGTTTGCAGGCTGAGGCGCCGACGGTGGCGTAATCCGTTGTCCCGGGTGACGGCTGTGGTGGATGGCGTCAAGATAAGCGGATGAATACGCCCATCCGAGTTCTAATCCATGGCGCTTCCGGGCGCATGGGGCAGGCGCTGCTGCGACTTGCCTCCGAACAGTCCGCCCTGCAGGTGGTCGGCGCCGTGGCCCGCGCACCGGAGCACCTGCCGACACTGCCAGGCATGCATCGGCTGGGCGCCTCCGAGCTGTCGCAGGCGCCGGCGTTTGATGTGGCCATCGACTTCAGTCTCCCCGATGGACTCGAGCGGATCCTTGAGTTGTGCGTGGCGCGTGGCGCGGCGCTTGTCTCGGGGACCACGGGGCTGGAGCCTGTCCAGCGAGAGGCGCTGGCGGCCGCCACACGGCAGATCCCGGTGCTGTGGGCGTCCAACTTCAGCCTCGGGGTGGCGGTGCTGAACGATCTCGTTGAGCGTGCCGCCCAGGCATTGAAGGGATGGGATTGCGACATCGTCGAGTCGCATCACGTCCACAAACTCGACGCCCCCTCCGGGACCGCACTGACACTTGGCGAACACGCACGCTACGGTGGCGCCGAGCCGCGTTATGCCTCGCTGCGGGCTGGCGACATCGTCGGCGAGCATCTGGTGCAGTTCACCACCTTGGGTGAGCGGATCGAACTCGTCCACCGGGCCACCAACCGGGACATCTTCGCCCGTGGGGCCCTGCACTGTGCGGGGCGGCTGGTGGGCCGACCGGCCGGAAATTACCGGGTGCGGGACCTGCTCGACTAGTTGTCGAATTGGCGTCAGTTCAATGTCATTCGATGCTGAACAGGGACTTTCACCCGGCCGAGGGGAATCCTCCCGTGTGTGCGGAGTCTGACTGAAGGCTCCCTTTCGGGCCAATGAACGCTGGCGCCGGGGTGCCGATCCCGCTAGAATTCTCGCTCGCCTGAACTCCTCCCGCCGGACCGGTTAGAAACCGCGTCCGCGCTTTGCTGCAAGCCGCTTTCCGCGGCCGTGCGCAGGGCGGATGGTCAGCACCCCTCGGCACCCAAGGCGACCCCCGTGACCCAACCCGCAATCCTCGCGCTCGAAGACGGCACCATCTTCGAGGGCGTTTCCGTAGGCGCGCCCGGACTTTCCGTCGGCGAAGTGGTGTTCAACACCGCGCTCACCGGTTACCAGGAAGTCCTGACAGACCCGTCCTACGCGCGTCAGCTCGTGACCCTGACCTATCCCCACATCGGCAACACCGGCTGCACCGAACAGGACGACGAGGCCACGAAGGTGTGGGCGTCCGGCCTGATCGTGCGCAACGTGCCGCGCCGACCCAGCAACTGGCGTAGCGAGGTATCGCTGCCGGAGTGGCTGAAGGCCCGTGGCATCGTCGCCATCGCCGACATCGATACCCGCAAGCTGACCCGCATCCTGCGCGACAAGGGCGCACAGAATGGCGCGGTCATGGCCGGCGACGTGGACCCGGAGAAGGCCATCGAAGCCGCCCGCAAGTTCCCGGGCTTGAAAGGCATGGACCTGGCCAAGGTGGTGAGCACCGCCAACCGTTACGAATGGACCGACGGCGAGCTGGACCTGGACACCGGCGCCTTCGTGCAGGCCGAGCGCAAGTTCCATGTGGTCGCCTACGACTTCGGCGTGAAGATCAACATCCTGCGGATGATTGCCGAGCGCGGCTGCCGCGTGACCGTCGTACCGGCCCAGACACCCGCAGCCGACGTGTTGGCAATGAAGCCGGACGGCGTGTTCCTTTCCAACGGTCCGGGTGACCCGGCACCGTGCGATTACGCGATCGCCGCCATCAAGGAGTTCATCGCCGCGAAGGTGCCGACCTTTGGCATCTGCCTGGGCCACCAGTTGCTGGCGCTGGCCTGTGGCGCGCAGACCATGAAGATGCCCCACGGCCACCATGGCGCCAACCACCCGGTGCAGGACCTCGACACGGGGCGCGTGATGATCACCTCGCAGAACCACGGCTTCGCGGTCGATGAGCCGACCCTGCCGGCGAACGTGCGGGTGACCCACCGCTCGCTGTTCGACGGCACCAACCAGGGTATCGCCCTGACCGATGCGCCTGCTTACAGCTTCCAGGGACATCCAGAGGCGAGCCCGGGCCCGCATGACGTGTCCCCGCTCTTTGATCGATTCATTGCGCAGATGCAAAGCCAGCGCGCGGAGAACAACTGAAATGCCCAAGCGCACTGACATCAAGACCGTCCTGATCATCGGCGCAGGTCCGATCGTGATCGGCCAGGCCTGCGAGTTCGACTATTCCGGCGCGCAGGCTTGCAAGGCCCTGCGCGACGAGGGTTACCGCGTGGTGCTGGTCAACAGCAACCCGGCCACGATCATGACCGACCCGAACATGGCCGACGCCGTGTACATCGAGCCGATCAACTGGCAGACGGTCGAGAAGATCATCGCCAAGGAAAAGCCTGATGCACTGCTGCCGACCATGGGTGGCCAGACCGCGCTGAACTGCGCCCTGGACCTGGCCGACCACGGCGTGCTGGAGAAATACAACGTCGAGCTGATCGGCGCCTCGCGCGATGCGATCCGAATGGCCGAGGACCGCGAGCTGTTTCGCGTGGCCATGCAGGAAATCGGCCTGGAATGCCCGAAGGCCGCAGTCGCCAAGACCTTCGAGCAGGCGGTGGAAATCCAGGCCAAGGTTGGCTACCCGACGATCATTCGTCCGTCCTTCACCCTCGGTGGGACTGGCGGCGGCATCGCCTACAACAAAGAAGAGTTCGAGGAAATCGCCAAGCGCGGCCTTGAACTCTCGCCGGTCAGCGAGATCCTCGTGGAGGAGTCGGTGCTGGGCTGGAAGGAATTCGAGATGGAGGTGGTCCGTGACAAGGCGGACAACTGCATCATCGTCTGCTCGATCGAGAACTTCGACGCCATGGGCGTCCACACCGGTGACTCGATCACCGTGGCCCCCGCACAGACCCTGACCGACAAGGAATACCAGCGCCTGCGCGATGCCTCCATCGCCGTGCTGCGCAAGATCGGGGTGGACACGGGCGGTTCCAACGTGCAGTTCGGCATCAATGCGCAGAACGGCCGCGTCGTGGTCATTGAGATGAATCCGCGCGTGTCGCGTTCGTCGGCGCTGGCGTCCAAGGCCACGGGTTTCCCGATCGCCAAGATCGCGGCCAAGCTGGCGGTGGGCTACACGCTGGACGAGCTGCGCAACGAGATCACCGGCGGCAAGACCCCGGCCTCGTTCGAGCCGTCGATCGACTACGTGGTGACCAAAATCCCCCGCTTCGCGTTCGAGAAGTTCCCTCAGGCCGACGCGCGCCTCACCACGCAGATGAAGTCGGTGGGTGAGGTGATGGCGATGGGCCGCACATTCCAGGAGTCGTTGCAGAAGGCGCTGCGCGGACTGGAGACCGGCAAGGTGGGTCTCGACCCGACGGGGCTCGACTTGGGCAACGAGACGGACGTCGCCACCCTGAAGCGCGAACTGAAGGAGCCGGGTCCGGAGCGCATGTTCCACATCGGCGATGCGTTCCGTGCGGGCATGAGCGTGGAGGACATCCACGCGCTGTCGTTCGTCGATCCGTGGTTCCTCGACCAGATCGAGGAGATCATCGCGACGGAGAAGGACGTGGCCATCGGCGGCCTGGGTGGTATCGATGCCAGGCGCATGCGCGAACTCAAGCGCATGGGCTTCTCCGATGCGCGCCTGGCCCAGCTGACCAGTACCGACGAAACGGCCGTGCGCACCCTTCGCCGCGCCTTTGGCGTGCGTCCGGTGTATAAGCGCGTGGACTCGTGCGCGGCGGAATTCGCCACGACCACCGCGTACATGTACTCGACCTACGAGGACGAGTGCGAGGCGCAGCCGACCAACCGCAACAAGATCATCGTGCTCGGGGGCGGCCCCAACCGCATCGGCCAGGGCATCGAGTTCGACTACTGCTGCGTGCATGCCGCGCTCGCCCTGCGCGAGGACGGCTATGAAACCATCATGGTCAACTGCAATCCGGAGACGGTGTCGACCGACTACGACACTTCCGACCGCCTGTACTTCGAGCCGCTGACGCTGGAAGACGTGCTGGAGATCTGCGACCTGGAGAAGCCCAAGGGCGTGATCGTGCAGTACGGCGGACAGACCCCGCTGAAGCTGGCGCGCGCGCTGGAGGCCAACGGCGTGCCGGTGATCGGCACCACCCCGGACAGCATTGACCTGGCCGAGGACCGCGAGCGCTTCCAGAAGCTGGTACAGGACCTGGGTCTGGCGCAGCCGCTGAACCGCACCGCGCGCAACCCGGAAGAGGCGCTGCTGCTGGCGTCGCAGATCGGCTACCCGCTGGTGGTGCGTCCCAGCTACGTGCTGGGTGGCCGCGCGATGGAGATCGTCTACTCCGACGCCGACCTGACCCGCTACATCCGTGACGCGGTCAAGGTGTCCAACGACTCGCCGGTGCTGCTGGACCGCTTCCTCGACAACGCCGTCGAAGTCGACGTCGACGTCATCGCCGACAAGGACGGCAACGTGCTGGTCGGGGGCGTGATGGAGCACATCGAAGAAGCCGGCGTTCATTCCGGCGACTCGTCCTGCTCATTGCCGCCGTACTCGCTGACCCCGGCCGTGCAGGAGAAGTTGCGCGCGCAAGTGGTGGCGCTGGCCAAGGCACTGAACGTGGTCGGCCTGATGAACACCCAGTTCGCGATCACCTTCGACGAGCAGGGCAACGACACCGTTTACCTGATCGAAGTGAACCCGCGTGCCTCGCGCACCGTGCCGTTCGTCTCCAAGGCGACGGGCATGGCGCTGGCCAAGATCGCCGCACGCTGCATGGTCGGCCAGACGCTGGCGGAGCAGGGTGCAACGAAGGAAATCATCCCTGACTACTACTCGGTCAAGGAAGCGATCTTCCCGTTCGCCAAGTTCCAGGGCGTGGACCCGATCCTCGGGCCGGAGATGCGCTCCACCGGCGAGGTGATGGGCGTGGGCCGCAACTTCGGCGCGGCAATGGCGCGCGCGCAGGAAGCTGGCGGAATCAAGGCGCTGCAGCCGACGGGCAAGGTGTTCATCTCGGTGCGCGACCCGGACAAGCAGCGCGTGCTGTCAGTGGCGCAGGACCTGGTCAAGCGCGGCTACACGCTGGTGGCCACCAGCGGCACCCATGCGTTCCTCACGGAGCAAGGCTTGGCGTGCGAGCGAATCAACAAGGTCACCGAAGGTCGTCCGCACATCGTGGACCTGATCAAGAACGGCGAGATTGCGTACATCATCAACACGACCGAGGGCCGCCAGGCCATCAACGACTCTTTCTCGATCCGCCGCGAGGCGTTGCAGCAGCGCGTGACCTACTCGACGACGGTGTCGGGTGCCCGCGCGCTGGTCAACTCGCTCGACTACCGTGGTACTGGTCCGGTCTGGTCGCTGCAGGAACTGCACGCCGAGGTGCAGGGCAGCGCCTGACCGACGCCCGACAGCCACCGTGCGTGCAGCCGGTGGCGTCTTCGGGCGCGCCCGGATCGTTCGGGGGGCGTAGGGCAGGGAGCAGGGCAGCATGACGCCCCGGCCCCTTCGGTGCACAATCGGAACATAAGCCGCCGGCGACCTGCCGGCGGGATCATTGGATCAAACGCGCTGGCGTCCACGTCGGCACGAGGATTTTTTGCAATGCGAGCACCCATCACCATGAAAGGCGCGCAGCGTTTGCGTGCCGAACTGGACGAGCTGAAGTCGGTCAAGCGCCCGGCGGTCATCAATGCCATCGCCGAAGCACGTGCCCACGGCGATCTCAAGGAGAACGCCGAATACCACGCCGCACGCGAACAGCAGGGCTTCATCGAAGGCCGCATCAAGCAACTCGAAGCAGAGCTGTCGCACGCGCAGGTGATCGACGTCTCCTCGCTCAACGCAGGGTCGCGTGTTGTGTTCGGCGCCACCGTCGAACTGGTCGACGTGGATAGCGACGAGTCCAAGACCTACCAGATCGTCGGCGACTTGGAAGCCGATATCAAACAGGGCTGGATCGCGATTTCATCACCGGTGGCACGGGCCCTGATCGGCAAGCACGAGGGTGACAGCATCACCATCGAGGCGCCGGGCGGCACCCGCGAGTACGAAATCGTCGCGGTTCGTTACCTCGGCTGACCGATGACGTCCGCGACGCTCCTGCTGCCGGCCCGCGCGCGTCTGGCGCAGCAGCGTCTACCGCCAGCGCTCGCAGCACGCCTCGCTCGGGCAGAGCGCACCTTTGACCCTACCGACGGCCATGGAGTGGGGCAGTTGGGACGGGTGCTGGAGGTCCTCCCGCGGACGTGGCCAGTGGCCGCCGCGACGCGCCAGCGTGACGTGGGCGATGCGATTGGCGCTGCATGGTTGCGCGCTGACCCTGCCTACGTCCGCCCGGACATCAACGGCGCGCGGCTGCTCGCGCATGGCCCGGCGCTGGCGCTGGATGCCGCCGACGTCCAGGCATTCCTGCCCGCCCTGCGCCCGCTGTTTGGGGACGCGGGCCTTCCGATCGACGCTCCGGACCCGTCGCGCTGGTACCTGCGCCTGCCGGCTGGTGCCAAATGGCCATTGTTTGTGCCCCCCGACATGGCATTGGGCGACGATGTGTTCGACCATCTTCCGGGCGCCTCCGCCGACGAAACCGGCGAAGGGAAGCGCTGGCGTGCGCTACTGAGCGAGGCGCAGGTGGTCCTGCACAACCACCCCCGCAACGCGGAGCGGCTGGCGAAAGGATTGGCGCCGGTGAACTCGTTGTGGTTCTGGGGCGCGGGGCTTCTTCCGGGAGTAGTGCGTACCGATTACGCAAACATCGCCACTGATGACGAGGCGTTGGCGGCGATGGCGTCTCTGGCGGGTGCGACAACGGTGGCGTTGCCCGCCAAGTGGCCATCGGCGCCGCTGCTGGGCTCGAACGCTAGGGTCAATGCTGAAGAGCGCCGCGAACTGTTCGACCTGCGCCACGCGCGGGACCTCGCAGCATTGGAACGCGACTGGTTGGCACCGTTGCATGAGGACATTCTGGCTGGACGCCTTCAGCGTGCGACGCTGGATTTCGCCGATGGGTATATGTTCGTCCTGACGGCCGGCCAACGTTGGCGGCTCTGGCGCCGCGCACTGGGAGCCTTGGACGCATGACGCCCGGCTCGAAGCTGCGTCGCCGCCCGGAAGTTGGCCTTGGCGAGTGGCCCGAGCGCGTTCCGCCGCTATTGCAGCGGGTTTACTCTGCTCGGGGTGCCGCCAGCATCGAACAGGCCCAGCCGCGCCTGACTCAGCTCTTGCCGCCGGAACTCCTGGGCGGGCTGGACTCTGCCACGACACTGATCGCCGACGCCATGGCCCGGGATCGCCACATCGTGGTGGTTGGGGACTTCGACTGCGACGGCGCCACCGCCTGTGCGGTCGGCGTGCGCGGATTGCGGATGCTGGGCGCACGCCGCGTTTCGCATGCCGTGCCCAATCGCATCGTGCACGGTTACGGGCTTTCACCTGCGCTGGTGGACGAACTGGCCGCCTTGCAGCCCGATCTGGTCATCACCGTGGACCATGGCATTGCATGCCATCCAGGCATCGCAGCCGCGAAGTCGCGTGGCTGGCAGGTGCTGGTGACCGACCACCATCTGCCCGGCGAGTCGCTGCCCCCGGCGGATGCCATCGTCAATCCCAACCTGCGGGGTGACGCTTTCCCGAGCAAGGTCCTGGCCGGCGTCGGCGTGATCTTCTACGTGTTGGTGGCGCTGCGTCGTCGCCTTCGCGAGAACGGCCTCATCGACACTCCCGGGCCCGACCTTGCCTCGCTGCTGGATCTGGTGGCCGTCGGTACGGTGGCCGATCTGGTCCCGCTGGACACCAACAACCGGGCCCTCGTGGCCGCGGGCCTGCGTCGTTTGCGCGCGGGGCAGGGCTGTGCGGGGTTGCAGGCGCTGATCGAAGTCGCCCAGCGGGACCCCGCACGCCTGACCTCAGCCGACATCGGTTACGCCATCGGCCCGCGCATCAATGCCGCGGGTCGGCTGGAAGACATGGCGCTCGGCATCGAGTGCCTGCTGACGGACGACTTGGAACAGGCACGCAGCATGGCGGCCACCCTGGACGCCATCAACGGCGAACGCCGCAGCCGCCAGCAGCAGATGACCGACGAGGCCGCGGCCGCGGTCGCCCGCGTGGCCCTCGCCGACGGCGCGGTGCCGGTGTCCCTGTGCCTGTTCGACACCGAATGGCACCCGGGCGTGATTGGCCTGGTTGCCTCCAAGATCAAGGAGCGGGTGCACCGACCGGTGGTGGCGTTCGCACCGGCAGAGCCTGGCAGTTGCATGCTCCGCGGCTCGGCGCGCTCCATTCCTGGCTTCCACATCCGCGACGCCATTGCGGACGTGGACAGCCGGCACCCGGGGCTCATCGAACGCTTTGGGGGCCACGCAATGGCGGCAGGGCTCTCACTGAAAGCAGACTCCCTTCCCGCATTCGAGCAGGCCTTCCGCGATCGCGCCTTGGCAGTGCTGACGCCGGAGTTGCTGGAGGTGGACGTGCTCTCGGACGGGGAGTTGGCCCCGACGGAATTCACACGCTCCAGTGCGGAAGCGCTGCGTGACGCGGGCCCTTGGGGCCAGGGCTTCCCTGAGCCGCAGTTCGATGGCGAATTCGACGTGCTGCAGTGGCGCGTGATCGCCGAGCGCCACCTCAAGTTGGAGTTGGGCCACGCGGGCCGCCGCTTGAATGCAATCGAGTTCGGCGGCTGGACTGGCGCGCCCCCTGGGGGCCGGGTGCGGATCGCGTACCGGCTCGAGCCCGATGACTACCGCGGTGGCGACGCCGTGCAGCTGGTGGTGACGTACCGCGAGCCCGTCTGACCCTCAGTCCGGCGCTTGAGCCCGAACAGTGGGCGCAGCCACCGGAGTCGGCGGATCACCTCGTAGCCGGCCAAGCTGGCAGAGAAGGTGGCGAGAACCATCAGTGGCCCCTCGATCGCCGGTATGAGTCCCAGTGGTTTGGCCCAGTGCGCGAAGGCGACGATCAGCGTCTGGTGCAGGATGTACACCGGGAAGACCGCGCCGGAGAGATAGCGCAGGAGGGGGCCGCCACGCTGAACCCCATGCCGGGCCCAGCCGAGGATGGCGACAATGCTGGCCCACTGGTCCAGCCCCCAGAGGCCGCGCTGGAGCATTCGGAGCGCGTCCGGCGGGGGACTGGCATCGCTGTACCGGCTGAAGTACCACGCGATGAAGGCGTAGCTGGCCATTGCCAGCGTGGTGGCGGGCCATCTCAGGCGTTCGATTTCGTTCCAGACGTCGTCTGCCGTGGCCAGCCAGAAGCCGGCCAGGAACAGGGGCAGGTACTGCGCGTGGTTGTACCAGTCATCGACCACGGCATGGGTCGATTCGAAGCGTCCGACCAGGCCCAATCGCACGGCTGCCAACAACATGGCCGGTCCGGCCAGCAGCGCCGCACCTCGGAGGTGCCGCCGCAGTCGCTGCCCCATCCAATCCATCGCCCCGGGGAATCCCCGACGCAGCGCCACCAGCAGCACGGTGTAGACCCACAGGTAAGCCACGAACCAGAGATGATTCCAGGTGGGCACGTCCAGGCAATCTGCGTCGCGGCAGAAGTTAGTGTCTGCCATGAGGTATCGCTTGTAGAAAGCAATGTATCCGTCTGAATAATTTAGCTTTTCCACCACCTCAAAATACGCCTGTGGCGCGACCACCACCAGCATGCCAAAGATCAGGGGAACAAGAAGGCGCCAGGAGCGCTGGGCCAGGAATCGTTCGGGGCGCTTTGCCACCAAGAAGGCGGTGGCCACCCCCGATATCAGGAACAGAAGCGACAGTCGCCACGGGCTGGTGAGCAGCATCAGTGGTTCGATGGTGGGGCTGGCGAACGGGCTCTTGACGTGCCAGTCCCAGCTCACGTAGTACATGCCGACGTGATAGAGGACCAGCAGGCCAAAGGCAGCAACGCGCACCCAATCGAGATCATGGCGACGGATCATGGTCTTTGCGTCCTTGGCTGAGGTGGCCATCCTCCACCGGCCCGCGGGATCCATACCGCCCGAAGTGACGAAATCCCAAGCCGCAGGGACGAGCCGCGGACCGCAGGGGCGGAACGAAAAGCTTCTCGAAGTCGCCTCGGTAGAATGCGCGGATGACGACACGCGCTACCCCTGCCTACGAACGCTACCTGCCGTGGAAACGCACCGTGGAGGTCGGGTACTGGCTGGGGTTGACCCTGGTGAATGCGGTCGCGAACAGCATCACCGTGCTCATGGACGTGCGCCGGGCGGAACTGACCTTTGCCGACTGGGAGCCCGCGGCGTGGGAGGTGTCCAGCGGGCTCATGTTCCTCCTGCTGGTCCTCCCACTGGTGTGGTTCACCCGGCGTTTTCCCCTCCACTGGGACAACCTGGGCCAGCAGCTCTCCCGCCATCTGCTGGGCAGCGTGGTCTTCTCCATGGTCCATGTCGCCGGGATGGTAGGCCTGCGTAAGCTGGCGTACGCCAGCCAAGGCATGGTCTACGACTTCGGCCCTTTGACCCTTGAGCTGACATACGAGTACCTGAAGGACGTCCGGACGTACGTGGGCATGGTCGCCACCATCGAGATCTACCGGCTTGTGCTGCGGCGAATGCAGGGTGAGGCCACACTCTTGTCCAACCCGGACGAGGGGGAGCCGGTGGAGCCCACCGACCGCCCCGAGCGCTTCCTGGTGCGTAAGCTGGGGCGGGAGTTCCTGGTGGCGGCGGCGGACATCGAGTGGCTGCAAGCCTCGGGCAACTACGTGAACCTGCGCGTGCGGGGCCACGATTACCCTCTTCGGACCACGATGTCCGGGATCGAAGCCAAGCTGGACCCCGCGCGGTTTGTACGCATACACCGCAGCTACATGGTCAATCTGGACCAGGTTGCCTCGATCCAGCCGGTTGAGACCGGTGACGCGCGCGTGCATCTCAAGGACGGCACTGAGCTTCCGTGCAGCCGGCGCTATCGGGACGCCCTGCGGCCACCGGCGATCGCCGCCTGAGCGCACTTCGCCTGCAGGGGCTCTTGGCTTGCTAGAATTGCGGGTTCATCACCGCAAGACCAATACGGACACCCAGCATGATCGAGCTGAATCCCGTCCGCCAGCGAATCGCCGACCTTCGGGAACGGCTGGATTCGCTTAGGGGGTATCTTTGACTTCGATGGCAAGGTTGAACGCCTCGAAGAAGTAAACCGCGAGCTGGAAAGCCCCGACGTCTGGAACGACGCCGAGCGGGCCCAGGCGCTGGGGCGTGAGCGCGCCTCGCTGGACAAGGTCGTTGGCGGCATCCGCAGCCTGACCGATGGGTTGGTCGGCGCCAACGAGCTGCTTGAACTGGCCGAGATGGAAGACGACGAGGGCACCGCGCTGGCCGTGGTGGCCGACGTGGAACGCTATGCGAAGGACGTGGAGAAGCTGGAGTTCCAGCGCATGTTCTCCGGCAAGATGGACTCGGCCAACGCTTTCGTCGACATCCAGGCTGGTGCCGGCGGTACCGAGGCCCAGGACTGGGCGGAAATTCTGCTGCGCATGTACCTGCGCTGGTGCGAGGCGCGCGGCTGGAAGACCGAGTTGATGGAAGTCAGCGGCGGCGACGTCGCGGGCATCAAGTCAGCCACGCTCCGTGTCGAAGGCGACTTCGCTTTTGGATGGCTCAAGACCGAGACCGGCGTGCACCGCCTGGTGCGCAAGTCGCCGTTCGATTCAGACAATCGACGCCATACCTCGTTCACCTCGGTCTTCGTGTCGCCGGAAGTCGATGACAGCTTCGAGATCGACATCAACCCCGCCGACCTGAAGACCGACGTCTATCGCTCGTCCGGCGCAGGTGGCCAGCACGTCAACAAGACCGAGTCGGCGGTGCGCATCACCCATGTGCCCTCGGGCATCGTGGTCGCGTGCCAGACCGGGCGCAGCCAGCACCAGAACCGCGACAATGCGATGAAGATGCTGGCCGCCAAGCTCTACGAGCTAGAGATGCAGAAGCGCAACGCGGAGCGCGACGCGCTGGAGGCAACCAAGTCCGACATTGGCTGGGGCAGCCAGATCCGCAACTACGTTCTCGACCAGAGCCGCATCAAGGATCTGCGTACCGGCGTTGAGCGCAGCGATACCCAGAAGGTGCTGGACGGCGACCTGGACGAGTTCGTCGAGGCCAGCCTGAAGGCCGGCCTGGAGGCCGGTTCCAAACGCGCCGACATGGCCTGACCCGCCGGCAATGACGGGGCGGTTGCCGCCCCGTTGATGGAGCCAGGCGGGCTTCTGCTGGCATACCGGTGCCGTAGCCGGCACGATGCATTCCGTAACCCCCACATTCCCTACCGCGATGACCGACCAGACCACCCCTGCCCAGACGCCTGCCGACGAGAACTTCCTGATCGCCGAGCGTCGCGCCAAACTGACGGCGCTGCGCGGGGAGGGCATCGCCTTCCCGAACGATTTCAAGCGCCATGACTACGCTGGCGACCTGCAGGCTGCCTACGCCGACCGGGACACCTGGACGGTCGAGGCGCTGGAAGCGAAGGCGCATAGGGTGGTCGTCGCGGGCCGCATCCTGCTCAAGCGGGTGATGGGCAAGGCCAGCTTCGTGCAGGTGCAGGATGAGTCCGGCCGGATCCAGCTGTTCCTCCAGTCCAACGCCTTGGGCGACACCTACGAAGCCTTCAAGGGCTGGGATGTGGGCGACATCGTTGGCGCCGAGGGCGTGGTCACGCGCACCAAGACCGGCGAGCTTTCGGTCAAGGCCGAGTCGCTGCGCCTGCTGACCAAGGCACTGCGCCCGCTGCCCGACAAGTTCCATGGCCTGGCCGACGTGGAGCAGCGTTACCGCCAACGCTACGTCGACCTGGTGGTCAACCCCGAGGCGCGGGACGTGTTCGTGAAGCGCAGCAAGATCATCCGCGAGATGCGCGCGTGGCTGGATGCCCGCCGCTTCCTCGAGGTCGAGACGCCGATGATGCATTACATCCCCGGCGGCGCGACGGCCAAGCCCTTCGTCACCCACCACAATGCGCTGGACCTGCAGCTGTACCTGCGCGTGGCGCCGGAGCTGTACCTCAAGCGCCTGGTGGTCGGGGGCATGGAACGCGTCTACGAGATCAACCGCAACTTCCGCAACGAGGGCGTGTCCACGCGGCACAACCCCGAGTTCACCATGCTCGAGCTGTACGAGGCCTACGCCACCTACAACGAGATCATGGACCTGACCGAAGGCGTGATCCGTGACGTGGCGCAGACCGTGCTGGGCACCACCGAGGTGGACTGGGACGGCAACACCATCGACATGGCGCCAGTCTTCCGCCGCTGGTCGATGACTGACGCCGTGCTGGAGCACAACCCGGAAATCGCCCGCGGTGATCTGCGTGATGTGGAGAAGATGCGTGCGCACTGCGCCCGCCTGAAGATTCCGGTGAAGGCGTCCTACGGCTGGGGCAAGATGCTGCTGGAAATTTTCGAGAAGACCGCCGAACACACCCTGATCCAGCCGACCTTCATCACCGACCATCCGGTGGAGGTCAGTCCGCTGGCGCGCGCCAGCGACCACGACTCCGAGCTTACCGACCGCTTCGAGCTGTTCATCGGGGGCAAGGAACTGGCCAATGGCTTCTCCGAGCTCAACGACCCCGAGGACCAGGCCGCGCGCTTCCAGGCGCAGGTGGAGGCAAAGGCCGGCGGCGACGACGAAGCCATGCATTTCGACGCCGACTACATTCGTGCGCTGGAAGTGGGCATGCCGCCGACGGGTGGCCTGGGCATCGGAATTGACCGTCTGGTGATGTTGTTGACCGCCTCGTCCTCGATCCGCGACGTGCTGCTGTTCCCGTACATGCGTCCCGAGCACAGCTGAACCGCTACCCACTTTTGCCAAGGAATGGCTGCATGCACCCGAACGGGACGATATGCTGGGCACAGCGTGCCGCGCCCTTTGCGGCACAAAGGGCAGGTGCCTGAGTGAATGTGGTCATTGTCGATGATCAGACCTCCGCGCGAACGATGCTGCGGCGCATCATCGAGGACATCACCCCGGAGTTGCAGGTCCACGACTTCGGCGAACCGGAAACCGCGCTGGCATGGTGCGAGGCCGGCCACTCCGATCTGTTGCTGCTGGACTACCGCATGCCGGGCATCGACGGGCTGGAGTTCGCCCGTCGGTTCCGCCGTCGCCCCACCCATCGCGACGTGCCGATCATCCTGGTCACGGTGGTCGGGGACGAACCTCTCCGGCAAGCGGCGCTTGACGCGGGGGTAATCGATTTCCTGGTCAAGCCCGTGCGTCCGCGCGAGTTGCGCGCACGCTGCCGCAACCTTCTGCACCTGCGGCAACAGTCCGAGCACGTGAAGCAGCGTGCGCTGTCGCTTGAGCAGCGGCTGCTGGCGAGCATGCACGAGGTGGAAGAGCGCGAGCGCGAGACGCTGTCACGCCTGGCGCGCGCCATTGAACTGCGCGACACCGGCACCAGCGTGTATCTGGAGCGCATGGCCCACGTTGCGGGCCTCATCGCCGAGGAACTGGGCATGTCGGAGGAAGAGGCCCGGCTGATCGAGATGGCGGCGCCTCTTCATGACGTGGGCAAGATCGCGATCCCGGACTCGGTGCTGCTGAAGGCCGGTCCGCTCAACGAAGACGAGCGCGAGGTCATGCGCACGCATCCGCGCATCGGCCACCATCTGCTCAGTGGCAGCCAGAACCGCTTCATCCAACTGGGTGCCACCATCGCATTGCGCCACCACGAGCGATTCGACGGATCCGGTTACCCGGATGGCCTGGTCGGCGTGGAGATCCCGTTGGAAGCGAGGATCGTGGCGACGGCGGATGTGTTCGACGCACTGTTGTCGCCACGCCCGTACAAGCATGCGTGGACCATCGAGGAAGCATTGGAGTACCTGGCCGCCGAGCGTGGACGTCTATTCGATCCGGATTGCGTCGATGTGCTGATCCGGGCCAGCGAACGCCTGCACGACATCTGCCGCCGCTACTCCAAGGGCAGCCCCCGGTCGGAAAGGGAGTGACCGATGAACCATTTCCTGGATTGGCTTAGGTCGCGTCTCTCGCAGCGCACTGACAGCGAGCATGGCCAGGCGATGGTGCGGCTGGCCGTGTTGCTGGTGGTCCTGCTGTATCTCAAGCTCAGTGGCGTGCGCGACAGCATGCCGGCGGCCGTCTACGGTGACGTGCTGGCCATGGTGGCGACGGGCTTCACCATCGGTGCCGGACTGCTTGGCTGGATCGTGGCGCAGCCGGAGCGATCGCACCTGCGGCGCGGAATCGGCATGGCCGCCGACTATGGGCTGATGGCCGCGGCCATGGTGCGGATGGGCGAGCCCCTCGCCTGGGTCTATGTGATCCTGATGTGGGTCACGGTGGGCAATGGCCTCCGCTTCGGCAACCGTTACCTCGCGGCAGCAGTGCTGATGGCCTCGGCGGCATTCAGTTATGTCATCGTCGTGACGCCTTATTGGCAGGGCAACCGCGTGCTTGCCGTGGGGCTGTTGCTGGGATTGGCGGCGGTGCCCATGTACCTCTCTGGCCTACTGCGCGCACTAACGCGGGCGACCGATGAAGCGCGCCGCGCAAGTGAGGCCAAGTCACGTTTCCTGGCCAACATGAGCCACGAGTTCCGCACGCCACTCAATGGCCTGGCGGGCATGTCGGAACTGCTGGCCGCCACCCGCCTGGACGAAGAACAGCGCGAGTGCGTCAACACCATTCGCGCTTCCACCCAGTCGCTGCTGGCGCTGGTGCAGGACGTGCTGGATATCTCCGCCATCGAGGCGGGAAAGCTGAAGCTGGACCTGACCGAGTTCTCGCCGCGCGACCTGGTGGACAGCATCGGGCTGATCCTGGCGCCACAGGCCCGCGCCAAGCGGCTGCGCTTCTCCACGTCCCTGGACGATTCGGTACCGACGTTGCTGTGCGGGGACGTTGCGCACCTTCGGCAGGTGCTGCTGAACCTTGCGGGCAATGCGGTCAAGTTCACCCAGCAGGGCTCGGTCAGTCTGCAGGTCAGTTCGGTGGGCGCGCTCGATGGTCGGGCGCGCCTGCGCTTCACCGTCACCGACACCGGCGTTGGCGTCCCGGAATCAGTGCGCCATCGCCTGTTCGAAGCGTTTGAACAGGCCGACTCCAGCCTGGGGCGCCGCTACGGCGGGACGGGCTTGGGCACCACGATTGCCAAGGGCCTGACCGAGGCGATGGGCGGCACGATTGGTTTCGAGAGTGCCGAAGGACGGGGCAGCCGCTTCTGGGTGGAGTTGCCCTTCGACGTTCCCAGCCGGCAGTCGGTGGCACTGCCTTCCGGCGTGGGCGAGGCTTCGAGCGCGGGGGGGCACCGGGACACGGCGGACGCCGCCGAGAACGTCATTGCGTTCTCCGACCCGTTCCTGCGCCATCGGGCGCGCGTGCGCAGCATGCGCATCCTGATTGCCGACGATCACGCGGCCAACCGGCTGGTGCTGGAGCGCCTGCTGCGCAAGGCCGGCCACCGGGTTACCAGCGTGGACAGCGGCGAGGATGTCCTGTCGGCGATGGAGCAGGCCGAGTTCGATGCGGCAATCGTCGACCTGCACATGCCGGACATGAGTGGCCTTGACCTGCTTCACCACCTGCGGGTACTGCAGGCCGGTGCGCCAGCCAAGACGCCGGTGATGGTGCTAAGCGCCGATGTGACCCCCGATGCGATCGAGGCTTGCCGTCGGGCAGGTGCGTGGGAATTCCTGGCCAAGCCTGTCGCCACGTCGCGTTTGCTGGAATTGCTGGGCAACCTGGCCAATGGCGTGGCGCCAACGGCGGCCCCCGTGGCAGCGCGGGGGGAGGGTGGACTCGCGGCCAACGTGTTCGATCCGGGCGTATTGGACGAACTGCGATCGCTGGGTTTGGGCGAGTCGTTCGAACGTGAATTCATCGTGCAGTGCCTGCGCGATGCCGAAGAATGCCTGATGCAACTCAGTCAGGGCGGCGACCATGGGGATTGGGACCGCATCCGGGAACAGGCCCACGCCCTCAAAGGCGTGGCCAGCAACCTTGGACTGATGCGCCTTTCCGCGGCCAGCGGCGAGGTGATGCGCATGCAGGACTGGCAGCTCTCCCGCGATTGGCGGCAACACGCGATCAAGCTGGGCGAACAGCTGTCCCTGGGGCGTTCGGCATTGGATCGGCGGTCGCAGGCCTTGGGCGCGAGCGGCGAGAACGCGCCCTGACCCTGCGCACGGCGGGCGGGCATCACCCGACCGTGCCGCCGCCGCGCCGCGCCTGCGCGCGCACGATACGCTCCATGGTCCGCAACGAACGCTCGCCCAGTTGCAGGGCGGTGTCGACCCAGACTTCGGTGATGCGCATCAGTTCGTCCCGTTCCACCGGCTGCGACAGGGCACGCACGCGGTTCAGTGCGCGATGCGCGTGCGGTGCCCGCTGCTGCTGGCGGATCAGCTCACGCACGGCCTGCTCGCCGTGGCCCTTGGGAACGAGTACATCGACCACGCCCATGGCATGCAGTTCGTCGCTCGTGTAGACGCGGCCTTCCAGGATGATGCGCTCGGCGAGTTGGGGGCTGACGCGACGCGAGAGGAAGGAGTACGCGCCCATCCCCGGGAACAGGCCGAACAGGACTTCGGGCAACCCCATGTCCACGCCCTCCTCGGCGACGATGGTGTGGCAGGACAGGGCCAGCTCAAGGCCGCCGCCCAACGCGTCGCCCTGCACCAGCGCAATCGTGCGGAAGTCCCCGCCAAGGCCAGTGTGGAACTGATACACGCCTTCCACGCAACTCTGGGCATAGGCCAGCAGTTCATCGCGGTTGCCCGAGCGGATCAGCTTGCCGAACAGGTCCAGGTCGCCGCCGAGATTGAACGCCGGCGCCGAGGAGGCGATGACCAGGTGGCGCAGCTCGCCGTTGCCTGTCGGCGGGGTAGGCGACGCCACGGAGGCCAGGTAGGCATGCATGTCCACCATCAGTTCGGTGCGGAAACAGGGACGAATGCCCGGACGGATGTCGGCATGCATGTACATCCAGATTTCGTTGCCTTTCTCGTCGGCTTCGATTTCCACGGTGGGGTACGGGCGAATCCGGCAGAACTTTTCGATGACGCTCATGGTTGCTTCCTCGGTAGTTGCGTTGTGGCGGTTTCGGGGTGGCACGCGGAGTGAGTCCGATGCTACACCCCGAATTCGACCGCAAACGAGAAGGCCCCTCGGGGAGGGGCCTTCGAGGAAAAAACCGGGCGCTCGAGCTCAGTGCGTGGGGGTCTCGTCACGCAATTCCCGGCGCAAGATCTTGCCGACATTGGTCTTAGGCAGGTCCTTGCGGAACTCGACGATCTTGGGCTGCTTGTACCCGGTCAGGTTCTCGCGCGCATGTGCCTTCACCTGTTCGGCAGTGAGGCTGGGATCCTTCTTGACGATGACCACCTTGACCGCTTCCCCGGACTTGTCGTCGGGCACGCCGACGGCCGCGACTTCCAGTACGCCGGGCATCATGGCGATCACGTCCTCGATCTCGTTGGGGTACACGTTGAAGCCCGAGACCAGGATCATGTCCTTCTTGCGGTCGACGATGTAGAAGTAACCCTTCTCATCCATCCGGGCCATGTCGCCGGTGTGCAGCCAACCGTCTGCATCCATCACCGCGGCGGTCTCTTCCGGACGTTGCCAGTAACCCTTCATGACCTGTGGGCCCTTGATGCACAGTTCGCCCACTTCGCCTTGCGGCACGAGGTTGCCGTTCTCGTCCTTGACACAGGCATCGGTGGAGGGAATCGGCAGGCCGATGGCGCCGTTGTATTCCTCCAGTGTCATCGGGTTGATGCAGGCGGCGGGCGACGTTTCGGTCAGACCATAAGCTTCCACCAGCGTATTGCCGGTAACCTGCTTCCAGCGCTCGGCGACCGAGCGCTGCACGGCCATGCCGCCCCCCAGGGTAAGGTGCAGGCGCGAGAAATCGATCTCGTCGAACCCCGGGGTGTGGAGCAGGCCATTGAAGAGCGTGTTCACGCCGGTAATCGCGGTGAACGGCACGCTCTTGAGCTCCTTCACGAACGCAGGCATGTCGCGGGGATTGGTGATCATGTAGTTCAGGCCGCCGAACTTCATGAACACCAGGCCGTTCGCCGTCAGCGCGAAGATGTGGTACAGCGGCAGCGCGGTGACGATGATCTCCTCGCCCATCTTGATGTTGCCCCCGACCCATGCCGCAGCCTGCTGCATGTTGGCGACCAGATTGCGGTGGGTGAGCATCGCGCCCTTGGCCACGCCGGTGGTCCCGCCCGTGTATTGCAGGAAGGCAATGTCGCCGGACTCGATGTCCACCTCCGGGAGGCTGTGCATCTGGCCCAGCGTCAACGCATCGCGGAAACGGATCGCCCCCGGGATGTCGTAGTCGGGCACCATCTTCTTCACGTACTTGAGAACGAAGTTGACGATGGAGCCTTTCGGGAACGGAAGCATGTCGCCGAGGCCAGTGGTGATCACCTGCTTGACCTGGGTATCGGCCAGCACTTCCTGCACCGTGTGGCCGAAGTTGTCCAGCACCAGCACGACGCTGGCACCCGAATCCACGAGCTGATGCCTGAGTTCGCGGGCGGTGTACATCGGGTTGGTGTTGACCACCGTCAGGCCCGCGCGAAGGATGCCGAACGTCGCGATGGGGTACTGCAGGCAGTTGGGCATCATGATCGCGACGCGATCGCCCTTCTTGAGCTTCAGTTCGCCAAGCAGGTAAGCGGCGAACTGCGCGCTGAGCCGGTCGATCTCGCCGTAGGTCAGCGTCTTGCCGAGGTTCGAGAACGCGGGGCGATCACGGTAGTTGGCGATCGCTGCATCGAGCACCGACACGATGGAAGGAAACTCGTCGACGTCGATCTCCGACGGAATTCCTGCCGGGTACTGGGCCAGCCATGGTCGTGCATTGCTCATCGCGATCCCCTCTATATCGCTCGTTTTGTGGCCGCTCGGTACGCGAATGCGCCGCCGTACGGTCTTTGTCCGGATTGGAGCACACGGTTGTTGGGACTGGCAAGGCGGCCCCGGTACCGCTAGCGTTGGACAAGTTGTTGATGACCCACGGGGGCAAGGTTCTTGGGCAGGTTCTTGCGTTGTTTCTGGGTTGTAGTGTGCGCATGTGCGCTCTACGGTTGCGCGCGTACGGCCCCGGAAGACCGTTTGCGCCAGACGATTGCTGCGGCGCAGCAGGAGTTGGAGGCGCGTGATGCCGCAGGCCTCTCCGGCAAAGTTGCCGAAGACTTCATTGGTCCCGACGGCATGGATCGAGTCGGCCTGCGCCGTACCGCCCAAGTCGCGTTCCTCCGTTACCGGGCGGTGGGTGTAACGCTGGGCCCGATGCAGGTGGACATGGCCGCCGACGGCGCGCATGCCACGGTCCGCTTCACCGCCGCGCTCACCGGCGGCGACGGCGCTGTGTTACCCGACAGTGCGCGCCTGTACCAGGTGGAGAGCGGCTGGCGCCAGGCTGGTGAGGCGTGGGAGCTCACCAGCCTGCGCTGGACGGGCAGCGATGGCGGGCAGGGCTTGCCCTGAGCCGGCGTCAGGCCGCTTTCCTTGCGGCGAGCTGCCGCAGTACGTAGTGCAGGATGCCGCCGTGGCGGAAGTACTCCACCTCCTTGGGCGTGAGCAGCAGCACCTTGACCTCGAAGCGCGTCTCGCGACCATCGGGCTTGCGTGCCAGCACCGTGGCCACGCGCGACGCCCCATCCGCCAGGCCCGTGATGCTGATCGTTTCCGAACCGTCCAATCCAAGCGTCTGCGCGTTCTCGCCAACGTGGAACTGCAGGGGCAGGACACCCATGCCCACCAGGTTGGACCGGTGGATGCGCTCAAAGCTTTCGGCCACAACGGCCTTTACTCCCAGCAGGTTGGTGCCCTTGGCAGCCCAGTCCCGGCTGGAGCCGGTACCGTATTCCTTGCCGGCAAACACTACCAGGGGCACGCCATCCGCCTTGTACTTCATTGCCGCATCGTAGATGGCCAACTTCTCCGGCACACTGCCCCCGGGGCCGTAATACAGGGTGTTGCCGCCTTCCTCGCCACCCAGCATCAGGTTCTTGACGCGGATGTTGGCAAAGGTGCCGCGGACCATGACATCGTCATTGCCGCGACGCGACCCGTAGCTGTTGAAGTCCGCCGGCTGCACCCCTCGCTCTTGCAGGAAGCGACCCGCCGGCGACTCCTTCTTGATGTTGCCCGCGGGCGAGATGTGGTCGGTGGTGATCGAGTCGCCGAACAGCCCCATCACCCGCGCACCCTGCACGTCGTTGATGTGGCCCACGGTCATGCTCATGCCGTCGAAGTAGGGCGGATTCTTGATGTAGGTGGAGGCCTCGTCCCAGTGGAACGACTCGCCTTCCGGGGAGGCAATCTGGTTCCAGCGCGAATCGCCCTTGAACACGTCGGCATAGTTCTGGGCGAACAACTCCGGCCCCACGGTCGCGGCGATGAGATCGCCGATCTCCTTGTTGGTTGGCCAGATGTCGCGCAGGTGTACGGGCGCGCCCGCCTCCGTGAAGCCCAGCGGGTCGCGTGTCAGGTCGATATCCACCGTGCCCGCGATGGCGTAGGCCACCACCAGCGGTGGTGAGGCGAGGTAGTTCATCTTTACTTCGGGATGCACGCGCCCTTCGAAGTTCCGGTTACCGGACAGCACCGAGGCGACCACCAGGTCGTTCTCGGCAATGCCCTTGGACACCACGTCCGGCAGTGGTCCCGAATTGCCGATGCAGGTGGTGCAGCCATAGCCCACCACGTAGAAGCCCAGTTGTTCCAGGTCATCCAGCAGGCCCGCCTTCTTCAGGTAATCGGTGACCACCAGCGAGCCTGGTCCAAGCGAGGTCTTCACCCAGGGCTTGGCCTTCAGCCCGAGCCTCGCGGCATTGCGGGCCAGGAGGCCGGCGCCGATCATCACCGCAGGATTGGAGGTGTTGGTGCATGAAGTGATCGCGGCGATCACCACCGAGCCGTCCTGCAGGTAGGCATCCTGGTCGTGGATGCGGATCTTCGACTGCGGCTTCGCGGCCAGATGGTCGGCCTGTGGTTGCGCGCCACCTTCTTCGCGGAAATCAGACTCGGCACAACCCACCTTGGCTTTGCGACCAGTGATCAGTCCGGGGAGGTTTTCGCTGAAGTTGGCCTGCATGTCTCCCAGCAATACGCGGTCCTGCGGGCGCTTGGGTCCGGCCAACGAGGGCTTCACATCAGCCAGGTCGAGTGTCAGCGTGGCGGAGTACGTGGCTTCCGGCGCCCCCGGTTCGTGCCACAGCCCCTGCGCCTTGGCGTAGGCCTCCACCAGCGCGATCTGCTCGTTGCTGCGGCCTGACAGGCGCAGATAGTTCAGCGCCTCGGCGTCGATGGGGAAGATGCCGCAGGTGGCGCCGTACTCCGGCGCCATGTTGGCGATCGTGGCGCGATCGGCCAGCGGGAGATGCTGCAGGCCCTCGCCGAAGAACTCGACGAACTTGCCCACCACCCCCAGCTTGCGCAGCATCTGGGTGACCGTGAGCACCAGGTCGGTGGCGGTGGTGCCCTCGGGCAACCTGCCGGTGAGCTTGAAACCCACCACCTGCGGAATCAGCATCGATGACGGCTGGCCCAGCATGGCCGCCTCGGCCTCGATGCCGCCCACGCCCCAGCCGAGGACGCCAATGCCATTGATCATGGTGGTGTGGCTGTCGGTGCCGAACACGGTGTCGGGGAATGCCTGCAGTTCACCGTGAACCTCGCGCTCCACGACCACTCGCGCCAGGTTCTCCAGGTTCACCTGGTGGACGATGCCGGTGTTGGGCGGCACCACCTTGAAGTTCTCGAACGCCTTCTGCCCCCAGCGCAAGAAGCTGTACCGCTCCATGTTGCGCTCGAACTCGATCTTGCCATTGAGATCCAGCGCGTCCGCGCGGCCGAACACGTCGACTTGCACCGAGTGGTCGATCACCAGTTCCGACGGGATCAGCGGATTGATCTGCTTGGGATTGCCCCCCAGGCGGGTGACCGCGTCGCGCATTGCTGCGAGGTCCACGACGCACGGGACGCCGGTGAAGTCCTGCAGCACGACGCGGGCGGGCATGAACGCGATCTCGGTGTCCGGTTCCTCCAGAGCGTCCCAGTTGGCCACCGCCTCGATATGCTCCTTGCCGACCGTCATGCCACCGTCTTCGTGCCGCAACAGGTTCTCGAGCAGGATCTTCATGGAGTAGGGCAGCTTCGACAGGTCGAAGCGCTCGCCGAGTGCCGGCAGGCTGTAGTAAGTCAGGGACTTGCCGTTGACAGTCAACTGCCGGCGCGTCGAGAAGGAGTCGTTCATGGGGGTTGCAGCTCCTTTGGCAGGGTGGCGTGCCAGCCAGAGGCAAAGGCGGGGCGGGCTGGCGTCCTTCGGTGCCGCATGGCGGGGCCGGTGCGGCAGTACCTCGCCATTATGGGCACGGCATATTCAGGTTGGGTGAGGCACCGACTGGAACGCTGTGTCCGGGCATTGAACCTTGGTCGAAGCCCCGCTCATGCCTTTGCAGGCGGCTTCCCGGAACGGGTTCGGCAACTTGAGTATGAGAGTTCAGGTATGTATGATTAATACATACTTCGATGCGGGAAATGCCCATGGAAGCGACTGTCGGCGAGCGTGGCCAGATAACCCTGCCCAAGGCAGTGCGCGATGCGCTGGGCCTCGCCAAAGGCGCCCAGCTCAAGGTCGAGCTGGAAGGCAACCGCATCGTCCTGCGCAAGAGCGTGGACGATGCCATCTCCCGTGCCCGCGGCCGTTTCAAGCTGGATGGCTTTGCGTCCACCGACGAAGCGATGCGCGCTATTCGTGGCCGCGCCCCCGGCGAGCCGCTTGAGTCCTGATCAGGCGACGCACCGATGATCGCGATCGACTCCTCCGTCCTGATCGACCTGCTGGCCGACGGCCCGCAGGCCGATGCGGCTGAAGCCTGTCTGCGACAGTGCCTGGGCAATGGCCCGGTGGTGATCTGCGACGTCGCCCTGGCGGAAGTGTGCAGCGCGTTGCGAGACGGTGCGGAAGCGCTTGCCGTGTTGGAAGAGATGAGCATCCGCTTCAGCGCGCTTGAGTCGAAGTCGGCGCTGCGCGCCGGCGAGATGCAGCGCCGCCACCGCCAGCGCGGCGGACCGCGCGCCCGCGCGGTGCCCGATTTCCTGATCGGCGCCCACGCCCTGCTGCAGTGCGATGGCCTGATCACCCGTGACGACGGGTTCTATCGTCAGTACTTCAAGGGGCTCAAGCTGATCGTGCCGACCACTTGAGTCCACCGCCGGAGAGGCATTGCGCCACAACGGTCCGCATCACCCGATTCACCTCATTCAACACACGGATCCGAACTCCCGGATCCAGCATTTCACCGGAGTTTTCACATGCTCGAAGCCTATCGCCAACACGTCGCAGAGCGCGCCGCGCTCGGTATCCCGCCGCTGCCGCTGACCGCGCAGCAGACTGCCGACGTGATCGAGTTGCTGAAGAACCCGCCCGCGGGGGAAGGCGAGTTCCTGCTTGATCTGCTGACCCACCGCGTGCCGGCCGGCGTGGACGATGCCGCAAAGGTCAAGGCTTCGTACCTGGCGGCCGTGGCCCACGGCACCGAGAAGAACGCCCTGATCAGCCGCGCCCGCGCCACCGAGCTGCTGGGCACCATGCTGGGTGGCTACAACATCCACCCGCTGATCGACCTGCTGGATGACGCCGAAGTCGGCACCGTCGCCGCCAACGCGCTCAAGCACACGCTGCTGATGTTCGATGCGTTCCACGACGTGCAGGAAAAGGCCGAGCAGGGCAATGCCAACGCCAAGGCCGTGCTGCAGAGCTGGGCCGACGCCGAGTGGTTCACCAGCAAGCCGGAAGTGCCGGAGTCGCTGACCATCACCGTGTTCAAGGTGACCGGCGAGACCAATACCGACGACCTGTCGCCGGCGCCCGACGCCACCACGCGCCCGGACATCCCGCTGCACGCGCTGGCGATGCTGAAGAACGCGCGTGACGGCATCACCCCGGAAGAAGACGGTAAGCGGGGCCCGGTGAAGTTCATCGAGTCGTTGAAGGAGAAGGGCCACCTGGTTGCCTATGTTGGCGACGTGGTGGGGACCGGTTCCAGCCGCAAGTCCGCCACCAATTCGGTGCTGTGGTTCACCGGCGAGGACATCCCCTTCATCCCGAACAAGCGCTTCGGTGGCGTGTGCCTGGGTTCTAAGATCGCCCCGATCTTCTACAACACCATGGAAGACGCCGGCGCGCTGCCGATCGAGCTCGACGTGTCGCAGATGAACATGGGCGACGTGGTGGAGCTGCGTCCGTACGAAGGCAAGGCGCTGAAGGACGGCAAGGTCATCGCCGAGTTCGCGCTCAAGTCCGACGTGCTGCTGGACGAAGTCCGTGCTGGCGGCCGCATCCCGCTGATCGTCGGCCGCGGCCTGACCGCCAAGGCGCGTGAGGCGCTGGGTCTGCCGGCTTCGACCCTGTTCCGTCTGCCGACCAACCCGGTCGACACCGGCAAGGGCTATTCGCTGGCGCAGAAGATGGTCGGTCGTGCCTGTGGCCTGCCAGAAGGCCAGGGCGTGCGTCCGGGCACCTACTGCGAGCCGAAGATGACCTCGGTGGGTTCGCAGGACACCACCGGTCCGATGACCCGCGACGAGTTGAAGGACCTGGCTTGCCTGGGCTTCTCGGCCGACCTGGTGATGCAGTCGTTCTGCCACACCGCGGCCTACCCGAAGCCGGTGGACGTCAAAACCCACCACACGCTGCCGGAGTTCATCTCCAACCGCGGCGGCATCTCGCTGCGTCCGGGCGACGGCGTGATCCACAGCTGGCTCAACCGCATGCTGTTGCCCGACACCGTCGGCACGGGCGGCGACTCGCACACACGTTTCCCGGTCGGCATCTCGTTCCCGGCCGGCTCGGGCCTGGTCGCGTTCGCCGCGGCCACCGGCGTGATGCCGCTGGACATGCCGGAGTCGGTGCTGGTGCGCTTCAAGGGCGAGATGCAGCCGGGCGTGACCCTGCGTGACCTCGTCAACGCAATCCCGCTGGCCGCAATCAAGCAGGGCCTGCTGACCGTCGCCAAGCAGGGCAAGAAGAACATCTTCTCCGGCCGCATCCTCGAGATCGAAGGCCTGCCGCAGTTGAAGGTGGAGCAGGCATTCGAGTTGTCAGACGCATCGGCCGAGCGTTCCGCCGCCGGCTGCACCGTCAAGCTCGACAAGGAACCGATCATCGAATACCTCAACAGCAACATCACGCTGCTGAAGTGGATGATCGCGGAAGGCTATGCCGACCCGCGTTCGCTGGCACGCCGCATCAAGGCCATGGAAACGTGGCTTGCCAACCCGCAGTTGCTGGAAGGCGACGCGGATGCCGAGTACGCCGCCGTGATCGAGATTGACCTCAATGAGATCGTCGAGCCGATCCTGGCCTGCCCGAACGACCCGGATGACGTGAAGACCCTGTCCGACGTGGCGGGCGCCAAGATCGACGAAGTCTTCATCGGCTCGTGCATGACCAACATCGGCCACTTCCGCGCCGCCGCCAAGCTGCTGGAAGGCAAGCGCGACATCCCGACCCGCCTGTGGGTCGCGCCGCCGACCAAGATGGACGCCTCGGAGCTGACCAAGGAAGGCCACTACGGCACCTTCGGCACCGCCGGTGCACGCATGGAAATGCCGGGCTGCTCGCTGTGCATGGGCAACCAGGCGCAGGCACGCGAGGGCGCGACGGTGTTCTCCACCTCCACCCGCAACTTCCCCAACCGCCTGGGCCGCAACACCAACGTGTACCTCGGTTCGGCGGAACTGGCGGCGATCTGTTCGCGCCTGGGCCGCATCCCGACCCGCGAGGAGTACATGGCGGACATCGGCGTGATCAACACCAACGGTGCCGAGATCTACCGCTACATGAACTTCGACCAGATCGAGGAATACCGCGAAGTGGCGGACAAGGTCGCTGCGGCCTGATCGACACGGTCGCCACAGTGCAGAGAACCCGGCCTTGTGCCGGGTTTTCTGTTTTTGCGGTTGGCGAACATCCTTGCGTCGCTTTCCGGTGCCCCCTAATGTTGTCCGTGGAAGGTCGATGCCGAGAAGGTGCGCGAAGGGACTTGTTCGTGAGCTGCACGCGTATTCCACATGGCCGGTTGCGCCGGCCCTCGTCGGGTCCGCGGATGGGTATGTCGCCCCGGCGAATCCTGCTGCTTGGCTTCATTCTGGGCGTGGCGTCCCTGGACCTGTCCGCACAGTCCGTGACTGCCGAGTTTTCGCCAGCGGAGGTCGCGTCTGCCCAGACGCGGATGCTGGACACCATCACGGTGACGGGACAGCGCCTTCCGCTGTCGTCATTCCCGGGTGCCGTCGATGTGGTGGACGGCGAATCTCTGCGGGACGGACAGCGACGCGTGAACCTGTCTGAGTCCCTCAGCCGCGTGCCTGGGTTCACCGTGCGGGATCGCGGCAATTTCGCGCAGGACTTGCAGGTGCAAAGCCGCGGTTTCGGTGCGCGCTCCACGTTTGGAATCCGGGGCATCCGCCTGGTGGCCGATGGCGTGCCCCTGTCCGCTGCAGACGGTCAGTCGCAGGCGGCGGGGTTTGCGCTCGACACGCTGGACCGGATCGAGGTGCTGCGCGGTCCGCTGGCGCTGCAGTACGGGAATGCATCGGGTGGCGCGATCATCGGGTACACGGATCTGGACGACCGCGCGAGTGTCGGCGCGGACACCTGGGCCGACGATCAGGGTGGACGACGGACGGCTGCGCGATGGGACGGTCACCACGAAGTCTCTGACTGGCGCTGGCGAATGTCCGGTAGCCACTTCCGGACCAGGGGCGAGCGGCCACATGCCGCGGCCGAGCGCTGCCACGGAATCGCCAATGGCGAGTGGCGACCGGACGCATCGCGTCGCCTTCGGCTCACCATCAACAGCCTGACGCAGCCTTGGACTGAAGATCCCCTCGGCTTGACGCGACTGCAATGGCGTGCCGATCCGCATGGCGGCGCGCCCGCGGCCGCGGCCTTCGACACCCGCAAGCGCATTGCCAACCATCAGCTCGGGTTGCGCTGGGATCGTGAACCCGCAGCGGGGCGCTCCTGGTGGGTTGCGGCCCACGGCGGAATCCGGGGCATCGAACAGTTTCTCGCCATACCTGTCGGCGCACAGACACCTGCAACCAGCGCGGGCGGCGTGGTCGACGTGGACCGACGCGAGGGCGGCCTGGAGGTGGGGCAGCGTTGGCACGGTGGGCGCGGCTCGCTGGCCATAGGCATGGAGCTTGCGCAACTGACTGAAGCTCGTCGCGGTTACGAGAACTTCATCGGGGGCACACTCGGGATACGCGGGCGGCTGCGACGGGACGAGAACAACCGGGTTGGCAGCCAGACCGCTTTCCTGGTCGGCGAGCGCTCGCTGGGGAACCGGTGGCACGCCTTGGGCGGTGTCCGTCATGTGCGCTCGCGATTTGAATCGCGTGACGAATTCCTCGCGCCGGGCAATGGCAATGACAGTGGTTCGACGCGATATGCCGAGAGCGCGTTCTCGCTGGGCATCGCCCGCGGCTTCGACCGTGGCGAGTGGTTCGCGAGTCTCGGCCGGGGCTTCGAGACGCCCACGGTGACCGAACTCTCGTACCGACCGGATGGCGGCGGCGGGCTGAACCTTGGCCTGCGTCCCTCGGATACGCGATCTGTCGAGGCGGGCGTAAGGTGGCGGCCTCACGGGGGGCGCGTGGGCGTGACCGTGTACCGCATTGAAGGCCGCGACGAGATCGTGGCCGTTGCCAGCCTCGGCGGCCGTGCCAGTTTTGCAAACGCGGGCAGTACACGCCGCGAGGGGCTGGAGTTGGGCGTTGAGGGCAGTTGGAGCCCGCGCTGGCGATACGCGGTGTCGGCCAATTGGTTGAGCGCACGCTTCACCCAAGGATTCGCCTACCAGGTGTTCAGCGACGGCGCGTTGCAGACCCGGCACGTGGCGGCGGGCAATAACATGCCCGGTATTCCCCAGGCAGACGCCTTCGTGGAAGTTGCCTGGAATTCCCTGGACGGTCGCCTTGGCCTCGCCACGGAGTTGCGGGCAAGTGATCGGGTATTCGTGGATGACCGCAACAGCGACGCTGCGCCCGGTCACGCCTTGCTGGGCCTGCGTGGTACGTGGGGATTGTCGACGTCGGGCTGGCATGCCTTCGCGCGCATCGACAACCTGCTTGACCGGAACGTTGTGGGTTCGGTCATCGTCAACGAAGGCAACGGCCGCTTTTTCGAGCCTGGCGCGGGGCGTACGATCACGCTGGGCCTGGGCTGGCGATCCCCCTGATCGCCTGGAGCTGCGCGACTCAGCCCAAATGGGCGCTGATCGCCGCGACCATGTCCCGCCGACGCAGCAGGAAGTCCCACAGGCTGCCGCCCAACTGGCGCCAAAGCACCGCCGAACGCACCGCGGCCAGCAACACCGCCCGGACCTCCGCTACCACATTGGCCTGGCCCAGGTAGTGCGGGTTGCCCTGCACCAGCACGCGTGGGCGCAGGTGGCTGAGAGTCTCGGCGTACACGGCGCCCAACGCGGACAGCACCTCGGGGTGGGTCGAGCCCTCGCGCTCGGCCTGGGCGGCCTGCGCACGAATGCCATGCTGCACCCGGCGCCCCATTTCCTCGTCGGCAACGAACCGCCGCTCCAGTTGCAGTACCGCCAACGCGAGGCGTGGCAGTTGCTCATCCTTCGCCTGGCTGGAGAAGTAATCACGCAGCAGGGTCAGCCCGGGGCGCAAGGCGCTCACATCGCCGTACACCGCCGCAGGGGTAGCGGCATCGATGCGGAAGACCGAGTCCAACGCAGTGCCCAGGATGCGCTGCTCGGCCGTGCCGGTGTCAGCGATGCGGCGCACCTGCGCCAGCGCCTGTGCCAGACCGGCGAGGGCCAGCACGCGATCAGACATCGGATTGGGTCGGGACTCACTCATGCAGCTTGGGCCTTCAGGCGTTGTTCGAGGGGGGCATCGGTGCTCGCGATGACCGCGCCACCGAGGCACACGTCACCGTCATACAGCACCAGCGACTGGCCCGGCGTGACCGCACGTTGGGGGCGGATGAAGCGGACCTCAAGCGTGCCGTCTTCACACACCGAAACCTCACAGGCCTCGTCCGGCTGGCGGTACCGGGTCTGCGCCGAGCACGTGAACCGCTCGGCGGGCGCGGTACCGGACACCCAATGCGCGGCCTCCGAATGCAGCATCGTGGACTCCAGCCACGGAAACCCGCGGCATTGGTCAACGTAGAGCACGTTGCTGGCCACGTCCTTGCCCACCACGAACCACGGTCCCGGCTCGAAACCCCGCACCCCGCCGATGTTCAAGCCCTCGCGCTGGCCGAGCGTGTAGAAGAACACCCCAGGGTGTTCGCCGATGACCTGCCCATCGGGCGTGCGCATCTCGCCCGTGCGGGCGGGCAGGTAGCGCGCCAGGAACTCGCGGAAGTCACGCTCGCCGATGAAGCAGATTCCCGTGGAGTCCTTCTTGGCCGCGGTAGGCAGGCCGGCATCCTGCGCCATGCGACGCACGTCGGTCTTGACCAGCTCCCCCAGCGGGAAGCGGGTACTGGCCAGCTGGTGCTGGCCCAACTGGTGGAGGAAGTAACTCTGGTCCTTGTTGCGGTCGCGGGCGCGCAGCAGGTGGTGGCGCCCCCCGTCCCGGGCCACGCGGGCGTAATGGCCCGTGGCGATGTACTCGGCGCCCAGGTCATGGGCCGCATCGAGGAAATGCTTGAACTTTATTTCGCGATTGCAGAGCACGTCCGGATTGGGCGTCCGACCGGCTGCGTACTCGGCGAGGAAATGCTCGAAAACACCCTTCCAGTACTCACCCGAGAAATCGCGGAAATGGATGGGAATACCCAGCCGCCCGCACACGGCGACCGCGTCACGGCGGTCGTCCTCGGCGCGACAGTCGCCGCTGCCGTCGTCGGCCCAGTTCTGCATGAAGAGCCCGGCGATGGGCTCGCCGGCGTCCCGCAGCAGCAATGCGGCCACCGAGGAGTCGACGCCACCGGACATGCCGACGATAGTGCGCACGCCGCTCATGCCAGATGTTGCAACACGTCCAGCGACTGTCGGCGGCCAGCGAGGAAATCCTCGGCGGTGCGCCAGACCAGTGGGCTGCGATGGCGCTCGCTTTCGGCCTGAAGTTCGGCGGGCGTCAGCCACACCGCGCGGACGATGCCTTCGTCCAACGATCGCGTCGGGTCGTGGGTGACAGGCTCGGCGGCGAAGGCGAAACGCAGGTAATGCCGACCACCGCTGCCGTCGGCCTGCAGCGGCGCCTTCCATTGGTAGGCGCCCACGAACCCGGTCAGCCGCACGTCCCAGCCGGTCTCTTCGCGGGTTTCGCGCAGGGCCGCCGCGACCAGGCTTTCGTCTGGTTCCAGATGGCCAGCTGGCTGGTTCAGCACCAGGCGGCCCCCCGCCATTTCCTCGACCAGCAGCAGGCGCCCGTCGGCCACCACCACCGTCGCGACGGTGACATCGGGTTGCCAGAAGCGGCCTTCGCGGTAGGTCATGGGCTTGGGGTCTCGGGGGGCGGATAGGGGAGGCGGGAAATGCGAAGCCCCGCCGACGGCGCCGGACGGGGCTTCGCGGGATCCGACGCAGGATTACAGCTCGTCGCGATCACCGGACAGCTCCAGCTCCATGTCATCGGCCGTCTGGGCGGCGATGTCCATGGCCGATTCGAGCTCGGCGGCGCTCAGGCTGTCAGGAATCTTCACGACGAAGTACAGAACGTCGCCCGCAAGTTCCCAACTGCCCAGCTTGTTGTTGCGGCTTTCGCCCAACAGTTCAAGGGCTTTGTCGCCATCGATGTCGTCCTTCTCGACCCGGCCTGCGGGGGAGAAGATCTCCCGGACAATGAAGCCACCCACCTTCTCGGTGCCGCCCGAGACGAACACCAGTTGCGTGCGGCCTTCCTTGGAATAGTTGTAGGTGACCTTGTAGTCGCCGTCACCGTCCACCTCGTACTTGACGCCGCGGGCGTCCAGGCGCGTCTTCACCGAGGCGTCAGAGGCGGCGGCGGGGAGGGCGATGGCGGTGAGCAGCAGGGCGGCGGGCAGCAACAAACGATGGCGCATACGCATGAAACGTCCCCTGTGTGATGGAATTCGCATTGTGTCTTGCCAGGCGCCGAACCGTCCACGACACATTTTCACCCCCACTGATCGAAGGTGGGATGGGTCAGGGCAGGTACGGGGCGACGGCCGGCCCCCTTAGAACTCGTCCTTGCCCGGGGTCAACTCGGCTTCCATCTGGTCGGCGCTCTGGATGGCGGCATCAATGGCGTCGTCCAACTCTTCCGCCGAAGCATTGGTCGCGACCTTGATCACGAACACCGCGTACTGCCCCTGCTTGGCCCAGCCGCCCAACTTGCTGTCCTGGGACGCTTCAAGCAGCCGGTTGGCGACCTTGGCGGGAAACTCCTCGCCCTTGGACTTGTAAGCCGGAGCCCAGACTTCGCGCACCTCATGCGACCCATAGTCGTAGACGGGCGAGCGGACGTAGACCAACTGGCTGCGGTCCTTCTTTGCGTCTTCGTCACCCTCGAGGCTGAAGACCAGCTTGTAGTCGCCATCTTCATCCACTTCGTACTCGTACTTCAGCTTGTCCAGCAGGCGCTTTACGCGAGGGTCCGGCTTATGGTCACCAGCGGGGGCCGCAGCGGCGGCAGGCGCATCCTTGGCCATCACGGCCGGTGCGAAGGCGAGGGCAGACAGCAGCAGGACGAACGCTGGGCGCATGAGGAACGATCCGTGTGGTTTGACGGCCATTCTGCCGGTGGGTCGCAGTGCACGTCCATCGCACCCTCGGGCGGTTTGTCCCCGCTGCGTATAATGGCCCGATGCCCAAGCAGACCGACCATGAACACCACCACGGCGTCCTGGTGGAGACCGGTAAACCCGACGTCGCCCGCCCCCCGCTGTACTCGGTGCTCCTGCTCAACGATGACTACACCCCGATGGATTTCGTGGTGGACGTGCTGATGCGCTTCTTCCCCCTGGACATCGAAAAAGCCACCCAGATCATGCTCCATGTACATACCCGTGGCCGGGGCGTGTGCGGGGTTTTCACCCGCGAAGTGGCCGAGTCCAAGGTCGCGCAGGTGAACGAATACTCAAGACTGAACCAGCACCCCTTGCTGTGTACGATGGAAAAGGCCTAAAACGGGTCCAAGGCACGTACTGATCAGTAGGAGGGGTTTTCCGCCCCGGGCCGATCCGATCGGGAAGTTCCGAAGGGGGGCGCATGGAAAAGCACCTTGCGTGTCCCCATCTAGGACCGCAGTAGCTTTTTGGAGGCTTGCCCCCATGTTCAGCAAGGATCTCGAATACAGCATCGGCCAGTGCTACAAGCGTGCCCGCGAAGCGCGCCATGAGTACATGACGGTCGAGCACCTGCTGCTGGCACTCCTGGACAACCCCTCGGCCGAGCAGGTGCTGAAGGCCTGCAACGTGGACTTCCCACGCCTGCGCTCCGACCTGGAGCAGGCGATTGCCACGTCGGTGTCGGTGCTGCCCACGGACATCGACCGCGACACCCAGCCGACGCTGGGCTTCCAGCGTGTCCTCCAGCGTGCGGTCTACCACGTCCAGTCCTCGGGCAAGAAGGAAGTCACCGGCGCCAACGTGCTGGTGGCCATCTTCGGCGAAAAGGACTCCCATGCCGTCTACTTCCTCAACCAGCAGGACGTGGCGCGGCTTGACGTCGTCAACTACATCTCCCACGGCATCGCCAAGCACGGCGACGACGAGCCGCAGCACCCGCACGAGGAAGGCGAATCCCGCCAGGCCGAGGGCGGGGAGGGCGAGGGCAAATCCGACGCGCTGGCAGAGTTCGCCAGCAACCTCAACCTGGCCGCCCGCGACGGCAAGATCGACCCGCTGGTGGGCCGCGCCGACGAAGTGGAACGCACCATCCAGGTGTTGTGCCGCCGCCGCAAGAACAACCCGCTGTACGTGGGTGAAGCCGGCGTGGGCAAGACCGCGATTGCCGAGGGCCTGGCCAAGCGCATCGTCGAGGGCGACGTCCCCGAAGTGCTGATGGACGCCACCATCTTCTCGCTCGACCTGGGCGCGCTGGTGGCGGGCACCAAGTATCGCGGCGACTTCGAGAAGCGCCTCAAGGCGGTGCTGGCGCAGCTGAAGAAGCTGCCCGGGGCGATCCTCTTCATCGACGAAATCCACACCATCATCGGCGCCGGCTCGGCGTCCGGTGGCACGATGGACGCGTCCAACCTGATCAAGCCGGCGCTGGCTTCGGGCGACCTGCGTTGCATCGGCTCGACCACGTTCCAGGAATATCGCGGCATCTTCGAGAAGGACCGGGCCCTGGCCCGCCGCTTCCAGAAGATCGACATCGTCGAGCCGACGGTCGGAGAGACCGTGGAGATCCTGCAGGGCCTGAAGCCGAAGTACGAACAGCACCACGGCGTGACCTACGCCGACGACGCGCTGCAGGCGGCGGTGGACCTGTCGGTCAAGCACATCGGCGACCGGCTGCTGCCGGACAAGGCCATCGACGTGATCGACGAGGCCGGTGCCCGCCAGCGGGTGCTGCCGGAGGGCCTGCGCAAGACCCTGATCGACGTCGAGGAGATCGAGACGATCGTGGCCAAGATGGCCCGCATCCCGGCCAAGCAGGTCACCGCCACCGACAAGGACGTGCTCCGCAACCTGGAGCGCAACCTGAAGATGGTCATCTTCGGCCAGGACCCGGCCATCGAGACCCTGACCAGCGCCATCAAGCTGGCGCGCAGCGGCCTGGGCAACCCGGACAAGCCGATCGGCAATTTCCTGTTCGCCGGTCCCACTGGCGTGGGCAAGACCGAGGTGACCAAGCAGCTGGCGCTGCAGCTGGGCATCGAGCTGGTGCGCTTCGACATGTCCGAGTACATGGAGCCGCATTCGGTCAGCCGCCTGATTGGCGCGCCTCCGGGCTATGTGGGCTTCGACCAGGGCGGTCTGCTGACCGAGAAGATCGTCAAGACGCCGCACTGCGTCCTGTTGCTGGACGAGGTGGAGAAGGCGCATCCGGACATCTTCAACATCCTGCTGCAGGTGATGGACCGCGGCATCCTGACGGACACCAACGGACGCGAGGCCAACTTCAAGAACGTGGTGCTGGTGATGACCACCAATGCCGGCGCGGCACAGGCCTCGCGGCGCTCGATCGGCTTTACCAAGCAGGACCACAGCACCGATGCGATGGAAGTGATCCGCCGCTCGTTCACGCCGGAGTTCCGCAACCGCCTGGATGCGGTGGTGCAGTTCCAGCCGCTCGGCTTTGAACACATCCTGCGGGTGGTGGACAAGTTCCTGATCGAACTGGAGGCCCAGCTGCATGAGAAGGACGTGACCCTCTCCGCCACGCCGCCGGCGCGCGACTGGCTGGCCCAGCATGGCTTCGATCCGCTGATGGGTGCGCGGCCGATGGCGCGGGTGATCCAGGACAAGATCAAGCGCCCGCTGGCCGACGAGCTGCTGTTCGGCAAGCTGGTGAGCGGCGGCCGCGTCACCATCGACGTCAAGGACGACGAGCTGGTGCTGGACGTGCAGGCCGAACCGGAAAAGCTGTTGCCCGCCACGGTCAACTGACGGACTGCCCCCGCGCCGCGCCGTCCCGGCGGCGCGGGAACCCGAAGGCACGAAAAAGGCGACCCAAGGTCGCCTTTTTTTCAATTAGTTACCGCGATTACTTCATGCGGTAGGTGATGCGACCCTTGGTCAGGTCGTAGGGGGTCATTTCCACCTTCACCTTGTCGCCGGTCAGGATGCGAATGTAGTTCTTGCGCATGCGGCCGGAGATATGGGCGATGATTTCGTGCCCGTTTTCGAGGCGCACCCGGAACATGGTGTTCGGAAGGGTTTCCGCCACCGTGCCCTCGAATTCGATCACGTCGTCTTTTGCCATGTGTTCCCTGAGTGTCACGAAGAGCGGCCTTTTCCCGGCCGCGAAGCCCAGCATTGTGCCATGTTGCTTTGTCTGGCGCAAAAGGCGGAGTGGACGGGGTTCAGCCGACGGGGCCGGTGCACGCTCGGGGCCCAATAGCCGCGGACGGTCGGGCGGGGACTCGGGTCAACCCGCGAGTTCGGTGGCGGTCAGCACACCAAATCGCCGCGTCCACTGGTCGGCCGGCGCCAGCAGTGCGGTGAGCGCCTGCACCTGGCCCAGGAAACGGTCGCGGCGCATGAGCCGGGCGCCCAACGAGACGAGGTGGGGATTCTCGACCTGCGCATCAATCAGCGGCCAGCCCCATTGCCGCATCCGGTGCGCCAAGCCGGCCAAAGCGACCTTCGATCCCCCCGATTCGGCGCTGAACATGCTTTCGCCGAAGAATGCGTGGCCGATCGAAACGCCGTACAGGCCGCCGACCAGTCGGTCGCCATCCATCACCTCGATCGAGTGTGCGTAGCCAAGGCGGTGCAACTCAACGTAGGCGTCCCGCATCTCCGGCGTGATCCAGGTGCCGTCCTGGCCTTGGCGGGGAATGCGGGCGCAGAGGTCGATCACCGTCTCGAAGGCGGTATCGGCCCGCACCACCCAAGGCAGTTGTCGCAGCGTGCGGCGGAACCGGGATGAAAGCCGGAAACTCTCCGTGCGGAACACCGTGCGCGGGTCGGGACACCACCACAGGATAGGTTGGCCTTCCGAGTACCACGGGAAAATGCCCGCGCGATAGGCATTGAGCAAACGGGTGGCCGAGAGGTCGCCGCCAATGGCAAGCAGTCCATCGGGTTGCCGGAGCGCGCGCTCGCCCGGTGGGAACGGCGCCGCGGGATCGGTCGGCAGTTCGGGCAATCGCAAGGACATTCGCGCAGCTTGTCACGTCCCGGGCGGTGCGTCAGCCACCTTGAAGGGGGAGTGCCCACGCAGGCGCCGGGCGTACTGCATCACCGAGTCAGTCTCCTCGCGGCACCATTCGCGGAGCGCGTCGCGGAAGCTGTCGTGGGCGATCCAGTGCCGGCTGCGCACCAGTGCGGGCAGGAAACCCCGAGCCAGTTTGTGCTCTCCTTGGGCGCCCGGCTCGAAGCGGGTCAGCCCGTGCCGCAGGCAGTATTCAATGCCTTGGTAATAGCAGGTCTCGAAGTGCAGTCCCGGCAGCGTCGCGTCGCTGCCCCAGTAGCGGCCGTAGAGGGTGTCCGCGCCCCGCAGGCACAGGGCGCCGGCCACCGCCTGACCCTGGTACTCGGCGAGGAAGATCACCAGCGCCCCGGGCTGGGTGGCGGCCAGGTGCCGCAGGAAGGGCAGGGTCAGGGCCGGGTGGTTGCCGTACTCGGCAAAGGTGCGGAGGTAGAAGCGGTGCATCGCCGTCAGGTCGGATTCGCACGCGCTGTTGCCTTCAATCACGCGGAACCGCACTCCTGCCCGTGCCACCTTGGCCCGCTCCTGGCGGATGTTCTTGCGATGTTTGTGATCGAGCGCCCCGAGGAAGTCATCGAAGGTGCGCCAGCCGTCGGTGTTGTGCCAGTGGTACTGGACGTCGGTGCGTGCCAACCACTCAGGTGTGGCGCCCCCCTCGTCGGCATGCAAAGGCAAGAAGGCTGCTTCTTCGGTGGCGGTGTGGAAGTTCACGTGCACCGAGGGCAAACCCAGCGCTTGGCACTGAGTGACCATGGCCTCCACCAGCGCGTGCCGCATCGTGCCGTCCCGGGCCAGCAGGCGTGGCCCGGTGACCGGGGAATACGGAACGGCGCACAACCACTTTGGGAAGTAGTCCAGCCCATGCCGGGCGTAGGCGTGCGCCCAGGCGTGGTCAAACACGAACTCCCCGTGCGAGTTGTCCTTCAGGTACATGGGCGCGGCCGCGACCAGCGCGTCGCCCTCCCACAACGTCAGGTGGCGGGGCGTCCAGCCCCACTCGGCGCGCAGGCAGCCGTGCTGCTCCAGCCCGGCTAGGAATGCGTGGGTGACGAACGGGTTGCGGTCGTCATGCAGCGCGTCCCACTGTCCGGGGGGAACGTCGGCCAAGCGGGAGAGTAGGCGGACGTCGTGCATCTGGAAATGGCGCCCCGGCGGGGAGCGGGGCGCCTGGGCTGGCTCAGCCTTCGCTGTCGAGGAATTTCTCGGCGTCCAGCGCGGCCATGCAGCCGAAGCCTGCCGAGGTGATGGCCTGGCGATAGACCTGGTCGGCCACGTCGCCCGCCGCGAATACGCCTTCGACCGAGGTCTGGGTGGCATTGCCTTCCAGTCCGGTGGTGATGGTCAGGTAGCCGTTGCGCATTGCCAACTGACCCTCGAAGAGGGACGTATTGGGCGTGTGGCCAATCGCCACGAAGAAACCGTGCACTGGGAGCTCGCGGGTGCTGTCGTCCAGCATCGACTTGACGCGCACGCCGGTGACCCCGGCGTCGTCGCCCAGGACTTCGTCGACGGTGTGGTTCCACACCAACTCGATCTTGCCGGACTCGGCCTTGGCGAAAAGCTTGTCCTGCATGATCTTCTCCGCGCGCAGCGTGTCGCGGCGGTGGATCAGATAGACCTTGCGGGCGATGTTGGACAGGTACAGCGCTTCTTCCACGGCGGTGTTGCCGCCGCCGATCACCGCCACGTCCTTGTCCTTGTAGAAGAAGCCGTCGCAGGTGGCGCATGCCGAAACGCCGCGGCCCTTGAACGCCTCTTCCGAGGGAATGCCCAGGTACTTGGCGGTGGCGCCGGTGGCAATGATCAGCGCGTCGCAGGTGTACTCGCCGCTGTCACCCACCAGGCGGAAGGGGCGGCTGGACAGGTCTGCGGTGTGGACGTGGTCGAACACGACTTCGGTGTCAAAACGCTCGGCGTGGGCCTGCATGCGTGCCATCAGGTCGGGGCCCATCAGGCCGTGGGCGTCGCCCGGCCAGTTGTCCACCTCGGTGGTGGTCATCAGCTGGCCGCCCATCTGCAGTCCGGTGATCACCACGGGCTTGAGGTTGGCGCGTGCCGCGTACACGGCCGCCGTCCAGCCGGCCGGGCCGGAACCGAGGATGATCAACTTCGAATGCTTGGATGGGGTCATGGCTATACTTGGGCGCTATGGGACGCCATAGAGTGGCGGGCGAGTCCGGGCATTACAAGGCAAGCCCGGCGAAAACAGCGTTGCATTACCCGCGCCGCCGAAGATCCAAGTGCGACACCCGCGGCGCGGCGTAAGCGGCGATTCCTGACACACAAGGCAGGCAGAGGCAGGGAGAACGCGATGCGCATCGGAGTACCCCGGGAAACGAAGACCCTGGAAGGGCGTGTGGCACTGGTGCCCGCGGCTGCCGGGGACCTGGTGCGTCGCGGCCACGAGGTCTGGCTGGAGCAGGGGGCGGGCCTCAAGAGTGGGTTCAGTGATGCGCAGTACGCGCAACTGGGCGTCCACATCGCGCCGGATGCTGCGGCGCTGTACGACAAGGGCGAACTGATCGTGAAGGTCAAGGAGCCGATCGAGAGCGATCTTCGCCACCTGCGGCCGGATCACATCCTGTTCTGCTACCTGCACCTGGCCCCTGACCCCGCACTGACGCGGCGCCTGCTGGATATCGGCCTGACCGGAGTTGCCTTCGAAACCGTCGAGCTGGACAACGGCACCCTGCCGCTGCTCGCGCCGATGTCGATCATTGCCGGCAAGATCGCGGTGCAGATCGGCACCCACCTGCTGCACCAGCCGCAAGGCGGCAAGGGCAAGCTGCTCGGCGGGTTGCCATCCACCGAGCGAGGCAAGGTGGTGGTGTTTGGGGCGGGGCAGGCCGGTGGACATGCGGCGGCGCTGGCGGCGGCCGGCGGCGCCAACGTGGTGGTGTTCGAGAAGCGCCAGGACCGGCTGGACGAGATGATGCGTCTGGGCAACAACGTGACGGCCCTCTACCCCTACGACGAAGTCGTCGCCCGGGAAGTGGCCACCGCGGATCTGGCGGTGGGGGCGGTGCTGATTCCCGGCGCGGTGGCCCCGCACGTGCTGACCCGCGAGATGCTGGTGGGGATGGAGGACGGCAGCGTGGTGGTGGATATCTCCATCGACCAGGGCGGCTGCTTCGAAACTTCGCGCCCGACCACCTGGAAGGAGCCCACCTACGTCGAGGAAGGCGTCATCCACTTCTGCGTGACCAACATGCCTGGCGCCGTGCCGCAGACGTCGTCGCAGGCGATCTGCGCGGCCATCCTGCCGTGGGTCAGCAAGCTGGCCTCTGGCGCGTGGCGGGACAGCCTGCCGCTGGTCCGCGGCATCAACGTCGAAGCCGGCGAGCTGGTGCACCCTGCGTTGAAGGGCATGACGCTGTAGTTTAGGTAGCGGGGAGCCCGGCAGCCGGGCTGTGAATTTCCGGTATTCAGCCGTATATTCAACAACTAACGGAATCGATTTAAGGCAGAACATCACGGTGGCGCAAGCGTCCGCAGCAAGCCGAAAGAAGGTCACGGCCGAAAAGGCCCCGCCATCGCCCCGTCGTCAGCGGCTCATGCGCGACATCGCGCTGATCATCATTGCGCCGTTGCTGGTGTACTTGTTGGCCAGCCTCGTGACGTACTCGCCACAGGATCCCGGCTGGTCGCAGTCGGGAAGCGTGACCGCGCCGCTGCACAACCTGGGGGGCAAGGTCGGCGCATTCCTTGCCGACGTGCTGCTGTATCTCACCGGCTATGTCGCCTTCCTGTTGCCGGTGATGCTGGGCCTGATCGCGTGGATCGCCCTGTTTGGCATGGACACCGATGGCGATGGCCATGCGGACCTGGGTCCCGCGCTGCGCCTGATCGGTATTGTCGGATTTCTGGTGGCGGCCACGGGGCTGCTGTACCTGCGTTTCAACGGGGCCTCGGACTTCTCGGCCGGCAGCGGCGGCATCCTCGGCCAAGTGGTGGGCAAGTCCCTGTACCGCGGCTTCGGGCCGGTGGGCGGCAACCTGTTCCTGCTGGCACTGCTGCTGATTTCGGTGACCCTGGCGACAGGCCTGTCGTGGCTGCACGTGATGGACAAACTGGGCCAGTGGACGCTGGCGATGGGGCCGTTGCTGTCTGGCCTGTTCAAGCGCGGCAGCAAGCAGGCGAGCGAGTGGCAGCAAACCCGCGCCCTGCGCGAGGAGCGCGAGGAGAGCCGCAAGGTCGATACAGAACTGCGCGCAAAGCGTGCGCCGGTGAAGATCGAGCCGCCGCCGGCGCCTGTGGTGGAGAAGAGCGAGCGCGCCAAGCGCGAAACCCAGATCCCGCTCTTCCACACGGGCGATGGCAATGGCGTCCCGCCGCTGGCGCTGCTGGACGACCCCAAGCCGCAGCCCAAGGGCTATGACGAGCAGACCCTGGAAACGCTGTCCCGGCAGATCGAGTTCAAGCTCAAGGATTTCCGTATCGATGCGCAGGTGGTCGGCGCGTATCCCGGCCCGGTCATCACCCGTTTTGAAATCGAGCCGGCGCCTGGCGTGAAGGTCAGCCAGATCAGCTCGCTGGACAAGGACATCGCCCGCGGCCTCTCGGTCAAGTCGGTGCGCGTCGTGGACGTCATCCCGGGCAAGTCCGTGGTGGGTCTGGAAACCCCGAACACCCAGCGAGAGATGATCTTCCTGTCCGAGCTGCTGCGTTCGAAGGAATATGACAAGTCCCCAAGCCCGTTGACGCTGGCGCTCGGCAAGGACATTGCCGGCAGGCCGACGGTCGCTGACCTGGCGCGCATGCCGCACCTGCTGGTGGCGGGCACCACCGGCTCCGGCAAGTCGGTCGCGGTCAACGCGATGGTGCTGTCGTTGCTGTACAAGGCTTCCGCCAAGGACCTGCGGATGCTGATGATCGACCCCAAGATGCTGGAGCTATCGGTCTACCAGGGGATTCCGCATCTGTTGGCGCCCGTGGTCACCGACATGAAGGAGGCGGCCAACGGGCTGCGCTGGTGCGTGGCTGAGATGGAGCGCCGCTACAAGCTGATGAGCGCGGTGGGCGTGCGCAACCTGGCGGGCTTCAACAAGAAGGTCAAGGACGCCCAGGACGCGGGCCAGCCGATGATGGACCCGCTGTTCAAGCCCAATGCCGAGCTGGGCGAGGCGCCGCGACCGCTGGAAACGTTGCCGTTCATCGTCATCTTCATCGACGAATTCGCCGACATGATGATGATCGTCGGCAAGAAGGTCGAGGAACTCATCGCGCGCCTGGCCCAGAAGGCGCGTGCGGCCGGCATCCACCTGATCCTGGCCACCCAGCGTCCGTCGGTGGACGTGATTACCGGCCTGATCAAGGCCAACATCCCCACGCGCATCGCGTTCCAGGTGTCGAGCAAGATCGACTCGCGCACCATCCTCGACCAGTCCGGTGCGGAAACGCTGCTGGGCCACGGCGACATGCTGTACCTGCCGCCGGGCACCGCGATGCCCGAGCGCGTGCATGGCGCCTTCGTCAGTGACGAGGAAGTGCATCGCGTGGTCGAGCACCTCAAGCAGATTGGCGGCGGCCCGGATTACATCGAGGGCGTGCTGGACGAGGTGCAGACCATGGGCGACGGCGTGGTGGTTGGCGCCACCGGCTTGCCCGAGAGCGGGGGAGGGGGCGACGAATCCGACCCGCTGTACGACGAGGCGGTGCGCATCGTCACCGAGACACGTCGCGCTTCGATTTCCGGGGTGCAGCGGCGGTTGAAGATCGGTTACAACCGCGCCGCCCGACTCATTGAGGCGATGGAAGCCGCTGGGGTGGTCTCGCCACCTGAGCACAATGGCGACCGCAGCGTGCTGGCACCGCCCCCGCCGCGTGACTGAGGCACGCTGACCGCCTCCCAGGGAGCGCGTCGTGCGTGTCGGAGGGGATTGATGAACGGTGCTACTCCTGATGCCCGTTGCCTTGATGACCTATTCAGCTTTGGCGCCACACACTGCGGCCATCGCAAACGCCATTGCAGTTGGAGCAACGCCATGAAGCGCATCACCTTGTGGGCAGCCCGGATCAGCGTAGGCGTGCTGGCCGGCGCGATGTTCACCTCTTCCGCGCTCGCCGCCGCGCGGGACGACCTCAACACCTTCACCAAGGGGTTGAAGGGACTCAATGCCACCTTTACCCAGCAGGTCTTCAACGAAAAGGGGCGGCTGAAAGAGTCCTCCAGCGGCCGATTGGCTTTGTCCGCACCGCGCCTCTTCCGCTGGGAATACGTAAAGCCGTATCCACAGTTGATCGTGGCCGACGGCCGCAAGGTGTGGGTGTACGACCCGGACCTGCAGCAGGCGACGGTCAAGCCGCAGGGCCCGGAGGAGCAGAACAGCCCGCTGGCCGCGCTGGTCGATCCCGCCAAGCTGGATGCCCAGTTCGTCGTCAAGGATGCGGGCGCTGCCGATGGCATGAACTGGCTGTCGCTGGCGCCTCGCAACAGCGAGGCAGGCTTCCGTACCGCGCGCCTGGGCTTTGCCAATGGAGCGTTGTCCAAGATGGTGATCGTCGACAGCCTGGGGCAGCGCACCGAAATCCGCTTCAGCGGCTGGAAGCGTAATCCTGCGTTTTCGCGAGGCACGTTCAGCTACACGCCGGCGAAGGGCGTGGACGTGATCGGCGAGGGGTGAGGACCCGGTTGCCGCTTTCGAACCGGTTTCACGCTGGAAAGCGCCAGCGGCAACCGGCAGATGAGTGGCCTTGGCCAATCGACGGCGGGGTGTCAATGGACGGCGGGGAAACCCGCCGTCCGCGTTTCTTGATCCGTGTGTGCGGGAGCGATGCAGCCTTCCCTCGGGCAGGTTATCGCCAGTAATCGGTTGCACCGGCATTCACCTTCGAACCCCTGCGATCACGAAACTTCCACGGGGCGGCTGGCACTTTGCCTGCAACGCCCCGCAACCAGCGCGGCGTCCAGGACAGGGTTGGACACGCCATGCTGCTTCGCACCGCCATTTCCTCCGCAGTCCTCGCCTCCGCGGGCGCTTTGGGCGTGTTCTCCACGGTGCCGGCCACCGAGCCCGCTCCGCAGCCGGCCCCGATTTTCGTGGCGGCAGCGTTGGACAAGACGGCGGAGTCGCGAGTGGAAGGCGACCTGGCGATGGACGACGCAGTGGCGGCTTCCCTAGTTGGCGCCATCACCCTTCAGTTTCCGAAGCACAAGGTCGAGGTGAAGCTGGACAAGGTTGACGTGGCCCCACTCAGCCTGCGCGACCGCGCGGTGTCCGGTGAGGGCCGCGTGCGCATCGGCAACGACGACGCGTGGATCCCGCTGGCGTTCAATGCGCTGTACGACACCCAGGACACGGTCGTCACGCAGCCCCAACTCGTCTTTGGCAGTGACGCACCCTCAAGCATGGTGCCGCGCCAATCGGCGCTCGTTCGCGGGCTGTCGGAGCAGGCCAACCGTGTGCTGGCGGCTGAGTTCGGCCAGCAGTCGGTGGAGATGCGGATAGAGCAGGCGAGTACTTCGCCGGCCGGCCGCCGCTACCTGCACATACAGGCTGTGGGACAGGCAGTGTTTGAGGGGGAAGGCGGCGAGCCGGCCAGTGTGGAAGCGCTTTACGACCGCACCACGGGCCAATGGCTGCGCGTCAGCTACGACCTCGGGGGCGTCGCCGCGCGCGGCGCTGTCGCCCAGGGTTGATCGGCCCGCCCAACTGCGGTTGGGCACTTATGCACGGGCAGTTGGTATCTTGTGTGGCCCGTACTACTCGTTGATGCACCGTGCCCCGGCCGAGTCCGCCGCCCCCGTTCACCGAAACAGCCTCTGATCTGCTGAGCGTCGACCGCGACGCGATGCGGCCCTTGGCCGAACGCATGCGCCCGCGCACGCTGGACGAGATGGTGGGACAGCGCCGTCTGCTTGCACCCGGCAGCGCGCTGCGGCGAGCGGTTGAATCCGGCCGCATGCATTCGATGATCCTGTGGGGCCCCCCAGGCTGTGGCAAGACCACGCTCGCCCTGTTGCTGGCGCGCTACTCCGACGCCGAATTCCGCGCGATCTCGGCGGTGCTTTCCGGCCTCCCCGAAGTCCGCCAGGTCCTGGCCGAAGCCGCGCAACGCTTCGCGGAGGGCCGCCGCACGGTGCTGTTCGTGGACGAGGTGCATCGCTTCAACAAGGCCCAGCAGGACGCGTTCCTGCCACACATCGAGCGCGGCACCATCCTGTTTGTCGGGGCGACCACCGAGAACCCGTCCTTCGAGCTGAACTCCGCGTTGTTGTCACGCTGCCGCGTGCACGTGATGGAGGCGGTGTCGGCCGACGACATCGCGATTGCCTTGCGCGCGGCCCTGGACGATGGGGAGCGCGGCTTGGGCGGGCAGGGCGTCCGGGTATCGGACGAGTCGCTGAGATTGATCGCGACCGCGGCCGATGGCGATGTGCGCCGCAGCCTGACGCTGCTCGAGATTGCCGCCGAGCTGGCGGTGGACGAAGGCGGTGAGGTCACCGAGGCGACGCTGGGCCAGGTGCTCGCCGACCGTACGCGCCGGTTCGACAAGGGCGGCGAACAGTTCTATGACCAGATTTCGGCGCTGCACAAGTCGGTACGCAGCTCCAACCCCGATGCGGCGCTGTACTGGCTGGCGCGGATGTTCGATGGCGGATGCGATCGCGCGTACCTGGCCCGCCGGCTGACGCGGATGGCCGTGGAGGACATCGGACTGGCCGATCCCCGCGCGTTGCAGATGGCGATCGACGCGTGGGAGACGTACGACCGCCTGGGCTCGCCGGAGGGGGAACTCGCGCTGGCCCAACTCACGATCTATCTGGCCAGTACCGCCAAGTCGAACGCGGCCTACGTGGCGTACAAGGCCGCCCAGCAGGACGTGTCCCAGTACGGCACGCAGGACGTGCCCCTCCATCTGCGCAACGCTCCCACCCGGCTGATGAAGCAACTGGGCTACTCGAAGGGCTACCAGTACGACCACGACCGGGAGGGTGGGGTGGCGCTGGACCAGACCGGTTTCCCGGATGCCATGGGGGAACGCGTGTACTACCAACCGGTGGAACGCGGGTTGGAGCTCAAGCTCAAGGAAAAACTCGACCGCCTTCGCGCATCGCGGAGTGCGGCACGGGGGGGCGGACCGACCGGCATCCCCGAATGACGGTTGCGGGCAGGGACGGCCACAGGCAAGCTCAGGAAGCTCCCGCACCACCGAATGCAGACGCCAGTCCTGGGGAGGACCCGATGCGAATTGCCATAGCCGCCATCCTGGGCGGAATCGTGATGTTCCTGTGGGGCGCCGTGGCCCACACGATGCTGCCGCTGGGCGAATTGGGTATGCACACCGCCGTCGAGCAGGACACCGCGCTCACGGCCATCACCCGCAGCGCCACGAATGGGGAGGGGGTGTACATGCTGCCCGGCATGGACCCTGCGATGTATGCGGATGAAGCCGCGAACAAGGCCTTCGTGGAGGCCAACCGGGACAAGCCCTATGCCTTGGTGATCTACCAGCCCGATGGCAACCCGGCACTGGAGAACATGGGGCCCAATCTGGGCAGGCAATGGGCGTCCGATACGCTCGCAGCAGCGGTTCTGGCGTGGATTCTGTCGTTGGGTGTTTGGAGCTTTGGTCGCCGGGTCCTGATCGCTGCCGCCGTGGGGGCCTTCAGTTGGGCGACGATCAGCTTGCCGTACTGGAACTGGTACATGTTCCCGATGGATTTCACGCTGGCGAATCTTGTGGAGCAGGTGGTTGGTTGGTCCATCGCCGGTGCGGCCATGGCCTGGTGGCTCGGGCGAGGGGATAAGCGTGCGCAGTGAGCATGCCGCTGGCGCAGGGAGCGATTGATGCCGGCGATCTGGTGGCAGCAACTGGGTCTGGTCATGCTGGGCGGCGCATTGGGGGCCGCCGGGCGCCATTGGCTTGGCGGGTTGTTGCTACGGCAACTGGGCAGCGGTTTTCCCTGGGGGACGTTCACCGTCAACATGCTGGGGTCCTTCGCCATTGGTTTCCTGGCGGTATGGCTGGAAGCCCGAGGTCCCGTTGCCCTGTACTGGCGGGCTTTCCTGATTGTCGGCGTGTTGGGCGCACTGACGACGTGGTCTTCGCTGATGTTGGAGTGCTTGCTGATGGCGCGCTCCGACCGGCCATCGATGTTGGTGGGTTACCTGGGCCTCTCGATCGTCACCGGCTTGGCGTTGGTGTGGGGCGGCGCCCGCATCGCCGGCATGATCCGCACGCCGGCTTGGTGAGCGCAGGAGAGGGTGGCTCTTCGCAGGCTGTCGACTTGAGTGAACCGAAGCCTGACGTCGGATTTTCGTGGTGGCGATTTCACCCGTTGTAGCCAGTCAAAGGTCTAGCTTCTCCGCAAGAAAATTGCGGAGAGGCGAAGATCATGGTCAGGCATTCAGGCGTGTGGGCGCTGGTCGCACTGGGTGCGCTGGTTGTCGTGGTCGTGGTCGGTGTGGCAGCCAAGATTGGCATGGACACCTCGCGCTACCTGGAGACCGTTTCCGAGCAGCGCGACTGGACCGTGCCAGGCCGCGAGGACACCCAAACCGCGACAACGGGCATGCAGCCCGTCGGCACGGTGGGGGAAGTGGCCGTGGAAGCACCTTGATCGGCCCGGGCAGTTCCCGGGCCGATCCGTACGTCACTTCATAAAAGACGCAATCCTAGAAATACCCACAGGTATCGGTCAGGGCGCCACCCGAGCCATCGACGCCTCCGTTGGTGCTCCATTCCAGGTAGATCCCGGAGCCGGTGCCCTTGAGGGTGACGTCTGCCCGTGCGGTCCCGGCGAACGTGTGGGTGCATTTTCCTTCCGAGACCGCCTTGCCCTTGCGGCCCGTGGTGCCGGTGCCGTGGCGCCAGCCGCAATCGGTGGAGTAACCCAGCGTGCCCCAGGCGCTGGAAGCATTGCTGTAGCCGTACATGGATGGATAGCAACTGGAGTTGCAAGTGATGCCTACCTGTTGGCCCCCCAGGCTCTTGCTGACCAGGGTCATGCCGTAGACGTTCTTGTACGTAACGGTCCTTGCGCTCCAGGTGAGCGATCGTCCAATGATGTTGATGTTGCTCGCCAGGCGGCATACCGCCTGGGTGGAGAGGCCGTCAGAGGATGCGCTCTGCTCCTGGATCCTTGGCGCGTACCCCTCCGCCTTTGCCGTGCGGTAGTTGTTCACCACTGAGTCCAGGAATTCGATCTGCGGGTCGTAGACGACGCAGTGATCCTGTGCTTTCCAGCAGAATTCCAAGGCGCGATGCTCGCGCGAGTCGCTTCCGGCGGTCGCCCGGACCAGCAGCACGCGATAGGTGCCCCGGTCCACGGGGAGGCCTACAACGTCGAAGCCCTCAACGCCACCTTCCAGTTCGGAGCGGTCGATCTGCGCCGCTAGCGGCTCGAACCTGGGCCCCTGGATTCGACTGGATCGGGTTTCCTCGAATCCCAGGCGATAGATGGGTTCACCTGTCAGTTCAGCGAACGACTTGCCTTCGAGTCGCTTCATGGGGCCGGACGCCACCGTGCGCACGTCGAATGAGACGGCACTATCGGATGCGGTGGAGAAATCGGCGTAGATGCCTTCCGCGTAACGATCCCGACCATTGTCGGATTGCGCTGAGATCGCAGCGGCGGAGGAGAGGGTGACGAGTACGGCTGCAGAAAGAACAGACCACTTCACGTTCGACTTCATGTCTAACACTCCTTGTGGTTGTTGCAGTAACCCCGCGAACTGCGGCGGGGTATGAGGCCATGGGAATCCCTCCGATCCAGCCCCCTGCTGGAACGCCTTCCTACCTGTGTCGCGTTTACCCTGGATCAGTGACAGTCCCGGCGACAAGACACACCACTTCGTGGGTGCCTGGCACCCATGCTCGGCACTGGATGTGTCAATCGCCAGCCCATTGGAGACACACACGTTGGCCGTAAACTGCGATTGGCGTCACGTTATGGGTCGTTGGCGCGCGCGGAACCTGGGCTGGTCTGAGTCCCGAGGCTGGTGGGGCGGGGTCGAAACCAAGGGCAAAGGAATAACCGGACCAGCACGTCCGTTTAGGACTTCGCATAATGCCTATTATGTTATAGGTGCAGGACTGGCTGTCGGGCCATGAGCACCGATGCCCCTCCGCGGCCTTCGTGGCGCGATGGTCGTCTTGCTCTTGTATCCGTCCGGGTTCATGGCCTGCCACCGCCATGCGTCGCGGCACATGGCCTCAACATCCAGGTGTGCGCGCCAGCCAAGTAGACGACGTGCCAATGATGGGTCCGCGTACACTTGGGCAGCGTCCCCGGGACGGCGTCCGACAATCTCGAATGGAATGTCACGCCCCGATGCCTGTTCGAAGGCGCGAACGAGCTCCAACACGCTGATGCCCCGGCCTGTTCCAAGGTTGACGGTCAAACTGCGGTCTGCCGTTGCGAGGTATTCCAGCGCATCAACGTGCGCTTGGGCCAGATCTGTCACGTGGATGTAGTCGCGGACCCCAGTGCCGTCAGGCGTCGGATAATCGCCTCCAAAGATGCTCAGTTTCCTGCTCCGGCCAGCGGCGACGCGGCAGATGAAGGGCATGAGGTTGTTGGGTATCCCCGCGGGATCCTCACCGATCAGGCCGGAAGGATGCGCGCCCACGGGATTGAAATAGCGCAGGTTCGCGACACGGAAGGACGTCTGTGCGCGGCACAGGTCTCCGATGAGTTGCTCCACGACAAGCTTGGTCCGGCCGTAGGGGTTGGTGGCATCCAGGTGGCAGTCTTCCGTGACTGGCACTTTCTCCGGGTCTCCATAGACCGTCGCCGATGAGCTAAAAACGAGCCGCTGCACATCGGCAGCCTGCATGGCCTGCAAGAGGTTGATCGTGCCACTGATGTTGTTGTCGAAGTAGGCCAAGGGCCGTACGCAGGATTCGCCCACGGCCTTCAGCGCTGCAAAATGAATCACGGAATCGAATCGGCGACGGGCGAACAGTTTGGCCAACCCTGCCCTGTTGCGCACGTCGATGCGCTCACACTCGATCGGTGCACCCGTGATGCGTTGAAGCCGGAGCAGGACCCGCGGCGAACTGTTGGTGAAATTGTCCGCTATGACGACGCGGTGGCCCCGCTCCATCAAAGCGACGCAGGTGTGGCTGCCGATGTATCCGGCGCCACCGCATACCAGGGTGCTCATGGGTGACATGTCGGCAATGGATGTCCGCTTGAACCTTGTCGTCTTCCCAGAGACAACGGGAAATACATCCGCCTTCGTCCACGTTGCCGCTCCCGGCTGGCCCTGACACCTGATCCGTCCAGGGTCCGTGGACGCCCGGCGTCATGGTTGGCCATTGAGTCGATTGACCATCCAATCGGTGGTCGTAGTGATCAGTCGTTCCCGCTGTGCACGCACAAAGTAGGTGTGGTCGCAGTCAGGCCAGTAGTGGAACGCAACCCGGGGATCTCGCGTGGCAGGTCCGAAACTCCATCCGAACTGCCGCGGGTGGAGAAAGCGGTCGCCATAGCCGCCACTAAAGACCCACATGAAACGGACGTCACGCGCTACCAACTGCTCGAACTGTCGTCTAGCGGTTGCATGGTCCGGCCACGTCCGAAATGAGTTGGAATCCAGACCGGGCCTCCCCTTCATCCGAGCGGGCAACCTGCGCGCGAAGTGTCTCCATTCCCTGGGCATCCGGCGCAGCAGGCTGAGGATGTGGGCGTAGTGATACCAAGGACCGGCAAAACATATCCCGTCGAGCAGCAACAAGGCCGAGACCCGAGAATCGGCGACAGCCACATCCCACGCCGTATCGGCTGCGCTGCAGATGCCGCCAATCGCAAAGGTATGGCAACCATGGTCCAACTGCAGTTGGTCGATGGCGGCCATGCTGGCCTGGGTGGCATCGCACCCCGCGATACGCGGTGCTTCGCCGACTCCCGGGACGTCGTAGCGGAAGCAACGGATTCCCTGCCTGGCGAGGCGATCGGCCAGCAATACGTGCATTCGAAATGGCCCGGCGCGTGGCTGCAGGCCCGCACTCGGCAACAGGAGCGTGCAACCGTTGCCGCCAACTCCGCTCAAAATGCCGGTCAGTCGCTGGTCTGGACCGAAGCGCACAAACACTTCATTCGTGGGTGTGACATTCAGGTCGGGGACGTCCAGATTGACGGTCATGCCCGCACTTCCATTTGCACCGCCCTGCCCAGCTGCCCCACCAGCTCGCGCACCGGTGGGGTCACGAAGAATGTCGCGTCCATTGCGGCGTCAGTGCTGAAAGCCGGCGCGCCGGGGGGCAGGGAGAGTACGTTATCGACGCCTTCCGGCACCGCGCCGGGATTGGCTCGTGCGATCAGCCATATGGGAAGGCGCGTCCCCCGCACGCTGTCAAGCCGCGAATGTGCGAGGTCAGCAAGAAGCGCTCGTGAGGCAGTGAAACCCATGAGTTGGCCGTCGGCCCGATCCGTAATGCGAGGTACACCCGGGCGCGCCGGTGGCCGCGTGGCACGCTCACGGGCATCGCTTTCCTGCAAGCGCTGCAACCAGTCGGCACCGTCGATAATCGGTTCCCAGAGCACGAGCAGGTCGGCGGCACCGCCCTGCTCCGCCCAGCCCCGGAGGGCGAGCGCACTCCCGCGCCAAGCGCACACGCACACCCTGCTGACACCCGTCAGTTCCCGTAATGCCGCGATCGCAAGGTCGAGGTCACGGCGGATGGTTGAGAAGTCCAGTTCCTCCCCCCCTCCCCCGGAGTCCCCCGTCCCCTGGAAATCAAAGCGCAAGCTCGGTAGTCCAGTCTTCGCAAGCTCGCTGGCGATTTCGGTGAGGAAGCGACGGGTTCGGGGTAGCTCATGAAGCAGTGGCGGAACCAGGACGATACCCGTGGTGGGCGTCCCGGGAACCGCGTGCAGGGCTGCGTACAAGCGATGGGACGCGTCGCCGATCCAGTGTGGATCCCAATCAACGCTCATGGCCGGAGCCTGCCGATATACCAAACAACCGTCGAAGCCCACTTCCGATCCGAACGCCCATGCCTGGGTTGTCGGTGGGACCGTTGGTAGGCAGCGGCAAGCTCAGGGCAACCTGCGCCAAGGTCTCCGCGCCTAGGCGAATGAGCTTGATGCGGTGACCTGTATCGCGCTCGACGCGGCTGGCCATCTGGACCGCGAGCATGGAATGTCCGCCCAGCTCGAAGAAATTGTCGTCCTTGCCTGCTGGCACGCCCAGCAGCTCAGACCACACTTCGGACAGGTACCCGATCCTTGGATCCAACGCCCAGCCCTCCCTGCCCGGGATGGGTGTGTCGGCCTGCTGCTTCGCGCCGGGTGGCGGCAGTGCGCCCCTGTTGACCTTTCCATTCGGAAGGTGCGGGATCGCGTCGAGAAGTACGAAGTGCTGTGGAAGCATGTAAGCAGGCAGACGCTCGCGAAGATGGGAACGCAGTGCTGCCTCATCGACGCTGGCGCCCGGTGTTGCCACCATGTAGGCAACCAGGCGCTGGTCATTCGGCCGGTCTTCCCGAACGATCACGACGGCAAGCGCGATCTCGGCCCGTGAGGCCAGATTGGCTTCAATCTCTCCAAGCTCTATGCGGTAGCCGCGGACCTTGACCTGGTTGTCCAGTCGGCCCAGATGCTCAAGGTTGCCGTCAGGGCGCCAACGTCCGCGATCGCCGGTGCGATACAACAACGCCTCACCGGCGGATTTAGCCAAGTGCAACTTGCTATCCGTGTACCTGTCAGCCACGAAGCGGTCTTGCGTCAACTCGGGCCGGTTCAGGTATCCCTTGGTGACGCCCTGCCCCCCTATGCAGATCTCGCCAGGCACCCCGAATGGGCAAAGCTCCCCATGCGGATCCATGATCCAGATGCTCGTATTGGCGATAGGCCGACCAATGTGGATGTCGCAGGTCTGGCCGGCACCACCCGCTTCAATTCGTGCGCAGGTCGACCACACCGTGGTCTCCGTGGGGCCGTAAAGGTTCCACACCGAGTCCGTCTTCGCTACCAGGGCAGCCGCGACATCCGGCGTCATCGGTTCGCCCCCGCACAGGACCTTGAACCCGCTCGGTGCGTTCCACCCTGCTTCGAGGAGCAAGCGCCAACTGGATGGCGTTCCCTGCATGACCGTGGCTCGACAGCCCTCAAGCAACCCGCGTAAGGCCTTCCCGTCGACTGCGGCTTCCTGATCTGCAATCACGACCACCGCGCCCACAGACAAGGGCAGAAGCAACTCAAGTACCGCGATGTCGAACGAGAGTGTTGTAATGGCCAACAGCCTGTCTTCGGCCGAAATCCCGGGCGTGAACTGCATGCTCGTAAGGAAGTTGGACACGGAGCGGTGCGGGACGACGACGCCCTTGGGCCGCCCCGTCGAGCCCGATGTGTAGATCACATAGGCCGGATCCTCGGGAGTCGCGCAATGTTCTCCCTTCTGGAGTCTCTCAGCCGGGGCTGCCGCGATTTCTGCAGCATGTGCGTCCACCAACAGGATTGGTCTTCCGCGCAGGTCGAAACGCGCCGCGTATGCGCTCGTGGTGACCAGGAGGGAGAGGCCGGCGTCAGCAGCCATGTATGCGAGACGTTCAGAAGGGAAAGCCGGGTCCAGCGGGACGTACCCCGCGCCTGACTTGAGAATGCCCAGGAGCGCCGCAAGCATGTCCACGCCGCGGTCAAGCGACAGGCCTACCAGCGAGCCGCGGCGTACACCCTGTGCCCGCAGGACTTGCGCGATCCGGTTCGCGTAGGCTTCCAGCTCCGCGTAACTGGATCGATTGATGCCCGCCATCACGGCGAGGCGATGTGGTTCCCGATCGCATTGCCGTTCGAAGTGCTCGTGCATCCTCCATGCATGCTCATACGGCGTCGGATCGGGTTGCAGCGAATCAAGCTCTTTGCGGGCGACGCCGTCAACCAGCGGCAATTTCGCCAACGCGGTCATGTCCGAAGCGACCGCTGCGCGTAACAGCGTCTCGTAGGCCCGCAGCCACCGTTGTATGGTGGCGGCTGTGAACAAGTCGGTGTTGTACTGGCACTCGATCCGCAATTCACCCTTTACCTGAACAGCGTTGATAAACAGCTCAAAAGTCTCGAAACGCCGGGGATTGCTATCGAAGTCCATTGATAGTCCAGCAAATGCGGTGCTCTGCTGGTCAAGGGCCTGGTCGAGGTTGAACAGCACGCTGACCAATGGCATGCGCGCCGGGTCACGGGCAATCCGGAGCTTCGTCAATAGCGTGCCGAACGTGCACTTCTGGTGCTCAAGCGCGTCGAGAAGCGTGGTCTGTGCGGTATCCACAAGCTCCGCGAATGTGGCAGCGGCGTCGACGCGGAAGCGCAACGGCAATGTGTTGACGCAGTGTCCGACAAGATCGTCGGATCCCGCCACCGGTTGGCCCGCGGCCGGGATGCCGACGACGATGTCACCCTGCCCCGCCAGCCGGAACAGCAGCCCTGAGAATCCTGCCAGGAGCGTGGCGAACAGGCTTGCCCCGCGGCGCGCTCCGGCTTGGCGAAGAGCGGAAAGCAGGTCCTGTCCCAGCGAGTGATCTACTCGCGCAGAGGCAAAGCTTCGAACCGGTGGGCGCGCTCGATCGGTGGGAAGCTCCAGGATCGGTGCGGCGCCGGGGAAGCGTGAGAGCCAATAGGCGTCGTCAGCAGAATGCGTTCCATCCTGCTTGGCGTCGGCTTCGAGGAGCGCGTAGTGGCCGAACGCTGCTGCTTCCGGCAATGCGACCACAGAGCCGTCCCGATAGTGGCCATACAGTGAGCCCAGCTCCCGAACCAGCACCCACCACGACCAACCGTCGCAAACTACGTGGTGTGCGGTCAGCAACAGGAGGTGTTCGTGCGGACCGATGCAGAGTAGCTCCGCTCGAAAGAGCGGGTCCGTGGCCAGACAAAATGGCGTAAGCACGGATTCCCGAAGCCGGCAGGAAACGGCATGTTCCGCGTCCCCCGCCGAGAGGTCGGAAAAATCCCTTTCCGGCAATCGCATGCTCAGGGTCTTTCGGATGCACAGTTCAAGTCCGCCCGGGGCGACATTGGCCCTCAAGGCATCATGCCGGTCGACGACATCCTGCAGGGCTCGGCCGAGTGCAGCTCTGTCCAGGGCGCCATGGAATCGCAATGAGACGGATAGATTGAACGCGAGTGAAGCATCCTGGCTCAACTGGTCTGCCAGCCATATCTCTCGCTGTCCCTCGGTTGTTGGCACGACCAGCGCCAGCTCGCCTCCTGCGAAGGGGTCGTAGTCGACAGCCTCGAAGGCCGAAGTTGTGGCAGTCGCTACAGTGTTCATGTTCCCACCTTCAGGAACTTTCCGGCCCGATCGGGATCAGGGAGGAACCACGCCGGCTGGCCGCCAGGATCACGCCCCAGTCGCGCTCCGGGCAGCACGGGATGTGATGCGGCCATGTGCCTGTTAACGTTGCGGCGCATCAGACCGCCCGCCACCGTCGTTTCATCAGGATCGGCTGCTCGCGCTGCTTGCGCGACTTCACCCGTCTCCTTCGGAATCTGCTGGTCAAGGTAGCCAGCCAATTGGTCCAGACTGGCAAGTTCACTCATAAGCTGCCGGAAAGTGATCTTGACGGGGAATGCGCGCTGGAGTTGCAACGCCACCTGGGTAAGCATCAGGCTGTCGAGCCCCAGTTCGATGAAGTTCGCATCTGTGTCAGCGTGGGCGAGGTCGAACCCAGCCGTGTCCTCGAACAGGTCCCTCAACTGGACGAGTAGCCGAGACCGTCTATCACCGCCGACGGTACTGCTTGCCACGAACGGGGCACTACTCGTTTCAGCTTCCTGCGGTTGCTTGACAGGAATTGAACTGACGACGGGCAGCGCGACAACGTTGCCTGCCGGAGCGGCTTCGATCCAGTAACGCTGACGTTCGAACGGATACGTGGGCAATCGCACTCGATGGCGTGTTTGGCGGCGGTCGAACCAGGTGGTGTCAACTCCGACGCCGCGCACCCACAGTTCTCCGGTAGCCAGGCGCACGCTATTCGCCTCCGTGGCCGGGCTGTCGCCCAGACTCGCCACCGTGGCGATGCGGTGCTGCTGCGTCGAGGGATGTTGTCGGGACAGCGCACACAACGTCGCCCTGGGACCTACTTCAAGTAGTACCCGGGACGGTTTGTCCAACACACGGCCAATCGCGGAGGAGAACCGGACTGGCTCACGCAAGTGCGCGGCCCAATAATCCGGTGATGTAGCGCTCTCTTCGTCCAGCCAGTTGCCCGTGGCAGTGGATACGATCGGGATTCTCGGCGCCGACAATTCGATTGCAGCCACTTCGGCACGGAAAGGCGCCACCACCGGTTCCATCATCTGCGAGTGGAAGGCGTGTGACGTGCGCAACGCTCGACATGCGACGCCTTCGGATTCCAACTGTGCCTGGAACTTGGCGACTGCATCCAAAGTGCCTGAAACCACGCAGCTTCCCGGGGCGTTCTCGGCGGCCAGCGAAAGCTCTGAGGGCAGCCGCGATGCCAACTCCGCAAGCGACATCCTCACTGACAGCATGGTGCCAGGCGGCTGTGCTTGCATGAGTGCGCCGCGCTTGGCGATCAAGCCCATGGCGGCGGCAAGGCTGAATACGCCTGCGAGGGTGGCCGCAACGAACTCGCCGACACTGTGGCCGATCATCGCGGCCGGCGTGAGACCTTGGCTGATCCACATTCTCGCCAATGCGTACTCCAGGGCGAACGTAGCCGGCTGCATGATGGCCGTTGGCGTCATGGCCTCCGGAACGTCACTGAACATGCATTCGTGCAGGTCGAAGTCCACCGTCTTCCCCAATGAGGCAGCGCACTCGTCCAGGGCTATGCGGAACTCCGGCTCGGAACCGTAGAGACTCCTGCCCATGCCGGGATAGGTCGCGCCTTGGCCTGGGAAAAGAAACACCACATCACTGGGGCGCGCTGGGCGACTGCGCGCTGCCATCGCTGCCACCTCTGGGCTGCGCAGTTGGGTTACCGCATCTGTCGGCTGATCGGCAACGATGGCCAGCCGGTGTGGGAATGACTTACGGCCGACAGCGAGTGTCCACGCAACATCCGCCAGGTTGACATGTGGTTGGGAATCGAGATGCTCGGCCAGCCGTTCCGAGGCGCGTGCCAGCGCGGTGGGTGTGCGCGCGGAAAGCACCAGGAGTTGGGGGCCGCTTGCCGGCTCGGATTCCGGCCGCGCCGGGGCCTCTTCCAGTACGACGTGGGCGTTTGTGCCCCCCACGCCGAATGAGCTGACGCCCGCGCGACGTGGCCTACCGTCATCAGGCCACTGGGTAAGCTCGGAGTTCACCACGAATGGTGAGGTCGAGAATGCAATCGACGGATTGGGCGCACTGAAATGCAGGGTGGCGGGAATCCGGCGCTCGGCGAGGGAGAGGGCTGTCTTGATCAGCCCTGTTGCACCGGCGGCAATCACAAGATGACCGACGTTGCTCTTCACTGAGCCAATGCGGCAGAACCCGTTCTCTTCGGTTCCACGACGAAATGCCCTCGTCAAGCCCTCGATCTCGATGGGATCGCCAACGGGCGTGCCCGTTCCATGCGTCTCGACGTAGCTGATGCTGCGCGGGTCGACCCGCGCCCGCTCGTGGGCCATCGCGATCACCGCGGCCTGTCCATCGCTGCTGGGTGCGGTGAAGCTGGCTTTGCCGCCACCATCGTTGTTGACCGCTCCACCCAGAACCACGGCAAACACCTGGTCGCCGTCGGCCATTGCATCGGACAGGCGTTTGAGCATCACGACGGCAGCGCCATCGCTGAACACCGTCCCCTGGGCCTTGGCGTCAAAAGCCCGTGTGTGGCCATCGGGCGACAGCATGGCTCCCTCCTGGTGGAGGTACCCGCTTCGGGGTGGACAGGTAATCGTGACGCCCCCGGCCAGTGCCATGTCGCAGTGGCCGAGGCGGAGGCTATCCATGGCCTGGCAAACCGCCACCAGCGAGGTCGAGCACGCCGTGTGGATACTGATGGCGGGGCCCGTGAGGTTCAGCTTGTACGCGACACGCGTGGCGATGAAGTCCTTTTCATTGTCGAGCATCACCTGGAATGCGCCCACCTTGTCGATCAGGTCAGGACGTGCCGCGACGTGTCGCTGGAAGTAACTGGCATTGAACATGCCCGCGAACACGCCAACCGGGACCGGCACGTCATCCGGCACGTATCCAGCCCTTTCGATGCATTCCCAGGCAAGCTCCAGCAGGATCCGCTGCTGCGGGTCCATCAGCTCGGCTTCCTTGGGTCCGACTCCGAAGAAGCCCGCGTCGAACAGCTCGACACCCTCGACGATTCCGCGCGCCCTCACGTACGCGGGGTCGTTCCGTTCCACATCCGACACCGCGGGGTCGAGATCCCCGGGTTCGAAGAAAGTGATCGTGTCCCGTCCTTGGCACAGGTTTGCCCAGAACGTTTCGACGTCGGCGGCGCCCGGGAACCGCCCGGCCATCGCGATGATGGCGATGGGTTCGTCCACTGTGGTGTTACCGGTCTCGTGCCGGGAAGGGAAACGCGAGGCGGGAATGCCCTCGGCGTCATGACCTTCAAGGGCGGCGGCCAGCTTGGCGGGCGTTGGATTTCGGAAGAATTTCGAAGTCGGAATGGTGCGCGTGGCTGGCGTGTGTGAAGCCTCGCGCATGCGTTGCAGCAGGCGCGCGGCAAGCAGGGAATCCCCGCCGAGTTCGAAGAAATTGTCGTGGCGACCAATCGCGTCTATGGCCAGGAGGTCACTGAAGAGCCCGCAAAGCTGTGCTTCCAGCGCACCCACGGGCGGTTCAAATGCGCAGGCCAACTCGGGCCTCTGCCGGGTAGGTGAAGGAAGGGCTCGGCGGTCAAGCTTGCCGTTTTCGGTCAACGGAAGGGACCCGAGCTCGACGAACGCACTGGGGATCATGTAGTCGGGCAATGCCACCGCGAGATGGGTGCGAAGGTCAGCCTGTGACACATGCGTATCGACCGGGACGACATAGGCAACCAGTTTCGCCTCACCGTGATTGTCCTGGGTCCTTGCAACGACCGCGCAAGCACGTACGGAAGGATGGCGTGCGAGGACGCTTTCAATCTCGCCGGTTTCGATGCGGAAACCACGGATCTTTACCTGCTGGTCGCTGCGTCCAAGGTATTCGAGGTCGCCGTCGGGAAGCTGCCGCGCCAGGTCACCGGTCTTGTACAGGCGCACGTGAAGGCCGTCGGGTGATTGCCAGTCGAAGAACCGGTCCGCGGACAACTCGGGACGATGGAGATAACCCCGGCACACCCCTGCCCCAGCAACGTGAATCTCGCCGATCTCCCCTGCAGGCACGGGCATGAGGGTCGGGTCCAGTAGATACAGTTCCAGATCCGGAATCGGCTCCCCGATCATGCTCCCTGCATTCCGGTCGACGTCCGCCCAGCTGATGGGACGGTAGGTGACGTGAACCGTTGTTTCGGTGATGCCATACATGTTGACCAGTTGTGGTTGCCGGTCCCCATGCCGTTCAAGCCACGGCCGCAGCATCTGCAGTTCCAATGCCTCGCCACCGAAAATTACATAGCGGAGCCGGAATTCGGTTGTGGCGACTCCCGACACCCTGTCTGCGTGGATCAGTGCCTTGAATGCCGACGGCGTCTGGTTCAGGACGGTGACACGTTCGCGCACCAGCAGGTCATGGAACTGCTCCGGCGAGCGGCTGGTCAGGTACGGGACCACCACCAGGCGTCCGCCGTGGATCAGGGCGCCCCATATCTCCCAGACCGAAAAGTCGAACGCGTGGGAATGGAAGAAGGTCCAGACGTCCGTGGGCCCGAACTGGAACCACGGTTGGGTGGCGGTGAAAAGTCTTGCAACGTTGGCGTGCGTAACCAGGCAACCCTTGGGCCGGCCCGTGGAGCCTGATGTGTAGATGACGTAGGCCAGGTGATCGCCGTTCGCCAATGGCTCGGGATCATGGCTCGGATGGGCCTGAAACTCGCGCCATGTGTCGTCCAGTACCAGCGTGGGCACATCGGTCAGAGGCAGGGACTCGCGCTGCGATGCGGATGTGAGCAACACGACGGGACGTGCGTCCTCAAGCATGAACTGCAGGCGCTCGGGCGGGTAACTCGCGTCAAGGGGCAGGTACGCCCCTCCCGCCTTGAGGATGCCAAGCAGCGCCACCACCATCTCCGTGGAGCGCTCCATCCCAATCGCGACGAGGGCGTCGGGACCTACGCCCATTTCCCGCAGGCGATGTGCCAGCTGGTTGGCCCGGAGGTTCAGCTCCCGATAATTCAGGCTGGTGCCTTCACACGTGACCGCTACGGCCTCGGGCGTCCTGGCGGCCTGCTCTTCTACTCGTTCATGTATGCAGCGCGATCTGGTGGACAAGATATCGCTTGACCATGGCCGATCGGATTGCTGGCTCATGCGAACCTCCCAGAAAGCGCTCGCATCACCCTCGGCGGCACCTGCCGGTTGCGATGGCCCTCGCAGTTCACCCCCTTGGGGACTGCCGTCCGCGGGTCGTCCATGATGATTGCGCTGATGTGGGGGCAAACGTTGCGACGGCGGCACTGCGGCCATTCCACCCATGCCCACTGGGCAATCCGGGAACGGGGAACTGACCGGCCCAAACCCACGGCTGCGTTGTCAACCAGAGGGACACCGGCTCCGGCTGTGGACGCACGCGGGAAACGCCAACATGGTCAAGCCAACAATTGTGCTCAATCCATCGGCCGTTTGCCGGAAGTTGGGCCTGGTGGCCATGGCGCTGGTGGCCGTCAACATGGCCCTGCAGACCTACCGAATCCTCGCTAATGAGCAGGACGTACCAGGCTTACCCATGATGAGCCTGGACAACGAGCAAAACGTTCCTGCTCTGTTCTCCACACTGTTGCTGTTCGCCGCGGCACCGATCCTGGCCTATATCGCCGCGAGGGACCGGAAGGACGGAGGGAGGGATGCGGCCAAGTGGGCAGTACTGGCCTGCGGGTTCCTACTGATGGGGGTGGACGAGTCGCTTTCGCTGCACGAACGCATGATTGATCCATTGCGTGCCCTGCTGGGTCGCAGCTTCGATCTGGATCGGCTGGGGATCTTCTATTTCGCGTGGGTAATCCCGGGCATCATCCTGGTGGCAGGCCTTGCCGTGTATTTCCTGCCTTTCATGAGCCGCCTGCCCCGCCGAACCGGGATCATGCTGTTCGTGGCTGCGGCGATCTACCTGGGGGGCGCAATCGGGGTTGAGCTCGTGGAGGGGTGGTGGCGCGAGGGCCATGGTCACCGCAACGTCATGTACCACGCGATGGTCAGCCTGGAGGAAGGCCTAGAGATGGTCGGGGTGGTCATCTTCATCCATACCCTGCTCGACTTCATCTCGACGCAGTATGGGCAGGTGAGCATTACCGTGCTTAGCCCTCGCCATGCCACCGCTGGCGCCGATGATCCAGCGGAAGAATCCCCAACTGGACCGGTGCTCCGGCCTAGCGGAATCCACCCGGCTCCGCGGGGGACGGCGACCTGGTAGGAGGTGTCGCCCCGCTGCTGGGAATTTACCTTAGACGCGCCTCGTGCAGCCCCAAACGGCGACCGGTGGCGATGGCGTGGGGCTCAGCCAAGCCGCGGTGACCTCTGCCCCGGGCGCGCCGGCGACGGCCGCGACCCAGTTTGGTCCGGCATCGATCATGCGCACCCGGCTGCTTCCACCCTCTGGTAGATCCAGTAGCGCATTTTCGGGCGCGGGGAATGTGTGCATGTCGCGACTCAGGCCAATTCCCGCAGCCTTGAGGAAAGCTTCCTTCCTCACCCAGAGAGCGAGGAGGGCAGCATTGTGCGCGGCCGTCCCGGGGCATTCCATGCCTTTGGCGTCCCCGGGATGGAAAATCCAGTCGCCCACTTGAGGCATGACCGCGGAGCGACTCGCGGGTTCGAGGTCCACGCCCACCGGACCCGTAGTGGTGACCGCAATGGCCACGGCGCGGCGGTCCGCATGGCTGAGGCTGGTGGACAACAGGCACCCCGGAAGTCGGGGACACCCTGCATCGTCACGAACCAGCGGGACAAGGCTTGCTTCGCAATTCAAGGCCCGGCCCAAGAGAAGGCGATGCAGGGCGTATGCCATCGCAAGGGCATCGCGATCTGCCTCCGCCCGTCGGCTCGCGACCCGCCGTCGCTCGGCCGGGCTCAGGTACGCGTGGGCATCTGGTAGCCAGGACTTCCAGTCCTTCAGCGCGAACAGGCCAACGAAGATGCCCAGGTCGATCAGCGTCCCAAGCTCAGGCAACTTCATTGCCCCCTCGAAAGCCGCATGCAGCCCGCTGGCGAAGAGCCGGCCCGAGCCTCTATGTGAATCCAGCGTAAGCATTTCCACACCTTCAATGAGGTGATCGCAAATTTCCACACCTTCAATGAGGTGATCGCAACTAGCGAACGCACTGCCGATGACGCACAGGACAGGTGCAAGGGCCGACGATCGAAGGTCACGCGTCCCGTTCATCTTCGACACCCCAATACGGGTGCGACTGGCACAGTGCCGGACGTACACTATGGGGACGATGCTCTGGTCTCGCCTCCTCCCCCGGCTGCTGTTGGCGCTCTGCCTGGTCCTTAACGGGATTGGGACCTCCGCGGCGTCCCTAAGCATGCACCTCGGCGAGGACGCGTTGACCACCGCGTCCCAGCGATCCGCGCCTGCTGATCTAGCTGCGAAGGCCCTGGCGATGGACCACGGTATGGCAGCCGACAGCCATTGTGCTGATCAGCAGCCGGCGGATTGTTGCGACCCCGGACAATGCGATGGCGCCTGCGTTCCAGGTGTCACGGCGATCGTTGTCCGCGCCTGGTTGCCCACCTTGCCTGACCTGTCGGCGCGGCTCTCCGAGGGGCCTGCGCCCGTCCGCAGGGATCCTGCACTGCCACATCCCGTCAGGCCGCCAATAGCCTGATCGCAAGCGCCCTCCAGTGCCCGCCGCCGGGCGGGCACGAAGCCGTGGGCCGACGCCCGCACTGCCGCCAATGCGTCCGTGCTTTCAACTGCGCAGGCCCCGTTACAGCCTAGAGTGGAGTTGTCATGTCCAAACACAATCTCTCCGGTGCGAGAGACCGCCTGCTGGCGGACTTGTCACGTCGCAGATTCGTTACCGGTCTCGCTATCGGCGGGGCTGCCACCGCCGCGGGACTGGCCCGCTGGCCGGCATTTGCCTCGCCGAACCAGGCGGCCGGTGACGTGCCGCAATTGCGCGGATCCGAGTTCGATCTCGCCATCGGCCGTTCACCCGTGAATTTCACCGGTCGCGCCCGCATGGCGACGACCGTCAACGGGTCGTTGCCCGCCCCCATCCTGCGCTGGCGCGAAGGCGACACCGTCACGCTGCGCGTGGCCAATCACCTGCGGAACGCTTCTACCTCGATCCACTGGCACGGCATCATCCTGCCCGCCAACATGGACGGCGTGCCGGGAATGAGCTTCGACGGCATCGCTCCGGGTGAGACCTACACCTACCGCTTCCAGCTCAACCAGGCTGGGACGTACTGGTACCACAGCCACTCCATGTTGCAGGAACAGGCAGGGTTGTACGGCGCGATCATTGTCGAGCCGCGCGAACCCGCCCCCTTCCGCTACGACCGCGAACACGTGGTGCTGTTGTCGGACTGGACCGACATGGATCCGGTCGCCCTCTTCCGCCGCATGAAGAAGATGGCCGAGCACGACAACTACTACAAGCGCACCGTCGGCGACTTCTTGCGTGACGTGGGCGAGGACGGCCTGTCTGCCACACTGCAGGATCGCGGCATGTGGGGGCGCATGCGGATGACGCCCACCGATATTTCCGACGTCAACGCCCACACCTACACCTACCTGATGAATGGTGCGGCCCCGGCGGGCAATTGGACGGGCTTGTTCCGGCCCGGTGAGAAGGTGCTACTGCGTTTCATCAATGGCTCGGCGATGACGTACTTCGACGTGCGCATTCCCGGGTTGAAGATGACAGTGGTGGCAGCAGACGGGCAGTACATCCATCCTGTCACCGTGGATGAGTTCCGGATTGCCGTGGCGGAAACCTTCGACGTGCTGGTGGAGCCCGCCGGCCAGGACGCCTTCACCATCTTTGCGCAGGACATGGGGCGCACTGGCTTTGCCCGGGGTACGTTGGCGGTGCGACAGGGGCTGGAAGCACCGTTGCCGCTACTTGATCCGCGGCCGCTGCTGACGATGGACGACATGGGTCACGGTGGACATGCCGGTCATGGCAAGGGCATGGAAGGTGGCTGTGGCGCTTCCATGAAGGGCATGGAAGGCGGTTGTGGCGCTGCGATGAAGTCAACGGAAGGCAGCTGCGGCGGCGATATGAAGGGCATGGAAGGCGGCTGCGGCGCAGCAATGGCCAGCGCCCCACAGGATCCCCATGCCGGCCACGGCGGCGCGGATGCGCCCACCCCCGGCATGGTGCAACACCCCGCGACGGAGAATGGCAACCCGCTGGTCGACATGCAGACGATGGCGGTCTCGCCGAAGCTGGACGACCCGGGCATCGGCCTGCGCAACAACGGCCGCAAGGTGTTGACCTACGCCGACATGCGCAGCCTGTTCGACGACCCGGACGGTCGTGAGCCCAGTCGCGAAATCGAGCTGCACCTCACGGGCCACATGGAGAAATTCGCGTGGTCGTTCAACGGCCAGAAGTTCATGGATGCGGAACCGCTGCGGCTGAATTACGGCGAGCGCATGCGCATCGTGCTGGTCAACGACACCATGATGACCCACCCGATCCATCTCCACGGACTCTGGAGCGACCTGGAAAACGAGCAGGGTGAGTTCCACCTGCGCAAGCACACGGTGGACATCCCTCCCGGCACCCGACGCAGTTACCGCGTACGCGCCGATGCACTGGGTCGCTGGGCATTCCATTGCCACCTGTTGCTGCACATGGAGGCGGGCATGATGCGCGAGGTGCGCGTGGAGGAAAGCGCATGAATCGCTTCCCTACCCTCACCGTGCTTGCGTTTTCGATTGCGGTGCTGCTCCCGTCCGCCGCGCTGGCGCAGGATCACTCCGGCCACCATGGGCATGCGACCGCGCAGGCCGAAGCCGAGGTCGAACCTGAAGCGCCGGCGAAACCTTCAGATCCGGCCACTCCGCCGACGACCAAACCGGATCCCCATGCGGACCACGCCGCCCATTGGGCCAGCCCGCAGTTGCAAGACGCGCACGCCGGACACGCAGTCCCGCAACAGCACCCGGAGCACTCTGGGCCAGCTCCCATTTCCGATACGCCACTGACCCCGATCCCGCCAGTGACGGATGCTGATCGCGCCGCGGCGTTCCCGCCGTTGCACAAGCACATGGAGCATGCACCTGAGTTCAACTGGTATGTCGGCATCAACCGGCTCGAGGCGTGGGATGCGGATGAAGGCCGTGGTGAGGCGTGGGAGGCCTCCGCATGGTTTGGCACGGACCTCAATCGCTTGTGGCTGCGCAGCGAGGGCGAACGCGTTGATGGCCATACGGAATCGGCCGACATTGAGGTGCTCTACGGTCGCAGCGTCTCTGCCTGGTGGGACGTGGTGGCTGGCATCCGCCAGGAGACACGCCCCGGGCCCTCCCGCAGTTGGGCGGCCTTGGGCATGCAGGGGCTTGCCCCTTACAAGTTCGAGGTCCAGGCCACCACCTATGTGGGCAACGGCGGTCGCGTGGAAGCCAATGTGGAAGCCGAATACGAGCTGCTGCTGACCAATCGGTTGATCCTGCAACCCGTGGTCGAACTCGACTTCGCAGCCAAGGACGACGAGGAGCGCGGCATCGGCAGAGGCCTTTCAAAAGCCGAGGCCGGGTTGCGACTTCGCTATGAGTTCAACCGTCGTTTCGCACCGTACATCGGCGTCGTGCACGAACGTGCCTTTGGTCGCACCGCGGATCTGCGCGAGGCCGATGGCGAACATACCAAGGACACCCGGTTTGTTGCCGGCGTCCGCCTGTGGTTCTGAGGAGATGAACATGCTCAAGCAAAATTCGCGCCTTGGCCTTGTGGTTGCGCTGGCCGCTGGCCTTGGTCTCTCCGGGTGCGTGGACGCGTCGTCGCCGCAAGCCGAAGGTGCCCGGTCCAAGGTTGAGGTCGCCAAGTCCACGTCGGAGGTCAAACCCGTCCAAGCGGTCGGCACTGCCGCCCCCGCGCCCCTGCTGGTGGTCACCAAGAGTGCTACGTGTGGCTGCTGCCACCTGTGGGTGGAACACATGCAGAAGGCCGGCTTCCGGGTGGAAGTCCACGACGTGGAGGACATCAACCTGGTGAAGGAACGCGTCGGCGTGCCCTACGGCAAGGGCTCGTGCCACACCGCCGAAGTGGGCGGCTACTTCGTCGAGGGACACGTGCCCGCGGGAGACGTGAAGCGCCTCCTTGCCGAGAAGCCCGACGCCAAGGGCCTTGCCGTGCCTGGCATGCCCATGGGATCGCCGGGCATGGAAGTGCCGGACGGCCGTGTGCAACCCTACACGGTGGAGCTCGTAGCGCATGATGGCTCCACATCGCCGTTCGCCCGCCACGGGGACTGACGGTCTTTGATTACCGGCGCCGAGAACCTTCCGTTCCGGCGCCGGACTGCGTTGTCCACGGAGGACGCATGAACACGCACGAGCACGGCAAGCATGGCGCATCCCCCCTAGCCCACCGCGGCCCCGAGACCAGTCCGCCCATCGACAGGGTGATGGATCCGGTGTGTGGCATGACAGTGGACCCGGCCGAAACGCCACACCATGCGGAGCACGCGGGTATCGCGTACCACTTCTGCTCGGTGCGCTGCCGCGAAAAGTTCATCGCCAACCCTGCGCAGTACGTGAATCCCAAGCCCGCCGAGCCGGCGACCGACACTGCTGCCGGCACGATATACACCTGCCCGATGCATCCGCAGATCCGCCAGGACCGTCCCGGTACCTGCCCGATCTGCGGCATGGCGTTGGAGCCCGAGATGCCCAATCTCGAGGACGAAGGGAACCCCGAACTGGAGGACTTCAGCCGCCGGTTCTGGTGGACGTTGCCGCTGACCCTCATCGTGTTGGTACTGGCGATGTTCGGCCACCAATTCCACGCGTGGCTGTCCACGGAGGCGCGCACTTGGGTGGAACTGGTGCTCAGCGCGCCGGTCGTCCTGTGGGCCGGCTGGCCGTTCTTCGTGCGTTGCGTGCAATCGATCCGCAATCGCAGCCCCAACATGTGGACGCTGATTGGCATTGGCGTTGCCGCGGCCTTTGGCTACAGCGTCGTGGCTACGATTGCGCCCGACATTTTCCCGGTGTCGTTCCGCGAGCACGGCCGCGTGGGCGTCTATTTCGAAGCTGCGGCCGTGATCATCTCGCTGACCCTGCTGGGCCAGGTACTTGAGCTGCGTGCACGCTCGAAGACCGGTGCGGCGATCCGTGCCCTACTTGGCCTGGCACCCAAGACCGCGCGCGTATTGCGCGACGACGGCACCGAGGAAGACATCGACCTCAGCCACGTGCACGTTGGGGATCGCCTGCGCGTGCGCCCCGGCGAAAAGGTGCCCGTGGACGGCAAGGTGCTGGAAGGCCGCTCCAACGTGGACGAATCCATGCTTACCGGCGAACCGATCCCGGTAGAGAAGAGCGTCGGCACCACGGTAATTGGCGCCACGCTCAACGGCTCGGGCAGCCTGGTCATCCGCGCGGAGAAGGTGGGTTCGGAGACGGTGCTCGCGCAGATCGTGCAGTTGGTGGCACAGGCCCAGCGGTCGCGGGCGCCGATGCAGCGCATGGCCGACAAGGTGGCGTTCTGGTTCGTGCTGGCGGTGTTGGCAGTGGCGGTGGCGACGTTCCTGGCCTGGGGCCTGTTTGGACCGGAGCCGTCGTGGACCTATGCGGTGCTCAACGCGGTGTCGGTACTGATCATTGCGTGCCCGTGCGCGTTGGGTCTGGCCACGCCGATGTCGATCATGGTCGCGACGGGACGCGCCGCACAGGCGGGGGTGTTGTTCCGCGACGCCGAAGCCATCGAGAACTTCCGCCGGATCGATACGCTGATCGTCGACAAGACCGGCACGTTGACCGAAGGCAAGCCGGCGTTCCGCCAAGCCGTTGGGATTGGCAAATACGCAGAAGATGAGGTCCTGCGAATCGCGGCCAGCCTGGACCAGAACAGCGAACATCCATTGGCCGACGCAATCGTAGCCGAGGCCCGTCGTCGCAACCTCGCGCTGGAAACCCCCGAGCACTTTGAGTCGTCTACCGGGATCGGGGTGCGTGGTGTGGTTGGTGGCCGCAAGGTCGTCATCGGCAACAGCGAACTGATGCGTGAGGTAGGCGTGGACCCTGCCCCGCTGCGCGAAGCCGCGGACGCACTGCGCCGTGATGGCGCCAGCGTGATGCTCCTCGCGGTGGATGGTGCGCTTGCGGGCCTCCTCGCCGTGGCCGACCCCATCAAGGCCTCCACTCCGGACGCGATTGCGGCGCTCCATGCCGCGGGCCTGCGAATCGTAATGGCTACCGGCGATGGGGTGGCGACAGCCCAGGCCGTGGCGCGCCAACTCGGCATCGATGAGGTGTACGGCGAGGTGCGCCCACAAGACAAGGTCGAGCTCGTACAGCGCCTCAAGGCTGAGGGACGAAAGGTCGCGATGGCAGGCGACGGCATCAACGACGCCCCGGCGCTGGCGGGGGCCGACATCGGCGTCGCGATGGGTACCGGCACCGACGTCGCCATGTCGAGCGCGCAGGTCACGCTGGTCAAAGGCGACCTGCGCGGCATCGTTCGTGCGCGGACGCTGTCGGAGGCTACCGTGGCCAACATGAAGCAGAACCTGGCCTTCGCATTCCTCTACAACGCGCTGGGCGTGCCCGTGGCCGCCGGACTGCTCTACCCGTTCTTCGGCGTACTGCTCAGCCCGATGATCGCGGCGTTGGCGATGAGCCTGAGCTCGGTCTCAGTGGTGGCCAACGCGCTGCGGCTGGGTCGTACCCGGGTCGAATGAGCGTTCCGCCCAAGCCCCCTACTCCGGTCGCAATGGCGGTCCGAACGTAGCGGCTCAGGCGGGCCGCTCAACCGCAGTCAGTACGGGGGCGAAGCCGCCCCCCGGCGTGCGGAAGTTCGTCGTCTGGCCTTGGTACAGGCGCGCGGCATACAGCAGCGGCCGTCCCTGGTAGGCATAGCAGCGGATGTCCGCTTTCAGGGGTGTTGCGTCGGTGCCCAGGCGTCGCTCACTCGGGGGCACCAGCGACTGGGCGATGTAGGCGCCCGTCGCGATTTCGTCCCACACGCGCCTGGTCAACTTGTCGCCCCGGTAGCTGGCTTTGCTGCCATACCCCGCAGCAGGTTTGAAAAACAGCCGCCGCCGCTGTTCCCACAGCGCTTCGCGATTTTCCGGCGTCACCAGTTGCGTGGTAGGCACCACGGCCTCGAGGACGGCGATGGACGGCTCGTCAATGCCCGCTTCGCGGAGGAATGCACGGTTGCCGAGCAGCGCGAGGTTCCGCTTGTCCGCATATAGCGCATGTGCCCGCGGGTGCGGGGTCAGCACCACGTCGCCTGCCAGATAGGCCTCCCGAAGATGGGAGTGACCCGGCTGCTCAAGCGCGAAGTCGGTGAGGCGGTTGTAGACCATGTCGATGGCCACGTCCCCCATGAGGACACGCCCGTCGCGATGAACCAGATCACCGGGCGCACAAATGAGTGCGCGCAACCCGTGACGGGCAAATAACTGCTTGAACAGCAGGAACTCCGGATACAGGTACTGCGTCTCGGGCGATTCATCCACGATCGCAACCGTCAGCAGCGGGCGATCGCCCCGCTGCAGCCTCCACTCGTTGCGGAAGACCTCCATCACCTGTCGTTCCGCCTGTTCTGCATCCACCGGCGGCACCACCACGTCAGGCATGCACACATCCTGTGCCTGTCCCACCAGTGTATTCAGCAGTGCGCCGCCGGGGTTGGTGTTGATCTCAATGAGCCGAGGACCCTCGGGGGTGAGGTGAAAGTCCAGGCCCAGCAAGCCTCCCGGTGATCCGGGATCGTGCAATGCCACCTTCGGTGCCCACGCCAGTACCGCCTCGCGCCACGCCGGGAGACCGGTCACCGCTTCGATGGCAGTCACAGCCGCTTCCACCTGTACCAGATGCTGCCTGGAGACATAGACGGGCACGGCAGCGAACAGGTGGGGATGGGTTTCCGCCAGGGTTGCGGGCACCCCATGCGCGTCAAGGATTGACGCCAGGGCCGCATGCAGCGCCGAGGGATCGGCGGAGACACAGAAGCAATAGTCGTTGAGCGATTCCATCGACAGCGGATTCGCGCACCGGCTGTCGTAGAAGGATGTTGCGACGGTGGATTTGGTGGTCATGGGGCTGGGCGAAAGTGTTACCACGCCACTTTACTCCGTTATGCGGGTGGGCTTCGTTGGGGGCGTCGGAAATAGCCTCCCCCGGCATACGCCCGACGGGAAATTGACTGCACTGGGTGTGCGAAGCCTGGACCCGGGGCAGAATCGGTCTTGCCCGTCCACAAATTCTGCTTCAATGGAAGCAGCTCCCCGAGGCCTGCCCTTTGAACAGCGAAGCCGACCGCACCAAGCTCCGGGTCATCCGCGCGGGTATCGACACCTACCAGCAGCCGGTCGTCTACATGCACCGCGATTGCGAGGTGTGTCGTTCCGAGGGATTTGCCGCCCTCACCCGCGTCAGCATGCGCATCGACCATCGCGAACTGATCGCCACGCTCAACGTAGTCGTCAGTGACCTGCTCCCGGCTGACGCCGTGGCCCTGTCCGAGGCGGCCTGGAATGCCATCCAGCCAGAGCCTGGCGCCATGGCCACGTTCCACCACCCCGAGCCGCCCCGCTCGGCAGGCGCGCTGCGGGCCAAGGTGTTTGGCCAGCGGCTGGAAGAGTCGGACTACCTGGCGCTGATGCAGGACACCGTGCACAACCGCCTCTCCGACATCGAGCTGGCGGCCTTCGTCACGGCGTGTGCCGGTGAGCGCCTGGATCACGGTGAGACCACGTCGCTCACCCGCGCAATGGTGGCCGTGGGCGACACGCTGGAGTGGGGCGAAGGCGCCGTGCTGGACAAGCACTGCGTCGGTGGACTGCCCGGCAACCGCACCACACCGATTGTAGTCGCCATCGTCGCCTCGCTCGGTTACCTCATACCCAAGACATCGTCGCGTGCCATCACCTCCCCTGCCGGCACCGCCGACACCATGGAGGTCATGGCGCCGGTGGAACTTGACTTGGCGGCGATGCGCCGGGTGGTCGAGCGGGAGGGCGGCTGCGTGGTCTGGGGTGGCAACGTACGTCTCAGCCCCGCGGACGATGTGCTCATCCGCGTGGAACGCCCCCTGGATTTCGACAGCGATGGCCAGCTGGTTGCCAGCATCCTTTCCAAGAAGGTGGCGGCCGGCTCCAACCATGTACTGATCGACATGCCCGTCGGCCCTACCGCCAAGGTGCGCTCGGATGCGGCGGCGGATTCGCTGACCGGGCGGCTGGCCGGTACGGCCGCGGCCCTGGGCCTGCGCGTGGCGGTGAACCGCACCGACGGCCGGCAGCCGGTGGGGTTCGGCATCGGCCCTGCGCTCGAAGCCATGGACGTACTGAAAGTGTTGCGGGGTGATGCTGAGGCGCCGCTGGACCTTCGCGAGCGCGCGATCGCGCTCGCCGGCGACCTGCTGGATCTGGTGCCCGGGAATGTCATAGGCCGCGGGCGCACCTTGGCGGAGCAGTCGCTCGCCTCCGGCCAGGCATTGTCGAAGTTCATGGCCATCTGCGAGGCGCAGGGCGGCTTCACCGAGCCACGGCTGGCGCCGTTCCGTGCTGACGTGCAGGCACCCCGCAGTGGTGTCGTGGTTGCGATCGACAATCGACGACTCTCCAAGGTAGCCAAGCTCGCGGGCGCGCCCGTTTCAGCCACGGCCGGCCTGGTGTCACGACTCCGGATCGGCGACCGCGTTGCGACCGGTGAACATCTCTTTTCCATTTACGCGCAATCCAAGGGCGAGCTGGAATATGCGCTCGATTACGCCCGCGAATGCACCACGATCTTCGATCTGCAGGACATCGAGCCATGAGCGCCGCCGTGCTGCTGCCCTTCCCGCCCCAGCGCGCTCTGGCCGGGGCCATGGCGACCGCAATGTCCGCGTCGATGACGAAGGCAGCCTCCCAGGTCAGCGTGGGACGTCTGGATTGGCGACGCTTCCCCGACGGCGAGTCGCTGGTCGCGATTGAAGACCAGCTGGAGGGGGCCGACGTGGTCATCGTCGCCAGCCTGCACCACCCGGATGAGATGGCACTGGCCCTGCGTTTTGCTGCCGAGACGGCGCGGGAATTCGGTGCGCGTTCGGTCGGGCTGGTGGCCCCGTACTTGGCCTACATGCGACAGGATCTGCGGTTCCACCCCGGTGAAGTCGTCAGTGCCCCGCTGTTCGCGAGTTTCGTGTCGCAGAGCTTCGACTGGCTGGCCACCGTGGACCCCCACCTGCACCGCATCCACGCGTTGGAGGACGTGTACACGATCCCCGCGCACAACGTAGCCGCCGCGCCGGTCATTGCCGAATGGATCCGCCGTGAAGTGCGAGACCCCATGCTGATCGGCCCCGACAGTGAAAGCGAACAGTGGGTCGCGGCCATTGCGGCACTGGCTGGTGCACCGCATCAGGTGCTGGAAAAGAAGCGCCTGGGCGACCGCGACGTGCAGGTCAGCCTGCCCGATGCCGCCCTGGCGCAAGGGCGCACGCCGGTAATCGTGGATGACATCGTGTCATCGGGTCGCACGCTGGTGGAGACTCTTGGCCACCTGCGGCACCTGGGGCTGGCTCCGGCCACGTGCATCGCCACGCACGCGGTGTTTGCCGGAGATGCTTACGCCCAGCTGCAGGTGGCTGGCGCGGCGCGGGTGGTCAGCACGGACACCATTGCGCATCCCTCCAATGCCATCAGCGTGGCCGGCATACTGGCGGAGGCGACCACACGCATACTGGTCCAACGCCATCTCCAGTGAGCCGTCCACGCCGATGTCCCCCGGCCCCCGCTTGTGGCTCATTCGTCCCAGGTCTGTGCCAATCTGACCCGGATCAAGTCCCCGTCCGAAGATGGCGCGACCATCTTCTCCTTCCCCCCTTTGCGGAGATCACGCATGAACCGAGTCGAAGGCAAGACCTGCATCGTGACCGGCGGCGCCGTCGGCATTGGCCATGCCTGCGTGCAGCGGCTGGCGGAGGAAGGGGCCGCGGTGGCCATCTTCGACCGGCTGGATGCCGAGGGTGAAGCCCTCGCCAACGCAATCAACCATGCCGGCGGCAAGGCCCGGTACTGGCACGTGGACGTCACCCGCGAAGCCGACGTGGCCAAGGCAATTACGGAAGTGGCCGACCATTTCGGTGGCGTGGACGTGCTGGTGAACAATGCCGGTATTTCCGGCAGCACCAAGCTGACGCACGAGATCACCGAGGAAGAGTGGGACCAAGTGCAGGCGGTCAACGTAAAGGGCGTGCTGTTCTGCGCCAAGCACGCCATTCCGCACATGAAGCGCGCCGGCGGCGGCAGCATCATCAACCTGTCCTCCATCTACGGTCTGGTGGGTGCGCCCGATGTGCCGGCGTACCACGCATCCAAGGGTGCCGTGAGGCTGATGAGCAAGACCGACGCGATGATCTACGCGCCGGACCGCATCCGGGTGAATTCGGTCCACCCGGGATACATCTGGACCCCCATGGTGGAACACCACCTACAGGCCAGCGGCGCCACCGACCTCGAGGTGGCACGCACCGAGGTCGGCAATCTTCATCCGCTAGGACACATGGGGGATGTCGACGACATCGCCTGGGGCGTGGTGTACCTGGCGTCGGACGAGTCCAAATTCGTCACCGGTTCGGAACTGGTCATCGATGGTGGTTACTCGGCCCGCTGATTCCTGCGCCCGCTCCCTGTCGCAGCAACGAAACGGGGCGCCCATTCGGGCGCCCCGTTTCCACCTCCCCCCACTACACATTCAATGTGAGAACAGCACCGGCAGCTGCGCGCTCTCCAGCAGTTCGCGGGTCGCGCCGCCCAGTGCCCATTCGCGGAAGCGCGAGTGACCGTAACCGCCCGCCACCAGCAGGTCCGCGCCCGAGGTGCGCGCGTGTTCCAGCAGTGTGGCCGCCACCGAGCGCGAACCCCGCTGGAGTTGCACCACGCTTACCTTCAGGCCTTGCCGCGCCAAGTGGTTGGCAATGTCGGCGCCCGGCTGTTCGCCGTCACCGGACTCGCCGCTGCGGGGGTCCACCACGACCACGTCGACCGTGGCGGCACGACGCAGCAGCGGCAGCGCATCGCGCAATGCGCGTGCGGCTTCGGAGGTGGGGCGCCATGCCACCACGGCGTGTCCCGCCGGGAGCGCAGGTTGGCTGGACGGCGGGATCACCAGCACGGGGCCACCCGACTCCATCAGAAGTTCGCCGAAGTACGGGTGGATCATGGCGGCACTGTCCGCATCGCCGGGCGCGGCTCCGCTGATGATGCTCATGTCCGCATAGCGCGCATTGATGGCGGCGGTACGCGGCGGCTCGACGAACAACGATTCGACCACGCGCACCTCGCCCAGCACGCCAGCCGCCTTGAGTTTCTCGCGCCATTTGGCCGCGCGGGTTTCGGACTGGGCGCGCAACTCGTCGTACAGGCTGGCCATCGACGCATCAGGCACCATGCCCCACGGTCCGGGTACTGGCACGGGCAGGTTGACCAGCTCCAGCAAGGCCAGATGGGCGTCTTCCGCCGCTGTCAGGGCCAAGGCTGCAGTCACGGCATTGGCGTCCCCAGGGGTGCCCGTCAGGGGCAGGACGATGTCTTTGATCATGGCCAAGGCTCCAAAGGGGACGCATGCCATTAGCGCGCTGGCACGGGGACGAAACGTTGATCCGGGTCAATTCCCCGCCCATCTCATCGGGTGAGACGGCATTGGCCTACAAACGCGGCCAGCCAATCGGAATCGACCCATGTCCCGCGCCGCTTCCCTGCCCTCTCCCGCCATCGCCGATGCCTTTCCCACCGTCCCGCGGCCGGACGGTCCGCACGATGGGGGGCGTCTGGCCGCTCGGCTGGGCTCGAAGTACGCCAGCCGGATCACCGGGACGCTGCTGGTGCCGGGGCGCGAGGGCGACTACGTGCCCCTTCCTGATGACCTGCCGCCGGCACTGGCCGCCGCACTGGCCAGCCGCGGCGTCACCCGCCTCTACCGCCACCAGGCGATGGCGTGGGAGGCCGTGCAGCGCGGTCAGCACGTGGTCATCGCCACCCCTACGGCCTCGGGAAAGAGTCTGTGCTACACGCTCCCGGTGGTCAGCGCCGCCATGCAGCGACGGGCCAAGGCCTTGTACCTGTTCCCGACCAAGGCGCTGGCGCAGGACCAGGTCGCCGAGCTGATCGAGCTGTCCAAGGCCGGCGACCTCGGGGTCAAGGCCGCCACCTTCGACGGCGACACCCCCGGCGACCAACGCCAGGCCATTCGCCTGGCAGGCGACATCGTGGTCAGCAACCCCGACATGCTGCATCAGGGCATCCTGCCGCACCACACCAAATGGGCACAGTTCTTCGAGAACCTGCAGTACGTGGTGATCGACGAGATCCACAGCTACCGCGGCGTGTTCGGCTCCCATCTGGCCAACGTGCTGCGAAGGCTCAAGCGCGTGTGCGCGTTCTACGGCGCCCACCCGCAGTTCATCCTGTGCTCGGCGACCATCGGCAACCCGCAGGCGCACGCCGAGGCACTGGTGGAAGACGACGTCCATGCCATCACCCAATCCGGGGCGCCCAGCGGCGACAAGCACGTACTGCTGTGGAACCCGCCGGTGGTCAACCCCGACCTCGGCCTGCGTGCCTCCGCCCGCTCGCAGAGCAACCGCATCGCGCGCATGGCGATCAAGGCGCGTCTCAAGACGCTGGTGTTCGCCCAGTCGCGGACCATGGTCGAGGTGCTGACCAAGTACCTCAAGGACGTTTTCGACCATGATCCGCGCAAGCCGGCGCGCATCCGAGCCTACCGCGGCGGCTACCTGCCCACCGAGCGCCGCGAGGCCGAGCGTGCCATGCGCGCGGGTCGTGTGGACGGCATCGTCTCTACCTCGGCGCTGGAGCTGGGCGTGGATATCGGCAGCCTGGACGTCGTGGTGCTCAACGGTTACCCCGGCAGCGTGGCCGCCACCTGGCAGCGTTTTGGTCGTGCCGGCCGTCGCCAGCAGCCGTCGCTGGGCGTGCTGGTCGCCAGCTCCGACCCGCTGGACCAGTACATCGTGCGCAACCCGGAGTTTTTCAGCGGACACACGCCCGAACACGCGCGCATCGCCGCCGACCAGCCGGTGATCCTGCTCGACCACATCCGCTGCGCCGCCTTCGAGTTGCCCTTCCTCAAGGGCGAGCACTTCGGCGGCCGCGACGGTGCCGTGGACCCGCAGGTGTACCTCGAGCTGCTGGCCGAAGACGCCGTCATCCACTTCGAAGGCGACCGCTGGGAGTGGATCGCCGACAGCTACCCCGCCAATGCCGTCAGCCTGCGCTCGGTGGCCGACGGCAACTTCGTCGTGGTCGACCGCACCGACGGCCGCCAGACCATCATCGCCGAGGTCGACTACAGTTCCGCGCCGCTGATGCTGTACGAAGGCGCGATCCACATGGTGCAGTCCACGCCCTACCAAGTGGAGCGACTGGACTGGGAAGGTCGCAAGGCCTACGTCACCCGCACGCATGTGGACTACTACACCGACGCCATCGACTACACCAAGCTGAAAGTGCTTGAGCGCTTTGAAGGCGGCAAGGCCGGCGACGGCAGCAGCCACCACGGTGAAGTGCACGTGGTGCGCCGCGTGGCGGGCTACAAGAAGATCCGCTACTACACCCACGAGAACATCGGCTATGGCCCGGTCAACCTGCCCGACCAGGAGATGCACACCACCGCAGTGTGGTGGCAGCTACCGCAGGCCGTACTGGAGGCGCGGTTCGCTTCACGGCAGGACGCATTGGATGGCTTCCTGGGAGCGGCCTACGCGCTGCATGTCGTCGCCAAGGTAGCGGTGATGGCCGACGGCGCCGACCTGCAGAAGGCCGTGGGCAGCGGCGACGGTGCGTGGTTTGCCAGCGGTGACGGCCGCGGCCGAGGCCAGCTGCGCGGACTCGATGGCAGCCTGACTTCGCCGGACGCGCACGACGCGTTTACTCCCACCGTTTACCTCTACGACAACTACCCCGGCGGCGTCGGCCTGAGCGAGCCGTTATGGCGGCGCCAGCGCGAACTGGTGTCGCGGGCCCGGGAACTGGTGCAGGGCTGCGAATGCCGCGCGGGCTGTCCGGCCTGCGTTGGGCCGGTGCTTGCCGCCGATGAGGCGCTCGTCAACTCGCCAAAGCGCCTGACGCTGGATGTGCTCGACGGGCTGACCTGCGCATGAGCATCAGCCTCGCGAAACTGCAGCAGCTCAAGCGGCAGAGCGGACAGGCTTCGACCGCGCGCGCCGTGGGGTCAGCGCCCCTTCCCTCGCCGGCCCCGGACGCAGAAGCCTCGCTGGAGCGACTGCGGCAGCTGCTGCGGGTGCGCACCCCGCGGCCTGCGCTTGTTGCGGCCTCACGCGACCGCGAACTCCCCGGCGAGGAAATCGCCCCCGGCCTGCGCCTGGTCGAGCGTGTTCAGCGTTGCCAGCCAATGCCTGTGTGGCTGGACGGAAGCTTCGACCGCAAGGAGCCCCTCAGCGCCCGCGACCTGCTCTTCTTCGACACCGAGACCACGGGCCTGGCCGGCGGCACGGGCACTCGCGCCTTCATGATCGGCGCCGCCGACTGGGTGGAAGGCGGACTGCGCGTGCGCCAGCTGTACCTCACCGCCATGGCCGGCGAGAACGCCATGCTCGACGTCTTCGCCACGTGGCTGCGCGCGGATACCACGCTGGTCAGCTACAACGGCAAGTGCTACGACGCGCCACTACTGGCCACCCGCTACCGGCTGGCACGCCGCCCCAACCCGCTGGCCGGTCTCCAGCATGTGGACCTGCTGTTCCCCAGCCGCCGCCGTTGGCGTGGTGTGTGGGAGAACTGCCGATTGGCGACCATCGAGCGTGAGGTCCTGCGCGTCGTGCGCGAGGACGACCTGCCAGGCGCCGAAGCGCCCGCCGCCTGGCTGGAGTACCTGCGCGGGGGATCGGCGGACAAACTGCGGCGGGTGGCCGCCCACAACCATCAGGACGTGGTGTCGCTCTCGCGGCTGGTGAGTGTGTTGGCCCTCACGTCCTGCACCAGCGCGGACTAGCGATCGATGTACAGCGTGCTCGACCTGCCATAACGAAGGAACGCGCTCTCCGCCGGGCTGGCGATGATGTTGGGGCCGCCATCCAGCGTCACCACACCTGACGTGGTTGCGGGACGCGACGAACCTACGGTTCGCGTGAACCGCATGCCGTCGGCTGATGAGGATCGGTCGGTGAACGAGCTCTTCTCCACGATTCCATCTCCGCTCCATCGAACGTCGAGCGCCACCTGCCCGGAGAACTGCGAGCAGATATTGTCACCGCAGTGCTCACCAAAAACCGGCACTGTTGCGGATAGCCTTGCCTGCGACAGTCCGGGGTTTGGCGAGAACGCGACGTCAACATCAGTGTAGCCGCGCCAGGACGTATGGGCGTCTGTGCACTCATTCACATTGAAATACGAGATCTCTGCAGTATTGAACGAAGTAGTACCACCGCCGGGAGAAGTTGCCTCCTCGACGAACAAGAAGAGCGCAGTCGTTACGCAGGTGTCGGCGCTGGTCTGAATCCAGAAACCGTTCGCGCCGTGTCCCACCGTGGTGTACTGCTCTGCCATCACGTCAATGGGAAACGCCAATGCGAGTGGCACGAGGATTGCGCCAGCGAGGGGGCTGTGCCATTTCATGTCGCGCTCCTGGCTTGATCCGTTTCAATAACAACGGAACGACACGCCGCTTGCGGTCATGCTGGCATTTTTCGCTGACCGGCAGATTGCTAACCGCCCGCCTTGGACAGCCGCTGCAACACCTCCGCCAGGCCTTGGCGAACCTTTCGGTACTCGCCCCACGGATGTGCCGGCATCCGCGCCATGCGCCGCGGCGCGGATTTCAGGTCGTAGGCAGCGCCGCTCTTGACACGACCCAGTTCCTCCCACTTCAACGGCATTGCAACCGGTGCGCCTTCTCGCGCCCGCAGCGAGAACGATGCCACGCTGGTTGCCCCACGCCCGTTGCGCAGGTAGTCGATGAAGATGCGGCCTTTGCGGAACTTCTTGGTGGCCGTGGCCACGAACGCCAACGGATCCATGGCCACCATCGACTCGGCGAACGCATGGGCAAAGTCCTTCACCGGTGTCCACTCGTACGCCGGCTTGAGCGGCACGAACACGTGCAGGCCCTTGCCTCCCGAGGTGCGCACGTACGAAACCAGCCCCATGTCCTTCAAGCGATCCCGCACCTGCCGCGCCGCCTCAACCACGCGTCGCCATGGCACGTCCGGGCCCGGGTCGAGGTCGAAGACGATGCTGTCCGCCTTTTCGGGCGCGTTGGCCATGGCGCCCCATGGGTGGAACTCCAGCGCATTGAACTGGGCCAGTTCCAGCAGTCCTGCCTCATTGCCCACCACCAGGTATTCGGCGCGGGTGCCACTCTCTTCCTTCAGCGCGATCGCGTGCACATGTTCCATGCCGGCCGTGTGGTGCTTCTGGAAGAAGCACGGTCGCTCCGTGCCCTGAGGGCAGCGCACTACGGACAGCGGCCGGCCCTTGATCTCCGGGAGCAGCCAGGGCGCCATGGTGCGGTAGTAGTGGAAGACGTCCGCCTTGGTGAATCCGCTCCCCGCGAACACGACCCGTTCCGGACTGGTCAGTTCGACCGGCGGGGCCGCTGACTTCTTTCGTCGCCGCGCGGCGGGCGCGGATGTACCCGGCGCGCTGGCCACGCTTCCATTGGCTTGCAGGTCCGTTGCGGACTTGTCACGGCGGATGGTCTTGAAGACGGGCTGTCGCAGCAGTCCCTGGTTGCCGCGACCATGGTGGAAGACTTCCGCGACCCAGGTGGGTCGCACCCAATGCGCCTTGCGCAACTCGGGGTCGTCCACGGCCACATGCGCCGTGGGCTTGCTGCGGGTGGATCTGGATAGCTGTGCGGCCAGTGCGACGAGCTGGTCGTGGCTCATCCCCGTCCCGACTCGCCCGGCGTAGCGCCAGCCATGTTCCGCATCCGGCGCGGCCAACAGCAATGCGCCCAGTCCTTCGCGGCTGCCCTTGGGCAACGTATAACCCACCACGGCAAACTCGTCCGAGTCGCGCTGCTTGATCTTCCGCCACGTATCGCCACGCCCGGAGTGGTACGGCGCGTCGGCACGCTTGGAAATGATGCCCTCCAGCCCGCGCTCCACCGCCATCGCCAGCGCGTGATCGCCGTTGCCGATGACATGTGTGCTGTACGCCAGGCGCGCCGGCGGATGCTTCAGGATCTCAGCCAGTAGCAGCTTGCGCTGGTACTGGGGGCTGCGCGACACATCGACGCCATCCACTTGCAGGATGTCGAACAGCACGTAGGTCAACGTGGCGTTCTTCTCCCCGGACAGGGTGGCCTGCAGCAACCCGAAATCCTCCTGGCGGCCTGCTCCTGCGATCAACTCGCCGTCCAGCACCGCATCGGCAAGATCCAGCGCCTGCAGCGCCGCCACGATCTCCGGCACCTTGGCCGTCCACTCGCGTTCATTGCGCGACCACAGCCGCACCTTGCCCCCACTGATCTGGGCGATCAGGCGATATCCGTCCCATTTGGCCTCGTGCAGCCACTCCTCGCCGGTCGGCACGTAGTGGAACAGCTTGGCCAGCTGGGGAGCGCGGAACGTCGGGCGATGGTGACCTGCCCTCGCCCCATCCAGTTTGGCCGCGCGCTTCGCCCAACGCGGCGGAGTGGCGATCTCCTTGGGCTTGCGGGTGACCTTCCTGGCGGGGCGCCGAACCACGGTCCCGGGCGGCGGGGCGACGTCGTCCAGCAGGTCGTCGGCCTCGCGGGGACCAGCATGCTCGTCCGCTTCCTTGAACAGCAGCCATTGCGGCTGGCGGTCCGCCTTCTGCGTGCGCACCAGGTGCCAGCCACCCTTCAGCTTGTCGCCGAACAACTCGAACCGCAGATGGCCCTTCGCCAGTTGCGCTTCCGGGTCCCCGTCCGTGGTCCACACGCCCCGGTCAAACAGGGCGACATGGCCGCCGCCGTATTGTCCCTTGGGGATGTCGCCTTCGAAATCCGCATAGGCGACGGGATGGTCCTCCACCTCGGCCGCCAGGCGTTTCACGGACGGATCGAAACTCGGGCCCTTGGGCACTGCCCAGCTCTTCAGCGTGTCCCCCACCTGCAGGCGGAAGTCGTAGTGGCGGTGGCTGGCATGGTGGAGCTGCACCACGAATATGGGGCGCTCACCACGCGCAGGGCGCCGATCTGCCGACGGTTCCGGCGTGCGATCGAACTGGCGTTTGCGGCGGTAGTGCTGAAGGCCCACGGTTCACCCTTTCGCCGCCGTCCGGCTTGCGCGCTTGGCCGGCGCCTTCTTTGCCGGCTTCGACGTTGCCGTCTTGCGTGCCGTCGATTTGGCCGCGCTGGTCTTGCGCGCGGGCGCCTTCGTTTCCGCCTTCCGGGCCGGCGTGCGCTTGTTGCTGTCCAAGCTCTTCTGCAGCAAGGCCATGAAGTCCACCACGTTGGTGGTGGCGTCGTGCCGCTCGTGGGGCTCTTCCTCGGCGATCCGCGTGGTGGCTCCCTTGGCCTTGATGCGCTTGCGGATGATCGCCTCCAGCCGCTCTCGGAACTGGTCGTGGTACTCGTCGGGTTGCCATTTGGCCGCCATGGATTCGATCAGGCTCTTCGCCATTTCCGTCTCCTTCGCGGTGATGCGGAAATCGGCGGCCTTGCCCGAAGGCAGCTTGTACTCGTCCGGTTCTACCAGTTCCTGCGGATAACGCAGCATCATCAGCACCAGTGCGTCCCCCTCCGGGATGACCGCACATAGATACTCGCGGGTGCGGATGACCACGCGCGCCACGCCCACCTTGCCGGTGCTCTTCAGCGTCTCGCGCAGCAGCACGTAGCCCTTTTCGGCCTTCTTGCCGGGAACCAGGATGTAGGGCTTCTCGTAGAAGCGCAGGCCAATTTCCTCGCGGTCCACGAAGGCCTCCACGTCCACCGACTCGTTCGTCTCCGGGGCGGCGGCTGCGATGTCTTCCTTCTCCACCACCACATAGCTGCCCTTGTCGTACTCGAAGGCCTTGATGATGTCCTTCCACGGCACCTCTTCGCCCGTCTCGGCGTTGACCCGCTCGAACCGGATCGGCTTGCGATCGCGGGAGTCGAGCATGCGGAAGCTGAGGTCGACCTTGCGCTCGCCGGACATCAGCGAGACGGGGATGTTCAGCAGACCGAAGGACAGGGTTCCTGACCAGATCGGGCGGGCCATGGGGCGGCTCCGGAGTACGGTTACCCTGGATTTTCCCGGTCCACGGGGGAAACCCGCGTGAATGCCTGTTACGAGAGGGCGGCCGGCGGAAAAAACGGTTGAAACATGGTGGGCCCTTCATCGAACGCAACCCAGCCAAAACGGTCGCAAAGTCCTTGCACCAGCGCCGTGTAGTCTCCCGCCAACGAGCACCGAAGCGAAAGGGACTCCCCGCGCTCGTGGCCGGGCGGCGCAAATTCAACCCACCCCTGCGCTGACTCGCCAGAGGCTCCCCCATCGCTGGACCACGTCAGGGACGGTATGGCCAGCTTCAGGCAGGCCTGCGCTTCGTCCCACCCCAGAGGTGAGACCGATGTCTCGGTCAGCTCCGTCGGCAACAGGGGCAGCTTGCCGGGCTTAAGGAAAAGGTATGTCTTTGCCATGCTTTCTCCGGTCGGTACTCGCTGGTGCCTGGGCAAATCTTGCAGCCGGCCGCGCTGGGCAACTGTCCTTACAGCCAGCGGTGCACCCGTCTGCGGAATTCAGCGTATTCATCCGCGAACCGAGCCGCCAACACCCGCTCCTCCGGCACGATCTGAAAGCGCGTGATGTACAGCACGAACAGCGGCACCGCGAACAGGCCAAGCCAATGGCCCACATACAGCACCCAGGCGAGCAGCAACAGCGCCTGCCCCACATACATGGGGTTGCGCGAATACCGGTAGATGCCAGAGCTCACCAGCGCCGTGGCCTTGTCCGGGCGCAACGGGTTGACGGTGGTCCCTGCGCGTCCGAAGGCGAGCTTTGGGATCACATTCAGCAACAGCCCTGCGAATGCCACCACGGCCACGACCAGAGTACGCAGCGGGAGTTGGAACGAAAGCGACGGCACCCAGCGCCCAAGGCAATAGGCTATCAGCCCCAGTAACAGCATCACCACCGGCGGTGGAACCTTGGTTTCCAACCAGTGGGGTGACGGCGTGCGTCCAACTCCGTGCATGGCAAACCCCTTCAGGAGATCGAGATTCCGGACAGTCGGGGCCACGCCTGTCGCGTCCCCATCAGGTACACGGCGCCAATACCGAGGCAGATCGCCGAGCTCCACCACCAGAATGCGACGCTGCGCTCGCCCGGTGCAAACACCGCCAGCGCAAGCCCGGCCAATCCGCGTAGCAGGTAGACCGCGGTAATCGCGCACAGCACCCAGCGCGCCAAGGGGAGCCGGCCGATGACACCCGCCCCGGACAGGGCGTACAGCGACCAGGCTGCAAGCACGGCCGCAATACCCACGGTGATGATTGCCGGCTTGGGACTGCCCGCTTCCGCCAGTCTGGCCATGCCCTCGCCTGCGCCGAAGAAGCGGTACCACGGCGCGCCGAAGGCAATGCAGGCCAGGTGCAGCAATGCAGCGAGGGCGCTGAACAACGCCCCCAGGAGCAGGTAAGGATGGGTCATATCGTCCTTGTACGGGTCAGTGGGGAGCGCGGGCAGCCAGCCAAGCCATAACGGCCACCAGCAGCAGGGCGATCCATCCGGGGTGCCGGCCTTTCGTGCCGACCAGTACCAGCATCGATGACCCCAGATAGCCGAAGACGATCGCCGACACCAGCAGTGGCCTCAACGCCTGATCACCCGGAGCCAATGCCAACTGGAACAGGACGCCCGCAAAGGCCCAGCCGAACACGCTGCCAATGTGCCAAGTGGCCCAGAGGATGCGGACGTGGCGGCTTCGCAACGGCGGCGCGTCACCGGTGGGGACCACGCTTCCCTGCCGGAGGTGACGGAAGATCAACCGCTCACCCAGTACCGAGTGCGCGACACCGGTTACCGCGGCCAACAAGCCAGCGGCGAAGTACCAAGCCTGCATCGCATTCCTCCATGATCGCTCAGGTCGCCACCCACGACGCAAGCGCCGGCGCAGCCATGCTGGGTAGGAACTCAATCACCTCGTAGCTGGAAACACCATGTCGCTGGAAAGGGTCCTCTGCAACGGCACAGCGGACCAGGGGCCAACTGCGCAGCACCCCTGTCGAGTCACCCTAGCTTACCAGCCACTCTGCTAGTCGCTCGCGGGCCTCAATGTTTGCGGTCCGGACGCAGCACGGATGGGTTGAGGCGACGGCGAGGTACAACTGCTGTGCCCGGGGCTGAGGGCAGACGCCCGCCAGGTCGTGGGCGAACAGCTTCAGTTCGGTCAAAGTCAGTGTGTTGTTGGCGTAGCGCTTGACGGCTCGGCGCTGAAGCTCGTCAAGAAACCCATCGGGTACATCCTGCAGCGCCTGCTTCAGGAAAGGCCTTTTGCGGGACGAAGTGAGGTAGCTGTCCAGGAGCTGCGAGGGGTCCATTCGGGACATTGCACAGTGACGGGGCCGCTGCTTAGTGGGCCAGCGATCCTGTCGCCAGCGTGTGATTGCTGGCCTGGGAAAGCCTGAAAAGCCCCCGGTTGATGCAACGATGGGTGTCTTGCATGCATCCCCTACCCTCAGCGTGTGGAGCCCGGCCTCCCAATCGGGCCCGGCTACGGAGAACGGAACCTAAAATGTCCTCGCCGGTCGAGAAGGTTTCGGCGGATGGCCAGTAGTCCGTCGCAGGCCAGAGAAGCGGAGCCGATGGCGATGCCGCAACCGAGCACCTGCCATGGGCGAAACTGGCCGAATCGCAGCAACTCCAGCATCGCGGTGCGAGTGCCTTGGCGTTCTTCATTGAAATTACGCGCCGTGGCCCTTGCATACCCCATCGCTTTACTAGAAGTCGAACAGCTCGCCTAGCAGGCTCTTCTTCTTCTTGTGCTTGTAGTAGTCCGAATCACGCGACTCATACGACGGTGGCCTGACACTCCGCGATTCCTGTGGACGTGACTGCGGCGCATCAGTACTTGATCGCTCGATCAACTTATCCAGTTCGCCGCGATCAAGCCATACACCGCGGCATTGCGGGCAATAGTCGATCTCGATTCCTTGCCGATCGGACATGGCCAGGTTTACATCCGGACAGACGGGACACTTCATGTTGTCGATTCCTCTTCAAGGGGGGCGGCGTATAGTCTTTTCGTGCTTAAGGACGATCAGGACAGTCGGCTCAACTTCTCGAGCCGGCCTGCTTGACTGAATTGTCAGTGCTCTTATTTTCCCCGTAGAAGGCGCCGGAGCTGCTCATTTCGTGCTTCGAACGCTTCCGCGCTGCACGCCGGAATGGCATCCCCCACTGGGCTGTCATCACTGAACAAGGCCTGTTCTACTTGGCAATGGCCCTCTACATAGCTGCGCCAGAATTCCTGCGATTTGACGAAGTGCTCTTGTGCCAATAGGGGCTCGCCCTGCTCGTCTGATTCACGGACGAGTCTCGCAACAACCTCTTCCACAAGCTTGTTCTGCTGCTTCTCGAGCTCCATGACATAGAACTCCGTGCAAACCCGGTATCCATTGGAATTGGACAAGTCGGGACCTTCAGCCTGGCACTTTCGTACCCACGCGTCACGAGACTGCGCGTTGACGCCAAATGCCATGAAAGTGAGTACACCGAGCACAAGGAACTTTGACATGAGCTCAATCGCCAAAAGTAAGCCGTACCACCAGGCCTTCGGCGTGAAGGGACTGAAGCGGTTTTGGCATGAATGAATAGTCAGGCGTCAAGCGAGCCTGCGTATCGTCCCAAGGAATTCGCAATCTGTCCGTTGTAACTCTCCAGTTGCGCAAAGAGTTGGTTGAGCAACTCTTCCTGTTCCTCGGACCAGTAAGTGGCTTCCTCTTTGGAGACGGGGTCTGCGGGAACGCCACCGGGGAAGGCTACCCCAATAGCCGCCTCTGTTAGAACCGCAACCTCCTCAAGACCGACAGCTCGAAGGGCATGCACAACCCGTCTGATCTCATCCGGGGTAGCCCAGCGGAAATACTGCTCGTAAGACGCACCGCTACTGGTTTCCATGACTAGATAGTTGACGTCGTAGATAATCTGGTCCTGTGTCGTCACGGGCCTATTGGCTGCGGTCGCGGCCATTACGCGCTCGTACACCTCTCGGACAATTGCATCGTTCGCTTCCGTCCCGATCTCCATGCTCTCCCCTTGAGGCCTAGCGCCTGAACTAAGCCGAGCCGCGAAGCGGATTCGGCTTGAATGATTCTTTGGTGGCCAGCCTCAAGGCGGTGAGCCATCAACAGCATATGCCCGCGGTAAGACCGCCAATCGCCATCATGGCAAGGACGACGGAACCGACCGTAGTGACCGCCATGACCAGCCACGGGAGATCGATGCGGTGCAGCGTGCGGAGGATAAGCGCGGTAAGCGAGAGCGCGCCGAGGGTAAGTGCGAGCCCTAGCAAGCCAATGAAGAATTGGTGGCGAAGCGAGAGCGTGGATTGATGGGCCTGGAACGCCTCGTACGTTCCCGAGTCCACGAGCGTGAGCGGGTAGCCGAGCGCTTGGTACGAGAAGGGCACCAGCCAAGGAAGACACGCGGCTGCGGCCAGCGTCAGCGCGGCAATCGCGTAGTAGACCCGACCAAAGATTTGCATCGCATCAAGCTCCGTCGCGAAATGGGACAGCGTGTGGCCACCTAACACCTGAGTTAAACCGCACCGCGAAGCGGCGTCGGCTTGGACGAATTGTTAGGTGTCAGCCTACAGCACCTTCACCTGCTTCCTCTTTTCAGCCCAGTAACCCGCTAAGCGCCACTCTTGCCCCTGTTGCACGAGCACTACTTGCTCCTCCACTGCAGAGACCTTCGAAAAGTCCGTTGCGTAGAAAACGATCCCGTACTTTCCGGGCGGCGCACCTTCGACGGCCTCCGGAAACGCGTAACCTGTGATGGCTCTGGTTCTGGGCGCGCCAAACATCGCACGCGAGGTACGGACGCCCAACGTGAAGGCTGCGAGGTTTGCTGATTGCTTGAGCGAGGCGGCCGAAGCGGTCCAAGCTGCGTCCCATTGCTCTGCGTCAAGCTGCTCTACAACCGTTGCGGCCACTTCTCGGATGGCCTTCTGCTCGGCCGCAGTTCCAGGCGACGCAGGCTCGCTCTTCCCGGAGCCAGCGCTGAACTGGACTTGGCACCCGAGGAGCGCCGTGAAAAGCAACAAGAGGATCGCAATTCTCATCTGACACCTAACGCCTGAACTAAGCCGAGTCACGAAGTGGCTTCGGCTTGAATGAATTGTTAGGCCCGCTGCCGATGAATCTCGGCGTTGAACCTAGCGATCAACGGAGTCTCTGCCAGTCGATAGTACTGCAGTAGGTGATAGTAGCCGGACACGGCGCGATCCAGAAGGTCTCTGGACTGTTCTGCAGGGTCGAAGGTGATGACACTATCCTCCGCCGAGTCCATATGTTTGGTGCGATTTTTGGCGTGGTTTAGTAACTCAACCATGTCTTTCGGCTGCATTGGCTCGCCGTCGCCGAATGAGTTTGCAATCTCGACGCCACCGGTGCGGAAGTTCTCAAAGGTTGATTGTTTTCCGAGGACTTTGAGGTGTGCCCCAAGAAGCTCCTCTGCGGCTCCTGCCAAATGCAAGGACGCGAAATACAGATCCTCGTAGTAAAGGCGCAAGGCTTGCTCAAGGAGCTCGCAAGCTACGGTCAGCTTGTCAGTTTTCATGGAACTCTCCAAGCGGACCTAACGCTTGAATTAAGCCGAAACACGTAGTTTCTTCGGCTTGAATGAATTGTTAGGTTTCGGCTAGTGAACCCGAATGTGGGCGGCTAGCGCAGTAGCCAGCTCCACATAGGACCTGGCATCGTTTTCACTCAGGTTAAGTTCCTGCGCATGTGCGGCTTTGTTGCGGAGATCCTGCAGCTTTTTGAAAATCTCAAGCTGTTTGTGATCTATGACCTTGCACTGGACCAGGTACTCCCCAAGCCGCGGATAGTTATTGAACGCATCGCTAGGCGGAACGTTCCAGAAGGAGCTTGCGACCTCTATCGCCGCAGCCTCGAGTTCCAGCCAAGCTTCCATGATTGCTACCCGTGTTGAAAAGTTGACCATCCGAAGTAGGTCGTCGCGCCTACTAACCGACCTCTTGGTCTGTGACAACGCGCCCCCCGCATTGACTTCTGGAGCAGGGGCCGCAGGTACAGGTTGGTCAGGGGCCACGGCCTCGGCCTTGAGTTCTGCAATTTCCTTTGCGAACTCCATTTCAATCTCTTTGTACTTCAGTTTCGAAGTAGCGGGATAAGCTCCCGGAGAGGCTTCCGCAGCATCAGCACGAGAATCAGGACTGCCAGTGGCCAGGCGATCGACTTTGTGAGTGCTGCGACAAATGTCAGAGTGTCCAAACGATGGTGCTTCCTCAGAAACCTAACGCTTGGGTTAAGTCGAGCTCAAGCGCGAAGCGATTGAGCTTCGACTTGAACGAACTGTTAGGACTTACGCCAGTTCTACTATGAGCCCAGAAATCAGGAGCGCAACCCCGATCATGCCTACAAACTTAAAGAATGGGTGGGCAGGTTGGTCGGCGGCATTTAGTGAGGGATTGCTAAGTGAAAGTGGCTCGAAGTAGAACCAAGGAATCGCCAGCAGAAAGCCAGCACCCTGGAGTAAGTCGTGGAGCTCTTGGGTAGGCTTGAAGTAGTAGCTAAAAAGGTTGCTTGCGCCCAGAACGGCGAACATGATGGGCCACAACTTGCCACGCTTTGCTTTTGCCACAGTTGACGCTTCCATTCGTTGTGAGTCCTAACGCTTGAGTTAAGTCTAGCCACGAAGTGGCTTCGATTTGAATGAATTGTTAGGCACCTGGCCCCCCCACTATGGCGAGGTGACTTTTTGCCTCTGGCGAAGCTCGAAGTACATGAGTGCCGCACCCTCAGCCGGACTGCTTAGGGGTTTTTCACTGCAATGCCGATCGAGATACGCCTTAACGGTTTCCGCGTCGGGAATGTATAGCCATGGCTTTCCAGTGTTCTTCTCTGCGACGTTAGCGCCGCTTAGAAACCCTTGTGTCCACGTGACGAAAATTGCGGGGTCGTTGAGCTTCGCGTACTCGAGATACTTGCCGCAAGACGCAGCACCAGGACCTGTGACGACGTTGCTTGTAGTCTGGGCTGACGCGGAGTACGCGGTAAGCATCAGTAGACCAAGTGTAGCTAGTGGCTTCATTTGAGTCTCGCAGTGTCCCGTGCGCCTAACACCTGAGTTAAGCCGCGCCGCGAAGCGGCGTCGGCTTGGACGAATTGTTAGGGCGCAGGATCCGGAACCTGCGCCGCGAGCTTTTTCGGATCGAATCCGGCGACGGGAAAGGAAACCACTGGCGCACCCCTGCGGTAAATCGGCAGCTCAGCCTTTAAGAGACTCGACGCAAGCATTTCACTGATGAAGCGGTCACCATCCTCAAGCTCAAGAAACTGGCTGGAGTCTCCATACTCTCGGGCGCCAAATGTGAGCGGAGCCTTTCCATCAAAGCGCATCCGCACAGAGCAGGCGTCGGGTTCCGTCACGGCTTCGCCCGACTCACTCAAGTACCCGCCGGAGCAGTTGAGCTGTGCGCCTTCCACGCGAAATGACACAGAAGCAGGCTCATTTATGCTGAGCATGACTAAGGTCTTTTCATAGTCCGCGTCGCCAGGCAGTCGGTCGGAACTAAGCAACATTGCAAATTTGGAGACGGAGTCATCCATCTCGCTCTTGCTTGCACCGTACATCCATGCATCGACGGGTGAGGCTTGTGTAGTCGGTGTGCTGTTCTGGCCTTGGCTGCATCCAGCCGCTAGGCAAATGAGTAGGACGAAGCTCGCAAGTTGTTTCATCAGCTGAGAATCTCCATCTGCGCCCTAACGCCTGAGTTAAGTCGAGCTCAAGCGCGAAGCGATTGAGCTTCGACTTGAACGAACTGTTAGGCCTGAGTTGATCTGGCCGGCCATGCAGATATGCTCCACGACCTACCGGCGATGCTTCCGAGATCGAGCAATGCGCCACGCGATATAGCAGACAGCCATTAGCGGAACACCGATCACGAGCCAATGCCAAAGACTAAAGCCAAACATGATTAGAACTCCCTTTCCTGGTTGTCGTTGCGCCTAACGCCAATTAGATCCCGTTTCGGGATGATATCGCCGTATGGTCAAGCCCCCTACGCAGCCTGTCAACGTGACAAACTCCGAGTCTTGTCAGTGGCTTGCTGGAACATTTTGACGCCTTTGCGGCCTCACCGTCTCCGTGTTATCCGGCAAATGTGCAGTGATATTCGTTATCCACCCCATTTCTACCGGATAACGTCGTTGCTACCGTCGTCGATAAGGCTCGCACCCTACCCCATCATTGTCGCGGTCCAAGTGGGGGCCGTAGCCTCGATCACCTCGTCGCACTGGCGCAGCGCCCGCTGCCCTGGCTTCGGTACAGTTGGCGAACGAGGCGGAAGCAGGGGCCAGTCCCACGGGCGTCTCACCGGGTGCGAACCCGTTCGCGCGGGTCGGCATCACACCCTGCCCCGCACTCCCGCGATGGCAGTGGTAGTCCCCGGTCTTGCGATTGGTGTGGCAGCCGTCCTTGTTCAAACCGCCGCCGTGCGCGAATGCCAACCCGGTACTCGCCGCCAGCGCTGCCGCCATTACGTGCGCAATCATCCCCATAGCGGGTCACTGTGCGCGCACTCTTGGGGATTCTCCACCCACTGAGAAAAATCCTCAGTCGGGTCGGCACGCCAGCCGGTCCACTGCCGGATACCGATAGTTCATTGCTTCCATCCAATGGTGGATGGACACAGAGTGCTCGTGCCGTGCCCCTCTCAGATAGCGCGGCTTGGGCCCCATGTGCAGATGGCGTCAACGCGGTCGTCACCGCTGCGCACCGACACTGACCCGCATGGGAACACATTCCACGGCTCATACGCGCGCCATGGGCGCCGCCATCGTGTCCTTGGGGTTGTGCAGCGCGGCGGCCTCTCTCCCCGTCCGCGCTGCCGACCCCGCCACCCTCGCGCTCAAGGGCGGCGATGGGTTGGCGGCCTGTGCCAGTTGTCACGGACAGGACGGCGCCGGTCAGGCATCGTTCCCCCGCTTGGCGGGGCTGGATGCAGGCTATCTGCAGCGCCAGCTCGACAGCTTTGCCAATGGCACCCGGGTCAATCCGGTGATGCAGCCGGTGGCCAACGCGTTGTCGGCGGCTGATCGTGCAGCCATGGCCGTGTACTACGCGGCGTTGCCGGTACCCGCATCGCTGGTCAATCGACCGGCCACCCCCAATACCGATCGCAGCGCCGGTGCCCGGCTGGTGCGCGAAGGCGCGTGGCAGAAGGGCGTGCCGGCGTGTGAGCAGTGCCATGCCCGCGGTGGTGGCGGCGTGGGCGCGGCATTCCCGCCGATTACCGGCCAGCCTGCCGGCTATCTCAGCGCGCAGCTCAATGCATGGAAGAGCGGCACCCGCAAGAACGACCCGCTGCAGTTGATGCAGTCGGTGACCAAGCAGTTGACGGCCGAGGAAATCACGGCGGTGTCAGAGTGGCTGGCCAATCAGCCCGCTCGCGCGGGTGGTGGACGATGAGTGCCCTTCCCGTCCGTCGTTCTCGCCGCATCGCGGGCATTGCCACCGCCCTCGCCTTGCTGGCCACGGCATGCGACAACGTGCGCCCCCCGCGAACCGCCTACCGCGCCAAACCCGCCATCGCCGCCGAGGAGGCGCCTGTCACCACGGCGGCGCCCTCGCCCGAGGCGGTGCAGACGGCCGCCGCGTTCTCCCCGCCATCGTTCGACGATATCCCCGAGGGCCCGTACGGCGATCTGGTCCGTCGCGGGCGCGACATCTTTCTGGACACGCGCACACACGCGGCCAAGTACGTGGGCAACGGGTTGAGCTGCGGCAACTGCCACCTGGACGCGGGGCGCTTGGCCAACTCCGCGCCGCTGTGGGGTGCCTTCGTGCGCTATCCCGCCTATCGGGCCAAGACCGGCGAGGTCAACAACTACCTGGAGCGCCTGCAGGGCTGCTTCATGTACAGCATGAACGGCACCGCGCCGCCCGCCGACAGCCTTGAGCTGAAAGCACTGGAAGTCTACTCGTATTGGATGTCGCAGGGCGTGCCAGTGGGCGCACAAATGCAGGGCGCGGGCTATCCCAAGGACTTCAAGCCGCCGCAGCCGCCGGACTATGCACGGGGTCAGGCGGTGTACGACAAGAACTGCGCGTTGTGCCACGGCGCCGATGGGCTGGGACAGCAGGCGGGCGGGCGATACGTGTTCCCGCCGCTGTGGGGCCGCGACTCGTATAACTGGGGCGCGGGCATGCACCAGTTGGACAACGCCGCAGGGTTCATCAAGGCCAACATGCCGCTGGGTCGCGGTGGCACGCTCAGTGACCAGGACGCGTGGGACGTGGCCAAGTACATCAACGCCCAGGAGCGCCCACAGGACCCCCGCTACACCGGCGACCTGGCGGAGACCCGCACCCGCTTCCACGATTCGCCGCATTCCTTGTACGGGCTTGTAGTGGAAGGTCGCCGGCTCGGTGCCAATCCCTCCCGCTGATTCCATTCCCCCTGGAGTTGCCATGAACTACATCCGCCACACCGACGAGTCGGTCGAAACCCTCTTCCAGCGCGTGCAGGACGCGGCCAAGGCCAATGGCTTTGGCGTGCTGCACACCTACGACTTCAAGCAGATCCTGGGCGGCAAGGGCTTTGACCTGCCGCAGGAGGTGCGCGTGCTGGAGGTCTGCAACCCGGGCCAGGCACACCAGGTGCTGGGCATGGACATCGCGCTGAACATGATGCTGCCCTGCCGGATCTCGGTGTATGAGGATGGCGGGCGCACGGCGGTGGGCATGGTGCCGCCCACGGCGTTGCTGGGGCTGGTGTCGAAGGACGCACGCATCCAGTCGGCTGCGCGCGAGGTGGAATCCGCGATGGAGAAGATCATCGAGGAGGCAGTGGCAGGCAGCTGAGTGTCCGGCGGACACCGTTCATGGGAGATCAATATTAGCAAATGCTAATATAGGGCCACTCCCCTCGAAGACGCTGAGGTCCGCATGAGCATTTTCCGGTCCCTGTTCACCACTTCTGCTGGCGATATCGCCCCGGACGAGGCGCAGCGCGCCATCGCCCAAGGCACGCCCGTCGTGGACGTCCGCGAGGCGGATGAGTTTGCCGCCGGTGCGATTCCCGGTGCGGTCAACGTGCCCCTGGGCCGCATCCAGCAACTGGGCGCGCGGGCCTTGGCCAGCGCCGGGATCAACCTGGACGCCGGCGACGTGATTCTGGTCTGCCGGAGCGGTGCGCGCAGCGGCAGCGCCTGCGCGGCATTGCAGGCGTCCCTCGGTGAGCATGCCCGCAACCTCAGCGGCGGTGTGATGGCGTGGGCCCGCGAGGGGCTGCCCCTGACGCCGAATGGCCGGCAGGCGTAACGCCTGGGCTGGCGCGCGAGCTCGCGTGGGCGTGATGCCATGACCACCCTTTCGCTATTGCAGTACCTGCTTGGGGCGGGGGCCGGGGTGCTGGTCGGCCTCTCCCTGGGCACGGTGGGCGGTGGCGGCTCCATCCTGGCGGTGCCGCTGCTGGCCTACCTGGTAGGAGTCAAGGACCCGCACGTTGCCATCGGCACCAGCGCGGTAGCGGTGGCCGCCAATGCGGCGATCAACCTGGTCAACCATGCGCGGGTAGGCAACGTGAAGTGGCGTTGTGCGGCGCTGTTCTCAGCGGCGGGCGTCACCGGGGCCTGGCTGGGCTCTACCTTGGGCAAGGGCTTCGACGGTCAGCGGCTGCTGGCCTTGTTTGCGCTGCTGATGATCGTTGTCGCGGTGCTGATGCTGCGCGCCCGCGGCACCGAGGGGGACGCGGCGGTGGTGTTGAACCGGGGCAATGCACCGCGGCTGGTGGGCTCGGGTGCGGCCACGGGGTTGCTGTCGGGCTTCTTCGGCATCGGCGGCGGCTTCCTGGTGGTGCCGGGGCTGATGGCGTCCACCGGCATGCCGATCCTGTATGCAGTGGGCTCGTCGCTGGTGGCGGTCACGCTGTTCGGGCTGACCACCGCGCTCAACTACGCACGCTCCGGCTATGTGGACTGGTCGCTGGCGGCGGTGTTCATTGCCGGCGGTGCCGTGGGCGGACTCGTGGGCGCGCGATTGGCAAAGCGACTCTCCGGCAGCAAGGGCGCGCTGAACGCGGTGTTCGCGGCGATGATCATCCTGGTCGCGCTGTACATGTTGTTCCGCAGCGTACGCGCGTTGGGCTGGTTCTAACCCGCGCCTCTTCTGACCGATCCGGCGCGAAGCGGCTAGCGCCGCCTGCGCAACAGCCGCGTCCGCTCTGCCCCTGCAGCCATCGCCATCGACACGGCCATGCCCACGGCAATCGGCAGGGGCGCGGCGTTGTCCAGCGGCAGTTGCGCCACCCCCACCCCGACCACCGTTGCCGCCCCCAGGAGGGCATAGGGCACCGAACGGTAGAGCCACGCAAACGGCAGGAAGTGCGCGCCAACCAAGGTGGCCACGCCAAAGGGCACCAGTGTGGGCGCTTGGGCAAACAGCACCCACACGGTCACCCACCCCAGCAGTTGCGTTACCCCCAACGTCCAGATCAGGCTGGCCCACGGGTGCCCCCGGGCGAGAACGTCGCCTCCCAGTTGGCGGTTGAGCACGTACCCAACGGGGTGTACTGCGATGCCCCCAACGGCGACGGCCCACGCCAGGGCGTCACTCGAGAGCCCGTGCCACAGCAATGCCACGGCGACCGCGGCCCAGAAAAGGGCGCCAGCGAACGTCGCGCCGACGCCGCCCAGCGTTATTTCCGCCAATGCATCGCGGACCGCCACCGTGGTGAGGTTGGAGGCCTCGGTGTTCACGCAGCACCCCATGGTTGAATGTCCATGTGGACCCAATGCCAAGGGCATGCGCCCCGCCCTGCTCAGGCTGCCTGATCCTGCCGTACGTGCGGTGCCAGGAACGCCATGAAATCTGCCTTCCCCACCGGCACGCCGAGCTTGCGCAGGATTGCGTAGGCGGTGGTGATGTGGAAATACAGGTTCGGCAGCAGGTACTCGCTGACGTACTGACGGGCCGGCAGTTCGCAGTAGCGGCCTCCGCCCAGGCCGATCCGCTTGATCTCGTCCAGCTTGGCATCGTCCACGGTGATGGCCGACACCATGGTCTTCGCCTGCTCGATGGCCTCGCGTGCCTGCGCCACGGTGGCGATGTCGGGCTTGAGGTTCTCGACAGGCTGGCCGGCGCACCATTGGGCAAAGCCGCGCGGTTGGTTGCAGGCCAAGGCGATCTGCCCGCCCAAGGCGAACATGTCAGGTGCCAGGCACTCCTGCAGCGTCGCGTCGAAATCGGGCAGGTGCTTCTGGCCCACGCCCAGGATGTGGTCGAGGGTCGCCAGTCGGCTCAGGAAAAGGCGTTGCAGTTCGGAAATTTCGCGGTTGGACATGGGCATTCCGTGGCAGGGGGATGGGCGCTTCGCCGCAGCGGATTGCTGCGGTCGAAGCGGCGTCCAGTGTGACGCTTCCGCACGGGCGGCATCCAGTGCCTGAGTCGCTGTCTACCGCCGACCATGGCCGCGGCGGGGCATCACGGCAACGTGCGCAACGTCGGTTCCCGTTTCCACTGCCGGGTCTTGGCCAACTTGATGAAGTCGGCCACGTCGCCCGGGTCCACCACGCCCGCGTCGGGCTTGATGTTGGCCGCCTTGAGGATGTGCGCACGGGTGCCACCGCACGCGGCAATCGCCTTGAGATGGCCGAAGGCATCGCGGAACCAGTCGATGGCCGCGGCTTCGCCGGCGAGCTTCTCGGCCTCGGCCGGGTCCAGCACGCTGGCGACGGCGTCAAACAATACCGACGGGGTGCCGGCGAGCTGTCCGTCAATCTTCTGCGGCTTGCCGCCCTTGAGCGTGACGTGGCGCTTGGGCGCGATGATCTTGACCTGCGCGCCGGCCTTCTCGGCCGCCTTGCGCAGTGCATCCACCTGTTTGCCGTCGCTGCCCTCCGCCACCAGGATGCCGATGCTGCGGCCCTCCAGGGTGTCCTTCATCTTCGGGATCAAGGTGATGGCAGCCGACGTCGGCAGGTCCAGCACCGGCGCGGCGGCCGGAGCGGCCGGGGGCAGCTTCGCCATGCCCAGCCCATCGGCCACGCGCTTCGCCAACGCCTCGTCGATGTTGCGCAACTGCGCCACGCTGCGCTCGCGAACCGGGTCGTCTTCCACCTTGGCCAGTTCAAACACCAGCGCCGAGGCAATGTGTGCCTGCTCCAGCTCGGTCTGGCTGCGCCAGAACATGCGCGGCTGGCTGTAGTGGTCGGCAAAGGACGCGGCGCGCACCCGGCCCTTCTTGCCATCATCCGGCGCCCGCTCCGCGAAGCTGCGGAAACCGTTGGGGGTCTCGCGGCCGTTGGGCGTCGAGCCGTCCTTGTCCAGCGACGCGGGCTCGTACGCCACCCTGCCCTTGGGCACCTGCATCTGCATGTGCGCGTCGCGCTGGTGGTTGGCGAACGGGCACTTGGGGGCGTTGATCGGGATCTGGGTGAAGTTGGGGCCGCCCAACCGCGACAGCTGCGTGTCCAGGTAGGAGAACAGTCGCCCCTGCAGCAGCGGGTCGTTGCTGAAGTCGATGCCGGGTACCATGTTGGCAGGACAGAACGCCACCTGGTCGTTCTCGGCGAAGTGGTTGTCCGGGTTGCGGTCCAGCACCATGCGACCGACCACCTGCAACGGCACCAGTTCTTCCGGCACCAGCTTGGTGGCGTCCAGATGGTCGAACGGGAACGCGTCTGCTTCTTCCTCGGTAAACAGCTGCACGCACAGGTCCCACTCGGGAAACTGGCCGGCGTTGATGGCCTCGAACAGGTCGCGGCGGTGGAAGTCGTTGTCGGCGCCCTGCAGCTTGACCGCTTCGTCCCAGACCACGGATTGCAGGCCCAGCCGCGGCCGCCAGTGGAACTTCACGAAGGTGGATTCGCCGTTGCCGTTAACCAGGCGGAAGCTATGGATGCCGAAGCCTTCGATCATCCGGAACGAGCGCGGGATGCCGCGGTCGCTCATTGCCCACAGCACCATGTGCAGCGTCTCCGGGGAGAGCGAAACGAAATCCCAGAAGGTGTCGTGGGCGCTGGCGGCTTGCGGGAAGCCGCGGTCCGGCTCCATCTTCACCGCGTGGATGAAGTCCGGGAACTTCATCGCGTCCTGGATGGCGAACACCGGGAGGTTGTTGCCGACCAGGTCGAAGTTGCCTTCCTGCGTGTAGAACTTCACCGCAAAGCCGCGCACGTCGCGCGGCGTGTCCACCGAACCCGCGCCGCCGGCGACCGTGGAGAAGCGCGCGAACACGGGCACCCGCCCCTTCTCGGTCAGGAATTTGGCGGTGGTGTACCGGGTCAGCGGCTTGGTCAGCTCGAAGTAGCCATGCGCCGCGCTGCCGCGTGCGTGGACGATGCGATCCGGAATGCGCTCATGGTCGAAGTGGGTGATCTTCTCCCGCAGGACGAAGTCTTCCAGCAGCGTCGGCCCGCGCGAATAGGCGCGCAGCGAGTTCTGGTTGTCGCTGACCGGAATCCCTTGGGCGGTGGTCAACACGCCGGTCTTGGCGGTGGCCTGCTGGTGGGTCTCCCCTCCTTGGGCGGAACCGGCTTCCGACGGTGCGGGTTTTGACTTGGAGGCGGACTGCATCGTGCTCTTGGACACCTTCTTCCCGCTGGCCATGGGGACGGATTCCTGTTGTCGGGGGGTGTCCCAGACTGCACCGGATATCGTTATGGCGATGTGGTAACGCGGTCGGGGCCCCGCCCCCACCGCCCCCCGGGCGGGCTTTGCACTGACGGGCCAGGACACGCTGCAGGCAGCGGGACCAGGTGGAGTGCCTGAAGACGTCGTGAGGGACGGGAGCCGACCCGCTTGTGCCTGGGAGGGTCGGCTCAGCTGCGGTCCACGATCCGGGTGATGCACCCGTCGCGGAATTCGAACTCGGATTTGCCATCCAGTTCGATCACGCTGCCTGCCTGCGGGCCGCCGGGAATATCCGCCGCCAACACGCCGCGGAACGCAATGCCGGCCACGGCGCGCTCCGGCCATTCGCGCAAAGCGGTCAGCTGCTGCTCGCGCTCGGCAAACAAGCCGCGTGACTGCTCGGCGAGCGTGCGGAATTCCTCGATGCCCTGCGCCGAGGCCGTGAGCTGGTCACTGGTGTAGTTCTCGAACACCACGTCGGGCGCCAACAGGGCAAGCATGCCCGGGATGTCGAAGGCGGTGTACGCCGCCAGGTATTGCTGGATGAGTGCCTTGTTGCTGGTCATGGGGGCGTCCTGCGTGTGCACCGTGCCGGTAAAGCCGTGCGGTCGATTGTCAGTCATCTGCCCGTTCGCTGGTGATCACAGCGCCCTCGCGCATGACCTTGGTGACGGGTGTGTTGGCGACGATCTCCAGCAGGCGCTGCCATTGCTCGTCGCTGAGGGGCTGGTCCGAATGCAGGCGCCTGTGGATGTGCATCTTCCCATCGTCATCCGCGGACAGTTTCAGTTCGGCACGAAACTCGCCGAGATCCCAACCCTTGCGCTGTGCGTACATGCGCAGGGTGATGGCGGTGCAGGCCGAGAGCGAGGCCAGATACAGGTCAAACGGTGCCGGCCCGGTGCCCTGCCCGCCGAGCGCTGCTGGTTCATCGGTCACCAGTTCGTGGTGGCCGGCACGGATCCGGTGGGCGTAGTCGACGCCGGTCGAGACGATGCTCGCTTTGGCGATGGGTCGCATGGCGAAGGGTCCTGGGGTGGGTAGGCCGACCTTACCCCTTGCGTGGCAGTACCGTCAGCACCCGGCGCACAAACTGGTGGAACTCCGACATGTAGTTGCGCAGGAATTCCTCGGTCGAGGCATCGGTCACCTCGCCTTCGGGCGTGATTAGGCCGGGCTTGAACTGGATGTAGGCCTCGGGGGCATTCATCTGCGGCGAGTTGCAGAAGCTCAGTACGCTGCGCAGTTGTTGCTGCGCGACCGCGGTGCCAATGGCGCCGGGAGAAGTGCCGATCACCCCCGACGGTTTGCGGGCGAAGGAGTTGGTGCCCCACGGGCGACTGGCCCAATCGATCGCATTCTTCAATCCGCCCGGAATGGATCGGTTGTACTCGGGCGTTACGAACAGGACGGCATCAGAGTCCTCGATGGCCTGCTTGAACGCCTTGCCCTCGGGCGGGTAGTCGGCGTCGTAGTCGTAGCTGTAGAGCGGCAGATCCTTGAAGGAGATCTCGTGGAACTCCAGCTCCTTCGGCGCCAGCCGGATCAGCGCATTGGCAAGTTGCCGGTTGATCGAACCCTTGGCGAGGCTGCCGATCAGGTATCCAACCTTGTAGTGGGTCATACAGACACCTGCGCGCGGTAATGAAAGGGCGCTCAGTGTGGCTGCCGCAGCGGTTACGCTGCCGTGAACCGAGGCACCGGGCACTGCCACCCACTTCGGGCCAACGCCGCCGGCCTAGTGACCGGCAGCGTCGTACCGACTCCCGGCGGACTCAGGACTTTGGTGCAAACGTCACGCGAGTGGAGATCGCCACCTCGTTGGGAATGATGCTGGTGTCGGCCCAGTCGCCGCCGCCCACACCAAAGTCCAGGCGTTTCACGGTGGCTTTGCCGGTAAGCACTGGCTTGGCGCCCGGCGTCCAGGTGAAGGTCAGCGTGGCCGGGCGGCTGACACCGCGCAGGGTCAGCGTGCCGTCGGCGGCGTACTTGTTGCCGCCCAGGCTGCGGAAACCGTTGGCCGTATAGCGGGCCTGCGCGAACTTGCCCACGCTCAAAAAGTCCGAGCTCCGCAGCGTGCTGTCACGCTCGCTGTTCTGGGTGCTGGCGCCGGCTAGGGGAATGAGCACGTCGAGCTTGGCGGCCTTCGGTACGGACGGGTCGAAGCTCAGCTTGGTGCGAAAGCCCGGGAACTGGCCGGTAAACACCTCGCCCTGGTACTGGCTGGCAAAGCTGAGCGCGCCGGAAGCCTGGACGTAGTCAGCGGCATTGGCGGGCGCGGCGACCGTCGATGCGGCAGCGACGGTCAGTGACAGCAGGAATGGCTTGAAGGTCATTTCAGGACTCCGATTCGGAAGGGGCGGTCTGGGTGCGCCGCGGCAGCGCGGGCAGCATCCGGGTAAGCGTGTCGTCGCGCTGGACGACGTGGTGGTACAGGGCCGCGGCGGCGTGCAGCGCGACGAGTGCCACCAGCAACCAGAAGCCGTATTCGTGAAGGGTTCCGGCCACATCGGCCAGACCCTGGTCGCGCCCGCTCAGCGCAGGCAGGTTGAACCGCTTGAACCATTGCAGCGGGTACCCCGAAGCGGAGTTGAACAGCCAGCCACTGAGCGGAATGGCGAACAACAGGCCATACAGGGCCACGTGCGTGAGTGAGGCGATGCGTGCCTGCCAGCTGGGCGTGCCGGTCACTGGCGCCGGAGCCCCCGCATACAGTCGCCAGGCCAACCGCGCCGCCACCAGCGCGAGCAGCGTCAGGCCCAGTGATTTGTGTAGCGCATAGCTGCCGATCTTGGCGGGGGTGTTGGGCATGTCGACCATGCCCAACCCCAACCACGCGATCCACACCAGCAAGGCCAGGATGGCCCAGTGCAGCAGCTGGCTCACGCTGCCCCAGCGACCGGAGCGGTTCTTCAGGTCCATGGCTGGCTCCGGATCACGGTACGCGCGGCAGATCGAACACCAGCAGCTCGGCGCCGCTGCCCTGCTCCACTTCCACGCGATTCTCTTCGGCGTACAGCAGTGCGTCGCCGGCCGACACCGCGTGCCCGTTGACCACCGCCTTGCCGCGCGCAACGAACACATACGCCAGGCGACCCTGCGCGAGTTCCAGCGTGGCGCTTTCGCCCGCATCCAACAGGCCTGCGTACATGCGCGCATCCTGGTGGACGGTCACGGAGCCGTCGCTGCCGTCTGGGCTGGCGACCAGCCGCAGGCGACCGCGCTTCTCCGCTTCCGGGTAGGCTTTCTGCTCGTAGCCGGGCTTGATGCCGCGCACCGAGGGAATGATCCAGATCTGCAGGAAATGGGTGGTGCCCTGCTGGTCGTGGTTGTACTCGGAGTGGGTGATGCCGGTGCCGGCGCTCATGCGCTGCACTTCGCCGGGCACGATGGCAGTGCCATTGCCCATGGAGTCCCGGTGGGCCAACGCGCCATCGAGCACGTAGCTGATGATCTCCATGTCCTGGTGCGGATGGGTGCCGAAGCCCTGCCCCGCCTGCACGCGGTCCTCGTTGATGACGCGCAGCGGGCCCCAGTGCACGTGGCGCGGGTCGTGGTAGCCGGCGAAGGAAAAGCTGTGCCATGAATCCAGCCAGCCGTGGTTGGCGTGGCCGCGTTCGTTGGCAGGGCGCAGGGTGATCATGGCGGACCTCCGTAGGGGGTGGGCGAAGCGGGTGCTTCGGCTGACGGAGCACAGTGTCGAAGATGACGAACGCAGGATAAAGTGGGCGGAATGACACCTATTGTTCCAAATTAGTGATCATTCAAAAGGCTATGTTCGCGCCGAGGCAGGCGACGCCATACTGGCCGCATTCCAGCCTCCCGGACCAACGCATGTATCGACTGCACATCGCCAACAAGAACTACTCCTCGTGGTCGCTGCGCCCTTGGGTGCTGATGCAGGTGCTGGGCATCCCGTTCGAAGAATCGTTGACTCCCTTTGCCGCCGCAGGCGCGCCCAACCCGTTCCGCTCGTTCTCGCCCAGCGGCCAGGTGCCCTGCCTGGTCCACGGTGGACGTTCGGTGTGGGACTCCCTGGCCATCACCGAATATCTGGCCGAAAGCCACCCCGCGGTGTGGCCAGCCGATGGCGTGGCTCGTGCGTGGGCCCGGTGTGCTGCGGCTGAAATGCATGCGGGTTTCCGCAGCCTGCGCACGCAGTGCACGATGAACTGCGGTGTGCGCGTGGCGCTGGACGCGATCACGCCGGCCACGCTGGCCGACCTGGCGCGCATCGATGCCCTGTGGAACGAAGGACTGACGCGTTTCGGCGGGCCGTTCCTGGCTGGGGCGGACTTCACCGCGGTGGACGCGTTCTACGCACCTGTGGCCTTCCGCATCCAGACCTACACGCTGCCGCTCTCGCAGTCGTCGCTGGACTATGCGTCACGCCTGCTCGCCTTGCCCGCGATGAAGGCGTGGTACGAAGCCGCGCTGGCCGAGACCTGGCGCGACGAGGCGCACGAGCACGAGATGCGTGACGCCGGCCGTATCGTCAGCGACCTGCGGAGCCCCGCCGACTGATCGGCGCGGGCGCGGCGTGCTCAGGGCATGAAGTGGCCGGCGAAGCCCGACGGGTTCGCTGGTCCGCCATTGACCCACGCCCATACCACGGCCGCGAGCAGCGCCAACCCCAGCAGGCTGCGCAATACGCGCTCCACCCGGTCGCCGCGACGGGTTCTATGTGTACTCATGGTGCCGCCCCCTGTTCCCCCTGCGGCAATCAAACGCCTGCAATTGCCGGATGTCTGCGATGGGGGTCACAGCGCGTGAACTGCGAAGGCGGACCGCTGCCGCACTTGCGCAGTGGGTCGCATTCGGCGCTTGCACGGTTACGCGGGCGCGAAGTTACGAGGCCGGGGCCAGCAACGGCCGGTACCAGGCTTCGAAGTCGGCGCGCATTTCGGCACTGAGGGTGTGATCGACGGGATACAGGCGCGTGGTGTGGGCCACGCCCAACTGGGTAAGCCACGCATCCGCACGCGCGGCCCACGTCACGGGCAGCTTGCTGTCGTGGAGCCCATGACCGATGAATCCGTGAAGGTTCCGAAGCCGCTCTGACGCAGCAAGCGGGGCCTCCAGTTCCGGCAGGATGCGGCCGGCAAGCACACCGAAGCCGGCGACGGATTCGGGTGCAGTCAGCGCCACGCTGGCACTCATGATGCCGCCCTGGCTGAATCCCGCGACGACGGTGCGCGAGGGCGGAATGTCGTGCTGGCGTTGCAGGGCTGAAATCCATTGGATCAATGCGAGGCGACTGGCCTCGGCCTCCTCCGGCACGATCTGCGGCCCACTGGGGGTGAAGGCAACGCGGAACCATCCGAACTGCCCCGGGCCGAACGCGAGCCGCCCCTGTGGCAGCACCACCAATACATCGCGGCCGGCAGTGCGGGCCAACTCGGCGAGTTGCGCTTCATTGCCGCCCACGCCGTGCAGCAGGATCAGCAGCGAGGTCGGCGTGGTGGGCACGGGCTCTGCCACCCGCCACGCCAAGCCCGTAACTGCATCGCGCATCAGTTCGCTCATCGCCATCGCGGCCCGCCTCACAGCGCCGTCGCGGGTGCGGCGGTGCCGGCCCAAAGGTAGGAATCCATCGACAGCACGCCGTAGGTCATGCCGCCCTCGATGAACTGTGCGGCGTCGTCGGGGCGGCTGGCTCCCAGCGCCACCAGTAGCGGCAGGTAGTGTTCCTCGGTGGGGTGGGCGCGTTGCGCATGCGGGGCGCGGCGGCGGTAATCCACGAGGCCTTCCACGTCATGGCGTACAACGGCCGCCTGCACCCAGTCGGCAAACTGTTGCGCGTACTCGGGGTCCTGGATGTGCTGGCGGAACTCGTACAGGTTGTGGGTCATGCTGCCCGAGCCCACGATGAGCACGCCCTGTTCGCGCAAGGGCGCCAGTGCGGCGCCCAGGCGCAACGCGCCTGCCGCATCGATGTCATGCGGCAGCGACACCTGGAACACCGGCAGGTCGCCTTGCGGCCGCAGGTGTCGCATCGGCACCCACGCGCCGTGGTCGAGGCCCCGTTGTTCGTCGATCGCGACCTCGAAACCGGCATCGGCCAGCAGCTTGGTCGCCTGCGTCGCCAGTTCCGGCGCCCCGTCCACGTCATAGCGCAGCGTGTACAGCACGGACGGGAAGCCGCCGAAGTCGTGGATGGTCTCTGGGCGAGCGCTCGCCATCACCCGCACGCCGCGCGTCTGCCAGTGGGGCGATACCACCAGCACGGCGCGCACATCGTGCAATGCCTCGCCGAGGGTGCGAAGGCGTGGACCCAGCTGGCCGGGCTCGACTGCGAACATGGGCGAGCCGTGGGAGACAAACAGGGACGGGGCGGTGTTCATGGGGGCCTTACTCCAATTGACCGGCCCGAGGGCCGGCGTGTTGGAATCAGTGTATGAGCGCACCTGCGCGCAACAAATGCCGCACGGAACGACGTTACGTTCCGTATTTGCGGTTAATCGGGCCGGTACTGGCTGGGTTTTGCGCTGCCATTGCGACACACTCCGGCAAGACGCAGTTTCGACGCTAGGGCGGCTTCCGGGCGAGTCCGGCGTCGCGATATCCCATGCCGCAATCGCGGTTTCCGGTCGCAAGACCGCCATGGTGTCCATCCTTCTGACCGTAGGCCTGATGTCCCTCCCCCAACCTCCCGTATGCGCCCAACCCGGCGACACACCCCTGGCCAACCCCGTGGTCGTGATCGCCCACCGCGGGGCCAGCGCCCTGCGGCCGGAGCACACGCTGGCGGCGTACGCGCAGGCCATCGCCGATGGCGCGGATTACATCGAACCGGATCTGGTGATCACCCGTGACGGCGTGCTGGTGGCACGCCACGAGAGTGAAATCAGCCGGACCACCGACGTGGCAGCGCGAAAGGAGTTCGCCGATCGCCGTCGTCGGCAGGTCATCGACGGCACCCCAGTGGAGGGCTGGTTCACCGAGGATTTCACCTTGGCCGAGCTGAAGACGCTGCGCACCCAGGAGCGCTTTCCCGTCCTGCGCTCCACCGCCCACGACGGCCTGTACCCGATCGCGACGCTGGATGAAGTCATCGCGCTGGCTGCCAGCGAGTCCGCGCGCGTGGGACGGACCATTGGCCTGATTCCCGAGATCAAGCACCCCACCCATTTCCAGCGGCTGGGACTGGCAATGGAAGACCGCGTGTTGGAGCGCCTTGCGGCGCACCCTTACACCCGCACCGCGCCAGTGGTGATCCAGTCGTTCGAAGTAGGCAACCTGCGCTACCTGCACGAACGCCTCGCGGGGCGACCCAATATCCGCCTACTGCAACTGCTCGGTGCGCCGGGCAAGTGTCCCGTGGATCAGGTGGAAGCGAGTGGCTGCCGGCTGAGCTACGGCCAGATGATGACGCCCGCGGGCCTGCAGGCGGTCGCGGAGTATGCGCAGGTGCTCGGCCCGCCGTCGCGTGCGGTCATTCCCGTCACGGCGGAGGGGGCGTTGGGAACGCCGACCTCACTGGTGCGCGACGCCCATGCCGTGGGTCTGCAGGTGCAGCCGTATACCTTCCGCCCTGAGAACCACTTCCTGCCGCCTGCGCTGTGGCGGGGTGGGGATCCGCGCACCGTCAATCCGGATGGCTCGATTGCCGAGATCCGGGCCTACCTGGTGGCCGGCATCGATGGTTTCTTTACCGACAACCCTGCTCAAGGGCGCAAGGCGGTAGACGATCGCTGATGCATTCCGGGGTGCCGACACCAGGGGGAATGACGCGGCGTCGCATCCCGTGAGACCGCCGGTCGGCAGGCTGGGCTGACCTGGGCCCCGTTCACCCAGTCACACCCGGTTATGACTAATATTAGTCACATGAGCCTGACCGACACCCAACGCGCCATCCTCGACTTCATCCGCCAGCGGGTGGAGGCCGACGGCGTGCCGCCCAGCCAGCTGGAGATCGCCGCGGCCTTCGGTTTCCGCCAGAACAAGTCGGCCGGCTACCACCTCAAGGCACTGGAAGACGCCGGCGCCATTGAGCGCGTGCCCGGCCAGGCGCGAGGTATCCGGCTGGTGGAACGGCGCCCGCGCCGACGCGGTCGCCCGGAACAGCTGCGCCTGCCGGTACTGGGCCAGGTCGCGGCGGGTGTGCCCATTGGCGCCGACATCGGCAGCGACGCGGAGATCCTGATCGACCGGGTGCTGTTCTCCCCTACCCCCGACTACCTGCTGCGGGTGAAGGGGGACTCGATGCGCGAGGACGGTATCTTCGACGGCGACCTGGTGGCCGTGCACCGGACCAGCGAGGCGCGCAACGGCCAGGTGGTGGTGGCGCGGATCGACGGCGAGATCACCATCAAGCGACTGGAAATGCGCACCGGACACCTGCGCCTGCTGCCGCGCAACCCCGACTACACCCCCATCGAGGTGCCGCCCGGCGCCGACTTCGCCATTGAAGGCATCTACTGCGGCCTGGTGCGCCAGGGGTGACCGTGGGCGCGGTGATGCCCCTGGAAGCCCTGTTGGATGCCCGCCGTATCTGGCGCGGGCAATCGCATGCGCCCCCATCGTCCACCTGCCCCACCGGCCATGCCGCGCTGGACGCGGCGCTGCCCAGTGGCGGCTGGCCGGAGGCGGCATTGACCGAACTGCTGCTGCCCGCACCGGGCGTGGGCGAGTTGCAACTGCTGTGGCCCACGCTGGCGCGGCTGTCGGCGCCGGCAAGCGGGGAAAACACTGCGGCGCTGGGTAATGGAAAGGCATCACGCAAGGGCATGGGCAAGCGCCACGCCACAGGGCCCATGCAAGCGGCAGATGGCCGGGTCATTGCGGTGATCGCACCGCCGTGGTTGCCCTATGCCCCCGCGTGGCAGGCGGCGGGCGTGCACCTGCCCAACTTGCAGGTGGTGCGCTGCGAAGGCCGCGATGCGCTGTGGGCCGCCGAGCAGTGCCTGCGTTCGGCCGCCTGCGCGGCGGTGCTGTGCTGGCCGGAAAACGCCAACGACCGTGCCCTGCGCCGCCTGCAGGTGGCCGCCGAGACCGGGCAGTGCCTGGGCTTCGCCTTCCGCGATCCGCAGGCGGCCCGCAACCCCTCGCCCGCCGCGCTGCGCCTGCTGCTGGAAGGCGGCTTGCCCGATGGCGGGCCCTGCCGTGTGCACGTGCTCAAATGCCGCGGCGGTGCCGTGCCGGCGCACCCCATTCCCCTGCGCGTCGCGCATTGATGGCAGGCGCACATGCACTGGGCTTGTCTGCTGCTGCCGCAACTGGCGCTGGATGGCGTCCTCCGTCGCCACCCCGCGCCGAACGAACCGCTGGCGCTGGTCACCGGGCCGATGCAGCGGCGCGTGTTGCATGCCGTGAACCCGGCGGCCAAGGCCCTGGGCCTGCGGGCGGGCATGGGCTGGGCCGCGGCGCAGGCGCTGTGCAGCGGCTTCGCCACCGTCGAACATGACCCCGAAGCCACCGAGCGCCTGCGCCGGCTGCTGGCGGCGTGGGCCTATGGCTTCAGCTCGCAGGTCAGCACCGACCTGCCGCACGCCATCGTGCTGGAAGTGGGCGGCAGCCTGAAACTGTTCGGGCCGTGGTCGCGGTTTGAAGCCCGCCTGCGCGAGGAACTTTGCGCACTCGGCATCCGCCATCGCATCACCGTGGCACCCAACCCGCAGGCCGCCCGTGTGCTGGCCAACGTGGGTGATGGGCTGGCCTTGGACCAGGAGGCCCTGGTCAACGGCTTGGGGCGCATTCCGGTCGAACGCGCCGGCCTGGACCACGACGTGGCCACCGCGTTCTCGCGGATGGGACTGCGGCGGCTGCAACAAGTGTTCGCCCTGCCCCGCGATGGGCTGGCGCGGCGCTTCCCCAAGGACCTGCTGCCCTGGCTGGACACACTGCGCGGCCTGCATGAGGCGCCTTTGCACTATTACCGACCACCCGACCGCTTCGATGCGCGCATCGAGCTGGAGCAGGAGGTCGAATCCAGCCAGGCGTTGCTGTTCCCGCTGCGCCGGCTGACCGCCGACCTCGCCGCGTTCCTGGCCGGGCGCGACGGCGGCGTGCAGCGCTTCGTGCTGCGACTGGAGCACGACCGGCGTACCGACAGCGAGGTGGTGGTAGGCCTGCTGACCGCCGAGCGCGAAGCACCGGTGCTGTTTGAACTGGCGCGCGGCCGCCTGGAGCAGGCGCGTGTGCCCGCATCGGTCCGCGGCCTGCGTCTGCTGGCGCGCGAACTTCCACCGTTCGTGCCCGCCCGCCGCGATCTCTTCGACCCGCGGCCGCAACAGGCCGTGCCGTGGCTGCAACTGCGCGAACGCCTGCGCGCACGCTTAGGCGATGGCGCCGTGCATGGCCTGGCGGTGCAGGCCGACCATCGCCCCGAACGGGCGTGGCGGCGGTTGGAGGGTGACGATGCAGCTGCGAGGCCCCCCCGCGTCCCGCGCCCCTGCCTCCGCCCCGGCTGGCTGCTATCCGAACCGCAGTCGTTGCCCGACCACGGCCTGCGCCTGCTCGCCGGCCCCGAACGGATCGAATCAGGCTGGTGGGACGACGAGGACACCCGCCGCGACTACTACCTCGTCGAAACCGCACAGGGGCAGCGCGCCTGGGCGTGGTGCCCGGCGGGCACGCATGGGCCGTGGACGCTGCATGGGTGGTTCGCATGACGCCGGGCCTGCTGCCACCGCCCCGCGCGTTCACCGCCGATGCCACCGTGCAGGCGGTCGAAGCGCAGGCCTGGCCCGACTACGCGGAGCTGCACTGCCTGTCCGCTTTCAGTTTCCAGCGCGGCGCCTCGGTGGCGAAGGAGCTGTTCGAGCGTGCCCAGACGCTGGGCTACCGCGCACTGGCCATCACCGACGAATGCAGCCTCGCCGGCATCGTGCGTGCGCTGGAAGCCTCGCGGGAGACCGGTCTCCCCCTCATCGTGGGCAGCGAGGTGCGGGTGGAGGACGGGCCGAAGCTGGTGCTGCTGGTGGCCACGCAGGCCGGCTACACCGCGCTCTGCGGGCTCATCACCGCGGCGCGCCGCCGCGCCCCCAAGGGCGAATACCGCCTGCTGCGCGAGGACTTCGAACGCCCCGGCCTGGAGGGACTGTTGGCGCTGTGGGTGCCCGAGGAGCACCACCTCCCGCCAGCGCGCATTACCACCTCCGCGACCATGCCGGCTCACGGCGCCATCCCTGAAGCCTGGCATGTTGCCGCCTCCGAGACCTCATCGTGGCTCCAGGGCCACTTTCCCGACCGCGCGTGGTTGGCCATTGAGCTGCACCACGGCCCCGACGACGCCGCACGCCTGCAGCACCTGCTCGCCCTCGCCCGGCACTGCGGCCTCCCCGCGGTGGCCACCGGCGACGTGCACATGCACGTGCGCCGTCGCCGCGCCCTGCAGGACACCCTCACCGCCATCCGCCACCGCTGCACCCTAGCCGAGGCGGGCGCGCACCTGTTCCCCAACGGCGAGCGCCACCTGCGCACGCGCGAGGCATTGGCCGCCACTTACCCTCCCGAACTGCTGCGCGAAAGCCTGCGCATTGCCGAACGCTGCACGTTCCAGCTCGACCAGCTGAAATACGAATACCCGCACGAGCTGGTGCCCGAAGGCCACACCGCCACCACCTGGCTGCGCCACCTCGTCGAACAGGGCGCCCGCGAGCGTTGGCCTGGCGGTACCAACGCCGCGACGCTCGCGCAACTCGATCGCGAACTCGCGTTGATCGCACAGCTCAAGTACGAGTCGTATTTCCTTACCGTGCACGACATCGTCCGCTTCGCCCGCAGCCGCGGCATCCTCTGCCAGGGGCGCGGCTCGGCCGCCAACTCGGCGGTCTGCTACGCGCTGGGCGTGACCGCCATCGACCCGGTGCGCATGCACATGCTGATCGAGCGCTTCATCTCGGTGGAGCGCAACGAGCCGCCCGACATCGACATCGACTTCGAGCACGAGCGCCGCGAGGAAGTACTGCAGTACGTGTTCCAACGCTATGGCCGCGAGCGGGCCGCGCTCACCGCCGTGGCCATCAGCTACCGCGGCCGCAGCGCGATCCGCGACGTGGCCAAGGTGCTCGGCCTGCCCCCCGACCAGGTCAACGAACTGGCCGCCACCATGGACCGCTGGGGCGGCCATGCCCCCATCCCCGAATACCTGCGCGAGCGTGGCTTCGACCCGGAGTCCCCGCTGATGCGGCGCGTCGTCGCGCTGACCACCGAACTGGTCGACTTCCCCCGCCACCTCTCCCAGCACCCCGGCGGCTTCGTCATCTCCGAGCACCCGCTGAGCACGCTGGTGCCGGTGGAAAACGCCGCCATGGACGACCGCACCGTCATCCAGTGGGACAAGAACGACCTGGACACGATGCAGCTGATGAAGGTCGACTGCCTCGCGCTGGGCATGCTCACCGCCATCCGCAAGACGCTGGAGCTGCTGCGCCACCACGACCGCGGCGACTACACCCTGGCCACCATCCCCGCCGAGGACAAGGCCACCTACGACATGATCTCCCGCGCCGACACCGTGGGCGTTTTCCAGATCGAGTCGCGCGCGCAGATGGCGATGCTGCCGCGGCTGCAGCCGCGCACCTTCTATGACCTGGTGATCGAAGTCGCGATCGTGCGGCCCGGCCCGATCCAAGGCGACATGGTGCATCCCTACCTGCGCCGCCGTCGGGGCGAGGAGCCCATCGAATACCCGCCCAAGCTGGAGAAGGTGTTCGCGCGCACGCTGGGCGTGCCGCTGTTCCAGGAGCAGGTGATGCAGCTCGCCATCGTCGGCGCCGGCTATACCGGCGGCGAGGCCGACAAATTGCGCCGGGACATGGCCGCATGGAAGCGCCGCGGCGGCCTCGACCCGCATCGGGAGAAGCTCACCGATGGCATGCTGCGCAACGGCTTCACCCGCGAGTACGCTGAGCACATCTTCAGCCAGATAAAAGGCTTTGGCGAATACGGCTTCCCCGAGTCGCACGCCGCCAGTTTCGCCCTGCTCACCTATGCCAGCAGCTGGCTCAAGTGCCACGAGCCCGAGGCGTTCACCTGCAGCCTGATCAACAGCCTGCCGATGGGCTTCTACAGCGCCGACCAGTTGCTGCAGGACGCGCGGCGCCACCGCATCCGCGTGCTGCCGGTGGACGTGCGCTACAGCGAGTGGGATTGCACGTTGGAGTTTCCCGCCATCCGGCTGGGACTGCGCATGGTGCAGGGGTTTTCCGAAACCGTCGCGCGTCAGGTACACGCCGCCCGGCTGCGCCGTCCCTTCGACGACGTGGATGACCTGTGTCGCCGCGCCGCACTGGATGAGCGCCACCGCAGCCTGCTGGCCGATGCGGGTGCGCTCAAGGCATTGGCCGGTCATCGCCATCGCGCGCGCTGGGCCATCGCTGGCGTCGAGCCGCAGTTGCCGCTGTTCGCCGAGGCCGCCCCCACGCCCGAGCGCACCATCGCCCTGCCTATGCCCACCGCCGGCGAGGACCTGGCCCTGGACTACGCCACCACCGGCACCACCCTGGGCCGCCATCCGCTGGCAATGATCCGCAAGGCGCTCACGGCACGGCGCTGCAAGCGCTCCTCCGAACTGGACACCCTGCCCCACGGCCGCCGCGTGCGCACCGCCGGTCTGGTCACCCTGCGGCAGCGCCCCCAGACCGCCAGCGGCGTCACTTTCATGTCACTGGAAGACGAGGACGGCACCATCAACGTAGTGGTCTGGCGGCAGGTGGCCGAGCGCCAGCGCCGTGTGTTCCTGGAATCACGCCTGCTGGTGGTCGAAGGCCGCCTCGAGCGCCAGGACGGCGTCCAGCACCTGATCGCCGATCGGATGGAAAATGCCAGCGAGCTGCTTGGCACGCTGGCCACCGGTGGCTCGCGCGACTTCCACTAAGCGCCACCACTGAACGCCATAAACGAAAACGGCCGCCCCTTGCGGAGCAGCCGTTTCGCGGATTCGGAAAGCGCCGGAAACCCGGCCCTTTCCAGCGGTCATCAGGCCGCGGCGTCCTTCAGCTTCTTCAGCGGACGCACCTTCACCTTGACGGTGGCCGGCTTGGCGGCGAACCACTGCTCTTCCTTGGTGAACGGGTTGATGCCCTTGCGCTTCGGCTTGGCCGGCACCTTGACCACGGTGATCTTCAGCAGGCCCGGCAGGGTGAACGCACCCGCGCCCTTCTTGTTGACGGAGGCAGCCACGACCTCTTCGAGCGAGCTCAGGATCTGGCGCACGTCCTTCGCAATCACGCCCGTCGCCTCGGACAGGTGGGTCACGAGCTGCGACTTGCTCAGCACTTCCTTGATCGACTTCGGCGCAGCCTTGGCGGCAGCCTTCGGAGCAGCCTTCTTGGCGGCCGGCTTCTTGGCGGCAGCCTTCTTCGGAGCAGCAGCTTTCTTCTTCGTTGCCATCTTGTTCCCCATGGGAATCGGAAAAAAACAGGTTGTTTGGTGCCAGTAACCCCTTGGCACTGCGAATGTAGGGCAACAAGTGCGCGCCGCCAAGCGGTCCGGACGAGAAATTTGCGGTTTTTTGGTCAAATTCGGGGCTTCCGGGTCGGCTGGCATATGATTTGGGCTCCACGATGCACCGAGGAAGGCCGGATTGAGCGGCTCAGACCCAACGCCCGCACTGTTCGCCCACCTGCCCGACGGCCTCTTCGGCCCACTGGCATCGCCCAACCGGCTCCATTACTGGAGCATCCTCGGCCGCCTGTATGCGGAGTACTTCGGCCCCGACGCACCGCTGCCGCCCAGCGACGGCTACCCGCGCCGCGAACTCACCGCCGCCATCGAACGCTGGCTGCTCAGCGACGATCCATGGGAAGACGACGAGGGCGAATCGCCCGATACGCCGCTGACGGTGCGCGCCAACGCCATCTACGAACGCCTGCGCGCCGCAGGATGGCTTCGCCAGGAGCGCGTGGGCGTGCGCGAAATGGCCTCCATGATGCAACCCGTCAGCCTGCTGCTGGGGACGCTGTGGGATTTCGCAGAGCGGGGCCCCGCGTTCCTCGGTGCCAAGATCCGCTCCGTGGAACTCCTGCTGCGCCAGGTGGTGGAACACGATGCAGGTGGCGATGCACTGGACGAAGCCGCCGACCAGACCCGCGGCTTGCTGTCGCATGTCGCGGCGATCAGCGTGCGCGTACGCGACCTGATGCCCGAACTGATCAAGGCCGGCAGCACCGCGCAGTTCGCCCGCCAACTGTTCGAGCGCTACGTCACCGAGCTGTTCATCGGCGATTACGCGCAACTCCACAATGCCGACCATCCGCTGGCCCGCCGCACCGCAGTGCTGGCCTTGGTGCGCGACATCGAGCATTCCGAGCATCGCGATCGCCTGCTCCACTGGTACCAGGAACGCACGCCCGGCCATGACGCCGAACGCGCGGCGGGACGTCTGGAACGCAGCCTGCGCCGCCTGCGGGAACTCGACCGCATCGCCGAATACCTGGAACGTCTGGACGAAGACATCCGCCAGGCCAACCGGCGCGCCCTGGCGTTCCTCGACTACCGGCTGCGCGCTCCGGACCGTTTCGACGTGCTGCTGCAGCGCGCCTGTCGCGGCGCCCTCGCCGCGCCGGAACACGAACTGCGCCTGCCCGTCGCGCCGGGCCCTTTGCTGGAAGAGTCGCGTCTGCGCGCTCCACGCAACCGCTCCCGCCCGATCCCGCGCACCGCCAACGTCACCACGCCGCCCACGCCGGAGCAGCTGGCGCGCATGCACCTGCTGCGGCAGATGAAGCGGGTGCGCCAGGTGTTGCCGGAAGATCTGTCGCGCTACGTGGACCGCCACCTCGGCGGGCGCGAGCGCGTCAGCTCCGACGAACTGGCCATCGACAGCATCGCCGACCTGCGCGCCTACCAGGTGCTGAGCACGCTCGCCCTGCGCGGCCACCGCAACGGCGGCCTGCGCCGCGACGACCCCTTGCGGCGGATGCTGCGCGGCTTCGACGTCGAACTCGACGCCCGCGCTCGCACCGCCAACCACCACCTCGACACCCCGCGCTTTACCCTGCGCCGCACGAGACACGCTGCATGAAACGATCCTGGGCCCACCTGAGCCAGCAAACCGGCGGCACCTACACCCTGCAGGACTTCGAGCGCGCCGCGTACCGCCTGGTCACCGAACAGGTGCTGTACGCCAGCGACCGCCGCTCCCGCAACGCCTACCACCTGGTGGAAACGTGGCTGGGCGACTTCACCTCCGCGCTGGAACCGCTGGGCATCCGCCTGGAGCGCAACGCCCACTTCCGCTACATCGTCGCCCTACCCGCGCATGCCGAAGGCGTGGCCGTATCACTCAACGAGACCCTGCTCGCCCTGGTGCTGCGCCAGCGCTACGACCAGGCCATGCGCCGTGGAGAAGTGGAAGAACATGGCGAAGTCACCGTCGAGCTGCCCGACCTGCAGGAAGCCTGGCCTGCATTGACCGGCCGCCCCATGCCCGAGATCGGCACGCTGCGCGACCTGCTGCGCACCGCCCGCCGCTGGGCGCTGTGCCGCGAGGAGGAATGCGAACCCGGCGACCTGCAGCCGTTCCGCATCGTCGTGCGCCCCGCCATTGTCGAGATCATCGGGCCGCAGTGGTTGCAGCGCCTTGACCAGCACAATCTCGACGATGGCGAATCAGAAACCGATGACGACCCACCCGGCGATGACCTGGACACCGACATCGGCACCGATTCAGCGTTTCCAGTAACTGCGGAGGCCTCCGCCGTCGCGACCCCAACGGGCGACCCTGTCGGTCCAGCCACCCATGCCTCACTGACCGACGGAGATGCCTCGCATGTTCCTGCTTGAGCGCGTCCACCTCGTCCAGTTCTTCCTGTTCCAGGCCCAGACCCTGGAACTGGACCGCACCACCGCCGTCATCGCCCCCAACGGCGCCGGCAAGAGCGCCCTGCTCGATGCCCTGCAGATCGTGCTGCTGGGCGGCGACCGCAACCAGATCCGCTTCAACGCGCAGGCTGGCGGCAACCACCGCGCCCGCACCATCCGCGACTACTGCCTGGGCGTGTACCGTACCGGCGACGACGGCCGCGCCCGCCGCACCGCCACCACCTACATCAGCCTGGTGTTCCGCGACGAAGCCACCGGCGAACCGCTCACTGCAGGCATTGCCCTCGGCGCCTCGGCGGACGAGCCCGACCACCGCGTCAACGGCCTCTACCTGCTCCCGCACGTCGACCTCGCGCTGGACGACCACCTGGAACAGGTCGATGGCCACGAACTGCCACTGGAATGGGCCAGATTCCGCGAGCTGATCTCGCGCCGCTGCAAGGACAACGGCGCCACCGCCGACCTGCACGCCAGCAGCGACCGCTTCGTCAAGGAACTGCTGCATCGCCTGCGCCCCTCGCCCACCGCACATCTGGATGCCGGTGCCTGGCGCAAGGCCTTCCGCAACGCCCTCAACCTGCAGCGCGTCGATGACGTGGACCTGTTCGTCCGCACCTTGGTCGCCGAGGAACGCCCCACCGACATCGGCCGCTTCCGCGCCCTGCTGGACGGCTTCCGCCAGATCAAGGAGCGCATCGAGCAGGTGGCACGCCGCATCGGCGAAGCCGAAGCGGTCGACGCGCAATACCGCAAGGTCGCCAGTCTGGCCACCCGGTCCAGCAGCTACCGCGCCCTCGCCGCCGAATACCGGCGCGACGCGCACGGCGAAGCCGTCGATGCCGCCGAACAGGCCCTGCAGACGGCCAACGACCAGTCCCGGCAATCGCAACGCGCCTTGGAAGGCGCGCGCAGCGGACTGCGAACCGCCGAAGCCGAATGGGACGAGGCCAAGGCGCGCCTGCAAAGCACGCCGGGGCACAACGAACAATCCAGCTTCGATGGCCTCGCCACCCGCGATCGCGAGGAGCTTGCGCGGCTGAAGAAGTCGCTGATGCGCGACGCGGTGCTGGTGCGTGACCTCCTGCAGGCCGCCACGCGGCTCCAGCTGCCCACGCTCGACACCGGCCTGCTGCAGTCCGCCATCGCGCCGTGGCAATCGCTGTACGACAGCCTCGCCTCCCTGCCAAGCGACGCGGCGATCCCCGCCGATCCCGAAGCCCTCCACGCCCGCCTGCACGAAGCGCTGCGCCTGGCCGAACCCGTGGTGCGCGCCGTCGCCGCCCACGACCGCGACCAGCACAACGCCATCGACGCCGCCCACGACCGGGTGAGGTCGCTGCGTGCCAACCTGGAACGCCTCGGCGCCGGCAAGGCCGAACTGCGCCCGGACGTGCTGCGCCTGCTCAACTACCTGCAGGAAGAAGGCATCCCCGCCCGCCCCGTCTGCGACCTGGTGCGCGTCACCGACCGCGACTGGCAGCCCGCCGTCGAGGCCTACCTGCGCACCCACGTCGAGGCGCTGCTGGTGCCGCCGGAACATGAGGAGCGCGCCGTGCGCCTCGTGCGCGGCCTGCACGGCAGCCGCGCGGTGTACGGCGCCAAGCTCGCGCTGGCCAGCCACGCTCGCCGCCATGCCGCTGCCACGCCGCCGTCCGACGCGGTTGCCGCACTGCTGGACGGCGACGATGCCGACGCCCTCGCCTACCTGCGCCGCCAACTGGGCGACGTACGTCGCGTCGACACCGATGCCGAAGTGGTCCAGAGCCGCCACGGCCTGTCGCGCGACGGCCTGCTGGCCAAGGGTGGCGGCGTCGAGCGCCTGCGCCTGCCGGCCGCCAGCGAACTGCGCATCGGCGCCGCCAACGACCGCGAACGCCAGCGCCTGCTGCGTGGCGACCTCGAGGCTGCCATCGCCGAGCACGAGCGCCTGCAGCGCCAGGCCCGCCCCGTCGCCGATTGCGCCGCCGCCCTGGCGCGCCTCGGCAACGCCGACGAAGTGGCCGGCTCCATGCACACGCGCCTGCTGGAGCACCGCGAAGCCGTCGATCGCCTCGACCGCCTGCGCGAAAGCCAGGCTGCCTTCGCCAACCCCGACCTGCTGCGTCTGACCGAGCATGCCGAGGCCTGCCGCATTCGCGTCGACACGCTGCGCCAGCAAGTGGAAGACCAACTGCGCGCCGTCACCCGCAACGAGGAGGAGGCCAAACGCACCCTCGCCGCACTGGACGAACTCAACGCCCAGACCGAGGCCATCGCCCGCGCCGCCATCGAGGCCTTCGCCGATCCCGATGTCGACCCCAACCTCGTCGAACGCCACCGCGACGAGCTGGACGAGAAACAACCCGATCTGGTCGAACGCCTGATCCTGTGCGCCAAGCGCGCCCAAGGCGCCGACCACGAACTGGCCAACCTGCTGCCCGAGGCGTGGCGCGGCCTGACCCAGTACGGCAAGGACCACGGCCTGCCCATCGACCTGGAGCCGCAGGACTGGCGCGCCGCGGGCAAGTTGCTGCGCAAGGACATCGACCACCTGCGTGGCACCGAGCTGGTGGAACACCAGGCCGCCGCCGAAGAGGCCTACACCACCGCCGTCAGCACCTTCCGCTCCAACGTCGCCTCGGCGCTGTACGACAATTTCACCCGCCTGCGCCACCAGGTCGAAACGCTCAACCGCACGCTGTCGCGCAGCCCGGCTTTCTCCAACAACGAACGCTACCGCTTCCGCTACGACGTGCTGCCCGAGTTGCGCGAGTTGCACGCCTTCATCAAGCGTGCCGCCGAAGTGGGCGAAAGCGACAACCTGTTCGGCACCGCGGGCAAGGTGCCCGCCGCCTTCCGCGAGCTAATCGAAGACCAGGCCGGCCCCGCCCGCCCCTCGCCCCTGGACGACTACCGCCGCTTCTTCCACTTCGAAGTGGACATCCGTCAGGAGGATCGCGTGATCGGCACGCTCAGCGAACGCATGCGCTCGGGCTCCGGCGGCGAGCACCGCGCCCCCCTGTACGTGATTGCGGGCGCCGCATTGGCGGCCGCCTACGGCAAGGCCGAAGGCCAACAGGGCGGCATCGGCGTGATCATGCTCGACGAGTTCGGCGACAAGATCGACGCACAGAACGCCCGCGCCACCACCCACTACCTGCGCTCACTCGGCCTGCAACTGGTACTGGCCGCACCCGACACCGCGCAGGGCACGCTCACCGGCGTGCTGGACAGCTACGTCGAACTGTTCCGCGACGGCGGCATGCTGCAGGTCGAACAGGTGCGCGTGCGCGAAGCCGGTCGCGAATTGCTGGAAAGCGATCAGTTCGCCATCCACCCCGAATTGCTCGAGCGCGAGGTGGAGCGGATCGTCGCCGAGCAGGCGGACGTCAGCTGATCCGCGTGGTCGAAGCCAGGGACGGCCTTCCGGATTTCAAGGGCATTGTTGTTCCTATTCCGGAACAATCAGTGACGTAATGAAGCATTAACATCCCCGTCAGAACGCCTATCTTGTGTCCCACGGCGGCAGCAGCCCCGGGCATTTCGCCCAAGCCTGCCCCCCAGCACCGGCTCCCTCCCCCCTTCATCGCCGGGCTGAATCAGGAGACACAGAGATGAGCAAGAACAAGGTCCTGAGCGCTTCCCTTCTCGCCCTGCTGGCAGGCGCCAGCGCCTTCGGCGCCAATGCCGCGGACGACAAGGGCTTCTACGCTGGCGCCGGCGTCGGCCAATCGTTCGTCGATGAGCGCGGCTATGACGATGAAGACACCGCGTTCTCGGTGTTCGGCGGCTACCAGTTCAACCGCTACTTCGCCGTCGAGGGTGCCTACACCGATTTCGGCAAGATCGAACCGGAAGCGCTGGGCAGCGACCTCGAGGCGGACGCGGCGTCCCTCACCGCCGTCGGCATCGTGCCGATCACCGACAAGTTCTCTGCCTACGCCAAGGCGGGTTTCAGCCGCTGGAACCTCGACACCGAACTGCCGGCCGTGACCGGCACGCAGGACGACAGCGGCACCGACCCGACCTACGGCCTCGGCGTGCAGTACAACATCAATGACGCTGTCTCGCTGCGTGGCGAGTACAACCGCTTCGAAGTCGAGGACATCGACCTGGATGTTGCGCAACTGCAGGTGCGTTACAGCTTCTGACGTTGGGCCTCTTCGGCCGTCGACGTCATCGGCGGCCGAAGAATTCGCGACATCGTCCAGAACAAAAAAGGCCCGGTTTCCCGGGCCTTTTTTTTGCTATCGAGTTGGCGTCCCCACGGGGATTCGAACCCCGGTCGCTACCGTGAAAGGGTAATGTCCTAGGCCTCTAGACGATGGGGACGTCGTGGAAATCGAGTCACGCGATTTCCGTAAAAGTGGTGGAGCCAGGCGGGATCGAACCGCCGACCTCCTGCATGCCATGCAGGCGCTCTCCCAGCTGAGCTATGGCCCCACGAGGCTGGAAAGGCGCGCATGATATCGAGCCTTTTCCACTTCGTCAAAGAAAATCTTCACGAAGTTTTCCGGGTGTTTCATAAACAAACAGGGCCACCTTTCGGCAGCCCTGCTTGATGAATAGTGGCGTCCCCACGGGGATTCGAACCCCGGTCGCTACCGTGAAAGGGTAATGTCCTAGGCCTCTAGACGATGGGGACGCGGAGTACAGCTTTGGCCTGTTTTACAGCTACTTCCAGCAACCAGTGGTGGAGCCAGGCGGGATCGAACCGCCGACCTCCTGCATGCCATGCAGGCGCTCTCCCAGCTGAGCTATGGCCCCACGGGGCTGGAAAGACCGCTATCTTAGGGTGGGCCCTTCAGGTCGTCAAGCGGATTTTGAAATCACAGTTGCTGCGGGACGCCACTCCTGCACCGTCGCCATGCCATGGCCCTGCTGCGCCAGGTAGTCCAGCCATTTCCCGAGGAACGTGTTGATCCGGAACCGGTAACCAAACACCGCATCCGGTGCGGGGTTCATGCCGATCACGTCCTGCCAGCGTCGCCCCACGTAGCAATGGGTGACTTCCAGTTGCCGCGCGTCGTGGTACACGCGGACATAGGCCGACGGATCGGGCTCGCCCGTCACCGGGTCCAGCATCGCGTAGGACAACCGCAGCTCAGTGGTGTAGCGATGTTGCTCGATCACCTCGATGTGCAACTCCAGCCCATCGCCGGCCATGGACACGTAATGCCCGCGCGCCAGCGCCCGCACGTCGAATAACCGGGCGATCTTGGCGTGGTTTTCCCCGTACAACCCCATCAGCCAGCCGAGGCGGCTCAGCCGGGGGAAACGTGCATGGGGGCGGGACAGGACTGCGTTCATGGCGTCGATGCTACACGGCCGCCAGCCCCTGCGGCAGCGTTGACGCCAAGCGCCGTCAAGCCTACGTTGGGGAAACCCGGACGTTTTTCGCGCTGCCCCGCTGCCCTCAGAACATCTCGCGCGAGATGCCCAGCGTGGTCATCACCTTGCTGGCGATTTCCTCGATCGATGCATTCGTCGTGCTCAGGGTGGGGATCCGCTCGGCCCGGAACATCTTCTCCGCCGCCGCCACCTCACGCTTGCAGGTGTCCAGCTGCGCGTAACGCGAATTCGGCCGCCTTTCCTGGCGGATCTGCTGCAGGCGGATCGGGTCGATGCTCAGGCCAAACAGCTTGCGGCGGTGTTGTCGCAGCCGCGCCGGCAGGGTGTCCTGCTCCAGGTCTTCCTCGGTCAGCGGGTAATTGGCAGCCCGCACCCCGTACTGCAGCGCCAGGTAGACGCAGGTTGGTGTCTTGCCCGCGCGCGAGACGGCCACGAGGATCACGTCGGCCCCATCGTAGTCCACGGACATGCCGTCGTCGTGGGTCAGGGCGAAGTTCATCGCGTTGATGCGACGGTGGTATTGCTCGAAGTCCACGATGGCGTGGGCCTGGCCGATGCGATGCTCCCGCTTCTGGCCCAGTTCGCGCTCCAATGGACCAATGAACGGCTCGAAGACGTCCAGCATCAGCGCGCCACTTTCGGCCAGCGCCGCCCTCACGTTCATGTCCATGCACGAATTGATGACGATGGGGCGTACTCCGTGGGTCTGGGCGGCGGCCCGGATGCGCGCCGCGGCCATCTCCGCCCGCTCGATACTGTCGACGTAGGAAATGCGCGTGCTTTCAAACCGGGTATTGCTGAACTGGGTCAGCAGACTGTGGCCGATGGTCTCCACCGTGATGCCCGTACCGTCCGAAACATAAAAAACCGGCCGCATGTCTGGCATCCGCTACTCCAACCAAAGTAGGCCCCAAAGGCCGTGTCAATACGAAAAGCCTCACCGGATCAACCTTGTACGGGTCCGGCGCCCCTGCGATCATATTAGCTTCTGTGCGTCCGGACGTACCCGGACACCCCGCTCCACGGAGATCGCCCGTTTGAACGAGAACATCCTCTGGCTGCACGAGCTGCGCCTGTCCGACCTTGCCCGCGTCGGCGGCAAGAACTCCTCGCTCGGCGAGATGATCGGCAACCTGGCCAACCTCGGCGTCTCCGTCCCGGGCGGCTTCGCGACCACGGCCGAGGCCTTCAAGGCGTTCATCGCCCACAACAACCTGCACCAGCGCATCTACGACAAGCTGGCCACGCTGGACGTGGAGGACGTGCCCGCGCTGACCGCCGCCGGCGCCGAGATCCGCGGCTGGGTGATCGACGCCCCGCTGCAGCCGGACCTGGATGCCGACATCCGCACGGCCTACGTGCAGCTGTGTGCGGAGAATGGCGGTGGTGACGTGGCTGTCGCGGTGCGCTCCTCGGCCACCGCCGAGGACCTGCCGGACGCTTCGTTCGCTGGCCAGCAGGAGACCTTCCTCAACGTGGCCGGTGCCGACGACGTCGTGCGCAAGGTCAAGGAAGTCTTTGCCAGCCTGTACAACGACCGCGCCATCGCCTATCGCGTCCACCACGGCTTCAAGCATGAGGACGTGTTCCTGTCTGCGGGCGTGCAGCTGATGGTCCGCTCCAACGTGGGCTCCTCGGGCGTGTTGTTCACGCTGGACACCGAGTCCGGCTTCCGCGACGTGGTGTTCGTGACCTCAAGCTTCGGCCTGGGCGAGATGGTCGTGCAGGGCGCGGTCAATCCCGACGAGTTCTACGTCTACAAGCCCACCCTGCGGCAGGGCAAGCACGCCATCCTGCGGCGCTCCATCGGCGCCAAGCAGCTGCGCATGGTCTATTCCGACAAGCCCGGCGAGCGCGTCCGGATCGAGGACACGCCAGCCGAGCTGCGCAACAGCTTCTCGATCTCCGACGAGGACGTGCAGGAGCTGGCGAAGCAGTCGCTGGTCATCGAGCAGCACTACGGTCGCCCGATGGACATCGAGTGGGCCAAGGACGGTGTCAGCGGAAAGCTGTTCATCGTGCAGGCACGCCCGGAGACCGTGAAGTCCCGCGCCCACGCCACGCAGATCGAGCGCTACCAGCTAGGCGAGCGCGGTGAAGTGGTGTGCGAAGGCCGCGCCATCGGCCACAAGATCGGCACCGGCGTGGCGCGCGTGGTGCGCTCCCTGGATGACATGGCCCGTGTGCAGCCGGGCGACGTGCTGGTCGCCGACATGACCGACCCCGACTGGGAGCCGGTGATGAAGCGCTCGGCGGCGATCGTCACCAACCGCGGCGGCCGCACCTGCCACGCCGCCATCATCGCCCGCGAACTGGGCGTACCGGCGGTGGTCGGCACCGGCAACGCACTGGACACCATTGTCGACGGCCAGGCCATCACCGTGAGCTGTGCCGAGGGCGACACCGGTTTCATCTACGCAGGCACCCTGCCCTTCGAGCGTTTCGTCACCGACCTGGAGGGCATGCCGGAAGCCCCGCTGAAGGTGATGATGAACGTCGCCAACCCTGAGCGCGCCTTCGACTTCGCCATGCTGCCCAACGCGGGCGTGGGCCTGGCGCGGCTGGAAATGATCATCGCCAGCCACATCGGCCTGCACCCCAAGGCGCTGCTGGAGTACGACCAGCAGGACGCCGAGACCAAGCGCAAGATCGACGAGAAGATTGCCGGTTACGGCAACCCGGTCGACTTCTACGTCGACCGCCTGGCCGAGGGCATCGCCACCATCACCGCTTCGTTCGCGCCGAATCCGGTGATCGTGCGCCTGTCGGACTTCAAGTCCAACGAGTACGCCAACCTCATCGGCGGCAGCCGCTACGAGCCGCACGAGGAAAACCCGATGATCGGCTTCCGCGGCGCCAGCCGTTACGTCGATCCGTCGTTCGCCGACTGCTTCGCGCTGGAATGCCGCGCAGTGAAGAAGGTGCGCGAACAGATGGGCCTGACCAACTGCTGGGTCATGATCCCGTTCGTTCGCACGCTGGACGAAGGCCGCAAGGTTATCGAGGTGCTGGAAGCCAACGGCCTGAAGAAGGGCGAAGGCGGCCTGAAGGTCATCATGATGTGCGAGGTGCCGTCCAACGCTCTGCTGGCCGACGAATTCCTCGACATCTTCGACGGCTTCTCCATTGGCTCCAACGACCTGACGCAGCTCACCCTGGGACTGGATCGCGACTCGGCCATCGTCGCCAAGCTGTTTGACGAGCGCGACCCGGCGGTGAAGAAGCTGCTGGCGATGGCCATCTCGGCTGCCAAGGCCAAGGGCAAGTACATCGGCATCTGCGGCCAGGGCCCAAGCGACCACCCGGACCTTGCGCAGTGGCTGATGGAACAGGGCATCGAGTCGGTGTCGTTGAACCCGGACACCGTCGTCGACACCTGGCTGCGTCTGGCCAAGGCCAAGAACGGCGGCTGACCGAATGGTGTTAGAGGCTGAGGTCCAGAAGTCGCTACAGAAGCTGGAAGGCATCAACTTTCTCGCCGAAGCCGAACGGTGGGGACTGAAGTTGCTGGGCGCCTTGCTCGTCCTGCTGCTCGGGATCTGGCTGGCGAAGCGACTCTCCAAGGCTCTCGACCGCGCGTTCGAACGCGCCAACATGGAAGCCACCCTGCGTGGCTTCCTGCGCAACATCGCCTATGGGGCGATGTTGGTCATCGTGGTGGTGGCGGCGCTGCAGTCAGTGGGCGTGCCGACCACGTCGGTGATGGCCGTGCTGGGTGCGGCGGGCCTGGCCATCGGCTTGGCCCTCAAGGACTCGCTGTCCAACATCGCATCGGGCGTGATGCTGATCGTGCAGCGCCCGTTCCATGTCGGCGACATGGTCCAGGCTGCGGGCATCGAGGGCACCATCGAACAGGTGCGCGTGTTCCAGACGCGGATGCGGACGGTCGACAACCGTTCGGTGATCATTCCCAACAGCCTGGTCACCACGGCCCCGATCATCAACTTCACGGCAAACAGCAAGCGCCGGGTCGACATCAAGGTCGGCGTGGGCTACGAGGATGACCTGCGCGTCGCCCGCGAGACGCTGCTGCAGCTGGCGGACGAACATCCCAAGGTGCTCAAGGAGCCCAAGCCCGAGACGCTCGTGATGTTGCTCTCTGAGAGCAGCGTGGACATGGAGCTGCGCGTATGGGTCCGTACCGAGGACATGCCCCGCGTCCGCAGTGACCTCACCGAGGGCATCCGTGACCGGATCATCGGCAAGGGCCTGCGCATCCCCTACCCGCAGCGCGACCTGCACGTGTATCACCACGATGCCGATGGTAGCCCATTGGCTGAATTGTTGGCCCGCTCCGTGGCCGACGATGGGGATATCCGGCCCAAGGGCTGACGGATTTCCGGACACTCAGGCGGGAAGCCCGCCCAAGCGGCCCATCGCCGCGCGGTAGTGGCGCAATTCGGCGATCGAGTCGTGGATGTCGGCCAGCGCGGTGTGCGTCCCCGCCTTCTTCACTCCGGCCAGCACCGCCGGCGCCCAACGGCGTGCCAACTCCTTGACCGTGCTGACGTCCAGGTTCCGGTAGTGGAAGTACTGCTCCAGCTGGGGCATGCAGCGGTACAGGAAGCGGCGGTCCTGGCAGATGGAGTTGCCACAGATCGGCGACACCTTGGCGGGCACCCACTCGGCCAGGAAGGCCAAGGTCCGCGCCTCTGCCTCCCCCATCGGCACGCCCTGCTCCAGCACGCGCTGCCACAGGCCCGACTTGCCGTGCTGGCTGCGGTTCCAGTCGTCCATGGCCTGCAGCCGCTCCAGCGGGTGCGCAATCGCGAACACCGGCCCTTCGGCAAGCACATTGAGGTCGCCGTCGGTCACAACGGTGGCGATCTCGATGATCGAGTCGCGGTCGGTGTCGAGGCCGGTCATCTCGAGGTCGATCCAGATCAGGCGGTGTTCGTTGGACGAAGTGGCCACGTGTGCTCGCGATCCTTAATGGGACAGCGCATGATATCGCAGTGCACCTTTTCACCCACGGAGTAATCCTTGGACCTGTCCATCCTCGGCGAACACGCCATCCTGACCGCCATGCTGGCACCGGCCTTGTTGATGGCGGCGACCGGGTCGCTGCTGATCTCGGCCAATACGCGGCTGGCTCGCGTCGTGGACCGACTTCGCGCGCTGATCAAGGAGTGGAAGGACGATGCGCCTGACCGCGAACAGCGCGATGGGCAGATCCGCCGGCACCGCATCCGCGCCCACCTGGTGCTGCGCACCTGCCAGATGCTCTACATGGCGCTGGGAGCGTTTGTGGGTACCAGCCTTGGGTTGGCGGCCGATACGCTTTTCAACTTCAAACTGGGCGTGGTCCCGACCGCGCTAGCCGTGATTGGCGTGCTATGCCTGCTCGTGGCATGCGCGCTGATGTGGCGTGAAGTCAGCCTGGCGGTGTCCAGCTTCGACGACGAGCTCGACCAGGAACTTGCACGCCGCCGCAACTGAGTCGAAGCAAACCAGCCGTGGCTCAGACCAGGGGGCGCCCGCGCTTGGCGCGGAAGTAATTGGTCAACCGCGTGCCAGCCTCGCTGGCCAGAACGCCCGCGGTGACTTCAACGCGGTGATTGTGGCGCGGGTCGGAAAGAAGATCGAATACGCTTCCCGCGGCACCTGTTTTCGGGTCGCCCGCGCCGAACACCACCCGCGAGATGCGGGCGTGGATCATTGCCATGGCGCACATCGCGCAGGGTTCCAAAGTGACATAGAGCGTGGCGCCGAGCAGACGATGGTTGCCCATGCGCTTGCCTGCCTGCCGCATCGCGACGATCTCGGCGTGCGCGGTCGGGTCATGCTCGCGGATGTTGCGATTCCAGCCCTCGCCCAGCACCTCGCCCTCGGCGGACACGAGCACGGCCCCGACGGGGATCTCGTCGTCCTCCTGCACCGCGCGCTCGGCCAGGGCCAGCGCGTGGCGCATCCAGTACTCGTCGTCAGCTACCGCCATACAGCCATGATTTTGATTCACCGCCCAGCGACTTGACCTTGCCGTTCCTGCGGATGAGCTTCTCCGTGTACCGGGTGCGTCCCAGGAGGAACTCACCCATCTTGATGGTAACGGTTCCCTCCACGGTGGCCAGCTTATCGCCCTCGCTGAAAGTCACCTTTTGCACCCGGTTGGCGTAGCTGGGCTGGAGGATGCCTTGGGTCGCGTGCGCGAGGCGTTGGATCTGGGCCAACTCCTGCTCCAAGTCACGGCAACCTTGGCTACTGTCCATTTCGGTTCGCTTGGTCCCATCGGGTGTGAACGCGACATCCGTCGAACGATAGCCCTCCGCCATCGTGGCGCAGAGCCCCTGGCCATCGAATTCAGTCAGCATGAGGAGCTGTTGGTCGTAGTACTCATTGACCAACTTCTCGTCAAGCTGACGGCTGAAATGAAAATACCAGGCTGCGAGCCCTGCTAGCACTGCCAACAACACGACCTTCTTCACTGCGGATCCCTCCGATTCCAGTCCACCGGGTCAGTGCAGCGGGATTACTCCCACTCAATCGTCGCCGGCGGCTTGCCACTGATGTCGTAGACCACGCGGGAAACGCCGCGCAGTTCATTGATGATGCGGTTGGACACCGTGCCCAGGAACTCGTATGGCAGGTGTGCCCAGTGCGCGGTCATGAAGTCGATGGTCTCCACCGCACGGAGCGCGATCACCCACTCGTATGCACGGGCATCACCCACCACGCCCACCGACTTGACCGGCAGGAACACCGCGAAGGCCTGGCTGGTCTTGTCGTACAGGTCGGCCTTACGAAGTTCGTCGATGAAGATGTGGTCTGCCTTGGCCAGCAGTTCGGCGTACTCGGGCTTGACCTCGCCGAGAATTCGAACACCCAGGCCCGGACCCGGGAACGGATGGCGATAGACCATCTCACGCGGCAGGCCGAGCTCGACGCCCAAGCGGCGAACCTCATCCTTGAACAGCTCGCGAAGCGGCTCGACCAGCTTGAGCTTCATGTCCTCCGGCAGGCCGCCCACGTTGTGGTGGCTCTTGATCACGTGTGCCTTGCCGGTCTTGCTGCCGGCCGACTCGATCACGTCGGGATAGATGGTGCCCTGCGCCAGCCACTTAGCGTTGGCCAGCTTGGATGACTCTTCGTCGAAGATCTCCACAAAGAGGTTGCCGATGATCTTGCGCTTGGCTTCCGGATCGCTGACGCCTTCCAGTGCCTTGAAGTAGCGGTCGGCGGCGTTGACGCGTACGACCTTGACGCCCATGTGCTCGGCAAACATCGCCATCACCTGGTCGCCCTCGTTCCAGCGCAACAGGCCGGTGTCGACGAACACGCAGGTCAGCTGCGTGCCGATGGCCTTGTGCAGCAGCGCCGCCACCACCGAAGAGTCGACGCCACCCGAGAGGCCAAGGATGACCTCGTCGCTGCCGACCTGCTCGCGCACCCGGGCGATCTGGTCGTCGATGATGTTGGCCGCGGTCCAAAGCGTCTTGCAGCCGCAGATGTCGGCGACGAAGCGACGCAGCAGCGCACTGCCCTGCTTGGTGTGGGTCACCTCGGGGTGGAACTGCACGCCATACCAGCGCTTGTCCTCGTTCGCCATGGCGGCGACGGGAATGCGATCGGTGGTGGCGGTGATGGTCCAGCCCGGCGGCGCCTTCGAGACGTGGTCGCCGTGGCTCATCCACACGTCGATGCGCGGCTCGCCGTCGTGGTCGCTGAGGCCACCCAGCAGCGCGTCGTGTGCCTCCAACTGCACTTCGGCGTGGCCGAATTCGCGCTGGTCAGCGGCCTCCGTCGCTCCGCCCAACTGCGCGGCCAGGGTCTGCATCCCGTAACAGATGCCCAGGATTGGCAGGCCGCTGTCGAACACCTGCTGCGGCGCGACGGGCGCACCCGGCAGCGTGGTCGACTCGGGGCCGCCCGACAGGATGATGCCCTTGGCCCCGAACTTCGCGATGTCCTCGGGGTCGTGGTCCCACGCCCAGATCTCGCAGTACACGCCGATCTCGCGGATGCGGCGGGCGATCAGCTGGGTGTACTGCGCACCGAAGTCGAGGATGAGGATCTTGTCGCTGTGGATGTCTGTCATGGGGTCACGAGGCGCGGTAGTTCGGCGGTTCCTTGGTGATCTGCACGTCGTGCACGTGGCTCTCGCGTGCACCGGCATTGGTCACCCGAACGAAGCTCGGCTTCTTGCGCATGTCCTCGATGGTCGCGCAGCCCACGTAGCCCATCGTGGCGCGCAGGCCGCCGGCCAGCTGGTGCACCACGCCGCCCAGCGAACCGCGGTACGGCACGCGGCCTTCGATGCCTTCCGGCACCAGCTTGTCCGCGTCGGATGCGTCCTGGAAATAGCGATCCTTGGACCCCAGTTCCATCGCGCCCAGCGAGCCCATGCCGCGGTAGCTCTTGTAGCTGCGGCCCTGGAACAGTTCGATCTCGCCCGGGCTTTCCTCGGTGCCGGCGAACAGGCCGCCGATCATCACCGAGGATGCGCCAGCCACGATCGCCTTGCCAATGTCGCCCGAATAGCGGACGCCACCGTCGGCGATCAGCGGGATGCGGTCCTGCAGCGCCTCCGCGACCATCGACACCGCGGTGATCTGCGGCACGCCGACGCCGGCGACGATGCGGGTGGTGCAGATCGAACCGGGGCCTACGCCCACCTTGACCGCGTCCGCGCCGTGGTCCATCAGGGCCAGCGCAGCGTCGCCGGTGACGATGTTGCCGCCGATGACCTGCAACTGCGGGAAGTGCTTCTTGACCCATTTCACACGGTCCAGCACGCCCTGGCTGTGGCCGTGCGCGGTGTCGACCACCACCACGTCCACGCCGGCGGCGGCCAGCGCTTCCACGCGAGCTTCGGTGTCACCACCCACGCCCACCGCAGCGCCCACCAGCAGGCGCTCGCTGCTGTCGTAGGCGGCATTGGGGTTGTCCTGCTTCTTCTGGATGTCCTTGACGGTGATCAGCCCCTTGAGTTCGAAGCCGTCATTGACCACCAGCACCTTCTCGATGCGGTGCTTGTGCAGCAACTGCAGCACTTCGTCATCGGTGGCGCCTTCGCGCACGGTGATCAGGCGATCCTTCTTGGTCATGATGTGGCGGACCGGATCGTCCAGCTTCTTCTCGAAGCGCATGTCGCGGCTGGTAACAATGCCGACCAGCTGGCCGCCGTCCACCACCGGAACGCCGGAGATGTTGCGCGCGCGGGTGAGCTTCAGCACTTCGGCGATGGTGGTCTCGGGGCCGACGGTGAACGGCTCCTTGATCACGCCGGCCTCGAACTTCTTGACCGACGCCACCTGCGCGGCCTGCGCCTGCAGGCTCATGTTCTTGTGCAGGATGCTGATGCCGCCCAGCTGCGCCATGGCGATGGCCAGGCGGGCTTCGGACACGGTGTCCATGGCCGCCGAGACGATCGGCAGGCGGATGGTCAGGTCGCGGGTAAGGCGGGTGGCGAGGGAAACGTCCTTGGGCAGGACGGTCGAATGCGCCGGGACGAGCGAGACGTCGTCGAAGGTGAGCGCTTCAGCCTGGATACGCAGCATGGCCGGGTCCGGGGAGGATGAAGCGCGTCATTGTAACTTTTTTTTTGGGGGTTTTGGGGCGGGATGTGGGGGCGGTCTGGGGCGGGTTGCGGGGCGGTCCGGGCAGTCGCTCCACGGAATTCGCTTGGTGCCCGGACCACCCCGCAACCCGCTCCAAACGCGGCTGAGGCTGGGATAAGAGCAACAGCGGGGAGCACAACGCCTGCCGTCCTAGCCTCCGACCAGGGCCAAGCAGTCGACGTGCGCTTCGCACGAAACACATTGTTTCGGCAGCGGCTACGTTCGCGCGACAGCCCAAGTCCGCGGTTTGAGGGAATCCGACCTCTTGCTGTGGTTCGTTTCGCCAGCGTCGGGAGATCCACTGCAGGCAAGCCGTCGATCCAGCCTTCCAGTTTTTCGCAGGGGCTGTAGCTTCGCCCGCCTGATCAGGCCGCAGGGTCGAGCGCTTCAGCCGCTTCCAGGGTGTTCTGCATCAGGGTGGCGACGGTCATCGGGCCCACGCCGCCGGGGACGGGGGTGATCCAGCTGGCGCGGTGGGCGGCGGCGTCGAACCCGACGTCGCCCACCAGGCGGCCGTCGTCGAGGCGATTGATGCCCACGTCAATGACCACGGCGCCCGGCTTGACCCATTCGCCGGGAATCAGGCCAGGACGGCCCACGGCCACCACCAGGATGTCGGCGCCGCGCACGGCGGCTTCCAGCACTTCAGGCGGCGTGAACTTGTGGCAACTGGTGACGGTGCAACCGGCGATCAGCAATTCCAGCGCCATCGGTCGGCCCACGTGGTTGGACACACCCACGATCGTCGCGCTCTGCCCGCGCACGGGCTTGTCGGTATAGGCCAGCAGCGTGGTGATGCCCCGCGGCGTGCACGGGCGCAGTCCGAACTGGCGCAGGGCCAGATGTCCAACGTTTTCGGGGTGGAAGCCATCCACGTCCTTGCGTGGATCGATTCGGTGGATCAGCTGCGTGGCGTCACGACGGTCGGGCAACGGCAGTTGCACCAGGATGCCGTGCACCTCCGGGTTGGCGTTGAGCCGGTCGATCAGCGCCAGCAGTTCCTCGTCGCTGGTGTCGGCCGGCAGGTCGAAGTCGATGGCGCGGATGCCCACCTTTTCGGCCGCACGACGCTTGTTGCGCACGTACACGGCCGACGCCGGGTCGTTGCCCACCAGCACCACGGCCAGCCCGGGGCGCGCCTTGCCAGCCGCGACGCGTGCATCCACCCTCGCCTTGAGGTTGTCGAGCAGGTCGTCGGCGATGCGCTTGCCGTCAAGGATGCGGGCGGGGGCTTGCGAAGCCGTCATGCGATGGTCCGGGGAACAGGTGCGGCCGCGCATTATCGCATCCCGCGCGCCCATCTGGCCGGACGGCGCGGGCCTCCCGGCCTTTCAGTGCGCCGAACAGAAAGCCTGGTAGTCGATGTATCCCGGGAACGGCAGACCGGCCCCGCACACCGGACAGTCCGGGTCAGGGGTAAGCCGTGTCTCGCGAAAGCGCATTGCCAGCGCGTCGAAGTGCAGGAGCCGCCCCGTCAGCGGCTCGCCGATGCCGAGCAGCAGCTTCAGCACTTCGGTTGCCTGCAGGAGACCGATCACACCCGGCAACACCCCCAGTACACCAGCCTCCGCGCAATTGGGTGCGGCCTCCGGAGGCGGCGGCTCCGGGAAAAGGCAGCGGTAACACGGCGCGACGCCTCGCTGGCGTCCGGCATCGAACACGCTCACCTGCCCTTCGAAACGGTGCACCGCACCGTAGACCAGCGGCTTGCGAAGCTTGATGCACGCGTCGTTGAGCAGGTAGCGCACCGGGAAATTGTCGCCGCCGTCGAGCACGACATCGGCCTCGGCGATAAGCGACTCCACGTTCTCGCTGGTGATGCGCTGGGGCAGCGTATCGACTTTGATGCTGGGATTGAGGGCGGTCAACGCCACCCGGGCCGATTCCACTTTGGATAGACCCACCCGGGCCTCCGTGTGGAGGATCTGGCGCTGCAGATTGCTGCGGTCGACGACATCATCGTCAGCCAGGACCAGTTGCCCCACTCCTGCCGCAGCGAGATAGAACGCCGCCGGCGACCCGAGGCCGCCTGCGCCCACCACGGCCACCCTGGCTGCCTGCAACTTGCGCTGCCCCACTTCACCGACCTCTGGCAGGCGCAGGTGGCGCGAATACCGGTCGTAGAAGTCGTGGTCGCCTTCGGGCACGGTAACGGGAAGGCCCTCCGCCACCCATTGCGCGGTGCCCCCTTCGACCGAGGCAATCCGGACGTAACCCGCCGCCACGAGGGCTTCGGCGCACTTCATTGAGCGACTGCCCGCCTGGCAGATCAGCATGACCTCGGCGTGGTGATCAGGGAGCGTCGCGCCGAGGTCGGCCTCGAGGGCAGCACGACTGATGCACAAGGCTTCTGCCGCGTGGCCGGTCGCGTGCTCGTGGGCTTCGCGAACGTCTACGAGGAGGACGCCGCGCTGCTGTCGCCGCCGGGCTTCGGCGGGCGTAATGGTTTCGACGCTCATGACGGCATTATCCGCCTTTGGCCGGCGTCCGCGACGGGTGCAAGCGCAGCGTGACCAACCGCTTGCGCCGCCGTCCGTCGGACTGGTGGCGCTCCCCCGGACGGTTTTACTTGCCGCGGCGCTTCACATGCCGGATCAGGCGCCGCTTCTTGGCGACCTGGCGCTCGGTCAGCACATTCTTCTTGCCTTCGTACGGGTTGGTGCCTTCCTTGAAGACAAACCGCACGGGCGTCCCTACCAGCTTGAAGCGCTTGCGGAAGAAGTTCTCAAGGTAACGCTTGTACGATTCGCTGAGCGTACGCAGGCGCGTGCCATGCACCACGAAGGTGGGTGGGTTGGTGCCCGCAGGGTGACAGAAGCGCAGCTTGGCGACGTGCCCCCGCACCACCGGCGGCGGGTTCGTCTCGTAGGCGATTTCCATCGCCTTGGTCGCTTCGCTGGTTCCGAGTTGGAACGTCGCCGAGGCATGCGCGCGGTGGATCGCGGCGAACAGCTCGCGCAGGCCGGAACCGTGCTTCGCACTGATGCGGACGGCCTCGGCCCACTCTACGAACGAGAGCTTGCGGGCCAGCAGCGCTTCGGCCTGCTGGCGCTGGTAGTCGGTCTGGCCATCCCACTTGTTGACCGCCACCACCAGCGCTCGGCCTGCGTCGAGCGCGTAACCCAGCACGCTGGCGTCCTGGTCCGTCACGCCCTCGCCTGCGTCCAGCATCACCACGGCCACCTGGCATTGCTCGATGGCCTGCAGGGTCTTGACGATGGAGAACTTCTCAACCGCCTCTTCGACCTTGGACTTGCGGCGCAGGCCGGCCGTGTCGATGAGACGGTAGAGTCGACCATCGCGCTCCATGTCGATCGCCACCGAATCACGGGTGGTACCCGGGACGTCGGATGCGATCATGCGCTCCTCGCCCAGCAGCCGGTTCACGAGCGTCGACTTGCCGACGTTGGGGCGGCCGATGAAAGCGACGCGGATGCGGTTGGGATCCTCGTCCAGTGCTTCGGTGGTGCCCTCTTCTGGCAGCTTCTCCAGCACCCGATCGATAAGCGTGTCGATGCCTTGCCGATGCGCGGACGAAGTGGCATGCACTTCGCCAATACCATAACGGGCGAACTCGCTGACCGCCGCCTCGACATCCAGGCCGTCCGTCTTGTTGACGATCAGCATGGTCGGGCGGGCGGCCTTGCGAAGCCACGCCAGGATCTCGTCATCCAGTGACGAAGCGCCTTCTCGCCCATCAACCACGAACAGGACGAGGTCCGCCTCTTCGGCGGCGGCACGCGCCTGCCGGGTGGTGGCGCCGACGAGGCCTTCGCCCTCGCCCGCAATACCGCCGGTGTCGACCACCATGAACGGACGCTGGCCTTCCGGCCGGCATACGCCGTAGTGACGGTCGCGGGTGACGCCCGGCTGGTCGTGCACAAGCGCGTCCCGACTACGGGTGAGCGCATTGAACAGCGTGGATTTTCCGACGTTGGGACGACCAACGAGCGCGACGAGCGGAAGCATTGAGACCTACCCGATCAAAAAACGAAACGACCCCGGCCCTATGGAGGACCGGGGCTTGGGGCCGGGGGTGAACCCGGCAGACCCTTACTGGCCGAGGCGGAAAGCGGTCAGCTCGCCATCCACGTTCTGCGCAACGAGGATACCGTCAACCACCACGGGGGTGGCGCGCAGGGTGGACCCGCCCATGCGGGCGCGGGCGGCGAACTCGCCGTTCTCCAGGCGCAACCAGTGCAGGTAACCATCGTAATCGCCAACCACGGCGTAGTCGCCCTGCACCGCCGGAGCGGTCAGGCTCCGGCGGGCCAGTCCGGCCTGCTGCCACAGCGCATTGCCGCCGGCCTTGTCGAGCGCGTAGACCGTGCCATTGGGCGAGGACACCACGAGGCGATCAGGGGCGTTGCCCAGCGAGCCTGCGCCGCCATGGTTGCTGGCCCACATGGGGCGACCACTGGGACCGTCGATAGCCAGGGTCTGTTGTTTGTAGCTGGTGGCGTAGACGGTCGTGCCGTCCAGCAGCGGCGATCCATCGACGTCGGCCATGCGATCCAATTCGGTGCGGCCGTCCTGCTCGGCCACGGTCTGTTCCCACAGCATCCGGCCATCGGCCATGGCCAGCGTGGAAATGGTGCCGTCGTCGTTGCCGACAAACACCACGCCCGGCCCCAAGGTGGGCGCGTCGTTGCCGCGCACGGTCAAGGTGGGCAGATCATGGTTCCAGAACCAGCGGCGCTCGCCACTGGCAGCATCAAGCGCAGTTACCCGACCGTCGTTGGAACGGATGAATACCAGGCCCTGTCCGACGGCGGGGGGCGCCACGACCTCGGCAGTCACCTTGGCCTGCCACTTTTCCTCACCCGTGGCGGCATCAAGGGCGATCACTTCGCCATCCAGCCCACCGACCACCACCAGCCCGTCGCCGGCGCCCGGGCCTCCGGTCAGCTCCTTCTTGCTCTCGTGCTTCCACACCAGCTTGCCGGTCTGCAGGTCGAACGCACGAACCCCGCCTTCAACGGCAGCGGCATACACGCGCCCGTCGGCTACGGCCGGACGCTGGCCCACGCCCATGCGTCCTTCGCCCTTGCCGGCGTTGGCCGACCACAGCTTGGACACGACCACCGTCGGGGTGATGTCGGTCAGCGCGAGGGGTTCATTGGGCTTGTCATCACCCTTCTTGTCACCGAACCAGCCCTTCACGGTGGAGCAGCCACCCAGCGCGATCGCGCAGGTCAATGCCAGCGAAATGCGCGCGACGGTCGTCGAGCCGGACCGGCCCGAATGGGAATTCGACTTCATCAGGACCTGGCCTCGCTGGGGGTGGGGGCGCCGCCGACTTCGGAAAGCTTGAGCTCAAGCAGGCCGCGCTGTGGCGAGCCTACGGCGAGCTTGGTGAGGGCCTGACTGTAGGCATCACGGGCCTTGTCGGCCTGACCGAGTGCCAGATGCGCGTCGCCGCGTACTTCAAGTGCCGCCGCCGAGTCCAACGCGCCGATCAGCTTGAGGGCCTCGTCGGCCTTCTTGGTGTCGATCAACAGTCGGGCCAGACGCTCATTGACCACTTCGGCCAACGCTGCATCGGTGGTCCTGATCGCGCGGAGCGTGGCAACCGCGGCATCAGCCTGGTTCGCTTCCACCTGGGACTTGGCCAACTCCAGCCCGGCGAGCACAGCGTAGGCACCCTCCAGGCCGTTGACCTTCGCGGCGGCCTGTTTGTCACCGGCCTTGGCGGCATCCACCGCGGCTTGGTAGGCATCGGCTTGCTGCAGCTTCTGCTGGACCTGGTGGTGTTCCCACCATTTCCATCCGCCAATCGCCGCCAGCCCGAGGGCAATTCCGCCAATCAGTGCGCCGCTGTTGCGGCGAAGCCATTCGCGGACGCGTTCACTTTGTTCGTGTTCGTCTAGAAGCTCGTCGATCGCCATGCTGTCTCGCCCCGCCAACCGGCTGGGGCCCAAGTGGTTTTGAATGACCCGCGACGCGGGTCAGTCGACCACCGGCGCGAGGGAACCGTCAGAGGATAGCGTAAAGCGCGCTACGTTCGCTCGGCTGAACGCAGCCAGATCAACCGGCTTACCCGCGTGGAGGACCTGCGCAGCTGAAGAATTGCCCAGCACGACCCGACCCACCTGTCCGGCTTGGTAGCTGCGGCGCTCGCCATTGGTGAGCAGCCCCTTCTCGAGGGAGCTGCCGTCGGCGGCGTAAACCTGCACCCAGCTGTCACCGGAGAAGACGAGCTCCAGCGCCGGCGCGGATGCCGGGGCCGGGGGCGTTATCGACGCCATCGAGGCGATCACGGGAGTGCGTTGTGCGGGCACGGTTGCTGCGCTCTCGGTGGTGGCTGGTTGCGCCGGGACCGAATAGTTGTCCAGCGACTTCACCGTATTTGCGGAGCCGCCGCCGAGGTGAGTACGGGAGGCGAAGATAATGGGGGCGACTATGACCACCGTCAGCGCTATGTAGACCGCCCGACGACCGGCCTGCTCGGCCATGCGGCGCAGTGCGGGTGTATGCGAGTGGCTGACCAGTGGTGGCAACGTGGCGGCGGCAACGGGCGCCTGTTGCATCAGAGGCTCCAGATCGACGTCGAGTAGCCGGGAATAGCTGCGGAGCTGGCCGCGAATGAAGACCGCGGCACCCAGCGAGTCCCAGTTTTCGGCCTCAATGGCCTGGATCACCCGGACCGGCATCCTGCTGCGGCTGGAGACTGTTTCGATAGAGAGTCCGGCGGCTTCCCGTGCCTGCCGAAGTTGTTCGCCACAACCAGTGAAAACATCAGCCACGACGTGCCCCGACTGTTTCATCGCCTGTTGCCATCCCCAGAAACGGAGCCCGGTTCGACCGGAAACTCCACCCTTATTCGCTGAACGTACTTGGCCGCCGCGACCTTGTCGCCCAGTTTTTCTTCAATTTGTGACGCAATCTCCAAGGCTCGGCGATCTGCAGGGCCAGCGGCGAGGCGGCGTTCGGCAAATGCGCGCGCCTCAAAGGCGCGCCCCGCCCGGAACTCCCGTTCGGCCATTGCTGCCAAGGCCACCGTGTTGGCCGGGTCCACGGCCAAAGCCTGGCGCAGCAGTTGCTCCGACTGCTCCGGCATCCCACCCTCATCCGCACAGACACCCGCGTTGGCCAGCGCCGCGCCCGGAGTCGCATACCCTGGCGCCGCCGCGGCACGTTCGAACAAGGGCATGGCCTCGGCTGCCCGGCCACCCGAGCACAGCCATACAGCGTAGTTGTTCAACATGACACCCGTGTTGGGGGCCAGGTCGAGTGCGCGGCGGTAATGCTCACCCGCCTTGGCCGACTGACCGCGCCGGTCGGCCACCAGCGCCAACAGGGTCTGCGCCGGTGCGGAACGTGGATCGATCCGTGCCGCCTTTCGGGCGGAGTCATCAGCGGCGTCAAGGTCGCCAGCGAGAAGCGAGTTTTGACCGCGCTGGACCAGCGCAGTGGAATCCGGCGGCTGACGGCGAATTTCGACTTCGGGTGCGGTGCGGTCAAAGCCGCGACGACGCGGGTCGGTCTTCACGAAATCCAGCCGATTGCAGCCCACGAGTAGCGCCACCAGCGCGGCCATGGCGATCGCGACGCGGGCAGAAAGGTCGACGGTGCTGCGCCCTTCAGGCCGCATCATCCACTCCCTGCTCCTGCAGATGCTTGCGGAACTCGGCCTGCCGACGGGTGCGGTCCATGACCTGCCCCTTCAACTGGCCGCAGGCGGCGTCTATGTCGTCACCCCGGGTCCGCCGGACCGGGGCGATCAATCCCGCCTCGTTGAGCAGCTTCTGGAAGCTGCGGATCGCTGTTTCATCGGGACGTTCGAAGCGCGTGCCCGGGTAGGGGTTGAACGGGATTAGGTTGACCTTGGCCGCGTCCTTCATCTGCACGGCGTTGTCGAACTGCCGCATCATGCGGGCCAACGCTCGGGCATGCTGCGGCTGGTCGTTGACCCCCTTCATCAGGGTGTACTCGAAAGTGACGGACGACTTCTTGCCGCGCGCATAGCGCACGCAGGCGTCCATCAACTGGTCCAGCGGGTATTTCTTGTTGAGTGGCACCAATTCGGTGCGCAGTTCATCGAATGGCGCGTGCAGCGAGACCGCCAGCGACACGTCGCTCTCGACGGCCAAGCGATCAATCATCGGCACCATGCCGGCGGTCGACAGCGTGACGCGCTTGTTGGCCAGGCCGTAGCCCAGGTCGTCGCGCATGATGCTCATCGCGCGCACGACGTTGTCGAAATTGGCGAGCGGCTCGCCCATGCCCATCATCACCACGTTGGTGAGCTTGCGCTGCTGGTGTGGCACGTTGCCGAGGTGACGCGCCGCCACCCAAACCTGGCCGATGATCTCGGCGGTGGTCAGGTTGCGGTTGAAGCCTTGGGTTGCGGTGGAGCAGAACTGGCAGTTGAGCGCGCAGCCCACCTGAGACGACACGCATAGCGTGCCGCGCCCCTTGTCCGGGATGTAGACCGTCTCGATGGCGTTCTTCGGGTCCATGCCCAGCAGCCACTTGTGGGTGCCGTCGGTGGAAGCCTTGTCGAAGACCACCTGCGGCACGCGGACTTCGGCATGCGCCTCGAGCTTGGCGCGCAGCGCCTTGCCCAAGTCGGTCATGTCGGTGAAGTCGGTGACGTAGCGGTGGTGGATCCACTTCATCACCTGGTGGGCGCGGAACTTCTTCTCGCCCAGCGTCTCCTCGAAGAAGCGCTCGAGCGAGGCGCGGTCCATGTCGAAGAGGTTGCGCTTGCCGCCCGCAGGTGCGGCAGCAGCGTCGTCCTTCTTCGGGGCGGTCACGATGTTGCCCGTCACGTCCACTTCCACGGGCGCGGTCGCCTGCGCAGCCGGTGCAACGGGGGCATCGGCAAGCTTGAGGTCGATGGTGGCGCGCGGGGTGGTCATGTCGGTTCCTGCTAGGTGTCGGTCGGCTGGGGAAACCAGCCGACCGACTGGTCAATCAACGGGCGTAGACGTCGGTGGCCGGGAAGAAGTACGCGATTTCGATCGCGGCGTTCTCCACGCTGTCCGAACCGTGCACGGCGTTGGCGTCGATGCTGTCGGCGAAGTCGGCGCGGATGGTGCCGGCGGCGGCTTCCTTCGGGTTGGTGGCGCCCATCAGGTCACGGTTCTTCTGCATGGCGTTCTCGCCCTGCAGGACCTGGATCATCACCGGGCCGGAGATCATGAACTCCACCAGCGCGTTGAAGAACGGACGCTCGCGGTGCACGGCGTAGAAGCCCTCGGCCTCGGCGCGCGAGAGCTGCTTCATCTTGGAGGCGACGACCTTAAGGCCGGCCTTCTCGAAGCGGGTGTAGATCTCGCCGATCACGTTCTTGGCAACGGCATCGGGCTTGATGATGGAAAGGGTGCGCTCCAGCGCCATGGGAAGTCTCCGGGTAGGCGGGCCGCTGAACTTGAATGGGTTCGCGCCCGAGGATAACAGAAAAACCCGCGACAAATCGCGGGTTTAGCCAACGAGGCTGAGGTAATTCTAGCGGATTGCGCTGGCATTTTGCAGCCAACGCATACGTTTCCATTGACGACCCGGCTGCACCGGACTAGCATCAAACAAGCGTTTGATTCAGGAATGTGCACATGGCCACCTCCGCCCACTTTTCCACCAAGGACCGCATCCTCGGCGCCGCCGAGGAGCTTTTCGCCCAGTACGGCTTCACTGGCACCTCGCTGCGTCAGGTGACCAGCCTGGCGGACGTCAACATCGCGGCCGTGAACTACCACTTCGGCAGCAAGGAAAACCTCGTCAACGAGGTGTTCCGCCGACGCATGGACGAGATGAGCGCCAACCGGCTCGCCGCGCTGAAAGATGCGCTGGAGAAGCACCCCGGCGAATTGGAGCCGATCCTCGCGGCCTTCGTGGAGCCGGCGCTGGCCATGGCCCAGGACCGGCATGGCGGCGGCGCCTTCGTCCGCGTGGTCGCCCGCGCGTACGCGGAGAAGAACGACAACCTGCGCAAATTCCTGTCCGACCACTACGGCCACGTGCTGCGTGAGTTCGCCAAGGCCATCGCGACCGCTGTCCCGGGCCTGAGCAAGGAAGAACTGTACTGGCGCCTGGATTTCCTGGCCGGCGCACTGACCTACGCCATGGCGGATTTCGGGCTGATCAAGCGCCCCAGCGGCGTCTCCGAAGCGGCGCACCGGGAGCGCGCCGCCCGCGAGCTGATCCGCTTCAGCGCCGCCGGCTTCAAGAGCTGACAGTCCCGCCCCACCAATTCAAACGATTGCGTTATATTCCAAGGAGTTGCAAGTAATGTCTCACAAACTACTTGTACGCCGCGCCGCCGTCCTCGGCGCCGGTGTGATGGGCGCCCAGATCGCCGCCCACCTCACCAATGCCGGCGTCGACACGGTGCTTTACGACCTGCCGGCGAAGGAAGGCGACCCCAATGGGGTGGTCACCAAAGCCATCGCCAACCTCGCCAAGCTGAGCCCTGCCCCGCTGGCGAACAAGGTCCTGGCCGAGCGCATCGTGCCCGCCAACTACGAGACCAGTCTTGAGCTGCTCAAGGGCTGCGACCTGATCATCGAGGCCATCGCGGAACGGATGGACTGGAAGCAGGACCTGTACAAGAAGATCGCCCCCTTCGTGCCGGCGCATACCGTGCTGGCATCCAACACCTCGGGCCTGGGGATCAACAAGCTGGCCGAGGTGCTGCCGGAAGAGCTGCGCCACCGCTTCTGCGGCGTGCACTTCTTCAATCCGCCGCGCTACATGCACCTGGCCGAGCTGATCCCGGCCCGCAGCACCGATGCGTCTGTGCTGGAAGGACTGGAGACGTTCCTCACCACCACGCTGGGCAAGGGTGTGGTGATCGCCAAGGACACGCCCAACTTCATCGGCAACCGCATTGGCGTGTTCTCGATGCTGGCAGCGATGCACCACACCGAGCAGATGGGCCTGGGCTTCGACACGGTGGACGCGCTGACCGGCCCGGCTATCGGCCGTCCGAAGTCGGCCACCTACCGCACCGCGGACGTGGTCGGCCTGGACACCATGGCCCACGTCATCAAGACCATGGCCGACACCCTGCCCGAAGATCCGTGGCACACGTACTTCAAGGCGCCGAAGTGGCTGTCGGCGCTGATCGAGAAGGGTGCGCTGGGCCAGAAGACCGGCGCTGGCGTTTACACCAAGCGCGGCAAGGACATCCTGGTGCTCGACCTGCAGGCGCAGGACTACCGCGCCCAGACCGCCGAGTTGGATGCCGAGGTTGCTGCCTTGCTGAAGGAGCGCGATCCGGCGAAGAAGTTTGCCGCGCTGCGCGCCAGCGACCACCCGCAGGCGAAGTTCCTGTGGGCCTGCTTCCGCGACACCTTCCACTACAGCGCCTTCCACCTGGAGTCGATCGCCGACACCGCGCGTGACGTGGATTTCGCCATGCGCTGGGGCTACGGCTGGTCGATGGGGCCGTTCGAGAGCTGGCAGGCCGCCGGCTGGAAACAGGTCGCCGAGTGGATCGCCGAGGACATCGTCAAGGGCGAGGCCATGAGCAGCGCCCCGCTGCCCAACTGGGTATTCGACGGCCGCGAGGGCGTGCATGGCGCGGCCGGCAGTTACAGCCCGGGCCGCAACACGATGGTCGAGCGCTCGGCCAACCCGGTGTACCAGCGCCAGCGCTTCCCGGATCCGCTGCTTGGCGAGAAGTTCTCCCAGGGCGTCACGGTGTTCGAGAACGACGGTGTGCGCATGTGGGCCGACGACGGCGACGACATCGCCGTGGTCAGCTTCAAGACCAAGATGCACACCGTTTCCGACGCAGTGCTGGAAGGGCTGCAGCAGGCCGTCGCCATTGCCGAGCAGAAGTTCAAGGGCCTGGTGATCTGGCAGCCGAAGGAGCCGTTCTCGGCCGGTGCCGACCTGGCCGGCGCCCTGGGTGCGCTGCAGGCCGGCAAGATCGCCGAGTTCGAGGCGATGGTCGCCAACTTCCAGACCACCAGCCAGCGCATCAAGTATGCGCAGGTGCCGGTGGTGGCTGCGGTGCGCGGCTTGGCGCTGGGTGGCGGCTGCGAGTTCCAGATGCATTCGGCGCGTACCGTGCTGGCGCTGGAGAGCTACATCGGCCTGGTCGAGGCCGGCGTCGGCCTGTTGCCGGCCGGTGGTGGCCTGAAGGAGTTCGCCGTGCGTGCCTCCGAGAAGGCTGGCCCGAACGGTGACGTGTTCGCGGAGCTGAAGACCGCGTTCGAGAGCGTGGCCATGGGTAAGGTGTCCGCCTCCGCTTTCGAGGCCCGCAACCTGAAGCTGGTCCGCGACAGTGACGTGGTGGTGTTCAACGCCCACGAGCTGTTGTACGTGGCCAAGCAGCAGGCCCGGGCGCTGGCTGAATCCGGCTACCGCCCGCCCCTGCCCGCCCGCGCCATCCGCGTGGCAGGTGATGTCGGCATCGCCACCTTCAAGATGCTGCTGGTGAACATGCTGGAAGGCCGCTTCATCTCCCCGCACGACTACGAGATCGCCACGCGCATCGCCACCGTGATCTGCGGTGGCGAGGTGGATCGCGGCGCGGTCGTCGATGAGGAGTGGCTGCTCAAGCTTGAGCGCGAGCACTTCGTTGCCTTGGCGCAGATGCCCAAGACCCAGGAGCGTATCGCCCACATGCTCAAGACGGGCAAGCCGCTGCGCAACTGAGCGACGACGACACAGGACAGACAGACATGAACAACCCAGCATCGAACAAGCAAGTCCAGGACGCATACATCGTCGCCGCCACCCGCACCCCAGTCGGCAAGGCTCCGCGCGGCGTGTTTCGCAATACCCGCCCCGACGAAATGCTCGCCCACGTACTGAAGTCGGTGGTCGCGCAGGCCCCCGGCATCGACGTCAACCGCATTGACGACGCCATCATCGGCTGTGCCATGCCCGAGGGCGAGCAGGGCATGAACGTGGCGCGTATCGGCGCGCTGCTCGCCGGCCTGCCGAACACGATAGCCGCGCAGACCATCAATCGATTCTGCTCCTCAGGCCTGCAGGCTGTGGCGATGGCCGCAGACCAGATCCGCCTGGGACACGCCGAGCTGATGTTGGCCGGCGGCACCGAATCGATGTCGATGGTGCCCATGATGGGCAACAAAGTTGCGCTCAGCCCTCAGGTGTTCGCCAAGGATGAGAACGTGGCGATCGCCTACGGCATGGGAATCACGGCGGAGAAGGTCGCCGAGGAGTGGAAGATCTCCCGGGAGGACCAGGATGCATTTGCCCTCGCCTCGCACCAGAAGGCCATCGCGGCGATCCAGGCCGGCGAGTTCAAGGCCGAGATCTCGCCTTACGAAGTGATCTCGCGCCTTCCAGACCTGGCGGGCAACACCATCCGCCTCAAGAAGACCCTGGTGGAGATCGACGAAGGCCCCCGCGCCGATTCGTCGCTCGAGGGACTGACCAAGTTGAAGCCAGTGTTTCGCAACGGCATGTTCGGAGGTAGTGTCACCGCCGGCAACAGCTCGCAGATGTCCGATGGTGCAGGGGCGGTGCTGCTGGCCTCCGAGCAGGCGATCAAGGACTACGGGCTGACGCCCCTCGCCCGCTTCGTGAGTTTCTCGGTTGCGGGCGTGCGCCCGGAGGTGATGGGCATCGGGCCCATCGCTGCGATTCCGAAGGCGTTGAAACAGGCCGGCCTCACGCAGGACCAGTTGGATTGGATCGAGCTCAACGAAGCGTTTGCCGCGCAGGCCCTCGCGGTCATCCGCGATTGCGGGCTGGACCCCTCAAAGGTCAATCCGCTGGGCGGTGCGATCGCATTGGGCCATCCACTGGGCGCCACTGGTGCGGTGCGGACCGCGACCATCGTGCATGGATTGCGCCGCCGCCAGCAGAAGTACGGCATGGTGACCATGTGCATCGGCACCGGCATGGGGGCAGCGGGGATTTTCGAGTCGCTGTAAAGGCGGCTCCAACCCACTCCCGCACGACGGCGCCATCAGGGCGCCGTCGTCGCTCAGGCAGTGCGCCGCTCGCTCCAATCCTTCCAGACGTCCCGGGATTCTGCCCACCAATAACTCAGCTGGGCGCCGAGGAAGCCTGCCGGTTTCAGCGCCGACACCAGTCCATAATCAGAGAACTCCCGCCAGCGCGGGTCGCCTTCGGCAATCGCCGATGCGACGACCTCTCCGGCGAACGTCGTGGGCGCCACGCCATGGCCGCCGAATGCCTGCGACAGCCAAAGTCCCGGAGCAATTTCCCCGATCTGAGGCATCTGATGGCGTGCGTAGCTCATCAGGCCGGACCAGGCGTAGTCCACGCGGACCCCTTCCAACTGCGGGAAGACCTTCTGCAGGTCGCGCCGGAGTAGGCGCTCGACTGAGCCTGCGGAGCGGTCCAGGACCGAAATCCGCCCACCCCACAGGAGTCGCGTGTCTGGTAACGGCCGGTAGTAGTCAAATGCAAACCGCGTGTCGTATACGGCCGCATTTGTCTGCAGGATGTCCTGCATCCGCCCCCCCAGCGGTTCGGTCACCATCACGTAGGTCGCGATCGGCAATACGCCCGCGTCGACACGCCGCACCAGGCCAGCAAGATATCCCCCGCAAGCCAGGACCACCTGTCGCGCCCTCACAGCACCACCGGCCGTTCCAACACGCCAGCCCGATCCATCGGGCGACAGTCGCACCGCGGGTGAGGCCTCGTGGACGCGACCACCCATCCGAGCAACCACCTCGGCGAGGCCCAACGCGTATTTCAGCGGGTGGAAGTGGAACGCTGAGGGCTCGAACAACGCATCGTGATAGCGCGAGGTACGGATGAGTTGACCCAACTTCTTCTCCGGAATCCAGTCCCAATTCGTGCCGTAGGACTGGGCCAGCAATCGCTGCCGCCTGCGCAACACTTCCGGATCACGAAACCAGTTTGCCCAGATCACCCCCGCTCCCTGGTATTCGCATGCAATGGAGTGGCGCGCGATGCGCGCGCGGATGGTCTCCACCGATTGAAGCGTGCCGGAGTACAACGCCCGTGCCCGTTCCGCGCCAAGTTCGTGCAGCAGGGCGTCCTCGCCGCGGGAGAAGCCTCCGAAAACAAAGCCGCCATTACGCCCGGACGCGCCATGGCCGACCTCCTGTGCTTCCAGCACCATGACATTACGCACGCCGCGTTCAAGCAACCCCAAGGCTGCGTTCAGTCCAGCGAAGCCCCCGCCGATGACGCAGACCTCCGCTTCCGCGGCGCCATTCAAAGGTGGAAAACGTCCCGGATTCCTTTCGACAGTTGCGCTGTAATAGCTGACCGATGGTCTGGACATGGCGATCTCCAACGGATCAGATAGCTTCATGGGTCGAGGAAAGGCAGATGGAAATCCACTACGCTGACAAAGGTTATCGCAGGCGCAGCGTCTGGGCCCTGTCCGGGGTCATTGTCTTGTTGATGGTGCTGCTGTGGCAGCTCAATGGCTGGTTGCAGGAGTTGGCGCCGCAGCTTTCGGGCACAGACCCCGACACCGCGAGGCGCTGGTTGAGGGCACTGCTGGCCGCGCTTGGACTGGCACTTTCAGCCCCTGCAGCGGCGCTTGGCCTCTCGCTGCACCGGCTGGCTCGTGCATCCCGCTTGCAAGGGCGATTCCCTCCGCGCGAGTTCAAGACCCTGCGGGATGTGCGCGTACTGCGGGATGCGCCGGCGTTGCGGTGGGCGAGACGCGTGGAGGTTTCAGGCGCGGCTGCCCTGGCACTCGCGGGGGCGCTGGCAGGTTGGGCACTCTGGGCGTTGTGGTACTTCCGCTGAGTCCACGCTGCTAATAGGCAGACTGCAGTCACCGGGCCGCCGGGTCACGACCGGCCGCTGCGTCCGGGAAACGGAATCACCGTCGATGCCCCGCCGGTAATATCGAAGCTAGGCGCCATGGGCGTGAATTCCGGCACCGCCGTGCGCAGCAATTCACCCAGCAACGGATTGTCGTATTCCCGGCTTGCATCCCGGAGTGCGCCAAGCGCCTTGCGCACCTGCGCAACGGGAACCTCGCGAGGTTCGGCCAGAAGAATCTTCGGATGAGACGTGGCCCGGTAGCGCTCGTCGGCATGGAACAACGTCTCGTGCAGCTTCTCGCCCGGACGCAGGCCGGTGTACATGATCGAGATGTCCCGCCCGGGTTGCTTTCCGGCCAGTCGAATCATCTGTTCGGCCAGGACCCGGATTGCCACCGGCTCGCCCATGTCCAGGGTGTAGATGGCCTCGTGATTGCCCATGGCGGAAGCCTGCAGGATCAGCACGCACGCCTCGGGAATGGTCATGAAGTACCGGGTGACGTCGGGGTCCGTGACGGTTACCGGTCCGCCCCGGCGTATCTGTTCCCGGAACAATGGCACCACGCTACCCGCCGAATCGAGCACGTTGCCGAAGCGTACGGTCACGCAGCGAGTTGGTTGCCCATGTGCCAATGCCAGAGCGGTCATTTCCGCCAATCGCTTGGTCGCGCCCAGGACGTTGACCGGATCCACGGCCTTGTCGGTGGAGATGAGCACGAAGGTTCCAACACTTGCCTCGACACTGGCCGCGGCGACGGTCTCGGTCGTGAGGACGTTGTTGCGTATCGCCTCGCGCATCTGCCCCTCGAGCAGGGGGACCTGCTTGTAGGCCGCCGCATGGAACACCGTGTCGGGCCGGACCAGTCCCATCGCGTGGCGCATCACGGCCGGGTCTCCGCAGTCGCCAAGAATGGGGATCAACTCGACGTCGGGGAAATCACGGCGCAAGGCCGCGTGGGCAGTAATCAGGGCCAGCTCGTTGATCTCTACCAAGGCGAGCCGCCGTGACCCGTGCCGGGCGCTCTGGCGGCACAATTCGGCGCCGATCGAGCCACCTGCACCGGTGACCAGGACCGAACGCCCGCCCAACCAATCGCGGATGGCGCGCCAATCCGGCATGACCGGTTGACGCCCCAGCAGGTCTTCGATGGCGACTTCCTTCAGTTGGCCCGGCAGCGAGCGACCTTCCAGGACGTCGTGCAGATTCGGGACCATCCGGAACGGCAAGCCGGTCTTCTCGCAGGCAGCGACCACGTGCCGCACCGTCTCGGCATCCGCCGAGGGTATGGCAATCACCAGCAGGCGGGCCGCGGTTTCGCGGGCGATCCGCACCGCTTCGTCCACCCTCCCTAGAACCGGAACGCCATGGACCAATGTCCCACGAAGGCGCGCCGCATCATCGAGGAAGCCAACCGGATGGTAGTGACCGGAGCGACGGAGGTCGCGAACCAGTGCTTCGCCCGCCTGCCCCGCCCCCAGGATGAGGGTGCGCACCGCATCCTGGCGCAGCGCGTGCTCGCTGCTGTGGTCTTTCCACGTCCGGAAGAGGATTCTGGGAGCACCCAGCATGCCGCTCAAGGCGAAGGGATAAAGCAGCAGCGCCGCCCGCGAGATGAGTTCACCGCGGTTGTACAGAAACAGACTGACGCCGATCGCCACAAGGCCAAGTATCGACGCCTTCACGATATTGATCAGGTCGGGAACGCTCGCAAAGCGCCACAGCCCCCGGTAGAGGCCGACCTGCCAGAAAACGAACCCCTGGGCCAGAAGGACCAAGGTGATTTCAGTCGACCAGAGTGGCATCGACAACGGCTGCTCCATGGTCGCGTAGCGAAGCCGATGCAACGCTTGCCAGACCAGCCAGACCATCGTCAGATCATGCGTGACCACCGCCAGACGCGGCGCCCATCCTGCCCACCTATCACGCCATGCGCTCATGCGCTGTTCCTGCTCCCTACGGCTGACTCACGTACCTGGGCCCAACGCCGAAGCCGCCGCCACAGGACCGCGCCAAGGGTAAACCAAATGGCGACAAGGGCCGCGACGAAAAAGTCTGATTGTGATCGCGCCAGCACCGCAATGACACATGCAAGCAGGGTCCACCCCAGGTACCCCATCGTGACCCTCCCGTGGCCGACCTGGCGTGCGGTGGCCTGATAGGCATGCTGGACATGCGGTGTCCACCACCGCTCCCCGCGCAGGATGCGCCCGGCAAGTGTCAAGGTGGCGTCAACAAGAAAGGCCGAGACCGGCAATGCCAGAAGCAACGCAGATGAAAGTGCCGGCCTCGCCTCCAAGGACTTCCAGATCGCCACTGCCAGCAGGCATCCCACGGCGAACCCCAGGGCGCCACTTCCCACGTCGCCCATGAAAACCTTCGCCCGCGGAAAGTTGTAGGGGACGAATGCCCACGTCGCCGCCGCCGTGGCCAACGCCACTACCGTCCACGCGCCATCAACCGCAAGGGACAGGAACCCCGCCACGACAACCGTCTGGGTGGCCGCAATGCCGTTGATGCCGTCCATGAAATTCCACACGTTGGTCAGGACCAACGGCGCCAGGAAGGCGACCAGGGTCAGACCCAGGTGGCCCGTGGCCGCCCAGCACGCGCCGGCAAACAACCCTGCGGCCATTACATGCACCAGAAGCCGTCCCGCCGCCGGCAACGGACGGTGGTCATCCACCCAGCCAATGGCGGCCACCATCGCGAGACCTGCGAGGAAGGCGGCCATCAACGGCGAGGGATTGCCCGCGCCATTCCATGGGCGCAGCCAGAAGGCAAGACCCACCAAGAGCACGGCAGCCACGATGGCGATGCCGCCGCCGCGGGGCGTTGGGGTTTCATGGCTGCGGCGATCACCGGGGTGGTCGAGCAACGCCCGGCCATGGGCATAGCGAATGGCCAGGGCGGTCCCCACGGTAGCGATCAACCATGCCGCCAGTACGGCGTAGAGCACGTCTTACACCACCGCGTAATTGAGCAGGGGCTTCACCGTGCCCCACTCCTTGCAGCTCGGACACTGCCAGTGATGGCTGCGTGCGCCAAAGCCGCACCGGTTGCATCGATAGCTGGGGTTACGCACCAGCAACTGGTCGGTGATGTGCTTGAGGTCATGCAAGGTCGCTGCCGGATCGGCGCCTTCGGCCAACGACAGGTCGATCAACGCCGCCTCGCCTCTCACCGACGGACGGTCCTTCAACTGCTGCGCCAGATAGGCACGAGCCGCCGGGACGCCGTCTTCGGTTTCGACCATGCGCGCAAGTGCAAGCACGGGTGAAATGCCGCGGTAATGCTCGGTCATTTCCGCCAGGAACTTGCGCGCCCCGGATGTATCCCCCACCCGCTCATAGCTCGCCAGCAACGCCGGCAGGATGTCGGGGAGATAGTCCGGGTCCACCCGGGCGACGCGCTCGAACGCGCGAATGGCCCCGGCATCGTTCCCCGTTTCATTCTCGATCCGGCCTTCGATCATGCCAGCGCGAACCGAATTGGCGTCGGCCTCGTAGGCACGCGCCACCGCGGTACGTGCGCCATCCAGATCCCCCGCGGACCGGTGCCGTTCTGCAATTTCGCATTCGAACTGGGCGACCAGCTTGCCCATCGACTCGCCAGTCGCGGCCTCGTACTGACGGGCGTTCTCGATCGCTTTGTCCCAATCGCGTTCGGCCTGGTAAATGCCAATGAGGTGACGAAGCGCCAGCGGCGCACGGGCATCCAGCGCAGCCAGGTCGCCGAAGACGGTTTCCGCGCGGTCCAACAAGCCGGCGCGCATGTAGTCCTCGCCCAGCGCCAGCAAAGCCTGGATCTTCTGTGCATCATTCAGCCCGGGGCGCTGCGCCAATGCCTGGTGCAGCCGGATCGCACGGTCCACCTCGCCGCGACGGCGGAACAGATGGCCCAGGGCCACCTGCGTTTCGAAGGTTTCCTTGTCCAGTTCCGCGATGTGCAGGAACAGGTCGATGGCCTTGTCAGGCTGCTCGTTGAGGAGGTAATTCAGGCCACGGAAATACGTGGTGGAAAGCCGGCTGATCTGGGTGTTGCTGTGGCGTTCGCCGCCACGACGGCCAATCACCCAGCCACTGGCCGCAGCCAAGGGCAGCAGCAGGAAAAACCAGAACCACTCGCTGATGAATGCCATCGTCAAATCTCGGCAGATGGGGGGACGGCTGGCGCGGTGCGCATCGCACGCGACAAGCGACGTCGTAGCGGCATGACCACGCCAAACGTGACGGCCAGACCGCCAGCCAGGACACCCAGCAGCAGCGCCAGGATCAACGCGACTCCCAAGGTGGTGGGCACCGAGGCGAAGCCCAGGTCTACCAGTGCGGCCTGTCGATTCAGCGCGCCCAAGGTCGCGCCGACCAGCAAGCAGGCCATGGCCACGAGAATTCGAATCAATCGCATGCCGGGCTCCGTGGCGTGGACGGTCAGGCTAGCTTAGCCGACCTTGCGGGCCGCGTTCAGCCAACCACAGCGGCTTTCCGAGCAGCCGTTGCGTCAGGCCTGTTCGTCGAGCGGTGTGACGCCGCTGACGCGCTCGCGCAGCTCCTTGCCGGGCTTGAAATGCGGCACATGCTTGCCCGGCAGCGCAACCGACTCACCTGTCTTCGGGTTACGGCCCAGTCGCGGCGGGCGGTAATGCAGGGAAAAACTGCCGAAGCCACGGATCTCGATCCGCTCTCCGGAGGACAACGAGCCCCCCATCATTTCCAGCAAGGCCTTCACCGCCAGATCCACGTCGTCGGCCTTCAGGTGGGCCTGACGCTGCGACAGGATCTCGATCAGTTCGGACTTGGTCATGAGTTCGTGGTGCTCGAAGGGTTGGAACTGACTACATGCAGAAGACGGCCCGACCGGGGTCGGGCCGTCTCCGGTACAACTCAGGGCTGATTACTCGCCCTTGCTCAGCTGCTCGCGCAGCAGCGCGCCCAGCTTGGTGGTGCCGCTGGAGGCCTCGGACGCCTGGCGGTTGTAATCCGCCATCGCCTCGGCTTCTTCCGCGTAGTCCTTCGCCTTGATCGACAGCTGCATGGTGCGACCCTTGCGATCGTTGCCGATGATCTTGGCTTCGATTTCCTGGCCGACCTTCAGGTGCTGCGAGGCGTCGTCGATGCGCTCGCGGGCGATGTCGCGGGCTGCGATGTAGCCCTCGATGCCGCCTTCCAGCTCAACGGTGGCGCCCTTGGCGTCAACTTCCTTCACCACGCCCTTGACGATCGAGCCCTTGGCGTTGGAAGCAACGAAGTGGCCCATCGGGTCCTGCTCCAGCTGCTTGATGCCCAGGCTGATGCGCTCGCGCTCCGGATCAACGGCCAGGACCACGGCTTCCAGGGTGTCGCCCTTCTTGTAGTTGCGGACGACGTCTTCCCCAGTGGTGTTCCAGCTGATGTCCGACAGGTGCACCAGGCCGTCGATGCCACCGTCCAGGCCGATGAAGATGCCGAAGTCGGTGATCGACTTGATCTGGCCTTCCACCTTGTCGCCCTTCTTGTGCAGGACGGAGAAGGTTTCCCACGGGTTGCTGGTGACCTGCTTCATGCCCAGCGAGATGCGGCGACGCTCCTCGTCCACGTCCAGGACCATGACCTGAACCTCGTCGCCGACCTGCACGATCTTGGACGGGTTGACGTTCTTGTTGGTCCAGTCCATCTCGGACACGTGCACCAGGCCCTCGACGCCCGGCTCGATCTCGACGAACGCGCCGTAATCGGTGACGTTGGAGACCTTGCCGAACACGCGGGTGTTGGCCGGGTAGCGACGGGCGATGTTGTCCCACGGATCCTCGCCCAGCTGCTTCAGGCCCAGGCTGACGCGGTTGCGCTCGCGGTCGTACTTCAGCACGCGGACGTCGAGCTCGGCGCCGACTTCCACGACTTCGGACGGATGGCGCACGCGCTTCCAGGCCATGTCGGTGATGTGCAACAGGCCGTCGATGCCGCCCAGGTCGACGAACGCACCGTAATCGGTGAGGTTCTTGACGACACCCTTGAGGATGGCGCCCTCGACCAGCTTCTCGAGCAGCTGCTCGCGCTCTTCCGAATGCTCGCTCTCAACCACGGCGCGGCGGGAGACGACGATGTTGTTGCGCTTGCGGTCCAGCTTGATGAGCTTGAACTCGAGTTCCTTGCCTTCCAGGTAGGTCGAGTCGCGCACCGGGCGCACGTCGACCAGCGAACCCGGCAGGAAGCCGCGGACATCCTTGATGTCGACGGTGAAGCCGCCCTTGACCTTGCCGCTGATGCGGCCGGTGATGGTCTCGTTCTTCTCGAGGGCTTCCTCGAGTTCGTCCCACACCATGGCGCGCTTGGCCTTCTCGCGCGACAGGACGGTTTCGCCAAAGCCGTTCTCGATGGAGTCGAGGGCAACCTTCACCTGGTCGCCGATCCCCACGTCGATTTCGCCGGCGTCGTTACGGAACTGCTCGATCGGCACGATGCCTTCGGACTTCAGGCCGGCGTTGATCACGACCACGTCGCCGCGGACGTCGACGACGGTACCGACAACGATGGCGCCCGGCTTCAGCTTGGTCAGGAATTGCTGACTCTGCTCGAACAGTTCTGCAAATGATTCGGTCATTGGAGTAATACTCGGTTGAACACACGGGCCGCACCGGTTGGCAGGCCATCTGGATTGATGGTCAAGCAAGCCGTGGTCGACCCACCCATTGATGTGGTGCGATGAAGCTGCACCATGTGTTGGTTGGTCATATCCGCCCGCGGGATTGCGGGTCGGTCCTTCTGCCGCGAATGACTTCGCCGGTAACGTTATGGAACGTCAGCGCGCGGGCACGATGGCCAGCACGCGTTGCACCACTTCGTCGATGCCCTGGCCGGTGGTGTCGATGTGGACGGCGTCATCGGCCGGCCGCAACGGGGCCACCGCGCGATTGGCATCGCGGGCGTCGCGGGCGAGGATCTCCCGCAGCAGACCATCAAATGTAACCGAAACCCCTTTATCCTTCAACTGCTTATAGCGCCTTTCCGCCCGCTCCCCGGCGCTGGCGGTCAGGAACACCTTGAAGCCGGCATCGGGGAAGATGACGGTGCCCATGTCGCGGCCATCGGCGACCAGCCCGGGCGGCCGGCGAAAGGCCCGCTGGCGATCCTTCAGCGCGGCGCGGACTTCTGGGATGGCCGCGATCGCCGAAGCGGCGGCGCCGGCGGTCTCGGTCCGGAGCTCATCGGTGGCATCGACGTCGTTGACCACCACCCGCAGCTCCCGGGTGTCAGGGTCCTCGATGAACTCGATCGCGGTATCGAAGGTGCAGCGAACCAGCGCCGAAGGATCGGCCAGGTCGATGTCACCCCACCCCGCAGCCACGCCCACCGCCCGGTAAAGGGCACCCGAGTCCAGGTAGTGCCAGCCGAGCTTCTGGGCGACCAGTCGGCTTACGGTGCCCTTGCCGGAGCCGGAAGGGCCATCGATTGTCAGTACAGGAATAGTGGTATCGGTCATTGCGGGGATTATGCACTCGCAGCAAAATTGCTGGCGTTCCGGTTTCCGCCGAGCGTGGCCGGGCAACCTGGCTTCTCCCTTTGGCCGCCCCCCCTCAGGCGGCCCGCGCGAGCGGGATCACCCAACCACTTGAACAATCAGGGAAACCTCAGCTAGAATAGCGGGCTGGTTTACCCCATTCCGATTTATCCCATTCCCGTTTGCCGAGGTCTGTCATGAAGGTCCTGTCCTCCCTGAAGTCGGCGAAGGCCCGTCACCGCGACTGCAAGGTCGTTCGCCGCCGTGGCAAGGTCTTCGTGATCTGCAAGTCGAATCCGCGTTTCAAGGCGCGTCAGCGCTAAGAGCCGGGACGCCCCCTGCCCGGCATGTCCGGAGCGGGTCGGCATCACGACTGGAAAGCCGCCGCAAGGCGGCTTTCTGCGTTATGGGGCATGTACATCGCCGTCATTCGCCGCTGATAGCGTGACGGCCGCCTGCTGCCGCCACACCGCGTCGTGTGCGTACAATCGCCTATCCATCAGGTAGGGAGAGCCATCATGAACACCCGCATCGTTGCTGCTTCGTTGTTCACCCTGCTGGGCCTGGTTGGCACGGCCGCCGCCCAGGACGCGCCGGTGGGGGCCAGCGACCAGGCCGCCACCACTGCCGATGCCGCGCAAGTCACCACCACCGAGACTACGGGCAATACGCTGCTGATCGAGCGCGTCAGCGAGGAGAACAAGGCCTCTATGCCCGCCCGCGGCATGACCATGGCGCAAGTGGAGGCCAAGTACGGCGTTCCCAGCGACAAGCTGGAACCGCGCGGCGGGCAGAAGCGCCAGTGGCCCACGATCAATCGCTGGACGTACCCCAATTTCATCGTTTACTTCGAGAAGTCCAAGGTCATCGATGCCGTCGCCGTGAAGGCGGCCGCGACCGAGGTCGGCCCGAAGCCCCCCATTCGCTGATTCCGAGAACCGATGACCGACAACGCCCTGCGCTTCCCCGCGGAGTGGGAACCCCAGTCCGCCGTCCTGCTTGCCTGGCCCCACGCCGACACCGACTGGGCCGAGCGGCTCGGAGATGTGGAAGAGACGTACATCGCGCTGGTGGCGGCCATCACCCGCTTCGAGCCGGCGCTGGTCTGCGTGGCCGATGACGACGTGGAAGCCTACGCGCGGGCGCGCTTGGCCTCGGCGCGTGTCGACATGGGCCGCGTCACCTTCATCACTGCTCCGTACGACGACACCTGGCTGCGCGACTCGGGTCCGATCTCGCTCCGGCGCGACGGCGGCGGATTCGAACTACTGGATTTTCGCTTCACCGGATGGGGCGGCAAGTACGAGGCCAACCAGGACGATGAGCTGGTAGAGCATCTCGACGATCACGGAATCTTCGTCAACAGTGTTCGCCAACGCATTGATTTCGCTTTGGAAGGCGGAGCAATCGAGACCGATGGCAATGGCACCCTCCTCACCACCTGGAAGTGCCTCAGCGAGCGCCACCCCGGGCACCCACGTGAAGAGCTGACCAGCAAACTGGCCGGCTGGCTGCATCAGGACCGGGTTCTGTGGCTGGACCACGGCTACCTGGAAGGTGACGACACCGACGCCCACATCGACACCCTCGCCCGTTTTGCCTCGGAGAACGCAATCGTCTACCAGGGCTGCAGCGATCCGTCTGATGACCACTACGTGGAACTGCAGGCGATGGCGCAGGAACTGGCCGCGCTGCGTACCCGTGGAGGCGAGCCGTACCGCCTGTTCGAACTCCCATGGGCCGAGCCCATCCTGGACGAAGGGCGCCGACTGGCGGCCAGCTATGCCAACTTCCTGATCGTCAACGGCGCGGTGCTGATGCCTGCCTACGGCGACAAGGCCGATGCCCAGGCCGTGGCCGTGCTGCAGAAGGCATTCCCGGATCGCGAGATCGTGCCGGTGCCCTGTCGCGCGCTGATCTGGCAGAACGGAAGCCTGCACTGCATCACCATGCAATTGCCGGCGGGTGTGGCTGCCTGATTCATCTGCACGGGGTGCGCGCCCATCGAGCGCCCCACCCTGCTTCCAACCGATTCCGCACGCGCCTTGGGCGCGTCGCGTCACCGGCATCCTCATCCCCGACCCGGCACAATAGGCGTCGCATTGACGCGCCTGTCGCCCCGTAACGGAGACTCCCCCGATGGCCAAGCCCACCACCCTCCCCGTCGCCCTGGTCCAGGATCGCGACCACGGCAGCCGCGACGCCAATCTTGCCAATATCGAGGAGCGCGTGGCCGAAGCCGCCAAGCGCGGCGCCCGGCTGGTGCTGCTGCAGGAACTGCACAACGGTCCCTACTTCTGCCAACACGAGTCGGTGGACGAGTTCGACCTGGCCGAGGCGATTCCCGGGCCGAGCACCGAGCGGCTGGGCGCGTTGGCCAAGCAACACCAGGTGGTGCTGGTGAGCTCGCTGTTCGAAAGGCGCGCCGCCGGTCTGTACCACAACACGGCGGTGGTCTTCGACGCCGACGGATCCACCGCGGGCAAGTACCGCAAGATGCATATCCCCGATGACCCCGGCTTCTACGAGAAGTTCTATTTCACCCCTGGCGACCTGGGCTTCGAACCCATCAACACCTCGGTCGGCCGACTGGGGGTGATGGTGTGTTGGGATCAGTGGTACCCCGAGGGCGCGCGCTTGATGGCGCTGGCGGGCGCCGAGATGCTGCTGTACCCCACCGCCATCGGCTGGGACCCCACCGATGCGCAGGACGAGAAGGATCGCCAGCGCGGCGCATGGGTGCTGAGCCACCGCGGCCATGCCGTCGCGAACGGCCTGCCGGTGCTTTCGTGCAACCGCATTGGCCATGAGCAGTCGCCTCTGGACGCTGCGGGCATCGATTTCTGGGGCACCAGCCACGTCCTTGGACCGCAGGGCGAGATCGTCGCCGAAGCCAGCACCACCGACGCCCAGATACTCATGGCCGAAGTAGACATGGGTCGCAGCGAGCACGTGCGCCGGATCTGGCCCTTCCTGCGGGACCGCCGCATCGACGCCTATGGCGACCTGCTGAAGCGCTACCGTGACTGACACCATTGCCATGCCCCCGGAAGCCAACGTGACCGAAACCAGCAGCGACTGGCGCGACCAGCCACACCAGATCGTGGAGCGCGACGGTGTGCGCTACACCCTGCTGGGCACCGCGCATGTCTCGCGGGCGAGCGTGGACGCGGTCCGTGACGCCGTGCAGAGCGGTACTTTCGACGCCGTCGCCGTGGAACTGGATCCACAACGCCTGCAGGCGATGACTGATCCTGATGCCATGGCCAAGATGGATCTGGTGCAGGTCATCCGAACCGGCAAGACGGCCCTCTTCGCCGCCAACCTGGCCCTTGCGGCGTACCAGCGCCGTCTGGCGGAGCAACTGGGCATCGAGCCAGGCGCGGAACTGAAGCGCGCCGTGCTGGAGGCACGCCAGCGCGAATTGCCGGTGCACCTGATCGACCGCGAAGTGGGACTGACCTTCAAGCGTGCGGCCAACCGGCTCGGCTTCTGGCAGCGGGCCAAGATGGGCGGCGGGCTGCTGGCCGGGCTGTTCGTGGACGAAGAAGTCGCGGATCACGACATCGAGAAGCTCAAGCAGGGCGACATCCTCGCTTCCAGCTTCAGCGAGTTCGCGTCCGACAGCCCGGAGCTCTACGACACGGTGATTGCCGAGCGCGACCGCTACATGGCTGCGCGCCTGCGCGAGAGCCACGGCGAGGCGCGGGAGGTCCTTGCCGTGGTTGGCGCCGGTCACCTTGAAGGCCTCGCCCGCCACTTGCGCGACGAGTCGCGTGCACCCGGCTCCGTGCGCGAAGAGCTCGAGGCAATGCCCGAAAAGAGCGACATCCCCTGGTTCACCATTGCCCTGGCGGCGTTCGTGCTGGGCGGTTTTGCCTGGGGCTTCTACCAGGGCGGCCTGGACGTGGGTTCGGACCTGCTGCTGCAGTGGGTGCTGGCCACCGGCGTTCTGGGCGCCCTCGGCTGCGCGTTGGCGGGCGGCCACCCGCTCAGCATCCTCGTGGCGTTCGTCGCATCCCCGATTACGCCCCTGCACCCTGCCCTTGCGTCGGGCACACTGAGTGCGCTGACGGAGGCGTGGTTGCGCAAGCCCACCTACGCGGATTTCATGGCGCTGCGGGACGATGTGCAGCATGTGACCGGATGGTGGAAGAATCGCGTCGCGCGAGTGCTGCTGAACTTCTTCCTGACCAGCCTGGGCACGGCCATCGGCGTGTGGACCGGCGGCCTGAAGATGCTGGGAACGCTGTTCAGTTGATCAACGTCGCCTGGCGCGCGCCACACCTTTCAATGCGTGTCGCCCGACTCTTGCACGAACTCGTCCAGCTGTCGGACGCGGATGCCGATCGAGCGCTCAAGGTAATCGTCGAAGAACGGCTTGTGGCTCGCTCCCACGACGACAAGCACGCGCTGCCCGGGATGCCGGCTCACCACGCGCATGATGTTGGACACCATTGCGAGGTTACGGACGTCCCATAGGGCAATGCGCGCCTGACCCGGACCCCGCGGCAGGTCACGGTCGACGAACAGCCGCCACTCCTCGTCCAACACCCATCCGCCGTACTCCGGACTGTTCATCCACCGGTAAAGCGGTAGTAGATTGCCCGACGCAACTCCCCGTCGGGTGCGTTCGTCGGCTTCCTTGATGACGCGCGCGTGTGCCTTGAAGGCCTCGTAGGCTTTGGATTTCCCGAGGGCAGGCAGCAGGGCTTCGAACACCGGGCCGTACAAGTCCTCGCCCGGATGGTCATCCATGCCGTAAACGCGAGGAAGGCGTGCCTCGCTGGCCAACCGTGCCCCGATGAGTTGGTTCTCATTGGTGGACTTGCCCAGTCGTGCAATGCGCTCGCCGAGCGGACCGTCGGGCTTGGCACTAGGCCAGCGCCGCGCATGCTGCCACGTGAGGTAGTCCGCCCAGGGCTTGTCCCAAGCGGCGGCCGCCAGGTGGATGCAACGCGTGCTTGCCTGGGCGGTGGATGCAAGGTCCCGCGAACATTCATTTGCCAAGGCCTTGCGGGCACCTGCGGCATCCAAAGCCAGCAGTCGTTGGCTCTCTTTCGCAAACTCCAGGAACCGTGCACCGACGAACGAATCCAATGCTTCTGGATGCAGGTCCGGCTGCTGCTGCATCGCCTCGATGGTATGGGACGGGAGCGACTCCAACACCACGGCCTGCGGCGCGTAGCGCGACAGCCCGGCAGCCAGGCTGTCGACATGCGCCGGCGTGACGCCCTCGAGTTGGTCGAGGTGTGGCGTCGCAAGCACGAGCACTTCGGCGGGCTGCTCCATGCGCTGCCGGAGCAACTGCACGGGCGACGCGGCGGCCGCCACGTCGCCTCCCATGACCGAAACCACCACCAGCACTGCCCAAGCCAGAATCCGGGTGTGTATCAGCTTCATCCTTGCTTCCTCTTCAATAACTCATCCGTCCCTGGCCGCACCGATTGGACCTCAGGCCGGGGCCACCCCGGCCCCTTCCGGCGCAACCCCACGCGCCCGACGCAGCAACCCACCCGTCTTCTGGCCCATGTCGTCCAGGATCGCGTACACGGTCGGCAGGAACAGAAGGGTCGCCACCGTGGAGAATGCAAGGCCACCGGCGATCGCGCGTGCCATCGGTGCGTACGCGATGCCATCGCCCGTGCCCTGCGACATCGCAATGGGGATCATCGCCAGGATCGCGGTGCCCATGGTCATCAGCACCGGGCGCAGACGTTCGCGGCTGCCCTCGACAAGTGCTTCCGTTCGCGACAGACCGCGGCGGCGCAGATTGTTGATGTGCTCCAGCATCACGATGCCGTTGTTCACCACTACGCCCATCAGCACCAGGATGCCGATGAAAGCCATGATGTTGAACTCGGTACCGGTCAGCCAGAACAGCCAGAACACGCCGAAGACCGAGAACACGACGCCGGACATGATGGCGGAGGGGAACAGCAGCGACTCGAACACAGCCGCCATCACCACGTAGACCATCACCAGCGCGATCAGCAGGTTGAAGATCATCTGCGTGACCATCTGGCTTTCGTCGAAGAACTGCAGGGTCTCAAACGTGTGGCTGTAACCCGGCGGGAAGGTAACCGACTTCATCGTCTCCTCCACTGCCTTGCGTGCATCGGGCATGGTGGTCTTTCCGTCGGGCGCTGCCTCGATGGTGAGTGTGGTCTGCCGGTTGATGCGGCGGATCTGGTTGGCCGCTTCGCCCGGGATCACGTCCACCATGGCGAGCAACGGCACCTGACGGCCATCGGCGGCGCGGACGTTGAAGGACGCCAGTTCCTTCGCGCCATACTGTTCGGCGCCGGAGAAGCGCACCCAGACGGGCACCTCGGTGTCGCCCCGGCGGAAATCACGCAGGCGTGCTCCGCGTAGGGCCATGCCGACAAACGTGCCGACCTGCTCGGTGGTGAAGCCGAAGGAGGCCGCGCGTTCGCGGTCAATGCGGACTTGCACTTCCTGGTTGCGGTCGCCGCTGTCCACTCGCACATCCCGCAGTTCGGGGCGACGCTCAAGCACAGGGAGGATGTCGCGGGCGATGTCGTTCAGCACCTGGGTGGAGTCGCCCACGAGGCGGAACTGCACCGCCTTGGGTGGGCCACCGCCGCCGTCGCCTTGCCGCCCGACGATGAGGCGAGCTCGCGCGGACTTGGGCAGTTCGCGGCTGATTCGATCCACCAATGGCTTGAGCTCACCGTCGAAATTCTCATCAAAGGTGATGCGGGTGCCGCCCCATCCCTGCTCGCTGAACCACGAGTAGATCTGGGTGATCTGGTAGTCCTTGCGGCGCGCATCGAGGAAGTCCTCCACCCGTGCAACCTCAGCGGACATCTGCTCGACGGTGTAGCTGCCGTTCCACTGGTAGCCGATTTCGGTCTCGGCCTCCTCGTCACCGCCGAACATGTTGTACTTGGTCAGCATCACCGGGGCAACGCTGACGGCGACCATCAGGAACACGCCCAGCAGGCTCTTGCCCCGATGCGCCAGGCTCCAGTGCAACAGGCGGGCATAGCGTTCCTGCAGGCGATGGATGACGCCCGTGCGCGCGGTCAGCGCCGGCGGAGTCTTCAACCGCGCCGACAGCATGGGGATCAGGCTCACCGCCACCAGCCATGAAGCCAGCAGCGATACCGAGATGGTGATGGCGATCTGCGACAGGTAGATTGCTAACACGTTGCGTTCGCCAAACAGGTTGGGCACGAACACGATGCAGTGGCACAGCGTACCGGCCGACAGTGCGATGGCCACGTGGCGCGTGCCCAGGATCGAGGCGAGGCGCGGATTCCCAGGGTTCTTCTCCCGTTCCTGGTAGATGCTCTCGACCACCACGACGGCGTTGTCGACCAGCATGCCGACGGCGAGCAGCAAGCCCATCATCGACAGGATGTTGAGCGTGACCCCGGCGAAGTACATGAAACCCAGGGTCATGACGAAGCAGATCGGAATCGCCAGTGACACCATGAGCGTCGACGGCCAATGGCGCAGGAAGAAGTACAGCACGATCACCGACAGCAGCAGGCCGATGGCGCCGGCCTCGGCCAGTTCCAGCAGCGAATCCGTCACCACGGCACCCTGGTCGTTGATGATCTTGACCTGGATGCCCTGCATCGACGGTTCGCCCTGGATGCGCTCGACCTCCGCCAATACCTGCCGAGAAACGTCCACCAGGTTCGCGCTGCGCTCCTTGAATACATCCAGTCCCACGGCGGGGCGACCATCGAGGCGACGGCCCATGTCGTTGCGTGCGGGCTTCAGTCGCACCTCGGCGACGTCGCCAAGGCGCACGTTACCGGTCAGGACGAGTTCGCGAAGCTGATCCAGTGACTCCAGTTCGCCCACCGGCTGGACCCGCAGGCGTTGTCCGCCATCGGTGACCTGACCCGCCGAGACCGAGAAATTGAGGTCGCGCAGGCGACGGTTGAGATCATCCAGCGAGAGTCCGTGGGCGGTCAGCCGCTGGGGTTCGATGGCGATTTCCACTTCATTGGCCGTCGCACCCGACACTCGCACCTGCGCCACGCCCGGCACGCGCTCAACTCGACGCTTGAGCTCGCGATCGATGAGATCGTAGGACTTTGAAAGGTCGAGCGTCTGGCTCGCAAGGCGAATGGCCAGTACCGGCTCGTCGTCGGTGCTCGCGTTGCCGACGAAGATGCGCGTCAGTTCATCCGGGAGGTCGTTTCGGATCGCGTCGATGCGTTCGCGTGCCTCGGAGGCTGCGATCTTGACGTCGCGCTCCCAGTCACTGAACAGCACCATGATGTTGGCGCCGTTGGACGTGGCCGTGCTCTGGATGTTGCGAATACCCGGCAGGGTCGCCAACGCCTCCTCGGATGGGCGCACCAGCGTGCGCTCCACTTCTTCCGGCGTGGAGCCCTGGTAGGGCATCTGCATGAAGATCACCGGGAAAGAGACCGACGGAAAGGCCTCCAGCGGCAGGCGGATCGCGGCGATCAGGCCGATCACCACCATGGTCACGAAGAACATGACCGTGGTGATGGGGCGGCGGATGCTGAGTTCGGCGATGCTCATCCGGCCATCCCCGCATCCGCCGCGATGGCGCCTTCGTTCTCGGCACGGACCTGGCGGGCGCGGCGACCGCGCTCCAGCCAGTACTCTTCGGAGCGCCGATCCAGCAGGTCATAGACCACCGGGATGACCAGCAGCGTCAGCAGCGTCGACACCAACAGACCACCGATGACAGTGATCGCCATCGGCGAGCGCACTTCCGCGCCCTCGCCCACCGCGATGGCAAGGGGCAGGAAGCCGAACAGGGTGCACAGGGTGGTCATCGCGATCGGCCGCAGGCGCGAGCGGGCACCTTCCACCAACGCATCACGCTTCGCCACGCCGGTCTCGCGCAACTGGTTGACCTTGTCGATGAGGATGATCGCGTTCTTGGTCACCAGGCCAACCAGGAGGATCAGGCCAATGAACACCACCACCGAGATCGAGTTGCCGGTCACCAGGAGCGAAAGCACCGCGCCCACCAGCGCCAGCGGGATGGTGAACAGGATCACGAAGGGGTGCAGCAGTGATTCGAACTGCGACGCCATGACCAGATAGACCATGAACACCGCCAGCGCGAAGGCGAACAGCAGCGAGCGCATCGACGACGCCAGTTCCTCGCCTTGGCCGCCGACGTGCATGCCGATGCCCGCTCCCAGTGGATCGGCCGCCACGATGTCACCGACCTCCTTCACCGCGGCGCCCAGGTCGATTCCGTCGAGGTTGGCCGAAACCACCGCCACGCGCACCTGGTCGGCGCGATGGATTTCGCTCGGACCGGTGGTGGCGACGACGTCGGCCACCGCGTCCAGCGTCACCGGACGCGCACTGCCCGGATTGACCACCAGCCGACGGATGCTTTCGACCGAGTCGCGCTCGCTCTCGTGGGCGCGCACCAGCACGTCGATGCGGCGGTCACGGAAGCTGTAACGGGTGGCCACCTCACCACGCACCTGACGCACCACGGTGTCGGCCAACTGGCGGGTGGTGAGGCCGAGTGCAGCGGCACGTTCCTGGTCGAATCGGATCTGCACCTCAGGGAAGCCCTGTTCCACCGTCGACTTGACGTCCGTGTAATGCGGGTTGGCGCGCAGCAGGCCGGCCAGCTTCTGGCCCGCGGTGCGGATCTCCTCGAGGTCCTGGCCGCGCAGCTCGATCTCCAGCGGCGGCGAGAAGCTGAAGAGCTCCGGGCGGCGGAAGTCGACCTGTGCACCCGGGTGGGCCTGCATGGACTCGCGCAGGCGATTCGTGGTCGCGGCCTCCACCGCTTCGCTGCCACCGCCCTCCATGATCACCGAAAGGCGCCCGATGTTCTCGCCGCTCTCCGTGGGACTGGCGTCCAGTCGCGTGCCCGTGCCGCTGACGCCGTACATCGCACGCACGCCCGGCTCTTTGGTATGCGCCATCTGCACGTCGCGGATCACTGCGTCGGTATCGCGCAGCGGGGTTCCAGGCGGCAGCTTCACCATCATCTCGAAGCGATCCTGCGCCAGCTGGGGGATCAGGTCCGTACCCAGCAGCGGCAGCGCCGCAAGCGCCAGCACGAAGGCCGCGGCCGAACTCGCCAGGACCAGTGTCGGGTGTCGCAGCGCGGCGGGCAGCAGGCGCAGATAGCCGCGTTCGGCGCGACCGTACGGCGCCATCGCCAGGTCGCTGGCCTTGCGCATCACCGGAGCGACCACGGCCACCAATACGCGCCAGGCACGCACCACCAGCCAGGCCACGCTGAAGAACGCATTGCGCACCACCCAGCCGAGACCACGGCCCGTCGCAGCAACCGGCTTCTGCCAGCGCTTCTGCGGCGCCCAGCGCGGCTGTGCGGGTTCCTCTGGGAACGCCAGCGGCGCCCGGCCCTTGATCGAGCTGAGCATCGGGATCAGCGTCATCGACACGACCAGCGAGATCGCAATGGCGATGGCCACGGTCAGCGCTTGGTCGCGGAACAACTGGCCGGCGATGCCTTCCACGAACACCAGCGGCAGGAACACGGCGATGGTCGTCAGCGTGGAGGCCACCACGGCCATGCCCACTTCGCGTGTCCCAGTGATGGCCGCATCCAGGATGCCCAGCCCTCGCTCGCGGGCCTTGGCAATGCTCTCCAGTACGACAATGGAGTCGTCCACCACCAGGCCCGTCGCCAACGCCAGGCCGCCCAGCGACATCACGTTTAGGCCCAGGCCGAACTGGCCCATGAAGAAGAACGTCGCCACGATGGAAACCGGAAGCGAAAGGCTGATGACAAAGGTGCTCCAGCCATCGCGCAGGAACAGGAAGATGATCAGGATCGCGAGTACGCCACCGATCACCGCATCCTTCTTGACCTCGTTGACGGAGTTGCGGATGAACTGTGACTGGTCCTCGATGACCGTGAGTTCCACGTCCGCCGGCAGCGACTTGCGAATGGCCTCCAGGCGGGCGTGCACGGCGTCTGCGGTGGAAACGGTGTTGGCGTCGCCCTCCTTGTAGACCGCCAGCTCCACGGTCTCGCGGCCGCCCAGGCGGATGATCGCCTCGCGCTCGCGATAGCCTTGGCGCACTTCGGCCACGTCCTTCAGGCGCACGGGCAAGCCGCCCGCGGCCGTGGTGCCACCCCCGCCCGATGCGCTCTGGGCGGCTGCGGCGGCAGCCATGGCGTCGGCCGAGCCGGTCGCCGCCGCCACACGCGCCATCTGCAGCATCGCGTCCTGCGCCGCATTGTTGCCAGCGCTCCGCACCGTCAGCAGCAATTCGCGCATCTCCTCGACGCTGGCGAACTGGTTGACCGTACGCACCAGATACCGCTGCGATCCCTCTTCCAGGCGACCGCCGGAAACGTTGACGTTCTCTTGCTTGAGCCGGTTGATGACGGTGTCGACCGACAACCCCATCTGAGCCATGCGGCGCGGGTCTACCTCGACCTGCACCTCGTCCTCCAGGCCACCGCCCACCTTCACCGCGGCGACGCCGCCAACAGGTTCCAGCTTCTTCTTGAGGTCATCGTCGGCGTACCGGCGCAGCATCACCAGCTGGCGATCCGCTTCCCCGCCGCCCTTGGCCGACAACGCCAACCGCAGGATCGGCTCATTGGAGGGGTTGAAGCGCAGCAGCACCGGCGGCTTGGCCTCCTGCGGCAACTGCAGCATCTCCATCTTGTCGCGCACGTCGAGGCTGGCACGGTCCATGTCCGTGCCCCACGCAAACTCCAGCACCACGTCGCTCTGCCCCGCACGGGACACAGACTTGAGCTTGCGCAGGCCCTTGACCACGCCCAGCGCCTCTTCCACCGGCTCGGAGACCAGGGTCTCGATCTCGGCGGGAGCAGCACCGGTGTACTCGGTGCGCACCGTCAAGGTGGGGTAGCTGAGGTCGGGCAACAGGTTGACCTTCAGCCCGCTCAGCGCAATCAGGCCGAACATCAGGAAGGTGAGCGTCACCATCGCCACCGTCACTCGGCGGCGGGTGGAGAACTCGACCAGATCGAAAGAGCGCGCGTCCGAGGGCTGCGTCACGGGAAGTCTCCGCTTACTGCTTCGACGAGGCGGGCTTGGCGGCAGCCACCGGCTTGGTGCCCGGCTGGCCGATCACGGTCACCACGGTGCCGTCGCGCAAGGTGTTCTTGCCGGCGACCACCACCTGGTCACCCACCTCCACGCCCTTGCGCACCTCCACCCATTCCCCGTCGATGTAACCCAGTTCCACCGGGACCCGCTGGGCCTTGCCGGCCTTGACCATGAACACCGCAGTGTCGGCCTCGCCTTCCAGCAGTGCCGAACGCGGAATCACCAGCGCATCCGTGCGGTTGTCATATGCAATGCCGATGCGACCGAACATGCCCGGCTGCAACACACCCTCACCATCGAAGGCGCAGATGACGCGGAAGGTGCCGCTGCCCGAGTCCACCACCGGCGCCACGCGATCCACGGTGCCCTGGAAGCTGCGCCCCGGCAGCGCATCAACCTTCAGCTCCACCGGCAGGCCGGCCTTGAGCGTGGCCATCTCGCGCTCGGGGACATTGAGCACCATTTCCAGTCGCGCCGTATCCACGATGCGGAAGATCGGCGTGTTGATCTGGACGAAGTTGCCCGGCTTGATCGACTTGGACGCGATCACGCCGGAAATGGGAGCCACTACGTTGGCGTAGGACAGCTCAAGGTTGGCCATGCGGTTGACCGCTCGGGCGTTCTCCAGATCGAAGCGGATCCGGTCGTGGTCGGCTGCACTGATCAGCTTCTGCGCCATCAGTTGCTGCGCGCGCGAGTACTCATTCTGCAGCTTGTGCATCTGCGCGGCGCTCTGCGCTGCCTGCAACGAGGCCCGGGCCGAATCCAGGCGCACCAGCACCTGGCCTGCGCGCACGTGCTGGCCTTCTTCCACCATTACGCGGAGGGCAACGCCCGAAGTCTTGGCCACCACCTGCGACTCCGCCCGGGCCTCCAGCGGCGCGGTGCCGCTGTAGCTGGCGGCCACCGAGCGGCGGGTGGCCTTGGCCACTTCCACCGGGACCGACTCGACCTCGTTCTTGTCAGGGGTCTTGGCCTGGGCATCCCCGTTCCCGCCCTTGCAGGCGCTCAGGGCCAAGCCGCAAGCCAACGCCAGCGCACCCGCGCGCAACAGTCCGGATCCGTGGAAAAGGTTGAAGTGACGCATGGTGGGATGACCTTGATAGGGGGATGGGCCCGGCGCTTGTGCCGGTGTTGTATCAAGGTAAATCACCCCATCGTCGAAGCCATGCGCCGAAGGTCATGGTGACCGTCGCCATGGATCGAAAAGGCGCCCTGCTCGCCATGACTTCAGTCAAAGCAGCGGTAGCGGCTATACTCCAGCGCTTGTGCGCGGCCCTGGGCCCCGCCCAGCCAGCATTGACCCCTGCCAGCCATAAGAGATTGCGGACTACGACATGATGCGACCGCTGACGATCGCCGCCTGCTTCGCCCTCACCACCGTCGCGTTCGCGACCATGGCCCAGGACGCCCCGGCGCCCGAAGCCACCCCCGCCGCGGCTCCGGCCGCCGCTGCACCCGCCGCAGTGAAGGGCAACGCCGATGCCGGCCGCGCCCTCGCCTACACCTGCATGGGCTGCCACGGCATCACCGGCTACAAGAACGCCTATCCCAACTTCCATGTGCCCAAGATCGGCGGCCAATCGCCGGAGTACCTGGGCAATGCACTGCACGAATACAAGAAGGGCAGCCGCAAGCACCCGACCATGCAGGCGCAGGCGCAGAGCTTCAGCGACCAGCAGATCGCCGACATCGCCGCCTTCCTTTCCACTTTGAATTGAGTGAGCTGACCCACATGACGACCCATTGCTTTGCTCGAGGCGGCTTTGCACGAGGCGCCCTCGCCATTGCCCTGCTCGCCACCGTGACCCTGGCCGGCTGCTCCAACAACGCCGAGCACGCCGCGGCCGAAGGCGCGCATGCGGCCGAAGCCGCCAAGTCTTCTTCAGCGGGCCTGCCCGACGGCCACGTCGCCGCCGGCGAGGAGCTGGCCAAGGCCAAGGGCGCGTCCGGCCAGTCGTGCATTGACTGCCACGGCGCCGAAGGCAATGCCCCGATCGATCCGAGCTATCCGAAGCTGGCCGGCCAGTACGCCGACTACCTCGCCCACGCCCTGACCCAGTACCGCAGTGGCGAGCGTGAGCACGCCCTGATGTCCGGCCAGGCCAAGGGCCTGACTGACCAGCAGATCGCCGACCTGGGTGCGTACTTCGGTTCGCGCTCGGGCGAACTCCGCGATCTGCAGGGCTTGCAGTAAGACAGTCCTGCGCGGACCGCGGTTCGCGTAGTTGCTGCACAAGAGCCCGCATCTGCGGGCTCTTGCCGTTTCAGGGTCCCGTTTGCGGTCGAACTGCCCCAACCGCTTCGCTACCGGGCCTGACATGGCGCAATGCCTGTACCGGTAACGAGTCGGCGCTGGGCAGACCCTCAGCAGACAACACAGTCCTCGGCTGGGGCCGCCTCAGGTGCACGGCGCCCCGCGTCGACGCTGAACGCACCCGCGCCCGTCGCCACCAGCATCAAATAGCCGCCGGCCATCACCGCGTGCTTGCTCAACTGGATGAACTGGTTCTGGTCGGTGAGATCACCGTATGCCAGCACGCCAACCGCGAGCGAAAACAAGCCCAACACGCCAGCCGCCACGCGGGTGAATACCCCCGCGAGCACCGCCACGCCACCACCAACCTCCAGCAGGATCACGACAGGCAGCAGTGCCCCAGGCATGCCCAGCTGCTCAAAGGATTGCTGTGCAGCTGCGTAATGCGCCAGTCGCCCGGCACCAGAAAAGATGAAAAGGAATGCGAGGGCGGCGCGGCCCAGCAGCAGGTATAGATGGCTCATGGCGGCATCTCGGACGGCAACGTGCCGGGACGGTCTCCGGGATGGAGCGCGGGGATCCCGTGCGATGGGTCACAGTCTGGTTGCGACTGGTGCCGCCTTCAATTGGCCTAAATACAACCGATTGTTCCAATTCCAGGACGTCAGCCGCCCGGCGGGGTGCCGGGCTTGACGCTGCCGTTGTCCTCCTGGAGGTGCGGCTTGAAGGGCACGGGCGGGGGCGGCCGCGCACTGGCCGGTTGCTCGTTGAGGTTCGGGTCAGTGATGCCGCAGGCGCCGCCCAGCGCCAGCAACGCCACGGCGCATCGGATGCGCTTGTTGGTGCCGGGGATGGGAATCAGCACTTCCTTGATGCTCTTGCGCACCCATTCCGCCAGCAAGCTCTCGTTGGGCACCCAATACTTGTCGAAGGAGGTGGGCTCAAAGTCGGTGGGCTTGCGCTTGAGCCACGTGCCCGCGCGGTCCAGGTTGGCAATTTCCTGTGTCACCGCACCCGGCGGCATGCCGGGCGCAGCGGATCCGGGCCCTTCAGGCACCCGCACGCTGCCGTCCGCATTGAAGACACCCGGCGCCACGCCCCGCTGTGCGCCTGGCGTATTCCGGGCCGATGCCCCCCAGTCATCAGCACGGGCTGGCGTGGCCCAACTGCCCGGGGTGGGCTGGGCCTTCGGCCCGGTTCCTTGCGAGCTCGCCGGGGACGGCGCACTCGCCGTTGCAGTACCTGCGCTGGAGGAAGGCGCGGCCGGACGGGATTGGGAAGGGGTGGTACTCGACGAGCCCGTCGTCGGACTGGCGGACGTTGGCGCAGACGCGCGACTGGTGGTGACCGCGGTTGCGGCCGTGGTCGCTGGGGCGCGGACAGGCGTTGGCACAGGAGCGGGTGCCGCCCGAGGGGCCTGCACCTCTCGCTCCCTGACTTCTTGTGTCTTCGGGGTCAACTCACGCACCGCCGGCGTACGAACTGCCACCTCGCGGGCGGTCGGCGCCTGGACCGGCACGGCAACCTCGCGCTCCACCACCTGTGGCGTGCGGGCGATGAGTGCGCGCACCGTTGGCGCGGCCGGGTCCAGCGTGCGCGTGGGGACGCTCACGGGGGCGGATACCTCTGTTTCGCGAATCTGGGGCACCGTCGCGCGCAGTTCCCGGGCCGGGACTCGCGGCGTCGCCTGGGCTGCGCGCGGCGGGGGCAACACGAATACGTCCGTGCGGTCCGGGGTGGGCTCGCTGACTGCCACGACCTGTTCCTGCGGCGCAGCCGGAACAGACGGGGCTGCCACTTCACGCTCGGGCACATCCAATGGTTGCCCGGCGAGTTCCGGTGACTCGACGCGGGTCTCAAGTGCCGCCTGCGGGAGCACAGGCTGCGACTCGGTCGATTCGCTGACCGCCTCTGCCTCTGGGTTGGCGGCCGCTGCCGCCTCCGAAGCGGGCGTCGGGCGGTCTGCTGTCTCGGTTTCGGTCTGGGCGGCGGGCTGCGGCGGCGCGTCCCCCCCACCAATTTCACCCGGCGTGCCCTGGCCAACGAATTCGACCTGCACCACGGTCTCGCCCTGGGGCGGGGGCTCCAGCCCAAGGAACTGCAGGTACATCAGCCAGACCAGGGCCGCGGCGAAGAACAGATTGACCAGGACAGAGAAAATCGCCACGGCCCAGCGCAAGCGGCGATCCTCGCGCGGAGCGGGATGCCACTGCTGGCGCCACAGCGTCGAAAATGCCTGCCAGCGGCCGAGTAGCGCGGCGCGCTCCGGCGGCACGGGCAAAGCGCGCGCCAGGAACACCGCCAACACATCGTCCACGCCCGCGCCCGTGACCGCGCCCACGCGCTGCGTCATCGACTCAAGCCAGGCCTTCCAGCCCTCGGGAAACTCGCCGGGGAGGCGCGAGCGATGCGCGGTGAGGCGCCACCTGCGGTGCAGGGCCTCGATGAATGCGGCGGCTGAGTTCGTCAACGGCGCCGCGCCGGCATCACGTCGCGCTTTCGCGACTGATGTACGGGGCCGCGCCGCTGTCGTGGTCGGTCGCGTCGCGCACCGCGGTCACGCCGGGCACCTTCTCCAGCAGCGTCTTCTCGATCCCCTGCTTGAGGGTCACGTCCGCCATGCCACAGCCGTGGCAGCCGCCACCGAAGCGCAGCACGACCATGCCTTGGGCCGTTACTTCCTGCACGGCGACATTGCCGCGATGCATCGCCAATTGCGGGTTGATCTCATGTTCCACGATCCACTGCACGCGCTCGACCAGGGACGCACCTTCGGTCGGCGCCTGCCCTTTGATCTTCGGGGCACGGATCTGCAGTTGGCCACCCGTGGCCTGGACCTCGTAATCGATCTCCGCGCCGTCCAGGAACGTCACGCTGCCCGCGTCCAGCCACAGGGTGAAGCCTTCGCAGTCCACCGCCCACTCGTCACCGCCCAGGTCGGCAGGCTCGGCGAACTCCAGCCGCACATCGGCCTTGGCCGTGCCCGGATGCACCGCGGAGAGCTTCACGCCCAGCCCCGGCAGGGACTCGCGCTCGATCAGTTTGCGGAAATGGGTCTGGGCGGATTCGGAAATCTGGATCATCCGGCTATTCTAACGGCGTCCGGTGGCCGGCACGCCACCCGTAATCCGCTATGACCCCGCGCGATGTGATTGGTTCACATGGCGTCCGCTGCAAGGAGCCTGCATGAACGACCTCGTCCCCCTCGCCAAAGCCCACTGCATCCCGCGCCGTGGCGTGGAGCACCGACTGTCGCCGGCCAGCATCCGCGAACTCATGCCGCAGATCCCGGGCTGGGAGTTGGCCGAAGACGGCCATGCCCTGGTGAAGACGTTCCAGTTTGACGACTACTACCGGACGATGGCCTTCGTGAATGCCCTGGCGTTCGTGGCGCATCGGGAGGACCACCATCCGGACCTGGGCGTACACTACAACCGTTGCGTGGTGCGCTTCTCCACCCATGACGTCGGTGGCCTGAGCGAGAACGACTTCATCTGCGCGGCCAAGGCTGACGCCCTCGCGGACTGATGATTCAAAGCCGCCGAAACAAGGCAAAAACAAGGAGGCACGCCATGACCCGCAAGTTCGCCATCCACGCTGCCGTGTCCGCTGCCGGCTTGCTGGCCGTGTCGGCCCTGCTCGGCGGTTGCCAGCGCCCCGCGGCGCAGAGCGACGAGAACATCGTGCCGTCCACTGAACTCAAGGCGGTCGACACCCCGCCGCCCGACTACCCGTTGGATCTGGCCTGCTCGCAGGTGGGCGGCACGGTGGAACTGCTGGTGACGGTCGGGCCTGACGGCACACCCACCGACATCCAGGTCGCGCGGACCAGCAAGGTGGCGGCCCTCGACGCGTCCGCCCAAGCCGCGGTGCGCAACTGGAAGTTCTCGCCAGCCACGCGCAACGGCCAGCCGACGACCTCCAAGCTGCAGGTTCCGGTGAAGTTCACGCCGCCGGCCGAGCTGCCTGAGGACTGCCCCGGCACCACGGCCGACAGCCTCTAGGTCCTGATTCCGCTTACGCGCAAACCCCGCCCCGCCGCCCGTGAAAACCGGCGGGGGGCCCATACGGCGCGGCTCAGGCCAGCCGGTCCAGGACGTCCAGCAGGTCCGGCGCAAGTGGCGCCGTCAGCTGGTACGGCGCCTTGCCCCCCTCCAGCGCGAATTCCAGCGTGGACGCATGGAGGAACAGGCGCTTCAGCCCCACCTGCTCGCGCAGGCGCTTGTTGACCGCCGGGTCGCCGTACTTGTCATCGCCGGCCACCGGGTGGCCGATATGCTGGGCATGCACGCGGATCTGGTGGGTCCGGCCGGTCTCGATCCGCACTTCGCAATAGGACTGGCCGCCGCGGCGTTCCAGCACCTTGAAATGGCTCAACGAAGGCTTGCCGTCTCGATGCACCTGTACGTGGCGCTCGCCGCCCTGGCGCAGCCCGATGTGCAGGGGCGCATCCACGGTCATCACCCCATCGGGCATGCGGCCCGCCAGCAGCGCCAGGTAACGCTTGGCGATGCCGCCTTCCTCACGCATCAACGCCTGCATTTCCTTCAGGGCCGAACGCTTCTTCGCCACGATCAGCAGGCCGGAGGTGTCCCGGTCAAGGCGGTGCACCAGCTCCAGGGTCTGCCCAGGCCGCAGCGCGCGAAGCGTCTCGATGGCGCCGAAACTGATGCCGCTGCCGCCATGGCTGGCCACACCCGACGGCTTGTTGATGGCCAGCAGGCGGGCGTCCTCGAACACGATCGAGGCGTCCATGGCGTCCAGGAAGCCCTTGGGTGGTGCCGGCTTCTCGCCCTCCTCGGCCAGACGCAGGGGCGGGATCCGCACTTCGTCGCCGCCAACCAGCTTGCGCTCGGGCTTGCCGCGCCCTCCGTTGACCCGCACCTGGCCGGAACGGACGAGCTTGTAGATCAATGACTTGGGCGCACCCTTGAGTTGCCCCAGCAGGAAGTTGTCCAGCCGCTGCCCTTCCCGATCCTCCGGCACGCGCACCATGCGAGCGGCAGCACGGGCCTCACCGGCCTCAGCGGCCGGGACTCTGGGAAACTTGGGATCGGTCATCGGCAGGGTTATCTGATACACTCGCGAAGCGAGATAAGGTTTTGATTTCGCAGGGAGTTGCAGAGTCGGGCAAATGCGCGCCGGCCAACTGCGGCAGTCTGGGGCCGAAAGCCCCTCCCCGCGAATCCGGTCCGTGCCTGACCCCTGCCCTTGGGGCAGCCATGTTAGCAGCGTCGGCCCGGCGGAACCCGCCCTCGCCCTCCGGGTCATACCGGTGGAAGTGAACACGTCCCGTGCGACGCAAACGGCCCCGGCCGCGCGCTGTCGCCGGCCGCCCCGAGCGACGTTCGCGTCGCCGGCCCGTAACTTGGAATGCAACAACAAGCGCTCCCGCGGCATGCCGTGGTGTAGAAGCGCTGGAAATTTGAGGTTCCGTCGGCGCGCAAGGTGCAGTCCGCTTTGCAGGACGCAACGCCGCGACGGGGGAACGGAGTTCCAGAGGCGAAACGCCATGGCGTTCCGCGTGCCTGCCTTCGGGTGGGGTGAAGCGCGCGAGGAACGCAACAATGAAGCGAATGCTCATCAATGCCACGCAGGCTGAAGAACTGCGCGTGGCCATCGTTGACGGCCAGACCCTGTACGACATCGACATCGAACAGCCGGCCAAGGAACAGAAGAAGTCCAACATCTACAAGGGCAAGATCACGCGTCTTGAGCCCTCCCTGGAAGCGGCATTTGTCGAATATGGCGGCGAGCGCCACGGCTTCCTGCCGCTGAAGGAAATCTCCCGCGATTACTTCGCCGCCGGCGTCGACCACAACAAGGCGGGCCTGAAGGAACTGCTGCGCGAAGGCCAGGAAGTGGTCGTGCAGGTGGACAAGGAGGAGCGCGGCAACAAGGGCGCGGCCCTGACCACGTTCATCTCGCTGGCCGGCCGCTACATGGTGCTGATGCCCAACTCGCCCACCGCCGGCGGCGTCTCGCGCCGCATCGAGGGCGAGGACCGTGCCGAGCTGAAGCGCGCCATGGATGCGCTGAACATCCCCGACGACATGGGCGTGATCATCCGCACCGCGGGTGTGGGCCGTGACGCCGAAGAGCTGCAGTGGGACCTGGATTACCTGCTGAGCGTGTGGAAGAGCATCACCGATGCTGCCTTGAGCAAGCCCGCTCCGTTCCTGATCTACCAGGAAAGCCGCCTGATCATCCGCGCCCTGCGCGACTACATGCGCCCGGACATCGGCGAGATCCTGGTCGACACGCCTGAGATGTACGCCGAGGCCCTGGAGTTCGTCGACCAGGTGATGCCGCACAACAAGCGCAAGCTCAAGCACTACACGGACGACGTCCCGCTGTTCAACCGCTTCCAGATCGAATCGCAGATCGAGAACGCGTACGAGCGTGAAGTCCGCCTGCCCTCCGGCGGCGCGCTGGTGATCGACCAGACCGAGGCCCTGACCGCGGTGGACGTCAACTCGGCACGCGCCACCAAGGGCGGCGACATCGAGGAGACCGCGTTCAACACCAACCTGGAAGCCGCCGAGGAAGTGGCCCGCCAGATGCGCCTGCGTGACCTGGGCGGCCTGGTGGTGATCGACTTCATCGACATGTCGTCCAACAAGCACCAGCGCGAAGTCGAGAATCGCCTCGCCAATGCGCTCAAGCAGGACCGCGCGCGCGTGCAGATCGGCCGCATTTCGCGTTTCGGCCTGCTTGAAATGAGCCGCCAGCGCCTGCGCCCGTCGCTGGGCGAGTCGAGCCAGCTGGTATGCCCGCGCTGCGAAGGCCACGGCCGCATGCGCAGCGTCGAGTCGCTGTCGCTGTCGATCCTGCGGTTGGCGGAAGAACACGCGATGAAGGACAACACCGGCCAGGTGCTGGTTCAGGCCCCGGTGGAAATCGCCAGCTACCTGCTCAATGAGAAGCGCCGCGCGCTCAGCGAGATCGAGAAGCGCCACGACGCGCCGATCGTGATCGTGCCCGACGAGCAGTTGCACACGCCGCACTACGAAGTCACGCGGATCCGCGAGAACGAGCTGGGCGAGGAAAGCAGCAAGCCCAGCTACCACCGTGGCACGCCGCGCAAGCTGCCCACCCACGCGCTGACCAAGGCCAACCTCAACATCCCGCCGGCGCCGGCGGTGACCAACGTCAAGCACGACCGCCCTGCACCGCTGCGCGAGCCGCGTGAAACCGCGGCGGCCGCTCCTGTGGCACCGGCCCCTGCGCCGGTACCCGTGGTGGCGCCGACCCACTCCATCGGGGTGGTGGAGCGCATCCTGCGCTTCTTCCGCGGCAGCCAGCCGATCACCGTTGAACCCACGCCGTCGGCCGGGCGCGACGGCCGCGCAGGCCGCGGCGACAGCCGCAGCGACCGCGGCGGCAAGCCGGGGCGCGATCAGCGCGATGGTCGCGGCGAGAACCGTGGCGAGCGTGGAGGCAAGCAGGGCCGCGACGGTCGTCGCGACGAGCAGCGTCGCAATCCGCAGGCCGGCAACGGCAGCGCGCAGGCCGGTCAGGCGCAGGGCCAGAAGCCGCAGCAAGGCCAGAAAGGCCAGCAGCCGGGTCAGCAGAAGCAACAGCAGAATGCTCCCAAGCCGCCGAAGCCGCAGGTCGAGGAGCGCAAGTCCGCGCTGGAAGGCCAGCCGCAGGGAAATCGCCCGCCGCGCGCCGAGCAGCCCAAGCCCGCTACGCCGAAGAGCGAACCGGCGATTGAGGCGGCTGTCGTCGCAGGCGCCGTGACCGCGATTGCCACCAGCGATGAACTGCCCAAGGTCATCGAGGTTGCCTCAGCATCTGAGGGCGTGACCGACGCCGCCGCGATCCCCACCGAAGGCGACACCACTGCCGAAGGCGTTGGCCGCCGTCGTCGCGGTCGTCGTGGTGGCCGTCGTCGCCGCCGTGGCGGCGAGGGCGCGGCTGCTGGTTCGGAGGACGCGGCCAGCGACGAACTGATGATGGATGACGAGGACGAACAGGACTCAGGCATCACCGGCGGCCAGGGGGCCCCCGCCGCCGACCGCTCCCAGCCCGAGTTCGATTTCGACGACGTGGCGGACGCACCGGCCAAGCCGCCGTTGCCGGTGGCGGCTGCCACCGCGGCCTCGGTCGCAGCAGCAGCGGTGATGGTGGCGGCAGCGCCGTCCGTTGAAGCTGATTCGGGCGACGTACCAGCCCACACAGGCCTGAACACCTCCGCTCCGGCGGCCAGCGTTCCTGCCGAAGTGCCTGCTCCGGCGGATACGCTCAGCGCTGACCCGGTCGTCGCGGAAGTGATTGCCCCGGCGGTGATCGCCCCAGAGGTGATCGCCCCGGAAGTCGTGCAGCCCGAAGTGGTCCAACCCGAAGTCATCGAGCCGGTGATCATTACCCCCGAGGTGATCATTACGCCCGATGAGATCCTTGCCCCCGAGGTGGTCGAAGCCCCTGTGGCCGAACCGGCAGCGGCAGCGGCGGAAGCCTCCCAGGCAGAGCCGACCCAGCCGGCAACCGAGCCCGCCAGTGCTGCAGCCGACGCGGTTGCCGCCGATACCGCTGCAGCCGCCATGGATGCGCCGCGGACGGGCGGGTTGTTCGATGCATTGCCGAAGGCGGACGAGGAAACGCTCGCGAGCGCCAATGCCCCGGACACCGGGAAGCCGGAGGACGGCAAGGTCTGATCTTGCCGTCCAGCACCAAGAAAAAGGCCGCGCAATGCGCGGCCTTTTTCTTGGTTTCCACACGGTTGCGGTTGCAGCCGTCCAACGGCAATGGCGCGGCGGGCCACGCCCGGATCGGGATCTGGAAGGGCTCAGGGGCCGACTTCCGTGGGGTCGAGAATGCCGTGCTGGCGCAACATCCGCGCGAGCGTCACGGTATCGCGAACCCCAAGTTTCTCGAACAGCCGCTGCTTGTGCGTGCTTATGGTCTTTCCGCTGAGGCGCAGTTGCCGGGCAATTTCCTCGTTCTTCAACCCTTGCGACAGCAGCAGGGCGACTTCCGTCTCGCGCGGTGACAGCGTCTCCAGCGAGGAGGCCATGCCGAGTCCTGCCAACGCGATGTTCTGCGCAACCGCATTGGCAAGGTAGCGCTTGCCCTGGGCCACGCTGCGCACGGCGGCTACCAGCTCCTGCGAATCCCCACCCTTGCCCACGTATCCGGATGCACCAGCCTCCAACAGGCGGCGCGGCATCGGGCCATCGTCCAGGACCGAGACCACGATGACCTTGGGGGGCACCTCAAGCTTGACCAGGCGTTCGGTGAGGTCAAGGCCGCTGGCACCGGGCAGATGCAGGTCGGACAGCACGACGTCGGGTTTGAGTTTGCGGATCAATGGCAATGCGGATTCGCCACTGTCGGCCTCCCCGACGACGTCGATGTCGACCTGGGCCGACAGGATCATGCGAATGCCGGTGCGGACGATGGCGTGATCGTCCACGATGAATACACGGATGGTCATCCTTAACCCCGGTGATGAAAAGTCGTCGGCAGACTAAGCAACCCACGGACGGCGCGCAAGCGCGCCTCCGTCCGTGGGGGGATAGGTGCTGGTTCGGGAGCTCACTATCCTTAGTGGCTCCCGATTGCCGCTTCGGGGGACGGCACCAGCATGGGCAGCGTGAGGCAGTGGTCATGACACTGCAATCACAGAGAGAAACATTCCCAGTCAGCCACCATGGGCGGCGAATTGGCGGACAGGGTGGGATTCGAACCCACGGAAGGGATTAACCTTCGGCGGTTTTCAAGACCGCTGCCTTAAACCACTCGGCCACCTGTCCGGGAAAAAAATGGGCGCGGGTGGTTCACGCGCGGTGCGTATTCTCGCACGGCCCCCGCCCCAAACCCTAGTCTTTTCTAGGCTTTTTCGGGCTTCTTCGACTTGGAGGTCGTGCTGGCTCCGCCTGTCCCGGGACACGGAATGCCGGTGACCTCCCCGCATTCCAGACGCACTGCCTCGATGAGTCCGGGCACCTTCTCGGCCAGGAAGTCGATGAACACCCGGACCGCCGGCAGCAGGCCGCGGCGCGAAGCGAAGACCGCATGGATGATGCCCTGTGGCAAGCGCCACTCCGGCAGCACGACTTCCAGCGCTCCGCTGCGCACGGCTTCGTGGCAGACGGTTTCGGGCAGCAAGGTGATGCCAACGCCCTGCTCGGCCAGCGCCATCATCATCGGGAAATCGAAGCCCATCACCCGTGGGCGCAGCTCGACGCGACGCACCTCGCCATCGGGGCCGTGCAGTTCCCAGCGCTGACGGGCCTCATCCTCGCTGACGCTGAGGGTCACGTGTTCGGACAGGTCCTCCGGCACCTTCGGCCGCCCCATGCCCTTGAGGTAGCCCGGGCTTGCAACGAGGAGCTCCTGCGTCATGCCGAAGCTGCGCATCACCAGGCTGCCATCGTCGTCGAGCTTCGACCGCACGCGCAATGCGACGTCGATGCCTTCGTTGATGATGTCCACGCGACGGTTGCTCACGTGCATCTGCACGCGCACCTGCGGGTAGCGCGCGAGGAATTCGGGCAGCAGCTTGGGCATCTGGTGCTGTGCCAATGCGACCGGCACGCTGACCCGGATCACGCCTCGCGGCTCGGCGCTGAGGCGGTCCACCACCTCACGTGCGGCCTGTGCTTCGGCCAGCATCGATTGTGCGTGTCGGTAGACGCCCTGCCCCACCTCGGTGACGGCGAAACGCCGGGTGGATCGCTGCAGCAGGCGCACGCCCAGATCCGCTTCCAGCTGGCTGATGCGGCGACTCAAGCGCGACTTGGGAATGCCCAGCGCACGCTCCGCCGCGGCGAAGCCGGCGTGGTCAACCACCGCGGCGAAGTAATAGAGATCGTTGAGGTCGTTCACGGCGAGAGTTCCATATTCAGAACGTTTCGTGACATTTGAACAGGTTTATCCCACGCTAGCAACGGCCTAACGTGTGTCCCAAGGCGGTTGCATTGACCGCCACACCCGACAACGAGGCACGCCATGAAGCTCCTGCATATCGACTCCAGCGCCCTGGGCGCCAACTCCGTCACCCGCGACCTGAGCGCGGCGGTCGTCGCCCGCTGGCAGGATGCCGTCCCGGGCCTTTCGGTCCAGTACCGTGACCTGGACGCCAACCCGGTGCCGCACCTGACCGGCGGTTCCCTGGCCGGCGCCAATCCCGAGGAAGCGGCCGATGCGGCAGCCGTGATGGAACAGTTCCTGGCGGCGGACGTCATTGTGATCGGTGCGCCGATGTACAACTTCGGCATCCCCTCGACGCTGAAGTCCTGGATCGATCGCATCGCGGTGGCCGGCAAGACGTTCCGCTATACCGAAAATGGCCCCGAGGGCCTGGCCGGTGGCAAGAAGGTGATCGTCGCCAGCGGACGTGGCGGCCTGCACAGCGGTGCGCCGAGCGACTTCCAGGAGCCGTACTTGACCTTCGTGCTGGGCTTCCTCGGCATCACCGACCTAGAGTTTGTTCGCGCCGAAGGCGTGGCCTATTCGCCCGAACACCGCGCCAGTGCCATCGCCGGCGCGAAGAACTCCATCCCGGCCCCGCTCGCCCAGGCCGCCTGAGCATTCTGCGTAGCCGTCCCCAGCATCCGGCTCCCTCCCCCTCCCTGCCGGATGTCTTCGGGCCCGCCCAATCGGGCGGGCCCGCTCTTTGGGGCGGAGGCAGCTACCGCGACCCTCACTCCATCCACGGATTCCGCAGCGGTTGGACGTCTGCGAGTTGCCGCGCGGTGCGCACCTCTTCGATCTTCGCCTTGAGCTGCGCAGCCAGCTTGGGTTCGACGGGTATCTTGTCCTGCTCCAGGAGCCGCTGGTAGACCTGCATCGCCTTGTCGCGCTCGCCCAGACGCAGATAGGCATTGCCCAGCTCCACCGCGGCATCGACCTTGGCAGGAAGATGAACCACCACTTCCTCCAGCCGCGCCGCAACCAGCGACCAATCGTCACCGCCCTCCTTGTAGATGTAGTCGGCAACCTTGTCGGCCATGCTGCCGGCACGCGTTTGCGGCCGCCTCAGTTCGCCGCGCCACACGCCGATGTAGCCGAACCGCGCCACCATCCGCATGTCCTTGAAAACGACCTTGGGGTCCCAGTCCCATTGCGGCCATGGCAACGTGTCGGTCATCGGGTAGATGAACCAGCCTGCGTAGTGCCCGTCCACGTTCGTGTCCTTCAATGACTCGACCGGTCGCCTGAATTTCATCCCAGCCGCGCGGATCTGCTGCTCCCCTGCCCAGTAATTGACATACAAGGGTTCATTCCCTGGCGCGATGTAGAGATCATGGAATTCGCGGAGTTCGTGGAAGCGCTGGCCAAGGTCAACACCCTCGTGCCGGAAATAGCGATACGCATTTGACGTGCCGCCAACCAGTTCGTTGTGGTATTCCCAAACCCGTGGTTCGCGGATGGTCATGGCCACAGCGGCGATGTACAGGGCGGCCGTTGCCGCCAACGCGGGCCACTGCCGCCGCTGCCACGCCCACGACACCACCCCGCCCGCCAGCACGGCTGCCGCGGTGATCACCGGGAGCGCGTGGCGCACCCCACCCCAGATGCCATCCGACCCCACCAGGGCAGCCATGTGGAAGCCGCTGGCCAGCACCACGGCGGCGACGGTCCAACGCGTGGTTGCCGGCAGTGCACTGTGCAGTGCCAGCGGCAGGCTCGCCAGCAGGAGCACGAGTAGCGCGAGCGGCATCTTTGAGGCCAGGATTGCCGGCCAGCTGAACCACGGCGGATTGCCGTAGTGCACACGCCCCCACACGAAATGCATGCCAATGCTGCGTCCCTCCACCCCGGTGCGCACCGTATCCGCCAGACCCCACAGGTAGGACCGCGGCAGCAAGCGATGTTGGTCCGCAAAGCCGATGCCCGATCGCCACAGGGGTGACTGCAACTCGGCCACCTTGTCGGGCATGGGGCGGTTGAACGCATCCGTGCCATCGGCGCCCGCGTGGTACCGCATTCCGTAGTGCGCCCAGATCACCGCAACGGCCAACAACGCCGCGCAGCCAAGCATCAGGTGACGCCGCGGGCCTTCGCCCTTGCGCCAACCCCATTGGGCGGCGATCAGCAGCCCCAGCCCCAACCCGCCCACACCCGCGAGCGCGGAGTGCTTGGTCACCAGAGCGATACCCATCGTGACGCCCGCGGCGATCGCCCAAGGCCAGCGCCACGTGGCGGCCAGCAAGCCTCCCGCCACCGCCGCGACCATCAGGGTCAGCGCCAACGGGAGGTCAGTCATCACCACCGGCATGTGCGCCGCGACAGTAGGCTCGATGGCAAGGAACGCCAGGGTGCCTGTCGCCCACGGCAGTCCCACGGCCCGCCACAGCAACAGTCCCAACGCGACAAGGAGCAAGCCATGCAGGCTCCACATCGCGATCCGGGCGCGCTGTTGCACGGCACGCGAATCGTTGTCGAAAAAGAACGTCTTCTCGACCCACTCGCGCTCCTGGGCCTTCTCGCGCAACTGCACGGGCGGGCGCAGCCTGAGGTCGTCGGGCATGGCTGCACCCACCCACAGCTTCACCAGGGGTGGGTGCTCGGGGTTGAGGTGGAAGCCGCCCCCGCGCACGTAGGTCGTACCCGCGATGATGTGCCACGGCTCATCCACCGTGAGGCTGTCCAGCCGCGTTCCCACCGAGGACCGGACCACGGAGAGAAGTGAAAGCAGCACGATCAGCGCCGCGCCTGGCCAGCTACGCGAAGCGACATTCATGCCGGACGTGAACGGGCTAAACGCGGGAACGAGGCCAGCGTACCTTTGGCAAGGAATGTCCCCGCCCGTTTCAGAGCGGATGGGTGCTCATCGGTCCCGGGGGGCGCCTGACTTGCGCCTCTGGGCCCGGCGACTTCAGCTGGCGCAGCGAAAGGTCAGGTTGATCCGAAGCTCGCCCGTGGCGGGATGCCAGCCGGGCTTGAGCGGCGCGATGCCGTGAAATCGCATGCGCGATGGCCCTCCCCAGACGACGACGTCGCCGTGCTGCAGGCCCACGCGCTGGCTGCGTCCGCCGCGTTCCAACCCACCCCAGAGGAATGTCGCCGGCACCCCAAGCGATACGGAGACAATGGGCGCCGCCAGCCGCGCCTCGTCCCGGTCCTGATGCAAGGTCAAGCGGGAACCGGGCTCGTAGCGATTGATCAGGCAAGCGTCCGGATCGAACCCTGGGTAGCCGGCCTCCTCCGCAGCCCGCGCTGCAAGCCGGGTGAAGCTCTGCGGCATGGCGGGCCAAGGGTGCCCTGAGCCCGGATCAAGAGCGTCATAGCGGTAGCCGCGGCGATCACTCACCCAGCCGAGGCGGCCGCAGTTGGTCATCGCCACCGACATGCGGAAACCGCCGGGCGTGATCAGGTGGCGGAACGGCGACGCCTGCACCATGTCGTCGACGGCCTGGAGCAACACCGGGGCCGCGTCCAGTGCGAACCCGCGCAGCACCCACGCGCCCTCGGAGAGCGGCTCGCGCTCGCCCGTCCCCGCGGCACCTGTCGTCGCGCCAAAGAGGTCGGGCGTGGTGCCTTGGCTCACCGGGGAATGCCCTGCCGGGACCTCAGGCGATGACCTCAAGCCCGCCCATGTACGGACGCAGCACCTCGGGCACGGTGATCGAGCCGTCGGCGTTCTGGTAGTTCTCCATCACTGCAATGAGCGCTCGGCCCACCGCGACACCCGATCCATTCAGCGTGTGCACCAGCTCCGGCTTGCCGGTCGTCGGATTGCGGTAACGCGCCAGCATGCGGCGGGCCTGGAAGGACTCGCAGTTGGAGCACGAGGAGATCTCGCGATAGGTGCCCTGCGAGGGCAGCCAGACTTCCAGGTCGAAGGTCTTGGTGGCGGAAAAGCCCATGTCACCGGTGCACAACAGCATGCGGCGGTACGGCAGGCCCAGCTTTTCCAGTACCACTTCGGCGCAGCGAGTCATGCGCTCGTGTTCGTCGTAGCTTTCTTCCGGACGCGCGATGGTCACCAGCTCGACCTTCTCGAACTGGTGCTGGCGGATCATCCCGCGCACGTCACGCCCACCGCTGCCGGCTTCCGCGCGGAAACACATCGAATGCGCTGTCATGCGCAACGGCAGCGCTTCGGCTTCCAGGATGGTGTCGCGGGCGATGTTGGTGAGCGGGACTTCGGAAGTGGGGATGAGGTAGCGCTTGTTCTCGCCCACCTCGGTGGAGAACAGGTCGTCCTCGAACTTGGGCAGCTGGCCGGTGCCGCGCATGCTGTCGGCGTTGACCAGCAGCGGGACGTTGGTTTCCTGGTACCCATGCTCGTCGGTGTGCAGGTCGAGCATGAACTGCGCGAGTGCGCGGTGCAGGCGGGCGACCGGCCCACGCAGCACGGTGAAGCGCGACCCCGACAGCTTCGCAGCGGTCTCACCGTCCAACCAGCCGTTACGCGCGCCCAGCTCGACGTGGTCCAGGACCTTGAACTCGAAGCTACGGGGCGTACCCCAGCGGTGCTGCTCGACGTTGTCGTTCTCGTCGCCGCCCGCGGGCACGGATGCGTGCGGCAGGTTGGGAATGCCCAGCGCGATCGATTCGAGCTCGCCGCGAATGGCCTCGAGGCGGATCTCACTGGCCTTGAGCTCGTCGCCGAAGCCGGCCACTTCGGCCTTGATGCCTTCCACCTGCGCGGTGATGGTGTCCGCTTGGGCGGCATCGCCCGCGGACTTGGCCCGCGACGCTTGCCCCATCAACTGGCCGATTTCCTTCGACTTGGTATTGCGAAGGTTCTGTAGCTCCTGCGTGCGCACCTGGATCTGCTTGCGCTCGGCCTCCAGTGACTCCAGCGCGCTCGGGTCCAGGTCGAAACCGCGGGTTTCGCGCAGACGGGCGGCAAGTTCGGCAGGTTGCTGGCGCAGCAGGTTCGGGTCGAGCATGGCAGGGCCGGGAATAGGATCAGATTCGGGATTATCGCAGCGTTGACGGCCGGATTGACGCTTTGTTAAGCCAGTAGGCGGCAACAATCAGGCATCCGTTGCCTGGACCGTGCATGTCGACCCCCGCCTCGCATCCCCCACCTCGCCGGCATAACGCTGCCGACTGGCGTCCCTCCCCCCGCTCACTGTTGTGGGTGGCGCTGGCCTTTGCTGTAGGTGTGGTGCTGTTCGCGTGGGCAATTTCGGGCGGACGGCAGGATGACTTCCTGCGCGCCGACCAGGCACTGCCGACAGCCGCGCCACGTGATTACGCTCCCTTGCCGACGCCGCTACCGGCCGGCGAGGAGCGCGCCAATGCCAGTGGCTTGGGCGCGAAGCCGGAAAGCACGGACGGAGCTGCGGAACGGCCCTACGTGGTGGAAACCCCTCGCCCGCCGCCGGCTCCTGCTGCGTCGGACGCACCCGCGGCGCCGAAGCCCGCGCCCAGCACCGTCGCCACCACGCTGCCCATGCCGATCTCCGGCCAGACGCCTGCCCCGCGCTACCCGTCGCGCGCGCTGCGACGCGGCGAGTCGGGCACGGTGCGGGTCCGGGTCGAAGTCGGGCCGGATGGGCGGCCCTCCCAGGTGAGCGTGGCGCAGGCCAGTGGCTCCCGCGACCTTGACCGCGCGGCGGTCGACGCCGTGCGGCGCTGGCGCTTCCATCCGGCGCGCCGCAATGGCGAGCCGGTGCCCGGCACGGTGATCGTACCGATCAGTTTCTCGCCGGAATGACATGTGGGGCAGGTGGAGCCCTGCCCTTCGGATCCTGGGCGTCTGGCCTGTTCCCCGGCCGCGCGGGCCAATGCCGCGCTATTCCCCGGCAAGCCCGAAGCCGGCAGCAGCGGCCAGGGTGACGAAGCCCGGGAACGAGGTGGCCACATTGGACACGTCGTCAATTCGCACCGGCGCGTGGGCAACCTGCGCGGCTATGGCGAAACTCATGGCGATGCGGTGGTCACCATGGCTATCCACCGTGCCCCCGTGTATGCGACCGCCTTCGATCACGGCCCCATCCGGCGTTTCGTGGATGGTCACTCCCAGCGCGCGCAGGCCGGCTGACATGGTGGCAATGCGATCGGACTCCTTCACCCGAAGTTCGGCGGCGCCACTGACGGTGGTTTGGCCCTCGGCGCAGGAGGCTGCCACGAACAATGCGGGGAACTCATCGATCATGTCCGGAACCAGCGACTGTGGCACCACAATGCCGCGGAGGGGTGCATACGACACCACCAGATCCGCAACCGGTTCACCCCCCTGTTCGCCCGGGTTCTCCTCGCGGATGTCCGCCCCCATCAGTCGCAGGGCGGCAAGCAGCCCGGTGCGGCGCGGATTCATGCCGACACCTTCCAGCTTGAGCCGCGATCCGGGAATGACACACGCGGCAACCAGGAAGAAAGCGGCGGAGGAAAAATCCGCAGGCACGGCAACATCGGTGGCCTTGAGCCCGTGGCCGCCCTCCAGTTCCGCTTCGCCGGGGCTGAAGCGGATGGGCCACCCGAAGGCCTGCAGCATCCGCTCGGTGTAGTCGCGGGTGGGATGCGGCTCGCGCACGCGGGTGGTGCCGCGCGCATACAGGCCGGCCAGCAACAAGGCCGACTTCACCTGTGCGCTGGCGATCGGCAAGGTGTAGTCGATGCCCTGCAATGCCTGGCCGCCGTACACATGCAGGGGCGGCAAGCCATCACCCGTGGCCTCGATACGGGCGCCCATGCGCGACAGCGGTTCGATCACGCGCCGCATGGGGCGTCTGGAAAGCGAGGCATCGCCGACCAGCGTGCTATCGAATCCCTGCCCCGCAAGCACACCCGCGAGCAGGCGCATGCCAGTGCCCGCATTGCCGCAATCCAACGGGGAGACGCTACCGCGAAGACCATGCAGACCCACGCCATGCACGACACGCTCGCTGGCGTTCGGCGTCTCGATCCGGACGCCCAACTGCTCAAAAACGTGGGCGGTAGCGCGCGTGTCCTCGCCCTCGAGGAACCCGGTGATGCGTGTGGTGCCTTCGGCCAGCGCGCCGAACATGATGGCGCGGTGCGAAACCGACTTGTCGCCGGGAACGCGCAGCGCACCCTGCAAGGGTCGTCCGCGGCAGGCAATCCAGTGGGCGGTGCTGCCGCTCATGCCAGAACCTCGTCCAGCGCTAGCAGCAACCGGCGATTCTCATCGCGGGTGCCGACGGTGATGCGAAGGCAGTCACCCAGGCCGTATCCGCCCATCGGCCGCAGCGCCACGCCCCGCTGTACGAGTGCGTGCTCCACCGCTGCCGTACGCTCGCCGAACTCGACCAAGAGGAAGTTTGTCTGCGAGGGGAACACGCGCAAGCCACGGGCCTGCAGCGCCTCGCTGAGCGCGGCGCGTTCCTCGCGGTTGCGCGCGCGCACCCACTCCAGATGCTCGACATCGCCCAGTGCGGCCTCGCACGCCGCCAGCGCCGGCAGGTTGACGTTGAAGCTCTCACGCACCCTTTCCATCACCGCGACCAGTCCAGCCGGCGCGACGAAGTAGCCCACCCGCATGCCCGCCAGGCCATACGCCTTGCTGAAGGTCCGACTGACGACGAGGTTCGGATGCGCATCGCGCATCGCCAACCCGCTCCGGTATTCGGGCGCATCGGCCAGTTCGGCGTAGGCCTCGTCGATCACCACGATCACGTGCTCCGGCACGCGGGCCAGGAAGGCGCGCAGCACGTGTGCGTCCAGCCAGGTGCCCGTTGGGTTGTTGGGGTTGGCCAGGTAGAGGACCGCGGTGGCCGGAGTGATTGCCGCCAACAATGCGTCCAGGTCGTGGCCCGCGGGCATCGCGGCCGTGCGCGGCAACGCGTCGGCCACGCACGCCTTGGCGCCGGCGGCCTGCGTGGCGAGCGCGAAGACGGCGAAGCCGTAACGCGGGTACACCACCTCCTCGCCCGGACCGGCGAAGACCTGGGCAACCATCATCAGAAGCTCATGCGATCCGTTGCCCAGCAGCAGTTCGCCTTCACTCACACCATGCAGATGGGCCAGTGCGCGCTTGAGGTCCGCACCGAGCGGATCGGGATAGCGATGCAGCTCGTGCAGACGATCAAGCACTGCGGCGCGTGCGGCAGGCGATGGTCCGTAGGGGTTTTCGTTCGAACCCAACTCCACCAGTTGCGCCGCCCCGAATCGACGGCGCAGTCCCACCAGATCGTGGCCGGGATCGTAGGCCTTCAATCCCTGGACACCACGACTGGCGCGAGCGGCGTACCAGGCCTCGTCGTGCACTTGCGGCAGATTGGCCGCGGCGCCTTGCACCACCGCGCTCATACGATCGCCACGGGGTACGAGCCCAGCACCTTGACCTGGGTCGCGTACGCGTCGAGGTCCTTCAGCGCCTCGCGCATGGCCGCCTCTTCGGAATGACCGCTGACGTCGATGAAGAACGCGTACTGCCACAGACCGGTATGCCCGGGGCGCGACTCAATGCGGTTCATGCTCAGTCCATGCCGGGCGAACGGCTCCAGCACGTGGTGCAGCGCACCCGGCTGGTCGTTGATGAACACCAGCAGCGACGTGCGGTCATTTCCCGAAGGCGGGAACAGCTCGCGGCCAAGCACCAGGAAGCGCGTGGTGTTATCGGGGCGGTCTTCGATCGGGCCCGCAACGCGCTGCAAGCCATACACCGGCCCCGCGCTGGCCCCCGCAATCGCGGCGGCGTCGTCCGCGCTGCGGGCACGCTTGCAGCCTTCGGCGTTGCTGCCCACCGCGATCTTCTCGGCCTTTGGCAGGTACTGGCGCAGCCATGCCTTGCACTGGGCGAACGACTGCGGGTGCGCGTAAACGCGCTCGATGTCCTCGATCCGCCCGGAACGAGACAGCAGGTGCTGATGGATGCGCAGCTCCACTTCGCCGCAGATCCTGGCCTTGGACGTCAGGAACATGTCCAGCGTCGACTGGATGGTGCCCTGGGTGGAGTTTTCCACGGGCACCACGCCGAAATCGGCATTGCCGGCTTCCACTTCCTGGAACACTTCCTCGATGCTGCCCAGCGGCATGGCATGGATGGAGTGCCCGAAATGCTTGTATACCGCCTGCTGGGTGTGCGTGCCTTCGGGGCCGAGGTAGCCGATCTTCAGCGGCTCCTGTTGGGCCAGGCACGCAGACATGATTTCGCGGAACAGCCGGACCAGAACTTCGTCCTGCAGCGGGCCTTCATTGCGGTCGACGACGCGACGCAGCACCTGGGCCTCGCGCTCTGGGCGGTAGTAATCCACGGCGGCGGCCAGCTTGCCCTTGGCTTTGCCCACCTGGCCTGCGTATCGGGCACGTTCGCCAATCAGGTCCTGAATCGCGCGATCCACGGTGTCGATGCGATCCCGCAGGGCGGCCAGATCGAGCGGCGGCAGCTTGGCGGAAGGCTGGCGCGGAGATGGCTTTTCGGTCCCCCCTGCATCCTCGGCGCTATCCCGACTCGAGGAGTCCTTGCCCGCAGCCTTGCCCGCGGGTTTTCGACCCTTCGATCCTGCCGGTGCCTTGGCCATCAGCCATGCCTCCGCTGGAAGTCCTTCATGAAGGCCGCGAGTGCCTGCACGCCTTCTTCCGGCATGGCGTTATAGATCGACGCACGCATGCCACCCAGCACGCGGTGGCCCTTGAGAGAGATCAGCCCCGCGTCCCGGGCCTCCGCCAGGAACGGCGCATCGAGGGCGGCATCCTGCAGGAAGAACGGCACGTTCATGCGCGAGCGGGCCGCGCGTGCCACCTCGTTGCGGTAATAGCCGCCAGACTGGTCGATGGTGGCGTACAACAGCTCGGCCTTGCGTGCATTGCGACGGGCGAACTCCTCCACGCCGCCTTCGGCGAGCATCCACTTCACCGTCAGGCCCAGCAGGTACCAGTTCCAGCTGGGAGGCGTGTTGAGCATGGACTCGGCGGCCAGATTGGAGGCGTAGTTGAAGATGTCGGCGCGCGGCTGGCCCGCGCGCGCCAGCAGGTCACGGCGCACGATCACCACGCTGATGCCCACCGGTCCGAGGTTCTTCTGAGCGCCGGCATAGATGACACCGAACCTGGACACGTCCAGGGGCTCGGAGGCGATGGAGGAACTGAAGTCAGCAACCAGCGGCACCTCGCCGACTTCCGGCACGTCGCGGTATTCGACCCCGTGGATGGTCTCGTTGGCGGTGTAATGGACGTAGGCCGCGTCCTTCGACAACGACCACGTGGATGGCGGCGGCGCGTCACGGAAGCCGCCGGCTTCGGTGTTCGCGGCCAGATTGATGGTCACGTAGGGCGACGCCTGCTTGAGCGCGGTCCTGCCCCAGTGGCCGGTAACCACGTAGTCGGCCGCCTGGCCCGGCGCCGCGAAGTTAAGCGGGATCAGCGCCTGCGCCGTAGTCGCTCCGCCGGCGGTAAACAACACCGCGTAGTCATCGGGAATGCGCAGCAGGCGGCGCAAGTCCGCTTCGGCTTCGGCGGCGACCTCGATGAACTCGGGCCCGCGATGGCTCAGTTCCACGATCGAGGCGCCCGCCCCTCGGAAGTCCAGCATCTCATCCTGTGCCTGGCGGAGCACCGCCTCGGGCAACGTGGCAGGACCGGCACTGAAGTTGAAGGCGCGGGACATGAGCGGGCTCCGGACGACGGGGCTGTTCAGTATGCCGCAGCGCATCAACCCCGGCGGGCGCGGTTTCCGATGCAACGAACCAGGCTCAACCCACGCTGAACCTGAACGCTTTGACAGAAAGCGAATGATCGTTCATTCTATTCAAGCCTTCCCCACTCCTCCCCTCCCATGCCCCGACCCGCCCTCCCACTCGTGCCGTTGGCACTCTCGTTGTCCCTCGCGCTGACCGCCTGTGGTGGTGGAGCCGCGCCCACCCAGCCGGCACCTCAAGCCGCGCCTGTCACTGTCGTCACCCTGAAGCCGCAGGACGTCACCCTGACCCGCGAGCTGCGGGGCCGCACAACTCCCTTCCTGGTTGCTGAGGTCCGACCACAGGTCTCGGGCATCGTCCGCCGCCGTCTGTTCACCGAGGGCGGTGAAGTGAAGGCCGGCCAGCCGCTCTACCAGATCGATGACGCCAGCTACCGCGCGGACAACAACAGCGCCCGCGCCGCCCTTGCCCGCGCCCAGGCGGCGCTCGTGACAGCGCGTCTGAACGCCAGGCGCAGCGCCGAACTGGTCAAGCTCGATGCGGTCAGCCGGCAGGACAACGACAATGCGCAAGCCACCCTGCGCCAGGCCGAGGCCGACGTGAAGGCAGCCCAGGCGGGCGTGGACGGCACCGACGTCATGCTGGGCTACGCCCGCATCTCTTCCCCCATCAGTGGCCGTATCGGCAGGTCCTCGGTCACCCAGGGCGCGCTGGTCAGTGCCGGCCAGGCCGCGCCGCTTGCCACCGTGCAGCAGCTGGATCCGATCTACGTCGACCTCACCCAGTCCAGCTCCGAGTTGCTGGCCCTGCGCAAGGCCGTGGCTGCCGGCACGCTCGCCAGCACCGAAACCCTGCCTGTGAAGGTGCTGCTGGAGGACGGCAACCCGCACTCGCATGAAGGCAAGCTGGCGTTCTCCGAGGTGACCGTCGACCCGAGCACGGGCAGCTTCGCGCTGCGCGTGGTGGTGCCGAATCCCGAAGGCGTTCTGCTGCCGGGCATGTACGTGCGCGCGGTGGTGGGCAACGGCGAGCGCAAGGGCGCCCTCCTGGTACCGCAGCAAGGCATCACCCGTGACCCGAAGGGCAACACCTCGGCGATGGTGGTGGGCAAGGACGGCAAGGTCGAGGCCCGTCCGGTAAAGGTCAGCCAGGCGGTTGGCGACAAGTGGCTGGTCGAGGATGGCCTGAAGGCCGGTGACAAGGTCATCGTCGAAGGTTTGCAGAAGATCAAGCCCGGCGTCCCGGTGGTGGCGAGTGAAGCGGGCACCCCTGCCCCGGCACGTACCGCCGCCAATCCCTTCTCCAAGCCCGCCGCTGGCGCGGGCAGCAAGTAAGGGGCGCCGCGCATGGCACGCTTCTTCATTGATCGACCCATCTTTGCGTGGGTGATCGCGATCATCATCATGCTGGCCGGCGGCTTGGCCATCTTCAAGCTGCCGATTTCCATGTACCCGACCATCGCTCCGCCGGCGGTGGAAATCCGCGCCACCTATCCGGGTGCATCGGCCCAGGTGGTCGAGGATTCGGTGACGCAGATCATCGAGCAGAACATGAAGGGCCTGGACGGGCTGATCTACTTCTCGTCCAACAGCTCGTCCAATGGCATGGCGACGATCAAGCTGACCTTCGACAACAACACCAACGCGGACACCGCGCAGGTGCAGGTGCAGAACAAGCTGCAGCTGGCCATGCCGTTGTTGCCGCAAGAGGTACAACGCCAGGGCGTCAATGTCTCCAAGTCGCTCACCGGCTTCCTGCAGGTGCTGGCCTTCGTGTCCGAAGACGGCAGCATGGACAAGAACGACATCGCCGATTTCGTGGGCAGTACCCTGGTCGACCCGCTCAGCCGCGTGCCGGGCGTGGGCAACATCCAGGTCTTTGGCGGCAAGTACGCCATGCGCATCTGGCTGGACCCGGGCAAGTTGGACACCTACAAGCTGTCCACCAACGAGGTCATCGCCGCAGTGCGTGCACAGAACGCGCAGGTGGCATTGGGCCAACTGGGCGGCACGCCGGCCATCGACGGCCAGCAGCTCAATGCAACGATCTCCGCGCAGGACCGGCTGCAGACCCCGGAGCAGTTCCGCGAGATCATCGTGCGGGCCAATCCGGACGGTTCGGCGCTCAAGCTGGGCGATGTCGCGCGCGTTGAACTGGGCGCGGAGACCTATGAGTTCGTCACCCGCTTCAATGGCAAGCCGTCCACCGGCATCGCGATCACCTTGGCCACCGGTGCCAACGCGCTGGAGACGGCCGCCAATGTCGAAGAAGCCGTCGAAGCCCTTCGTCCCACCTTCCCCACCGGTCTGAAGGCCATCACCGCCTACGACACCACCCCGTTCGTGCAGGTGTCGATCAAGAACGTCATCAAGACCCTGCTGGAAGCCATCGTGCTGGTGTTCCTGGTGATGTACCTGTTCCTGCAGAACTTTCGCGCCACGCTGATCCCGACGATCGCCGTGCCCGTGGTGCTGCTGGGCACGTTCGGCATCCTCGCGGCGATGGGCTTCTCCATCAACATGCTCACCATGTTTGCCATGGTGCTCGCGATCGGCCTGTTGGTCGACGATGCGATCGTCGTGGTCGAAAACGTCGAACGCATCATGAGTGAGGAGGGCCTCTCGCCGCTGGAAGCCACGCGCAAGTCGATGGACCAGATCACCGGCGCCTTGGTGGGCATCGGCCTGGTCCTGTCGGCGGTGTTCGTGCCGATGGCGTTCATGTCCGGCGCTACGGGCATCATCTACCGGCAGTTCTCCGCCACCATTGTCTCCGCGATGGCGTTGTCAGTGCTGGTGGCGATCGTGCTGACCCCGGCACTGTGCGCCACCATGCTCAAGCCGCTGAAGAAGGGCGCCCACCACGACGATGGCAACGGTCTTCTTGCCCGCTTCTTCCGCAAGTTCAATAGGGGCTTTGACGCCTCCAGCACCCGCTACCAGCGTGGCGTGCGCGGCATCATCGGCCGTCCGGGGCGCTTCATGGCCATCTTCGCGGCCATGGTGGTGGTGATGGGCTTGCTTTTTGTCCGCATGCCCACCGTGTTTCTCCCCGATGAGGACCAGGGCGTGCTGTTCTCGCTGATCCAGACGCCGGTCGGCGCCACGCAGGAGCGCACCCTGCAGACCATCGAGACCATCGAGAACCACTTCCTCAACAACGAGAAGGCAGCAGTGGATTCGGTGCTCTCGGTGCAGGGCTTCAGTTTCGCTGGCATGGGCCAGAACGCGGGAATGGCCTTCATCAAGCTCAAGGACTGGGACGAGCGCAAGTCGCCCGAGCTGAGCGCGGGCGCCGTTGCGGGACGCGGCATGGGTGCGCTGATGCAGATCAAGGACGCCATGGCGTTCGTTTTCCCGCCGCCGGCCATGCCGGAGCTGGGCACCGCCGCGGGCTTCACCTTCTTCCTCAAGGACAACACCGGACAGGGCCACGAGGCGCTGGTGAACGCACGCAACCAGCTGCTGGGCGCTGCGGCGCAGAGCAAGCTGCTGATGGCCGTGCGCCCCAACGGCCAGGACGACACCCCACAGTTCCGAGTGGACGTGGATGAAGGCAAGGCCAGCGCATTGGGTCTATCGATGGACCAGATCAACGCGACGCTGGCCACCGCGTGGGGCAGCAGCTACATCGACGACTTCGTCGACCGTGGCCGCGTGAAGCGTGTCTACGTGCAGGCCGACGCCAAGTTCCGCATGACGCCGGAGGACTTCAACCGCTGGTCGGTGAAGAACAACCAGGGCGAGATGGTGCCGTTCTCGGCGTTCGCTACCACCCATTGGGAATTTGGATCGCCTCGCTTGGAACGCTACAACGGAGTGTCCGCCGTGGAAATCCAGGGCCAGGGCGCGCCGGGGGTCTCCTCGGGTGATGCCATGGCCGAAATGGAACGGCTGGTCGCACAGCTGCCGCCGGGCTTTGGCATCGAGTGGACTGCGCTGTCCTACCAGGAACAGCAGGCCGGCAACCAGACCACGTTGCTGTACGTGCTGTCGCTGATGATCGTGTTCCTGTGCCTGGCCGCGTTGTATGAAAGCTGGACGGTTCCGACCGCTGTGCTGCTGGTGGCCCCGTTGGGCATCCTGGGTGCGGCGCTCGCCAACACCATGGCAGGTATGGGCCGCGACGTGTACTTCCAGGTGGCCATGCTCACCACGGTGGGGCTGACCAGCAAGAACGCGATCCTCATCGTGGAGTTCGCCAAGGCCAACGTGGAAGACGGCATGGAACTCATCGCCGCCACGATGCAAGCCGTGAAGGATCGCCTGCGCCCGATCATCATGACGTCGTTGGCCTTCGGCCTGGGCGTGCTGCCGCTCGCAATCGCAAGTGGCGCCGGCTCGGGTGCGCAACGTGCCATCGGCACTGGCGTGCTGGGCGGCATGGTCGTCGGCACGGCGCTGGGGGTGTTCTTCATTCCCCTGTTCTTCGTGGTGGTGCAGCGCGTGTTTGGGGGCCGCAAGGCCCAACCGGCTGCCGTCGCCGAAGGTGATACCCATGACTAAGCCGCTGATCGCGCCGCTGGCCCTGGCCGCGGCCGTGTTTACCGCCGGGTGCGCCACGCTGGTGCCCGCCACGCCCACCGCCGATATGGGCATCGCCGAACGGTGGCCGTTGCCGGCCGCTACCGGGTCGCCGCTTGCACTGCCGTCCCCTGAAACCGGGGGTGAGGGTACGGCCCTGCCGGTGGCGGACGTCGGTTGGCGGGACTTCTTCACCGACCCGAAGCTGGACGCACTGGTGGAGACGGCGCTGGCCAACAACCGCGACCTGAGGGTGGCGGCCCTCAACGTGGAACGGGCCCGCAACCAGTACCGCATCCAGCGCGCCGACCGGTTGCCCACATTGGGCGGCAGCGCGCAGATGGAACGAAGCGGCGGTGACTTGCCCACCACTGAGGTTTACACCGCAGGAGTGGGGTTGTCGGCGTTCGAACTCGACCTGTTCGGTCGCGTGCGCAACCTCAGCGAGGCGGCCCTGCAACGCTACTTCGCCACGGACGAGACGCGCATCGCCGTACAGCTGAGCCTCATTGCCGAGGTGGCCAACGCCTACCTCACCCTGGCCGCCGACCAGGACCTCTTGCGCGTATCGCAAGCGATGCTGGCCACCTTCGAGGACAGCCACCGCCTCGCAGGGAAGCGCCACGCCATCGGCGCCGCCTCCGCGCTGGAGCTGGCGCAAGCCAAGGCCGAACTGGAGGGCGCCCGCGGTGATGTGGCGCGCTTCGAGGGCGACGTGGCGCGCGACATACATGCCCTGCACTTGCTGGCTGGTACGCCGCTGGCCCCCGAGCAGTTGCCCAACGGCCTGCACGACGGCGCGATCGGGCTGTTGCCTGTGCCGGCGGGCCTGCCGTCCGAGGCGCTCCTGCGCCGGCCCGACGTGCGCGCGGCCGAGCATCGCCTGCTGGGCGCCAGCGCCGACATTGGCGCCGCCCGGGCCGCCTTCTTCCCGTCGATTTCGCTGACGGGTTCGGTCGGTGCGGTCAGCGGGGAGTTGTCGGACCTGTTCTCGGCCGGGACGCAGGTATGGAGCTTCGTCCCACGCATCACCCTGCCGATCTTCCAGGGTGGCAAGCTGCGCGCCAACCTCGGCGTGGCGAAGGTCGACCGCGACATCGCGCTGGCGGAGTACGAAAAGGCCATCCAGGCCGGATTCCGCGATGCGGCCGACGCGCTGGTGCTGTCGGAGACCTTGGCCCAGCGGCGCGAGGCCGCCCAGGCACAGGTGGATGCGGCGACCCACGCCGACACCCTCGCCAAGGCGCGCCACGAGGCTGGACGTGACAGTTACCTGACACGGCTGATCGCACAGCGCACACTGTATGGGGCCCAGCAAGGGCTGATTGCAGTCCGCCAGGCCGAGCAGGCCAACCGCGTGGCCCTCTACCGGGCCCTCGGTGGCGGTTGGAGCGAAACAGGACAATGACCGCACAGACCCGCAGCAGCAAAGCCAAAGCACGGACCCAAGCACAGCGCGAGCGCATTCTCAGCGCCGCGCAGCAGTGCTTCATCGAGCACGGTTTTCATGCAGCGGGCATGGCCAAGATCGCGGAAACAGCCGGGATGAGTCCCGGCCTGATCTACCGCTATTTCGAGAACAAGAGCGCGATCATCCAGGCGATCGTCGACCGGCAGTTGGAACTGCTGCGCGAGGAAATTCGGCTCACGCGCCATATCGACCTGGCCCAAGAGATGGCCGAAGGCTACGGCACGGGCCGGGCGGACGGCAGTCGTCGCATCAGCGCGCCGTTGCTGCTGGAGCTCTCCGCCGAGGCCACTCGGGACCCGGGGATCGCCGCATCCGTGCGCAACTTCGACACGGGGCTTCGCCAGGCGCTGCAGACCTGGCTGGCCCGCCCCAAGGAAGAGGGTGGTCACGCGCTGCCGCCGGCAATCACGGCGCAGCGGGCGTTGATCCTGCAACTGATTTTCGAGGGCCTTCGCGTGCACGAAACCCGCGAGCCCGACTTGGACCATGAATTGCTGTCCCGCGCATTGCGCGAACTCATCCCGCACCTGCTGGCGCCGTGACCGCCGCACCCTACCCTCCGGACAAACAATCCCGGGGACGGCGCGGGGGTCACACTGATCAGGACAAGCACGCCGAGATCCTGGCCGCGGCGCGGGCGCATGCTCCGGACCTGCGGACCCTGGCCCAGCCGACGCCGACGTGGGTCGCGCCATGCAACTTCTTAACCGCAGTCGCGGTCTACTGCAGTAGCCCCCAACCGGCGCTGCCCCATGTCCTTGCGTGACGTCCTCCGCATCCCTGCCGCCCAGATCACCGAAGAAGCGGTGTACCGCGACCGCCGACGCCTGATCGCCGCGTTCGCCGCCAGTCCCGCCCTGGTACTGTCCGGCTGCGCCGAAGCCGACCCCCCTGTGCCGCCCAAGGTCGCGCTGACGCCGCAGCAGGCGCGGTCAGGCTTCCGCACCGCCGAGACGCTGACGCGCATGGAGGACGTCACCAGCTACAACAATTTCTATGAGTTCGGCACTGGCAAGGCCGATCCCTCCAAGGCGCGCAAGACGCTGCGTACCTCCCCTTGGACAATTGCGGTCAGCGGCGAGTGCGCCAAGCCCGGCGTGCTGGACCTCGCCGAGCTGCTCAAGGGCCACGCTCCCGAGGAGCGCATCTACCGCCTGCGCTGCGTGGAAGGCTGGTCGATGGTGATTCCGTGGCTGGGCGTGCCGCTGGGCAGCGTACTCAAGCGCTTCCAGCCCACTTCGAAGGCGAAATACGTGGCGTTCACCACCCTGGCCGACCCGCGGCAGATGCCGGGGCTGGTGTATCGCAGCATCGACTGGCCGTACCGCGAGGGCCTGCGCATCGACGAGGCCATGCACCCGCTCACCCTGCTTGCCACCGGCCTCTACGGCAAGCCACTACCGCAGCAGAACGGCGCGCCGTTGCGGCTGGTCGTGCCGTGGAAATACGGTTTCAAGAGCATCAAGTCGATCGTGGAGATCCGTTTCGTCGAGAAGATGCCACCCACGGCCTGGAACGATCTGCAGCCCGATGAATACGGCTTCTTTTCCAACGTCAATCCGAATGTGGACCATCCCCGGTGGAGCCAGAAGACCGAGCGGCGGATCGCAGGCACGGCGAGCAAGCTGTTCGCCGAGCGAATACCCACTCGGCTGTTCAACGGCTACGCCGAACAGGTGGCCGGGATGTACAAGGGCATGGACCTGAGGAAGTGGTTCTGATGGCACCCTGGCGGCCCTCTTCCCGGGCCAACCTGGCGCTCAAGACGGTCGTCCACGCCCTCGCGCTGACCCCGGCCGCCATACTGGCGTCGCAGGTCCGCGAGGAGTTCCTCACCGGCAGCGGCGCACTCGGTGCCGACCCCGTCGCAGAGATCGAGCACCGGCTCGGGCTGTGGGCGCTGCGCCTGCTGATGCTGACGCTGGCCATCACGCCCTTGCGCCAACTCACCGGGCAGACGGTGTTCCTGCGCTTCCGGCGCATGTTGGGCCTGTACACCTTCGCCTATGCCACGCTGCACCTGACGGCCTATCTCGTGTTGGATCTGCGCGGCTATTGGACCCAGATCTTCGAAGAGATCGCAAAACGGCCCTACATCACTGTCGGTTTTCTGGCGTGGCTTTTGCTGGTGCCCCTCGCCGCGACGTCCACGCAGGCAGCGATCCGTCGGCTCGGCCGCCATTGGGCGCGACTGCACAAGGCGATCTACGCGATCGGCGTGCTGGCGGTGCTCCACTTCTGGTGGCTGGTGAAGTCTGACATCCGCGAACCGCTGCTGTACGCGGTAATCCTTGCCGTATTGCTGGGCTGGCGCCTGGCGCAGCGGTGGCGTGGTGTCAGCGCGCGCCAAAGAGCAGCAGCAGGGTAAGCAACCCGGCCAACAGCAGCGCGGCCAACAGCAGCCACGGGATGCGTCGCACGGAGGTCGATAGCGCCGCCCTGCGGCCCGTATTGACCAGCACCGGCGCCGCGGCGTCCTGCTCGAGGAGCTCCGCGTCAGGCAACGCCTCGGCAAGCACACGCAGCGGGGCTTCGACCACGAAGCGATGCGTGGTGTCGAACACCACTTGGTCGCCTACCCGCAGCAGCGCATGACGGACGGGATGGCCGTTGACCGTACTCCCCGTCTCCGAGCCCATGTCGCGCAGCACGATACCGTTGGGATGCGGCTCCAGTCGGGCATGCCGCTCGGCAAAGTCATGGTCGGTGATGACGATGTCCGCGTCCGCGCTGCGCCCGACCATGATCGGACGATCCAGTGGGAAGGCGCGCCCGTGGTGGCTGCCCCCCACGCCACGCAGCACGGCATGTAAGTGCCCGTCGGCCGCGATGGTTTCCCGCGGAGCCGGCAAGGGTTCCGTGCCCAGCAGTTGCAGCAACTGGCCTTCAAAAAAGATGGCATCGCCCGGCCGCAGCATCGCCATCCGGCGCACCGGCCTGCCGTTGACGTGCACACCCCGCGAGCCTTCGCGCAGTTGCAGCCAGATTCCGCGCCGGTCCACACAGAATTGCACCCGCGCATCGGCCCCGCCTTCAACCGGACGCGGTCGACCATCGGCGTCGAGGCCAACGGCATGCACGCCCGGTGTCAGCACCAGGTCAAGGTGGTCACGATGCGGGAAGCGGAGTCTGGGGGCAGTCACGTGCGGGGAATCTAGCACGGCGGGGCCACTTGGAAGCACCTGCAATGGCCGCCACAATAGTCAGGCACCCCCTGGAGTCTCCGCATGTCGCACATTGCCATCGATCACGCCCACAAGCTTTCGCAGGCCCAGGCCCGCACCGTCGTCGAGGAAGTGGCCGCGAAACTGCACGAGCGTTTCGGCGTGGACCACCACTGGGACGGCGACCTGCTGCATTTCACCCGAAGCGGCGTGGATGGCCATATCGCGCTGCAGCCGGGCAACGTGCACGTCACCGCCAAGCTCGGCTTCCTGCTGGGCGCATTGAAAGGCCCGATCGAGGCGGAGATCCGCCGGGTACTGGACGAGCGCTTCGCCTGAGGCATCGGCAACCCTGCGCTTCGCCCCCACGCAAGGTCGGCACATCGATTCAACCCGAGGTCTGCGGATCGCCGGCAAAGAGCCGGCGCGACAGTTCACGCTCGTCCTGTTCGATCTCGGCAACGAACGCCGCAGGGTCGCCCAACCGTGCAAAGGCGTCGACGCCACGCTCCAGAAACCTCTGCAGCTCCGCCAGCCCGGCCGCCGTCGCGGGCCCGCGGGACAGCTTCAACAACATGCCGACTCCGGGCAGCTTCAAGCCCCGACCCAGGTCCTTGCCCACGCGGGCGATCAGGTCAATCTGGTAACTGCGCAGCCTGGGTAGACCGCACGCGCGGTAGGCCTCCCCGTAGAGCGCGTCATCCAGCCGCTTGCGCTTGGGTGCCAAGGTTTCCAGCACCTGCGCCATGCGCAGGTCGAAGGCGTGGGTTAGCAACCCCAGTTCGATCGCGTCCGCCACGCTGGCCAGCAGCGCGTCCGGCAACAGCTTCTGCATGAGTGGCACGACCCGGGCGATGTCGGCATCGCGCCGGCTGAAGTCGTGATCGCCATAGACATCGCTGAGGAAGAATTCGGCCGCCGCGCGATGCCGAGGGTCTTCCAGGAAATGGGCGAAACTCCGCCGCAGACGCGCCGCCTGCCATCGCCGCAACTCGGGGAGCCAGCGCAGCCGGTTCCGCGGATCGTGCGCCGGGCTGGTCAGTCGCTGGTGGCGCTGCAGCAGGTCAGGAAGCCGGATGGACAGATCGCGGGTGCGGGCCATGCCCCGGATCATCGGCTGCTCGCGTGCCAGACCGCAACCACGCACCCGCTGCAGTCGCTTCGGTCAACCCGCGGGCCGCCTGGCGGTGGAGTGCGCCCACGGCCAGCGGGGTCGGCGGCGCGTGAGGACGGCGCCACAGGCGTCATTGGCGATTGGGCTACACTCGGGCCAACCCCTCCGTACTGCTGCGCATGCTGTCACTTCATACCGCCCGCCAACGCCGCGACACCCAGGGCAAGCCCCGCATTGGCCTCGCCATCGCGGGTGGGGGGCCCATCGGCAGCATGTATGAGCTGGGCGCCCTGCGTGCGCTGGATGAGGCCATCGAGGGGCTCGACCTCAATCGCATGGATTGCTACGTGGGCGTCAGCAGCGGCGCATTCCTGGCCGCAGGCCTCGCCAACCGCATGCGGACGGAGGAGATCTGCCGAATCTTCATCACCGGCGACAGCTACGACGCGGTGTTCCGCCCCTCCGACTTCATGCGCCCGGCCGTCGCCGAATACATGCGCCGTGCCGCAGCCCTGCCCCGCATTACCCGCAAGTGGTTGGGCGACATGCAGCACACGCCTTGGGGCACGGGCTGGTCGAACTTCATCATGCGCTTTGGCGGGCTGGTGCCTACCGGGCTGTTCGACAACGCCCAGGTCGAGCGATTCCTGCGGGACGTGCTGACTCGCCGCGGACGCACCAACGACTTCCGCAAGCTGGACGTGCCCCTCTACGTGATCGCGGTCGACCTGGACAACGGCGAGGCCGTCCGCTTCGGCAGCGAACAGTGGCGCGATGTGCCTATCTCGAAGGCCGTCCAGGCCAGCGCCGCACTGCCCGGCCTGTACCCACCCGTGCAGATCCGCGGCCGCAGTTTTGTCGATGGCGCCTTGCGCCGCACCATGCACGCCTCGGTGGTGCTGGACCAGGACATCGACCTGCTGATCGGCGTCAACCCGCTGGTGCCGTTCAACGCGCAGGGCGAAGACGAGGGACTGGAGGCCGGCGCCGGCCATTCCGGACGTCTTGCCCGCGGCGGCCTGCCCGCGGTCCTCTCACAGACCTTTCGCACCCTGCTCCAGTCGCGCATGCAGGTGGGCTTGGCCAAGTACGCCACCCAGTACCCCAACATCGACCAGCTGATCTTCGAGCCCAATGCCCGGGACGGGGAGATGTTCTTCACCAACGCCTTCAGCTTCTCTGCGCGAGCGCGCATCGCCCAGATCGGCTACCGCAACACGCTCGCCGACCTGCGCCGCCGCGCCGAGACCCTCCGCCCCCTGTTGGCGGCGCACGGGCTGGCGCTGCGCGAGGACGTGATCAACGATGCGCGCCGCTCCATCTTCGACGGGCTCCCCCCGGCCACGCGCGATTCGGATGCCACCGCGCGGCTGCGGCGCGCTCTGGACGAGCTGGAACAACGTGCGTCCTCGGGCTTGGTGTGAAAGCTCTAGACCCGCGGCGCATCTTGCAACACAACCCACCCACCCCCTGAGGGACCCATGGCCACGTTCAAGAAGTCCGCGAAGAAGTCCACCGCCAGGAAGGCGGGCACCGCGTCCTCATCCGAAGGACTGACCAAGACCCTCAGCGAATCCGCGCAGCAGATCTGGCTGGCCGGCATGGGCGCCTTCGGCCGTGCGCAGAGCGAGGGCACCAAGCTGTTCGAGGCACTCGTCAAGGAAGGCCTCAACCTGGAGCAGACCGCACGCAAGCTGGCCGGCGGCCAGGCCGATGCGGTACGCGATGTGGTGGAGACCAAGGTGGGCAACGCACGCGAGCGCGCGGCCGACACCTGGGACCGTCTGGAAAAGGTGTTCGAGGACCGCGTGCAGCGGGCGATGAACAAGCTCGGCGTGCCGGGCCGCGACGACCTCAATGAACTCAGCCGTCGCGTCGACGCGCTAACCACCCAACTGCGCCAGTCGTCCAAGCCCGCCGCCCCGGGCAAGGCTCCTGCCAAGCGCGCGGCGAAGTCCGCGACCAAGCCGGCCCCGGCACCCGCGAAGAAGGCAGCCCGGAAAGCTCCCGCCCAGCGCGCGCGCAAGTCGGCGGCCGGCTCTGCGAAGTCGACACAAGCGTAACGTCCGACGACCCAGACGGCTCAGCATGCGCTGGTCGCATGCCCGATCAAGCCCGCCAGTTCCCTCCCCCGTTTGCTCCCCTCCCCTTACGGTTACGGACTGGCGGGCCTCTTCCCTCCCCAATCCCCCAACGCCGGTCACGGGTTTCCTGTGCCGACCGGCACTGAACGCAGCAACGCGGGCCACGTATAGTGCGCGACTGGGTGTCTACTGCGGGGTGGGAATGCTCAACGTGTCGTTCATCGCCATCATGCTCCTGGTCGCCTTGTTGCTGGGTGGCGGCCTCATGGCGTACCTGTGGTTCGTCAAGGAACGCCAGCTGATCGTAGCCGGCGGCATTGCCACGTTGGCCGGCATGCGTTGGCGCGAATTTTCCCGTTTCGTCATCGAAGCGCTGCAAGCGCAAGGTTTCGAAGCCCACCCCGACGAACACAACCCCGAGCAGACCGATCTGCGCCTCACGCGCGGTGGCCAGACCTGGCTTCTCAGTTGCAAGCAAGGCCCGAAGAACCGGATCACCGGAACGCAGGTCGGCGAACTCACCGACGCGATTCGCCTCAATGGCGCGGCCGGCGGCATCCTGGTGACGCTTGGCAGCATCGATCCGTCGGCACGAAAGATCGCCGGACATGTAGAGATGCTGGATGGCCAAGCGCTCTGGCCGCTGATCGACCCCTTGCTGCCACCCAGCGTACACAATGGGCTCAACGCCAAGGCGAGGGCCCAGATCACGCGTACCGCGGCCCTGGGTTGGGTCGGCGCGCTTCTGGTCGGCTTTGGTCTTGCCGTGCTTGTCGCGCCCGAAGTCGACCCCGCCGCGAAGACGCCCGCGACCACGGGCGCGCTCGCTACCGCCAAACCGACCCGGGCACCGACTTCCGCCCCCACCGCGACAACGCCGAACGCCGGGCCCGCGCCGGCGATTGCGCCGACCATTTCCGTCGCCACCATGCCCGAGGAGGACCAGCGCAAGCAGGTCATCGACGAAGTCGGCACCCTGTCCGGCATTGAGTCCGTGTTCTGGTCGACGCGCTCCACCCTGATGCTGCAGCTGTCCGAAGAGGCCAATCAGCAGCGAATCGACGAGATCTGCGCGGTGGTAAAGCATTACGAGGCGATCCGCACATCGCGCCTGCACCTGCAGCCGCCCAAGGGCAGCGATGCCCGCGTGCGCTTCCTGCAGTGCGCCACGTACTGACGACTGCCGGCAGTCGCCGCACGCGAGAAGGGCCGCCGGCACCCCCGGCGGCCCTTTGCATTTCAGTCACATCCGATCACGCTCGCGCAACCCGGATGGTACCCACTTACCAATGCACCCCGCGCATCAGCGAGGCGAACGCAATCTGTTCATGGCTCGGCTGCTCCTCCTTGAGGGCCTTCTTGTCACCCTTGGCCGCGGCAGAGTCCGGAAACAGTTCGAAGGCGGTGTTCATCACCACCTCATACGCCTTGGGTGCCAACGCATTGACGAGCGAAGCGAAGATGCCCAAGCGCGTGGCGATGCGGCTGGGGCGTTCGATGATGCCCTTGACCACCAGGTCGGCGGCCTCCTCCGGCGTCAAGGTGGGCACGCTGTCGTACATCTTGGTCGGCGCGATCATCGGCGTCTTCACCAGCGGCATGTTGATGGTGGTGAAGCAGATGCCCTTGCTCGACAGTTCTCCCTGCGCGCAGCGGCTGAATGCATCCAGCGCCGCCTTGCTCGCCACGTAGGCGGAAAAGCGCGGCGAGTTGGCCAGTACGCCAATCGAGCTGATGTTGATGATGTGCCCCCGGCGGCGCTCGGTCATGCCGGGCAGGACGCCCATGATCAACCGCAGGCTGCCGAAGTAATTCAGCTGCATCGTCCGCTCGAAATCATGGAAGCGGTCGTAGGAAAGCTCGATTGAACGTCGGATCGAGCGACCCGCGTTGTTGATCAGGATGTCGACCTTCCCATGTTCTTCCAGAACCGTCTTCACCAGCCGGTCGCACTCGGCCATGTCGGATAGATCGGCGGTATACGCGAACACCTTGCCGCCGGCAGCCTGCATTTCGTCGCGCGCCTTGAACAGTTCCGCCTCACCGCGCGCAACGATCACCGTAGTGGCGCCCGCTGCTGCCACCTTCTGCGCGGTGGTCAGGCCAATGCCCGAAGATCCGCCGGTGATCACGACAACCTTTCCCTTGACCTTGCCCTTGAGCGAGCGGTCAATGAACAGGTCGGGGTCGAGATTGCGCTCCCAGTAGTCCCACAGGCGCCAGGCATACGTGTCCAACCGAGGCACGCTGATTCCACTGCCTTTGAGTGCCCGCTCCGCCTCGCGGTTGTCAAAGCGCGTCGGGTAAGTCAGGAACTTCAGCGTTTCCTTCGGCACCTGGAAGTCACGCAACAGCATCCCGACCAGGCGCCGCACGGGGGGCAGGCTTCCCACCGCCATGCGCACGCTACTTGGTATGAATGCGAAGGTGCGGGCGTCGATGCGCATCGTCATCTCGGGCGCATGCCCGGCGCGGGCGAAGGTATTGAGCACCTCGCCCACGCGCATCGGCTCCGGGTCGGTCAAATGGAAGCATTGGCCATCCAGCTTGGGCTTGTGCGCGATGTGGTCCATCGCGTCGACGACGAAATCCACGGGCACGATGTTGATGCGCCCGCCCTCCAGACCCAGCGTCGGCATCCACGGCGGCAGCATCTGGCGCAGCCGCTTGAGGAAAGTGAAGAAATAGTACGGGCCGTCGATCTTGTCCATCTCGCCTGTCTGCGAGTGGCCCACCACCATGCCGGGGCGGTAAATACGCCACTTGACGCGCTTTTCCGCCCGTACAAGCCCTTCGGAATCATGCTTGGTACGCAGGTACGGGTCATCGAGACCCTCGGCCTCTTCGAACATGTCTTCGCGGAACACGCCCGGATACAGTCCCGCCGCCGCGATGGAACTGGTGTGGTGGAAGCAGCCCGCTTTGATCGCCGCGGCCAGGTCCAATGCATGCGCCGTGCCGTCGATGTTGGCGGCGCGCTGCGCCTCCGCACTGGCCGTGAGGTCGTAAATGGCGGCCAGATGGAAGAAGTGCTTCACCGTGCCTTGCAGGGTCTTGATCCGGGCCGGCGCCACGCCGCAGTTGGCGCGGGTCATGTCGCCCTCGACCGCCACCACGCGCTTCATGTCCCAGCCCATCTTTCGACCGATGGCCTCGAGCTTCTTCATCGAATCCTTGCGCACCAGCACGTGCACTGGTCCCTTGCGCTTGAGCAGCAGGTTGGTGACCAGAAAGCGCCCGATGAAGCCCGTCGCGCCCGTGACGAAATAGCCCATGCCCCTCTCCTGGTTGTGTTCCCGGCACGCTCCATCGCGGGATCGGCTCGCTCGCCCGGCACCGCGCCGGACACGCTCGCCCGCATGGCGCCGTCGCGCCTACGTTGCCAGAGTGGCGACGCACTCACAATTCCCCGCCGTATTGACCACCCCCCACCCGCATGGTGTGATGAAGGCACCGCTTCGTAGCGCTTGGGAGGGCCCCATGTCGGACCTGCAAACCGCATTCAAGCAAGCCGCCGAGGACATCAAGGGGCTCGCCGAGCGCCCGGACAACGACACCCTGCTGCGCCTGTACGCGCTTTACAAACAGGGCGCGGAGGGTGATGTGAACGGCCCCAAGCCCGGTTTCTTCGATTTCGTGGGCACCGCCAAGTACGAAGCCTGGTCCAAGCTCCAGGGCACTTCCCAGGAGGACGCCATGAAGAAGTACGTCGACCTCGTGAAGAAACTGCGCGGCTGAGCCGCGCCTGCAGAGGACGTCGCCTTAGTGGCCAAGGACACGCGCCAGAAGATCCTCGATACGGCGTTGAGCATGTTCAACGCCCAGGGCGAGCCGAACGTCACCACCAACCACATCGCCGACGAGTTGGAGATCAGCCCCGGCAACCTGTACTACCACTTCCGCAACAAGGACGACATCATCGAGCAGCTGTTCGCGCGCTTCGAGGAGCGCATGGACACCGCGCTGGGCGCCCCCGAGGGACGCCTGCCGGGGCTGGAAGATGTCTGGTTGCAGCTGCACCTGGTGTTCGAGTGCATCTGGGACTACCGGTTCCTGCACCGCGACCTGGTCGAGATCCTCAGCCGGAACCGGCGGCTTCGCCTGCGGTTCGCCCGGATCCTCAAGCGCGCGGACGAGCAGGCGCATCTGGTCATGCGCGGTCTCTCAAAGGCCGGGGTGATGCGTGGCTCGGCCGAGGAACTGGCGGCCACTGCGACCAACGTGCTGCTGATCGCCACCTTCTGGCTCAATTATTCGGCCGCTCGCGGCGACAAGGACGAGCAAGTGGCGATCCGTCAGGGCATCGTGCAGGTGATGATGCTGATTGCGCCCTTCCTGCGCGATGCCGAGCGCATCCATCTGCACACCCTGACCCGCGCTTACCGCGACTGAGTCTGATCACGCCCCACGGCGGTGCCCAGGGCGCGTACGCGCGCCCGGCAGGCGGTTGGCTGCTCCCCGCTGCCAATCCGCGACGCCCGCCAGCAGACGCTCCGGAAGCGCAATCGCTTCCCGATGGGCCACCGCCACCAGGCCCAAGCCCGCCAGCCAGAGGTGACGAAGCGTGGTCTGCCGGGACTGCGCGGCTCGACGCGGGTTGGCGACCATGGGCGGGGCTCCGTTGACCGGTCGGCCGACCGGCTTTCCGTTTCCCATTCTGGCGCTGCACAACCGAGCAAACAAACTACCCTGCCGCGGCCCACCATGGCCCCGGCGATTGCCAGCGCAGCGGATTTTGGGGATGCTGGGGAAGCACTGGAGCGAGGGACTGGTCATGGCAGGCAAGGCATCGTGGGCGGCACTTCCCAAGGACATGCAGCGCTTTGCCTTCCCAGGCGATGCGTTGAAGAAGGCCTGGTCGAAGCTCCATACCGGCGACCAGGAGCCATACCCTGACAAGAAGCGTGCCGCCGCACTCATTGCCGCCGCCGGGAAACAGGCACCCAAGGGCCTGGATGCAGACGCGTTGGCCGCCGCGTTGCAGGAGGCCTGGCGGTCTTTCCACGAAGGTGACTTCAAGGCGGCCTACGACGCGGGGGTTGCGCTGGGCCCCGTGGGTGCGTCGGTGGCGGTCAAGGCCATCGGCATCCATGCCACCCACCTCGTTGACGACGAGGCGGAGAAGCTCAAGCGTTTCGAGCAGGCCGCCAAGCTCGCGGAGGCGGCGGTCAAAGCGCTTCCGGACGAAGCCAACAGCCACTTTCGGCATGCTTTTGCGCTGGGCCGCTACAGCCAATGCATCAGCATCGTGAAGGCGCTAAAGGCCGGCATCGCCGGCAAGGTCCGCGCCGCGCTGGAAGCCGCGCTCGAATTGGCACCCAATCATGCCGAGGCGCATACCGCGATGGCGCTGTACCACGGCGAGATCATCGGCAAGGTCGGCAGCATGATCGGTGGCGTGACCTACGGCGCCAAGGCCAGCGAGGCCACGAAGCACATGAGCACGGCGTTGCGACTGACTCCACAGGTCCCGATTGCCAACATCGAGCACGGCAACCTGCTGCTGCTTCTGCATGGCGACAAGGAGGAAGCCGAGGCAGCCCGCGCGTACGAGATTGCCGGTGCGCTCACGCCGCTCGACGCCATGGATGCGCTGGATGCGGCTTTTGCGCGCTCGCAATTGGAGTGAGCCCGGGAGGCGCGCGTCGGATTGACAAGGGTCAAGCCGGCGCCGCGACATACCGCTAATCTGACCTTGCTGGAACCATCCCGCTCATCCCGACAAGGAGCTCGACATGCACATTCTTCTCGCCGTTGACGGCAGCGCAGTGGCCACGCGGGCCGTCAAGCATGTCGCCAAACTGGCCGCCAGCATGGCCAAGCCGCCCAAGGTCACGCTGTTGTTCGCGGATGAGCCGCTGCTGCGCAGCGTGGCGGTTTCACTGGGCGCGCAAGGTGTCGAGAAGTACCACGCCGACAACGCCGCCTATGCCACGCGACAGGCGCGCACCGCGCTCAACCGCGCCAAGATCGCCTTCAAGGAGGACATGCGCGTGGGCACGCCTGCCCCCACCATCGTCAAGGCGGCCAAGGAGCTGAAGGCGGACCTGATCGTGATGGGTTCGCGCGGCCACACCGCACTGGCCAGCGTTTTCCTCGGCTCGGTGGCGACCAAGGTGATTGCCGAAAGCCCGATCCCGGTAACCGTCGTCAGGTAACCCGGCTCAGGCCACGCCGATTGCCATCGGTTTGCTCAGCTTGGCCACCACCGGGTGGTCTGGCGGCAGTGCCTTGACCATCAGCGCGACCGCTCCCTCGAACCGGGTCGGGCGGCCCAGGAAGTAGCCCTGCAGTTCGTCCACCCCGTGTTCGGCCAGCCAGTCGCGCTGGGCGGCAGTCTCCACGCCCTCCGCCACCGTTTCCAGCTCCAGTGCCTTGGCCAGCGCGATCACGGATTGGCAAATCGACCGGTCGCTGGAGTTTTCCGCCAGGTCACGCACGAAGGAGCGGTCGATCTTCAGCCGGCGGATAGGCAGGCGCTTGAGGTAGGCCAGGCTCGAATAGCCCGTGCCGAAGTCGTCCACCGCAATGCTCACGCCCAGGTGCGTCAATGCCTCCATCGTGGCGATCGCGTGCTCGGGGTTGTCCATGATCATGGACTCGGTCAGCTCAAGCTCCAGCGCGCCCGGACGCAAGCCGTAGGTGGCGATCGCCTGCTGCACGTCCTCGTAGAGCGACTCAGCGAACTGCGCGGCCGACACGTTCACCGCAATGCGGAACTCGCCCAGCCCGAGGGCGGAAAGGCGCTTGTGATGCTGCGCGGCCATGGTCAGCACGCGCCGGCCCAACTCACCGATCATGCCGCTCTCTTCGCACACCGTGATGAAGCGCCCCGGCGGGATCTCGCCCTGCTCGGGGTGGTTCCAGCGCACCAGCGCTTCCATCGCCACCGGGCGGCCGTCGCGATGGAACACCGGCTGGAACGCCAGCACGAACTCGTTGTTCTCGAACGCCTCGCGCAGTTCCTTCACCAGCTGCAGGCGTTCTGACGTGTTCGCGTCAAAGCTGGCGTCGTATCCGACCGCGCGGTTACGGCCCAGACGCTTGGCCTGGTACATCGCCATGTCCGAGCGCATCAGCAGCATGTCCGCGGTGGAGCCCGATTCCGGGTAGCTGGCGTGTCCAATGCTGGGGGTGATGGCGTGGGCCGTGCCGTCGATGATGATCGGCTGCGAGATCGCCTGGGTGACCCGCTCGATCACCGCATTGCGTGCCGTGGCATCGCCCTGCTCGGTCAGCAGCACCACGAACTCGTCGCCGCCAAAGCGCGCCACGGTGTCGGTGTCGCGCACCAGTCCGGACAAGCGCGAGGCAACCGCGCGCAGCACCTTGTCGCCCGCCGCGTGACCTAGGGTGTCGTTGATGAGCTTGAAATCATCGAGGTCGATGAACATCACGGCGACGCTGGAGCCATTGCGGTCCGCCATGCGGATCGCCTGCTCCAGCCGGTCAAGCAGCAACTGGCGGTTGGGAAGACCGGTCAGGTCATCGTGGGTAGCGCGATAGGCCAGCTGGTCCTCGTAATGCCGCTGTTCGGTGACGTCATTGACGATGGCCACGTGGTGCGTCACCACACCGTCCGGCGAGCGCAGCGGGGTCAGGTGCAGGTCGTTCCAGAACAGGCTGCCGTCCCGCCGGTAGTTGCGCAGGGTGACCCGTACGTCGCGCTCGTTTTGCAGCGCGGCGCGAATCCCGTCCACCGCCGCCTGCTCGCGGTCGGTGCCCTGCAGGAAGCGGCAGTTGCGCCCCACCAGTTCGTCGCTGGCGTAACCCGTGATGCGCTCGAACGCGGGATTGACGTAGATGATCGGATGGTCGGTCACCGTGGCGTCGGTGATGACGATGCCGCTGTCCGTGGTCTCCACGGCGCGGCGCAGAAGTCGCAGGTCGGTCGCGAACCTGCGCTTCTCGTCGTCCCAGTTGGGTGCGCCTTCGTGCCCCATTTCATGCCGCAAGGGGGCAGACTCGGTGACCAACATGTCCGTCGCGCCGCTGGCCGTCACCAACAGGCACGACACGCCACCAAACTCGAGGTCGCGCACCTGCAGCTGGGCCGATAGCGCTCGACCATCCGGCAGGGGGAACGACCAGCGCTCGCCCCTCAGGCGCTCCTCCGGCCGGCGGGTGGCCAGCGTATCGAGCACCCACGCCAGCGAATACCCCGGCGTGCCTTCGGCGGACACCACGCCTTCGGTCAATCCGAACGCGGTACGCGCCGCGGCGTTGGCCGCGACCACGCAACCCTTGGTCGGGCAATGGATCCACATGGGCACCGGGTTGTCGCCGAACAGGGCGCGCTGCTGCCCTTCCATGCGCTTGACGCGTTCGCGTGCCTGGGCCAGCTCGCCCTGCCCGATGGCCGCCGCGCGGTCGGCTTCCAGCAACGCCCGGTGGGCGGCCTCCAGCTGTGCCACGTGTACCCGGTTACGGCGCAGCAACGCGCCGACAAGGAAGCCCGCCAGCAGCGTGACCGCCCCGGTCACGACCAGCCCGCCCCAAGGCCACGCACCCACGATGTGTAGAGTTTCCGATGCCGTCACTGCCGCGCGTCTGCCATCGCCGGATCGGGCGCGCCCGCAACGAGCACGCCAGTAATTTTGATGATGCCACAACCCGCCCGCACCTCACGGCGAGTAGTTGACAGCCGTCACACATTGGGTCGCCGGCCCCCGCAAGGCCAGTGGATGGCGTCATTTCCATGGCCTGATTCCCGCATCGTCAGCGTTGCAGTCTGCGAGACGCAGGCGTGCCACGCTCTAGCTCCACCATGAACGACCCCATGGAGAGTTCAGATGAACAAGGATGTTTCTGATCTGGCCTGGACCGACCTGGCCAAGGCGCTGGAAGTCGAGGAGAACGTTCTCAAGGCCATTGCGCGCGTGGAAACCGCGGGGCATGGCTTCATGAGTGGCCGGGCCAACAAGCCCAAGATCCTGTTTGAAGGCCACGCCTTTCACCGCCTGACCGGCGGCCAGTTCGATGCCAGCCACCCGCACCTGAGCCACGCCGAATGGGACCCGCGCAAGTACGCGCGCGACCAGGCGGGTGAATGGAAACGTCTGGATGAGGCCAGCCAGCTCGACCGCGCAGCGGCGCTGCAATCCGCCGGCTGGGGCCTTTTCCAGGTCATGGGCTTCAACTACCCCTACTGCGGGCAAGACACGGTCGAGGCCTTTGTCGCCGCGCAGCATGCGAGCGCGGACGAACAGGTTTCCGCGTTTGCCCGCCTGGTCGCGCGTCCGCCGTTCCTGTCCGCGCTGCGCAAGCACGACTGGCGGACATTCGCCGCGGCCTACAACGGCCCGGGGCATGCCATCCACCACTATGAGGCCCGTCTGGCCGCCGCTTACGCGCAGCTCACTGCGGAAGCCCAGGACGCTGGCGGAACCAGGGCGCGCACTAAAAGCCGCCCTCTCCTGGGTGCGGCGCCCAGCCTGCGTGCACTGCCTCCCGGCCGCAGCCAATTTGCACCATTGGGCACGCTGCGTCGCCGCCTGCCCAAGCGCCGCAACGTCCGCCCCGACCCCGTCGACCTGCGCGATTGGGAGTACCGGCCCAGCATTGCGGTGGCGCCTGTGGACGTGATGCTGCCGCTGGACCCCAACCCCACCAAGCAACAGGGCGAGACCAATGCGTGCACCGGGTTTGCGCTCGCGACGGTCATCGAATACCTGCTTGATCGCGGACGGCGACCCGTCCAGGTGATTTCGGGGCACATGCTCTACAACATGGCGCGCCGCTACGACGAATGGGCGGAGGACGACGAGGAAGACGACAGCGGCTCTTCGTTGCGGGGCGCACTCAAGGGGTGGTCACGTCATGGCGCAAGTTGCGAGCGCTTGTGGCCACGCGAGCCGATGCCGCGCCCCAAGCCCGGCTCGCTGGATGACTGGTGGCTGGACGCGGTGAAGCGCCCGCTGGGCGCCTACTACCGCATAGACCCGGAGGACATCCGCGACATCCACATCGCGCTCAGCGAGGCCGGGGCAGTGTATGCCAGCGCCTTCACCCACAAGGGCTGGGACGCCCAGCTCCAGCAGATGACGCTGCCCGCGCCCACCAGCGCGGACGAGGTGCCGACGATCAAGCATGCCACCGGCTCGCAGGAGCAGGGCCACGCGTTCGCCATCGTGGGCTATACCCCGGAGGGATTCATCATCCAGAACTCGTGGGGCGGCGAATGGGGGCGCGGCGGCTTTGCCGTGCTGACCTACGAGGACTGGATCGAGAACGCCATGGACTGCTGGGTGGTGCAGCTGGGTGTGGTCACCGTCGAGCACGAGGCGGTGGCCGGGGCCACCTCTCTGCGCCTGGACGCCCGCACCGGTGCCGCCGTGGTGTCGAACAACACCACGCTGGCGGACCACGAGATCGCCCCCTTCGTCATCAACATGGAGAACGAAGGTCAGCTCAGTCGACGCGGCCGATTCCGCACGGGCCCCGACGACCTGCGCCTGCTGCTGGAGCACCACCTGCCCGAAGCATGCCGCGCCTGGGGCCTGAGAAAGACCGATACGGTGGATATCGCCCTATACGCCCACGGCGGCCTGACCGGCGAGGACGCCGCAGCCGCGACGGCACGCGCCTGGATCCCGCACCTGTACACCGAACGCGTGTTCCCGGTCTTCCTGATGTGGGAAACGGACGCGTTCAGTACCCTGTCCAATATCTTCGAGGACGCGGTAAAGGGCGAAGCGGAGAAGACCGGCGGCGAACGGTGGAACCGCTTCCGCAAGCGTTTCGAGGAATGGCGCGACGAGCGCCTGGAGGGCTTGGCCCGATTGCCGGGCGGCAAGCTCTGGGGCGAGATGAAACAGAATGCCGACGCGCTGTCGGGCGCGAAGAATGCCGGGGTCGCGCAGCTGTTCGAGTGGCTCAAGCGCAAGGACCTGCAGGCCAACCTGCCCCGGATGCGCCTGCACCTGGTCGGACATTCCGCCGGTTCGATCGTCCACGCGTGGCTGGGCGGACGCGCCCTGCGACAAGGGCTGGACGTCCGATCGATCAGTCTGCTGGCGCCCGCGGTACGGCTGGACGTGTTTGATCAGCAATTGGGCGGTTACATCGCGCAGCGTCGAATTCCCGTGCTGGTTTCCAACCTCACCGATGCGGCCGAGCGCGGTGATCCCACGTGCAAGCCGTACGGCAAGTCGCTGCTGTACCTGGTGGCGCGATCCTTCGAGGACCACGAGGAAACGCCATTGCTCGGCATGGAGAAGCACCTGGTGCCAGCCCTGCCCACGCATGCGTGGGGCAGCATGGTGCGGCAACTGCCCACGCCGGGTGGTGCCTGGGCGCCCAACACCCCTGCAGCCCGGGCCACGAGCCATGGTGCGTTGGACAACGATGCCGCCATCCGCGAAGCAGTCAGCGCTTTCATCAAGGCCAGCGCATGAGTCCACGCGAGTGCCCCCGGCGCGAGGGGGCGCACGCGCGGGCCGTTGCTGACACCAGGTACGCGTTCTACCAAACAGGGGAGCCATGGACGGCCAACACTGCAGCCGTTCGTGCGCATGACAGTCCGCAGTGAACCCAGCACTTGTCGAGGAACGACATGACTCACCCAATCATTGAATGGACCTTCACCCCCACCGGGGCCAGCAACCCTGACGGTTCCCTGCCGGCGAGCTTCACCGGTACGCAGCCAGCCGCCGGGCCGGGCGCCACCGCCTTGGGCCAACTCAACCATGCCCTCCGGTTCGGTCCCGGAGCGCAGGGACGCGCCACCGTCTCTCCTGGCCTGTTCGATCCGAGCCGATTCGCGGTCCAGATCGTGTTCCGCGTCACCGACCCCGTGGCGGGGCGAGGGAACTTGGTTGAATGCACCGCGCTGCCCTTCGCGATGTTCGTCGAACCCGGCAACGCCGGCGATCGCTTCAACCTCGCAGCTTCGGTGCATAACGGGGCAGCGGGCTGGGCCGGCGCAGCCACCTGGAACCGCGCTGACCTGCGCGTGGGCATCTGGTACACCGCCTTGCTGGTTTACGACGCCGACACGCTCGCGCTGATGGTCGACGACGAGGTAGTGGCCGTCACCGCGTTTCCGGCAGGCGGGCTGCACGCAGGTTCGGGCGACACGCTGCACGTCGGCGCTTGGGTGGATGGCTCCCGGTGGCCGTTGCCGGGCGAGGTGGCTGCCGTCCACATCCACCACGGGATCCCGGCCGCACTGGACGCCAAACTCGACGTGGAACGGGGGTCGCCGGAGTGGCACCTGACGCGAAAGGAAAATGAAGTCCGTCCCACGCATAACCTCGGGCCGCGCACTGCGGACTTCTATTTTGACCCGGCAACGGGCGCGTGGCTGCAGCCCTTTGCGCTGGGCGTGCTCTCGTACCGTGAAACCCACGGCGTCGCCTTCCTCATGCATGGCGCCATCCTCGCCAAGTGGCGCAGCGATGAAGTGCTCCGCCGCAAGCTGGGCGCGCTGGTCTCCGACGAATTGCCGTGGCGCATTCCCGGCAGTCGCCGAAGTGTGTTCGAGCGCGGCAGCATCCACTGGTCAGCGGACACGGGTGCCGTCCCGTTGTTGGAGCGCTTCCACCTCGATTACGACCTGTTGGGCGCCGACGTGGGGAAGATCGGGCTGCCCTCCGCGCCCGCCCAGTCCATCCCGGGTGGCCAGGTGCAGCAGTTCCAGCGGGGCCGCATGTACCATCGCGCGGGCGCACCCAAGGCCTTCGAGGTGCACGGTGCCATCCTGGCCAAGTACGACGCAACCGGTGGACCGGGCCGCTGGGGATTCCCCCGCAGCCACGAAAGCGATGTCAAGCGTGGCACCACGGTGGTCGGCAAGCTGAGCGAGTTCGACAACTGCAGCATCTACTGGTCACCGCAGACACCAGCAAGCATCGTCTACGGGGCCATTCGCGACCGGTACCTGGGCATGGAAGGCGGCCCGCTCGGGCACCTGGGTTTCCCCACCACCGACGAAAACGACATCCCCAGCGAGGCGGGAGCACGCTACAACGCGTTCCAGAACGGCAGCATCCTATGGTTCAACGGTCCCCTCTACGTGTGCCGCCCCTTCAACGTGGCACTGGGTCGGCTGGATACCAAGGAGGAGGACCGAGACATCCTCGACCTGGACGGACAGAACGACCTGTACTGCCGGGTGTGCCTGGACGTCAACGGCGGCCGCGTGTTCGACCGCAAGTTTCCCGAGGGTCCGAAGCACTACGCTTCGGCCAACGTGGTCCAACTCAACCTCACCGTTCCGCACCGGGTGGTCCCCAACAGCGCCGACTTGCGCGTGGACGTGCGGGTGGAGGTTTGGGAGTCCGATGACGGCAACCTGTTCGCCGGCGGCGACGATCGCCTCGGCACACTGACCAGCCAGCTCAACATCGCCAACGCGTGGGGCCAGCGCCCCAACAATGGCCTGTTCACGGCCAGCAATTTCGGCCCGTGGGTCAATCGCCTGGATTGGTCGGTCAAGGCGGTCCAGACGCCTGACATGCCATTGGACACGTTCGGCGTGCAGAACCGGGGTACCCCGGAAGTCTCGCCGCGCGAATACGCAGCGGCGTTTTCCGACGTTGACCCGGACTTCGAATTCGACTTCGGCCTCATCGACTCCGGCCTGAAGGAGCTCTACTACCAGGCGGTGGTCAAGGGTGCGGCGTCGGGGGGGAATTGCTTCGGCATGTCGCTCGAAACCGTCTATACCTGGAAAGGTCGCTCGCGCCTGGGCCTGCCGATGCGCAACTACGCCGATTGGGTCCCGGTGGAAGACGATATCAACGTCAAGCACATCTACCAGTTGGGCGCCGATGCGATCTGGTGGTTCGTCGGCCAATTCCTATCAGGCAACACCCACGACCCCAAGGGCGTGTTCCAAGCCTCGTGGGACGCGTTCAACCGCGGCGAGAACCCGGTGGCGTGCATCGCGCAGAACTATGATTTCAGCGGCGCACCGCACTGCGTCCTGCCTGTCGCCTGGGAGCGGCGTGCCACGGAATGGCGGATGACATTGCTGGACTCCAACTTCCCAAACCAGGAACGCGTGCTGTCCATCAACCCCACCAACAACACGTTCCGGTACGACGGCTCCAGCGATGGCAGCCGCATCTACCAGGGTGGCGCCTGGTCGGGGGGCCGACTCCATTACATGCCGTGGAGCGTGCTCAACCATACCCAGCGCACGCCTGTGTGGGACGCTGTCATGCTGTTGCTGAGCGGCACCGTGCTCCTGTTCGCGCAGGATACGGACGTGGAGGCACTGGTCGACGAGTCCGGCAACAACCTCGACGGCGGCAAGGCAACGTCGCGCGAAGCGCTGGCGGGCAAGCTCGTGCCGGCAAGGGGCTTCTCGGGGGCTGGCGCGATTCCGGGACGTCTATACCTGGGCCGCGCAACCCCGCGCGCCTTCCGTCCACGTCCGGAGGTGTTGGCCGACCTGGGCCGCCTGCCCCACGTGCTTGACGCCACGCGGCCGTCAGCTCCCCACCCGACTACCCCGGGGGGCGACGTGCGGATTCCGCGCGGACTGCGCCACCGCATTCCGTTGCCCCACTCCACCACCACCCGGCCCGCGGCCGATATCCCGGCCGACGCGCTGGCCGGCAGCCGCCTGATGGAAGCGATGCGCCGCCATGGCGTAGGCGCGTTGGGCGCAGGCCGTCCTACTGACCTGGACGTCGTTAACGCCACCGTGCGCGGGCTCCGCAACGGAAAACTGGACGGGTATTACAAACACGGGATGATGGCCGTGCGCATCCGCGGCGATGTCGCGATGCGCGAGCAGGTGAACATCGGCTATCGGCGAATGTCGGCGCGCGACAATGAGATCAGCATCCGCTCTGACCACGAGCGCCGTTACGACGCCACAGTGAGCACCCGTCTGGGGCCGGGCAAAGACCAGCTCAATATCACCATTGAAGGCCTGCCCGCGTCGTCCTCGGACGCGGTGCGCATCAATGCACAACCGGGACTGGGCACGATCGATGTGATTGCCGCCGACACTCCCGCTGACCTGCAGGTACGGGTGGAAGGCACCGTGGGGGGCAAGCCCGTACGCTCGGGCTTCACCGTGCCCAACGGGCGTGGCCAACGGCTGACGCTGGCCAACCTGGCCGATCCCGGGACGCTGAAGGTGGCCGAGATCGACCAGCTCAACGGTGAATCGCGCAACGTCCGGTTGGTTCCGCGCCGCTAACCGCGGCGTTCGCGGCCGCCCGGCTGGTGTGCCAGCCGGGCGGTACGGGTATAGCCGCCGCGCAGGCCAAGTCCCTAAGCCCGCACGTCAGTGCGCCGCTGCGGGCTTGCCGCGCAGCTTGTGGAACAGGGTCACGCCCGCCAGCACGACAGCGCCGGCGAGGATGCCCACCCCGGCGTTGGCCAGCGCCGTCACGATCGCCCCCACCCAGCCTTCCGGCGCGATGCCCTCCACCGCGTGGTGCAGCGCCGGGATGGAGTGGACCAGGATGCCGCCGCCTACCAGGAACATGGCGGCCGTACCCGCCACCGACAGCGCCTTCATCAACCACGGCGCGGCAGTCAGGATGCCACGCCCCACGGCGGCAAGCGCCCGGCCCTTCTGCGTGAGCCACAGGCCCAGGTCATCCAGCTTCACGATGCCCGCGACCAGCCCATAAACGCCCACCGTCATCGCCGCGGCAATGGCCACCAGCACCATGACCTGTTGCATGAAAGGCTGGCCCGACACCACGCCCAGCGACAGCACGATGATCTCCGCCGACAGGATGAAGTCCGTGCGGATGGCCCCCTTGACCTTGTCGCGCTCAAGCGCGGCCACGTCCACGGTTGGGTCGGCCAGATGCTGCAGATGCTCGGCATGGTGCTGCTCGTCCTCCTGCTTCGAATGGAGGAAGCGGTGCGCCAGCTTTTCCACGCCCTCGTAGCACAGGAAGGCGCCACCGATCATCATCAGCGGCGTCACCGCCCACGGCAGCCACGCACTGATGGCCAGCGCCGCCGGCACCAGGATGGCCTTGTTGATCGCCGAGCCCTTGGCCACGCTCCAGACCACCGGCAATTCCCGGTTGGCCTTCACCCCTGTCACCTGCTGCGCATTGAGCGCCAGGTCGTCGCCCAGCACGCCAGCGGTCTTCTTGGCCGCCAACTTGGTGAGGATGGACACGTCATCCAGCACGCTGGCGATGTCGTCAAGCAGGGTAAACAGGCTGGCGCCGGCCATTGGTTCCAAGTCCGTTGAAAGGGAGCGCAATTGTGACGCAACCTACGACCAGGTGGCGTGACAACCCGAGGGGTGGCCGCGGAATGGCCGCGGAATGGCCGGGGGCCACCCCGAGCGTGGGTCAGCGCTCCTCCACTCCTCGCGCTTGCACCGCCAGAAGGCCTGCGCCGCCCAAGCGCGGGGCTCCTCGTTGATCAATTCCGGCTGCTGTCACAGCCGCCCATCTACCAGTTCCTTGGGCAGCACATACTTGACGTCAAAGACCACGCTGGCCTCCGGCTTGCCGAACGCACGAATGCCCTCGTAACCCAGCTCGCGGAACTGGTTGTGGCCCACGGCAACGATGACCGCGTCATATTGGCCCGGTTGCGGACTGGCGATCGGCGCCAGGCGATACTCGTGCATGGCCTCCGCGCTGCTCACCCACGGATCGTGCACGTCCACCTGCGCGCTGTAGTCGCGCAGTGCGTCAACGATGTCCACCACGCGCGTGTTGCGAAGGTCGGGGCAGTTTTCCTTGAACGCGAGCCCCAGGATAAGTATCCGCGAATGCACCGGGTTGATGCCCTTGCGGACCATCAGCTTGATCACCTGCCCCGCCACGTAGCCGCCCATGCTGTCGTTGGTGCGTCGGCCCGCCAGGATCACGTCGGGATGGTGTCCCACTTCCTGTGCCTTGTGGGTCAGGTAGTAAGGGTCCACCCCGATGCAATGTCCGCCAACCAGACCAGGCCGGAACGGCAGGAAGTTCCATTTGGTGCCCGCCGCCTCCAGCACGTCCAGGGTATCGATCCCCAACTTGTTGAACAGGATCGCGAGGTCATTGACCAACGCAATGTTGAGGTCGCGCTGGGTGTTCTCGATCACCTTCGCGGCCTCCGCCACCTTGATGCTCGAGGCCTTGTGGGTTCCCGCCGTGACGATGCTGCGGTACAGGGCATCCACGTAATCCGCTACTTCAGGCGTGGAGCCGGAGGTCACTTTCCGGATCGTGCTGACCCGATGTTCCCGGTCGCCCGGGTTGATGCGCTCCGGGCTGTACCCGCAGAAGAAATCCTCGTTAAACCTCAAACCCGAACCCTGCTCCAGGAGGGGCACGCAGACTTCCTCCGTGCAGCCGGGGTACACGGTGCTTTCGTAGATCACGACGTCACCCGCCTGGACGACCTGGGCAACGGCTCGACTGGCCGCCTCCAGGGGCTTCAGATCCGGCCGCTTCGCCTGGTCAATCGGCGTGGGGACGGTGACGATATAGGTGTTGCACTGGCGGAGTTCTTCGAGCTGGGTGGTGAAGCGCAGCCGCGTCGCCTGGCGAAGCTCCTCGCCGCCCACTTCCAACGTGCTGTCGCTCCCCTGGCGGAGTTCAGCCACCCGGGCCGCGTTGATGTCATGCCCCAGCGTGTCGAACTGCTTTCCAAACTCGACTGCCAAAGGGAGACCTACGTAGCCCAGCCCCACGATCGCGATCTGGGCGCGCTCCACATCCCTCGAAAACCGCATCCCCTTCTCCTGTCGTCAACGCGTGCCGCCGGCAGGCACACCCGCCGGCGCGCCCGGTACCGGTCGATAATGCCAACCCTTGTGCTTGACCCCAACGCATGCGGGGGCTCCAGGCGGCCTTTCTGCTCAGACCTTGTAGTACTCGCGGTACCACTCCACGAAATTGGCGACCCCCTGCTCCACCGCCACCAGCGGCCGGTAGCCGACGTTGGCAATGAGATCGGACACATCAGCCTCGGTGTCTGGGACATCGCCAGGCTGCAGCGGCAACAGCTCCATGATGGCCTTGCGCCCCAAACACTCTTCCAACACCTGGATATAGCGCAACAGCTCGACGGGCTGTTCATTGCCAATGTTGTAAATCCGGTACGGCGCCACGCCACTGGTTGCAGGATCCGGGGCGTCTCCACGCCAGGCCGGATCCCTCGTTGGAATGGTGTACAACGAGCGGACAACGCCTTCCACGATGTCATCCACGTAGGTAAAACTACGCTTGTGGCGCCCGTGGTTGAACACGCGGATCGGCTGGCCTTCCATTATGGCCTTGGTGAACAGGAACAGTGCCATGTCCGGGCGACCCCAAGGCCCGTACACGGTGAAGAAACGCAAGCCTGTGCTCGGTATGCCATAGAGGTGCGCATAGCTGTGCGCCATCTGCTCGTTGGCCTTCTTGGTGGCTGCATACAGCGTCAACGGGTGCTCGGCCGAATCGTGCTCGGAGAAGGGCATCCTGGTGTTCGCGCCATACACCGAGCTGGTGGAGGCATACACCAGATGTTCCACGTCGTGCTGCCGACAGCCCTCCAGGATATGAAGGAAGCCAGTGACGTTGCTGGACACGTATACGTGCGGGTTCTCGGCCGCATAGCGGACGCCGGCCTGGGCAGCCAGATTGATGACACGGCGGGGCCTGTGCTCGGCAAAGACACCCTCAACGGCAGCGCGGTCGGCCAGGTCGGCCGTCACGTGGGTGTAATCGGGCTTGTCCATCAGCCGCGCCAGGCGTGACTGCTTCAGGCTCACATCGTAGTAGTCATTGAGGTTGTCGAAACCGATCACCTCTTCGCCGCGGGCGAGTAGCACCTGCGCCACATGCGAGCCGATGAAACCGGCAGTACCAGTGACCAAGACCTTCATCGGGACTCCCTGGAATGAACCCACCCTATGCCAACGAGGAGTTTAACCTGCATCCTCCCTCGCAGGATCGGCCGGAGCCCAGTCGCCGCGACGCACAAGGCGATCACGGCGGAACAGGACTCCACCGCACCGGCAGCGCCCCGGATCGATCAGGAATTATTACTGGACGGCAAGTCCACCACCTCGAGCCAGTACCTGCCCAGGGTTTGCAGCACCTCGAGCAGTTCCTCATACAGGATCGGCTTGGCGACGTAGGAGTTGGCACCGATATCGTAGGTCACGGCGACGTCGTCGGGAGATCGGGAGGTCGTCATCACGACTACCGGCAGGTGACGCAGTTCCGGGTCCGACTTGATCTCCCCCAAGGCCTCCCGGCCATCCTTGCGCGGCATGTTGAGATCCAGCAGGATCAGCCCAGGCAACTCGGTGCCTTTGAGCGCGGCATATTCGTGCTCACGACGCAGATAGCGCATCAGCGCTTCGCCGTCCTCCAGGAAGTCCACGGGGTTGGAGATGTGGCAATCACGTAGTGCGTCCTGGATCATCATCCGGTCGTCCGGATCGTCCTCGGCGATCGCGATGATCACTGACTTCATGCGGTCCATGTGTATTTGCCTCTCCTGCGACCTGGGTGCTCACTCAGCTGGGAGTGGCTTGTGCCACGATGCCCGAGTGGAGACGCGCGGGCAACCGTTTTTGGCCTAGGCCGGCGACCACTCGTCACCGTCGTCCACGCCTGCCGGCAGCCAGACGTGGAAGCACGCACCCTCCCCTGGCACGCCGGTAGCCCACGTCCGGCCACGGTGGCGTTCGACAATCTTGCGGACAATCGCCAAGCCGATGCCCGTGCCCTCGAATTCGTGGCGGCCATGCAGCCGCTGGAAGGGCGCGAAGATCCGCTCGCCATACTTGTCCTCGAACCCGATGCCATTGTCCTGCACGCGCAGATGCCACCCCGGCGTGCCGTCTTCACCCGGCTCGGGTGCGGCCGATACCGCCACCTGCGGCGGCCGATCAGGTGCGCGGAACTTGAGCGCATTCGCCACGAGGTTTTGCAGCACCTGCCCCAACTGACTGGCGTCGCCTGGAACCGTTGGCAGGTCGCCGGCTTCGACGACGGCATTGGCATTCTCGATCGTGGCCTCAAGGTCCTCGAGCACCCCAGCCATCACCCGTCCGAGCGGCACGTTCTGGAAGGGCTTGCCCTGCGAGGTCACCCGCGAATACGCCAGCAGGTTCTCGATCAACAATTGCATGCGGGCAGCGGCCTTGCCAGAGCGGTCCAGGTAGTCGCGCGCCTGCTCGTCCAAGGCATCGGCATGGCGCCGGATGAGGCGATCGGTAAAGGAGCGGATCTTGCGAAGGGGCTCCTGCAGGTCGTGCGATGCCACGAAGGCGAAATCCTGCAACTCCCGGTTGCGCGTCGCCAGGTCCGCGAGGGACTGCTGCAACGCCATCTGTGCGCGGGTGCGCTCCGTGACATCACGGCCGACGCCATAGATCATTCCATCGGCACCGGGCACGGTGGTCCACTCGATCCATGCGATGCCACCGTTGCGACGCAGGTATCGATTGGAGAAGTTGCGAACACCCTGGTGACCGTCGAGCAAGGCGACCCGCTCATACGCCGCGCTCCGGTCCGCTGGATGCAGGAACTCCTGGAACGGTCGGCTACACAGTGTCTTCTGGTCGTGGCCGGTGACCTCGCAGAAGGTCGGATTGACTTGGTGGAATCGCCCCAGGGTGGGGTCGAACACCACGAAGATCTCCTTGGACATCTCGAAGAACCGGTCGCGCTCGGTCAACCGGTTGATGAGCATCATCCGTTCGATAGCGGCCGATGCCATCTGTACAAGCTGCTCCGCGACCAGCCGGCTGCTCTCCTCCAGCTCGCGGCCTTCAGGTAACGCCACTGTCATTTGCCCTAATGGCCCGCCATCGGTTGCAGTGAGTTCGAACGAGATGCCCCCACCGGCGACCGCTCCCTCGTCGGCATCCTGGTCGACAGGATCCGGGGGCGATTGTGCCGTTCGTACCCCGGCCTCACCCTTCGGGTCCAGGACCGCAATGTTGACGTGCGCCGCATCCAGGGTGAATCGCATGAGATCCGCCAGGGTCTGGCACAACACCTCCCCCCCGGCGACGCTGTTGATGCGCACCCCTGCCTGGCTCAGCCTCCGCAGTTGACTGCCCATGTCCTTGGCCTGGGCCAGCGCCTTGGCCAGGCTTCGCTCATGCGCTCGCAGCGCCGAGATGTCATGTGCCACCCCGAACACGCCCACGATCTTGCCTTCGGACATTGTCGGGAAATTGGTCACGCGAACCTCGAAGCGACTGCCATTGCTGCGAAGTCCGGTCGACTCGTAGGTGACCGCTTTACCCGCGAGGGCTTGCTCGAAGTAGCGCCGTGTCCGCTCGCGGTCCTGCGGTGCGACGAGCTCTTCAAAGTGATGGTTGATCACCGCCCGCGCTTCCACGCCCAGCATGGACTCAAAGCCCCGGTTCACGGCGACGAACCGGCCGTGGGCATTGAAGGCATACACCGCGTCCGGGTGCTCCTGGAACAGGGAGCGGAAGCGTTCCTCACTGGTGGCCAGGCGACGATAGGCCGCGGTCTGCTCCAGTGCCACGCCGGCCAGGGCCGCCAGATCGTCGACCAACGCGAGTTCGGCCCGGGTGGGTTCGCCTGTCTCCCGGTAGAAGACCGCGTAGGTGGCCAACACCTCGCCCGTGGAGGAACGAATGGGCGTGCACCAGCACGCCTTGAGGCCAACGCTCATCGCGCTGGCGCGATCGTGATCCCACAAGGGGTCGTGCTCGATGTCCGCCACCGTCACCCGCTGGCCACGGTAGGCGGCCGTGCCGCAGGACCCGTGGTGCGCCCCAATTTCCAGGGACGCATGGGCCTGGGCGTACTCCGCAGGAAGCGATCCCGGTGCGGCCAGTCGCAATCGATAGCTTTCCGAGTCCAACACCGCGATCGCCGCGATGGTGGCGGGAAAGGACTCTTCGAAGATCGTGACGAGCAGGTCCAGCGATTCTTCGACGGGACGGCGCTCAGCGATCATCGCCAGCACCTCGCGTTTACCCGCATCCACCCGTTCTTCGCGAAGCCGCTGCGAGATGTCAGTGAATGTGATGACCATGGCCAGTCCCGCTTGCCCGGGCGCGGCACTGATCGACACGGCCACGGGAAGCGGAGATCCGTCCTCCCTGAGGATCCGCGTATCGGCGCGGATGGGCGCCGACAGTGCCTGATCCAAGTGGCGCAGTGGGCACGGTCCGGCCATGCCTGCTTCCTCGTGCGCACAACCCGCGCCATGCAGGAGACGGTGGACCTCATGTCCAATCATCGAGTCCGGCGCCCGCGAAATGAGTTCCCCGGCGGCGCGATTGGAGAAGGCGCAACGACCCAGACTGTCGACGCCCAGGAGACCTTCGCTCATCGAATCCAGCAGGACACCGCGCTCGCTGCTCAGTTGCTCGCGGTCCATCTGCAACTGGCGTTGGACGGTGATGTCGCGCATGGTGACCACCGCGCCGAGCTTTTGCCCGTCAGGCGAAATCACCGCTTGGCCGTTGCATTGCACCAGGCGCGTGGGCCCGTTCGGCGGGCGGATGAGCATCTCCACGTCCCGCACTTTCTCCCCCGCCAGGGCACGGGCCAAGGGTACCCGGTCAGGGGCGAGCACTCGGCCATCGACCGGATTGCACAGGCCGTATGTCTGGGCCCACTCCTCGCTGGGGACTGGCAACTGGCCCACGCCGTGCAAGCGCTGCATGACCTGCGTGTAGTGGGAAAGGTTGCCTTCCGCGTCACAGGCGACCACGCCCTCGGTGAGACTTTCCAGCATGGCCGCCAGGAACTCGCGCTCTCGCGTCATGGCCGCATGGATCTCGCGACTGGGCGTCAGGTCGGTCATGCCGCCGACCATGCGCACGGCTTTACCCGCGTCGTCACGGATAACGTGTCCCCGGTCAAGCACGTAGGCCCAAGTGCCGTCGCGCCTCGCAAAGCGGTATTCGGCCGCCCATGAGGTCGCGTCACCCAGTTGCGCCGCGCGGATGGAGCCCACGACACGATCCAGGTCATCGGGATGGATGTAGCGCATCCACCCGTCAATTCCCGCGCCCAGATCGGCGGGATCATGGCCAAACAATGTGGTCACTCCGTCACTCCACCACAGGGAGTCATCGGCGAGGTTCCAATCCCACAGTGCATCCGCCACGGCCATGGCCAGACCGTGGAAGCGCTGTTCACTCTGGCGGATCTTCTCCAACGCGGATACGAGCGAGGACTGATGCTCGACACGGACGTCGACTTCGCGGGCAAGCCAGTGCTGCACTTGTTCGGCGTACTCCGCACGTTGACGCGCGAGCGCGGAATAGCGCAGCGACACCGCCAGGAGGCCGCCGGACAGGATGCTGATAAGCAGCAGCACAATGGGCAATCGGGGACGAGCGGCATCCGGCGCGGGCCAGACGTCGATCGCCAGCAGGGGGCGCCCCGCGGGATAGCCTCCTTGCAGGGTCGGCGGTCCCTGTCGGACCCCACTCGAATGCAATTCGATGGTGCTGTTCCACGGACGGACGACCACCGAAGCGTTGGGAACCACCCCCGCCAGGGCGTCACGCACCAATGGCCCCAACTCTACGGCAGCCAGCATTACTTCCTGTTGCCCAGGGCCCGGCCGCAGCAGGGGCATCACCCAGACCGCCCCCGGTTTTCCGTCGGGGAGCACGACCGGCACGTCGGCCATGCGCGTCCCTTCCTGCGCTTGCGTCACCGCCCTGCGCACGGACTCCTGCCGCAGGAGTGCCAACATCCCCCGCCGTGACGTTTCATTCCGGGCCTCCATGGTCTGCGCGCCACCTGGCGACGCGAGTGCCACGGCCGCCAGCGCCGGCATGTCCAACAGGTACAGTTGCGCGTCGTGCCGGAATAGCGGATCGCGCTGGGCTGAGGGCGCTTCCAGGCTCAAGCGCTGGGCCATGCGGATCAGGGCGCGCTGCATCTCGGTCCGCTCGGCTTCGATGCGCTGCTCCACGCCACCCAGGATCCGACTGGCCATCGTCTCGGCGGTGTCCTGCTGCTCCTGCCGTACGGTCAGCCACACCATGCTGGTGACCACGACGGTTGAACCGGCTATCAGCACCGGGAGCCATGTGATTCGGAACGCGGTCAGGTGGCGGGGGTCCACACCGGCAAAGGCCACGCCGATCCCGACCAGCGCCAGGCCCAGCGCGGTCAGCGGAGCCATCGGCACGAAACTGCCCCAGTTGGTCGCGTCTTCCACGCCGAGGGCGTAGCCAAACAGCACCAGGGTCGCCAGCACTACCAGCACGAAGCCGATACCCCAAGCGATCACTTCACGCCAATCGCGGCTGCGAAGATGAAGTACGGCCATCAAGCCGATGACCGCCAGAGTGAGCGAAATGGCGATATTGGGCGCGAGCAACGGGGGCGGTTGGGACGGCAGGCTTGCGGAGATCGGCAGCCAGTGCTGATGGGTAGTCCGCCCCTGCAGGTCAGCGAGGAAATTGAGGGCCGGCAGCAGGAGAGCGGGAACCGCGCAGGCCGTCGCCCACCACCGCAGGCCAAGGCCGGCGCACCACACGGCGAGCCCCAGGCCCAACAACGCCACACCCGTGCCGCTATGCGTGACCACCGGGACCGTTGGCAGCTTCAACCATGCCACGGCGCCACTCATCCACGCCAGGCTGGTTACCAGCCCCAGGCCCGCCACGGCCGCCCCGGCCAGCAGCGCCGGTCGCCTATCGCGGGGATAGCTGCCTACCGACCACAGCGCCCGCAGCCCCGCACCCGAGGCCGCGACCGCCCAACTCCAGCCCAGCGCCCATACCTGCTCGCGCCCGGTGGCGTCCTGCAGGGTTCTATGCGCCAGCCAGAGCACGGTGAGCAGCACAAGTGCCGACCCGGCCACGTGCCGCCCTGCTGCAGCCAGCAGGTCGTCCTTGCGTGTTTCGCTCGCCATCGCCAGTGCGCACGCGAGCGCCAGGACGAAACTCTCGGGAACGCCCATGGGGCGGGCTTCCCCCGTTAGTAGCTGGAGACCCAAGGCCGCCAGCACGAGCGCGATGCCTGCAATCATTCCGCAACGCGCACGAGGCCTCCACCAGCACAGAAGCACGAGACCTCCGGCCATCAGCCCCAGGGCGCGGGGATCAGCCCACGACCGACCGGCAGTACTCGCTGTCGCCAGTGCCCATGAGTCCGCGACCAGTGCCAGCGCCAGCACGACACTCCACCCCCGCCACACCCATCGCTGAGCGGGATCGGTCCACGTCTTCAAACGGGCGAGCATCGCGTTCGGCCCAGCCAATGAGCCAGTGGGGGCCTGCACTTCCTGCATTATCCGATCGCACCCATGGATGCCTTGTCCTGCTGGGAGACCAGGAGCCCGGCGAAATCACCCGCTGGAACCGGCAAGCCCGACCAGTAGCCCTGCAGCGCATCGCACCCCACGGCGCGAAGAAATTCCGCTTGGGGACCGCTCTCCACGCCCTCCGCGATGACCTCCATGCTGTACTCCCGCGCAAGGGCCACGAGCCCTCTTGCAATCGCCTCCCCCTGCGACAAGGAACGCAGCTCCTCGAAGTAGACGCGATCCAGTTTCAGTGCATCCACGGGCAGTTCCTTCAGGCTGGACAGGCTTGAGAAGCCCGTGCCGAAGTCGTCCATGGCCACGCCCACCCCCATGTCGCGCAGACGCGACAGCAACTGCCGGGTTCGTGCCGTGGATTCCAGCAAGGTGGCTTCGGCCACATCGACGCGAATCAGCGACGGCGGCAGCCGGAACTCCTCTAGCACCTGTTGTAACTGCTCGGGTAGCAGGTTCTCACGGAAATGCGACGCTGCGATGTTGACTGTTACCGGTACGCACTCCAGTCCCTGGTCCAGCCAGTTGCGCAATTGCCGGCCCGCCGAACGCAACGTCCACTCCCCGATCTCGGGCATCAGGCCGGTTGCCTCGGCCATGGCCACGAACTCCGAGGCCGTGATCTCCATTCCGTCTGGCTGGGTCCAGCGCAAGAGCGCCTCCGCTCCGATGATCGCGTTGCCGTCCGCACGAACGATCGGCTGGAAGTGGAGGCTCAGCTCGCCGCGGTGCAAGGCTGCGTGCAAACGCCGGCCCGTCTCCAGGCGGGAGGTGAACGCCGTCTCGTGCTCCACGGTGAAGTACTCGATCCCACCCCTGCCTTGCCGCTTGGCGTGGTAGAGCGCCGACTCGGCCGCCTGCAGCAACTTGTACGGATCTTCGGCGTGATCCGGGGCCCGCGCGATGCCCATGCTGGCGGTCAGCCGCAACGTGTGCGCACCCACTTCCACTGGCGCGGAGATCGCCCCGCGCACGACCTGGGTGAAGCGGTCCAGAGAGGAAACGTCGTCTCCCTCCAGCACGATGGCGAACTTGTCGCCCGACAAACGCGCGACCATCGCATCCGCGGGAACCACATCGGCCCCGGACAGGCGGCGCGCAATCGCAGCCAGAGCCGCATCGCCCGCGGCGTGACCAAAGATCTCGTTGATCGAGTGCAGGCGATCGATGTCCACCACGATCAATGCCAGCGTGGCATTGGGGTGCAGCATCAGATCCTTGATTGATTGCGCGACCAGGCCAAATCGCGGCAGCCCGGTCGCCACGTCGTGACTGGCGGCGTATGCCAGTTCCGATTCAACCGTGCGCTGCTTGGTGATGTCGCTTATTACGCCCACGAAGTGCGTCACGGCACCGTCCGCATCACTCACCGGGGCGATCTGCAGATGGTTCCAGAACAGTTCCCCGCCCTTTCGGAAGTTGCGCAGCACCACGTCGCAAGGGCGCTTTTCCGCCACAGCGCGGCGCAGGACATGCGCCTCCGGCTGGTCTGGCTCAAAGTCCTGCAGGAAACGGCAATTTCGGCCCATCACCTCTTCGGGTTGGTAGCCGGTGATCTGCGTAAACGCCGCGTTGATGAAAATGATCGGCTGGTCAGCTTGGCGTGCGTCACATATCACCACGCCATTGACGCTGGACTGGATGGCGCGGTCCAGCAGCGCGAGGTGCGCATGGGCATCGACCAAGGGAGTGATGTCATTGGCGATGGCAATCTGGCAGTCATGGCCTTCCAGCTCCAGCGGGTGGAGGGTCACTTCCGTCCACAGCTGGTTTCCAGTGCGCGTCTGATGTCGCCACACACCCGCCTGACCCACCGCCCCCGAATGGCGGCGGAAAAACTCGGCCAGGCGCAACGTCTGCTCATCGGCCACCAGCGCCTGGCTGGACATGGCCAGGAGCTCGTCACGGGTGTACCCATACTTGTCCACCATCGCGTCGTTGACAGCGATCATGTGGCCGTCCTCAACCCGTTGCACCCACGATGGCAGGGGATTCTTCTCGAACAGCGCGCGGTATCGGCGGTGGGCCGACAGTACCTCGTTCATCTGCCTGTCGCGCTCGATCGCATACCGCAACGAACGCAGCAACTGCTCACCGGTAATCGTCCCCTTGACCAGGAAATCCGAGGCACCCGCCTCGAGTGCGGCCTGATCCACGCTGTCACTTCCATGTCCTGTCAGCATGATGATCGGGCACGGGCCACCGGCAAGCGTGGCTTCACGCAACATCGTCATGCCATCGGCGGGGCCGAGGCGATAGTCCAGGAGATAAGCGTCGTGCTTCCGGGCACGCAGCGCCGCACGTCCGGCGTCGACCTCGCTGGTCCACTCCAGTACGTACTCGCTGTTTCCCGTGTCCATGAGCAGGTCACGGATGATGAGGAAATCTTCCTCGTCATCGTCGATCACCAGCACTCGATTGACTTTTGCCGCCATAACGCCTCCCCACCTCAACGCCTTGACACCCCTGTCCACCTGGGACCGTGCGATGTCGTTATCCCGCCACCCGCCTCACGCGCGGGCGGACTCCTGCTCTTTCAACATGGCCTCGACCGCTCGCGCGTCCATGGGGCGCCCGAACAGATACCCCTGGAAGATGTCGCAGCCATACTCTCGCAATCGCTGTGCCTGGTCGGGCGTTTCCACGCCCTCGGCCACCACACGAAGTCCCAGCTCATGCGCCATCGCCACGATGGCACGGGTGATCGCTTCGGCGCCCGGGTCCCGTCCCAACCGCTGGACGAACGACCGGTCGATCTTGAGCTTGTCCAGCGCAAAGTGGTTCAGGTAAGCCAGACTGGAATAGCCGGTTCCGAAGTCGTCCAGGGAGAGACTGAGCCCCAACTGCTTCAGCTCCATGATCACGTCAGCCACCTGGCCCACGTTCTCCATCAGCGAGCTTTCCGTGATCTCGATATCGAGGTAACGGCCCTGGATGCTGTGTTCGGCTAACGCATCGCGCATCAGGTCCACTACGCCGGGACGCTGCAACTCCTGCGCGGAAAGGTTGATGCCAAGCGAGATCCCCTCCAGACCCATGTCATGCCACGCCCGCAGTTGCCGGCACGCTTCGTTGATCACCCAACGCCCAATCTCGGGCATGAGCCCCAAGGCCTCGGCCACCGGGACGAAACGGTCGGGCGGCACCACCCCATGCTGCCGTTGCGTCCAACGCAACAGCGCCTCGAATGAACACACCTTGCCGGTGTGAGCGCCCACCAAGGGCTGGTAATGCAGTTCCAGCTCACCCCAACGGGTCGCTTCACGCAAATTGGCCCCCAAGTTGAGGCGATCCTCCACCTGCCGCATGTTCTCCGAAGAAAACACGTGAATCGCATCGCGCCCTACCCGCTTGGCTTCATCCTTGGCAGCCTCGGCCCTGCGCACCAGGTCCTTGGCCGTGGTGCCATGCGCGGGGCCGCAGCTGACACCGACGCTTGCGGTCACCTGGAACGTGTATGAGCCGCCATCGATGGGGCGCGCAATCGCGCTGCGAATCTCCGCGGCGACTTCCCGCGCTCGCGCGGTACACGCATTGGGCAGGAATACGACGAAGTCGTCCCCCGCGAACCTGGCCGTGACCGCACCCTCGCCGGCGGCGCGGACCACCCGCCAACCCAGTTTGCGCAGTACACCATCGCCAAACGAGTGACCCATGGTCTCGTTGATGTTGTGGAACCTGTCGATATCGATGAACAACACCGACGCCTGGCCGTTGGGACCCTGCAAGGCGTGGGCCAGGCTCGGCTCCACCACCTGGTAACGGGGAAGACCCGTGATCGGGTCATGACGCTCGGCGTGGGCCAGCTCGTCCTCCACCTCGCGACGTGCGGTGATGTCGTTCTGCACTCCCACGTAATGGGTAATGGTCCCATCGGGGTCACGCACGGGGGACAGGTACAGGTCATTCCAGAACGCGGTGCCGTCCTTGCGGAAATTCCGGACGATGACGTTGCAATCGCCGCCCTCCAGCAACGTCCTGCGAACGTGGCCCAAGGGCATCTGGTTGCGATCGGGCCAGTTGAGGAAGCGACAGTTCCGCCCGATGACTTCCTCTTCCCGATACCCCGTGATGCGTTCGAACGCGGCGTTGCACAGGATCAGGGGCATGTCCGGTTCCCGCGCATCGGCCACGACGATGCCACTGGTACTGGAGTTCACCGCGCGCTCCAGCAACTTGAGGCGTGCCTGTGCCTCCCGTTCGGCCGTGATGTCGCGGGCAATCACGATGCGGCAGGCGCGCCCATCGAGATCAATCGCGTGCGTGCTGATATCCGCCCACAACGGCGTGCCGTCGGCGCGGCGGTGCTCCCAGATGCCGGCCGACGTCACGGCATCGCCCAGTTGGGGCAGATAGGCCTCCAGCCGGCGCGCTTCGCTGGGTGAGCGCAGGTCGCCCACACGCATGCCAAGAAGCTGCTCCTCACTGTAGCCGTAGGTCTCGACCATGGCCCGGTTGACCGCCACCAACTGCAGTGAGTGGCTGTCGAATACGTAAACCGGCAGCGGGTTGGTATCGAACAGGCGCTGGTAGTGTCGCTTGCGCTGTTCGATTTCCTCCATCTGCCGCGTCAGCTCCACCGCGTAACGGATTGCGCGTCCCACCAGCGCGCCGTCGTAGTGGCCCTTGACGATGTAATCGAAGGCGCCGGCTTCAAGTGCCCGTCGGTCAACTTCGCGGTCACCTACCCCAGTCATGACAATGACGGCCTGGATCGCACCCCCGCGATTGCGCGCTTCCTGCACCAACTCAAGGCCGTCGCGATGGCCCAGTCGGAAGTCGACCAGGTACGCGTCGTGATCCTGCCGCGCCATGGCCTCCTGCCCCGCCTGGAAGGACCCGACCCAATCGAGCACGAACTGCCCCGGCGCGTAGTCCTCCAGTGCATCGCGCAGCAGGAGGTAATCCTCCTCGTCGTCGTCGATCACCAAGCAACGCAACACCTGGGCGTGCATCATCCTGCGCGCGCCTCTGGGACCGGGCCCACCACCACGTTCATCCAGTACTCAAGCACGGTGGACAGGCTCAACGTTCGTTGCTCGCGGTCTTCCGGCAGGAGGACGCAGGAGTTGGCGCCTGCCTGATAGGCAGGACGGACGAGACCCCCATCGGTGGGCGTCCCTGTCATCACTACGGGCAGACCACGGCGCGCACGGCCATTGCGCAGGCGCTGCAACACCTGCAGGCCGCCCAGCCTCGGCAGGTGGAAAGACATCAGCACCAGTCGCGGGGCGGGGTCTCCTTGAGGAAGCTCAACGGCTTGCAGATAAGCCAGGCATTGCGCGCCATCGTCAAACCAGCGTACGGAAACCCGGGCCTCGACCTCCGCCAGCGCCGCGGTGAATGCGGCGCGTATATCCGGACTGGGCTGGGCCAGTACCACGCCCGCAAGTCCGCGCCCAGACGACATGTGGATCGTTCTCATATCCCGCATAACCACCTTGTAATGCGGCCCGAGGGCGTCGAGGGCCTACCGCTTCCGCATCTGCATTTGTATTTACATTTGCTGCAGCGTTCACACTTTCTGCAGGCATCGCAAGGGCGGAAAGATAGGAGTTGTCTCTCTGTAGCACGCCACGTGTGCAAACTGTGACTACGATCACCGGCATTCACCTAGATAAACTTGAATGATCATGAAACGCTTTCCCTACGGGAAGCGGAGAGTGTCGACTGCATTGCGGTTTGAAGCTCTCGTACCGCTCAGACTGCTCGCATCAAACGCGCGGCCTCCGTCATGTTTTCGCCTTCCGGCACGCTCTCCCGGCTGCAACTCTCGAAGCGATGGTTGCTTGGGCGCGGGCGTCACCTCAGCGCGGCTGCGGCACGACAACACATCGACGCGTTCACACGGTCGCAATTGACCGGCTCCCGCTTCGCCCACTTCCTGATCCTCGTATGCGGAGGCGCGCTGGTCTGCCTGCTCCATGCGTTTGAGCATTGGGGTTGGGTCGCCGGCGGCGGCCTGCCGGATGTGGTGCTGGGGGCGGGTGTCGCGGGCCTGCTGCTGGCCGCGTATGCAAGCCTGTATGGCGAACCTTTTCCGGTCCGGGTCGCGGGCATCCTGGTGTACATGCCACTACTGGGTTTCCTGGTGGCATCCGCCGCTCCGGACCCCGTGTCCCATGCCGAGCGGTTGTCGCTGTTTCTGTTGTTTCCGCTCATCTCCATCACCCTGACCATCCGCGTCCTGGGTGTGGTCGCTATCGCCCTGGCTAGCGGCAGCTTCCTGGCGTACCACGCCCACGCGCACCCGCACGCCGCTTCCGTGCTGCTTTGGCTGCAATGGAGCCTCGCGGTGGTGTTTGGAGCCGTGCTGCGCCACTTCCGCATGCGCCTTGCCATGCACTCGCACCTGCGGCGTATTGAGTTGCAGACGCGCGTGCGCACCGACTCCCTGACGGGGCTGCACAATCGCAATGGCTGGAATGAACTGGCACCGGGGATCATTGCCGAGGGCGTGAAACGAGGTCGGCCGGTGTTCGTGCTCTTCTTCGACGTCGATCGGTTCAAACTGGTCAACGACGTCTACGGACACGCGGCGGGCGATGACGTGTTGCAGCGGCTGGCCGCACTGATGTCGCGACTGCGCCCCGTGCGCAGCATTGCCGCCCGGCTGGGTGGCGAAGAGTTCGTTGTGATCACCGCGGCCAACGATCCCGAGGAGGTCACGGCCTTCGCACAGAACGTACGCGCGGGCTTCGCCGACCTGGAGAGCAGTCGCGGCATCACCGTCAGCGTTGGCATCTCCCGCATCCGGGACGGGGAGTCACTTGGCGGCGTGATGAAGCGAGCCGACCAGGCGCTCTATCGCGCCAAGCAGGAAGGTCGTAACCGCATCAACTGGGCGTGAGGCCCAGGCTGCCCCCCCTCCACCGCGGCTCTCGGGCTGCTGGGAGTGTGACGCAATCACTGCCGGTGGCCGGATCGCTTGTGCAGAATCCGTTGTCATCCTTCAACGGCCCGACAAGCCGTCCTCCGGCCCACCGGCCCGGGGGTTACCAACAGGGGACCACGGGGATGCTGACCTTCATCATTGGGGTAATGCTGGGCGCCTGCATCGGCGTTGCAGTAATGGGTATCTGCACAGCGAGTTACGAGCACCAGCGCTCCGAGTAGTGCAACGCCACCTTGGCGGGCGCCCTTCGCCGGGGCGCCCATTGGCGGGCGCTTCGTCAGCGCTCCACCCTGCTCAGCTCCTCCAACGCGGTGCGCATGGCCTGCGCCGCCGAAGCGCTCAGCTTTTCGTTGTCCAAGGCAAACCGGATCGTCGCCTCGATCAGCCCCAGATGGCTGCCGCAGTCAAAGCGGGTGCCCTTGAAGCGATACGCGTGTACGGGCTGTTCGGCCAACAACTGCTGGATGGCATCGGTCAGCTGGATCTCGCCTCCCTTGCCGGGGGGAGTTTCCTCCAGCAAGCCGAAAATGCGTGAGTCCAATACATAACGACCCACCACGGCCAGCGTGCTGGGGGCATCGGCCGGGGCGGGCTTTTCCACCATCGATTTGACCAGGCCCGATTGTCCGTCGAATGCCGGGGCATCGACGATGCCGTAGCTCCCGGTCATCTCCCGGGGCACGTCCTCCACCGCCACCACGCTGCCGCCCTCGCGCTCGGCCAGATCGGCCATCTGCTTCAAGGCCCCGTCACCGTTGCGGTGCCAGATCAGGTCGTCGGGCAACATCACCGCAAACGGCTCATCACCCACCACCGACTTCGCGCACAACACCGCGTGCCCCAGTCCCAGGGCCTCGGCCTGGGTCACGAATACCGCGCGCACGTGGGGCGGCAGGATGTTGCGGATCAGGTCCAACTGCGTCTGCTTACCGGCCTTCTCCAGCTTCTGCTCCAGCTCGTAGGCCTTGTCGAAGTAATCCGCGACCGCGTGCTTGTAGCGGTTCGTCACGAAGATCAGGGTGTCGCAACCGGCCTCGATCGCCTCGTCGACTGCGTACTGAATCAGCGGCTTGTCGACGATGGGCATCATCTCCTTGGGCACCGTCTTGGTGGCCGGGAGGAAACGGGTGCCGAGGCCCGCCACGGGAAACACGGCTTTGCGAATACGGTTTGCCACTGGGCACTGTCCTCAACTTTGCGCGTGCTCGCTCCAAGCCGCTGGCCCAGAGCATGACGCTGATCACGCTATTGTATTTGTCGCACCCTCACAGGGGAGCAGACGCGAAGTGAGAAATTGTCAGCCCTGATCGTCGCGGCGACTCTCCAACACCACGGGTTCCAGTCTGCCGTTGATCAAACGCAGCACGCGGTCTGCCAAGGCCAGACTAGCGGGACGATGGGTGATCAGCAGCACGGTTCGACCCTCCAGTACCGCGTGGCAGCGGGCAATGAACGCACGTTCGGCGTCAGGATCGAACATCGCCGTGGCCTCATCGAGCACGATCACCGCAGGGTCCCGGAGCAGCACCCGGGCCAGCGCGATTCGCTGGCGCTGGCCACCCGACAACCTGAGGCCCTGGTCTCCGACCACGGTGTGGTACCCGTCCGGCAAGGCACTGATGAACTCATGCGCCATGGCGGCCTGCGCCGCCGCCTCCACCTGCGCCTGGGTCGCGGCACGATTGCCGTAGGCAATGTTGTCGAAGACCGACCCGTGGAACAGCATCACCTGCTGCGACACCAGACCCACGTGGGTGCGCAGGTTGGTCAACCGCAGCTCGGCGATATCCACGCCATCCAGCAGCACACGACCTTGGGCCGGTGCCATGAAACGAAGCAGCAAGTGTGCCAGCGTGCTCTTGCCCGCTCCGTTCTCCCCCGTGATGGCGACGGTTTCACCGGCCCGTATCAACAGGTCCAATGATTCGTACAGCGCAGGCCGCCCCGGATAGGCGAATCCCACCTGCTGAAACTCCACCTCGCCCCTCGCGGTCCCGATCTGGCGCGAGCCCTCGTCCACCTCAGGTGCTTCGGAGAACAACGCGGACAGCCGCTCGGCACTCTCGCGAGCGGTCTGCACCTGCCCGTACACCCCGGCCAGTTGGCTGAGGGGCTGCGTGAGCAGCAGTCCGTACAGCAGCAAGGTGATCAACTCCGGTGCCGACAGTGCCCCCGTCGCCACGCTTCGGCTGGCAACACCCAGCAGGATCATCACCCCCGCGGCGGCTACCAGTCGCGCCGCGGGCGTAATCAACTGTTGCAGGCGACCGAGGCGGATTTCGAGTTCACTCAGCCGCTGGGCCTGCTCGGCATAACGGTCCGACTCGTGCCTCTCGCCCGCATAGGCCTTCACCAACGGCAACATCGCCAGGTTCTGCTCGGCCAGCGACCACTTGCGGACCGACGCGTCATGCTCCAGCCGCGCCAACGGTCGCAACTGGCGCCGGGCGAGACGGAGCCCCACGAAGATCACCGGAAGCACCAGGACCACGGCCAACGCCGTGGCGGCGTCCACCCTCAGCATCAGCACGAACGCGCCCAGGCATGTAACCACGAGTGGCAGCAGCGGCACCAGCGTGTTCACCAGGAAGTACGAGAGCCGGTCGACGTCCTGCGTCACCCGCGCCAGCACCTCGCCACGCCGACGCTCCCCGTGCCAGCCCAGCGGCAATGACTGCAAGTGGTCAAAGGCCTGGATCGAGGTGTCGGCGACCAATCGCGAGACCAGGGCCTGCGAACGCAGTCCCGCCAGATAGCCCAGCCCCACCTGCACCACGATCAAGGCAAACCACACCGCCAGCCAGACATCCACCGGGTCCCCGGCCAGCAGCTCGGTCGTGAAGCGTCCCGCCATCCACGGGGACCCCAGTGCCGCCACACTCTGAAGGCCCATCAGGAGTGCGAGCCACGTGGCCGGGGCCCGGTAGCGCACCAGCAGGTCCCACAGGAAGCCCCACGGCGAGCCTGCCCCGTCCATCCCCCGGGGCGCCCTTATACTGGCGCCAGACCGCGCGCGGTCGACTTCTCCCGTCACTTCATTGCGCCCCTTCAAACGTGACCACGCTTTCGCCCCCTGCCCCGCTGCTTACCTCGCGCGTCTTCCTGTCGCCGGATGTCCGCATGCAGGTTACCGGCAGCGAGTCGGTCCTGCTGGATCTGCGCAGTGAGCGCTATTTTGGCTTGAATGCCGTCGGCACGCGCGTGTGGCAGTTGCTGGGCCAGGACCCAAGCCTGCAAGCCGCGCATCAGGTGCTGCTGCAGGAATACGAAGTCGCGGCCGACCAGTTGGCCAGCGACGTCCTGACGCTTGTCCGGCAGCTGGCCGATGCAGGCCTGCTGACCCTGGATGACTGACACCGCAACGCCACTCGGACGTCTCCTGGGGCTGCCCTGGGAGGAGAAATGGCAGCTCGCGGCATTGACCCTCCTGCTGCCGGCCGTAGACCTGCACCTCCGCCAACGCGGCCTTCAGGCCACCCAGCGACGGCTTCGGCGCCTGCGTGGGAATTCAGCGCCGCGTCCCACTGCCGCATCGGACATTGCGCGGGCCCAGCAACTGGCCCGGCTTGCCGCCATCGCGGGGAAGCGCGGGCTGTACGCCAACACCTGCCTTCGACAGGCACTGGTCGTGCACTGGTGGCTCCGCCGCCGCGGACTGCCGGCCGAACTCGTCATCGGGGCACAGCTGGGCCCCGGCGAACTCGACGCCCACGCCTGGGTCGAACTGCAGGGCGTGGCGCTCGCGCAGCACCGCGCACTCCCTCCGGAGCTGGTCCGCTTTACCGACTGAGCGCGGCCCGCAAGGCTAGCGGGCCTTTACCCACAACTGCCGCGTGCGTGCCCACCACAAGCCCACGAGCGAGCGGTCGGTTCCGTACATCTCACGCATATGGCCCATTTCGGGGAAGGCCTTCCGGGCCAGCCAGCCGAGCCGCGACCAGTTCGAGGGCAAGGCGCGCAGGTTCATCCGGTGCATGTAACGCCAATCCGCCAGCCGCGCTCCGTCGACGCCCGAGCCCACCGGGAGCGCACGCAATTGGGCCATGGCCTCCCGCGGCGCGGCGGGACCAAACCACTGGTCCGCGGCGTCCAGGGCTGAGAGGCAGACCCCCGCCAGGTGCCGATCGCGACACGCCGCCACGAACGCGGCCCACCCGTCGGCCGTCAGAAGCAGCGCAAGCAAATGCACGTCGTACAGCCACTTCAACCGGTCGCCCAGCCCGGTGTAGAGGTTGATCGCCCTATGCATGCTGGCATGCAGCAGCGCGTGGTGCGGGGCAAGCCCCTGCGCATTGGGCGCAAGCGTGGGCAGGGCTATCGCCTGATCCCACAGTTCCTGCACCGGCAGCGCATCAGCAAACACGGGCGCGTTGTTGAGGCCCCAATGCAGGTCAAGGTCCAGTTGCAGCGTAGGCGACAGCGCCTTGCGGCACACGCGCTCGTAGGCTCGGCGCCCTTGGGTGTAGCCCTGGTCATAGCCTAGGGCCACCAGGTCCTGGGCCAGCGCATCGGCGATTTGCCGGGACGGCAACAACAGGTCGATATCGCTGCACTCCCGCAGGTGCGCAGACGGGTACAGCCACCAGGCCAAGGCGGAGCCTTTCAACAGCAGCGCCGGCACGTCCCGTTCGCGGAGGAAGCGCAGCAGGCGCCGGCACTCGGCATCCCGCAGCATGGAAAGCGCCACGGCGCGGCGACTGGCGGTGGCGAACATTCCCGCCAGCCCGGAATCGCCACCCTCCCCCGGCAGCCGTTCCGCTATCAGGCTGACCACCCCTTCCTCGGTTGCCAATCGCAACAACGCATCGCCGCTCACCCCGCTAGGGGCCGGCACCGGCCGCCCCTCGCGGAGGATGGCCGCCAGCCAATGACGTCCGGGATCAGCGACGGAAAGTGGTAAATCCATCACACTAATACTAACAGGCACCCTCTCACGTCCATGCGCGGCATCTGCGGCTTCATCCACATCGATGGTCACCCCGTGGCGGCCAGCGCATTGGACGCCATGCAGGCCGCCCTTGCCCTCACCCCGTGGTCGGTCGCAGCCCGCGAACAGACCGCCAGCGCCGCGTCGGCAGCCGTGCACTGGGCGATGCAGCCGCGTCGATCCGGTCTGCACGGCATTGCCCGTGACCCCGCCAGCGGCTGCGTGGTGGTGGCGGATGGCCACCTCAGTGACAAGCCCGGCCTTGCGGCCCGCCTGGGCTTGGCGGTTGACCGCGCGATTGCAGAAGACGATGCAGCACTGATCCTGCATGCGTGGCTGCGCTGGCAGGAACGCACGCCCGAACAGCTTGACGGGGAGTTCGCGTTTGCGGTCCATGACCCGCGCCGGCAAGCCGTGTTCCTGGCACGGGACCGCATGGGCATCCGCCCGCTCTACCTACATGTCGGTCCGGGCCGGTTATTGGTGTTTGCCTCCAGCGCCCAAGGCGTGCTGGCGCACCCGGACGTTCCGCGCGAGCTCAATCACGCCCGGATCGCCGACTTCCTGGTCACCCAGCTCGAAGGCATCGACAAGTCGTCCACCTTCCATGCCGGCATCCAGCGTCTGCCTCCCGCCCATTGGCTGCGGGTGGACCGTAACGGGGTGCAGGAGCAGCGCTACTGGTCCCTGCACGACGAGCCAGCCGCGGCGGTCACGCGAAGTGATGACGAGTGGGCCGAGGCCTTGAAGGAGGCCCTGGACCGCGCCGTCCGCCACCACCTGGCCGCAGGCAACACCGGCGCGATGGTCAGTGGTGGCATGGACTCCTCCTCCCTGGCCGCCCTCGCCGCCGCGCAATTGCGTGCCGCCGGTGCCGGGCCATTGCGGACTTACTCGCTGGTCGACAGCCGGTCCCCCAACAGCGAGACGCGGGCGGTGCATGCCATGCAGGGGCTCCGCGGGTTCGCGCCGCGCCTGCTGGACCACACCGCCATCGGCGAGGTGGCCGAAGGAGCCTGGGCACACGCCTGGCAATGCGACGAGCCCTTCGACGCCCTGATGATGCCCATGCATGCCGCGTATTGGGCCGCCGCGCAGGACGGGCTCGACGCGGTGATCGATGGCGTGGACGGCGACATGCCCTTCCTCATCGGCAATGGCATGGCACGCCGCCTGCGCCGCGGGCACGCCTGGGAAACCTGGCGCAACGTCCAGGGCCTGGCACGGACCTACCCCCTGGGGCCGTCGGCGGCCCGGCAGTTCGCCCACGTGGCCCGCCGGGCATTCGTTCCGGATTGGGCGCGGACCCTGAGACGTGCCTTGCGCCCTGCCTCCGCCCCCATCACGCCACCCGACAGCCTGATCCACCCGGATTTCGCGCGGCAGGTGGACCTGCCGAGCCGGTTGGATCGGCTCGCGCGATGGTTGGCGCCCGTGCCGCATTGGTCAGAACGCGCGGAGGCCGCGGAAATCCTCGACCACCCTTACCTGACCGTGGGCGTGGAGCGCTATCACCGCGTGGCCGCCAGCCACGGCATCGAGCCCCGCCACCCGTTCCTGGACCGTCACTGCCTGCGCCTCTACCTCAGCTTGCCGGATCGCCAGCGGCTGCATGGCGGCTGGACCAAAGCCGTGCTGCGCAACGCCATGGCCGGGCATCTGCCGGAAGCCGTCCGGCAGCGGCAGGACAAGCAGCATCTGGGATGGGCCCGCACGCAGGCCCTGCTCCACCGCCACCACCGCCGCGTGGTCGAAGCGCTGGAGGCCCAGCAGGATCGCCTCCGCCCGTACGTCGCGCCCCAGGCCATCCGCCAGGCCTTGTCCACGCCGCTGCATGCCCCTCCGGACTCGGACGATTGGGACCGGCTGTTCAACCTCGCCACGCTTGCCCACTGGCTGGCGAGGCAGTAGCCCGCAAACAGGCAAGTGCCAAAGGCAAAGAAAAAGTCGCAAACGAGACCTCAGTCGCGATAAGATCTGTGACACAGCACTCAAATCAGGGGATTGAGCGATGTCGGTACAGCAAGCGAACGGGCCGCACAGGCCCGCGACGGTGTCTCTGAACAAGTACATGCCGCCCGTCTTCACTGAATTTGGCCGTGTACAAGACCTCACCAGCCAGGCTTCGGCAGGTGCTGGGGCCAAGTTCGGCAATGGCCAGGAAGGCAGCAAGTCCTGGCAGATCCGCACGTAAGCACTGGAAAGTGCTGAACCCGTAATCGCACTGGCAGGAAGGGGAACGTCCGCCACTGCACCACGGAGGCCACTCGCTGGCCGCCTATGCCGCATCAATTCCTATTCGCCGGCGACGCCGTCGGCGCCAGCTTCGTACTTCCCGAACTGCCCGTTGCGCCCCCCGACACCTCCACCCGCATGCGCATCGTGGCCATGCAGGTGACGCCGTGCGCCCAGCGCAGCGACATTCTCTGGCGTCATGACTTCAACGATCCCGACCACGGCACCAACCTGACCTGCGCCCGGTGCGCGGACGGCTACCTGATGGAGTTCCCGGGTGTCGCCACCATCCTGGCAACACCCGACCAGCAGGTGCACGTCTCCGCCTGGCCGGGCGCCAGCGCCGAGTCGGTGAACCACGTGCTGCTGGACCAGGCCCTGCCCCGCCTGCTGGCGCAGCAGGCCGTACTGATGCTGCACGGCGCCCTCGTGCGCCTGCGTTCGGGCCGGTGCGTCCTGATCCTGGGCGAAAGCGGCCGCGGCAAGTCCACGTTTGCCGCCGCCTGCAAGGCGACGGGCGCGCTGCTGCGCACCGATGACGGTGCGCGCGTGGAAGTCGACGATGACGGCGTCTACGCCTGGCCCACCTACCCCAGCTTGCGGCTGCTGCCCGACTCCCTTGACACACTCTTTGCCGAGGCCCACGACAGCCGGCCGATGGCCGACTACAGCGCGAAACGTCGCATCGACATCGTCGACGCCGACCCCGCGGCACCCGAGCGGCTTGACGCCGTGGTCGTGCTGGGTGCGCCGGCAGACGCCTTCGGCACCCGGCGCCTGCACGGGAATGAAGCCTGCATGGCGCTCACCCGCCACGGCTTCCAGTTGGACCTTTCGGACCTGGGCAATGTCAGCCAGCTGTTTGCCAAGACGGCCAGCCTCAGCAACAGGATCCCCGTGCTGGAGCTGGCCTACCCGCGCCGGTACGAGCTACTGCCCGCGGTGATCGGCTATCTGGAGGACGCGCTCAGCCCGCGCCCAGCAGGATGCTGCTGATTTCTTCCACGCGCTGGGCAACCAGATCGGGGTTCGCGCGGGATTCGACATTCAGGCGCACCAACGGCTCGGTGTTGGAGCTGCGCAGGTTGAACCGCCAGTCACCGAAATCCGCCGAGACGCCGTCCGTGTGGTCCAGCTCCGGTGAGAGGGCGGCATAGCGCTCCACCACCGCCCGAATGGCGGCCGGCGCATCGGCCACGGTGAAGTTGATCTCGCCGCTGCAGGGGAACCGGCGCATCCGGTCCTCCACCAGTTCTGCCAACGACTGCCCGGTCGCCGACATCAGTGCGGTGATCAGCAGCCACGGCACCATTCCCGAATCGCAATAGGCGAAGTCGCGGAAGTAGTGGTGCGCGCTCATCTCGCCGCCGTAAACGGCGTTTTCCGCACGCATGCGTTCCTTGATGAAGGCATGCCCGGTCTTGCTCATCACCGGAATCCCGCCCGCCTCCTGCACCATCTCGACGGTGTTCCAGACGAGGCGCGGGTCGTGGATGACCTTGCCCCCCGGCTCGCGCGCCAGCAGCGCCTTGGCCAACAGCCCCACGAGGTAATAGCCCTCGATGAAGCGCCCATCAGCATCGAAGAAGAAGCAGCGATCGAAGTCGCCGTCCCAGGCGATGCCCAGGTCCGCCCCGTGGGCCCGCACCGCGTCCGCGGTGGCCGCACGGCTGTCCGGCAACAGCGGGTTGGGGATGCCGTGCGGGAAGGTGCCGTCCGGCTCGTGCTGGAGGCGGATGAAGTTGAAAGGCAGGTGTGGGGCGAGTCCGTCGACCACCAGCCCCGCACCGCCGTTGCCGGCGTTGACCACGATCTTGAGCGGCTTCAGCGCTGCCACATCCACGTATTCCAGCAGATGCTGCAGGTACGCAGACTTGTCCAGCGACAGCGTTTCCGATGCCCGAAGCGCCGGCTCGCCGACCTGCATCGACACGGACTCGTCGCGGATGGCAAACAGGCCGGTGTCGCCGCTGATCGGCTTGGCCTGCTCGCGCACCAGTTTCATGCCGTTGTAGTCCATCGGGTTGTGGCTGGCGGTGACCATCACGCCACCTGCCGCCCCGAGGTGCGCCGTCTGGAAGTACACCTCTTCCGTGCCGCACAGCCCGATGTCGATCACCTCACGGCCCGTGCTGCGGAACCCCGCTGACAACGCGGTCTGCAGCGCCGGGCTGCTCAGGCGCACGTCTCGGCCCAGCACCACCGGACCATCACCCAGCTGGCCGGACATCGCAACACCGATGCGGACCGCCAGCGATTCATCCAACTCATCCGGCACGCGGCCGCGGATGTCGTATGCCTTGAAAGCCTTGCTCAAAACCTTTCCCCTGGTTCAGCCGCGACCGTACACGTCTTCGAAACGGACGATGTCGTCCTCGCCCAGGTAGCTGCCGGACTGCACTTCGATCAGCTCCAGCTGCACCACGCCCGGGTTCTCCAGGCGGTGCTTCACGCCCAAGGGGATGTAGGTGCTCTGGTTCTCGGCGAGCAGGATCACCTCATCGCCGCGGGTGATGCGGCCCGTGCCGCTGACCACGATCCAGTGCTCCGCGCGGTGGTGGTGCATCTGCAAGCTGAGCGAAGCGCCCGGCTTGACCGTGATGCGCTTGACCTGGAAGCGCTCGCCCATGTCGATGGAGTCGTAGCTGCCCCACGGGCGGTAGACCTTGCGATGCCACGTCGGCTGAGGGCGGCCCTGCTTCTTCAGTGCGGTGACGATGCTCTTGACCTCCTGCACCTTGTCCTTGTGGGCCACCAGCACGGCGTCGTCGGTGTCCACCACCACCACGTCCTCCAGCCCCAGCAGGGCCAACAGGCGGCCGTCGCCCCACGCCAGGGTGTTGCGGCAGTCCTGCGCGACCACGTCGCCGTGGTGCGCGTTGCCGTCACCGTCCTGCTCAGCCACTTCCCACAACGCCGACCAGCTGCCCACGTCGTTCCAGCCCACGTTGATCGGCAGGATGGCCGCGGCCTGGGTCTTTTCCATCACCGCGTAGTCGATGGAGTCCGACGGCGAGGCGGCAAACGCCTCCTTATCCAGCCGCACGAAGTCCGCGTCGCGGCGCGCCTTGGCCAGCGCCTCGCGGCAGGCGGCCAGCATGGCCGGCTGGTGCGCCGCCAGTTCGCCCAGGAACACCGACGCGCGGAACATGAACATGCCGCTGTTCCAGAAGTAGTCGCCGCTGGCCACGTACCCCTTGGCGGTCTCGACGTCGGGCTTCTCGACAAACTGCACCACGCGGCGCACGCCCTCGCCCATCTCGGCCAGGATGTAGCCGTACCCGGTCTCCGGGCCGCTGGGCACGATGCCGAAGGTAATCAGCGCGCCATCTTCCGCGGCGCCGGCAGCGGCACGAACCGCCTGGCGGAACGCCTCGGGATTGATGATGACGTGGTCGGAGGGCAGCACCAGCAACAGCGGGTCGTTGCCGCCGGTCATGGCTTCCAGCGCGGCGATCGCGATCGCGGGCGCGGTATTGCGGGCGACGGGCTCCAGCAGGATGGTCGCCCCGTGGCAGTCGGACTCGCGCAGCTGCTCGGCCACCATGAAGCGGTGGTCCTCATTGGCCACCACGATGGGCGCGGCCGATGCCAGCGGCGCCACCCGGCGCCACGTGGCCTGCAGCATGGAGTCCTCACCGACCAGGCTCAGGAACTGCTTGGGGAAGGCCTCGCGCGAAAGCGGCCACAGGCGCGTGCCGGAACCGCCGGACAGGATCACGGGAATCATGCGTTTACTGGACTCCAAAAAAATGCCGCCGATAGCCTACCGGCAGGGCCGCGCCACTGTCGCGGAAAAAGTCTCGCCACGGATAACCCGTGGCGTCGTACCCCATAGAATAGCGGACCCCCATCCGCAGGACCGAGCAGCATGCAGCGCAATGCCCGTATTTTCGTCGCAGGCCACCGTGGACTGGTAGGGGGAGCCATCACCCGCCGGCTGCAGGCCGAGGGCTACGACAACCTGCTGCTGGCCGGCCGCGACACCCTGGACCTGCGCGACCGCGACGCGGTCGAGGCGTTCTTCAGCCAGCACAAACCCGAGTACGTGTTCCTGGCCGCGGCCAAGGTAGGCGGCATCCACGCCAACAGTACCTATCCGGCCGAGTTCCTGTTCGAGAACCTGCAGGTGCAGAACAACGTGATCGACGGCGCGTACCGCCACGGCGCCACCAAGCTGACCTTCCTGGGCTCGTCGTGCATCTACCCCAAGCTGGCGCCGCAGCCGCTTAAGGAGGAATACCTGCTCACCGGCCCACTGGAGCCGACCAACGAGTGGTATGCCATCGCCAAGATCGCGGGCATCAAGCTGTGCCAGGCCTATCGCCGCCAGTACGGCTTCAATGCCATCAGCCTGATGCCCACCAACCTGTACGGCCCGGGCGACAACTTCGACCTAAACAACTCGCACGTGCTGCCGGCGCTGATCCGCAAGTTCCACGAGGCCAAGCTCAAGGGCGATGCCGAAGTGGTGATGTGGGGCACGGGTACCCCGCGCCGCGAGTTCCTTCACGTGGACGACCTGGCGGATGCCGTGGTGCAGCTGACCAAGACCTATGAGGGCGAGGACATCGTCAACATCGGTGTCGGCGACGACATCAGCATCCGCGAGCTGGCCGAACTGGTGAAGGACATCACCGGGTACGAAGGCACCATCGTCAACGACACCAGCAAGCCCGACGGCACCCCCCGCAAGCTGATGGACGTGAGCCGCCTGCATGCGCTGGGCTGGCAGGCGAAGATCGGGCTGCGCGAAGGCATCGAGGAGACCTACCGGTGGTTCCTGGAGCACCAGAGCGAGTTGCGCGCGTCCTGAGCAGCCTTACAACTGCATCTTCCAGCTGCCCACGCCCTCGAGGAAGTCAGTGCTCATCGGCACGTCCTTGTCCCAGGTGGCCAGATGGCTCCAGTCTTCGTCCTCGACCCAGCCCAGCGTGTCGAAACTCGTCGCCTGCTGCCGGATCTGCTTCACGTACAACTTCACCCGGTCCTTGATCCAAAGGTCGTCGCCGTGGATCTGCAGGCGCAGCTTCATGTGTCCGGCGACGCCGCTGGAGAACTCGATGCCCAGGTCCGGGTATGGCATCGGGTTCTGGCCGATGCCATCCGGCAGCTCTTGAGTCTGGTCGTTGCGGCGCGCCAGGCCGAAGTAGTCGTAATTGCGCACCGCGCCCCGCTCCAGGTCGTTCTCGGCGGGGTAGTCGAGCCGCAGCCGCGCGACCTCGTTGCCGTCCCTGAGCACGGACGTCGTCACGAGCTGGTCGGTGCCCGCATTCGGCGCGTTCTCGGTTTCCACCGTGAGCCGGATAGCGCTGATCCACATGATCTTTCTCCTTGTGCGGGACCGCCCCGCGTCGAAGGAAACGCGCGCATCGGCTGCGTGCGGACAGCCTGCGAGGCGCTGCTCACGCTGTCTGAGCTACTGAGCGCAGGGCGCCCGGGCTATCCAGCAAAGTCACGCGGACTTCCCGCAGGGCCCGGGGCCCTGACGGCAGTGCCTGCGGCATTGACCGAGAAGGCGTGAGGGCGGGCGGAAGACCTCGCGGCAACAACCGCAGGGTGCGGAGGACTGACGGAAGGCCGCGGCCATCATTGACAGGGCCCTTGACAACGACGTTGTTGCTACAGCCGTGTGGTTGATGTTGAAAACATCAAAACCAGAACAATCCCCCGGTGGTGCGCCCCCCAAACGCAACAGGCCGCCCGAAGGCGGCCTGTTAGCGCGTGTGACGCCCGGGAAGGAAGGGCCTCAGCCCCCTGCCCCCACCGGTTCGGTCCCAGTGACGGCGCCTCCGCTTGTGCGGCTGCGGCGGCGCCAACGGGCGCCGATCTCCTTGCGCAGGTCGCCCAGGCCGTAGCGGTCGCCCATCAGCTTGATCTGCGCGTAGCCGTCCAGCGCCACGTCCATGGCGTCGCTGCCCAGCGCGGTCAGGTTGTCCTGCAGCTGGTTGGACAGCGCGAGCACCTGGCCGGCGATGGGGCGCAGCGCGTCCCACGCCGCCAGGTCGGCCTCGGCTTCGGCCAGGTTGAGGCCCGGCGGAACCAATTGCGGGTTCTCGCGAAGGACGCGCAGGGTGGCACGGACGAAAGCCTCCGACTGCGGGCCCATGTACAGCAGACCGGACTCGTCGGGATGCAGCTCGATGAGCTGCGGCAGCGCCGCGCGGGCCTGGGCGACGCCGGCGCGGGCGGCCTGCGCCTGGTCGGCGGTGATGGTCATGCTGATGCGGTTCTTGCTCACTGGGACTCTCCCTGTTGCGTTCCTTGTGGGCCGGCGGAAGGCCGGCGGTCCTTGCTCCGGGCCCATCGTGGGCCATGGGCCACGGGGTGTGGCTGGAGCGGAGAGGACTATGCCCGGAAGGAGGGAAGCGGGGGATCAGCAGAGGCCGTGGCGCGGGGTAGGAATTTTCCTACCCTGCCCCACGATCAGTAACTCGGGTTGCGGTGCCAGCGGTAGGCGGTCTCAATGATCTCGTCGAGGGACGTGTAACGCGGCGACCAGCCCAGCTCGGCGCGGGCGCGCTGGCTGGAAGCCACCAGCACCGGCGGGTCGCCGGCACGGCGCGGCGCCAGCTCGTACGGAACCGGACGGCCAGCCACCTTGGATGCCGCATCAATCACCTCACGCACCGAGAACCCCTGCCCGTTGCCGAGGTTGAAGGCGTGGGCGCCCTGGTGGGTGTCCATGTACGCCAGCGCCTGCTCGTGAGCCTGCGCCAGGTCGTCCACGTGCACGTAATCGCGCACGCAGGTGCCATCGGGCGTGGGGTAATCGCTGCCGAATACCTTGAGGCCTGGGCCCGTGCCCAACGCCGCTCGCAAGGCATTCGGGATCAGGTGGGTTTCGGGCTGGTGCGACTCGCCGATGCCGCCGTCCGAACTTGCACCGGCGGCATTGAAGTAACGCAGCGCCACCGAACGCAGCCCATAGGCGTGCGCCGCATCGGCGAGGATGCGCTCCACCATTAGCTTGCTTGCGCCATAGGGATTGATAGGCGCCTTGGGATGGTCCTCGTCGATGCGATCGTGCACGGGATTGCCAAACACCGCCGCGGTCGAGGAGAACACCAGCTTGGCTACGCCATGCCGGCGCATCGCCTCCAGCAGATTGAGAGTGCCGGCGACGTTGTTGGCGTAGTAGTCGTACGGCTGCGCCACCGACTCGCCGACCAGGGAGCGCGCGCAGAAATGCATCACTGCATCGAACGAGTGCCCGGCGAAAACGCGCTCTAGCGACCTCGGATCCAGCAGGTCCGCCTGCACGAACTCACCCCACTGCACCGCCTGGCGATGACCGGTGGAGAGGTTGTCGAGGACGGTGATGGTGTGGCCGCGTTCGGCGAGCCATTTGACCATATGACTGCCGATGTAACCAGCGGCGCCGCAAATAAGAACTGTCATCTCTTGCCTCACACCCATCCCAAGCAGGCCTTGCACTAGGTAGCCGAATCCAACCTTCCTGCGCTCGGAGGAAACTCATGGTGATCAGTTCACGGGCACCCTTGCCCTGCACCTGATCCGCGATCAATCAAGTACATCATGCTAGGCAAACCCGACCAAATTGCCTACATGAAATGCATGAACCGCAACTTCGACGAGGAGCTCTTGGGCCAATACCGTCTGCCCGACAAAATGCTCGAGGCGTCGGAGTGGTAGCCGCCCCCACGACGCAGTCGGCAGCATGCGTCCCGTCGAATACCGAGGCATGCGCGGACGACGCTCTCTCCTTGAAGTGACTCCTTGACGGGGAAGCTTACACAAGCAGGTCAATCTCGATTCACTCAAGTGCAACAACCCCAGTAGAGAATCGCCCATGGGCGCCTATAGAGGTCCCGAGGCACACCGTCGCTCATGACAATCGAAACGAGGGAACGACCGCATGCTGACCTTTCTCGTAGGCCTGTCCTTAGGTGCGTGTATTGGCGTGGTCGCGCTGAGCGTGTGCCGTACGAGTTATGAGCGAGAGATAGATGGGGATGCGGGAGACGGCGGAGCTGGTGCCGGAGACTCTGTAGGCCTACCGGCGATGAATCAGCTGCCGAACCACGTATCCAATGAACAGCGAGTTGGTCACCAGATAACGACGCCACAGTCGACGTGGCTCAGTCATTAGTCGATAGAACCACTCAAGTCCGCTGTCCTGCATCCACAGAGGCGCGCGCTTCAAAGTCCCAGCGTGATAGTCGAATGCGGCACCCACTCCCACCATAACCGCGTTGATGCGCCCCCGATGTGCCGCCATCCATTTTTCCTGCTTGGGGCAACCAAGGCTTACCCACACCACGCCGGCTCCCGAGGCATTTATCTGTCTGATCACGCCATCGTCTTCTTCCTGGGTCAGCGCGCGAAACGGGGGGGAATAATGACCCGCGACGCGGAGTCGCGGAAAATGGGTCGCAAGCCGGGCACGCAAGGCGTCGAGCGCTTCCGCGCTTGCACCGTAGAGGTAGATGGATTCATTGTGCGTCTGCGCATACTCGCAATACCTCCACATCAAATCGGGCCCGTTGATTCGTTGCTGATCCCGGCCCGACAGCAATCTAAGCATCCAAGCAACTGGCGCGCCGTCCGGGGCCGCTAGGTCGGCTTCCGAAATGACTTTGAAGAACTCGGGGTCATGGCGTGCAGAAACCACAGAATGAACGTTGCAGATGCAGACAACGCGGCTGTCATGCGCCCTTCCCCATTTCGAGATACGCGACACTGCTTGATCCCAATCGACTAGATCGATGGGCACCCCAATCACTGAACCCTGCTGACGGCTAGTCACGATGTCGATCTACTCTTCTTGATTCCATGGCCTCGCGATAAACTGCCATGAGCTGTACATAGTTGATTTCCCCGGTGTAACGCGCCTCATAGCGCTCGCGCGCCGCGCGCCCCATCCGAGCCATCTCTTCCGGATGGTCCAAAGCCCAACGCATCTTGTCACCCAGATCGCCCGGCGAGCCCGGATCGAAAAGTAGGCCAGTCACTCCCTCTTCAACTAATTCGGCCAGTGCCCCAAGACGACTAGCGATCACCGGGAGACAATTGGCATAGGCCTCGACCAACACCATGGGGAAGCCTTCATACCAGATGCTGGGCATCACCAAGGCTTGCGCAGAAGCCATTTCCCGGTATACGGAAGCGGTATCTAGTCCGCCCAAAACGACAACCCCAGGAGCTTCACTCAAGACTCCTCTTAACGGACCAGTACCCGCTACCCGGATGTAGCTTTCACTTCGATTAAGCAGTGCGGCGGCCGCCGCCAGAACCTCTATCCCCTTCTCTTGTGACAGTCGCCCCACGAACAACAGGCTAGATCTCTCAATCTGCGACGGCGCGACAACGTCAACAAAGTTTGGCTTTACAGTGAGAAGCGAGGTCGGAATGCCAGCCTCTGCAAACTTTCTGGCCGCAAATCCAGTAAGAACGATGAATCGTGTGACCCGCCGGGACCAAGTACCTGCCAACTGGTGCGCCGCAATCATCGCCGCCAGCACAAACGTCCCTAGTAGCGAGTTACGGTAGACCCGTTCCCGAACAGTCCACCACGGCCCCTCCTGCAAACTGCGCTCTGTGACGGCGCCGTCATGCATCAACAACGCGGTGGGACACACGATGCGAAAGTTGTGCAGTGTAAACACACTGGGAATGCGGGCCTTATGGCACACATAGAAGACGGATGGCGAGATTAGCGGAAAGAAATTGTGGACGTGTACAACGTCCGGCCGGAAGTTATGTAGCTTACGGCCGATCTCACGGTATGAGCGTAAAGAGAAGATCGCCTGAGCTGCAGCCAGAATGCCGCCAAGAGCTCCCGAAATTTGATCATTGCTAACCAAGTGTTCTCGCACGTCGTGCCCATGAGCACGAAGCACCGCCACCTCTTGACGGACAACAGAGTCCTCCCCACCGGCCTGTTGGTATGCATTGTGGACAACAAGTACTTTCACGGTGATGCTACCTCGCCGCACTTGCGACGATAAATTTCGCTCACGATCGCGGCCTTTGCCGTCCATGAATAGGCCAAGGAACGCTCTAAAGCTCCTTGCGCCAATCCATACCTAAAGGCCTCATCATCCATGCGCTCGACCGCAGCGGTTAATCCGCCAATTACATTTGCGGGCGAAGTCACGGGAACTTTGATTCCACAGCTGTTGTCAATTGCTGCAGAAAATCCACAATGATCCAGGCAGACAACTGGCAGACCAGCGGCAAACGCTTCTACTGTCACTGTGGACGTGAGGTCTCGGAGGCTCGTAATCAGCATGACATGGGAGTTACTCATTACTTCCAACGCTTGAACACGGGGCAGCCATCCGTGGAAGCGACATTTGCTTCTAACACCTAGACGCGCGGCCAGTCGAATCCACGCATCCGTCGCCTCGCCTTTGCCAAGGACGTGGAGCTCCCACGAAATATCTGGATGAATATTGGCGAGCGCGCGCAGACCCAAATTCAGTGCTTTGCGTGGGATATGCAATCCAGACCAGACGATCCGAAGTGGATCGCCCGGTTTGCGAGCCGCAGGAGCAGAAACCACTTGAGGTGGGAGCCCGACTTCAGCCAACAGAGTGCCGTGGCAGTTCCAGTATCGTCGCGCACCCGCTTCGTCCGCCGTGGTTGCAACCAGCAAGCCATCGCCGGCCGATCGTGCCGCGACCCTAGGGCGCAGCAAGAATCGCTCGTGAAGGGCATTAATTAGGTTGTAGCCCGCGTAGTACAGGGCACCGTAGAAGCCGAGTTGGGTAAGAAATCGCCACGGCAAGTGCCCCATACCACCGATCGGCCCCCATACGAAGGGCACGCCCAACTTCCAAAGATACCCAGGCTCTCGGAAACCAACCATGTTGAGCTGATGTGCAAGATCAAACCTGACGGTTCGGTGCAACTCCTTGGCAAGCGCGAAGACGTCCTTGTGCCAGCGCCGATAATACCAATAGTACGACGGGGGCCAGATCTTTCGAAGCCGGCGATTCCGCGACTTCCGTATGAAAAAGAACTGCACCCGTTCGGCGAAGGTGGGGTGATCACGCAGGTAGGCTTCGATATCCTCCCGGCACTTTTCTTCTTCAACCACAACCCAAAGTCGGTGCGTCCGCGCTAACTCCTGCACAAACCCCCAACCCACAGCGAACTCCGAGCCCTTGAATGGGCTGCAGGCGTATGCTGAAACGAAAACCTTCTTACTCACTTGCGACGCTCCTCCTGCCGCCAGAGAGCAGACGTACAACCCTAGCGGGGTTTCCAACAGCTACCGAGTACGCAGGGAGACTTTCAATCACCACACTACCTGCCCCAATGACAGAATGATCCCCGATCGAAACGCCGCCGATAATCACTACGTTCGCCCCAACGTCTACATACGCACCAAGCACCGGAGCGTCGCCGGCAAAATCCTCGTCGGATTTTGCAACGCCGATCGTGGTCGAACATCGCAAGATGCAGCCTTCTCCTATCACAGCACGATCGTTCACAACTAAGGCGTGTCCATGGAAGACGCGGAGGCCTGGGCCGGCCCGTAATCTCCAAGGCAACTCGATTCCCAACACCCACTCGACGACGATGCGATAAAAAACCACATACGGAAATGTCAGCCATTGAACTGCGCCACTTAGGCCGCTGCACCAAGTAGCTATCCGAAAGAGAACCAGAATGAGTCTGGCCTTGGGGTTTCCACGGTTCGCTTTCCAGTCTTGAAAGATATTCAATGCTTAACCTCTTAATGATCATGCGTCCCTCTCTTGCGTCGGTTGCTGACGCAAGTAGAACGCCTAGCGGCGCAGCTCGCTTATCGAAAGGCGCCGCAGCTTTCGCTCACGTGTCGTGCATGCAGCCAGCAGGAGCAAGAGCAAAGGCAACGGAAAAATCATTCCAAAAACTTCAGCTTCCGTGAGCCCCCGAATCGAGAGCAGCGCTAACAGCGCGAGACCCACGCGCGCTTGCGCACCGCGCCCACCTACCAGTGCCCGACTCCGCCACCATCTGTACCCGGCAGCCACATAGGTAGTGACTGCAAGAAGCAACCCTACCAGTCCGAGCGAGAACCACTGCTGCAACAGATCATTGTGAGCATGGGGAACCCTAACTGCGAAGACCAATGGCCCAATGTCTCGGAAAGATAGAAACCCATAACCCAAGAACCATCGATCTTTGATCATGAGCCAGGTTCCCTCCCAAAGGTCCGTTCGCCCGCTGAGCGTCTCAATCGATCCCGCGGAAGAGCTTAAGTACATACCCAAATATTCCTCGAGAAGGGGAAGCATCAGGATCACCAGCCCAGAAACCACAAGAAGCAATAAGAGGTACCCGCCTCGAACGCCCTTAGAAAGGAGACCGCACGCAATGAAAGACATCCCAAATGCCAGGATGGACGTCTTGCTTAACGTTGCCAGGAGACCGACAACGATTACAGCGAACGCGGCAATCCAAAACCGCTGAGATATCGAGCCCTGGCCACCTGAGAAGACCATCAGAAGGCACGCGATAGCACTGAAAGACAATTGCCGGCCCAACGTGTTGGGATGAAGCAGATCGTTTCCTATTCGACCATCACCCATTCTCTCGTTTGACAGAAAAACAATCAGCACGAGAGACAGAGCTCCTATCGCCAAGCCACGGACGTACTTTTCACACAGCAGCCTAGCGTCCGCCAGCGATAGCAGGATCAAGACGGTTGCCATATCCGCAAAGCCGCCCAACCAGTAAATGCTCGCCACACGCACTGACTCAGCACCAGTCCACGCCAGCGAAACTAAAGACCATGTCAAATATGCGATGGCCATCCAAGAAGCAAATGGCACCAAGATCTTGCGGACCCGCCCCCCATTCAGGATCACGAGAAATAGCGAGACACATGTAAGTGCCGCAGAGATAGCCACCCCAGCGGCAGCGCCAAGATCGGGCGAGGAGGAGAACAGAACCCAAGTCAAGGCAGGCTTCATCGCAAACACGAATCCGCACAGCCAGCACAACAACCACACCTCAGTGCGTGTCGTGCGCGTTGTAGCTACGGACCCGACCGTCATCATGATCCAACTAGCCGCCTGAGCACCCTACTTCCTGCGTTAAAAGCGCCATTCCGCCAGTAGTCAATCAAAGCGCGGACGGGTGATCTCCCATGAAGCAAGGCCGCAGCCATTGCCTCCCTTCGACTCCGCCGCGCAGCAGTACTACTTATACCTTGCCGCCCCATTAGAACCAAAACTTCGTCAAGGTACGTTGAATGCACTTTCGGAAAAACACGCAACAAAAAATCATAATCAGCGGCAATCTTAAATCCGACACTGAATCCACCGAATTTCTCGTAGACAACTCGTCGGACGAAAACAGATGGATGCGCGATACGCATCCTTCCAAGCAAATTCGCGGGGCTCTGCGGAACGCCAATCACTGCATACTGACTTCCATCGCCATTGATCAGCGCCACCTTTCCATGACAAAGATCGCAGCCCGAAGCTGACATTGCCTCTACTACGCGCTCAATTATGTTCGAATCGGAATACCGGTCGTCGCAGTTTAGAATTCCAATGATGTCGCCTCCCGCCAAGGCGATCCCCTTGTTCATCGCGTCGTAGATACCCACGTCCTTACCGGAAACATAGGAGGCTCCGAGTTCATCCAATCGATCCGTGGTTCCATCTACCGAACCACCGTCGACAATGATGTGCTCAATAAGCGGGTAGGTTTGACCGCGAACCGACAGCACACAATCCGATATTGTCGAAGCGCCGTTCAAGACAACAGTAATGATAGAAACTTTCTTCACGAAACCAACTCCGGACAAATTCTATCAATCAGCTCACCATATGCCGCGACAACTTTATCCCCTTCGTCACGGCCTTCATTAGACACAAGGTAAAACGTGCAGATATCGAAGGCGTACAGCACAAGTTGCACCGAAAGATCCAATCCCCGCGAACGATCACGGACGACCTCGGCGAAAGCCCTCGCGGCACCGACAGCGCGATCAGTCACCATGCCTTTTGCGGCTATAGGCATGAGCATAAAGTGCAGGGCATCGAAGGCATCTGGATAGCCGTCTTCCGAATACTCCCAATCGTAAACAAACGGCTTTCCTCCAACCTTTTTGATATTCCAATGGACGAAGTCGCGATGGGCGCGCACAAACCGACCTTCCATGTGCGCATGCGCGCGAACCCACGAACAAACCAGCGCAATTCTCTTTGACCAGGCAGGCGAGACCTTGTCCTCCAACAATTTCGCGCGCTCTTGCAGTACGCGATACACATTCGCCTCGCCGAGCCTACCCACGATCTCCGTTGCCTGTCCCAAAGACTCAAGCATCTCCAGGATCGGTTTGGATGCATCGAAGGCCAGCCATTGCGGCCCAATAGCCAAGGACTGCCGAAAGCAGAACGAACCTTGCGCTGTCTTCTCCGCTAGTAGCACGGGCACCCGCCCGGCAAGCTGGTGAACACGTGAGAGTTCCCTTAAGACGACTGCCTCTTTCGCGACCAATTCTTGAGCCACAGGGGTCAGCCCCAATTTACTTATGAACAAAGGCCTCCACGACTCGTCAGAATGCAGGACAGTGATCTTCTGATAGGGTCCTGGCGTACCAATTGAAAGCGAGACAAACCCGGCGTCCGAAGGTTCAATACCAATCGCGTCGGATAGGTCGCATGCCAACTCGACCTTCACAATCCGAGACCCAATGGAGCGCAAATAAAGTTTGAATCTGGAAAGGGCTCGCGGACAGAAGAACCGGAGCCCTCCTTCCCACCCGCGCGAAGACGCAGGCAAGATCAACCGCGGTTCCAGAATCGACGGGTAGACGCAATGTCGACCCGCGCTTGAGGGCTCGCATATCTTGCTGAGTTCAAAGACCGATCGCGTATCACTTCTCCTCTTCAACGCGTCCCTCCTCTGTCAAAGAGTCTGCTATTCCACAGATGAGACTCAGCACTTTTGCACTCGATTCCGCGACGTCACAATCTGTAGATACGAGCACCGCATTCGCGTGGACTCTAGCGAATGCTTTGATCGCCTCTGTCTGCCTAAACACTTCCTCAGTTGAAAGCTCTCCCTTGCGGGCCGAGACACGAACTGGGTCCCCATACAGACAAATAGTCACATCCGGTTTGGGAGCCAACCCGACAAAAAACTTGATCACATTCGGCGGAAGATTGATTCGATAGCGCCGCGCGTCGAGTTCGAGATCGTACGCATACCTGTCAAATAGAAACACGGTTGGCGACTTGCAGATCACTGGCCTCACAATCAACCAGTAACCGAGTATGTAGTCCGCCAACAGATAGGATGTCCTAAACACAGAACCGAGGAAGTTGGAGGCAGATTTGGCATGTGGCGCCACTGCAACGTCAGCCTGCGCAAGGACACCAGATGGTCCACGTAGCACCGAGAGTGGAGGCAGCAGGCGAGGACGAAGATGCCGAAGTACAAACGCCCCATGAGTCGCCGCCATCAAGAGTGGCGCAACTGCGGCAATGTTCGTAGATTTCCCCGCCCCGTCAACACCGAGTACGGCGACAACTTTGCCAGCCGGCGCGATCAAACGCCTGATGAGCGAAAAGTAATTACATATAACGCCACTCGCGAACTTTACAGGATGCTGAAAAAATGACTTCGTTAAGACAGAACGACGAAAACTTCGAAGAAGACGCTTCCTGTCGCGCAAGTCGGCTTGCCGCATTGCTTTTTCCAGGTAACTCCACGTGCGCGAATGAACTGGGCAAAACAGTTCATTTAGGAGCTCCCTATCTTCTTCCATGACTCGGCGAGCACGATCCACGTACCTCGCAGGAATTTCGAGATTGTGAAGGACCTCCTTCAGAACGGCGATAATGGCAGCAACATCCTCTCGGAGGACGCGAATCTGATTATGATAATCAGAGTTGCGGAGCATGGATTCGACGGGCGATAGCTCGCAGCCACCCTTGTAATACAATCCAAAGAAGATATCTATGCTGACTCCGCCAGCATCGCCAGCTGTGTTGACGCCTACAACAAAATATCGAGCAAAGTCTGGCCGGAGCCTAGATTGACCAAGAATTCTCACATTCGATTGAATGGACGCAGCTAGAATCACGTCTTCGATGTCGCTGGAGTCGTCCGGGTGAACCACCAGATCGATGTCGCTGCCGTCCAAACGAGATGGCAGCCCCTCCCAGTTGCGGAGCACGCTATAGCGAACATTCCTAAGCTCAAGTGCCTGAAAGAAGGCCTCGACAAACGTCTTGGTATAAGCCATTACCTACCTCACTCAAGAACGCGCTGATTTGCGCGTAATTGACATGGCCGCCAGAGCAATCGGGACGAGGGTTGCAATCTGGACAACAAGAATCCCCGCCATAACTGCATTTACCCCGCCGTTCAGCACAACATCTCTAGCAAGCATAAATGCGCACCCCGCTCCAATTCCGTACCCGACGAATATCGCCTTGGTGCTCTCTAGCGTTCGTAGAGCTGTACGCAGCGGCAGCGCAAGTGCGATAAGCACGTATATCGGCACGTACCAATAGACCGATACGATGCTTATCTCGGAAACTGTGTTGTAGACCCTAGAAAGGAGCCAAGCGGCAAATACCGCAATGACGGCCGCTACGCCCCCCGTTCCGAGCAAAACTGAGACCCCAACTCGAACCAAATATGCGCGAAGACCCTCAATTCCCTTTTGCGAGAACGCCTTGGAAGCACCAGCCGGAACGAAGTTCTCTAATGCCTGAAAAACGACATGGGTTAGACCGAAGATGTTCTGCGCCGCCTTTATGGCGCCAGTGAATGCTGGCCCATAGACGGCTGCTGCAGAGACAAGGATCAAGTTCCCTGAGAGCCACTGAAATAGTGATGCGCCTAACAGCCATCGGGAACTGACCCAATGCCGATTCCACGTCTTTTGCGAAAGGTCTAGCGGCGCCAAATGAGGGCGGAGACATGTGGCGGCCAGCCCCGCAGAAAGCATAAACACGAACGCGATCGCCCAGACTATCGCTGAGGCCGGATAGCCAAACAAATTCAGCGCAAGAACTGCGAGCAACTGCCCCCCGTATGCAACCGTATCAACGAGAAACGCATGCCAGAGCCGCTCACTGGCAAACAATACTCGGCGCAAGCCATCCTGCATCTGCGCGGAGAAAGCCCACAGTGCCAAGGGCCAGGAATACGTTGATCTCCACCAGCCGGGCATAAGTCCCGTTGCAGTCTCCCCCACTGCCAGTACCAGCCCTGCCGATACGCATGCAAACAAGAGCATCCATGCCACCACCGAGCTGAAGTACTCGTTTTGCTTCTCTGCGGCGACTCGGGGGCCGATTGACATCATTGGCGATATCAGCAGCGCGTTCTGGACACTTTGAGCAAACTGAACCACCGCCCAAAGAAGAACAAAGACGCCGTAAGCCTCAAGGTCAAATGCACGAATCAGCAAAACGCCGATCAGGAAGTTCGACCCGCTTACCAACGCTTGGTCCGCCAGCGGCAGTCCAAGGCGCCGTGAGCCTCTGCGCAACAGGGAAAGCCACGCCCCCATTTAGAGTGACCGCTTTTGCTTGGTATCAGGAGTCACTTTGGCGGGCATCAGCTCTCTCGACCGACAGAAATATCGAAACCGTGATCTTTCAGCAGCGCGTGGCGCCTAGCATTCTCCAAGTCGCAAGCCATCATTTCGACGACCATCTCCGCCAATGTAATCTGGGGAACCCAATCCAGATCCTTCTTTGCCCGCGCCGGGTCACCTAGCAACGTCTCCACCTCAGCGGGCCTGAAGTATCGCGGGTCGACCCGTATGATCACATCGCCCACCTTCACCGCCGGCGCCTTGTCGCCTTCCACGGCCTGGACCACGGCGCGCTCGTCCACACCTTGCCCTTCAAACGCAAGCGTGATGCCAAGCTCCTTAGCCGCCATGTCAATAAACTGGCGAACGCTGTACTGCACACCGGTGGCAATCACGTAGTCCTTCGCCTGCTCTTGCTGCAACATCATCCACTGCATGCGCACGTAGTCCTTGGCGTGCCCCCAGTCGCGCAGCGCGTCCAAGTTGCCCATGAACAGGCACGACTCCAAGCCAACGGCAATATTGGCCAGACCTCGGGTGATCTTGCGGGTGACGAAAGTTTCGCCCCGGCGCGGGCTCTCGTGATTGAAGAGGATGCCGTTGCAGGCGTACATGCCGTAGGACTCGCGGTAGTTCACCGTGATCCAGTAGGCGTAGAGCTTGGCTACGCCATAGGGACTACGCGGGTAGAACGCCGTGGTTTCTGATTGCGGCACTTCCTGTACCAGCCCATACAGTTCAGAGGTGCTGGCCTGGTAGTAACGACACTTGTCGCCCAGCTTGAGGAAGCGCATGGCTTCGAGCAGCCGCAGCGCGCCGAGGCCGTCGACGTCGGCGGTGTACGCGGGCGCATCGAAGCTGACTGCCACGTGGCTCTGCGCGCCGAGATTGTAGATCTCGTCCGGCTGCACCTCGGACACGATGCGGGTCAGGTTACTGGTGTCGGTCAGGTCGCCGTAGTGGAGGTGAAACTTGCGGCCGGTCTCGTGCGGGTCCTGGTACAGGTGATCCACCCGATCGGTATTGAAGGAAGACGCGCGGCGCTTGATGCCGTGCACCTCGTAGCCCTTCTCCAACAACAGCTCGGCAAGGTAAGAACCGTCTTGACCCGTGATGCCGGTGATAAGTGCGCGCTTGTTCATGTACCTATTTCTTTCACTTTGATGAGATGTTCTTGCGAGGTCGGCGCGCGTACAACAGCTAGTAGGCAGTTCGTGCAACCATGCCCTTCAGGACTGTCAGCGCGATGATCTTCAGGTCAAACCACAGCGACCAGTTCTGCAGGTAATACAAGTCGTATTCCACGCGCGCCGCCATCTTGGCCACGGTGTCCGTCTCGCCACGCAGGCCATTGACCTGCGCCCAGCCGGTGATGCCCGGCTTGACCCGATGTCGCTGCATGTAGTGCTGTACTTCACCCTTGTACTGGTGGTTGTGCGCCACCGCGTGTGGGCGCGGGCCCACGATGGACATCGTGCCCTGCAGCACGTTGAAGAACTGCGGCAGCTCATCCAGGCTGGTTTGGCGCAGGAAGCGGCCAAACCGCGTTACGCGCGGGTCGCCGCGCTTGGCCTGCGTGACCTTGCCATCGTCCTCGGCATGGGGGCGCATGCTGCGGAACTTCCACACCTCGATGATCTTGCCGCCCAGGCCATGGCGCTTCTGCCGGAACAGCACCGGCCCCGGCGAGCTGAGCTTCACGCCCAGCGCGATCATCGCCATCAGCGGTGCGATCAGGATCAGGATCAGCGCCGCCAGCACGCGGTCCTCGATGGCCTTGATCGCGCGGGCATGGCCATCCAGCGGGCTGGCGCGCAGGTTGATCACCGGCAGGCCGGCCACCTGGTCCACCGAGTGGTTGAGCAATTGCAGGCCAAACAGGTCGGGGACGAACTTGATGTCGGCCGTGGCGTGGTCCAGCCGCGCCAGGATGGCCTGGATCTCGGCCTGGGCGCTCATCGGCAGGGCCACCCACACCTGGTCGATGTGGTGTGCCTCCACGTAATCGGCCATGGCGTCCAGGTCGCCCAGGTGGGCGACGCCCGTCAGCTGGCGCGTGTCGGCGCTGGTGTTGAACCAGCCGCGCACGTCGATGCCGGCCCACGGGCTGGTCTGGAAGGTCTGCACGATGCGCGTGGCATCGGCATTGGCGCCGATGACCACGGCGCTGCGCAGGTCCCAACCCTGTGCGCGCACCCACGCGGCCAGGCCGCGGGCCACGATGCGGGAGCTGCCGCTGCCCAAGAGCACGGCGCCGAACCAGCTGCCCCACCACATGCGCGAGGTGGCGCCTTCCAGCTTGAACATCAGCGTGTACAGCAGGCTCAGGCCAAACACGGCGCCCCACAGGGCGGTCAGGTGGGTGAGCTCCAGCGTCAGGCTCTGCCCGCGCCAGCTGCGGTAGATGTTGGCGGTGCCAAACACCAGGAGCATCAGGATCACCGCACGGGCCACCGTGCGCTGGTACTCGATGGGCGGCCAGAAGGTGTCAAACCGCAGCCAGTACGCCAGGCAGGCTGCCGCTACCAGGACCACGGCATCGCCCACGCGCAGGCCCATGGTCGCCATGGCGGCGAACTTGTGCATGGCAAAGCTGCCAGGTCGCGCTGGATGCGCGATGGATGAAGACACCATGTTCATGACTCCCCTGTAAGTCATTGAGCACGTTGCGGGTTGGCCGTAAGCAGCGCCATGAGCATCGCGAACGTGGTTGCCACCGCGAGGGTGCGCAACGGGTAGTCGACGAACGAATGGACCAACGGCAAGAACACCGCGACGGCGGCAGCGCCCAGTATCCCCCGCCATTCTGTGACGGCAATAGGAGTTTTTCGCACCGAAACCGCCAATACGCCCAGGTATGCAAGCACAAGCAGCAGACCCGGCACACCCAACTCGATCGCGGTCTGCAGCAGGTCGTTGTGGGCGTGCAGCGCATGCACTTCGCGCATCGCGCCCACGGGCTCGAAGGGTGCGTAGACCTCGCGGAAACTGCCGGCACCACTGCCCCACGGGAGGCTCGCCTTGGCGACCTGCCAGCCGTACTGCAGGTACTGCCAGCGCAGGTCGTCCGCCACGTCCTGGTTGAGGCGCTGAACGATGCCGTTCCATGCGTAGACCGCAATGCCCGCAGCGGCGACGGCCATCGTCACCAGCGGCGCCAACCAGCGGCGCCCCGCCCCACCTTCGCGCCGCAGGCACAAGGGCAATGCGGCAACGCCGGCCAACAGCGCCAGCGCGCCGCCCATGCGGGAGAAGCTCAGCGCCGCTGCCAGCATCAGGATGACGGCCGCGCCGTACCAGCCCGCCGCCTCGGAGGGCCGACGGCGATGCTGGGCGCGCGCGGCGAAGGCCAGCGCAAGGGGCAGCAACATGCCCATCAGCGCGGCGAAGTGGTTGCGGTTGGCGAAAAGACCGATGGCCCCGATCGGGTGGTGGTAGGCGTAGGGGCGTAGCGTGGAGTGCGCGCCGGCCGCGGCCTGTGCAAACCCCAGCAGCGCCATGGCCAACCCCACGCCGATGGCCAGCAATAGGAGCCGTCGTCGCGAGGCTTCACCGAGCGTGGAGACCAGTGCCCACATCGCAAACGCCGTGGCCACGGCCATCAGCGCGCGCACGGTGCCCCATGGGTCCAGTGACCAGGGCAGCCAGTGGCGCGGCACACCGGCCGCGGACAGGTCGGCGAGCAGAGCAGCGCGCGGGGCGCCCTGCCCCCACAGGCTGGCGGGGAGCGGGAGCAATGACAGGGCAAGCAGGAGCAGCGCGGCGCCAAAGATCCACGCCGTCCAGCGCTGGGCCGGTAGCCGCTGGGTGGTGGGCCAGCGCAGCACGGCCATTGTCGCCGCGGGCAATGCCGCCAGGTGGACGACCAAGTCGCCCACGCCACGCGAACCGCCGCCACACAGCAAAGCGGCAAGCAGCAGCACGCCGGCGGCCCCTTCCGCCCATCGATCCTGTGTTGTCGCCCCTGCGCGCACCCAAATCCCCTGAAAAACAAACGGGCCGCTGAGGGCGGCCCGTCCGTGAAACCTACTCCATCCTGGAATCAGGGGCTGGACGGCTTGTCGTCACCGCCACCGCCACCCACCAGTGCCGCGGCGGCGGCCACGCCGGCGCCAACGGCCCAGTAGTACTGGTTGTCGGAGGCCGCGGCCTTGGCCGGCGAGGCGCACTTGGGCGCGACGGGCTGCACGGTGTAAGCACCGGCGGAGGTCACGGTCACGGTGCAGCCGTTGGCGTAGGTCACCTTGGCTTCACCGAAGGCCACCGAGATGACGTCGCCCGGGGCGGCGCCCATGCTGCTGGCCGCCGGCACGGCACGACCGCTGATGGTCACGCCTTCGCTCTTGGCATGCGCCAGGACGGTGGGCTGCTGTGCAAACGCGGCGCCCGTGGCGAGGGTGGCGATCAGGCCGACAACCAACTGCTTCATGCATGAACTCCAAAATTCGTGCCAATTCCGACACATACCAGCGGAAGGATAGGGGAAACGGTATCCGGGACGCAACCCGGCCACCCGAGAGTTTGTCTCACTGCAGACGCAATTCGAGGGCGTCGAGCCGCAACGTACCGGACAGGATGCGCTCGTTGAGTGAACGACCGAGGTAGCGCAAGCGCAGCACATGGTCGGTACAGGCGTCGCCGGACACCTCCACCGCCCCCGAGAACGACTGCCAGCGGCGTCCGCTCCGGGCTGCCGGTAGCTCGACGGAGCCCACGGGGCGACCACTGGTGGTGCACACCACCTCAAGCGCGAACGGGCGGCTGGCCGTGGTGTCGTTCGCCGCCTTGCCGCTGAGGTGATACCGGCCCGGTGCCAGCGCCAGTGGCTGCTCCAGCCCCAAGGCGGAGACCGAACGGCCTTCGAATACCAAGGACAAGCTCCCCTGCCCCTCGGCGGGGTCCGTGTCATCGGGCAGGACGCTCACCCCGGTCTGCGGCGTGATCCGCCAGGCAAACCCTCCGGTGACATCCGGCGCCTCGAATCCGCCATCGAAGAGCAACGGCGCGGCGAGGGCCTGTTGCGGGGGCGGCAACGTGGCCAGCCACGCGGCGCGTGCGTCCGCAGGCCGCCCCAGGCGCCGCAGCAGGGTGACGCGCGCTTCCAGTTCCGCCGGCGTAAGCGGTACGGCCTGCGACAACACGGCCAGCACGGCTTCGGCGCCCGCGGCCGGCGTTGTATTGGCCAGCAGGGCCGGCACCAGAGCTCCGCGCCAATTGGGGGCGGCGGTCAGCCGCTCCACCAGCGCGAGGCGCACATCCTCGCGGTCCAGGGTTTTGGCCAGCTCCGTCAGTACCGTGTCCCGCACGCCCGGGGCAACGCGCAGCAAGGCGTCCAGAGGCGCCAGGGCAGCGGGGACATCGTCGCGGGTCAAGGCGCGATCGATCAGTGCGGCACGGGTCAGACGGTCACGGGGCGCCAGTCGCACGGCAACCTCGTACAGCCGCGTGGCCTCTTCGCGATCGCCGCGCGCATCCGCGGCCTGGGCCAGGACGCGATAGGCGCGCCCGTCGTGCGGACGCTCGCGCAGAATCGCGCGGGCGGTGGCGACATCGGCCTGCGTCACCGCGGGTTCGGCGTCGATGGCCTGCATCTGCCGGTCGGCACCTTTGGGCGGGCCCAGGTCGGCGTCGCGCATGGCCAGTTCCACGGCCAGCCACCCGCCACCCAGGGCGAGGCTCGCTGCAATCGTGGTGCGTGCGATTCCCGCCATGGTCAACGCAAGCCCGGTGCGGCCATCAGCCGCGACCGTCACCGCCGTAGTTGTAGTACGTGTATCCGCCGTAGCCGTACGAGTCGCCCTTGTTGAGGTCGAAACCCGTCAGCACGGAGCCCAACACATGGGCACGTGCGGCCACGAGGCGTTGCATGGCGCCCTGCAGCGCGTCGGTGCGGGTCTGCTCGGCGGAGGCGACCAGCAGCGTGGCCTCGGAACGGTGCGCCAGCAGCGGCGCGTCGGCCAGGCCCAGCACCGGCGGACCGTCCAGCACGATCACGTCGAAACGCTCGCCCAGCGCGGACAGCAACGCGTGCAACCCGTCACCGGCCAGCAACTCCGGCGGATTGGGCGGCAGCGGACCGGAGGTGATGACGCTCAGGCCGACGTCCTTCGAGACCTGGACGGCGGTATCGGCGGTGGCCGCGCCGGCCAGCACATTGGACAGGCCGCTGGCATTGGAAAGCCCGGTCAACTTGTGCACGGACGGATTGCGCAGATCCGCATCCACCAGCACCACGCGCTTGCCCAGCTGGGCGATGTTGCGCGCAAGTTCCAGCGCGGTGGTGCTCTTGCCTTCACTGGCGCTGGGACTGGTGACGAACAGGCTGGCGGGGATGCCGTGCGCGGTGGCGAATTGCAGGGCCGTGCGCACGGAGCGATAGGCTTCCGCGAACGGGGACCGCAGGTCGGTGGCGGCCTGGGCGGGCGTAACGCCGGTCGCCAGCCGCGGAATCACGCCCAGCACCGGGCGGTGCGTCAGTTCTTCCAATGCCTTGGGCGAATGGATGGTGCGATCCAGGTAGTGGCGCGCGAACGCCGCCAGCACTCCCAGCATGCCGCCCACCAGGATGGCCAGTGCGAGGTTGCGCAGCAGGCTGGGCTTGTACGGCGCCTCGGGGACCATGGCGCGGTCGACCACGAAGATGTTGTTGGCACCCACGCCACCGGCTACGCCGATTTCCTTGTAGCGCTGCAGCAGGCCGTCGTAGAGCTGGCGGTTGGTCTCGGCTTCGCGCTTGAGGATGTTGTACTGGATGCTGCGGTTCTGCAGGTCCAGCACGTCACCCTTGAGGCCGCCGATGCGGGACGTGAGCATCTCTTCCTGCGCGACGGCGGCATCGTACCGGGCCTTCACCGACGAGCGGATGTGCCCGACTTCGCCGGCGATCTGGCGGTCGATCTCGGCGATCTGGCCCGACAGGCGCTGCATGTCCGGGTAGTCGGGCTTGAAGGTACGCAGCTTCTCCTGGTACTCGCCCTGCAGCTTGCTGCGCTCCTCGCGCAGGCGCTGGATCAACGGGTTGCCCACCACTTGCGGCAGGCCCAGCCCTTCGCCCTGGGCGGCCTGCGCCCACTCGGCTTCGGCGCGGATGCGCTCATCCTGCGCCTTGGCCAGGGAGGCATTGAGCTCCGACAGGTTCTGCGCCGACAGCGACGGCTTGTCCTCGCCCACTGACACGATCTGCTCCTGCGAGGCGAATTCCACCAGCGCCTTCTCGGAGTCCTCGAGCTTGGCCTTCAGTTGCGCCAGCCGCTCTTCCAGGTACTTGCCCGCGTAGGACGAGGCATCGAAGCGACGCTCAAGGTTGGCGGCGATGAAGGCCTGGCTCCACGCGTTGGCCACGCGCGCGGCCACGTTGGGATCCGGCGAGTCGACATTGATGCGCACTAGGCGCGAGTTGCGCACGGGCTCGACGCTGACGTCGCCCAGCAGGATGTCGGCCAGCACGCGGCGCTGCTCCTGCAGGCGCTGCGCGGGCTTCTCACCCTCGCCCACGCCTTCCAGCAGCGGCTTGAAGTGCGGATCCTGGGTGAGGTTGAGGTCCTGCACCACGCGCAGGGCCAGCGAGTGGCTGGACAGCAGCTCGTACTGGGTCTGGTAGAAGTCGTCGCCGTAGTAGCCGCGCTCGGTGGGCATGACGCCCTCGACGTTGACCACTTGCAGGCTCTCGCGCTCGATCTGCAGCAGCGAATTGGCGCGGAAGATGGGCGTGGCGAGCAGGGTGAGCACCAGCGCGATGGCCACCACCGAGGCGCCGACGATGGCCACCAGCCAGCGGTTGTTCCACAGGATGTGCCAGTACTGCAGCAGGTCGATCTCGTCCGGATCGCGCTCGGCCTTGGGCGAGGTGGCCAGGGTGCTGCCGGAATTCATGACGGTGCTCATCAGTTGGAGTAGTAGAACCAGGAGGTCAGGACGGGGGCGATCTGGATGAAGCGCTTGAACCAGACGGCGCCCTTCGATTCGTCCACCACCACGATGTCGTTACCGAGGATTTCGGGGTCCTGCATGCGGCCTTCGCGGATCGCTTCCAGGTCGAAACGCGCGACCATGGTGCGGCCATCGACGCGGCGCAGGACGGCTACGTGGTGCGGGTTGGCCGTGTCCGTCAGGCCCTCGCCCAGCGACACAGCCTGCAGCAGCGACAGGCGCGCGGCGTTCATCGGGAAAATGCCGGTCTTGCGCACGGCACCGTTGACGGTGACCCGCTGGCTGGAGAATTCCTTCACGAACAGGGTGACCTGCGGGTCCTGCAGGTAGCGCGCACCGTACTGGCGGGCGACCTCGGCCTCGAGCTCGGCCACTGTGCGGCCGGCCGCCTGCACGCCGCCGATCAGCGGCAGCGAGATCTGGCCGGCATTGTTGACGCGCACCTCGCGGTCCAGATCCTTGATCTGGAAGACCGTGACAGCAATCAGGTCGTGCGGGCCGATGCGGTACTCGGGCTGGCCGAGCACTTCGGCCACCGGGTCTACTGCGGGGAGTACCTGCGTTTGGGCCACTTCGCCGCGACTGGCACAAGCAGACAGCAGCACGGCGCCCAGCAGCGCGCCGAGACGAAGAAGGTTGAACAAGCGACTGACCCCTGTAACAAATTCAATAACTTGGCAATTATGCCCGATGTTGGGGCGCCACGGGTGATGCCGGCCAGCCGGTGGGGCGTGGAAGTTGGGAAAATTTCTGAGACGAGGCTGAACGAAGCGGGGGGAGTTCACGGAACCCCAACCCCTGCCCCGCCAGTGTTGGGCCGTGCCTGACGCACGCGTCCCTTCCCCACAGGAGCTGGCAAATGAACGACAAGAAAGATCTACCGGTCGAAGACGGTACTGCGCAGGCGGCGAGCACCGCCACTGGCGCCGCAATTGGCGCCATCACCGGCGCCACGATTGGTGCGGTAGGCGGTCCCCCGGGCATGGCCGTGGGCGCGGCCCTTGGCGCGGTGGTGGGTGGCGCCACGGGCGCGACGGCCGCGGCAACCGTCAACCCCGCCGAGTACAACGACCACTTCCAGAAGTTGTACCCCACCAGCAGCTACTACCAGCCTGGCTACGACTGGAATGACTACCAGCCGGCCTACGAGTATGGCTACCACACGTTTGGGCACCACCAGGGCAAGCGCTTCGAGGACGTGGAACCGCAACTGGCCCAGAAGTGGGAGACGGAACGCGAGGGCTCGCGCCTTGAGTGGGAAAACGCTCGCCAGGCGGTTCGCGAGGGATGGCATTACCTGGAGCGCGCGGTGCCCGGCGACGCTGATCGAGACGGCCGCTGAGGCAATGCGGTGGTGAAGGCGAACGCGGTGGGCAACCATCGCGTTCGCGTTATTGGGCCGGGACGTCGGGGTAGGATGCACGCCCGTTCTTTGAGCCGCCCCTGCTGATGCCGAGCTTTCCCCTCCCAGTACTGTTTGGCGCGGTTGCGTTGCTGGTGGGCGCGTTGGCTGGCCGCTGGGTGCAGCGTCACACACGGGTGGAAGCTGGACCTGATGCCAGGGCTCCCGACGCACTCCACCCCGGGCAAGTGACCGCGAAGGTTCGCGGCACGCCGACGGCCACCTCGACGCTCCTGGACATGGTCTTCGCCGGCGTTGCGGCTGCGAGGTTGGTGTTCGTAGTGCAGTGGTGGGCGAATTACCGCGAGGACTTGGCCTCGATCCTGCGCCTTGGAGATGGCGGCTATGCCTGGTGGGCGGCCGTGCCCGCTGCGCTTGCGGTGGGGGTCCTATCGTGGCGCCGCCGACCCGCGTTGCGGCAACCCTTGCTGGTGGCATGCGCGGTGACGGGATTGGTCTTCGCCTTGCTCCTGGGTGCGCGCGCCGCGCTTACCGCTCCGGGACAACCGCTCCCCGCGGTCACGCTACGCACGCTGGCGGGTCAGGAAACCAGACTGGACACGGTGTTTCGGGGGCAGCCGGTGGTGCTGAACCTGTGGGCCACGTGGTGCCCCCCATGCCGCCGGGAGATGCCGGCGTTGGCGCGGGCGCAGGCCGCCTTTCCGGGCGTCCACTTTGTGTTTGCCAACCAGGGCGAATCCCTCGCCGAGGTCCAGCCCTACGTGAGGCAGGCAGGCCTGCCCTTGAAGAACGTCCTGCTGGACGGCGGATCGCAGTTGTCTGCCGCCCTCACCGCGCGGGCGCTGCCCACGACCGCGTTCTATGACGCGCAGGGGCGCCTGGTCGAGGTGCACATGGGCGAATTGACCAGCGCAGCGATTGCGCGGCAGTTACAGGCGATGGGCGTGGAGACCAAGGCGACGCCGCTTCCGGACGCCGCCGGGCCCTCCGGGGGCGGCCCTTAGCCTGAAGTCAGGGGGTCGCCCCGCTTTGCGTTTGCCGCCTGGCTTAGCAGGGCCTCCACGGCATCGGCGGAAACCGGCTTGGTGAGGTGCCCCTGAAATCCGGCGGACGCCGTCGCGGCGCGGTCTTCGGGAAGTCCATAGCCGGTGAGCGCTACCAACTGGGGGGCGATGCCGGCTTCCTGCAGGATGCTGGCCAACTCCAAACCAGACATCCCGGGCATCCCCAGGTCCAACAGGGCAATATCCGGGCGTTCACGACGGATCAGCTCCACCGCGGTGTGGCCGTCGTAGGCGACCAGGCAAAGGTGGCCCAGATGACGCACCAGCATCTGCAGCGTGTTGGCGGCATCGCGGTTGTCATCGACCACCACCACCTTGAGCTTTCGCGCAATTTCCGGACACGCCTGCTCGCTGACCGTTGCATCGCCCTCGCGGGGAGCCCTCTCCAACAGCGGCAGACGGATGATGATCTCGGTGCCCAGCCCGTCCTGACCCGCACTGAAAGCGCTGACCTTGCCGCCATGGCACTGGATCAACTGCTGCACCAGGCTGAGCCCCAGGCCCAGGCCGCCAGAGGCATGCTGCGGGTCCGGATGAGCCTGCACGAACAGGTTGAAGACGTCCTGCAGCTTCTCCGGGGCAATGCCCGGGCCATTGTCGGCGATGGACACTTCCGCTTCGTCCCCGACCTTGGCCATGTGCACGCGGATCAAGCCGCGCTCGGGCGTGAACTTGGCCGCGTTGTTGAGGATGTTGTTGAACACCTGCACCAGGCGGGCACGATCGCCCTGCACGCAGAGATCATCGGCGTCCGCATCAAAGCGCACCTGGTGCCGCTTGGCGCGCAGCAAGGGGGCGGCCGCCTCCAATGCATCGGTCAACACCTGTCGCAACGCAGTGGGCGCAAGTTGCAGGGGGATCTTGCCGCTGGTGATGCGGCCCACGTCCAGCAGGTCGTCCACCAGCCGGGTCATCTGCCGCAGCTGCCGATCCAGCACGTCGGCGGCCATGCGGGTGGTTTCGCTGGCCGCCGGGTCCATGCGCAGCAGGGCGGTGGCATTGGCCATGGGCGCCAGCGGATTGCGCAGCTCGTGACCGAGAATGGCGAGGAAGGTGCTGATGCGCCGGCCCTCGTCTTCCAGCGCGGCGATACGCCGGCGTTCGGTCAGGTCGCGCGTCACCTTTGCAAAACCCAGGTGCCGGCCGTCGTCGTCCAAGACCGCGGTGATCACCACGCTGGCCCAGAAGCGCGAACCGTCCTTGCGCAGGCGCCAGCCTTCCTCCTCGAAGGAACCGTTCTTCAGCGCCAGCCGCAGTTCCTCGTCCGGCCAGCCGGCCTTGATCCGCTCCTCGGGATAGAAGATGGAGAAGTGCTTGCCGATGATCTCGTCGGCGGAGTAGCCCTTGTTCTTGGCCGCGCCTGCATTCCAACTGGCGATCGTGCCGTCGGGATTGAGCATGAAGATGGCGTAATCCTGCACGGACGCCACCAGTTGCCGGTAATCCACATCCAGTCGTACGGGCGTGCTGGGCTGCGTTGTCGCAATGGTCACGTTGTGTTTCATCCCCTGTTTACCGCTGATACCGCAACGTTCACTGTGATGCACGCGCCGTGAAGGCCGGGTTACCACCGTGCCGGCCCAAGCGTGTACTGCGTTGATCTTTTAATGTGGCTCCGCTTTTCGTGTCTGTCACACCGCGCTCCACAAACTGGGCGCCTGCGCACAGATCATCACGAGGAGACCCCTTGAGCGCGAGGCCGGACCTGGTGGTCCTTCGCCCGGAAGGGCTGTATTGCCCCGCCGGCGACTTCCACATCGACCCGTGGCGGCCGGTGCCGCGTGCGGTGATCACCCATGGTCACGGCGACCATGCGCGCCGTGGCATGGGTCGGTATTGGGCGGTGCGCCAGGGACTGCCGATCCTGCACTGGCGATTGGGCGATCAGGCGTACGAGACGCTGGAGTATGGGGAGCCAGCGCAATTGGGACGCGCGCGGGTATCCCTGCACAGCGCGGGTCACGTGCTGGGATCGGCGCAGGTGCGGATCGAGGTGGATGGCGAGGTCTGGGTGGTCAGCGGCGACTACAAGCGCCAGCCAGACCCGACGTGCGCCCCGTTCGAGGTCGTTCGCTGCGACACCTTCATCACCGAGGCGACGTTTGGCTTGCCGGTGTACCGCTGGCCCGACACCCGCGACGTGGTGGCGGAAATTTCGCAGTGGCGCGACGAGTGTGCGGCGCGGGGTGAGGGCGCGATCCTGTACTGCTATGCGCTCGGCAAGGCGCAACGCGTTCTCGCCGAGTTGGCGACCCTGGACCCGCGTCCGGTGTGGCTGCATGGCGCGGTGGATGCCGGGGTCGCGGTGTACCGCGAGGCGGGCGTGGCGATGGTGGAGACGCGGCGCGTCAGCGACGAGGACAAGGGCTTCGATTTCGCGGGGGCGCTGATCATCGCCCCACCCTCTGCAGCAGGCAGTCCGTGGTTGCGGCGGTTTCGCCGCGCCCAGCATGGGTTTGCCTCTGGCTGGATGCGATTGCGCGGCAACCGCCGCCGCGGCAACTACGACCGCGGTTTCATCGTCTCTGATCATGCCGACTGGCCTGATCTGCTGCGCACCGTGAGCGACACGGGCGCGAGCCGCGTGATCGCGACGCACGGCAATACCGACGCCCTGGTGCGCCTGTTGAACGAGCGCGGCATCCGCACGGATATCTTCCGCACCGACTTTGGCGGGGAGGAGGACTGATGCGGCGCTTTGCCGAGCTGTTCCAGCGCCTGGACCGCAGCACCGCCACCAACGACAAGCTGGCGGCTCTGGTGGACTACTTCCGCGACACCCCGCCGGAAGACGCGGTGTGGGGGCTTTGGCTGCTGTCGGGCGGCAAGGTGGGCGGAGCCAAGGCGCGCATCGCCTCCAGCACGGAACTGCGGGCGTGGATCGCGGAGGAAACGGACAACCCCGCGTGGCTCGTGGATGCCAGCTACGACCAGGTGGGCGATCTGGCTGAAACGCTGGCACTGCTGATGCCCGAACCCACCCAGGCGCATCACGACCTCGGGCTGGCCGAATGGGTGCAGGAACGCCTGGGGCCCATCGCCAACGCGGACCTGCCGCTGCGCCGCGAAGTGGTGGTGAGCGCGTGGCGCACCCTGCCCTTCGCGCAGCGGCTGGTCTTCAACAAGCTGCTGACGGGCGCATTGCGGGTGGGCGTGTCACAAGGCCTGGTGCAGAAGGCGCTGGCGCAGTGGTCGGGCGTCGATATCGCGATGATTGCCCAGCGCATGATCGGGACGTGGTCGCCTACGGCCGAATTCCTCGCACGCCTGGTGTCGCCCGACGCGCAACCGGGCGACGCCGCGTCGCCCTACCCGTTCTTCCTGGCCTCGCCGCTGGAGGGCGAGCCGGAGGCACTGGGGGCGATCGACGACTGGCTGCTGGAGTGGAAATGGGATGGCATCCGCGTGCAGTTGATCCGGCGCGGCAGCGACGTCGCGCTGTGGTCGCGTGGAGAGGAGCGCATGGACGGACGCTTCCCTGAAATCGAGCAGGCCCTGGCGGAGTTGCCGTCCGACGCGGTCATCGACGGCGAACTGCTGGCCTGGCACGCCGGGTCGCCCGCGCCACAGCCGTTTACTGCGCTGCAGACGCGCATCCAGCGGCGCAAGCCTTCGCCCAAGATCCTGCGCGAGACGCCCGTGCGCGTGCAGGCCTACGACCTCTTGGAACTGGCCGGCGAGGACCTGCGCGAGCGCCCGCTGGCCGAGCGCCGCTCGCACCTGGCTGCGCTGCTCGACGCCCATGCCTCGCCGCTGCTGGCGTTGTCGCCGCACGTGGAGGCGCCGGGTTGGGCGCACGCCGCCGAACTGCGCGCCCAAGCCCGCGACCGGGGCGTTGAGGGTTTGATGCTCAAACGGCTGGCCTCACCCTACCGCCACGGGCGCAAGCGAGGAGACTGGTGGAAGTGGAAGATCGATCCGCTGACCATCGATGCGGTGCTGATCTATGCCCAGGCCGGCCACGGCCGCCGGAGCACGCTGCACACCGACTACACCTTCGCGTTGTGGGACGGGGAGGCGCTGGTCCCGGTGGCCAAGGCCTATTCGGGGCTGTCGGATGCGGAGATCCTTCGGCTCGACCGCTGGATCCGCGCCCACACCACCGAGCGCTTCGGGCCGGTGCGCGCGGTCACGCCCCACCACGTGTTCGAACTGGGTTTCGAAGGCGTCAACCGCTCCAGCCGCCACAAGTCGGGGGTGGCCGTGCGCTTCCCGCGGATCCTGCGCTGGCGCGAGGACAAGCCGCCCACGGAGGCCGACCGTCTGGACGCGCTCAAGGCGCTGGCGCAATGACGCCGCCACGCGCTTCCTGGGACGCGCCCCTGCAGGCGTGGTTTGCCGCGCAGGGCTGGAGGCCCGCACCGTTCCAGCCCCGGGCATGGCAGCACTACCTGGCTGGCGAGTCGGGACTGCTGGTCACGCCCACGGGCAGTGGCAAGACCTTGGCGGCTTTCGGCGGCCCCCTGCTGGAAGCCCTCCGGCTGGGCGAAGCCGGGCCCGCCCCGGCCGCACGCCGCAAGCGCGGACAGGCGCTCGTGGCCCGCACCCGCATCCTGTGGATCACGCCGTTGCGCGCGTTGGCCAGCGACACCGTGCGCGCGCTGCAGTCCATGGTCGATTCGTTGGGACTGGCGTGGACGATCGCCGTGCGTACGGGCGACGCCAGTGCCCGCGACAAGCGGCTGGTCCGGGAGGCCCAGGCCGAGGTGGTGGTGATCACGCCCGAATCGCTGGCCCTGCTGTTGACCTACCCGGAGACCGCCGAACGCTTCGCCGGCCTGCGGGCCATCATCGTGGACGAGTGGCATGAGCTGCTCGGCAACAAGCGTGGCGTGCTGCTGCAACTGGGGTTGGCAAGGCTGCGCGCGTTGGCGCCCGCGGTCCGCATGTGGGGTCTGTCCGCCACCTTGGGTAACCTGGAGCAGGCCCGCGACGTGCTGCTGCCGCATGTGCCGGATGCGCCCATCCTCGCGGCCGCCAAGCCCCGCCGCACCGTGATCCAGACCCTGTTGCCAGAGCCGGGGGAGCGCTTCCCGTGGGCCGGCCACCTGGGCCTTTCGCAACTCGAGCGCGTCTCCCAGGCACTGATGCAGGCCGGCACCAGCCTGCTGTTCGCCAACACCCGGGCGCAGGCGGAGTTGTGGCACAAGGCGCTGGCGGCGGTATGGCCGGAAGACCCGGCCACGCTGGCGCTGCACCACGGCTCCCTGGATCCCTCGTTGCGCCGTCAGGTCGAGCAGGGTCTACGCGAAGGACAGGTGCGATGCGTGGTGGCCACGTCCAGCCTGGACCTGGGCGTGGACTTCCCGGCCGTCGACCAGGTCATCCAGGTCGGCAGCCCCAAGGGCTTGGCCCGGCTGCTGCAACGCGCGGGCCGGGCGCGCCATCGACCCGGCGAGTCCGGGCAGATCCTGTGCGTGCCCACGCACGCACTCGAACTGGCCGAATACGCCGCGGCGCGCATCGCCCTTGCCGAGGGCCGCATCGAGGCACGGCCGCCGCCCCGGCTGTCACTGGATGTACTTGCCCAGCACTGCGTGACGCTGGCGCTGGGTGGCGGGTTCGATCCCGGCGCGCTGCTGGCCGAAGTCCGCGGCACGCACGCCTTCGCCGGTTTGGACGCGCTTACCTGGCAGGCCGTGCTGGATTTCATCGTCCAAGGGGGCCAGGCCCTTCAGCACTACCCCGACTATCGGCGCGTGGTGCGCGACGAAGACGGTCACTACCGCGTGCACGACCGGCGTGTCGCATTCCGCCACCGACTGTCCATCGGCACGATCACCAGCGATGGGACCATGCAGGTGAAGCTGATGCGCGGTGGCTACCTGGGCTCGGTGGAGGAAGGCTTCCTGGCGCGGCTGCGTCCGCGCGACCGCTTCCAGTTTGCCGGTCGCACCCTGGAGCTGGTGCAACTCAAGGACATGACCGCCTATGTCCGGCTGGCCACGAAGCCCGATGGGATCGTGCCGCGCTGGCAAGGTGGGCGCATGCCGCTGTCGAGCGAACTGGGCGCACAGGTGGAAGCCGTGCTCGCCAATCCGGGGTCGGGACCGGAGATGCGCGCCTTGGCCCCGCTGCTGCACCTGCAGGACCGGTTGTCCGCCCGCCCTTCTCCCACGACGCTGCTCAGCGAATTCGTGCACACCCGCGAAGGCTGGCACCTGTTCGTCTATCCCTTCGGCGGGCGCGCCGTGCACGAGGGCCTGGGGGCCCTGATGGCACTGCGGTGGACGCGCATGGCGCCCAACACGGTGACCTTCGCGGTCAATGACTATGGCGTGATGCTCACCGCCCAGGCCGCGACCGACATGGATGAGATCACCCTTGAGCAACTGCTGGCCGGGGACGGCCTGCTGGAGGACCTGGAGGCGGGCCTCAACATGACCGAACTGGCGCGCCGGCAGTTCCGGGAGATCGCCCGCGTCGCCGGTCTGCTGCCGCCCTCGCTGCCCGGCAAGGCCATCCGCAGCCTGCGACAATTGCAGGCTTCCAGTGGACTTCTGTTCGACGTGTTGAGCCAGCACGACCCGCACCACCTGCTGCTGCACCAGGCCCGCCGCGAGGTGCTGGAGGCGCAATTGGACGTGCGCGCGCTGCGCGAACTACTGGCGCGCTGCCGGCAGCGACGCATCGACCTGCGCCGTCCCACCAGCCTTACCCCGTTGGGCTTTCCGCTATGGGCCGAGTCGGTTCGCGGCGCATTGAGCAGCGAGGACTGGAAGACGCGGGTGCAGCGCATGGCCCAACGCCTGGAGCGCCGCCATGGTTGAGCGTTTCCCGGTCCGGATCGCGGGGGAGCCGATGGAGCTGCTGGGCGACCGGGCGCTGTATTGGCCCGCCCGCCAGCGGTTGCTGGTGGCCGACCTGCACCTGGGCAAGGGCAACATCTTCCGGGCGGCCGGCATCCCGGTGCCCACCGGCGGCACCGCCCACGACCTGCAGCGCCTGCAGCATCTGCTGGCCGAGACCGGCGCCCACGCGCTGTGGGTGCTGGGCGATTTCCTGCATGGCCGGCGGCACATCAGCGTGGACCAGGCGTGGGCAACGTTCCGCGAGGCCCATTCCGCGGTGGACATGGCGGTGGTGGTCGGCAACCACGATCGGTCGCTCGACGCGGAAGCCGGCGGCGTGGAAGTGCTGCGCGACGGCATTTGCGATGGGCCTTTCGAGTTCCGCCATGACCCCGCCGAGTCTTCGCGCGGGCACGTGGTGTGCGGCCACGTGCATCCGGTCATCCGCCTGGAAGGCATGGGCCGCTGGCCGCTGTTCTGGCTGGGTGAGCGGCAGACGGTGCTGCCCGCGTTTTCCGCATTCACCGGCGGCCACGCCCTGACGCGCAGCCAGGCCGCGGGAAGCGTGGCCTGCAACGGCCAGTTGATGGTGCGGCTGCCCTTACGAGAGTGAGCCGCGAATACGCCGGAGCATGCCCATCAGGCCGGCCGTGGCTTGGGTGTCGCCCGTCCGGTTGGCGAGTTCCGGCCGTGAGATCCGCAGCGAAGGAGGAAGCGCCTCCGGGGCGAGGTTGTCGACGATGCCACGCGGACGGGTCAGCACCAGGTGGGTGGCTTCTTCCTCCCCGACCAGGGTGGCGGCGGCGACACGCGCCTCGGCCAGCAAGGGCGGGCGACGCTCCGGGTGGTGGGCATCGGTGGCTAGCAGCATCGCGTGCCCCTCGCCCACGAACCGCTCTCCCCAGTATTTGACGCGCCGGCCGAAGCGACCGGTCAGCGCACCGGCCGTGATCTGCATCCACGCCCCGCGTTCGCTCAAGCGGGTGAACAAGGGGTAGTGCGTGTCCACCCAGGTCAGCCGCTCCGGATGGGTGATGACGGGGATATAGCCCGCCGTCATCAACTCGAACACCGCCTCCTCGAAGCGTGGCGGCGCCACGTGGTGTGGGGGCTCCAGCAGCAGGTAGCGTGAGCCCGCCAGCGTCGGGATGCGGTCGCCACGGATATCGGCGACCAGCCCCGGGTCCAGATGGACGTCCGCGCCCTCCACCAGCCGCAAGGGGATGCCATGGCGATCAAGCTCGGCCTGGAACGCGGCGACGGCCTGGCGGATGGCGGCCGCGGTGTTTTCGTATACGCCGGGATAAATGTGCGGTGTGCACGCGACGGTGGTGATGCCGTCCGCCGCGGCCATGCGGGCCATCTCCAGCGCCATCGGCAGATCCGTGGCGCCGTCGTCGATACCCGGCAGGATGTGGCAGTGCAGATCGAACATGGGAAGGCCGCGTTGGGGAGCGTCAGTCTACCTTCCGGGCGCGGGTTCCCTCACAGCAGCGTGAGCACCTGCTCGGGCGGGCGACCGAGCGCCGCCCGCCCCCCGTGGACGAAGATGGGGCGTTCAATCAGGCGGGGATGCTGGACCATCGCCTCGATCAGCGTGTCCTCGTCGAGGGCGGGATTCGACAGTCCCAGCTTGTCGTACTCCTCCTCCCCAGTGCGCAGCAGTTGCCGAGCGGACATGCCCAGCATCCGCAACAGCTCGCGAAATTCCTCGGCGCTGGGCGGCGTGTCCAGGTAGGCGACGATCTGCGGTTCGATGCCCCTCTCGCGCAGGAGCTCAAGTGCGCCACGCGACTTGGAGCAGCGGGGGTTGTGGTACAGACGGGAGACGTCGGAAGGCATGGGGGGACCTGGAGAACCGGGATGAACATCTTAAGTGCATCTGCAGCCCGCCATCCCCCCCGTCGGGAGACGGGGCTCGTGCGCCAGCCTTGATTCGACTGCACTCGCGGGCCATCACGACGTCACGCGTAATACGAAACGCTTTTTGTTGCGAGTTTCCTGCCAGTCGCAACGCGGCGGGCTGCGAACACCCTCGTATTCCGCTCAGCCGGATCCGGATCCCGCCCACGCTTCCATCACCCGCTGGAAAGACCGGACGCGCTGTGCGTGGTCGAAGATGTTGGCGGTGATGATCAACTCGTCCGGCCGGTGTTGCTCGACAAACGCCGCCATCGCCGAGCGCACGGTTTCCGGCGCGCCCACTGCCCGACAGGCCAATGTGCGGTCGAGCATGCGCAACTCTTCGGCCCTGCAATACGCCTCGATCGCCGCGCCGCTTTCCAGCGGCGGGGGCACCAGGCCGGGCCGGCCGCGACGGAGATTGACGAAGGCCTGCTGTTGGGTCGTGAAGAGCCGCCACGCCTCTTCGTCCGTTTCCGCAGCCACGGCATTGAGCGCCAGCATGACGTGGGGCCGGGCGAGACGACGCGAGGGCTTGAACTCGGCGCGGTACAGCGCCAACGCCTGCTCCAGCGCGTCGGGCGCGAAATGCGAGGCAAAGGCGTACGGCAGGCCCAGCGCCGCGGCCAACCGCGCCCCGAACAGGCTCGACCCCAGGATCCACGTTTCCACGTCCAGCCCGGCTCCGGGCACGGCCTGCACGGCTTGGCCGGGCCGCACGGGATCGAAGTAGCCCAGCAGCTCAACCACATCGGCCGGGAACTCTTCGGCACTGGCGTAGTAGCGCCGCAAGGCCTGGGCGGCCGCTTGGTCGGTGCCCGGCGCGCGCCCCAGGCCCAGGTCGATGCGACCGGGATACAAGCTCTCCAGCGTGCCGAAGGCTTCTGCCACCTGCAGCGGCGCGAAATTGGGCAGCATGATGCCGCCGGCGCCCACGCGGATGCGGGCGGTGTGCCCGGCGACATGCCCGATGAGCACGGCGGTCGCGGCGCTGGCGATGCCCGGCATGTTGTGGTGTTCGGCCAGCCAGTAGCGGCTATACCCGGAGCGTTCCGCGATCTGGGCCAGGTCGACGGCATTGGCGAAGGTCTGTGCCGGACGGCTGCCCAGCGTCACCGGAGCGAGATCAAGGACGGAAAGCGGGACCATGGAGGAGCACCAGAACGGACACGGTCTTCAACATGGGGCGAGCGGCCCCTGACCGCAACCGGACGCATGGAACACTCCGTGTCCGGTCTGGCGACCCGCTGACTCCGGCGAAGGCACCGGTCTCACATCCTTTTTCCAGATCACGGCCCAACATCCGTTCTCCCCCCTTGGAGTGCACGGCGATGGCCCCCCGGATCCTGATGATTGTCACGTCCAACGCGAAAATGGGCGACAGCGGAAAGACCACGGGGCTGTGGGCTGAGGAACTCGCCGTGCCCTATTACGCCCTCTCCGACGCCGGCGCCCAGGTCACCCTCGCTTCGCCCGCCGGAGGCCCCGCCCCCATTGACCCGCGCAGCCTCAAGCCCTCGGGGGAGAACGAACCGGTAGTGGAACGGCTGCTGGCCGACACGGCGTTGCAGGCCCTGTTGGCCGACACGCCCAAGGCTTCGGATTTCGACGGCGCCGAGTTTGACGCGGTGTTCTTCCCGGGTGGGCACGGCACGATGTGGGACCTCCCGGACGATCCCGGCGTCACCCGCGCCGTGGAGCACGCCTACGCGTCGGGCAAACTCGTGGCCTCCGTCTGCCATGGTGCCGCCGGGCTGGTCAGCGCCAGGCGCCCCGACGGGGAGTCCATCGTCAAGGATCGCAAGGTCAATGCCTTCACCAACGAAGAGGAAGTGGCGGTCGGGCTGGAGACGGTGGTGCCGTTCCTGCTCGAATCCCGGCTGCGCGAACTGGGCGGGGAGTTCGTGGGCATGGACAACTGGCAGCCCTTCGCGGTCCAGGACGGCCAGTTGATCACCGGCCAGAACCCGCAGTCCTCTCAGCGTGTGGCGGACATGGTGCTGGCGGCGCTCAAGGCATCAGCCGGCGACTGAAACAGCCGACAACTGAACCTTCCCAGGATTGCATCCAACCCTGGCAGATCCGCGTATCGCACCGGACAGGTAACAAGCGCCGCTCTCATGACCAGCCGGCCGCTGGACCGCGGCCCGCACGATCGCGCCAGCCGACGACCCGAGGAGAAACACCCGCATGAAGTATCTCGTCGCCATTCTTGCGCTCGCCATGCCCCTGATCGGGTGGCTGTCGAACTCCGGCCTCATCGGCCCGAGCAATGGCGAGATCTCGGACCGTTACCCCACCCTGATCGTCGCAGCCGGTTACGCCTTTGCGATCTGGGGACCGATCTTCCTGCTGGACGTGGTGTTCGGTCTGCGCCAAGCGATGGTGGAGGGCGACGCTCGCCTGCGCGTGATCCGCGTCATGTCCGCCGCGGGCTTCGCGCTGACCTCGGCATGGATGCTGGTGTTTCCGGCCCAGTGGTTCGGGTTGGCGCTGGCGATCATCTGGGCGAGCCTGGCGAGCATGCTGGGCGCCGCCTGGCTGGCATCTCACACGGACGGTCACGCGCGTGGTCCGTGGTGGCAATGGGTCCCCTTGTCGCTGCATGCCGGCTGGGTGTCGTTGGCGGCCTTCCTCAACACCGCCCAGGTCATCGTCGCCCACGGTCTGCTGTCGACCTCGCAAATGCTGCCGTGGACGCTGGTGCTATTCGCGGGTGCGGCGCTGTTGGTACTGACGGTGGTCGTCCGCCTCAAGGGCAACCCGTGGTACGCGGCCGCGGCGGTGTGGGGACTGGTGGGTGTGTACGCGAAGCAATCCGAATCCGCGCTCGCGGGGGCCAGTGTGGCGGCGTATGTCGCCCTGGCCCAGGCGGGGCTCGTGGCGGCGGTTGCGCTAGCCGCCTGGATGCGGGCGCGCCGCTCGTCGGTGCCTGTCTGGCTCAGCGCGGGGTAATGCCTCCCGCGAGCCCTGCATCCACTGGCTGGCCTGTGCCGTAGCTGAAGGGTGGGCGCGTCAGACGCCCACCCCCGTTCCTGCACAGGCCATGCCCATGCTCCAGCCCTTGCGCGACCCCGATTCCCTGCCCCATTTCCCCCATACGCCGACCTCGCGTCGAGTGACCGAACGCCTTCAGGCGGCGGGGGTGCGCTTCCACGCCAACGACAACATCGTCCACTACCTGCAACCGGGGGAACTGGAACAGATCGAGCAGGAGGTCGCCATGCACGCGCAGGACCTGCTCCGCGCCCTGGTCATCGACGTGGATCATGACCACAACACGCGCGAAACGGGCAAGCGGCTGGCCAAGATGTTCGTGCGCGAATTATTCGCCGGCCGCTACCACGCGGCACCGGACGTGACTGAATTTCCAAACGCCGAGCGGTTGAACGAGCTGATGATCGTCGGTCCGCTGCGGGTGCGCAGCGCGTGCTCGCACCACCTGTGCCCCATCATGGGGCGGATCTGGATCGGCGTGCTGCCCGACGCGGACTCCCACCTGATCGGGTTGTCGAAGTACGCACGCATGGTGGACTGGATCATGAGCCGCCCGCAGATCCAGGAGGAAGCGGTCAGCCAGATCGCAAACCTTCTGCAGGCGCACATCAAACCCGACGGGCTGGCGGTGGTGATGGAGGCCGACCACTACTGCATGCACTGGCGCGGGGTGAAGGACGACGAGTCCAAGATGGTCAACAGCGTGATGCGTGGGCGCTTCCTGGCCGATGCAGCGCTGCGCAAGGAATTCCTGTCCCTGCTGCACAGGCCACGGTAAAGGGTCTGATCCTCAAGCTTGCCCCGCCGGCGCCAGGCCGGCGGACACCCGCTGTCAGAGTCCTACCATCGGCTGCAGCTTGCGCGCGAACCAGCCGCGGAACTGCAGCGGCCCGTTGAGTGCGGCCACGCAGATGCACGGCACGCCCGGGGAGGTCACCGGCCGGTGCTCGACCTCGTTGTCCAGGTCGGCGATGTCGCCCGGCGCGAAGTGCCCCAACTCGTCATCGTAGGCCCCCTTCAGGATCTGCGTGAGTTCCGCGCTCTGGTGGCTGTGCACGGGCATGCTCTTGCCCGGCGCGATCTTCAACAGGATCAGGTTATCGCCCCCGGTGTGGGGCGCGCGGATCATGTGTACGCCCGGCGCCACCCAGCGCCAGCGCAGCGTTGACCATGAGTCACCGAAGTACCGCCGCAAGGGTCGGGGCAGACGATCGGGGGCATGACGCGGCTCAAGAGGTGCGACGCTGGCTTGGGGGGGCAGGTTGTCGGCCAACCGCTCAAGCATCTGCCGGCGCAACTGCTCTACCCGAGCGGCGTCGGCATCCAGTGGCTGCTGCTGCATCAACAGCGTGCCACCTACCCCCTCGGCCTGCGCGAGCAACCCCCTGCAGTGCGCGCAGCCGTCCAGGTGGGTGTCCACGACCGCCGCCATCTCCTCCGACAGCGCACCAGCGGCGCGGCTGACCAGGGTTGCCTCGTCAAGGTGGTGGCGCGGGTTCATGCGGTCTCCTGCAGGCCGGCCTGCAAACGCTGGAAGGCGCGACGGATATGCGACTTGACCGTGCCCAGCGGCATGCCCAACTCGGTGGAAATTTGCAGATGAGATTTGGCTTCGAAGTAGGACATGCGCAGTAGGCGAGCCTGGATGGCGGGCAAGCGTTCGATTCGTTCGTTCAGGTCGACGTGGGCGACGTAACTCTCGGCAGTGGAGAAGTCCGCGCGATGGGGCTCCTCCTGGATGTCGAGGGGCGTCTCCACCGTGGTCCAGTGGGTCTCGCGTCGCAGCCGGTCGATGTGCAGGTTGCGCGCGATTCGGAACAGCCATGTCGCAATGCTGCTACGGCTTGCGTCGTAGGAGTCTGCCCGCTGCCACAGGCGCAGCATCGCCTCCTGGGCCAGGTCCTCGGCCACCGCTTCGCCTACGCCCAAGCCGCGCAGGTACAAGCGCACGCGCGGGGCGAAGTGGTCGTAGATGCGCATGAAACAGTCCTGGTCACGCCGTTGGGCGACAGACAGCATCAGGCCCGACCAGTAGCCGGGATCACCGGGCTTAGCGTCCGTGGTCAACATGGCTCTGGCCACCTCGAAGGGCGACAGGTCTCCATGGGCGGGGGTGGCTTGCATGTTAGTCAGGTTTCACGCGAGTCGGGGTGTCTGGAAGTGAATACGGCGCGGACCGTCTTTCGGATGCAGTCCTGCATCCGCGGTGGGTCCAAGGCCGTATCCGGGGTATGCATCCCCTCCGGGAATACTCTTCATGAACTTCTGGGTGACGCTTCTGGCCCACCAGGCGACGTGGTTTGCCGCCGTAATGGGGGCTGGCCACGGGCATTGGTGGCCTGGTGTCTTGGCGGTGGGGCTCTTTGCGGCGTGGCGCCTGACCGTTTCGCCTTGGCGGGGCCTCGAACTCCACCTCGTGGCCTTGGCGCTAGTGCTCGGCCTGTCTCTGGAAAGCCTCTGGGTGGGTGGGGGGTTGCTGCATTACGAGGCCTCCGGGCCAGTGGGGGGGGTGCCCCCCTGGATCCTGGCTCTGTGGGTAGGCTTTGCCCTGACCATCGTTCCCCTGCTCGGTGCGTTGCACGCCCGCCCTACCCTAGCGGCCTTGCTGGGGGCGGTGGGTGGGCCTGCGGCGTACTGGGGGGCAGGACAAGGCTGGGGGTCGGTGCGGTTCGCCGAGCCGCCCGAGGCTGCCTTGATCGCCCTGGCGTTGGGTTGGGCGGTTGCGATGCCGCTGCTGGCTTCCTACGCCGGGCGCGGCCTGCGGGCAGCGTCCGCGGGCGCGGCGCAAGCGCCCACACGGCATCGCGATGACGCCCGACCACCAACCAGGCGCCGCCCTACGGCCCCATGACGTATCCTGATGTCCACGACACAACGCCTCCCGGTTCCCATGAAACGCTCCCGCAAAACCGCTCTGGTGCTGATGGGCTCGGCTCCCCTTCTTCTCATTGCCTGCTCCCAGGAGCCGGACGTACAGACCGCGGAAGGCTTGTTCACTTCGGTCGAAGCCTGCGTGGACAAGACCCAGAACCCGTACATGTGCAAACAGGCTTTCGACCAGGCCAAGTTGCAGGCGGCCGAAGCGGCTCCCAAGTTTGCGTCCGTGGCCGAGTGCGAATCCCAGTTCGGGCAGGGCCAATGCGGCACCCAGCAGGCAACGGGCGGCCACTCGTTTATCGGCCCGTTGATGACCGGCTTCTTTCTGTCGCAGATGCTCAACGGGCGCAACGCCGGCCTGGCCCCCGGCCCTGCGGGCGCACCGCCGCCCGCAGGCACCACCAAGGGCCAGCCCGCCTTCCGCACCGCGCACAATGACTGGCTCAAGCCGGGCCCCTCGGCCGCTGGCGGTGCGGCGACCGCCCTCACCCGCGTGGACGCCCAGCCCGATCGCGCGATGACGGTGCGACGGGGCGGTTTCGGCGCCACATCGGCCAGCCGCTCCGGCAGCTTCGGCGGCTGATGCGCCGCCTCGCCATTGCCCCGCGTCCGGACTGGCGTCGGCGCGCGGAGGACTGCGGCTTCCAGTTCCACACCATCAACGGCGCGCCCTACTGGGACGAGAGCGCGTACTACGCGTTCACCCTGGAGCAGATCGAGCGCGATCTGGAAGATCCGACCGCCGAGTTGCACCAGATGGCGCTTGCGCTGGTGGACGAGGTGGTGGGCAGCGAAGCACTCATGCAGCGGCTGTCCATTCCCGAGCCATTCCGTGATTACGTGGCGCAAAGTTGGCGCCGCCGCGACCCGCATCTCTACGGACGCATGGACCTGGCCTACGACGGCCACGGGCCGGCGAAGCTGTATGAGTTGAACTACGACACGCCAACGTCGCTGTACGAAGCCGCGTTCTTCCAATGGGAGTGGCTGGAGAACCAGCGGGATCGTGGCGCCCTCCCCTCCCATGCGGACCAGTTCAACGCCATCCACGAAGCGCTTGTTGAACGGTTCGGCGAGCTCGCGTCCCGCCTCAAGCCGCCGATGTATTTCGCGGCCGTGGGCAACAGCGTCGAGGACCAGGGCACGGTGTCCTACCTGCACGACTGCGCAGCGCAGGCCGGCTTCCCGGCCGGGATGATTGCGCTGGAGGACATCGGCGTCGCGGAGGATGGCCGATTCACCGACCTGGACGATGTCGCCATCGGCAGCCTGTTCAAGCTGTATCCGCTGGAGGATCTGTTCAACGACCCGTTTGGCGTGGAGCTGCTGCGGTCAGACCTCCAATTGCTGGAGCCAGCGTGGAAGCTGGTGCTGAGCAACAAGGGCGTACTGCCGCTGCTATGGGAGCGCCACCGCGGCCATCCCAACCTGCTGGAAGCGCACTTTGACGAGGGAGGTGAACTCCAGCGCGGATGGGTACGCAAGCCGCTCTTCTCGCGCGAAGGCGCCAACGTGGCCATGCGTTACCCGGACGGGCGATTGCTGAGCGAATCCGGTCCCTACGATGGACCGGCAATCCGCCAGGCGCTGCATCCCCTGCCGGCATTCGACGGCCGCTACCCGATGGTGGGCAGCTGGGTGGTCGGTGACCGCGCCTGTGGCATCGGAGTCCGGGAGGACGACAGCCCCATCACCCATGACAGCGCGCGGTTCGTGCCGCATGCGATCGTTGACACGTCTCCGGAGCGGGTTGTCATCGAGGTCTGATCGGACGAGCGGCCTCGATGCGGCGATGACACCTGGCAGGGGGCGGTCATCCACAACCGGCCAGAAGCGGACGTTCCACGCCTGTTCGGCTGATCGGCGGTGTCGCACTTGGTGGTCGAATCCAGCTTTCCACTGCGGCTGCATATCCACGACCCATTGCCGCGCGAACTCTTCCAACGTCGGGATCGCGGCATCCTTGGTCGGCAGGCTGATCAACGCTATGCGAGGTTCCTTGTTTGAGGGAACCTCCACGACAACACGCGAAGCTCGTTTCAAAAGTTAGCGAGCGGGCCACCGATCCCACCCGCACGGTGAGCGCGCTCAGGCGGAATGGGCATCCAATTGGCCGTCAACGGGCTCGGCCCTTGGGAGCGTCCTGAGCAGTGCGTGGACTGCATCGACGCTGGCAGGCTTGACGAGGTGGTGGTCGAACCCTGCCGCCATCGCCCGACGCCGGTCCTCTTCCTGTCCGTAGCCGGTCAGTGCCACAAGAACAGGGCGCGCGCCCAGGGTGGCGCGGATCTGCCTGGCGACTTCATAACCATCCATGCCGGGCATGGCGATGTCCACGAAGGCAACCTGCGGCGCAAACTCCTGCATCGCGCGTGTCGCCGCCTCACCGCTATACACAGCGAGCGCCTCCTGTCCGAGGCCTTCCAGCAGCAAGGCAAACGTGTTCGCGGAAGCCTCGACATCATCGACGACGAGCACGCGGCGCGGCAAGAGAGGTTGGAGGGACACGTGCGGCGGCGCGGAAGCCGGAACCACGTCAACGACTCCTGGTGCAAGAGGGAGACGAACCACGAACTCGCTGCCCCGGCCCATGCCTTCGCTTCTGGCCTCCACCTGGCCGCCATGCAGTTCGACCAAGTTCTTCACCAAGGTGAGACCGATGCCCAGCCCTCCGTGGGTCCGCCCCAGGGACTGGTCCACCTGGGTGAATATCTCGAAGATCGACGTGAGCATTTCTCCGGGTATGCCCGCGCCGTTGTCGGCGACGGAAACCAGCACCTGCTCGCCGGCACGCTGCGCGGTCAACCGGATCTTCCCGCCGGTCGGGGTGTACTTGATGGCGTTGTGGAGCACGTTCCCGAAGATCTGCACCAGCCGGCCCAGGTCCGCATCCACCAGCAGCGGGTCGCAGGAGACATCCATGGTCAGTTGGTGGCGGTGCGACTCCAGGAACGGGCGCTGCGCCTCCAGCGCGGCCTCCAGCGCTGCCCGCAGGTCGAGCCGCTCCGGTCTCAGTTCGATCCGCCCCCGGGTGATGCGGGACACATCGAGCAGGTCATCAATGAGATGGACCATCTGCTTCACCTGCCGCCCCATCATCGCCCGCAGCTTCTTCTCTTCCTCCGGCTGGTGATCCAGCAGGGGCCACAGCTGCAATGCGTTGGAAATCGGCGCCAGCGGGTTTCGCAGCTCGTGGGCCAGCGTCGCCAGGAACTGGTCCTTGCGCTGGCTGGCCTCGGCGAGTGCCTGCTCGGCCCGCTTGCGTGCGTCGATGTCGAACACCACGCCCACCATTCCGGCGTACTGCCCGTCTTCGGAGAACCAGGGGCGTCCCAAATCGATCGCCCAATGATAGGTCCCGTCGCTCGTACGCAGTCGGAATTCGCTCTGGTAGAAGGTCCTTGCAGCATTGGCCTGAAGGAATGCAGCGGCCGCGCGCTCCTGCTCCTCGGGATGAAGCGCCTTCGTCCATCCGATGCCCAGGGCTTCCTGCTCGGTCTGGCCCGTCGTCTCGTACCACTGGCGCGAAAGGAAGGTGCAATGCCCCCGGGGATCGGTGAGCCAAAGCGCGGCAGGCGACGCGTCGGCCATCAGCCGGAACCGCGCCTCATTTTCCCGCAGCACTTCCTCCGCCACACGTCGCTCCGTCACATCGCCCACGGTACCCACGAAAGACGAGACAACGCGTTGGGCCCCTCGCCCTTCAAACGAGGCGATGCCACGTGCTTCGAGCCAACGGACTGCCCCATCAGGGCGACGGATCCGATACTCCACCGCGTAGGGAACCGGGTCGACCGGCCGAGCGGCCGCCTCCACCGCAGCCCAAAGGCGCGGCGCATCCTCCGGATGCAGGAGCTGCTTGATCTCATCTACATGGCGAGGGCCCGCTCCCGGGATGCCGTAGATCTCCGCGTATCGCGCGTCGTGGCTCACAACACCCGTCGCGGGTTCGTATTGCCACCAGCCCAGCCGGGCAGCGTCCAGTGCCAGTTGGCGTTGGGCTGCAAGGGCGGATTGTCGCTCCTTGGCGCCTCGCAGATCCGAGATATCCGCCACCATGGCGGTGATGAAACGCACGTCCCCATTGGACCCGCGGACTGCAGAAACGGAGTTTTGTGCCCATACCTCCGAACCGTCGGGTCGCAGGTAGCGTTTCTCGATGGTGACACTGGACCTGTGGCCGTGCACCAGCTCCGCGAACAAGGAAAGATTGACGTCAAGATCCTCTGGATGCGTCAGATCCTGCATCTTCAGCGTCAGCAACTCCTCGCGGCTGCGACCTACAATCGCGCAGTAGCGGTCGTTCACCAGAACGTACCGACCGTCCAGGTCCACCTGCGCAATCCCGCCGGTCGACTGCTCAAACACTGCCCGGAAACGCTGCTCACTCTCCTGCAGCGTTGCCTGCGCTCGCTTGGCCTCGGTGATGTCCCGTGCCAGGCCGAACCACTCGATGATGTCGCCGTCTTCGTCCAGAACGGGTACAGCGCGCGAGTACGTCCACCCATCGGCGTCTTCCGGCCGGAGGACGCGGTGCTCGAGTTCGAACAAGTCCTTGTCGGCGATGGCCCGGGCGATGGCGGCCCGTACGCGTGCGTGTTCGTCCGCTGGAAGATTGCGTTCCATCCAATCGCGCACGGGGGCATCGTTGCTCGCCACTAAACCCCGTCCGTCGAGCGGCTGCATTTCCGACCAGTCGGCGCTCATGCGGTACACCACATCCGACGTCGCCGCGGTGAGCGCCTCAAGGCGCTTCTGTGCCAGCACCTGCGCCGCAAAGCCGGAGCCTGGCTGGGCCCCGCCGGACGCGGGGTGTGGGGTCGATCGCGTCGAGTCGTCGTTCATCAAAACAGTCCCGGATGCGTCGACGCATGTGCGACGCCTAGCGGGGACTATACCGGGCGACCGAGGTCCGGCTTGGCCGCTCCCGCGGGGAGGGAACCGCGGCAATCCTCTTGATGGAACGCGTGCGGTCGCGAGCTCCTCTTCACCGCTGCGTGAAAGAGTGACGTCCAACACTTTTTCACCGTAACGCTCTTCAGCAACACATTCAGCAAAGCAGGGCCCCCACTGCCCTCCGCCCGCATGCGTTACGCCCGATTCATGCGAATCTTGCTCACATGGCCTGCGCCCCCAGTGTGCTAAAACACTCGCCGTCCGGCCGCGCATAGGGTTTGGAACACAGTCGCGAATCGGTCGGTCAGTATGTGGGGGCAATGCATGGGCAACTCGCCCCTACGCGAGGAATTGCGGGTCGCCACCCAGTCAGGGCACGCAGCGCTTGAACTGCTCGTTGGCGACGAGTGGCGACTGGCGGACTACGCCCGCTATCTGCGCAGCATGCATGCCTTTTCCAAGTGCCTGTCGGCATCGCTGGCGCTGCACGGGCATGCGCCCTGCTTCCTCGCCGAGCGGCTGCAGCGCATGGAATCCGATCTGCGCGCGCTCGACCTCACCCCGCTTCCAGCGCCCCCTCCCATCCCGATTTCCGCGGATGGCTACTGGGGTGCCCGCTATGTGGTCGAAGGCGCCTCGCTGGGAGCACGCGTGCTGGCCCGACGCCTGCTGCCGCTGGGGTTGTCGCCTGAACGTGGCGCGCGGTTCGTGGTCGACGAATCCCTGGACCGGGCGCACTGGCCTGCCTTCCTTGCCGCTTTGGAAGGCGTACCCCCTGCCGCGCATCCTGCCGCGATCGGGTCAGCGATCGCCACCTTCGACCTCGCCCACCGCTGCTTCCGCCTCCACGACCAAGACTGTTCACGATGACCGCACAAGCACGTTTGGACCATTGCGCCGAAGAGCAGATCCACCTCTGCGGCGCCATTCAACCCCATGGCGTGCTGTTGAGCGTCGCCCTCGCCGATTGGACCGTCGCCCACGCCAGTGCCAACGCCGGCACGATGTTCGGCCTGTCGATTTCCGAGCTGGTGGGAACCGAACTGCAGGCATTGGTCGGCGTCGCGATCGTGGACACGCTGCGTCGTGCGGCGGCAAGCATGTCGGTGAACCAGCCGCCCGTGCCTGTCACCTCAACCAACCTCGGACCGAACGGGACGATTCACGAATTGGGAATGCACGTCTCCCAAGGCCTGGCGCATATCGAGATCGAGGAAATTGGGAACGACCGGGGTTCTGCACAGGAGCTCTCGCAGCAGATGGTGTTGTCGGTGACATCCACCGTTGCGGAGTCACTGCTCACGGTAGTGGCTGACGAGGTGAGGCAGCTGACGGGCTATGACCGGGTGATGGTCTATCGCTTCCTGGAGGACCAGTCCGGCGAGGTCGTGGCCGAGGCGCGTGCGCCCGAGGTGCCGTCGTATCTGGGCCTGCGCTTCCCGGCCAGCGACATCCCCCCGCAGGCCCGGAGCCTGTACGTCAGCAACCGGGTGCGGATCATTCCGGACATCCACTACGAGCCTCAACCACTGGTGCCCCAGCGCATGAAGGATGGCGCTGAAGTCGACCTGGGCCAGGCGTACCTGCGCAGCGTCTCACCGGTACACGTGCAATACCTCGCCAACATGGGCGTGGCCGCGTCGATGTCCATCTCCATCGTGTGCGAGGGACGCTTGTGGGGGCTGATCGCCTGCCACCACCTTGAGCCCCGTGCCGTCAGTCCCATCGCACGGCGGGCGGCCTACCTCTTTGGCTTGTTCGTCTCCATGCGCGTGGAATCCGAGCACCTGCGCCGAAGCAGCCAACAGGTGGCGATCCTGCGGGAGAAGCTGCCGTTCCTGGCCAATTGCGCCTATCAGGAGACATTGCGCGTCGGGGTGCCCGAACTGACGACCATGCGCAGGGCCTTCCGCGCGCATGCAGCGTGCCTGGTGGACACGACTGCCGAAGCCGCAGAGGGCCGGCTGCTGCCCATCCAGGCAATGCGCGACGTTTCCGTGCGGCTGGGCGGCCTCCGTACGGCGGTGCATTGGTCCCATGCTCGCGAGGAGTGGACGACGGACACCTCCTGTCCCTACGCCGGTCTGCTCGCCATCCGGGTCGGGCAACACCGGTGGCTGGTGTTGCTGCGGCGGGAACGCATCACTGAAGTTACGTGGGCTGGCCGCCCCGAGGGGCCATTTCAGCGCGCGGGAAGCATGAAGATTGGCCCACGCGAAAGCTTCCAGGCCTGGACCCAGATGGTCGCGGGCCGCAGCACCCCTTGGATGGAGGCAGAGATCGACGTCGCGTCGGAACTTCAGCGCAGGCTGCGGCAGTGGCTTCCGGCGTCGGGCATTCCCGAATCGCTGGAGGACAACCTGGCCAGCAACGAAGACAGCTTCGACACCCAAGAAGACGCGACCGGGGCAACCTGACCGGGTCCTGGCGGTGTCGTTGCATTTGAGTACCCCGCCCACGAGAGCGCGCGGGCGCGAATCATCGCCGATTGCTTGATGCCCGGCGCCGCCGAGGTTGCCGCACCAATCCGTCGCTACGAAGGCGAATAGTCACCCACCTGCGCACGCGCATTGCGCGTGTGCCCCGCACGCGGTGCGCGTGTTCGGCCCAGGGCGTGCGCAGGGGTTTCTCCACGGTCCGTCTCGGTTGCGCGGTCGGCTGTACATGCAGGAAAAGGGCTGTATGAACACCCCGCACGCACCGCGTGCGCACACGCGCCGCGCGTCGCGCCCTGCGTGCGAGGCCACGCGCACGGCGTGCGGAGCTGCCACAGTAGAATCAAATAGTTACGACGAAAAAAAGCCGGCTTTCGCCGGCTCTTTTTCTTACGCGTAATGGTGGGCGGTACAGGGATCGAACCTGTGACCCTTGCCGTGTGAAGGCAATGCTCTACCGCTGAGCTAACCGCCCCGAAGGGCTGCGCAGTATACAGCATCCTCCCCTGCCCTTGCCAAGGGGTCATGCGCAATTTCTTTCACACCAACTTTGACTTGCGCAGTGACTGCACGCTGGCTGGCGCGGAGAAACTCTCGCTGCTCGCGCATGCCCAGAATTGCTGGAACACCGCGTGCGGGGGAATGCGCCCCAGCAGGTCCCCCGGCTTGAGGAACGCGTACAAAGCACCCAGCGAACGCACCTCCACCGCGGACACGCGGCGCAGGATGTGCTCCGGCCCAAGCTGGTCCGGGTGTTCCAGTCCCGCCGCGCACAACAGGTCGCGCAATGCCTTCAACGTGTTCTGGTGGAAGTTGAAAACCCGCTGCCCTTTGTCGGTGACATCCAGATGCTTCCAGCGCGCACTGTCCTGCGTGGCGATGCCCGTGGGGCAATGGTCGGTGTGGCAACTCAGCGACTGGATGCAGCCCAAGGCGAACATGAAGGCACGACCGGCATTGCACCAGTCAGCCCCCATCGCCAGGGTGCGGGCAATATCGAACGCACTGCTGATCCGCCCTGCCGCGCCAATCCGGATCCGGTCACGCAGTTCGAGTCCCACCAGCGTGTTGTGCACCAGCATCAGCGCCTCGTGCATCGGCACGCCGACGTGGTCGATGAACTCGGCGGGCGCCGCGCCGGTGCCGCCTTCGGCGCCATCGACCACAATGAAGTCCGGCAACACGCCGGTCTCGGCCATGGCCTTCGCAATGCCGAACCATTCCCACGGATGGCCAATGGCCAGCTTGAAGCCGGTGGGCTTGCCCCCCGATAGCTCGCGCAGGCGCGCAACGAATGCCAGCAACTCGCGCGGCGTGGCGAACGCGCTGTGTCGCGCGGGCGAGACGCAGTCCACGCCCTGTGGCACGCCGCGCGTGACCGCGATCTCCGCATTGACCTTGGCCGCGGGCAGTACGCCACCGTGGCCCGGCTTGGCGCCTTGCGACAGTTTCACCTCGATCATCTTGACCTGCGGATCACGCGCGTTGGCGATGAAGCGTTCCTCGCTGAAGCTGCCATCGTCGTTGCGACAGCCGAAGTAGCCCGAACCGATCTCCCACACCAGGTCGCCGCCGTTCTCGCGGTGATAGGGCGAGATCGAGCCTTCGCCCGTGTCATGGTAGAAGTTGCCCAGCTTGGCGCCCTTGTTGAGCGCGCGGATGGCATTGGCAGACACCGCACCAAAGCTCATGGCCGAGATGTTGAACACACTCGCCGAATACGGCTGCGCACTCTGCGCGCCAATCGTGATGCGGAAATCATGGCTGCGGTGCGGGGTGGGCGCCATGGAGTGGTTGATCCACTCGTAATCCACCGCATACGTGTCCTGCTGGCTGCCGAAGGGCAACACGTCGTTGATCGACTTGGAGCGCTGGTAGATCAGTGCCCGTTGCTGGCGCGAGTACGGCACTTCCATGGTGTCGGACTGGAAAAAATACTGCCGCAGTTCCGGGCCAATCGATTCCAGGCTGTAGCGGAAATGCGCCAGCAACGGGTAGTTGCGGCGCAGCGTGCTGCGGGTCTGCAGCAGATCGGCCGTGCCCAGCGCGGCCAACGCACCAAACACGACCACGGCGATCCACCAACCGCCTCCCGCGCTGAACCACGCCAGCAACGAAAGCAGCATCAGCAGGACGCTCAGCGCGTAAGGGGCGTACCGGGCCATGGACGGTCCATATCGGCAATCTGCGGGTCAGGATAACGTGTCGCGGGAACGTCCTGTCGACTAGCGTGATTCACCGGGCTCGCTTTCCTGCATGCCACGCAGCGCCTGCAGGATGCGCAGGCCCGCGCGCCCATCCTGCGGCACCAGGCCCAATCGTTGCTGCTCCGCCACGATGGCCCGCCGCGTCGCCGTCCCGATAATCCCATCCGCTTCCCCGATGGCGTGGCCACGCGCCAGCAGCAGCCTCTGCAGTTCCCGGCGCTCCATGCGCGACAGCCCGGCGTCGTCGGTCGGCCATGGGGTCTTCAGCCCCGCCCGGCCCCTCAGCCGATCGGAGAGCAGCGCAATGGCCAGTGCGTAGCTCTCCGAGGCGTTGTACGAGTACATCGCATGGAAGTTGCGGAAGACCAGGAACGCAGGTCCACGGCGTCCCACAGGGAGGAGAAGCGCGGCAGGTGTGTTGCCATCCAGCGCAAAGGCTTGGCCATCCGCACGGACGATCCCTCTTGCCAGCCAGTAGCGCAGCGGCTCGCGATGCGTGCGCCCTATCGGCCCCAGGTAGGTGCCCTCTGGCACGCTTACTTCATGGCCCCACGGCTCACCGCTCCGCCAACCTGCCCGCCTGAGGAAGTGGGCGGTCGACGCCAGTGCATCGGCCACGTTGCCTGCCAGGTCGCGGCGACCGTCGCCATCGAAGTCGACCGCGATACGGCGGAACGTGGACGGCATGAACTGCGTGTGCCCGAATGCACCGGCCCAGGACCCCACCAGCGCCTCGGGAGCGACGTCACCGGACTGGATGATGTGCAGCGTGTCGATCAGTTCGCCGCGGAAAAATGCCTGCCGGCGCCCCTGGCAGGCCAAGGTGGCAAGCGAAACGAGCAGCGGGCGCTTGCCAAAAGTCCGCCCGAAGTTGCTTTCCACGCCCCATACCGCAACCACAGTCTCCGCATCGACGCCGTAGCGTTGCGCGACCCGAGCGAGGAGTTCGGCATGGACCCGCAACTGTTCGCGTCCATCGGCGACTCGCTCGTCGTCAACGAGCCCGGCGAGGTAATCCCACAACGGCGTGGTGAATTCGGGCTGCGCGTCGAGAAACCTCAGTACGGTCGGATCTGGCCCGACGGTGGCCACGTGGCGGTCGAACAGATCCGCATCGATGCCGGCACTCATGGCCGTTGTACGCAGCCGCGCCCTGCAGGCCGCCACGCCGGGAGGGAGGCCGGGCGCAGCCGGTGAGCTAGGCTCGGGATCCGCTACCGGAGGCGATGAGTTTACCCGGGGCACTGCTCCCAGCGGCGGTGAGCTGGGCTGGGGCGTCGCTTTCGGGGGCAGTGGGTCGGACACGGGCCGCGTCGCCTGCGAAGGCTCCTGCGCGCCGGCGCACGCTGCGAGCAGCCCAGCGATCAACAGGGCCCGTATCGGGAAAGTGGGGGTCCAGGAAGCCATGCCCCGACGTTACCCACACGTGCGGCTCCCGCCTCTCACGCGACGGCGACAAACCCGAATGGAAATGCGCGCCGTACAGGGTGTGCCCGGTGTCGGGATCGAACCGACATGACCTTGCGGTCGAGGGATTTTAAGTCCCTTGCGTCTACCAGTTTCGCCAACCGGGCCCTGAAACAACAAAGCCCCGCAGATGCGGGGCTTTGCGTGGGGCGAACCCCTGAATCTGGAGCGGGAAACGAGACTCGAACTCGCGACCCCGACCTTGGCAAGGTCGTGCTCTACCAACTGAGCTATTCCCGCGGGGAGCGTCATTCTACAGCAAAAAACACGTTTGTGAATAGCACTCTCTACAAAAAAAGGGCCCCGCCGAAGCGGAGCCCTAAAGTTTGGAGGCCGAGGTCGGAATTGAACCGGCGTACGCGGATTTGCAGTCCGCTGCATAACCACTCTGCCACCCGGCCGGATGACGATCGCTTGCGCGACAAGCCACAGCATACTGCCTGCAGCCACGATTGCACCATTCACGCCAGGCAATCGCTGAAAAAACAAAACCCCGATTCCGGGGCCTTGTCTCGGGGCAAAACCCCTTGAAACTGGAGCGGGAAACGAGACTCGAACTCGCGACCCCGACCTTGGCAAGGTCGTGCTCTACCAACTGAGCTATTCCCGCAGAGGAAGCGCCATTTTAGGCATGGAACGCGGGCTGTCAACTGGTTTTCACATCCTCGCGCAGACTCGGCCACGCGGCGCGCAGGTATGCCATGCCAGACCACAAGGTCAGCAAAGCCGCCACGGCCAACATCCAGTCACCAATCTTGAACAGCAGGGTAAGCGGGCTACCCAGTTTGTCTGGCGCCGAGTACAGCAGCACGGTGAGCGCCACCATCTGCACCACCGTCTTGAGCTTGCCAATCGCGGCGACCTTGACCGTGGCGCGCTGGCCAATCTCGGCCATCCATTCCCGCAGGGCGGACACGGCGATTTCGCGGCCGATGATCACGGCCGCCCACAGGGCCATCCACGGCGTCGGGTGCTTCTGCACGATCAACAGCAGCGCGGTGGCCACCATCAGCTTGTCCGCTACCGGGTCAAGAAAGGCGCCGAAGGCGGAATGCTGGTTGTAGCGACGGGCAATCCAGCCATCGAGCCAGTCGGTGGCCGAGGCGAAGGCGAAAATGAAGGCGGCGGCGAAATTGGTCCACTTGTAGGGCAGGTAGAACACCGCGACCAGTACCGGGATCAAGACGATCCGCAGCAGGGTCAGGAGGGTGGGTACCGTCAACTTCATCATTCGCTCCGCGCGTCCAGTCCGTGCAGGGTCGCATAGATCCGCTCGGCGAGGGCTTCGTTGATGCCCTCCACCCGGGAAATTTCCTCGACCCCCGCGGCCTTGAGTCCCCCCAGGCCGCCAAAATGCTTCAACAGATTAGCGCGTCTGCGGGGACCAATGCCGGGAATGTCCTCCAGCCGGCTGACATTGCGCGCTTTCTGCCGGCGCCCGCGATGGCCGGTGATGGCAAACCGGTGGGCCTCGTCGCGCACCTGCTGGATGAGCTGCAGGGCGGGCGACTCGGCCCCAGGGCGGACGTTGCGGCCGTCAGGCAACAGAAGTTCCTCGTCGCCGGGGCGCCGCTCGGGGCCCTTGGCCACGCCCACCAGCAGGACGCCTTCCACTCCCAGCTCGTCGAGCACGGCGCGGGCCTGGGCCACCTGCCCCGCCCCGCCGTCGATCAGCAGGACGTCAGGGAGAACGCCCAGTTCGGATGAGGCCCGGGGGTGTTTCCGCGCTTGGGCAGGCGCCCCGTGAAGCTCAGCGCTTGACGCGGCTGGAGATGCGGGGGCCTCGCCGCGGGCCAGCGGGGCCTCCTCCGCGGACGCCGCGGTCGCGCCCCGCTCCTCCATCGCCCGTCGGAAACGGCGGTAGATGGCCTGGTGCATGGCGGCGTAATCGTCCCCGGGCTGGATCCCGGTGATGTTGAAACGGCGGTATTGGCCGCGCACCGGGCCTTCGGCGTCGAACACCACGCACGAGGCGACGGTGGCCTCGCCCATGGTGTGACTGATGTCGAAGCATTCAATGCGCTTGGGCAACTCGGGCATGTCCAGCAGTTCGCGCAGGCCTTGGGCACGGGCGTGCTGCGCCGCGTGGCTGGTGCGCTCGGCCGCCAGCGACATCTCGGCGTTGCGCCGGGCCAAGTCGACGTAACCGGCGCGTTCGCCGCGCACGTTGTGGCGGATCTGCACCCGGCGATCGCTGGAAGCGGACAGCGCCTGTTCAATCAGGTCGCGGTCGGGGATATCGCGGTCGAGGATGATTTCGCGCGGCGGGTTCTGTTCGCCGTAGTACTGGGAGACGAAGGCGGCCAGCACTTCCTCGGGGTTGTCGCTGCCGTTGGTCTTCGGGTAGAACGCCCGGGTGCCGAGGTTGCGCCCGTCGCGGAACGCCAGCAGCAGCACGCAGGCCTGCACACCGTGCATGGCGATGGCGAGCACGTCCAGGTCGGCAGCGCGGCCATCCACGTACTGCCGCGCCTGCAGGGTACGGATCGAGGCAATGAGATCGCGAAGGCGCGCGGCAGTCTCGAAGTCCAGGCGCTCCGCCGCGTCTTCCATTGCGTTGGTGAGCTCACCGGTCAGCTCGTCACTGCGACCTTCGAGAAGCAGGGTGGCACGGCGGACGCTTTCAGCGTAGTCGCGGGCCTGCACCAAGCCCACGCACGGTGCGCTGCACCGACCGATCTGGTGTTGCAGGCACGGTCGCGAGCGGTTGCGGAAGACGCTGTCCTCGCAGTTGCGCAGACGGAACAGCTTGTGGATCAGGTTCAGCGTGTCACGCACCGCCATCACGCTGGGGTACGGCCCGAAATAGCGCCCCGGAACGGAACGCGGCCCACGATGCATGGCGATCCGCGGCCACGTCTCGTTGGTCATCAGCACGTATGGATAGCTTTTGTCGTCGCGCAGCAGCACGTTGTAGCGCGGCTTGAGCGACTTGATGAGCTCGTTCTCGAGGATCAGCGCCTCGGCCTCGGTCCTGGTGACCGTGACTTCCATGCGCGCGACCTGCGACAGCATCGCCATGATCCGGGCCGACTTGGGGGTGGCGTTGAAGTAGCTGGAAACCCGGTTCTTCAGCGCGCCGGCCTTGCCGACGTAAAGCACCGTTTCATCCGCCGCGACCATCCGGTAGACGCCCGGCGCGGTGCTGAGGGTGCGGACGAAATCCTTGCCGTCGAATGGGGGCGCGCTGGCGGTCATCCTCGCCCACCGGGGGCGGAAAGCAGGCGTGCGACCACGCCATCCGCCGCTTGCTCCAGCAACCGCCAGCTGTGCTCGAAGCCGTCCAGTTCGCCGTAATACGGATCGGGAACGTCCAGCGCCCGCCCCACCCCGCTCCACTCCAGCAACAGGGCCGCGCGCGGGTGGGCATCGGGCTGGAGGCGGGCCTGCACATCCGCCAGGTTGTCGCGGTCGGCGCAGAGCAACCAGTCGAACTGCTCGGCGTCCGCACGCCGGAACTGGCGCGCGCGCAGCCCCGCGATGTCGACGCCATGGCGCGCGGCGGTGGCAATGGCGCGAGGGTCCGGCGGCCGTCCCACGTGCCAATCACCGGTGCCAGCGGAATCGACCAGCGCGCGGCCCCTCAGCGGCGACGCCTCGATGCGAGCGCGAAGAATGCCTTCTGCCATGGGCGAACGGCAGATGTTGCCCAGGCACACCACCAGCAGCCGCACCGGTTCGGCCATGTTCAGTGGCTCCGGCTGGCGACCCGCGCCTCGGCCCGCGCGAGGTCCTCGGGCGTGTCCACGCCCGCTGGGAATGGCTCGGGGGTAAGCGCCACGGCAATGCGGTGCCCGGCTTCGAGCACGCGCAGCTGCTCCAGCGACTCCACCATTTCCAACCGACCCTGCGGCATGGCCGCGAACCGCCGAAGGAAGCCGGCGCGGTAGCCGTAGATGCCGATGTGGCGCATCCATACGTCGTCGTCGGGCAGGAAGGTGCGATCCTTGGCGAACGCATCGCGCGGCCAAGGCAACGGGGCACGGCTGAAGTACAGTGCGTCGCCACTCTGCGCGGTGACCAACTTGACCGCGTTGGGGTCGAACAGCACTTCGACATCAGTGATCGGCGCGGCCAGCGTACTCATTGGCGCACCGCTGTCGCGCACCAACTCTGCCACCAGGCGAATTCCGGAGGCCGGTGCGAACGGCTCGTCCCCCTGGAGATTCACGACGATCGTGTCGTCGGACCAGCCGGCGATCGTGGCGCATTCGGCCAAGCGGTCGGTGCCGGAGGCATGGTCAACCGAGGTCATGGCCACGCGCACGCCACAGCCGTCGAGCGCGGTGGCGATGCGCTCGTCGTCGGCCGCAACCCAGACTTCGCGGGCGCCGGCCGCCAGCGCTCGACGCGCAACGTGCAGCACCAGCGGCTCGCCGCCCAACAAGCGCAGCGGCTTGCCGGGCAGGCGCGAGGCGGCATAGCGGGCGGGAATGGCGACAACAAAATCAATCATGGCGAGGCGTGCTGGTAGGCGGTGCGGGTCTGGGACAGTCGGGTCAGCAGCGCCACCCAGAACGCCTCCGGCAATTCGGCGTCGATGGGCACGCTGTAGAAAAGTTCGGAATCGAACTCGGCGCACTTGACCGCGTCTTTCTCGGTCATCAGCACCGGCAGGCGGCTGCCGAACTCGAAGTCCTCGCGGGTGTAGCGATGGTGGTCGGCGAAGGCATGCGGCACCACGGCGATGTCGAAACCACGCAGCATGGTGAAAAAGCGCTCCGGATCGCCGATACCGGCCACGGCATGCACGCGCTGGCCGGCAAAGTCGGACAACGGGCGTGGGCGCCCCCCGGCCATTGGCAGCGCGTGTTCGGCACGCAGGCGCATCGGCCATTCGCCAAAACCGGTTTCACCATTGAGCGTGGCCGTGCCGGGCCCACCGAGATTGACCACGCGGAAGTCACACTGGCGGCCGCGCTCGGGCAGCTCGCGCAGGGGGCCGGCTGGAAGCAGTTGCCCATTGCCGTAGCGTCGGCGCGCATCGATGACTTCGATCTCGACGTCGCGATGCAGCGCGTAGTGCTGCAGGCCGTCATCGCAGACCACGATGTCGCAGCCGGCCTGCGCGAGCGCCAGGGCCGCATCAGCACGACGCACGTCCGCCCGCAAGCGGACACCCGTACGGCGCACGATCAGCGTCGGCTCGTCCCCGCCCTCGAGGGGTGTAGTCCCCTCTTCCACCCACAGCGCGCGCTTGGCGTTGTCGCGGCCGTAGCCCCTACTGGCCACGCCCGGGTTCCAGCCCGCCGCGCGCAGGCGCTCAACCAACGCGATGGTGAGCGGCGTCTTGCCCGCCCCACCGGCGGTGATGTTGCCAACCACCACCACGGGGATGCCGGGATGGTGGCGGCGCAACAATCCGATGCGATAAAAACGCCTGCGCAGTGCACCCACTGCGCCATACAGGCCCGCGAGCACGCGGGCGTGCAGGGGAACGGAGGTATCTCCGTACCACCACGCCGGATGATGATCGCGGGGCGCGCCTTGCGATCCGCTCATTGAGCCTCTCGGAACTGCATGCGGTGAAGATGAGCATAAAGCCCGTCACGCGCCAGCAACTCGGCGTGCGTGCCGCGCTCGACGATGCGGCCTTCGTCCATTACCAGCACCTGGTCAGCGTGCTCGATGGTGGACAGGCGATGGGCAATGACCAGCGTTGTGCGGTTGGGCATCAGGTGTTCGAGCGCATCCTGCACGAGGCGCTCGGATTCCGTATCCAGGGCAGCGGTGGCCTCGTCCAGGATCAGGATGGGCGCGTCCTTGAGCATCGCGCGGGCAATTGCGAGGCGCTGGCGTTGGCCCCCGGACAGGCGACCGCCCTTGATCCCGATGGACGTCCGGACGCCGTCGGGCATGCGCTCGACGAATTCCATCGCGTTCGCACCCCTGATCGCGCGCTCCAGCCCCTCGGGCGGGGCCTGCTCCATCTCGCCATAGGCCACGTTGGCGGCAACGGTGCCATCGAACAGCATCACCTGCTGTCCCACCAAGGCGATCTGCCGCCTGAGGTCAGCCAGTCGGTAGGTGTCGACCGGCACGCCATCGACCAGGATCTGGCCGGATTCCGCCTCGTAGAAGCGGGGGATCAGCTTGATCAGGCTGGACTTGCCGCTGCCGGACCGACCGACGATGGCGGTGACGGTGCCCGGGCGGGCGATGAAGCTGACGTCGGCCAAGGCAGGCTGCGCCTGATCCGGGTAGCGCGCCGTCACTTCACGGAACTCGACCAGGCCCTGTGCCCGCTCGATCGTACGGGTACCGTGGTCCGGCTCGTCCGGGGCATCGAGTACCGAGAACAGCCGCTGCGCCGACGCGACGCCCCTCTGCAGCATGCCCTGGACGTTGGTCAGCTGTTTGATGGCGGGGATGATGGCCATCATCGAGGTCATCAGGACCACGAAGCCACCCGCACTGAGCTGCCCGGCCAAGGCCTCGCGCCCCGCCATGAACAGCAGCGCGGCGAGCCCCACGGACCCCATGAGCTGCACCATCGCCGAGGAGATGCTGCGGGTGGATTCCACCTTCATGCTCAGGCGGAGGTGGGTGTTGGCCTGCTCGGTATAACGCCTGAGTTCGGCGTCCTGCGCGCCATAAACCTTCACTTCCTGCTGGTTGGACAGCGACTGGTCCGCAAGCTGCAGCAACTGCCCGCTGCTTTCCTGGATGCGATGGCTGATGCGGCGGTAACGTCGGCCGACCTTGTCCATGATCCACGCCAACGGCGGCGCGAGCACCAGCACGGCCAACGTGACCTTCCAACTGGCGTGTAGCATCACGCCCAGCATGACCAGGACCTGCAGCGCCTGCTGCAGCATGACCTTCATCGCGTCGATGGCGGCGGCGGCCATCTGGTCGCTGTCGGAGCCCAGGCGCGTCAGCATCGACGGCACCGGCTCGCTGTCGAAGCGCAGCCCCGGCAGCCGGAGGTACTTGCCCAACACCTGCACCCGCAGGTCGCGGGCAATACCACGGCTGGAACGCGCCATGGACATGTCGGTAACGTAGCCCGCGATGCCACGCAGCACGAACAGAGCGACGATCTGCAGCGGCAGCAGCAGGCTCATTTCGGCGTTCTTGCTGATGAACGTCTCGTCGATGATCGGCTTCATCAGCATGGTGAAGCCACCGGCGGCAGCCGCCTCGATCAATGCCGCCACCAGCCCAGCGAGCAGCAGCGGGCGGTATGGCCGGGCAAATGCGATCAGTCGCCGGTAGGTCTCCCACGGCGAAGAAGCGCCACTCATTCGCGCCCCTCGGTAGTCGCCTTCGGCGCCGGGGCAGTAGCGATCATGATCCGCTGGAAACCAAGCTGACCCAGGGCGTCGTAAGCAGTGACCACGGCCTGGTGCGGCGTGCGGGCATCGGCGCGCAACAGCACGGGGCGTTCGCGATCGTTGCCGGCCACTTCGGCAATGGTTGCCTTCAACGAATCCAGGTCGTCACGCAGCACTTCACGGTCGTGCACGAAATATCGGCCGTTGGCATTGACCAGGATGGACAGCGCCTGGTTCGACTCGCTGGCCTTGCCGCTGGCGCGCGGCAACTCCAGCTTCAGCACGCTACGTGCGTCAAACGTGGCGGTGACCACGAAGAAGATGATCAACACCAGGATCACGTCGATCATCGGGACCAGGTTGATCTCCGGCTCATCGTCGGCGCGGTGGTCGCGGATGCGCATGCGTCAGCTCGCGCTCACCGGCGGGGTGATGCCATGGGCGCCTGCCGCGACCTTCGCCGAAGCCGCGCGCGGCTCGATGGTGTCCAGCAGCAGGATGGCCTCGGACTCCATGTCAACGATGTACTCGGCGATGCGGCCACGGAACCACCGATGCGCCATCAACGCGGGGATGGCCACGATCATGCCGGTGGCGGTGCACACCAGCGCCTTGCCGATACCACCGGCCAGCTGGTTCACGTCGCCGATGCCGTGGTCGAGGATGCCCAGGAACATCTGGATCATGCCCACCACGGTACCGAACAGGCCCAGCAGTGGACCCGCGGCGGCAATGGTGCCCAGCGTGTTGAGGTAGCGCTCCATCCGGTGGACCAGATGGCGGCCCACGTCCTCGATCCGCTCGCGGATCTGGTCCCGCGGGCGGTTGCGAACGTCCAGCGCGGCGGCCAGCAGTGTGCCCAGCGGCGAAGTGCTGCGGAGGGTGTCGATGTGGGCGGGGTCCAGCTTGCCGCCCGCGGCCCACTCGCGCACTTCCTTGCCCAGCCCGGGCGGGATCACCGCCTTGCGCCGCAGGGTCCAAGCACGCTCCACGATCAGGGCCAGCGCGAGCGCCGACAGGATCAATAGCGGAATCATCGGCCAGCCGCCTGCCTTGACCAGTTCCAGCACTCGTAAACCTCCGGCACGCAGCCGTCTCAATCCGACCGATAGGATAGCCCAGCGCGGCCCTGCTCCACCCGCTGCTCCGCATCCCACAAACGCCGGTGTGTTGCCCGTCGCGTTTCGGGCTCCAGGGCGCCCTGGCCCAATCTGAACGTGATGGCCCCGGCCCGCGCGGTATCCCAGACGGTGGCCCCGGCGTCGCGCCAGCGCTGGACGATGCTGGGGCGCGGGTGCCGGAACAGGTTGCCATGACCGGTGGACATGATGGCGTGGCGTGCCCGGGTCGCCGTGACGAAAGCCGGATCCGAGGAGGTCTCGCTGCCGTGGTGGGCGACCACGACGACGTCGGCCACCAGTGCCACTGGGTCGCGGCGGACCAGTTCGCGCTCGATGATCTCGCCGATGTCGCCGGTGAGCAGCAATACGCCTTGCCGCGTCTCCACCCTCAGCACGCAACTGGAGTCGTTGGCCAGATAGGGGAAGTACGGAGTCGGGTGAAGGAAACGGAACTTCACCCCATCCCACGACCAGCCTTGTCCGGCCACGCACATGCGCGCGCCCTCCAGTCCAGCCCCTTCGGGGGCCTCCAGTAGCGGCAGCTGATACGCCGCGCGCACCGCCTCGAGACCACCTGCGTGATCGTTGTCGGCGTGGCTGACCACGACCCGGTCGATCCGGCGCACCCCTCGCGCCCGCAGCGTCGGCAGCACTGCCCGCTCGCCGGCGTTGAACCCGTCCCGCATAGCGGGGCCGGTGTCGTACAGCAGGGTGTGGCGGGCGGTCCGCACCAGCACCGACAGCCCCTGCCCGACGTCGATGACCGTGACCTCCGCCGAGCCGTGTGCGGGCAACTGGCGATCCGGCCACAGCAGCGGCAGCCAGAGCAGCACCGCGAGCGGCTTCCCGGCGACACCGCGCGGCAGCAACAACCAGAACGCGCCCAGCAGTGCCAATGGCATGGCGAACCACCGGGACTCCGCCACCCACCACAGCGCCAGGGGGCTGCTGCCAAGCCATTCGAACAAGGGCCAACTGAGGTCGAAGCACCACGCCGCCGCGCGCAGGGGCCAAGCGCCCAGCCCTGGACTCAGCGACTCCAGCGCGGCACCCAGCAGCGAGAGCGGCACGACCACCAGGCTCCACCAGGGCACGGCGACCAGGTTGGCGAGCGGGCCCGCCATCGACACCTGCCCGAACAGCAGAACCGCCATCGGCAACAGCCCCACCGTGGCCACGCCCTGCGCGGACAGGAACTCCCGCACGGGCTGGCGTCCTCCCTGCGGCAGGCACCACATGAGCCAGGCCACGCCCATGAAGCTCAGCCAGAAGCCGGCACCCAGCACGGACAGCGGGTCGTAGAGCAGCACCACGATCACCGCCAAGGCCAACGTGTCGAATGGCGATACGCGGCGGCGCGCGCCCAGCGCCAGTGACACGGCGGCAATCATGAGGGCGGTGCGTACGGTCGGCACCGCGAAGCCAGCGCCCGCCGTGTATGCCACGGCCCCGAGCGTCGCCCCCAGCGCCGCTGCCACCTGTCGCGGCACCCATTTGGCCAGCGCGGGCAGCACCCACCACAGCGCATACACCAGCATCGCGAAGAACCCCGCGACCAGCCCCACGTGCGAGCCCGATATGGCGATGAGATGGGTCAGGCCGTTGGCGCGCAGCAGCGTCCAATCCTCGTCACTGATCGCGCGGGTGTCACCGATTGCCAGTGCGCGGATGAAGCGCGAAGTGTCGCCTGGAATGGCGCTGGCGATTCGCGCCGAAACCGACTCGCGCCACGACTGCAAGCCACGCGCCTCGGCGAGGCGATGGGCCGTGCGCGGCTGGCGCACCTGGGCATTGGCGGCAATCCGCCAGGCGAACGCATGCTTTTCCGCGTCGGACCCGCCGGCGTTCCGCAGCCCTCGCGGTGCCTTGAGCCGAACCTTGAGCCGCCACCGCTGGCCTGCCTGCACACCACCGCGCATCGACGCATCCGTGTCGGACCACGAGACGCGCACGCGATGGCCGCGCAAGGGCTCAGGTTGCGACAGTTCATCGTCCACCTTGAACAGGAAGCGCGTCTGCCGAGGTTCGTGCTCAGGCAGATCCACCACCGTGCCGCTGATAGTCACGACCCGCTTTTCCCATGCCGCGGGCAACTGCATCGCCAATGTGTGGCCCGCGTGGAGCCCGGACAAACCGAAACCCACCAGCAAGGCGCCAGCCCATCGCCAGTGGCCTGCCTTGAGCCACAGCAATCCGCCTGCCAGCAGAGCCATCAGGCACCAGAGTCGAGCCGGCGGCAGCATCGGCCATAACAACAGGGCGGCCACACCACAAAGCAATGCCGCCGCGGTGGCGATTCCGAAGGGCGGCGTCCCTGCCGCGCTGTCCATGAGGCCTAGACCTCGTCAGGCATCAACTGCCGGAGCTTGCCCTCGTGCAACTCCATCACCCGGTCCAGCCGCCTGGCCAGGCGACGATCATGGGTCACCAGTACCAGGCTGGTCCCTTGCTCGCGGTTGAGCCCCAGCATCAGGTCGAAGACGGTGGCGGCGGTCTTTTCGTCGAGATTGCCCGTGGGTTCGTCGCCAAGCACGCACGCCGGGTTGTTGACCAGCGCCCGCGCGACGGCGGCCCGCTGGCGCTCGCCGCCGGACAGTTCGCCGGGCTTGTGCTGCAGACGGTGCGACAGACCGACCGCCTCAAGCAGCATGGTCGCGCGCTTGCGCCCCTCGGCCACGTCCGCGCCGCTGAGCAGCACGGGCAACATGACGTTCTCCACTGCGGTGAACTCGGGCAGCAGGTGGTGGAACTGGTAGACGAAGCCCAGTGCGCGATTGCGCAGTGCGCCGCGCGCCTTGTCCGACAGCGCATTCATCCGTTGGCCTGCCACGAAGACTTCACCCGCGGTCGGCGTATCCAGGCCGCCGAGCAGGTGCAGCAGCGTGCTCTTGCCTGCCCCGGATGCGCCCAGGATGGCCACCGTCTCACCCTTGCGAACGGACAGGTCCAGCCCGTCGAACACTGGCGTGCGCAGCTTGCCCTCGGCATAGGTCATGCCCAAGCCCTGGCACCTCAGGACGGCATCCGCCGCGTTCGTGTCGGTCACGGATTGGATCACTACCGGGTCACTCATAGCGAAGCGCCTCTGCCGGTGCGGTGCGTGCCGCTCGCCATGCCGGATAGATTGTCGCGAGGAACGCCATTACCAGCGCGATGACCGCGATCATGGTGACGTCACTCCCCTGCAGATCGGTGGGAAGGCCGGTGACGTAATACACGTCGGCCGGCAGCAACTGGTAGCCGGTGAGCTTCTCGATTCCGAACAGGATGCCCTCCAGGTTGAGGGTCAACAGCACACCGCCCACAACGCCGAGCACCGTGCCAATCACTCCGATCAGCGAGCCCTGCACCATGAACACCTGCATCACGCCGCCAGGCGACAGGCCCAACGTGCGCAGGATGGCGATGTCCGCCTGCTTGTCCGTCACCAGCATCACCTGCGAGGACACCAGGTTGAACGCGCCCATGGCAATGATCAGCGACAGCAGCACCGCCATGATGGTCTTCTCCATCTTCAGCGCCCGGAACATGTTCGCGTTCTCGCTGGTCCAGTCGCTGACCCGGTAGACCTCGCCCAGGTTGAGCGCAAGGTCGCGCGCCACGTTCCAGGCCTGGTCCATGTCATGCAGCTTGAGGCGCACGCCGGTCACGCCCTCGCCCATGCGCAGCACGCGCTGCAGGTCCTGCATGTGCACGAAGGCCATGCCCTTGTCGTATTCGTTGTAGCCGGCCTCGAAGATGCCGCTGACGGTGAAGCGCTTGAGCTGCGGCAACGCGCCCATCGGCGTGCTGCGGAAGTCGGAGGTCATCATCGTGACCTTGTCACCGACACCCACGCCCAGCCACAACGCCAACTCCTTCCCGAGGATGATGTTGAACGATCCGGGCTGCAGCGACCCGAACTTGCCCTGCACCATCCGGTCGGCAATGACCGAGACCTTGGGCTCCTCGGCGGGTACAACGCCGCGGACCATGGCCGGCTGGTTGCGGGCGCCGGTGAGCAGGGTCTCCTTCTCCACATACGGTGCCGCGCCGGCGACGCGCTTGTCGGCTGCCGCCAGCTTCACCGCCTGCGGCCAATCGCGTACCGGCTCGCCGTAACCGCTTACCGTGGCGTGGGCAACCATCTGCAGCATGCGGTCGCGGATCTCGCGCTGGAAGCCGCTCATCACCGCCAGCGTGGTGATCAGCGCGGCCACCCCCAGCGCAATACCGAGGATGGACGCAAGCGAGATGAAGGAAATGAAGCCATTGCGGCGCTTGGCCCGAAGGTAGCGCAGGCCGATGGCCACTGGGATGGGTTTGAACATGGCGGCTATGGTGCCATTGAACTCCGTGATGGCGAAGTCGCGCGTTCGCGCAGGGCCAGCCGGAGTTCACGCCGGGCCGGCGCGGTGATGACATCCGGCCAGAACACCGTCCGGACCAGACGTCCCCCAGGCCCCCGGCCGCGGAGGAAGCCCACCCGGCCACGCCAGACAACCTCAAGGGGGGCCAGCGGGATGCCATCAAACAGCGCGGGAGCTGGCTCGTCAGGGGAATCCTCAGGCGCCAGCGGAGGCAACACCAGCGAGCACCTGGGTCTCTGCCATTCCCGAAGGGCTGCCCGCGCGGCATACGCCAGGACCAGCGGGGTACCCATCCAGGCCCACTCCCGCGGCACGTCGCTGGCGAACAATGCTGCCGTCGCCACCACCCCGAGCAGCCCGAGGATCAGGGCCAACTGGCGCGATCGCCCCCACTCAAGGTGGCAACTGGCGTATCCGCTGGACGAGCGCGTCGAGCTCCGTGTCACTGGCGGCCTCATGCCCCATGAACCAGTGCCAGAGTTTATCGTCCTCGACTTGCAGTAGCCGTAGGAAGACCTCCCGATCGCGTGTAGGCGATTGCCGCCAGGCGCGATCCAGGTACCGGTCGAACATCTGGTCGAGCTCGCGCATGCCGCGGCGGCACTTCCAGCGCAGCCGCCGCAACTCGGCCTCGTCGTCCACAAGGGGGGTATCGGTCATGAGTACATTCATCCAGTCAGCAGGCCAACCGCGAGGTACGCCCACAACAGCCATAGCGCCATTCCGCCCGAAACATACGCCGCGAAACGATGCATGACCTTGTTGTAGGTCACCTGGATCGCGCTGTGGACCACGCGCAGGGCGACAAATGCCCAGGCCAGCCCCAGGCTGATGCCATCCACCATTCCGATACGGTCGGCCACGACCAGGGCGACATAGAACAGGACCGGCAGTTCGAACAGATTGCGGAAGTTGTCCGCGGCCCGGCTGTCGGTCAGTAGCGCCGCGGCTTGGGCGGACGTCGCCACCTTCTGCGGATGGATGCGCTCGCGCCTCATCTGGCCCACGCGCATGAAGCACATGCTCCACCAGACCACGAAAGTCAGGACGGCCATGGCCAGTGCGGGCAGGAATATCGCTCGGTCGTCCACTGCGGCGTCTCCAGGGATTCGGCCCGAATGGGCACGGTGGTGGGACTATAAACAACCGGGCCCGCGCATGGCGGGCCCGGAAATCCACATCACCAGTGGGTCAGACGCGTCGCGCCAGCATCAGCTTCTTGATCTCGCCAATGGCCTGCGCCGGGTTCAGCCCCTTCGGGCAGGTGCGGGCGCAGTTCATGATGGTGTGGCAGCGGTAAAGCTTGAACGGGTCTTCAAGGTCGTCCAGGCGCGCACCGGTGTCCTCGTCGCGGCTGTCGATGATCCAGCGGTAGGCCTGCAGCAGGATCGCCGGGCCCAGGTAACGGTCACCGTTCCACCAGTAGCTCGGGCAGCTGGTCGAGCAGCATGCGCACAGGATGCACTCGTACAGTCCGTCGAGCTTCTTGCGGTCTTCCGGCGACTGCAGGCGCTCGCGGTCGGATGGCGTCGCGCTCTGCGTGCGCAGCCAAGGACGGATCGACGCGTACTGCGCGTAGAAGTGGGTCAGGTCCGGCACCAGGTCCTTGACCACTTCCATGTGCGGCAATGGGTAAATCGGAACGTCGCCCTTGCCACAGTCATCGATGGCCTTGGTGCAGGCCAGCGTATTGGTGCCGTCGATGTTCATCGCGCACGAACCGCAGATGCCCTCGCGGCACGAACGCCGGAAGGTCAGGGTCGGGTCGATCTCGTTCTTGATCTTGATCAGCGCGTCCAGGACCATCGGGCCGCAAGTCGCCATGTCCACCTCATAGGTGTCCACGCGCGGGTTCATGCCGTCGTCGGGGTTCCAGCGGTAGACCTTGAAGGTGCGCGGCTGCTTGGCGCCAGCCGTCGGCCAATGACGGCCCTTCTGGATCTGCGAGTTCTTCGGGAGATTGAATTCAGCCACGTGTGCTCGCTCCAGATCAGTAAACGCGCTTCTTCGGCGGGATGACGTCGACGTCGCCGCTGAGCGTGTACATGTGCACCGGGCGGTAGTCGATCTTCGTGTTGCCGGCGTCGTCCACCCAGCACAGGGTGTGCTTCTGCCAGTTGGCGTCGTCGCGCTCCGGATAATCCTCGCGGGCATGGGCGCCGCGGGACTCGGTGCGGTTCTCGGCCGACACGATGGTCGCCAGCGCCTGGTCCAACAGGTTGGACAACTCGAAGGTCTCGATCAGGTCCGAGTTCCAGATCAGCGAACGGTCGGTGACCTTGACGTCGGCGAAGGAGGCGTGGATGTCGCGGATCTTCTTCACGCCGTCGGCCAGCGTCTCGCCGGTGCGGAACACCGCGGCGTCGGCCTGCATGGTGCGCTGCATCTTGTCGCGAATGACCGCGGTCGGCGTGCCGCCCGTGGCATTGCGCAGCTTGTCCAGGCGATCGAGTGCCTTGTCGCAGGCATCGCTGGCCAGCTTGGCCTGCTTGCCGTCGCGCTTCACGGTCTCGGCCGCGCGGTTGGCGACGGCACGCCCGAACACCACCAGGTCGAGCAGCGAGTTGGAGCCCAGTCGGTTGGCGCCGTGCACCGAAACGCACGCGGCTTCGCCAATGGCATACAGACCCGGCACCACTTCATCCGGATTGCCGTTCTTCAGCTGCACCACTTCGCCGTGATAGTTGGTGGGGATGCCACCCATGTTGTAGTGCACGGTCGGGATCACCGGGATCGGCTGTTTCTCCACGTCGACGCCGGCAAAGATGCGCGCCGACTCGGCGATGCCCGGGAGCTTCTCGTGGATGACCTCGGGGCCGAGGTGGGTCAGGTCGAGCAGGATGTGGTCCTTGTGCTCGCCGACGCCACGGCCTTCGCGGATCTCGATCGTCATCGAGCGGCTGACCATGTCGCGCGGGGCGAGGTCCTTCACGCTCGGGGCGTAGCGCTCCATGAAGCGCTCGCCATTGCTGTTGCGGAGGATCCCGCCTTCGCCGCGCACGCCTTCGGTGATCAGGCAGCCCGCCCCGTAGATGCCGGTCGGGTGGAACTGCACGAACTCCATGTCCTGCATGCCCAGGCCGGCGCGCAGCGCCATGCCGCCGCCATCGCCGGTGCAGGTGTGCGCGGAGGTCGCGGAGAAGTAGGCGCGGCCATAACCGCCGGTGGCCAGCACCGTGCCCTGCGCCTTGAACAGGTGCAGCGTGCCTTCGGCCATGTCGAGGGCGAGCACGCCACGGCAGGCGCCGTGCTCGTCCATGATCAGGTCGAGCGCGAAATATTCGATGAAGAACTGCGCGTCATGCGCCAGCGATTGCTGGTACAGGGTGTGCAGGATCGCGTGGCCGGTGCGGTCGGCCGCGGCGCAGGTGCGCTGGGCCGGCGGACCTTCGCCGAAGCGGGTGGTCATGCCACCGAACGGACGCTGGTAGATCCTGCCGTCTTCGGTGCGCGAGAACGGCACGCCCTGGTGTTCAAGCTCGATGATCGCGGGGATGGCCTCCCGGCACATGTACTCGATGGCGTCCTGGTCGCCCAGCCAGTCCGACCCCTTGATGGTGTCGAAGAAGTGGTAACGCCAGTCGTCCTCACCCATGTTGCCCAGCGCCGCGGCAACGCCGCCCTGTGCTGCCACGGTGTGCGAACGGGTCGGGAAGACCTTGGTGATGCACGCGGTCTTCAGGCCCTTCTGGGCGAGGCCGAAGGTGGCGCGCAGGCCGGCGCCACCGGCGCCGACGACCACCATGTCGAAAGTGTGTTCCTGGATCTTGTAGGCCGATGCCATTGATCAGAGTCCTCTAGGCTGGGCGGGCGGTGGCTTACAGGCCGCCCAGCGCGATACGGATGACGGCCAGCACGCTGGCGATCGCAGCGAGGGCGCAGATGAAGCGGATCACCAGTTGCGATGCCACGGCCAGGCCCGGCGTGTGCACGTAGTCCTCGACGATGACCTGCAGGCCAAGCTGCGCGTGCCAGAACATCGCCACGAGGGACGCGACCAGCACGGTGGCGTTGAACGGGTTGGCGACGGCGGCGCGCACGGTGGCGTAATCGGCACCGGCGTTGAACACCACCAGCCCCAGCACGTACAGGCCGAGGAAGACCAGCGCGATCGCCGTGATGCGCTGGACGATGAAATGGTGCGTGCCTTCCTTCGCCGAACCGAGGCCGCGGGCGGTCTTCAGCGGGTTGCGGAGACGGGAGTTGTTAGTGCTCATGCACCACCTCGCTGCATCATGGCGACGATCCAGATCAGCGCGGTGACAGCGAGGCTGCCGAATATGCTGACCCAGCTGCTGCGCACGAAGGCTTCAACCTTGAAGCCGTAGCCGGCGTCCTGCAGCAGATGACGGATTCCGTTGATCAGGTGGTAGGCCAGGGCCCAGCTCCACCCGAACAGGACCAGGAAGCCCAGCGGGGAACGGGCGCAGGCAGCCACTTCGGCCCACTGCTCGGGACCCGCTGCCAGCTTGAGCAGCGCCGCCGCGATCAGCAGGCTGCCAACGGCGAGGATGACACCGGTCGTGCGGTGCAGGATGGACGTCACCATTTGAACCTGCCAGCGGTAAACCTGCAGGTGTGGCGACAAGGGACGTTCGCGAACGCGTGGGTTATCGGCCATGAGCGTGCGTTGTCTCTCGGCTGGGCGGCGGGGCCGCGTGGCGGGACTATGAAGCGGCGGGAAGTGCGGGATGCGGGTCGGGCGTCAGAAGTCGATGCAGCGGCCGTTCTTTTCCCAGTCGCCGTAGCGAACAGGGTCCAGTCCCTCGCGCCCGCCGTGTTCTTTCGGCGTGTCCTGGGTCGTGTCGGGTTGGGTAACCGGCTCGGCCGCGGGCTGGAGCGAGGGGTCGGAAGCTGCGTCTTGAGCGCGTTGACCTATCATCTGAACCCTGAATGTTAAGCCCCGCACCCATGACAGACAAGTCGCACGCCACGCTCGACGGGCTTTTTGCCCTCTCCAACCATCGTCTTATGGCCCTCACGGGACGCGATGCGGTGGCCTTTGCGCAGGCGCAGTTCATGAACGACGTCAGCCTGCTCGGCAACGGGCAGTGGCAGTGGAACGGCTGGTTGACGCCCAAGGGTCGGGTGATTGCGCTGTTTGCGCTGCTTCGCCTGGACGACGAGACGCTCTGGCTGATGCTGCCGGATGCGGACCCGGCGACAGTGGTCGACGCTCTGAAACGGTTCGTGTTTCGCAGCAAAGTGGCCATCGCCGTTCGCAATGACCTGCATGTCGCAGGGCGATTTGCCACGCCACTTTGCGCGAGCGGGGCGACCTTGTCTGGGGATGCCGGGGGCGGGCTGGAACTGGATATGAGTGGATCAGCCCCCCGAACATTGTGGATCTCGCCCTCGCCCGCCCTGCCCGCGCCGGCGCTTGAGGCCGCGTGGACCGCCGCCGACCTTCGCCACGGGGTGCCGCGCCTGCCGGCGAGCCAGGCGGAACACTGGACGCCACAACAGCTGTCGCTGGAGCGCCTGAAGGCCTTCAGCGTCAAGAAGGGCTGCTACCCCGGTCAGGAAATCGTGGCCCGCACCCATTTCCTGGGCAAGGCGAAGCGCGGGCTGATGCTGATTTCCGCGGCCAAACCGATTGAGGCCGGCAGCGAAGTGCGTGCCGATGATGCGGTCCTGGGCCCCGTTGTATCGGCAAGCGCTGACGGGACGCACTGGAGCGGTCTGGCCGTGGTGCCGCTTGAGCGGGATGCAGCCGCCTCGCTGATGGTGCATGGCCACCCGGTTACCGAAGAGCCACTGGCGGAAGGTCTCGCCCGCTGAGGCCATCGGGCGCCCACGGGCGCCCGTTGCGATCGAAGTGCCCGAGGAGCGCCGCTGAGAGCAGACGGCGCCGTGCAAAAAGGCTGTTTGTCGCTGGGGCCAGAGCCCTAGGCCAACCTGTCTGCTGCCGCGACGATGTCATCGTCAGACGGAATCACCAGGAAGGCCGCCCCTGCCAGCGGTGTATAAGTGTCGGCACCTACCACCCGCTGGAACGGACGGGCGCTGTAGCCGCCCTCGGCGATCGCGGTGACAACGCCCTCGCCCACCCCGGCACTGTGGCGGCCTTCGTCGACCACCAGGATCCGCTTGGCGCTCCTGGCCTGCTCGCGGATGTACTGCTCGTTGAGCGGCACCAGCCAGCGCAGGTCCACTACCCTCGCCTTCCAGCCGTGCTTCTGCTCGATGCGACGCGCAGCACGCAGGCTCATCGGCACGCCATTGCCATAGGTGAAGATCACCAGATCATCCCCGTCGCCACCGCTCTCGGGCGCGTAAACGCGGCCCTCGCCCAACGTCATCGCCTCACCCGGGGCCGGATAGGTGGTCAACCACTTGCCGTCGCCCGGCTCGTACAGATCCTTGGTCATGTACAGAGCGATCGGCTCGAGGAACACGCTGACGCGGCCATCGACCTTGGACAGCGCGGTCAGCGTGCGCAGCATTGTTGCCGCATCATCGCCACGCGACGGGCAGCCCACCACCAGCCCGGGGATGTCACGCAGCGCGGTGATCGAGTTGTCGTTGTGGAAATGGCCACCGAAGCCGCGCTGATAGCCCAGGCCGGCGATGCGCACCACCATCGGGTTGGCGTACTGGTTGTTGCTGAAGAACTGCAGGCTGGCCGCTTCGCCGCGGATCTGGTCGCAGGCGTTGTGGAAGTACGCGAGGTACTGGATCTCGGGGATGGGCAGCATGCCCATGTTGGCGAAGCCCTGCGCCATGCCCAGGATCATCGTCTCGTCCAGCAGCGTGTTGAACACGCGACGCGGTCCGAAGGCCTTCTGCAGGCCCTTGGTGACGGTGTAGACGCCGCCCTTCTGCGCCACGTCCTCGCCGAACAGCAGCGTGTCGGGGTACTTGGCGAAGGTGTCGTGCAAGGCCTGGTTGATCTGGATGGCCAGATGGCGCGGCGGCTGGTTCTCCGGCAGCTTGGCCTCGCTGCCGAAGGCGGCGAGGCGGCGCTCGGCGTAGTCGGCGCGCTCGGCCTCGGCCATGACCTTGTCGGGGGTGTACGGCGCCAGCGGCGCGACCACGTCGGCCAGCGAATCCAGCTTCGGCCGGCGATCGGCCTCGTCGGCCGCGGCGAAGCACTTGCGACGCGTGGCCTCGTACAGTTCCAGCACCTCGTCCTTGCTCATCAGCCCGGATTCAATGGCGATGGCGGCCGAACGCAGCAGCGGATCGGAAGCCTCCACCGCGCAGAGCTCTTCGACGCTGCGCCATTCGATCTCGAAGTCCGTACCGGCGTGACCCATGATGCGCGTCGTGCGCAGGTGCAGGAACGTCGGCCGGCGCGTGCGGCGGCAGTGTTCCACCGCCGCCTGCACCTGGCCATAGCCCGCTGCCAGATCAAGGCCATCGGCGAAGAAGTAGTCCAGGTCCGGCCGGTTGCGCATGCTTTCGGCGATCCAGCCGGTCGGCGTCTTGACGGAAATGCCGATGCCGTTGTCCTCGCAGACGAACAGCACGGGCGCCGGAAGCTTCTGGTACGCGGTCCAGGAGGCCGCGTTGAACGCGGTCTGCGCGGTGGCATGGTTAGCCGATGCGTCGCCAAACGAGCAGATGGCGATGCTGTCATCCGGGATGGGTAGTTGCACGCCCAATCGCTTGCCGGCCTCGATGGCGACCGCGGTGCCCAGCGCCTTGGGCAGGTGCGAGGCAATGGTCGAGGTCTGCGGCAACACCCACAACGGCTTGCTGCCCCACACTTTGTGGCGGCCGCCGCTGGCCGGGTCGTCCTTGCTGGCCGCGAACGACAGCGCCGAATCCATGATCGGGTCCATGCCCGGCAGCTTGCGGAAGCGTTCCGCCATGAAGCCGCCGGAGCGGTAATGCAGGAACGCCGGATCGGTGTGGCGCGCCGCCCGCGCCACCATCGCGTTGCCCTCGTGCCCCGAGGAACCAATGGTATAGAAGACCTTGTTCTGCACACGCAGCACACGCGCCATCAGGTCGAGGTGGCGGCTGACCAACTGCGACTCGAACAGGTCGCGGAAACCCTGCGCGTCCAGCGCACTACCGTCGAGGATCGGCTCGCCCGGCGCCGGCCGAGCCTGGCGCTGGCCGTCCCATCCCTTCACGAACTCGGTGAAGTTGACGTCGCAGATCTCGGCGCGGTTGAGGCCCTTCATGCGGGCCGGAATGGGGTTCGGAACGTTGGCGAACATGCGGAAGGGGCTCGGTAAAGGCGCCCCCGCCCGCACGTCGCTTTGGGCCGTGCCGGCGCGGGGCGCAGGTTCGTACCCGCGCCACGCCGGCGCGGGCCGGGAATCAGAACGCGTTGATGCCGGTCAGCTCGCGACCGATCACCAGCTGGTGCACCGTCTCGGTGCCCTCGTAGGTGATGACCGATTCCAGGTTGAGCGCGTGGCGGATCGCCGAATGCTCGGTGGTGATGCCGGCGCCGCCCAGCAGGTCGCGGCACTCGCGCGCGATATCGATTGCCATGCGGCAGTTGTTCCACTTGGCCAGTGACACCTGCGCGGGCTGCATGGTGCCGGCGTCCTTCAGGCGGCCCAGTTGCAGCACCAGCAGCTGCGCCAGCGTGATGCGGCGGGCCATTTCGGCCATCTTGATCTGCGCGCTCTGGGTGGCCGCCACCGGGCGATCGAAAAGGATGCGCTCCTTGGTGTAGGCCAGTACTTCCTCAAGGCACGCAATGGCCGCGCCGATCGGGCCCCAGGTGATGCCGTAGCGAGCCTGGGTGAGGCAGCCCAGCGGGCCCTTCAGACCCTTGACGTTTGGCAGGCGGTTGGCTTCCGGCACGCGCACGTTGTCGAAGAACAGCGCGCTTGTGACCGAGGCGCGCAGGCTCATCTTGTGCTTGATTTCCTGCGCGGTGAAGCCCGGCATGCCCTTCTCGACCACGAAGCCCTGGATGCCATCCTCGGTCTGCGCCCAGACGATGGCGATGTCGGCCACGTTGCCGTTGGTGATCCACATCTTGGAGCCGTTGAGTACCCAGTCACCGCCATCACGCTTGGCGTTGGTCTTCATATTGGCCGGGTCGGAACCGCCGTGCGGCTCGGTCAGGCCGAAGCAGCCGATGACCTTGCCCGCCGCCATGTCCGGCAGCCAGCGCATGCGCTGTTCTTCGGAGCCATAGGCATAGATGGGGTACATGCACAGCGAGCTCTGCACGCTGACAAAACTGCGGATGCCGCTGTCGCCGCGTTCCAGCTCCTGGCAGATCAGGCCGTAGCTGACCCCATTGAGGCCTGCACAACCGTACTTCTCCGGCAGCGAGGAACCCAGCAGGCCCAGCTCGGCGATCTCCGGCACCAGTTCCTTCGGGAAGCGGCCCTGGTCGAAGGCGTCGCCGATGATCGGCAGCACGCGCTCGTTGGTGAAACGCGCCACGGTGTCCTGTACGGCGCGCTCTTCTTCGGTGAGCAGGGAGCGGACGTCGAACAGGTCAAACGGGTTCAGGGCCATGGACGCACTCGGCAGCGGGCAAAGGAAAGTCGCCATTGTAGCGGTGCCTGATCGCGCGGGGCACCCCGCAATGCCCTGCAAAAACAGAACGGGGCCGGATGGTCCGGCCCCGTCTGGGATGACACGTCCTGATTGTCAGCGCTGTCAGCCGTTGCTGCTGGTACCGGCCGCAGCCGCGGTCTGGGTAACCACTTCACCGTTGACAACCGGCAGGCGCTCGCCCACTGGACGCTCTTCCATGCGCACCGTGCGCTCCTGACCCTGGTAGCGATAGGTCACGTCATAGCCAACCACCGCGTTCTCGCTGCCCAGGGAGATGCGGCTGCCGGGCTTGCTGCTGGTACGCATCGTGCCGGTGGTGCCGTCCGGGTTGCGGAAGGTCACGTTGTAGCCCACGACCTTGGACGACTGCGATGTGTCGGTGACGGTGCGGCACTGGCGCTCCGTGCGGCTGGTAACCTTGCCGCCGACATGGTTGCGGTCGACGCGGTTGCCGATGTAACCACCCGCGACCGCGCCGGCAACCGTTGCGGCCTTGCGACCGTCGCCACCGCCGACCTGGTTGCCCACGGCCGCACCGATGAGCGCACCGGCCACGGTGCCGCCCACGTTGCCGTCGCGCTCCGGGGCACGTTCCTGCACGGCCACGTCTTCGCAGACTTCACGCGGCGTGTTGGTGGTGCTGGTCTCGCGGATCGCTTCCGTGCCGAGCACCGTTGCGTACTGCGCCTGCTTCTCGTTGACCGCCTTGACGTTCAAGACATCGGCGTACTCAAGCTGGTTCGGGTCGATGGCGCTGTTGGCACCCGCGTCCATACCAATCGACGGTGCCGGCTGGCCGTTCGTCGCGGTGGTGAACTGGGCGTCCTGGGCATCATCGCCCTGGAAACTGTTGTAGGCCGCCACCGCCACACCGCCGACCACCAGCGAAGCGAGTGCAACAGCAAGCATGTTCTTGTTCATGGAGCCTCCTGCGGCGGGACAGTCCCGCGGATGTGTTGGGGGCATTGCAGCACCCCCAACCTGAATAAGTACATAGCCAACGCCGCGAGACTGTCGCAAATGTGAACGGGGCACGGATCGCGTGATAGCGTGCGCACAGTCCCACCCGCAATCGAGCTCGCCATGGCCAACCCGCTGCTCCTTCCGCTGCTCAACTGGGCCCGCAAGCTTCGTTATCCCACGCTGTTCAAGCTGACGGCCGTCGCATTTGCGATCAGCGTGCTGTGGCCGTTTGATCCCATTCCATTCATCGACGAGATCGTGCTTGGCCTGGGCACCCTCCTCTTGGCCAACTGGAAGAGCCGCAAGCCACCGTCAGACCTTGCCGACACGTCCCGCCGATGAGCTGGCCATGCTGGTCGATACCCACAGCCATCTAGATGCACCCGAATTCGACGCCGACCGCGATGCGGTAATCGCACGTGCCCGCGCCGCCGGTGTCACGCGCCAGGTACTCCCCGCCGTGGAGGCGGAATCGTGGCCCAAGCTGCGTGAAATATGCCGCACCCACGCAGGCCTCTTTCCCGCCTACGGCCTGCACCCGATGTACCTGGCGGCACACCGCCCCGCGCACCTTGTTGAATTGCGCGATTGGATAGAACGCGAGCGTCCGGTAGCGGTGGGCGAATGCGGCCTGGATTTCTTCGTGGAAGGTCTGGACCCGCGCGCGCAGGCCACCTACTTCGAGCAGCAACTGCGGCTTGCCCGCGACTTCGACCTGCCCGTGATCGTGCATGCGCGAAGGGCCGTCGATCAGGTGATCGCGGCGATTCGTCGATTCAGCCCGCTGCGCGGCGTGGTGCACAGTTTTCCGGGCAGCCGGGAGCAGGCTGACCGACTGCATGCGCTCGGATTTCTTGTCAGCCTCGGCGGACCGGTTACCTACGAACGCGCGAACCGACTGCGGAAGCTGGTCGCGGGGCTGCCCATCGAGATGTTGATGCTGGAGACGGATTCTCCCGACCAGCCCGATGCCGGCATCCGCGGACAGCGCAATGAACCGGCGCGGATCACCGCGATCCTCGACGTGGTCGCGCAGCTTCGCGGCGAGACGGCGGACGCAGTTGCCTCAGCCACCAGCCTCAACGCAGAGCGTCTGTTCCGGCTGCCGACGGCTCCATAGGGATTCGGCAAGCGTCGTCAGGCGGTTTTGGACCGACCCTTGAGCAGTAGTTCCAGCGCGCGCCCAACCGCCGCGAAAGCGAACGCACCCGTGATGTGCGTGGCCGCGCCCAGCCCCGCCCCACAATCCAGCTTGAGGGCTGCATCACCCGCCACCTGCGGACGCAGGCCACACACCGAGCCGTCGGCCTGCGGATAGCGAACGTTCTCCAGCGAGTAGATCGCGGACACGCCAAAATATCGATCGCGGTTCTTGGGGAAATTGAACTCTGCGCGCAGCTTCTTGCGGATCAACGCCAGCATGGCGTCGTGCTCGGTGCGCGAAAGGTCGCGAACGCGCACCAGCGTGGGGTCGGTACGCCCACCGGCCGCCCCGACGACAATCACGGGCAACTTGCGCCGGCGACACCACGCAATCAGCTCCACCTTGCTGCGGAAGCTGTCGCAGGCGTCGATGACCAGGTCGAAGCCCTGGTCCAGCAACTCAACCTGGTTGGCCGCCGTGAGGAAACTTGCCACCGGGACCACGTCGAGATGCGGGTTGATGGCACGGCAGCGCTCGGCCATGGCGTCGACCTTGGCGCGGCCGAACTGCCCCGCATGCGCAGGCAGCTGGCGGTTGGTGTTGGAGACGCAGATGTCATCGGCGTCGATCAGGGTCAGATGACCGATGCCCGTGCGAGCCAGGGCCTCGACCACCCAGGAGCCGACACCGCCCATGCCCACGACCGCCACCCGGCAAGAGGCAAAGCGCGCCAGCGAGCCGACACCGTACAGGCGGTCGACTCCGGAAAAACGATCGGTCCAGACGGGGTCGAGGGGGGGAATGGTCATACCGCATATTGTAGTCGCCACGTAGGCCGGCGCCGGCGGGCCCCGTGCTATCGTCCCGGCAACTTCGACCAAGGAGAGACGACGGATGAGTACCCCCGAACCCATGCCCAGTGCGCCTGCCAAGGGCGGTCACGGCTCGCGCTACCTGTTCCTCTTCCTGGTCGGCCTGGTGGTCGGCGTCGTGGGCGCGGTGATGGCGCTCAGGGCGTTGAATGCGCGCAAGGACCACTTCCCCGAATCCGTCATGCATGTGCAGCAGTGGCACATGGGCCAATTGAAGGGCAGCCTGGAACAGAACCGCTGTGGTCCTACCGACACGCTGCCGCACGTGCAGTCGCTGCGCAGCCTGGCCAATGACCTTGAACCGGCGTTCCCGGACCTGCGCGACGATGCCCGTTTTGGCGATGCGGCGAGCAAGATGCGCGCCACTCTGGACTCAGCCCTGGCTTCACCGCCGCTCAACTGTGCAGGCGTGCAGGCCCTGATGAAGGATGTCGGGGGCGCCTGCAAGGCATGCCATCAGGACTTCCGAGGCTGAATGGGCGACGCATGGCCGTAGCCTGAACCGCGTACGGCCATGCCATCCGAGTTGAGGAGATGTTCACTCCCCAAGGCCTAGTTTACGGCTGCACGGTTCACGCCGTGACCCGATCCCAAGGCGAAGGAGTCTGCGATGAATACGGTCAATTTCAGGTTGGTGGGTCTGGCGGCGGTTGCCGCTGCAGCGCTTGCGGGCTGCGCCTCATCTCCGGGCTACAGCAACAACTATCCGTCCACCTATGGTGGAAGTACGGCCAGCTGCTATGACTGCGGCACCGTGACCCGCATCGAGACGATTTCCGGCAGCAACGTCCCCAATGCCACGGGCGCGGTCCTGGGCGGCCTGGTGGGCGCAGCCGCGGGGCGTGAGTTGGCTGATGACGAGAGCAAGGGCCGTCAGAACACCGCCACCGTGGCGGGTGCCGTGGCCGGCGCTGTCGCGGGCAACGCAATCCAGAACCGCGTCAGTGGCGGACGCTACAACGTGTACGTGCGCATGAACGATGGCCGCACCACCGTTGTGACCCAGAGCGATATCTCCGGTATCCGCGAGGGCGGCTACGTACGCGTGTACAACGGGCGCGCCTGGGCGCGATGATTCGCGCACTGTCGGCCGGAGCATACATAAGCGCAGAGAGGTGGAACGCAGTGATGAAGGCACCTCCCTACCCCGCTAAGTAAAAGTCTCAGGCCGGCATCACATCGTCGAACCTCCTTGGCGCATCTTGCTGCATTGCAGGGTGCGCCAAGGCCTGCCAGTCGCTATCGTCGGCGACGTCCGCGTCCGCGGATGTCCATACTTCGGGAGAGACTGGATGAAACTTCGTATCGCACCCCTCGTGGCCGGGACGGCCGTGCTTGCCGGTGCCATTGCCGCTGCTACTGCCGCATCACCCAATGCCACCCAGAATCCGCTGCGCGTCAGCATCGCCGCCGCGACCGGTAGCGCCGCGGATTTCCTCGGGTCGGTTGAAGTCACGGTGACCAATACCAGCCGCCACACGGTCCGCGTGCCCAAGTGGCAGCTTCCGTCGGACTTCATCGAAGCCAAGGTGTTTGAAGTCACGCGTGACGGGCAGCCGGTGCAGTACGAAGGCCCGATGATCAAGCGACCCCTGCCGCAATCTGCGGATTTCGCGATCCTGCGCGCCGGCGAGTCCGTGCGCGTGATGGTGGATCTCTCCGCCGCGTATGACCTGTCCAAGACCGGCGACTACACCGTCACCTACAAGGTGCCCCTGCAGTTCGCTTCCTTGTCGACGGGCCAGATGCTGAAGCACCCGAACGGCCACCCGATGATGGCGCAGAGCGTGCCGTTGAAGTTGTGGGTGGACGGTAGCGACCAGTTGGGCGCGATGAAGGCCGGCACCATCAGCCAGAAGGGTAAGCCCGGCGGCGGCGGGAGCGTTGTCAACGGCGTCAGCTATGTCGGCTGCTCCACCACCCAGATCAACACGCTGGGCAGCGCCGTCACGGCTGCTCGCAACTATTCCGAGAACGCCAAGGGCTACCTGAACGCCAACACGGTGGGTCCGCGATATACCACCTGGTTCGGCGCCTACACCAGCTCGCGCTACAACACCGCCGAACAGCATTTCGTCGACATCGACGCGGCGATGGACCAGAACGGCGGGCAGATCACGGTCAACTGCGGCTGCAACCAGAGCTACTACGCCTACGTCTATCCGACCCGGCCGTACGAGATCTTCGTCTGCCGCGCGTTCTGGAACGCCCCGATGACCGGCACCGACTCCAAGGCCGGCACGCTGATCCACGAAATGAGCCACTTCAACGTGGTCGCGGGCACCGACGACGTGGTGTACGGGCAGGCCGGCGCCAAGAACCTCGCGTCCACCAACCCGGATGGCGCGCTCAACAACGCCGACAACCACGAGTACTTCGCCGAGAACACGCCGTCGCAGAACTGACGAGCCACTCCACCTGGAAACAGCCCGCCCTGCGCGGGCTGTTTCTTTTTGGGGTCGCTGCTTTCGGCAGCCTCAACATCATGCCCGCAAACAAAAACCCGGCCGAAGCCGGGTTTGATGCAAGGGGCGCCGCCCCGGAAATGCTTTCCAGTTACAGCGGCTGCACCGCGTCGGCCTGCAGACCCTTCTGGCCCTGGACGACGGTAAAGCTGACCTGCTGGCCTTCCTTGAGGCTCTTGAAGCCCTGGGTCTGGATGGCGCGGAAGTGCACGAACACGTCTTCGCCACTCTCACGGCTGATGAAGCCGAAACCCTTGGCGTCATTGAACCACTTCACGGTACCTTGCTCACGGCTCGACATTCTGGCTTGCTCCTTGAAACGAGTTGGTTGGTCCTTCACCTTCGTAACGTGCTGGTTGCAAGGAGGAGCCAGGTGCAACGATGTAGCGGATCGTACGTACAAGCCGAACGGATCAACCGCATCGGGCCACGGTTCACGGTGACCCTTGACAAACGCAGCGCCCGAACGGTACCCCGCAGCAAGTGAAATTGCAATCGCGCGCCCTTGTGGCATAAACCACGGAAAACAAAGAGGTTTCTGATTGGATACGCAGACGATCCTGTACCTGGTCGCGGCCCTGCTGATGGTGGTGGGAATCGCCGGCACCGTCCTCCCCGCATTGCCGGGCATTCCGCTGGTTTTTGCCGGCATGGTGGTTGCCGCATGGGCAGGCGACTTCCAGTACGTCGGCTGGGGTTGGCTGGTTGCGCTGGGCATCCTGACGGTGCTTTCGCTGGGCATCGACCTCCTCGCCGGTTCGATGGGAGCCAAGCGCGTGGGGGCGAGCAAGCTGGCGCTGGCAGGTGCGGTCCTGGGCAGCATCGTGGGCCTCTTTTTTGGTCCGCTGGGGCTGTTCGCAGGCCCGTTCGTGGGCGCGCTGGTGGGCGAACTGGTCAACCGCCGTGACTTGGGACAAGCGACCAAAGTCGGGGTTGGCACCTGGTTTGGCATCCTGCTGGGCACGGTCCTCAAGCTGGGACTGGCATTCGGGATGTTCGGGCTGTTTGCATTTGCCTGGTGGGTTTGAACGGAAGTGGCGCACCAGTGGCTTCCATTGACGAATGACCTTCTCGTGGCCCGGTCGCGTCGGCGCATCGTCGCTGCGGCCGCCTCGATGGCATTGGCGCCAGCGAGCGTGTCCGGCGCCGAACCGCCGGCGACTCCCCAGACGGCTGCCGCAGCGCCGGCCGCATGTCTGTCCATCGAATCCGATGCCGATCGTCTGAAGTGCTACGACGACGCCATGGGCCGGGGGCGCGTTACACCGACCGCGGCTGACCTTGCGGCTGCCGAAGCCCGAATGACCAAGCAGCGCATTGCGGAGTACGACCGCGCGGAGCGCGAAGCCACCGGCCAGCGTGACGACAGCCGACGCATGCTCAACGAACTGTTCCGCTCGGAACATGACTCCATCTTCGCCCAGCGCATTGCCAATGCTGGCAAGGGATCGATGCTCGACAGCCGCTGGGAGTTGGCGAAGGACTCCAAGTTGGGGCTGTTCAACCTGCGCGCGTACAAACCGGTGTACCTGTTCCCGGTGTTCTGGACCAGCCGTACCAATACCCTGCCCTCTTCATCACGCGCGGACGAGCCGGTCGGCGGCGAACCACTGCCGCTGGATGACATGGAGGCGAAGTTCCAGCTGAGCTTCAAGACCAAGGTGGCCGAGAACCTGTTCGGCGACAACGGCGATCTATGGACGGCCTACACCCAGAGTTCGCGCTGGCAGGTCTACAACGGCGAGGAGTCGCGCCCGTTCCGCGAAACCAATTACGAGCCGGAAGTCATGCTCGTATTCCGCAGCAATTATTCGCTGCTGGGCTGGCGCGGACGGATGCTGGCGATGAGCTTCAATCACCAGTCGAATGGCCGTGCGGATCCAATTTCGCGCAGCTGGAACCGGGTCATGCTCAACGTCGGGCTGGATCGCGACGACTGGGCACTGACGGTGCGTCCCTGGTGGCGAATTCCGGACGGCAAGCGCGAGGATGAGAACCCCGGGATCGAGGACTACGTGGGCCGCGCCGATGCCACGCTGGTGCGGCGTTGGAACGGGCATGAGTTTGCCGTCATGGCACGCCACTCGCTGCGCTCGGCGGAGGATGCCCACGGGGCGTTGCAGTTTGACTGGGGATTCCCGATCAGCCGTTCCTTCCGCGGACATCTGCAGGTGTTCGACGGCTACGGGGAGAGCCTGATCGACTACAACCACCGTGCCACCTACGTGGGCCTCGGCATCTCGCTGCTGGAGTGGTACTGAGTGGGTCAGCAAACAGAAAGGGCCGGCATTGCTGCCGGCCCCTTTGCTTTTCGCGCGTGACCGTGGATCAGGCCACCACCACCGGAATCTTGCCGATGCGTGCCTGCCATTCCTTCGGCCCGGTGTTGTGCACCGATGTGCCCTGCGCGTCGACCGCGACGGTGACCGGCATGTCCTGCACTTCGAACTCGTAGATGGCCTCCATGCCCAGGTCGGCGAAACCGACGACCTTGGCGGCCTTGATCGCCTTCGACACGAGGTAGGCGGCGCCGCCGACGGCCATCAGGTAGGCCGACTGGTGCTTCCTGATCGCCTCGATCGCCGCGGGGCCGCGCTCGGCCTTGCCGACCATGCCCATCAGGCCGGTCTGTGCCAGCACCTGCTCGGTGAACTTGTCCATGCGCGTGGCCGTGGTCGGACCAGCGGGGCCAACCACTTCGTCGCGGACCGGATCAACCGGGCCGACGTAATAGATGAAGCGGCCCTTCAGATCCACCGGCAGCGGCTCGCCCTTGTTGAGCATGTCGACCATGCGCTTGTGCGCGGCGTCGCGTCCGGTGAGCAGCTTGCCGTTGAGCAGCAACACCTCGCCCGGCTTCCAGGAAACAACGTCCTCCTTGGTCAGCGTGTCGAGGTTGACGCGACGGCCCTTGGAGGCGTCGTAGGTCAACTCCGGCCAGTCTGCCAGCGACGGCGGATCCAGCATCACCGGGCCGCTGCCATCGAGGGTGAAATGCGCATGGCGGGTGGCAGCGCAGTTGGGGATCAACGCCACTGGCAGGTTGGCAGCATGGGTCGGGTAATCCTTGACCTTGATGTCCAGCACCGTGGTCAGGCCGCCGAGCCCTTGGGCCCCAATGCCGAGAGCGTTGACCTTCTCGTACAGCTCAAGGCGCAGTTCTTCGGCACGGTTGCTCGCGCCGCGCTGCTGCAGTTCGGTGATGTCGATCGGCTCCATCAGCGCTTCCTTGGCCAGCAGCATCGCCTTCTCGGCGGTGCCGCCAATGCCGATGCCGAGCATGCCCGGCGGGCACCAGCCGGCCCCCATGGTCGGCACGGTCTTGAGCACCCAGTCGACGATGGAATCGGACGGATTGAGCATGGCGAACTTCGACTTCGCCTCCGAGCCGCCACCCTTGGCCGCGACGATCACGTCCACGGTATTGCCCGGTACGATCTTGACGTTCACCACGCCTGGGGTGTTGTCCCTGGTGTTGATGCGCTTGCCCGCCGGGTCCGCCAGCACCGAGGCGCGCAGCTTGTTGTCCGGGTGGTTGTACGCCCGGCGCACGCCCTCGTGAACCATGTCTTCCACGGCCATGGTGGCGTCATCCCAGCGCACGTTCATGCCGACTTCGAGGAAGACCGTGACGATGCCGGTGTCCTGGCAGATCGGCCGATGACCCTCGGCGCACATGCGCGAGTTGATCAGGATCTGGGCGATGGCGTCCTTGGCCGCCGGCGACTCCTCGCGCTCATACGCGGCGGCGAGGCTCTGGATGTAGTCGACCGGGTGGTAGTAGCTGATGTACTGCAGCGCGTCGGCGACGGACTGGATCAGGTCCTCCTGCTTGATGGAAGCGGGCGGGAAGTCGGCGGGGTTGCGGGAGGCGGCGGTAGGAGCGGACACGGCGGGCAAGGGGCTGGCAGTGGGGACCTGCCATTCTACCCTCCCATGCAGCCGCCAGCTCTCGGTTACAACTCCCCGGCAGTCCGGTCCAGCCCACAACGTGCGGCACGGGCGCGCGCCCCGCTGGGCCGGACGCGCTTCCGCTGTACTACCAAGGCCAGCGTTAGGGGATCGCCGTGCGCGCCGTGATCACCCTCCGCAGCCACCGCAGCACGTGCTCCCCTCGCCACTATGCGGCGGAGCCTTCGACGCGAAATGGCCAGCCCCCTGCAACGCATCCAGTATCTGGTGCTCGGTCATCAGGCCTTCGACTCGAACCCGGCGGTTGGCGAGTTGCACGGTGATCTGCGCGGTGGGATCGCGGGCGAGGATGGCCTGGGTGACGGCAGCGGCGCTGGTGTCATCTTTCAGGGTGGCGATATCGAACAACATGGCGGTCTCCTGTCGGGGTGAGCGGCGAATGGCGGGATAGGCTCATGCTCAGTGCCCGGCCCCCGCGCCGCCTTGACCGATGTCATGCCAACCGCATCTGTATGGAACACGGGGTTATGCTGGCCGCCTGCCGCTCGCTGCCCTTCGCTGGGCCCATTGCCAGGAGAGAGACATGCCCCCTGCCCTTTCCCGACTCGCCGTTAGCATCACCCTGCTCATGCCCCTGGCCGCCTGCGGCGCTGGCGACGACGCGCCCAGATCGGCCGCCGCCGCCCCGGCCCCGACGGCGCAGGCAGAGTCGACACTGCAAAGTGCAGCTGGTGCATTCCGAATGACCGAGATAGCGCGCGGGCTCGCACATCCGTGGGCGGTTGCGCCGCTGCCGGAAGGTGGCTTCCTGGTCACCGAACGACCCGGGCAGTTGCGCCGGGTGTCGGACAGCGGCGCGGTATCGGCCCCGATCAAGGGCGTCCCGGCGGTTTACGCGAAAGGCCAGGGGGGCCTTCTCGATGTGGTGTTGGCCCCCGACTATGCCAGCAGCCACCGCATTTACCTGAGTTACGCCGAACCGGGCCCGGAGGATACGGCGGGTACGGCGGTGGCCATGGGCGTGCTGAAAGGCGACACGCTGTCGGATCTGCGCGTGATCTACCGGCAGGTGCCGAAGTTGGTTGGACCGAACCATTTCGGTTCACGCATCGTCTTCGATGACAAGGGGCATGTGTTCATCAGCCAGGGAGAGCGGAACGACCGGCCCACCGCGCAGAAACTGGACATGCTGCAAGGAAAGTTGGTGCGCCTGAACCTGGACGGCAGCGTTCCCGCCGACAACCCCTTCGTTGGGCGCGAAGGCGCGCGCCCCGAAATCTGGAGTTATGGCCATCGCAACATGCAGGGCATGGCAGTGGACCCGCGCTCCGGCAAGGTCTGGCAGAGCGAGCACGGCCCCCGCGGCGGGGACGAGATCAACCTGCCCGAGCCGGGCAAGAACTACGGCTGGCCGATCATCACCCATGGCATCAACTATTCGGGCCTGCAGATTCCGGAGGCCACCGGCAAGGCTGCGCCGGGAATGGAGCAGCCGTACCACGTCTGGGAGAAATCGCCGGCGCTCTCCGGCATGGCCTTCCACGTCAACCATGCGTCTTCGAAGTGGAACAACAGCCTGTTCCTGGGTGCACTGTCCAGTCGGGCACTCATTCGCCTTTCCCTGGACGGTGAACGGATCCGCGGCGAGGAACGCCTGCTTACGGAGTTGGATGAGCGCATCCGCGACGTGCGTGCCACGCCCGATGGCCTGCTGTACGTAGTGACCGACGAGGACGATGGGCGCCTGCTGAAAATCACTCCGCCGGGCATGGGGGATACGCCCTGACCGTGCGTTGACACCCCATGCGGCAGGCTCATCCCACGCAAGAGGTGGGCGTGGGCCAAGAGGTGGATGTGGGAGATTCCGACAGCAACGCGAAACATGCGCCGGGGTGGCGGCAGCGCGCCGGGCAGTATGTGCGCGACCGGATCATTGTCGGCGACGACACACTGGATGCCGCACGGCGGCGGCTGGAGACGCGGCTGGGCCTCGGTCGCCCGATGCACATCGACGCCTACCGTGGCTATGGCGACGACACTTCGATCGAGCTGATCGGCCGCGTCCTGGCCGAGAAGCCCGGCGACGGACCGCTGGAGGATGCCGGGTGGTGGGACAACCTGCTGGACACCTGGCGACGTTTCGAAAGTGACGAGGTGCCGGGGGTCCCGCTGCGCGCTCGTTTTGGCCGGCACGAGGTCGAAGTCACCTCCGACCATGAGGGCTACTACACCGCGACCCTGCCCGGCAGCGGAACGCCCACCGAGCTGTGGGAGAACGCGACGGTGATGCTGGCCGACGGCACGATCGCGACCTCGCAGCCGGTGCTGCGCATCCTCCCCCAGGCGCGGATCGGGATCATCTCGGACATCGACGACACCATCCTGTACAGCGGCATCACCAACTGGAAGGTTGCGGCACAACTGACGTTCCTGCACAACGCGAGGACGCGCAAACCGCTTGCCGGCGTGGCCGCGTTGTACAAGGCGCTCCAGCGAGGCATGGCAGGTGCGGGGCCGAATCCCCTGTTCTACGTATCGAGCTCGCCGTGGAACCTGTACGACCTGCTTGAGGATTTCATGGACCTCAATGGCATTCCGCCAGGGCCCATATTCCTGCGCGACCTGGGCACTGACCCGGGAAAGTTCATCAAGACCCAGGGCCATGGGCACAAACTCGAGCGGGCACGCACTTTGATCACCCGCTTCCCGCAGTTGCGCTGGGTGCTGCTTGGTGATTCGGGCCAGGCCGATGCCGAGCTGTATGCCGAGGCCGCGCTGGAGTTTGGCGACCGCATCGCCGCGATCTATATCCGCGACGTGGACCCTGGCACGGATTCACCCTTCGACACGGCCGTGGACAGTCACCTGCAACGCATCGCCGGCACCAAGGTACCGATGCTGCGCGCTACCGACAGCAGCGCCATCGCCAGACACGCGGCCGATCTGGGCCTGATGGCGCGCGAAGACATCGCCGCGGTGGAGCGTGATGTGCATCGGGACCAGCAGCGCCCGGCGCAGGGTGAGGCGGCCCTGGCCGCCGCCGTGGGGGCCGAGCCCAATCCGGGGCCGGACGGCACACCGCCAGCAGGCAGTTAGGCACCCCGGCGACCGGTGGCGTAAAATGGCGAGTCATCCGCTGTCTTCTCCCGCCCGCCCATGTCCTCCGCCTTCGGCACCGAGACCGTGCTGGACGTCCGTCACTGGACGGACGCCTATTTCAGTTTCACCACCACCCGCGACGACGGCTTCCGGTTCGAGAACGGCCAGTTCGTGATGATCGGGCTGGAAGTGAACGGCAAGCCCCTGATGCGTGCGTACTCCATCGCCGGCGCCAACTGGGAGGAGCAGCTTGAATTCTTCAGCATCAAGGTGCAGGACGGCCCGTTGACCTCGCGGCTGCAGCACATCAAGCCTGGCGACACGATCCTGATCGGACGCAAGCCGACGGGCACGCTGCTGATCTCCGACCTGCATCCGGGTCGCAACCTGTACCTGCTGGGCACGGGCACCGGATTCGCCCCGTGGTTGTCGGTGATCAAGGACCCGGAGACGTACGAGCGCTTCGACAAGGTCATCCTGTGCCATGGCGTGCGCAGTGCGGAAGACCTGGCGTACCGCGACTACATCGTCAACGAATTGCCCCGCCATGAGTTCCTCGGCGAGACCATCGCGGCCAAGCTGAAGTACTACCCGGCGGTGTCGCGCGAGCCGTTCACCTTCAACGGCCATGACCAGCGCGGCCGCCTCACCGACCTGATGGCGGACGGGCGGATGATGGAGCACCTGGGCATCGAGCCGCTGGACGCCGAACACGACCGCGCGATGATCTGCGGCAGCCCGCAGATGCTGGCCGACTTCCGCGCCCTGCTCGACGGCCGTGGCTTCTCTGCGGCGCCGCGCATCGGCACGGCGGGGCAGTACGTGTTCGAACGCGCCTTCGTCGAGAAGTGAGCTAGACTCCGTCGGCGCAACGCCAAGGGATGGGGTCATGGGGAAGATGAGAACGGCCTGGCTGGCGGGACTGCTGGCCATCGCAATGCCGCTGGGAGCCTCCGCACCGCTGCCGCCGCAGCCCAGACCAGGTGAATTTCCGCCGGACGCGCTGGGTACGCTGAAGGGCCACCCCCTGAGCGTCAGCCAGCATCGCGGCAAGGTGGTGATCGTTACCTTCTGGGCTTCGTGGTGCGGCCCCTGTCGGCGCGAATTGCCGTTGCTGGCCAGATTGCAGAAGACAGTGGGGCGCGATCACCTCGAAGTCATCGCGGTCAACTACAAGGAAGACCGGCGCGACTACCTGGCGGTGCTGCGTGCCAATCGAGAATTCGAACTGACCTACGTCCACGATGCCAGTGGCGTGATCAGCGATAGTTACGGTGTGCGAGCCCTGCCGAACATGTTCGTCATCGACCGCGATGGCAAGGTGGCCCACGTCCATCGCGGCTATTCCGAGCAAATGATCCCCGGCTTCATCCAGGAGATGCTCGCCCTGCTGCCGCAGGAAGCGCTGAACCGTCCGGCCGAAGGCACCTGAAGGCCGGGACACAGGCGCCTGCGCCTCGTGCCAGTGCGCCCTGGTTCGAACGCGCCGTCGTCTAGAAGCGACTTACTCCTCGCCGTAGGTCAGCCACACCGAGGCGGCGGCCTCGCTGCCAAACACGCGCACCGCATATCCCCGCTCGCGGGCGAGTATCTCCACCGATTCCGCCAGGGGAATCCGATCGTCATGCGCCTCCACGTAGGCAATGCGCACGCCTTCCAGCCCCTGGCCGATCAGCGCGGCGATGAAGCGTTGGCGGTCGCCGGGCGCCATGGGGTTTCCCGCCATCCGGTCGACCACCAGCAACTGGGCGGGGCGGCGGCGACGAACCTCATCGGCAATATCCATCCAGCGCGAGAGCATCACTTCCCAGGTGTCGTGCACGCCGCTGATCTCGGCGCGCAGGCGATTGCCGGAAAGCTGGAACGTGACTTCAAACGGGACCTTGCGCGCATCCATGGGTCGCGGCGCCGTCAGGCCAACGCGGCTTCAATGTCCGCGGCGATGGATTCGGGCTTGTCGTTGGGCGCGTAGCGTTTGATGACGCGACCATCGCGACCGACGAGAAACTTGGTGAAGTTCCACTTGATGGCGTCGATGCCGAGGAAGCCGCCCTTCTCGTCCTTCAGCCACTTCCAAAGCGGGTGTGCGTCGTTGCCGTTGACGTCGACCTTGGCGTACATCGGGAACGTCACGTCATAGGTGAGCGAGCAGAAGTCCTTGATCTCAGCCTCGTTGCCGGGTTCCTGGTGCCCGAACTGATCACAGGGAAAACCCAGCACGACCAGGCCTCGCGGGCCGTACTCGCGCCACAGTTGCTCCAGCCCGGTGTACTGCGGGGTGAAGCCGCACTTGGAGGCCACGTTGACCACCAGCAGCACCTTGCCGCGGTATTCCTCCAGCGCGCGGGGCTGTCCGTCGATGTCGGTCGCGGAGAAGTCGTAGGCAGTCGTCATGGGTCAGCCTCCACTGGGGCCCCCAGCATACCCCCATGCCACCCTGCGCAAACAAGCACGCCAGCGCGGACGGGCCGCGCTGGCGTCGGGTCAGAACGTGTGGGGCCAGTCTTAGAAGCTGGCCTTGAACTCCACGCCGACGATCCGCGGCTCGTTGACGAAGCCGGTCAGGTTGTTGAAGTCGATGGCGCCCACGGCCTGCACTTCATCCAGGATGTTGCGGCCGAACAGGGCCAGGTCGTACTGGCCGTGGTTCCAGCTGTAGCCGACGCGCAGGCCGCCTTCAAGCAGGTCCTTGCTGCGGAACTCCACCGCCTCGTACAGAAAGTAGTTGACCGAGCTGCGATAGGCCCAGTCGGTGAACACATAGAACTCACCCGCATCGCCCACCGGCAGGCCGTAACGCGCGGTGGCGTTATAGACCCACTTGGGTGCCTGGGGCAGCGGGTTACCGTCGATGTAGGCCAGCCCGCCCACGACCGGGTCGGTCACCGTGCACATACCGCTGCCGCACGGTGCGACGGCCAGGTCCTCGTCCTGGATTTCGGTGTCGTTGTAGCTGGCGCCGAAGGTGACCATCAGCGCATCGGTCAGGTAAGCGTCGAAGTCGACTTCAAAGCCCTGACCCACGGTCTTGTCCGCGTTGAGCAGGATGGTCTGGTTGAGCGCACCACCCACGGCGTTGAGCTGCTGGTTGTCCACTTCGTACCTGAAGACCGAGAAGCCCAGGCGCGCACGGTTGTCCCACAGGTCCGCCTTGACGCCCGCTTCCACCGAAATCACCTCTTCGGCATCGGCGACGGAAGGCTGCGGCGGGTTCTGGAACAGCAGGCGGCCCTGGATGGACGGGGCGCGGAAACCCTTGGCCACGCGGGCGTAGAGGTTCACTGCATCCGTCGCCTCGAACGTCCCGCTGAGGTCCCAGCTGACGTCATCGACATCCGTACGCACCGGGAACGGGCCGGAGACCGGCGCACCGAACGGCGCGCTTTCGAGCACGCTGGCGCTGAAGTCCTTTTCGTCCTGCGTATAGCGCAGGCCGCCACGCAGGGTCAGGCGCTCCGTGACGTTGTAGTCGAGCGAGCCGTATACCGCCCATGCCTTGTTGCGCTGCGTCTGCTGCGCCCAACCGGCCTGCGCGCCCTGGTCGAACAGGGTGTCGTAGTTGAAGCTGTCGACGGTGATGTCCTCGTCGAACCAGAACAAGCCGGCCTGCCAGTTCATCGGACCGTCGTAGTTCGATTCCAGGCGGAACTCCTGGGTGACCTGGCGATGGTCCGGCAGGCCATCGGCGGACTCGGCCGCGAACGGGATGAAGCCCGGGCCCGACGGCTGGAAGAACACCGCGCCGACGCCACCGTCGATGTCACCGCGGCTGAGCGACTCGGCCGTCTCGTACCCGGTGATGGAGTACAGGGTCAGGTCATTGGACAGGTCCCAGCTCAGTCGTGCACCCGCACCCCAGGTGTCCAGTTCCTGGAAGTTGCGACCGTCGATGGCGACCTCGTCGATCTCGAAGTCGTCGCGCAGGTCATTGGTACCCTGCTTGAACAGGTTGGCGCGGAACAGGCGCGCGGTGCCGTTGAGGTGGCGTGCGTGCACGTTGAACAGCGCCTTGAACGTGTCGCTGCCGTCGTACTGCAGTTGCAGGCGGGCGGCCGACTCGTCGTAGCCCTCGAGCTTGGGGTTGGTGCGCGCATCGGGGTTGGTGTTGTCGACCCACTCATCGCGGCGCTGGAACAGCACCGAAGCGCGCGCCGACCAGTTCTGGCTCAGCGGGCCACTGACCGCGCCTTCCACGTTGGTGGTGCCGTAGGTGCCATAGGCGACCTGCCCGTAGCCTTCCAGGTCGCGGGTCGGCTTGGCCGACTCGAACTTCACCACCCCGGCCGGGGTGTTGCGGCCGAACAACGTACCCTGCGGGCCGCGGAGCATTTCGACCGTTTCTATGTCGAACACCGGGAAGCCCTTCAGCAGCGGGTTCTCCATGACTACTTCGTCGTACACCAGCGATACCGGCTGCGAGGCGTTGAGGTCGAAGTCGGTGTTGCCCAGGCCGCGGATGTAGAAGCGCGGGAAGGCGCGGCCAAACGAGGACTCGATGTTCAGGCTCGGCAGGCGACCGGCGAGGAAGCGGATGTCGCCGCCCCCGGAACCCAAAACGTCCATCTTCTCGGCGTCGACCGTGGTCAGCGCCATCGGCACGTCCTTGGCGCGCTCCACCCGGCGGGTGGCGGTGACCATCACCGCGTCCAGGGTCTTGGCATCAGTCTCGGTCTGCGGCGCCGCCGGAGCTTCCTGCGGGGTGCTGGACTGGGCCACGGCCTGCATCGGCAGCAGGATGGCGACTGCGGCCGCGAGGGCGCTGCGGCGCAGGGTACGGGTGCTCGGGTGGCGTGCGGACATGGGCGATCTCGCTGATGGGGGCGACCGCAAGTGCGGCTCACCCCGGAGGGGGTCGGAGGGTATGGCTACCTGGAGCCGTCCCATGACGGCCCGGCGCCCCGGTTGGGCGCGTGGCGATTCGCTGAGCACGGCGATGTTACAGCAACGTTAACGAGTCCGTACTCGACAGTCCGGAGCGTCGTACGCAGTGCCCGCCTCGCCCGGACCCGGACGGATGGGGGACGAGTTTTTAGCGTGCCGTCCCGTTGGCTGTTACGGGCGCAGCAAACGGCTTGATACCCAGCGATTCGTGAATTTCGCTGGGGTAGTACGCCACGTCGCCCTTCATCACCAGTGCAACCTTGCGGATATCGGCGATGTTAGCGATCGGATCGCCGTCGATCAGCACCAGATCAGCGCGCTTGCCCACTTCAATCGAGCCCCGGTCATCCAGTACCCGGGCCACCTTGGCCGATGTCCAGGTGGCGCTTTGCAGGGCTTCGCCGGGGGTCATGCCGGCCTGCACGTACAGTTCCAGTTCCCGTTGGAGGGTGAAACCCGGGATGGCGTCGGTCCCCGGGACGATCGGAACGCCGGCGCGGTGCATCCGGCCCACGAACTCGATCATCTTGGCGTACGAGCGGTTGTAGCGCTCCGCCGTCGCATCGTCCGGGATTTTCATCTCGGCACTGCGCAGCCCGCGCTGGATGTCGGGCGGCATGTGCGGGGCGACGGCGGCATACGCCTGCGACATCTCGCCCGCCCGCTGCCGCAGGAAGTCGAAGGTGGTCAGGGTCGGGTCAACCACCGTCTTGTTGCGCGCCAGCAGCGCAATGAAGTCCTGAACCGCCGGGCTGTCGAAATCCAGGTCGGCCACCCTCTCCGCCGGCAGGTAGAAGCGCTGCAGCGTACGGGTGTCGGTGGTGTCATCCACCAGGAAGTTCAGCAGTACCTGGTTGATGTGTTGGATCTCGTCGTAACCCTGCTCCACCACGTCGCGCGCGCGCATGAACGCGGGCACGTGGCCGCTGACGCGCAGCCCCTTGGAATGGGCGTACGCGGCCGTCTCCCGCAGCAGTTCCTTGGGGAAAGAGTTGTAGATCTTGACCTGCACGTAGCCGTTCGCTGCATACCAGTCGATGGCCCGCTTGGCTTCGTCAAGGGTCTTGATCACGAAGCCGTTGCGCGCAGACATCGGGCTTTCGCCCTCGAGGAAGCCGGCGGCGACGATACGGCTGGTCAGCAGCGTGCCGGCCTTCTCCTCGCCCATGATCTGCTGCAGGGTGGTGTTGTCGTTGCCCATGTCGCGCACGGTGGTCACGCCGGCCGCGAGGTTCAGGCCACCGTCCCAGCGCCCGATGTGGCCGTGCATGTCGAACAGGCCGGGCAGCAGCACGCGGTTGGCGGCGTCCACGACTTGGTCGGCCTTGGCGGCGCGTCCACCGGCAGCCTTGATCGACACGATGCGGCCGTCCTTGACCAGCACGTCCGAGGCGGGGCCCAGTGTGGCCTTGGCGCTATCGAACAGGCGCGCGTTGCGGATCAGCGTCGAACCCTTGAGCGGGTGCGAGACGCGCGCATTGAGCCCGGACAGGAACTCGCCCTCAGCCTGCTTCTGGCGTTGCTCAAGGCCCGCGGCGTTCTCGTTCCAGCCGTCCTCGATCAGCTGCATCCAGCCCGGCACGATCGCGGCGAACAGGCGCGGCTGGGCATCCGTGGTGGCCCAGACGAACTGCGGCACGAGGCCAATGCCGGTCAGGGCCATCAACTGCACGCGTTGGGTTTCCTGCCCGCGCTTCACCTCCACTTCCGTGATCTTGCGCGCGGACAGGGTTCCCCCGGGGATCAGCGGCAGCTTGCCGTCGGGGCGCTTGGCCAGCGCCCCCAGGCTCACGGAGGCGATCGCCGGCGACCCGCCCAGCGGTGCGTACATCGCCGTGCCCGACACGGACTGCTCGCCGTGGTCGGACGTGGATTTCCAGGTCGCCTGCCCGCCTTGGCGCTTGAACGACTCGTCCACGGGAGCGCCGAAAGTGCTGCTGCCGGTCACCTGATAGGTGGCCAGGGTGTGGTCCGGGGCCAGCGTGAAGGTCTCCTTCAGCTCGGGACCGCGGCCGTTGTCCTTGAAGATGAAGTCGACGTGCGTCACCCCGTCGTCTCCTGTAGTGACTACCTGGTGCCCGGCCTGCTTGTTGCCGTCCACCAGCACCACGTAGCGCGTGGTCTCGGCCGCCAGCGCATCCATCGCCATCATTGCCAGGCAGGCGGCCAGTCCGGCCGACCATGCCGCTTTCGTCTTCTTCATGCCCTACCCCTTCCTGTGAGTTGTGCCGGGACCCAACGCGTTTCCGCCGGGGGCGAAACCCTGCCCGAGCCCCTGGCGCCGCCGGTCAGCCGAGTCTAGACCTCCCGGCGGACCGACGGTCCATGCCAGAAGTCCTGCTGAACCCTTGCTTGCCCGTGCCATTCGTCACGGGCCCCGGGGGCCGCCGTTCCGGTAGGCTTCGGGTTCCGTTTCCGTCCTCGAGACTCCACCCAATGAAGCATCCCCTCGCGCTTGCGCTCGCCGTGGCGCTGACCTCCGTCGCCGTCACCGCGTGCAAGCCGTCCGCCGAGAAGCCCGCCGCCACCGAGACCGCCGTGAAGCAGGAAGCCAACCCGTTCTTCGCCGAAAGCACGCTGCCGCTGCAGTACCCGCACTTCGACAAGATCCAGGACAGCCACTTCGCCCCCGCCTTCGAGCGCGGCATGGCCGAGCAGCTCAAGGAAATCGAGGCGATTGCCAACAGCACGGAAGCGCCGACCTTCGACAACACCATCGTGGCGATGGAGAAGTCGGGCCGCCTGCTGACCCGCGCGGCCTACGTGTTCTACAACCTGGTCGGTACGGACACCAATCCCGAGCGCGAGAAGCTGCAGGCGGAATTCGCGCCGAAGCTGTCGGCGCACAGCGACGCCATCCGCCTGGACCCCAAGCTGTTCGCGCGCATCAAGGCGCTGCATGACAAGAAGGACACGCTGGGCCTGGACGCCGAGGGCGTGCGCCTGGTCGAGCGTTACTACACCGACTTTGTCCGCGCCGGCGCCAACCTGTCCGACGCTGACAAGACCAAGCTGAAGGAAATGAACGCCGAACTGGCCAAGCTGGGGACCCAGTTCAGCCAGAACGTGCTGGCCGAGGTGAACGACTCGGCGATCATCGTCGACACCAAGGAAGAGCTGGCCGGCCTGTCCGACGAGGCCATCGCCGCCGCCGCGGAAGCCGCCAAGGAGCGCAAGCTCGAAGGCAAGTACGTGCTGGCGTTGCAGAACACCACCGGCCAGCCGCCGGAAACCTACCTGCACAGCCGCGCCCTGCGCGAGAAGCTGCACCGCGCCTCGGTGGCCCGTGGCAGCCGCGGCAACCAGTACGACAACACCGAGATCGTGGCCAAGGTGGTGAAGCTGCGCGCCGACCGCGCCAAGCTGCTCGGCTACCCGACCTACGCCGCCTACGTGCTGGAAGACGAGACCGCCAAGTCGCCGGAAGCCGTCAACGCCATGCTGGGCAAGCTGGCCCCGGCCGCCGTGGCCAACGCCAAGGTCGAGGCCGCCGCGCTGCAGGCCATGATCGACCAGGAGCAGGCCGCCAAGGGCGAGCCGACCTTCAAGCTCGAGCCGTGGGACTGGGCGTACTACAGCGAGAAGGTGCGCCAGGCCAAGTACAACTTCGACGAGTCGCAGCTCAAGCCGTACTTCGAGATGAAGAACGTGCTGGAGAACGGCGTGTTCTTCGCCGCGACCAAGTTGTATGGCATCACCTTCAAGCAGCGCACCGACCTGCCGACGTACCACAAGGACGTCACCGTCTATGACGTGTTCGACAAGGACGGCAAGCAGCTGGCCATCTTCCTGATGGACCCGTATGCGCGCTCGTCCAAGCGCGGTGGCGCGTGGATGAATTCGTACGTCGACCAGAACGCGCTGTTCGGCACCAAGCCGGTCGTGGCCAACCACCTCAACATCCCCAAGCCCAGCGAAGGCAAGCCGACGCTGATGACCTGGGACGAGGTCACCACGATGTTCCACGAGTTCGGCCACGCGCTGCACGGCATGTTCTCGGACGTGAAGTACCCGTACTTCTCGGGCACCAACGTGCCGCGTGACTTCGTCGAGTTCCCGTCGCAGGTCAACGAGATGTGGGCGGACTGGCCGGAGATCCTGGCCAACTACGCCAAGCACTACCAGACCGGCGAGGCGATGCCGAAGGAACTGCTGGACAAGGTGCTGGCCGCGTCGAAGTTCAACCAGGGCTTCGCCACGACCGAGTACCTGGGTTCGGCGATGCTGGACCAGCGCTGGCACCAGATCACCGCCGACAAGGCCCCGACCGCCAAGGACGTCATGGCATTCGAAGCCGCCGCGCTGAAGCAGAACGGCACCGACTTCGAGGCCGTGCCGCCGCGCTACAAGACGCCGTACTTCAGCCACATCATGGGCGGCTACGCGGCCGGCTACTACGCCTACATCTGGTCGGAAGTGCTGGACGCCAACACCGTCCAGTGGATCAAGGACAACGGCGGCCTGAAGGTCGAGAACGGCGACCGCTTCCGCGCCACCCTGCTGTCGCAGGGCGGCAAGAAGGACGCGCTGCAGCTGTTCAAGGACTTCACCGGTGCCGAGCCGAAGATCGAGCCGTTGCTCGAGAAGCGCGGCCTGACCGGTGGCGCGGCAGCTGCCGGCAAGTAACACGCGTCCTCGTCAGGCGTGAGGAAGGCCGCCCGGAGAAATCCGGGCGGCCTTTCCTTTTGTGGGAGGGTCCCGGTGCGGGCCGGTGGGCCGGCCCCGCCCGGCGAGCGCTCAGGCGCCGGCGGAGACCGGCTCGGCGAAGCGCAGCGCCTTGGCGAGCTGTGCGGCCTCGAAAGGCTTGGGCAGGATTGCCCCCATGGCGCCCCGCTCGCGCAGGGTGGCCACGTCGTGGCCACTGACGTACACCACGCGCACGGGGATGCCGCGCTCTCGCACCTTGTGGGCGAGTTCGATGCCGGAGTACATCGGCAGCTCGACGTCGGTCATCAGCACGTCCCAGCCGCCGTCGGCCAGGCGTGCGAGGGCCTCGTCCGGGGTCGCCGCCGTGTCCGCCGCATGCCCCAGCGATTGCAACTGCGCCTTGGTGAGGAAACGTTCGTCCGGGCAGTCATCCACCAGCAGGATACGGAGCGGTCGGCCGGTTTCCCCGGGTTCGCGCGAGTCCAGGAGCGCGCGCACCCGCTGGGCGAGCACGTCCATGCGATAGGGCTTCTCGAGCAGTTCGTCGCCGGCCTCCAAGCCGCCATCGCGCGCCAGGGCTTCCTCGGCAAAGCCCGAGGTGAACAACACAACCACCCCGGGATGGTGGGCGCGCACGTATGTCGCCAGCTCGGTGCTGCGCATCGGCCCCGGCATGACCACATCGGTGAACAGCACGTCGGGAACGATGCCGCTGTCGACCAACGCCTTGGCGGACGCGGCGTCGGCCGCCTCGCAGACCTTGTAGCCCAGCGCGCGCAGCATCCGCACGGAGCCGGCGCGGACCGCTTCGTCGTCCTCCACCACCATCACCTTCTCGCCGTGGCCGCGGCGTGCGTCATCCAGCTCGGGAGCCACTGGCGTGACCGGCTTGTCCGTCATCGGCAGGTACAGGGCCACGGTCGTGCCCTCGCCTTCGGTGCTCTCCACGCGTATGTCACCGCCGCTCTGGTGCATGAACCCGTAGACCATCGGCATGCCCAGCCCCGATCCGCGACCCACCTGTTTGGTGGTGAAGAAAGGTTCGAAGATGCGGTCGAGCACGTCCGGGCCCATGCCACGGCCGTTATCCTGCACGACCACCTGCACCATGGGCTCGCCCGCGCGGCCGACGGCGGCCCCGTCGATACGACGGCAGCGGATTGACACCAGGCCCTCTCCGCGAATGGCGTCGCGGGCGTTGATGGCCAGGTTGAGCACGGAGTTGTCGAACTGCACCGGGTCCGCCTCGACGTTGCCGACGCCTGGGTCGATGTCCAGATCGAGGGTGATGGCGGTGCCCTCGCCCAGCGTGCGCTGCAACAGGTCGCCCAAGCGCTCCAGGTGGTCGCCCGCGTCGAACACCGTGGGGTTCAGCGGCTGCTTGCGCGCGAACGCCAGCAACTGCGACACCAGGCGGGCGCCGCGCCGGACCGCGCGTCCGGCGGCATCCAGTCGCTCCATCACGGGCATGGGCAGGGCTTCGTGCCCGCGCGCCAGATCGAGATTGGCGCCCACCACCTGCAACAGGTTGTTGAAGTCGTGCGCTATGCCACCGGTGAGCTTGCCGACCGCCTCCAGCTTCTGCGCCTGCAGCAACGCGGCCTCGGCGACGCGGCGTTCGGCCTCGCTGGCGTGCAGGGCCCGGGTGCGTTCCTCCACCAGTTCAGTGAGATCGGCGTGGTACCGCGCCAGCTCCTCCTGAGCCTTCGCCTGCGCCGTGATGTCATTGCCCTGCACGAAAATCCCGGTCACGCGACCCTCGGCATCCCGCACGGGCTGGTAGACGAAGTCGACGACGATCTGCTCCAGTCCGCACTCCGGGGTGCGCTGCAGCTCCAGTCGCATGCCATGGCCCACGAAGGGCTTGCCCGATTCGAACACTTCGTCGAGCAGGCGCAGGTAGCCCTGCTCCGCCGCCTCCGGGAGGCACTCCGCCAGTGTGAGCCCCAGCAGTCCGCGATCGCCCACCAATTGCGAGTAGGCCTGGTTGATCAGCGTGAATCGGTGTTCGCGGCCCTGCAGGTAAGCCATGAAACCAGGCGCCTGCTCGAACATCTTGAGGAGTTGCGTGCGCTGCTCTTCCAACTGCGTGTTGGCCGCCTGCACCTTCTGTGCGCGCTGGAAGACGCCGCCTTCCAGCGATTCCAACCGTGCGACCTCTTCCTGCGGCGTGGTTGCGGCAAGCAGGGCCTCCTTGAGGCGCTGCAACTCAGTCACGTCCACCGTGTGCTGCAGGACGTGGGTGGTGCGCCCCGCGGCGTCGTACATGGGTGTGTGCGTGGCCGACCAGTAGCGGACGTCCATGACCGGCCCATCGGGTGTCTGGCGCTCGATGGCGTAGCGGATCAGCCCAAGCGTGTCGGCCTTGCCCGTGTCCAACACCTTGCGCAGCGAAGCGCGCAGCATGCGAACGTTCTCGTCGCCCAGAAGAGTGCCGTCGCCGGGAAACGCCTCGAAGACCGGGACACCGAGCAGTTGTTCGCGGCTGCGCCCGGTTACATCCAGGTACGCGTGGTTCATGTCAACGTAGCGCAACTCCCGATCCAGCACCATGTACGGGTTCGGGGACTGCTCAAACAGTTGGTGGTAGTCCATCGGATCCCGGCGCGAAGGCGAAAGTGGCCTGCCCGGAACCCCCAAGCCGACGAAGTGTGACAATGCACCTTAACAGGGTGTTGGCCGCGTGAAGGATGCGCGAGGAATCCCCAGCTTGCTCCGCAACGCCAGGCGTTGGATCACGTCGCGGGGGCAGTACACCCCTTGAACAGGTCCCGCTCTCCATCGTACATGCGGGTGCGTACCTGCAACAGGCCCAGCACCGAGTGGAAGAGGTTGTCGTGGCTGGCCGGCTGCCGGGTACGGGCGCGCATGCACGCCAGGTCGATGCCGCGGCTGGCAGCCATGCCGGCGGACATCCACATCACCATCGGCACCTTGATCTGGGTATCGGGCGCGATGGCGTACGGCACGCCGTGCAGGAACAGCCCCTTCTCGCCCAGCGACTCGCCGTGGTCGGAGACGTAAACCAGCGCGGTGTCGCGGTCCTTGCGCGCGGCCAGCTGGCGGATCGCCTTTGCCAAGAAGTCATCGGTGTGCAGGATCGAGTTGTCGTAGGCGTTGACCACCTGCTGCGAGGTGCAGTCGCCCAGCTCCGAGGTGTCGCAGGTGGGGGTGAAGCGGCGGAAGGCCTGGGGGTAGCGCTCGTAGTAGCTGGGGCCATGGTTGCCCAGCTGGTGCAGTACCACCACCGCGTCGCGCGGCAGGCGGTCCACCTTGTCCATCAGGCCACTGAGCAGCACGTCGTCCATGCAGCCGTCGGTGGTGCAGTCGCCGGGCACGGTGCCGTGCTCCAACGACTCGAACGGCAGGCCCTCGCACACGCCCTTGCAGCCGGTCTGGTTGTCACGCCACAACGTGGCGATGCCGGCGTGGTCGAGCACGTGCAGCAGCGACTGCGAATGCTTGATGCGGTCCCGGTCGTAATCCGCGCGGCCCCACGGCGAGAACATGCACGGCAGCGACACTTCGGTGGCCGAGCCGCACGCGGTGACGTTGGCGAAATTGAGCGGCGCCAGCGCGGCCAGCTGCGGCGTGGTCTGGCGCGCGTAACCGTTGAGGCCCCAGTTCTGCGCGCGCACCGTCTCGCCCACCACCAGCACCAGCAGGCGCGGCTTGGCGCCGGCCGCACGCCCCACCACCCTGGCGTCCAGGCCAATCGGGGCGCGCGGTTGCTGGGCGCCGGCATGGTCTTCCAGCGCCACCTGGGTCAGCGAGACCAGGTAGTTGCCCGGGGCGATGAGGTAGCGCAGCTCCTTGTGGTTGCGCATCAGCGCCGAGACGTTCTGGAACGACAGCAGCAGCCCCACGACCGCGGCCACCGCAACGCCCGCCATCCAGATCGCGCGCAGCCAGACCGCGCGCGCCAACGGCCGGCGCACGATGCGCACGCGCCACAGCGCCACCGCCGGCAGCACGCCGGTCAGCGCCACCCAAGCCACCATGCCCGGCGCGAACAGCTCACGCGATTCTTTGGCGTCGGTGTGCAGCACGTTGCGCACCATGTCCGCGTCCAGGAACACGGTGTAGGCGCTGGCGAAATACGCGGCTGCCGCTGTACCCACCAGGAGCACGGCCAGCAGCGGCTTCGTCGTCCAGCGATTCAGCACCCCACCCAGCAGCAGCGCGTGCAACGCGGTGATGGCCAGGAACATCGATACGCCGGTCAGTGCGCCGCTGGCGCCGTGCAGCGACCCGGTGGCCATTACCGCCCGCCAGTACGCCAGATTGAACATCACCGAAAAATACAGGCTGGCCATGCAGGCCAGTTGCTCTACCGTCAACAACGGCCGCACCGCGGCCCAGCGGCGCATGGTCGCCCAGGGGCCGCCGCGCGGCCACACCACTGCACTCATGCCACTCCTCCGCGCCGACCGGCCAGGCGCCAGACCACCACCGCCACGCTCCAGCACAGCAGCGCGGCCCACACGTCATGCGACAGGAAATGCGCGCCGCGGAGGTGCTGCGCCACGCCAAACACCAGACCCATCCCCACGCCCGTCGCCAACCCAAGCCAGCGCCACGACGGGCGCACGGCCAGGAAGAAGAAATACAGCGCCATCCACGCATAACCGGCACTCGCGTGGCCGCCTGGGAAACAGCGGTTGTGTCCCAGCGCCGCCGGGCGTGCCTCCCACAGCCCCACGTAGGGGCGATGGCCGCCGAACTGCAGCAGGTCCCACGGGCAATCCATGTTGGACCACGACTTGATCCACGCCACCAGGCTGGTCGCCAGCAGCACGGACACCGCCAGGACCGCCAGCGGCCGGCGCGCACCGCGGTGCGCGGTGCGCCGCCAGGTCAGCGCCCATGCGACCACCACGCCCAGCCACGCCAGGGAGGACAGGTCGCGGCCCATCCTGTGAATGAGCGTCTCGGTCACGAAGGCCGACTTCAACGCCCAGCGCTGGCCTTCCAACCCATACAGCCAGCCGGTCCAGCGGAAGTCGATATCGGTGGCGGCCATCGCCGCCAGCACCGCGATGCCCACCAGCCACGGCACCCAGAGTTCCGACCACGGCGGCAGGCGATGGCGCTGCATCGCGCGCGGCCCGACCGCATGTCTCACCGCGGCCTCCAGCCGCGGATCGCGTGCCGCCGTTGCGGCCAGGCGCCAGCCGGACCGGCCGCTGCGGGTGCCCTGGGGATTGAAGGAGGAGAAGCCCACCGGATGCGTGCCAAGTACGAAGCCCGCGGCGATGGTCGGGGGGGCGGCGTCGGAGAGACGTCGGAGCCTTGTAAAGCGCTCGTTACAGGCGCCGCTGGGTTCACACTTCCGCAGTCGCCGGGCCCGGGCTTGGTGGTCGATCAGGCGATCTGGCTCTCCCATCGCCCAGCGGACCCAACGACCCGCCGAACCCGCCCCCGCACGATCCCGCGGGGGTGCCACCGCTTGCCCCGGTCTCGCCCCCCGCCCACCATGGGCCGGCGGGCCGCCCGGACATTGTTCCGACATCGACCCACGCAGACTGCCCGACCGATTGCTTCAGGCGCCCCTGGCGCGAGGACGCCCGCACCCATGCGGATACTGGTGGTGGAAGACAACCGCAGCCTGGTGGCCAACCTCTTCGAGTACTTCGAGGCGCGCGGGCACGTGCTGGATGCCGCCCCCGACGGCCGCACCGGCCTGCACCTGGCGCTGAACCACCCCTACGACGCCATCGTGCTGGACTGGATGCTGCCGCGCATGGAGGGCCACGAGGTGGTCCGCGCCCTGCGCGAGGCCGGCCGCGACACGCCGGTGCTGATGCTCACGGCGCGCGACGAGTTGCCAGACAAGATCGCCGGCTTCCGCGCAGGCGCCGATGATTACCTGACCAAACCCTTCGCCCTGCCCGAACTGGAAGTCCGGCTGGAGGCCCTGCAGGCCCGCGCCACCGGCCGCGGGCGCACCCGCGTGCTGGAAGTGGCCGACCTGCGCTACGACCTGACCACGCTGGAGGTCACCCGCGGCGGCCGCCCGCTGCACCTGTACCCGGCCTGCCGCAAGCTGCTGGAAGTGTTGATGCAGGCCAGCCCCGCCGCCGTCACCCGTGAGCGGCTGGAGCAGGCATTGTGGGGCGAGAGTCCGCCCGACAATGACATGCTCCGTTCGCACATCTACGAGCTGCGCCGCAGCGTGGATGGCGCCGCTGCGGTGAAGCTGATCCACACCCTGCCCCGCGTGGGCTACCGGCTGGGGGTCACCGCAGAAGGAGTCGACACACCGAAGGAGGCCGCGCATGGCCACGGCTAACCTCCACCAGCGCATCCTCTGGGGCATGCTCGCCTACCTGGGCCTGCTGACCTTGGCCGTCATGGCCTACGGTGCGATCACCAACGAGTACGCCGAGCGCCTGGTGTGGCGCGCCGTGCTGGAGTCGGAGCTGGACCATCTGGCCGAGCGTCGCGCCGAGGAGCCCGGCTACACCTGGCACGACACCGCATCGATGCGGCTCTACGACGGCAGTGCCGGGCGCCGGGTTCCGGCCGAACTGAAGACGCTATCGCCCGGCCTGCACGACGACATCGCCCTCGACGGCCTGCCGATCGCGGCGATGGTCCGCGACATCGACGGCGAGCACACGGTGCTGACCATCGACATCAGCGATTTCGAGCGACACGAGGAGCATCTGGCGCTGGTGGTGATGGGCGCTGCGTTGGCAATGACCCTGCTGCTGGGTCTGGCCGTCACCCTGAGCGTCAATCATCTGGTGCGGCCGTTGAAGGCCTTCCTCGGGCAGATCGGCGCCCTGCGCCCGGACCAGGCCGGCCAGGCGGTGAAACTGCCGCGCACGGCCAGCAGCGACCTCGTGGCCATTGCCGATGCGCTCAACGGCTACCTGCGGCGCAACGACCACTTCGTCGAGCGCGAGCGCGCCTTCATCGACAGTACGAGCCACGAACTGCGCACGCCGATCGCGGTGATTTCCGGCGCGGCGGAGATCGCGCTGGCGCAGCCGGATATCACCCCGGACGTCCACCAGCGGCTGGAACGCATAAAGCGCACCGCCTCGCACGTCGAACAGTTGATCTCGCTGCTGCTGGTACTCGCCAAGGACCCGGCGCAACTGGGCAAGGCCAGCGACCGCATCGCCCTGGACCAACTGCTGCCGGACATCGTGGACGACCACCGCCACCTGCTGGAAGACAAGGCACTGTCGGTGCAGGTGGGCCCCCTGTTGCCCTGTGAGATCCAGGCGCCGGTGGTCATCGTGCAGGCGGCGATCGGCAACCTGTTGCGCAACGCCATCGAGAACAGTGACCGCGGCGAGATCCGCGTGCGACTGGAGGCGCCGGCCACCGTGGTGATCGACGACCCCGGCCACGGCATGAGCCCGGAGGAGATCAGCGCGATCTACGCCAGGCTGGCGCGCGGCGGCGGCGACCGCGGCGGCGGCGGCATCGGCCTGGACCTGATCTCGCGGCTGTGCGAGCACCTGCACTGGCAGCTGCGCTTCGACTCCGCGCCGGGGCGCGGGACCACCACGACGCTGCGGTTCTGAGCGGCGCGGCACACGGCACGCCAGTCGCGCCGGCGCCTTCGCGACTCGATTCAGGGCGGCGCGTCCTTATCGAACGTCGCTCTCAGCGCACGGCCGTGAGTCCGCCCGGCACGCCGCGTGGTGACATGACGATCTGCCACAACTGCGAACGCCGGCTGCGGAACGTTGCCATCGATGCCGCCAGGTAGAAACGCCACATGCGCCGGAAGCGCTCGTCATAGCGCGGCGGCAGCCGGTCCCACGCGGCCTCCACGTTGTTGCGCCACGCCTGCAGTGTGCGGTCGTAGTCGGGGCCGAAGCCGTGCCAGTCCTCCAGTACGAAACGGCGCTCGGCGGCGCTGGCGATCTGCGCGGCCGAGGGCAGCATCGAGTTGGGGAAGATGTAGCGGCCGATCCACGGGTCGGTGTGGGTGGCCGAGATGTTGGTACCGATCGTGTGCAGCAGGAACAGCCCGCCCCCGGTCGCCGTTTCGTCGCGCAGGCAGCGGCGTACCACGTCGAAGTAGGTGCGGTAGTTGCGCACCCCCACGTGTTCGAACATGCCGATGGAAAAGACGCGGTCGAAGGGCTCGTGCAGCTCGCGGTAGTCCTGGACGCGGATCTCCACCGGCAACCCGGCGCACAACTCGCGTGCGAACGCGGCCTGCTCCTTGGAGATGGTGATGCCCACGCCGGACACCCCGTAGCGCTCGGCGGCGAACTTCAGTGCCTCGCCCCAGCCACAGCCGATATCGAGCACGTGCATGCCCGGGCGCAGGCCGAGCTTGCGGCAGACCAGGTCCAGCTTGGCCTCCTGCGCGGCATCCAGTTCGTCCGCATTGGCCCAGTAACCGCAGCTGTACACCATGCGCCGCCCCAACATGGCGCGATACAGGTCGTTGCCCAGGTCGTAATGGCGCTCGCCCACTTCGCGGCTGCGCCAGCGGGTCTGCAGGTTGCTCAGGTGCGCACGCAGGCCATCGAGCACCCAATGCCAACCGTGCACGCGCTGGTCGAGCTGGGCCTGCAACAGGCGGGTCAACAGCCCGTCAAGGCTGCGGGTGTCCCACCCGCCGTCCATGTAGCCCTCCCCCAGCCCCAGCGAGCCTTCGGCGAGCAGCCGTGCGTATAGCCGTTCGTCGTGGACTTCCAGGTCCCATTCGCGCTCGCCGTCCATCCGCACGTCGGCCAGCGCCAACAGGCCAGACACCCTGTGTTTGAAGGGATGCACTGCGGCCATCGTCCACATCCTCGGTGGGCAACGCGGCCAGCATAGCGCGGCTTACTGGCTGGCGAAGAGGTCCCTGTACTCGGGGGCGATCAGCGGCAGCAACGCCGAGGCCGGCAGTTGCACCGACTGCACGCCGTCGGAGTACGGCCCGACCTGGTACGGCGGGAACACGAACTTCAGCCCGGCCAGCTTGCCGCCCGGGCCCGGCACCGGCTCGAACTGGCGGAAGCTGGCAGCGTTGGGGGCGGTACCCTCATCGATCATGCGGCCGGCGCTGCGGGCGATCTCGGCACGGTCCTGCGGGGAGAGTTCGTCGGCATCCAGGCGCTGGGACAATGCGGTGTGCAGTTGCTCCCGCACCAGGTCGGACAGTGGCTTCCAGTTACGCGCGTCCGGCACCAGCAGCTCGGCGGTCAGGCGGCGGTTCTGCCTGGGCAACCACACGAAGCGCTCCAGCAGCGGATTGCCGTGCGCGCCGCCGGTATAGCTGCTGCCGTCGGCCGCGACGGCGACCAGATCGGGTGTCTCCATGACGTCACTGAAGGTGAGTGACAGGTCGTACATGTCCGCCGCACTGCCGTCGGCACCACGCCCCTTGGCGGCGGTCACCAGCTCCGCGCGCGCCGCATCGGCGTAAGCCTTGATCTCCGCCGCAAGCCCGGGATAGCGCACGGCGGACTTGGGAAAGGTGATGCCGACCATGTAGCCCGGCTGGCTTTCCACCACGTCCTGCAGCCCCGCCGATGGCGCCGTGGGCGCGGGTGCGGGTTGGGCAGTGACTGCGGGAGCGGGCGTCGGCGCGGGTTTCTCACGCTCGCAGGCGGCCAGGGCCAGGGCGAGCAACGCAACGATCAACAGACGATTCATGGGGGAGGCAATCCGTTGTCCAATCCAGTCGAAATTTCAGCCGACCATAGCCGTCGGCATGTGATGAATGCATACAGGAAAGCGCGGTCGGCACAGGGGCCCACGGCGTCAGTCGACGCGGTGGGTCACCACTCGGTGCGGTTGGGCAGCAGCCCGCGCAGTTCCGCGTCGGTGAGGTTGCGCCATTGGCCGATCTTGAGGTGGCCCAGCTTCACGTTGCCGATGCGGACGCGCACCAGCTTCTTTACCCGCAGCCCGAAGTGTTGCGCCATGAGTCGGATCTGGCGGTTGAGGCCCTGCACCAGGGTGATGCGGAAGCCGAACTTGCCCAGCCGCCCGGTCTTGCATGGCAGCGTGGTCTGGCCGTGCACGGGCACGCCGCGGGCCATGCCGCGCAACACCTCGTCGGTGATCGCGTGGTTCACCGCCACCAGGTACTCCTTCTCCAGTTTGTTCTCGGCGCGCAGGATCTCGTTGACGATGTCGCCGTTGCTGGTGAGCAGGATCAGACCCTCGGAGTCCTTGTCCAGGCGGCCGATGGGGAAGATGCGCTTCTCGTGGCCGATGAAGTCGACGATGTTGTCCTTGACGTCGGACTCGGTGGTGCAGGTCACGCCCACCGGCTTGTGCAGCGCGATGTAGACATGCTTCTTCTGGCCCTTGGCCGCGGTCCGGACTTGCAGCTTCTGGCCGTCCAGCAGCACTTCATCGCCCTCGCCCACCTCGGCGCCGATCCGGGCGCGGACGCCGTTGACGGTGACCCGGCCTTCACCGATGAGGCGATCGGCCTCACGGCGCGAGCAGAAACCGGTGTCGCTGATGTGTTTGTTCAGGCGCATGGTGGGGCGGTGGCCGGGCGCGTATAGGGGGGCGCATGCTGGCACAAACCGCGCCCGCCTGCATTGTTCCGGGGCTGCGCCGACAATTCCAGGGGTTCAGGGCCAGGCGGCGAACGTCGCCCCAGCGGGCGAATCAGGCCAGCAGGTCGCCCACCGCCTGGTGTTGGCGCCGGGCCCAGACGTCAGCGTAGGAGCACTCCGGGCGCACTTTGAGCCCGCTGCTGCGCGCATGGTCGAACGCCGCCTGGACCAGCTTCCCTGCAATGCCCCGGCCGCCAATGGCGGGCGGCACGATGGTGTGGGTGATGACCAGCACCCCGGCCTCGACCTCGTAATCCAGGTGCGCGTTGACGCCATCGACCGTGGTAGCGAAACGGCAGTTGGCGGCATCGTGGTGGACGGCGGGAGCCGGGTGGGTCATGGCGGGGCCTCTTTGGGTGGGTCGCGGATATCAGAACGTGCCGGGTGGCACCGCCGCGTGAACATGCGTGCGGACCGTCGCTGCCGGTTTCGACAATCGGTTGCGTTGATTGATGCACAGTCCACGCATTCCGGGGGAAACCACCATGGCCACCTTGCACCCGACGTCGCTCCAGGCCCTATCCGACGAGGCACTGGTGGAGCGACTGTATGAGTTGTCCTGCGATGACGTCTACCCGGCCACGCTGGCGGCCGAGCTGGACCGCCTGGTGCACCGCCGCCTGACCAACACCTACGGGGAGCCCGATTCCGCACCCGAGCGGCGCATACGCCGGGCCGACTGAGCCTGGCGCGGTCAGCGGAGGAAGGAGGGGCTGAGCAACCGCTCCAGGAAGACCGCGCCCACGCGCGGCTCCATCAGCAGCATGAACAGTACGCCGTAGATCGCACCCGACAGGTGGGCGCTGTGGTTGACGTTGTCGGTGCCCTGCCGGTCCATCCAGAACGAGTAGCCGACGTAGAAGACGCCGTACAGGATCGCCGGCACCGGGACGACGAACACGAAGATCAGCGACCAGGGTTGGACCAGGATGAAGGCGAACAGCACCGCCGACACCGCTCCCGACGCGCCCAGGCTGCGGTAACGCGCATCATTGCGGTGCCGCAGGTAGGACGGCAGGATCGCCACCACGATCGCGGACATGTAGAACAGCACGAACCCCAGCGGCCCGATCAGCTGCGCCATCAGCCGTTCGATCACCCGGCCGAAAAAGAACAGGGTGATCATGTTGAACAGCAGGTGCTGCCAGTCAGCGTGGACGAATCCGTGGGTCAGCAGCCGATCGTACTGGTGCTGGCGGCTCATGGCGGGAGGCCACAGCGTCAGCCGGTCGAGCAGCCGCGGCCGCTCGAACGCCAGCCACGACACCAGCACCGTCACCGCGATCAGGGCGAACGTCAGCATCGGGTCAGCCCGCCGGGCGGTAGTTGTCCACCAACGGGTAGCGCCGCGCGTACCACCCGAAGGCCAGCGCGGCGACCAGCGCGAAGCCGGCGAAGAAGAACATCAGGAACGCCGTCTCGCTGAACCCGGTCTGCGCGATCTTCCCGGTCACCGTATCGTTGCGCACGGCGGCGTTGGACAGCAGCACCCACAGGTTGCCGATGGTGGTGGTGAGGTTCCAGAAGCTCATCACCACGCCCTTCATCGACAACGGCGCCTGGCTGTAGGCGAACTCCAGGCCGGTAGCCGAGACCAGCACCTCACCGAAGGTCAGCAGCGCGTACGGCAATACCTGCCAGACGATCGACATCGGCGTGCCCCCGTCCATCTGCAACTGGATAAGGCCCACCACGATCCACGCCAGCCCGCTGAAGGCGATGCCCGCGGTCATGCGACGCAGCGCAGTCGGCTCCATGCCGAAACGGCGCAACGCCGGATACAGGACCAGGTTGTTGAACGGAATCAGGATCATCACCAGCGCCGGGTTCAACGCCTGCATCTGCGAGGCCACGAACCACTCCGGCTTGGCCATCGCATTGCCCTGGATGACCCAGGTGGACGCCTTCTGGTCGAACAGGGAGTGGAACGGGGTAACGAGCGCGAAGATCACCAGCAGGCGCAGCACGCTGCGCACGCCTGCAATGGCGGCGTCGGGATGCACGCCGCGCGCACGGTCCAACTGCAACCACGCGCCACCGCCCACACCGGCCACCAGCACCACCAGCGCCAGGCAGAAGGTGATGACGAAGCCGAAGCCCTTCGGCCACCAGGCGGCCAGGCCCAGCGCGGACAACGCCCAGCCCAGCACCATGCCAACCGCAACCGCGACACCGGCGAAAGCCAGCGCGCGACCCGGTGCACCCTGACCTTCGCGGCGGGTGTTGAGCGCGGTGCGGATCACGTTGGCGAACGAATTGGGGTCGCGCGTGCGCGCCGGCGGCACCATGACGTACTTCTTGCGGCCCAGCCACAGCACGAAGGTGGCAATGAACATCAGGATGCCCGGAATGCCGAACGCCACACTGGGCCCGTAGTTCTTGAGGAACAGCGGCATCAGCAGCGAGGCGAACAGCGAACCGAAATTGATGATCCAGTAGAAGGCGTCGAACACGACCTTGGCCAGCTTCTCGTTGGACTTGTCGAACTGGTCACCCACGAACGAGGCCACCAGCGGCTTGATGCCGCCCGCTCCCAGCGCGATCAGGCCGAGGCCGGTGAAGAAGCCGGCACGGCTGTGCTCGAAAATGGCCAGGCACGCGTGGCCGGCACAATAGATCAGGCTGAACCAGAGGATGGTGTTGTACTTGCCGAAGAATCGGTCGGCCAGATAACCACCCAGCAGCGGGAAGAAATAGACCCCGATCATGAACTCATGCATCAGGTCCTTGGCAGCCAACTCGCGTTCGCTGCCAGCGGTGATGTGCTGCAGCAGCAGGCCGGTGATCAGGAACTGCACCAGGATGTTGCGCATCCCGTAGAAACTGAAGCGCTCGCAGCCTTCGTTGCCGATGATGTAGGGGATCTGCCGCGGCATGCGGCCTCTATTGGCGGTGGCAACGGTGCTGGTGGTGGACGACATCGAGCGACCCTGTCTGGTGCAAAGGGGCAAAGCCTACCCCATCTCAGGGGGGCGATTTCCATCCACCCCCGTTCATGTTGCAAGCCAACTCAGCTTGTCAAAGCCTTCCGCCGCCTGCCGGCAAGCACCCTGCGGACAGCTGGCGCCCGTGACCTCCAGCAGGGTTCCGTAGTCCCGGCTCGTCTTACCATCGGCGATTGCCTTGTCCCCGGACCGCCGAATGAACCGAAAGCCGTTGCTTGTCGCCCTCCTCGCCTGCCTGGCCGCGACCGCCTCCGCGGCTCCCGCGAACACTGACGGCCTGGTGACGGTGTCCGAACGCTCCGGCTTCCTCCGCACCGGCCGTTACGACGAAGTCATCCGCCTGTGCGATGCCTTCGCCCGGGCCTATCCCACCGCGGTGCGCTGCGAATCGTTCGGCACCACGCCGGAAGGCCGGCCGATGCAGGTCCTGGTGGTGTCGAAGGCCGGTGCGTTCACCCCCGACGCCGCCCGTGCCCAAGGGCTGCCGGTGACCCTGATCCAGGGCGGCATCCACGCGGGCGAGATCGACGGCAAGGACGCGGGATTCCTGGCCCTGCGGGAGATGCTGGAGGGCGTCGCTGCAAAGGGCGCGTTGGAGCGCCAGGTGCTGCTGTTCGTGCCGGTGTTCAACGTGGATGGCCACGAACGCTTCGCCCGCTGGAACCGCCCCAACCAGCGCGGCCCAGAGGAAATGGGCTGGCGCACCACCGCGCAGAACTACAACCTCAACCGCGACTACGTGAAGGCCGACACGCCCGAGATGCAGGCGATGCTGGCACTGCTGAACCGCTGGGACCCGCTGGCCTACGTCGACCTGCACGTCACCGACGGCGCCAAGTTCGAGCACGACGTGTCGATCCAGGTGGAGCCGGTGCACGGCGGCGATGCGGGCCTGCGGAAGGCGGGCACGCAGTGGCGCGATGGCGTGATCGCCGCCTTGGCGCGACAGGGTTCGCTGCCGCTGCCCTTCTATCCTTCGTTCGTCGAAAGCGACAACCCCGCGTCGGGGTTTGCCGATGGCGTGGCGCCGCCGCGCTTCTCCCAGGGGTACATTGCCCAACGCAACCGCCTGGGCATGCTGGTGGAGACGCACTCCTGGCGGGAGTACCCGCACCGGGTCAAGGTCACGCGCAACACGATCGTGGCGGTGCTGGACCTGGTGGCGCGTCACGGCCGGCAGTGGCAGGCGGAGGCACGTGCGGCGGATGTGCGTGCAGCCGAGGTGGCGGGCCTGCCCGTCGCACTGGATTACAAGGCCACCGACAAGGCGCGGACGATCGCCTACCGCGGCTACGCCTATACCCGCACGCCATCGGAGGTGTCCGGCGCGTTGATGACGCGCTATGACGAGACCACCCCGCAGGTCTGGCACATACCGCTGCGTGATGAGGTCGTGCCGTCGCTGACGGTGGCGGCACCCCGCGCGGGCTACGTGGTGCCGCCCGCGCATGCCGCAACCGTGCTCCCGCTGCTTCAGCGACACGGCGTCAATTACGCCCGGCTGGAGACAGCCCTGGCCCAGAGCCCGGTGCAGGCCTTCCGCGCGACCACGGCCGAGGCGGGCAAATCGTCCGTGGAAGGACACCAGCGCTTGACCCTGAAGGGCACGTGGGCCGACGAACGCATGGACATTCCCGCAGGCGCTCTGTTCGTGCCCATCGCCCAGCCCAGGTCTCGACTGGTGATGTCGCTGCTGGAACCGCAGGCCCCTGACTCGATCGCGGCTTGGGGCGGGTTCAACAACGCCTTCGAGCGCAAGGAATACATGGAGGACTACGTGGCCGAGGAAGTCGCCCGGGAGATGCTCAAGGATCCGGCGGTGAAGGCCGAATTCGAGGCGCGACTGAAGGCAGATGCCGCCTTTGCCGCGAGCCCGGAAGCCCGCCTGGAGTTCTTCGCCCGCCGCCATTCCTCGTGGGATGCGCGCTACAACCTGTACCCGGTACTGCGACTGGACCAGGCCCCGCGCTGACCTAGCAGCCGGTGTACTTCCAGTTTCGGGGCTTGCCCTCGGCCATCCACTCGACGGCCTGGGCGAGCCGGCGCTGGCGGGTGTCGTCGCGTTTGGCCTCGGTGATCCACTCGATGTACTCGCGGCGTTGACTGGGCGGGAAGGCAGCAAACGTCGCTTGGGCCGCGGGCACTGCCGCAAGGGCTGCGGCCAGGTCGGCCGGCACCGGCAGTGTCGGTCGGGGCGAGGCCTTCGCTGGCCTGCGCGCCGCCCCCGCGTCGATCAAACGCATGGCCTCGCGGACGTAGTCCTCCAGCATCTCCCGCGGGGGCAGTTGCGCCACCTCGGTCAGCCGTCCGAACTGGCCCATCGCGGCCTCGGTACGCCCTTTGGCTTCGCCCACGATCTGCCCGCCCTGCCAGAAACCGAACGTCGCGTGCTGCTTGAACGCGGCCATGCCGCAGACCAGCTTGCCCTTGTACGTCAGATGCGGTGACCCCCACTTGAGGGTCTCCTGGCCCTGCGGGCACGCGGTGGCCACCACATCCCGCAGGTAGGACAGGATCGGCCGGGCGAAGGGAGCGGACCTGGCGATATAGGCGTCGATGCGCGGGTCTTGGGTGGCCATGACGGGGGAGCGGTGGCGGACGGCCCATTCTGCCGCTGCCTTGCGTTTGGTGTCTGCAGGAGAGGAGGAGAACCACCATGGCAGACACCGGCCTGAAAGACCGTCGCCTGAGGGCAGACGCATCCACGTACCTGCTGCGCGCGCAGCTCAACGAAGCCCAATTGCTCACGCTGGCGGAGCTGGAGCGCTTCGGCTGGCAGGTCCAGTTCATCCGCCGCCCGCTGTTCCAGGACCCCATCCCGGTATTGGTGGATGGCGACCGGAAATGCTACGCGGTGCTCACCCCCGAGGGGGAGTTGGACGAGTCGCCGACGTTCAACATCCGCCAACGCTGACTCGCGTCAGCCCACCAGTGGCCAAGTGCCGAGTGCGCTGTACGCGCTGCTTGCGCCCAGCGCGCTCTGCATGAGGTGGAACGATTCCACCCGCCACGTGACCGGCTCGATGATCGTCTCGGGCAAGGAAGACCGCGCATCGCGAAGGACGGTGACGTGCGGGCGGAACCCGTGCGCGTCCGGGACACGCACCCCGGCCTGCGCAAGCTCCAACCCGAGTCCGCGCCACAGCGTGGACAACCCCGGGACCTCCGCGGTGGGACCGAGCCACCACGGAATGGCGCGGTTATGGAAGCTGCCTGCCCTGTCCAGCACCAAGGAGAACGGCGCAACCCGTACCCGCAATGCGGCATGCCGCGCCTGGGTTGCAACGGCCGTGGGAGGACCGTCGAAATCCCCGAGGAACTGCAGGGTCAGGTGGTAGCGCCCGGGATCGATCCAGCGACCGCGGGGCGCATGTTGCGCCTCCAACTGCACGGCTGCCTGATGGATGCGGGCGCGTGTCGCCTCGTCCGGTAGCAGTGCGAAGAACAGACGATACCGCCGTTGTGGCGGAGTGGCGCCAGGGGCCGTGAGCGACTCGTCCGTGGTCATCCGATCCCTGCCCTAGCCGTCGAGCTCCGCCCAGCGCGCATAGGCCGCATCCAGTGCCTGCTGGGTCTCACCCAGCCGAGCGGTATGGGCGGCGACCGTCGCTGCCTCGCGCTGGAAGAAGGATGGATCGTTCATCTGGCTGGTCAGTGCCTCCAGCTCGGCCTCCAACTGTTCGATGCGCACGGGAAGTTGTTCCAGCTCGCGCGCATCCTTGTAGCTGAGCTTGCGCTTGGACGGCGCGCCGCTGCTCGCCGTCGATGCGCCCTGCCCCACTCCGGCCGCATTGCGCGCGGTCGGCGCGGCATTGCCGGAGCCGGCGGCCGATCGGGCGAGCCCCGGCGCCGCCTGCCGCAGCCAATCGCTGTAGCCACCCACGTACTCGCCGACGTGCCCCCCACCTTCCATCACGAGGGTGGAGGTGACCACGTTGTCCAGGAAGTCGCGATCATGGCTGACCAGCAGCAGCGTGCCTTCGTACTCGCCGAGCAATTCCTCCAGCAACTCCAGCGTCTCAACGTCGAGGTCATTGGTGGGTTCGTCCATGACCAGCAGGTTGGAGGGCTGTGCGAACAGCTTGGCCAGCAGCAGGCGATTGCGCTCGCCGCCGGACAGGCGGGTGATGGGCGCGCGTGCGCGCTCGGGGGTGAACAGGAAATCCTGCAGGTAGCCGATGGCGTGCTTGCGCTTGCCGTTGATCTCGACGAAGTCGCTGCCTTCAGCCACGTTTTCCAGCGCGTTCCAGTCCTCGCGAAGCGTGGCGCGGTACTGGTCGAAGTAGGCCACCCGCAGGTTGCTGCCCAGGCGCACCTCGCCAGCAGTGGGGGCGAGCTCGCCCAGCAGCACCTTCAGCAGCGTGGTCTTTCCGCTGCCATTCGGGCCGATCAGGCCAATCCGGTCGCCGCGCAGGACCACGGTGTCCAGTCCACGCAGCATCGGCCTGCCGCCGTAGTCGAAGTCGACTCCCTTCGCCTCGATCACCTTCTTGCCGGAGGACTCGCCCTGGGCAACCTCCATCCGCACGTTGCCTTGCAGGTCACGGCGCTGTGCGCGTTCGCCGCGCATCGCCTTGAGCCTGCGCACGCGTCCTTCGTCACGCACGCGCCGGGCCTTGATGCCCTGGCGGATCCAGACTTCTTCCTGTGCGAGCAGCTTGTCGAAGCGCGCGTTTTCCTGCGCCTCGGCATTGAGTCGCTCCTCGCGACGCCGCTCGTAGTTGGCCCAGTCGCCCGGCCAACTGGTCACCTTGCCGCGGTCAATCTCGACGATGCGGGTCGCCAGTGCGCGCAGGAAGCGGCGGTCGTGGGTGATGAACACCAGCGCGCCGGGCCAGGACTTCAGGAAGCCCTCCAGCCAGTCGATCGCCTCGATGTCGAGGTGGTTGGTCGGCTCGTCCAGCAGCAGCACGTCCGGCGCGGACACCAGGGCGCGCGCCAGCAACACGCGCCGCTTCATGCCGCCGGAGAGTCCCGCGAACGCCAGGTCGCCGTCCAGTTCCAGACGGGTAAGGGTTTCGGTCACGCGCTGGTCCACGCTCCAGCCGCCCGCCGCTTCGATCTTGGCCTGCACCGCAGCCAGCCGGGTAGTATCCACGTGTTCGGCATGGCTCAGGTGATGGTATTCGGCCAACCACTGGCCCAGTTGCCCCATGCCCGCGGCCACCACGTCGAAGACGCTGCCTCCGGCATCGCGGGGCACCTCCTGCTCGAGCCGGGCCACGCGCACCCCGCCCTCCAGACGCACCTCGCCGTCGTCCGGGTGGAGGTCACCCGACATCAACTTGAGCAGCGTGGACTTGCCCGCGCCGTTGCGGCCGATCAGCGCAATGCGCTCGCCAGGTTCGAGGGACAGTTCGACATTGTCGAGCAGCAATGGGCCGCCGATGCTGTAATCGACGTTCTGCAAAGTGATCAGGGGCATCCGCGCATTGTACCGGCATGTGCGGGTTGGCCCGTGTCAGCCGTCAGTGCAGATGGCTCAACTCCTCGCGGATCCGGTCCATGCTGGCGTCGGTGATCTGCTTGTCCAATGCATGGGTCACCATCCGCGCCACCTGTGGGTCCAGCTCGGAGCGCACCGAGCCCAGGAATGCCGGGGCCGCCATCAGTACGAGGTTGTCGTAACGGTTGGCCACGCGCGCCTCGTTGAGGAAATCGGACAGCTCCGCGGCGAACTCGTGGCGGATCTTCTCTTCGGTCGAAGTGCGCGGCTCGATGCCGTGTCGCGCTCCACCCACGCTCTGGTGGGCGCGCGGCAGGCGGTCACGATGCCCGCGGTCGGCGTGATGCGCGTCGGGATGGACGAAATCCGCAACTTCCAGCAGTTCGCCATTGGCCCGCTCGCTTTCGAACAGGCGGGCGTGGGCTTCGTCGGCGACGAGAATCCAGGTCTTCATGGCAGCTCCCATTGCGCGAGCGGGCCCGTGCCGGAGTAGCCCGGCGCCCGAACGTGCTTTCACCGCGCGCGGCGGCTTGCCGACGAGCATGCGACCGCCGGCGTTAAGCGGCGGTCACCGCCGGCCTTACCGCGAACGCGCGCTGGTCTCCACCCAGATCTGTTCGGCAAGCCAGTCGTTGCCTGATGGCCGCGCCTGAACGCGGATCAGGTCGCCGCGCTCCAGCTGTTCGGGGCGCAAGTACTGCCCTCGGTACTCGACCCGGGTGCGCTCGTCGTAAAACACGCGCTCCGTGCGGCCGGCGTAGCCATCGCGGGTCAGGTCGATGCGGCGGGCGCGGGTATCGACGTAACTGACTGCTCCGCGCAGCTCGCCACCGTAGTAGCTCCCACCCTGGCCATCGCGCACGTTGTGCACGACCTCGATCGAACGCGCCACGAGTCGACCACCGGAATGCACGCCATCGACGCTGATGCGGTCGCCGCGCTCCAGCCCCGCGATATCCACTTCGCGGCCCTGGTAGTACAGACGGGTGTTGCGGTCGAAGCCGACTTGCACGTAAGCGGATGACTGTCCGTACCGGCTTTGGTCGGCGGTCATGACAATGCGGCCGTTGCGAAGGTCGACTTCCTGCACCGTGCCGAGGACGCGCTCGTTGCCATAGCCCTGGCCGTAGCCGTCGCCGGGGTAGCGATCCCCGGGATAGCCGCCACCATAGGGAGTCACACAGCCCGCCAGTGACAGCGTTGCGAGCAGCAGGGCCACCAGGCCGGGGTGGAGCCGGCGCCAGCCGAAACAGAGAAGGTGGGATGCGGTCATGGTGGTCCATCCTCGGGCCCCTGCGGGGCGTGCGGATCGAGGATGCGACCGGCTGCGTGAATTGGGCGTAAGCGCTTCCGACCGGAACGTCGGCCGTCCGCAACAACGGCAGGGGCGGGAATCGCCGCTCAGGAGCTGCAGGACAGCATCGAACAGCCGGCCCTCTCCCTGGCCCAATCCGGACGCTTCTGTGCGAAGGGCTCGCGGCCCGGCTGGTCCTCGTAGGGACGGCGCATGACGTCCAGCAGTTCAACGACGCCGGCGATATCCCCCTGCGTGGCCCGGTCGATGGCCTGCTGCGCCAGGTAATTGCGCAGGACGTAACGTGGGTTGGCGGCATTCATCCGGACACGGCGGGCGGTGGGGTCCGCCGCATCCTCTTGCACGCGCGCGGCGTGTCGCAGCAGCCAGGCCTCAAGCGCAGGCGCGGCTTCCGCCCGCTTGGACAGGTCGTAGAACGCCTCGCTCAGGGGCGCCAATGACGGTGCGCCCGGATCGACCGCGGCCAGTTCCCGGAAAAACAGGGTCATGTCCACCTCGGCCTGCCTGAGCAGGTCCCGGAGGTCCTGCATCAGTACCAGATCCTTGTCACGGGCTTCCAGCAAACCCAGCTTCCGCGCGGTGGTCTCGCGTTCGGCCGCGTTCCACGCCGCCACGTAACGTTTCAGCCCGTCCTGCAATGGCTCGGTGGAACCAAATAAAGGTGAAAGCGCCCCCGCCAGACGACCGAGGTTCCAGTACGCCACCTGCGGCTGCTGCCCAAAGCGGTAGCGCCCCCGTTGGGCGTCGGTGGTGTTGGGCGTCCAGTCGGGGTCGTAGTCATCGACCCAGCCATAGGGCCCGTAGTCGATGGTCAGCCCGAGGATCGACATGTTGTCGGTGTTCATCACGCCGTGCACGAATCCCACGCGCATCCAGTGCCCCATCAGCACTGCCGTGCGCTCGCAGACCTGGGCGAACCACTCCGCGTACAGCGCTTCGCCCTGCCCCTGCAACTCGGGGAAATCCCGGCGGATGCAGAAGTCGGCAAGCCGTCGGACAAGGTCGAAGTCGCCGCGCGAGGCGGGCAACTCGAAGTTGCCGAAGCGGATGAACGACGGCGCCACGCGGCACACGATGGCGCCCGGCTCCAGCTCGGGATGGCCGTCATAGAACATGTCGCGCACCACGCCTTCGCCCGTCCCGACCAGGCTCAGCGCCCGGGTGGTCGGCACGCCCAGGTGGTGCATGGCTTCGCTGCACAGGAACTCGCGGATGGACGAGCGCAGCACGGCGCGCCCGTCGGCTGTGCGCGAGTACGGCGTCGGGCCGGCGCCCTTGAGCTGCAGTTCCCAGCGCTCACCCGCCGCGTTGATGGCCTCGCCCAGGGTGATGGCACGGCCGTCGCCCAGTTGCCCGGCCCAGTGGCCGAACTGGTGGCCCCCGTAATTGGCAGCATACGGGTCCATGCCAGGCATCAGCGCGTTGCCGCCGAAGATCCGGGCGAAGTCCGGGTCGGAAATGTCAGCCGCATCGAAACCCAACCGCGTCGCCATCCCCGCCGAGTGCGCCAGCAATCGGGGCGCCAGCACCGGGGTCGGCGCAACCCGCGACCACAAGCCGCCCTCGACCTGGCGCACTCCGGGGCCGACCACGGGGTCGCCCGGCAGGTCGCGCAAAAAGGCATTGTCGAAGCGGAGTTGGCGCATGCGCACTCAAAGACTGGCGGTGGTCGAGAAGTGTCCCACAGCGGGCTGAAACCCACGCTGCACAAGCGTTACCGTGGGGACGGCCGAACCTCGGGGGCGACAGCGGGCGCCTGATCCAAAGCGCGACCTGCGCCCGCATCACACGCCCTGTTCAGCAGAAGGGTAAACTGTTCGATCCCCGACCGGCCGCCACGGCGGCGCCAACGAGACTTAGCGATGAGCGCCGAGACGCCCGCAACGCCAGAATCCCCCGAAACCCCGACGATCAAGTTCACCGACCTGGGCCTGCCCGAGTCGCTGCTGAAGGCCTTGAGGGACGTCGGGTACGAGTCACCATCGCCCATCCAGGCCGCCACCATCCCGCCGCTGCTGCAGGGCCGCGACGTGCTGGGCCAGGCCCAGACGGGCACCGGCAAGACCGCCGCCTTCGCCCTGCCCGCCTTGGCGCAGATCGACCCGAAGCAGTTCAAGCCGCAGGCGCTGGTGCTCGCGCCGACCCGCGAACTGGCCATCCAGGTGGCCGAGGCGTTCCAGAAGTACGCCGTGAACATGCCGGGCTTCCATGTGCTGCCAATCTATGGCGGCCAGAGCTACTACCCGCAGCTGCAGGCGCTCAAGCGCGGCGTGCACGTCGTGGTGGGCACCCCGGGCCGCGTGATCGACCACCTCGACCGCGGCACCCTGGACCTGTCCGAGCTGCGCTGCCTGGTGCTGGATGAAGCCGACGAAATGCTGCGCATGGGCTTCATCGACGACGTCGAGAATGTGCTCAAGAAGACCCCGGAGACCCGCCAGGTCGCGCTGTTCTCGGCCACCATGCCGGCGCCGATCAAGCGTATCGCCCAGACCTACCTGAAGGATCCGGTCGAAGTCTCGATCAAGGCCAAGACCACCACCGCGGCCAACATCCGCCAGCGCTACTGGTCGGTCAGCGGCGTGCACAAGCTGGACGCCATCACCCGCATCATCGAGGCCGAGCCGTTCGACGCGATGATCGTGTTCGCGCGCACCAAGCTGGGCACCGAGGAACTGGCCGAGAAGCTGTTGGCACGCGGCGTGTCCGCGGCGGCGATCAACGGCGACGTGCAGCAAGCCCAGCGCGAGAAGACCGTCCAGAACCTCAAGGACGGCAAGATCGACGTGCTGGTGGCCACCGACGTGGCCGCGCGCGGCCTGGACGTGGAGCGGATCAGCCATGTGCTGAACTACGACATTCCGTACGACACCGAGAGCTACGTCCATCGCATTGGCCGTACCGGCCGCGCCGGGCGCAAGGGCGAGGCGATCCTGTTCGTGACGCCACGCGAGCGCGGCATGCTGCGCGCGATCGAGCGTGCCACCCGCCAGCCGATCGAGCCGATGGAACTGCCGAGCATCGAGACGGTGAACGAGCAGCGCGTCAACCGCTTCCTCGGCAAGATCGGCGAGGCGCTGGAAAGCAGTGAACTTGGCCTGTTCCGCGAGATGATCGAGCGCTACGAGCGCGAGAAGAACGTGCCGGCCATCGAGATTGCCGCAGCGCTGGCCAAGCTCTTCCAGGGAGACACGCCGCTGCTGCTGGCCGCACCGACCCGACCGGAGCGCGCCGCGCCCTTCGAGCAGCGCGGGCGCGATTTCGGCGACCGCGAACGCGGCGCGCGACCGCAGCGCGAGTTCCGCGAGCGCGATGAGCGCCCGGCCCGCGAGCCGCGCGCCTTCGCCGAGCGCGAGCGTGCGCCGCGCCACGCCGAGCGCCAGTTCACGCCGCCCGCCTACAACCCGCCCGCCAACGCCGGCGAGGCGATGTTCGACGACCACGCCGATGCCGCGCCAGCGCCGCGGCCCGCCCGCGAATTTGATGCGCCGCGGGGAGCCGAGGCGGGCATGGAGACGTTCCGCATCGAGGTCGGCCACGTGCACGGGGTCAAGCCGGGCAACATCGTCGGCGCGATCGCCAACGAGGCCGAACTGGAAAGCCGCTACATCGGCCGCATCGACATCCGCGATGACCACAGTCTGATCGACCTGCCGGAAGGCATGCCGCGGGAAGTCATGGAGCACCTGAAGAAGGTGCGCGTGGCTGGCCAGCAGTTGCGCATCAGCCGACCGGGCCAGGGTGGCTGGCGTCAGAGCCAGCACCAGGGACACGACGAGGGCCGTCCGGCTCGCGCGCATGACGATCGTCCGCGTGGTGGACACGGCGACGACCCGCGTCCTCGCGGCCCGCGGCCGCAGGGCCCGCGCCCGCATGACGGCCGTCCTGGCGGTCGGCCGCACGGCACAGGACCCCGCAAGCCGTTCAAGCCGCGCTGATCGCCCTCCTGCGGCAACGGGTCGATGCACCTGATCCTGTTCAGCGCGGTTTGCAGCGTGCTGGTGTCCGTACTGCTGAAAATAGCGCCAAGGCACCGGCTGGACGTGGCCCAGCTGGTGACGTGGAATTACCTGGCCGCCACGGGGTTGTGCGCATGGATCCTGCAGCCCCCGCTTGACAGCCTCCAGGCGCCCGATGCGCCCTGGCCGGCGCTGCTGGGGCTGGCCGTGGTACTGCCCTCGCTGTTCCTGGTGCTGGCCGCGGCGGTGAAGTCCGCCGGCATCGTCCGGACCGACGTGGCCCAACGCCTTTCCTTGCTGCTGTCGCTGATTGCCGCGTTCACCCTGTTCGGCGAGCGCGTCGACGGGTTGCGGCTGGCGGGGCTCGCGCTGGGGCTGCTGGCCGTGGCGGGGATTGTCATGCGCCCCGAGGCTACCGTGACGGATCGTCGCGGCTGGGGCCTGCTGCTGGTCGTGTGGATCGGCTTCGCGGTGGTGGATGTGCTGCTCAAGCGCATCGCGCTGGCCGGCATGCCGTCGTTGGCCTCACTGCAGGTCGCCTTCGCCCTCGCCTTCCTGTTGATGCTCAGCTGGCAACTGCTACGCCAGGGGCGCGGAACGGCACGGCTTGACCTGCGGAACTTCGCGGCGGGCCTGCTGCTGGGCGTGCTGAACTTCGGCAACATCGTCTTCTATGTGCGCGCCCATCAGGCACTGCCGGGCAACCCGTCGGTGGTATTCGCCACCATGAACATCGGTGTGGTGGTCCTGGGCACGGCGGTGGGCGTGCTGGCCTTCGGCGAGAAGACCAGCCGCTGGAACCGACTCGCGATCGGGCTGGCCATCGGCGCAATCGGGCTGATTGCGGCGGCCCCGAAGAGCTGAGCGAACATCGCCATCTTCCGCATGGCTTGGCATAGTGGGCCTGACAAGCCACAACCGCCGCCATGTCACGCCTACTGGTCTTCCAACACGTCGCCGCCGAGCCGTTGGGCACCCTGGACCCGCTGATCCGGCGGCGCGGGCACCGCATCCGCTTCAAGAACTTCGAGCGGCACCCGGAAACGCAACCTAACGTCGACCGCTACCGCGGACTGATCGTGCTGGGCGGGCCGATGAACGTGGAGGACCACACCCACCGCGCCCACCTGCTGACCGAGATGCGTGCAATCGAACGGATGTTGCAGCTGGGCCGCCCGGTACTGGGCATCTGCCTGGGAGCGCAGTTGCTGGCCCATGTGCTGGGTGCACCGGTGCAGCGCCACTCCGTGCCGGAGATTGGCTGGCACCGGCTGCAACTCACCGGCCCCGGCAAGGCGGACCCAGTGCTGGCGCCGCTGGGCGACGAGGCGCCGGTTTTCCAGTGGCACCGCTACAGCTTCCACGTCCCGCCCGGCGCCGAACATCTGGCGCGGACCGACGGCTGCGACCCGCAGGCATTCCGCTACGGCGCCAACGCCTACGGGTTCCAGTTCCACCTGGAAATGGACCAGGCCCTGGTCGAGCGCTGGCTGGCCAATCCGGACTACCTGGCGGAACTGGCCGCTCACGGCCACGCCACGGATGCCGACGCGATCCGCGCCCACACACGCGCGCACATCGGCTCAATGCAAGCCCACGCCGACGTGGTCTTCAACCGGTTCCTGGATCTGGTCGGGCGGCCCCAACGGCGCTACACCCTGCCCTCAAGGGAATGGGTCTAGGCGGAAACGACTCTCAAAGTGCCGTGGACTGCCATCAATCGGGTCGGAAAATCTCAATGTGCGTGCGAGCAGCCTGAGGGGCTTCGTGAAGTCATCATCCTCGCGCTGCCGCACCTCGGGATACACCGCGTCGTTGGCAATCGGCGCGCCCATCGCCGCCATGTGCACCCGCAACTGATGCTTCCGCCCGGTGACCGGCTCCAGCCGGTAACGCCAAAGCCCTTCACCCCGGGTGAGCACGTCGAGCCGGGTTTCCGTATTGGCGGTCCCCGGCACCTCCCGCATGCGGAAGAAGGGTTCTCCGGGCTCCAACCGCGACCTGTGAACCCGGGGAAATTCCAGCCCCGGCAGTGCTGGCGCGAGCGCCTCGTAGCCCTTGGTGATGCAGCGGTCGCGGAACAGCGCCTGGTAGGCCGCTCGCGTGTCCGGATGGGCTGCAAACAGCACCAGCCCGGCGGTATCGCGGTCCAGGCGGTGCAACGGCACCAGATCGGGGTTGTCCAGCCGTCGCATCAGCCGCCCAAGCAGGGTCTCGTGGACATGGCGGCCGGCAGGCGCCACCGGCAGAAAATGCGGTTTGTCAGCCACCACGAGGTGCGCATCGACGTGGACCAGGGTCTCTTCGAAGGGAATCCGGGGTTCCTCGACCACCTCGCGGTAATAGTGGATATCGGCGCCGGGCCGATACGGCGCGTCGTCGCGCATGGGGCGACCGGCGGCATCCAGAATCCGCCCCCGCGCGAACCGATCACGCCAGGTTGCCTCCGGAATGGCGGGAAACAACGCGCAGAGTGCTTCAAGGGCCGTCCCCCAAGGTCCCGGTGGCAGTTGGATATGGCTGGCCGGAAGACCGTCGATGGCAGGCGGGCGAGTACGCATGACCTAGAATGACGGATTCTCTTTCCCGGCGCCCGCCGGCAGGCACCCCATGGCAGCGAAAGCCACCGTCGTCAAAGCCGAGATGCAGGTCAGCGACATGGACCGGCACTACTACGCGTCGCACAATCTCACCCTCGCCCAGCACCCGTCGGAAACCGACGAGCGGCTGATGGTGCGGTTGCTGGCGTTCGCGTTGAGTGCGGATGAGCGGCTGGAGTTCGGCAAGGGCCTGAGCAGCGATGACGAGCCCGACCTGTGGCGCCGCGACTACACCGGCGACATCGAGCTGTGGATCGACCTGGGCCAGCCGGACGAGTCGCGCATCCGCAAGGCATGCGGCCGGTCACAGCAGGTGCTGGTGGTCAATTACGGGGGCCGCAATGCTGACGTCTGGTGGGAAAGGAACGCGGTGGGACTGTCCCGACTGAAGAACCTCAGCGTGATCGACATCGACGCTGCCAGCGTCGAGGCGGTCGGTGCAATGCTGGAACGCGGCATGCGCCTGACCGCGATGATCCAGGACGGTGAATTGCAGTTGATGAGCGAAAGCACCAACGTCGCACTGCGACCCCGGGTACGGATGGTGTCTGCGGCAATGGCCGCGGGCGGGATGTCCAACCTGCAGGTCGCCTGAGCAACACCGTCACGATGCAGCACTACGACGTCATCATCATCGGCGGTGGCGCCGCCGGCCTGATGTGCGCCATCACGGCAGGACAGCGCGGGCGACGCGTGCTGGTCGTTGACCACGCCAACCGCGTGGGCAAGAAGATCCTGATGTCCGGCGGCGGGCGCTGCAATTTCACCAACACCGGCACCACCCCGGCCAATTACCTTTCCGCCAACCGCCATTTCTGCAAGTCAGCCCTGGCGCGCTACACGCCCTGGCATTTCATCGAGATGGTGGAGCGGCATCGCATCGCCTATCACGAGAAGGAGCTCGGCCAGCTGTTCTGCGATGAGTCGTCCAAGCTCATCGTGAAGATGCTGCTGGATGAGTGTGCCGGGGCGGGAGTGCGTATCGAAACCAGTTGCAGCGTGGAGCGCGTGCTGCACGGCGAAGGCACGGCCGAGGCGCCCTTCCGCCTGCACACGACCCACGGCGTGTTCGTCGCAACTTCGCTGGTGGTGGCCAGTGGTGGATTGTCGATCCCCAGCATGGGCGCCAGCGGTTTTGGTTACGAACTTGCGCGCCAGCTTGGCCACGCCGTGCTGCCCACTCGCGCGGGGTTGGTGCCGCTGACGCTAAGTGGCAAGCACCAGGAGCGACTGGCGGATCTCAGCGGATTGGCACTGCCGGTCACCGCCACCTGCAACGGCCAGTCCTTCAGCAATTTCATGCTGGTCACCCACCGCGGCGTCAGCGGGCCGGCCATCCTGCAGATCTCCTCGTACTGGCAACCGGGTGACGAGCTGCACCTCGACCTGCTTCCCGGACAGGACGCGTTGGACACCCTGCAGCGCTGGCAGCGCGAACGTCCCGCGGCCGAACTGAAGACGGTGCTGGGCGATGCATTGCCCAAGCGCTTTGCCCAACGCCTGTGCGAGCACTGGCTGCCCAACCGGCCCATGAAGCAGTTCAACCTACCCGAGCTGCGGCAGATCGCGGAGGTGCTGCAGGCATGGCCCCTGGTGGCCAGCGGCACCGAGGGTTACCGCACCGCCGAAGTCACCCTGGGCGGGGTGGATACGGACAGTCTGTCATCCACCACGATGCAGTCGCGCCGGGTGCCCGGGCTGTACTTCATCGGCGAAGTGGTGGACGTGACCGGCTGGTTGGGTGGCTACAACTTCCAGTGGGCTTGGGCATCCGGCCATGCGGCCGGGGAAGCGGCGTAACCCGCGCCGACACACAGCTCAACGCGATGGCGCCGACCGGGCCGTCAAAACAAGGTGGGCAGCCCCAGGATCGGTGCGAGGACCCAGTACAGTCCGAACAGAACCAGCCCCCACATCAGCAGCTTCATGGCGAACCCGGCCACCTTCAGCGCCAGGTACAGGCCGACCACCACGATCACGATGCCAATCCAGCTCATGCACGCCTCCAATGTGTCCTGGTCGCAGGGTACGTGCAGCTCTTGGCACCCGGCAACCCATGCCCAGTCACTGGAATCGGGCTAACCTTTCGCCTTCGCAATCTCAACCACGCGTGTCGCGCCGCTCGATCACCGGCATCGGAGGGGTGGCCGCCGCCCCATTTCCGGACCCTGCCATGCACCCAACCCGCCTCCTGCTTGCCCCCTTGCTGGGCCTGCTGCTCACCGCGTGCGCCGATCCGGGCCCGCCGCCCGGCGGAAGCGTGGCCGAGCTGCAACGCATGGACCAGACCACCGGCAGCGGGCCGGTGGCGGTGCCGGGCAGCGACGTCACCGTGCATTACACCGGTTGGCTTTACGACGAGCGCCGACCGGACAAACGCGGCAAAAAGTTCGACAGCTCGGTGGATCGGGGCGAACCCTTCACCTTCCTGCTCGGCGCGGGACGGGTGATCCGCGGCTGGGACGATGGCGTGGCCGGCATGCACGTGGGCGGAAAGCGTGTGCTGATGATCCCCGCGCACATGGCCTATGGCCGCAAGGGCGCGGGCGGCGTAATCCCGCCCAACGCCTCGCTGGTGTTCGAGGTCGAACTGCTAGCCGTCAAGGCGCACTGAGCGCCCCGAGCCACCCTCACTTCGCGGGGGCGGCGTCCGCCTTGACCGGCACCAACCGCAGGTCGTGGAAGTCGAAGCTGAAGTCGGTCTGCGGCGAAATCGCCTTGATCCGAACCTCGGCGACGTTTCCATCCGCATCAAGGCTGAAGTTCACGAAGGCGTCGGCGTTGAGCCAGCGCTGGTGCCACCGGACGATGAACGTGTCGTGCTGCCAGTGCGACAGCGTGCCAACCAGCGACTTCGTGCGGCTGAAGCGCATCACCAGCTTGCCCTTCTCCTGCGCGATGGAGACGTCGCCGTACCAGGCATCCCGGTAGGTGCCGGCATACTTCGCCAGCGGCAACGAGGGCTTGGACTTCGCGTCACGCGCCTGCTCGTGCTTTTGCCAGCTTTCGTCAGCCTTGGCCTCGGCCTTCGCCACCGCCGCGGCGTAGGCGTTCACCCAGTCCGTGCGCGGCGCATCCAGGAACGCATCCAACGCGCGCATCGTCACCGCGTTGAACGCCGCTCCCACTTCGGCACTGGTCAGCACCACCACGCCCAGCTTGTGCTCGGGCACCAACGTCAGCCGCGACACCATGCCCGGCCAGCCGCCGGTGTGCCAGACCAGCTTGCGGCCGCGGTAATCCGACAGCTGCCAGCCTTCCCCGTAGCCGAGGAAATTGGGCTTGACCGCGCTCAGTTCCGGCACTGAAGGCTCCTGGATGTTCATCGGGGTGATCACCGACCACATGGCCTTCTGCCGCTTCGCACTGAATAGTCGCTTGGCGTCGTCACCCTCGCCCGCCATCACGCCGCCATCCAGCTGCACGCGCATCCACTTCGTCAGGTCGTGCGCGCTGGCGTACAGGCCACCGGCACCCGACACGTTGTGCCAGGTCATCGGGGCGACGGGCTCCAGGTCCTTGAAGTCGGCCTTGGCGTGACCCGTCGCCACGTTGTCGTTCGGCTTGAGGTGGTCGCTGTTGAAGCGCGTCTCCGTCATGCCGAGCGGCGCGAAGATGCGGGCCTGCAGGAAGCCGTCGAAGGTCTGCCCGCTCGCCTTCTCGATCACCAGCTCCGCCACGCCATACAGGATGTTGTCGTAGGCGTACTGGCCGCGGAAACTGCCGGTCAGCGGCACGTCCTTCAACCGCCGTGCCACCTCCTCGGTGGTGTAGTCGGTGCCCGGCCAGTACAGCAGGTCGCCGGCACCAAGACCCAAGCCGCTGCGGTGCGCCAACAGGTCCCGCAGGCGCATCTCGTGGGTGACGTACGGGTCTGCCATGCGGAACCACGGCAGGTGGTCGATGACGCGATCGTCCAGCGAGAGCTTGCCTTCGTCGGCAAGGATGGACAGCGCAGCCGCAGTGAACGCCTTCGTGTTGGAGGCGATGGCGAACATGGTGTGTTCGTCCACACGCGCGGGTTTGCCCATCTCGCGCACGCCATACCCGCGCTCCAGCACCACTTTGCCATCCTTGATGATGGCGACCGCAATGCCGGGCACGTTGAACTGCTGGCGCACGCGCTCAACGTAGGTGTCGAAGTCGCGCAGTTGCTCCGGCAGCGTCGCGTCGCGCGATTGCGCGGGTTGCGCTTGCCCGGTCGCCGCGGGACTCGCCTGTCGGACGGGCGTATCGGCCCATACGGGAAGCGTCGCACTGCCCCAGATCACAACGGCCAACAGGGCGGCAAGACGGTTCGGGCGCATGGGGTCGGTCTCCTCGATGATCAGGCGTGGTGCCAGCCGGCGAAGATACCGCACCCGGCCACTCGCGCCCCGTTGCCGGGGTCATGGGCCAACCGCGGCATAATGGCGCGCCCCACTGCGCCCCTGCCCATGCCCGCATCCCGCCACAACGCTCCTGGTCTGGTCGTCATTGGGGGCGGGCCCGCCGGCCTGATGGCCGCTGAGGTGGCGCGTGCCGCCGGCATCGACGTGGACCTCTACGAGGCCATGGGCTCGGTGGGTCGCAAGTTCCTGATCGCCGGCAAGGGCGGCCTCAACCTGACCCATGCCGAGCCGCGCCCGGCGTTTGATCAGCGCTACCGCGACCGTGCGCAAGCCGTCGGTCGCTGGCTGGATGATTTCGATGCCGTCGCGCTGCGCGAATGGGCACGCGGCTTGGGCGTGGAGACCTATGTCGGCAGCTCCGACCGCGTATTCCCGCTGGACCGGAAAGCCGCGCCACTGCTGCGCGGGTGGGTACGGCGACTGCGGGAACAGGGCGTGCGATTCCACGTACACCACCACTGGCTCGGCTGGACCGACGACGGTGCACTCCGCTTTGCGTCGCCTGCCGGCGATGTGGAAGTCCTGGCCCCGGCAACGCTGCTGGCACTGGGCGGCGGCAGCTGGCCCGAGCTCGGCTCCGATGGCGCCTGGGCGCCGGTGCTGGCCGCGCAGGGCATCGATGTGGCCGAGCTTCAGCCGGCCAATTGCGGCTTCGACGTGGGCTGGAGCGAGCATCTGGCGCAGCGCCATGCCGGGGCGCCGCTCAAGCCCGTGGTCGCGCACTGGCACGATGCGGAAGGCGTCGAGCACAGCCTGCAGGGCGAGTGCGTGCTCACCGCAACCGGCATCGAGGGCAGCCTGATCTACGCCCTGTCCGCGCCTCTTCGCGAGGCCATCGCCGCCAATGGAGAAGCCCGCCTGTGGCTGGACTTGGCTCCGGGCCGCGACCTGGAGCACCTCAAGCGGGGCCTCGCCAAGCCTCGCGCCGGCCGCAGCATCAGCGAACATCTGCGCCGCCAGGCAGGGCTGGTCGGCGCCAAGGCGGCGCTGGTGCATGAGGTGCTGGGCCGCGACGGCATGCAGGATCCGGATGTCATCGCCACGACCATCAAGCGCCTTCCACTGATCCTGACCCAGCCGCGGCCGCTGGCCGAGGCGATCAGCACGGCCGGCGGTGTCCGGCTTGAAGCCTTGGATGATGCGCTGATGCTGCGCCAGCATCCCGGCGTGTTCTGCGCCGGTGAGATGCTCGATTGGGAGGCGCCGACGGGCGGCTACCTGCTCACCGCCTGCTTCGCCAGCGGCCTGCGGGCGGGCCGCGGCGCGGTGGCGTGGCTCAAACGGCCGCGGTAACCACGATCTCGACCTTCCACGCCGCGTCCGCCAGGTGCGCCTGCACCGTGGCACGGGCCGGCGCCTGGCCCGGCACCACCCACGCGTCCCAGGCGCGGTTCATGCCGGCGAAGTCCGCCATGTCACGCAGGAAAATCTCGGCACGCAAAAGGCGGGTCTTGTCAGTGCCGGCCTTGGCCAGCAGTGCATCGATCTCCGCCAGCACCTGGCGGGTCTGGCCTTCGATGTCCTGGCTGGTGTCTTCGGGAATCTGTCCCGCCAGGTAGGCCACGCCGTTATGGACCACGGCCTCGGACATGCGGGGGCCGGCATCGATACGGTGGATCATGGGACAACTCCAGAAGTCTGGACTGCATCCACCAGGGGCTGCAGTTGCGGATCCAGCGCCACGCGCTCGTCGAAAACGAAGCAGCGCCCGTCGTAGTGGGCGCCGCCCACCTGTTCAAAGTAGCCGAGGATTCCCCCGTCCAGCTGCAACACGTTGTCCATGCCGTCGGCGCGCATCCACAGTGCCGCCTTCTCGCAGCGGATGCCGCCGGTGCAGAAACTGACCACCGTGGCATCGCGCAGGGCATCGCGGTGTGGTGCCAGCGCCTCGGGCAGGTCGGTGAAGTTGTCGATGGGCAGCGTCAGCGCCCCCGCAAACGTACCGAAGCCGAACTCCTCGCGGTTGCGGGTATCGAGCATGACCACGCGGCGCCCGGCATCGTCGTGGCCCTGGTCAAGCCAGCGGGTCAGCGTTTCGGGCGTGACCGCCGGGGCACGGCCCACCAGCGGGGAGGCGTCGTCCCTGCGGAAGGCGATGATCTCGCGCTTCAGCTTGACCTTCAGGCGCGCGAACGGCTGCGCGGCACTGTGGCTGTACTTGACGAGGATGTCGGCGAATCGGGCGTCGGCGCGCAGGTGTGCCAGGAACGACTCGATGGCCTCCGCATCGCCCGCCAGGAAGATGTTGATGCCTTCGCCGGCCACCAACACGGTACCCAGCAGGCCGCCCTCCCCGGCCCATCCGCGAGCGGCCGCGGCCAACGCCGCGGGGTCGTCCACGGCTACGAAATGATATGCGGCGATATTGACGATCATCGACCCATTTTACGCGCAGGCCTACGCGAAAACCGGAATGGCGGCCTGCGAGGCACCTGAGAAGTGCGACGCCAAGCGCCTTGACACCGCTCCGACCTCAGGTGGCCCTCGCCGGACGTATGGCCAGGAGGGCGAGCAAGGTCAGCACGGCAGCCGCGACGAGGTAGAGCCCGACCGACACCAATCCGTAGCGACCCGCCAGCCAGGTTGCGATGTACGGCGCCAGCGAGGCGCCCAGGATGCCCGCGAGGTTGAACGCCAGCGACGCGCCCGTATAGCGGACCGCGGCGGGAAACATTTCCGCCAGGATCGTGCCCACCGGCCCGTAGGTCAGCCCCATCAACGCCAGCCCCAACGACAGGAACAGCAGTGTGCTCCCCATGCTGCCGGCAACGAACAGCGGCGCAAATACCAATCCGAAGGCGAGGATGGCGACTGTCGCGGCAATCATGGCCCGCCGGGCACCCACCCGATCCGCGTACAGCGCGGACACCGGGATGGTCAGCGCAAAGCACACCACTCCCACCATCTGCAGCCCCAGGAACTGCTCGCGCGTGTACCCCAGCTGAGAGGTGCCCCAGCTCAGCGCGAACACCGTCATCAGATAGAACAGCACGAACGTGGCCAGCGCGCCGAAGGTGCCCGCCAGGAGCGCGCGCGGATGCGAGCCCAGTACCACCAGCATCGGCAGGCGTACCCGCTCTTCGCGGTCCAACACCCGCTGGAAGTCGGGCGTTTCGCTCAACCGCAGGCGGATCCACAGGCCGATGAACACCAGCGCCGCGCTCCCCACGAACGGGATGCGCCAGCCCCAGGCGAAAAACTGCGTATCGCTCATCACTGCGGTCAGCAGCAGGAAGATGCCGGTTGCGAGGAAGAACCCGAGCGGCGCCCCCAATTGCGGAAACATCCCGTACCAGGCGCGCTTGCCCGGCGGCGCGTTCTCGGTGGCGAGCAGCACCGCCCCGCCCCATTCGCCACCGAGTCCCAAACCCTGGCCAAACCGGCACAGAGCCAGCAATGCCGGCGCCACCAAACCGATGCTGGCGTAGGTCGGTAACAGGCCAATCGCGACGGTGGACAGGCCCATCGTCAGCAGCGCCGCGACCAGGGTGGCCTTGCGCCCCACGCGATCCCCGAAGTGGCCGAACACCGCCGAGCCAATGGGCCGGGCGAAGAACGCCAGCGCAAACGTCGCCAGCGACTGCAGCGTTGCGGTGACTGGATCACCGGCCGGAAAGAACAACTTCGGGAACACGAGAACGGCAGCCGTCGCGTAGATGTAGAAGTCGAAGAACTCGATCGTCGTGCCGATCAGGCTGGCGAACAGCACGCGCGCCGGCGAGTTTCCCTGCTTGGCTGGAGGCATGTGGAGGCTATCAATGGGTGGGTTCCACGCCCATGGACCCCTGCCAACCCCGCAGGCGCCCCTCCCCGGGCCGGATGCCGCCACGATAACTGCCGCTCCCTACCCGCGCAAAAAAAGACGCCGGCGGAAGCGCGTGCCATGGGGGAGGAGGGGGCACAGGGGCTTCGGCCGGTCGTCTTCATCTATGCCAACGCATCCGCGTGGCCAACACCGGACGCTTTTGCCCTCCCCCGCACGGGGGATGGGGATCAGGCCAACGCGGGCATTGGGCGCGCCAACGAGGCGTACAGCTCCACCGCGCGCCGCATCAGCACCTCGGTGCTCCAGGCACGGGCATCCAAGGGGCCCGCCTCGGCGAGTGCGCGACGGTCTTCCGCCGAATCCAGCAACGAGGCCACATGTTGTGCGAAGGCCTCCTCATCTTCCTCGCTGACTCTCGCGCTGCGGGCGTCACGCAGCACGGTCGCCGTGCCCATGACCGCTGTAGAGACGATCGGCGTACCCAACGCCATCGCCTCGATCAGCACCAGCCCCTGCGTTTCGCTGGGCGAAGCAAACACGAACACGTCCCCGGCACGGTAGGCATCCAGCAGGGTGCTGCGCCGGTCGAGGTTGCCGAAAAAGCGGACGTTGTGCTCCAACCCCAGGCCTGCAACCAGCTGCCGCAACCTCGCGGCGTCAGGGCCCTCTCCCGCTATCAGGAACTGGAGCGCGGGGAACCGGGGCAAGAGCCGCTTCATCACCCGCAGCAGGAACGCGATGTTCTTCTCCAGCGACAGCCGGCTCACGGTCACCATCGTGGGAACATCGGCGGCAATGCCGTGCGTCTCGCGGAAGCGCGCGCCGTCGCCGCCGGCAAACTCAGCCAGGTCGATGCCCGTGGGAATCACCGTGCGGGGCGTGCGCACGCCGTAACGGTCGAGTACCTCGGCCATCTGCGCGCTGGGCACGATCAGGTGGTCCACGCCGTGGCACAGGTAACGAGAGGCACGTCGTGCCAGCCAGCGCGCCAGCCCGGTCGGCAGCCACGGCAGGTAATGGCCCACGTACTCCTCGAAATAGGTGTGGTAGGTCTCCACCGTCGGCACGCCAGTCAGCCGTGCCAGCCGCACGCCCAGCTGATGGGCGCGGAACGGGGTGTGCACGTGGACCACGTCCCAGTCGCGCGCGGCCAGCGTTCGGGTCACCCTGTCCAGCGCGGCGCCCTTGATCAGGCGGTCTTCTGGATCGAAGAAGATCACCCGCGCAGGCAAGCGGATGACCTTGAAGGTGTCGTCATGGTGCTGCTCCTGCCCGCTGCTAGCCCCGTAGTCCGGCACCACCAGCGTTACCGCATGGCCCATCCGCGCCAACGAGCGGGCAAACGTACGGATCGACGTGGAAACGCCGTTCACACGCGGAAAATACACGTCGGACAGCATCAGGATATTCATCCCGATGCACGCTAGGTCAGGCAGATGACGGTTTCATGGCGCGGGCGAGCCACGGCGTGGCGAGGGCAGCCAGGCCCGAAACCACAGCCCCCATCCAGAATGCCGCGGGTGGGCCTTGCCGATCCCACAGCCACCCTGCGACGGCACTTGCCACCAGCAGTCCCGCCCCTGACACCAGATTGAACATGCCGAAGGCTGTGCCGCGATACGCCTCGGGCGCCACATCCGCCACCAGGCTGGCAAGGATGCCTTGGGTCAGGCCCATGTGCAGGCCCCACAGCGCGATGCCGCCGAATACCAGGCCCAGGCCGTCGGACGCGGCCAGCGCCACATCGGCCAGCACCAGCACGCCCATTCCCAACGCAAGCAGCGTCGAACGCGACATCCGATCCGACAGGTATCCAGCCGGATAGGCGGTGAGAGCGTAAACCGCGCTCATCACCACCAGCACTATTGGCACCCAGGCCAGCGGCAGCCCCCGATCGGCCGCCCGCAGCACGAGGAACGCCTCGCTGAACCGGGCCAGGGCCACCAGCAGCCCAAGCGCCACCAACCACCAGAATGAACGCCCCAAGTGCGACAAACCTTCCCGGCTCAGTGGCAGGCGCGCGGGCTTGCGGGCCCCATCGGCCGGTTCAGGCACCTTCAAGAGCAGCAGTACCGCCACCACTCCGGGAACCACCGCGAACCACAGCACGGTCTGGATGTCATTGGCGAAGGCGTGCATGAGCCCCACTGCCAGCAGTGGCCCCATGAACGCCCCGACGGTGTCCATCGACTGGCGCAGCCCAAAGGCGGCGCCGCGGATCTCGCGCGGCGTCAGGTCGCTCACCAGCGCGTCACGCGGCGCACCACGGATACCCTTGCCGAACCGGTCCAGAAGGCGCACCGTCGTCACCGTGGCCACCGAATCGGCCAGCGGGAAAAGGGGTTTCACTACCGCAGCCAGCCCGTAGCCCAGCAACACCAAAGGCTTGCGGCGCCCCACCGCGTCACTGACGTAGCCGGAAAATACCTTGGTCACCAGCACCAAGGCCTCGGCTGCGCCCTCGATCAGGCCGATCACCAGTGCGCTGGCCCCCAGGGTACCGGCGAGAAGCACCGGCAGCAGGCTGTGGACGATTTCCGACCCCATGTCGGTGAACAGGCTGACGAACCCCAGCGCGACAATCGCGCGTGGCATGGCCGGAGGTGGCGGGAGGGACGTCGAAACTGTCAAACGAAGCCACCCCGTGGCAAGGCGCGCGATTGATCTTATCCAGCCGAAGTGATGAACAGGCAAAGGCGCGTCCTGAAGGCATGGGTTAAGGACGTTTAATGGAGAATAATGGCCGCATCCCACGACCCTGCCCGCCACGTTCCATGACGAAGCCTTGGCTCCTGCTATCCCTCGCGTCGGCGTTGATCGCCGCGCTGAGCGGGTGCTCGGATCAAGCTGCGTCGGCGAATGACGGCGACGGCAAGCCGCCGGTGGTGACGTTGGCCGAGGATCGCAGCAGACCCGCCATCGCCGGCCTCCGCGCGCCGCCTCCGCCGACCACGCCGGACTTCACCTACTGGCCCCCGGCCACGCTCGAAAGCGGCACGGCGCGGGTGAGCTGTCACTACGACTACGACCGCGAAGGCGACGGCGACCGCATCGGCGCCCTGGAGTTCTTCAACCTGGTAGATGTGTTGTCCGAGTGCCGTGAACCCGGCATGGTCCGCCTGAGGTACGACGGCAAGATCGACGCTGGCTTTACGGCGCTGATGGCCCGCGTCAGCGAGGTCGCCGATCGCATGGAGATCCGCAACCGCGTGCTCGACATCGACTCGGCGGGCGGACAGGTGGAAGAGGCTATCCGCGTGGGCGACCAGATCGCCGAATCCGGCTGGTCCATCTGGGTGCGCGAAGGTTCGCTGTGCCACAGCGCATGCGTGCTGGTGCTGGCTGCGGGCGACACCCGTTCCATTGCCGGCAAGGTGGGAATCCACCGCCTGATGCGGCTCAAGTCCACTGCCACCACGCGCGTGGAACTCAATGACGAACTGCGTGACATCACCCAGCAGCTGCGGGACTACCTCTCGCGCAATGGCGTGGCCGCGCACCTGGCCGATCGCATGATGACCATCCCGGCGCGCAACCTGTTGCTGCTCAACGCCGCGGAACTGCGCCAGTATGGACTCTCGGGTACCAACGCGGCGCAGGAAGACCTTGACCGCATCCGCGTTGCGCGCAAGTGCGGCGAGGATTTCGCCCGGCGCCGCGACGCATTCGGGCGTGCCTTCGACAACGAATGCATGCAGCCCGGCGCAGCCTTCCAGTCGCTGGCTGATTGCGGACGGGCGCTGCGGGGCCAGTTCGGCTTTCCGGACGTGCGGTGCCCGGACGAAACGCCGCTCGCCCGCTTCGACACCGCGAACGAACAGGCCCCTCCACAACTGCTACGGCAGGAGTGAGATCCGGCGGCGCATCACGTAGCCGCGTGTGGGCGGCAGACCAGGCGACAGCCCGATACCAAAGACGCATCGTGTCGATTCCCGGCCGGCGGCTATCCTGCGCGGATGACCTCGCTTCCCGACCCCGGCCCCAGCCCCAGCCACGTCATCGGTGACCACACCGTCCCGCTCCTCGAGGAAACAGTGGGCGACATGCTCGCCCGCGTTGCCCGCACGTGGCCCGCACAGCCTGCCTTGGTCGTACCGCCGCAGGGCGTGCGCATGGATTACGCCACCTTCAACGAGGCCGTGGATCGGTTGGCGGCAGGCCTGCTGAAACTTGGACTGGTGCCCGGCGACCGAGTCGCCATCTGGTCCCTGAATCGCGCCGAATGGGTCCTGATGCAGTTCGCCGCCCCACGGGCCGGTTTGATCCTGGTGAACATCAACCCGGCGTATCGCACCCACGAGCTGGCCTTCGCGCTACGTCACGTGGGCTGCAAGGCTCTGGTACTGCCCAGGCGCTTCAAGACCTCGGACTACGTCGGCATGTTGCGCGAGCTGGCGCCCGAACTGGACGCATGCGCCGCAGGGGAGCTGAAGGCGGCCGCGCTGCCGGACCTGCGGCACGTGTTGGTGATGGGCGAAGGCGAACCGATTCCGGGCACGCACGCATTCGATTGCGTCGCGAACTGCGACGACACCACCGCCCTCGCCCGCATGCGCGGCGTGGCTGCCACGCTCTCCCCCCACGACGCCGTCAACATCCAGTTCACCTCAGGCACGACCGGCGCCCCCAAGGGGGCCACACTCACCCACCACAACATCGTCAACAACGGCTTCTTTGTCGGTGAAGCCATGCACCTCACCGAACAGGACAAGCTGTGCATCCCGGTGCCCTTCTACCACTGTTTCGGCATGGTGCTCGGCAACCTGGCGTGCGTGACGCACGGCGCGTGCATGGTCATTCCCGGCGAGGGTTTCGACCCGCTGGTTACGTTGGAGACCGTGCAGGCCGAGCGCTGCACCGGACTGCACGGCGTGCCCACGATGTTCATCGCCGAGCTCGAACACCCGCGCTTCGCGGAATTCGACCTCACCACGTTACGCACCGGCATCATGGCCGGCTCCAATTGCCCCATCGAGGTGATGAGGCGCGTGGTCGAGGTGATGCACATGTCCGAGGTGACCATCACTTACGGGATGACCGAAACCAGTCCGGCCAGTTTCCAGACCACACCCAATGACCCCCTGGAGCGCCGCGTCGATTCCGTCGGACGCGTGCACCCGCATGTGGAGGTCAAGATCATCGATGGCGAAGGCCGCACCGTGCCCCGCGGCACCACGGGCGAACTGTGCACGCGCGGCTACTCGGTCATGCAAGGCTATTGGAACGAACCCGCGCGCACCGCCGAGGCGATCGACGCCGAAGGCTGGATGCACACGGGGGACCTCGCCACCATCGACGCCGACGGCTACTGTCGCATCGTAGGCCGCGTCAAGGACATGCTGATCCGCGGCGGTGAGAACATCTACCCGCGTGAGGTAGAGGAATTCCTCTACACGCATCCCGCCATCGCCGACGTGCAGGTCTTTGGCATTCCGGACGAGAAGTTCGGCGAGGAGGCCTGCGCCTGGATACGGCTCGCCGACGGCGCCGTCTGCGATGCCGACCAGGTCCGCGCGTACTGCCAAGGCCGCATCGCCCATTACAAGATCCCCCGCCACATCCGCTTCGTCGACAGCTTCCCGATGACGGTGACGGGCAAGGTACAGAAGTTCCTGATGCGCCAGGCCATGATCGACGAGTTCAAGCGCACCCAGGGCGACGGCTGACCCATTACAGTAGGGCATGGCCACGGCCCCTACCCCCTTGGACTCTCCGCAGCCGGTGTTCCGGGCACGGGGGCTGACCAAGGTTTACCGCATGGGGGATGTCGACGTGCATGCGCTGCGCGGCATCGACCTCGACCTGTTTGCCGGCGAGTTCGTGGTGTTGCTGGGAGCCTCCGGCAGCGGCAAGTCCACCCTGTTGAACATCCTGGGCGGCCTGGATGCGCCTACCAGAGGCGAGGTCGAATGCCAGGGCCATCCGCTCACCGGTGCGGATGAGGCAGTGCTGACGCAATTCCGGCGTGAACACGTGGGCTTCGTGTTCCAGTTCTACAACCTCATCCCCAGCCTGACCGCCCGCGAGAACGTGGCGCTGGTGACGGAGATCGCCGACCAACCGATGGCGCCCGAGGAGGCGCTGGCGCTGGTCGGGCTGAAGGAGCGCATGGATCACTTCCCCGCGCAGCTCTCCGGTGGCGAACAGCAGCGCGTGGCGATCGCACGCGCCATTGCCAAGCGGCCTGCCGTACTGCTTTGCGACGAACCAACCGGGGCACTGGATTCCCCAACGGGCATCCTGGTATTGCAGGCACTGGAGCGCATCAACCGCGAGACCGGCGCACTGACCGTGGTGATTACCCACAACGAGGTGATCGCCGGGATGGCCGACCGCGTGATCCGACTCAGCGATGGTCGTGTCATCAGCCAGGAGCGCAACGCCACGCGCAAACCCGCCTCGGGGCTGCGCTGGTGAGGGCCCTGCACCGCAAGCTGCTCCGGGAGTTCGTGCAGCTGCGGGGCCAGGTGCTCGCCATCGCGCTGGTCATGGTGGGTGGCATCGGCACCATGGTGATGGCGCTGGGCAACTACAACGCGCTCTCCCGCACGCGGGCGCTGTTTTACGCCGAATACGGCTTCGCCGACGTGTTTGCGCAGGCCAAGCGCGTTCCGTTGCCGCTGGCCGACACGATCCGCGGATTGCCGGGTGTGCGCGCCGTTGAGGCCCGCGTGGTGGGCTTCGCGCCCCTTGAACTGACGGGCTTCAGCGGCCCCATCAACGCGCAGCTCATCTCGCTCCCTGCATCCGGCGATGGAGGCCTCAACCGGCTCTACCTGCGCTCGGGCCGATTGCCGGAGCGGCTGGATGAAGCGGTGGTGGGCGAGGCCTTTGCCGAGGCCCACGACCTGCACGAAGGCGATCGGCTCGTTGCCATTCTCAATGGCCGGCGGCAGGAACTGCGGATCTCCGGCATCGGCCTCTCGCCGGAGTTCATCTACCAGATCAAGCCGGGCGAGGTCTTTCCCGACTTCCAGCGCTTCGCGGTGCTGTGGATGCAGCACGCATCGCTGGCCCGCGCTTTCGACATGGATGGTGCGTTCAACAGCCTCGTGGTCACCGTGCAGCCCGGCGCCCGCGTGCCCGATGTGATCGACGCCATCGACCCGCTGCTCGTCCCTTTCGGCGGAGCCGGCGCCAACGGCCGCGACCTGCAGCCCTCACACCGTTTCCTCGATGAGGAATTGAGCCAGTTGCGGATGATGGCGCGCATGTTCACCGCGATCTTCCTCGGCGTTACCGCGTTCCTGCTCAACGTGGTGCTTGGTCGGCTGGTGGCGTCCCAACGCGAACAGATCGCACTGCTCAAGGCCTTCGGCTACTCGCGCTTGCAGGTGGCGGTGCACTACGGGCAACTGGTGCTGATTGTGGTTGCGGTGGGGGTGCTGCCAGGCATCGGGCTGGGCGCGTGGCTGGGGCGCGCGATTGCCGGCATCTATCGCGAGTACTACCGCTTCCCCTACCTGACGTGGTCACTCGAACCACCGCTGCTGTTGCTGGCGATGGCGTTTGCCGTGGTTGCCGGCGCATTGGGCACATTCGCCGCGCTCGCGCGCGTGCATCGGCTTTCGCCCGCGGAGGCCATGCGGCCTGAGTCGCCGGCCAACTTCCGTCCCCTGCTGCTGGAGCGCCTGGGCCTTGGGCGTGTCCTCGACCCCGCGGCGCGGATGGTATTGCGCAACCTTGAACGGCGCCCGTTGCGGACGTTGCTATCGGTGCTGGGCATCGGGATGGCGTGCGGCATCCTGGTCATGTCGCGGGCGATGCCCAATTCGGTCGAGCGCGTGGTCGACGTCCAGTTCGGCTTTGCCCAGCGTGACGACTTCGCCGTGGGTTTTACCGAGCCCGCTTCCAGCCGGGCGGTAGCGGAATTGGCCGCACTGCCCGGCGTGCGTGCTGTCGAACCGTTCCGGGTGGCTGCCGTTACCCTTCGGCATGGCCATCGCACGTACCGTACCGCATTGCACGGCCTGCCTACGCAAGGCGACCTCAAGCGGGTGGTGGATGCGCGCATCCAGCCCGTCGTGCTCCCGCGCGATGGACTGCTGCTGACCGATTACCTGGCGGACCTGCTCCGGGTCCGTCCCGGCGACACCTTGCAGGTGCAGTTCTTCGAAGGCCACCGCCGCACGCTTGCCGTACCGGTGGCCGGCACCGTGAAGGAGTACCTGGGTGTCGGCGCATATGCGCGCCACGGCTACCTCAATACCCTGCTGAACGAAGGGGACGTGGCTTCCGGCGCATGGATTTCGGTGGACGCGCGGTACCGCGAGGCGGTCCTTGCCGAGCTCCGCCGCCGACCCCGCGTGGCCTCCGTCACCGACCGATCAGCGATGGTGCAGAGCTTCCGCGACACCATGGCGCAGAGCCTGTCCACCTTCACCTTTGCGATCACCCTGCTGGCCGGCGCCGTCGCCGTGGGCGTGGTGTACAACGCCGCGCGCATCACCCTCGCCGAGCGGGGTCGCGAACTCGCCAGCCTGCGCGTACTGGGCTACACCCGTGCCGAAGTGCGGGGCCTTCTACTCGGCGAGCTGGGCGCGCTGGCCCTCATGGCCCTGCTGCCAGGGTTCGTGTTGGGATTCGCCATGATCGCGCTGCTGGCCCGGGGCATGCAGTCCGACCTGTTCCGCATCCCGGTCGTTCCCGACCCGACGGGCGTCGCGTTTGCCGGCATCGTCATACTCGCAGCGACGGTACTATCGGCGGCACTGGTGCGCCGACGACTGGATCGACTGGACCTGGTGGCCGCGCTGAAGACCAAGGAATGATCCGCTGATGCCGGCAACCACACGCGCCCGCCTGCTCCGTTGGCTGCTCGCCCTCCTCGTGGTGGGCGCTTTCGCCGCTCTGCTGCTGTGGCCCAAGGCCACGCTGGTGGACACTGCCCGCGCCGATCGAGGTCCCGTGCGCGAGGTCGTCGAGGCGGAAGGCCGCACTCGCCTTCGCGACCGCTATGTGATCACGGCGCCGATCGCGGCCACCGCGCGCCGGCTTGAACTGGAGCCAGGCGATGCCGTCGAGCCCGGCCAGACCCTCGTGGTGCTCGATGCCCTGGCCGCCCCTGCGCTGGATGCGCGTGCGCGCGCCGAAGCGCAGTCGCAGGTTGCGGCCGCGCGCGGGCGATGGGCCGCGGCCCGGGAAGCGGCGGCAGCCTCCGCCGCCCGTGCCCGCCAGGCCAAGGCCGATGCCGACCGCCTGCAGCGCCTGCAACGCGACCAGCTCGTGGCCAGCGCCACGGCCGACCAGGCCCGCACCGCTGCCGACCAGGCGCAGCGTGAGGCCAGCAGTGCCCGGTTCCTGGAGGCAACGGCCAAACACGAACTGACGGCCGCGCAGGCCGTCCTCGCCCACGGCAGCGGGGAGAGTGGCGCCAGCGTGCTGAAGCTCACGGCCCCGGTGGCTGGCATGGTGCTGCGTCGACATTTCGAAAGCGCGCGCCCGGTGCAACCCGGCGAACCATTGCTGGAACTCGGCGACCCGGATGCGCTGGAAGTGGAAGTGGACGTGCTCTCCGCCGATGCGGTCCGCCTGCGTCCAGGCATGCGCGTGGAGCTCGTGCGCTGGGGCGAGGCGCAGCCCCTGGAGGGACGCGTTCGCCGCATCGAGCCCGGGGGCTTCACCAAGGTGTCGGCGTTGGGCGTGGAAGAGCAGCGCGTGTGGGTGATCGTGGACATCCTCAGCCCCCATGCGCTCTGGCATCACCTCGGCGAGGCCTACCGCGTCAATGCGCGCTTCCTGCTGCGCGAGGCCGCGCCCACGTTGCGCGTCCCCGCGAGTGCGGTCTTCTTCGATGGCGACACTGCCCGCGTGTTCCGGGTCGTCGCGGACAAAGCGCGCCGGACTCCCGTGGGCGTCGGGCTGCAGGGCGAAGGCTGGTCGGAGATCCGGCAGGGAATTTCCCCTGGCGACATCGTGATCGTGCACCCGGATCGCGCCCTTGAAGATGGGGACCGTGTCCGCGAGAGGGGCCGCTGAACCCCGAGACAGAGGCAATGCCCTGCGCACCCGCCCCGGACCCAACCGCCAGCTGAATCTTTTTTTCACCTCTGCGCTGGTATCGGGCGGATGTCAGTGCCCGTTCATGCGTCTTCACGCCAACTGCACATCAGGCGTGCGGGTGGTCCGCGGCCCATCCTGGAGACACGAAATGAACGGTTGCGGCCAGCGAATCCTACTCGCGGTGGTGATCGGCACTTTGCTGGCCGTGGCGGCGCCCGTGGGCGCGCAGCAGGCGCAAGGGGACGAGCAGAACGAACGTCCACGGCGCGGCGAAGGCCGCCGCGCGCGTGATGAAGAACGGTCGAACCAAGCGGGCCAGGATAAGCCCCCGCAAGCCGCGGAGGCCCGCGAGGAGAGGCGTGAGCGTAGGTCTGAGCCACGCCCGGCCGCAGTCGACCGCGATGACCGGGCACAGTCCCAATGGCGACGCGGCCCCGAGCCAGCCGAGCCTGGACGCCGCTGGCAGCAGGAGTCCGAGCGCCCGGAGCGCGACGCGCAACGCGAACAGTCCAGGTCGCAGCGCATCGCCCAACAGGCTGAGCGGGAACAGCGCGAGCAAGCCCAACGCGCCCGCAACGAACAGGCACAAGCACGCGCTCAGGAGCAGCGAGAGCGGGCGTTCGCGCAGCAGCGGGACGCCGAAGCCCGCGAGCAGGCAGCCCGACAGCGGCGCGCAGAAGCGGAACGCGATCGCGCGGTGGAAGCCCGCCGTGTGCGCGTGGAAGACGAAGGCCGCCCGCAGCCCGGCCGTGTGCGCGATACCGATGAACAGCGCGGCCCCGCATGGCGCGACCTGGATCGGGTGGCGCAGGAACGGCGCGATATCGACGAGCGCCGCAGTGTGGAGCGCTCCGACCGCGAGCGCCGTGGGGACGCGCGTCGCGACGCTGGGGGGCAGCGTCTCTCAGCCCCGCAGCAGCGCCGCCTGATCGAAAGCCAGCAGCGGCAGGCCGACGCCTACCGTCGCTCTCACGTCGACCGCGAGCGCCGTGCCGAACAGTACAGCCGAACCCTGCGCGATCAGCGTCGCACTTCGCAGTACCGGTACCAGAGCGACTACATCCGCCGCCTGCGCGACCATCACCACCGGTATGCAACGCGCCGCTGGGACTATTACAACGACCCGTTCTTCTATACCCCGATCAGCTACCGCTACTACTACAGCGGCTACCACCACGACACCAACCGTTACGGTGCCGACCTGCTGCGTGACGCGGTGCGCCGGGGGTACGAGGAAGGCTACTGGGCCGGCCGCGCCGACCGCATGGACGGCTGGCGTCCGGACTATCGCAGTTCCTACGCGTACTCGGATGCCAGCTACGGCTACTACGGCTACTACGTGCCTTACGACGCCTATCGTCACTACTTCCGCCAGGGCTTCCGCCGTGGTTACGACGACGGCTACTACGGTGCGTACCGCTACGGCACCTACCGCCGCGGCACGCCGTCGATCCTGCCGGCGATCCTCGCCACCATCCTGGTGCTGGACGCATTGGACTGACCATAGTTCCGTTTCGACACCGCACCCTGCACTGCAGTAACTCGACGCCCGGCCAGCCCGGGCGTCTTTTTTCATCGGGGATCGGCAACGACTGATCGCCTTGCCACGCGCACGCGAGATTGCACCTCGCTCAGCGCCCGCCCCCGCTCCGCCAGATCGAATAAACCAGCCATGCCCCCGCCACTGCCGCGCCGAGGAAGCCCAGCAGCCCGAATACCGGCAGGCCCATCAGCGTCGGCCCGCCCTCCACGGTCAAAGTGATCGACGAACCGACGATCAGCGCCGCCAACACCACGCCCACCGTCAACCGGTTGGCCGAGTGGTCGATCTGCGCGCTGAATTCCTTCAGGTGGTCGATGTCGATATGCACCTTCAGCTTGCCGCCCCGCACCACGCGCACGATCCGCTGCAGGTCGCGCGGCAGCGCCGCGAGGAACCGCGCCGTGTCGCCGAGTACGTGCCAACTCTGCCGCGCCACCGCGCGTGGCCGGTATCGCCCGAACATCACCACGCGCAGGAACGGCGCCGCTTCGTGGGCCATGTCGAAATCCGGGTCCAGCTTGCGCCCCAGGCCCTCGAGGGTGATGAACACCTTCACCAGCAGCGCCAGTTCGGAAGGCAGCGCCAGCTTGTGCGTGCGCAGCAGCGCGGTGACCTCCAGCAGCATCGCCGGCAGGTCCAGGTCCCCCAGACGCACGCCGTGGTAGCGCTCAACGAATGCGTCGATGTCCTGCGCCAGCTGGCCCTCATCGGCCTCCGACTGGCCGGTCCACTCCATCAGGACGTCGCTCACCCGTTCGGGATCGTGGTCCACCAGCCCATGCAGCAACGACACGATCTGTTCGCGGCGCGCCTGCGACAGTCGGCCGACCATGCCGTAATCAATCACTGCAATGCGCGAATCCGGCAGTACGAACACGTTGCCGGGGTGCGGATCGGCATGGAAGAACCCGTCCTCCAGCACCATTTTCAGGATGGTCTGCGCGCCCCGGCGTGCGATCAGTTTGCGGTCCACGCCGGCGGCGTCCAGCGCGGCGGTATCGGACACCGGGATGCCGTCGATGTAGTCCTGCACATTCACCCGCTCGCTGGTGAAGTCCCAATGCACCGAAGGCACGACGATCTCGGGGTGGCCCTCGAAGTTGGCGGCGATGCGCTCGGCGTGGCGGCATTCCGCGGCCAGGTCCAGTTCCAGCATGAGCGAGGCGCGGAACTGCTTGACCACACCCACCGGCTGGAACTGCCGCCATTCGGGGAACTGCGCTTCGAACAATTGGGCCGCGCGTTGCAGCAGGCGAAGGTCGGCCTCGATCACCGGGCGGATACCCGGCCGCCGCACCTTGACCACCACTTCGCGGCCGTCCTTGAGCGTGGCCCGGTGCACCTGCGCAATGGACGCCGCCGCCAGCGGGGTGGTGTCGAAACGGCGGAACACCTCGTCGGGTGGCGCCCCGAGGTCCTCCACCAATTGCGCGTGGATGCCCTCGTACGCCACCGCGGGGGCCTGACTGTGGAGTTTTCCGAACTCGGTGATCCAGTCGGGCGGAAACAGGTCGACGCGGGTGGCCAGCACCTGGCCCAGCTTCACGAACGTCGGCCCCATGTCTTCCAGCGCGCGCCGGACGCGCACTGGCGCGGGCAGCGCAGCGGATTCGGAAAGCTGCGACAGCGGCAGCACCTTGCCCGCCCGGGCGACCACGGCGCCCAATCCCAGGCGGCGCACCATGTCGCCAAAGCCGTAATGCACCAGGATCGAGGCGATGTCGTGCACCCGTCCCAGGTCACGCACGGCGGTGAGGTGTTCCCACATGCCCAGGCTCCTCCGGTATCGCAATGTCCGTCGCGCGACGGCCAGCCTCAACGCACGGGCCAACGTTCCTGCTGCAGCTGCACCTCGCCGTCGGCGGGGATGACGACGATCATGGCACGGTCGTATTCACTTTCATCCATGTCAGCCACGCCTTGCGCGCCCAGCGCACGGGCCACCGCCGGCAGGGTATTGCTGTGGCCGACCACCAGCACGCTTTCGCCCGAATGGCGACTGCGCAGCACTTCGGCCAGGGAGGCGGCCGGCTCACCCGCGGGACGTACGGTGAGGGGCAGGCCCCGCGCCTTCGCGACGGGCCAGGCGGTGAGCTGCGTCCGCCTGAAAGGCGTGGCGTAAACCGCCGCGATGGGTCGCTCGGCCAGGCGATCCACCAATGCCTCGGCACGGGTGCGGCCTTCGACCGTCAGCAGGGGATCGCGCGAGCCGTCGGTGGCCTTTTCGGCATGGCGCACCAGCACCACCACCGTGTCCGGCGGAGCCGCCGTAGCCAAGGGTGCTGCCAGCAGGCACAAACCCAACCACATCGATCGCATGTTTTACGTCCTCGCGCGTCACGTCCTCACCCGGATTCCAACGTAGCATGGACGCATGGCCACGCCCGCCCCCGCGCCCCTTGAAGCCGCCCTGCAACTCGCGGACTGGATGGCCGCACACCCCCGCGTGTTCGTGCTCACCGGCGCGGGCTGCAGCACGGCTTCTGGCATCCCCGACTACCGCGACGAGGACGGCAGCTGGAAACGCAAGCCCCCGGTCACCTACCAGGCCTTTGTGCAGGAGCCACTTACCCGCGCACGATACTGGGCGCGCAGCTTCATCGGCTGGCCGCACATCGCCACCGCCCGGCCCAATGACACCCACAACGCACTGGCCGATTGGGAAGCGGAAGGCGGCGTCTCCACGCTGGTCACCCAGAACGTGGATGGGCTGCACCAGCAGGCGGGCAGCCGCGGGGTCATCGATCTGCATGGCCGCCTGGATCAGATCGTCTGCCTGGTTTGCGGACAACTCAGCCGCCGCGACCGGCTGCAGCAGCGGCTGGGCGAACTCAACCCGGACTGGCACCACCTGAGCGCAGCCACCGCACCGGACGGCGATGCAGACCTTGAAGACGCGGATTTCCACCGCTTCCGCGTGCCGGACTGCGACGCTTGTGGTGGCCTGCTCAAACCAGACGTGGTGTTCTACGGCGAGAACGTCCCGCGCGATCGCGTCAACGCCGCGCAGCAGGCGCTGGCAAGTTCCAACGCCATGCTCGTCGTCGGCTCTTCGCTGATGGTGTATTCGGGTTACCGCTTTGCCCGCATGGCGCGCGAGGTCGGGCTGCCCTTGGCCATCCTCACCCGCGGCGTCACGCGCGCCGACGAGCTGGCCACGCTCAAACTCCCTGCGGACTGCGGCACCACGCTCGCGCGGGCAATGCATGCACGCAACGAAAAGGCCGGCGGCACCCCCCAGCGCCGCCGGCCGGCCTCCCCCACTGCAACGTTATGACCTGACCTTGCAGGTACTCATGCCCAGCAATGCGTACAACGGGCAGAAGTTGAAAAGACCGGTCAACAAGGGCACCACGCCGACCCAGGCCCATACCGGCCCGCCCGTCGCCGCCCACGCAATCAGGGCCACGCCGACCACGATCCGCAGCACCTTGTCCACGCCACCCACGTTCGCCTTCATACGCACCTCCGTCTGGACGTTGTGCCGCCACGGTAACCGACCCGGCGCGGCGGGACTTGATCAAGGGCAAATGGCGCGACAAACGGCAGGCAACGGTCTGGGCGCGGTGCGTCAGGCCGGCAGCTCCTGCCAGCGGTAGTACCGCCGGCTGGCCAGATCCAGCATCGGCTCGTCCTCATGGGTGTCGCCATAGGCGTAGACCTCGCCGTACTCGCCCAACCGGTAGCGGTCCAGGATCATCTGCGACTTGAACGGCCCGCAATCCCCCTCCAGCAGTCGGCCGGTCATGCGGCCGCCCCGCGACTCCAGTTCGTTGCAGATCAGCTCAAGACCATGGTTGCGGCACCATGCGGCCAGATACACGTCCAACGAACAGGACACCACGACCACCCGGTCACCGCGGGACTTGTGCCAGCGGATGCGTTCCAGTGCATGCGGCCGCACGAAGGCGGGCAGCTTCTCGGATGCATAACGCTCGCCCGCGGCGCGCACCGCGGCCTCATCCTTGCCGCGGAATGCAAACGCGCTCACCAGCGTGCGGATCATCGGTGCCGAGACGAGGCCAAGCTTGTACCCCACCACCACCGGGGCCAGCACCACGCGGCCAACCAGCAGGTGGCGGCGCGACAGGGCATGGGGCAGGAACGACGAGAAGGTGTCGTTGACCGTGATCGTTCCGTCGAAGTCGAACAGGGCCAGGTCCATCGGGTGCGTCCTGCAGGATGTGCCGACAGCTTACCGGAGTTGACTGTCCTTGCTGCCCCGGCGGTTGTATCCGGTGAAGGCATCCTGTTCCTGGTCATGGGCCTCCTGGCACGGCACGCACAGGCGCACCCCCGGCATGGCCTTGCGCCGCGCCTCCGGGATCAGGGCGTCGCAGTCCTCGCAACGCTCACGCCCCGGCCCCTGCGGCAATTGGCTGCGCGCACGCTGGATTGCGTCGTTGATGGTCGCGTCGATCTGGTCCTGCACAGCGCCGTCGCCGGCCCAACCGGTGGCCATGGCTGTCTCCGGGGTTCGTGGTCTGGGTTTCAAGCATACGCCGCGGGTCCGAACGCGGATTGAATGACGCCGATCGATTGGGCCGACTCCTCGACTGCGCGCTCACGCCGCATCAGACACGGTGGGAGCCCCCGTTCCGGAGTGACGCATGCCCCGCCATCTGCCTCTGATTGCCGTCCTCGCAATGGCCGGTTGCTCCGCGCAACCTGACGCGTCCACCACAGCAGCGCCGTCCCGGGCCGAACGCCCTTCGGCTGACAGCCCCCGGTCGCAGCCTCACCCCCCGGCGGAGAGGCCGCCGCATGCCACCGAGGTCGCCGCCCCCGACGGTCCCGCTGCCCCCTCAAACCCGCCCCCCGCGACGGCGGGCGTGCCCAAGCGCTTCCAGGGCACGTTCGCCCTGAACGAGCAGGCCTGTGGCCAATCCGGGCACGAGAGTCACCTGGACCTGTCCGCGGACCGCATCCAGTTCCACGAAAGCAGCGGTCCGATCGAGCACGCCCAGGTCGCCGACAACACGCTGCACGTGGTCGCACGCATGACCGGCGAGGGCGAGACGCGCGAGGCGACCTACCGCTTCGCCCTCACCGAAGACGGACGGCAGCTGAGCGACCTCAACCACGGCATGGTCCGCGTGCGTTGCCCCTGAGCCCGCTCAGCCGCGGAAGCTGTGCAGGTGGATGCTGGTTTCGGTGGCGCTGACGCCCTTGATGCGCCGGATGCGTTCCAGCGTCGCCGAAAGTTCAGCGAGGGAGCCCACGCGCAGCTCGGCGAGCAGGTCCCAGCGGCCGTTGGTGTCGTGCAGGGCGGCGACGCCCGGCTCCCCCAATAGCGCTCGGATCACGCCCTGCTGGTTGCCCTCCACTGCCACGCCGGTCCACGCGTGGATTTCGTCGGGCGCCGCATCCGGGCGCAGCCGCAGGGTGTAGCCCACGATCACCCCGTCACGCTCGAGCCGCGCGATGCGGTTGGTGATGGTGCCGCGCGACACCCCCAGCGCTTGGGCCAGGTCGGCGATCGAAGTGCGGGCGTTGTGCCGGAGTTTGGCGATCAGGCGGTGGTCGAGGTCGTCCATGCGGGCATCATGCCTGCGCCACTTGCCGAAATGCCAGACGCCAGTGACTAAACGTCACTAAATTGGCGTTTAATTGCCATTATTGCTGTTTTGTTCTGGCACGCAGCTGAGCAGAATGCCCACTCCCCTTCGAGCCCGGGCTGCCATGACCACTTTGCTGACCACCCGTGACGTTGCGCGCATCGTCGCCGCCCACGGCTTGCCGCAGGTGTTGGCGCGCATGGTCGAGTACCTCGAGGCCGATTTCCGCCGCTGGCCGGAGTTCGAGAAGTGCGCTCGGCTGGCCTCCCATTCCGACGTCGGCGTGATCGAGCTCATGCCCGTCTCCGACGCCACCGAGTACAGCTTCAAGTACGTCAACGGCCACCCCAAGAACACCCGCGAAGGCTTGCCCACGGTCATGGCCTTCGGCGTGCTGGCCAACGTCGCCACCGGCATGCCCACCCTGCTGAGCGAGCTGACCCTGACCACCGCGATGCGCACCGCCGGCACTTCGGTGATGGCGGCCAAGCGACTGGCCCGGCCAGACAGCAAGGTGATGGCGCTTGTCGGCAATGGAGCCCAGAGCGAGTTCCAGGCGCTCGCCTTCCACCATCTGCTGGGGATCCAGCAGGTGCGCCTCTATGACGTGGACACCGACGCCACCGCCAAGCTCACCGCGCACCTGCAGGCCGCGGCCCCGGCGCTGCGCGTTGTGCGCTGCGGCAGTATTGCTGAAGCGGTGCGCGGCGCGGACATCGTCACCACGGTGACCGCGGACAAGACCAACGCCACCATCCTGACGCCGGAGATGCTGGAGCCGGGCATGCACGTCAACGGCGTGGGCGGCGATTGCCCCGGCAAGACCGAACTGCATCCGGCCGTGCTGCAACGCTCGCGCGTGTTCGTCGAGTTCGAACCGCAGACCCGCATCGAAGGCGACCTGCAGCACCTCCCCGCCGACTTTGCGGTGACCGAGTTCTGGCGCGTGCTGACCGGCCAGGCCGAGGGCCGCCGCGATGCCAGCGAGACCACCGTGTTCGACTCGGTTGGCTTCGCGCTGGAGGACTATTCGGCGCTGCGCCTGCTGCGCGACTGCGCGCGCGAACTGGGACTGGGAGCGGACGCCGACATCATCCCGGCGCTGGCCGACCCCAAGGATCTGTATGGCCACCTGATGGGTGCGCCGCTGGGGCAGCGTCAGGCGGCCTGAGCGCCACGGCAACAACGAGACCCGAAGAAGGACGACTTGGCCGCAAGGATGCGGCACCTATTCCCGGGCGCATCGCCCTTGTTGATGATGCGGCCTTGATCCCCCCGGCGGTACGCTGGGCTCCGTTGATCCCCCAAGCGGCACGGAGCCCCCATGGAACATCCCGTCCATCCGTTTTCCGAACTCTTCGCCCAGTTGGGCCTGCCCAACAGCCACGAAGACATCCGCCAGTTCCTGGCCACCCATGCACCGTTGCCCGACAACATGCGGCTGGAAGAGGCGCCGTTCTGGACCCCCGCCCAGGCCCAGTTGTTGCGCGAAGAGCGCGTGGATGACGCCGACTGGATCGTGGTGATTGACCAGCTCAACGCGGCGATGCATGCGTCACCCGCGAACTGATCACTCCGGGCGAGCCGTCACGCTCGAAGGGAGCGTCCGTAGCCCATCGCCCCGTCCCCCTTGAGCCATGCTCAGCCGCTGCAACCGCCGCAGCAGATCGAGGGCAGCTGCTCCACCTGCTGCGGAGACACCGGGTAGCCTGCCTGCGACATCATCACCACCACGTCGACCGCGGTGAACGCGCCCGCCAGGCGCAGGGTGTCGCCCTTGACATCGAGATCGACCAACGCCGCGGGGTCCGCCTCAAGCACGGTGTCCTCGATAGCGTCGAGGTCAGGCCGCGCTCCGGCAAGATGAATGTGAAATTCCACGCGTCGGTCCTCCGGGCAATTTTGGAACCCAATGTTCCTGATGGCCATATTGGCCAAGGGTGCCCCGACGTGCCCTGACGCCGGTCAATCAAGAGGCGGGTTGCCTCCACTCGCTTCAAGGCCCGCCAAGACTGCCTGGGACCAGCCGTGCACCCTGCCCGCCGCTCAGATCCACCGCCGCCAACGGGCGACGACGATCGCGATCACCGCGACCAGCGCCATGCCCGCGAAGGCCGTCCAGAAGCCCCGCCCTCCCGTATCGAAGAAGGGCGCGGCAAAGTTCATTCCCAGCGTGCCTGCGACCACCGACAACGTGCCCAGCAGCACGGTCACGAAGGTCAGCGTGCGCATGGTGTCGTTGGTGCGCTCCGAACTGCGGGTGGCGAACAGCTCGAAGCTGCCCACGACCAGATCGCGGGCGTTCTCCACCGCGTCCATGGCGCGCTCGAATCGCTGCTCCAGGGCGCGGAAGTGCTTGTCGGCGATCCCGGCGTCGTCCGGCCGGAAGTCCGGACGTGCCATCGCCCCGAATACGTGCCGATGCGGCGCCAGCATGCGGCGCAGGCGCGATGCACCGCGACGCAGTTCTGCGAGGTCCTGGAGGCTTTCCCGGGGCGCCCGCGCTGACAGCACTGATACTTCCAGACGGTCAACCGCCGCCTCGAAATCGGAAACCGCATGCAGGTAGCTGTCCACCAGCCACCCCAGTAGCGAGGCGGTGAAGCTTTCCGCGCTCAGCGTGCCAAGGCGCGTGTCGGCCCGCTCGCGTCCACGCAGCTGCTCCAGAAACTGCACCGGGCCACGATGCAGGCTGACCACCACGTTGTGACCGCAGACGATCGCCAGCCCACGGCCCTTGAAGCGCAAGCCGCCCTCATGCTCCACCGCAACCGCCTGCGCCAGGAACCAGTCACCGAAGCTGGCCAGATCAGCCCGTCCATCCAAGGACTGCAGCGCCTCGACAGCGTGCGGACCCAGTTCCAGCTGATCCACCAGGTACTCGATCAGGGAATGGGCATCGCTGGCTTCATCGTCCTCGACGTCCACCCACAACAGCTGGGTTTCGGTCAGCGCACTGACGTCGAGCGTGTCCAGGTCAACATCGCGGTCCTGGCCTTCGCCGTCAAACAGGAAGGCACCCAACTTGGCCGTGGCCGGCGCGGGTGCTGGCGGAGCATTGGCAGTGTTCTGCATGGGACGCGTTGACCCTCGGGATGGGGCCATCTTCGGTTGCGGTCGCGAAGGTCGGGTGAACGCACAGGCCAACGAGCGCTGAACGCCCCCGGGGCGTCGACCCGACGTGCACGCGCGGCGTTCTAGTTTGGCGTCATCTGCCTGTTGCGAATTGTGATGAATCCCGATCAACCCTGCTCCATCCAGCCATGGTGGCAGCTGCAGCGCAGCGACGATTGCGTGGTGGCGACAGCCATCCACGATGGTAATGCGCTGCGTCCCGAAGTCCAGGCCGCGATGGCACTGACCGACGCAGAACGCCTGCGTGAGGAAGACCCCTTTACCGGCCAGGCAATCCTCGGAATCCCGACCCATGTCATCCCGCGGGTGTCACGCTTCGAGTGTGACCTCAACCGGGGTGAGACCGATGCGGTGTACGCCACGCCCGAGCAGTCCTGGGGTCTGGATGTCTGGCACGCGCCACCGCAGGCCGACCTGGTCGAGCGCTCGCTGCGCTATCACCGTTCGTTCTACAGGATGATGCGGCAACTGCTGGACGACGTCGCGACCCGAAGTCCCTTCGTGTTGTTGGACGTGCACAGCTACAACCATCGCCGGGACGGACCAGCTGCAGACGCGATGCCTCAGCAGGATGCACCGGATATCAATATCGGCACGTTCTCGATGCCGCGCGAGCGTTGGGCCTGGTTGCTGGACCCGCTGATGGACACGATGCGCGGGTTCGACTTCCTCGGCAGGCGCCTGGATGTGCGCGAAAACGTTGCCTTCCAGGGAAAGGGCCAGTTGGCCCGCTTCGTGCACCAGACCTACCCGGGTGTGGGCTGCGCCATTGCAATCGAGTTCAAGAAGTTCTTCATGGACGAGTGGAGCGGGGTACCGGATGTCGCGGAGCTCGAGGCGATGCGGCGTCTGATGACCTGCGTGGCCGACACCAGCCGACAGTTGCTGCTGGGCCATGGCTAGTATCACGCCCCCACCCGCGCAGCGGCCGCCCGCACCCGACTTGGGCGGAACGGGCGCGTATCGGCATGAGTCGGCGCTGGGAGTGCGGGTGCATCTGGACCGCCCGTTGCCCTTCGCGGTGCTCCATCGCCGCGTGCCGGGCACCGACGGACTGGCCATGCGCGTCACTGCGATCAGCCCCACCCACTTCCTCTGGCCCGGCCAGGCGAGCGCCGATGCCGCGGCAATGGCATCACTGGGAGAGCTTCTACAGCGGCTGCACGCTGACTTCCCCAGTTTTCTGCTGGTGTCGCTGTACGACCTGCCCCTTGACGAACGGATCGAGCAGGACAGTCCGCGTCTGGAGAAATTCCGCTTCGTCCTCGGGACATCGCAGCACGAGCCAGCCCAGGCGGCATCCCTTGCGATGGCAAGGGCACTGGAGGGAATTTGCCTGGACCTGCGCAACGCCCAGGTCGAGCCAGCGGACGCGCTATATGCCGAACCCGGCTTGGTGGAGATGCTGGCAGGCCATCCGGGCGTATCACACCTCTCGCTGGGGCTGCCGCAGGTTTACCGGGTGCCCCAGACACAGCGAATCTATCCGCAGCTTTTCAACGCCTTGGAATCGGGGGTGTTCGACGCGCTGCTGCAGGGATTCGCGGCATTTGTCGACGCGACCACACAGGGGCCGGCTCCACACCCGCGAACGCTGGGACGAAGTTCCTTCGTGCATGCCGCGATCGCGGCCGACGAGGCGCTGGATGCGATCAGCCGTTCGTTCGACTTCCTGCTGGGCGTATCCCCGATCAACAGCACGCAGGCGTTCGACCAGTTCATGGCCGACAAGGCAGCGAAGTCACCTGTTTTCCGCTATCGGCCCTTGGCCGTCGATGTGGACGCAGCCAAGCGCGCCGTGTATTCGGTCGACCTGCGGGCAGTGGAAGACCCGGTGCTGGAGTCGGTGTTCAGCGAGAAACAGCACGAACTCGACCTTCAGCTCACCTTGCTGCACAGCCGCAACACACCCAACTTCCGCCATGCCTCGTTGATGCAATACGGCGGCGTGGAGCAGGATCTGCTGGAACGGGCGCAGTCCGTGCTGTCAGGCCTGCCGCCAGAGGACATCGTGCGGGACCAGGTCATTGGCCCGCCGCGCATCCGTGAGGCGGCCGAGGCATTGATCCGGGATTACCAGGAGACTGCCCCAGATTTTGCCGCGGACGTCTGCATACGCGACGACATTGGCCCCGGCCTCATGGTGAGCGGCAACTCCCTGTTGGTGTCCAGTGCGACGCGCATGCCGGCGGCGCGGTTGGACGCCCTGTTGCAGCACGAGGTCAGCGTGCACGTGCTGACCTGCGTGAATGGCCGTCAGCAAGGGCTGCAGGTGTTCGGCAACGGCCTCGCCGGATACGAGGGCATCCAGGAAGGCCTGGGTGTTTTCGCTGAGTACGTGGCCGGTGGCCTGACCCGCGCACGCCTGCGCCTGCTCGCCGCGCGCGTGGTCGCGGTACATGCCCTTCTGGACGGCGCCGACTTCATCGATACCTGGCGGCTGCTACACCACGGCCACGGCTTCCAGCCACAGACGGCGTTCTCCATCGCCACCCGCGTACACCGTTCGGGGGGACTGACCAAGGATGCGATCTACCTGCGCGGACTGGCGCAGGTGTTCGACCTCGTGGCGAACGGACAGGACCTCACGCCCTTCTGGTGCGGAAAGATCGCGCCGCACCACGTGCCCATCGTCGACGAACTGCGGTCCCGCGGCATTCTCCGTCCGCCACTTGTCATGCCCCGCTTCCTCACCCGCCCTGCCAGCCTGGCCCGCATCGCCCGGATCCACGCAGGGGAACCCTTCATCGATATCCTCCGAGGCTGAACCGATGCTCATCGCCTTCTTCGTCAACGCCATCAAGGACGAGTACCCGCGTTACACCACCACCGTGCTGGCCCATGAGGCCTCGCGCCGCGGGCACGACGTCTGTTACATCACGCCCGACGACTTCGTCCTCAGCCCCGACGACGCATTGCGCGTTCACGCCCATTTCGTCCCGGCGGCCACGACGCGGACGCGCTCGCTGGACAAGTTCTTCAAGGACATGCGCGGGGCGGCGAAGAACACCAAGCTGATCGACATCGACGACATCGACGTGCTGATGCTGCGGAACGACCCCTCCAACGACGCCATCGAACGGCCTTGGGCGCAGGACATCGGCATCCAGTTCGGACGGCGCGCGATAGAACGTGGCGTACTGGTGCTCAACGACCCGGATTCGCTGTCGCACGCCATGAACAAGCTGTACTTCCAGTCGTTCCCGCGTGAGGTTCGTGCGGAGACACTCATCACGCGCAAGCCGGATGACATCAAGAAGTTCGCCAGGAAGCATGGCGGCAAGGTGGTGCTGAAGCCGCTGCAGGGCTCCGGTGGCCAGGGTGTGTTCCTGGTGAATGCCAAGACGGCAGCCAACCTCAACCAGATGATCGATGCCATCAGCCGCGATGGCTACGTCATCGCCCAGTCGTATGTGAAGGAGGCGGAAAAGGGCGACATCCGCTTCTTCCTCATGAACGGCAGGCCGCTCACCGTCGACGGAAAGTATGCGGCGATGCGACGCGTCAGCTCCAAGGACGACATCCGCAGCAATATCCACGCCGGGGGCAAGGCCGTCGCGGTGAAGATCTCCGAGCGCGAGCTGCGCGTGGCCGAGCTGATCCGACCCAAGCTGTTGGCTGATGGGATGTTCCTGGTGGGCATCGACATCATCGGCGACACCATCCTTGAGGTGAATGTCTTCAGCCCGGGCAACCTGCAGTCGTGCTCCGACATGGCGGGGGTCAACTTCGCCACGGCCATCCTCGAATCGATCGAGCGCAAGGTGCAGATCGCGCTGGAGTTCCCCGGGCAATTCTCGAACCAGGCGCTGGCGGTGATGTAAGGGGGTGGGCTTCAGCCTCGACGGAGTCCTTGGGTCGCCATGGGTTGGGGGTGCGCGCCGGCGAGTGTGTGGTTACGCTGCGCCGATGCATTCCATCCGCCCTGCCTTTGTCCTGTTGCTGGCCAGCCTGTTGGGCGTGGCCTCGTGCTCGCGGCCCGAGCCGCAACCCACGCCCGCGCAGATCCGTGCGCAAGTCAGTCGGCTGCTGCCTGTCACCCTCCACGAGCGCGCCGAGTGGGCGCAGGACGTGCAGGTCGCGTTCACGTCGCTCGGCATCCGACCGGTGCCACCCAACCTCTGTGCCGCCCTGGCGGTGATCGAGCAGGAAACCGGCTACAACCCCGATCCCGTGGTGCCGGGGCTGGCACGGATCGCCCGCACGGAGATCGAGAACCGCGCGGGGCGCCTGGGCGTGCCGCGCTTCGTGGTGGCCGCCGCCCTCGCGATGGAAGCCGCGGATGGGCGCCCCTACAGCGAGCATCTGGCCGCCGTCCGCACCGAGCATGACCTCAGCCGCCTGTACGAGGAACTGATCGATTCGGTCCCGCTGGGCAAACGCCTGCTCGGCCGGGCCAACCCCGTGCGGACTGGTGGTCCCATGCAGGTCAGCATCGCGTTCGCCGAGGCCTTCGCCGATGCGCGTCCCTACCCGTACCCACTCACCGGCACCATCCGAGACGAGGTGTTCAGCCGCCGCGGCGGGGTCTACTTCGGCATTGCCCACCTGCTGGCATACGAGGCGTCATACCCTCACCTGCGGTACCGATTTGCCGATTTCAACGCCGGGCTGTACGCCAGCCGCAATGCGGCATTCCAGAACGCGTTGAGCGTGGCCAGCGGCATGCCCCTCGACCTTGATGGGGATCTGGTACCGCACGGCAGCGGCCGCAACGACGTGGGACAGACCGAACTGGCGGCGCGCACGCTGACCCCGGTGCTGGGAACAGACGACGCGGCGGTCCGGCGCGCCCTCAAGCTGGGACATACGCTGCGTTTTGAGGACACGGACCTCTATCGCGAAGTGTTCGCCATGGCCGAGCGTGAAACCGGCAAGCCTCTGCCCCGCGCGATGATGCCGCGCATTCGCCTGCAGAGCCCCAAGATCACCCGCCGCCTGACCACGGAGTGGTTCGCCACACGCGTGGAGAAGCGCTATCGGCAGTGCATGGCACGCGCCGCAAGCGGCTGAAGCGACCGCCACCGCTGGCGCTATGGCCGCGCGTGGGTGCCCGGCAATCAGGCTTGCGCAGTCGCCGCCGGGGCGCTGGTAGCCGCATCCTCCTGGTCACGCAGCCAGTTGTGCGCGCGGGTCGCGGCCACCGCGCCGTGGCCCATCGCTACGCTGATCTGGTCCAGGCCTTCGACGATGTCGCCGGCGCAATACAAACCCGGCACGTCCGTTCCCAGCGGTGAGGTTGCCGCCACGCAACCCGCTTCGCCAAGTGGCAGGCCCAGCATCGCGGCAAGTTCAGTCCGTTGCCGCACGCCCAGCGCGGGATAAACCACGTCGAATTCCATCGGGGTGGCATCACCTTCCAGGTAGATGTCGAAACCCTGGGCATGGGGAGCGTAGCGTTCCACCGCGCGATCCTCCACGTGGATGCCGGCTGCCGCCAGCTCCGCTCGGCGCGCGGCACTCAGTTCGGCCTTCGCCTTGGGCAGCAGGGTCAGATGAGGGGTGTAGCGGCGAAGGAACAGCGCCTCGTCCGCGCCCTCCGCGTCGCAACCCACCACCGCCACGCGCCGATCGATGTGCTCGAAGCCATCGCACACGGGGCAATAGCGCAACACGTTGGCGCGGATGGCAGCTTCGTGGACGGCGTCTGGCAATGGAATCTGGTTCAGGTGGAGGCCGGTGGCCAGCACCAGGGCCCGGCCGGTTACGGTGTTGCCATCGGCGATATGCAGCTGGAAACGTCCGCGGGCGTGTTCCGCCCGCACCACCTCAGCCTGGCGCAGCACCGCCCCGTAGCGGGTGGCGTGCTCGGCCATGCGCTCGAGCAACTCGGCGCCCGCGATGCCGTCGGGAAACCCCGGTACGTTGTGTGTGCGCGGAATGCGCGCCGCGCGCGCCTTGCCGTCGTGCAACACCAGGACGCGGCGCCGAAAGCGGGCGAGATATAACGCGGCGGACAGCCCTGCGGGGCCCGCACCGATGATCAGGCAATCCCAAGGGGCGTCCAAGACAAGGTGCTCCAGAACATTGGAGACCTACCCTAGCCCGGGTCGCGTCAACGCCACGTTCAACCGCAACCCCGCCCCTGACGACCCCACCAAAGCAGAGGGGCCGCATTCGCGGCCCCTCGTCTGTCACTGCGTGCCCATCACCAGATGCGCACGCGATCCTTCGGTGCCACCCACAGCGGATCGGCCTGGGTGATGCCGAACGCCTCGTACCACGCGTCGATGTTACGCAGCGGTGCAAAGGCACGGATATGGCCCGGCGAATGCGTACCGTTGACCAGCTGCTGGCGCAGCGCATCGTCACGCCACAGCGTGCGCCACACCTGCGCCCAGCCCATGAACAGCCGTTGCTCACCGGTGAATCCATCCACCACCGGCGCGGGCTTGCCGGCCAGCGAGCGGCGGTAGGCTTCCAGCGCGATGGTCAGGCCGCCGAGGTCGCCGATGTTTTCGCCCATAGCGACACGGCCGTTGATGTGCATGCCAGGCAACTGGGGGAATGGATACGCCTCGTACTGCGCGCCCAGCTTGCTGGCCTGCGCCTCGAAACGCGCGGCGTCCTCGCTGGTCCACCAGTCGCGCAGCACGCCCTTGCCATCGGACTTGCGGCCTTGGTCGTCGAAACCGTGGATGATCTCGTGGCCGATCACGCCGCCAATGCCGCCGTAGTTCACTGCCGGGTCGGCCTTGGGGTCGAAGAACGGCGGCTGCAGGATCGCGGCCGGGAACACGATCTCGTTCTTCACCGACGAGTAATAGGCATTCACCGTCTGCGGGGTCATGCCCCACTCCGCCTTGTCCACCGGCTTGCCGATGCGCACGCGGTCGTAATCCCACTCGAACTGGCGCGAGCGCTGCGCGTTGCCGAACACATCACCGTTGACGACGGTCAGGCCCTTGTAGTCGCGCCACTTGTCCGGGTGGCCGATCTTCAAGCCGAAATTCTCCAGCTTTGCCAGCGCCTCGGCGCGGGTGGCCGGGCCCATCCACTCCAGCTTCTCCAGGCGCGCCCGCATGGCCGCCTTCACGTTACCGACCAGCTCGTCCATCTTGGCCTTGGACTCCGCCGGGAAGTACAGCTGGACATAGTCCCGGCCGATGGCTTCGCCCATCGCGGCCTCGGCAAAGGCCACGCCACGCTTCCAGCGCGGGCGCTGCTCAGGCTGGCCGGACAGGAACTTGTTGCGGAACTCGAACTCCGCATCAACGAAGGCCTTGGACAGCAGCGGCGCGGCTTCATCGGTGGTTCGGAAGGCCTGCCAGGCCTTCAGCGTGTCCAGGTCGGTCTCGGCGAAAACCTGGGCGATCTTCGGGAACGCGGTGTCCTGGCGCAGCACCGCGCGTTCGGCGCTGTCCACGCCGGCGGCCTTGAAGAAGGTCGCCCACGGGAAGCCCGGCGCCTTGGTTTCCATCTCGGCCAACGTGGCGGGGTTGTAGGTCTTGTCGCGGTTGCGGCTCTCGGCGCGGGTCCAGTGCGCCTGCGCGATGCGGGTTTCCATCGCCACGATCCCGGCGGCGTTGTCCTTGGCCTTGGGCCAGCCGACCATCGTCAGCATCTGCTCGATGTAGGCCTGGTAACGCTCGCGCTGCGGGGCGAACTTGGCGTCCAGGTACATCTCGCGATCGCCCAGGCCCAGGCCGGACTGGCCCAGGTACAGGGCGTACTGATCCGGATTGCGCGCGTCGTCGGAGACGAAGGCGCCGAAGAAGCTGCCGCCCAGGCTGCCGCTGGCACGCCCCATCAGTTCGGCCATGGCGGCCTTGTCCTTCACCTTGGCGATGGCCGCCAGGTGCGGCTTGAGCGGCCTGGCGCCCAGCGCCTCCAGGGCGGCCTCGTCCATGAAGCCACGGTACAGCGCGGCGATCTTGGCCGCGTCGCCGTCCTTGGCCGGGTCGCCCAGGGAATAGCCCTCGACCAGCGTGCGCACGCGGGCTTCGGACAAGTCGCGAAGTACCATGAACGAGCCGTAGCTCGATCGGTCAGAGGGGATCGGCGTGTTCCTGGCCCAGTTGCCATTGACGAAGCCGAAGAAGTCGGCGCCCGGCTTCACGCTCCGGTCCATGCCCGCGGTATCGATACCCCAGGTGCCATAGCGCGACGCGTCAGCCGCGGGGGCGCTGTCGCCACCCCCCGACGCGCTGTCCGTGGCGAACAGCAGCTGCTGGTCGCAAGCGGCATCCATGCAGCCGTGGTTCTCATCGGCGGCCACGGGGGCCGACAGGGCCAGCGCCAGGGCGGTCGCGGCGCAAAGCAGGGTCTTCTTCAAGGGATACCTCCGGGTGGTCGGTACGCCGCGACCCGTCAGCCGGGTTGGCGTGTGGCCCCGCGTGGGGCCGTCCGACGTTCTAGCCGGTTCCGGTTGGGGCGGAACAGTGCCGGAGGTTGGGTGCCGGGGCCATGGCTTTGCCAAAGGTTGCGAATTCACGGCCGCACGGGCTCCGGGAGCGCGAACAGCCAACGCACGGCCGCGGGGAAGGCCTCACGCCACGCCGCTTCGTTGTGCTCGGCGTCTGGCGCCAGGTGCAGGGTGACCCTGCCCTCCATGCCCGGCTGGGCCCGCAACACCTGCTCCATGCGCTGCACCAGTGGCACGGCCTCGTCCCCTTCCTTGCCGCCCATGTACAGGTACACGCGACTGTCCGCGGGCAAGGACGACCGGGCCGCGATCCTGAACGGCTCATCCGACACCCAATACGCGGGCGAGAACACGCCGGCTTTGCTGAACACCTGTGGGTAGCGATGGATTGCGTAGTCCGCTGACAGCCCGCCCAGCGAGCTGCCAAGGATGGCGGTATCCGCCCGCCCCGGGCGCGTGCGGTAATTGGCGTCGATGAAGGGCTTCACCGTGCGCACGAGGTCTTCGACAAAGCCGACCCCGGTGTTGGGGAGGAAACGCACGTTCCAGTAGGGAATCAATTCGTTGAAGCGCGCCTCATTGCCATGATCGATGCCCACCACGATGGCGGCGAAGCCCTGCTCGTGAGCGAGCGCGTCCAGACTCTCGTCCACCCGCCATTCGCCGGCATAACTGGTCGCGTCATCGAACAGGTTCTGCGCGTCGAACATGTACAACACGGGATACCGGCGCCGCCCCGAGCCGTAGTCAGGAGGCAGGTAGATGCGCAATCGCCGCGGATAGCCGAGGGCGGACCACTGCAGCGGCGGAGAATAAACGCGCACGGTGGGGCCGGCCGTGTGGGCCCGCTCGGGCGCCGCCGCCAATGCGGAAAACGGCAAGGCGAGCAGCAGGAGCAAAATCACGCGTCGTAGCATCGCCTTCCCCCGGATTGGCAGGTCATGACAATGCCGGCTGCGCGGCCTCGATGGCCCGTCCCATCCGTCATGTTGCACCGCATTAACGGGAGGCCAGCCTGATGCGGCATACCTCCCAGCCATGGGGCGGCGGTGCGGGCTCCTGCGTCGCCCGGCTGCCCGTCCCCTGCCCGGGTTCAAGGCGGGCCGTCCCGCTTGCGCGGACGGGTTTACAGTAGCGCTCACATGCCGGATGCCGGATGCCTGACACCCCGATGGAATACAGGCTGCCACCGCTGACCGAGCTGAAGGACCTGCTCCTGGATGCCCTCTGCGTGGTCGACGAAGAGGGACGCTATCTCTTCGTCAACGCAGCCTTCGAGCGGATCTTCGGCTACTGCGCCGACGAGGTGCTGGGACAGCGCATGATCGACCTGGTCCACCCGGATGACCGCGAGGCGACCTTGCGCGCCGCCCGCGACATCATGGCCGGGGAATCGAAGTTCAACTTCCAGAACCGGTACGTGCACAAGGATGGCCACGTGGTGCATGTGCAATGGTCGGCGCATTGGTCGCCGCAGCATCGGGTGCGCTTCGCCCTGGGCCACGACATCACCGAGCTGAAGCGCGCTGAGGCGGTGCAATCGGCCTTGCTCGAGATCTCCGAGGCGGCCCACGCGGAGTCCGACCTGCAGTCGCTGTTCAAGCGCATCCACCAGACAGTGGCCGGGCTGCTGCCGGCGCGCAGCTGCTTCGTCGCGCTGCGCGATGTCGACAGCGGCCAGGTGGCATTCCCCTACTTCCAGGATGAGTTCGACCCACTGCCCCCTCCGCTGCCGCTGGAAGCTCCAACGCTGTCCAACCACGTCATCCGCAGTGGCGAACCGCTCCTGCTCACGCCCGAAACTCGGATGGCCTTGCCTGCCCACCTGCGATTGCCCGTCGGCCATCGCTCAACCGGTTGGCTGGGCGTGCCGTTGGCAGCGCGAGCCGGCGTCATCGGGGCACTGGTGGTGCAAAGCTACGACCCGACTGCGCGCTACACCCAGCAGGACCTGCAATTACTGCAGTTCGTCTCCACGCAGGTCGCAGCGGCGATAGAGCGAACCCGCAACCGCAACTGGCTTGCGTTCCTCGCCAGCCATGACCCCCTCACCGGCCTGCCCAACCGCAGCCACTTCCACGAACGGCTGCAGCGGGCCCTGCAGGCAACTGGCAGCGAACGCCACCCCATTGCACTGATCTATATCGACCTGGACGGCTTCAAAGGCGTGAACGATCGCCACGGCCACGAGATGGGTGACCGGCTGCTGCAGGCCGTCGCGGAGCGGATTCGCAATGGTGTACGTCATTCGGACACGATTGCACGGCTGGGCGGGGACGAATTCGTGGTGATGTTGAACGGTACGTCGCGCACCGCCGATGCGGTCAATGTCGGCGAGACCCTTCGCAAGGCGCTGTCGCAGCCCTTCCAGCTTGACGATCACGCCATCCGCATCAGCGCCAGCATTGGCATCGCCCTGCACCGCGACGACGGGGACCCCGGAAACGGCCTGCTGCAGGAGGCTGACAAGGCCATGTATGCCGCCAAACGCGGCGGAGGTAACCGGTTCGTACTGTTTCCTTTCGACGAGCCCTGGACCGTGTAAGTTCGACGCCGCCGAATACCCGGCCACACGCCAGGGGCGGGCGCCCTAGTCGCGATCGCCGCCCGCATCGGAGGCGCCGCCGCCCATTCCGACGCCCAGCCCGAGTCCCGCGCCGCCTACGGCCATCCCGCTCCCTCCACCGCCTGCTCCTCCCCCGCCGCCACCCCCGCCGCCCCCGCGGCCGCCACCCTCCCGACCACCACGCCCGCCTCCGCCGCCACCTCCGCCGGAAGGGCGCGTCGGGCCCTGGCGTGGCACGGACAGGTCTGCGGGAATGGGATCCAGGTCCAGCACCTGGCGAATGAAATCACGCAACGAAAGCACCAACTCCGCCGTGTGCACGCGGCGCCCGGCCACCAGTTCCGAGGCGGCCGTGGCGGCCAGCCTCACCTGTTCGTCCGTACCCAACAGCAGGATGTCCGACAGCGCTGCCTCGACGGCATCGCGGATCCGCCGCGAACGCTCCGAACTTCCCGCCAGGACATCGGCCAGGGCCGCGTCGCCCGGCTCCACGGGCCCGGGTTGTGCATCGACCCCGACCTGGCGCTGCCGGACCTCGCGCAGATGGGTGGGATCAACCTCCAGGTTGCCGGTGAAGGAGCCGCCGAGTGTCTTGTATGCCGCGATCAGGGTGCGGAGGCGTTCGTTGATCTGTCGGTTTTCCCGTTGCCGGCGTTGCTGCACCGTCTGCATTACCAAAAGGCGGATGCCCACACCCACCAACGTGATCAGGGCCAACGCCAGCACGGTGGAAAACATGCCCTGCCAGGAGCTCACGTCCAGATAGCGCATGGAGCGATCCTCGTCTCATTGCCGCCCCCCAACCTGACGTGCGGCCCGTGGACGGAACGTCGACGCCCGCCGCCGCCGGTGAAGCTGAAGCCCCTTCGCGCTGCAATGCTGGCGCACTTGCACAACCCAACGAGCCGGCTCGTGCTAGGGTGCGTGCCCGCCCACCAAAGCAGCATCGAATCGAAATGCCGACGGCCCTTTCCGACCCCGAATACCTGCTCCGCGGCGTTGCGGGCGACGTGTTTGGCCGAAGCTACCGACTCTTGGCCCCCACGACGGTGGGTCGCGCCCCGGAATGTGACATCTACCTGGACGACGCGGGTGTGTCCCGGCAGCACGCGCGCCTGCGGCCGCTCGATTACGGCGTGGAGGTCCAGGACCTGGGCTCCACCAACGGCAGCTTCATCAATGGCCAACGTGTCACCGTGGGGATCGCCGGAGTGGGTGATGAAGTGGCGTTCGACCAGCTGCGCTTCCGGATTGGCGATCGACGCGCACCACATGCGGCCAGGAAGGGCCCGTCCGCTCCAAAGCCGGGCGTGCATGCGGGGTGGTACTGGGTCGCAGCGGCAGCGCTACTCGGCGGCGCGCTCGCGGGCTACTTCCTGCTGCGCTGACCGCCCACGGACGGCGCCAAGCGCACGCCCTACGCGCGCCGTCCCGACGGATCCAGATGGTCCTAAAGCGTCGACGTCACGTCGGCGCCACGTTCACGCAACAGCGATGCTGCCTCATCGCGCTGCTCTCTGCTGAATGCATGCACCACGACCGTGGTATCGCCCGCGCGCATTGCGTCGCGCGTCGCCTGGATATAGCGGTCATGGTCCGGTCGCAACGACACCAAGCCACCCAGCATCATGCCGCCAAAGGTTGAAAACGCGAGCAGCACCACGGCTGAAGCGATCGGGGACTGCACGATGAACGGCACACCCATTGCATACAACACTGCAAATACCAGCAGGCCCGCTATCGCGCCCACGACGGCTAGACGCACATGCGACACCACGATGGTACGCAGGATGCCCCGGCTCTCGGGCTCCAGCTTGCGACCTGGGAAAGGCTCGCCGGGCGCCACCAATTGCACCTGCGACTCGCCCAACCCCAGTTTCGACACCAGGCTGCTGGCTGCGTCCTGTGCGCCCTGTGCCGAGTGGAAGACCGCCGCAAGCTTGTGATTCGAATACTCGTCGGTGATGGGCGTCGTGGTCATGGGATGCACTCCTCTTTACCCATGCAGAGGCTCGCAGAACCGTCGTATGCGAAGGGTGAATCCTTCGCGCCATCCCCCGTTGGATGCCGCAGCAGCTCGTTCCCGTTACGCCAGCGTCAGTGCATGGTCAATCGCGCCCCGCACCGACGCCGCCTGGGCCTCGTTGCACTGCTCGGGCGTCGCACGCGGACTGTCGGGATACACCTCGGTGGTGGTGCGGAAGCGCGCATTCGTCACGCCCGCACACAATCCCAGCTTCCGATACGGATATTCGATCACGCCTGGCGCCACCACCGGCGAACCGATGATGGTGCCGTCCGGATCCGCCGGCGCGATGTGCGTCACCTGCGCCACCGCCGCGATCACTGCCTGCTGGAACGCAGGCTCCGGTGCTTCGCTGTCGGCGCACAGGTAGAAGCCATCCGGAATCGTGCCTGGTTCGAACGGCTTGCCATCCCGCGCGGCCAACGCCGGGCGGAACTCGGACTCGTCGGTATCGGTGGTTTCGTGCAGGTCGATGTGCATCACGATGCGATCGCGCAGCGGCGCCACGAGCGCCATCAGGGCAGCCGACTCAGCCGCGGGACTGTCGTCGCGGAATGAACGGTTGGGGTCGATGGCATCGGCGTTCCAGCGGTGGATGCGCTCATATGCCCACGGACTGATGCAGGGCGCCACCAGCAGGTTGATGCGGCCGGCGTAGCGCTCCGCATCCTGTTCGACAAAACGCAGGGCGCCGTGCACGCCGCTGGTCTCGTAACCGTGCACGCCGCCGGTGACCAATGCCACAGGCAGATCCTCGCGCCAGCCACGGTTGCGGATCGCGAGAAGCGGGTAAGCGTCCGCGGCATATTCGAGCCGACCGTATTCCACCACGTCAAAACCGGCGCGCAATCGATCGAACACGCTCAGCACCTCGTCGACATAGCTGCGCCGACGCCCCTGCCGGGCCCGCCATTCAGCCTTCTCCGCATCGCCCCAAGCGCGGCCGGGCGTACCAATGGGGTAGAAGACTGGGCTGTTCATCTGACTCGCTCGGAAGGCACGGAAGGCTGGTCAATTTACCACTGCCCGGCTGGCCGACAGGCCGACCACTCCTCGCCTTCGGCCGTCAACACGCCGCCGTACGGCGAGAGGTTTAGAATCCCCAGCGGCTGGAACCACGCCACGCCATGCGCCCTGCGGCGGGTCACGCCCCCCCAGGCCATGGCGACTCCCCCAACCTTGGAGACTGCCCCATGAACGTCAAGCTGACCCTGCTTACCGCTGCCTGCGTGCTGGCCCTCACCGCTTGTGGCGACAAGTCCCCGCCGCCGGCACCGGAGCCCGTCGCCGAACCCGCCGCTCCGGCCGAGCCTGCGCCGGCACCCGCCGCCGAGACTCCCGCACCGGCTGCAGCGCCGGCACCCGCCACCGATGCCAAGCCCGCGGCCACCGTTGCCAACTGCGCGACGGAGATCGAAGGCAACGATGCCATGCAGTACAACGTCGGCTCCATCACCGTGCCGGCCTCGTGCAGTGAGTTCAAGATCACCCTCAAGCACACGGGGAAGATGCCCGTCGCGGCAATGGGCCATAACGTCGTGATCGCCAAGACCGCCGACATGCAGGGCGTGGCCGCCGATGGCGTAGCCGCGGGTGCGGCCGCTGCCTATGTGAAGGCTGGCGACGCCCGCGTCATCGCGCACAGCGGACTGATCGGTGGCGGCGAAAGCACCTCGGTTACCTTTGCGGCCAGCAAGATCAAGGATGGCGGCCCGTATGAGTTCTTCTGCAGCTTCCCGGGTCACGCAGCGATCATGAAGGGCACCATCGCCGTCCAGTAAGCGCGACATCGGCTGCACACCCTGGGTGAAGCCAACGGCGCCCGAGTTGACATCGGGCGCCGTTTTCATTGATCCAACTGGACCCGGTCCAACGGGACCCGCCTGTGGGGAACCCGGCGGTTCCGGTACCCTGCACCCCTTTCCACCGGATCAACCGCCGTGCCGCATTGCACCGGCCCCCTTCTCACCCGACCGCTCGCGCAGGCGCTCCTGGCCGCGCGCGATGCGGGTGCCAACACCTGGACCGGTTCGCTCGACCTTGGCCGCTCGGACGGGGACGCAGTGCTTGGTCCTGACACGTGGCAGTGGCGAGGCCAGTCGTTTCCCTACGCGCCCACGCTCAAGGATCGGACGCTCTATTACTGGGACGGTGAGGAGTTCGCGCCCGCTTCACGTTACGCCGGCTCGCTGATCAAGCTGGTGCCTACCGAGTGGGGCGCGCCCACTTTCGAGATCGACGGCATCAAGATGCTGCCCACTTCGAAGGAATCGCCCATCGACGATGCGCGGCGCAAGGTGGCGCTGGTGCAGCCCCAGGGCAAGACAGTGCTGGATACCTGCGGGGGCCTGGGCTACTTCGCCGCGAGCTGTCTCGAAGCGGGTGCCGCCCATATCCAGTCGTTCGAAAGGAACGCCGACGTGCTTTGGCTGCGCACGCTCAACCCCTGGTCCCCTGATCCGGACGCAACCGACAGCGGTGGCCGCCTCCGGTTGACGCACGCGGATGTTTCGGAGGCCATCGGTCAGTTGCCCAACGGCGCATTCGATGTGCTGCTGCACGATCCGCCGCGTTTCGGCATCGCCGGCGAATTGTATTCACAGGCGTTCTACGACCAGCTGGCGCGCGTGCTGCGCAAGGGCGGTCGCCTCTTCCACTACACCGGCAGCCCCAACAAGCTCACGAGCGGGCGGGATGTGCCCCGTGAGGTGGCCAAGCGGCTGGAGAAGGCCGGGTTCAAGGCCCAGCTTGCGCTGGACGGCGTGCTGGCGATTCGCCGCTGATGGGGGTTGAACCCAAGCGGCACAGGAAGCCCGTTCATCCTTGTGGGGCCCTGCTGGTGTAGGCTGTGGGGGCACCAGCGCCCCTTCTGCGCGTCTCCCCCGACTTCCTGTCGCCGGCTTCGCTTCCCTTCACGCGCCACCACCCTCGTAGAGGGTGTCGCCCCCCGGGAGCGCCATTGCCCAGCCTTTCCAGCCCCAAGTCCCCCTTTGCACCGGCCATGCCAGCGTCGAATCCGTTGGCGGCCGATGAGGCCAACACCGTGTCCCCTGCGCCTGAAACCGCGCGTTGCGACGCCTGCGATGCCGTGTGCTGCCGCCTGACGGTGGTGCTGATGCCCGAGGACAACGTGGCCGCGCACCTGACGACGCGCACCCCAGCCGGGCTTCTGGTCATGGCGCGTGGTGAAGACGGCTGGTGCGTCGCGCTCGACGGCGTCCGAATGAGTTGCTCCATCTATGACACGCGCCCTGCGATCTGCCGAAAGTTCGCCATGGCCGGGCCGTATTGCCTGGATGTGCGCGCCGAATACGCCGACAGCCGCGCACGCGGCATCCCTTTGACGCTCTACTGAGGACCAACGCCCATGGCCCGAGCTCCAGCCAACACCAGCCGCGTCTTCCAGCGCAAGGAAACCGAGCCGCGCGCTCTCACCAGCGAGCGCATCGCCGACCACCTGGCCGCGTTCCACGCAGCGGGGGGGCATATCGAGGTACTGGGCTCCACCCGTGTGCTCAAGAAGTTGGACGACCTGGTGATGACCCCCAACTCCGCTCCTGACCCTGTCCGGTCGCGTACCAAATGAAGCACCAGATCGCGATCTTCCGATTCACGTTGAGCCGCCACCAGAGCATCGGCCCCACCCAGCTGCAAGCGCTGTGGGCGCGCGCCTGCCAGTCGGCGCAGGTGAGCGTCAGCCGGAGCCGGGGCGCGGCCGACGACCGGCCGATCTATTCGCTGTATGCCTCGCAACAGCTTGAAGACCTGCCCCAGGTCGAACGGCGCCTGCGGCAACTGTTGGAACAGAATGACCTGCGGGCTTCGCTCATACCGCTGCATGTGGCCTAGCACCAGACCTGCCCGGATTGCGGAAAGTTAACGTTTCCGCGGTTGCGGTTGTTGCTTTCCCAAACACCGCGTAGTGGCCACGGTGATAAAATCACCAGCGACTCGCCACCCCCGCACGCCCCTGTGGACGCTGCCGACTCCGGGTGACGCGCGCCGTCCTTCTGGGAGGACGCCATGACGACCCTGCATCCGGGCGCAATGCCCTCGCATCCTGGCCACGGGACCTCCCACATTGCCTTGGGCGAACCGTTCCGCTGGCTGTCACTCGGGCTCCGTGATGTTCGCCGCGTTCCATTCGTGGGCCTGGCCTACGGGCTGATGGTCACCCTCATGGCCTGGCTGGTGTTCGCACTCGGCAACCATCCGTATTTCATCGCCGCAGCGGGGACGGGCTTCCTGCTGCTCGGCCCCATCCTTGGCGCCGGACTGGTCGAGGCCTCACGCGCAATTGAAGCCGGCGAGACGCCCACCTTCGACACCTCACTGCGCGGCCTTGGCCCGCACCGCGCCGCCTTGGAGCGCATGGCCTTGGTCTTGCTGGCGCTCGCTGCGGCCTGGTTGCTTTTGTCCGCGTGGGTACTCAACACCGCATTGGGGCCGATTGCGCCCAACGTGGAGAGGTCACTGTGGGACGACGCGCTGCGAATGATGTCATCCGGCCAATGGGTCGCCTGGGCAGTGATCGGCGGCGCGCTGGCCATTGCGTGCTTCTCGATCTCGGTCATCGCAGTGCCTTTGATCCTGCACCAGGATGCCACTGCGGGTGAGTCGATGCGCGGCAGTCTGCGCGCGGTGGCCACCCACCCGGTCGCCTGCGCCGAGTGGGCATTGCTGATCACGCTGCTTATCGCCATTGGCCTGTTGACGGCCATGGTGGGGCTCATCCTCATCTATCCCGTGCTGGGCCATGCAAGCTGGCATGCCTACCAGGCCCTCCGGAAATAGCCCGTCGCCGCAACAGAAAGGACCCCGGCACGCGGCCGGGGTCCTGCAGTCCGAGTGGACGTCACTTCCTAGAACGTGATGCTCCAGCTGTTGATGTAGCCGGTGTCGGCGTTGGCGTTGTCGTTCACCCGCAGCTTCCAGGTGCCGTTCAGCGCTTCGCTGGACAGGTTCACCGTGAAGGTGGCGATGATGTTGTCGGCACTGCCACCCGAGCGGTTGCGCAGGTTGTAGATCGACCCGTCCGGCGCAACCACGTCCACCCGCAGGTCACCGACATAGGTGTGGCGGATATCCACCGATACCGACGTCGTTGACGGCGCGTTGCCACTACGGCCGGAGACCGCGATCGGGCTGTCCACCGTGGCGTTGTCGCTGATGGTGTAGTCCGTGCCGTTGGTGTAGGTCTGCGTACCACCGCCACCCCCCGTGCTGTAGTTGCCGACCAAGCTGACGCCACTGAAGCTGCTGTACGCCTTCAAGCTGACGTAGTAGGTGCCTGCCTGCGGCGCGGCGAAGCTGCACGTTTCCGTGTTGCCGGACAGATACGGACGACAGTCGTACGAGCTGTCGGTCGGTGCGCTGCCGAACTTCACGTACATGTCGGCATCACCTGTGCCGCCCGAGGTGTTGAAGCTCAGGTTGGTGGAGCCGGACGGCACCACCATCGTGTAGTGCAGCCAGTTGCCTGTCGAAGCCGACAGGTTGGTCACCGCGACCCCCTTGGTCAGCTGGCCCGGCGGCGGGGGCGGCGGCGGAGTACTGCCGTCGAAGAACGAATACAGCAACCGGTTGGGCGAACTGGTGCCGGGGCTGGTCACCTTGTTCGGCGTGGCGGCATTGATGATCGCGGTGGTGACCTGGCTGGGCGTCGCACTCGGGTTCACCGCCAGGTACAGCGCGGCGACGCCCGCCACATGCGGCGAGGCCATCGACGTGCCGCTGATGGTGTTGGTCGCGGTCGTGCTGGTGTACCACGCCGAAGTGATCGAAGAGCCCGGCCCGAAGATGTCCAGGCAACTGCCGTAGTTGGAGAACGACGACCGCGCATCGGTACTGGTGGTCGAGCCCACGGTGATCGCCGAAGCCGCTCGCGCCGGCGAGTAGTTGCATGCGTTGCTGTTGTCGTTACCCGCCGCGACCACGACGGTGACACCGGCGTTGGACATGCGTGCCACGGCGTCATCCACCGCGGTCGATGCACCTCCGCCCAGGCTCATGTTGGCGACGGCCGGCTTTACGTGGTTGCTCGCTACCCAGTCCATGCCGGCGATCACGCCGGAGTTGGTACCCGAGCCCGCGCAATCGAGCACGCGCACCGGGTGCAGCTGCGCGCCCTTCGCGATGCCCCATGTCGCGCCCGCCACGGTGCCGGCCACATGCGTGCCGTGGCCGTTGCAGTCCGTGGTGCCACGGCCGTCGCTGATGGCGGTGTAGCCACCACTCACCCGTCCGCCGAAATCGTTGTGGTTGCCCAGGATGCCGGTATCCACGATGTAGGCGTGCACGGACGATGCCGTTGTGTCGTACGTGTAGGTGGTGCTCAGCGGCAGATCGCGCTGGTCGGTTCGGTCGATGCCCCAGGTCGCACCCGACTGGGTGGCGCTGGCCTGCACCTCGCCATCCTCTTCGATGTACTCCACGCGGGGATCGGCCAGCAGGCGCGCCAGTGCGGCGTCATCCGCGCGGGCGACGAAACCGCGCAGCACCTGTTCATAGCTCCGAACCAGGTTGACGCGATGCTGCGAGGCCATGCTGCTGGCCACGGTTGCCACGCGTGCCGCGCGGCTGGACTCGCCGGCCAGACTCGCGGCCTGTGCCTTCAGGACGACGATGTACTGACCCTCTACCGGTTTGGACACGGTACGCAGATCCGCCGCCGAGGCGGCGAGCGACACACCGGACAGACCGATGGCGATGGACAGTGACAGGACTGAGATTCGATGATTCACGGGAACTCCTTGTGTACGGATCCATGTGGTTGGGCGCCTGGAACGCGCCAGCCATCGCTGGCAGGCGCCATGCGACTTGCGGATTGCGACTGCAGGAAACGTGAACTGCCAGGACCCGATGCCCCTGTCCCGAACGTCAGGCACACAACTCCCCGTGTGCCAAGCCGCCCCGATCGGCTCCGAGCGGAGGAATGCCGGGGCAGTCCTCCGCCCGGAGCACGCTAGGGACCTTTCAGGCCGCGAGCACGCGGCGCCGCAACAATGCCCCGTTCATATGGAAGGGAAGCGCTGTCATCAGGCATTTCCCGCCTGTTCAGCCCTTTTTTTTGCGTCAATGTGCGCGAGTGGGGACTGGGTCCCGCTCGCCAAACGTAGCCGGGGAACCTTCAAGCAATCAGCCGCAAGACCAGCCACGTCGGCACGCCTACGTAGAAGACCACGCGCCCCAACCACTCCAGCGCATCACGCACGGCAGGGCCCCGTGCCGGCTGCAACGCGTGCACGACCATGCAAACGACTTCGATCAGCACGCGAAGCATCGCGGCCAACAGCATCAGGCCAATGGACCATGAGACCCACCAGATCAGCAGTCCCGTGAGCCATGCGCTGGCACCGTACGTGTAGTACTCCCCAAACGTTCCTCCAAAGGCGATCACCTGGTGCAGTCGGAAGGCCACCAACGCGGGCAGCAGTGGAAAAATCAGGAACTTGACCACCAGGTTATCCAGGCGCGGACGTCTCGCCGACGCCCGCGCCTCGACAAAGCCCGCGATTGCCGCGTCCATCGGGTCGTCGACGGAGACGCGGCGGCCGACGGCCACCAATGCGTCCTCCAAACGTCGGGGTCTCGCCAGCACGAGTCCCTGCGCCAGCCATCGACCGGAGGCCAGGCCCAGATCGACACCACTACCGGGCAGCGGCATACGCCACGGCCGCAGCGCTCCGATGGACGCAAGCGGGATTTCAATGCGGGAACGCCGCTGGTCGAGTACCAGCACCTCGCCCTCGATGCGGACCTGCGCCTTGAATGCTTGCAGGATCATCCAGGATGCCAACGCCGGGAGGACCACGGCGCCCCCAAAACGCCACAGTTGCGACAGTGACTGCACCTGCCAACCCACGCGTAACGCCATGTCCAGCGCGAGCCACACCAACCCCGCGCCAGCGCCCAGCCACAATGCCGCCGCAAGGGCCCGCCAAGACGGCGACAGCACTGCCGCCTCCAGCGCGAGTGGAGCGTCGACAACCGGTCCTGCCCGTCCGCGCAATCTTCGCAAGACAGCTACGACCAACAGCGCCATCAGGAACCATGCTGCTGCGCGACCGACCCAATCGCCCCAGCGCACCATCAGGGTCGCTGGTGCGTCCTGTGCGGCCACGAAGGCGGTAAGCACAGCCTGCTGGCCCATCTGCGTGCTGGCCACCACCTCGCCGGTGGGATCGATGATCGCACTCATGCCGTTGGTGGTGACGCGCACCTGCGGCAAGCGCGTCTCGATGCTGCGGAATGCAGCAACTGCGAGGTGCAACCGGGCCCCGACGGGCTGACCGGTGAACCAGGAGTCGTTGGACATGCCCACAATGGCCTGCGCACCCAGTCGTGCGCCTTCGATGGCGAGGCCAGTGCGCACATCGTCCAGGCAGATCAACGGAACCACGTTGACCTCCCGCCCGTCGGTGCTGCGCAGTGGCAGCACCCGCGCGCCTTCGCCGGGTTGCCACGTGCCCGCCCACGGCAGCACGCGCCGCAACCACGACGCATCCAGCCAGGGCGGGACGTATTCTGTCAGCGGGAAGGGATTGGCCTTGCGGTAGGTGCCCAGCCGCCCCTTTCCTGGCTCCAGGAACGTGGCGGCGTTGTACTCGCCGTTGGCATCCACGTCGTAGGTGCCGAACACCAGAGGCACGCCCACCGTGTCCACAAATCCCTGGATCTCGCGGTCCAGCCCCGCACCATCCTCGCTGCGCGGGCTGCCGAACGTGGTCGGGTACACGGTCTCCGACCACAGCAGTGCGTCCGCACCGTGGTCACGGACAGCCGAGACCGAAAGCGCGTAATGCGTATCCAGCACGTGGCGCACGACGGCGTAGGTGCCCTGCTCGCGGCGCAGCCGCTCATAGTCGGTGATGTTCGCCTGGACCATGGCGATCCGCAGCGCGGGAGGGGGATCGCCCGACGGCGCCCTCAGCACGGCCAGTCGCGCCATGCCATACCACGCCATGCCGAGCACGATGGCCAATCCGAGGGTCAGCGGCCGCAACAGGGCCCGCGGGCCTGCGGCCCGTCGCTCGACCGCCACTGCGACGGCTTCGTTTACCAGCAACAACAGGAAGGTCAGGCCCGCCGCGCCGCCGAGGTCCGCGGCCTGCCGCAATGTAGCCGAGGGGAACAGCCCATGACCCAGCGTATCGCCCAACAACTTGGGCACCAGCCATTCGCAGGCCACCCACGCCGATGCGGCCGCCAAGGCGCGCAGGACTGGTCCGTGGCGCCGACCCACCAGGTGCCGCACCAGCGCGAACACGGTGAACTGCAATTGCAGCAAAGGCGCAAGGAGCAACAAAACCGCCGTCGCCGCACCTGCGCCCATGCCGGTATACGCGCCGATGGCAACGCCAAACCAGCTGAATACAGCAGCCATGAACGCCACGCTGATCACCGCGCCGCTGACCACCGAACCGCGCAGCGTGCGCACGCCATTCAGCGTGAGCAGCCACGGCACCAGCGCAACAAAGCCCAATGCCCAAGCGTGCGGGGCGCGGGCGTACAGGGCAAGCAGCAGGACTGAGACGAGAAGACCGGCAGGATTCCGCCAGCGAGACAAGGACAACCGATCCGTGGCCAATCAGCGGACTCCGTTGGTAAGTATCAGGGCTTGGGGATCCGGACGCGCCGCAGAGGCAGCCCCGGTGGTGCCAGTTCGGGCGGCACGACGCGATTCTCAGGCAGCGGGATGGGTCGGCCGTTCTTGTCGTACAGGGTGAGGTCAGGCGAGAACATCAGGATCGGTTCGATCGGCACGCCTTCGTCCGTCACCTGGTGATGGCGGACGTAGCCATCAGGGAGTTTGAAGTCGTCTGGGACCGCAAGCCCTTCCAGCGGGGGACTGGTCCCTGGCGGGTTGAATGCACCCAGTCCGGTGCGGACGCCCGCATCCTGCAGCGCCGTGATCACCTCGGCGCCGGTGGGCTCGGGATCACCTGGCTTGAAGTACGCGGCGAGGTCATCGGGGTCGTTGCCGGGCAAGGGTTCGGGCTCCTGGGTGGAGGCATTGGGGGTCGGCCCGACGGCCCGGGGCCTCGCGGCGGCGGTCGGTGGTCTATTGCCCTCGGTGACCGGCGGCGGCGGCTCCATGCCCCCTGTCCCCTGGCCCGGCGATCCTCCCAGCACGAACCACGCCGCGACCCCCACGACCACGACAACCATCACCAGCGCCAACCACGCCCACGCGCGCCGCACGCCTCGCGGCTTGGACACCACGCGCACACCGTCACCGTCCGGCTCGGACGGCGGGGTGTGCGGCGGACGGCGCTCGGCCACGGATCAGTCCTCTTCGACCCGGCCGTTACGGACTGGCCGGGTTGTAGACCGACAGTGCCCAGCCCATGCGCTCATGTCCATAGCTGTTCCAGATCGGGCTGCGGCCATTGGTGTAGCTCGTATAGCGCGGTGCACCGCTGCCCGTGCTGCCGCCCCAGAGGCCGGCCGTCACCGTGCCGCCCGTGTAGGTCGGATGGGTATCGTCGGACTGGATGTAGTCATACGAACTGGTGGAGGTCACGAACTTGGTGTTCGCATCCCGCAGCGTGGCTTTCAGCGTGCCCGTGATCCGGCTGACATACGTGGCCTCGCTCTCACCAGCCACGTAGCGCAGCGCATCGGAGTCGACCTGGCCGTCGTTGTTGCTGTCGTAGTCCCCGCCCATGTACTGCGCGAAGCTGTCCGTGCACTGGAAGCCCTTCTGCCGCGCGTACTCGCACATCCAGTAGTTCATCCGGGTGATGGCCGGCAGGAAGCGATCACGCAGGTTGACTGTCTGCCCGGTGGTGGCGTCCTTGCATGAGCTCTGCACGTTGTCGGCGTTGTAGCCCGGGTAATACAGGTTCGAGATGACCTTCAGGCGCGTGTTGGGGTGTGCGTTGGCGTTGATGTAATCCATGGCCGCGGCCACGTACACCTTGCAGCTGTTGACCGCGGCATCCAGCACGCCGTAATTGCAGGTGCCGGTCTGCCCTTTGAAGCTGCTGCGCGCCTGCAGGCCATCGTTGCCGCACATTTCAAACGTCACCACGCGGGTGGAGGTTGCCTGCATGTACGAGCGCTCGGCCACGATCTTGTTTTCGTAGACGTCCTGCGCCACCGCACCCGACTTGGCGCGGCGGATGCTCTCTATGTCCGCATTCCATCGGGCTGACAGGTACTCCGAGTCCACCGTGGGTGCCGAATAACGCGCGGCGTTGCTCACGGAACCGTTATAGCCGGCATAGATGGAGTCCCCATAAGCCACGACACGGTACTTGGCGGTCGTGCCCGAGCGATCGATGGTCCACGACACGTTCTGGTTGAGGGTGCTTGCGAGGGTCGGCGCGGACAGCGCCAACAGCGATATCACCGGCAGCCACTGAGTAGCCGCACGACGGAACAGAGTATTCATCCTAAATCCCCTTCGACTGGTATTCACGGCGGGTGATGTCCCGCTCGCGTCCGACGAAAAAGCTGGTGAAACACTTCCACGATGTGGTGGCCGGTCCGACCAACCACCCCTGTCATCGCGGACCGGACGCTAGCGTATGTTTTCCGGGGGCGCAATCTGCGGCGCAGCAGCATCAGCCTATTCACACGAAAACGTGCCGCATCGCACACAAAGGAGACCGCTTCATGCGGCAGTGCGTCATGCCCCATTGGGCAATGGCCGCGGTCCCACGCGCGGCGGAGCATCAAAGACCAATCGGACTTCGTCGTAGTCGAACTGACACCCTGGGGAGGGCTCTCATGTTCCGCAGCACGTTGCGAAAGGTTTCCGCCAAGTCGTGCGCCTCTGCCACAATGGCATTTGCGCTTCCACTGCTTGGATTCGCGTCACTCTTGTTCCCTGGCACGGCACAGGCACTGGAGTGCGGCAGCAACAACGGCTACACCTGTACCGGGGCGGCCACCCAATATGCCGGCGGGTTCAACCCCGGCGTGGGCAGCGGTGGATTCGGCGGCGGCAATTGCTCCGCTACGCGAACGCCGGTGGTATTCATCCATGGCAATGGCGACAGCGCCATCAGCCTGGACATGCCACCAGGCAACGTGAGCGGATACACCACCCCGACCAACTCCGTCTACGACGAACTCAAGGCACGGGGCTACAACGACTGCGAGCTGTTCGGCGTGACCTACCTCGACGCGGAGGAGCGCGACACGCCGCAGTACAACTACCACGAGCCAGCGAAGTACCAGATCCTCAAGACGTTCATCGACAAGGTGAAGGCCTATACCGGGCGCAGCCAGGTCGACCTCGTCGGCCACTCGATGGGTTCGAGCATGGCGCTGGCGATGCTGCGTTATCACGGCTACCACGCCAACGTGCGCCGCTTCATCAATATCGGGGGTGGCCTGCGCGGGCTCAACACGTGCTACTCGACGGGCTACCAGTCGCCGTACGCGCCCACCTGCAACGCCGAAGCCTACGTGTGGCCGTATGACTATTACACCTTCGGCTTCTACCCAAGCAGCGGCGTGGCCGGCTACGGCTACAACCGGTGGACGGGCAGTGGCAACAACAGCCTGCGCGCCATGCCCGCGCTGTTTTCCACCATCAACTTCTACACCATCACTGCCGGGAGCTACGACCAGGTCCATTGCTTTACCACCAGCTACGCAGCCGGCTGCAATAGCGGCGCACTGTTCAACAGCGGTACCAACGTCAAGGCACAGGTGGACATCGGCTTCGGCAGCAGCGCCTACGCCTACGACTGGGACTGGGCCGATGGCAGCCCGTACAACATGGGCGGAGGCGACACCAGCAGCGGCATCGGCCACTTCCGCTCCAAGAGCAACGCGGGGCGCATCGTCTACAACATGCTGGCCACCACCTGCACCACCGGCTGCGCCAATGGCTACCTCAGCATCAACGGGCCGGCGGTGAACCGCTGACCGAGCCAGGCGGGCCTGCCGTCCGCACCCGGCATGGGCGACAATACGCGCATCCCCATGCCGGGCTGCTCTGCGATGACGGATCCTCGCCCCCACCTCGTGATCATCGGCGGCGGCTTCGCCGGCCTCTGGGCGACGCGCGCACTGGCCGATGCCCCGCTGCGCATCACGCTGATCGACCGACACAACCACCATCTGTTCCAGCCGCTGCTGTACCAGGTGGCGACTGCCGGCCTCTCAGCTCCGGATATTGCGGCACCGCTGCGTCACATATTGCGCAACCAGCGCAACGTGGAAGTGCGATTGGCCGAAGTGGGCTCGATCGATGCCGCGGGCAGGACCCTCACGCTCGCCGACGGCACCGCGATCACCTTCGACTACGTCCTGCTGGCCACCGGAGCCACGCACGCCTACTTCGGCCATGATGAGTGGGCCGCCCATGCGCCCGGTCTGAAGACGCTGGACGACGCCCTGCACCTGCGCCGCCACCTGCTCCTGGCCTTCGAGCGCGCCGAGGCGGAGACCGACCCGGAACGCCGCGCCGCCTGGCTCAACTTCGCCATCGTCGGCGGTGGTCCCACCGGCGTGGAACTGGCCGGCACGCTGGCGGAGATCGCCCGGCACACGCTGACCAACGAGTTCCGTCACATCGACCCGGCGCAGGCGCGCGTGCGCCTGATCGAGGCGGGCCCACGCGTGTTGGCGTCGTTCCCGGAGGCGCTATCGACGAAGGCGCGCGCGCAACTGGAACGCCTTGGCGTTGAGGTGGCGACGGGCGTGCCCGTCAGTGCCATCACCGCAGAGGGTTACCGACTGGGCGACACCTTCATACCGGCGAAGACCGTGGTATGGGCGGCCGGCGTGGCTGCCTCGCCGCTGGCACGATCGCTGGGGGTGCCCCTCGACCGTGCCGGCCGGGTGCTGGTCGAACCCGACCTGAGCGTTCCCGGCCACCCACATGTGTTCGTCGGCGGGGACCTCGCGGCCGTCGTCACCGACGGCAAGCCCGTTCCCGGCGTGGCCCCGGCGGCCAAACAGATGGGCCGACACGTGGCCGACGCGCTGCGCGCTCGCCTCGCCGGGCGGGCCGCCACACCCTTTGGCTACCGCGACTACGGCAACCTGGCCACCATCGGGCGCATGGCCGCCGTGGTGGATTTCGGCCGACTCAAGCTATCCGGCTTGCTCGCGTGGTGGTTCTGGCTGGCCGCCCACGTGTTCTTCCTGATCGGCTTCCGCAACAGGCTGGTGGTGCTGCTCAATTGGGCGTGGGCCTATTGGAGCTACCAGCGGGGAGCGCGCATCATCCTGGGCGATGACCCCACCACGTCCGGCTCCGATCTGCCTCCGTCCCTCCCGAAGCCTTGAGCCGCCATGCCCCCACCGTTCCTCGATGACCTGAATGACGCGATGGGTCGACTGCAAGGCAGCGGCCTGCCGTACGAAGCGCGAATGGAACTTGCCTATGCCGAGGTTCGCGACGACTGGATGGCCCGTGGGCACCTGGACCCGCTGATCGCATTCGTGCATTACAACTGGGACTCGGGCAACTGCGACGATTTCATCGCCCCGCTTGCCGCGCAGCTTCTGCAGACAGCGGACCTCCGGCGCTTTGCCCGACTCTGGAAAGGGGTGCTGCGGCGACGCCTCGACAAGCTCCATTGGTACGCTGATCCCCGCATCGACGCCACATCACTCGCCACCGTCGACGTCTCCGACTTCAACTCCCGCGACCCGGCGCATTACGCGAACCGCCGGCGTGTGACTGCTTGGCACCACCGTTACGTGCTCGCCGGCTTGGACACCTACATCGCGGGGCTGCGCCAGTTGGGCGCGGAGACTGAGCTCGCACAGGCCCAAGCCATGCGTGCCGATGCAGCGGCCTTGCGCAAACCAGCCCCGCGGCCGGTCCGCGACCGCCGTCGGATCGACGAGGTCCTTTTCTGGGCCCTTATCGAAGAAGCGCGCGCCACCACCGAAGACACCCCAGACTTCATCGAGGCGCTGACGGAGCGCCTGTCCGGCTTCGCGCCCGCCCAGATACGCGCGTTCAACCGCCGTCTGGACAAAGCGATGGCCCGCCTCAACCATCACGATGTGTGGGCGCTGGCCTACATCAGCCAGGGCGGCTGCGGCGACGACGCGTTCGCCGATTTCCGCGCGTGGGCCATCTCCCGGGGTCAGGCAGTGCATGCCGCGCTCTGCGACTTCGATCCAGCGCACCCCGACACGGCGGTGCTGGCTCCAGCGCTCGCGCAGGAGCCAGCCTTCCTGGAGGAAATGCAGTACGTAGCCGACCGCGCGCACGAGGCGGCGACTGGCGAGCCGCTGCCTTGCTCGCCTGGAGGACGCACCTTGCGCACGCGCGGCAAGACGTGGCGCGAGGATCAGCTGGGCGAACGTTATCCAGCACTGGTCGCTGCGTTTGGTTGACACCCGCGGCCACCGCCGGGCCCGTTCGCCCGGGTAGTGCTCGACAGGGATGACGATTGCAAGGTGTTGGTTGCCCCGCGCACACGCCAATCAATGCGCCTCGTACACCTTGCCGGTCTCCCCACCCTCCACTGAGCGCGCGTAGCTGAGCGCAGCTCGGGCGCCGGGCACCGGGTGGAAGCCACGGAAGTACGGACCCAGCTCAGCCATGGATTCCAGCAACACCCCCGGGCTCACCGCGTTGATGCGCAGCCCTCGGGGGAGCTCGACCGCGGCGGCGCGGACGAAACCCTCAATGCCCCCGTTGGCCAGGCTGGCCGCGGCACCGTAGGCCACGGGCTGCTGCATCAGCACGCCACTGGTGAGCGTGATCGAGCCGCCATCGCGCAAGTAGCGATGGCCAACCAGCGCCAGGTTCACCTGCCCCATCAATTTGTTGGCCACACTGAAAGACCACTGCGCTGGCGTCATTTCCAGCAACGGCGCCCAGCCCACCTGCCCTGCCGCCGAGACGATGGCGTCCACCTGCCCCAGGTGGTGGAAGGCAGCCTGCACACTGGCGGCGTCGGCCAGATCAAAGCGCAGGTCGCCAGCCTGTCGGCCGGCACTCACCAGCTCATGCCGGCCGCCCAGTTCGGCCGCAACCGCGCGGCCAACGGTGCCCAAGGCACCCACCAAGAGAATCTTCATTGCGTGACTCCTCGCCGACCCCATTGGCCGTTCCAGGCACTCTAAACGCCGTTCTACTTGCCATCATCGGGCCGTTTGTGGCTAATCTGTTTCCTGCATGGAAACAAACAACCATCGATTCCCCCAGGCCCTGGCCCTGCTCACCGTGGTGGAGACGGGCAGTTTCACCCGTGCGGCCGAGCGTCTGGGCGTCTCCAAGGCCCAGGTGAGCAAGCAGGTGAGCGCCCTGGAGGCCGGGCTTGGCGTCAAGCTCCTCCACCGCACCACCCGCCGGGTCGGACTCACCGAGGCGGGCCAGCTCTATCTCGATTACGCGCGGCAGGCCCGCGATGCGTTGGATGACGCCGATCGCGCCGTCTCGGCCGTGCGCACCGAGGTCGACGGCCTGATCCGGCTGACCGCACCCACCTCGCTCGGCGACGGCTTCCTGATGGACCTGCTGGCGGACTTCCGCGCTGTCTACCCGGCCGTTCGCTTCGACGTGGACCTCAGCATTGCCGCCCGCGACCTCATTGGCGGAGGCTTCGACTTCGCCATCCGCATGGCCCGAACCATTGATCCCTCACTGGTGGCCCGGCCGCTGGGCCTGATGCGCGAAACCATCGTGGCCAGCCCGGCCTACCTGGGCACACACGCACCCGACGGCGTGCGGGAACCTGCACAGCTGTCCGCCCTGCAGGCCCTGCGCAACAACCACTTCAACGACGAGGGGCAGTGGTTGCTGCAACGTGGAACCGAGAGCATCACCGTGCCCATCCAAGGCAGCCTGGCGATCAACCACTTCATCGGCCTGCGCCGCGCAGCCCTGCTGGGCCAAGGCATCGCCCGGCTGCCGCGCTACCTGGTGCGTGACGAGCTTGCACGCAATGGGCTGGTCGAAGTCCTACCGGGGTGGCAGATGCCCGCCATGCCGGTGGCCCTGGTGTACCCCAGCCGCGAACACCTGCCGGAGCGCGCACGGGTGTTCCGGGACTTCGTGCTGGGGTGGTTCCAGCGCAGCAATGTCCTGCGCTGAGTACGGGGCCGGGTCATTAGCCAACAGCCACGCCCCCTGGCCAGGCCCCAATCACGGCTGCTCGTCCGCCAAGGGCCGCACGTGTTCCACCAGCGACAACAGCAGCTTGCCCGGCTCCTCCCAGAACATCATGTGTGCGGAGTGTTCGAACCACACCTCGCGCTTAAGGGGGGCCTGCAGCTTCGCCATCCATTTGGCCACCGGCGCAGTGGGCGTGGTGTAGTCATGCCGGCCGTAGAACATGACCACCGGCAGCTTCATCTCACGCACCGTTTGCAGGTTGGCGTTGAGTACGGCATCCATCACCCGGTCCACCGTCAGCACACTGCCCTTGTCCACCGCCGCCACGTCCGCCTGCGTGTACTCGGGCGACAGTTGGCCACCACGGTAGTAGAAGTTGGAATCGCTGCGATATGCCGTCAGGCCACCGTAATGTTGAGGCCACTTCCGCGCGACGATCACCCGATCGCGCGTGATCGGCTGGTTACCGGGATACGGCGCGATCCTTTCCATCTCCTTGATGGCGGCGAAGTTGTTCTCGGCCTGGGCGCGCTTCATGCCGTAGTCGAAGCTGATGCCCTCGTTGGCATGCCCGTCGATCACCTGGCCGGCGCCCACATAGGCGTGGAACAGGTCGGGCCGCTTGGCCGCGGCTTTCAGGCCAATGATGGTGCCCCAACTGTGTGCGACCAGGATCACCTTGCGCTTGTGGTAACGCGTGCGGAGGTGTTCGGCCAGCTCGATGATGTCCTCGACGTAACGTTCCACCACCAGGGTCGGCGCGACGTCCTCGGGCTTGGAGGCCAGATAGGTCCTGCCCGCACCCCGCTGGTCCCAATTGACCACGGTGAAGTACTCCGCCAAGGGACGCTGGAACTGCCAGGCAGTAGGCTGGATCGGGGCCGCGGGGCCGCCATGCACGAAAAGCAGGATCGGATTTTCCCTGTCCTGCCCACGCACATATACCCACTGCGGAATGCCACCAATTTCAACCGTGTAGTTCTCCTGCACGCCCCGGGGGGTCACCACCCGTTGCAGGTCCGCCATCACCGCCCGCGCTTTGTCCTGCACCGGTTCCGCGGCGTGCGCGGCCGGAGCAAATGCGCACAGTAGGAACAACGCCTTCGAGAATTTCATCTGAGGGCCTCCAAATGGCCAAGGGCACGTCGCGAGGGACCCTAGCATGGGTTTACGTGCGGGCGCTGCGCGTCGCGCCACGTATCACGCGGCGACGTGACAGGGCATTGGCGAGGACGCTACCGCTGGATATCCCGATATTGCGCTGGGTCGCGGGCAGGCGCTAAAACACGTTCACGCGCATCCCCACGACGGTTGTCGAAAACGACCGGGCCCATTCGTCGCACAGGCATACCCAACCGGAGTTTCCCATGTCGGCCAACCGCCCGAGCCTGTACGCCCACCCGTTCTCGTCCTATTGCCAGAAGGCATTGACCGCGCTGTACGAGAACCAGACCCCGTTCGACTACCGCAACCTGGAGGACGCCCAGGCCAATGACGAGCTGACCGCCCTGTGGCCCATGCGCCGCTTTCCCGTGCTGGTAGACGGCGACCACACCGTGCTCGAAGCCACGTGCGTCATCGAATACCTCGACCTGCACTACCCCGGTCCGGCGAAGCTCATCCCCGAGGATCGCGACGCCGCGCTCGAGGTGCGAATGCTCGACCGCTTCTTCGATCACTACATCTCCACACCACAGCAGAAGGTGGTGGCGGACCGCCTGCGCCCCGAGGCCGACCGTGACCCGTACGGTGTGCGCGAAGCCCGCACCATGCTCGAAACCGCCTACGCCTGGCTGGACGCGCGCATGGCCACACGCGAATGGGCCGTCGGCGACGTCTTCACCCTTGCCGACTGCGGGGCGGCGCCCTTCCTGTTCTATGCGGACTGGACGCACCCGATCGAAGCGCGTTTCGCACACGTGCACGCATATCGGGCTCGGCTGCTTGCACGGCCATCGTTCAAGCGCGCGGTGGACGAAGCCAGACCGTTCCGCTCGTACTTCCCCCTGGGTGCGCCTGACCGGGATTGAGGGGGGATTGCACTTTGTCACGCCGGTCACGGGCGCGCGGTTACACCTTGCGGGGCCCCCACCCCATGGAGTCCGCGATGACCGACACCCACGAACTCGAAACCCGCCTCTGGAAGGCGCTGGACAAGGACCGCACCGTGATGCTCGGCGCCACCGGCGTGGAGCCGCGACCGATGACCGCACTCGCCGAAGAGCACCGTGCCCCGCTTTGGTTCTTCACTGCCAGTGACACCGAATTGGCGCAGTCGCTGGAGGGCAGCCGCGGCCACGCCGCCACGGCAACCTTTGCGGCCAAGGACCATGACCTGTTCGCCACCATCAGCGGCCACGTGGTCATCGACAACGACCGGGCCGTCATCGACCGCCTGTGGAATCCGTTCATCGCCGCCTGGTTTGAGAAAGGCAAGGACGACCCAAAGCTGCGACTGTTGCGCATGGACGCCGCTGACGCCCACGTTTGGCTCAACGAAAACAGCCTGCTGGCTGGCGTCAAGCTGCTGCTGGGCGTGGACCCGAAGAAGAGTTACAAGGACAAGGTGGGCGATGTGGACCTGCGCTGACCGATCTTTGCGTATGTGACGTCAGTCAGCTGCCATCCGGCGACCGCGGGTTACCCTTTGCGCCCTGCGGATGCCGGCGTGGCACCCGCCCACATCGGAACCTGAAACATGCGCAAGTACGGATGCGCGGCGCTGTTCGCCGCCTGTCTCGCCACCGCCCCCACGGCTTTTGCCGGGGATTTCTTCATCAATGGCCAATTGGGCCGGATGAACCTTGAGAGCGACGGCTTCGACGACGACGAGACCAGCCTCATGCAGGCCAGCGCCGGCTACCGTTGGGGCATCGGCATGGCCCAGGTAGGCCTGGAGGCCGGCTTGGGCCGGCAGGGTGAGCTGGACGAGGAGACCCGCCACGATTACCTGGACGGCTACACCGACAACAGCTACACGCTGAAGTCGCGCTATGCGTTCATCGGCGTCAATGCGCGCATCAAACCGCCGCTGGCCCCTGTCTACGCGATCGGTCGCGCAGGCTACGTGGGCTTCGAGCGTGAGCTGCAAGCCACCTCCGTGGATCATTACCTGGACACGACCCCGGTCACCGAGCACCGTGCGTTCGACGACAACGACGGCGGCACCTATGTCGGCGTCGGCGTGGGCACCACGATCATGCCGCTGCTGGACGTGGGCCTGATGGTCAACCAGTACCGCTATTCGCAGGTGCAGTACGACGCGGTCAATGACGAGTACGAGCTGTCGGACGACAAGCGCGATGCCCGCAGCGTGAGCCTGACGGTGGAATACCGGTTCTAAGACGCCACGCTGACTGCTCCAACCTGCCAGGCCGCCCACGGGCGGCCTGGCTCTTTCGTCCCGGCCACGAGCGACGAAGGGAGCTCAGGCAAGCGGCCGATGCAGCAGCCGCTCCAGATCCTCGTCCTTCTCCCGCCACAACCCGTTCATCCACTGCTGGAACTGCGCGCGGAACGCACGATCATTCTGATAGTCGCCGCGCAACATCTCCTCCGGAATGGGTCGCTGGCGCACGTGTACGCGAACTTCGGGGATCCGGTTGGCCAGCAGGTCCATCAGCGACGGCGCCCCTGCCGGATAGGCGATGGAAACGTCCAGGATGGCGTGCAGGCCATCGCCCATGGCATCCAGCACGAAGGCCACGCCACCGGACTTGGGCTTGAGCAGGTGCCGGTAAGGCGAAGCCTGCTTGGCGTGCTTGACCGGAGTGATGCGAGTACCTTCCACGAAATTCATGATGGCCACCGGGATGGCGCGGAACTTCTCGCAGGCACGGCGGGTGGCGGCAATGTCGCGCCCTGCCAGCTCCGGCCGGCGCGCAACCTGCTTGGGCGTGTAGCGACCCATGAACGGAAAATCGAGCGCCCACCAAGCCAGGCCCAGCAAGGGCACCCAGAACAACTGCCGCTTCAGGAAGAAGCGCAACAGCGGAATGCGCCGGTTGAACACCTTCTGGAGCACCAGGATGTCCACCCAGCTCTGATGGTTGGCCAGAACCAGATAATGGCCGTCGGCTTGCAGCGCAACGTCCTCGCGCACATCCAAGCGCGTGCCGGTCAAACGATCCATCATCCAGCTGTTGACCCCAATCCAGCTTTCCGCCAGCCCGGTGAGCAGCGGGTTGCTGGCCACCCGCAAACGGTCGGACGGCAGCAACGCCTTCACCAGTGCCGCCAACAGCAGGATCGGCACGTGAATCAGGGTGTTGGCCGCGATCAGCAGGGAGATCAGTGCAACGCGCAATGGGGCCATGGGAACCGGGAAACCTCGGGGAGGAGGCCTATTGTCCCGAGGAACCCGGGTCCGCGTCACCTGTGCGGGCGCGGCGTCACACGCCCGTGGCCGGAGTTGCCATTGACCAGGGACTTCGGGACGTCGGTCTACCAGTTGCTGGGGTAATTGAATCCCGCGGCAGCGCAACTAGTGCGAGGAAGCAGCCTTTGGGCTATCCCACTTCAAGGGGTCGATGCGACCCAGCACGTCCATCTTCCAATCGTTGCCGCGGGTGATCATGTTCCGGAGGGAATAGCCGGCAGCGCCGCTGAAGGTGACGAGGCGTCGATAGAGCAAGTCGCCGGGTTCGCCCAGCAGATCTGGCTCGCGCTCCTCGTAAAAAATGCCGACGGCGTCGATCGCCCGAGCGTCAACCGCCTTCGGGACGAGTCGTACGTTGTAGCGGACAGTGCAATGTGGCATCGAGGACAATTCTGCTCCGAATCCTCGACCACGGGAGGGCTTACTCCATCCCCCGGATGGGTGCCGCGTCGTGCGCCACGGCCCTCACGGGCCTGCTACCACCTCCTCCTGGATGCGCAGCCCCCATCCAAGTGGGGTGTTGATCACATTTTCGCGTTCTATCCACGGCCGGACACGCCATCAGGCATTCCGGGCACGTCGGTCAGCCTCTGCGCCCGCCGCCGAACTATGGATAGTTACACGGAGAGAACCCGCAATGTTGAAACACAAGCTCCTCAGCACCTGCCTCGCGATCGCCCTGACAATGGTCGGCGGCTTCACTTCCACGGCAGCTGCCGCCACGCCGACTGATTCGGCGGTGGCCGGCACCCGGTATCCCGAACTGGTAGCGCGCGCGCAGGCGCTCCAGACACGCCTACCCCAGCACGGGCCGGCCAATGCGTCCATCCAGCGTGCCATTGTCGGCACCCAGTGGGCCCGGATTGCCAGCAACGCCATCAACCCGGGCGACTACCAGTGCAATGCCACCGGGCTGGGTGACTACATCGACGGCCAGATTGCCGGTATCGATTACGGCAGCCTCTACATCCTCGCCCGCTTCGGCGGTCTGGACCTGCCGAGCTACGACGCGCTGATTTACGGCCAGGAGTCCTCGACGAACACCTTCGGCCCGAACGGCGAGTACACCCTCAAGCTGACCCACGAATTCCGTGACCTCAAGGGTTTCTGGGACGTCGACTCTCGTAGCTTCGACATGGTCCCGATGCACGGGACCGATGTATACAGCAGCCGGGAGCGCACCCAGCGCGCAGTGGAACTGCTGTATGGCCCCGGCCCATTCGCCCAAGCCGTCGCCAACCTGCTGTACACCGTGGTCCACACCGATCCAGCGCTGCAGAACGGCGCGCACCCGCTGTTTACCTTCAACGCATTCGCTTTCCCCGGGCTGCCGGCGCTGGGCATCCCCGAGCGCATCGTCATGGGCGACGGCATCATGCAGGGCATGGACGCCGTTGGCCTGGGCGACACGGGGCCGCGGGCCATCCTTGCGCACGAGTTCGGCCACCAGGTGCAATTCAAGAAGGGCCTGTTCAACTCGCCGCTGACCGGTGCGGAGGCCACGCGTCGCACCGAACTGATGGCCGATGCCTTCGCCACTTACTACCTGACGCACGCCCGTGGCCTGTCGCTCAACGCCAAGCGCCTGTTGCCGTCACAGAAGTCGTTCTATGAAGTCGGTGATTGCGGATTCGCGTCGAACGGACACCACGGGACGCCCAACCAACGCTTGTCCAGCTCCGCCTGGGGCGCCAACGTGGCCGCTGATGCACACAAGCAGGGTCATATCCAGCCGTCGCTGTCGCTGGCGTGGCAGTTTGATGCGGTACTGCCCTACCTGGTGCAGCCGGACGCGCCGTAAGCCCCAAGAGCTCAGGGGCTCAAGCGGTCGTCGCGCGATGCGGCGGCCGCTTCCTGGTGAATGCAGGTTCCTCCGGGTCGTGCAATTCATTCCTGCGACGGAGCACTACAACTCGTACCGCTCGCGGCGGATCGCAGCGACTTCACCGTGCACAAGCAGCACCCCTTCAACCCTGGCGCTCCAACTCAGCACGCCGCTCCCGGCTGACCACATCCGGCTCACGCAGCGGATGCCCATTGGCATCAAAAAACGGCCAGGTCCGCTCCCGGCGCAACTTCACGCCCAGCACCCCCATCAGGATGCGCAGGCTGCCCATTACCAGGTGCATTGGCGTGGATTTCACGGGCGTCGTCGCGGACTGCGCATTCACCACCATGCGATCCCGCGGCCCGAACGCCGCATCCACCACCTGTGGGCGCGCATCAAAGCACGCGCTTACCATCCCCACGTAAGGAAGCTTCGGCTCGCGCGGGGTGTTGGCCAGCGGGGTACGGCAGCACGCGGCATACCAGCGCAGCAACCCCTTGGGGCTGAGCGACATGCACACCACGTGTTCGCCACCGGCAGTGATGCGCACGGCCGCCGGCGCGACGGGCACGATGTCCGTGCCCCCGCTGGCATCCAGCACACCCGGCACGCCAAGGAATCGCGCAAAGGCGCGACAGTCCTTGCAGTAGCACGTCGCGCGCGCGTAGGCGCGTTCGGTATCCATCTCACCCCTCACCGCGCCGCAGTGGCATCGCAATGGCATCTTCATGTCCGCGCCTTCCTCGGGTTCAGCGTTCGCCGCGCTCGACGACCGGCCACATCATGCGCTGCGCATCTGGAGCACACCAGCGCGGGCAATAGGCTGGGGGCAGAGCGAGATGCCCTGCCCCAACGCCATTGTGCGACCGTCCGCAAATCCAAGCATTTGCCACTTATGGCGTGCCGACCGCGCGCGGGACCGTGCGGTCAAGGAACCGGCGGATCATCCCGGCAATCTCCGGCCCGTGCGTTTCCAGCGCGAAATGCCCGGTATCGAACATGTGCACCTGCGCATTGGGGTTGTCGCGCTGGTAGGGCGCTGCACCCGCCGCGACGAAGATCTCGTCATTGCGCCCCCACAGCACCAGCATCGGGGGCTTGCGCTCGCGGAAGTACTGCTGCCATTGCGGGTACAACGGGAGGTTGGTGCGGTAGTCGTAGAACAGGTCCAGCTGGATCTCCTGGTTGCCCGGGCGGTCCAGGCGCGCCTGATCATGGGTCCAAGCGTCCGGGCTCGCCAGCGAAAGGTCCGGCACGCCGTTGGTGTATTGCCACTGCGTGGCCTTCGCACTGGTGAGCCAGCGCAGCGCTTCACGGTCGGCTGGCGAGCCACTTCGCCAATAGGCCTTGATCGGATCCCAGAACCCGGTGATGCCTTCGTCATAGGCATTACCGTTCTGCACCACGATTGCAGTTACGCGATCCGGATGCGCGGTAGCCAGGCGGAAGCCGACGGGTGCGCCATAGTCCATCACGTACAGGGCGTAGCGGCCCAGGCCAAGTTGCTGCGTGAACCTGTCGACTACCTGCGCATAGTTGTCGAAGGTGTACGCGAAGCGGTTGCGCGCCGGCATGGCGCTGAAACCGAAGCCCGGGTAATCCGGGGCGATGACGCGATAGCGCTCGGCCAGTCTCGGCATGAGCTCCCGGAACATGTGCGATGACGTCGGGAACCCGTGCAGCAACAACAGCACCGGCGCATCGGCCGGTCCCGCTTCCCGATAGAAAACGTCCACGCCGTCGATGGTGACGGTGCGGTATCGCACCTGCTCGACGGCCGCAGTCGCAGTCGGGGCGTTGGCCGGGGGGGCAGCCTGGACGGTTCCGGCGGCGAGCAACGCCGCCGCAGCCAGGCTCAGGAGGGTCTTGGTCATGAGGTACTCCTTGGGGTCGGGTGCAGCGTCACCGACGGCATTGGGAAGGGATGGGCTGCGGCGGGCACTGTGAATCTTTCTCGTGCCGGCGATAATCCCAAGGCCACACACTTCACTATTGTAATAATCGGAACAAACATGGACCGACTGACCGCCATGGCCGTCTTCGTGGCCGTATGCGATGCCAACAGCTTTGCCGGCGCGGCCCGGCGCCTGGGTCAGTCACCCCCAGCGGTGACGCGCATCGTGACGGCCCTGGAGGCGCACCTCGGCGTCCGCCTGCTCCAGCGCACCACGCGCTCACTCCACATCACAGAGGCCGGGGCGCGCTATCTGGAGGCCGCGCGTCGGGTCCTTGCGGAGGCAGACGCGGCCGACGAGAACGCGCGCGGTGAAGGGGAGCGTCCGCACGGTCGGCTGGTGGTCACCGCACCGCTGATATTCGGGCGACTGCACGTGGCGCCGCTGCTCAGCCGGTACCTCAGTCTCCACCCGCACGTCACCACGGAACTGCAGCTCAGCGACCGCAACGTCAATCTCATCGAAGAAGGCGTCGACCTGGCCATCCGCATTGGCGCACTCCACGACTCCAGCCTGGTCGCCCGGCGGATGGGTTCGACCCGACGCGTGGTCGTGGCGAGCCCCGCCTATCTGGCGGCACGGGGCGAGCCCAGCTCGCTGGCGGACATCGACGCCCACGACACCATCAGCTTCGGGCCCAGCCACGCCGGCCGCAACTGGCACTTCATGGATCCGGCGGACCCTGGCCGCGAACTTCGCATCCCGATCCGTGCGCGTTTTGTCACCAACAGCGGCGATGTCGCGATCGATCATGCGCGCGAGGGCGGCGGCCTCGCCCGTGCGTTGCACTACCAGGTGGCGCCGTACATCGCGCGCGGCGATCTCGCGATCGTGTTGCCGGGTTTCGAACCGGCACCTTCACCGGTCCATGCGCTGTATCCCAGCGCGCGTTTGCTGCCCGCCCGCGTGCGGCGATTCCTGGACCTGGCGCTGGAATCAGAGCATCGGGTGTACTGATCCGAAAGCCGTGCATACCGGCGCCTGCCAACTGGGCGTCAGGGCGGCGGAATCATCCCCAACTCTGACTCCGTGTCTTTTCACACGCACCTTCCATTCGTCGGCGCAAAGTTCCAAGCACCCCGCCATCAGGAGACCCGCATGTCTTACGTCGATGGATTCATCCTCGCAGTGCCGACCGCCAACAAGGACAAGTTCATCGCGCACGCCCGCATGGGCGACTCGGTGTTCATCGAGTACGGCGCGCTACGCGTGCTGGAGTGCTGGGGTGACGACGTGCCCCACGGCAAGCTCACCGACTTCTACGGCGCGGTAAAGGCCACCGAAGACGAGACCGTGGTGTTCTCGTGGATCGAATGGCCCGACAAGGCCACCCGCGACGCCGGCATGAAGAAAATGATGGACGGCAACGACCCGCGCATGGACCCGGAGAAGAACCCAATGCCGTTTGACGGCAAGCGCCTCATCTACGGTGGATTCGAGCCGGTGCTGGAGTTGACGAAGTAGGCGTCGAGGCCCTGGGTGACGCGCCGGCTTACCGGCGCAGCAGGATGACTGGTAGCGCCACCAAGGCCAGCATGAAGAGGATGCCCAACACCGTCAGTACGACGCGCGCGGGTTCGGTCCGAAGCACCGTCCAGAATGTATCCGCGGTGCCTGCACGCCGCGCTGCATCGTATTCGGCGCGGACGCGCGCCTGGCGTCCCTGCTGGTATATGGCCATCAGGCGCTTGGCCTCCACGATGGCGTCGTCCTCCGTCACCCAGATCCCGCCTGAGGAGATCCCCCACCGGCTGGGTGCGGTTTCGTAGAACGCAATCCGGTTGGCGTCGAGCATGGCGCGCACATCATCGGCCTCGTCGTCGGGCACGTTGCGCAGGTTAAGCAGTAGCTTGGACATGGGCTGAAGGATAACAGCGCCCATCTCGCCACCCCGCCCCCCGTTGGCCCTGGTGCTCGGCTGGGCCGGCAACGAATAAAAACGCGTCCAAGGCGGTGGTTCCGGGGTGCCTTCCGACCTATTGTTATCGTTTATCGATGTGTGCATTATCGACTTACGATACGCGCGCAGGAAAAAAACCGTCATGAACCGTACCTCGGCCCACGCCCTTGCCGTCGCCCGCCCGGTCATCCGAGGGCTGACCCTCCTCAACCTGCTCTACGCGGCGGGCATCGCCCTGTTGCTGGTCGCCAGCTTCCTGATGCCGGGCTGGCCAGAGCGGGCACTCGGCTTCGACATCGTCAACCAGTACCCGCGGGTGCCCTTCGGGTTGCGCGCCATCGTCCTTGTCGGCCTGGTGGGCGCAGCAATCGTGCACGTGGTGCTGCAGCGCCTGCTGGCCATTGTCGACACCGTGCGCGCGGGTGACCCCTTCATCGCGGACAACGCCCGCCGCCTGGATGCCATCGCCTGGAGCGTGCTGGCGCTGGAAGTGCTTCGCATGATCATCATGGCGATCGCCGCGGCGGTGTGGGAGCCGGGCCGACTGGGCGGCTTCTCGTTTGCGCCGTGGCTGGCGGTGTTGATGTTGTTCGTGCTGTCAGGCGTGTTCGCGCACGGCGCGCGACTGCGCACCGACCTGGAAGGGACGGTGTGACATGGGGCGCATCGTGATCCGTCTGGACGAGTTGCTGCACGCCCGCCGCATGACCCTCACCGAACTCGCCACCCGCATCGACATCACCTTGGCCAACCTGTCGATCCTGAAGACCGGCAAGGCCAAGGCGATTCGCCTGTCCACGCTGGAAGCGATATGCACGGTGCTGGAGTGCCAGCCGGGAGAACTGCTCGCGTTCGACCCCACGCTTCCGGCACAGGAATGACACCGCACTACAGCGCTCGGGCCACGCAAGTCCAAGTAACTAGCTGGGGCTGCGCTGCTAATTCCGGGCTTGGGACACAGGCGGTGCCAGCACCCAACCCGCCTGGGCCAGTCCTTCATGCAGCAGCACAGCGGGCTGCGCCGGCACGTCCTTGGCCACGGTGCGCAGAAAGTGCGCAGTACGCGCATCCGTGCGCCGCTCAGCCGCCGAGATGAACGTATCGGTGGTCCACGGCTCACCGGCCGCCACCCTCGCCTGGAACTCGCGCCACACGCAGGCCAGCCCGCAGTCGCCCCCGCTGGCACGGTGCGCCGCGGCGTCCACCGCCATCTGCATGACGAAGCCGCACGCATAGAACGTGTCAAAGGAGCCGCCGACATGCGCCCGCGTCAGCGGCTGCTTCGCGATGCCACTGGCGCAGGCATCCAGTGAAGACTGCATCCGCGCCAGCACCGCGTCCCGGTCCACCACGCCCAGCGCCTGCAGCGCCACTGCCGCCAGCGCATCGGCACCGCCCTCGTGGATCCAGCTGTCACCGGCGTCGGCCATCGCGGGATAGCGCTGGTACAGATGCGCGGCCTCGTGCGCGAAGAACCAGTCCAGGCGCGCCGCGAACGCTGGCGTGCCGAAGGCTTCGTGGCGGCCATAGAGGTGCATGAACACCTGCCCCGGCAGCGTCCCGCCCTGGAATCCATAACCGCCCCCCGCGTGCGCCTCGTCGCGCGAGGCATACAGCATCGGCCGGCTGCTCAGGGCACCGAACTCGCGGCCATAGAACGCCATCAGCCGCGGCAGCAGCGACTGCAGCCGTGCCCGCGTGTCAGCGGGAAAGGTCTGGTCGATCACCGCGACCACGTCAGGCGTCGTCACCGGCAAGGCGCGCCCGACGTACAGGTTGGTGCCGTCGTTGCCCTCCTCGAAACGCACCGATTTCACGACCCGGCCGTGGACGATGGCATGCGCCCCTTCCGGCGGCTGCAGTGACACCTGGAAGGTCTCGCCGCCCGCGCAGCGCTCGGCGCAGGCATGGAAACGGCCGGTGTGGACCAGCAGCCCGCCGTCACCGAACGGCGCGAAGGGCGCGTAATCCTTCTCGAGCGCTACGTAGCGCGGCGCCATGCGGAAGTCCGCATGCTCGAAGGGTGCGCCGTCGGTCCGGCGCACGACCTCTTCGCCGTCCTCCAGCAGGATCACCAGCGACGGGTCCACCGGGGTCCACGATGAGGCGCGGTTGCACTGGCGGTCGACGCGCACGAAGCGGAGGGTGCGAGCCGGGTGCGGCAGCGTGTAGCGCACTTCCCATTGCGCATCGTGGGGCGCCAGCTCGATCGCTACAGGGCGCGTCACCTCCGCCGCGTGCAACTGCGCCCCAGTGACGCATGCACCGGCAAGGGCCACGCAGGCAAGCAGGAACTTCAGGTTCATTGGAGCCCTCCTTGCGCTGGGCAGGTGTAGTCCATGATTGTCACCGCGGCGCCCCTTCACGCAGTGCCGAAAGTGGGGCTTGGCAGTCCAGCCCCTCCCCGCCATCTGTTCTTCGGTCGGTGGGCGCATACTCCCCTGACCCACTGCCCGCCGCAGTCCAGCCCCACCGCACCCAGGAGAAGCACATGAGCAAGGGCCTGAACCAGAAGAAGGAACAGAAGAAGAAGCCCGCCAAGTCGATGAAGGAGAAGAAGGCCGAGAAGAAGGACAAGAAGGCAACCAAGGCCTTTGCGCCGGTCTGAAGCCGGCCGGAGCACCTCGCTCCGGGTGTGGGCCTTGCGGCTGCCTTCGTGCCATTGACGCCTGACTCATGGCACGGCGGCCATACTCCGCCCATGCCGGAAGGCCCCTCCATCGTCATCCTGCGCGAAGCCGCGGCCACGTTCGCGGGGCGCAAGGTGCTGCGCGTGTCCGGCAACAGCACCCAGGACATCGGCCGCATGCTCAATCGCAAGGTCGTGGCCGTGCGCAGCTGGGGCAAACACTTCCTGCTGGAGTTCAACGGCTTCAGCCTGCGGATCCACTTCATGCTGTTCGGCAGCTACCGCATCAACGAGGACAAGGGGACACCCCCGCGCCTGTCGCTGGGTTTCAGCAAGGGGGAAGTCTTGAACTTCTATGCCTGCTCGGTACGGTTCATCGAGGGCGATCTCGACGACCAGTACGACTGGAGCGCCGACGTCATGAACGACGCGTGGGACCCGGCCGCCGCGCGCCGCAAGTTGAAGGCGCGGCCTGCGACCCTGGTCGCGGATGCCCTGCTCGACCAGAACGTGTTCGCAGGCGTCGGCAACATCATCAAGAACGAGGTGCTCCACCGCATCCGCGTGCACCCTGAGAGCACCACGGGAGGCCTGCCGCCGCGCAAGCTAGGCGAGCTGGTGGCGCAGGCCCGCGATTACAGCTTCGATTTCTACAGATGGAAGAAGGCCTTCGTGCTGCGCAAGAACTACCAGGTACACACGAAGAAGACCTGCCCCCGCGACGGAACCCCCTTGAACTATCGCAAGCACCTCGGCGAGGCGCAGCGCCGCGCCTTCTGGTGCGACACCTGCCAGCGGTTGTACCAGCGAGGACCCCCGCCATGAGCCGCCTGACCGCCAAGGACTTCTCCCCCGAGTTGCTGGAGCTGTACGACGGCTACGTGCACGGCCGCATCAGCCGGCGCCAGTTCCTGGAGCGCGCCGGGCAGCTCGCCCTGGGTGGCATGACCGCCGTGGGAGTCCTGGCCGCGCTCAGCCCCAACTATGCGCTGGCCGAACAGGTGAAGTTCACCGACCCGGACATCGTGGCCGAGTACCTCCACTACCCCTCGCCCCAGGGCCACGGCCAGGTTCGCGGCTACCTGGTGCGACCAGCCAAGGCCGAGGGCAAAGTGCCCGCGGTGGTGGTCGTGCACGAGAACCGCGGCCTCAACCCATACATCGAAGACGTGGCGCGGCGCCTGGCCAAGGCCGGCTACCTCGCGCTGGCGCCCGATGGGCTGAGCTCGGTCGGTGGTTACCCGGGCAACGACGACAGGGGCCGCGAACTGCAGCGGCAGGTGGACCCGGAAAAACTGATGAACGACTTCTTCGCCGCCATCGAGTTCCTGCTCAAGCACGAACGCAGCACCGGCAAGGTCGGCATCACCGGCTTCTGCTACGGCGGAGGCGTGTGCAATGCCGCATCGGTGGCGTACCCGGAACTGGCGGCTGCGGTGCCCTTCTACGGCCGCCAGGCCAAGCCGGAGGACGTGGACCGCATCCGCGCGCCGCTGCTGTTCCAGTTTGCCGAGAAGGACGACAACGTCAACGCCACCTGGCCGGCGTACGAGACTGCACTTAAGAAGGCCGGCAAGACCTACGAGGCGCACTTCTACCCGGGCACCGGCCACGGCTTCCACAACGACTCCACGCCGCGTTATGACGAGGCCGCGGCCAACCTTGCGTGGGAGCGGACCTTGGCGTGGTTTGGGCGGTATCTGGTCTGAGGACGGATTCGATGCGGGGTCGGCACGGCAGCTCCGCCACGATCACCTCTCCCGGGGCGCAATCCTGACCAATGGGGATGGGCGTACGGGCGCCCAGGAGGGCCCGCCGCTTGGCGATGCGATGGGCATCGCCGGAGCTGAAAATAACGGAGCCTCCTGCACCTCCTCCGTACGGCAAATCGCCAGTGGGGGAAGGATGGGATTGCAATTGGTGCCCCGTAGCAGGCGTACTCCCCAGTAGGAAATGGCAACGGCGGCATCTTTGCAGCCATCCCCATCGAGATCCCCGATGGACACGCCGGTTTGGGAAATGCCAGGCGCCTGGCCGGTCAGGAAGTAGCGGAGCTGCGGTCCCGACAACTGACCGTTTGATTGCAGGTGGTAGGTAAGGCGGTCCCATCCATCGTGTCCCACCGCCAAGTCCTGGGTGCCATTGCCGTCAAGGTCGGCGACCGCCAGCGACGTGCCTATTGGCTCGGAGCTATAACTCACTGGCGTCCCCCCGAACCCACCCGTCGGGGCCTGGTAACGGACCCACAGACGCATGTCCATGCTGCCGGGACTGGCTGCCAGGTCATCGCGGCCGTCTCCATTGAAGTCGCCGATCGCGATGTAGTCCATCGACGAGTAGTTGAACCCACTCTGCATGGTGGCGTCCAGGTCGAAACCCGGAGCTAGCTTGCTGCCATCGTTGAGGTACACGCGAACCAGATCTTTACAGAGCTGTTTCCAGTAGTCGCACTGGCGAACGCGTACGGCGACGTCCTGGCGCCCGTCGTTGTTGAGGTCTCCCGATGCCAGGGACACCGGCTTTTCCATATCGCGAGGACTGACTCCGAATGTCTGGAAGGAATAGCTGCGTTCAAAACCCCCAAGTCCATCCCCGTACATGACCAGTAGCCGGCTGTGCGTATCCGTCGTAGGGCTGCTGGAACCGGCATGCGTCCGGGACAGGAAAAACACAAGGTCCAGGTGCTGATCGTCATCCACCTGCGTCACCAGCGGCGGCACGATCTGGGCGATCTCGATGGGCTGATAGATGGGGCGCGCTACCACGCGAAATCCCTCCACCCGGTCTGACAACAGAACCGTATAGTCCGTTTGGCCGGTAACGAGCACATCCTGGACGCCGTCTTCATTGAAGTCGCCCATGGCGGTGCCGTGCGCGGTGCCTATCGTAAGGGGGTACCTTTTCGGCAGAGCCAACGTGTGATCCGGCGTCTGCGCGTAGACGAGGATTTCGGAAATCGCATCCGTCGAAACCACGTGTGCGAGCACCACCAGATCGTCCCGGGAATCCCCAGTGACGTCGCCGATTTCCGTCGAGCCGAACGTGCCTGCTTGAGGCTCGCTGACGCCAAACCACGGTACGTGGATATACCCATATGGGTCGAGGGAATACGGCGTACTGCCCGTGGCCAGGAGGGCTGCCGGCGGCGTGGCCATCGACGGCGCGGGGCTGGGCGCCGCGGGTTCACGGAATTCCTCACGCGGGTGCTCGACGCTCCGTTGGAGGGTCGCGACTCCTTCGTCCGTTTCCCCGTCCTTGACCGGCAGGAGGCGAGCGCCAAAAAACATCACAGTCGCAACCATGGAGGCCCAGAACCACCACCGCGTCGAGGAAATCATCCTTACTCCTGACTCACTGTCCCTGGACGGAACCGGCTGGATTATGCCATCCCTTCCCGTTCACCAAATGCACTCGGCCGAACCGTCGGGACGGCCCCGGCCCACCTGGCGTGGGAGCCGACCTTGGCATGGTTTTAGCGATATCTGGCCTGAGGCCGCCCACCGCAAACAAAAACCCCGGCCGAAGCCGGGGTTCCTGTCGTACTCGACTAGCTGTTTCGGATCAGTACGCTGCAGCCGCCGACACGGCAGCCGCCGCATCGATGATGCCGTTGCCGATCGCCTTGTCGTTGGCGCCCGGGAAGGCGCGCAACGTGCTCTTCAGGATCGATTCCACCTGCGCCGGCGTCAGGGGCGTGGGGCGCACGGCCTGCATCAGTGCGACCGTACCGGCCACGTGCGGCGCCGCCATCGAGGTACCGGCCATGCACATGTAGTTCTCGGTCGACGGGCTCTTCGTGCCGGAGTTGCCGGTCGACACGATCAGCGTGGTGCAGTCCGGGCTGTCGCCGCCCGGAGCGGCCACGTCGATCGTGCTGCCGTAGTTGGAGTAGCTGGCGCGGGTGCCGGTGTTCTTGGTCGCGGCGACGTTGATCACGTTGCCGCAGCTGGCCGGGGTGAAGCCGGACGCATCGGCGTTGTCGTTGCCGGCGGCCACCACCACGGTGGTGCCACGGGCCACGGCGGCGTTGATGGCGTTCTGGTAGGTGGTGGAACACGTACCGCTGCCGCCCAGCGACATGTTGATGACCTCAGCCGGGTTGGCGTTGGCCGGCACGCCGGCCACGGTGCCACCCGACGACCAGGTGATGCCGTCGACGATGTCAGAGGTGTAGCCGCCGCCACGACCCAGCACGCGGACCGGGACCACCTTCGCGCCGTAGGCCACGCCAATCACACCGAGGTTGTTGTTGCCCACCGCGGCGACCGTGCCGGCCACGTGGGTGCCGTGCCAGCTGGAGTTCTTGCCACGGCCGTAGTCGCCCGGGTCGTGCGCATCCGCATCGCGGCCGTTGCCATCACCGGCGACAGTGCTGCTGCTGATGAAGTCATAGCCCTGCAGGATGTTGCCGAGGAGGTCGCTGTGGTCGGTGTAACCGGTGTCAAGCACCGCGACGACCACGCCGTTGCCGTTGGTGGTGTTCCAGGCCTGGTCGGCGCGGATGCCGGGAGTGCCGCTCTGCAGGCCCCACAGGTAAGTGCCGTAGTGGGTGTCGTTCGGGGTCATCAGCGCCTTCATGAGGCGGTCGACCTCGACGTACTCGACGTTCGGGTCGGCGGCGATCTGGCGCATCAGGCTTTCGGCTTCCACGCGATCCAGGCCGCGGTTGGTCTGGACGACTTCGCCGCCAACCGACAGCGAACGCACGCGACCGACCGACAGGGCGTTGGCATGGCCCTTGGCGGCGTTGGCCAGGTTGGACTGCTGCGCAGCGGCAGTGGTGCCGGCGCGGTACTTGACGATGAAGCGATCAAAGCTGGTCTGGTCAGCCGAGTTCAGGCCGGCGGTATCGACGCGCCCGGCGGCTGCGGCGGAACCGGCAAATCCGGCGGTCAGCGCCACGGCCATGGCAGTGGCCAGCGCGCGCTGGTGCAACTTGTGCGACTTCGACATCTGAATCTTTCCCCGAAATGATTGAAATAGCGATTGGCGATGCGTCGGCACCCCTGCCGACACCCGGCGCGCATCCTGTCGCCCAGCTGTAACGGGCGCCCTTCCTGCCGGGATGTGACCGGCGCAGAACCGGTCCGGTTCAACCGTAGCGACAAATCCGGATTGCAACAATGCGTGCGTGCGGCTGTGCGTCGTTTGAGTCCCTCCGCGTTGAAGCTGCGGGGCGTTTTGCAGCCAGAATCCGCTGTTCAGCCGGCGAGAGGCACGGAGTAGTGGATCGCTCTGAACGGGGATGGGAACTGTGGACAGCGTCACACATACTGCTGCGTAGCGGCAGAAGACGGGCCGGAACCAGGCGGGAACATGACGTGTCCGACGCCCACGCGAAGGGCACAGAGGGGCTCCGGTACTCGTCGCCGACCTCCCCGGCCCGTTCCGCGGGAGCGGCGTTGGAAGCTGTCGATTCCGGGCCCCCTCATCCGTCGCATGGATGGATTTACCTACACGGGAGACCCGATATGACCAGCAAGAACACCCTCTGCCTCTGGTACGACGGCACCGCCCTGGAGGCGGCCGAGTTCTACGCGCGCACCTTCCCGGACAGCACCGTGGGGGCCGTGCACCGCGCCCCCGGCGACTACCCTGCCGGCAAGGAGGGCGATGCGTTGATGGTGGAGTTCACCGTCATGGGGCTCCCCTGTATCGGCCTGAATGGCGGCCCGGGCGTGCAGCACAACGAAGCGTTCTCGTTCCAGGTGGTGACCGAGGACCAGGCCGAAACGGACCGCCTGTGGAACGCCATCGTCAGCAACGGCGGCCAGGAAAGCGAGTGCAGCTGGTGCAAGGACAAGTGGGGCGTGTCATGGCAGATTGCGCCACGCGTGCTGATGGAAGCGGTTACCGGCCCCGACCGCGCCGCGGCCAAGCGGGTCTTCAACGCGATGATGCAGATGCGGAAAATTGATATCGCCGCCATTGAAGCGGCACGGCGCGGCTGAGACGGGTGACGCTACGCTCAGAACGTGACCCTGACCGACGCCGCGCTCCGCTTCGCCGCACCGTGGTACACGGCCTCGATGTTGTTGCCGTCGGGGTCGAGCGCAAAGGCCGCGTAGTAGCCGGGGTGGTAAGGGCGCTCGCCGGGGGCGCCGTTGTCCCTGCCGCCGTGCGCGAGCGCGACCTTGTGGAAGGCATCGACCATCGCGCGGTCGGCAGCCTGGAACGCCAGGTGCGAGGGGCCCGTCAGCCGGCCCTGCGCAGCCTCACCGTCCGCGGTGGATACGAAGAGTTCGTCGGCCCAGAAGAAGCCCTCGCCCTCGCCGCCCATCGGCACCCGCAACACCTCGAACACCGCGGCGTAGAAGGCGCGGCTGGCCTTGAGGTCGCGAACGACCAGTTGGATGTGGTCGATGAGGCGGCCGCGGTGGAGTTCGTTGGTTTCCATGGGAGCGGGCGATGGCTGCGGGCGAGGCCACACCTGTTAGCACCCGCAACGTTCACGACGGATCAAGGCGATGGGTTCGTTCGCAGAAGCACGTCGTTTAGTTACTCCGCAAACGCGGATACGAAATCCACGGTACCAGACGCGCCCGCAGCGTGGGCCACGCACCAGCACGATCGTGGCCATGCCTTCCGGGAAAGTGTAGTTTGTCGCGCATGGCGGGCACACTGCCCGGCCACGAATCAGGGAGAGATGTCATGGGTCTTGTGCAGGCGGTGGTGGGTTCGGTCGGCGGCATGTTCGGCGACCAGTGGAAGGACTTCTACACGGTCCCGGACGGTCTCCCGCCAACCGCGGCACTGTTCGCCGCAGTGCCCCGAGGCACCAATGCCGGACGCGGCTCGAATACAAGCGCCTCCTCCAACATCATCACCAACGGGTCGAAGATCGTCGTCCCCGAGGGTTACGGTCTGCTGCTGTTCCAGGACGGCAAGATCACCGGCTTCGCCGCGGAGCCGGGCGGTTACGAATGGCGCTCGGACGATCTCAACTCCAAGTCGATTTTCGCGGGGGATGGCCTCGTCGACCCGCTCATCAAGCAGAGCTGGGAGCGTTTCAAGTTCGGTGGCCAGCCAGGTTCCCAGCAGGCGGCCTTCTTCGTTTCGCTGAAGGAACTGCCCGACAATCGCTTCGGAACGCAGTCCGAAATCTACTGGGACGACGGTTTCCTCAACACCCAGGTTGGCGCCGTCACGCGCGGCTCCTACACGTTGAAGATCGTCGACCCGATCCTGTTCGTGAAGAACTTCGTGCCCGCTTCGCACCTGCAGCCGGGCATGGTCTTCGACTTCACCGACATCGACAACGCCGCCGCCAGCCAGCTGTTCAACGAGGTGGTCGCGTCGCTCGCGCCGGCCTTCAGCCTGTACACCAACGATCCCGGCAAGGGCAATCGCATCACCAAGCTGCAGCAGGACTCGGTCGGGTTCGCCAAGAGCCTGTCCGATGCAGTGGAGAACGCCTATCAGTGGAGGTCGGAGCGCGGCCTGGCCATCGTCAAGACCGCCATCGTCTCCATCGAATACGACCCCAACACCCGGGAACTGCTCAAGACCGTGCAGCGGGCCGACGCGCTGACCGGTTCGCGCGGCAACGCCAACCTGCAGGCCAGCGTGGCCCAAGGCATCCAGTCCGCGGGGGAGAATGGCGGCGCGGCGGGTCTGGTGGGCGTGGGCATGGCGACGGGGATGATGGGCGTCGGCAGCCTGCAGCAGCCCGTGGCACCGCCCGCACCGGCCGCCGACGACCCGGTCGCCAAGTTGAAGAAGGCCAAGGAGATGCTCGAACTCGGCCTGATCACCCAAGCCGATTACGACGCGCTCAAGGCCAAGGCGTTGGGCCTGTAAACCGCGCGTCGTCCTACCACCATGCCCAACCCTAGCAACCCGCCCCCCGTGCCACCCTTCACCGGCCCGGGGTCGCCGCGGGACGTGCCGCCGCAGCCCGGCAGCACGCCCATCGACCCTGCCACCCTGCCGCCGCCGATCCGCGATGAGTTGCTGGCGCCGGATCCGGTGGCCATCGACACGTCCGCCGAAGAACTGAAGGACGGCCTCAACCGCTGCCCGAAATGTGGCGCCACCGACATTCGCCACAAACCCGGCAGCGACCTGCTGGTGTGCCTGTACTGCCGCAACGAATGGCATGGCCAGCGCGTGGAGGAGGAATTCGGCCTCGGCACCGGCATCGACGAGCTGACCGGCACGGTCATTGCGTCCGGCGCGCGCAACATCGAGGTCGATGCCGCCAGCCTGATGACCTTCCATTGCACCGGCTGCGGCGCCGAAGTCACGATCAACACCGAAAACGCGATGACCGCGCGCTGCCACTGGTGCCGCCACGTGTTCGGCGTCAACGAGCAGGTGGCAAACGGCGCCGTCCCCGACGCGGTGTTGCCGTTCCGCATCAGGAAGGAGGACGCGGTCGCGCGCATCCGCCAGTTCGTGGACAAGCGCCGGCTGTTCGCCCTGAAGGAATTCAAGGAACAATTCACGCCCGAGAACGTCATCGGTGTCTACCTGCCGTACATGATCGTCGACGGCAAGGCGAGTGCCGACGTCGAGGGCGTAGGCGAGATCGAGACGCGCCGATACACCCAGGGCACCGGGGACAAGAAGAAAACCTACTACGACGCCGACGTGTACCGGGTGGTCCGGCACGTGGACTTCACCGTGGACGACCTTCCGCTGGAATCGTCCGGCGAGCGCGACAACCTGGACACCGGTGTCAATACCAACAACATCATCAACACCATCCTGCCGTTCGATACCAAGAACGCCGTGAAGTGGAACGCGTCCTACCTGGTCGGCTTCAGCTCGGAAAAGCGCGACCGCGATGTGGAGCACCTGCACCCGCGGCTGGAAGACCAGCTGCTGTCCATTGCCCGCTGCCAGGTCGCGCCCTCGGTGCGCCGCTTTGACCGCGGTGTGCGCTGGGAGCGCGAAGGGCTGGACGTGCACGGCACCCGCTGGGTGTCCATGTACCTGCCGGTGTGGCTGTACTCGTACCACCAGCCCGGCCGCAACGGCGGCATGCTGCACTACATCGCGGTGAACGGCCGCACCGGCGAGACCATGGGCAGCGTCCCCGTGCAGCAGTGGAAACTGCTGACGGTCGCGATCACCGTCGGCACCTTCCTTGAAGGCATCGCACTCTGGATCCTGGGGTACTCGTCATGAGCGAAGACGGCGGGCTGTTTCTACTGCTGCTGGGCCCCGCCGGCGGTGCCGGGCTTTACTGGCTGCTGTACCGGTATTACCGGAACACTGACAAATCGCACGCCTTCGAACGCGAGACCCAGGTTGATGCCAAGCCCGTGACCGGTGCGGAGCAGGACACGAAGGTGGATGAGGTGAAGGGGACGCGGGCGACGAGTGTCCCGGGCAACAACGTGCATGCGTACCGTGCGCGGGTGCAGCGGATGCAGGATGGGCCTTCCTGAGCCGGAGGCGCGCCCCCGGGGCGGTCACGCCGAATCGGAGCCGGATCTGCCCCACCACGCCTTGATCCGCCCCGTCCGCCCCTTGCACCGGGGGGGGGGCCACACGCCCCCGCCCTGCCCCGCGTAGGCTCAGAACGTCCAGCCAAAGGCCAATTGCACCGGAATCGCCAGGCGGCTGCCGGTGTCATTGATGGACCCCAGGCCCAGGCCGCCGATGCTGCTGTCGTCGTCCTTTCAGGTCGCCGTGGTACTCGGCGCTGACCTGCAACCCCAGGTTGGCGGACTCGCCCAACCGCCATTCCACGCCGGCGTCCACGCCCGCGCTCGCCACCCAACCGCTTTCATAGAACGCGACGTTGTTGAGCGCGATGGCCGCATCGGGAATGGTAAACGTGGCGCGGATCTCGTCGATGCGCGTCGCGCCCACCCGGCCACCCACGTAGGGCCGCACCCCCCCGCTGCCAAAGGCATGCCGATAGCCGCCTTCCAGGGCCATTGCCTTGTAGTCACCAAAGCGGCCGTACACGGGCAACGTAGTGTTCAATGCCGGCACAAACGCCCCACCCACCTGCCCCTGTCCACCGTCGGCAGTGGTCCTGCGCAGGGTGCCGAACCACTGGCCGTTGCCGTTTTCCCACGCCAGGCGCAAGCCCATGGTGTTGGCGTCGTCGCAGATCTCGTCGTAGTCGCGGGACTGGATGCGCAGTTCCGCCGGCCAGGGTCGGGTTCAGCGGGCCCAGGTCAGCGACCGGCGCCACGGCGCCGTCGTGCACTTCGCCGGATACCGAGGCCTCGCGTCCGCCAAACACGCTGAATACGGGACCTTCGGCCAGCGCCACCATGGGCGACACCAAGACGGCGCCCGCCATCATCCGGATGCAGGGCTGGCCTACCCCCGCCAATTGGCGTGGGTCCGCCAAAACTCCACGCTGCGCGCATAAGCGCGCCGGTCCAGCGGCACGCCTGAACCGCCCTCCGCCACGCCGAGTGCGTTGCGCATCATGGTGACCGGTGCCATGGGCGTCTCTTCCGGCTCTGCTGTGTACATGCAGCCGACAACCCCCCAGTCGGCTTCGATCACCGTGCCCTCCTTGGCCAGCTGCTCGCGGCTGTAGAGGATGACGATGAGGTAGGCCGCCACCGGCGGCTCCAGGCCCTCGAACCAGCGCACCAGCACCGGCAGTTCGTCCTTGGTGCGCGCTTCGTAGTCCGAGCGCAGCAAGTGCCGGTTGGCCTCGGTGATGGAAACCGCCAGGCAGCGCGTGGACGTCCAGTTGCGGTGCACGTGCAACTTGCAGAACGGCGCGTAGCCATCCAGCACCTTCAGCGGCGGCACCTCGTTGAGGTGGCGTTCGAACTCCTCGGGGGTGATGTCCTGGATGGTGTTGCGGCGCGGCTCGCGGGGGAACAGGCGGGGGCGGGCAAAGTCGGTGAGGAGGATGCTCATGGGCGTAGCTTAAATCCGGGTCCCATGGACTGCTCGCTCTTTTGGATGCGTGTCTCGAGAATTTCAATCCGCCAGCGGAATCCCTTCTGGCGGAATCGCGCAAACGGTCGGCGAGCGCAGCGACCCCACGCTTCCAAGTGGGGCCGTACTCCCGGCAGAGCGAACGGTTCGCTGGAACAAGCGCAAGAAGCGCTGCGGCCTGACGCGCCAAAGGTTCGACCGGTCGGATGCAATCGAAGCTTGCTCCACGCAACTCGTCGGGCAGCGCAGTCCGATCTTCCGTAAGTGCCGATAAAAGCACATGAGAAGCAGCAATCAGCGTGAGGGTTTGGCCGTCCCCCATGTCCTCGTACTCCCGTCCGACGCCCGCCATGATCAGCTGGGTAATTTCCTCGTCGGGTGCTTCAAGCAAACCAATCAGGTATCGGGCTTCCTCAGGAGTACGGATCTCAAAGTTCATGCCCAGTGAACGACGAGTCTCAAAGGACTCGAAATCCTCGAGAGCGGCCGTCACGTGTGCACGCCATGACTCTTGCGGCAAGAGCGCGAGATCACTTGCCCAGTCCAGTGCATCGTTGTTTCCGAAAGGCTTGTGCGACCAAGCGCCCATGATTCGTCCCCTTCCCCGAGAATATACGTCGTGTCGGGCACCTCCGGCTTGGCGCCCTACGCTATGTGGTGCTGCCGTGAGCCATCGCCTGGATACTCGGCTCGCGCGGTCTTCGGCGCAGAGCAGACGCTCAAGACTCGCTCGAGGGCACTTCCACGGCCTCGGCTTTCGAGGGCTGGTTGGTCGCACGATACATGGCGGCGAGCGCTCGTCGATTGGCCTGGGCATCGGACTTCCGGACCGGAATCGACTCAAAGATGCTGATTGCCTTGACGAAGTGCGCTTCCGCTTCGTCGTAGCGCTTCAGGGCTTCACACGTGACCGCGATGTTGCTGTGAGTCGTCGCAACAAATGGATGGTCTGGCCCCAGTGCCTCGATGCGGATCGCCAAGGCACGCGCATACGACTCAAGTGCTCTGTCATATCGCTTGCCCTGATCATAGATCACACCGAGCGTATTCAGGTGACCGGCGATCCTGGGATGATCTGGACCAAGCTCCCGCGTTTCGATCGCCAGCGCGCGCAGCGCGAAACCTTCGGCCTCTTCAACTCGGTCCAGCCTCCACATGAGATCTGCCATGTTGCCAAGCAATCCTGCGAGGTGGCTGTCTTCGACACCCTCCTGATCCAGGATCGACAGCGCGCGTCGATATAGGGGCTCAGCGCGGTCCGGTTCGTCCTGGCTATGGTGCGCCAGCGCCAATGCGGCGGTAGCGTCGGCGACCTCCCTTGAGTCGGTAGCATGAGCCGCTTCAACCGACTCCAGCGCCTGCTGGTAAAGGGGCAAGGCACGGTCGTAGCGCCCCTGCTCGCGATATGCCTCCGCGAGATTGTGATAGGCCGCGGATCGGTCTTTGGCGCTGGAAGCGGGTGAGGACACAATGCGGGGCAACGCCTCCTCGAAACTGAGTTGCGCTGCGCTGTATTGGCCAAGTGCCAGGTGCGCCGCGCCCGCAAGAGTCACCGTCTGGGCAATAGCCAAGCTGGCGTCGCCCTGCTCCTCTCGCGCGCGTTGTGTGGCGCGATCCGCGAACGCAATGCTTCCGGGGTAGTCCCCACGCGCGTAGGCACGGTTCGCCTGCACGTAGATCTCTTTCCAGGACTCCTTGGCCGCTGTGTACGACTGACATGCAACAGACAACGTGCAGGCGACAAGGATGACCAAATAGCCTTTCCGCGCGGAACTGATCGGGAATTCCCGCCTCAACCGCCGGTATGGATCTGTCATAGGAGCCCCTCCCCGAGGACATTAGCGCTGAGCTTAGTTCGCAGTCCCATGGTGTAACAAGCCTGTCTACCGCCTGCTACGGGTCCGGAGCGTTCACGATCAACGACCGAACGCTCAAGCAAGCGTCAGTGGCCTGCCGCGACTTCCAGGATGCGTCTCCCGACTTCCTCGTCGCTATCCTGGCTTGCGCCAGTTGCATCCACGCCGGAGCCGTCGCATTTCGAGTAAGGACAATGCGCTGACATGTAGTCGATGTCGAGGTTCAACCGCTCCAGCAGGAAATCGACAAATGCGCGTACCTTCGGCGAGCGCGCATGCCCGCGCGGGAACACCGCGTTCAGTTCGTACTCGCCGCCGGTCCAACCTGCGAGCACGCGCTTTACGAAACCCTGCTCCACGAACGGCTTGACCATCACGTCGGCGGCGATGATCACGCCCTCGCCGCACAGCAACGCGCCCTTCAGAGCGGCAGGATCGTTGGCCACCAGCACCGGGTGGATCGGGAAATTACGCCTGCCGCTGCCGTCGTCCAGCGACCATTGGAAGCCGTTGCCGTGGCGGTTCTTCTGCATGGCGAGGGTGCGGTGGTACTGCAACTCGTCGGGATGCAGCGGCTCACCGTAGCGCGCGATGTAGGCGCTGCCCGCATACACCTGCGTGTTGAGCGTGCCCAGCTTGCGCGCCACCAGGGAGGAATCGGGCAATGCGCCCAATCGCAGGGCGACGTCGATCTCGCTGCCGATCAGGTCCAGCGGCTCGTTCGACAGCAACATTTCCACGCGCACCTCGGGATGGCGCATGTGGAACTCGCCCAGCAGCGGCGCGATCTTGTCGATGCCGATCGAATACGGCGCAGTGAAGCGCAGCCAACCGCGCGGCCCGGCCTGCAACTGGCTGACCGCGCTCTCCGCTTCGTTGAGGTCGCGCGCGATCCGCTGGGAGTGTTCGAAATACACGTTGCCGGCTTCGGTCAGGCCGAGCCGGCGCGTGGTGCGGTTCAATAGTTGCGCGCCCAGCCGTGTTTCCAGTTCCTGCACCTTGCGGCTGACCGTGGTCTTGGGCAGGCGCAGGGACTTGGCCGCGCTGATGAAACTGCCGTGCTCCACCACCTTGACGAAGATCAGGGTGTCGTTGAGATCGTGGGACATGCGTGACTCCGGGGAGATATGAGCGATTGGCCCACCTGATGGACAATTATTCCCCTAATCCGGGACTAATCAAGTCCGGTTTACAGGCCTAAGGTAGGCGCCGTTGCCACTGCCGGGTCCACCACCATGCGCTCCTCTCCCCGCCGCCTGCTGTCCTACGCCAGCTTCGTAGCACTGCTGGTCCTGGATGCGATTGCACTGGCCGCCATCCTTATCGTTCAAGTACTTGGCGCCCCCATGCCGATAGCCTGGGGCGTGGCCGCGATACTCGTCGCGATGGCCTCCCCGGCCCTGTTGCGCTGGGCAGACAAGATCTTCGCGAGGGGCGGCAACGGCGGCACCATCCCACCGACGGGAGAATCTTTCCTGTGAGCGGGATAATCGAAATCGGGACAATCGCGCCGACCCTGTTGGTGCTGGGCGCGGGCGGAAACGTCGGCAGCGGGGTGGTACAGGCAGCGATTGAAGGCGGTTGGTCGGTGTTGGCGGTCGATCAGGACACCGCCGCGCTCGAGGCATTGCAGCTGCGACACGAGGGCGCCACCTTGGCCACCCTCTCGGCAGCGATCACCAGCGATGCCGATGCCGCGCAGCTGGCTGCCCGGGTGCATGCACACGCTAGTGCCGGCATTGCCGCCGTTGTCGCAAGCATTGGCGGTCGTCATGACTGCGCGCGCCTGCTGGACCAACCGGCAGACATGCTCCGCGACACGCTGGACCAGGACCTGATGCCACAGTTGTTCGCGGCGCGCCACCTCCTGCCGCTGCTCCCACGCGATGGCACCAGCAGCTACGTGCTGATCGGTGGACCCGGCGGTGATTATCCCTGGGCGGGCTACGGCCATTGCTCGATAGCCGCCGCGGCACTGCGCATGATGGTGCGAGTCCTGCATGACGAAGCCGCCGGCCAGGGTGTCCGCGTGCAATTGCTGGCGCTCGATGCGCCCGTGCATACCGAGTCGAACACCGCGCAGGCAGGCAGCGCCTGGCCAAAGGCGTTCGCCGTGGGCCAACGCGCGCTGGCAATGCTGGATGTGGGCCGCACACATACCCCGCCAGTCATCGACTTCCGCACTGACCACCCGAAGGCCGACCTTACCCCCGACGACCCGCCCGTCCGCGACCTGCGTGATGCGCGCGCCCTGCTCGCCTCGATCCGCTCCCTTCCCCCTCTCCTTCCCGGACGCCTTCCCCATGAAACCCCTTGAAATGAATGCGCTGCAGCGCCGGCGCCACGGCATCGCAACACCCCTGCTCGGCATCCTGGCCGCAGCGGTACTCGCGGCCTGCGGCAGCGAGGCCGCCCCGTCGGCGGCGATGCCCGCCCCGCAAGTGAGCGTCGCCACGGTGCTGTCCGAACCCGTGCAGCGCTGGGACGAATTCACCGGCCGGGTATCCGCGGTGGATTCGGTCGAACTGCGCCCGCGCGTGAGCGGCTACGTGCAGCGCGTGGCATTCGTCGAAGGCCAGGACGTGCGCAAGGGCGAGCTGCTGTATGTGATCGATCCGCGCCCCTACCGCGCTGCCCTTGACCAGGCCCAGGCACAACTGGAACGCGCCCGCAGCGAGGCCAGCCTGGCCGCCGCGCAGAACGCGCGCGCCCGGACCCTGATCGAAGCCAGGGCCATCTCGCGCGAGGACTTCGAAGCCCGCACGGCCGCCAGCCGGCAAGGCAATGCCGCGGTGCGCGCCGCCGAAGCCGCGGTCGCCGCGGCCCGGCTCGACCTGCAGTTCACCGAAGTGCGTTCGCCCATCGACGGCCGCGCCGGGCGCGTGCTGGTCACCACCGGCAACCTCGCGCAGGCGGACGCCACCCTGCTGACCACCGTGGTTTCGCAGGATCCGGTGTACGTGGATTTCGAAGCCGACGAACGCGCCTGGTTGCGATATGGCCAGCAGGCCGGCGTTGGCGCGCAAGCCATCGCGCACAATCCGGTGCAGGTCGGGCTGGTCAGCGAAGACGGCTATCCGCACGCGGGCACGGTGGCCTCGGTCGACAACCAGGTGGACCCGGGCACCGGCACGATCCGTGCGCGCGCACGCGTCCCCAATCGTGACGGTGTCCTGATGCCGGGCCTGTTCGCGCGCGTGCGCCTGGCCGGGACCGGCACCGCGCAGGCGCTACTGGTGGACGACAAGGCGGTGCTCACCGACCAGGATCGCAAATACCTCTACGTGCTCGGCGCGGGCAATACCGCGCAGCGGCGCGACGTGACACTGGGCCCGGTGGTCAACGGCTTGCGTGTGGTCGATTCCGGCCTCAAGCCCGGCGACAAGGTGATCGTGAATGGCCTGCAGAAGGTGTTCATGCCCGGCATGCCGGTGGCACCCAAAGTGGTGGCGATGCGCGCTGCCACCCGTGCCGGAGCTGCGGCCGCCGTCGCGCAACGCTGATCTTTTCTCCTCCCCGCCGGTCGCGACCTGCCCTGCCCCTCCCCCAAACGGGCAGGTCGCGGACCGGATTTTGATTCGCCGCCCTATGCGCGGCACGCCCGCGGCTTGCCCGCAGGAAGGATGGCCATGAACTTCTCCAAATTCTTCATCGACCGACCGATCTTCGCCGCGGTGCTGTCGATCGTGATCTTCGCCGCGGGGCTGATCGCCGTCCCGTTGCTCCCGGTCGGTGAATACCCCGACGTCGTCCCGCCTTCGGTGGTGGTGCGCACCGTATATCCCGGCGCCAATCCCAAGGTGATCGCGGAAACCGTGGCCACGCCGCTGGAGGAAGCGATCAACGGCGTCGAAGGCATGATGTATTACAAGTCGGTCGCCGGTTCCGACGGCGTGCTGCAGACCACCGTCACCTTCCGCCCGGGCACCGATCCGGACGAGGCCACGGTCAAGGTGCAGAACCGCGTCTCCCAGGCGCTCGCACGCCTGCCCGAGGACGTACGCCGGCAAGGCGTCACCACCCAGAAGCAGTCGCCAGTGTTCCTGATGGTGGTGCACCTGACCTCGGAGGACGGCCGCTACGACTCGCTGTACCTGCGCAATTACATGCGCCTGCACGTCAAGGATTCGCTGGCGAAGATTCCGGGCGTCGGCGACGCGCAGTTGTTCGGCGGCGGCGACTACGCGATGCGGCTGTGGCTGGACCCGGACAAAATCGCCTCGCGCGGCCTGACCGCCGGCGACGTGCTGCGCGCGGTGCGCGAACAGAACGTGCAGGTCTCGGCCGGGCAGATCGGCGCGGAGCCGATGCCGGGCAAGAGCGACTTCCTGCTGCCCATCAATGCACGCGGCCGCCTGGAGACGGCCAAGGAGTTCGGCGACATCGTCCTCAAGAGCGGCGCCGACAGCGAAGTGGTACGACTGGCCGACGTAGCCCGCATCGAACTGGCTGCCGGCGACTACACGTTGCGTGCGCGCCTGGACGGCAAGAACGCGGCCGCGATCGGCATCTTCCAAGCGCCTGGCGCCAACGCCCTGCAGATCCGCGATGCGGTGGTGGCGAAGATGGACGAACTACGCCCGACCCTGCCGCCGGGCGTGGAAATCCAGTCGATCTACGACACCACGATCTTCGTGCGCGATTCGATCAAGTCGGTGGTGACCACGCTGCTGGAAGCCATCCTGCTGGTCGTGCTGGTGGTGATCCTGTTCCTGCAGACCTGGCGCGCCTCGATAATCCCGCTGCTGGCGGTGCCGGTGTCGGTAGTGGGCACCTTCGCGGTCCTGTACCTGCTGGGCTACTCGATCAACACCCTGACCCTGTTCGGACTGGTGCTGGCGATCGGCATCGTGGTCGACGACGCCATCGTGGTGGTGGAGAACGTCGAGCGCCACATCGAGCACGGCGCGACGCCGCTCCAGGCGGCGCACCTGGCGATGCGCGAAGTCTCCGGGCCGATCATCGCGATCGCACTAGTGTTGTGCGCGGTGTTCGTCCCAATGGCCTTCCTCAGCGGCGTCACCGGTCAGTTCTACAAGCAGTTCGCGGTGACCATCGCGATCTCCACGGTGATCTCGGCGATCAATTCGCTGACCCTGTCGCCGGCGCTGGCCGCCAAGCTGCTGAAGCCGCGCGATGCGGCGAAGGACGCACCCTCGCGCCTGATCGACCGCCTGTTCGGCTGGCTGTTCCGTCCGTTCAACCGCTTCTTTACGCGCAGTTCGCAGCGCTATGAAGGCGCGGTGGGCCGTGCACTGGGCCGCCGTGGCGCGGTGTTCGTGGTGTACGCCGTGCTGCTGGTCGGCGCGGCCCTGATGTTCAAGGCGGTGCCGGCCGGGTTCATCCCGGAACAGGACAAGCTGTACCTGATTGCCGGCGTGAAGATGCCGGAAGGCGCCTCCATCGAGCGCACCGATGCGGTGTTGAAGCAGATGGCTACGATCGCGAAGGGCGTCGAAGGCATCCAGCACGAGGTCGCCTTCCCCGGTCTGAACCCGCTGCAGTTCACAAATACCCCGAACAACGGCGTGGTGTTCTTCCCGCTCAAGCCGTTCAGCGAACGCTCGCGCAGCGCCGAGGAAATCACGGCCGAGCTCAACCAGAAGTTCGCCGGCATCCAGGAAGGCTTCACCTTCGCCTTCATGCCGCCGCCGATCCAGGGCTTGGGCAACGGTTCGGGCTGGTCGCTGTTCGTCGAGGACCGCACCCGCCTGGGCTACGGCGAATTGCAGAACGCGGTGCAGGCGTTCCAGGGCGCGGCGGCGCAGACGCCCGGCCTCGGCTACCCGATCACCAGCTACCAGGCCAACGTGCCGCAATTGGACGCAGTAGTGGACCGGACCAAAGCCAAGGCGCAGGGCGTGCCGCTGACCGAACTGTTCGACACCCTGCAGACCTACCTGGGGTCGGCCTACGTCAACGACTTCAACATGTTCGGCCGCACCTGGCAGGTGGTGGCGCAGGCCGACGCGCCGTTCCGCGACGACGTGTCCGACATCGCCAAGCTGCGCACGCGCAACGCCCATGGCGAGATGGTGCCGATCGGTTCGATGGTCGATATCCGCCAGACCTACGGGCCAGACCCCGTGATCCGCTTCAACGGCTATCCGGCCGCGGACCTGCTAGGCAATGCCGATCCGCGCGTCCTGTCGTCCGGCGAAGCGATGGCCAAGGTGACCGAACTGGCCGGTAAGGTGTTGCCGCCCGGCATGGGCATCGACTGGAGCGACCTGAGCTACCAGCAGGCAACCCAGGGCAATGCCGCGCTGGTGGTCTTCCCGCTCGCGGTGCTTCTCGCCTTCCTGGTGCTGGCCGCGCTCTACGAGAGCTGGACGCTGCCGCTGGCGGTGATCCTCATCGTGCCGATGACCTTGTTGTCCGCGCTGTTCGGGGTGTGGCTGACCGGTGGCGACAACAACGTGTTCGTGCAGGTCGGCCTGGTCGTGCTGATGGGCTTGGCTTGCAAGAACGCAATCCTGATCGTGGAGTTCGCGCGGGAACTGGAATTGCAGGGCAAGGGCGTGGTCGAGGCCGCGCTGGAGGCCTGCCGCCTGCGCCTGCGCCCGATCGTGATGACTTCGGTCGCGTTCATCGCCGGCACGGTGCCGCTGGTGCTGTCGCAAGGCGCAGGCGCCGAGGTCCGCTCGGTCACCGGCATCACCGTGTTCGCCGGCATGCTCGGCGTGACCCTGTTCGGCCTCTTCCTCACCCCGGTGTTCTACGTCGCCCTGCGCAAGCTCGCCGGGCGGCCGCTGGTCTCGCATGCGCCGCACGCGCCGCCGCTCGAAGCCTGATTCCCTCCCCTCATTCCAAGGACCTTCCCCATGACCACGCAAGACAAGATCGCCCTCGTCACAGGCGCCACCCGCGGCATCGGCCTGGAGACCGTGCGCCAGCTCGCCGAGACCGGCGTGCACGTCCTCCTCGCCGGCCGCGACCGCGGCAAGGCCGTCGATGCCGCGCTGAAGCTGCAAGCACGGGGCCTGCCGGTCGAGGCCATCGCCCTCGACGTCACCGATGCGGACAGCATCGCCTCCGCCGTGCAGCAGGTGGAAGCACGGCATGGCCGGCTCGACATCCTCATCAACAACGCCGGCATCCTGCTCGACGACCCGGCGCAGAAGGTGTCTGGCCAGTCGCAACAGACTTGGCGCAAGACCTTCGACACCAATGTGTTCGGCGTGATCGCGACGACCCAGGCCTTCCTGCCGCTGCTGCACAAGTCTGCGGCCGCCCGCATCGTCAACGTGTCCAGCATCCTCGGCTCCAATGCCCTGCACAGCGACCCGACGTCTTTCATCTACGACTTCAAGGTGCCGGCCTACAACGTCTCAAAGAGCGCGGTGAACGCATGGACCGTGCAACTGGCGCATGAGCTGAAGGACAGCCGGATCAAGGTCAATACCATCCACCCCGGCTACGTGCAGACCGACATGAACGGCGGCCAGGGCGAGATCAGCGTACCCGAGGGCGCGCGCACCAGCGTCAGGCTCGCGTTGATCGACGAAGACGGCCCGAACGGCGGCTATTACTACCGCGACGAGGTGCTGCCGTGGTGAGGCAACTGGCGTTCAGCGCACTCGCAACCGCCTTGCTGTCGGCGTGCACAGTGGGACCGGATTTCGTGAAGCCGGACATTGCGGCGTCGGTGACCTTCGCCCGGGCGCCGGCAGTGGACGCATCGGCGGCGCCGGCCGTCGCCGACGAACCGTTCTGGGACGCGTTCGGCGACCCCACGCTGTCGGCCCTGGTCGCCGATGCGCTGCTCTCGAACCACGACCTGCGCATCGCGCTGGCCAACCACGACCAGGCCACGGCCCTGCTGCGCGGCGCGCGTCTCGACCGTTTGCCCACCGTCACCGCGGACGCCCAGGCCAGCGATGCGCGCAGCAGTGCAAGCCAGCTTCCCGGCGTGGCACACGAAGACCGCGACACCCGCAGCTACCAGGCTGGTATCGCCGCCAGTTGGGAACTCGACCTGTTCGGTCGGATCCGGCGCAACGTCGAGGCGGGCACGGCCGACGCCGAGGCCAGCGCCGCCGACCTGCGCGCCGCGCAGGTCGTGGTGGCCGGAGACGTGGCCGCGGCCTATGTCGAACTGCGCGGCCTGCAGGAGCGCCTGCGGGTGGCGCGCGCGAACCGCGACAACCAGCAACGCACGCTCGACCTGGTGCAGGCGCGGCTGGACGCCGGCGGCGCCAGCGACTTCGATGGCGCACGCGCACGCGCGCAACTGGAAGCCACGTCCGCACGCATCCCCGAACTGGAAGCGGCGGAAGCGGTGGCGATGCACCGGATCGCGGTGCTCACCGGGCGCACGCCGGACGCGCTGATCGCCACGCTCTCGCAGCCGGCGTCATTGCCTGTGCTGCCTGCGCGGATCGAGCCCGGCACTCCGGCGGACGTGCTGCGCCATCGCCCCGACGTGGGTGCGGCGGAGGCGCGCCTGCACGCAGCCACCGCGCGTATAGGTATTGCCACCGCTGACCTGTTTCCGCGCATCACCCTGGGCGGCCTGCTGGGCACCCAGGCAAGCGCTGCAGGCGCCTTGTTCGAACGCGACAGCCAGACGCGACTGGTCGCGCTCGGCATCGACTGGTCGTTCCTCGACGTAGGCCGCGTGCGCGCACGCATCGCCGCTGCCGACGCGGCCGGTGACGCGGCGTTGGCGCACTACCAGCAATCGGTCCTGCGCGCGCTGCAGGACACCGAGGACGCGTTGGTCCGGCTGGACCGCGCACGACAGGAGGATGAGCACCTGCAGCGCGCGGCGACCGACAGCGCGCGGGCCGCGGACCTGGCGCGGGTGCGCTTTGACGCCGGTGCGACCAGCCTGTTCGAGATGCTCGACGTGGAGCGGTCACGGCTGCAGGCGGAAGACGCCTTCGCCGATGGGCGTGCACGGAGTGCACTGGGTGCCATCGCCCTGTACAAGGCGCTGGCGGGAGGGTGGCCGCAGTCGCCCCCAACGCGTGAATCAGTCGCGGGTCGACGTTGATCGAGCTCAAACCTAAAGGCTGGATGAAGATCGACAAGGAAAAAAGGCGACTCCCGTCAATGTTTCCTCATTGCGACTGGGACAAACGTGGGCAGCATCATAGGATCGCAGCGCAAACCGAAAACTTTGGGGGATCCATGAAACGCCTGCTGTCCGCCGTATTGTTCGGCTTCGTTTTTCTTTCGCCAATGGCGGCCACCGCCAAGAACAAGCACCACGACCGTCACCATCACGATCACCATCACCATCACGATGATGATGACGACCGCCATGAGCACCATCGGCACCGGCACGATTATCGTCGCGGCGTTGTGTACGTCGAAGAGCGCATCTATGTCGATGATTACCGCGACTATGACCTGGCTCCACCGCCCCGCGGTCACCGCTGGGTGCGCAGCCCGGACGGCAAGTACGTCCTGATCGCCGTGGCGACGGGCGTCATCGCCGACATCCTGCTGCACCACTGAGCCGCAGGTAACCGAAGCTCCGGAATGGCCCCGCTCGCGGGGCCATTTGGCACCTCCGGCTCCGCGGGTCTCTGCAGCGACCCAAACGCTCTCGAACCCGTCCATACGCCCTCCCCTCCGCACGTACGGACCCTGCAATGCCGGCCTACAGCGTTGGTCCCGGACCCCTTCGAGGCAGTCGCGCTACCCTGTGCGCGGAATTCAGCCCCCCCCCGGACCCGACGTGATCAACAACGACGTACTACGCAGCATCCGCTACATGCTTGATCTCAGCGACGCCAAGGTCGTGGAGATCATTCGACTGGCGGATGCCGAGTTTCCCCTTGACAAAGCCGACGTGCATGCCTTCCTGAAGAAGGAAGAGGATCCGGACTACGCCGAATGCAGTGACCGGGTCCTCGCTCACTTCCTCGATGGTCTGGTCGTGTACAAGCGTGGCCGCGATGAGAGCCTCCCCCCACGACCGGTGGAAAAGCGCATCACCAACAACGTGGTGCTCAAGAAACTTCGCGTTGCATTCGAACTCAAGGACGTCGACATGCACCGGGCATTCGCCGATGCCGGCTTCCCGATCTCCAAGCCGGAGATGACCGCGCTGTTCCGCCAAGCCGACCACAAGCATTTCCGTCTGTGCGGCGACCAGTTGCTGCGCAACTTCCTGAAGGGTTTGACGCTGCGCATGCGAGGCGCAGGCGCGTAAACCTTTTCCTGCCGTCACGGCGCGTAACACGGACCTATCCTTGAACACCACCGCTGCACCCACGTCTTCCATCGCGCCGGCATCCGACGCACACGCGCCCATCTCCGGCGATCGCCTGCAGACCACCCTCATGCTACTGGACGCGATCATCGCCGACCGCAGCGTGCTCGATACGCTGACCGCAGGACAACGCGAGCGCCTGCTTCAGGCCGTCGCGTTGGTCCACCATCCCGAGCTCCGTGCGCGGCGCGCCAAGTCCAAGGCCCAGGCACGCGAAAGAGCACGGGAAAAAGCCCGCGCCACCGAGGCACTGCTCGACCAGACCGGCATCCGCACCTTGCGTCGCAAGCCGGTGTTCACCACGCCCAACTATTTTCCGCCGCAGGCGCCTGGCCTGCACGACCCCAGCAACCGCGCGTCCGATCCCGTAGCGCACAACGAGTCGCCGGAACTACGTCATTGCTATGTCTGCAAGCAGAAATACACCCGTATCCACCACTTCTACGACCAGTTGTGCCCGACCTGCGCAGAAGTGAATTTCTTCAAGCGCACCGAGACCGCCGACCTGCGCGGGCGCGTGGCGCTGCTGACCGGCGGCCGCGTCAAGATCGGCTACCAGGCCGGCTTGAAGCTGTTGCGCGCGGGTGCGGAACTGATCGTCACCACGCGCTTTCCGCGCGACTCCGCGGCGCGCTATGCGGCCGAGCCGGATTTCGGCGAGTGGGGTCATCGGCTGGAAGTGTTCGGGCTGGACTTGCGCCACACGCCCAGCGTCGAGGCCTTCTGCACCCAGCTGCTGGCCACGCGCGAGCGCCTGGATTTCATCATCAACAACGCCTGCCAGACGGTGCGTCGCCCGCCGGCGTTCTACGCGCACATGATGGCCGGCGAGACCGCCGCCCTGCACAGCATGCCCGCCGACGTGCGCAAGCTGATCGGCCAGTACGAAGGCCTGCGCATTGCCGACCTGTTGTCCGATGCCAATGCGACCGTGCTGCAGGCGGGCCATCATGACCTGGCCAGTGCGGCGGGTCTCACCCGCGCCGCCGAACTGTCACAGGTGCCCTTGCTGGCCGACGAACTGCTGGGCCAGGCCCACCTGTTCCCCGAGGGCCGGCTCGACCAGGACCTGCAGCAGATCGACCTGCGCGGACGCAATTCATGGCGTTTGCAGATGGACGAAGTCCCGTCGGTGGAGCTGCTGGAAACGCAACTGGTCAACGCGGTGGCGCCGTTCATCATCAATGCGCGACTGAAACCGCTGATGCTGCGCACGCCCAATGGCGAGCACGCCACGCGTGACAAGCACATCGTCAATGTCTCCGCGGTCGAAGGCCAGTTCTACCGCAACTTCAAGACCACCAAGCACCCGCACACCAACATGGCCAAGGCCGCGCTCAACATGATGACGCGCACCGCGGCCGCCGATTACCACGGCGACGGCATCCACATGAACAGCGTGGACACCGGCTGGGTGACCGACGAGGATCCGGCCGAGATCGCCGCCCGCAAGATCGTCGAGGAACGCTTCCATCCGCCGCTGGACATCGTCGATGGTGCCGCCAGGATCGTGGATCCGATCATCCACGGCTTCAACACGGGCGAGCACGTGTGGGGGCAGTTCCTGAAGGACTACGCGCCGACGGATTGGTGAGGGGCTGCAACAGGCTCGGCGACCGGCGGCGGGTGCGTGGGAACTGCGCGCCAATGTCGCGGCGCATCTCTTCCAGCGCCCGCTCCGCCCCCCGGCCAGCGCTCCTGCCTACCTGCGGGTCATGAAGCAGTCCGACATCACCCCCCGATGCCCGCCACCAAATCGGCCCGGACATGGATCAAGGCCGTGACGCTACCTAACGCCCGCGTTGACCTCACGTGCGGCCTGTTCCTGCTTCATCTTGCTGGTGCGAAGGTCGTACTCCAGATGAACCTGACAACGCGCAGGCACCGCCTTCCCCGCGTGCGTCGCAGGTCTGAATCTCCATGCGGCCAACGTAGCGTTGGCCGCTTTCGCAATGATCGGGGGATCCGTTGCGTCGCTTCGGATGTTCCGGGGGCGACCCTTCGTGTCAACGTCGAATTTCACCGTGACTTTCCAGTACATGTCGTAGCGAAGCGCGAACTGATCGTATCGCCACACAAGGTCGCTTGGGGGTGAAGGCCTCGCCATCTGCGTAACCCATGGCTGCTCATCAAACTCCCCTTCGCAAGCCGCGAAATTGGGCTTCGACCCGTCCTTGAGGAGAGGGAGTTCGGGGCCCTGCGCCATCGCGGGGCACCAAAGCGACAACGTCGCAACCAGAAGTACAAGGGCACCGCGCCCGAACCGTTGTTTGGTCGCGTCCTGGATAGCCATGGACCCTATTGTTGCCAGCTGCATGAAGCTCTCCCTTGTCCCCATCGTGACCGGTGAATCCGGCCCAAGACCTTCATATCGTAAATCCAATGCGACACCAGTCGAGCAAGCCGCTACCAAGAATAGGTCTGCGGCGTCGCACGCTTGATCGCCTTCTTCTCCTCAGCCTTGCTGCTGGCCATCGTGGCCGGAGCCCATGACGTCGCTGCGCAGCGCAGCGGAGTCCTCCCGCGGGGCGCGCAGCAGCACTGCCGCGATCAACCCCGCAACGCCGCCCCCAAAAACCTCGCCGTCAAACTCCCCTCCACCCGCGCCACCCGCTCCGGCGGTCCCTCCACAACAATCTTCCCCCCGCGCTCACCCGCGCCCGGCCCCATGTCGATCACCCAATCGGCCTGGGCGACGACGCGCATCTCGTGTTCGATCACCACTACGGTGTTGCCCGCGTCGACCAATCGATGCAACTGCGCCATCAGACGGTCGACGTCCGCGGCGTGCAGCCCGGTGGTGGGTTCGTCCAGCACGTACAGGCTGCGGCCGCGCTGGCTGCGCTGCAGCTCGGTCGCCAGTTTGATGCGCTGGGCCTCGCCCCCGGACAGCTCGGTGGCGGGCTGGCCCAGGCGCAGGTAACCCAGGCCGATCTCGCGCAGCAGGTGCAGCGGGCGGGCGACGGCGTCTTCGCCCAGGAAAAACTCCGCGGCCTGTTCCACCGTCATGCGCAGCACTTCGGCGATGTTGCGGCCGTTCCATTGCACCTGCAGCGTGGGGTCGTTGTAGCGCGCTCCTTGGCAGGCCGGGCACGGGGCGTGGACGCTGGGCATGAACAGCAACTCGACGCTGACCACGCCCTCGCCTTCGCAGGTGTCGCAGCGCCCCTTGGCCACGTTAAACGAGAAGCGCCCGGCGTCGAAGCGGCGGCGGCGCGCGTCGGGCGTGGCGGCAAACAGCTTGCGTACGTGGTCAAACAGGCCGGTGTAGGTGGCCAGGTTGGATCGCGGGGTGCGGCCGATCGGTTTCTGGTCCACCTGCACCAGCCGCTGCACGGCATCGACATCGCCGGCGAGGTGGCCGCGCGTGCGTTCAAGCACGGTCGGCGCATCGGGCGTGTCGTCGTCGCTGTCCTCGGGTTCGTGGCCCAGGTGCAGGCGGACCAGTTCGGCCAGCGCCTGCGCGATCAGGCTGGACTTGCCGGAGCCGGATATGCCGGTGACCGCGGTCAGGACGCCCAACGGTATGCGCGCGTCCAATCCGTGCAGGTTGTGGCGGTGCAGGCCGCGCAACTCGAGCCATCCGGACGGTGCGCGCGCGTGGCTGGCGGGCGCTGGCGTGGCGCCGAACAGGTACTGCGCCGTGCGCGACGAGCTGACGTCCGCGAGCCCGGCCGGCGGTCCGCTGTACAGCACCCGCCCTCCACGCTCACCGGCGTCGGGGCCCACGTCGACCAGCCACTCCGCGCGGCGCATCACCTCGAGGTCGTGCTCCACCACGAACACCGAGTTGCCGGCGTCGCGCAGTTGTTCCAGCGCGTCGTACAACGCCTGGCTGTCGGCCGGGTGCAGGCCGGCGGATGGCTCGTCCAGCACGTAGACCACGCCAAACAGGTGCGAGCGCAGCTGCGTGGCCAGCCGCAGGCGCTGCAGTTCGCCCGGCGACAGCGTCGGCGTGGTGCGGTCCAGCGACAGGTAGCCCAGCCCCAGCGCCTGCAGCGTGTGCAGGCGCGCGACGACGCCTTCGGCCAGGCGCTGCGCGGCCAGTTGCTTCTCCTCGGACAGCGCCGGGGTGCGGCGCACGTCAGGGGCGGCGGCATGGGTGGCCTGCTTCGCCGCGGCGCGCTTGGCGCGGTCACGCTTGGTCACAATGCGATCGGTGGTTTCGCCGCCGGCGTGGGCCGCAAATTCCCCGCGCGCCACCGGCTGCAGCAGTTCTACCACCCGGTCCAACGGCAGCCGTGACAGCTCGCCGATGTCGACGCCGGCAAACGTCACCGACAGGGCCTCGCGCTTGAGCCGCTTGCCGTCGCACTGCGGACACACGCGGCCCTCCATGTAGCGAGACACGCGCTTCTTCATCAGCGCGCTCTGGGTGGTGGCAAAGGTGTGCAGCACGTAGCGGCGCGCGCCGGTGTAGGTGCCCATGTAGCTGGGCTCGGTCTTGCGGCGCAGCGCGGCGCGGGTTTCGGCCGGGGTGAACCCCGCGTACACCGGCACGGTCGGGGTCTCCTCGGTGAACAGGATCCAGTCGCGGTCCTTCTTGGGCAGGTCCTTCCACGGCTTGTCGATGTCGTAGCCCAGCGTGACCAGGATGTCGCGCAGGTTCTGCCCGTGCCACGCCGGCGGCCACGCGGCAATCGCCTTCTCGCGGATGCTCAGCGAACGGTCGGGCACCATCAGCGCCTCGGTGACCTCGTACACGTGGCCCAGCCCGTGGCAGCGCGGACATGCGCCCTGCGGCGTGTTGGGCGAGAAGTCCTCGGCGTAGAGCATCGCCTGCCTGGGCGGGTAGGCGCCGGCGCGCGAGTACATCATCCGCACCAGGCTCGACAGCGTGGTTACGCTGCCCACGCTGGAGCGCGCGTTGCTCGCGCCGCGCTGCTGCTGCAGGGCAATGGCCGGCGGCAGGCCCTCGATGGCGTCTACGTCCGGCACGCCGGCCTGGTCGATCAGTCGCCGCGCGTACGGCGCGACTGATTCGAAGTAGCGGCGTTGCGCCTCCGCGTAGATCGTGCCGAAGGCCAGCGACGACTTGCCCGATCCGGAGACGCCGGAGAACACGACCAACTGGTCGCGCGGAATGTCGAGGTCGACATCCTTCAGGTTGTGCTCGCGCGCGCCGCGGACGCGGACGAAACCGGCATCGCGGGCGACGGCGCGGGCGTTCCGGGTATGCCCGACGTGGCTCATGTCGGGGCTGGGCGCCCCCTTCGCACTGGATTGGCGCGGCATTGCGGCGAACCTGCAGGAAAAGTTCACGTTAGTCCCGCGGCGTGAACGCTGGGTGGGGGAAGACGACCGCGACGCACCTCCGACGGTCGGATGAATGGCGCACCCAGCAGTCGCCCCCCCTGATCGGGTGAGGTCGGCGCCCGCGGTTTTTCCGTTTCCAGCAGTGTGCGCATCCGCAACCAGGGACTGCCATGAGCGTTCAGCGCTGCCTGTCGTTGGCGGTCATCGCCGCCGTGTGTTGGCTGACTACCGGCTGTGGCGGCGGAGGCGGGGGAGTGCGGCCCGAGGCGCCGGCGAATCCCCCTCCCCCTCCCTCTCCACCTCCACCTCCACCGCCCCCACCACCCCCACCTCCACCGCCGGGCCCATCGGGACCTTGCCTGCCCCCACACACAGCCGACTGCGTGGTGGTGGAACCCGGTCGGATGCTCGGCGGCCGTGACAGTTCGTTCGGATTGAACATCGGCCTGCCCTATGACTTCGGGTTGGAAGTTGGCGATGGCAGTTCGCCAGGCGCCCGGTATGTATTCGCTGGCGGCACGTCGGTGACGGGCGGTGGCTACCTCGAGGTTTCGCCGTTCAACACGCTCGTCTCCAACGTCGAGGTGGATGGATTCAGCTCGCTGACGGTGGAGGGCACCGTCGAAGGGAACATTCTCAACAGCCCGCGCTTCGATCCAGCCGACGGCAGCCGGGTATACATCGACTTGACGGGCCAGGTGCAAGGCAACTTGGACAACGCCGGCACTGCCGTATTGCTGGGCCACTTGACCGGCAACGTGGTCAACACGGGCGCAATGAATTTCATGGGTCTGGTGGACGGCGCCGTCACCAATAGCGGAAGGATGATCGTGACAGGCTTCGCCGTTTTCCAGCCGGACACCTTCGGCACCATCAACGGCAACTTCACCCAGACCGAAGGCGGCAACTTCGTATTCAAGTTCGCGCCAAACGACCCGTCGTTCCAGGCAGGGCCGCTGCAGGTCACCGGGCAAGCGCAACTGGCCGGCACCCTGGAGCTCGGCGTGTACGAAGATGCCTGGGGTCCATATCCATTGCCCGGTGCCGCATCGCAGCACCTGATCCACGCGAACGGGGGCGTGACTGGACAGTTCGCACAATGGACCTCGCCGGGATTGTTCCTTGAAGGCAGCGTGCGCTATGCCAGCAACGACGTCTGGTTCGACCTGACCCGCATCTCCATGCAGGCGGTGATGGCCGCCAACGCCGTCACGCCGCAGATCGTCTCCACTGCCGCCAACCTGGACCGCGTGTTCGACGTGGTCGATCGCATTGCGGGCACCGCACCCGGCAGTCTGGACCCGGCGCTACGCCAACTGCTGTCCTCCGCCGGCTCCGTGCTGCGCATTGACGACCTGGCGCAGGCAACCCGCACGCTGGACAGCCTGTCCGGCCAATCCCTCGCCGCGCTTCATGGCGGGCTTCGGGACAATTTTGACCCGCTTGGCCCGCATTGGTCGCAGATCCGGCAATGGCGCGATGCCCCTGCGTCCCACCAGGCGTGGGTGGCAACGGCATCACCTTCGGCCGCCAACAGCGGCCCAGACTGGATGCCAGGGAGATCGGAAGCAGCCCTGATGAGCGGAGTCACCCGCCGCTTGGGCCCGCAACTGCTGGTCGGCGCCGCCACTGGCCGTGGCGATGCCTGGATGGCACATGACGGTGACAGCCGCACACGCAGCGTGGAATCCCTCGCCATGCTCCATGGCCATGTCTGGCGTGGTCCATGGCATGCCCATGCCGAACTACGCGGGAGTCGCGGCATGGTGGACACCTGGCGCGACATCGACGTCGGCGACCGGCGCACCCACCGCGCCTTCGCGGACTTCGGCATCGTGCGCATGCGCGCGCGCCTGGAGGGCGGCCTTGACCACCCGCTGGGCGGCGGCCAGCTCACGCCGTACGCCGCACTGCAATACGACCGGGTGCACAGCGGTGCGTTCACCGAGGCGGGCGACACCGGTATGGAACTGCAGGTCCAACCCGCCACCAGCCGACGTACCAGCGTCGAGCTTGGCGTGCGAATGGCACGCGACTGGCGACGCCGATCCGGATGGCTGCGGCTCGAGGCGGCAGCGGCCCACCGCCACGCGCTAAGCACCGACGGTGGCCTGACGGCAGCGTTCACCGGCGTGCCCGGTGTGATGTTCCAGATCGACGATGCGGCCGCGTCCACCCAGCAGTCCTGGTTCGACCTGAAACTGGAAGCGGGGCGTGGCGCCTGGTGGTCCACCGCGTTTCGTTATCGCTGGAGCGCGGACGACGCCCTCCTCGACCGCGGGTGGTGGCTGGAATTCGAGCGCAACCTTTGACCGTCCACTTCGGCATGACGTACCCGTGGCAACTGCGCTGTCCGATTTCGGCGAGTACGCTGGGCAAACATCGCTGATCCTTCCCACTCGCAAACCGCTTGGGATTCAACGATGCCCTGCTTTCAGCTCTCCGGCCTTGATCATGAGCAATTCCATCACCTGTTTGCTCTTTCAGACGAGAAGCTACAGGCCATTAATGCCGAGCGGCACGTGGCCACTGCCAGCTTTGGGTTCCCTTGCAGGGTCAGCTTGCAGGACGCCGAAATTGGCGAGGAACTGCTCCTTCTCCCGTATTGGCATCAATCGGAGATGTCGCCATACCGCGCATCCGGTCCAATTTTTATCCGTCGTTCCGCCAGCCGTTGCGTGCTTGAAGCTGGGATCGTGCCTGCCTACGTGACCCGACGTCTCATGTCCCTACGTGCTTATGACGCTGCACACATGATGGTGGACGCGTCTGTATGCGATGGACCTTCGGTTTCGAACGAGCTGGACCGGATGTTCGCCAATGAAGACGTCGCTTACATACACCTTCACAACGCGAAACGCGGGTGTTTTTCGTGTGTGGCAAACCGGATCCAAGCCGCCTGAATTAGCAGGCGGCTTGGGGTTGAGTGTGTCGAGCCCGCCTTACACGCGTTACCGGGTTACTTCGTGGCGGAGGGCGGTGGATCATCGGACGGATGGTCGACCACGTACAGCCAGCGGCCATTGACCTTCTTCGACACATCGGTGAAGCGTCCGCGCTGCACCGCCTCCGCGCCGTTGGACTTGTTGACCATCCGGATCTCGTAGGTCCCCCAGGCCGTGCGGGTGTCGCCCTCGCCCATCACGTGCCCGATTACAGTCAACTTCACGTCCTTGATCTCCATTGCGGAGAAGAAATGGGCGAAGCCATCGCGGATGGCCTCTCGGCCTTGGGCCATGGAGCCCCCCGGAAACCAGATGATCCCGTCTTCGGCATAGCAGGCGGCCACGGCATTCGCGTCGGACGCCATGAAGGCCTTCGAGAAGCACTCACCCGCCGATGTCTCGGCATCCGCGGCCAGTGCCGCACCTGCCCACAAAGCCATGCCACAAAGCAGGGGCGCGATTCGAAGATGGTGCATTGCCAGGTCTCCCGAGGCCGTGCACTGAAGGACACGCATCCGAGCAGGGGAACGCTGGCAGAGGTCGAAATCGGCCAGCAGAAAGACCGGATCTCCCGCCGCAGCCTCCACTCACCCCACTGCGGCCCCCACTCGTCCCTCCCCAACCCACCGGAATCCGCGACCAAAGCATGATTCCCCCACGCATCGCGGGAGCCCGTCATGACGAACTGCAATCGCCCCTCGCCCGGGCTGATAAGGCAATTCGGTATGCTGCCCGCGCCGGCGATGGGGTCGGCGACTGGAGGCAGCCCGGCCGATGGCACAGCTCGCTAAGGAAGCGCACGACGGGGCGCCAACAGTGGCGGAACGCGGGTCCCCATTCGGCCGCCGGGGTATGGCCATCCTGGCGGCGTGGACGCTGGTCGCGATGCTCTTCGCCGGGCAGGCCTGGTTTGCCGCACATGTGCGCGGCGAACCGTTAGCGTGGGCACGTGCCAGTGCGATCTGGCTCGTGTGGGCCGCGGTCTGGGCTGCCCTCACGCCGATCGCGCTGCGACTCGAGGCGCGGTTCCCGCTCCAGCGACCCCGCTTGCTTGGCGCGCTTGCGGTGCACGGCATCGCTTCACTGGCCTGCGCCCTGGTCAACCTGGCGCTCTTCGCGCTGGCGGCGCCCGTCATCGGTGCGACCCAGGTGGAACCCACTTGGCTCGGCACCTTCAGCCGGCTGCTGGGAACGACGCTCCTGCTGAACCTCCCGGTGTATTGGCTGATCGTCGCCGCGGCACATGTGGAGCGACTCGTGCGGACCGCCCGGGAAAGGGATCGTCGGCAACTCCGCCTCGAAGCGCAGCTGGCCGATGCCCGCCTGCAGACATTGCGCACCCAGCTGCAGCCACACTTCCTGTTCAACGCCCTCAACACGATCTCGGTGCTGATGCACGAGAACGTAGACTCGGCAGATCGGATCCTCCTGCAGCTGAGCGCGTTGCTGCGCCGCTCGTTGGACAGCACCGACGCGCATGAGGTGACCCTCGGCGAAGAGATCGCCTTTCTCCAGAACTATCTCGAGATCGAGCAGGCCCGTTTCGGCGGGCGTCTGAGCTACCGGGTACTCATTCCTGATCAGGTTCTCGAAGCGCGGGTTCCGAACCTGATCCTGCACCCCCTGGTCGAGAACGCGCTGCGCCATGGATTGGCCACGCGCGCCGGCCCGGGGCGAGTGGACATCATGGCGTACCGGCAGGGCGACTCCCTCCTGCTGAGCGTTGTTGATGACGGCCACGGGCTGCCACCGGCCACGACCGAACGCGTTGGCCTCGCAAACACCCGGGCACGGTTGCGCTTGCTGTATGCGGGCAGGCAACGCTTCGACGTGCGAAATTCCGATGACGGCGGCGTCATCGCCGAGATCGAGCTACCTTGGCGCACGGCCCCATGACCATCCGCGTACTGATCGTTGACGATGAACCGATCGCCCGCCGCGGGATACTGCGGTTGCTGCAGCAGGAGCCGGACATCGAAGTGGTCGAAGAGTGCGGTGACGGTGCAGCTGCAATCGCGGCGATCAGCGCGCTTTCGCCTGACCTCGTGTTCCTCGATGTGCAGATGCCCGAACTCGATGGGTTCGCCGTCATTGAAGCCATCGGCGGCAACCGCATGCCAGCGGTCGTATTCGTGACCGCATTCGATCAACACGCGGTGCGCGCGTTCGATGCGCAAGCGCTCGACTATGTGCTCAAGCCGATCGATCCGGAACGCTTTCGCCGTGCACTGCAGCGCGCCCGCTCCCACCTGGCCCATCCTGATGAGGGCTTCGTCCGCCGCGTTTCCGAGGCGTTGAAGTCGATCGACCGAGGCGAGCTGCAGCGGTACCCATTGCGACTCGCAATCCGCTCGGAGGGTCGCGTTCGATTGCTCGACATCGACGAGGTCGACCGCATCGTCGCCGCAGGGAATTACGTCGAGATCCACACAGGCGCGAAGCAGCACCGGATGCGCGAGACGATGGCCAGCCTTGAGTCCCGCCTGGACCCACAACGCTTCATACGGGTATCACGGGCGGCATTCGTCAGCATTGCCCAGATTCGCGAAGTGCAGCCACTGTTCAATGGAGACTTCGTCGTTCTCCTCAAGAATGGCGCGCAAGTGAACGGCAGCCGCCGCTATCGGGCGGCGCTGGACGTGTTGCTGCGCTGAGCGCCGTCACTGCGCAGCCGCTACTCGTCCCGCCGCCGCGCCCGTCCGCCACCAAGGGGCGCGCGAGCGGCTGCAAGCGACCTCATGATCCGCAACACGCACTCATGCGTTACGGAGCTGATCATGAAAACGTACAACCTCCTGCTGTCCGCAGTGACCGCCAGCGTCGTCCTCACCGGCGTAATTCCCTGCGGGGCGAATGCGCCTGACGGCGTTGGCGCTGAGTCCCTGGAGCTCAACAAGTCAGTCACCCGCCGGGTGTACGAGGAAGGCCTCAACCAGGGGCGATTCGAGGTGCCCTACAGTTCGGACTTCGTCGGCCACGGCGGCAGGGCCACCTTTACCCATGCCGATGGCATGGCCGAAGCCCAGGGATGGCGCAAGGCGTTTCCAGACCTGAAGATCACGGTCGACAAACAGGTGGCGGAACGGGATCTGGTGGCGGTGCGCTGGACGGCGCGCGGGACCAACACCGGCGCCGGCAATGGCATTCCGGCCACCGGTCGCGCGGTGCAAATCACGGGCACGACGCTGTTCCGGATGGCTGATGGGCGAATTGCTGAGGAATGGACCTGCGCCGATTCGCTTGGGCTTATGAAACAGCTGGGCCTGTTGGCCACGCCGGCAGCGACGCCGAAGGCCGAAAGAAGCGCTTCTGCTGGTGCCCGCTAACCCAGGCCGACGCAGCGTCTCACTGGCGGGCGGACCGTGCGTCTCTACCCTCGTCACGTTGCGTAGTCGCGCGACTTTGCACGAACTCCGGGAAGGTCTCCGCTAGCGATGCCTTGTCCGGCAAGACGTAGAACACCCCGCCCCGCTCGAACGTTGGACGGATGATCTGCTCGTAGAACTCTGGGGAGACGTTGATGCAGCCATGAGTGACGCGGTTGTCGTCCGGCGTAGGCGATGCAAGCCGTTCGGGGCGTCTCTCGGCCGGGACGTTAGCGGTAGGGTGGATGGAAACTGCGGAATCGTAGTCCACCCACAGCACGCGTCCAGCGTCGATTGACGGACCGTAACCGCCCACAAAACGACCAGCAGGCGTGGTGCGATCCCGGCCCGGAATCTCGCGAAGAGCGAGACCGGCGACGCCCGGGGCTATGTGATCGCCCACCGCCGAGCCAAAGAGCCCAGGTGCAGCGCCACGAAGCCGGCCGTCGCCCCCGAACACCAGAACTTGTGCGGCAGCCTTGTCTATGACCGCGAACGGATAGCCTTGGCTGTCCTCGGTGGCGACAACCCAGCCCGCGAGTTCGGTCACCGTGTCGGACACTTCTTGGCTGGGTGGAAGCTGGTCGACCGCAGCCACCGGCTTCTCGGCAGAATCCTCGGCGCTGGCCACGCCGACGCTCACGAACGCAAGCGCCATCGCCAGCGCGCCATAAGCAACTCGGATCGCGGGGTGTGTGAGCGTACGGATGGGACGATTCCTTGAAACGAAGACTGGATGAAGGCAAGGAGACCGGTGGCCAGCAGGCCACCGGTCACGGTTCAAGCCGCTCGTCGCGAATTGCGCAAGAGCGATTAACCGCGGGGCACGCGACGCGGCGACGATTCGAGCCTCTGGACGCGGCCTTCAATCTGATCCAGGCGCTGGTTGGCCTGCTGCGCGGACTGGTTGGCGGATTCGGCGCTCTGGGCCGCGCTCTGCACCTTCGAGTCGAGCTGATCGAGGCGTGAGTTGATCCCTGCAAACTCGTCGTCGTAGGTAGCGCAGGCGGACAGTCCCAGGGTGGCGACGATCGCCACGGCGAACGTACGCGCCATCACCAGATGTTGCTTGTTCGGAAACATGCCAATTCTCCTTCGTCGGGGGTACGGAAATACAGCGGCCTTCTTGCCGGGCCATGATGACGCTGGCAGACGTTGATGGATTGTGAAGATGTGGCAATCCCGGCTTTCACCCGTAGGGTGTACGCGGACGGCCCCAACCAAGCCAGCTAAACCGAGCCCAATGGAGCGTCGCATTGCCGCCGAATTACTTGCGCGCGCCCTCCGCGCCTTCCCTCGTTGCGCTGCTTAGTCGCGACTTTGCGCGAACTCCGGGAAGGTCTCCGCCAGCGATGCCTTGTCCGGCAAGATGTAGAACACCCCGCCGCGCTTGAACGTCGGTCGGAGGACCTGCTCGTAGAAGTCGGGCGCGACGTTGATGCAGCCATGAGTGACGCGGTTGTCGTCCGGCGAACGCGATGCAAGGCGTTCGGCGCGTTTCTCGCCCGGGACGTTGGCGGTAGGGTGGATGGAGACCGCGGAATCGTAGTCCACCCACAGCACGCGCCCAGCGTCGATTGACGGACCGAAGCCGCCCACGTAGCGACCCGCGGGCGTCGTGCGATCCTTGCCCGGGATCTCGCGAAGCGCGAGGCCGGCGATGCCGGGGGCCGTGTGATCGCCAACTGCCGAGCCAAAAAGCCCAGGGGCCGCGCCGCGAAGCCGACCGTCGCCGCCGAACACCAGGATCTGTGCGGCGGCCTTGTCGATGACGGCGAACGGATAGCCTTGGGTGTCCTTAGCGCCGACAACCCAGCCCGCGAGTTCAATCACCGTCTTGGAAACCTTTTGGCCTCGCGGAAGCTGGTCGACAGCAGAGACCGGTTGCGCGACGGCATCTTCGGCGCTGGCCGCGTCGAAGCTCGCGAATGTCATCGCCAGCGCCAGCGCGGCATGCGCGGCCCAAGTCGCAGGGTGCATGCGAGTTCTGATGGGAAAGTTCATTGGAACGAAGACTGGGTAGTGAGAAGAACCCGGTGGCCCGCAAAGGCCACCGGGTCATGCTTCAAGCGCGATCAGCCGCGCGGCACGCGGCGCGGCGAGGATTCAAGATTCTGGACGCGGCCTTCAATCTGATCCAGGCGCTGGTTGGCCTGCTGCGCGGACTGATTGGCGGCGTCGGCACTCTGGGCCGCGCTCTGCACCTTCGCGTCGAGCTGATCCAAGCGCGAGTTGATCCCTGCAAACTCGTCCTTGTAGGTGGCGCAGGCGGAAAGGCCCACAGAGGCAACGATCGCCACGCCGAGCGTACGCGCCATCACGAGGTGTTGCTTGGTCAAGAACATGCCAACTCTCCTTTGTTTGGGGTCCCGGGAATATAGCGGCGTTTTGGTGTAACGCAGGAACACGCCTTCAGCTAAGGTTCGGATACGCAAAAAAAGCGTGAAATTGGTCGCATCCGACAGCACTACTGCATAGCGCTCCCTGTGAGCGAGGGCAAAGGACGACTAGCAAGGCAATTGAATGGGGCTGGCCGCCCCGACGGATGCCGTGTCAACCCGCCAACCGCCCCAATCTCCCAAACGCCTTCCCAATCAGCCTCGTATGCTCCGGCTGCTGGAACTGGAACGCACGAAGGAAATCCGCCACGCCATACGCCGGCTTGGCCTCACGCACCCGGGCGAAATGCGCCCGCGCAGCATCGTCATTCCCCGCCAACACCTCGCACACCGCGGCCATCGCCACCAGGTGATAGTGCGCGTTGGGCAGACGCACCCCACGCGACATCAGCTGCGCTGACTGTCGGTAATCGCCCCGCAACGCCAGGCTGAAGGCGCGCACGCCCATCATCGCCGAGCCCATCGGGTCGTACGGGCTCAGGCGCAATGCCTTGTCCGCCCGCTCGATGCTGTGCACCGTATCGCCCGCCTGCATCAGGGCAAACCCAAGCGTGTACTGGCCCACGGCGAAGCTGGGGTTCAGCGCCGTGCTGCTGCGCAGCTCACCCAGTGCGTCATCCATGTCACCCTGCAGCAGGTGCACGCGCCCCAACGCCCAATGACCCAGCGGGTCGCGCGGATTGAGGGAAACGCTCTGCTGCGCCAGCTCCAACGACCGCTGCAGCTCGCCCTTTCGATCCCCCGAGAGCTCGAGGAACGCCCGCTGCCAGTGCACGAACGACAGGCAGGCATAGGTGCGCGACAGATTAGGATCAAGTCGCGCCGAGAGCTCGAAGCACCGGCGGGCTTCCTCGAAGTCCGCGGCGTTGAACCGGTACATGTGCCAATAGCCCCGGTGGTAGGCGCTCCATGCGTCCAGGTTCGCCGGCGTCTCCAACAACGCCCGCTGCTGCTCTGCCATTTCCACCTCGTTGGAGATCGAACTGACGATCTGGTCGGTGATCTGCTCCTGCGTCTCGAACATATAGTCCAGACCGCACTGGAAGCCCTCTGCCCACAGCTCCCGCCCCTGGGTCGCGTCGGCCAGCGCGGCGTGCACACGCAACCCGGTTCTGGAGAACTGGATGTTGCCCTGCACCACGTAGCGGACGCCCAGCTTGCGGGAAACCTCGCGTGCGTCATGTAAACCCGGGGCAAAACTGAAGGCCGTGCCGCGGGCAATCACGAAGAACGAACGGGTTCGCGCGATGCGGGTCATGACGTCGTGGGTCAGCCCACGCGCCAAGTTGACGTGCTCGGCATCGCCATCGGTGGCGAAGGGCAGGATCACGATCGACGGCTGCGTCGGCAGGGCCAGTTCGAGGGTGTCTCCGGAGTCCGCATCAGCCTCACCCCGCGCAGACGCAGCTGTCACCACCGCAGGCCGCCTGCCCCCACACGGACGCACCCTGACCGCGGGCACCAACTGGTAGCCCATCCCGCGCACCCCACGGAGGTAGCGCGAACGCTCCGCGTTGTCATCCAGCGCACGCCGCAGCAGCAACACGCGTTGGCTCAGTGTTTCCGGTGACAGCAGGCGGCCGCGCCAGACTCGCGCAGCCAGGTCTTCATGGGTAAGGAGCGCCGGTGCGGCCTCCACCAAGGCCAGCAGCAGCTCGTAGGTGAGCCGGGGCATCGGAAGGCGGGTGAGGCCGCGAAACACCGCGCGCTGCCGCGTGTCCAGCGTCAGGTCAGCGAACTCGAAGATCACCTGCGGCGGGGTGCCCGCCGTCGTTGCATCGGCCATCGTCACGCCCAGCGTCGCCGGTTGCCCGCGCCGGCCCAGCGTATCCCACCTCCCCGCAATCTTCATTGAAAGTTGATCGTGGCTTCATGCAGCACGCCTGCGACGGTGCAAGCCTTGGAGCACCCGCAATCGCCTGCTCCATCCATAGGGAGAGCACCTGATGAACGCGCATTCCACACCCGTTGCCGGCGTGCAGCCGCCCCGACGCACCCGTTACGCCGCCCTGATCTGCGGCGCCCTGGCGCTCGGCATGGCCGTCGCCTGCCCGGTCCTGGCCACGCCAGGCTCAAGCGTCACACCCCAGGTGCTGGCCCTCGGCGAGCTGCCGGAGGCCGTCCGCGCCAAGTTCAAGGCCGATGGCATGGGCGGCTTCGAAAACGGCACTGACGTGGCGCAGATCGTGGCGATCCGCTACACCGTGGCCCCTGGCGGTTACTTTGGCTGGCATCGCCACGGTGGGCCGGTGTGGGTCGTGGTGGCAGAAGGCACGCTGACCCTGTACGACGCTGATGACGCCACTTGCACCGGAACTGACTACGAACTCGGCAGCGCGTTCCTCGACCCGGGCGACCACGTGCACAACGCGCGCAACGAAGGGACTGCGGACGTAGTGGTCTACGCCACCTTCATGATTCCGGCAGGTGGCCAGCTGCGCGTCGACGCGCCCGACCCCATGGTGTGTCCGTTCTGAAGCCGGAAGCGGCAGGGACCGCTCACCTCCGGCACGATTCAGATGGGGCCAGTGCCCCATCGCCGTCGGGGCACGCTCAACCGGCCAAGGCCCCGCCGTCATGTCCCAGCGATGTGCCCTTCGCTCTCCGTCAAGCCTCAGCTACCCGAAAACTCCACTTCCCACTTGCCCTCGCGCATTGACAGCACGCTGGCATCCGGCGTGAGGCAGAAGGTCGGATAGTCGGGGGAAACGCGCAACAGCCTGCATTGGAACGGAGCCTCACCGGAACGCGCCCAGTCCTTCGTCGTTGGCGAGTAGCTGTAGGTTTCCCACGTGCTGCTGAACGCGCCGGGGTTGAGGCGACTCGCCCAGCCCTTGTCCAGCCCGTCCATCTGCACGTCGAAGATGATGTAGGGCGGTCGACCGATCGCGGCCCAGGTGGTGCCCTTGTCGGAGGAGACATAGACCTTGGAGAACGCACCCTGGCTCCACAGCGCCGTGATCACCCCGCTGGTGACGTCGACGCGATGCGAGGAGATCCGCTCCCCCGGTGTGATCGTCGCCCACTGCCCGCCGACCAAGTCCAGGCGCTGCAGCCCATTACCCGCCATCACGTAATACTGGCCGTCGACGAGTTGGCCGCGTGCACCTAGCCACCCAATCTGGTCCTTGGGCGCAATCACGAACTCCTTCGACACCGCCAAGTCGCCCAGGTCAGCGCCCGTGCCGGTATACACGCGCATGCGGATCGAAGGCGTGCCCTTCGCGGCGGCGATCAGTCCGCCCCCGCGCTCCGCATTGGGATCGTCAAAGGTCTGGGTGGTGGTCAGCACCCATGTGCCGCCGGCGTGGTCGATGTCCACAACGGCCTCGTTGCGCGCAAACGCCTTCAGCTCCGTCCAGGTGGCACCCGCGTCGCGGCTCTCGCGCACGCGGCCGTCGTCGCTGCCAGTGAGCAGGCGGCCATCCACCGCTTCCACCGACAGGATCTGCCGCAACGTGTCGATGCCCACGCTGCTCCATTCGCCGGCCGGCGTGCGCTTGCGCACCTGGCCCAGGTCCGCCGGGAACAGCAGCGTGCCGTCGGACAGGCGCGCGGGCTCGTCCTGCAGCGGCACCGTGACCGCACGGGCGAGTTGCACGAACTCCGCCGGGTCCTTCGCCTTTTTCAACGCCTCGCGCGTGGACGGCTTGTTGACCTTGCGGTCATAGGCCATCAACAGGTCGGCGACCAATCCCAGCCCGGTGGTGCCCTGGTTGGTGTTGATCGGCGGCTGCACCTGCGTGATGCCGGCCGTGATGGGTGCGGGGTCCTTCAACAGCGGAGCGAACGACTGCGTTGCCGCCTGCAAACCTCCTGCGTGTTCCTCATGGACCAACGGCACCAGCACGGTCGCATAACCACCCACGTCAAACGCTGCCAGATCCCCCAGGTCCGTCACGCGTCCAGCCTGCACCTCAAACTCCGGCCCCTCGCTCCAATTCAGCAGGCCCCACTGCGCCACCTTGTAGCGCCCGGACGGCAACCACTTGCCGAAGGCCTGTGCATTGCCTACAGCAACCGCGGCCGCTGACGTATCCAGCCGCTGCGGCTTGCCCTTCCCCACCGGCTTCACCGTCAGCACCTGAGCGCCGCCCTTGGGGAAGGCCACATGAACATAGCCGTGCGTCGCCGCCAGCTGAGAGGGCAACTGGGGCTGCTCCTTGGCGGCAACGGGGAGGCTCAGGAGGAGGCTGGTCAGCAGGAGTCGGCGCATCGCTTCGGGTCCTTCAATGTGAAAAGTTCAAGCGGGGAACGCCGTCCGCACAGCGACACGCCACGGGAACGCAGTGACGCGCGGAGTGAATGCTAGCGATGTCCCCTTTGAGCACGACCCAAGTCGCCGGTCGGCTGGGGGTGATTGTAATGAGCCTTCGGCTCCTGCGAAGGCCAAGGGCCGGATGGGCCCTCTCGCCTCACGTGAGCCCGCCTGATTTCGGCGCCATTCCTTGCCGTTTCGTCGGCTGTGCGCGGGTTTCGTCGGATGCCCGACTCCGCCCCGATGCCGCGCTGCTAGGCTCCATCGCAATCGGACACACGATCACGCACAAGGAATCTCCATGCACCGTGCACTACTCTGCTTCACCCTAGCCGCGGCATCCTTCGCCGCGACGGCACAAACCGGCCGCTTCGCACAGGCCCAGAAGGCCGTCGAACAGGGCGATTACAAGGCCATTACCAGCATCTTGGTCGCGCAGGACGGCAAGGTGGTGTACGAGCACTATTTCAATGCATCCGGCCCGAACACGCGCCACAACACGCGCTCGGCGACGAAGACCGTGGCCGGCATGCTGGCGGGACTGGCGGTCGCCGACGGACGCATGTCGAGCGACTCCCTGATCTTCGACCTGTTACCGCCGCAGCGGCGCGCACGCATGCTCAACCCGGATCCGCGCAAGGACGCGATCACCGTCGAGGACTTGCTGACGATGTCCTCGCAGGTCGAATGCAATGACGACAACGAATTCTCGCGCGGCAACGAAGAGCGCATGTACCTCATCGAGGACTGGGTGCAGTTCTATGCGGACCTGCCCGTGCAGGGCTTCCCCGCATGGATGCCGAAACCCGCCGACTCGCCGCACGGGCGCAGCTTTCGCTATTGCACGGCGGGCGTGACCACGCTGGGCGAAGTCATCCAGGGCGCCGTGCACGAACCCTTGCAGGCCTATGCGCAACGCCGGTTGTTCGATCCCCTGGGCATCCAGGCGGCCGAGTGGCAGTTCTCCCCACTGGGGCTCGCCCAGGCCGGAGGCGGCCTGGGCCTGCGAACCCGCGACCTGTGGAAGCTCGGCCAGTTGTACCTGGACGGTGGTCGTTACGGTGGCAAGCAGCTCATTCCAGCCGAGTGGGTCCGCCGTTCGCTCTCCGCACAGGTGACCGCGCGCGACGACGCCGACTACGGGTACCTGTGGTGGCTGATGAAGATTCCGTCCGACGACTCGACCATCACCAGCCCCGTGATGGCCGGCACGGGAGGGAACGCGGTGTTCCTGCTGCCCGAGAAACGCGCCGTGGTGGTGATCACCACCACCAACTACAACGAACGGCAGCCGCATTTGCTGACGTTCCAGTTGCTCACCCGCGACCTCTTGCCGGCGTTGTAGAGCCTTGCACGAGCATTGAGCGCCCTCGCCAGCTCTGAACCCCTCGCCCCAAGGGGCGTCAGCGCGACCCACCCACGGTGGCGAAGTTGTACATCACCCGGACCTGGTCGCTGCCGCCCCAGGCCATTGCCAATGTCGCACTGCGGCCGCCCTTGCGGTAGTACATGCTCGCGCCGCCGCGCGTGTCGACCGGCGAATAGTGGTTCTCGGTCCAGCCGGCGGCCAGCATCGCGGCCCGCGCCTGCTCGGCAATGGCGATCACCTCACCGCGGGTCCGCAGTTCGACCGCGTGGTCGCCTTCGTTGACCTCGGCGACCCCATGGTCCCCGGGCAGGTAGACGTCCGCGGGGAACCAGCCGGGAAGGACAGCGGGGACGGCCGCGGGCTCTGCAACCCTCCCCTCCGCGGCACCGACGGGGACCGCGGCGTCCGGTGCCGCGCCTGCGACATCGCTGGCCCCGTTGCGATCGCCGCCACAGGCACCCAGAACCACCGCCACAGCCACCGCCAGCACGAGGGAATTTGGACGCATGTTCGGCGGCTCGGGGAAAGGGTCCGGAAATTTTACACCGGTGAAATGGCCGCGCGGCGTCAGCTGACAGCCGCGCCGACCGCAGGATGCATCCGAGTCGCCCCATCCGGCGTAACAGGCTTTGCTGCTCATGCAGCCAACCTCCCATCCCGCACGAGGCACACCATGAATTCCCATCGCATTGCTCTGGCTCTTTCGCTCGCCCTGCTCGCGCCGCTGGCGTCCACAGCCCATGCCGGCACCGCCAGCGCCGCCGCTCCGGCCAAACAGTCGACCGTGGTCGACGTCGCCGTCAGCTCGCCCGACCACACCACCCTCGTCGCTGCGGTCAAGGCGGCCGGCCTAGCCGGCACCCTGTCCTCGACTGGCCCGTTCACCGTCTTCGGGCCGACCAACGCTGCGTTCGACGCACTGCCCGCCGGCACCGTCGACACCCTGCTCAAGCCCGAGAACAAGGCCACCCTGACCGGCGTCCTGACCTACCACGTGGTGCCCGGCGCGGTCGACGCCGCCACGCTGGTTTCGACGATCAAAGCCGCGGGCGGCAAGGCCGAACTGACCACCGTGCAGGGCGGCAAACTGGTCGCCAGCGTCGACGGCAACCGCGTTGTGCTCACCGACGCCAAGGGCGGGAAAGTCACCGTGACCGCTACCGACCTCGTCGCTGGGAACGGCGTCGTGCATGTCGTCGACCGCGTGCTGATGCCCTGATCCAGACCGTCTCCTGCGCCGGCACGATGCCGTTGCCCTGGCCACGGCATCGCTGCCATTCCCGGCATCACCCACCCGGAGAAACCCTCATGAACAAGCTGCTGCTTTGCACCGCGCTCTGTGCGCTGGCTTCCCCCGCCCTGGCCGGCCCCGAGAGCGGTCGGTTCTCCATGTCCGTGCTGGGCGGCGTCGACAAGCCGCTCAGCGGCGACGTGCACGGCGGTGCGACCGTGGACGTGCCCGACCTGGGCCCGCTCAACCCCGCACTGGCCGGCGTCGATGCGCAACTGCGCATCCGCTCGCGCGGCCACGACGATATCTATGGCACGGCCAGGTCGTTGGGCCTGGAAGTGGGCTATGGACTGAGTGACCGCAGCGAAGTCTTCCTCCAGGCGAGGGAGACCAGCGCCGACGAGGGTCGCGTGCGCGTGGGTGCCGCCTACGTGCCGGCGCTCGATACCGAGCTCGACGTCTTCGGCGAGTTCTCGAGCTATGACGCCTACACGTGGGAGGTCGGCTACCGGCAATTCTTTGGCAACGACGGGCGAATCCAACCGTTCTTCGCGGCGCGACTGGGTGCGACCGAGACCGATGTCATCCGGGCCACCTTCGAGATTCCCGACGCCGGGATCACGATCCCCAATGCGGCGTTCTATGAGAAGGGCTGGGCGCTGAGCGGCGGGCTCGAGGCCGGCGTGCAGATCCCGTTCACCGAGAGCTTCAGCATGACGCTCGCCGCAGGGGTGAACTACATCGACGATCTTGCCGACGATGATTCCGCGATCGGCGGGCTCGGTTTGGCGGCCATCAACGACACCGGTAGTCGCGTCTCAATGCCGGTGTCCATCAGCGGACGCTGGGATTTCTGAGGACGTCCGCGCCACCCGGCCTAAGAAGAAAAGCCGCCCGGGGGCGGCTTTTCGGGGACTGATGCCCGCCGCTCGCGCGGCAGCAGGCGCAGCCGGCCGAAATCGATCAGAACGATGGACGCCCTGCGAAGTAGTTTCTACTGCAGCGAGTGTCCTGCCGCCACCCGCAACTGACCATTTATTGATCTCCAAGCGTTGGGAACGAATGTGGGATCCTTCGCTACATCGGACTCTTTTCTGAATGTCGTTAGGCCGCCTGCGACCACGGAAACATATCCTTCCGGGAGTTTCGTGAACATAAATTGATCGCTGTGCCCGTGCAGTAGAGTGAGGCCCAGATGCTCCTCGGCAAGGGCATCAAGTAGCTCCTTCTTGCCTTCCATTTGCTCGACGGTCTTGTGATAGTCCAATTCAGGCGCTTCAAATGGTGAGAACGCGGCCGCATTCTTCCTATGGGTACAGTGCTTGCATCTACCCTGATGGCCTGTGCAATGCTTACATGTGTCCGGCTTGGTTGGTCGATGTTTGCAGCTGGAGTCTTTCCCTGTGACTCTTCCTACCCAACCCACAGGAAGCGCGTCCGAGTCTTCATTTCCATCATTTCTACTAACGGAAACGACGAGATTTCGCTCGGTTTGAGAGTACCCCTCAAGCATCAATCGAACTGTCCCTTCGTCTTCGTAGACTGGAACGTACAAGCCGAAATCCGTGCCATCTAGCTTTTGAAGATAGTCATTGAGCTGACCTGACTGAACCCGGTCGATAATGGCTTTCACCTTGCCGTCAATTTCCATGAGTCTGCTCCAGTGCGGGGCGCAGCCATACTCTGAACAGTGCCCGAAATAGCGCGACCCGAAGATGGAATGGGCACTGTGGGCTCTAACGGATATTGCACCCAGAACTGGCCGGCAAGCCGCGACCCTCCCGGCGTGACCCCTACAGGTGGGGGATCTATAAGATCGATGGAACATACGGCTGGCTCGCTCAGCAGGAGTGTTGAGATTTAGACAGGAGGGCTGTTGAGGAGGGGTTTGCGGCCTCAACCAAAGGATCTTCGGTCATCCACAAGCGGCCGCGACCTCAACTGAAGGGTCATCGACCCCTCAGGGAGCGTCCAACACCTCAACCAAAGGATCATTGACCCGTACGGAAGGGTCCGCGACCCAAACGGAAGGGTCATTGACCGCTCCGGAAGTCTCCGCAACCTCATCCGAAGGGGCATTGATCCGTCCGGAAGCGTCCGCGCCCCCAACTGAAGGGTCATTGACCCTTCCGGAAGCGTCTGCGACCCCAACCCCCGCCCTGCCTGTCCCGCCCAAACCCCGAAACAAACAGGCCGCCCGAAGGCGGCCTGTCGGCTACAGCGCTAACGGTCGCATCAAGCCGGCTGCACCACCTTGCGGCGGTTCTTGGCGAAGCGACCGCTCAGCTCCTTGCGCAGCTCTTCCAGGCCGTGCGCACCGCCGGACATCTTGATCTGGTTGTAGCCGTCCAGCGCCACATCCATCACGTCGCTGCCGAGCGCGGCGAGCGTGTCGTCCACGCGCGCGGTAAGGCGCTGCAGGCGCTCGAACACCGGCGTGAGCTTGTCGTACGCGGCCAGGTCGGCGTGGGCCTCGGCCACGTTGAGACTGGGTGGCACGATCTGCGGGTTCTGGTCCAGCACGCGCAGCGTCTGCCGGGCGAACGGCTGCGACACCGGCCCCAACAGCATCATCCCGCGACGCTCACCGGCCTCCATCGCAATCAGCCCCGGCAACGCCGCCTCGATCTGCTGCAGGCCCGCCATCGCCGCGGCGATCTGCTCATCGGTGTAGTTCAGGGAAACAAGGTTCTGCGACACAGCACTCTCCTTTGCTAATCCATGTGTAAGTAAGCCGGCGTCTGCCGGCGCGTCCATGCTCCGCCGCGGTCCGTGTGGCGTTTGGTTCGCCCTGGGCGATCGGAGCGGCGAAATTGTCGCAGATCAGACGGCAGGCATTCCACGGTAAACGCCGGTATGGTTTGCAGCGGCTGCACGGGGAGGTCGGAATGGCACGTCGCAAGACCGGTTTGCTGGATGAGATCGCAACCCTTCCGTGGTACGTCGGGGTAGCGCTTGGAATCATCGCGTTCGTTTTTGTCCGGCAGTTCGGCGGGCTTTTGGCGCCGCTCGCGTGGATGTTCCTAGCAGGCTGCTGGATGGCGGCACTGGTCTCATTCGTGGGGAGCCAGAAGCGTAAGCAACTGCTGGAGACCCAGACCGGGCTCGACACCCTCGCCAAGATGAGCTGGCGCGAATTCGAGATGCTGGTGGGCGAGGCATTTCGCCGCCGCGGCTATTTGGTGGAGGAAACCGGGCTTGGCGGCAAGGACGGCGGAATCGACCTGGTTGTCAGCATGGGGGGGCGCAAGGAACTGGTGCAGTGCAAGCAATGGCGGACGCGACAGGTGCGCGCTTCCACGGTGCGCGAGATGTGGGGACTGGCACATCACCACGGTGCCGATGCAGTGCACATCGTGTGCATTGGCGACTTCACGCCCGATGCAGCGGCGTTTGCCCGAGGAAAACCGATCGAACTGATCCGGGGCGAACGGCTTCTGGAAATCGTGCGAGAGGTTCAGCGCGAAGGGAGTGCGAACGCAACCACAGGTGGTCGTTCCTCGCGAATCGAGACTGTGCTCTCCACACCCTCGCCCCCTCCGCCCTGCCCCACCTGCGGCCGCAACATGCTTCAGAAGCGCAATCGCCAAAATGGCCAGCACTTCTGGGGCTGCCCCACCTATCCGCATTGCCGGGGAACCCGTCCCTACTAAGGTTCGCGAGAAGTTCTCGAACCGGCGCGCCGGCACTGGAAAGTCAACTAGTTACCCTAGAATCTCAACAAGAAAAGCGTGAGGCCAAGCTCATCGCCCCTTTGTAGTTCAGGGGTGCCAAGCCCCAGGCAGGGCTGATCTCGTCTTCCGCTCTGTCGGGCGAACGACCTTCATTATGCGCGCGCCGGAACTTACTCAGGGCCACCCAATCATGGACCGAAACGCTATAGCGGCTCTCTTAACCGCAAATCCGGACCGCTTCTACGTTTACCAACTGGCCAAACCTGATGGCACCCCCTTCTATATTGGCAAGGGCTATCGACAGCGCATCTTCCATCATGAGACTGAAGCGAATGGTCCGTCGGTATCGCACAAGCTCAACACAATCCGACAGATCAAGCGGCTCGGGCAGAGCATCGACTACTCAATCGTCGAGTTTTACGACTGTGAATTCGAGTGCCATTCGCGTGAAATCGAAGAGATTCTTCGAATCGGTCGGCAGGATCTAAAGACCGGCCCGTTGACTAACCTCACCGGCGGAGGCGAAGGGACTGTGGCATTGTCAGACGAAACGTTGGCGCGCATTGATTTCGAGTTGCACAGTCCCGACGCCCCGGGCGATCGAGGTGTCGCAAACAGATTCTTCTTTGAGCTTGCCGCGAGCGTGCGTTCTGTACCCGTTCGGCCGCTTAGCAAGATTCAAAAGCCCCGTCAGTTATCGCCAATCCCATTCGACGGCAGCAATCCTTCGATCAGGCAGGCAGCCGCATTGGCAGCCAGCGCGATCGCGAATCGCGTAATGATATCCCCCGGATCAAACCTCCCCCGCCTAATGGAAGTCGACGGGGTGCCGATGGTCATCGAATACGGTGCATGCAATGACATTCTTCGCTCAGGGTTGGCGAAGTACGTGGCAGGTGCGACCCTTGTTGATGAGGCTCTAGAACTGACGGAGTCCGGACGTCAGGCAATAGTCAACTTACTGGACAATGCAACTCTCGTTAGCGCAGGCGTGCTGATGCCTGACTAACGCAGCCAAACGAGTCCTTTGACGCGTCACCATCCAACTACTACGGTGCAATCACCCAGCGGCTTCCGCTCAGGTCTCACCGCCAAGCTTTCCCGAGTGCCATATACCACTCCAGCCAATTCGGTCTCGTACGCCTCGGACCAGCGTTACGGGCAACACTCCTTGCGATCGAGTGAAGAACTTCGTTGCGGCTGTGCAAATTGCCCTGGCGTGATGTTCTCGATGCCGTTGTGGCGCGGCACGCACAGGAACAGCCAGCAGCCTACGCAGAGGACAAGCGTGATCGAGATACGGGCGTCCAAAATTGGCGAACGGAATTCACCACGTGGGCACACCCGCCAAGACTCTGACTCCAATCCGCTGCTGCTCGCGCTATAGCCAACGGCCGAACAACCAACGCGCTACAGCTTCGAAGCCCGAATGAAATCAACTAATGCTCCAAGCCTTCTTCTAAGATCAAGCTCCGACAGATCCGCCGGACGTTGAGCCACTAATCGCGCCACTTTTACCTTATCGACATCATCGAATACTCCCCTGTTCTTCGTATGAAATGGGAGACGATGCTCGTAGCGACCATCTGCGACTAGCGACTCAAATTTTGACTCGTACAAAGTCGACAGAACGGACGAAATAAGCGGAGGAGGGACATAGTTCTCCACCTCCCGTCCAGCCGTCACCCACGCTGCGAAGTCGCCAAACTCCGCGACAATTCGTTTCTTTGTGTCATTTAGCCGCGCTGTAGCAACCTTTTTGTCGCTATCAATGAGGATTGCTATGTTCCTATTCAGTCGGCGGAGCGAGATGAACTCATCAACCTCAGGATCATTGGCAGTCAAATGACTAAGCAGTCTCCCGCCATAGAACATGATGGAGTAGTCAACGCCCTCAACCAAATCCGACGCGACAGATTTGATCCAATGATTCAGATAGATTCGATCCGAAGGGCCCTCCACCCAAACGATCGCGTTCGCTTGCAATAGATCAGATGCCTGGTAACCAAGCTGCTGGCAAATACCATATCGATCTGATGAACTCGTCGCCAAAGAAATCGTCACACCGCCATGTTCGTCCTTGGTGACGCCAAAAATTGATGACTCCACCGAGTCAATCAAAGACGCTGAATGCGTAGCAATGAAATACTGGTTCGTGGTGTTGTCCCGCAGATATCGCAGGAACTTCTTTTGGAGCAATGGATGCAGATGAATTTCAGGCTCTTCAATACAAACGATTTCATCCTCAACCAAGCTGCAGAATGAGGCCATCATTACGACCTCATGTATGCCCGTCCCCAGAGATGACAAGGGAAGGACCTTGCCATCCATGTGCACAAGCAGATGCCGCCGATCAAATGGAACCTCAATTCGCGCGTCATGCGTGTCGGTTGCCGCACGCAAAAACTCATTGATTTGTCGAAACTTTTGCTCATTCGCACGCAGATCGTGAGGCGGGTTCTGAAGCTCCGCCAACTTATCAATCAATCCCCGACCGCTGAAATCCTCGAAAGCCACTCCGGCAGGCCCGACTTCCCGGATGGCAGGAATAAAGTGAACCCTCGGATACGCGGGCGTCACCGAACTAGCGAGCCAGCCCAATGTCTCCGGGATCCAATGGCCATCCAATCCGCCTCCGCCTTGGTGGGTTAAGTTCGCCCACAGGCGATTCCACTCCTCGGGCTTGAGCAACGGCTTAGCCGCTTCAACGGCACGCGGATCGAAGGAAAGTGACCGATAGTCAGCACGAGGAAAAAGCCACACCAGCCCCCTGTCGCTGAGAGCCGAAATGATTACCCTCAAGGAGGCAAGCAAGCGCTCGTCCACAGTAATTTTGTCAAACTCAGCGACAGGGATTGCTACACCCCAAGCAACCTCGTTCGCGTTCTTCCCTAGATGCACATCGAGAGTGCCAAACTGGCGCGCCCAAGGCGTCATTCCCCCGGTCTTCTTTGGGTGCAAGTAGGTTGCGATGAAAGCAAGGACCGCAGACTTGCCGACATTGTTCGGTCCGACGAAAAAATTGATATCCCTAAAAGGACCAATGCGTCTTAGATCCGGACCTAAGCCACGGAAATTCGCGATAGCTATTCCGCTCAAGAACGTAGATGCCATTACCCGCCCCCCGAAATTAAAGAGCTCAATGCCCATATCGTGATCAGAAGCCGTATCGGTACTACGAGCCAAAAAAGAGGCCCGCGTATGCGGGCCTCAGCATGATCAGCGACGTTACATATTTCTTCTGTATTCGCCGCCAACATCATAAAGCGCGTGACTTATCTGCCCCAACGAGTGCGTCTTAACGGCCTCCATCAGGCTCTCAAACACATTCCTACGCTCCCGCGCCGTCGACTGTAGGCCGCGCAGCCCTTCGGCGCTGTAAGAATTTCTCGCAGCCTGGTACGCCTGCACATTCGTAATCTGCTGCCCCTTCTCCCCCTCGGTACTGCGGATCAGCTCGATCTCGGTGACGATGTCGCCGCCGTGGTCCTTGGGCAGGAAGGTGTTCACGCCGATCAGCGGCAGGCTGCCGTCGTGCTTCTTGTGCTCGTAGTACAGGCTCTCTTCCTGGATCTTGCCGCGCTGGTACATGGTGTCCATGGCGCCCAGCACGCCGCCGCGCTCGCTGATGGCCTCAAACTCCTTGTACACGGCCTCTTCCACGATGTCGGTCAGCTTGTCCACGATGAAGCTGCCCTGCCACGGGTTCTCGCAGAAGTTCAGCCCCAGCTCCTTGTTGATGATCATCTGGATGGCCACGGCGCGGCGCACGCTCTCTTCGGTCGGCGTGGTGATCGCCTCGTCGTAGGCGTTGGTGTGCAGGCTGTTGCAGTTGTCGAACAGCGCGTACAGGGCCTGCAGCGTGGTGCGGATGTCGTTGAACTGGATCTCCTGCGCGTGCAGGCTGCGGCCACTGGTCTGGATGTGGTACTTCATCATCTGGCTGCGGGCGCTGGCGCCGTAGCGCTCGCGCATGGCGCGCGCCCAGATGCGGCGGGCCACGCGGCCAATCACGGTGTACTCCGGGTCCATGCCGTTGCTGAAGAAGAACGACAGGTTGGGCGCGAAGTCGTCGATCTTCATCCCGCGCGCCAGGTAGTACTCGACGATGGTGAAGCCGTTGCTGAGGGTGAAGGCCAGCTGGCTGATCGGGTTAGCGCCGGCTTCGGCGATGTGGTAACCGCTGATGCTGACCGAGTAGAAGTTGCGGACGTTCTTGTCCACGAAGTACTGCTGGATGTCGCCCATCATGCGCAGGGCGAACTCGGTGCTGAAGATGCAGGTGTTCTGCGCCTGGTCTTCCTTCAGGATGTCGGCCTGCACGGTGCCGCGCACGGTGGCCAGCGTGTGCGCCTTGATCTTGGCGTACACCTCCGGCTCCACCACCTGGTCGCCGGTCACGCCCAGCAGGCCCAGGCCCAGGCCGTCGTTGGTCTCGGGCAGCATGCCGGCGTATTCGGGGCGGTGGCGCCCTTCGAACATCGCCTGGATCTTGTCGTGCGCGGCGTCCCAGCGGGCCTGGTCGGCGCGCAGGTACTTCTCTACCTGCTGGTCGATGGCGGTGTTCATGAACATCGCCAGGATGATCGGCGCCGGGCCGTTGATGGTCATCGACACCGAGGTGCTGGGCGCGCACAGGTCAAAGCCGGAGTACAGCTTCTTCATGTCGTCCAGCGTGGCGATGTTGACGCCGCTGTTGCCGATCTTGCCGAAGATGTCCGGGCGCACGGCGGGGTCTTCGCCGTACAGGGTGACGCTGTCGAACGCGGTGGACAGGCGCGCGGCCGGCTGGCCCACGCTCAGGTAGTGGAAGCGGCGGTTGGTGCGCTCCGGCGTGCCCTCGCCCGCGAACATGCGGATGGGGTCTTCGCCGGTGCGGCGGTACGGGTACACGCCGCCGGTGTAGGGGTAGTAGCCCGGCAGGTTTTCCTTCTGCAGGAAGGTCAGCAGCTCGCCCCAGCTCTTGTAGGTGGGCGCGGCGATCTTGGGGATCTGCTGGTGGCTCAGCGACTCGCGGTAGTTCTCCACGCGGATGGTCTTGTCGCGCACCTGGTACTCGTTCACCTCGTCGGTGATCGACTTCAGGCGGGCGGGCCATTCGCGCAGCAGCTTCAGCGCCTCGCTGCTGAGGGTCTGCACGGCGTCGTTGTAGCGCTGGCGCAGGGTCAGCAGGCTGCGGTCGGCCACGTACTTGCCGGCCACCAGTTCTTCGGTCACCGGCACGGCCGGCGACGGGCTGTCGGGGATTTCCGGCGCGGTCCCGCTGACCAGCGCGCCCGGGCTGACGTGGGCGGAGTCGTACAGCTCCAGTGCCTTGGGCAGCGCGACGTCGCCCAGCTCATGCAGCGCCTGCCACAGCGACTGGGCGCGGTCGGCCACGTCGGCCTGGCTCTCGATCTGGCGGTTGATGCCGCGGCCCTGCTCGGCGATTTCGGCCAGGTAGCGCACGCGCGCACCCGGGATCAGCACGGTGGCGCGCGGTTCCTTCAGCGCGGTGTTGATCTCCGGCTGCCAGTTGCAGTGGGCGGTGTCGATGCCGGCGTCCTGGCCCAGCTTGGCGCGCAGCAGGCGGCACAGGTTGGCGAACATCCAGCTCACGCCGGGGTCGTTGAACTGGCTGGCGATGGTCGGGTAGACGGGGATGTCCTCGTCCTTGATGTCGAACTTCGCGCGGTTGCGCTTCCACTGCTTGCGCACGTCGCGCAGGGCGTCTTCGGCGCCGCGCTTGTCGAACTTGTTGAGCACCACCAGTTCGGCGTAATCCAGCATGTCGATCTTTTCCAGCTGGCTGGGCGCGCCGAAGTCGCTGGTCATCACGTACATGGGGAAGTCGACCAGGTCCACGATCTCCGAGTCGCTCTGGCCGATGCCCGCGGTCTCGACGATGACCAGGTCGTAGCCCAGGCCCTTGAGGAAACCGATGCAGTCCTTCAGCACGGCGTTGGTGGCCACGTGCTGGCGGCGGGTCGCCATCGAGCGCATGTACACGCGCTTGCTGCGCAGGCTGTTCATGCGGATGCGGTCGCCCAGCAGCGCGCCACCGGTGCGGCGGCGGGTCGGGTCCACCGAGATCACCGCGATGCGCATCTCCGGGAAGCTGGCCAGGAAGCGGTTGAGCAGTTCGTCGGTCACCGACGACTTGCCGGCGCCGCCGGTGCCGGTGATGCCCACCACCGGGGTCTTGCCGCCGGCCAGGTGCCACTGCTTGCGCAGGTGGGCCAGCTGGCCTTCGTCCAGCAGGCCTTCCTCGATCGCGCTGAGCATGCGGCCGATGGTGATCTCATCGTCGATGTCGGCGCTCTTGTCCGGCAGCTGCGCGGCCTTGCGGCCGTCGGCGGCGCGGCGGACCACGTCCTCGATCATCGCCACCAGGCCCATGTGCATGCCGTCGTTGGGGTGGTAGATGCGCTCCACGCCGTAGGACTGCAGCTCGCGGATCTCCTCCGGGGTAATGGTGCCACCACCGCCGCCGAACACGCGGATGTGGCCGGCGCCGCGCTCCTTGAGCATGTCCACCATGTACTTGAAGTACTCGACGTGGCCGCCCTGGTAGCTGGACAGGGCGATGCCGTCGGCGTCTTCCTGCAGCGCGGCGCGCACCACGTCCTCCACCGAGCGGTTGTGGCCCAGGTGGATCACCTCCGCCCCCTGCCCCTGGATCAGGCGCCGCATGATGTTGATGGCGGCGTCGTGGCCGTCGAACAGGCTGGCGGCGGTGACGAAGCGCAGCGGGCTGCTCTCGGCGGCGATGTCGGCGGGGAGGTTGCTGGCGGGGGTGCTCATGGGACGGCCTTTCAATACGGAAACGGCAATCCGTGAATTGTAGCGCGACCGCCCCTTGCCCCTCCGGGCGGGCCGTACGCTGCCGTGGGGCCGACCAAGGGCGGCGGCGTTCACCATGCGGTGCAGCAGGCGGTACGCTTGAGCCCCTGTCCGCCGCCGCTGCCCTGGGGGGTTCGTCATGCTGGATCGCGCGCACCACGGCCGCAGCCTGCTGCTGGAAAGGCGCTGGGACGAGGCGCGGGTCCACTTCCACGACGATGCGCAGGCCGGCGATGCCCGGGCGCAGGTCGAATACGCGCGGATGCTGCTGCACGGCCTGGGCGGCCCCGCCGACCCGGTGCAGGCCATCGACTGGCTTGAGCGCGCCGAGGCCGCCGGCCACGCCGAGGCGGGCTATTACCTGGCGTGCATCGCGCTGGACGACACGCCGGGGGAGCGCGATACGCGCATCAACGAGCGCATCCTGCAGGCGGCGCGGGCCGGCATGGCGGCAGCACTGCGCGCGGCCGCGCTGCACCTCGCGCGCCGCGACGACCCGGTCGAGCAGGCGGCGTGCGTGCAGTTGCTGGAGCGCGCGGCGGTTGCCGGTGACGCCATCGCCGCGCCACTGCTGGCCGAACGCCTGTACCGCGGCGAAGGCACGCCGGTGCGCTTGGCCGATTCGCGCCGCTGGTGGCGCGCGCTGGCCAATTGCGGCGTGCCGCGACTGCCCTGGCTCAAGCCGTGGACGCTACCGACACAGCCGGCCGCACGCGGCAGCGAGGACGACCACGGCCGGTTGGCCTTTGCCGACGCTCTGCATCCACCGCCGTGGACTGCACTGTGTGGACGGCCGCGGGTGATGCGCCTCCCGCGGCTTCTGTCCACCGACGAGTGCCGGATGCTGATGGTGATTGGCCAACTGCAGATGGCCACCGCCCACGCAGGCGGCCCGGAAGCGCGCTTCGACCAAGTGCTGGACGACTTCGCGGTGCGCTGGCTGCACCTGCTGATGGCGCGGGCGGCGCGCATCCGCTTCGGCCAAACCAGTTCGCTGGTGGTGCAGCGGCACGATGCCGGCGAGCCGGCGCGCACGCTGATCACCGGCGGCTCCACGTTGCCGCAAGGGGGGCCGTCGGGGATGGCCGCCTCGGAAGGCCGGCGTGCGCTGTGCGTGCTGCTGGCGCCCGCGCTGGTGGGTGGTGCGCTGGAGGCCAGCGGCGTCGCCAAGCCGATCGCTCTGGCGCCCGGCGAGGCGGTGCTGTTTGACGCCACACCGGACGACGGGCCGCCCACCCCCGACGCGTCCCTGCAAGTCCAGCCGGTGCGCGAGGGTACGCTGTGGCTGGCGATGTTGTGGTTCCGCTAGCGCCCGCCCGGTGGCTGGGTGCTCGCGTTACGCTGTAGCCATGCACGCCAACGCCCTGCCCGACCTCGACACCCTGCGCCACGACGCGGCCAACGGCGCGCCCGACGCGCAGTTCCGGCTGGCCGCCCGGCTGGTCACGCTGGACGGTGCCGAGGAAGCCTTCGACCTGTACCGCCAGGCCGCCGAACGCAACCACCTGGCCGCGCAGGTGGAACACGCCCGCATGCAGTTGTATGGCGTGGCTTGCGACGCCAATCCGATGGCCGCGGTGCAGTGGCTGGAACGTGCCGAACGTGGCGGTTCGGCGGGTGCGGCGTCGCTGCTGGCCAGCATCGCGCTGGGCGGCATCGTCATGGACCGCGATTTCCTCCGGATGGGCCAGCGCCTGCTGGCCGCGGCCAAGGGCGGCGACGTGGCGGCGATGCGTGCGCTGGCGATGTACTTCGGCCGCGACATCGACAACCCGGCGGCGATGCGCCAGTCGCGCACGCTGCTGGAGCAGGCCGCCCGCGCGGGCGACCCGATCAGTGCGTGCCTGCTGCTGGAGCGGGTGCGCCATGGCGAGATGGACGCGGGCAGCGATCTGGCGGCCTGGCAGGCGCTGGTGGCGCAGGCCGGTGTTCCGGCCCTGCCCCCGGCCCCGGGGCGCGCCCCGGTCGACGGCCCCAGCCGACCGCTGCAACTCAACCTTGAAGCCAGCCTGCAGGCGCCCGTGCCCGAAGTGCGCAGCCAGACACCGCGCGTGGCCACGCTGGAAGGCCTGCTGACCGCCGAGGAATGCCGCTACGTGATGCTGATGGGCGCGCCGTGGCTCAAGCGCGCCCGCGTGGTGGACCCGCGCACCGGCGAATGGCTGGAGCACCCGGTGCGCACGGCGTTCGATGCCACCTTCAACGAGATCATCGAGGACTTCCAGCTGCGCCTGCTGCAGATGCGCATGGCGGCGGCGATCGGCATCGATTTCACCCGCGCCGAGCACATGGTGCTGCTGCGCTACCTGCCCGGGCAGGAATACCGCCCGCACCGCGACTACCTGCCGCCGCAGACGCTGGCAGGCGACCGGCCGCAGGCGGGCCAGCGCGCGGCCACGCTGTGCGCGTACCTGTGCGACGTGGAATCCGGCGGCGGCACCGCCTTCCCCGAGGCCAACCTGGTGGTGGACGCGGGGATGGGCCGCGCGGTGGCGTTCCGCAACACCGACGATGCCGGCCGGCCGGACCCGGACTCGCTGCACGCCGGCACGCCGGTACTGGCCGGGGAGAAGTGGCTGGCCACGCTGTGGTTCCGCGAGCGGCGCTACCGGGCTTTCTGAATCGGGGACGGTGGAGGGTCCGCCCGGGACCCCGGTTGTTGCATACGTAACCGTATCCCCCGATTGCCGTAAACTATGCCCCCTGCGGCGGGACCCCTACCCCGGTCGCAGAGGCGAATCTTTCCGATTCAACGACTTACAACGCACAGTTGGCGTGGCGCCCTTCGCGCATCCCCCACGCCGACGCGGAGCACCTGATGATTTTCGAGACCCTGGACACCTACGGCCACGAGCAGGTCGTGTTCTGCCACAACAAGGACGCAGGCCTGAAGGCGATCATCGCCATCCACAACACCGTGCTGGGCCCCGCGCTGGGCGGCACGCGCATGTGGCCGTACAAGTCCGAGCAGGAAGCGTTGAATGACGTGCTGCGCCTGTCGCGTGGCATGACCTACAAGAATGCGGTTGCCGGCCTGAACATCGGCGGCGGCAAGGCCGTGATCATCGGCGACCCGGCCAAGGACAAGTCCGAAGCGCTGTTCCGCGCGTTCGGCCAGTTCGTGGATTCGCTGGGCGGCCGTTACATCACCGCCGAGGACGTCGGCATCGACGTCAACGACATGGAATACGTGTACCGCGAGACCGAGTTCGTGACCGGCGTGCACCAGGTGCACGGTGGCTCCGGCGACCCGTCGCCGTTCACCGCCTACGGCACCATGCAGGGCCTGATGGCCAGCCTCAACAAGCGCTTCGGCGACGAGGAAGTGGGCAAGTACAGCTACGCCGTGCAGGGCCTGGGCCACGTCGGCATGGAGTACGTGAAGCTGCTCAAGGAGCGCGGCGCGAAGATCTTCGTCACCGACATCAACCAGTCGCTGGTCGACAAGGCCGTGACGGAGTACGGCGCCGAGGCCGTGGGCCTGGACGAGATCTACGACGTGCCGGCCGACGTGTACTCGCCGTGCGCGCTGGGTGGCACGGTCAACGAGCACACCCTGCCCCGCCTGAAGTCCAAGATCATCTGCGGCGCGGCCAACAACCAGCTGGCCAACAACGCCATCGGCGACGAAGTGCAGAAGCGCGGCATCCTGTACGCCCCGGACTACGCGGTCAACGCGGGCGGCGTGATGAACGTGGCGCTGGAGCTCGAGGGTTACAACCGCGAGCGCGCCATGCGCATGATGCGCACCATCTACCACAACCTGCACCGCATCTATGAGATCGCCGAGCGCGACGGCGTGCCGACCTACCAGGCCGCTGACCGCCTGGGCGAGGAGCGCATCGCCGCCATCGGCAAGCTCAAGCTGCCGCTGGGCCGTGGCCAGACCCGCTTCAAGGGTCGCATCCGCGGCGGCAACTGATCCGTATCGGTTGCACTGACGGGCTGTAGAGCAAAATACGACGGGGCCCAGTGCCCCGTCGTGCTGTCCGGACCGGGCGCATGCCCCGGCCGCCAAATTCACACCGGCTGTCGAAAGGCTTCGAGGCCGTAACGTTGCCAGGAGTAGTTATGCGCCCCTTCCCGCTGGGTGAAGAGATCGATGCGCTGCGTGACGCGGTCCGCCGCTTCGCCGATGCCGAGATCGCACCGCGTGCCGAACAGATCGACCACGACAACTGGTTCCCGCAGGACCTGTGGCCCAAGCTGGGCGAGATGGGCCTGCTGGGCATGACCGTGCCGGGCGAGCACGGCGGCAGCGAGATGGGCTACCTGGCGCACCTGGTGGCGATGGAAGAAATCTCGCGTGCGTCGGGCTCGGTGGGCCTGTCGTACGGCGCGCACTCCAACCTGTGCGTCAACAACCTCTACGCCAACGGCAACGAGGCTCAGCGCCACAAGTACCTGCCCAAGCTGTGCACCGGCGAGTGGAAGGGCGCACTGGCGATGAGCGAGCCGGGTGCCGGCTCGGACGTGGTCGGCTCGATGAGCTGCCGCGCCGAGCTGCGTGACGGCGTGTGGGTGGCCAACGGCAACAAGATGTGGATCACCAACGGCCCCGAGGCCGACGTGCTGGTGGTCTACATGCGCACCGCGCCCAAGGACGCGGGCAGCAAGTGCATGACCGCCTTCATCGTCGAGAAGGGCATGAAGGGTTTCAGCACGGCGCAGAAGTTGGACAAGCTGGGCATGCGCGGCTCCAACACCTGCGAGCTGGTGTTCGAGAACTGCGAAATCCCCGCCGAGAACGTGCTGGGCGAGGTCAACCAGGGCGTGAAGGTGCTGATGAGCGGCCTGAATACCGAGCGCCTGGTGCTGTCCGGCGGCCCCATTGGCCTGATGCAGGCGGCGCTGGACATCACCCTGCCCTACACCCGCGAGCGCAAGCAGTTCGACGCGGCCATCGGCACGTTCGGCCTGATGCAGGGCAAGATCGCGGACATGTACACCCGGTTGCAGTCCAGCCGTGCGTTCGCGTACCAGATCGCCCGTGACTACGACAGCGGGTACAAGAGCCGCGTGGACGCCGCCAGTTGCCTGCTGCACGCCTCGGAGTCAGCGGTGCAGGTCACGCTGGAGGCTATTCAGGCACTGGGCGGCAATGGCTACATCAACGAGTACCCGACCGGGCGGTTGCTCCGCGACGCCAAGCTGTACGAGATCGGCGCGGGCACCAACGAGATCCGCCGCATGCTGATCGGCCGCGAGCTGTTCAACGGCAACAGCTGAGGCGGCAAGGGGGCCGCTCCCTATCCTGAACACGGTCCCTGACGGCCCGACCAGTCCGCTGGCCGGGCCGATCTGTTTCCGTCCCCTCCGGCCGTCGGGTGGCGTTGTACCAGGGTAGGCCGGTTCATCGCCCCCCGCCCCTTGGAGTGGGGCCTTGCCGCCCCTTTTTTTTGGATAGACTGGATCCAGCTCAGGGGGAGGGCTAAGCCAATGGGTTTCCTCGGCGCTTCTGCCGGTAATGCCCAGCCGCCATGGAAGGTATTGCTGGTAGACGACGAACCGGAAGTCCACGAAGTCACGCGGCTGGTGCTTGCCAGCTTCCGTTTCGACGACCGTCCGTTGCAGATCATCTCCGCCCACAGCGCCAGCGAGGCGCGCGAGATCCTGCGGGCGCATGACGACATTGCCGTGGCGTTCCTGGACGTGGTGATGGAAACCGACCAGGCAGGCCTGGAGCTGGCCCAGTTCATCCGCACCGACCTGGCCAACCCCGACATCCGCATCGTGCTGCGCACGGGGCAGCCCGGCCAGGCGCCGGAGCACGAGGTCATCGCGCGCTACGACATCAACGATTACAAGGAAAAGACCGAGCTCACCGCTCAGAAGCTATCGACCACGCTGTTTGCCGCGCTGCGCGCGTGGCGCGACATCATGACCATCAAGGAGCACAAGCGCGGCCTTGAGCGGGTGATCGAGGCGTCGGCGCAGGTCTTCGCCAACGAGCGCACCAGCAGTTTCGCCTCCGCGGTGTTGTCACAGCTGGCGACGCTGGTGGGCATGGAACGCGGCGCGCTGTACTTCACCACCAGTGGCGACGCGGCCAACGAGGAGGACCACTTCGTCGCCTCGGCCGCCACGGGCGATTTCAAGCGATTCGTCGACCACAACATCGACGAGGAACTGCCGCCCAACATGCTGGAGACGCTGCGCTCGGCCCTGCGCGATAAACGCCACCAGTTCAGCCACGACCACTATGTGCTGCACTTCACCGACAGCCAGAACGGCGAAAGCCTGCTGTACGTGGGAGAGGCCTGGGACCTGTCCGAGCTGGACTACAAGCTGGTCGAGATCTTCTGCACCAACGTGTCCATCGCGTTCGAGAACCTGCAGCTGAGCCAGGAAGTCTCCAACGCGCAGATGGAGATGATCTTCCTGCTGGCGGGCGCCGCCGAGACGCGCTCCAACGAAACCGCCGCGCACGTGCATCGCGTGGGCCTGATCGCCGAGCTGCTGGCGCGCGAGCACGGCATGGACGAGGCCTATTGCGAGCGCATCCGCCATGCCGCGCCGCTGCACGACCTGGGCAAGATCGGCATCCCCGACGCCATCCTCAACAAGCCCGGCGCGCATACACCCGATGAGACGGAGATCATGCGCACCCACGCCGCCATCGGCCACCGCATGCTGGCACCGTCCAAGCGCGGCATCCTGCAACTGGCCGCGGAAGTCGCACTGGCCCACCATGAGCGTTGGGATGGCAACGGCTACCCGCATGGCCTGGCGGGCGACGCGATCCCGCTCAGTGGGCGCATCACCATGCTCGCCGACGTGTTCGACGCGCTGGGCAGCAAGCGCTGCTACAAGGATGCGTGGACGTCCGAGCGCATCCGAGAGTACATCGTGGAGCACACCGGAAAGATGTTCGACCCGTCCCTGGCGCGCATCCTGCTGGACCACTGGGAGCGTGCCGAAGCCATCCGCGACCAGTTACCGGACTGACGCCGACGGGGCACCGGCATGCCGCCCCACCCCAGCTGCAAGCTGCCGGGGCTGCCCCCGCACTCAGGCCGGGTTGGCGTTGTTGCGGGCCCGCAGCGTGCGCGGAATCCGCAGGACGAACGATGTGCCTTGGGTGCGTTCGGTGTCGCAGGCAATCGTGCCGCCCAACACCTGCGTGGCCAGGTTCCACACGATGTGCATCCCCAGCCCCGATCCCCCGCTGCCGCGGCGCGTGGTGAAGAACGGCTCGAACACCCGCTTGCGGGCCTCCTCACTCATGCCGCTGCCGTCGTCCTCGTACGTCAGCACGATGTCGCGCTCTTCGCCGGTCACGGCAATGCGGATGTGCCCGTTCTCGCGGCCGGAAAAACCATGCATGACCGAGTTCATGACCAGGTTGGAGACGATCTGGTAGATGGCGCCAGGATAGGTCTCCAGCGTGATCGGTTTCGGGCAGTCGATCGCCACCTCGTGCCGGCGCTGGCGCAGCATCGGTTGTAGCGAGATCAGGATCTCCTCCAGGTAGCCCGGCAATTCGATCACCCGCGTAGCCTCGCTGGACTGGTCCACCGCCACCTGCTTGAAACTCTTCACCATGCGGTCCGCGCGCTGCAGGTTGCGCAGGATCAGCTGCGAGCTGTCGGTAGCCGCTTGGCTGAAGGCCTTGAGGCCCGCTTCGTCGAGCGTGCCGTCGGCGATCCTCGTGGACAGCGAGCTGGCCTCCTGGGCCAGGTAAGACGCCGCCGTCACCCCAACGCCCAGCGGCGTGTTGATCTCGTGGGCCACGCCGGCCACCAGGCCTCCCAGCGCCGCCATCTTCTCCGACTCCACGAGCTGCTTCTGCGTGTCACGCAACTCGCCCACGGTCTTGAGCAGGTACTCGTTGCTCGCATGCAGGGCTTCGGTCCGCGCGTGCACCCGCGACTCCAGCTCGACATTGACCTTGGCCAGCGCCAGCTCGTTGTCCTTGAGCCGCGTGATGTCGCTGTTGGTTCCGGCAAGGCGCAAGGCACGGCCATCCCGGTCACGCGCGACCACGCGCCCGCGGCTCAGCAGCCAACGCCAGTTGCCGTCGGCGTCTCGCACGCGATAGGAAACCTCGATGTAGGAATTCTCGCCGGACAGGTGCGCCGCGATCGCCTCGTCGAACGCCGGCAGGTCGTCCGGATGCACCAGGCCGCGCATGGCGTCGGCGCCGCCCACCAGCTCCCCGCCGCTCGCGTCGGCCGTCGCAAGCGGGTTCTGGCGGCGCAACTCCCCCTTCACCAGGTCGAGGTCCCAGAGCTCATCGCCGGTGCCCCAGAGGGCCAGCTTCAGGCGCTGCTCGCTCTCGGCGATCTCACGCTGCGCTCGCTTGCGTTCCGCAAGCCGCTGGCGGACCTCCCAAGCCACACCTCCCAGCAGCAACAGCCCGAGCAGCGCGTACCCCAGGTAGGCCACCCAGGTCCGCCACCACGGCGGCGTCAGGCGGATGGGAATCACCAGCTCCGGGCCCCACGCGCCGTATGGGCTGCGCGCCCTCACGTGAAAGACGTAGCGCCCCGGTCCCAGGTGGTTGTAACTGGCCAACCTGCGGTTGGCATCCACCTCCACCCAATCGTCGTTCACGCCTTCCATCCGGTAGGCATAGCGGACGCCCTGCGGATCCGCGAACGCCATCGACGAGAACTCGAAGCTGACATCGTCACCGTCGGGAGGAAGCACGATCGCGCCGCCCTTCCCGCCGGTCCGCACCCATTGAGTCCAGGCGTCCGCCTCGGCATCCGCTCCGGCACGCGCCACGTAAATGGCCGTGAGGGCGACACGGTGTGATCTGGAGGCGATCGCCACTTTCCGGGGATCGAACACCGTAAGGCCATTGATGCCGCCAAACGCAATCCTGCCATCCGGAAACTGGCCGGCCGCGGTCACGAAATAGCCCATCAACTGGGCTCCGTCGCGCGCGCCGAAATGGACAATCTCCCCGCTGTCCACATCAAGCCGGCTGATGCCGACGGTGGTGCTGATCCAGTAGCGGCCTTCCTCGTCCTGGATGATGCCGCCCACTGCGTTCATGTTGTAGTTGTGGAACTGCACCGGCCCCGGCGCGTCCAGCTTGGCCCAACTCACTCCGGCACCGTGGCCAACCCACAGCCGGCCCTGTCGATCCTCGCTGATCCAGGACACGCTGTCGTTGCCGATATGGCCCGCCACACCCGGACGGGCGCGGAAGTGTTCGATGCGATTGGTGGCGGGGTCCAGGCGCGCCAGGCCCGCCGAGCGCAGGCCGATCCAGATGGCGCCGCGGCTGTCCTCGAACAGTGTCTCGACGGAACTACCCCCCAATCCGGGGCGGCCGTCCATGTCAGGCAGGGCGCGGTAGTTGACGAATTGCGTGCAGCCGTCGCACAACATGCCGACGCCACCGCCCAGCGTGCCCACCCACATCGCGCCGTTTCGATCCTCCAGCAGCGCCGAGCAGTTGGGGTTCGGCAGGCTGGTCGAGTCCTTGGGGTCGTGGCGGAACACGGTGAACCCGTCGCCGTCCAGACGCGCCAGGCCTGCGGCCGTCGACACCCACAACCGGCCACGCCGGTCGCGCCGCATGTCCAGGATGATGTTGGAAGGCAGGGCACGTGGATTCGAAGGGTCGGGCGGGTACTGCGCCAGCACGCCGCGCTCGAAATCGTAGTGGACCAGGCCGAGGCCTTCGGCAACGCTCAGCCAGACCGAGCCGTCGGGTTCGATCAGGAACGAGCCTACTGCCAGACCCCTGCCACCGATGGTGTCGCGCGCGCGGACCTGGAGCTCTTCGAAGACCTCGCTTTGCGGCGAAAAGATGCTCACGCCGTTCAACCAGGTCCCCACCCAGACCAAGCCATCGCGATCCACCATCAGCGCCTGCAGGCGGCTGGAGGCCAGGCTTCCCCCCAGGCCCGCACCGTAGGTCCAGGCTCGCAGGGGTTGGCCGGTGGCGTCCAGGCGCGCGAGGCCCTCGAGGGTCGTGATCCAGAGCCGCCCTTGCCGGTCAAACACCAGGTCGCGCACGTTCGAATGTGGCAGTCCCTCCTTGGCCTGCCATTGACCAAGCTGGTTGCCAGTGCGATCGAAACGGAACAGCCCCGCGAAGCGCGTGCCGACCCAGACGTCAGTGCCGTCGGGGCTGACTTCGATGCTCTCGACACGCAGGTCGTCGCCGCCCCGACTCCAGCGCCGCGCCGACTGACCCGACGCGTCCACCAGCCAAACCCCGTCCTTGCCACCCACCAGCAGCCGCCCGTCGAGCAGGGCCATGGCGGCGATGGAGCCCAACTGACGATTCAACGCATCAGGGGCCCACTGGAACCGATCGCTCCCCGGGTCCAGCCACTGCAGGCCATTGCCGGAATTGCCCACCCACAGACGGCCATCACCCGTCTCCTGCAACGCCGTAACCGCATTGGCCTCGCCGCCCCCGTCGGGCTCACCCGTGGCGAACCGGGTGAACCGGTCCCGTTCCGGGTCGTACAGCGCGATGCCCGCCGCCTTGGTGCCCACCCAGAAGCCGCCGCGCCGCGACGGCGCCAACGCCTGGATGTAGCTGTCGGGCAGTGAATCCCGGCGTTGCAGGTCGGCGCGATAGACCTTGAACTCGTAGCCGTCGAACCGGTTCAGGCCGTCCTGGGTGCCGATCCAGACCGCACCGCTGGGGTCCTGCAGCATCGCCCTGACCGTGGTCTGCGACAGACCATCTTCCACGCCGTAGTTGTGGAAGTGGACATCATCCACCGTGACCACGGCCTCAGGCGCCGCGGCCAGGGCGGACGCAGGCCACCCCCACGACACCGCCAGGGCTGCCATGGCAAGCAGCGCGGGGAGCCAGTGGCGCGCCCGTGGGCGCCGGGCGCGGTTGTCAGACACTCAGAAACCGACCGCCCAGCTCAATTGCGCCTGCGTCCAGCGGTGGCCATTCTCCTGCCGGAGATCCGCGCCCAGCCGCATCAGTCCCAGGTGCGGAAGGCGCGCCTGCAACCCAACCCCAAGCATCCCGATGTCGCGCGCCAGTGTCTCGCCGTCGATCGGCGACCAGACATCGATGCCGGTGAATCGCGCGTTGATGTCGTTGCCCGACTGCGACAGCGTCCGCTGCCATTCCACTCGGCCATTGATGCCCAGTTGGGTTGCACCCCCCCACCACTGATGGTCGAACCGCAGGCCTGCCAGCGCCTGGGACGCTTCGAAGGTCGATGCGTGGGTGCTCAGGCCGAAACCCGCCGCACCTTCCTCGGTGAATCCTTCGCGCGTCATGCGCACTGACTGCAGACCCACGTACGGGGTCAGCCCGCCATCGCCCATCGTCCAGCGCTGGCCCAACTGGAGCCCCATCGACGTATAGCGGTTGTCGTAGTCGCTACCGACGCCAAATGACATGTCGCCCAGCAACACGTCACGTCGCGCCTGCCGTTCCATTACGCCGTGCGACACCCGTCCGAGCAGGTAGGAGTCGCCGAACTGCCATTGCGCGTACAGCTGCCCTTCGACCTGCCGGTTACGCTCCCGGTCCGCGCGGTCGCCTCGGAAACCCTGCCCCAGCATTTCCGCGAAGGCGCCGCCCACCGACCACCCTTCGCCCAGCCGGTAGTCGTGACCCATCACCCAACCCTGCGCATCGATGCCCAGATGGCTGCTGGATTGGCGCTGCGCGCCAAGCCGATCCCACCAGGCATTCGCGCTGGAGGTAGCGCCCCGCGCATCGAGACGGGCCTCCAGCGCATGCCGGCTGCCCTCCATGGCCATCAACGCATAGGCCGTATCCGCACCGTGCAGGTCTCCGGAAAGACTTTCCAGCGTGCGCTCCGCCGCCATGGCCGTGGGCGAGCGCTGGATCTGCCCTGCTGCCGCAAGGAAGTCGAGCCCACCGCCCGTGCCTGCGCCGCCCGGCACCGCGCCATCGTCGATTGCGGAGAAAGCGCCCTCCACCCGCTCCGCGCTGGACAGCGAGGCCGCGGTGAAGCCCATGGACGCAGCCGTCGCGGTGACGTCCAGGCGGGTGATGTCCAACCAGATCGTGTTGGGGTCGTAGCCCAACGTTGCCTGCAGGAACACGCCGCTGCCAGCACTGAGCGTAGAGAAGCGGCCGAACACGCCGCCCCCCGCCGTCAGCACCGACTCGCGCGATGAGCGGGTGTAGCCCTGGGCGATGCCGGTCACCTGCGCATCACCGCCGTCGATGGTGGCCTGGCCGGTCACCTGCAGAGGCGCACCGACCTCGAAGGCGAAACGGGCATTGCTGCCATGGTGGTAATTGCCGCCCACGACGTGGCTCGCCGTGGTCTTCGTGCTTACGGTTCCAAGGTTGTCCAGGTTCCCGACCACGCCGCCGCGCAGCTCCAGGTTGGCACCCGAACTCACCGACGCATCGCCTGGCACGGTGAAGAAGCTGGCCAGCGTCCCTCCCTGCACGCGCGTGGCGCCGAGGTAGCTGTTCGGCTGCGTGAGCTCCAAGCGGCCACTGCCCTGCTTGACCAGCCCGCCACCGCCGGAGATCGGATTGCTCCACGCGGATGTGCCGGCGAAGGAAACCACCACGTCGCCCCAGTCGAACCGGGCAGCCCCCCGCACCGCCGCGCCCACGTCGAGCAGGCCGTAGCCGAAGATGGAATCGACACCCAGGGCACCGATGTCCTTGGCGGTACCCAGCAACGTCTGGCGTACCATGTCGTTGTTGAAATACGGGAATTTCTGCCACACCAGGGCAGCAGCACCCGACACCTGCGGTGCGGCGAACGAGGTGCCCTTCCAGCGCCAATAGGTCGGGTTGTTGTAGAGATCGTTGGTACCCGTCGCGATGACCGTGCCCGGCGCGGCAAGGCAATAGCGCATCGCCACGCCGCAGGCATTGGCGTACACCGTGCCGTCGCTGCCCTTGTCCAGCGAATTGATGTTGGTGGGGTCCACCGCCGTTACCGCCAGCCAGCCGCGCTCCAGGTCGGCCCCCGGCTTCGTGCCATTGGCGCCGGGCTGGCTGGGCAGCGCGGCCATGCTGGACGGGTTGGCCCTTCCCTCATTACCGGTCGCAAACACGACCAGACCGCCGTGGGTGGCAATGAACGGCCGGTACTCGTCGGCAATGGGAGCGGTGGCGCTGAGGTTGGTCCAGTACAGGCCACCCCACGAGTTGTTCATGACGCGAACGCCGCGGTTGATCAGGTCCTGGTGGATCGACTTCAGCCCCAGCGCGCCCGACACCTCGTTGCCCTGGCCGGACCCGTCGTCGCTGGGCGGCTTGTCGGAAATGATGCGCGCGGATACCAGCTGCGCACCCGGGGCAATGCCGCCGGGCCACGAGCCGAACGCGGTGCCGGCAGCCACCTGTGCAACGGCAGTGCCGTGTCCATCCACGTCATCGACGGAGAGGTTGTTGCCGTTGCTGCTGATATAGATCAGGTTGGCCAGCACGCGACCCTGCAAGGCGGGGTGGTTGCGGTTGATGCCGCTGTCCACCACGCCGATGATCACGCCCGCACCGCTGAGGCCGGCGGCATGGGCCGCGCCGGTGTTGGTCAGGTTCAGGTGATCGCTGTACCGCGGCTCGGCGGCATATACCACCGGCGGGGGCAACGCCGCCGGCGGCGGGTCCACCCTCACGCTCTTGCCACCGCCGCCGCCACCACAGGCCACCAGCCCGGCAGCCAGCGCCGACAGCAACAGACCCCGCCGCACGGCGACCGCCAGCCCATTCTCACGATATGTCATTCGATTTTCCCCGACGTCACGGTCGTCCGATCCTGGACCGCAGGCGGCGCGTGGCCGACAGCATCCTTGTAGTGCAAACCCCCGAGCCGATCAACGATGAACCGAAATCCCGTAGGGCACCGTTGGGCTTTGTAATTTGCGGCGGCGCAACAATCGGCGCGATAATCGAGTGATCCCGGCAGGCCGCCGGCCCCACTGGAGCAGTCCATGTCCGACATCGTCATCGTCGGTGCCAAGCGCACCGCCATTGGTTCCTTCCTCGGCCAGTTCAACGGCGTCGCCACTCCGGTACTGGGCAGCGCTGCCATCACGGGCGCGTTGGAGCACGCTGGCGTTGCCGCCGACCAGGTGGACGAAGTGATCATGGGCTGCGTGCTGCCGGCCGGCCTGGGCCAGGCCCCGGCCCGCCAAGCGTCGCTCGGCGCCAACATCCCCACTTCGGCCGGCTGCACCACGATCAACAAGGTCTGCGGTTCGGGCATGAAGGCGATCATGCTGGCCCACGACATCATCAAGGCCGGCTCGGCCAACGTGGTGGTCGCTGGCGGCATGGAGTCGATGACCAATGCGCCGCACCTGCTCAACGGCTCGCGCAACGGCATCCGCTATGGCAGCGCCGAGTTCATCGACCACATGGCCTATGACGGCCTGACCGACCCGTACCAGGGCAAGGCCATGGGCGTGTTCGGCGACACCATGTGCGCCGAGTACAAGTTCGACCGCGAGGCGCTCGACGCCTACTCCACCGAGAGCGTGAAGCTGGCTCAGGCCGCGCAGACCAGCGGTGCCTTCAAGGACGAAATCGTCCCGGTCACCGTCAAGGGCCGCAAGGGCGACGTGGTGGTCGACTCCGACGAAGAGCCGGGCAAGATCGACACGACCAAGATCCCGACCCTGCGTGCGGCGTTCGGCAAGGATGGCGTGCTGACCGCCGCCTCGTCCTCCAAGATCTCCGACGGCGCCGCTGCCACCGTCCTGATGACCGCCGAGGAAGCCGCCAAGCGCGGCCTGAAGCCGTTGGCCCGCATCGTGGCCCACGCTACCCATTCGCAGGCACCCGAGTGGTTCACCACCGCGCCGGTCACCGCGATCGACAACGTGTTGAAGAAGGCAGGCTGGAGCGTGGCCGACGTCGACTTGTTCGAGATCAACGAAGCGTTCTCGTGCGTGGCCATGGCCCCGATGAAGGATCTGGGAATTTCGCGCGACAAGGTCAACGTGCATGGCGGCGCAGTCGCGCTGGGCCATCCGATTGGCGCCAGCGGCGCCCGTCTGGTGGTCACCCTGCTCAACGCGTTGCGCCAGCGCGGTGGCAAGCGCGGCGTCGCATCGCTGTGCATCGGCGGTGGCGAAGCGACGGCAATCGCCGTCGAACTGGTCTGAGCAGCCGCCATTTAGCCGAGGCTATTCGGTATAACGACGTCTTAACCAAAAAAAGTCGGCCACCCGCTTGACAGCCGTCACCGGCTTGTCATCATGTACACCGGCGCGCGGTCTGCGCGTTGCCCTACTTTATTGACGAGGAAACCGCACCATGACCATGAACAAGGCGCTGCTCGCCCTGGCTCTGGGCTTCGCCCTGGCCGCCTGCTCGAACCAGCAGCAGGCTGCTGACTCGGCCGCTGAGGCCGCTGACGCTTCGGCCGAAGCCGCCACCGCCGCTGCCGACGCTGCCGCCACCGGCGACGCCGCTGCTGCTGACGCCGCCACCGCTTCGGCTGACGCCGCTGCCGCTTCGGCCGACGCCGCCGCGACCGCCGCTGACGCTGCCGCCACCGCCACCGACGCCGGCTCTGCCGACGCCGCTGCCGATGCCGCTGAGCAGGCCGCCGACGCCGCTGAGCAGGCTAAGGAAGGCGCTGAAGAAGCCGCCAAGCAGTAATCAAACCCGCTGGTCCTAACGGGCCTTACGGTTGGAAAAAGCCGCTAGTCCGCTAGCGGCTTTTCCTTGCCTCCCCGCCATTTATGAATAGGGCCCGCCCGATTCTGAATGGCCGAGGCACCCCCTTTGCAACACGTTTCACCACCTACCCTCCTGGAGATTTTCATGAACACCAAGCTCTACGTTGCCCTGGTTGCCGCCGCCCTCGCCCTGACCGCCTGCAACAAGGAAGAGGCCCCGGCCGTTGACGCCGCCGCTGCTGTCGAGGCTCCGGCCGCTGACGCCGCTGCCACCGCCGCTGTCGAGGCTCCGGCCGCCGACGCCGCTGCCGTCACCGCTGCCGACGCTTCGGCTGCTCCGGCTGACGCCGCTGCCGCCCCGGCCGCTGACGCCGCTGCTGCTCCGGCCGCCGACGCTGCCGCTGCTCCGGCTGCCGACGCCGCTGCTGCTCCGGCCGAAGAAGCCGCGAAGTAATAGGCGTTCGCCTGCAGTACCGAAGAGGCCCGCGCAAGCGGGCCTCTTTTTTTGTGCCACGGCCGCGGCGGTTGTCCGGCACGCCCTGCCTGCGGTGGGTCCAGTCCACGACCACACGCCGGCGGACCTTGGCCGGCCGCGCCGCTTTGTGTTCTCATGCGCGGCTTACACGCATACCCAGATCCCCATGCCCGCGCTCACCTCCCAACTCGACACCCGCTCGCAGGATTTCCAGGCCAACGTGGCCTACCACCGCGCGCTGGTGGAAGAGTTGGACACCCGACTGGCGCGCGCTGCCGACGGTGGCGGCGAGAAGGCACGGACCAAGCACACCGAGCGCGGCAAACTGTTGGCCCGCGACCGCATCACCGCGCTGCTCGACCCGGGTTCACCGTTCCTCGAGATCGCACCGCTGGCGGCAGAAGGCATGTATGACAACGCCGCGCCCGCAGCGGGCATGGTCTGCGGCATCGGCCGGGTGATGGGCCAGGAAGTGGTGGTGGTGGCCAACGATGCCACGGTCAAGGGCGGCACCTACTTCCCCATGACGGTGAAGAAGCACCTGCGCGCACAGGAGATCGCGCGCGAGAACAAGCTGCCTTGCGTGTACCTGGTGGACTCCGGCGGCGCGTTCCTCCCGCTGCAGGACGAAGTCTTCCCGGACAAGGAGCACTTCGGTCGCATCTTCTACAACCAGGCGCGACTCAGCGCGGAGAACATCCCGCAGATTGCCGTGGTCATGGGCTCGTGCACCGCGGGCGGCGCCTACGTGCCGGCCATGTGCGACGAGAGCATCATCGTCAAGGAACAGGGCACCATCTTCCTGGGCGGCCCGCCGCTGGTGAAGGCCGCCACCGGCGAGGTCGTCGACGCCGAAACCCTCGGCGGCGCCGACGTCCACACCAGCATCTCCGGCGTGGCCGACCACTTTGCCGAGGATGACCGCCACGCGCTGCAGATCGCGCGCGACATTGTCGGCACGCTCAACCGCAGCAAGGTGCTGCCGGTGGCGGTGCAACCCGCGCGCGAACCGCTGTACGCCGCCGATGAGCTGTACGGCATCGTCCCCAAGGACACCCGCCGCCCGTTCGACATCCGCGAGGTGATCGCCCGCGTGGTGGACGGCAGCGAGTTCCAGGAGTTCAAGGCACGCTACGGCAAGACCCTCGTCACGGGCTTCGCCCACCTGCACGGCTATCCGGTGGGCATCGTGGCCAATAACGGCATCCTGTTCGCCGAGAGCGCGCTCAAGGGCGCGCACTTCATCGAGCTGTGCAACCAGCGCGGCATCCCGCTGGTGTTCCTGCAGAACATCACCGGTTTCATGGTCGGCAAGAAGTACGAGCAGGCCGGCATCGCCAAGGACGGGGCGAAGATGGTGACGGCGGTGGCATGCTCGCACGTGCCGAAGTTCACCGTGGTGATCGGCGGCAGTTTCGGCGCGGGCAACTACGCCATGTGCGGACGGGCCTACGGCGCACGCTTCCTGTGGATGTGGCCCAACGCGCGGATCAGCGTGATGGGCGGCGAGCAGGCGGCCAGCGTGCTGGCCACCGTGCGCCGCGACGGCATCGAAGCCGCGGGCAAGGTGTGGACGCCGGACGAGGAGGAATCGTTCAAGGCTCCGATCCGCGAGCAGTACGAGACGCAGGGCAATCCCTACTACGCCACCGCGCGTCTGTGGGACGACGGCATCATCGATCCGGCCGACACGCGCCGCGTGCTGGGCCTGGGCTTGTCCGCCAGCCTCAATGCGCCCATCGAAGACCGCACCCGCTTCGGCGTGTTCCGCATGTAAGCACTTGCCGTCGGGGATCGCCCGACGCACCGTCATGCCGGCCCCCGGGGGTGGCATGGGTGGGCTGTACCGTCCCCTCGGTTCCAAGTACATTTGGCGGGGTCGCCGGCGTACCGGCGGCGCCTTAGTGCGTCGGCTGCCCGGGCAAGGAGCTTCCTTCACGGTGCGATGGCGGACGAGTTGTAACCTTGGCCATCTTTTTTTCTGGAGCACACCCATGAACACCAAGATCTACGTTGCCCTGGTCGCCGCCGCCCTGGCCCTGACCGCCTGCAAGAACGAAACCGCCACCGCGCAGAACGAAGCCGCTGAGGCCGCCGCTGCCAGCGAGCAGGCTGCCGACGCCGCTGCCAACGCCGCTGCCGAGTCCACCGAAGCTGCTGCCGCCGCCACCGGCGAAGCCGCTGCCGAAGTGGGCGCCGCCGTTGAAGGCGCTGCCGACGCAGCCGCCGCTGCCGGCGCCGAAGCCGCTGCTGGCGCCGCTGCGGCCACCGCCGACGCTGCCCAGGCCACCGCCGACGCTGCGCAGGAAGCCGCCGACAAGGCCGACGCCGCCGCTGAAGAAGTCAAGAAGTAATCAGCTGCCGCAAGGCGCAAGCCGATCAGGAGGCCCGCACGCGCGGGCCTCCTTTTTTTTGCTTTGCAGGGGCGCTCCCGCGCTGGCCTCATCCCTCGCCCGCCCTCTGCGCTGGGCCCAGGTTGTGGTTTGCGAGTGCCGTCGCCTAGTCGCAACCGTCGCAACCGCCGCAACTGCCACCGACGGACTTCGTGGCGGGAGCGATGCGCCTCCCAAGGCGCCGCATCCATGCAGGGCGCGCTTCCCGCACCAGCGGCACGGCGATCGCGAGCCTTGCCTTGCGCACCGCGCCGGGAAACTGTCGCTTGAGCACGTACCAGGCACTCAGCACGACTGCCAGCGCGATGACGATGTATTGCGCGAGCAGCCCGGCGTCCACGTTCACCCCGCGCCCAGCAGTACCGCCGCCTGGTACGTGACCAGCGACGCCAGGTAGGCCATGGCGAAGAGATAGCCGGCAGCGATGCCCACCTGCTTCCACGAATGCGTTTCGCGGCGGATGGTAGCCAACGTGGAAATGCACTGCGGCGCGTAGATGAACCACACCAGCAGCGACAGTGCAGTCGCCAGCGACCAGCCGTCACTGATGATCGGGCTCAATGCCTGGATCGCGCTGTCCTCGTCGGCAGCCGACAGCGCGTACACCGTGGCCAGCGAGGAAACCACGACTTCGCGCGCGGCCATGCCGGGAATCAGCGCGATGCAGATCTGCCAGTTGAAGCCCACGGGCGCGAAGACCGCCGTCATTGCATGTCCAATGCGCCCGGCGAAGCTGTAGTCGATGGCCGGCCCGGTGGCACCTTCGGGCGCACCCGGGAACGTCAGCAGGAACCACAGCAGGATGGTCATCGCCAGGATGATCCCGCCCACCCGCTTGAGGAAGATCGCGGCGCGCTCCCACAGGCCCAGCAGCAGGTCGCGCGCATGCGGCACGCGGTACGACGGCAGCTCGAGCATCAGCGGATGCTCGCTCTTGTCGCGCCGCCACTTCTTCATCACCCACGACACCAGCAGCGCGCTCACCACGCCAGCGGTATACAGCCCGAACAACACCAGTCCCTGCTGGTTGAGTACGCCCCAGACCTGCTTCTGCGGGATGAAAGCACCGATCAGCAGCGCGTACACCGGCAGGCGTGCCGAGCAGGTCATGAGCGGTGCCACGAGGATCGTGGCGAGGCGGTCGCGCGGGTCCTGGATGGAACGCGTGGACATGATGCCCGGCACCGCGCAGGCGAAGCTGGACAGCAGCGGGATGAACGACCGGCCCGACAGCCCCGCCGCCGACATCATCCGGTCGAGCAGGAACGCGGCGCGCGGCAGGTAGCCCGACTCCTCCAACGCCAGGATGAAGGCGAACAGGATCAGGATCTGCGGCAGGAACACGATCACGCCGCCAAGGCCCGCGATGATGCCGTCCACGACCAGGCTCTTGAGCGGGCCTTCGGCCATGTAGGTGCCGGCCCACTCCCCCAGCTTGCCGGTCAGCAGTTCGATGCCATCCATCATCGGCGTGGCCCAGGCGTACACCGCCTGGAAGATCAGGAACATGACCACCGCCAGGGTGGCCAGGCCGAACACCGGATGCAGCAGCCAGCGGTCCAGGGCGTCATCGATTTCCGCGGTGCGGCGCGGCATGGCCACCGCAAGCGACAGCAGGCGGCGGGTCTCGGCGTGGAGCATGTCGCTGTCCAGCTCGCCGCCGCGGGCCAGGCTGACCGTGGGCGGCTGCGGGTTGGCTGGCAGGGCATCGAGCATGGCGACCAGGTCGCGCGCGCCATGGCGCTGCACCGCCACGGTGGGCACCACCGGCACGCCCAGTTCGCGCTGCAGCGCGTCCAGGTCGACGTCGATGCCCCGACGCCGCGCGGCATCCATCATGTTGACCGCCACCACCATCGGCTTGCCCAGTTCGCGCACTTCCAGGGCGAAGCGCAGGTGCAGGCGCAGGTTGGTGGCATCCACCACGCAGACGATCACGTCCGGGGCCGGCTCGCCCGGGTAGAAGCCGCGGCACAGGTCACGGGTCACCGCCTCGTCCAGGCTGGCGGCATGGAAGCTGTAGGCACCCGGCAGGTCGAGCAGCGCGTAATGCCGGCCCGAGGGAGCCTCGAACCGCCCCTCCTTGCGCTCCACGGTGACGCCGGCGTAGTTGGCCACCTTCTGCCGGCTGCCGGTGAGCAGGTTGAACAACGCGGTCTTGCCGCAGTTGGGGTTGCCTACCAGGGCGATACGCTGCACGGACGCGCTCATGCCGAGGCCCTCTCGCGCGAATCGAGGGCTTCCACCTCCTCGGGCGCGGGCGCCGCTTCGGCCACGCCCACGCGGACGCTGATTCTTGCGGCCTCGCGCCGGCGCAGGGCGAAGCGGGTGAAGCCCACCTGCACCAGCATCGGCTCGGCCGCGATGGGACCGACAGCCATGACTTCCACCTGCTCGCCCGGGACGAAGCCGAGTTCCCGCAAGCGCCGCGCGATGGGGTCGTTGGCAACCTGGTCATCGACCGAGGCAACGGTTGCGACAGTACGCCGTGGCAGTTCCGACAGCTTCAAGCGGAAATCCTACAAATAGGAATTGTTCTCATTCTATCATTTCCTACCGTACCGGGGCGGTGGTTCGGGCCCACCCGGTATCATTAACGTTTGCCTGCACTGCACGGACCGCCCCACGATGAACGCCCCACTGCTGAGCCTGCACGACGGACCGGTCGCGCGCCTGCGAATGAACCGGCCGACCCTGCACAACGCCTTCGACGCCACCCTGATCGCGGCGCTCACCGGCGCACTGGTCAACCTGGGCCGCGACGATGCGGTCCGCGTGGTGGTGCTGGAGGGCGATGGCGCCTCGTTCTCGGCGGGCGCGGACCTCAACTGGATGCGTGGCATGGCCGCCGCCAGCGAGGAGGAGAACCGCACGGACTCGCTGGCCCTCGCCCGGCTGATGCGCACGCTGGACGAACTCCCCAAGCCCACCATCGCCCGCGTGCACGGTGCGGCATTTGGCGGCGGCGTGGGCCTGGTGGCCTGCTGCGACATTGCCATCGGCACCCCGGAGGCGAAGTTCGGGCTGACCGAGAGCAAGCTGGGGTTGCTGCCGGCGGTGATCTCACCCTACGTGATCGAGGCCATCGGTGCGCGCGAGGCGCGGCGCTGGTTTGCCACCGCGGAGATCTTCGACGCGGCCGAGGCGCTGCGCATCGGCCTGCTGCACCAGGTAGTGCCTGCGGAGGATCTCGACGAGGCGGTGTTGCGCCAGATCGGGCTGCTGTTGAAGGCCGGTCCGGTGGCCGCCTCGTCGGCGAAGGCCTTGGTGCGGCGCGTGGCCGCGGGCGCTCCGCGTGACACGCTGGATGCGGACAACGCCGCGCTCATTGCCCGCCTGCGGGTGTCGCCCGAGGGCCAGGAGGGCCTGACTGCGTTCCTGGACAAGCGCAAGCCAGCTTGGATGGGCGGCTGACCGGCGGGCGCGGGGAAGGCAGCAGGCATTCCGAGGCTCCCTTCCTTGACTGCTCGCGCTCCTGTCCCGCCGCCATCATCGATCCAACCGTGTCGACCTCCGGGCGACCGTCTCCTCTTCTGCCGAGCCACTACGCCCATGTTCGACAAGATCCTGATTGCCAACCGCGGTGAAATCGCCTGCCGTGTCATCCGCACCGCCCGCCGGCTCGGCATCCGCACGGTCGCGGTGTACTCGGACGCCGACGCCAATGCCCAGCACGTGCGCCAGGCCGACGAGGCCCATCACATCGGTGGCCCGCGTCCGCAGGAGTCGTACCTGCGCGGCGAGGCGATCATCGAGGCGGCACTCCGCAGCGGTGCGCAGGCCATCCACCCGGGTTACGGCTTCCTGTCGGAGAACGCCGACTTCGCCGACGCTGTGGAAGCGGCGGGCATGACCTTCATCGGCCCGAAGGCGGCGTCGATGCGGAAGATGGGCAGCAAGGCGGGCGCCAAGGAGCTGATGCACGCCGCGGGCGTCCCGGTGGTGCCGGGCTATACCGGCGAGGACCAGTCGCCGGACGTGCTGCAGCGCGAGGCCGATGCGATTGGCTATCCGCTGATGATCAAGGCCGCGCACGGTGGCGGCGGCAAGGGCATGCGCATTGTCCGCAATTCGGGCGAGTTCATGGCCAACCTGGAGAGCTGCCAGCGCGAAGCCGCGGGCGCCTTCGGCCGCGACCGCGTCCTGCTGGAGCGCTACGTGGAAAAGCCCCGCCACATCGAGATCCAGGTGTTCGGCGACAGCCATGGCCACGCCATCCACCTCAACGAACGCGAGTGCTCGGCGCAGCGCCGCTACCAGAAGGTGCTGGAGGAGTCACCGTCCGCCTTCCTCACGCAGGACCTGCGCGAGGCGATGGGCGCGGCCGCGGTGCTGGCCGCGCGCGCCATCGACTACGTCAACGCGGGCACGGTGGAGTTCATTGTTGGCCAGGACGGCGGCTTCTACTTCATGGAGATCAACACCCGCCTGCAGGTGGAACACCCCGTCACCGAACTGGTGACCGGATTGGACCTGGTGGAATGGCAGCTGCGCGTCGCGGCCGGCGAACCGCTGCCGCTGCCGCAGGACGCCATTGGACAGAACGGCCATGCCATCGAAGTGCGCCTGTATGCCGAGGACCCGGAAGCCGGCTTCCTGCCCGGCTCGGGCAAGCTGGAGCGGCTGAAGCTGCCGACCGCCGACGCCCACGTGCGGCTGGACTCGGGCGTGGTTGAAGGCGACACGGTCACGATCTTCTACGACCCGATGATTGCCAAGCTGATCGTGTGGGACGCCGACCGGCCGGCCGCCCTCGCCCGCCTGCGCGCGGCGCTGGCGCAGTGCGAGATCAACGGGCCGAAGTCGAACATCGAGTTCCTCGAGCGGCTGGCCCGGCACCCCGCAGTGGTCGAGGCGACCATCGACACCGGCTACCTCGACCGCCACCTGGACGAGTTCATGCCCGTGGCCGAAGCCACCGACACCGACCTGCTGCTGGCGGCGACGGTCGCCGAACTGCTCGGCCAGGAACGCGCCACCCGCGAGGCAGCCAGCACGTCCAACGACCCGACCTCGCCATGGGCCATCGCCGACGGCTGGCGCCTGGGCCACGGCAGTCGCCGCGCCCTGGCTTTCCTGCGCCGTGGCGAGCGCATCGAACTGCACGCGCAGGGCAGCGCCGGCGAGTACCGCGTCGAACATGCCGGCACCACGCATGCCATTTCCGGGGCGCGGCTGTCCCGCGACACCCTGAGTCTGCGCATCGACGGCAAGGGCCGCCGCTTCGATATCCTCGAGCAGGACACGCACCTGGTGGTGCACGATGGCGACAAGCGCTTGCGCCTGGACCCGGTGCCCATGTACCACCACGAGCAGGGCCAGGGCAGCAGTGGCGCCGACCGCGTGCTGGCGCCGATGCCCGGCCGCGTGGTGGTGGTCAAGGCGGCGCCGGGCGATGAAGTCGAAGCCGGCCAGGAGGTCATGGTGATCGAAGCGATGAAGATGGAGCTCAGCCTGAAGGCACCGCGCGCCGGCAAGGTGGCCGAAGTGCGCGCCGCCAGCGGTGACTTCGTCGACGCGGACACCGCCCTCGTGGTGCTGGAGGCCTGACATGGCAATGCCCTCGCACGTGCGCATCGTCGAAGTGGGCCCCCGTGACGGCCTGCAGAACGAGAAGACGCTGGTCTCCACCGCCGACAAGATCGCGCTGATCGACCGCCTCTCGGCGACCGGCCTCCAGAGCATCGAGGCCACCGCCTTCGTCAGCCCGAAGTGGGTGCCGCAGATGGCCGATGCCGCCGAGGTGTTTGCCGGCATCACCCGCAAGCCGGGCGTGCACTATCCGGTGCTGGTGCCCAACGAGCAGGGCTACGAGCGCGCCCGCAGCGTTGGCGTGGAGGAAGTGGCGGTGTTCACCGCCGCATCCGAGGCGTTCAACCGCAAGAACATCAATGCTTCCATCGAGGAATCTCTGGACCGCTTCGCACCCGTGCTGGCGCGGGCCAAGGCGGACGGCGTGAAGGTGCGGGGCTACGTCTCCACCGTGCTCGGCTGCCCCTACCAGGGCGAGGTGCCGCTTACCGACGTGGTGCGCGTGGCGAAGGCACTGCACGGCATGGGCTGCTATGAAGTTTCGCTGGGCGACACCATTGGCGTTGGTACGCCGGCCAAGGCGCGAGCCATGCTGAAGGCCGTCGCCGCCGAGGTGCCCATGGACGCCCTGGCCATCCACTTCCACGACACCTACGGCCAGGCATTGGCCAACATCCTCGCCTGTCTGGAGGAAGGGGTCGCGGTGGTGGACGCCGCCGTTTCCGGTGCGGGCGGCTGCCCCTATGCCAAGGGCGCCAGCGGCAACGTCTCCAGCGAGGACGTGGTCTACATGCTCCACGGACTGGGGATCACCACGGGGATCGACCTCCCCGCACTGGCCGAGACGGGCCGCTGGTTGGCAGGCATACTCGGACGGGAATCACAAAGCAAGGTCGGAAAGGCCCTCGCCGCCACATGAGCCATCGCTCGCCCTCCTCCCGCCACGATGCTCCGCGTGCGATCGCGGATCCGCTGGAGATTGTGGCCGCGATCGAGGGTACCCTGGCCGATCCGGCCCTTCCGCAGGGCGTCCGCCTGCTGCTCGAACAGGCCCGGGACGCACTCGCGCATTCCGAAGACCACGCCCTCGCCGCCGAGCAGCGCTACCAGGCCCTGTTCGACGCGGTCCCTGACCCGGTGAGCATCATCAGCTGGGACGGGACGGTGCTGGACGTGAACCGCGCGGGCCTCAATGCGTACCGCCGCTCGCGTTCTGAGATCGTCGGCAAGCCCATCCACGTGCTCAACCCCGACCTGCCGCGCGATCACATGGGGCCGGTGTGGGATGCGCTGAACCGCGGCGGCAGCTACGTGGTGGAAGTGTCCAACATGCGCGCCGATGGCACGCGCTTCCCGGTGGAAGTGCATTCGGCAGCCTTCGAACAGGACGGGCAGAAGCTGATCGTGGCGGTGGCCCGCGATCTCAGCGGGCGTCGGGATGCCGAGACCCGCCACCGCGAGCTGATGGAAACCATCGACAAGGGCATCCTGGTCCGCGACGCCTCGGGCCGCATCATCCACGCCAATGCCGCGGCGATGCGGTTGTTCGGGATCGAGATCGGCCAACCGATCGAGAATGCGCTGTCAGACGAGCACTGGCTGGTGATCGACGAGCACGGACGCGCCCTGTCCAGCGACGAACGCCCGGCCATGCGCGCCATGCGCCTGGGCAAGCAGGTCGAGAGCACGGTACTGGGGTTTTTCCACCGTCAGGACCGGCGGCTGCTGTGGTTGTCGGTCACCGCTGTGCCGCAGTTTGAGCCCGGCAGCGACCATGTCCAGCAGGTGCTGTCGCTGTTCTCGGACGTGACCGCGCTCAAGCGCGACAGCGCGCTGTTCGACCGGGCGCAGGCCCTGGCCCACATCGGCGGGTGGCAATGGGATGCCGGACGCAACCAGCTCTATCTGACTGGGGAGGCGTTGCGCATCACCGGCGCGGACCGCGCCGCGACCGGCATCGAGGGCCTGCTGCAGACCCTGCTCCCTGACGACGCCCAACGCCTGCGCGGGGCCTTGGAACGCGCGATGGGGGACGGCCGCGGCATCAACCTCGAACTGCAGGGTGTCCGCGGCAATCGCGAGCCGTTCTGGATCCGGTTGATGGGCGAAAGCCAGGCAGAAACGCCGTTCACCGCGCAACTGACGGGGACGCTGCAGGAAATCACCGACCTCAAGCAGGCCGAAGAGGCTTTGCGCGTGCAGGCACGGACCGACCCGATGACCGGTCTGCTCAACCGCGACGCCGGCTTGGGCGACCTGGCTCAGTTCCTGGCGCCGGGAACCGACTCGCGCGTGGCGGTGCTCTACATCGACCTCGACCGGTTCAAGATCGTCAACGACGTTCTCGGCCACGCTGCCGGCGACCGTCTGCTAGCGTCGGCGGCCCGGCGCCTGCTGCGCGCCGTAGGCGAGGAAGGCCACGTGGTGCGCTTCGGTGGGGATGAATTCCTGGTCATCTGCCGGTTCGAGGATGACCTCACCCGCCCGGCTCGACTTGCGCAGGACATCCTGACCACGTTCTCGGAGAACTTCCGGGTGGATGGCGAGGAGTTCAGCATCACCGCCAGCATCGGCATCGCGCAGGCGCCTGAGCACGGCGAACGCCCGCAGCAGCTGATCCAGAGCGCGGACGTGGCCATGTACGACAGCAAGCGGCGCGGACGCAATGCCTGGCAGGTGTTCAGCAACGAACTGGCCGAGCAGCAGGTCGAGCGGCTGCAACTTGAAACACACCTGCGCCGCGCGGTGGACAACGACGAATTCGAGTTGGTCTACCAACCGCAGGTCGACCTGGCCAGTGGGCGCACGGTCGCCGCGGAGGCACTGATACGCTGGCGCAACCGCTCGCTGGGGGAGATGTCTCCGGACCGCTTCATCCAGCATGCCGAGACCACGGGCGACATCGTCGAGATCGGCAACTGGACGTTGCACGAGGCCTGCCGCCAGTTGGGCCGCTGGCGTGCCGATGGCCTGCAACTGGATCGTGTCGCGGTCAACGTGTCGTATCGCCAGTTCCTGGGCGAGGACCTCGTGCGCACAGTGCGATCGGCCCTGTCGGCCTCGCGCTTGCCAGGTTCCTCGCTGGAGCTGGAGTTCACCGAGCGCGTGCTGATCGAGGACGAACCGGACACGCTGAGTACGTTCGCCGAACTGCGCGACATGGGCGTGGTGCTCACCATCGACGACTTCGGTGAGGGCTACAGCGCGCTCAACTATCTGCGGCGCCTGCCCATCCACGGACTCAAGCTCAGCCAGTTGTTCGTGCAGGGTGTGCCGGACACCCATTCCGACGTCGCGGTGTGCCAGGCGGTGGCCGGCATATCCCGCAGCCTCGGGCTGGAACTGATCGCCGAGGGCATCGAAACCGAGGCGCAGCGCGCGTTCCTGCTTCGGCTGGGGCTGGGCGTGGGCCAGGGTTTCCTGTTTGCCGCCGGCCTGCCCCCGCACGAGTTGCGGCAGCACTACGGCAGCCCGGTGATGGTACTGGGCTGACGCGCGCGAGGCCCTACCACCCCTTGAAGAAGCTCCCGTCCGCGAAATCCCACAACAGGTTCAGGTGGAACCGGTAGTCGTAGGGCTGGTCGCTGAGCGGCAACTCGACGCCGAGATTCAGCGCGACGTGGCCACCACGCGTGAGTCCAATGCGCATCTGCGGCACCGCGCTGAACTTGACCCGGTCACCGCCGGGGTCCTGGAACGGCGCCGCCGCGGTCAGCTCCAGCCCGCCGAAAACACGCCGCGGCCACGGCGACCATTTGTAATGCGCGATGGCAGCCACCTCCACCTGGCCTTCGTCGGGATTGTCGAATGGCACCGTGGTTCGCGCGCTTCCCTGGGTAATCCACCGCTCGGACCACTGCCGCCCCCACGCCAGGTATGGCGCAAACGCCTCGGAGGAGCCATCGGTAGGAACCGCCACGACCAGCGCGCCCGACAGGATGGACGCCTTCTGCCGGTTCCAGGCGAGGACGTGCTTGTACCCCACCTCGACTTCGGTGATCTCGCTGCGGTCACCGTCGTCCGCATGGATGACTTCCAGCAGCCACTGACCGCGCTTGCCCACGCGCTTTTCCACCTCCAGTACGTTGCGGAACTCGTCACGGCCGTTGCGATCGGTGTAACGCGACTTCCATACCACCTCGTCTTCGGGGAACGCCTTCTTGGTCCGGATGGGCAGGAAGAAGTTGAGCTCGCCCGGCGGGTACTCCGATGTATCGGCAAGCGTCTTGACGTACGCGACCACGTTGCGGATGTCGGAATCGGTGAGCGTTCCGCCTTGGGCGGGCATCTGTTCCGACAGACCCATTGAGTGACCGCCATGGCGAACGACCATCTCCCAGTCGGGCGCGGGCTCGCGGCTGTTGAACAGCGGGTCGGCCAGATCGGCCGGCGGAGGGTCCATGGCCGCGCGCAGTGGGCTGTCCGGCGGCAGCGTTCCTGTGGTGCCGTGGCAGGCCGCGCACACGGTCTCGAAGGTCCTGCGGCCCGCGTCGAGATCGGCCGCCAGCGTCGCGGTGGGAACCGCCCAGGCCAAGGCGAGTACGATGCCCCACGGCCACCCGGATCGCGCGCGGGTGGCACCGGAGTTCGACAGGTCCATCGAGTCCTCCTCGTACGGACGGGCGGGACCCGCCCCTCCGCGCACTGTAACCACCCCGCCGGGGTTGGTGCGGGAAGAAGGCGAGTCTCAGACCCATTCGCTTTCAGGCGACGCGCCCGCCCCAGCCGGTTTAAAATCCCGGGTTTCCAGTTCGGGGTATGTCATGCAGCTTGCATCCGTTCGTGCCGTCATTACCGGTGGCGTCTCCGGCCTTGGCCTTGCCGTGGCCCAGCACCTGGTCGCCAACGGCGGCAAGGTCGCCCTGTTCGACGTCAATGAGGAAAAGGGCGCGGCCGCTGTCGCCGAACTGGGCGAAGCCAATGCCCGCTTCTGGAAGACCGATGTCAGCAACGAGGACACCGTCGCCGCCAATGTCACCGCCGCGAAGGAGTTCCTGGGCGGCCTGAACGTCGCGATGAACTGCGCCGGGATCCTCGGTTCCGGCCGGGTTTTGGGCAAGGAAGGCGCGATGCCGCTGTCGCAATTCCAGACCACCGTCATGGTCAACCTGGTGGGCAGCTTCAACGTGGCCAAGGCTGCCGCGGCGCTGATGCAGCACAACGAGGCCGGCGTCGACGGCGAGCGCGGCGTGATCATCAACACCGCCTCGGTCGCCGCCTATGAAGGCCAGATCGGCCAGGCCGCGTACTCCGCGTCCAAGGGCGGCGTGGTCGGCATGACCCTGCCGATGGCGCGCGAACTGGCCCGCTTCGGCATCCGCGTGATGACGATTGCTCCTGGCGTGTTCTGGACGCCGATGGTGGATGGGATGCCGCAGTCGGTGCAGGAGTCGCTGGCCGCTTCGATTCCGTTCCCGTCGCGCCTGGGCCAGCCGGAGGACTTCGCCAGCCTGGTCGCGCACATCCTCGGCAACACCTACCTCAACGGCGAGACCATCCGCCTCGACGGCGCCACCCGACTGGCGCCCAAGTAACCCTTTACCCACCCTCCCCCGGTCCGCCCCGACCCCGGGGAGGAACAGGACCGGGTCACACGATCCAGTGAGCACTCCATGAAGGCTTTTGACATCAAGAAGGGCAACGTTGTCGAACACAACAACGGTGTCTACCAGATCCGCGACATCGAGCGCAGCTCGCCCCAGGGCCGCGGCGGCAACGTGCGCTTCCGTTTCATCATGTACAGCGTGCCGGGCGGCAACAAGCTCGACGCCAGCTTCGATGGCGACGACGAACTGCGCGAGGTCGACCTGGTGCGCCGCCAGGCCACCTTCTCGTACATGGATGGCGATGCGTTCGTGTTCCTCGACGACGTGGACTACACGCCGTACACGCTCGACGCGGACGTGGTGGGTGACAACGCCGGCTACATCGTTCCGGACCTGTCGGGCTGCTACGTGCAGGTGATCGACGAGCAGGCCATCGGCCTGCAGATGCCGCAGACCGTGACACTGGAAGTGGTGGAAACTCCGCCGGAGCTGAAGGGTGGCACCGCCACCAAGCGGCCCAAGCCGGCCAAGCTCAACACCGGCATCGAGATCATGGTGCCGGAGTACATCGTCAACGGCGAGCGCGTGCTGGTGAACACCACCACGGGTGAGTTCGCGGGTCGCGCGGACTGAGTGCGATTGCCGCCACCATGGGGCGGCAAAGGCATGGACAAAAGCGGGCCAAGCCCGCTTTTGTCGCTTCAGGACGGGTGGCCCCGCCCGGCCCCGCCATCAGGCGTCGAACACCTTGCCCGGGTTCATCAGTCCGTTCGGATCGAGTACCTGCTTGATGCCCTTCATCACCGCGATCTCGGCGGCACTTCGCGTGCTCGAGAGGTAGGGCTTCTTCACCAGGCCGATGCCGTGCTCGGCCGAGATGCTGCCGCCGTGCCGCTGCAGCGCGTCGGCCAGCAGCTTGGTCACCTGCTCGCATTGGGCGACGAACGCGTCGTTCTCCATCGCGTCGGGCTTGAGCACGTTGATGTGCAGGTTGCCGTCGCCGATGTGGCCGAACCACACCACTTCGAACTGCGGATATTCCTGCGCCAGCAGCGCCTGGGTTTCCGCGAGGAACGCAGGCATCGCGGACACGCGCACGGCGATGTCGTTCTTGTAGGGCTTGTAGCGCGCCAGCGCCTCGGTGATGCCTTCGCGCAATCGCCACAACTGCGCAGCCTGCGCATCGCTCTGGCTGATCACGCCATCCAGCACCAGGCCACCCTCCAGGCAATGCTCGAAAGCGGCCAGTGCCGCGCTTTCCTGCTGCTCGTCGCCGATGGCGTATTCGGTGACCACGTAGTAGGGAAAGGTCTCCGCGAACGGAGCCTGCGCCCCGTGCGCCAGCACATGGCGCAGCGCCACGTCGGTGAAGAACTCGAAGGCCTCCAGTTGCATCCGCTCGCGGAACGCGGAGAACACCTGCATCAGCACGTCGAACGAGGGTAGCGCCAGCAGCATCACGTTGGTGGGCGGCGGCGGGTCGGTGAGGCGCAACGTGGCTTCGACCACCACCCCGAGCGTGCCCTCCGAGCCCACGAACAGGTGGCGCAGGTCGTAGCCGCTGGAGTTCTTCACCAGCCCGCGGTTGAGCTCAAGCACGTCGCCCGCGCCGGTGACGACAGTCAGCCCCGCCACCCATTCGCGGGTGTTGCCATAGCGCACCACACGGATGCCGCCGGCGTTGGTGGCGATGCTGCCGCCCACCGTCGCCGAGCCGCGCGAGGCGAAATCCACCGGGTACGCCAGCCCGTGACCGGCTGCCGCCTCCTGCGCCACCTGCAATGGCACGCCGGCCTGGACCGTCAGCGTACGGTCCACCGCATCGAAGGCGAGCACGCGGTTCAAGCGCTCCAGGCTGAGGACGAGCTCGCCCTGCGCCGCGACCGCGCCACCGGACAGGCCGGTACGCCCGCCGGAAGGCACCAGCGCCACCCCAGCCTCGTTGGCCCAGCGGACAACACCCTGCACCTCGTCCACGCTGCCCGGCAACGCTATGGCCAAGGGCGCAGGTGTCCAGCGACGCGTCCAGTCGCGGCCGTAGTGTTCCAGGTCGGCGGGATCGGTCTTCAGTCGCAGCCCCGGCACGGCGGCCAGCAGGCGTTCGAGGCGCGGATCGGTCATGGCGTGGCGACGTTGGGCGAGGCGTCCAGCGTGCCAGCCGCACGCCTTCCGCGTCCAGTGATGCACTGCAGCAGAAACTAATTTTTTCTGCGATATTCCAAGACCCGCGACCCCCCCAACCCCGCCGTGGCCAAGAAGACCTCCTACCCCAAGAACGACATCCGCGTGCTCCTGCTGGAGGGTCTGAGTCCCACCGCGGTGGAGAGCTTCCGCGCGGCCGGCTACAGCAACATCCAGACTTTCGAGAAGTCGCTGCCCGAGGACGAACTCAAGCGGCAGATCGCCGAGGCCCACATCATCGGTATCCGGTCGCGCACCCAGCTCACCGCCGAAGTGCTGGCCGAGGCACGCCGCCTGATCGCCATCGGCTGCTTCTGCATCGGCACCAACCAGGTCGACCTGGACGCGGCAGAGATGCTGGGCATCCCGGTGTTCAATGCCCCGTACTCCAATACCCGCAGCGTGGCCGAGCTGGTGGTGGCCGAAACGATCATGCTGTTGCGCGGCATCCCGCAGAAGAATGCCGAGTGCCACCGCGGCGGCTGGTCGAAGTCGGCCGCTGGAAGCCACGAGGTCCGCGGCAAGGTCATCGGCATCATCGGGTACGGCCACATCGGCACCCAGGTTGGCGTGATCGCCGAGGCCCTGGGCATGCAGGTGCTGTTCCACGACATCGAGACCAAGCTGTCGCTGGGCAATGCACGCGTCGCGGCCGGACTGGACGACCTGCTGGCCCGCAGCGACATCGTGACGCTGCACGTACCCGAGACGCCAGCCACGAAGAACATGTTCGGCAGCGCGCAGATCGCCAAGATGAAGCGCGGCGCGCACCTGATCAATGCCTCGCGTGGCACCGTGGTTGACATCGACGCGCTGGCGGCGGCGCTGGCCTCGGGCCAGATCGGCGGCGCGGCGGTCGACGTGTTCCCGGTCGAGCCCAAGGGCAATGACGACGCGTTCGTGTCCCCGTTGCGCGGCCACGACAACGTGCTGCTGACCCCGCACATCGGCGGCAGCACACTGGAAGCGCAGGACAACATCGGGCTGGAGGTGGCGGCCAAGCTGATCCGCTACAGCGACAACGGCTCCACGCTGTCCGCGGTCAACTTCCCCGAGGTCACGCTGCCCGAGCACACCGGCAGCAAGCGCCTGATGCACATCCACCGCAACGTGCCAGGCATCCTTTCGCAGATCAACGACATCTTCTCGCGCGAAGGCGTCAACATCGACGGCCAGTTCCTGCGCACGCACCCCAAGGTGGGTTACGTGGTGATCGACATCACGGCGAGCGAGGACCAGGCCGATGGCCTGCGCGAGCAGTTGGCGGCCATCGAGGGCACGCTCAAGGTGCGCATCCTGTACTGACCGCATGCCGCGCAGTCGAAGGGGACGCGGCGACATGGGCGCCGCTACCCTCCTCCGAGCGTGACCTGCAGGTGGCGCTTCAGGCGTCAATCCGCACGGCGACTCGCCCGCGGGTTACCGGCTAACGGCCAGCCACTTCCGCGCCATGCGCCGCATGGATTCATCCGATGCCTGGTCCTCGGCGATGGCTGCAATGTCGCGCCATGCCAAGTCGAGTGACTCCTCGCTGACCACGAATTCCTCGCTGCCGGTGGTGCGCACCACGTAGCGCGCGTCGTAGTGCCAGTGACCGGGCACGTCACCGCGCCCGGGGATCCAGTGGCGGTCCAGATCGAAAAGCTCCGGCTCGACCCGCAGGCCGGTGAGGCCGGATTCCTCTTCGGCTTCGCGCAGCGCAACGTTGGCCAGGTCGCGGTCGCCATCGGCGTGCCCCCCCAGCTGCAACCAGCGGTCGAGCTTGCGGTGGTGGGTCAGCAGCGCCCGTTTGCCGGAGGCGTCGACCAGCCAGGACGACGCGGTGAAGTGCCCGGCGAGGCGCTCACGGATGAAAGGGTCGGCGGCGTCGTCCAACAGTTCAAGGAATTCCCCGGCCGTTCCTGCCTCGTCCGGCCAGCGGCTCGCATAGTCGCGGAAGGTCGCATCCAGCGGGGGGACCAGCGACGAAACAGTGGACTTGGACGTGGGCGACATACGCAGGGGTATTCAATCGAATGAACGGGGGAGCCGATTATGCGCGGAAATCCGCGCCGCCTTCTCGCCCTTGCTGCGACTTTCGTCGGTGGGTTAAGGTGGCCCGCCGCGTGCCTGTCCGCTGCCACAGCGCGATGACGGGCCCAAGACAATCACTTTGGGGATCAGGATGTACAAGAATCTGTTCGCGACCAAGCCGGTGGAAGCCGCCGGCCACGTCGACGCCGGCGAGCCCGTGGAAGGCGGCTTGCAGGGCGAGGTAACACTCAAGCGCGTGCTCACAGCGCGGCATCTCGTGCTGCTGGGCGTGGGCGCCATCATCGGCGCCGGTATCTTCGTGATGACCGGCACGGCGGCGGCCAATTACGCCGGGCCCGCCGTGATCCTGAGCTTCGTGATGGCGGCGGTGGCCTGCGGCTTCGCCGGCCTGTGCTATGCCGAGTTCGCCTCGATGATGCCGGTTTCCGGGTCGGCCTACTCCTATACCTACAGCACGCTGGGCGAGGTGGTGGCCTGGTTCATCGGCTGGAACCTGGTGCTGGAATACCTGTTCGCCGCGTCCAGCGTGGCCGTGGGCTGGTCGGGCTACCTCAACAGCTTCCTGACCACATACGGCGCGGGCATACCCGCCGCGCTGGCGCAGGCGCCGTTCCACTATTCGGCCGAAGCCAAGGCGTTCGTCAGCACCGGCTCGATCGTCAACCTGCCGGCGGTGCTGATCGTCGCCGCCATCTCGGGTCTCTGCTACCGCGGCATCACCCAGTCCGCGTGGGTCAACGCGCTGATCGTGGCGATCAAGGTCACGGTGATCGTGGCTTTCCTCGGCTTCGCCGCACAGTACATCAACCCCGACAACTGGCACCCGTTCATCCCGGCCAATGAGGGCGGTACCCGCTTCGGCATGGAAGGCGTGGCGCGTGGCGCGGCCGTGGTGTTCTTCGCCTACATCGGCTTCGATGCGGTCTCGACCGCGGCGGGCGAAGCCAAGAACCCGCAGCGCGACATGCCGATCGGCATCCTGGGCTCGCTGGCAGTGTGCACCGTGCTGTACATCGCGGTCGCGGCCACGCTGACCGGCCTGATGCCGTTTGCGCAGTTGGACACCCCGAAGCCCGTCTCGACCGCACTGGAAAACTACCCGACCCTGGGTTGGCTGAAGACGGCGGTCGAGATCGGCGCGATCGCCGGTCTCAGCTCGGTGATCCTGGTCATGCTGATGGGCCAGCCGCGCATTTTCTACGCGATGGCGAAGGACGGCCTCATGCCGAAGATCTTCGGCCGCGTGCACCCCAAGTTCCAGACGCCGTACATCGGCACGGTGATCGTGGGCGTCGTCGCTTCGATCATGGCCGGCCTGCTGCCGCTGGACTTCCTGGGCGACCTGGTCTCGATGGGCACCCTGCTGGCCTTCTCCACCGTGTGCGCGGGCGTGCTGATCCTGCGCTACACGCGTCCGGACCTCCCGCGTCCGTTCCGCGTGCCCGGCGCCATGGTCGTCTGCACCCTGGGCGTGGTCTCCTGCCTGTACCTGTTCTCGCTGCCGTTCAAGGACCACTGGCAGGTCATGCTGGGCTGGACGATCATCGGTTTCATGATCTATTTCGGCTACGGCTACCGCAACAGCAAGCTGCGCAACCGCGCCTGACCGGCCACTCCTCCAGGGCCGACGACTTGCGCGTCGGCCCTTTTCAGTTACGCGATCACCGGTGGGATTCCGCCGGCCCAGGACCCACCCGATGCTGCAACGCCTGCTCGCCACCAAGCACCCCCACGCCGCACATGCCGATGCCGACGGCCTGAGCCTGCACCGCACGCTGGGCAAGTGGGGCCTGACCGCACTGGGCATTGGCGCGGTGATCGGTGGCGGTATCTTCGTGATCACCGGCCAGGCCGCCGCCAACCACGCCGGTCCGGCGATCATCCTTTCGTTCGTCCTGGCGGCGCTCTGCTGCACGTTCTGCGCGCTGGCCTATGCCGAGTTCGCATCCATGGTGCCGGTTTCCGGCAGCGCCTACACCTATACCTATGCCACGCTGGGTGAACTGGCTGCCTGGTTCATCGGCTGGATGCTGGTACTGGAATACGGCGTCTCTGCCTCCGCGGTGGCGGTCAGTTGGACCGGCTATCTGCTGAGCCTGCTGGAACACTTCAACATCCACCTGCCCGCGGCGCTGGTACAGGCGCCGTTGGACAGCAAGCTGCAGCCCACCGGCGCGATTGCCAACCTGCCAGCGGCGGCCCTGGTGCTGTTGTTGACCTGGGTGTGTTACGTCGGCATCCGCAAGTCCTCAGGCATGAACACGGCGATGGTGCTGCTCAAGAGCGGGCTGATCGTGCTGGTCATCATCGCCGGCTGGCAGTACGTGGACCCGGCCAACTGGGAGCCGTTCATCCCCGCCAACGAAGGCCCGGGCAAGTTCGGTTGGGAAGGCGTGCTGCGCGGCGCGTCGATGGTGTTCTTCGCCTACATCGGCTTCGAAGCGGTGTCGGTAGCGGCACAGGAATCGCACAACCCGCAGAAGGACCTGCCGTTTGGCATGTTGATGTCGCTGGCCATCTGTACCGTGCTGTACATCGGCATGGCGGCAGTGATGACCGGCCTCACCCCGTACACGCTGCTGGGCACCGACGAGCCGGTAGTGACCGCGGTGGCTGGCCACCCGCAGTTGGCATGGTTGCGGGTGGTGGTGGAGATCGGCGCGCTGATCGGTCTGTCGTCGGTGGTGCTGGTGATGATCATCGGCCAGCCGCGCATCTTCATGATCATGGCGCGCGACGGCCTGCTGCCGGCGGTGTTCACCCGCATCCACCCCACGCACCGCACGCCGCACATCAACACGGTGATCACTGGCATCGGCATCGCCCTGTTGGCCGCGCTGTTCCCTCTCGACATCCTGGGCGAGCTGACCTCGATGGGCACGCTGATCGCATTCGGGGCCGTCTGCGGCGGCGTGCTGATCCTGCGCCGCACCCAGCCGGACCTGCCCCGCCCGTTCCGCATCCGGGGCGTGTGGTTCATCTGCCTGGCCGGCATCTTCAGTTGCCTGGCGCTGCTGTCGGCCATGACCCTGCACAACTGGATGCTGATGCTGGGCTGGACGGCCTTGGGCTTTGCCATCTACTTCCTGTACGGGTACCGGCACAGCAAGCTCAAGGGCTAGTAAACTTGGGGGCATGAGCGCCCCCCTGCCCTACGACCCGCTGCGCCTGAAGCATTGCGCGGGCAACATCATCGTCAATGTCCGCGAGCTCTCGCACCGCGGCTGGACGCCCGCCACCAGCAGCAACTTCTCAGAGCGGATCGATGATCGCCACGTGGCGATCACCGTCTCCGGGCGCGACAAGGGCAAGCTGACCGAAGCCGACATCATGGTGGTGGACGTGGACGGGGAGCCCGTCGCCACTACGCTGAGGTCGTCGGCCGAGACGCTTCTGCACACGCAGCTCTACAAGCGCTTCCCCGAAGTGGGCTGCGTCCTGCACACCCACTCCATGGTGCAGACCGTGGCATCGCGCCTGTTCGCCGGGGCCGGCCACGTGCACCTGGAAGGCTACGAACTGCTGAAGGCCTTCGTCGGCAATACCACCCACGAGACCGAGTTGGACGTGCCGGTCTTCCCCAACACCCAAGACATGCACACGCTGTCGGCGCAGGTCGATGCCCTGCTCGACCGCCAGCCGATGTGGGGTTACCTGATCGATGGCCACGGGCTCTACGCCTGGGGCCGCGACATGGCCGAGGCGCGCCGCCACCTGGAGGCGTTTGAATTCCTGCTGGCCTGCGAACTTGAACTGAGGAAGTTGCAACGATGAGCCGCCTGCGTATCTTCGACGAGAACAACCCGTCCACCCCGCGCCTGACCACGAGCGACCGGGCGGAAATGGCGCGCGAACTGAAGAAGCTCGGCGTGACGTTCGAGCAGTGGCAGGCCCGCCAGCCCATTGTCCCGGGTGACACCCCGGAAAAGATCATGGACGCCTACCGCGCCGACATCGACCGGCTGGTGACCGAACGCGGCTTCAAGAGCGTGGACGTGGTCAGCATCGCGCCGGACAACCCGCAGCGCGAGGCCATGCGCGCCAAGTTCCTGGATGAGCACTTCCACAAGGAAGACGAAGTACGTTTCTTCGTGGCCGGTTCGGGCCTTTTCACCCTCCACGTGGACGATGGCGTGTACGAAGTGCTGTGCGAGCAGGGCGACCTGATCGCCGTGCCGGACAGCGCGCGGCATTGGTTCGACATGGGCCCCGAGCCGAGCTTCGTGGCGATCCGCTTCTTCACCGAGCCGGACGGCTGGATCGGCCATTTCACCGGTACGGACATCGCCCAGCGCTTTCCGCGCCTTGAGCCGGGCACCCCGGAATGACCCGCGCCATCCTCACGGACATCGAGGGCACGACCAGCAGCATTTCCTTCGTCAAGGATGTGCTGTTCCCCTATGCGCGACGCGCATTGCCGCGATTCGTGGCCACTCGCGGGCGCGAACCCGCGGTGCGCAAGTGGCTGGACATGGTGGCCACCGAGAATGGCGGCATGTGCGACGACGCGATGATCGTCGAGGTGCTGCAGGGCTGGATCGACCAGGACCGCAAGCACACCGCGCTGAAGGCGCTGCAGGGCATGATCTGGGCCGATGGTTACCGCGCCGTGGACTTCACCGCGCACATCTATGGGGACGCCGCGGCGGCCTTGCAGGCGTGGAAGGCGGCCGGACTGCCGCTTTACGTGTACTCCTCGGGCAGCGTGCCTGCGCAACGCCTGTTTTTCGGCCACAGCGACGCAGGCGACCTGACGGGGCTGATCTCTGGCTGGTTCGACACCGAAGTTGGCGGCAAGCGCGAGGCCGGCAGCTACCGCCGCATCGTCGAGGCGATTGGCCATGAAGCCAGCGACGTGCTGTTCCTCTCCGACGTGGTGGAGGAGTTGGACGCGGCGCGCGAGGCTGGGCTGGGTACCGTGCTGCTGGACCGCCGCGAGGACTATCCCACGCCGCGCCTGGGCGATGCCACCCACGGGCACACACGGGTGGAGTCGTTTGCGGATATCACGCTGGCGGGTTGAAGCGCGACTCAAGCGTGCAGTTTCTCGCCTTTTTCCAGCATCTCCACGAACCGGACGGCTCGTAACCGGCGCGTCTCGACTTTCTTGGCGGTCTGCACGCGCCAGCAGAACGCATAGCGGTTGGTTCGGTCGAGTTGCTCGAAGAACCGTCGCGCCTTGGCGTTGCTGGCCAACGCGTTGGCCAGTTCCTCAGGCACCGGCATGTCGCGCCCACCCCCGTAAGCCCGGTCCCACCGACCGTCCGCCTTGGCGGCGTCGACCTCGCGCAGCCCCAAGGCCCGCATGCGGCCGGCGGCAGTGAGGCGCTCGACGTGGCCAATGTTGATCTTCGACCATACGCTGCGCGGGCGTCGAGGCGTAAAGCGCTGAAGGTAGTAGCGCTCGTCGCAACGCCGCTTCTGGCCGTCGATCCAACCATGGCACAGCGCAACATCCAGCGCATCGGCGTAGGTGATCGAACCCACGCCCGCGCCCTTCTTCGCGATCTTCAGCCAGACACCCTTGCTGTCGTCCTGGCCGACCAACCACGCCTCCCACTCGTCGGCGTCGGCAAACAGGGCAATCGGCAGATCAGTCGGCAGGCTTGTGGCCATCCCGTTACTCCGCGCCCGCATCCAGCCGGTACTGGGTGCTGGCGCGTTGCTCGCCCTGCCAGCGGTCAGAGGCGCGCACCTCGACGCGGTGCTCCCCCAGGGCCAAGTGGGTGGGCAGCGTCCCCCGCCACAGGTGCGGTGAGGCTTCGGCGGGCGGCGCACGATCGTAGCCGCGCAGGGCCTCTGCCCGGTCATCCTGCGCGTTTTCCGCCACCAGCCAAGGATCAGCGGCAGCCACCCGGCGCATGGGCTGCCAGGGGCCATCGTCGATGCGGTATTCCACGCGCGTGTCGTCCTGGCCCATGAAGACATTGGCGTGCACCGCGAACGCCGGCCAGGCGCCGCGCCTCAGTACCCTTGGCGCGGACAGGCGCATCGCCGGGGTGTAACCGGAGTCATCGGCAGGCCCACGCGCCGGGTGCCATGCCAGGGTGTAATCGCCGCCCTTCCGGACCTGCAGACGCGCGTAACCATTCGGGGTGCCGTCAGCCATCGTCGTGTCGGGAATACCTTGCGCATCCTTCACGCCGGACCAGAAGGCCCCGCACGCCGCGCCGACGTTGTACTCGTGCAGCGGCGCCGCGCCATGCCAGCCGCTGGCGGCATCGTGGTACACGTGGCGCTGGATGTGGCTGTGGCCGCTGAGCAGCAGCACCTTGGGGAAGGCCTGCAGCAAGGCGAACAGACGGTCGCGATCGGCGTGGCGGAACGTTTCCCGGCCGGGCTCGGCGTCGAAGAACGGGATGTGCACGGCCACCACCAGCAGGCGATCCTTGGGCACCGTGGGCAGGTAACGCGCCAGGAAAGCGAACTGGTCCTCGCGCAGGCCGCCGATGTAGGACGGCTGGCTCCCGGGCTGGTAGATGACGTCATCCAGCAGCAAGAAGGTCGCCTCGGGCTCCTCCCACGCGTGGGTGTCCGGACCGAAGTGGTGGCGGAACGTCAGCAGAGAATCCTCGTCGCGCCCGGCGTCGAAGTCGAGATCGTGGTTGCCGGCCACGTGCAGCCATGGCACTCCCAGACTCGTGGTCGCCGCGGTCAACGCCGGATACAGCGACAGGTCGTCGCTGGTGATGTCGCCCAGGCTGATGCCCAGGTCGCCCGCCAGGCCGTCGAAGTAGAAACGACCAAAGCCGTGCCCCATCTCGATGGCCGTGTCCCGCTTGAGCGGCTCGATGATGTCGCGGCGGTAAAAGTCGACATCGCGCTGGGCCTTGGGCTGTGGGTCTGCGAAAACCACCACATCAAGGGCTTGCTGCCGCTTTGGCGAGGGCTTGGCGGCGCGCAATGCGAAGTCGCGGCAGGTCGCCGGCTGCACGGGCATGCCGCCGTACTTGAGCGCGGGACCCGGCGCAGTGCGGGTGTTCCGCCACACGTCCGGCAGGCCGTCTTCGCGCCGGATGGACAGGTAGCCTGCGGGCTTGATCACGAACAAGCTGCGTCCGTCGACGGGGAGCAGGCGATAGACACCGCGCGTGTCGGTAACGCTGACCTCCACGCCGTCAGAAACCTTCACTCCGGCAACGCCTGGCTCTCCCGGCTCCCGTCGGCCGTTGCCGTTGCGATCTTCAAACACCATGCCGCCATCGCAGTACGCTGTCCCGGCCATAACCGGAGCACCGCAAGCGAGTGCCAAGGCGATCAGCGAGAGTGAAACGAGCGGAAAACGCATGCCGACTCCTGGGCGTGGACCGCCGTCCGGCGGCCGATTGACTCGGGCCGATTATGCGCGAGCGGCATGAGGGAATGCGCCTTCCCGCGCCGAAGGTCACCCCGGTCAGCCAGCCTTGTGGCGATCGCGCAGCACCGCCACCGCATCCTCCAGCGATCGACCACGTGCTCGCAGCAGCACTTGCAGGTGGTACAGGAGGTCCGCGGCCTCGCCCAGCAGCGCCTCGTCATCCTGCGCAACCGCGGCCAGCGCCGTTTCCACGCCTTCCTCGCCGACCTTTTGCGCGATTCGGCGGATGCCGTCTTCGAAGAGCCGCGTGGTGTAGCTGCCGGGCGGACGATCGCGCTCGCGGCCCGCCACCAGCACATCGAGTTCGGCGAGGAAGTTGCCCGGCGCCTTGGGGAAGCAACTGGTGCGCCCCAGGTGGCAGGTTGGGCCCTGGGGGCGGGCCAGCACGAGCAGCGTGTCCCCGTCGCAGTCCACGTCGATCGATACCAGGTCCAGGAAATGGCCGGACGACTCACCCTTGGTCCACAGGCGCTGCCTGCTGCGGCTGAAGAAGGTGACATGGCCGGTGTCGCAGGTGGCTTGGAGCGCCGCGCGATCCATGTAACCCACCATCAGCACGCGTAACGTCTTGGCCTCCTGGACCACCGCGGGCATGAGCCCGTCCTGCTTGTCCCAATCCAGCCTGCCGAGGAGGTCGGTGGTATCGATGGAAGGATCGGGGTGCGAACGTCCGCCGTCCGCAGCGGGGTTGGTGTTACTCATGCAGGCACCGTATCGGTCACCGGCCGGACCGGAATGCCGGCGGCCGCCAGTTGGCGTTTGAGTTCGGGGATGGCGATGGCTCCGGAATGGAACACACTCGCGGCCAGAGCGCCGTCCACGTCGGCATCGCGGAATACCGCTTCGAAATGCGCCACGGTGCCAGCCCCGCCCGAGGCGATCAGCGGCACGTTGCACAAAGCGCGCACCTCGCGTAACTGCACCAGGTCATAGCCCTCGCGGACACCATCGCTGCCCATGCAGTTGAGCACGATCTCGCCGGCGCCCCGCTGCTGCGCCTCGATCACCCAATCCAGCGTGCGTTTTGCGAGCGCCTGCGTGCGCGAAGGGTCACCCGTGTACTGGCGCACGCGCCATTCCCCATCGGGATCAAGAAGGCTGTCGATGCCGACCACCACGCACTGTTCGCCAAACGCTTCGGCCAACTCGCTGATCAGCGCCGGGCGTTCCAGCGCGGGGGTGTTGATGGAGACTTTGTCGGCGCCGGCATGCAGGATGCCGCGCGCGTCATCGACGCTGCGGATGCCGCCGGCCACGCAGAACGGAATGTCGAGGGCACGGGCCACGCGCTCCACCCAGCCACGATCCACAGCCCGTCCCTCTGGACTGGCAGTGATGTCGTAGAACACCAGTTCGTCGGCGCCCTGCTGCCGGTACCGCCGTGCCAGTTCGACGATGTCGCCCATGTCGACGTGGTCGCGAAAGCGCACGCCCTTCACGACGCGTCCGTCGCGGACGTCCAGGCAAGGGATGATGCGGCGACTGAGCATCAGGCCATCTCCGCAATGGCATCGGCCAGTTCGAAACGTCCGTCCAGGAGTGCCTTTCCCAGCACGGCCCCGGCACAACCGGCTTGCCGCGCGCCCACCACGTCGGCCACGTCACGCACGCCGCCCGAGGCCTGCAGTTGCACCTGCGGTGCCAGGTCAAGGATACGCCTGTAAAGCGCGAGGTTGGGGCCGGACAACATGCCATCCCGGGTTATATCGGTACAGAGCAGGTGTTTCAGCCCGGCCGCCATGTAACCGGAGAGGAGGGTTCCCAGCTCCACCCCACTGTCCTCGGTCCAGCCTGCGGTAGGCAGCTGCCAGCGCCCGTCTGCGGATTCGCGTGCGTCCAGTGCAACGGTGATGTGCGCGCTGCCGAACGAACGCAGCCAGCCCCTTACGCGCGCAGGTTCGCGCACTGAAAGGGACCCGACTACGACGCGGTCGGCACCAGCCTCGAGGATCGACTGCAAGTCCGCTTCGCCGCGCACGCCACCGCCGGTCTGCACCTGCAATGAAGTTGCCGACTTGATGGCGGACAGGAGCGGCGCCAGGGTGTAGCCACCGGCACGTGCGGCGTCCAGATCCACCAGATGCAGCCAGCGCGCACCGGCCTGCGCGTAACGCTCGGCCACGGCAAGCGGGTCGTCCGCGTAGCGGGTTTCCTGCGCGTAGTCACCTTGGCGTAGGCGCACCACGCGGCCGCCGCGCACGTCGATGGCGGGATACAACACGAAGCTGCTCATGCCAATTCCCCTGAGAGGAAATTCTGCAACAGCCGCGCGCCAACGTCGGCGGAACGCTCCGGGTGGAACTGCGCACCAAAGCGATTACCGCGCCCCACCACGGCCGCGAATTCCTGGCCGTGGGTGCAGGTGGCCAGTGTGTCGCCAGTGACCGGCGCACAGTAACCGTGCACGAAATAGGCTTGGCTCTCGCGTGGAATTCCCTCCAACAAAGCATGCTCCCGCGTTGGCGAAATCGTGTTCCAGCCCATGTGCGGCACGCGGATGCCGTCGCCGCCGCGCATGCGCGAGACGGTGCCAGGCAGGAGACCAAGGCACTCGACTCCACCCTCCTCCGATGCGTCGAAAAGCAGTTGCATGCCAAGGCAGATGCCGAGCAGCGGCTGCTGCAAGCCGCGTATAACCTCCACCAGGCCGCGATCGCGCAGTAGCGCCATCGCCGTGCCAGCTGCGCCCACGCCGGGCAGGATCACCCGTTGGGCATCGCGAATCGTGTCCGCGTCAGCCGTCAGGGGCGCATCCACGCCGAGGCGCTCCAGCGCATAGCGTACGGAGCCGATATTGGCGCCACCGGAGTCGATCAGCACGACCTTCATCGCAGCGCTTCCATCACAATGCCCCTTTGGTGCTAGGCAGTTCGCTGCCTTCACGGCGGATGGCCTGGCGCAGCGCGCGCGCAACCACCTTGAAGCAGGCTTCGACCTTGTGGTGGTCGTTGTCGCCTTCCACGCGCAGGTTCAGGTTGAGGCCACTGGTTTCGCAAAGCGAGCGGAAGAAGTGCGGCACCAGCTCCGTCGGCATGTCGCCGACGCGTTCGCGCTTGAAGCTACCGGTGAAGATGAAATACGGCCGCCCAGAGAAATCCAGCGCTGCGGACGCCAATGCCTCGTCCATCGGCAGTGTGAACGAGGCCTTGGCGGGCTCGGCATCGGAGCCGTAGCGCCCAATGCCGCGCTTGTCGCCCAGAGCCTCGCGCAATGCCTGGCCCAAGGCCAGTGCACAATCCTCGATGGTGTGGTGCTCGTCGATATCCAGGTCGCCGTCGCACTGCAATTGCAGCGCGAAGCCGCCGTGCTTTCCGATCTGCTCCAGCATGTGGTCGAAGAAGCCCAAACCGGTGTGCACCGAGGGCTCTGCCACGCGATCGAGGTCCAACCCAACGCGGATCCGGGTTTCGCGTGTGCTGCGCGTGACGGTGGCGGTGCGCGGCTGGCCCGCCAACACATGTGCGATCCCGGCCCAATCCCAATCCCCGCCAAACTGCTCGGTGCGCAACTGGAACGGGCGGATGCCCAGGTTCCGGGCAAAGGCATTGTCGGTTTCGCGGTCGCCCACCATCGCCGAGCGGGCCCAGTCGATGCTCCGGTCCCGCAGGTAGTGCAGCGCAAGGCCGATCCCGGGCTTGCGGGTTGGCGCGTTGTCAGCGGGGAAGCTGGTGTCGATGAGCACCTCCCGGAAAGTCACGCCCTGGCTTTCCAGCACCTGCATCATCAGGCTGTGCGGCCCTTCGAACTTTTCACGCGGGTATGCGTCCGTACCCAGTCCGTCCTGGTTGGTGACCATGACGAACTGGTAGCCCGCATCGCGCAGACGCAGCAACGCCGGAATCACGTCGCGGACGAAGCGCAGCTTCTCGAACGAATCCACCTGGAAGTCGGCAGGCTCCTCGATGAGCGTGCCGTCCCGGTCGATGAACAGGATCGGCGTCATGCGACCGCCTCCGGTCCGGCCAACGTCGCAAGCACGGCATCATTCTGCTCACGCGTACCCAAGCTGATGCGCAGCGCATCGCCCAGTCCCAATGCATGGCGCATGTCGCGCACCACGATGCCGGCGGCAAGCAGGGCTTTGTAGGCTGACTCGGGATTGTCGAAACGCACCAGCAGGAAGTTGGCACTGGACGGATACACGCGCCGCACGCCAGCCATGCCTGACAGTGCTTCGGCCAGTCTCACGCGCTCCTCACAGGTGATTGCCACCCGCCGCGCAGTCTCGGCAAGCACTTCAGGTGTCAAAGCGCGGGATGCCAGGTCTACGCTCGGCTCGGGAAGCGGGTACGGCGCCTGGCAACGCTGAAGCACCTGGATCAGCGCCGGGTCGGCGATGACGGCTCCAATGCGCGCCGCGGCCAGCGCGTGGGCCTTGGAGAGGGTCCGCAGCACGACCACGTTGCGCTGCGCGTCAAGGAGGCTGATCGCGGACGCACCTTGGGCGTACTCCTGATACGCCTCGTCAACCACCACCAGCGCCTGCCCCTCCAGCGCGCCCGCGAGCGCAGCAACGGCCGGCAGAGGCAGCACGGCCCCCGACGGATTCCCGGGCGAACACAGGAACACGATACGCGCTCCGGCGTTGCGCGCGGCCTGCTCCAAAGCGTCGAAGTCACAAGCAAGTCCGCTCGAGGTTTCGACCAGAGGCACTTCCACCACCGGCGTGCCGTGCAACCGCGCGCACACCGCGTACATGCCGAAGGTTGGCGGTGTCACCACGATGGCGTCGCCGCCGGGCCGGCACAGCGCACGGATAATCAGATCAATGGGTTCATCACTACCGCGACCTGCGAGCAGTTGTTGGGGCTCGCAGCCATACAGGTCTGCCAAGGCCTTCCGCAGGCCGGCCGGTTGCGGTTCCGGATAGCGGCGCGCTGTTCCGGCGCCGTCGGCCTCGTTGGGCCACGCCGCCTCGTTGGCGTTCAACCAAACGTGACCGTCGACCATGTCGGTCCGGGCGGACCGATAGCCTGCAAAGTCCCGCAGGTCCTCGCGCACCAGCAGCAGCGGGTCGCAGCGTGCAGTGTCGGACAGGGACTTGTCCGCCGGTCCATCTACCGCGCGTTCCTGGGGCATCAGCGCGCTCATGCGGCGACCTCTTCCAATCGCAACGCCACCGCGAGCCGGTGCGCGTCCAGCCCTTCCGCGGTCGCCAGTTCCACCGCACACGGACCGATGGCCGCAATGCCGCCCCGGGTCACTTCCTGCACGGTGATCGCCACCTGGAAACTGGCCACGTTGAGCCCGCCCACGTAGCGCGCTGCGCCACTGGTCGGCAGCACGTGGTTGGTGCCGCTGCAATAGTCGCCCAGTGCTTCCGGCGCCCAGTCGCCCAGGAATACCGAGCCCGCCGCCTCCACTCTGGGCAACCACGCCCGCGCGTCGCGCAATGCGAGGATCAGGTGTTCGGGCGCATAGGTGTTGCTGACGTCGAACGCTTCATCCAACGTATCCACCTGGATCAATCGCGACGACTCCAACGCGCGTCGCGCCACGTCGGCCCGCGACAGCCCGGCCAGTTGCCGTTCCACCTGCCCAGCCACGGCATCGATCAGCGGCGCGTCATCGGACAGCAGCAAGACCTGCGAATCGGGACCATGCTCGGCCTGCGACAGCAGGTCGGCAGCGACGAATGCCGGATTGGCACCCGCATCCGCGATCACCAGGACCTCCGACGGTCCGGCTGGCATGTCAATGGCCGCGCCGCCTTCGCTCATCGCAACCTGGCGCTTGGCCTCGGTGACATAGCCGTTGCCGGGGCCGAAAAGCTTGTCGCACTTGGGCACTGACGCCGTGCCAAAGGCCATCGCGGCGATCGCCTGCACGCCGCCCACCTTGAGCACCTGGCGCACGCCGCAGCGTTGCGCGGCGTACAGCACCGCGGGGTCCGCGCTGCCATCGGGCCGCGGCGGGGTGCACAGGACCACGTCGCGGCAACCGGCCAGCCGCGCCGGCACACCCAGCATCAACGCGGTCGACGGCAAGGGCGCCGACCCGGCGGGCACGTACAAACCCACCCGCGCAATCGGGCGCAACACGCGCTCGCAGCGCACGCCTGGTGCCGTGTCCATGCCGTACTCGCGGGTCATGCCTTCTCGGTGGAATGACTCGATCCGAGCAGCGGCTTCATCGATCGCGTCGCGCAGTGCGGGCGTGAGGGCAGTCGCGGCGGCAGCGAACTCGGCCTCGGTCACCGCGAGCGCATCCAGCGATACCCGATCGAAACGTTCGGTCAACTCGCGCACGGCCGAATCGCCGCGGGCACGCACCTCGTCGATCAGCGCCGCCACCGCCACGCTGGTGCCGGCGCTGGCGTGCTGTGCCGGTCGACGCAGCACCTGCGCACGCTCCCGCACGTCCAACGAATTCCAGGACACGCGCCTCATGCCAGCATGCCCTCCACCGGCACCACCATCAGGCCACTGGCGCCAGCGCGCTTGAGGTCCTCCAGGCGCTGCCAGGTCACCGCGCCATGGCACAGTGCCTGCAGCGCCATGCGGTCTGCGCCGTCCACCTGCATCACCGTGGGCGCCTCGGCATCCGGCAACAACGGCAACAGCGTCGGCAAGTCATCGCGACGCGCCTGGAACATCAGCAACTTGCTCCTGCGCACGCGGATCGCGCCGTCGAGGCGACGCAGCAACAGGTCTGCCAGCTCGCCGCGCACATCGTCGAAAGCCTCGACAGGGCCGGCCAGCACGGCTTCGCTCTGCAACAACGTCAACGCCGGCTTGAGCTGGTTTGCCGACAGCGTGGCGCCGCTGGACACCAGGTCGCAGATCGCATCCGCCTGGCCGAGTCGCGGCGCGATCTCCACCGACCCCGACAGCAGAACCACGTCGGCGGCAATGCCCTGGTCCTGCAACCACTGGCGCAGCAGCGCGGGATAGCTGGTCGCAATGCGCTTGCCTGCCAGTTGCTGCGGCCCCTGCCAGTCCCAAGCCTCGGGCACGGCGATATCGAGGCGGCAGCCGCCAAAGCCCAGCGCACGCCACTCGCGATAGGCGTGCGTGCGGCCACTTTCCACGCGATCCTGCCCCTGCTCCTGCAGCACGTTGCGCCCCACCACGCCCAGGTCGCACACGCCGTCGGCAATCAGGCCGGGAATGTCGTCATCGCGCACCAGCAGCAGGTCGACGGGCAGCGTTTCGCCGTAACAGAACAGGCGATCCCGGCTCTCGCGCCAGCTGAGGCCGCAGGACGCCAGCAACGCACGGGCGGGTTCGGCCAAGCGTCCGGACTTCTGGATGGCGATGCGGAGACGGTCGCGCCCTTGGGGAGCAATGGGGGGGGACATATGGGAATTTCTCTGAAGGAATCGGGAGTCAGCCGCCTTGGGCGACCGCCTGGAGGGCAGCGACGTACCCGCCCGCACCGCGCTCCAAGGTGCGCGCTACACGGCCCACCGTGGTGACGCTGACCTGGGTGAGCTCATGGATCTCCCGATACGGGACACCCTTGGCCACCAGCGGCACCACGCGCCAGCGGTCGGCCATGGCCTCCAGCTCGGCGGGCGTGCACAAGTCTTCGAGGAAGGCGGCAACGGCCTGGGCCGTGTCCAGCCGTGCCAGCACGTCGGCCAGCCCGGAGGCAGCAACTTCGGTTTCATTCGGCTCGTGGGGACGACGCTTCATGGGGCATGAATCTAATGTAATAGCGTGTTAATACATTATTGCAAGAAAAAACCGCAGTCAACCTTTTGGGCCGCCAAAGCCTGAATCCGTGGGATAGACTGCCCCGGCGAGGCTTGAGCTGGCGTCCTACGGCGCAGGGGGGTTAAGCACGCATGGGATGGCTATGCCGCGTTCGCTGCATCCTGTTTGCGTTGGCCGTGATGCTGGCCGGCGGCAACGCGCGCGCGGACACGGGACTCGACCTCCAACCGGAGCAGGCCATCGTCCCCCTGGCGGCGTCTACCCGCTACTTCCATGACCTGGGCGCCCCCGCAGACCTCAATGCGGCCCGCATCGCCCTCGCGGCAGGACACTTCCAGCCCCTTCCCTCGCAGAATCCGTCTTTTGGATTCAGGGAAGGCGCATTCTGGTTCCACGTCCGCCTGACGAACCACGACGCTACCGAGCCGCGGTGGTTGCTGGTCCAGCAATACGCGCTCAGCGACCACCTCGACGTCTACGCCAGCTACCCCGACGGCCGCGTGGTGCATCGGATCGGCGGCGATGCCCTGCCCTTCAATGCACGCAGCATCCGTTACCGCCACCCCAACTTCATGCTCGACCTGCCGGTCGACGTACCGGTGGACGTCTTCGTGCGGGTGCAGAGCCAGAGTTCGATGCAGGTCCCGCTGGTCCTGTACACACCATCGGCCTTCACCGAGATGTCGCGTGACGCGCAGTTCGCGATGGGGCTGTACTACGGCATCCTGATGGCGCTTTTCTTCTACAACCTGGTGTTGTGGCAGTCGTTGCGCGATGCCAGTTACGGTTGGTACCTGTTGCATGTCACGGCATTCGGACTGGTGTTGTTCACGCTGAATGGCCTGGGCTACGAATACCTGTGGCCCTCGTCACCGTGGGTGCAGGACCGGTCCGTACCACTGTCCATCTGTCTGGCGCAGGTCGGCATGCAGCAATTTGCCCGCTCGTTCCTCGGCCTGAAGGTGCGCTGGCCGCTGGGTGACCGTGTCGGGCTGGCGATGATCGCCTTCTTCGTCGCATGGGGCATCGCTTCGGTATTCCTGCCGTACCGCATCTCCACCCCCGTTGCTTCGCTTGCGGTGTTCGCCAGCATCGTCTGGATCGCGCTGGAGGCCGTGGTGGTTACCCGCAGCGGGTACAGGCCGGCGCGGCTGTTCCTGCTGGCGTGGGGCATGTTCCTGCTGGGCACCGGCATGTTTGCCGCCGTTGCCTTCGCACAGCTGCCCAAGAGCTTCATGACCGACTACGGCGTCCAGATCGGCTCGGCGCTGGAGATGCTGCTGCTGTCGGTGGCGCTGGGCTACCGCTATTCATCGCTGCGCAACGAGAACGAACGCGTGGTGCGCGAGGCGAAGGAGCAACTGGAACACAAGGTTGAGCAACGCACGTCCGAGTTGCGCAACGCGCTCGGACAGTTGGGGGACGCGCACGCCCGACTGCGTGAATCCAGCCAGCGTGACGGCCTGACCGGCCTGCACACGCGAATGCACTTCCATGAGCGGTTCGCCCCGCTCACCGCCCACGCCCGCGAGCACCGCCATCCGGTGACGCTGCTCATGATCGACCTGGACCACTTCAAGCAAATCAACGACGAGTATGGACACCTGGTCGGCGACGAGTGCCTGCGCTGGGCCGCCCATGTGATCGGCCAGACCCTGCGCCCGCACAATGCGCTGCTGGCCCGGTTCGGTGGGGAGGAATTCGTAGCCGCCCTGCCCGGCAAGGACCTGGCCGAAGGGCTGGCCACCGCCGAAAGCATCCGCATCGCGCTCAACGATTCCCCTTGGGACGCGGGTGGCCGCTCGCTGTCGCTGAGTGCGAGCATCGGCATGCACGTCGTTGAGTCGCACATGCACTGCACGATCGAGGCTGCGTTGCAGAGGGCCGACGAGGCGCTGTACCGCGCCAAGGCCGAAGGTCGCAACTGCATACGGACGTCGAGCATGCGCGCGGCGTGAGCGCCGGATCGGCGCTGCAATGGCAGCGCCTTTTACGCCTGTGAAGCAAGAACCTGCCCCCCTGGCCGGCGACGCGCTGACGTCGCCGGGCAGGAGGGGTTAGACGCCCTTCGCGGCCGCGAGTACGTGCCCTTCGCGCTCCAGGCGGACGATCAGACCGATCTCGCCATCCAGCGCGCGGTCGCGCGCGAGGAACGGGATGTGTTCGCGAATGGCGGCGTGGGCCGCAGCGACCGCGCGACCCGGGCGGAAGTCCGCCGACGACGACAGTTCCTGGCGCAGGCCTTCGACCTCGGCGAGGAAGCCGCCCCGATCCGGGCTCCCCGGGAGGGGCGCGCCCGCCACCTTGCTCGAAAGCGATTCGGCGTCAGCCCGGTCGGCCAGACCACGTGCGGCATTGATCATGTCGCGACGCAGGTCCAGCGCCTGGGCGGCGGTGTACAGCTCCAGTGCCAGTACCTTGCCCAGATCCTCTGCCATCGCCAGCACATGTCGCGCCTCGTTGGCGCCCATCGACACGTGGTCCTCGGCGTTGGCGCTGGTCGGGATCGAGTACACCGAAGCCGGGTGGGCTCGGCTGGCCAGGTCATTGACGATGGCCGCTGCGGTGTACTGCACGATCATGTGACCGGACTCGGTGGAGTCCTCGTTGCCGATCAGGAAGCCCGGCAGGCCGTCGTTGGTGGCGGGGTCAACCAGCTTGTTCAGGCGGCGCTCGGAGATGCTCGCCAATACCGGAATCGCGGCCTTGACGTAACTCATCGCCAGCGCCAGAGGCATGCCGTGGAAGTGGCCGGCGGAGATCACCTGTTCCTCCACGTGCTGCTTCTTCGCGTCCGGGAACACGATGGGGTTGTCGGTCAGCGCGTTGAGTTCGATATCCAGCACGCGGGCGGCCTGCGCAATGGCGTCCCGCACGGCACCGTGCACCTGCGGGATGCAACGCAGCGAATACGCATCCTGCGGCTGGTGCTTCTTCCCGCCGCGGAACGGGCGGAAGCGCGTATAGAACTTCTCGCGGCCGTGGCGCTGGTTGAACGGAACCCAATCCCAGCCGATGTCGAAGTGCAACGACTGCGCCTCGGGCGTGTCCCAGCTGCCCGGCAGCCAGGGCCGGAACTTCGGCACCAGGTGATACGGGATGTCGGACAGCGTGGAGCCGTCCAGCAGACGACGCAGGTTCGCCGCGACCTGCACCTGCCCGGGATGCGGACGCAGGTCGTGCACCTCCTCGGCAAACGCGCCAAGGCGGCCCGCGAAAGCATCGATGGTCATGGCCGCGGCAAGATCGGCGGTATCGGCCAGCTTCTCCAGGCGGTCCAGCGCCAGCACGCCGGTGGCAAGCATCTGCGCTGTGCCGTTGTTCAGCGCCAGGCCTTCCTTGTAGGACAGGGTCACGGGCGTCAAGCCGGCGCGCTTCAGCGCTTCTTCGCCCGGCATGCGCTTGCCCTCATGGAAGGCCTCGCCCCCACCCAGCAGCACGATGGCCAGGTGCGACAACGGTGCGAGGTCGCCGCTGGCACCCACCGACCCCAGCTGTGGCACCACCGGCACGATGCCGGCGTTGAGCATCGCAGCCAGCGCTTCCAGCGTCTGCACGCGGATACCGGAATGCCCGCGCATCAACGTGTTGATGCGGATGCACAGCATGGCGCGCACCACATCGGGTGCGAACGGCTCGCCCACGCACACCGCATGGGTCACGATGAGGTTGCGCTGCAGCTCCTCGTGCAGGGTTTCCCTGGAGCGCTGCGCACCGGGCAGTTCGTCGCGCAGGTGGTGCGCGCCAAGGAGACGGTCGGCGTTGCTGCCGAAGCCGGTCGAAACACCATAGATCGGCTCCTCGCGGCGGACCTGCTCGGCCAGGAAGTCAGCCGCGCGGGCCACGGCGGGCAACTGGGCGGGATCGAGTTCGACCTTCGCGCCACGGGCAACGGCTACCAGTTGGGCGCGCGTCAGCGAGCGCCCGTCAAGACGTACGATTGCGGTCATTTGTTCTGCAATGCCTCGGCCTGGGCCAGCTCCACGCGCAGGGTACGCGCCAGCTCGCCACGGGCTACTTCGAATTGATCCTCACGGCGCAGGTCCTTGACCGTCACCGTCCCCTTGGAAATCTCGTCCTCGCCCAGCACCACCACGAAGCGGATGCCCGCGCGATCGGCGTACTTGAACTGCTTGCCAAGCTTGGACGGCTCCATCACCACCTCGGTGTTGAGCCCGCCGTGGCGCAGTTCGCTGGCGATGGCCAGGCCGTGCGGCAGGTGTTCCGCGTCCATCTGGGTCACCAGCACCTGCACGGTGCTGGCAGCACTGTCGACGATGCCAGCCTCGCGCAACTGCCAGAACAACCGGGTGAGGCCGATGGAGATGCCCACGCCCGGCAGCTTCGACTTGGTGTAGTGGCTGGCCAGGTCCTCGTAGCGGCCGCCCGAACAGATCGAGCCGATCTGCGGATAGTCGTTGAGCGTGGTTTCGTACACGGTGCCCGTGTAGTAATCCAGCCCGCGCGCGATGGAGAAGTTGAGCGCGTAGTTGGACTCCGGCACGCCCATCGCGCGGACCAGCTCCAGCACTTCGCGCAGCTCGGCCACGCCCTCGCGCAGGGCATCGCTGCCCTCGCCCAGGGCGTCCAGGTGCGCTATCGCGTCCGCATGCGAGGTCGAGCGGACCTTCACGAACTGCATGATGCGATCGACGCCTTCGGCCGGCAGATTGAAGCCCTCGCCGGTCAGCGTTTGGCGCACGTAGTCCTCGCCGCGCTTGTCGAGCTTGTCGACCTCGCGCAGCACCAGCGCCTGCAAATCCGGATCGGCAACGCCCTGCGCCTCGAAGAACCCGCGCATCAGCTTGCGGTTGTTGAGCTGGATGGTGAACGCGCCGATGTTCATTTCGGAGAACACCGAGTGGATCACCGCCGGCAGTTCGGCATCGAAACGCACGCTCAGCGCGTCCTTGCCGATGACGTCGATGTCGCACTGATAGAACTCGCGGAAGCGGCCACGCTGGGCACGCTCGCCGCGGTAAACGCGCTGCATCTGGTAACGGCGGAACGGGAACGCGAGGTCGTGCTCGTGCTCGGCCACGTAGCGGGCGAGCGGCACGGTCAGGTCAAAGCGCAGGGCCATTTCCGGCCGGGCCAGCTCGCGCGCTGCGGCGCGGACCTGCTCGGCATCCTGGCCGGCCTCCACCGCCGCGGCTACCGCATTGACCCCGTTCTCCAGCGCGCCGGTGGACTGTACGAAGTACACCTGCCGCTCGGTCTCGCCGCCGGACTTGGTGAGCAACACATCCGACAGCTCCATTACGGGCGTCTCCACCGGCAGGAAACCGAAACGCTCGAAGTTGCGGCGGATCGTGTCCAGCATGCGCTGGAAGGCGATCTGGTCAGGAGGCAGCAGCTCCATGACCCCGGGAGGGGTACGCGGCTTGATCAAGCGGGTCACCAGCATTAGCGGATATGTGGCCGTACAGTTTAACGGGCGACGCGGACCGGTTGCCGGCCCGGGCGTAGGGTGTCCGACTGCGGGCTCATGAAATTTTCGACGCCACCTATTGCCCGAACGCGGATCAGTCTCTAGAATGCACGGCTCAGTCGGGGTGTAGCTCAGTCTGGTAGAGCGCTACGTTCGGGACGTAGAGGTCGCAGGTTCGAATCCTGTCTCCCCGACCAAATCTTGCAGTTCAATCAAGCCGGCAATGCCGGCTTTTTTGTGCCCGCGATTTGGCGCCGGTTCAAAGCCGCGAATCAGCCGATCTCGGCGCGTGCCCTTTGGTTGGGGCAGGACCGTGAAAGCCGCCGGCCGGAAAGTTGGCCCGGAACTTGCGGCAATTCCTCCATGACGACCCCGTGTGCCCTCGGGCATTGGCGGAGTCGCTCAACAGGGGGCGGGGCAAAACTGCGACAAACGTCACTTTATGACGTGAGCGGCCATCCGCGCGCCCAAGTTGTCACTCTTTGAGCCCGAAGCCGCCCCGATGATCCAAGAAGAAGCACTGCGCCGCGAACCGGGCCCGACCTGCGCCCCGGATCCGGACCATGAAATCCCCCCGCAAGCCCCGCTGACCCTCAGCCCGTTGTTGCCTCCGGCCTCGCCACCCACGGCAAGACGCCCGCTTTACGTCCCGGTGCGCGCCAAGTTCACTCTGGCCCTGCTGATTGGCCTGGCTTGGGCGGGCCTGAGCATCTGGCTGTCGCTGCCATGGGTGGATGACCTGACGCGCCTCATCGGACGGCCGCTGGCGCTGTTCGTCATCGCCTTTATCGCCTACGTACCGGGCTTCATGAACGCCTTCCTGATCAGCACGATCCTGATGGACCGGCGTCCGGAGCGGAAAATCCCCGCGCACTACCCCGGCGTGTCCGTACTGGTGGCCTGCTACAACGAGGCCGCCAACATCGCAGGGACCATCACCAGCTTGGCCAAGCAGGGCTACCCGGGAAAGATGGATGTGCTGATCCTGGACGACGGCTCGACCGACGATTCGATAGCGCAGGCCGAAGCGGCCATCGCGCAGGCCGCGCTTCCCGGCGGCCACACCATCCGCGTGGTTTCCGGCGGGATCAATGTCGGCAAGGCAGGCGTGTTGCGCCGCGGCCTTGAGATGGCCCGCCACGACCTGATCGTGACCGTCGATGGCGATTCGTGGGTGTACGCCGACGCGCTGCAGCGCCTCGTCGAGCGCTACCTGGCCGACCCACCCAATACCCGCGCCGTCGCGGGCGCGGTGCTCGCGCGCAACTCGCGCAGCAACTGGCTGACGCGGGTACAGGAGTGGGACTACTTCCATGGCATCGCCGCGGTCAAGCGCATGCAGAGCATGTACCACGGCACACTGGTCGCGCAGGGTGCGTTCTCGCTCTATGACCGCGCGGCGCTCCTGGAAGCCGGCGGCTGGCCCGATTGCGTGGGTGAGGACATTGTCGCATCGTGGGGTCTGCTGGAACGCGGCTACCGCATCGGCTACTGCGAAGACGCGATCGTCTTCACCAACGTCCCCGACCGCCTCCGCCAGTTCGCGCGGCAACGCAAGCGCTGGTCGCGCGGCCTGATCGAAGCGTTCAAGAGCCACCCGGGCCTGTTGCACAAGCCGCGGATGAGCCTGCTCTTCATCTGGTGGAACGTGCTGTTCCTGCCGCTGGACCTGGTCTACACCTTCGTGTTCATCCCGGGCGTGATCGCGGCACTGTTCGGCCATTACCACATCGTGGGCATCATGACCCTGCTGGTGCTGCCGCTGGCGATGCTGTGGAACGCTTTCATCTACCGCGTGCAGCACCGCATGTTCAAACGACAGGACCTGAAAGTCCGGCGCAACCCTGTCGGATTCCTCGTGTACATGCTGGTGTACTCGCTGATCCTGCAACCGATCTGCGTGTGGGGGTATGTGTCGGAGCTTGCCGGTCTGCGCAAGAACTGGGGAACGAAATGAGGCGCGCCCTGTCCGTCGCCCTGCTGCTGGCTTGCGCCCTGCCCCTCCACGCGCAGGATGTCGCGGGCGGCGTGGATGTCTTCGCCTCCGACGACGGCGATGACACCAGTGTGCTGCGCACTGCGCTGACGGCCTATTACGGCTACGAAGATCCGACCCACTTCCGGGGGGTCACGGTGGAGCACGCACGCATTCGCCCGCTCGCCACCGACGGCTGGTCGGAGAACCGGGTCTACTACCGTTTCGCTGACAGTGCGGAAGACTGGACGTGGAACGCACAGGTGGGAACCAACGGGCATACGCTGCTGGGCAATGCCAGCCTGGTGCGCGAGGGGAGCCGTCGCCAGGAGTATTTTGTCGAGCGCGACGTAGTGGAGACACTGCAGGGGGAACAGGGGCTCTACTCCACCTTCGTGGGGGCGGCCGTCGACCTGCCGCTGGATAGCACGGAACGCCAGCAGTTGACCCTGCTCGCGGGCGTGCAGGACTTCACTGGAAAGAATGTGCGCGGCCATCTGCGAGCCACATACAGCGTGCAACTGGTGCCCGATTGGGGCCTGGGTGCGCAACTGCGCACGCGGGCGTTCCACAGCAGCCACCCGGACGAGGCCGACTATTACTCGCCACGCTGGTTCGCCGAGGCAATTCCCATGCTGCGCCTGCGCCGCTTCCACCACCGCTGGATGTTCAGTGCCGCGGCCGGTGTCGGCGCCCAGCGCGACAGCCGCTCGGATAGGCGTGCCGCACGCCTGGCGCAGGTGGTGATCGAGAGCCCACGCGCCGCGCGGCGTTGGTACCTGCGTGCTACCGGCACGTACAGCAACACGCCAGTGGGAGAAGGCGTCAACTACGGCTACCGCCAGGTCGGGTTGCAGTTCATCCAGCCATTCTGATCACAGGGCGTAGCGCGGCGAAGGTCGCGCTACGCGGCGGCGGGTGGCGCACGACTGCCCGTATCACCGGTCACAACAGGTCCGGGTGTCGCACCTGGCCCTCGCCGCGCACCACAAAGCGCTCAATGGTGAGTGACTCCACGCCCATCGGGCCATAGGCATGCAGGCGCGTGGTGGAGATGCCGATCTCCGCACCCAACCCCAACTGGCCGCCGTCGTTGAAGCGCGAGGATGCATTCACCATCACCGCGGAACTGCGCGTGCCACGCACGAACGCCTCGGCCGCCTGTGCGTCTTCGGTGGCGATCACTTCAGTGTGGTCGGAACCATGGCGCGCGATGTGCGCCAGTGCCTCCTCGAGGCTGTCCACGACCCGCACGGCGATGATCAGGTCCAAGAATTCTGCGGCGTAATCGGCTTCGTTGGCCGGGTGGACGCCCTGGACGATGGCTTGGGTGCGCTCGCAACCCCGCACCTCCACGCCGCGCGCCCCCAGCGCAGCCAAAGCGGGAGGAAGGAACGCCTCGGCGACGTCGCGATGGACCAGCAGCGTCTCCAGTGCGTTGCAGACCCCGGGCCGGGACGCCTTCCCATCCAGCAGCAGGTTGAGCGCCTTGTCCAGGTCGGCAGCGCGATCCACGTACAGGTGGCACACGCCCTTGTAATGCTTGATCACCGGGACTCGCGCGTGTTCGGCCACGAAACGGATCAGGCCCTCGCCGCCGCGGGGAATGGCCAAGTCGACCAGGTCGGTAAGCTGCAACAGTTCCAGCACGTGTTCGCGCGCGGGATCAGAGATCGTGGACACAGCGGCCTCCGGCAGGCCTTCGGCGCGCAGTGCGGCGTGGAGACAACTGGCGATGGCGCCATTGCTGGCCCGCGCCTCCGAGCCCCCCCTGAGCAGGACAGCATTGCCCGCTTTCAGGCACAGCGCCGCGGCATCGGCCGTCACATTTGGGCGCGCCTCGTAGATCATGGCGATCAGCCCCAGCGGCACGCGCTGGCGCTCCACCACGACCCCGTTGGGACGCACTTCGCGGCGCGTGACCTGTCCCAAGGGATCGGGTTGCGCGGCCACGTCGCGCAGCGCATTGGCAACGGCCAACAGGCGTGCACCATCCAGCATCAGCCGGTCGAGCATCGCGCTGCTCAGCCCCGCCTCCCTGCCCCGCGCCAGGTCTTCGGCATTGGCAGCCAGGATTGCATCGCGGCTGGATTCAAGCTGCGCAGCCATGCCCTCGATCAGCCGCCGGCGCGTTGTCGCGTCCGTCGTGGCCATGATGGCCGCAGCCACGCGGGCCTGCTCGGCCAGTTGTCTGACGTAACCACTCATGCCTTGCTCCCCGCATGCAGCACCACCAGATCATCGCGGTGGATCACCGATTCGCCGTAGCGGAAACCGAGGAGCGCCTCGATCTCGCTGCTGTGGTGGCGGGCGATGCGCCGCACTTCGCTGGCGTTGTATTGCGCCTGTCCGCGCGCCAGTGGCTGGCCAGTGCTCACCGCGCGGATATCGACGACATCACCCCGGCGGAATTCGCCTTCGACGGTGACTACCCCACCCGGCAACAGCGAGGCGCCGCGACGGTGCAGCGCGCCCTCGGCGCCCTCGTCCACGAATAGCACCCCGGAGGCAGGCGCGTGCCGCAACCACTGCTTGCGCGCACGCAGGCGGTCGCCATGCCCCGCAATCAGCGTGCCGTGCAGCATGCCCTGCGACAGCGCCCGCACGATCGCATCATCGCGGCCACAGAACAACGCGGTGGCAATCCCGGCCGAGGCGGCCTTGGCCGCCGCTTCCAGCTTGGTGTGCATGCCGCCCGTGCCCAAGCGCCCCGCGCCGCCACTCGCCGCGGCAAACAACTCGGGCGTCACGCACTCAACGAAGGTGATGGGACGTGCGCCGGGGTCCTGCTGGGGGTGCGCGCTGTAGAGGCCGCCGATGTCGGTGGCTATCAGCAATAGGTCGGCCTCGACCAGTGACGCTACCGCCGCGGCAAGGTTGTCGTTGTCGCCAAGCTTGAGTTCGTCGACCGCAACGGTGTCGTTCTCGTTGACGACGGGCAACGCGCCCAGTCGCAGCAGTTCGTGCAGGGACTCACGGGCGTTCAGGTAGCGGCGGCGATTGCGCAGGTCATCGTGGGTCAGCAGTACCTGCGCAACCGGCACGGGCGAAAGCGCCTGCCAGAAGGCGATCAGCGAGGCCTGCCCCAATGCGGCCAGTGCTTGGCGCTGCACCAATCCGTTGCCACCGGTGGCGATGCGACCCCGTCCGGCGGCCACGGCGCCCGACGACACCAGCACCACTTCGCGACCCTGTGCGCGTGCCTCGGTGACGAAGCGCGCCAGGCTGGTGGCATGGCGGGCATCCAGTCCGCTGCCGGGGGTCTGGTCGGCAAAGCCCGCCAACAGGCTGCTGCCCACTTTCAGAACGGCGCGACGCCAAGACGGCAGGGGCTGCGCGATGAAGTCCCCCGCCGCCCCGTTCATTGCAGCGCGTCCAATCGATGCTGCAGGACGTCCAGACGCAAGTCGGCGGCCGCACCGGGCGAAACCCGCGACCGGAGGCTGGCTTCGGGATCGCCCTCCGCCCAGCGCGCCGGATCGGCGGCCTGCTTGTAGGCATCGCGGAACGGCATGCCTTGGCGCGCCAGATCCACCGCCAGGTCGGTGGCGTACATCGACGGGTCGAGAGCCTCCCGCATCCGCTCGGGCCTCCACTCCAGGTTGCGCAACAGGTCCGGCAGCAGCTCCAACGCGCCCAGGCCACGGCCAAAGGCATGGAAAATCGCACCCTTCGAGAACTGCAGGTCGCGGTGGTAGCCCGACGGCAGCGACAACAGCTGCTCGATCTCGGTGCGCGCGGCGGCCACGGCTGAGTAACTGGCGCGCATCAGTTCCACCACGTCCGGATTGCGCTTGTTGGGCATGATCGAGCTGCCGGTGGTGTACTCGGCAGGCAGCGCGACAAAGCCGAACTCGGCGCTGGTGAACAGGCTCAGGTCCCACGCCAGGCGCCGCACATCCAGCAGCGCGGCGCCGAGCGCATCGATCGCGCCCATTTCAAACTTGCCACGCGAGAGTTGCGCATAGGTCGCGGCCACCTGCATCCGGCCGAAGCCCAGCGCCTGCGTGGTGTGGTCGCGTGCCAGCGGCAGATTGACGCCATAGCCGGCGGCGCTGCCCAGCGGGTTGGCGTCCACCCAGGCCAGTGTGTCGCGGGCGCGCACGGCATCGTCGATGAAGCCCTCGGCCCAAGCCGCCCACCACATGCCCCCGGACGAGACCATCGCCCGCTGCAGGTGGGTGTAGCCGGGGATCGGCAGCGAGGCTTCCGCCGCCGCACGCGCCAACGCCACCTCGGCGCTTTCGCGGCACAGCGCCATCACTCGCGCCAATCGGTCCTTCAGCCACAGCCGTGTGGCCACCAGGACCTGGTCGTTGCGGCTGCGGCCGGTGTGGATGCGGCGACCAGCGTCTCCCAGCCGCTCGATCAGGCGGGCTTCGATGGCCGAATGGCCATCCTCGAACTGTTCGTCCAGAACGAAGCGTCCCGCGCGGAAATCCTCGGCCAGCACTGCCAGCTCGCGCTTGATGCCGTCCAGCTCCTCGCCCGTCAGGATGCCGATCTGCTGCAGACCCTCGGCATGCGCACGGCTGGCCTGGATGTCGAAGAGAAAGAACTCGCGGTCGAGGATCACGTCCTCGCCGGCAAGGAAGCGCTGGATGCGCTCATCCACCTTCACGCCGGGTTTCTGCCAGAGCAACTGGGTCATGGAGGAATCTTCCTTCGAATCAATCGTTGCCGGTGGAAATACCGGCCATTTCATCCAGCCCGAAAGCCAGGTTCAGGTTCTGCAGCGCCTGCGTGGCGGCACCCTTGAGCAGGTTGTCTTCGGTGGCGACCACCACCATGCGACGGCCGTCTTCGGACAGGGCGAAGCCACCGATGTCGACGTGGTGCGCGCCCGCGATGCGACTGACCCAGGGGGCCTCGTCGTGCACCCGCACCAGCGGTTCGCCGGTAAAACGCTCCCGGTAGCGGGCGAAGACCTCGTCCCGCGTCATCGGCTGCGACAGGTGCAGGTTGGCAGTCAGGGTGATGCCCCGGAAGTGCGGCGCCACGTGCGGCATGAACTCGACGGGATGCCCCAGGTGACGTGTCACCTCACGCTCGTGCACGTGGTTGACCAGCGCGTATGGCATCAGGTTGTCACGCAGCTTGCCAGGATCGTTCTTGTCCGATGCCGTGGTGCCGGCGCCGGAGAAGCCCGAAACGCCAAAGCACTGCACGGGCCCTGCCAGCACGTCGAGCATTGGCGCGATGGCCAGTTGCATGGCGGTGGCATAGCAGCCGGGGTTACTGATGCGGCGCTCGCCGCGATAGCGGCTGCGGGTCAGCTCGGGCAGGCCGTAGTACCAGCCGTCGTCGAAACGATAATCCGCCGACAGGTCGATGATCACCGGATCCACGCCCACGGCATCGAACGCGGCCACGCAATCGGCAGCCTTGCCGTTGGGCAGGGCGAGCACGACGGCGTCCGCCCCCAGCGCCGGCAAGTCGGCATTCGAGGGGGCGGTATAGCGCAACTCACCCCGATAGGCGGCGTTGTGATCCGACACCTTCTGGCCTGCCAGTTCACGCGAGGAGACGAAGGCCAGCTCGAAGCGCGGATGGCCCGCGATCAGCGTGATCAGCTCCGCGCCCACGTATCCGCGGGCACCGACAATGCCCAGTCGGATGCCATGTTTGTCATCCATTGCGATGTCCTTCCAGCTTGGCCTGCAGGTGCCGCTTCACGGCTGGCCATTCCGAGTCGATGATGGAAAAAACCACGGTGTCCCTTGGGCTGCCGTCACTGTGCCGCTTGTTGTTCCGCAGCACGCCGTCCTGCTTGGCACCGAGGCGCGCTATCGCCGCACGCGAGGCAGAGTTGAACCAGCTGGTCTCGAACGACACCGCAATGCAGCCCAGTGCCTCGAAGGCATATCCCAGCAACAGCCGCTTGGCCTCGGTGTTCAGGCCCGTGCGCTGCGCATGCTTCGCATACCAGGTGTAGCCAATGCACAGATTGGGCACCTCGGGGTCGAGCGCATAAAAGCGCGTCGTGCCTACCACCTCACCACTCGCGGAACGGACCGCAAATGGCAACACGCGACCGGCCGCCTGGACGTCCAGCGCGGCCTGGATGTAACGCTCCACCCCGTCAGGCTCAGGCACGCTCGTATACCAGCAGCGCGACAGCTCGCCGTCGCCCAGCGCGGCGCGCAGACCCCCCGCATGCTCCATGCGTAGCGGCTCGAGCGTCACATGCTCCCCACGCAGCGTCGGCACCACCTTCCAACTGGCGTTCATTTCCATTTGCTAGACCTTCAACGTCGCCGGGCGTGCATCGCAGTGCTCCACGCACCAGCGGATGTCGTCGAACTTCTCCATGCCGTACCAGAACACCCGCCAGGGGCCCTGCTTGATGCTGCCGTCTGACTCGCCGTGGTAGAAGGCGTTTACCGGGTTGCCCTGGCGCGAACGCCAGAACAGGCGTGGATTCTCCTCGCGCATGACCTGCCACACCGCACGGCCAAGGCCTTCGCCCTGCGCGTCGTCCAGCACGGCGAACTTGTCCAGGTAGGTGTAGCCACCCTCTTCCGTCAGGATCACCGCGGTGCGGTAGTTCTCGCTGACGTAGGCACGGAACAATCGGGTGCGCTCGCAGTAGTCCGGAAGCAGCTTGCGTCCGAAGGCCGACTCGATCAGCACGCGCAGGCGGTCCAGATCGAGCTGGCCCCATTGGCTGACGCTCAGTACGCGTTCGCCGCGGCGAACCAGCGTGCCGGACCCCTTGTGGGTGAACAGCTCCTTGGCCAATTCATCCGGACGCGTGATCGATACGGACGAAGTCAGGGGCAGCTTGTCCAGCAGGTCCTTGATCTGCTCGATCTTCACCCGCATGCCGCCGTTGATCCACGGCTGCGCCATCAGGTGGTCGTATTCGGTGGACAGGTTGATGGAATCGATCACCTGACCATTGTCGTCAAGCAACCCGCCCGTTCCAGTCAGGAACACGATCTTGTAAGGCTGGAGCACCTGCACCAGCTCGTTGGCGGCGAAGTCAGCGTTCACGTTGAGGATCTGCCCGCCCGCGGTTTCGCCCAGGCTGGCAATCACCGGGATCGAGCCGGCGTTGAGCGCGGCCTCGATCGAGGCCAGGTGCACGCGCTTGACCTCGCCCACCAGCCCGTAGGTATCGCGGTCCAGGTACTCCGCTTCGAAAACGCCCGAGACAATGGAAGTGGCCCGCGCGTCGAACGCCTGCAACGCCTCGACCAGGCGCAGGTTCTGTGCATGGAACACGCGCCGGACGATGGCCAGCGCTTCCGGCGAAGTCACGCGCAGGCCGTTCACCGTCTGCTTCTCAATGCCCGCCGCGGACAACTCCTGGTCGAGCTGCGGGCCGGCCCCATGGATCACGATAGGGGTCAGCCCGACGTCCTGCAGGAAAGCCAGCGACGAGGTGAGCGCGTCGATATCGTCGCGCAGCACCGCGCCGCCCACCTTCACCACCGCGAATTTCTTGGCGTCCAGCTGGGAAAAGCGCTTCAGGTACTGCGAAATCTCCTTCGCGCCAGCCATGCTGGACAGCAGGCGGACGATGGTCTGGCGGGTCTGGATGTCGTGTGCGTCGTTCATTGTGTGGTGTGCCCGGCGAGGATCCGGGTAACGGAATCGGTGTAGCGACGGAGCTGGTCGAGCGAGACCCACTCGTCGGCGGTGTGCGCCTGGGCGATATCGCCCGGGCCGTAGACAATCGCGGTCAGGCCCGCGGCGGAGAACAGCGAGGCCTCGGTCCAGAAATCGACCGCGTTGCCGATCGGCAGGCCCAATGCGTCAGCGAGGTCCCGCGCGGCGAGTCGGTTCTCCTCGGCACTGGCGGTATCGCCCGCAGGCAGCGACGGGCCGCGGAACGTCTCTTCATAGCGCTCGATGCCGCCCGCCTCGATCAGCGTGCCGAACTGCTCGTGCAGCCCATCGATGGACATCGACGGCAGCGGGCGGAAGCCAAAGCGCACCTCCGCACTGGGCGCGATCATGTTGGCCTTGATGCCGCCCTCAACCTTGCCGATGTTGAAGCGCAGGCCGGTCAGGCCACCAAAGCGCTGGTGCGACTGCGACTCGACGAAATCCAACGCACGACTTCCCCAGCGCATCGCCTGGTGCAGTGCGCTGGCCTGCATCGCGTTGGCACCGGACGCATGGCCCGCCGCGCCCCGGAAGCGCAGCAGCACCGAGCTGATACCCCGGTGTGCCAGCACCGCCTCGCACTGCGTCGGCTCGGCGATGATCGCGTCGGTGAACCCGTGTTCGCGTGCCAGGAATGCCGCGATGCAACGTGGGTCGTTTGCTTCCTCGTCGGTGCTGAAGAGGAAGGCCGCATCGCCCCGGGTCGCGCTCGCAGCCGCAAGCAACCCTGCCGCCGCACCCTTGATGTCGCAAGCGCCCAGGCCGATGGCGCGGTCGCTGGTCACGCGGAGCACGTGCGGGTTGGCCGTCCATGCCGGCGAATCCGGCACGGTATCCATGTGCACGTTGAACACGCGCCGCGGGTTGCCGCGCACCGCCAGCAGCGACACCGCACCTTCACCGTGATCGGTGACTTCGATGCGGAAGTCCGGCAGTTGCGCACGGATGTAATCGAACATCCCGCCGGTGCCGATCAGGCGTGGCGGGTTGCGGGTGTCGTGCGACACCAGCACTTCCAGGTGTTGCAGGACCTTGTCCAGCATGGTCGTCACTTGCGGTTGACCTCGGCCCACAGCGTGCTGCTCATGCCGAACAGCTTGATGAAACCCTCGGCCTCGGCCACGCCCCAGTCCGCCGACTGCGCGTAGGTCGCGCCCTTGGCGTTGAGGATGTGCGCCGATTCCACGGCCACCGCGCCCACGCTACCGCCTTGGGTCTCCAGCACCACGTCGCCGTTCACCGTCGCCTGGCTGGACGCCAGGAACGCCTCCAGGTCGGTCTTCAGCGGGTCGTGGAAGAAGCCCTCGTACACCAACTCCACCCACTTGCGCGCCACCTCAGGCTTGAAGCGGTTCTGCTGCTTGGTCAGCACTGCTTCCTCCAGCGCCCGATGTGCGGTCAGCAGCGCCGCCAGGCCCGGGGCCTCGAAGATTATCCGGCCCTTCAGGCCGATCGTGGTGTCGCCGGTGTACAGGCCCCGGCCCACGCCGTACTGCGCGAACAGGTCGTTGAGCTTGGCCAGGATGCGGTGGCCGTCCATCTTCTCGCCGTCCAGCGCCACGGCCTCGCCGTTGACGAAGCTCAGGCGCACGCGCAGCGGCGCCGTCGGCCATTCGGCGCGCGGCTTGCACCAGCCCACCGCGCCCTCGCCAGGGGCCTGCCACTTGTCGATTTCGCCGCCGGACATGGTCAGTCCCAGCAGGTTCTCGTTGATTGTGTAGGCCTGCTGCTTGGCGCGCACGCCAAAGCCGCGCTCCTCCAGGTACTTTTGCTCGTAGGCGCGGGTCTGGGTGTGCTCTTTCTGGATCTCGCGGATCGGCGCCACGATTTCGTAGTCGCCCGAGGCCTTAACCGCCAGGTCGAAACGCACCTGGTCATTGCCCATGCCGGTGCAACCGTGGGCGATGGCGTTGGTACCCAGTTCCGCGCAACGCTGCAGCGCCGCATCCACGATCAGGTAACGGTCGGAAACCAGCAGCGGGTACTGCCCCTGGTAGCCCTCGCCCGCCCACACGAACGGCTTGACGAAGCCGTTCCAGATGGCCGGGCCGCCATCCACCGTGACGTGCGAAGTGGCGCCCAGCTCAGCCGCGCGTGCCTCGATATAGGCCCGTTCGTCGGCGTCCACGCCGCCGGTGTCGGCGAACACGGTGTGCACGTTCCAGCCACGCTCCTGCAGGTACGGCACGCAGAAGCTGGTGTCGAGTCCGCCGGAAAAGGCGAGGACGATATCTTTGCTCATGGGGGGAGGTTCTCGGTTGGGGTGCCCCACTCGGGGCCAAGAAGTAGAGGGTGGTCCTGGACGCCTTCAGCCGCCGTCAAGGGCGCCTGGACAAACGCGTCGCGCGCGTCACTGCCCGATCAGCGCGGCCATCACGGCCTTCTGCACATGCAGGCGGTTTTCGGCCTCATCGATGGCGATGCACTGCGGCGAATCCATCACCGCGTCGGTGGCCTTGACGTTGCGGCGCAGCGGCAGGCAGTGGCTGAAGACGCCGTTGTTGGTCAGCGCCATCTTGGCTTCGTCGACGATGAAGTGCTGGTACTGGTCGCGGATAGGCTTCTCCGGCGCCCAGTTACCGAAGAACGGCAGCGCGCCCCAGCTCTTGGCATACACCACGTCGGCACCCGCGTAGGCGCTCTGGATGTCGTGGCTGACGGTCAGCGAGCCGCCGCTCTCGGCCACGTTCTGCTCTGCCCAGCCCATGTATCGCTCGTCGAGGATGTAATCGGGCGTCGGGCACAGCAGAGTCACGTCCATGCCCAGGCGCGTGGCAATGGTCAGCGCCGAGTTGGCCACGGCGGTGTTCAGGGGCTTGGGGTGGTAGGTCCATGTCAGCACGTACTTCTTGCCGCGCAGGTCGGTGGTGCCGAAGTGCTCCTGCAGCGCCAATGCGTGCGCCAGCTCCTGGCACGGGTGGGTGATCGTCTCCATGTTGATCACCGGCACCGGCGAGTACTTGGCGAACGACTTCAGCACGATGTCCTCGCGGTCATACGCCCAGTCCACGAACTTCGGGAACGCTCGTACGCCGATCAGGTCGACGTAGCGGCCCAGCACGCGCGCCACTTCGGCGATGTGTTCCTCGGTGTCCCCGTCCATCACCGTGCCTAGGTTGAACTCGATCGGCCACGCGTCCTTGCCCGGTTGCAGCACCACCGCGTGGCCGCCCAGTTGGAACGCGCCCAGCTCGAAGCTGGTGCGGGTGCGCATGGAGGGGTTGAAGAACACCAGCGCGATCGACTTGCCCTTCAGCGCGTCGCCCAGCTTGTGCTGCTTGAACAACGCCGCCTGGGTCAACAGGGCATCCAGGTCGGTACGCGACCAGTCCTGGGTGTTGAGGAAATGCCTCATGGAAGCCGGCGAGTGGGAGGTGGTCATCGGGGTGTCCAGGTGGTGGAGCTGGGTGGGGGTAGGGGTCGGTTGCGGCTGAAACTGAAAACGAAAAAGCCCAGCACTGAGGCTGGGCTTTTCGTGTGTCGTGTTGCGTTCACGAACGGCGTGCGCCGTTACCCAGCCGGATTGGGAGGCAACGGTCGGCGCGCGCGCGAAGTCATGCCCGCCGCCATCCAGGCGGAGGTCAGCACGTCGGCGTCGGCGTAAAAGGCGTTCATGAGGGAGCGAATGCTCGCACGTGGGGGCGGCGGGGGCAATAGTCCGTTGGGCGAACGCGCCCGGCTCAGCGGGTCCGCACGCCAGGCACCGCCGGGGTCACCCCGATCCGGATGCGCAGGCGGTTGCCGGGGTCTTCGGGCAGGCGCGAACGGTATCGTGCGCCCTTGTAGACATAGTCCACGTCATACGCGATGGGGCGCCGGAACTCCCGAGCGACCGGCACCGGGCGGCAGTCGACCTGGCCTTCGGCCTCGTCACGGGTCAACGCACCCTTCACCGCACCCACCACGCGACCAAGGCGACTGTCGCCCTTGCCGGCCTGTTCGCAGCGCTGCTCCACCCGGGTGGCCTTCAAGGTCTGGTACACGGGCGTCACCCGCAGCACCTGGGCGTAGTCGTACCGCACATTCTCGGACTGCAGGACGGTGGCGTCCTGCGCATGCGCACCGCTGGCGCACAGTGCCAGCAGCGCGCAAAGCGCAGCCGAGCGGGGGGCGTGGTAAGCGAAGGGCATACGCATGGCGTGCAAGTGTAGTCCGTGACGGCCGCCACGGGCTGAACCCCTGCTGTCACGATCTTGTCCTCCACGGGCCCGGAACCCGGGCAACGCCCCGGGGGGCCAGCGCCGGGCCACCGCGATACAGGGCCAGCCCCGCTACAATGCCCCGTCCACTGCCGTAGCCCCCATGAGCCTGCACCTCTACAACAGCCTGACCCGCCGGGTCGAACCCTTCGTCCCCGCCGATCCGAACCGCGTGACCATGTATGTCTGCGGCCCGACGGTCTACAACTACGTGCACATCGGCAACGGCCGCGGGCCCGTGGTGTTCGGCGTGCTGGCGGACGTGCTCCGCCGCCGCTACGGCGCCCTCGCCTACGCCCGCAACATCACCGACGTCGACGACAAGATCAACACGGCCGCCCGTGAACAGGGGGTGCCGATCTCGACCATCACCGACCGTTTCGCCGCTGCGTACCGCGAGGACATGGCCGCGCTGGGCGTGCAGCCGCCGGACATCGAGCCGGAGGCCACCCGCCACATCCCGCAGATCATCGCCATGATCGAACGCCTCATCGCGGAAGGCCATGCCTACGCCGCCGAGAGCCACGTCATGTTCGCCGTGGGCAGCTTCGACGGTTACGGCAAGCTGTCCCGCCGCGACACCGAGGACATGCTGGCCGGTGCCCGCATCGAAGTGGCGCCCTACAAGCGCGACCCGGGCGACTTCGTACTGTGGAAGCCTTCCACCGACGACCTGCCCGGATGGGACTCGCCGTGGGGTCGCGGCCGCCCCGGCTGGCACATCGAATGCTCGGCCATGGCCGAGGCGCACCTGGGCGAGACCATCGACATCCATGCCGGTGGCGTTGACCTGCAATTCCCGCACCACGAGAACGAGATCGCGCAGAGCGAGTGCGCCCACGGCGGCAAGCCCTTCGCCCGCTGGTGGCTGCACAACGGCATGCTCAACTTTGGCGGCGCCAAGATGAGCAAATCGCTGGGAAACATCGAGAAGATCCACGATCTGGTGCGCGCGCACCCGCCCGAGGCGCTGCGCTACGCCCTGATCTCGGCGCACTACCGCCAGCCGCTGGACTGGTCGGACAACCTGATCGAACAGAGCATCCGTACCCTGGACCGTCTGTACGGCACCCTGCGCGACATCGATGCGCTGGTGGCCCCGGGCGATGCCCCGGACGCGGCCATTCCCGCCGCCATCGAAACCGCACTGGACGATGACCTCAATACCCCGCAGGCACTGGCCGAGCTGGCGTCCATCGCCGGCAATGCCCGCGTGCTGCGCAATGCCCTCGCGAATGGCGAGGTGGAGGGCGACGACGGTCCGCTGAAGGCCCTGGCCACGTTGGGCAGCAGTCTGCGCGCCGCCGGCCGTGCGTTGGGGCTGCTGCAGCAGCAGCCGGAGGCGTGGTTTGCGCGGGGCGCGAGTGGCGACGACGATGCCCGCATCCAGGCGCTGGTCGATGAGCGCACCGCGGCCAAGAAGTCCCGCGACTTCGCCCGGGCCGACGCGCTGCGCGACCAGCTCGCCGCGGACGGTATCCTGCTGGAAGACACGCCACAGGGCGTGCGCTGGCGCCGGGCCTGAGTTGGAGCCACCGACATGACCGTCTCTCCCTTCCCGCTCGAACCCACCGCCCCCGAAGCCCAGGCCGCCATCCGCGAGGAATTTGCTTTCTTCGGCGACTGGGCCGAGCGCTACCAGTACCTGATCGACCTGGGCCGCAAGCTGCCCGACCTGCCCGCCGAATGGAAGGTGGAGGACAACCGCCTGCAGGGTTGCCAGTCGCTGGTGTGGATCGTGGCGGAAGGCGATGCCGACCGGCTGGTCTTCCACGCGATCAGCGACTCGGCCATCGTTTCCGGCCTGATCTACCTCGCACTGCGCGTGTATTCGGGCCGCAGCGCGCGTGAGATCCTCGCCACCGAGGCGGACTACATCGCCGACATCGGCCTGGCCAAGCATCTGTCGCCCACGCGCAGCAACGGGCTGACCTCGCTGCTCGGCTTCATCCGCGACAAGGCCCAAGCCGCCCTGTGAGCACGCCGGTACCGGGGGTGGCCACGGTACTGCGCAACCCTGCGTTCCTTGGCCTGCTGGGCTACCGCCTGCTGGCGATGCTGTCGTACCAGATCGTGGCCGTCACCGTTGGCTGGCACATTTACCAGCTGACGCGCGACACGCTGTCGCTGGGCCTGATCGGCCTGGCCGAGGTGTTGCCTTACATCGCCTTCGCCCTGTTCGCAGGCTATGCCGTGGACCACCTTCCCCGTCGCCGGCTGGGCATGGCCGCGTGCCTGGGGTTGTGCGTGACCACACTGGTGCTGGCCGGTGTCGCCCACGGCAGCGTGCCGGCGATGGGCACGATCACCATCTACGTCGCCATCGCCTGCAATGGCGTGGTCCGCGCGTTCCTTGCCCCGGTGTACATGTCCTTGTTCGCGCGGGTGCTGCCCCGGGAGGCCTACGCCCGAGGCGCGGGTATCAGCAGCGTGGTGATGCAGACCGGACTGGTGGTAGGCCCGGCCTTGGGCGGTGTGCTGGTGGCATTGGGAGGCAAGACCACTGCGTACCTGGTCGCCGCGGCATTCGCACTGGCGGCCGCCATCGCCATCATCAGCCTTCGCGTCTCCGAACCCGCCCTGCCGACCGAGCGCGCCCCTATCTTTCGCAGCATCGGCGAGGGCCTGCGCTTCGTCTTCAACAACCAGGTGATCCTGGGCGCGCAAGCCTTGGACATGTTCTCGGTGCTGTTTGGTGGCGCGGTGGCCCTGCTCCCGGCCTTCATCAATGACGTCTTCCACTACGGCCCCGAGGCACTGGGCATCCTCCGCGCGGCCCCGGCCGCGGGTGCGGTGCTGGTGGGCATGTGGCTGGCGCGCCATCCGCCGGACCGCAACGCCGGCCGGCTGTTGCTGGCCGCGGTGGCCGGCTTCGGCCTGTGCATCATCGGCTTCGCGCTGTCGCGCCACTTCTGGCTGTCGGCCGCGCTGCTCATGATGTCGGGCATGTGCGACAGCGTGTCGGTGGTGGTGCGCTCCACGATCCTGCAGTTGTCCACCCCCGACCACATGCGCGGACGCGTGGCCTCGATCAACGGCATTTTCATCGGCTCTTCCAACGAGCTGGGCGCGTTCGAATCGGGCGTGGCGGCGCGGGTACTCGGGCTGGTGCCGTCGGTGATCTTCGGCGGCAGCATGACCCTGGCGGTAGTGGGGATCACCGCGCGATATGCCCCGAAGCTCCGCAGGCTCAACCTGGGGGAGCTTCGCTGACCGCCGGCGTGCGGCTCACCGCCCCTGCCGTTGCATCGCGACTGCTGCAACGCTCCAAGCCCGCGCCTCAGAAACGGTACAAGGCGCTCAACAGGTAGTAGCGCCCGCGCGGGTCGTCCGTGGCGAAGTCGTAGCCCGCCTGTTCCACGTCATAGCTCACCGGATCGTGGCCGAAGACGTTGCGGAGGTGGAACGAATAACGCCACTGCGCTGATGCCGCATAGGCAATGTCGAGATCGAACAAGCTGAAGCCCGGCGTGACGCAACGACCCTGTTCCACGTTCTTCCACAGACACGGCTGGTCCGGCGCGTGCACCCGCACCGAACCCGCGCGGCGCCAGTTAAACGTGTGTGTCCACTTGCCCATGGCCCAGTCCACGGAGCCCAACAGGCTGTGGCGCGGTACGCGGTAGCCGGCGTGGTCGAGCGTGGGTGCCCCCGCAAAACGCGTGCGCTCCAAGCGCTCAAGGAAATACGCACCGCCCCGGATCCCGAAACGCCCGATCGACCTCGTCTGCCACCGGTATCGCAACTCGGCTTCGTACCCGCGCAGGTCACTGTCGCCGACGTTCTCGTAATAGTCGTTGATGCCGATGAGGTACCCCGCATCGTCGCGCACCAGCGACCGCGGAAACGCCGCCGCGTCATCGGCCGCGCTGACCGGCAGGATTTCGTCGTGTCGGCTGATGCGGAAATAATCGAGGCTCAACAGGAAACGCTCGGTGGGGGCCCACACCACCCCGAAGGTCTGGCTGGACGAGGTTTCCGGTTCGAGATCGGGGTTCTCCGTCGAGCCACGCAGCAGTCGGCAGTACGTGCCCAGGCCGGGATCGCTCACCTCGTCGAGGCATGGCCCGAATTCGGGCTGGAAAGCGAAGAAGTCGTAGTTCTCCTCCACGCCTGGGCGCCGCAGCTCGAACAGCGTCGGCGCACGGTAGCCCGTAGCGATGGTTCCCCGCACGGTGAGGGCGTCGACAACGTTCCACTTCAGCCCCAGCTTCGGCGACCACCGGCTTCCGTAGCCCTCACGATAGTCCAGCCTGAGGGCGAGGTCCGCGTGCACGCGCGGCACCAGCGGCAAGCTGAGCTCGCCATACAGCGCCGCACCTGCACGGTGCTCGTCGATGCGGATCTTCTGCGGGCCCAATGCGACATCGTGTTCGAGCATCAGGGCGTCCGGCCGATGCTCCAGTCCGTCAAGGAACACCTCCAGCCCGGTGGCGAACTTGGCCTGACCTCCCCTCATGGTCCACGCCGGCCCATTGGCACCCACGCCCACCTGTTCAAAGCTGGAGGTCCCGCGGGTCGTGAGTGCGGGCGATATCGCAGCCAGCAGCCCAGGCGGGTTCTCCCCCCCGAATCGGTAGGCGTTCTCGTACACTGCGTCCACGAACACCGTCTCGCGCACCAGGCCGCCGGTCCGGCTGGTCACAGCGTTGCGATGGTGCGCCGCGCTGGCGTGCCACTGCCACTCGCCCAGCCAACCGTTCAGCCCGGTGGCGAGGTCCCAGGATGTCGCGTCGGTGTCATTGCGGATGGGGCCGATGTCGAAGAAGGCATAATCCAGCCGCTCCATGCCCGATATCCAGTCCGGGTGGGTGCGGGGCACCAACACGCTGGCGTGGAATGGGGCGCGCCAGAGCGTCTGTTCCGCATGCGTCACCCGCAGGCTGGAATGCCACTCCGCGTTTTCGCCCACCGGGACGCGCGCGCTCGCATAAAGCGAGCCGCGCTCGGTTTCCGGTTCCAGGCTTTCGTAGCGCGGCGGGTCGAAGACGCAGCTGCCCTGCGAATCCGGGGTCGCGCCAGGGCAATGCCGACGAAGCAAACGACCGCTGGAACTACGGTACCCCAGGCGGTAGCGCCAGTCGCCCAGGCGCAGGTGTCGCAGATTGCGGGTGCGCCAGCTGCGCTGCGCACCCACCATCCCTTCATTGCGGAAGTACTCCGCGCCCAGGAACAGGTCGCCACCCTCGCCCCATGCGTGGCCCACCGTCATCGAAGCCTGCGTCTGTTCCGCCTCTCCGACCGCGGTCCCGCCGCGGCGGATGACCATCGTCGGCGCCTCGGCATCCTTGCGCAGGATGATGTTGATCACACCGGCCATGGCATCGGCACCGTAGATGGCCGACGCCCCCCCTCGGATGATCTCGATGCGGTCGACGATGCTCAGCGGGATGCTCGCGAGGTCGGTAAGCCCCCCCAGATCCGCCGAAACCAGTCCGTAATTAGCGAGGCGCTGGCCATCCACCAGGAACAGAGTTGCCCGCGGCCCGAGGGCGTAGAGACTGGTCGTCGCCGCAGAGGCGAAGGGCTGCTGGGTGCTACTGCCCCCCTCGACCGCCACCTCCACCGGATGGTGGCCGACCATGCCTGGTTGCTCGCGCAACAATTCGAACAGCGTGAGATGACCACTCGCCTCGATCTGCTCGCGGGTGATCCGGGTCATCGGGGACGCTTCGATCCCATCGACCGGCACGCGCGGAATATGCGTCCCCGTCACCGTCACCGGACCCACGTCCACGGGACGGTCAACAGGGATGCTGGAGCGGGGCGTGGCGCCCACCCGGCGCGGCTTCGGCGGCACCTTCTCTATGACGAAGGCGTCATCGGTCACCGCGACGGCACGGAGCCCAGTGCCATCCAGCAGCATGGCCAGTGCGGCAGCAACCGAGGGGGCGCCAGACACGGGGCGCGAGCGGAGGGGTGCCACCAGCACGGCGGAGTACAGCAGCTGGATTCCCGACTGACGTGCCAACGCCTTGAGCGCGTCGTCCAAGGGTCCTGCTGGAATGCTCAGCGAGCGCGCTTCACGCGTCGCCGGTCCACGAACCTGCGCCACAGCCGTCGGCACAATGCCGGACAGCATGGCAGCGAGGGTCAGGGCATTAGTGCAGCGCGGCCGGGGCATGCGCGGGCGTCACGGGTCAGGGTAAACGCCCCACATTACGGACGCGCGACATCGCGTGCAACGTCGGGACACGCGCCTCAGTTGACTGTCAGCGCTGTCACCGATGCAGGCGGATCTCATCCGGTCCGACACGACGGGCGTGCAGTCCCCACCCGCGTTCCAGCGCCGACACCAGCGCATCCTGGTTTCCGGCCCGGAACACGCCACTGACACTGATCTCGGCCAATGCCGGGTCGGCCAAGGTCAACTTGGTGGTGGAGTATCGATTGGCCTCGGCGAGGAGCGCGTCCAGCCGGTGCTCCTTGAACACCAGCTCGCCCTGCGTCCAGCCCTCCGCGACGGCGATGTCGAACGTCTCCACCGGGGCGAACCCGGCGCCAGCCTGCAGGGCCACCTGCTCGCCCGGCGCCAGGCGCACGCGTTCCACCTTGCCAGTGGACATCGGGGCCGAAACGACCACCGCGCCTTCAACCAGCCCCACGCGGGTCGCACCGCCCGTGCGGCTGACCTGGAACGTGGTGCCAATGTCGCGGATCGTCGTGGTGCCCGCATGCACCAGGAACGGGCGGGGATCGTCCCCCACCACCAGTTGCACGCGACCCGCGTCAACATCGACTTCGCGCTGGCGCTGGTCCATGCGGACGCTGACTGCCGACGCGGTATCGAGCAACAACGACGTGCCGTCGGCCAGTTCGATGGTGCGCTGCTCGCCCACGAGAGTCGCGAAGTGCTGCTCCGGTGTCGGGGCCGACGGCTGCAGACGCCAGGCCAGAACTCCGACCGCGACGGCCAGGCTGGCCGCCACTGCCCACCCCCAGTTCCGCAAGCCCTGGCGATCGGAAAAGGCGTTCCGGCCTTCACGACGCGCCTTCCGTGCCGCTGCCCGCAGCAGGTCGTCATCGGCAAGCTCGGCGGCCGCCGAGTGGATGGCGTCTGCCCACACCCACGCCTCGACATGCCGCGGCGACTGCGCCAGCCAGTCCTCAAACGCCGCGCGTTCGCTGGCATCGCAATCCGGGGCGTCCAGTCGCGCCACCCACCATGCGGCCTGGTCTGCGTCCAGCTTGGAGGTGTGTTCGTTCATGTTCATGGCCAATCCGTGTGACCGCCGTTGTTGCCGCGCAGGTGCACGCGCAGCAGTGAAAGGGCCTTGCCGATGTGCTTCTCGACGGCCTTGACCGAAATCCCGCAATGACGCGCGATCTCGGTGTAACTCATGTCTTCGATCCGGTTGAGCAGGTAGACCTCGCGGCAACGCGGGGGCAAGCGCAACACGGCTGTCCGCACCGCCATCAAGGCCTGCTGGTGCGCCACGCGTTCGTCCTGTGCCGGCTCCGCCGACGGCAGCGCAAGGACGTCGTCCTCCAGGCTGACGTGCGCATGGGCCATGCGACTGGCATCGCGGCGGCCGCGGTCGGCCAGCGCGTTGAGCCCAATCCGGTACATCAACGGGCGCAGGGCCTCGACCGGTTGGCCGCCGTAGCGCATCAGCCGCACCATCGTCTCCTGCGCCACGTCCTGTGCGTCGTCGTCGGATACCCGCCGACGCAGGAATGCCACCAGCAGCGGCCGGTGCTCGCGCACGAAGTGCTCAAAGCCAGCCCCCGGGGCGGTGTCCGGCCCAGGCGGCGACGCGGCGCTCAAGCACGCCTCCAGCGCACGTGCAAACGCGTCTTCGCAGAGTTCCGCCACTGGAGAGCCGTCATCCAGCACACGGCCTCCCGCCCGACGGTCGCGCGGAACCGTGGGTCCATCGGGTCTGGCGGTGACAACGGGAAACCCATCGACTCATGTCCCCAAGAACGCCGCCGGAATGCCACCTCCCTACCCCGCCGCGCAAACAACGACGCCCCGGCATGGGGGCGTCGTCGAGTCCGGGCCGGCAAACGCGACTGGCGCGCGGGCTTCGGTAGGCGTCAGTCGCCCATCTGCTTCTGCAGGTGCTCCCAGCGTTCCTGGGCGTCAATGGTGCGCTCGGCGGTCAGGCGCGCCTCGAGGCGCTCCAGGCCGATTTCCTCACCGGTGTCCACGCAGTAGCCGTAGTCACCCGAGTCGACGCGCTTGAGCGTGCTGTCAATCTTGCTGATCAGCTTGCGGTAGCGGTCGCGGGTTCGCAGTTCCAGCGAGTTCTCGGTCTCGCGGGTCGCGCGCTCGGCCTCGTCACCGACGTCGCGAACTTCGTCCTTGAGGTTCTCGATGGTCTGCTTGGATTCCTCGACCAGGTCCGCACGCCACTGCATCAAGCGCTGGCGGAAGTATTCGAGCTGCAGCGGGCTCATGTATTCCTCGTCCGCGCTGGGCTTGTAGCCCTTGGGAACGATGGGGCGGCCACTGCCTGGTTCAACGTTGTACTGCACGACTTTCACCTTGCCTTTCGGTGCCGGCTCGTGCGGCTTCGCCGCAACGGCCACGGCCACCTTTCCAACCTTGCGGGGGGCCGCAGGCGGATTGTTCTGGGGGGGAGCCTTCTCGACCGTGGGCTTGCTGGCCACTGCCTTCACCGGGGCTTCCGGCTTGGCGGCCGCGGGGGCGGGCGCCGTGGGCTTGGCCGCCGGCACGGAGGCCGGCTTGCTGACCGCGGTCGGCTTGGCGACGGGCTTCTCGGCGGCCACCTTGGCCACCGGGGTCTTCTTTGCAGCCGGGGCGGATTTGGTCGCCACGACCTTCTTGGCCACCGGCGCCTTGACCGGGGCCTTGGTCGCCACCGGCTTGCGGGCCGGGGCGGCCTTCTTGGCCACGACCTTGGAGCTGGTCGCGGCGGATTTCTTGGCGGGAGGCGCCTTCTTGGCGGGTGCCGACTTGCTGGTGGCGCCCTTCGTCGCAGCAGGCTTGGTTGCCACAGCCTTCTTGGACGCCGGCATCTTCGGGGCAGGCTTCTTGGCTGCCACCGGCTTGGTCGCGACCGACTTGGTCGGCGCCTTCTTGGCGACCGGCTTCTTGGCCACAGCCTTCTTCGCAGCCGGCTTGGTGGTCGCGGCCTTCTTGGCAGCCGCCTGCTTGGCGGCCGGCTTGACGGACTTCTTGATGGCCTTGGCGGCCTTCTTCGCGGTTTTCTTCACTGCCACGAGCGACGTGTCCTTTTGATTCCCTTGTGACGGGAAGGCGCGCTGTTATACCCTGCCCCGGTGACCGCGGCAACCGCGACTCCCCACTGCCTCCACCATACATCGCCACGGCTCCTCAGGCCATGACCGCAGGGCTGGGCGACAGGCGAATCATTCGCAGTTCCAACGCGCACCAACACCGGGGCGCATCATGGCGCCAGTCCGCATAAAGAACCCGTGATCGACCGACTGCTCATCGCCTGCCTTCGCTTCTACAAGCGCTGGATCAGCCCACTGCTGGGACCGCGCTGCCGCTTCCACCCCACGTGCTCGGTGTACGCGATGGAGGCGATCGGCCGCTTCGGCGCCCTCAAGGGCAGCTGGCTGGCGACCCGCCGGATCCTGCGTTGCCATCCGTTCCATCCGGGCGGCCTGGACCCCGTTCCGCCTGCTTCGGCAAAACCGCCCCACCCTCCCCACTCCCACTGACGGCCCCTACCGATGCCCAACACCCTCATCGTCAACGCACGACTGGTCAACGAAGGCCGCGAATTCGACGGCGACCTGCGCATCGAAGGCGGGCGCATCGCGGAAATCGGCAGCGGGCTGAGCGCGCGCGGCAACGAAACCGTGGTCGATGCCAAGGGGCGACGTTTGCTCCCGGGCATGATCGACGACCAGGTCCACTTCCGTGAGCCGGGCCTGGAGTACAAGGCCGACATGGCCACGGAGTCAGCGGCGGCCGTCGCCGGCGGGCTGACCAGCTTCATGGACATGCCCAACACCAACCCGCCCACGCTGGATGCCGACGCGCTGGAGGACAAGTACCGCCGCGCGAACGGCCGCGCGTGGGGCAACTACGGTTTCTACCTGGGCGCCAGCAACGACAACCTGGAGGCCGTGCGCCGCCTGGACCCGCTCACTGCGCCCGGGGTGAAGGTGTTCATGGGTGCCTCCACCGGCAACATGCTGGTCGACAACCCCGCGGTGCTGGACGGCATCTTCGCCGGCGCGCCCACGCCGATCATCACCCATTGCGAGGACACGCCGACCATCGACGCCGAACTGGCCCGCTACAAGGCCCAGTACGGCGACGACATTCCGGCCGAGTTCCACCCGGACATCCGCTCGCGCGAGGCGTGCCTGAAGTCGACCGAACTGGCCATTTCGCTGGCGCGCCGTCACGGCACTCGCCTGCACGTGCTGCACATCTCCACCGCCGACGAGCTGGCACTGTTCGAGGCCGGCCCGCTGATCCGCGCCGACGGCAGTCGCAAGCAGATCACCGCCGAGACCTGCATCCATTTCCTGCGCTTCGACCGCACCGACTACGCGACGCTGGGCCACCTGATCAAGTGCAATCCGGCCATCAAGGACAGCAGCGACCGCGAAGCCCTGATTGCCGCGGTGGCCGACGATGTGATCGACGTGCTGGCCACCGACCATGCGCCGCACACGCTGGAGGAGAAGGCCCGCCCCTATACCGGCGCACCGAGCGGCCTCCCGCTGGTGCAGTTCGCGCTCAACGCCGCGCTGGAACTGGTGCACGAAGGCAAGCTGACCACGGCTCAGGTGGTCCAGAAGTTCGCGCACGCGCCCGCACAGTTGTTCGACGTGGCCGAGCGCGGCTTCCTGCGCGAGGGTTATTTCGCCGACCTGGTGCTGGTGGATGACACGCCCTTCACCGTGCAGCGCTCTCAAGTGCTTTCCAAGTGCGGCTGGTCGCCGTTCGAAGGCCGCACGTTCCACTCGCGCATCGCCTCCACCTGGGTGAACGGCGTGTTGGCATGGGATGGTGAGCGGCTAGTGGGCGCGGCCAACGGCAAGCGACTGGTGTTCTCGCGCTGATGCGGCATTCGCTGGTGCGGCTCGCGTGGGTGGTGGCGCTGTCGGCATTGCTGGCCTCCGCCAGTGGCTGCGTCGCTGCCGGCGCTTCCGCTGCAGGACGCGCGAATGCCGACGTGGCACGGGTAACCTTCCTCCCGGCCGCCGTGCCCCAGGGGTCGCTGGTGCTAGGCCTGGCCGAAGCGGGTGCGACGGTGGAGTACGCCGGGCGCACCCTACGGATTTCCCCGGAGGGGCGTTTCGTGTTCGGCGTCGGGCGCGACGCCACGGGAGCGTTGGCAATCCACATCACCCGCCGCGACGGCACTGTGCTGGCCCACAGCATGGCGGTCACGCCGCGGGACTGGCCCGAGGAGCGCATTGACGGCGTGCCCCCGGCCACCGTGAACCCCCCGCCCGCGATCGCGGAACGCATCAGGGAGGAACAGGCGCGCGTGGCCGCAGCACGCCTGCGCGATGATGCGCGCGCCGACTTCGCCCAGTCGTTCGACTGGCCGGTTAAAGGACGGGTGAGCGGCCGCTTCGGCAACCGGCGTGTCTACAACGGCGAACCCGGGGCGGCCCACTCCGGCATGGATATCGCCGCGCCGGAGGGTGCACCGGTGAAGGCGCCGGCCGCCGGCGTGGTGTCGTTCGCCGACCCGGGTCTGTACCTCACCGGCGGCACGCTGCTGCTGGACCATGGCCATGGCATCAGCTCCAACTTCCTCCATCTGTCACGACTGGACGTGAAGGTGGGTGACCGCGTTGAACAGGGCCAGTTGATCGGTGCGGTGGGCGCTACCGGCCGCGCGACGGGGCCCCACCTGCATTGGGGCATGAACTGGTTCGACGTGCGGATCGATCCGCTGTTGGTGCTCGAGGCGTCGGAGGCGGCGCCACCGTAGCGCGTCTTCGATTCGCGCTCAGGCCGGCATTACCGGGCCGTGCCCGGCAACGTTCGCCACGGCATCGTGTGCGTGCAGGCTCTCGAAGTGGGACACCGTCGCGTCGAAGCGCTCAACCCGAGGGTCTGCCGATAGCACCGCCGCCACGCGGCGCGCGGCATCCTCGCAGAACATCAGATTCTCCGCGTTGAGCCGTGCGAATGCCTGCTCGTCCTCGCGCTTGACGGCGGTCTGCACAGGCGTGGCGAGACCCCGCTCCAACTCGTCGATCAGATGGCCCAACGGCAGTTCTTCGAAGGCGTGGCGCAGCTCGACGCGGACATCGGCACGGCTGCGCTGCGCGTGCGGAGTAGCGGCCATGCCGCGGGGCGAGGCCAGCCAGTCGCGCACCACGGCCGTGGACATCGGGCGCGCGTCGGCGAAATCTTCGGCAAAACGTTCGGCGTTGATCTGGCGTGACAAGGCCGCCGAGGCCGGGCAAGTACTGGAGTACTCGACGGCGAAGCGCAGCCCCAGGTGCAGGTGGCCGTCGGTGAGCCGGGCATCGATCTCCACCGGATACCGCTTCCAGCCGGCATGCTCACTGGCCAGCGCGGGGCGCAGCAGCAGGTGCTCGTAGCGCAGCACGAGCCGGGCCGCGCTGGAGAGTCCAGCTTGCGTGTCCACGAGCGTCTGGAGGATCCGACGCAGCCCAGCGGGCGTCACCACTTCGCTGGTGAAGGCGTGCTGCAGTTCCAGGTACAGGCGCGACATGTGGATGCCACGCTTGTCTGCCTTGGTCAGGTTGACGGCCACATCGGCCGAGGCCGCCACTTGCAGGGTCTCGCCGGTCCCGGAGGGCACCCGCAGCGGCAGCGCGATGTTTGACATCCCCACCCAATCCAGCGGACGCGCCGCGGCCGCAGCGTCGAAGGCCACGTCGGGAAGGGTGCGGGGCGGGTTGAGGGAAGTGGTCACGGCGGTTGATATGGGGTTGGATGGGAGGATCGCAACGCGACTCATTCTATCGGCCGGTCACGGGGTAACCGCTTGCGCCACCGGAACAATCAGTTCCGGGCTGCCTGCCACGTGGTCCACAGGGCGCGCCAGGCGGGCAACGGCCGGGCGACATCGCCCTGTTGGAGCCGCTGCCGGGCCAACGTGGCCGTCACTCGGCGAAATCGCGGGATGTCCGCCCGTGTTGTCGCAGCGCTCCGGCCGGCCAAGTCCGGCGCGGTAGCGTCGCCTCCCCCCCCGGGCGCTGGCGACAGCGCGGGCACGCGACGCGCCCACATGATCACCGCATTCCCCTGCCCCGCCCGGGCGAGTTCCTGTAGCGGCACGGCCCCTTCCCCCGAGACGACCAGCCGCGCGTGCAGCAATTGATGGCGCACCAGTAGGGCGCCGTTGAGCCCATGCGCCGCGCAGGGCGCATTGCGCGCCAAGGCGGCCTCGAGCGCGGCATCGATTCCGGCAAATGCGCGGGCTACCACCTCGACCTGCGCAAACGCCTCCGCGGCATCGGCCGGCCGCTCGCGACTGTCACGTAGCGCGGGCAGGACGTTGGCCAGGATCTGCCAGTCGTCTATTTGACCCTGCAGTACGCTACCCAACGGGTGGCGGCGCAGGCCGCGACTCCAGCCCAGCAGCTCTTCCTGCCACCAGCCCAGCTTTGCCTCGCCGGGGCGCGCATCCTGGCCGCCCCAAGCTGCGTCGGTAAGTTCCTGCTGCAGCGCGGCCCACGCCAGCAGCGTCCGCCGCTGGGCTTGTGGCACGAACACCTGCGCCACCGCCCATTCGGGCCAGCGCGCCAGCCATTTGTCGATGAAGCTGTCGGGGGCCGCGGTGATGTCGGGCGCCGACTGGGCGTGATTGTCCGAATCCTTCACGGCACAGGCCAGGCGCCAGGGGCACACAACACCTGTGGCTGCTCGACCATGGTGTCGCCGCGCCAGTCTTGCGGATGGTCACCGGGCAGGCGATAGCCCCACAGGGCCACGACCGACGGCATGCCGGCCGCGCGGGCGGCGACGATATCGCGCTCGTCGTCACCGACGTACACGCAGTCGGCGGGCGCCATCCCAATGCGCTCGGCGGCGACGATCAGCGGCAGCGGATCGGGCTTGCGCACCGGCAGCGTGTCGCCGCCGATGAGCACCGCACAGCGGTCCTCCCAGCCGAGCATCGGCACCAGCAGGGCGGCCAGGTATTCGGGCTTGTTGGTGACGATGCCCCACGCGCAGCCGGCGGCCTCCAGCGCGGTCAACATCGCTTCGACGCCCTCGAACGGCGCGCCGTGGCGGCCCAGTTCGCGGCCGTAGTGCTCCAGGAACTCAGGTACCCAGCCTTCGCGCTCGGCCACGTCCACATCCGGGAACGCTGCGCCGATCATCGCGCGGGCGCCCTTTGACACGTGTGGCCGCAGCGCGGCAAGCGTCATGGGTGCCCGGCCGCGCGCGGCAAGCATTCCATTGGTGGCCGCCAGCATGTCCGGGGCACTGTCCAGCAGCGTGCCATCCAGGTCGAACAGCACCGCCTTGGGGAAACCGATGGCCGTGGGATCAGCGCAGGGAGCGATGTCTCCTCCCCTCGCGGCCGCGGGATCGCGATGCTCGCGTCTCATGCCGGCTTGACCGCGCAGGCCAGGTAGTTGACGTCGGTTCGACGTGTCACCCGCGCGGCATTGCGCCACGGCTCGTACATCAGGCCGCTGACGTCCTCCAACTGCAGGCCGGCGTCGCGCAGCCAGGCCGCCAACTCGGACGGCTTGATGAAGTCGCGGTACTGGTGGGTGCCCCTGGGCAGCAATCGGGCCACGTATTCCGCGCCGACGATGGCCAGCGCGAAAGCGGCCGGGGTGCGGTTGAGCGTGGACAGGAACAGCTTGCCACCGGGCTTCAGCAGCGCGGCGCATGCCTGGATGATCGCCGCAGGATCGGGCACATGCTCCAGCATTTCCATGCAGGTGACAGCATCGAAATGGCCAGCCTTTTCCACGGCCAGGGTCTCGACCGACTGCAGTCGGTAATCCACCTTCACGCCCGACTCCAGACCGTGCAGGCGCGCGACCTTCACCAGTTCGGGCGCCAGGTCGATCGCGGTGACGTGCGCCCCTTCCTGGGCCAAGGCCTCGCTCAGCAGGCCGCCACCGCATCCCACGTCGAGCACGTCGGCATTGCGCAGCGTGGTCCGTGCCGCCACGTAGCCCAAACGCGCGGGATTCAGCGCGTGCAGCGCCTTCTGCGGGCCGTCCGGATCCCACCAGCGGTTGGCCAGCGCGCCGAACTTGTCGAGCTCGGCCTGGTTGAAGTTGGTGTCGTGTGACTGCGGCTGCGTGGTCATCAGGAAATCCGGATGGAGGCGATACGCGCGCGCCATTGGCGGGCGTTGGCGATGAGTTCTGCGAGGTCCATGCCCACCAGTTCGCGCTGGCGGAGCCTGGCCTTGCCGGCGATCCACACGTCGCTCACTTGCTGGCGACCGGCGGCATAGACCAACTGCGAGATCACATGGTGCAGGGGCTGGGTTTCCAGTTGGCCCAGGTCGACCAGCGCGAGATCCGCCAGCTTGCCCGCTTCGATGCTGCCCACCCGCGCGTCCAGGCCCAAGGCCTTGGCCCCGCCGAGGGTGGCGGCATGCAGCGCGCTGGCGGCGTCCAACGCCGATGCGTCGTTGGCCACCGCCTTGGCCAGCAGCGCCGCGGTGCGCATCTCGCCAAACATGTCGAGATCGTTGTTGCTGGCGCAGCCGTCGGTGCCGATGGCGAGGTTGACGCCGGCCTTCTGCAGCTTGCCCACGGGGCAGAAGCCCGAGGCCAGCTTCAGGTTGGATTCCGGACAATGCACCACGCTCACGCCGCGTTCGGCGCAGAGCGCGATCTCGGCGTCGGTCAGCTGGGTCATGTGCACGGCGATCAGGCGATCGTTGACCAGCCCAAGGCGGTCCAGGCGCCCGAGCGGGCGCTGGCCGTGCTTCTCCTGCGATTCGTCCGTCTCGTGCGCGGTTTCATGCACGTGGCAGTGCACGGGCACGTCCAACTGGTCGGCCAGCATGCGGATGCGCTCGAAGTTCGCGTCCGATACCGTGTACGGCGCATGCGGCGCGAAGGCCGTGCCCACCAGCGGGTCGTCGCGCCACTGGTCGTGCACCTCGGCGGCCTTGTCGAAGTATTCGTCAGAGGTGCGCGCCCACGCAGTGGGGAAGTCGATCACGGGCAGGCCGACGACGGCGCGGAAACCGTGGCGCTTGTACACCGCAGCCTGTACGTCGGGGAAGAAGTAGTTCTCGTTTGAGCAGGTTGTTCCGCCGCGCAGCATCTCGGCGATCGCCAGGGCGATGCCGTCGGCCACGAACCCGGGGCCGATGACTTCGGCTTCGATCGGCCAGATGTGGCCCTGCAACCACTGCATGAGCGGCAGATCGTCGGCGACGCCGCGCAGCAGCGTCATCGGGTTGTGGGTGTGGGCGTTGACCAGGCCGGGGATTAGCGCGCCGTCGGGGCGCGACACCACTTCGCGGGCCGAGAACCGCTGGCGGGCCAAGGCACGCGGCAGCACGGCCTGGATCACACCGCCGGTCACCACCACGGCATGGTCCTCCAGGACCACCCCGTGCGGGACGACCGGCACCACCCAGCCGGCTTCGATCAGAAGGTCACAGGCTTCGGGTGCGGCATGGATCGTCATCGGGCATTCCTGTCGGGGCCGCTCCCCGGCAGCCTGCACCGGGCGCATGACAGCGTGATGCAGGCCATCCGGCTGGCGGCAACGCACCGCCCGGTGTGGGCGGCGCGGGTTTCACCGGGGCGAGCTGGTCGCCCCGCCGGTATTACTTGACGCGCGAGACGTATTCGCCCGAGCGGGTATCGACCTTGATCACCTCATCCGTGCCCACGAACAGCGGCACGCGGACCACCGCGCCGGTCTCGAGGGTGGCCGGCTTGCCACCGCCGCCCGAGGTGTCGCCGCGCACGCCCGGGTCGGTCTCGGTGATCTTCAGCTCGACGAAATTCGGCGGCTGCACGGCGATCGGGGTGCCATTCCACAGGGTCACCACGCACTCCTCCTCGCCCTTGAGCCACTTCTCGGCGCCGCTCATGCCGGCCTTGTCCGACTGCACCTGCTCGAAGGTTTCCGGGTTCATGAAGTGCCAGTACTCGCCGTCGGCGTACAGGTACTGCATGTCGGTGTCGACCACATCCGCCACTTCCAGCGAGTCGGTCGCCTTCATGGTCAGTTCGACCACGCGACCCGACTTGATGTTGCGGTACTTCACGCGGGTGAACGCCTGGCCCTTGCCCGGCTTGACGTACTCGGTCTCGGTGATGACGCAGGGGTCATTGTTGACGAGGATCTTCTGACCGTTCTTCACGTCGTTCATGCCAAGGCTGGCCATGGTGCAACTCCTGGATGGTGCTTCTAGTTGGAATGGAGGGTCGCCAAGGGCGCGGCACGCGAGGCCACGCCCGGCTAGAATATTGGCCCGCGCTGCCGCCCGATGAGCAGCTTCGGCGCGAAATCAGTAGGCCATGATACCCGCTGCCCCCCTCCCCATGCAGCCCGCCCCTTCCCTGCCCCCCGGTTGGCAGCAACTGTGGCGGGACGCCGTGCGCGATCCCCGTGAGCTGCTGGCCATGCTCGGGTTGGATGGCCGGGGGCCCGGCCTGTCCGCCGAGGCCGCGGCACAGTTCCCGCTGCGGGTACCGCGCGGCTTCGTGGCCCGGATGCGCCACGGCGACCCGGCCGACCCCCTGCTGCGGCAGATCCTCCCGCTCGACGCCGAGATGCACCCCATGCCCGGCTTCAGCCTGGACGCGGTGGGAGATGCCGCAGCCAAGGCCGGCGACGGGGTGATCCGCAAATACAACGGTCGCGCCCTGCTGGTCACCACGGGCAGTTGCGCGATCCATTGCCGCTACTGCTTCCGGCGCCACTTCCCCTACGCCGAGGAGACCGCCGCGGCCGGAGGCTGGCAGGGAGCCATCGACCTGATCCGGGCCAATGCCTCCATCGAGGAGGTCATCCTGTCCGGCGGAGATCCGTGGTCGCTGGCCACCCACAAGCTGGTCGAGCTGACCGATGCGCTGGCCGCCGTGCCTCACTTGCGCCGCCTGCGCATCCACACCCGGCTGCCCGTGGTGCTGCCTGAGCGCGTCGATGGTGCCCTCCTGGCATGGCTGGACGCCCTTCCCTGGCCGGTCACGGTGGTACTGCACGCCAACCATGCCAACGAATTCGATGGGCACGTGGACACGGCGTTGGGCCGGCTGCGATCCACCGGTGCCCAGTTGCTCAACCAGGCGGTGCTGCTGCGGGGGGTCAACGACTCGGTCGATGCGCTGGCCGAGCTGAGCGAGCGTGGCCTCGCCGCCGGCGTACTGCCCTACTACCTGCACCAGTTGGACCGGGTCCAGGGCGCCGCCCATTTCGAAGTGGATGACGACCGCGCCAAGGCGCTGCACACCGCCCTGTCGGCCCGTCTGTCGGGCTACCTGGTGCCCCGGCTCGTTCGCGAGGTGGCGGGCGATACCGGTAAGCGACCGCTCTAGGTTGTGAGAACTCGCGTGAGGGATGGGCTCTTTCTCATGGACGGCCACCGCTGCTTCGTGGCATAACCCCGACCATGGAAATCGCCATGCAAATCGGCAAAGACAAGGCGCTTCGCCTGCTGATCGTCGACGACAGCGTCGAGGCGGCGGAGGCCATTGTCAGCGGACTGCGCAATGCCGGCATTGCCGTGCGCCCGACCCGCCCCGAGAACGAGGACGAGCTCAAGGAGCTCCTCGACAGCCAGACGCCGGACCTCATCATCGCCGCCCACGCCTCCCGGGCCGTCCCCCTGGCGCGGACGATGGCACTGGTGGTGGCCACCGGCAAGGACCTGCCCGTACTGGTCCTGTACGACTCGATCGACGATGCGCGCCTGCTGGAGGCCAGCGCCATGGGCGCGCGCGGCACCATCCTGCGCGACCGCGCGGCGCAGATCGAATACGTGGTGCGCTCCGAGTGGACCGACCTGGAGGCACGCCGCGCGCTGCGCCGGCTCGAGAACCACGTGCGCGAGACCGAGCGCCGCTGCGACGCGCTGATCGAGTCATCGCGCGACCCCATCGCATACATCCACGAAGGCATGCATATCCGGGCCAATTCGGCCTACCTGGAGATGTTCGGCTTCGACTCGTTCGAGGACATCGAGGGCATGTCGCTGCTCGACCTCGTGGCGCCGCAGTACGTGGAAGGCTTCAAGAAGCTGCTCAAGTCGCTGTCCAAGGGCGAGGCACCGCCGCCGCGGCACGAGATCCAGGCCCGGACGCTGGAAGGGGCGCAGTTCCCCGCGGTGATGGAATTCACCGTCGCCACGTACGAAGGCGAAGCCTGCCAGCAGCTCATCTTGCGCCGCCAGGAAACAGGCGCCGTGGACGAGGCGTTGCTGGAGGAACTGCGTCAACGCGACCAGGTCACCGGCCTGCTCAACCGCCAGGCTTTCCTGCGCCAGTTGGAGGACACGGTCGCCGACGCCGCCCAGAACGCGACCCAGCACGGCCTGCTTCTGGTGGAACCCGATCACTACGCCCGCCTGGTGCAGGAGATTGGCCTGGGTGCCGCGGATGAGCTGGTCAGCGCCTGCGCGGAACGACTGCGGCAGGCGCTGGGGCCGGACGACATCGCCGCCCGTTTCGGCGAGCACCAGTTCGCGATCCTGCGCCCGGGCGCCGACCACGGCGCGACCGTGGCACTTGCCGACCGGGTGCGTACGGCGTTTGCCGATGCCGTACTGGAAATGGGCAATCATTCCCTCAACATCACCGCCAGCATCGGCGGTGTGCAGATCAGCCAGCGCATCGCGAGCATGACCGCGGTGCTGGGCAAGGCGGCGGCCAGTGTGCAGTCGGCCATCGGCGTGGGCGGCAACCGTGTGGATCTCTTCGACCCGGGCGCCGTGGACCGCGCCGAGCAGGAGCGCATGGCCGCGTGGATCACACGGATCCGCCAGGCGCTGGACGGCGACGGTTTCCTGATGCACTTCCAGCCGCTGATCGGCCTGCATGGCGAACCGCGCGAGATGTACGAAGCATTCCTGCGCTTGCGCGGTGAGCACGGCGAAATCGTGCAGCCCCTGACGTTCCTGCAGGTCGCCGAGGAACACGGCCTGATGTGGGAGATCGACCGCTGGGTGGTGGGCAAGGCGATCAGCCTTATCGGCGAACGTGCCCGCAGCGACCATGAGACCACCATCCTGGTCAAGGTCACCGAGCATTCGCTGCAGGACGACGCCCTGGCGCGGCACATCGAGGAGCAACTGACCAGGCACGGTGCCGACGGACGCCTGCTGGTCATCGAGATCCCCGAGTCAAAGGTGTTCACCCACCTGCGAGCTGCCCAGGCTTTCCAGGCGCGACTGGCCCGGCTGGGCGTGCGCATCTGCCTGGAGCAGTTCGGCAGCGGCCTCAATTCGTTCCAGATGCTCAGTCACTTCGATGCCTCGGTGCTCAAGCTCGACCGGGCCTTCATGGACGACCTGCCAGGCAACCCCGAGCACCAGGCGCGCATCCGCGAGATGGCCGCCAAAGCCCGTGAACTGGGCAAGACCACCATCGCCGAGTTCGTGCAGGACGCAGGCAGCATGTCCATCCTGTTTGGCGCCGGGGTGGACTACGCGCAAGGTCACTTCCTGGCCGCCTCCAGCCCGAACATGGATTACGAATTCTAGGCAAGAAGCGTGGGCGGCACCTCCACGGGCCACTTCGTCCCGACCGGTTTCGGCTCGGAACCGGGCAACTGCGGGAGCCCCTCGGGCCAACCACCGGGCAAGTGCTCCCGCCGCAAAGAAAAAGCCCGCCTGCTGGCGGGCTTTTCACGCGGCCTGGAGGCGAACCTCAACCGACCACGGTGCCGCGGACCGGCGCGACCGGGGCGTCGCGCAGCGCCTGGATGCGCTCCGCCAGCGGCGGGTGGCTCATGAGCAGCTTGCGCAGGCCATGGCCCACCGCACCGCTGATGCCGAAGGCCGCCACCTGCTTGGGCAGGGTGCTCTCGCCATAGGTCTGGGACAGGCGCTCCAACGCGGCAATCATCTTCGGACGGCCCGCCAGACTGGCGCCGCCGGCGTCGGCCCGGAACTCGCGGTAACGCGAAAACCACATCGCGATCATGCTGGCGAACAGGCCAAACACCATGTCCAGCACGAACACGATGACGTAGTAGCCGATCCCGGGGGCACCGTCGCGGTTGCCGTTGAGGTAGCCATCCACCACGCGGCCGACCACGCGCGCCAGCACGATGACGAACGTATTCAGCACGCCCTGGATCAGCGCCATGGTCACCATGTCGCCATTGGCCACGTGGCTCACTTCGTGGGCCAGCACCGCCTCGGCCTCATCGCGATTCATCGCGCGCAACAGGCCGGTCGACACGGCGACGAGCGAGTTGTTGCGGCTGGGACCCGTGGCGAAGGCGTTGATCTCGGGCGCGTCGTAGATGGCCACTTCGGGCATCTTGATGCCGGCTGCCTCGGCCTGGCGACGCACCGTGGTCACCAGCCACTGCTCCGCCTCGTTGGCCGGCTGCTCGATCACGTGCGCGCCGGTGGAGCGCTTGGCCATCCACTTCGACATCATCAGCGAGATGAACGAACCGCCGAAGCCGAAGACCGTCGCCATCACCAGCAGGGCACCATTGTTGCCCAGTGTCACGCCGAACACGTTCTGCAGCACCGCCATGACGATGCTCAGCAACGCCAGTACGGCGAGGTTGGTGGCAAGGAAAAGTACGATCCGCTTGAACATGCTCAGAATCCTGCCGCGCACCGTGCGCGGATATCGGAAAAGTGTGGCAGTCTCGCATGGATTTCAAGTGAACCCTTCCGCTTTGCCGCTTCTGTCGGCGCACCTGCCCGCGTGAACCCGCCCCTCCCCAGCCCTCCCTATCGCGGCCGCTTCGCCCCTTCCCCGACCGGTGACCTGCATGCCGGCTCCCTGCTGGCGGCCTTTGGCAGCTGGCTGTTGGCCCGCCACGCCGGCGGCCGTTGGCTGGTCCGCGTGGAGGATGTCGATGCGCCGCGCGAAGTGCCAGGGGCGGCCCTGCGACAACTCCAGACCTTGGCGGCCTTCGGACTGCATTCCGACGAACCGGTGGTTTTCCAGCACCAGCGGGGCACGCAGTACCAGGCGGCATTGGACCGGCTGCTGGCGACCGGGCAGGCATTTGTCTGCCATTGCAGCCGCACCGCCCTGGCGGCGAGTCGTGGCATCCACCGGGAGTGCGTGTCCACTGCCCTCCGCCCTGATCCCGCCGTGCGCCTACGCGTGCCCGATGGCAGCGTCATCGCGTTCGACGATGCGATCCAGGGCCCACAGCGGCAGGACGTGGCGCACGAGGTGGGTGACTTCGTGATCCGCCGCGCCGATGGATGCTGGGCCTACCAGCTGGCGGTGGTGGTCGACGATGCCGACCAGGGCATTACCGACGTGGTGCGCGGCGCCGACCTGCGGGACTCCACCCCGCGGCAGATCCTGCTGCAGCGTGCGCTTGGACTGCCCCAACCCCGCTATGCCCACCTGCCGATGCTGCTTGACGCGCACGGCCGCAAGTTGTCCAAGACGGACGCTGCACACCCGGTGGACCCCAACGACCCACTGCCTGCCCTTCGCACCGCATGGAGCGAACTGGGGCAGCCGGCGGACGCACTGGCAACGTCGCACGACTTGCCCGGCCTCCTCGCCGCTGCACAGGCTGCCTTCGATCCGCACCGCATCCCGGCCACCGCATCGACCAAAGTCGCCGCAATGCAGCACCAAAGTTTCACAATGTAAGGCTAGTATCGAGGCGGAGCCGCAAGGTCGCGGCATGGAGAAGACGGCATGCAATCCCGCGTTGCACTGGTCACGGGTGGTACGGGCGGCATCGGAACCGCCATCGTCAAGAAACTGGCGGACATGGGCCACCGAGTGGCCACCAACTACCGTAGCGAAGAAAAAGCCAAGGCTTGGCAGGAACGCATGAAGGCCGACGGCTATGACGTCACGCTGGTCAAGGGTGACGTGACCTCGCCGGAGGAAGCGCAGGCGATGGTGAGCGAGATCGAGCGCAAGCTCGGTCCGGTGGAAATCCTGGTCAACAATGCCGGCATCACCCGCGACGGCACTTTCCATCGCATGAAGCCGGACCAGTGGACCGAGGTGATCAACACCAACCTCAACTCGGTGTTCAACGTGACCCGCCCGGTGATCGAGGGTATGCGCGACCGCAAGTGGGGCCGCATCATCCAGATCAGCTCGATCAACGGCCTGAAAGGGCAGTACGGCCAAGCCAACTACGCCGCGGCCAAGGCCGGCATGCACGGCTTCACCATTTCGCTGGCACGCGAGAACGCCAAGCTGGGGATCACCGTGAACACGATCTCACCCGGCTACATCGCCACCGACATGGTGATGGCGGTGCCCGAGGACGTGCGCGCCAAGATCGTGGCCGACATCCCCACCGGCCGCCTGGGCACGCCGGAGGAGATCGCCTACGGCGTCGGCTTCCTCGCCGCCGAAGAGGCCAGCTGGATCACGGGCAGCAACCTCGACATCAACGGCGGCCACCACATGGGCTGGTGAACCCCGGGGCCCGCCGCGCCGCCGGCGGGCCTGCCCGGAGGAACAGTTGCAAGGCCACGCGGGCTGAGCCATGCTGCAAGGCACCACGATTTAGAGTTCCCGCTCGATGGCCTCGACCCGCGTCATCAAGAAGTATCCGAATCGTCGTCTCTACGACACCGAGATTTCCAGTTACATCACCATCGAGGACGTGCGGCAGCTCATCGTCGATGGCGAGGATTTCGAGGTGCGCGATGCCCGCTCCGGCGAAGACCTGACGCGCCAGGTGCTGCTGCAGATCATCTCGGAGCACGAGCAGGACGGGGAGCCGGTGCTGTCGACGCAGTTGCTCAGCCAGATCATCCGCTTCTACGGCGACTCGCTGCAGGGGTTCATGGGCAACTACCTCGAGCGCTCGATGCAGGTGTTCCTGGACCAGCAGCAGCAGTTCCGCAGCCAGATGGGCGGCGTGCTGGGGCAGACTCCCTGGTCGCTGATGAACCAGCTCACCGAGCGCAACATGGCGATGTGGAAGGACTTCCAGCAGAACTTGACCGGTAGCGTCGGCTCCTCGCCCAACACCACGCGCAAGCCGCCCGATCCCAAGCGCGGGCGCTGAGACGACCTCCCAAATGCCAAAAAGCCGGCCTTGGCCGGCTTTTTTCTTGGGCCCTCCGCGGGGTTTGACGCTCCCCCGACGCAATCTTGCGTTGCCGAATGCAGCAGGTGGGCCGCCCAATCAACGGGCACTCCTCAGCAGCCAGCCCTCTCAACGGCTCGCCGTTGCCGCCCCTTGCTGGCAGTACTTGGCGCGGAACGCCTGGGCCTGCGGCATCAGCGACTGCAGGTGCTGGATGCGGTTGGCCGGGTTGGGATGGGTGGAGGCGAACTCCGGCGGGTGCTGTCCACCACTCAGGCTGGCCATGCGCTCCCACAGCGGAATCGCCTCCGCCGGGTCGTAACAGGCCGCCGCGGCCAGCATCAGGCCCACTTCATCGGCCTGGGTCTCGTGGTTACGCCCATACGGCAGGATGAATCCGTACTGCGCGCCGGCACCGAGCGCGGCCATGACGGCCTGCTGTTGCTGCGGGTCCATGCCGCCGACCGCCATGCCGGCCGCCACCTGGCCCATCTGGACCAGTTTCTGCTGCGCCATGCGTTGTGAGCCATGGCGCAGCAACGCATGGGCGATCTCGTGGCCCATCACCACCGCCATCGCGTTCTGGTTCTGGGCGACGGGGATCAGGCCGGTGTACACCGCCATCTTGCCGCCCGGCAGGCAGAACGCATTGGCCTGATCGGACTGGATCACCGCGACGTCCCACTCGAACGTCTGGTGCGACGTCGGCACTTCCTGCTGGTTCGCGGCCGCCATATCGGCGGTGACCTCGGGAACGCGCGCCACCAGGCGCTGCGCGATCGTGCGGATCTGCTGGCTGACCTCCGTGCTCGCCGGCAACAGCGCACCTTGGCTCTGCGCGTCCCCCACCACCTGCTGGAACGCCTGGGCGCCGAGTTGCACTTCTTCCTCGGGCGTCGCGCCGTAGTGCGCCTTCTCGCCAGTATACGGGTCGACCTTGGCGCTGCCGAACCACTGCCACGCGGCGTAACCGGCGAACAGGATCAGGATCCACCACCGGATGCCGCCACCGCGGCGCTGCCCACCGGCCTGCCTCTGGGCACCTAAAGGGTCAATCCTCATGCCGACTACTCCTGGAGATCAGATATCGCGTACGACCCGGAAGCCGACGCGGGCATTGGTCGTATTGCGGTCACTGCCCAGCCGCCAAGCGGACCGTGTCTGCGCTGGCGAACTGGCCCACGAACCGCCACGGACCACCGCGGTGCGGCAACCCGGGTTGACCCAGGCTTCGCCATCGTCGGGGGCTCGCCGGTAGGTGTCGTGCCAACAGTCCGCCACCCACTCGCTTACGTTGCCCGCAAGGTCGTGAAGACCGTATGCATTCGCTGAATACTTGCCCACTGGCGCCGGACCCCAGGCGCCGTCGGCATAACCGGCAAACGCGTTGCGCCAGCCGCGTCCACTCGGCGATGCGTCCTTGCCGCCGGTGAAATTGCCGGCGTTGGCCGGCGGCACGTCGCCTGGCCACGGAAAGCGCGACTGCGTGCCCGCCCGCACCGCGTACTCGAACTCCGCTTCGCTCGGAAGGCGGTAGGTCTGACCGGTCTGCTCAGACAGCCATTGAGCGTATGCGTGCGCGTCCTGCCAACTCACATGCACTACCGGCAGGTGCTCAGCCGCGCGCTTGCCGGTGTAGTCCGAGCGCCAATCGACGTTGCTGCGACGCACGAGGTTCCCACTGCGCTCGTCGTAGGCGGTTGAATAGCCGCGACGCTCGGCCCGGGAACGGTAGCCGGTGGCGGCCACGAAACGGCCAAACTCGCCAACCGTAACCTCGGTGCGCGCCATCGCCACGCCCCGGTCGAAGCGAATGTTGCGGGCGGGAAATTCGGCGTCGGTGGCATCGCGCTCAGCTTCGACGGCGCCCATGCGGAAGGCGCCGTGCGGCACCACCACCATCTGCGGACCACGGCCGCCATTGCGCAATGCCTCGGTGAACACCTGCCCAGGACGGAACACGCCGTAATGCGAAGCCAGCTCGATGCGCTGGCGCAACTCCACCGCGGCGGGATCGCCACTGGGCGCGATGCGCAACAGCGAGGCCAGGTGCCCCCGGGCGATGTCCAGACCGTCTTCCTTGCCCAATGCCACGACGCCGAGGTCGCGCAGTTCGCGGATGCGCGCGGCCCGTCGCTGCGCAATCTGGGCACGGGCATGGTCGACGGTACCCACGTCCTCGCGCACCTTGCCTGCAAGGGACAGCCATCGATCGGCGGCCTCATAGTCGTGTTTCTCGGCGGCCAGTTCCGCGCGGCGGATCAGCTGGCTTTCCGCCGCGGCCAGGCCCTGTTGCGCACGGGCGTCGCCCGGACGCCACTGCAGCGCCTGGCGGAACTGGCGCAGGGCACCGCCCTTGCCGTTTTCGCCAACCTGGCCGGCAGCCAGCGCGCGCTCGCCGCGGCGGTTGGCATTGGCGGCCTCCTCTGCCCGGTCCACCCGGCCCAGGTACGCCTGCACGGCCTCGCTGGCCGGGGCCACGGACCGCGCAACGGCCGCCACCTCATAGGCGCCGCGCAGCGCGTCAGGTTCCGTGTCGATGGCCGCCAAGGCCGCGTCCCCCTGGGCCAACAGTGCCCGGGTCGCGCGATCGAGTGCCAGGGTGACGTGTTTATCCTGGGGCGCAAACCGTGCCAGTGCCAACAGGATTGGCAGTGCACTGCCGGCGTCGGCGTACAGATTGCCTTGGGCGAGCGCGGCGTCCGCCTGACGCTTGAGCGCATCTGCGTTGCCCGCGGTGACCTCCACGACCGGGACATGCCAGGGCCCCACCGGCGAAACCGCCTGGTCGCCGCTGACCGTGACGACGGGACGCGGGCCCTTGGCCACCGTGTCACCGGCGGCTCCACGGCTGTCGCCCTGCTCGCGGGAGCACCCCGCCAGCAGGAGCGTCGCCGCCATGCTCGCCACCATGATCGCCCGCAATCGCCCTCTCCTGCCCCAACCCACGCCGGATGCCGGCCCGGGTGAAAGTAGGCTATTGTCGCCCGCCCCGGCAACCCAAACGCACAATCGACCGCCCCGTGCCCATCTGGATCAAAGACCCCGCCGCGCTGCAGGCGCGCTTCGCCCAACGCCCGGCCCGTATCGGGCTGGACACCGAGTTCATCCGCGAGCGCACCTTCTGGCCGCAACTGGCCCTGGTGCAGATCGCGCTGGACGCGGGAACGGGCGTCCTGGCGCCGGAGGACATCCTGCTGGTCGACCCGCTCGTTCCGGGCATGGCGCAAGCACTGGCCGAGATCCTGGCGGATACCGCCATCCTCAAGGTGATGCACAGCCCGAGCGAGGACCTGGTCGCCTTCCGCCACACCTGCGGCGTCGTCCCCTCGCCCCTTTTCGACACCCAGGCCGCCGCGGCCATGGCGGGCATCGGTGGTGGCCTGGGCTACCAGAAGCTGGTGGAGCAACTGACCGGCACGGCCCTGGCCAAGGGCGAGACCCGCTCGGACTGGCTGCGCCGACCGCTTTCCCCGGCGCAGCTGGAATACGCCGCCGATGACGTGCGCCACCTGTTCGAGATGCACGACATACTCGCCGACCAGTTGCAGCGCAGTGGGCGCATGGCCTGGCTTGAAGAGGACGCGGCCCGGACCATCGCCAACGCCATCAACGAAGGTCCCGAACGCTGGCCTCACCTGTCGCTGCGTTCCGGCGGCTTCCTCGAGCCGGAGCAACAGCGTCGGTTGCTGCGCCTGCTGCGGTGGCGCGACGCGTACGCGCGTACCCAGGATCGGCCGCGCACGTGGATCCTCGATAACGAATTGGCCGTCAGCCTCGCCCGCAACCCGCCCGTCGACCTGACGGGCCTGCTGCGGATCTTCGACAGCCAACCCAAGGCGCCGCGCAAGCTGGCGGATGCGATCTGGCAGGCGCTGCAGACGCCGCTGGCGGACGAGGCGGACGCACCCGACGCCCGCCAGGCCGAAACCCGCAACAAGGCGCAGTTGCGCCGCCTGCAGGACGCGGTGGCCGCATGCAGCAAGGCACTGGATCTGCCCGACGGCGTGTTGGCTTCGCGCCGCTGGCTGGAAGCTTTGATGGACACCGGCGAGTGGCCCGACGCAATTGGCGGCTGGCGGCGTGCCGTGCTGGAGCCCACGTTGGCGCCCCTGCTCACGACTAGCGACAACCCGTCGACATCCGTATAATGCCGACTGCCGTGGGGCCATAGCTCAGCTGGGAGAGCGCGTCGTTCGCAATGACGAGGTCGGGAGTTCGATCCTCCCTGGCTCCACCACGATTCCGAGAAAAGCCGGCCCTGCGCCGGCTTTTTTCTTTTGCGGCAACGGGTCGCGATTTCCGCCTCGCCCCACCTTCATGCGAAAATGATGGTTTGGCCCCGTAGCTCAGCTGGATAGAGCGGTCCCCTCCTAAGGGACAGGTCGCACGTTCGAATCGTGTCGGGGCCGCCATCACCCTCCGCGCCCGCCCATCCTGGCGGCGCCACGACGCATGGAGCCTGCAATGACCCACCCCGTCCTCGCCGCACTTGGCCTTGGTGCCTCCGAATCCGGCACCTTCCTGGGCAACGGCGAATGGTCCAAGACCAGCGACGCCGGCGTCCTCGAGCCGATCAACCCGACCACCGGCGAGGTGCTGGGCAAGGTCCTGGCGTCGTCGCAGGCCGATTACGACACGATCATCGAGCGCGCCCAGGCCGCCTTCAAGGTGTGGCGCACCACCCCGGCCCCGCGCCGTGGCGAGGCCATCCGCCTCTGCGCCGACGCACTGCGCAAGCACAAGGACGCGCTGGGCTCCTTGGTCGCGCTGGAAATGGGCAAATCGAAGCCGGAAGGCGATGGCGAAGTGCAGGAGATGATCGACATCGGCGAGTTCGCCGTCGGCCTGTCGCGCCAGCTGTACGGCCTGACCATGCACTCCGAGCGCCCGGGCCACCGCATGTACGAGCAGTGGCACCCGATCGGCATTGTCGGCGTGATCTCGGCCTTCAACTTCCCGGTGGCGGTGTGGGCGTGGAACTCGTTCATCGCCGCGATCTGCGGTGACATCACCGTGTGGAAGCCCTCGCCCAAGACGCCGCTGTCGGCCATCGCCAGCATGAAGATCTGCAACGAGGCACTGAAGGCCGGAGGTTTCCCGGACATCTTCTTCCTGTTCAACGACGCCGGCAGCGACCTGGCCCAAGGCTTCGTCGATGACAAGCGCGTGGCGCTGGTCAGCTTCACCGGCAGCACCAAGGTTGGCCGCATGGTCGGCGAGCGCGTGGCGCGCCGCATGGGCCGCTCGCTGCTGGAGCTGGGCGGCAACAACGCGATCATCGTCGACCCCACCGCCGAGCTGAAGCTGGCCATTCCGGCCATCGTGTTCGGCGCCGTCGGCACCGCCGGCCAGCGTTGCACCACCACGCGCCGCCTGTTCGTGCACGAGTCGATCTACGACGAGGTGCTGGGCAAGCTGGTCACCGCGTACAAGCAGGTGGAAGGCAAAATCGGCGACCCGACCGACCCGAAGAACCTGATGGGTCCGCTCAACAGCCGCGACGGCGTGGATGCCTACCTCGATGCCGTGGCGAAGGCCAAGGCCGCCGGCGGCAAGATCGAGACTGGCGGTGCCGCGATCGAGGGCAAGGGCAACTTCGTGCTGCCCACCATTGTCACCGGCCTGACCAATGATGCCGAGATCGTGCAGCACGAGACTTTCGCGCCGATCCTGTACGTGATGAAGTACAGCACCCTGGACGAAGCCATCGAGCTGCAGAACGCGGTGCCGCAGGGCCTGTCGTCGTCGATCTTCACCACCAACCTCAAGGCCGCCGAGGCGTTCCTGGCAGCCTCCGGCAGCGACTGCGGCATCGCCAACGTCAACATCGGCACCAGCGGCGCGGAAATCGGTGGTGCCTTCGGTGGCGAGAAGGAAACCGGCGGTGGCCGCGAATCCGGCTCGGATGCGTGGAAGGCCTATATGCGCCGCCAGACCAACACCATCAACTACTCCGACTCGCTGCCGCTGGCCCAGGGCATCAAGTTCGACCTGTAAGCGATGTACGGACTAGCGCGCCCCTTCCTGTTCCGCCAAGACGCCGAGACCGCGCACGGGCTCGGCCTCAAGGCGTTGGACGTCGCCTACCGCACCGGGCTCAACCCGCTGGTGGCGCGCAGGCCCGATCCGCTGCCGACCAAGGCGTTCGGCCTGACGTTCCCCAACCCGGTCGGCCTGGCCGCCGGGCTGGACAAGAACGGCGAGCACATCGACGCATTGATGGCGCTGGGTTTCGGTTTCGTCGAGATCGGCACGGTGACGCCGCGCGCGCAGCCGGGCAATCCCAAGCCGCGCATGTTCCGCATCCCGGAGCATCGCGCGGTGATCAACCGCCTGGGCTTCAACAACGGCGGCGTGGACGCGCTGGTGCGTAACGTGGAGAAGGCCCAGCGCCGCCACGGGCTGCTGGGCATCAACATCGGCAAGAACAAGGACACACCCAACGAGGCGGCTGCCGGCGACTACATGTATTGCCTGTCGCGGGTGTATCCGCTGGCGGACTACGTGACGGTCAACATCTCCTCGCCCAATACGGCCGGCCTGCGCGAGTTGCAGGAGGAGCAGGCACTGCGCGAACTGGTGAGCATCCTGCGCGAGGAGCAGGAGCGGCTGGCCGCCAAGCACGCCAAGCGCGTGCCGATGCTGGTCAAGGTGGCGCCGGACCTGAGCGACAGCGACATCGACGCGGTGGCGCGGGTGCTGGCCGACCTGGAGGTGGATGGCGTGATCGCCACCAACACCACCATCTCGCGCGTTGGCGTGGAGGATTCCCCGCTGGCAGCCGAGCAGGGAGGCCTGTCGGGCGAGCCTCTGCTGGCACCTTCCACCATGGTGCTGCGCAAGCTGCGCACCCGCCTGCCGGAGACCATCCCGCTGGTGGGCGTGGGCGGCATCCTGTCGGGTGCCGATGCGGTGACCAAGATGGCCGCCGGCGCGACGCTGGTGCAGTGCTATTCAGGGCTGGTGTACCGGGGCCCGGCCCTGGTGGCCGAGTGCGTCGATGCGATCCGTCGCCGCAAGGAGGCGCCCGCCAGTGGTGCCCCGCCCAAGGCCGCGTAAAGTCCGCGCATGACCGATTCCGTCCGCGTCGTCCGCGACGCCTCCCTGCGCGAGCGCAACACCTTTGGCGTGGAGGCCGTCGCGCCGTGGCTGGTTGAACTGGCGGACGCCTCGCGGCTGCCCGATGTGCTGCAACGGCCCGAGCTGCGGGCCGGACTCGCCCTGGTGCTTGGCGGCGGCAGCAACCTTCTTTTCGCCGGCAATCCGGCCGGCGCAGTCCTTGCGCTGACGGGCCGGAAAACCCAAGTGCTGGCCGATGGCGAGACAGCGATTGTCCGCGCTGACGCCGGCGTGCCTTGGCACGACTTCGTGATGCACTCCTTGTCGATGGGGTTGTGCGGGCTGGAGAACCTCGCGCTGATCCCCGGCACCGTGGGCGCCGCACCGATCCAGAATATCGGTGCCTATGGCGTGGAGGTGCGTGAGTTCGTCCACGCGGTGGAAGCATTCGAGCCCGGCACCGGCACCCTGCACCGCTTCAGTGCGACGGAATGCGGCTTTGCCTACCGCGATAGTGTGTTCAAGCGTGCACCGGACCGCTACCTGGTGACTGCGGTGGAGTTCGCCTTGCCGCGCACCCCGGCGCTGCGCCTGGACTACGCCGGTATCGCCGAGGAACTGGCGACAATGGGTGTTAGCGAGCCTACGCCGGCTCGCGTCGCGGATGCGGTGATCGCGATCCGCCGTCGCAAACTTCCCGACCCCGCTGTGCTCGGAAATGCCGGCAGCTTCTTCAAGAATCCCATCGTGCCAGCGACTCAGGCGGACGCGCTCAAAGCCGAGTACGACAGCCTGCCCATGTTCCGCGGCAGCAGCGAGGACACGCGCAAGCTGTCGGCGGCGTGGCTCATCGACCAGTGTGGCTGGAAGGGCCACCGCGAAGGCGATGCCGGCGTCGCTGCCTCACACGCCCTGGTGCTGGTCAACCATGGCCATGCCACCGGTGCGCAATTGCTGGACCTGGCACGGCGGATTGCCGCATCGGTGCACGAACGGTTCCAGGTGGATATCGAGCCTGAGCCACGGGTGATCGGCGCGACGTGGTGAACGGGCCCGCCAACCCGCACCTGCGCGCCGCGCTGCTGATGATGGGCAGCACGGTGTTCTTCGGGTTGATGGCGGTCGCGATCCGGTTGGCGTCCCAAACGCTGCACACGTTCGAGATCGCGTTCTTCCGCAATTTCTTCGGCCTGCTCGCCGCGATGCCGCTCTTGCTGCGGCATGGCCCTGACCTGATGCGCACGACGCAATTGCGGCGCTACCTGTTCCGCTGCGCGATCGGTGTCCTGTCGATGTTCTGCGGGTTCTGGGCCATCGGCCACCTGCCGCTCGCGCAGGCGGTCTCCCTGTCCTATTCCACGCCCTTGTTCGTGACGATCGCCGCGGTGCTGATGCTGGGCGAGCAGGTGCGGGCGCGGCGCTGGGCCGCCGTAGTGCTGGGATTCGTTGGCGTGCTCGTCATCGTGCGTCCGGGCAGCGCCAACTTCAGTCTTGGCACGTTGATTGCCTTGTCGGCCGCGGTACTCAGCGGCCTGGTCTCGATCCAGATCAAACAGCTCTCCCGCACCGAGCCGGCCGACCGGATCGTGCTGTGGACGACGCTGCTGTGGGTGCCCATGTCGCTGGGCCCGGCACTTTTCGTGTGGGAGTGGCCGCGTGGCATCACCTGGCTGTGGGTCGCAGCTGCGGGCATCCTCGGCACCAGTGGTCACATGTTGTGGACGCGCGCGATCAAGCTGGGCGACGTCTCGGCACTGACGCCGATCAGCTTCATGCAACTCCCGCTCGTCGCGGCGCTTGGCTACCTGCTGTTCGACGAACAGGTGGACCGGTGGACCGCCATCGGGGCGGGCATCATCTTCGCGGCAAATGCCTACATCGCCCACCGCGAGGCGCAGTTGGCGCGACGTGCGGCGACCAGTGGGCCGGTGCAGGCGGCCAAGCCCGGTGAGTGACGGGGACAGCACCCCCGTGGACTATTCAGGACCGCCAGCCGGTAGGCCCGCGCCGTGCCAGGGAGGTTGGCGATGGAATGCCGCGAGATAGCAGGCGACAGTCCAGGCGCTGCCGAAGGCCCATCCCGCCAACACATCTGATGGGTAGTGCACTCCCATATACGATCGGGACACGCCCACCAACAACGTGAAAGGCACCATCAACGCCAGGACTGGCACACGCCACCGCGTGCGCCATGCAAGCAGCGCAAGCACGAACGTCAGCGTCGCGGTCGCAGCCGCGTGGCCGCTGGGGAAGCTGTATCCGGAATAGCGCCACAGCGGCTCCCACAGGTCCGGGCGTGGCTCGGCGAAGGCCGCCTTGAGCACTCCGTTGAGCCAAAGCGAACCACCCAGCGCGACCAAGGCAAACAACCCTTCGCGCCACTGTCGCCGTAGCAATAGTGCGGCGACGAAGAGGATGTCGAAAGGCACGACGCCGTGGCTGTAGCCGAGATGGCTCACCCATACGATCGCGGCATCCATGCAAGGTCCAGACCAGGCATGCAGGGAATCCATCGCCGCAAGCTCAATCAAGCCCGGTTCTTTTCCCATCCGGTAATGGGCCAGCAATGCAAATATGCCAACCGGTACGAGCAGGCCCATAACCCACAGCCAGGCATGGCGTCGCCCGCGCTTGGAATCCGACGAATGCAATGCGGCCTCCCATCGTCCTTCGAAGTAGCCCCGCGACCGTCGGTAGCATGCGGATCGGCCCGGGCCCAGCCGCGCTTCCCAAAGCCAGGGTCAGGCGCGGCCGCCATAGCGGCGTTCGACGTAACGATCGATGATCGCCACGAACTCGTCGGCAATGCCCTCGCCACGCAGGGTTACGGACTTCTCACCGTCCTCGAACACCGGGGCCGATGGCGCTTCGCCCGTGCCCGGCAGCGAGATGCCGATGTTGGCGTGGCGGGATTCACCCGGGCCATTGACCACACACCCCATCACCGCCAGCGTCAGGTTCTCCGCGCCCGGGTGGGTGATCTTCCATTCCGGCATCTTCGCGCGCACATGTTCCTGGACCTTCTGCGCCAGTTCCTGGAAGAACGAGCTGGTGGTCCGGCCGCAACCGGGGCACGCGGTGACCATCGGGGTGAACGCGCGCATCCCCATGGTCTGCAGCAGCTCCTGCGCGACGATGACCTCGTTGCTGCGCGCCTGACCCGGTTCAGGCGTCAGCGAGATACGGATGGTGTCGCCGATGCCTTCCTGCAACAGCACGCCCAATGCCGCCGACGAAGCGACGATGCCCTTGCTGCCGATACCGGCCTCGGTCAGGCCGAGGTGCAGTGCATAGTCGCCACGACGGGCGAGCTCGCGGTACACCGCGATCAGTTCCTGCACGCCCGACACCTTGGCACTGAGCACGATGCGATCGGCGGGCAAGCCAATCTCCACCGCGCGCGCGGCCGAATCCAGGGCGGAACGGATCAGCGCTTCACGCAACACAGCGCCAGCCTCTTTCGGTTCGGCGAGCTTGTGATTCTCGTCCATAAGCTGCGCGGCCAACGCCTGGTCCAGCGAACCCCAGTTGGCCCCGATCCGCACCGGCTTGCCGTGCTTGATCGCCAGTTCGATCAGCGTGGCGAACTGGCTGTCCTTCTTCTTGCCGAAGCCGACGTTGCCCGGGTTGATGCGGTACTTGGCCAGCGCCTCGGCGCAGGCCGGTTCGGCGGTGAGCAACTGGTGGCCGTTGTAGTGGAAGTCGCCAATGATCGGGACAGAGATGCCCATCATGGCCAGCTTGTCGACGATGCGCGGCACGGCGGCGGCGGCCTCCACCGTATTCACCGTGACCCGCACCAGTTCCGAGCCGGCGCGCCACAACTCCGCCACCTGCTTCGTGGTGGAGGCGACGTCCGCGGTGTCGGTATTGGTCATCGACTGCACCACCACCGGCGCACCACCGCCCACGTTCACGCCCCCGATTTCAACGGAGCGGGTATGGCGGCGCGGCATCGGACCAAAGGCGGGAACAGCGCAGGGCTTGGGAGCATCGGCATTCATCCGCTCATTGTACTGCCGCGGCGTGACCCCGGCCGGCACCTGCGGTAGGGTGTGCTGCCGTCCGCCCGAACCGCCGATGTCCCGCGACGACACCCCCGATGTCCTGACCCCCAGCCAGCTCAACACCCTGGCGCGCGACCTGCTGGAAGGCGCCTTCCCGCTGGTCTGGGTGGAGGGCGAGCTGGGCAACCTGTCGCGGCCCGGTTCGGGGCACCTGTACTTCACCCTCAAGGACGCCCGCGCGCAGGTCCGCTGCGCGATGTTCCGCCCCAAGAGCAGCTGGTTGAAGTTCACGCCGCGCGAAGGCCTGAAGGTGCTCGCCCGCGGCCGCCTCACCCTGTATGAAGCCCGTGGCGACTACCAGCTGGTGCTGGACCACATGGAGGAGGCTGGCGAAGGCGCACTGCGCCGCGCCTACGAGGAACTGCGTGCCCGGCTGCAGGCCGAAGGGCTGTTCGATGCCAGCCGGAAGCGTGCCCTGCCCCCCTACCCGTCGCGCATCGGCGTGATCACCTCGCCCAGTGGCGCGGCCGTGCGCGACGTGGTGAGCGTGCTCGGCCGACGCTTCCCGCTGGCCGAGGTGGACGTGCTGCCCGTGCCGGTGCAGGGCGAGGGCGCCCCGCCGCAGATCCGGGCCATGCTGCAGCGCGCCGCGGCCTCGGGCCGCTACGACGTGCTGTTGCTGACCCGTGGCGGGGGCTCGCTGGAAGACCTGTGGGCCTTCAATGACGAGCACCTGACTCGCGCGGTGGCCGCGTCCCCGGTGCCGGTGGTCGCCGCCATCGGCCACGAGACAGACTTCAGCCTGGTGGAATTCGCCGCGGACCTGCGCGCCCCCACGCCCTCCGCCGCCGCCGAGTTGCTGGTGCCCGACCGCGACGACCTGGCACGCCGCACGGCCGCCCTGCATGCACGCCTGCAGCGCCAGTCGCTGCAGCGCCTGCGGCAGGCCATGCAACGCGCCGACCGTGCCGCCCTGCGGCTCAACGCCCAGCGCCCCCAGGCGCGCCTGGAGGCCCTCCGCCGCCGCCAGCAGGACGCACTGCGGCGGATGCTGCTGGCGTGGCGGCAGCGCCTCGCGGGCGAACAGGCGCGGCTGCGCCACGCCGAGACAGGGCTGCGTGCCACGCACCCGCAGCGCCGAATCCAGCGCCTGCGTGAACGTCTCGCCCTGTTGTCGCAACGCCCGAGGGCGGCAGTTGCACGGAAACTGGCCAACGACGCCCTGCGGTTGCGCGGCCTGGCCCGCTCCCTCGAAGCCGTCAGCCCACTGGCCACGGTGGCCCGCGGCTACGCCATCCTGCAGACGCCCGATCGGCGCGTGGTGCGCAGCGTCCTGGATGTCGCACCCGGCGACCGCCTGGAAGCGCGTCTGGTGGACGGAACGCTCAAAGTTCGGGTCGAAGACCAGCACAACTGATACATCCGGCAGGTCCGGTCAGGGCCAGCGGCCGCCGGGAAGTGCACTCGCGTCCGGCGCGATGTACTAACCTCGGCACAGGCCCCTCCCGTGCGCCCTGCCATGCTGAAGAAGCGTTACCCCTACTACCTCGCCAACCGCCCGGTTGAGGCCAACGCCGACCTCGAGGTCCTGGACAAATACAGCGGCAAGCGGGCCACCCGCGTGGCCCTGGCGGATGCCACGGCGGTGCGCAAGGCGATCGTCGCGGCGCACAAGGCCCGCGAAGCGATGGCCGCCTTCCCGCCGGACGCCCGCCGTGACGTGCTGGAGCACTGCGTCCGCCGCTTCACCGAGCGTGCCGAAGAGTTGGCGCAAGCGCTCTGCATCGAAGCTGGCAAGCCGATCAAGGACGCGCGCGGCGAGGTCACCCGCCTCATCGACACCTTCCGCATCGCCGCGGGCGAGGCCACCCGCATCGGCGGCGAGGTACTGGAGCTGCAGCTCTCGCCGCGCACCCGCGGCTACCGCGGCATGACCCGCCGCGTGCCGGTGGGGGCGTGCAGCTTCATCACCCCGTTCAATTTCCCGCTCAACCTGGTGGCACACAAGGTGGCCCCGGCCATCGCCGCCGGCTGCCCGTTCGTGCTGAAGCCGTCGGAGAAGACCCCGATCGGAGCGCTGATCATCGGCGAAGTACTGGCCGAAACCGACCTGCCCAAAGGCGCGTTCTCGGTCCTGCCCTGCTCCAACCAGGATGCAGGACTGCTGGTGGAGGACGAGCGGATCGCGCTGCTCAGCTTCACCGGCGGCCTGGTCGGTTGGGACCTCAAGACCCGCGCCGGGCGCAAGAAGGTGACGCTGGAACTGGGCGGCAATGCCGCCTGCATCATCGACGATGAACCCGGTGCCAGCCTTGACCACATCGTGGAGCGAGTGGTGTTCGGCGCCTATTACCAGAGTGGCCAGAGCTGCATCAGCGTGCAGCGCATCTACGCCCATGCGGCGATGTACGACAAGCTGCGCCGCAAGCTGAAATCCGCGGTGGCGAAACTGCCCATGGGCAACCCGCGCGACGAGCACACCTTCATTGGCCCGATGATCGACGAGGCCGCGGCCACGCGCGTGGAGTCCTGGATCGAGGAAGCACGAGACGGCGGCGCCAAGCGACTGGCCGGTGGCAAGCGCGAAGGCAACCTGTTGCCGGCGACGCTGCTGGAACGCGTGCCACGCGACTGCACGCTGTACCGCGAGGAAGCCTTCGGTCCGGTCGCCTTCATCGAGCCTTTCGAGCACTTCGACGATGCCATCGCCCGCGTCAACGACAGCCGCTTCGGGCTGCAGGCGGGCGTGTTCACTGGTCGCATCGCCCATGCAATGCAGGCCTGGGACCGACTGGAGGTGGGCGGCGTGGTGGTGGGCGACGTGCCCAGCTTCCGCGTCGACAACATGCCGTATGGCGGGGTCAAGGATTCCGGCGTGGGCCGCGAAGGCGTTCGCTGCGCCATCGAGGACATGACCGAGCCGCGGCTGCTGGTCATCCGCACGGGCTGACTGCACTCATCAACCCCGTTCGCCCGGGTCATGCGTTGGAAGGATCACCCAATCCCAAGGACGAGCCCCATGAAACGCACCCTGCTGTTTGCCCTGATCTCCAGCGCGGCCCTGGTGGGCTGCCACCGGGCGGCGATGCGCCCCGCCGAGGCCGAAGCAGCGGCTGCCGCCGATGCTGCTGCCGCCGTGATCGTCACCGGCAGTCGGGCCAAGCACGCCGAGGCCATGATGATGGCGCCGCCGCCTGCGCCGCCCGCTCCGCCGGCATCCGTTTACGTCGGCGTCCTGCCGTCGGCGGAGGTTGCCAACACCGAGCAATACGCCGCGCGCGAGGACAACCCCATCCACCGCACCAGCGAGCAGCCCGTGTCCACCTTCTCGGTGGACGTGGGCACCGGCAGCTACAGCAATGTCCGCCGGATGCTCAATGATGGCATCCGCCCACCGGCCGACGCGGTCCGCGCGGAAGAGTTCATCAATTACTTCCACTACGGACACCCTGCGCCCACACGCGCGGACATGCCCTTCCGCGTGACCACCGAACTGGCGCCCGCGCCATGGAACGCCAAGCGCCAACTGCTGATGATCGGTATCAAGGGCTATGAAGTGCCGGCCGCAAAGTTGCCACCGGCCAACCTGGTGCTGCTCATCGACACGTCAGGCTCGATGGACGCACCCGACAAGCTGCCCCTGCTCAAGCGCTCGCTCGCGCTGCTGGTGCGGCAATTGCGGCCGCAGGACCGCGTTTCCATCGTCGTGTATGCCGGATCGGCCGGGCTGGTGCTGCCGCCCACGCCGGGCAATCGCCAGGGCGAAATCCTGGCCGCGCTGGAGCGATTGCAGGCCGGCGGCAGCACCAATGGCGGCGAAGGCATCCAGCTGGCGTATGCCATGGCCAAGCAGGCCTACATCGCGGGCGGCGTGAACCGCGTGCTGCTGGCGACCGACGGCGACTTCAACGTCGGCGTGGTTGATCGCCGCGCGCTGGAAACGCTGGTGGCCGCCCAGCGCCAGCACGGCATCGCGCTGTCCACGCTGGGCTTCGGCCAGGGCAACTACAACGACGAGATGGCCGAGCGCCTGGCCGACGTGGGCGATGGCAACCATGCCTACATCGACACCGCGCTGGAGGCCCAGCGCGTGCTGGTGCAGCAGATGGGTGGCACGCTGCACACCATCGCGCGCGACGTGAAGGTGCAGGTGGAGTTCAATCCGGCACACGTGGCCGAGTACCGCCTCATCGGTTACGAAAACCGCCTGCTGCGCCGCGAGGACTTCGCCAACGACAAGGTGGATGCGGGTGACATCGGAGCGGGCCACGAGGTCACGGCGCTGTACGAGATCACGCTGGTAGGCAGCGGTGCGGAGCGCGTGCCGGCATTGCGCTACGGCGGTGCGGCTCCCACCGGCGGCGCCCGCAGCGGCGAACTCGCGCACCTGAGGCTGCGCTACAAGCAGCCCGGGGGCACCGACAGCAGGCTCATCGAGACGCCCATCCCCGCGAGCGCGCTGACGCAACAGCCGAGCAACGCCCTACGCCTGGCAGCAGGCGTGGCAGGCTTTGCCGATGCGCTGCGCGGGGGCACGCACCTGGAGCAGTGGAACTGGACCGCGATCGAGTCCACCATCCGCGGTGGGCGGGGCGAGGACAAGGACGGCCAGCGCGCGGAACTCGTGCAGCTGATCCAGGCCGCGCGGGGCCTGTCGGAGGGCGGCGCCACCCCGGGCGTCAGTGAATGAGCGCGCCGTCTCCCGCCTGAACCATGGCCTCGGCCGGGATTCCGAACAGGAATCCCTGGCCGTGGCTGCATCCCAGCTCGCGCAGGACTTCGCGCTGCAGCCGCGTTTCGATGCCTTCGCCGATGGTGTGGATGCCCAGGGTTCCGGCAAGGGCCTGGATGGCGCGAATCACTGCCTCGCTTTCCGGGCGCGTGTCGCCTTCCAGTCCCGCGACGAAGCTCTGGTCGATCTTCAGGCACTCGATCGGGAAGCGGTGCAGGTACGACAACGCCGAATAGCCGGTACCAAAGTCGTCCAACTGCGCCACCACCCCGTGGCTGCGCAGGGTGCGCAGCATGCGCAGGGCCCGCGGCACGTCGTCCAGCAGCGCCACTTCGGTGATCTCCAGGCGTAGCTGCGCGGGGTTGGCGCGATGCGTGGCCAGCAGTCGCAGCAGTCGGTCCGCGAACTCCGGCGACCGGAAGTGCCGTGGCGACACATTGATCGACACATACCCGTTCACGCCCTGGGCAAGGCGCGCCGCGACCTGGTCGTACATCACCCAGTCGACGGCCTCGATCAACCCGTTGTCTTCGCCCAACCCGATGAAATCGCGGGGAATCAGCAGACCGCGCCTTTCGTGGCGCCAGCGCAGCAGCGCTTCGTGCCCCACGATCGCCCCATCGCCGAGCTGCACGATGGGCTGGTAGTAGGCAACGAAGCCGTCGCCATTGATCGCCCGGCGCAGGTCCGCCTCGAGGTCGAGGATCTTGACGGCCTCCTCGCGCATGTCCTCGTCGAACACTGCGAGCCGATCGCGCCCTGCGGCCTTGGCGCGGTACATCGCAGCGTCGGCATCGCGCAGCAGCTCGACGCCATTGCGATAGCGCGGGTGCCAGAGTGCGATGCCGAGACTGGCCGACGGGAACACCTCACGGCCGGCGATCCAGCACGGCTGTCCCAGCGCGCCCAGGATACGGCGCGCCAGTTCCTCGGCGACGTGCTGGCCTTCGAGGCCTTCGATCAGGATGGCGAACTCGTCGCCGCCCAACCGGGCCACCGTGTCGCCGGTGCGCACCATCGACACGATGCGCCTGCCCGCCTCCACCAGCAGTTCGTCGCCGGCCGAATGCCCCACGCTGTCGTTCACCAGCTTGAACCGGTCAAGGTCGAGGAACAGCACGGCAAACAGGCGCGAGGGATCCTGCCGGGCGTTGGCAATAGCCGCGGCGAGCCGATCGAGCAACTGGTTGCGATTGGGCAAGCCTGTCAGGGCGTCATGGCGGGCCTGGTGGGTCAGTTGCTGCTCCGCACGCAGTCGCTCGCCGATCTGTTGCAGCAACTCGGCGTTGGTCGCGGCCAACTCCCGGGTACGGGCTTCCACGCGCTGCTCCAACTCGGCATGCGCTGACACCAGCCGGTCCTGCGCCTGCTTGCGCGCCAGCGCGATACTGATGTGGTGGGCGACGAAGGTCAGCAGCTCCTGGTCGCGCGCGCTGAACATGATGGCCGGCGAATAACTCTGTACCGCAATCACCCCCACCACGTTGTCTTCGCGATACAGCGGTACGCCCAGCCAGCAATACGCCAGCGCACCCATGCTGCGCGCCAGCCCCTGCGCTTCAAGCGCCTCGATCCGGGTCCTATCGGCGAGCAGTGGCCGCCCGTGTGCGATCACGTATTCCGTCAGGCCACTGGACAGCTTGCGCGTGGCGCGTGCGATGTCGCGTTCGTCGATCGAATAGGGAAACTCCAGCGAGTTGCCGTCCTCGGACAGCAGCGCGATGTAGAAATTGCGCGCGTACAACAGTTCACCCACCACGTCATGCACGTGGGCGTAGAAGCGTTCCAAGCTCTCGGCGGTGATCGACAGCTCGGCAATGCGGAACAGCGCCCGCTGCAGCCTTTCGGCGCGCTGGCGTTCCACGATTTCCGCCTGCAGGTCGCGGTTGCTCAACTGCAGCGCGCGCGTGCGTTCCTCCACGCGCCGCTCCAGCTCTTCGCGGGCCCGGTGCCGGTCCAGCGCGGTGAGGATGTGCTGGGCCACGAACGACAGCAGCGCCCGCTCCTCCTCGCCGAAGCAGTTGGGGCGGTCGTAACTCTGCACCACCACCGCCCCGCAGACGCGATCATCGCGGCGCATCGGCACACCCAGCCAGTCCTCGCTTTCCGGACCTGCTGCCGGGGGCGCGTCGCTTTCCGCGGCTTGCGGCGGCACGCCAATTCCCAGCTGCTGCCGGATGTCGTCGGTGGTGCCCTGCAAGGGCTCGCCATGGCGCAACAGCGCCAGCGTCAAGCTGTCAGGCATGTCGTCGGGGCCGAACTCGACGTCCGGATCGGCGACGAACGGATCGCGCTCATCGGCAAAGTACAGGAACCGCATGCGATCGCGCGCGTCGTCGTACAGCACGATGTAGAAGTTCTCCGCATACATCAGCCCGCCGACGATGGCGTGGATGCGGCGGAGCATGTCGGCCATGTCCAGGTCCGAGCCGGCCAGATCACCAATCTCGTATAGCGCCTGCTGCAGTTGCTCGGACTTCTGCAGCGCAACCACGCGCGCCTGGGCGCGGCGCAGTTCCAGCCACGCGGTGGCCAGGTCACGGACCAATCGCGGCCAGTCCCGGCGGACGTCCTCGGGGACTGGCCCGGTCGGCTCGCCCACCACCGCCACGCGCGTGCCGTCCGCCAATGCCCATGAGGTGGATAGCCGCCCGTTGGAGGCGGTGGTCGCCCCGGCTGCGTCCAACAATTGCCTGGCGAGTGCGATGCCCGACTCGGATGCGTCCAGCACCGAAAGCCCGCTGTCGCCGCTACCCGAGGCACGCCACGCCATGGCCAGCCCGGCACCGGGCAGCAGCGCGCGCTGCAGGCGGTCGGCCAACGACTGAGCGTCCGTCGGCTGCGCCATGTCCTCGCTTGTGTGGACTTTCATCATTGTTGACAACGCAATCCCTTCAGGGCGCGTGCCTCCCCAGCGCGCGTCCGTTCAGGCAATGCCAACCCCACCCCACCCACCCATTCGTTGTATGGAGGGTGACGTCCGAATCAGCCTGCCTGCCCCTGTCAATGTCCCCACCATGCCGCAACGGCTTCCCGACGGCAACGGGAGTCCGTACCCTGAACGGCATGAACTCCGCTGCCGCCCCCGGCGATGACGTGCTGATGCTCGCCTGGGTGGCGGGAGACGGCACGGCGTTCGAGCAGTTGTACGCCCGCCACCGGGGTCCGTTGTTCCGTTTCCTGCTGCGCCAGTTGCGCGACCAGGCGTTGGCAGAGGAATTCTTCCAGGACGTCTGGCAGCGGGTCATTGCCGCCCGGGCGGGATGGAAGCCGGAGGCCAGCTTTGCCACGTGGCTGTTCCGCATCGCCCACAACCGGCTCAATGACCATTGGCGCGGACTCAAGCACCGCCCTGCGGCGCCCGTGGATGGCGATGAGCGTGCCGCGCGCGTGCCCGATCCCGAGACGCCGGAGCACACCCTTTCGGAGTTCGAGCAACGGCGCCGCCTGCAATTGGCCATCGAGGCGCTGCCCGAGGAGCAACGCGAGGTCGTGCTGCTTCGCCTGGAGCAGGAACTTAGCCTGGACGACATCGCCACGATCACTGGCGCCGGGCGCGAAACCGTCAAATCGAGGCTGCGCTACGCCATGGACAAGCTTCGCGCGGGACTGATGCCATGACTCCTGTTTCCCGTGATCCGCTGACCCCGGAAGAACGCGAGCTCGCCTCGCGCCTGTCGCGCATTGGGCCGCACGGCGAGCCGCCGGCGGCGCTGGATGCGCGCATCCTCTCGGCGGCCCACGCGGCGCTGTCCACGACGCCGCAGCGGCGCCGCCGCTGGCCTGCGGTGCTGGGCGTGGCCGCCACGCTGGCCCTCGCCGTGGGGATCAGCTGGCAGATGCGCCCCCACCCGGATGCCGCGCCCGCGCTGGAAGAGGGCCCCGCGGCTGCGCCCCAAGAGACCTCGCCCCGTGCCGAGGCGGCGGACGCTGCAGCCGCCATGCCGCCAGCCCCGACCTCCGGGGCTGAAGCAGAAGCAGAAGCAACCACCGAGACGCCGCAGCCGCAGATGGTGCCGCCCGCGGCGGCCAGGTCGAAGGTTCCCGCGCCCGAGGAGCCGCCGGTCATCATCGAATCGGTCGAAGCCGCGGACGAGTCTCCGATGGAGCTTGCCCCGGCACCCGCACCTGCAGCGGCACCACCCGCACCGCCACCGCCGCGCCCTACGCCGGTACCCGTTGCCGCGCCCACGTCGGAAGCAGCCGCGTCCGATCGCGCCGCGGCATCCAGCGCCGCCAGGTCCCTGCAGCGTAGCGCCGAGCCCGCATCCGTCATGGTTACCGGCAGCAAGATGGAGAGCTCCCCTCGAATCGGTGATCGCGCGCTACGCGACGTACCTATCGATGAAGACACACGCCTGACGGCCAGCGACTGGCTCGACCGCATCCGCCTGCGCCAAGCCGCCGGTGACGTCGAGGGCGCCCGCGCCAGCCTCGCCCTGTTCCGGCGCTATCACCCAGATCGGGCCATTCCGCAGGACCTCGCGCCCCTTGCGCAGTAGCGCGCGAGGTAAAATCCGCGGCATGGGCCTTCAGGCATGAGCATCGACACCTTGGCCGCGCGTGCCACGCACCTGCTCGAGGTCAAGCACAGCCGCTTCCTGGCGCACGCCGCGCCGGTAGCCACACCCGACCAGGCGCTGGCCTTCTTCGACGAAGTGGGTGACCCCACTGCCACCCACAACTGCTGGGCCTATCGCATTGGAGGCCTGTACCGCTTCAACGACGATGGCGAACCTGCCGGCACCGCGGGCCGTCCCATCCTGTCCGCGATCGATGGCCAAGGCTACGACCGGGTAGCGGTCGTCGTCACCCGCTGGTTTGGCGGCGTCAAGCTGGGTGCAGGCGGCCTGGTGCGCGCCTACGGCGGTGCCGCCGCCGAATGCCTGCGTACCGCGGTCCGCCAGCCGCTGGTGTTGCTGGCACGCGTCACCGTGGCCTACCCGTTCGAAGACACCGGCGCCGTACACGCGGCAGTCGCCCAGTTCAGCGCCGAGAAGCTCGACGAATCCTTCGGGCCGGATGGCGCGCGCCTGTGCCTCCGCTTGCCCGCCGAACGCCTCGCCCCCTTGAAAGTGCAGCTTCGCGACGCAACCCGTGACCGGGTGCGCATGATCGATCAGGACAACGAATGAACCAGCCGGCTGACGTCGCCCCTCCCAAGGCCAAGGCGCCCATCGGCAGCCTGCGCACGCTGTGGCCGTTCGTCAGCCGGCACCGCGGGTTGTTCAGCGCATGGCTGGTCGCACTGGCCTGCTCGTCGGCGGCCACGCTGACCTTGCCCAAGGCCTTCGGCACGATGATCGACCAGGGCTTCACGCAGGGCGGCGGCGCGGCAATCGATCGCGCGTTCCTGCTGCTGTTTGCCGTCGCCGTGGCCTTGGCGCTGGCCACCGCTGCGCGCTTCTTCTTCGTGTCGCTGCTGGGAGAAAAGGTGGTGGCGGACCTGCGCGACCGCCTGTATGCCCACCTGGTCGGGCTGGACATGGGATTCCACGACCGCAACCGCAGCGGCGAACTCGTTTCGCGCCTCACCGCCGATGCCGAACTGCTGCGCAGCGTGATCGGCACGACGATGTCGGTGGCCTTGCGCAGCGTCGTGACCTTCCTCGGCAGCCTGACAATGCTGTTCGTGACCAGCCCACGCCTGGCGGGCGTCGCCCTGCTGGGCATTCCGCTGGCGGTGCTGCCGATCGTGCTGGGCGCACGCCGACTGCAGAAGATCTCGCGCGCCAGCCAGGACCGCGTGGCGGACGCCAACGCACTCGCCGCTGAAACCCTGGGCGCCGTCGCCACGGTGCAGGCGCACGCACGCGAGTCTTATGAGCGCGGGCGCTTCGCCAGTGCGCTGCAGACCGCCGTGGCCACCGCGGGCCGCCGCATCCAGGCGCAAGCGTGGGTCACCGCGATCGCCATCGTGCTGGTGTTTGGCGCGATCACGCTGGTGCTGTGGTCCGGCGCGCATGACGTCGCGTCCGGGCGCATGACCGCTGGCACGCTTGGCCAGTTCGTGCTGTACGCACTGATCGGCGGCGGCTCCGTGGGCGCACTGGCCGAAGTCTGGAACGAGCTGCAACGCGCCGCCGGTGGCATGGGGCGCATCAGCGAACTGCTGGAGGAAACGCCAGCCATCCGCGCACCGGCCTCCCCCACCGGCATGCTTGCCCCCGTCCGGGGCGAGATCATGCTGGACCGCGTCACGTTCCACTACCCGCAGCGCCCCGACGCACCGGCGCTGGAGGACTTCAGCCTGCATGTCAGGCCGGGCGAAACCGTGGCCCTGGTGGGACCGTCGGGCGCGGGCAAGAGCACCGTGTTCTCGATGTTGCTGCGCTTCCATGATCCGCAGTCCGGCATGGTGCAGGTCGACAACGCCGACCTTCGCCAGCTCGACCCGACAGCACTGCGCGAAGCCATCGCGCTGGTGCCCCAGCACCCGACCATCTTCGCCACTACCGCGCGCGACAACATCCGCTATGGCCGCCTCGACGCCAGCGATGCCGATGTGGATGCCGCGGTGAAAGCCGCGCACGCCGCCGATTTCGTCGCCGCCTTGCCCGAAGGCCTGGACACCCAACTCGGCGAGCGCGGCGCGCGCCTGTCGGGGGGCCAGCAACAACGCATCGCCATTGCCCGCGCCCTGCTGAAGGACGCGCCCATCCTGCTGCTGGACGAAGCCACCAGCGCCCTGGACGCGCAGAGCGAGCGCGCCGTGCAGCAGGCGCTGGAAACGTTGATGGAAGGCCGTACCACCATTGTCATCGCCCACCGCCTGGCTACCGTGCTCAAGGCCGACCGCATCGTGGTGATGGACCATGGCCGCATCGTCGCCGAGGGCCGGCACGAGGAGTTGCTGGCGCAGGACGGCCTGTACGCCGAGTTGGCACGGCTGCAGTTCATTGACTGAAGTCATCCCAGCCCATCCAACGGGCTCAGCACGCCGCCCGCGCCACGATTGAGCACGTGGGTGTAGATCTGGGTGGTCGCAACGTCTTTGTGGCCCAGCAGCTCCTGCACGGTACGGATGTCGTAACCGCGCTCCAGCAGGTGCGTGGCGAACGAGTGGCGGAACGTATGCGCGGTCACCGGCTTGGCGATGCCTGCCTGCAACCGGGCCCTACGGAGCACCCGGGACAACGACTCCGGATCCACGTGGTGGCGCCGCTCCCGACCCGACTTGGGGTCCAACGAACGCCTCGCGGCAGGGAACAGGTATTGCCAGCCAAAGTCCCGCGCTGCCTGCGGATATTTGCGCATCAGCGCCGCCGGCAGGTAAGCCTCGCCGAAACCCTGGCGCAGGTCGTCGTCATGCAACGCGCGCGCCCGCACCACCTCGCGCTCTAAGGCCGATGCCAGCGATTGCGGCAATACCGTGCGGCGATCCTTCGCGCCCTTGCCCTCGCGCACCGTGATCTCGTTGCGCGAGAAATCCACGTCTTTCACCCGTAGGCGCATGCACTCCAGCACCCGCCTGCCCGTACCGTACAGCAGGCTAGCGACCAGCCACATCCTCCCGTCAAGGTGGGCCAGCACCGCCGCGACCTCCTGCTTGGACAGCACCGTGGGCACCCGTTGGGGACGCTTGGCACGCACGATGCCATCCAGCCACGGCAACTCCATCGCCATCACCTCGCGATAGAGGAACAACAGCGCCGACAGGGCCTGGTTCTGCGTGCTCGCAGCGACGTGCCCTTCCACCGCCAGATCGGAGAGGAAGGCCTCGATCTCCACCTGCCCCAAGTCCCGCGGATGGCGCTTGCCGTTGGCCAAGATGAAGCGGCGAATCCAAGCGATATACACCCGCTCGGTGCGCAAACTGTAGTGTTTGACGCGGATCCTGCGGCGAACTTCATCGAACAAGCGGGGACGCGGAGGGACTGTTGCGTCCGTGCTTATCACTGACTTTTGCGGTTGATAATCCATATCACCTCACTTTTGCCTGATATCACGGCAACGGTAAGGCGTCTGATGGCCCCGCACAGTCGGCCAAGGGATTGATCTGGCGTAGGAATTTTCCGTTTGACAGCGTCAGGGGGCGTCCCGACCATACGGTGATATCGTCCGGAAACGGGATCTAATTAGCGTTAGGCTGCAAGAGAGAGTTCTCAGTAGCCAATGAATCAAGCGGTTACAAACGAGATTGTCAGGCTTGGCGGTGACCCAACAGATGAGGTCTGGCTCTGGCTGGTCACACGTGGTCCACATGGGTCTTCCTTCACGTGGGGTCAAACCCGCAATGGGCCACCCGGCTATGTCGCCGTCACTCATCTCCAAGAGATTGCCGATCAACTAGCCGATTCCATCCCGGCGTTTGAGCAGCGTGCTCGGAAGGTTGTGGCCGCTGCCATGCAGTCGGAGCTCAGTGACTTGGCTAGGCGCGCTCTCCAGGTCGCGGCGGTCATTGGAGGGAGTGCTGAGCTTCAATTGGTCAGGCAACTTGCGGACAGCCAAGACCCGGCGGTAGCTTCTGACGCAAGGGCTTGTGCCTTCTATCTCAAGGGTCGCGCCTAGCGGCCTAACAGTTCATTCAAGCCGAAGTTGCTTCGCAACTCGGCTTAATTCAAGCGTTAGGCGCCACATGCAACCTCACGAGCTGTTGCGAGTTGAATCAATCGATATTCAAGAGAGTTCCGCTCTCGTTAGCTATACGTGGTGGCAGAACGACTCCGAACTGCAGGACAGTCTGGTCGTGTCACGCGAGACAGGGCTCGGCCTGGAGGCCTTTCTGGCCAAGAGACCTTTCAAAGATCAGCCGGCGCCGCCTTACACCTATTGGATAGGCGGCGTAACGTGCCACCTCGAACAGCTGGCAGCCTCCGCATGTGTTCGATCTGACCCGCGCTTGGTTGTCTATATCAAGCGTGGTAAGAGCCGAGTTCTAGATAATGTTGACTGCACCCCAGAGGACTGGGAGCAGTTCAAGGCCGTTTGCCTTCGGGCGTGGACAAAAGGCCGCCGCGATCTCCACACCAGTCTGGAGGCGGGTAACACGTACACTTGGGCTCGGGCGTCGTCGGGTGGCGCCTAACAATTCATTCAAGCCGAAGCCGCTTCGCGGCTCGGCTTAATTCAGGCGTTAGGGCTCATGTCCGAGAAGATCATCGCAGCCTTGGCAGTCATTCTCCTGGCGTCTTGCACAGAACGACCTGCCCCAGCCGCCGACCCTGAGCCGCCTGACAACGTCGCCACTAGCAGCACTGGCGAGGCATACTTTCTTGAGCCTGCTGAACTTTCTGCGCAAATGGAGCGCGCCAAAGCAGGTGACAATGAGGCAGCTCTACGGGTGGCAAACCATTACTCGCTTGCGGAATTCAATCCAGAACTAGAGCTTCCTTGGCTAGTCATGGCCGCAGAACGCGGGGACATCGGTGCCATGAGGTCACTCAGCCATCGCTACGGGAGCGGAATGTACCCAAACACCGACTGCGCCAAAGCGATCGAATGGTTGGAGCGGGCCATGAATCAAGCTAGTCCGGCCGAGTTGAAGGAACACGGCATTGTTGAGCAGATGGCCCATATCACAGGTGGCAGCGGTGCGTGCAAGGGCATGAGCCCTAACAATTCATTCAAGCCGAAGCCGCTTCGCGGCTCGGCTTAATTCAGGCGTTAGGCCGCATGGACGAACTCCAGAAACTCCAAGATTGGTACATCTCTCAGTGCAACGACGACTGGGAGCACTCCTTTGGCGTGAAGATCGACACGCTGGACAATCCTGGTTGGACGCTAGAGGTCGACCTCCGCGAGACAGAACTAGCGGGACGCAGCTTTGAGCCGCTTAGCCGTGGGGACAGCGAGGATGACTTTGACGGGATTCACTGCAAGGTGGAGCAAGAGAAGTTCATTGGCGCAGGTGGTGCGAACAATCTCACCGAGCTTTTGCGCGTATTCCTTACATGGGCTGCCAGTGCGGCCTAACAATTCATTCAAGCCGAAGCCGCTTCGCGGCTCGGCTTAATTCAGGCGTTAGGCCGCTGGAGAAACAATGCTGCGTCTTTCAATTGAATCTCTCGTCTACTCCATGTCCGTGAAGAACGGCGAGCCCTTCAGTCAGATCTATGCAACGGCCTCTATCCCTGAGGGCGTTATTGTCCGGGATTCAAAGTTCCGCGGTCCGGTCCATGTAGTAATTAGCGACAAGCCTATAGACCCTCCGTTTCAAAACGGGTCTATCTATTGGGACCCATCTTCCGGCTCATTTGCCAGCGCTTGGCTATATGCCCCAACTGAGACAATCGACCGGATAGCTGACAGAGCGAGCCTTCTTCGGCAAATCGAGCTTGATCTGGCTACCCTGGTGGTCAATGGCGGCTTCTGGACCAATGCTGAGGACTCTATTGCAGCCAACGGATTTAGCTGCACTTTCAGCAACGGGCCAGCGGCCTAACAATTCATTCAAGCCGAAGCCGCTTCGCGGCTCGGCTTAATTCAGGCGTTAGGTCTATGGAGATAGCATTCGGCAATCGAAGCACTAAAGTGCACCGCTGGCTGCGTCCTTGGGCACCGTCCATCGTGACGTTGTTCGTTGTTCTATGGACCGCGGTCATTGCTCCCATCAGCTCGTACGGGGATAACTGGGCTATAGCGCCAGTCCTCTGCGCGATTCCGGTCGCGCTCGCGTGGCATGGCCTGGTGGTTGTCTTCAATCCATCGCGCCGCGGCCATTCGGCTCTCGTTGCCGTGCTCAACCTAGCCATCCTTGCTCTAGGCTGTCTTTACTCTCTAATGCTCATCTCAAAGGACAGTCTATGAGCCATAGCCCTAACAATTCATTCAAGCCGAAGCCGCTTCGCGGCTCGGCTTAATTCAGGTGTTAGGCACCATCACAAAGCATGTGGCGACTAATCTCCCCCATGGAAGCTGCAATCGTTGAGCGCGCACTTCAAGTTGCGCCGACCACTGAGGTTGCGCAGGAGGTCTTTGCCTCGATTCACTCCTTACAGGTAACAGCAACCTGTGATTGCGGCTGCGCGACCGTGTGGTTTGGCCCCGAGGGAGCCGCCTCAACCGGAAAGATTCTGGCAGACGCTCGAGGCACCGCTAACGGGCAAGATATGGACGTCATCGTCTGGTCAAGCCAAGGAGCGCTCGTCGGTCTGGAGCTGGTTGGTGTGGGCGCAACCCCATTGCCCCAGCCGGAGTCAATTCGAGGGCATGATGTTGCCTAACAATTCATTCAAGCCGAAGCCGCTTCGCGGCTCGGCTTAATTCAGGCGTTAGACCTTAGACATGATTAAGCGGTTTCTCCAAGGATTAAAAAAGGCACCGTCCGCAACGGCTGGCGGTAAGCCTTCCGGCGCGCCTTTCGCAGAGATTTATGAGCTGCTTTTTTGCGACCGCCCTGACCTCTTCGCGCCGCACGACCCAGAAACTGCAACGCTCTGGCAGCGCACACTCTACGGCCCGGCTGATCCAGACGTCGTCCGGAGTATCGCGTCTGATCCGAATGCAGAGAGCCGGGTAAGGCTCCTCGCTTACCGTTGGCTCATGGCACACGGCTTCGCACCGAACTCCAAGGAGATTCTGGGTGTCGTTATTGAAGTTGGCCTGGAGACCGCCAACGACACCCTCGCCGCCTATGCGGATGGATCCGTCCGCTATATCAACCAAAGCGGCAAATTGGCTGTTTTCGAGGGTGGTCCACCCGAGTTGGCTGCGCACGCAATGAGCCTTATTGCTGTATCACGCAGCACCGTCAATCAAATTGGGCCATGGGAGCACCCTCGGCGAACCCCGCCGGGCAAAGGCGACATTCGCCTTAGCTTCCTAGTGGCAGATGGACTGTACTTTGGGGAGGGGCCTATCAATCTTCTGGCCAATGAGCAGCTCGCCCGCCCCGTGATTCAGGCAGGCCTGAAGCTGTTACAGCTCTGTGTTGAGGCAGCGACGGCTAAGGTCTAACAATTCATTCAAGCCGAAGCCGCTTCGCGGCTCGGCTTAATTCTGGTGTTAGGCCGTACTGGAGGCATCGTGACTGGACATCGCACAAACAGCGGCGCACGGCTTCTGAAGCAGTGGAGCATTCCGGCCAAGCAGGCCATGTACCACAAAGACGGCGTTTTCTTTATGCCGCTTGAGAGATTCCCAGGCGCGTACTGCGATCCAGATGGCTATGTCATCTTTGCAACTCAGCAGGAATTTGACTCCTGTAAGAGCATCAGTATCGGAAAGCGCGCCAATGTTCATCAGGGCATCTCAAAGCTTCCCGGCTATGTCCGCGTTAAGTAGCCTACGGCCTAACAGTTCATTCAAGCCGAAGTTGCTGCGCAACTCGGCTTGATTCAAGCGTTAGGCCCACAGCAAAGCATGAACGCGATCCTAGAGAGCATAGACAATCGTGATTTGGCTCTATGCTTTTGGCTTTCTGTGCTTTCTACGTGGATCCTTTGGAAACCAGATCTTCGTCGGCCACTCAAAGCAGTCTGGAAAGCCGCCACCCATCATCGCATTCTGATCGCGTTTGGGTTCGCTGCCGCAACGGTCGCGGCACTTTCGTATCTACTCAGTCTGGTTGGGCTTTGGACTTTGAGTCAACTAAAGGGTTCAGTTGCATGGTTCCTTGTGGCCTGCATCCCTTCCATAATGGACATCCCGAAGCTCAGCCATAACTTCGGCCTGTTTCGTGCAGCTGCTTTAAAGAACTTTGAGCTGTCGGTGCTGGTTGACTTCTACATCAACCTCTATCACGCACCGCTACTCGTAGAGATCATCTTGTTGCCGGTAGCTACCGCACTCACCGCAATGATCGTCCTGGCGGAAATGAAGCCAGAGCTAAAGGCCGCGCATCGCCCTCTTACAAACATCCTGGCGACGATTGGCATCTGTTGGCTCGTCTTTCAGACATACAAACTTGGGTCGAGCTTCGAGGAAGTCCGGAACTTCAATACCATAAGAGACTTCGCCCTTCCTTTGGCACTTAACTTGGCCTTCCTCCCCGTCTTGGTTCTGTATGCTGTCTACGCAGCATATGATTCAGTGTTCGCGAGGGTGCAATTCGTAGTAAAGGAGCCCAAGTTGCGTCGATTTGCGAAGATTTCACTCCTTCTCCGCTGCGGTCTAAACTACATGCGGGCTCATCGATGGCTAAAGCGAGCGTGGCAAGTAGATCTCGACAGTCGCGCTGTTGTATGGAGGTCCGTCGGTGAGGCCTAACATTTCATTCAAGCCGAAGTTGCTTCGCAACTCGGCTTAATTCTGGCGTTAGGCACGCCGCAGAGAGACATTGATGTCCTTGTTTGATGCCTTCGATCTTGTAGACCTCATTGACCCAAGCGCTTGGCGCTTATTCGTTCCGCTGCTTGTCGGAATCGGGGCAGGTCTGTTCGTCTATTTCACATCAGGTCAAACGCCTGCATCCGCTGCGGTCGCCTTTGCATTGGGCTTCGGTGGGCTTATCGTTGGCTGGGTTTGGGAGTTCTCTCACGGGCGACGGCGCTGAGCTGGCTGCTGCCTAACAGTTCATTCAAGCCGAAGACACTTCGTGTCTCGGCTTAATTCAGGCGTCAGGCACCATGGAAAGGCCCCTCCTCACTGACATAGAAGATCGGACACTCGCCTTAGCGGAGGACGACTACGTGCACTTCAAGCTCGCCAGACCTGTGCTCGGCACCTTTTATGAGCGGGACGTGAGCTTTAAGGAAATCTCGGCCGTTGTCGGCCGCCTATCGTCGCTCGGCCTGATCCGCTGGCGCATCCGGCAGAACGGACATGCGCACTTTCGGGCCAGGGCATCTGAAAGCCTTCAGCACAATTGCACCGCTTCGTTCACGGCAACTGCCGCCGGCAAGGCCTACCTTGCTGAGCCTCGGCATGTTGGGTGAATTCACACACCAAGTGCGACACCCGTTGGACATCGCACTCCGACCGCTTGGCCAAATTGTCCCGTCACCTCATCGCTTGGCGCTTGGCGCTTGGGCGGACTCTACGTAACTCAAGCGTTAGACCGCCGCGTGGCGTTCGCGCAGTCCGACCTCCAAGGTGCCGCCTCCACTTGCCGATGTCCAAGCTTGAACCTGCTGAGATCCAATCCTCAAGTTCTGAGGTCCAAGGCTGGACGCATTAGGGTCCGAGGCCCTAGCTTTGATACCCAAGTTGCTTCGCGGCTCGGCGTCATTCATGTAGTAGACACGGGGAACCCGTGATCAAGGGGATTCTGGATGGCCGATAACAAGACCCAGCCCACCGACGCCAACGTCGAGGCCTACATCGACTCAAGAGCCAACGCGCAACAGCGCTCCGACTGCCTCGAGTTGATGGTCCTGCTGAACCAGGTCACCGGGTACTCACCCAAAATGTGGGGGCCCAGCATCGTCGGTTATGGCTCCTACCGATACACCTACGAAAGTGGACGGCCCGGGGAAGCCCCGTTGGCAGGCTTTGCCATCCGTGGCCGAGACCTGGTGGTCTACCTGCTGGCGGATGGAGAGCAGCAAGGATCGCTGCTGTCCAAGCTAGGCAGGCACAGGATGGGCAAGGCTTGTCTGTACTTCAGGCAGCTCGCCGATCTTGATAGGTCCGTACTCGAGAAGCTTGTCGTCAACTCGGTCGCGGAAGTTGGGCGACGATATGGGTAGCACCCCGCTTCGCGCATGAGCTGCATCAGGCCTACAATCCCACAATGGATTACCAGCTCGTCATTAAGTTCTGGCGCAAGTCTCTCGAGAATGAAGAGTTCCTCGCGACGATTGAAGGCGAATTGAAAGAGACATTGGGCAACAAGGTCGAGCTGGAGGGCTACGACGTGACCCCCAAGGAGATCAATCTGTTCATGCTCACCTCGGACCCACGCACCTCGTTTCGACAAGCGCGGAATGTGCTGGAAGAGCTGGGTATTGTCCGGGGTGTATCCGCTGCCTACCGCTTGGCGGGCGGCGCAAAGTTCACGTCGATCTGGCCGCTGCGCTCCACGCGCAAGTTCTCCCTTCCTGGCGCCGGGTAGGCTTGGCAATTTCCCACGGGAGAGGAAACCATCAAGTTGAGGCCCTCCCATGCATATCCGGACAGCCTTCCATGGCCAGTGATGTCGACTTCGTCCTGTACGTGATCGAGCAGTCGCAGCTCGGCGCGCGCTTGAGCTACAAACGGCTCTTTGGCGAGTACGCGCTATACCTCAACGAGAAGGTGGTCGCGTTCGTCTGCGACAACAGCCTGTTTCTCAAGAACACCGAGGCCGCGAACCGGTTGGCGCCAGATTGCCCCATGCTGCCCCCCTACCCCATGGCGAGGCCGCACCCGATGGCCGATGCACTGCTGGACGCGCCGGACTTGCTGCGGCAGGTCCTTGAGGCCACGGAAGCCGAGCTTCCCGCGCCCAAACCCCGCGCCAAGGCGAAGGCCGCACGAGGGCGCCCAGGTAATCGGCAATAGGGGCGCCCCCAGCGCGGGCGTATGCGGCTAACCCATCACGCGCGCCAGCACCGCTTCGATATCCCGCTCATCCAGCAGCGTGCCGAAGGCGCTGCCATGCTGCCCCGCCACGCGGCCGCGGTGGAACGCGTCGGCCAGCGGACTCCGCGCCTGCCGCAGCACGGCGGCCTGCATGGCCAAGGCCAGCCGCTCCACCAGCCAGCGGGCGTGCACTTCTGGCACGGCACGGCCTTCGACCAGTACGCCGCGCAGGGTGGCCCAGACCGCCTCGCCGTCGTCACTTACCATGGCACCAGACGCCTCCAGCCACGCCCACAGCGCGCGGCCCAACTCCGGATCGCGGGCCAGCGCCCGCAGCACGTCCAGGCACTGGATGTTGCCGCTGCCTTCCCAGATCGAGTTCAGCGGTGCCTGCCGGTACAGCCGCGGCAGCAGTGACTCCTCCACGTAGCCGGCGCCACCGAGGCACTCCTGCGCCTCGTTGACGAAGGCGGGGGCGCGCTTGCACACCCAGTACTTGCCGGCGGCGGTGCCGATGCGCACCATCGCGGCGGCCAGCGGGTCGCTGCCGGCGCGATCGAGGGCGGCCGCCACGTGCAGCGCGAATGCGATCGCAGCTTCGGCTTCCAGGGCCAGGTCGGCCAGGACATTGCGCATCAGCGGCTGCTCCAGCAGCGCGCGGCCGAAGGCACGCCGATGGCGCACATGGTGCAGTGCCTGGGCCAGGGCCATCCGCATCTGTGCGGCGGATCCCAGCATGCAATCCAGCCGGGTGAGCATGACCATCTCGAGGATGGTGGCCACACCGCGCCCCTCCTCACCGATGCGCCGCGCCCACGCGCCGCAGAACTCCACTTCGCTGGAGGCGTTGGACCAGTCGCCCAGCTTGTCCTTCAACCGCATCAGCCGGTATGCGTTGCGCTGCCCATCGGGCAACAGGCGCGGCAGCAGCAGGCAGGTAAGACCGCCGGCCGCCTGTGCCAGCACCAGGAAGCCGTCGGACATCGGTGCAGACATGAACCACTTGTGCCCGACCACGGCGTATTCGCCCTCACCTGCGAGCGGCTCGGCGCGGGTGGTGTTGGCGCGCACGTCGGAGCCGCCCTGCTTCTCGGTCATGCCCATGCCGAGGGTAACGCCCCGCTTCTCGGCGATCGGCACCTCGCGCGGGTCGTAGTGCGGGGCGGCGGCCTTGGCGGCCCATTCGGCAAGCACGGGCTCGCGGCGCAGCACGGGCACGGCGGCGTGGGTCATGGTCAGCGGGCAGCTGGTACCCGGCTCGACCTGGTGGTGCAGGTAGCTGAGTGCGGCCCGCGCGACGTGCGCCCCATCTTGCGAGGCGGTCCAGGACATCCCGGCGACGCCATGGCCGATGGCAGCCTCCATCAGCTGGTGGTAGGCGGGGTGGAACTCCACGCGATCGATGCGCTGGCCCACGCCGTCGTGCGTGCGCAGGCGTGGACGGTCGCGGTGGGCGTCGAAGGACAGCGCATACAGTGCGTCGCCGGCGAGTGCCCCATAGGCGGCCAGCTGCGTGGCGAATGCGGCTCCGCCCTCGCGGGCCACCGCCTCCCGGAGGGCGACGTCATCGGCCCACAGGTCGCGCGGGGCGAACTCGGGGGGCTGGTTTTCAACGCGGTGCGTTTCGAACGGCGGCAGATCCATGCGCGGCTCCGGCGGCTACCCTGCCGCGATTGTGCGCTCGCCGGCGCGGACCTGTCGTGCAAAAAAAAACCCCGCGCTGGGCGCGGGGTCTAGAGTTGGCGTTGGCCGGATCAGGCGGGCTGTACGCCCGATGCCTGTGCGCCCTTCGGGCCCTGGGTCAGCTCGTAGCTGACGCGCTGGCCTTCCTGCAGGCTACGGAAGCCCTTGGAGTTGATCGCCGAGAAGTGCACGAACACGTCCGCGCTCCCATCCTCCGGCGAAATGAAGCCAAAACCCTTGGCGTCGTTGAACCACTTCACGGTGCCGTACTGCATATCCTTGATGACCTCATGCTGGGTGCGTTGGGCGCACTGCCGCCGTCTGGCGGCAAGCGCGCGCCCCGAGTATGCAAACTGAACGACGGCTTTACAATCGTCCCGCGCTCACATCCCGCCTGTCGGATCCGCCGGGCTGGGCTCAGCCGGCCAGCATCGCCTTGAGCAGGGCGGGCAGCCCCGCGGAAGCGGCGGCCACATTGTCCAGCACGTCCTGCAGGGTGATGACTTCGTCCGGGTCGGGTCCGGCGCCGGCGGCCCAGTTGGCCACGATGGCCAGGCAGGCATAGTCCAGCCCCATCTCGCGGGCCAATCCTGCCTCCGGCATGCCGGTCATGCCCACCAGGTCGCAGCCGTCGCGGCGCATGCGCACGATTTCGGCGCGGGTTTCCAGTCGCGGTCCCTGGGTGGCGCCGTAGCAGCCGCCATCCACCATCGCCACGTGGGCCTTGGTCGCGGCGGCCACTACCGCTTGGCGCAGGCTGCGGGTGTAGGGCTCGCCGAAGTCGACGTGGAGCACCTCGGTTCCCTCCTCCTCGCAGATCGTGGAGACACGGCCCCAGGTGTAGTCGATCAGCTGGTCCGGACAGGCCAGCACGCGCGGTCCGAAGCGCTCGGTGATGCCGCCGACGGTGTTGAGCGCCAGCACGCGTTGCGCGCCGAGGGCCTGCAACGCCGCGAGGTTGGCACGGTAGTTGACCTTGTGCGGCGGCACCGAATGGCCTTCGCCGTGGCGTGCCATGAAGGCAACGCGGTGGCCACCCAACGTGCCCACGCGCACCGGACCCGAGGGCATGCCGTACCGGGTCTCCGGCTCGTGGCTGGTCACGTCCTGCAGGTCGGCGAGCTTGTACAGGCCGGTGCCGCCGATGATGGCCAGGGCAATGTCAGTCATGTCGTCTCCATCGCGGCGGACGTACGCGGCAGGGGCCGCGCCGAAGTGGCCCGGTCGCTGTCAGTCCTTCAGCGCGTAGATGTCCGGCAGGTTGCGGCCCTGCTCGTGGTAGTCCATGCCGTAGCCGAACACGTAACGGTCCGGCACGGTCACGGCCACGTAGTCGGCGGCTATGCCCGGCACGCAGCGGTCGTGTTCCTTTACCGATAGCGCCGCGATGCGCACGTCGGCGGCGCCCTCGGACCGGCACCAGTCACGCACGGCGGCCAGCGTGTGGCCCTCGTCCAGGATGTCATCGGCCAGGATCACGCGACGGCCGGCCAGCGGCGTGGCCGGGCGATGCTTCCACACCAGGTCGCTGCCGGTGGTCTGGCCGCGGTAACGGGTGGCGTGCAGGTAGTCGAACTCCAGGTCCTGGCCCAGCGCGCCCAACTCCATCGCCAGCTGCGCAGCGAACGGCAGGCCGCCGTGCATGATCGTCAGGTACACCGGCACGCCGCCGGCAAAATCGCGGTGGATCTCGGCGGCCATCCGCTTGATGCCGGCGTCTATGGTGGCGCGCTCCACCACCACTTCGGCGTTGGCGAGGGCATCGGCCAGCGCGGGGCGCGTATCGGCGGTCATCAGGCAAGTCCTTCCTGGCGCGTGCGGGCCTCGGTGTAGCGGGCGTCCGCCAACAGGCCATCCCAGCCCATCGGACCGCGGCCGATCAGGCCGGTGAGTGCCATGGTGTTGAGCTTGCGGTCCTTGATGGCATCCAGCGACTCCTCCACCAGTTCCGGATGGCAGACCAGCACCACGTCGCAACCCGCATCCAGGTGCAGGTCCACGCGCTGCTTGATGCCACCGGCCGAGAACGCCGCGGCCATGCCGATGTCATCGGAGAAGACAACGCCGCGAAAGCCCATTTCCTTGCGCAGGATGTCTTCGATCCAGACCTTGGAATAGCCGGCGGGTTCCGGCGCGACGGCGGGATACACCACGTGGGCCATCATCACAGCATCGGCCTTGGCCTCGATACCGGCCACGAACGGCACCAGGTCCAGCGCACGGATCTCCTCCAGCGGTCGCGGGTCGATGGCGTCGTCGAAATGGGTGTCCTCCAGCACCGAGCCGTGGCCCGGGAAGTGCTTGAGCGTGGCCGCCATGCCGGCACTGTGCATGCCGCGCACGTAGGCGCGGGTGAAGTCGGCGACCACCGCCGGGTCCTCGGAGAACGCGCGGTTGCCGATGGCGCGGTTGCCGCGGCCGAGGTCCACGACCGGGGCGAAGCTGAGGTCCACGCCGGTGGCGCGCACTTCGCTGGCCATCAGCCAGGCGTGCTCTTCCGCCATCGCCAGTGCAGCGGACTTGTCCTGCGCGTAAAGCCGGCCGAAGTTCTCCAGCGGCGGCAGCGCGCTGTAGCCCTCGCGGAAACGCTGCACGCGGCCGCCTTCCTGGTCCACGCAGACCAGTTGCGGGCGCGGCGCGGCGGCGCGGATGGCCTGCGACAGCTCCGCCACCTGCGCGCTGGACGCGAAGTTGCGGGAGAACAGGATCACGCCGGCGCACGCATCGTGCTGCAGCCAGTCGCGCTCCTGCGCGGTGAGTTCGGTGCCGGCAACGCCGATGACGAGCATTCGGAAAACTCCTGGTAACGGTGCGCGGCGCCTCGGCGCCGCAGGGTCAGGGGATTGTGGCGCACTTGCCGCGCCGGGCCCAGCACGCGCGGCTGAACGGGCGCAGCGACGTGATGGCGGTCAGCCTTCGCCGGCCTGCTCCGCCGAGGTCCACTGGCTGAAGGGCCGGGTGGCCAGCGCCAGGTTGTAGTAGCGCGGGCTGTCGGTGACTTCCGCGCCTGCCCACTCGGGCTTGGTGAAAGCTTCGTCGGCGGACGTCAGCTCGATCTCCGCCACCACCAGCCCGGCGTTGTCGCCGAGGAACTCGTCCACTTCCCACAGGTGGCCGTCGACGGTGACGTAATGGCGGCGCTTGTCGACCAGCCCGCCGACGCTCAGCGCCAGCAGGCCGCGCGCGTCGTCCACGGGGATGGCGTAGTCGAACTCCTGGCGGGTGTGGCCCAACTCGCGCGACTTGAGGTTGAGGTAAGCCTCGTCGCCCTGGATGCGCACGCGCACCGAGGCCTTCATCGCGCCGGTGTCCATGGCCTTGAGGTCGTTGAGGTAGCCCTGCGCCATCGGCACGACCTTGTGCGCGGCGGCGCGCCAGCCGTCGCCGGTGACGAGGAATTTGCGTTCGATTTCCAGGGGCATGATGGGTCCTGATGCGGGGAGCGGGAAGCGGCCGGCGCTCGTCGGTAGATGCACAGGCATCGGACGCCTAATGCACGGGCGCGCGGCGGCGCGATAACCGCTGTCGTTGCCTGTTACTGGGTCAGCGCGAGTCAGCGGGGCTCGAACATCGCGATGGACTCGACGTGCGCAGTGTGCGGGAACATGTCCATCACGCCGGCGGCCTTGAGCTTCCAGCCGCGCTCGTTGACCAGGTAACCCGCGTCGCGCGCCAGCGAGGCCGGGTGGCAGCTCACGTACACGATGCGCTTGAATTGTTTGAGCGGCAGCTGGGTCAGTACGAAGTCCGCGCCCGAGCGCGGCGGGTCCAGCAGCAGCTTGTCGAAGCCTTCGCGCATCCAGGTGTGGCCGGACAGATCCTTGCCCAGGTCGGCCGCGTGGAACTGGGCATTGGGCAGGTTGTTGTGCGCGGCGTTCTCACGGGCACGCATCACCAGCCCCGCCTCGCCTTCCACGCCCACCACCTCGCGCACGGTGCGCGCCAGTGGCAGGGTGAAATTGCCCAGGCCGCAGAACAGGTCGAGCACGCGCTCGTCCGGTTGCGCATCGAGCAGGTCGAGCGCGCTGCGGATCATCTTGCCGTTGAGGCCGGCGTTGACCTGGATGAAGTCCAGCGGCCGGAAGTTGAACTCCAGGTGCCACTCCGGCAACGAGAACGCCAGCTTGATCTGCTCCGGCCACAGCGGGTGGACGCTGTCCACGCCGCCCGGCTGCAGGAAAATGGCGAAGCCGTGCTGCTGGCCGAACGCCACCAGCGCCGCCTTGTCGGCTTCCGACAGCGGCGAGAGGTGGCGGATGGTCAGCGCGATGCCGCTGAAGTGGGCCTGGCGGTCACCGGCGATGAACTCGATCTGCGGGATGTCCTTGCGCGCCTGCAGGCCATCGACCAGCGTGGCCAGCGCCGCGACCTTGTCCCCGATTTCCGGGATCACCGTGTGGCAGAACGAGACGTCGGCCACGAAGCGAGGATCGACCTCGCGGAAACCGACCAGTGTCTTGTCCTTCTTGTCCACGCGGCGCACCGAGAAGCGCCCCTTGCGACGGTAGCCCCACGCGGCATCGGTCAGTGGCGGCAGGATGGTCTCCGGGGTGACGTGACCGATGCGGCTCAGGTTCTCCAGCAGAACGTTCTGCTTGGCGAGGATCTGCTTGTCCTCGGCGTAGTGCTGCATCGCGCAACCGCTGCACACACCGAAATGCGCGCAACGCGGCTCGACGCGCTCCGGGGCGGCGACCAGCACCTGCACCGTCTTGGCCTCGTCGAAGTTGCGGTTGCGCCCGGTCTGGCTGGCCATGACCCGCTCGCCCGGCAGCGCACCGGCCACGAACACGGCCTTGCCGTTCTCGCGACGGGCCACGCCCCGGCCGTCGTGGGTCAGGCCGGTGATCTCGGCTTCGAAGGGGGTCTGGTCGATTCGCGCCACGGTTACGGCCGGTTTTCAGGGGGTGGTTATTGTCGCAGATACGAGATATCGGGGCCGCGCCCAAAAAAGGGACAAGAAAAGGGGCAGCTGATCCAGCCGCCCCTTACCGTCGCGTCGCTGCTCGTTTGGGCGTGGGGGCCCTTATTTCTGCTTCCAGGCCCCACCCGACTGGTACCACCAGCCCGGCCGCGCGCTCTCGATCCACTGCCGGGCAAACACATCGCGGATCTGCCCTTCCCACTCAGCATGCCCGTTGGCCACCGCGACCTCGCGGTAGACTGCCTTGCGGTCGCGGTTGTCGTCCGCCACAGCCTGGTTGACGGCCACGCGGTCCTTCAGCGCCAGCTTGGACGCGTCGCGGACCACGATGGTGCCGTCGCCGGCAAAGCCCAGCGCACCCGCATCGAAGCCGGCGCGCAACTGCGCATCGAACCGGGCCGCCATGCGCGACTGGATGGCCTGGATCGCCGGGGTCTTGATGGTGATGTCCGGCGCCGACTGCGCGTGCGCCGCACCGATGCCCACCAGCGACAGCCAATCGATGCGCGAGGCCAGCGCGGCGGGCGTCATCGGCGCCGACAGCGACGCACTCTGGCCACCGGGCTTGGCCTCGCTGGGCTTGGCACCCTTTGCCTCGGCCTCGTCGCCAATCACCTTTTCGACAAATTCCTTCGCCGCCTCCTTGGCCTCGGCGGCCGGGAAGTAGACATTGATCGTCACGCACGCCGTCAACATGACGGCGGCAACCGGTATTCCCATCCAACGGCGCATGTGAACTCTCCTAGGTGTATGTTGCGGTGCTGCGTTCATTGCACTACGGGTTTGACGTCGCCCTTGCCGATCGCCGCGAGGCGCTCCAGCAAGGTCGGCCAGTCCACCCGACGGTTGAAACCCACCACGGTCAGCCGGGGCAACCCCGCGCCTTCCACGATAATAAATCCCTGTCCCGCTGAACCGAGCCCGTCCATGGTGCAGACTTCGTCGACCAGACGGCAGGCAATGCCGATGCGCTTGTAGCCAAAGTCGTCGAACAGGGCGATCAGCCGTCCCTGCAGGCTGCCCACGAACGAGGCGTCGCCCACGCTGGAGATGTTCTGCACCGCGCGTTGGCTGATGCGCTGGCGCAGGCCGCGCTTGCGCTGTGTGTGCAGCTCCGCGTCGAAAGCTACCGGCTGCCAGTCCACCAGCCGCAGGCCATTGATGTGCCCATCCAGCGCACCGGTGATGCTGCCAAAGCCGAACACGCCGGTGACGGATTCCAGATCGAGATCGTCGATGGCGATGTCGGACGTCAGCGTAGGTGCCACGCCGAAGGGACGCTCCATCGACAGGGAGGACACCTGCACGCGACCGTTGAACAGGTGCATGTCCAGCCCACCGTCGAAGTCCAGCCGGTCGTTGGCGTATCGCGCGCGCGGGATGCTGCCGCTCAACTGGCCGGTGAACGCCGGCCAGTCGAGGGCCTTCGACAATTGCGCGATGTCGAGCTTGTCCAGCGACAGCCCGAACTGGATCTCCAGCCCATGCGCATCGGTGGGGGGGCGGATGCTGATGTCACCAAAGCGCGCCTGGCCGCCCAGCAGGGGCAGTCCGACCGGCTCGGTGACGCGCAGCTCGCCGCCCTGACTGGCGAACGGCAATCGCGCGGGGCCGAATGCGAGGCCATAGAGCGCGCCGTCGCGCCATTGCAGGGCACTCTGGACCAGCGCGTCGCTGGAGAACGCCACGTCGCCATCAAGTCCGTTGAAATCGAATCGCCCTTGGGGATCGTCGATGGTTACGTCATGCAGGCGCGCCAGCGTTCCGTGCAGTCGCCCGTTGGCCACGTCCACCCAGACATCAGCGGCGCCCGACAGGGCGAGGTCGCCGAGTCCCGCGAGGCCGAGCCAGCCGGACAGGTATCCATCCCGCAACGGCGCGAGCGACGCGCTTTCCAGCCGCAGGTTGGCGTCGCGGACGCTGCCGTCGGGGTTGAGCGCCGCACTGCCGGACGCGACCAGGATGCCCTCGTCCTGCCAGCGCAGTTCCGGGAATTGCCAGCCGCCTTCCCCGCGTTTTGAACCCTGCACGCGCAACGCGACATGCCGGTCCTGCAACGAGACATAGGTACTGCCGAACAACAGTTCGCCACCACGCAGGGATCCACGCACGGAGAGCGTATCCGTATCGGCAAAGCCGGCGTCGATGTCGAGGTCGGCGCCCAGGCCTTCCGCGGCGATGGTGCCGTCCGGCGTATCCAGCGCGGCCTCACGCAACTGCAACGGACCGCTGACGCGCAGCGGGCGCCCCTTGCCGCTGTCGATGTCCAGCCGCCCCGAAAGACGGCCCGCATTGAGGTGGGCCGCCGGCCACGCCTTCGCCAGCAATGCCTGCGTCCAGGCGAGCGGCACGGCCGTGAGGTCGATGCGGGTGAAGTCGGGGGTAGCCGCATTGCGCTGCACGTGCACACTCGACGTACCACGCGACAAACGCGCATCGGTGGTCGCCACCCCGAAGGCCACGGCCAACTGGAACGGCTGCCCGCCTGCCGCGCGCACCACGCCTTCGCACCGCCAACCGTCCTTGCCGTCGCGACGCAGGGGACATTGCCAGTCCAGGTTGCGAAAGCGATAGCCCAGGTCCGGGGCGTCGGCCTGGCGGGCCTGCAACCGCAGCCGGCCGTGATCGGCATCCTTGTCCCATTCCAACCGGACCTCGACACCCTGCAGACTCGCCACGGCGGTATCCACCCGCTGGATCCGCGCAGTCAACGCGCGCGCCTGTAGCGAACCGGCCGCAAGCAGCAGCGCCAGCAGCGCCAGCCACTGCAGGAGCAGCGGCGAGAGCGGTTGCAGGCGTACCATCCGTGTCTCCATGGACGAAGCATAACCAGCCTGCGCGAACTGCTCATGAAATCCGCCGACATTCCCTGCATCCTGCTGGTCGAAGACGATCCCGTGGCCTTGGCCTTCCTCACCGCTGCCGCCGAATCCGCGGACGTGCGGGTGGACGGCGCCAACAGCGTCGCCCAGGCCCTCGCATCGGACGACCGCCACACTCATGCCGCGTGGCTCATCGACGCAAACCTGCCGGACGGCCGCGGCGACTCGCTACTGCGCACGCTGCGACAGCGGCACCCGCACACGCCCGCGATCGCACACACGGCGTCGCACCTGCGCGCAGATCTCGATGCACTGCTGCAGGCAGGGTTTGATGAGGTGCTGGTGAAGCCGCTGCCCGCGCAAGCAGTGGCCGATGCCATCCGACGCGCGCTGGGGCGATTGTCCGGCCGCCGCGTGGACATTCCCCCTGCCGCCCCAACGCAAGGCAAGCTCCCGGTTTGGGATGACGAAGCAGCGGCACGGGCCATGGCCGGCAACCTGGAGCACGTGGCCGCCCTACGCGACCTCTTCCTGGCGGAACTGCCGCAGGCCCGGTCACTCATCGCGGAAGCGGGACGAAGTGCGCAACCCGGGACCGTACTCGACGAGTTGCACAAGTTGCGCGCAAGCTGCGGTTTCGTGGGCGCTGCCCGGCTTGCCTCGGCAGCCGCCACCTTGCGCGCAGCGGCCACCGATCCCGATGCGTTGGCGCACTTCGACCATGCCTTGGAGGACACACTGGCGACACCACCTTCGCATCGGCAAGCTCCAGGCCCCTGTGTGGCCCACCGCTGAGGTCCTTCGCGCCCAATGGTGCGTCAGACGCGCGGCAAGCGTGACTCGCCGATCCCTGCGTCCACGGCACCCTGCTCCGCGTCCCCGTCAGCCCGCTCCGCGTCGACTGCGGCGCGAGCCGAAACGTCGACCCCCGTCGCGTCTCCTGGTGGGCCGGGCGATTGCGCAACAGTCTTCGTAGAACGTGGCAGCGTCGCCAGCATGTCCCACGACTTGAGCCCACGCGGCCCCAGATGATGTGCAAGCACACCGCGCAGCACATGGCGCAGGCCGGCCAGGTCATTCCTTTCCGGCAGTTCGTCAGCCGCGAGCGCCAGCAACGCACGACCGGTTGCCGCGGTGGAACGGTCGCCGTGGCCGCGGTCGCTCAACACCCGGCGCGGACCCTGCTCCGGGTCGATCCGATAGCGGGCCGCCGGATCGATTGCGAAACCCTCCCCATCGCAATGCCAGTCGAACCCGAAGCCCAGCGCCTCGATCAGGTCACGTTCGTAGCGTCGCAGGGTCCACGCCAACGACTCCTCGGCGCGCAATCGCTCGCGCGCGGCCGCGTAGGCCACGAACAGTTCGGGCACAGGGTCCAGCCGCGGCGCCAACCGCAAGGTCAGTTCGTTGAGGTAGAACGCGCCGAGCATGGCGTTGCCGCCCAAGCGCGGTGCAACGTCCACCGCTTCTGCGTTGATGAGGCGTGCCAACTCCCCCCGCAACACCGCTTCCAACCGGATCAGCTGCAGCGGCTGCAGTGCCGCGCGCAGCACATGGCGCTTGGGGCCCTGCACGCCACGCGCCACCAGCCCGAGGCGGCCATGCGTCGCCGTCAGTACTTCCACAAGCAGGCTCGTTTCCCGCCACGGGCGGGCATGCAGGACGAACGCGGGTTCGGCGGTCAGGTGCATGCCGATGCCCGCGAGCGTCGCCGCGTCACGTCAGTCGTGGTAGCCGAAGGCTCGCAGCGCGGCTTCGTCGTCCGACCAGCCTTCGCGCACGCGCACCCAGGTCTGCAGGAATACCTTCGAGCCGAACAGCCGCTCCATCTGGATGCGCGCCTTGGCGCCGATTTCGCGCAGGCGCTCGCCACCCTTGCCGATCACGATGGCCTTCTGCCCATCGCGCTCGACCCAGATCACCGCGCCAATGCGCAACAGCGCGCCATCGACCTCGAACTGCTCGATCTCCACCGTGGTTGCATAGGGCAGCTCTTCGCCCAGCTGGCGCATCAGCTGCTCGCGCACCATCTCGCCTGCGAGGAAGCGCTGGCTCTTGTCGGTGATTTCATCCTCACCGTACAGCGCATCCTGCTCGGGCATGTGCGACAGCACCGACTTGATCAGGGGCTGCAGGCCGGTGCGCTTGAGTGCCGAGATCGGGTGCACCGCGGCGAATTCCCGGCCCTCGCTGATCTTGGCCAGGTACGGCAACAGCGCCGACTTGTCCTTCAGGCGGTCCACCTGGTTCACCACCAGCACCACCGGCAGGCCGGCGCCGCGCAAAGCCTCGTACGCGAAACCGTCCGCCTCGTCCCATTGGCCGGCCCGGACCACCAGCAAGGCCACGTCCACGCCCTCCAGCGCGCCGCGGGCGGCGCGGTTCATCCAGCGGTGCATCGCGGTGGCCGTGGATTTGCCCTGGTCGCGGTGCAGACCCGGCGTGTCCACCAATACCAGCTGCCCCTCGGGGAAGGTGGCAATGCCCAAGAGGCGGTGGCGCGTGGTCTGCGGACGCGGCGAGACGATGCTCACCTTGGCGCCCACCAGCGCGTTGGTCAGGGTGGACTTGCCGACGTTGGGGCGGCCGATGACGGCGACATGGCCGGCGCGATAGGGGGTAGTCATGGGGGAATTGTAGGCAGTTGCGGGGGCTGTGGCGCGAAACCGGAATCAGCGGCGCAGGCTTTCGACCTGCTCCAGCGCCGCCTCGGCCGCCACCTGCTCGGCGGCCCGGCGCGAGCTGCCCTCCCCTTCCGTGCGTACCGCCGGCTGCGCCAGGGTGCAGCTGACAAGGAAAGTCTTGGCGTGCTCTTCGCCCGATTCGGAAATCAGCTCGTATTGCGGTAGTGGCTTCTGACGCCCCTGCAGCCACTCCTGCAGGCGGGTTTTCGCGTCCTTGCCCACCTTGTGCGGGGGCGGCAGGGCGGCGATGGCCGCCTCGAACCAGGGCAAGACCACCGTCCGGCAGGCTTCATAACCGGCATCGAGGTAGATGGCCGCGACGATGGCCTCCACCGCGTCTGCCAGGATCGAGTCGCGACGGTGTCCGCCGGACTTCATCTCGCCGGGCCCCATCACCAGGCGGGGTCCCAACTCGAGCCCGCGCGCAATGGCCGCGAGCGAGGATTCGCGCACCAACTCCGCCCGCGCGCGGGTCAGCGCGCCCTCGTCGGCATTGGGCCAATGGGCGTAAAGCGCTTCGGCGATGAACAGGTTGACCAGCCCATCGCCCAGAAACTCCAACCGTTCGTTATGCGGCGTTCCCGCGCTCCGGTGCCGGAGCGCCTGGGCCAACAGGGCCGCATTGCCGAAGCGGTGGCCGATCTGGTCAGTCAACACTGCCCCGACGCAATTCCTTCTCCGCCTTGAACTTGCCCACCACGTCCAGGTTCGCGATCAGCGGCTTGCGGACTTCATATTCGACCGTCATGAGGTAGCCGGCGTCCTTGCGGACCACCTTCACGTGCTCGGCCTTGATGTTGTCGGCGTAGCTGATGTACAGGCGTCGGAAGAACAGGTCCTTGATCTTGGCAGGATCGTAGGCGGTCACGCCAGGCTCTTGTGCCAGGCCGTTGAGGGCCTGCTTGACCGCATAGAACTCCGAATACATCGGGATGGTCTTCATGCCCATGTATACGAACACGCCGACCACGGCCAAGGTGATGACGAACCCGATCAGGGTCATGCCACGCTGCGTACGCTTCATCCGTTCACTCCCCAGTTGTCACGGTTGCGATGATCCGATGGCTGCCGTCACTGGATGCCCTTGCCGACGCGCGAGAAATCCACCCCGCCATCGAAGTTCATCCAGACCAGGAACGCCTTGCCCCGCAGGTTCTTCTCCGGCAGCAGGCCCCAGTATCGGCTGTCCTCACTATTATCGCGATTGTCACCCATCACGAAATAGTGCCCCGGCGGAACTTCCCATTCTCCATCGCCCGGGTCGGTAAACGGAAGATCCGTACGCTCAAGGACGCTGTGCTCCACGGCACCCAAGGTCTCGCGCAGCTCCTCGGAGCCGGACATTTCCACGCCATTGCCCTTGCCTTGGTACGTGCCGACAAGCTTGTACGGCAACGGCTGGCCGTTGAGGAACACCTGGTTGTCCTGGTACGAGATGCGGTCGCCGGGCAGGCCGACCACGCGCTTGATCCAGTCCTGCTCGGGGTGGTGCGGCGGCCGGAACACCACCACGTCGCCGCGCTGGGGCTCGCCCAAGGCCACCACCTTGTGGTTGTTGATCGGCAGGCGCAGGCCGTACTTGAACTTGTTGACCAGGATGAAGTCGCCCGTCAGCAGGGTGGGCATCATCGAGTTGGAAGGGATGCGAAACGGCTCGGCCACGAAGCTGCGGAGGATCAGCACCACGGCGAGGATCGGGAAGAAGGCCTTCGAATAATCCACCACCACGGGCTCGGCAGCCTCGTCCAGCAGTCCCTCGCGGGCGGCACGGCGCTTGGCCCACACGAACTTGTCCAGCAGCCACACCAGGCCAGTGAAAAGGGTCAGTACGACCAGCGCGGTTTCAAACCAGATCATCGTAGTGCTGTCTCCATGGGCCGCACTTGCTCGGACGCGGCGCCCTCAGGCGTCGCCACACGTTGCCACCTTAATGCACAAAGTCCCGTCGTCCATGGGTCCGTGGTCACGGCACCATGATTTGCCCGGCGCGGAAGGACCCACCCTCCGCCCCGAATTACTTGTTGTCGGCTGAGAGCACCGCCAGGAAGGCCTCCTGCGGGATCTCCACGCGACCGACCTGCTTCATGCGCTTCTTGCCTTCCTTCTGCTTCTCCAACAGCTTCTTCTTGCGGGTGATGTCACCGCCGTAGCACTTGGCCAGCACGTTCTTGCGCAACGCCTTGACCGTGGTGCGGGCAATCACCTGGCTGCCGATGGCGGCCTGGATGGCCACGTCGAACATCTGCCGGGGGATCAGCTCCTTCATCTTCTCGGTCAACTCGCGCCCGCGCCGGTCGGCGTGGCTGCGGTGCACGATGATGCTCAGCGCATCCACCTTGTCGCCGTTGATCAACGTATCCACGCGGACGAAAGGGCCCGCCTCGAAGCGCAGGAAGTGGTAATCCAGCGACGCATACCCGCGGCTGACCGACTTGAGCTTGTCGAAGAAGTCCAGCACCACCTCGGCCATCGGCAGCTCGTAGCTGACCTGCACCTGGCTGGCCATGTAGGTGATGCCGATCTGCACGCCCCGCTTTTCCTCGCACAACTTGATCACCGAGCCGATGTAGTCCGGCGGGGTCAGGATGTTGGCGCGGATGATGGGCTCGCGGATTTCGGCGACCTGGTTGACCGGCGGCAATTTGGCCGGGTTGTCCATCGGCACGATGCTGCCGTCGGTCTTGAGCACCTCGTAGATCACCGTGGGCGCGGTGGAGATCAGGTTGAGGTCGTACTCGCGCTCCAGACGCTCCTGCACGATCTCCATGTGCAGCATGCCCAGGAACCCGCAGCGGAAGCCGAAGCCCATCGCCTCGGAACTTTCCGGCTCGAAGCGCAGCGCGGCGTCGTTGAGGCGCAGCTTGTCCAGCGCCTCGCGCAGGTCCGGGTAGTCCTCGGCGTCGACCGGGAACAGGCCGGCAAACACCCGCGGCTGCATCTCCTGGAAGCCGGGCAGCGGCTTGGGTGCCGGATCCGCAGCCTTGGTCAGGGTGTCGCCGACCGGCGCGCCGTGCACGTCCTTGATCGACGCGGTGACCCAGCCCACTTCGCCCGCGCCAAGCTTGTCCAGCACCTTGCGCTTGGGGGTGAACACGCCGACGTTGTCGACTTCATGCGCGCGGCCGGTGGACATCACCAGCAGCTTGTCGCCCTTCTTGATCTCGCCCTGCATCACGCGGACCAGCGAGACCACGCCCAGGTAGTTGTCGAACCAGGAGTCGATGATCAGGGCCTGCAGCTTGTCCGTGTCGCGCGGCTTGGGCGGCGGGATGCGATGCACGATCGCCTCCAGCACGTCGATCACGTTCAGGCCGGTCTTGGCGCTGATCGCCACGGCGTCGTCGGCGTCGATGCCGATCACTGCCTCGATCTCTTCCTTCGCCCGTTCGATGTCGGCGGTGGGCAGGTCGATCTTGTTCAACACGGGCACCACTTCCAGGCCCTGCTCCACCGCGGTGTAGCAGTTGGCCACGGACTGGGCCTCCACGCCCTGCGCGGCGTCCACCACCAGCAGCGCGCCTTCGCACGCGGCCAGCGAGCGGCTGACCTCGTAGCTGAAGTCGACGTGGCCGGGGGTGTCGATGAAGTTCAGGAAATAGGTCTGCCCGTCCTTGGCCGTGTACGGCAGCGACACGGACTGGGCCTTGATGGTGATGCCGCGCTCGCGCTCGATCGGGTTGGAGTCGAGCACCTGCGCTTCCATCTCGCGGTCCTGCAAGCCGCCACAGATCTGGATGATGCGGTCGGCGAGGGTCGACTTGCCGTGGTCGACGTGGGCGATGATGGAGAAGTTTCGGATCTGCTGCATGCGGGGGCGCGGCGTGGGGACCGCGGGAGCCTGAAAGGTTAACGGTCGATTATCGCACAGCGCGCGGGCGGGTCTGGCCCGCCGACGAGCCGCCGCCCTTCCCGCTAAACCGGGGCCGGTTGGGCCGCCACTGCTGTGTCGGCGGCCCGCCCCCCAGGTCCTCAGGCTCAGGCCTTGTCGGCCGTCACCGCCACGAAGCGGGTGCCCGCACGGCTGCGGACCAGCAGCATCACGGTGTCGCCGGGCTTGACCGAAGCCAGCGCACGGTCGAGCGCCGCCACCGAACCCACCGGCTGGCGGCCGACGCTGATGATGACGTCGCCCGGATTGATCCCGGCCTCCGCCGCGCCATCGCCCGTCACGCGGGCCACGACCACGCCCTCGCCCTTGTTGAGGCCCAGGCGCTGGCGCTGGTTGGCGTCGAGGTCCTGCGTGGCGAAGCCGAGTACGTTGCTTCCGCGCGGGGCGGCACCCGCTGCCGCCGGAGCGTCCGCGTCATCGTTGGCCGCGACCGCGTTCTCCAGCGCACCCAGCACCACGGTCATTTCGCGCTCGCGGCCATCACGCACCACGCCCAGCCGCACCTTCGAGCCGGGGGCCAGCCCGCCAATCAGGGGCGGCAGGTCGCTGCTGGTGTGGACCGGCTTGCCGTTGACCGTGCGGATCACGTCCATGCGTTCGATCCCCGCCTTGGCCGCGGCGCTGCCGGGCACAACCTCGCCCACGAGCGCGCCCGCGGTATTGGGCAAGCCCAGTGCCTTGGCCGCATCCGCGGTCATCTGCTGAACCTGCACGCCCAACTGGCCGCGGCTGACGCGCCCGGTGGCGCGCAACTGCTCGGCCGAGTTCATCGCCACGTCGATCGGAATCGCGAAGCTCACGCCCATGTACCCACCCGAGCGCGAGAAGATCTGCGAGTTGATGCCCACCACCTCACCCGAGGTATTGAGCAGGGGCCCGCCGGAGTTGCCCTGGTTAATGGCCACGTCGGTCTGGATGAAGGGCACGTACTGCTGCTCGGGGCTGGTGGTGCGGCCCACCGCGCTGACGATGCCCGCTGTTACCGAGTGGTCCAGGCCGAACGGCGACCCGATCGCCACCACCCACTGTCCCGGCTTGGTGTGGGCGGCGTTAGCCACGCGAAGGAACGGCAGCTCCTTCGCCTCGACCTTGAGCAGCGCCACGTCGGAGGGCTGGTCGCTGCCGATGACCTTGGCGGTGAATTCGCGGCGGTCGTTGAGGCGCACCTTGACGGTGTCGGCGCCTTCGACGACGTGGTGGTTGGTCAGCAGGTAACCGTCCTGCGAGATGAAGAAGCCGGTGCCCTGCGACACGCCGCGACGCTGTTGCGGGCCACCGGGGAACGGCATGTCCGGCCCGAAGAAGCGGCGGAAGATCTCGGGCACGCCCTCCATGTCCGGGGCGGCAGCCTCTTCGCGGGCGTTGCGGCGCATGCCCACTTCCGCGGTGACGCTGACCACAGCCGGCCCCACCGTCTGCACCAGGCCGGTGAAATCGGGCAGGCCCGTCACCAGCGGCGCAGCAGGGGTGGCCGCGGGAGGCGGCGCGATCGGGGCGTTCGGGGACTGCGCGGAGCAGGCTGCCGGGATCAGTGCAACGAGGGCGGACGCGAGAGCAAGAGTCTGGAATGGTCGGTTCATGGAATCGGCCTCGGGGGGTCAGGGTCCGGTGCGGGCGCGGCGCGCGGTCGCGCCAGGGGGTCAGGGTTGCGGCGCCGGCTCGACGTTCGCCGGCAGATGCGCCGCATCCGGCTCGAAGGGGTAGAACGATGGCGACGCCTGGGACGCGCCATAGCTGGCAGTGAGCGCTCCGGCCACGGTGGAGCCGGGCAATACGGCGCGCGGCCAGGGGCGGGCGACCAGCTCACCGGGCTGCGGCTTGAACGGATCCGTGGCGGTCGGCGCGGCCGGGCGGCTCCCCGGATCGCTCGCGGCCAAGGCCACCGTGACCGGCGCCTCGACCCCCCGACGCGATACCGCCTTGCCAGCTGCTGCCCCGCCTCGAGCGCGCCGCTCGGTCACCCGGCGCGGCACGTCGGCGGCGGCCACGGCAATCGCGGCAACTTCGGCACCACCAGAGGGCGACGAGGGCTGTGCACCCGTGTCGGAGGAAGCGCTGTCGGCCAAGGTGCTGGCGGAGGGTGCGGGAATCGCAGCCATGGGGTTGCCGGTGGTCGAATCGTCGGGACCCACTCCGGAGAAGGGATGCGTCACGAACAGTGCAGCCACCGCGACCGAGGCCGCCAAGGCCGCCCGACCCCACCAGCGCCTGGACTGCACCTGCGCGTTAGCGGGTGCCAAACCGGAACGCGCTTCGCCCGATGCCACGGCAATGGTCGCAACGTCGGCCCTTTCCGTCGCCATCGCCGTGGCCACGCGCTCGGCAAAGCCAGCAGGCGCAAGCCCCACTGCCTGGCCACGCAACACGTCGCCCGCCAGTTGCCAGCGGCTGCAGGCATCGCGCCATCCGGCATCGTGGTCGAGCCGGCGCAGCGCGAAACGCGCAGCATCGTCTTCCAGTTCGCCATCAAAGAGGGCACTGAGGGTTTCGCGGTCGTTGGTGGTCATCGAGGAGCTCATGGGCGGGCGTTCTCCCGGGCGTCGTTATCCAACAGGGGCTTGAGCTGGGCGTCGATCGCGTCGCGGGCGCGGAAGATCCGCGAGCGCACCGTGCCGATCGGGCACCCCATGCGTTGCGCGATCTCGTCATAGCTCAGGCCGTCCACCTCGCGCAGGGTGATGGCGACCTTCAGGTCTTCCGGCAGGCTTTCGACCGCACGCATGACCGTGCTTTCGATCTCCTGCCGCAACAACTCGTGTTCCGGGGTGTCGGTGTCGCGCAGCCGCATACCGACGTCGAACTGCTCCGCGTCCGCCGCATCAATGTCGCCCGTGGGTGGACGGCGGTTCTGCGCTACGAGGTGGTTCTTGGCGGTATTCACTGCGATGCGGTGCAACCAGGTATAGAACTGGGCGTCGCCCCGGAAGTTCGGCAGCGCCCGGTAGGCGCGCATGAACACGTCCTGGGCCACGTCCTGGCACTCGCTCCAATCCGACACGTAGCGCCCGATCAGCCCGACGATCCGGTGCTGGTACTTCCGTACCAAGGCATCGAACGCCGTACTGTCGCCGCGCTGGACGCGCCTGACCAGCTCCTGGTCCAGGTCCAGCTCATGGGACACGATGTTTTCGGCCATGCCTTGCCGGCACTCCTGTCAGCTCGGCCATTGCCGAGCAATGAGACACCCCTGTCGGGGAAAAGTTCACTCCGCGCCACGACGCGGCTTCGAGATATTAAATGGGGCATCGACAGGGCAGTCGCAACTGCCGTGCGTCATGGACGTTCCAAACGCCCATTTGACTGCGGGCAAAGGTCCTCGGGATGATAGGCGGATTCTCCATACGTGAACGGATGGTGCCGGATGAGCGCTGGCCTCCAGGGACAAGACAACTTTGCCGGGCTGCGCCTGCAGCACTGGCGCACCGAGCCGCGCCCCGACGGCGTGCTGGTGCTGGTGTTCGATCGCGCAGGTTCGCCGGTCAACACCTTCGGCCAGGACGTGTTGATCGAGCTGGACGGCCTGCTGGAGCGGATCGCCATCGACCCGCCGAAAGGCCTGGTGGTCCGCTCGGGCAAGGACAAAGGCTTCATCGCCGGCGCCGACATCAAGGAGTTCCAGACCTTCGACGAGAAGGGCGTGGTCGGCGATGCCATCAGCCGCGGCCAGCGCGTGTTCCAGCGCCTGGCCGAACTGCCCTGCCCAACCGTCGCCGCCATCCACGGCTTCTGCATGGGCGGCGGCACCGAGATCGCGCTGGCCTGCGACTACCGGGTGGCCAGCAACGATCCCTCGACCCGCATCGGCCTGCCGGAGGTGAAGCTCGGCATCTATCCCGGCTGGGGCGGCAGCGTGCGCCTGCCACGCCTTATCGGCGCACCGGCCGCATTCGACCTGATGCTGACCGGACGCTCGCTGTCAGCCTCGGCTGCGCGCGGCATGGGACTGGTGGACAAGGTGGTCGACCCCGCGCAGCTGATCGAAGCGGCGGCCACGCTGGCCCTGCGTGGCACGCAGCGCCCGTTCAAGCAGCGCGCCCTGGCGTGGGCCACCAACACCCTTCCTGCCCGCAAGCTGCTGGCGCCCATGCTGGCGAAGCAGGTGGCTCGCAAGGCCCGCAAGGAACACTACCCTGCCCCGTACGCGCTGATCTCCACGTGGGGACGCGCGGGCGGCGGCATCAAGTCGCTGCTGGCCGCCGAGCGCAAGTCGGTGGTCAAGCTGGCCTCCACGCCGACCGCGCGCAACCTTATCCGCGTGTTTTTCCTGCAGGAGCGGCTGAAGGCGCAGGGTGGCAAGGAACACCGCATCCAGCATGTGCACGTGGTAGGCGCCGGCGTGATGGGCGGCGACATCGCGGCGTGGTCCGCCTACAAGGGCTTCGAGGTGACGCTGGCCGATCGCGAGCAGCGTTTCATCGATGGCGCCCTCGCCCGTGCGGGGGAGCTGTTTGCCAAGAAGGTGAAGGACGAGGCCAAGCGTCCCGCCGTGGCCGCGCGCCTGCGCGGTGACCTGGAAGGCGAAGGCGCGGCCAAGGCCGACCTGGTGATCGAAGCGATCATCGAGAAGCCGGAGGCCAAGCGCGAGCTGTACAACGCGGTCGAGCCGCGGATGAAGCCCGATGCGCTGCTGACCACCAATACCTCGTCGATCCCGCTGACCGAGCTGCGGGAGCACATCCAGCGTCCTGCGCAGTTCGCCGGCCTGCATTACTTCAACCCGGTGGCGCTGATGCCGCTGGTGGAGATCATCCGCCACGACGCCATGGCGCCGGAGACCGAGCAGCGCCTGGCCGCGTTCTGCAAGGCCATCGACAAGCTGCCCGTGCCGGTGACCGGCACGCCCGGCTTCCTGGTCAACCGTGTGCTGTTCCCCTACATGTTGGAAGCAGCCACGGCGTTTGCCGAAGGCATCCCGGGCCCGGCCATCGACAAGGCGGCGGTGAAATTCGGCATGCCGATGGGGCCGATCGAACTGATCGACACTGTGGGCCTGGACGTGGCCGCGGGCGTGGGTGCGGAACTGGCACCGTTCCTCGGCCTGCCCATCCCCGCGTCGCTGTCGGCACCGCCGGAGGCCGGCAAGCGGGGCAAGAAGGACGGCCAGGGCCTGTACAAATGGGAGAACGGCAAGGCGGTGAAGCCCGAACTGCCGAAGGACTACCAGGCCCCATCCGACCTGGAAGATCGCCTGCTCCTGCCGCTGCTCAACGAGGCGGTGGCCTGCCTGCACGACGGCGTGGTCAGCGATGCGGACTTGCTGGATGCCGGCATTATCTTCGGCACCGGATTCGCTCCGTTCCGCGGCGGCCCGATCGCGCACGTCCGCGCGGTGGGACCTGACAAGCTGGTGGAGCGCCTGAAGCAGTTGCAGCAGCGCTACGGCGATCGCTTCGCCCCGCGCCCGGGTTGGGACAATCCGGCGCTGCGCTGATCACGCCGCCTGCCTGAAGAAAGTGCAGAAGGCGCACCTCGCGGTGCGCCTTTCTTCATTTGATGATTCGCTTCAAGAAAGTGCGGGACCAAATCCTGCCTCGAAGTGGCGTCACATCGTGTGTGTGGGCTTGTCCGCGTTGAGCAGGCCCGCCAGCAGTGCCTCGATCTTGCCACGCACCGCCTCACCCTCCGCGCTGTCGGCAAACTGCACGCCGATACCGGCCGGGCGATTGCCCTGCGCGCCCACCGGGGTCACCCACACCACCTTGCCCGCCACGGGCAGGCGCTCGTTGGAGTCGGGCAGGGTCACCAGCAGGAATACCTCGTCGCCGAGGAAGTAACGCTTCGGCGTGGCCACGAAGATGCCGCCGTGGCGGATGAACGGCATGTAGGCACTGTACAGCGCAGCCTTGTCCTTGACCGCCAGCGACAGGATGCCCTGCCGCGCGCCGCCCGGTGTTGCTCCACTCATTCCTTACGTCCTCCCTTGCCCGGCGCCGCATTGGCAGCACGCCAGCCCATCAACAATTCGGCCACGGCGAGGTCCGCGCGGATCGTTGTCCGCAACAGGTCGCGCACGCGGTTGGCCTTGTCAAACCATGCTGCCAGACTGCGCGTCCGCGCCGGGTCGGTCAAGCGTGAGGCCTCACTCAGGGCGAGGTCGGCGGCATGGCTCAGTCGCAGCGCGGCGTGGTCGTCGCCGATCCACGACTGGGCGATATCGGTTGCATTGGCATCGCCCCGGGCCAGCCGGCCCAGGTCGTCCCCCACGGCGCGGCGCAAGGCCAGTCCCCCGGCCTGCAGCCATTCATGGGCCAGCCCGGGGTGACCACGCGCGGCGGCGAGCGCCTCCGCGGCGGCAGGTTCGGCGTGCCCCTGTGCCACCAGCCAGGCCAACGCCTCCTCCCTGGGCGGCAACCGGAACTCCAGACGCTGGCAACGGCTGCGGATGGTGGCCGACAACCGGGCCGGCTGCGACGACACCAGCCACAGGTAGCGTCCGGGCACCGGCTCTTCCAGCGTCTTCAGCAGGGCATTGCCCGCGGCATGGTTGATGGCATCGGCCGGGTCGATGATCGCGATCTTTGCCCCGCCAAACTGCGGCGTGAGTGCCATCTCCTCGGATACGCCACGGACCTGTTCGATCACCAGTTCGGTGCGCAGGCGTGGCGGCCGTGCCTTCTCGTTCCACTCGTAGCCAATGAACAGCAGGTCCGGATGACCCGAGCGGCCAAGGGGATGCGCCAGCGAACCATCGGGACGCAACTCCGGCGGGTCGGTCTGGGTGCGGCTGGCAAACAGGCGGCAGCTGCGGCACTTCCCGCACGGCTCGCCGTCACCCAGGCGCTCGGTGCACAGCAGCCGCTGCGCAAGGCGCTCGGCCACGGCACGCTTGCCGAGCTTCTGCGGGCCACAGAGCAACAAGCCATGACCCAGACGGCCAGCCTCCAACGCGGCGGCCGCCTGCTCGTAGACGCGCTGCTGCCATGGGGCGAAGGCGTTCATCCGACTGCCACCATGCGGGCGCGCAGGTGCGCAACCGCCGATTCGGCTACCGCTTCCACCGGTTGGCGGGCATCCACCACGCGAAAGCGCGCTGGGTCTGCCGCCGCGCGGGCCAGGTACCCCTCGCGAACGCGCTCGAAGAAATCTTCCCGCTCGGCTTCGATGCGGTCGATGGCGCCGCGGCCACGGGCGCGCTGCAGGCCGATCGCGACCGGCACGTCCAGCAGCAGGGTCAACGCGGGCTGGATACCCACCACGCGCCTTTCCAGGTGCTGGATGAACGCGATGTCACCCCCACGCGCAGCGCCCTGGTAGGCGTAGCTGGCATCGGTGAAGCGGTCGCTAATCACCCAGTCGCCGCGGCGCAGTGCCGGCAGGATCGTCTCGCGCACATGCTGGGCACGCGCCGCGAACATCAGCAGCAGTTCGGTCTCGGGTGCGGGCGGCTCGTGGTGGGTGTCGAGCAGCAGGCCCCGAATCTGCTCGGCCAAGGGGGTTCCGCCGGGCTCGCGGGTGCAGGTGACCGTCTCGCCCGCAGCCTCCAGCGCATGCCGCAGCGCCGCCAGCACGGTGGACTTTCCGGCACCCTCGCCGCCTTCCAGCGAGATGAAGCGCGCACAGGTCGACAGATCGGGCAACGCGCCGGTCATTGGGTGCTCTTCGCCCGCGCGTTGCGGTAGTTGAGCAGGTACTGGCGCACGTTGGCCTGGTGCTCTGCGTAGGTCTTGGCGAACAGGTGGCGGCCGCTGCCATCCCCCACCGCCACGAAGTAGAGGTGCTCGCCCGGCGCAGGCTTGGCCACCGCGCGCAGCGCGTCGACGCCTGGCATCGCGATCGGCGTGGGCGGCAGACCCGCACGGGTGTAGGTGTTGTAGGGCGTATCGGTCAGCAGGTCCTGCTTGCGGATATTGCCGTCATAGCGCGCGCCGATGCCGTAGATGACGGTCGGATCGGTCTGCAGCTTCATGCCCATCTTCAAGCGTCGCTCGAACAGGCCGGCGATCTGTGGCCGCTCCTCGGCGATGCCGGTCTCCTTCTCCACGATGGAGGCCAGGGTCAGCATTTCATCGGGCGACTTCAGCGGTGTGCCGGCGTGGCGTTCGGCCCAGGCGGCCGCCAGCGCCTTGGCCATGGCTTCGTGCGCGCGCTTGAGCACGTCGAGGTCGCTGTCGCCACGGGTATACACGTAGGTCTCAGGCAGGAAGCGTCCTTCAGGGGGCTGACCGGCCTGGCCCACCGCCTTCATCAGCGCCGCGTCATCCAGCCCGGCCGTCTCCTGTTCCAGAGGACGGGCCTTGGCCAGTGCGGTACGGAGCTCACGGATGTTCCAGCCTTCCACGATGGTGAAACGATGGCTGATCACCTTGCCGTCCCGCATGGCCTGCAGCAGCGCGCGCGGGGTCAGACCCTCGGGCAGCGCGTACTCGCCCACCTGCAGCTTGCCCGCCGCGCCCAGTTGCTTGGCCAGCAGCCGCCATTCGATGGCTTCGCCGGTGTCCACGCCCGCATCGGCCAGCTTCCGCACCACGACCGGCAGCGAATCGCCGGATTGGACCACGATGCTCTTGTCGCCGCCCGTGCCCACCAGAGGCGCGTCCGCGAAACCGGTGTAGCGCTGCCAGCCCCAGAAAGCCACGGCGGCAAGGGCAATGAGCAGGATCAGACTCAGCAGGCCGGACTTGCCGGCCGAACGCTTGCGACTCACGAATACTCCGGTGCAAAGGCGGGGTGTTCGGCGGCCAGGCGCTTCTGCAGCGCGGCCACCTGCGGATGCGGCGCCCACGTGCGCTCGCCCAGACGCGCGACTGGCAGGATACCGCGCACGGCATTGCACAGGAAAACCGCATCAGCCGCCTCGACGTCGGTCACGTCCAGGCGGGTCTCGGTCGCCGCTGTGGCCGCAAGCGCCCAGCGCCTGCAGACGCCGGCAATGCCGCACCGGTCCACCGCGGGTGTCAGCCAGCGGTCGTCCCGCAGGACGAAGAGGTTGGCCGCGGTGGCGCACACCACGTCACCCTCAGTGCTGCGCATCAGGCCCTCGTCTGCCAGTGGCGACTTTGGCGCGGGAGTGACGGACGGCGACTGCCCGTTCTCGCCACCCGTCGCATTCAGGCCGGCGCCGTGGGCCGTCAGCGGAGGCCGGCCCCATTCCGCGCGCGCCAAAACCTGCTCAAGGCGGTTGCAGTGTTTGAGCCCGGCGAGCAGCGGTTGCACCGCCAGTCGCGTGTCACACCACCGCAATACCAAACCGGGCGCATACGCCGTCGGCATTGGATGACGTGACAGCATCCACATCGGGACGACGTGATCAGGCGGGGCGTAGCCGCGCCCGCCACCGCCCCGTGTGACCAACAGCTTGAGGACGCCAGCGCCGCCATCCAACAGCGCTTCCGCTTCGGCGCGAACGAGGGTCTCATCAGGCAACGTCAGGTGCAGGCGCGCTGCGCCCGCCGCCAATCGATCCCAGTGCGCCTGCCACCAGTGCACGGTTCCGCGGTGCACCCGCATGGTCTCGAACAGGCCATCGCCATAGGCCAGGCCCCGGTCGTCGGCCGGCACCGTCGGCACCCGATCGGCACCGACAAAGACCCGCACGCTCACCCGTCCACTCCCAGCGCGCGGAACATGCCGCGCGCCTTGGCGCGGGTTTCCTCCAACTCGCGCTCGGGTACCGAGTCGAAAACGATGCCGGCGCCCGTGCGGAAGCGGGCCGTGTCGCCCTCCACCTCCGCGCTGCGGATCAGGATGTTGAGGTCGAGATCACCGTCGCGATTGAGCCAGCCCATCGCACCGGTATACGCGCCTCGGCCCTCGCCCTCCAGTTCGGCGATGATCTGCATGCATCGCACCTTGGGGCAGCCCGTGATGGTGCCGCCCGGAAAGGTGGCACGGATGACCTCGCCCGGCGTGACGCCGTCACGCAGGCGACCGCGCACATTGCTGACGATGTGGTGCACGTGGGCGTAGCTCTCCACGGTCATCAACTCGTCCACTTCGACGCTGCCCGGGGTACACACGCGCCCCAGGTCGTTGCGCTCCAGGTCGATGAGCATGACGTGCTCGGCGCGCTCCTTGGGATGGCCGACCAGTTCGCGGATGCGCGCATTGTCGTCGTCGCCGGCAAAACGGGGGCGCGTACCGGCAATGGGCCTGGTCTCGACCACGTCGCCGCGCACCGACACCAGCCGCTCGGGTGAGGCGCTGACGACCGCCCACTCGTCCACGCCCGCGGGAGCGCCAGTGCGTCCGTCACCGGTGGCGCTCGCACGGATCGAGCGACCGGCGAAGACACCAGCAAAGGGCGCGGGGTTGTTGTCGCGCAGCCGTTGGAACAGCGCCGCGGGAGGCAAGGCTCCGTCAAAGCGTGCCCGCCAGCCGCGCGACAGGTTCACCTGGAAAACATCCCCCGCCGCCAGGTACTGCAATACCCGCCTCACACCGTTGGTGAAGCACGACGGGTCGTCCTCGTCGAGGTCCACCGGCGGTCGCCAGCCCGGCAAAGGCCCGAGCGCCGCGGCCGCCACTGCGTCGCCGACGATGGCGTCCAACAACGCCTCGTGCCCGAGTTCGGCCACGGCGACGCATTCGCCAGTGGCATGGTCGTGGAGCACCGCCGCGGGGCAGCGCAGGGCGCATGCCACCGGCAGCCCGCCGGCCGCGGGCGGCAGGTCCAACACGGGTTCAACCTGCTGGGCCAGCTCGTAACCCAGGAACAACGCCCAACCGCCTCTGAATGGCCATCGCGGTTCGTCACGGGGAACACGTTCGGCGTTCCACGCGCGGTCCAGCGCCGCGAGGAAGTCACCGTCCACGGCGGTGCCCGACGCATTCCGCGTCACGCCATCGACCCCGAGCACCAGCGACTCGCCACTGGCGACCAGCAGCAGGTCCCATCGGCCCTGGGCCGTGCCATGGGCGGTGGACTCGAACAGCGCCGGATAGCGCGCGGGCGCCAGACGGTGCAGGTCCAGCAGATCGACGGCGGATGGAAGGGAACGCGTTACCAGCATGGACTCGCACTACCGCCGTACGGGCGCCGACTCAGGGCCGCCGCCCGGCATGGATCCGCCGGCGGCCTCGAGCTGGCGTGGATCAGATGCGCTTGAACACCAGCGTGCCGTTGGTGCCGCCGAAGCCGAAGCCGTTGGAGACCACCACGTCCACCTGCTTTTCGCGCGCCACGTTGGGCACGTAGTCCAGGTCGCAGCCCTCGCCCGCCTCGTCCAGGTTGATCGTGGGCGGGATGATGCCGGTGTGCAGCGCCATCACCGAGAAGATCGCTTCGGCGCCGCCGGCCGCACCCAGCAGGTGGCCGGTCATCGACTTGGTCGAGCTGACCATGGTCTTGTAGGCGTAGTCGCCGAGAGCGCGCTTGATCGCCAACGTCTCGGCCAGATCGCCCAGCGGCGTGGAGGTGCCGTGCGCGTTGAGGTAGCCGATGTCCTGCGGATTGACGCCCGCGTCGTTGAAAGCCGCCACCATGCAGCGTGCCGGGCCCTCGCCGTTCTCGCTCGGCGCGGTCATGTGGAATGCATCCGACGTGGCACCGAAGCCAGCCAGCTCGCAATAGATGCGGGCACCGCGCGCCTTGGCGCGCTCGTACTCCTCCAGCACCAGGATGCCCGCGCCGTCGCCCAGCACGAAACCGTCGCGGTCCTTGTCCCACGGGCGCGAGGCGCGCGCCGGGTCGTCGTTGCGGGTCGACATGGCCTTCATCGAGCAGAAGCCGGCCATCGAACTCGGCGAGGAGCCACGCTCGGCGCCACCGGCGATCATCACATCGGCGTCGCCATACTGGATCATGCGCATCGCCATGCCGATCGAATGGTTCGACGTGGCGCACGCGGACACCGCGGAGAAATTCGGCCCCTTGATGCCGGTGATCAGCGACACCTGCCCCGGCAGCATGTTGATGATGGTGCTGGGCACGTAGAACGGCGAGACCTTGCGCGGGCCTCCCTCGTGCAGCTTCACCGCGGTCTCCTCGATCCCGAGGATGCCGCCGATGCCAGAGCCGATCAGCGCGCCGATGCGCTCGGCGTTGGCCTCGGTCACTTCCAGTCCGGCGTCCTGCATCGCCATCAGCGATGCGGCGACGCCGTAGTGGATGAACGGGTCCATCTTCTTGGCGTCCTTCGCGTTCACCCACCTGGTCACGTCGAAGTCGCGGATCTCACCGGAGATCTTGGTCGTGTAACCCTCGGTGTCGAAGTGGGTGACCGGGCCAATGCCCGAACGGCCATTGACGATGCCGTCCCAGCTGCTGGCCAGGTCATTGCCCAGCGGGGAAACGATGCCAAGACCGGTGACGACGACGCGTCGGGACGAAGCGGGACGGGAAGCCATGGAAACTCCGTTGTCAGCCTGCGGATCGCGACACACAAAGCGCGTCGCCACCCGTGTTGCCGGCGCAGTGCCGGCGGGAATATGGGGTCAACCCGATCAACGCATCGGGCGATCCGATTGCAATGGTGCCGCGACGCCTTACGGCGCCACGCGGGCGGCATCACCGCCCAAAGACACAGGGCCGCAGCAAGCGGCCCCGGTCTGGATCGCGGGAAGGCGGCGTCGAAACGCACCGCCTTCCCCGGGCGCAAGCGCCCGCAAGCGGATTACGCCTTGACGTGCGCCTTGACGTAGTCGATTGCCTGCTGCACCGAGGTGATCTTCTCGGCCTCTTCGTCCGGGATCTCGCACTCGAACTCTTCTTCCAGGGCCATCACCAGCTCGACGGTGTCGAGGGAGTCGGCGCCGAGGTCGTCAACGAACGAAGCGTTGTTGGTGACTTCCTCTTCCTTCACGCCCAGCTGTTCAACGACGATCTTCTTGACGCGCTCTTCGATGCTGCTCATTTCTGCTCACTCCTCCCGGGATCGGGATATCAGACGGATAGTTTAGTGGAATCGCGGGCCTTCGCCAGTATCGTGCAAAAGCCTTTTGTTTCAAATCGTTACGACCATCGTACGATGGTCACGGCATGTACATGCCGCCATTGACGTGCAGGGTCTCGCCGGTGATGTATGCCGCCGACGGGCCCGCCAGGAACGCCACCGCGCGGGCGATGTCGGCTGGCTCACCAAGACGACCCAGCGCGATCTGGCCGAGCATCGCGGTCTTCGCGTCCTCGGGCAGGTCACGGGTCATGTCGGTGTCGATGAAACCGGGCGCAACGACATTCACGGTCACGCCACGCGAGCCGATCTCCTTGGCCAGCGATTTGCTGAAGGCGATGATGCCCGCCTTCGCCGCCGCGTAATTGGACTGGCCGGCATTGCCGGTCACGCCGATCACCGAAGCGATGTTGATGATGCGGCCCTTGCGCGCCTTCATCATCGAGCGCATCACCGCCTTGCTGCTGCGGTAGACACTGGTGAGGTTGGTGTCGAGGATGGCCTGCCAGTCCTCGTCCTTCATGCGCATCAGCAGGTTGTCGCGGGTGATGCCCGCGTTGTTGACCAGGATCGAGATCCCGCCGAACTCCTTGGTGATGCCGTCGACCAGTGCCTCGATGGCGCCCGGCTCGGTGACGTTGAGCACGCGGCCGTGGCCGCCATTGGCCGCCATGCGCGCGCCGATCGCGGCTGCGCCCGACTCGCTGGTGGCGGTGCCGATGACGGTGGCGCCTTGCGCCGCCAGTTCGTCGGCGATGGCGGCACCGATGCCGCGGCTGGCACCGGTGACGAGGGCGATCTCGCCCGAGAGAGGACCGTTGGCCATGTGAGTTACCTCGATGTGGGGTGGATGCCGCGGGTGTGGCGGCGCAAGGTGGCGCGCCCTGCCCGACCGCGGAAGAAAATGGTTACTGCCAGTCCGCCAGCGCGGACTCGAAATCAGACGGCATGCCAATGGCACGCGCATCCAGGGATTTGTCGATGCGCTTGACCAGGCTGGCCAGCACCTTGCCCGGACCGCACTCGGCAACGCGGGTCACGCCGCGCGCGGCAAGCGCCTGCACGCAACCGGTCCACTGCACCGGCAGGTAGAGCTGGCGCACGAGCGCGTCGCGGATGGCCTCGGTACCTTCGTGCACTTCGGCATCCACGTTCTGCACGATCGGCAGCGCCGGGGCGTGCCACGCCAGGCTGGCCATGGCCTCGCCCAGGCGGTTGGCAGCCTCGCGCATCAGCGGAGTGTGCGAGGGGACGCTGACCGCCAGCTTCACCGCCTTGCGCACCCCCCGCTCGGCGAGCACCGCCAGCGCCTTGTCCACGGCGGCGGCATGGCCACCGATCACGATCTGGCCGGGGGAGTTGAAATTGGCAGGTACGACGACTTCGTCACCGGATACCGCGTCACACACCTCCTGCACCAGCGCATCCTCGGCGCCGAGCACGGCTGCCATGGCGCCGGTTCCCGCTGGTGCGGCAGCCTGCATCAACTTGCCACGCAGGCGAACGAGCTTCGCGGCATCGTGAAGGGACAACATGCCTGCGGCGACCAGGGCCGAGTACTCACCCAGGCTGTGCCCCGCCAGCACGGACGGGGGCACGCCGCCACGCGCCCGCCACAGGCGCCACGCGGCCACGCCACTGGCGAGCAGCGCCGGCTGGGTGAACTCGGTCTGGTTGAGCTGCTCCTCCGGGCCGTTCTGGCTCAGTGTCCAGAGGTCGACGCCAGCGCCTTCGCTGGCCTCCGCAAACGCGGCCTGCACTACCGGGTCCAGCGCCGCCAACTCGCCGAGCATGCCCAGCGACTGCGAGCCCTGGCCGGGAAACACGAACGCCAACTGCGATTGGGTGGGAAGCGATGCGGTCACGCGACAGCCTTCGGAGCAAACGAACGGGCCATGATACGAGTGAATGCTCTAACGTGTCTGTACTTGTGCGTACAGTCCGGCGTTTGAAACCATTGGCCGAAATTGGGCGTAGTTCACGCTTCGGCACCCCGCCTGCTCCGGCGGGGCCTCCCACACCATTCCGTCAACGCCAGGCATCGGTTCGGACAGGGCGTCGGCGTCGGCCTCGCCCCCAACGCAAACGCCCCGGAGGACCGGGGCGTGTGATTTCGACGCGGTGCCGCTGCGACGGCAGGCAACGATCAGTAACGGATCAGGGCCGAGCCCCAGGTGAAGCCGCCGCCAAACGCCTCGAGCAGCAGCAGCTGGCCGCGTTGCACCCGACCGGACCGCACCGCCTCGTCCAGCGCCAGCGGCACCGAACCGGAAGAGGTGTTGCCGTGCTTGTCCACGGTGACGATCACGCGCTCCATCGGCATGTCCAGGCGCTTGGCCGTGGCTTCGATGATGCGCAGGTTGGCCTGGTGCGGGATCAGCCAGTCCAACTGATGGCGATCCAGACCGTTGGCCTCCAGGGTCTCCTCGACCACCGAGTCCAGTGCCTTGACCGCGTGCTTGAACACGTCATTGCCCGCCATCAGCACGCGCACGCCTGCATTCTTCTCGTCGGGCTTGAAGCCCTTCGACACGCCCACCGGGTTATGCAGCAGCTCGGCCTTGGTGCCGTCGGCGTGCATGTGGGTGCTGAGGATGCCGGTCTCGTCGTCGGCCTTCAGCACTACCGCGCCCGCACCGTCTCCGAACAGCACGCAGGTGCCGCGGTCGCTCCAGTCGAGCATGCGGGTCAAAGTCTCGGCGCCGATCACCAGCGCGGTTTTCGCCGCGCCGGAGCGAATGAACTTGTCGGCCACCGTCAGCGCGTAGACAAAGCCCGAGCAGGCTGCATTCACGTCGAATGCCGGGCAACCCGCGGCACCAAGCCGCGCCTGCACCAGGCACGCGGTGGACGGGAAGATGACATCCGGAGTGGTGGTGCCCAGAACGATGAGGTCGAGGTCTTTGGCATCCACGCCGGCCGCTTCCATCGCGCGCACGGCGGCATGGTAGGCCAGGTCGCTGGTGGTCTCGCCTTCCGCGGCGATGTGCCGCTCGCGGATGCCGGTACGCGCCGCGATCCACTCATCACTGGTTTCGACGAACTTCGCCAGATCGTCGTTGGTGAGGACTTTCTCCGGCAGGTAGCTCCCGGTGCCGGCGATACGCGAAAACACTTGCTTGGTCATGCCAACGGGATACCTCGACGGGGCGGCGCGTCGATCTTGCCGACACGTCGCGGACGGGCCCGCACGCCAAGCCTCAACGCCGACCCAGAAAAAGATTGCGGCCCGAAGGCCGCATCCCTGCTGCGGAATGCCGGCCTTGCACCGGCACTCCCGGGAGACGGTGGCACGAGCCCCCGCCCCACGGTAACGCACGCGGCGCAAGCGCCGCGGTGCGATTACTCGGCGTCGACGACCTTCGACTTGACGTCGATGACCTTCTTGCCACGGTAGTAACCGTCAGCGGTCATGTGATGACGGATGTGGGTTTCGCCCGTGGTCGAGTCGGTGGCCAGCTGCTTGCTGGACAGCGCATCGTGCGCACGGCGCATGCCACGCTTGGACGGGGTAACGCGGGACTTCTGGACAGCCATGGTCTTGCTCCAAGGAAACTCAGTTCGATTTGTTCTTCAATGCCGCCAACGCCGCGAAGGGGTTCGCGCGCTCCTGCTCGGCCTCTTCGGCCGGCCAGTCACGCTCCATCGCCTCCGTGCCGGGCATCGTCGGCACGACCGGGATGGCAAGGATGAGTTCATCCTCGACCAGCTCGGCAGCCCGCAGCAGCCCGTCAGCCGGGACAAGCAGCGGTTCATACCCGGGCGGCAGCGCGGCTTCGTCCGCTTCATCACGGATCAGGCCGAGCCGCTGCACGATGTTCACCGGAAACACGAAACGCTGCAGACTGCGCTGACAGAGCAGCGGCAATCCGGCATCGATGCGCATTTCCACGTATGGCACCTGCAGTTCGTCCGTGTCGAACTCCAGCGAGTAGGTCACCTCGCCATCGGTATCGACCAGACTGTCACGCAACCTGTCCAGCGACGACAACGGCAGGCGGCCTTGAACACCGCGCCGTGCCGCCACCATGCGCCAGGCGTCCAGGGCTTCGGAAACCGACGATCGAGGTGCGTCTGCGGACATAAGCTGCAGAATGTTAGGAGGTGCAGGCCCCTCTGTCAAACCGGAAAACCCTTGCGGGGCGGTGATTTGCCCCAGGAGGGGTGGCCGGTTCAGACTGCGGGGCCGTCCTTTCCTGCTCGCCCCGTGACCACCGTCCTGATCCTGCTCTGCCTTGCCGCCGTGGCCGTGGGCCTGCTGGCTTACCTGCGCCGTGGCACGACGACGCGCCAACGGGCCGTCCGCGAGCTGCTGGACGCAGCCGACGCGCTGGAAGCCCGCCTGCGGACCGCTCGCGCCGAGATCGCGGCAGTCACCGGCGACGAGACCGAGGATCCAGTCCGGATTGCCATGCGCGAGATGCTACGCCAGCGCATGTGGCTCCGCGACCACGGACAGGAGGCGTCTCTGGAGCGGCTGGCCGAGGTCCGGGCGTCCATTGATGCCGCCCGGGCCCGCATCGACCAGCAGCTGTCCCGCATCGACCGGGCCCGCACCCCCACCCCCTGAGGCTTCCATGGCCCCGCTGATCCTCGCTTCCACCTCGATCTACCGGCGCGAGCTGCTGGCCCGCCTTCGCCTGTCGTTCGGCACCGCCCGTCCAGAAACCGATGAGTCCCCCATCCCGGGCGAGCCCCCTGCCAAACTGGCCTTGCGGCTGTCCGAGGCGAAGGCGCGCGCGGTGGCCAGGCAGCACCCGGGCGCGTGCGTGATCGGTTCGGACCAGGTGGCGGAGCTGGATGGCCGCCCTCTGGGCAAGCCCCACCAGCGCGCGGCGGCGATTGCCCAACTGGGCGATATGTCCGGGCGTGAAGTGCAGTTCCGGACTGGGGTATGCGTGGTCACGCCGGACGGGGTCGCGCACACTGAACTGGACACCACGACGGCCCGCTTCCGCGTGCTGACGACCGCCGAAATCGAGCGCTACGTCGACGCCGAACAGCCGTTTGACTGCGCCGGCAGCTTCAAGTCAGAAGGGCTTGGCATCGGACTGTTCGATGCCATCGAATCTTCCGATCCCACAGCCCTCATCGGCCTGCCGATGATCGCCACGGCGCGATTGCTGCGGCGTGCAGGCTACCAGGTTCCCTGACCCGCCCAGCCCACCCGCGCACGGCCTCGTCAGTGGCTCAGCGTACGTATACAGGCTGTTCCGCCCAGTCTTCCACGCTGCCATCCCGGCCATGCAGCCGCAGCCCCAGCCAGTGACGGCCCTGCGCGACATTGCCCAAGTCGATGCGGCCGCCCACGCCCACGTGTGGGTGTGAGGGGTCGGTGGAGATCTTCCAGTAGGCGGCTACCCCTGTGTTGCCCAAGTCATGGTCCACGTCGCCGACCGGACGACCGTCGAGCAGCACTTCCACTCGCGCCAGGCCCACTCCGTCCTTGAAGGCCCAGCCATTGATGTCCACATGCCGTCCGATCGTCGCCCCGGACTCGGGGGTGTCCAGCCAGGCCATCGCGGGCGCGGTACACGGCCCGGAGGTACGGCCCTGCAGTCGGAACAACAGGAAACGCCGGCGCCCGTGGTCCACATTGACCACTCGGGCGGGTGGCAAGGGGCCCACCATTTCACACAACGCATGGTAGCGCGCCAACAACAGCCGATACGGCACGTCCGTGGCACCCACCACCAGCAGTGTGGACCCTTCGCCCGCGGCGTTCTGGGCGTCACGATGCAGACCCCAAAGCCGCAATTGCGGTGCCCGACCGTGGTGGTGGTTGAGCGGATGGTCGAGCACCGGAATGAGGGAATCGTCCCTCACGAACCCGAGTTCAGCGCCGATCTTGAAGTTGTCGGCGAGCAGGCGCGTGCCGGGCGGCAGCGCCGCCAGCTCATCTTCCACCGCGCGAGCCAGCTCATCCCAACCGGCGAAATTCTCCGGATACCACTTGGTATCCGCGCTGCGGGCCCGCAACGAGGGCGCGGAGACGGCAGCGTAATAGCCCAGCACGGCGACCAAGCCGAGGCCAGCCAGGCCCCAGGTGAGTCGGCGCGCCGCCGGCGACCAGGTCGCGAGCGTCGCGGGCACCAAGGGCAGCAAGGCGAGGTATCCCGGCAACGGCCAGTGGAAGCTGACGCGTTCGTTGTCGGCGACAAAGCCGAGCAGGAAGAAGCCCAGCACGAGCAATCCGCCACTCCATGCCAGATAGCGCGCGGCCGGCTGGGACGCCGCCGCCCCGCGCCGCGCCGCCACCAGCATGGCCACCAGCAGGAGCGGCGTGGCGAGCAACGCCTGGATGGCGACAAACCACAGCCCGTCGGCATGAAATGCCCAGGGATGCCGGTCGACCAGTTGAAAGCGCAGGCCGGCGTCCGCGTTGGCCAGATTCCACGCGAGCAGTGGCAACCACGCCGCTGCGCCGCACGCGATCGCCGCCCAGGTCCATGCGCTGCGCAAGGCGCGTCGCCCCTCAGGGAGCAGCATGAGCGCAACGAAGCCGACGCCAATGACGGCGACGAAGCGGTAGTGCGTCAATGCCCCGATGGCAAGACCCAGCGCCAGTTCGCACGCCGCGCCCGCTTCGACACGACGCAGGAGGCGCGTACCCGCGTCTACGCACAGCACCGCCGCCAACGCCAGCGCCACGTCCGGCAGGGCGAGTAACCCGAGCGTACCCGACAGCGGCAGCAGCAGTGCAAGGCTGCCCGCCTGCCACCCGACCACCTCACCGAACTCGCGCCTGGACAGCGTCACGATCATCCACGGAATGGCCGCCGCCATCAGCAGGAATGGCCAGCGCAGGGCAAGCGGTCCGTTCCCACCCACTTCAACGCCCAATCGTGCGAGCCAGGCCGTGAGCCCAGGCAGGTCCGAATACGCGGCGGCGAGGTGCTGGCCTTCCTGCCAGTAGAAGGCCTCGTCAACGAACAGCGGCAAACCTGCCGCGGCCAGCACCTTGGCCAGCGACAGCGCTGCAAACAGCGCGAGAAAACCTTGGCGTGACCGCCGCACATCCACCATCGAAGCAAGACCTCTTACACTCAGCCTGAATACGGGAGAACCACATGGCAGCGTCCCCTCCGAGCGCGAGCATGCTACCTGATGGCCTGCGACAGGCCCTCGATCGCGCCCAGGCGCAGGTGAACCAACTGGTGCTGGGCAAGCCACACGAGGTGCGACTGGCCTTCGTCGCACTGCTGTCCGACGGCCATCTGCTGATCGAAGACCTGCCGGGCCTGGGAAAGACCACGCTGGCCCATGCGCTTGCGGCCACGCTCGGACTGGAGTTCCAGCGCGTGCAGTTCACCTCCGACCTGTTGCCGGCCGATGTGGTGGGCGTTTCGGTGTTCGACCCGCAGGCCAGACGCTTCGAGTTCCACCCCGGTCCCGTGTTCGCCCAGGTGCTGCTGGCCGACGAGATCAACCGCGCGCCACCCCGCACCCAGAGTGCGTTGCTGGAAGCCATGGCCGAGCACCAGGTGACGGTCGATGGTGTCAGCCATGCGCTGCCGGCGCCCTTCTTCGTCATCGCGACACAGAACCCGGTCGACCTGTCGGGCACGTACCCGCTTCCGGATTCACAGCTCGACCGCTTCCTGCTGCGACTCGCGCTCGGCTACCCCAGCGAAGCCGCCGAACGCGATTTGCTTGCGGGCAGCGATCGGCGGGACCTGATTGCCCGCAGCCTGCCGCAACTGGGCGCCGACGACGTGTTGGCCGCCCGCGCGGCGGTTACCGCGGTGCACGCCAGTGATGCACTCATCGGCTACGTCCAGGCGCTGTTGGCCCGCAGCCGCCGCCACCCGGGGGTGCGCGTGGGGCTCTCGCCGCGCGCCGGCATCGCCCTGCTGCGTGCGTCGCGTGCGTACGCGCTGCTGCTTGGCCGCCAGCATGTGCTGCCTGATGACGTGCAGGCCCTGTTCGGTGCGGTCGCGGCACATCGCCTCACCGTGGATGCCGATGCCGGCGATCCCGCCGCGCTCGCCAAGTCGATCCTTCACTCGGTTCCCGTCGACTGATCCCCATGACAGCCGCGTGGCGGGCATCCCTGCGCAACCGGGCCGCGGCGCTTGCACGCCCGCGGCAGCGCGAACCCCTGCCGGTCCGGCTGGACCGCCATCGCGTGTACGTGCTGCCCACGCGCTTCGGGCTCTTCTACGCGGTCCTGCTGCTGGCGATGCTCCTGGGCGCGCTCAACTACAACAACAATCCGGCGCTGTTGCTGGCGCTGCTGCTGGCCGGCGCGGGGCTGGCCAGCCTCGTGGCGGCGCACCTGCAACTGACGGGACTGGAGATCGTGGCCGTCGACGGCGAAGCCGTCGCAGCCGGCCAGCCCATACTCCTGCGCGTCCATGCCAAGGCGCCTGCCGACCGGGTACGCCGGGGCTTGCAGGTGGCGTTTGCCCAGGGACGTGCGCCGGCGGCGGTCCTGAATCTTGACCAGGGGCGCGGCGAAGCCGACCTCGCCCTGCCCACCCAGCACCGCGGCTGGCTGGACATACCCCGTTTGACGATCGCCACGACGCGGCCACTGGGGTTGGCCAGGGCTTGGGCGTACGTCTGGCCGGAGCCACCCATGCTGGTGTATCCCGCCCCCGAAGCCGCCGGCCCACCGCTACCCGAAGGCAGCGGTGACCGCGCCGACAGCCGCCTCCACCCCTCTGGCGAGGACGTGCACCACCTGCGTGCCTATCGCCCGGGCGATCAGCGACGCGCGATTGCCTGGAAACCTTCGGCGCGCCGGGACCAGCTCATCGTGCGCGAGTACGAGCAGCCACAGGGCGCGGAAATCGCGCTGGAGTGGCGTTCGCTGCGTGCGCTGGCGTACGAGCAGCGCATTGCGCGGCTGGCACGCTGGGTCGACGAGGCGGAACGCGGCGGCCGTCGCTACCGTTTGTCGCTGCCGGGCCAATCGATCCTGGGGCCAGACCACGGCCCCCACCATCGCCACGCGTGCCTGCGCGCGCTCGCACTGATGCCGTATGGCTGATTCGCACCGCCCGCCGCCATTGGACCCGACCAGCCGGCACTGGGCCTTCGCCGCAGGTGCCGCGTCCCTGGTTCCGATGCTGCTTCAGTTGCCGGGCACCCTTGCCGCCACGGTTGCGGCGTGTGCCGCCGCGGTAGCCGCGCTGGCATGGCGCCAACCGGCGCACGGCCTGATCCGCCTGCTGCTGGCCGGGTCGCTGGTGGGCACCGTGCTGGTCCTCACCCGGTTCTCGTTCGGTCGGGACACGGGGTGCGCGTTGCTGGCCGCGATGCTGGCGATCAAACCGTCCGAGACCGCCAACCTGCGCGATGCTCGCAGCCTGGTCGGCTTCGCCCTTTTCGCCCCATTTGCAACGTTCCTGCTGGACCAAGGGCCCCTGAGCCTCGCGTTGGGGCTGATCGCCACCTTGATCTCACTAGGCGCACTTCAACGCTTTGCCGATGTCGAGGCGGGGGATGCGCATGACGTTCCGCTGCGGCAGCGCCTCCCCGCGATCGGTCGCTTGCTCGCGATGGGCGTGCCACTGACCTTGGCCGCATTCTGGCTGTTCCCGCGCATGGCCACCCCGTTGTGGGGCGTGCCTGAGCGTGCGCTCGCCCGCCCGGGGCTGTCGGACACCATGACCCCCGGCGAATGGGTCGACTTGATGAACGACGACACGCCGACGCTGCGCGCCCGCTTCTTTGGCGCCACCCCACGGCAGGAGGAGATGTACTGGCGTGGGCCTGTGTTGTGGCACTTCGACGGCCGCAGCTGGACCCAGCCACGTTGGTTCCGCAATCTGCCCGTGGCTGACACTGAGCCGGCAGACGTGCGCTGGGACTACGAGGTGGAGATCGAACCCACCGACCGACGCCAACTGGTGGCTCTGGATCTTCCACTGGCCGCCCCGCAAGGCACCCGCCTCTCCATCGACCATGGCCTCTGGGCGGAGCGTCCGCAGACGTCCTTGGGCCGCTGGCGGATGCAGTCTGCACCGCCGCGGCGCTATGAGCCCCAGCTGCCACTGACCCTGCGACGGGTGGCCCTCGAGTTGCCGACCGGCTACAACCCTCGCACCCTAGCCCTCGCCCGCCAGTGGCGCATCGAGGCGGGAGCCAATGATTCGGCCATCGTGCAACGCGCGCTGGCCTGGATCCGACGTGACTTTGGCTACACGCTTGCAACCCCGCTCCCCGGTCGCCACGCGGTCGATGAGTTCCTGTTTGATTACAAGCAGGGCTTTTGTGAGCACTTCAGTTCGGCGTTCGTGGTGCTGATGCGCGGCGCCGGCATACCTGCGCGCGTCGTCACCGGTTACGCCGGCGGCTACCGCAATCCGTATGGGAACTACTGGCTGGTGCGCCGCTCCGACGCCCATGCCTGGGCCGAAGTCTGGCTGCCGGACCGCGGCTGGGTGCGGGTAGACCCCACGGCCGCGGTGGCGCCCGAGCGCATTTACGACACGCTGGCCGACCGCGCCCCGGGGGCGGGCCTGTTCGGTGCGGGCGGGGGCATGACCCCCTTGCTCAACGCGGGCGACTGGCTGCGGCGGGGATGGAACGACTTCGTTCTCGGATTCAACGCCGCACGCCAGCAGGACCTGCTCAAACCTCTGGGCATGGAGCAGTGGGGCAGCCGGGGTCTGATTGCGCTGTTTGGCATGACCGCCGGGCTCGCCCTGTTGTGGATGCTGTGGCTGAGTACTCGCGGCCGGCGCGAAACCGACCCGGTGCTGCGGGCTTGGCACCGGCTGGACCAGCGCTACCGTCGGGTGGGCCTGGGCCGCGATCCGCATGAGACCGCGGACCACTGGGTGCGCCGGGTGGGGGACGCCCGCCCGGACCTGACGAACGGCCTGCAGGAACTCAGCCGCCGTTTCAGTAATTGGCGCTACGCTGGGCCTCGAACCGGGCGAACGGCCGCGCGCGAACGCCAGGAACTGGTCCGCGCGCTCCAAACCCACCGCCCACGACCGCCAGGAGAACGCACATGAAGCTTCGTTCATTTGTCCTTGCCGTGGGCAGCGCCACCGTGCTGGCGGCGTGTGTCTCGCAACCCAAGCCCCTGCAGGGCGTCTTTGCCGAGATCAGTCCGCAGGATGCCGTCGCCACTGATCGCACCGGTGCTGTGGTGCGCTGGGGCGGGCGCGTGGTCGAAGTCGAGCCGCAGAGCAACCGCACCTGCTTCCAGATGATCTCCACCCGTCTGGGCGGCACCTCCCGGCCGCTGGCATCCAGCGACGATACGGGCGGGCGCTTCCTCGCCTGCCGCACCGGATTTTATGACCCGGCGCTGTTCCAGCCCAACCGCGAGGTGACGTTCGCCGGCCGTATCAGCGGCTATGAGACGCGGAAGATCGGGGAGTACAACTACCGCATCCCGGTGGTGGAGGCGGACGTGGTCTACCTGTGGCCCATCCGCGAGCGCGTGGACGTGGTGCAGTACCCGGCGCCGTGGCCGTGGTGGGGCTGGTGGTGACGTCGCGCCGATAACGGATGGCGTGCGCGCCAAGCCGGGCGTCGCCGCTTCCGGAGTCGGTTTAACCGCCGTCAGTGCGGCGTGCCGAATCGTCCCAGCGGCGCGCCCGCGAGCAGGTGCAGATGGATCTGGAACACGGTCTGCCCGGCGTCGCCATTGCAGTTCATGACGATGCGGTAGCCGTCCTCGGCGAATCCTTCGCGCTTGGCGTAATCCGCCGCCGCGATCGCCAGCCGCCCCAGCACCTCGGCCTGCGAAGGCTGCAGGTCGTTGAGGGTGGGCACGGTTACCTTGGGCACGAACAGCACATGCACCGGCGCCTGCGCCGCGATGTCGCGGAACGCGATCAGGTGATCGTCTTCGTAGACGATGGTGGCCGGGATCTCGCGGCGCATGATCTTGTGGAAGATGGTGTCGTCGCTCATCGATGAATCCTCAAAGGGTCCAGGGTTCTTGGCACCGTGTCGCGAGGACAACCCGCGAGGCATTCCCGCGCGCGCCTCGCTCAATCGGGCATTTCGCTACGGCTGCCGAAGGCATGCGAGAGTGTTCCGCGGTCCACGTATTCCAGCTCGCCGCCCAGCGGCACGCCGTGGGCCAGCCGACTGGGGCGGACCTGATGCTGGCGTGCCAGTTGCGCCAGGTAATGCGCCGTGGCCTCGCCTTCGACCGTCGGGTTGGTGGCGATGATCAACTCCTGCACCTCGCCTTCGGCCAGCCGTGCGGCCAGCGCATCCAGTCCCAACTCGCGCGGTCCGATGCCATCCAGCGGCGACAGCCGGCCCTGCAGCACGAAGTACAGGCCGCGGTAACCGGTGGCCTGCTCGATGGCAAGGCGGTCGGCCGGCGACTCGACGATGCACAGCTGGTGCGCATCGCGCGAGGCACTGGCACAGGTTGCGCAGACTTCGGTCTCGCTGAAATCGCGGCAGCGCTTGCAGTGGCCGATCCGCTCGATGGCCTGGGCCAGGGTGTCGGCCAGGCGCTGGCCACCCTCGCGCTCGCGCTCGAGCACGTGGTAGGCCATGCGCTGCGCCGACTTCTGCCCGACGCCGGGCAGCACGCGGAACGCGTCGATCAGTTGTTCAAGCAGTGATGCGCTCATTGCAGGCGACACGGGCGCGCGCGAGGCGGGCGCATGCCCGCTCCGCGACGCCACCCGGCCCGATCAGAACGGCATCTTCATGCCGGGCGGCAGCGGCATGCCGGCCGTGGCGGCGGACATCTTCGACTGCGACTCGGCGTTGACCTTGTTGACCGCATCGTTGAATGCGGCGGCGATCAGGTCCTCGGCCATTTCGGCGTCGCTGATCACGCTCGGGTCGATGCGCACCTTGCGGCACTCCATGCGACCGGTCAGGGTCACGCTGACCATGCCGCCGCCGGCGTTGCCGGTCACTTCGATCTTGGCCAGTTCTTCCTGCGCGCGCTGCACGTTTTCCTGCATTCGCTGCGCCTGCTGCATCAGTTGGGCGATGTTTCCACGCATGTTTCAGTCTTCCAGTGGGCGGATGGAGTCAGGGACAACGCGCGCGCCGTACTGCGCGATCAGGCGCTGCACATCGGCGTTGTCCATGAAAGTGGTCTCGGCCGCGGCTTGCCGTTCGTCGCGCGCGCGATCATTTCGTTCGCGGATCGATTCGCCGGGAGCGGCCGTGGTGAAGCGAATCTGTGGCGCGCTGCCGAGCCGTGGCACCAGCGCCTCGGCCACCAGCTTGACCAGGTTGGGGACGCCCAGGTGCTGGTCGGCCTCGGGCAAGGCCAAGGTCAGCACGCCCTCGGTATACCCGCCGAAAACGGCGTGTTCGGCCAGCAGGCGTGCGGGGCCCTTGAGGTCGCTGGCGGCGACAAACTCGTGCCACTCGTCTGCACTGGTAATGCTGGCGTCCAGATCGACGTGGGCGATGGCGGCGACAGTCGGCGCAGCGACGGGCGCCGGTGCGGGCGCAGCGGAAACACTCGGAGGGGCGGGCGCGGCAGGGCGAGGCGGCTGGTTGCGCTCGATCACGATAGGCGGCGCAATGTCCGCCACCGCGGTGACTGCCGCAGGCTGCGGCGGCGACGGGCCGACAGGAACGTCCTCAGCCCACGGCGGAAGGTCGTCATCCGCAGGCTTGGCGTGCGGGGTTGGAGGCGCAAGCCCGGCGGGGCGACCGACGCGTTCTTCTGCCCGCTCGTCCGCACGGGCAATGCCTTGGAACGAGGCGACTTCGACGGAAGGCCCTTGAGCGGCCGCACTCGCAGCGACCCCCGCGGGCGCGCCATCCCGCGCCGCACCACCTTCCACCTGCGCCGTGCGCGCACTGCCGCCGCCATCCGCAGGACGGAAGGCCAGCATGCGCAGCAACGTCATCTCGAAGCCGGCGCGCGGGCTCGGCGCCAGCGGCAGGTCCCGGCGCCCGTTGAGCGCCATCTGGTACCACAGCTGGATCACCTCCGCGCGGATGCGCGAGGCCAGCCCGTCAATGTCCACGCCATCGGTTTCGACCGGCGCGCCGGGAACCAGCTGGCGCACCTGGATGCGGTGCATGGCGTCGCTCAGGGCGTCCAGCACGGTGCTCCAATCGGGCGAAAAGTCCGCCAGCGCGGCCACCTCCGCCAGCAGCGCCTCGCCGTCGCCATCGGCCAGCGCCGAAAGCAGCACGCCGACGCGGGTGCGGTCCACCGAGCCCAGCATGGTCGCCACGCCGCTCTCGGCCAGTTGCCCGCCGCCGCTGTTGGCGCCGGTATAGGCAATCGCCTGGTCCAGCAGCGACAAACCGTCGCGCAGGCTGCCATCGGCGGCCTTGCTGAGCAGCCGGATGGCGCCGGGCTCGACCGTGATGCCCTCGGCTTCCAGGATCCTGTTCATCTGCCCGGTGATCTGCGCCTCGTCCAACCGCTTGAGGTTGAACTGCAGGCAGCGCGACAGCACCGTCACCGGCAGTTTCTGCGGGTCGGTGGTGGCCAGCAGGAACTTCACGTGACCTGGCGGCTCCTCCAGCGTCTTCAGCAGCGCGTTGAAGGCCGCCTTGGACAGCATGTGCACTTCGTCGATCAGGTAGACCTTCACCCGGCCGCGGCTGGGCATGTACTGCGCGTTCTCGATGACCTCGCGCACGTCATCCACGCCGGTGTTGGATGCCGCGTCGATCTCGATCAGGTCGAAGAAGCGGCCGGCGTCGATGTCCTGGCAGGTGGCGCAGACGCCGCACGGGTCGGACGACGTGCCCTGCTCGCAGTTCAGCGACTTGGCGAAGATGCGCGCGATGGTGGTCTTGCCCACCCCGCGGGTGCCGGTGAACAGGAACGCGTGGTGGACCCGGCCGGTCTCCAGCGCATTGGTCAGCGCACGGACCACGTGCTCCTGCCCGACCAGTTCGGCGAAGCGCTTGGGGCGCCATTTACGGGCGAGAACGAGGTAGGACATCGGATCCTTTGCAGTGCGGCGGGCCGTGGCGCAGCGGGGAGCGCGGCGTGTCGGACCGGTTGATCGGACTCGTCGACATTGTGCCACGGCGCATCGCATCCACCGCGCCGACTTGTCCGCAAGCCCCGCGAAGGCTAGACTTTGCGACCCCGAGGCCGCAGCCCTGCGCCGTGGCCCCGGGACCCGGAGAGGTGTCCGAGTGGTTGAAGGAGCACGCCTGGAAAGTGTGTAAGCGTCTAAACCGCGCTTCGGGGGTTCGAATCCCCCTCTCTCCGCCAGATTCTTGAATGCGAGTCCCGCCCAGCCTGCTGCGCCCGTGCGCCGTTTGCCCAAGCGAAGCCCCGCAGTCGCCTATGGTGGCCCCGTCGGCCCCTCGCGACGCTAGGTCGAAAATCCCGCCAGGGCCGGAAGGCAGCAACGGTATCGACTGACGCGGGTGCCGAGGTCAGCCGGCGGGGCTACCGCCTTTTCAGGCCCCCCACCCGCACAATCGCCGGACGCGCGACCCGCCGGCTCAGACCGGCTCGGCGCGCATGGCCGTGGGCTCGGCCAACGGCAGACACTCATCCGGATGCGCGACGCGGTACCCGCGCGCGCCCAGCACCTCACCTTCCTCGCGGCTGGCGTAGTGGTACAGCACGCACCGCGCCAGCAAGGCCGGGGGGTACTCGCGCTCCAGGTCCTCGATTCCGCTGTGCGACGGGTTGCCGTGCAGCGCGCAATCGTGCGCGACGAGCTCGCCATCATCGGCGACGCGCGCCAGCACCTCGGGGATCGGCCGGGTATCGCCGGTCCACACCACGCTTCCCTTGAGCCGCAGGCCGAACGCCGTGTCCGGCCAATGGTGGCGCGCCTGGAAAACCTCCAGCCTCACGCCGTCATGCCAGAACGCGGTGCCCACCGGCACCACCCGGAATGCATCCCAGAAATTGGCGCCCCCTTCGGCCAGCGCATTGGGGTAGTCGCCCACCCGCTGGTGCAGCAGCGGCACCAGCGGGGCGGGTACGTACACCCGCACCTGGCCGCGCAGCGACGGGTTGAAGAAGCTCTCCACGAACAGCCGCTCGAAGCCGGCCACGTGGTCCAGATGGGTGTGGGTGATGAACAGCGCACGCGGGGCATGGCCGTAGCGGCCCAAGAAGGCGGTCAGGCCTTCGGCGCCGCAGTCGATGGTCAGCCAGGGCGCTCCGTCGCGCTCGATGGTGGACATGGCCGAGCCGAGCTCGACCGCCGAGGCATTGCCGACCCCATGGAGCCGCAGCGCCCAGCCCTTCACGTACCCCGGCTCCAGGCAAGGTCATAGGCGCTGCGCAGGCGCTGGAAATCGCGCTCCACCTCTTCCTCGGAGCGCTGTCCGCGCAGCTTCATCAGCGAGCGATGCAGGCGTTGAAGGTTGCCTCGACGCCAACCGGTGGCGGGTATACGCAACTGCCCGCGGTCCAGGTCGATCACCCAACCGTTGCCGCCGGGGTCGAACAGCAGGTTGTGGGCGTTGAGGTCCGCATGGTCCAAGCCGGCGCGGTGGCTGCGCGCGATCAGCCGTCCCGCCTCCTCCCATGGCGCGCCATCCCCGGCGACCGCGGCCCGATCGGCCAGCGAGCGCACGTCCTCCAGGCGGTCCAGCAGGATCGCTGCGGTATAAAACAGACCTTCCCGACGGTAATAGGCCGCCACCGGCCGCGGCACTGGCACGCCCCGCGCGGCCACCGCGCGGGTCAGTCGGAATTCCGCGAAGCTGCGCGTAGCCGCGGCGCCGCGCCACCAGTAGCGGTCCCGACTGAAGTTGGCGGCGACACCACCGCGCAGGTAGCGTCGGAGCAGGACCGGGCCGAAAGGCGCATCGATGAACCACGCCCCACCGCGTCCGCCGCTTTCCACCGGGCGTGCGCGCGTGCCCCAGTGTTGCGGCGAGAACCACTCCGGCGCGGCTTGCCGCACCCGTGTGGTGTCGAACAGAATCGCGCCGTACCCGCTGTCCTCGCGGAACGGAATCAATCCTTCTGCGGCGTCGTAGCCCGTCATATCTACTGGAGTCTAACAATTCACGCCGCATCTGCACCTGCCTCGATCTGCATCCTCCGCCTGTCGGCGTTGGGCGACGTCACCCATGTCGTGCCGCTGGTGCGCACGCTGCGCGCCGCCTGGCCCCAGGTCGCCATCACCTGGGTGATCGGCAAGGGCGAGCATCGCCTGCTGGCGGGACTGGAGGGCGTGGAGTTCGTCGAATACGACAAGAAGTCCGGCCTGGCGGGGATGCGCGCACTGCGGCGGCAGCTTGCCGGGCGCCGGTTCGACGTGCTGCTGCAGATGCAGGTTGCCGCACGCGCCAACCTGCTGTCAGCCTTCATCCCGGCCCGTCGGCGGATCGGCTATGACAAGTCACGCTCCAAGGACCTGCACGGCCTTTTCATCAACGAACGCATCCCCGACCGACCGGGTATCCACGTCCTCGACGCACTGGGCAGCTTCTGCGAGCCGCTGGGCCTGCACCAGACCGAGGTCCGCTGGGACCTGCCGGTACCGGCGGACGCGTTCGGATGGGCGAAGACGCAATGGCCGGAGGACGGCCGCCGCACCCTGATGATCTCGCCCTGCTCCAGCCACCTGCTACGCAACTGGCGTGCCGAGCGCTACGCCGCCGTAGCCGACCACGCCATCGCCCGTGGCTGGCGGGTGGTGCTGTGCGGCGGACGCAGTGAACTGGAACGCCAGACGGCGGACGCCATCCTCGCCGCCATGCAGGGGGCCGCACTGGACCTGGTGGGCAAAGACACCCTGAAGCAGCTGCCGGCGCTATTGCAGCGCGCCGACCTGCTGATGACGCCCGACTCCGGCCCAATGCACATCGCCAACGCGATGGGCACGCGGGTGCTGGGCCTGCACGCCGCCAGCAATCCGGAGCGCAGCGGCCCCTACACCACCCGCCGCTACTGCGTGGACCGCTACGACGACGCCGCGCGCAAGTATCGCGGCCAGCCCGCTGCAGAGCTGAAGTGGGGCACCAAGATCGAGCACGAGGGCGTGATGGACCTGGTGACCGTTGGGGATGCCATCGCCGCCTTCGAGCGGTTCGTCGCCGACCACGCGAGCTGACGGGGCTTCGGCCGAAGACGCCGACAACGGCTGCAACGGTTTCGCTCCAGCCGGTATCTCCTTGGTGCATTCCCAACCAAAGGAAGCGTCATGCCGAATCCATTGCGTTCCGCCCTGGCCGCGTGCCTGCTGCTGGCCGCCCTGCCCCTCCACGCCGGCACGCCGCGCGAGCAGGTGAATGGCGTCGCCGCGGTGATCGAGGAGAACTATTTCGATGCGAGCCGCGCCGCACAGATCGCCACCGACCTGCGCTCCGCGGCGGCGCGGGGTGAGTTCGACACGCTGCGCAACCCGCGCGAACTGGCCACCGCGCTCACCGCGCGGTTGGGGCCGCACGACCGGCATTTCAACGTGCAATGGTCGGCCCCCAGCGCAGCGCCAACAACCGAGCCTGCGCCGACACCCGCCGGCTTTCCGCCCGCGCGCGGCAATTACGGCGTGCGCCGGGTGGAAGTGCTGCCCGGCAACATCGGCTACCTCGACCTGAGGGCCTTCGCCGACTTCGCCTTCGGTGAGCCGGACCAGCCGGCCCGCCGTACCATCGACGCCGCGCTGCAACTGCTCGCCGGCACCGACGCCATGATCATCGACCTGCGCGACAACGGCGGTGGCTCGCCGGCGATGGTCGGCTACCTGGGCAGTGCGTTCGCGCCGGCCGGTGCCAACATCTACAACACCTTCCATTCGCGCCAGGGCACGCGCAGCGAAGCGCCGCTCGAGTCCTACCCGACCCCACGCCTGACGACGCCACTGTACGTGCTGACCAGCGGCCGCACTGGCTCGGCGGCCGAGGCGTTTGCCTACACGCTGAAGTACGCCCGGCGCGCGACGATCGTCGGCGAGGCCAGCACCGGCGCGGCCAACCCCGGCGGCGAGATCGACGCCGGCGATGGCTTCCGCGTGTTCGTGTCGTTTGCCTCACCGGTCAGCCCGATCACCGGGCGCAACTGGGAGGGGAGCGGCGTCGCGCCCGACATCGCGGTCGACGCCGGCAGCGCACTGGACGTTGCCCGCGCAGCGGCATTGCAGACCGTGCTCGACCACGGCATGGTCGGCACCGCCGCGACCGATACGCGCTGGGCCCTGGAAGGCCTGCGCGCGGAGGCCGCGCCGCGCCAAGTGGCGCTCGCCGGCTATGCCGGTGCGTTCGGGGCCGTGACGGTCACCGCGCGCGACGGCCGCCTGCTCCTGCAGCGCGAACGCCGCCCAGCCTGGGTACTGGTGCCGCTGGGCGATGATCTGTTCACCGTCGCGGGAGAGCCGAGCCGCCGCGTCGCCTTCGACCGTGACGGCACGGGCGCGCTGGCAGCACTGGAGATCCGGCTGTCAAACGGCCAGGTGACACGCCACCGGCGCTGAGATCACCAGGCGGGGTCCGGTCCTGCCCAACCCGAATCAGGGCGCGGCAGCTCCGGACTTGTAGTCCTCGTATGACTTCTCCTCGACGTAGCTCGACCCCAACGCCAGATTGATCTCCTTCTTGATCCGCGCCCGCTCGTCGTTCTCGAAGTACACACTGCGCGCCAGCCGCACGAACTCCTCATCAAAGGCCTGCGCCTTCTCCTTGACGCGGATGTCGTCCTCGATCACCCACAGGCGCTCGTTCACCGCCTTCAGTTCGGCGCGCAGCTTGGCGATGTCGTGGCCGGCCGCCGGGTGCGCCATCCAGGTCTTCTCCAGTGCCGTCAGCTCGTTGCGGACGTTGGCCAGCTTGGCCTCATCGGACATGCGCTCGCTCTTGATCTGCAGGATCGCGATCTTGTCGAGGAGTTCGCCAAAAGACACGGGGACCAGGATTTCAGACATGACGCCGCCATTCGTTCAGGGGGAAAGGCCGACAGTGTAGCGCTGCCGCGCCCGGGCTTGCCGAAGCGGCCGATGCCCCGTATCATTCCCGGCTCACTGCACCCGGAGAGGTGGCAGAGTGGTTGAATGTACCTGACTCGAAATCAGGCGTACGTTTATAGCGTACCGAGGGTTCGAATCCCTCCCTCTCCGCCAGTTTTACTGAAAAGGACCCCAACGGGGTCCTTTTCTTTTTCCGAGACCCCGGCGGACCGCGCAATATTCACCTTGCTCCGCGGCCGACGGGGCATGATGATCGCGTTATACGCAGCAAAGCCCGACGACGCGAACGGAAATGATCGAATTTGGACATCTGACGCACGTCGGGCTTCGCCGGGAGCTCAACGAGGACACCTACTACGGGGACAGCGAGCTGGGCCTGTGGCTGGTGGCCGACGGCATGGGCGGCCATGACTACGGCGAGGTTGCCAGCGCCCTTGCCCGCGAGACCATCGTCCGGGAGATCCGCGATGGCACCCCCCTCGCCCAGGCCATCCGCATCGCCGACGAGGAGATCATCCGCACCTCGCGGCGGCGCAATGACGCGCTTCCCATGGGCACCACCGTGGTTGCGGCCCGGGTCAACGGCAACCGCTTCGAAGTGGCCTGGGTGGGCGACAGCCGCGTCTATCTCTGGCGCGAGGGCAATCTGGCCCAACTGTCGCAGGACCACAGCTACGTGCAGGAGCTGATCGCCAATGGGGCGATCACCCACGAGCAGGCGCGCAGCCATCCGCACCGCAACGTGGTGACGCAGGCGCTGGGGGTGACCGACCCCACCAGCCTCAATGTGGAGACGATGACCGGCGAGCTGCGCCCGGGGATGCAACTGCTGCTTTGCAGCGACGGCCTGACCGAGGAGGTCGAGGATCGCAACATCGCCCAGGTGCTGTCACGTAATGACTGCAGCGCGCAGGAATGCGTGGACAGCCTGATCGCCGCCGCCCTCGACGGGGGCGGGTCGGACAACGTCACCGTCGTGCTGGTGCGCAATCACTGATTCGCGGCGGGCGGCGGCCCGGGTGATGGCGAAGCCTGCGCCCCCGGAACGCACCGTCCCGTCGCCCGGTCCTCTGGACAGGCGACGCGCCGGGGCGGGCTTCAGGCGACCGCAATCGCAGCTTCTTGCTCCACCATCACGTCCCACACGGCCCTGCCCGCCTTCTTGCGGAGTTTCTCCAGCCGCGCCTCGTGGGCTGCCAGTTCGTCGTCCGCCACCAGCACACGCGGGCGCGCGGACGGGGCTGTCGCCGTGAAGCTGGTCGCGGCCTCCACCTGCGCCGCATGGGCGGCTTCGTCGAACCCGATTTCCCCTTGCCCCGACGTCAGCGCGATGTAGACGTCGGCCAGGATCTGCGCGTCGAGCAGCGCGCCGTGCAACTGGCGGTGGCTGTTGTCCACCCCCAGGCGCTTGCACAACGCGTCCAATGAGTTGCGCTGACCGGGGAAACGTTGCCGCGCCAGCAGCAGCGTGTCCTCCACCGTGGCATGGTCCAGGATGCGGCCGTACTGCGCGCCGGCCAACGCCAGTTCGTTGTCGAGGAAGCCGACGTCGAAGGCCGCGTTATGGATGATCAGTTCGGCGCCCCGAATGAACTCCAGGAACTCGTCCACAACATCTGTGAAAACGGGTTTATCGGCAAGGAATTCCAGCGTCAGGCCAGTGACCTCCTGCGCGCCCTGCTCGAAGTCGCAATCCGGCTTCAGGTAACGGTGGAAGTGGTTGCCGGTCGGGCGTCTCTCCACCAGTTCCACGCAGCCGATTTCCACCACACGGTTGCCGGTTCTCCAGTTCAGGCCGGTGGTTTCGGTGTCGAGGATGATCTGGCGCATGCGGCGGTGGTTACCCGGGTGAAAAAGCTGGAACAGCGGTGCGAGGACAGGTTACCACCGCGCTCACGCGCGCCTGGCCGCCTGGGCCTTGAATCGGATGGCCTGGTCGCGCGCGAGCACATCCACGCGCTCGTTGTCCGGATCGCCGGAGTGCCCCTTCACCCACTTCCACTCGATCTGGTGGCGTTGGGTGGCGGCATGCAGTCGCTCCCAGAGGTCGCGGTTCTTGACCGGGTCGCCGCCTGCGGTCTTCCATCCGCGGCGCACCCAGTTCTTCATCCACTCAGTGATCCCTTGCCGCACGTACTGCGAGTCGGTTTGCAGGGTCACGATGCATGGCTCGGTGAGGGCCTCCAGCGCCATGATCGCGCCCATCAGCTCCATCCGGTTGTTGGTGGTGTCGGGCTCGCCCCCACTGAGCTCGCGCTCCTTGCCCTTGTATCGAAGCAGCGCGGCCCAGCCGCCGGGGCCGGGGTTGCCAAGGCAGGCGCCATCGGTGTGCGCCTCAATGGCCTTCTTTGAAGATTGGGTCATTGGTCCATTATCGCCGGCTCGCGTCGCACCGGCTCGGATGGCCGCAGATGACCGGTCTGCCAACGCAGTTTCCGCAGCGGCGACGGCGGGATGAGTGCCCGCACGCGCTTGTTGACGGTCAGCGCGATGCCGGCGCGCAACCGGTCGCCCGCGCCGATGCCACCGTCGCCGTGCGCGGCCCGCCAGCGCGGCCCCAGCCATTGCAGGCTGACGGAATCGAAGGCGAAGCCCGCACGGCGCAGCGCCGCCTGCCAGGCGCCGGGATGTCGGGCGCGCAGTCCCTCCCCGGCCCAACGCATGCGGTAGGGGCTCCACGGGTTGAGCGCGGTCAGCCACAGCGTCCCGCCCGGCGCCAACACGCGCTCGCATTCACCCAGCGTTTCCTCGACGGCAAGCCCATCGTCCAACGCATGCTGCAGCAACAAGGCGCCCATCGATTCGCTGGCGAGGGGCAACGGCAGGCCGCAGCGAACAGCGCCAGCGAATCCCTCGTTGCTCCGGTGCAGCAACAGGCCGCGCCGACTGTCATTGGGCGGGGGCTCCGCCGCAGCCACTCCGATCCACGCCCAAGGCAGTGCCGGGCAGCCGGCCAGCACCTGGGAGCCGATCGGGTATTCGGCGGCCAACAGCCCCTGTCCGTCCAGCGTGCTGAACCAGTGCAGCCCGGCCCGGTCCGCGGGTTGACGTGAATGCGCGGGCGAAGGCATGGTCGGCGGTGCGTCCACAGGGAGGGGGTGGCCACCCAGTCTAGACCGCGGAGGGGACGCGCGTGCGCAGCCCCCCACACCAGGACCTCGTTGATGCAGCTCCGCGCCTTGCCCGCCTTCGCCGACAACTACATCTGGGCCCTCGCCGACGGGTCCGGCCGCGCCCTGTTCGTGGACCCCGGCGAGGCGGCACCGGTGCTGGGAGCCATCGCCGGTGGGTTGCAGCCGGTTGGCGTGCTGCTTACCCACCACCACCACGACCACATTGGCGGCACCAGCGAGCTTCTGGCGCACTGGCCGGACCTCCCCGTCATCGCCCCCATCGACGATCGCATCCCGCACGCCAGCCGGCGCGTGGGCGATGGCGAGCGCGTGGACGTGGCCGACTGGTCGTTCGAAGTGCTGGAGATTCCCGGCCACACCCGCAGCCACATCGCTTTCCACGGCCATGGGCTGGTGTTCTGCGGCGACACTCTGTTCAGTCTGGGGTGCGGGCGCATGTTCGAAGGCACCCCAACGCAGATGCAGGCTTCCCTGTCGCGTCTGAGCGCCCTGCCCGGCAACACCCGGGTGTGCTGCGGCCATGAATACACACTCGCCAACGCGGCGTTCGCGCTGACCGTGGACCCGGGCAACGCCGACCTCCAACACCGCACCGCCGAGGCCCGGACCCAACGCAACCAGGGCCAGTCCACGCTCCCCACGACGCTGGCCAGCGAACAGGCCTGCAATCCATTCCTGCGCACGGACGCGCCCGCCATCCGGGCAGCGGTCGCGCAACGACTGGGCCGAGAGCCCCACGACGTGGTGGAGACCTTCGCCGAACTGCGGCGCTGGAAGGACGGATTCACCACATGAGGGGTCTGGACCGCATCCGCCGCGCCGTGGCCGGCGCCCTGATGGTCGCACTGTGCGGGGCCATGACGGGGACTCGGGCGGCTCCAGCCGGTTCCGGCGACACCTCCGGGGACGGCCGAGACGGCACGTCCAGGTCGGCACCGCCTGGCAGCACCATCAGTGGAAGTGCCATCTATCGGGATTTCCGCGAGGGTCTCGCCGAAAAAACCTGCGACCCCGGCGCCAGCAAGCGCTGGACGCAGCACTTCGCCAACGCGCCCAAGCGGCTCGCCAATCGCGGCGACGACGCACTGCCCCTGTTCGGCTACGTGGTCGAAGCGCTTCGCGACGCCCATTTGCCCACCGAATACGCACTGATTCCCTTCATCGAAAGCGGGTACAAGCCCGCCGCGCGCAGCCCTGCGGGGCCCGCGGGCTTATGGCAGATGATCGCGCGGACTGCGCGTAGCCACCGAGTGACCATCCGCACCGGCTACGACGGCCGCCTCTCCCCCGTCGATTCCACCCGGGCCGCCGTGCGCTACCTCAAGACCCTGCATGGGATGTTCGGTGGCAACTGGCAGTTGGTGGTGATGGCGTACAACGCCGGTGAGCACCGCATCCTCGGCGCGGTGAAACGGAGCGGTCGCAAGGCATCCTCCGCCGATCCGGATGCGTTGAAAGGCATTCCCGACATCACCCGCGCCTATCCGCGCAAACTGCACGCCCTGTCGTGTCTGCTGGAACAGGCCGACGAGCGCGACCGGTGGCGCGACGCAATGGACCGCCAGGTCCCCCACTTGGCCGAAGTGACCCTGCCCGACGGCGCCACCGACCTGCGTGAGTGGGCGCGCGGCACCGGTCAGGACCCGGACCTGCTGGCCCGGCTCAATCCGGCCCATGCCGCGGGCCCCCTGCAGGCCGCCGAGCGCCGCGTCCTGGCGCCGACCGCCGCCCCGTCGGCGCCAGACGCCAGCGAATAGGTAGCCCCCGACCCGCCGGCAGGGCAAACTAGAGCCTTTGCTCGACCGTGCTGACGGTCATCGCCCCACTAAGAGGTAAGTCCATGGGTTTCCTGCAAGGCAAGCGTGCACTCATCACCGGCGTCGCCAGCCAACGTTCCATCGCCACCGGCATTGCCGAGGCGATGCGCCGCGAGGGCGCCGAACTGGCGTTCACCTACCAGACCGAGAAGCTCAAGTCGCGCGTCGAGGACTGCGCCAAGGAAAACGGCTCGGACATCGTCATCCCGCTCGACGTCGCGTCCGATGAGCAGATCGAACAGTGCTTCAGCGAACTGGGCAAGCACTGGCCCGAAGGCTTCGACATCCTCGTGCACGCCATCGCCTACGCCCCGCGCGAAGCCATCGACGGCGAATTCCTCGACGGCCTGACCCGCGAGAACTTCGCCATCGCGCACGACATCTCGGCCTACTCGCTGGCCGCGCTGGCCAAGGCCGCGCGTCCGATGATGAAGGACCGCCGCGGTTCGATCCTTACCCTGAGCTACCTGGGTGCCGAGCGTGCGCTGCAGAACTACAACGTGATGGGCGTGGCCAAGGCCAGCCTCGAGGCCACCGTGCGCTACTTGGCCCTGAACCTCGGTCCGGAAGGCACCCGCGTCAACGCGATCTCGGCAGGTCCGATCAAGACCCTGGCCGCCGCCGGCATCGCCAACTTCCGCAAGATGCTGGGTCACTTCGAGAAGTACGCACCCCTGCGCCGCACCGTCACCATCGAAGACGTCGGCAACACCGCGGCCTTCCTGTGCTCCGACCTGGCCGGTGGCATCACCGGCGAAGTCACCTACGTGGATTCGGGCTACAACATCCTCGGCATGACCGGCATCGGCGACGAAGATTGAGCAGCGCCGCGACGGGCCTCGCAGCCGTCGCCAGATGCAAAGGCCCGCCTCAAAGGCGGGCCTTTGTTTTTCCGGTCCTGTGTGTGTTTGCGCAGTCGCCGTCGTGATGCAGCAAATGAAATGGCCCGGCATTTCTGCCGGGCCATCCTTCATGCCTCACGCGTGAGCGAGGGACCCCGCCAACTCAGAGGTTGGCCTCGACGACGGTGACCTTCATCTGCTTGCGCAGGTGGCGCGAGAGCACATCGACGTCGCTCATGCCATGCGCCTGCGACAGCTGCTGGCGCAGCATGGCACGCTCCTGCGGCGATGCCTCGGCCGGGTTGCCGGGCTTCACCGCCTGCAGCGCGAACAGCGCAATGCGCCCGTCATCCAGCGCGACCTTGCCAGGCGTCGCCGCACCGGCGGCCGGCGCCTTGGCCGAGAAGATGGCCGCGGCCACCTTCGCGTCCGGGATCGGCATGCCCCGGCGCAGGCCAGGCAGCGCCTGCACCGCCAGCTGCCTCGAAGCCGCCACGGCCTCCAGGGGCTCGCCGCCGGCGATGCGGGCCACCAGGGCCTCGGCTTCCTTCAGCGCCGCCTTCTGGGCGCGGTCCGCGCGAACCGCAGCCACCACTTGCTCACGCACCTGCGTCAGCGGCAGGGCACGTTCCGGGGTGTGGTTGGTCACGCGGATGAGCACGCTCTGGTTGGGACCGATCTCGATCGGATCGCTCACCGTGCCGTCCTGCACCAGCACTTCGGAGAACGCCGCGCGTTTCACGGCCGCATTGGCGAAGATGCCTTCGCGGGAGTCACGCGAGACCGGTCCGAGCGTCTGCAACGGCAGCCCCACTTCGCGTGCGGCCGGCGCCAATGCCGACGGATTCTTGTAAACCAGGTCGACCAGGCGCGTGGACAGCTCGTTGAACGCGCGCTCGCGATCTGCCTGCGCCTGCTCGGCGGCCAGCGCATCGCGAACTGCCTCGAAAGGCTGCTGGGCACTGCCCTTCACCTCGCGCAACTGGATCACGTGCCAGCCGAATGCGGACTTCACCGGTCCGCTGATCTCGCCAGCCTTCATCGCGAACAGTGCCGCTTCGAAGCCCGGATCCATCATGCCCTTCGAAACCCACCCCAGCTCACCGCCGGTGGCCTTGGAGCCGGTGTCGTCGCTGTTGGCGCGCGCGATGGCAGCGAAGTCCGCACCGGCGGCCTTTGCATCGGCAGCCAGCTTGGCGGCCTTGGCTTGGGCGGCCTTCTGCGTGGCGGCGTCGGCGCCTTCCGGCACCTGCACCAGGATGTGCGACGCAAGGCGCTCCTCGGCGGCCGCGAACTTGCCCTTCTCCTGCTCGTAACGCTGGCGAAGCGTGGCCTCGTCGGCCGGCGCCGGGGCTGGCAGCGAGGCACCGTCCAGGGTCACGTATTCCACGCTCACCGTTTCCTTGGCGCGGAAGTTCGCGATGTGGCCGTCGTACCACGCCTTGATCTCGGCATCGGTCACCGGAGCAGCATCAGGCGCCGGCGGCGGCATCATCAGCACACTCGCATCGCGCGTTTCGCCAAGTGCCCGCATCAGGCGGTCGAGTTCGGCATCCGTTACGAAATTGCTCTGCGCGATTCCCGCAGCCACCAGCGACTGGCGCAGGCTTTCGCGCACGGTGTCCTGGAACTGCGCCGGCGTCTGCGGCGGCACGCCAGATGCCAACGCCAGCTGGTAGCGTTCGGCATTGAACTTTCCATCCACCTGAAACGCGGGAACCTCCTGGATCGCCTTGCGCACCTGCGCATCGCTGACTTCCAGGCCCGCGCGCTCGGACGCCATGCTGCGCAGCTTCTCGTCGATCATCGACTCGAGTATCTCGCGCTTGTTGGCCACGCTTTCGAAGGCCTTGGCGTCGAACGCCTCGCCGTCCTGCTGGCGGCGGCGCTGGCGCTCCTGCTCGAAGCGCGTGCGGAATTCCTCGGAAGTGATCGTGTCGTGGTGCCACAGGATCGAGGCTGGCCACCAGGAGGGTGCACTGGCCCACCAGGTCGGAGGAACGTCGACCTTGGCCACGGCGTCATCGGTGCGCTGCACCATGTAGTCCTGCAAGCCGAACAGGGCAAAGGGAACGATCAGCAGGCCGAGGATGACCGTGGCGAACCAGCCGGAAGTCTTGTCGCGGAGTGTTTGCAGCATGTCCGGGAACGATGGATACGGAAGCGGGAGAGTGTAACCCGCCTGAACCACGGAATCTGGCGCGGTGCAAAAGGTGTTGCGGCGCCCTGCTCCAACATGTCGAGGCGCCGGGCCAAACACGCAAAAAACAAAGGCGCCCTTGCGGGCGCCTTTGGCAGAACTGGCGGAGTGGACGGGACTCGAACCCGCGACCTCCGGCGTGACAGGCCAGCATTCTAACCGACTGAACTACCACTCCGCGCTTCAAACCTGAGACCGATATTCTGCAGTACTTTTTCTGTTTTGGGAAGAGCCCGATTCAGAAATTTTTTCGCAGAAACCGCTTCGGATGCTGGTGGGTGCTGAGGGTTTCGAACCCCCGACCCTCTCCGTGTAAAGGAGACGCTCTACCGCTGAGCTAAGCACCCAACTGGCTGACCGCACCGTGGCCCGGTCAGCGAGCCGCTTAGTTTACAGCGTCCTTCAGTGCCTTACCAGCCTTGAACGACGGATTCTTCGAAGCCTTGATCTTGATGGTTTCGCCCGTCTTCGGGTTGCGGCCCTGGCGGGCAGCGCGCTTGCGGACTTCGAAGGTGCCGAAGCCAACCAGCGTGACAGTCTCACCCTTCTTCAGGGTCTTGGTGATCACGCTGATCACTGCGTCGACAGCGCTGGCAGCGTCGGTCTTGGACAGCTCGGCAGCGTCAGCGACAGCAGCAACAAATTCGGCCTTGTTCATTCTTTTGGACTCCGTGTGCGGATATGACCGCATTCTCTTGAGAACCGGGGCTGCCTGCCTCGGCAGTGCAGGCCCGATCGACCTTGCCACGCTACAGGGATGCGCGGTTGCGCCCGTTATACCAGCGGCATATTGCCCCCGCAAGCCGCAAAGCCAATAACGGCGGGCCTTCCAGAGGTTTTTTCTCGCCCGCGACGAGCGGCGGCGTCAATGCTTGACGCTCGCCGGCGTCCCCGACTTGCGCGTGCGCTTGACCCCCGCCGGCTTATCACCAGCCGGTGGCTTCGCGGGCCCCACGGGGCGTTCCAGCGCGATATCGAGCACTTCGTCGATCCACCGGACGGGGATAATTTTCAGGCCCTGGGTCACGGCCTTGGGAAGGTCGGTCAGGTCCTTCTTGTTCTCGTCGGGGATCAGGACCGTACGGATGCCACCGCGAAGCGCGGCAAGCAGCTTCTCCTTGAGACCACCGATGGGCAGCACGCGACCGCGCAGCGTGATTTCGCCCGTCATCGCCACGTCGGCCTTGACCGGGTTCTTGGTCAGCATCGACACCAGCGCCGTGGCCATCGCGATACCCGCGCTCGGGCCATCCTTCGGCGTAGCGCCTTCGGGCACGTGCACGTGCACGTCGTGCTTCTGCAGGAAGTCGAGGTCGATGCCCAGCCGCTCGGTGCGCGCACGCACCACTGACAACGCAGCGGAAGCCGATTCCTTCATCACGTCGCCGAGTTGGCCGGTGAGCAGCAACTGTCCCTTGCCCGGCACCAGCGTCGATTCGATCTGCAACAGATCGCCGCCGACTTCGGTCCAGGCCAGGCCCGTCACCAGGCCAATCTCGTTCTGCTCTTCGGCACGACCGAAATCGAAGCGCTGCACCCCGAGGTACTTCTCGAGGTTCTTCGATGTGACCTTGACCGCAGCTTCCTTGGCCTTCTTCGCCTTCGGACCAGCCAGCGCGATTTCCTTGACCACCTTGCGGCAGATCTTGGCGATTTCGCGCTCCAGGTTGCGCACGCCCGACTCGCGCGTGTAGTAGCGCACGATGTCGCGCACCGCACTCTCGTCGACTTTGAGCTCGGTCGCCTTCAGGCCGTTGGCCTTGATCTGCTTGGGCACCAGGTAGCGCATGGCGATGTTGAGCTTCTCGTCCTCCGTATAGCCCGGGATCCGGATGACTTCCATGCGGTCCAGGAGCGGGCCGGGGATGTTGAGCGAATTGGAGGTGGCGACGAACATCACCTCGCTCAGGTCCAGGTCTACCTCCAGGTAATGGTCGTTGAACGCGTTGTTCTGCTCGGGATCCAACACCTCCAGCAGCGCCGAGGACGGGTCTCCCCGGAAATCCATCGACATCTTGTCGATCTCGTCGAGCACGAACAGCGGGTTCCTGCTGCCCACCTTGTTGAGGTTCTGCACGATGCGACCCGGCATCGAACCGACATAGGTGCGGCGATGGCCACGGATCTCGGCCTCGTCGCGCACGCCGCCCAGCGACATGCGCACGAACTTGCGGTTGGTCGCCTTGGCGATGCTCTGGCCCAGCGAGGTCTTGCCCACGCCCGGCGGGCCGACCAGGCACAGGATCGCGCCCCTCATCTTGCTGACGCGCGACTGCACGGCGAGGTACTCTAGGATGCGTTCCTTGACCTTCTCCAGACCGAAATGGTCGGCGTCGAGCACGTCCTGCGCGGCCTTGAGGTCCTTGCGGATCTTGGTGCGCTTCTTCCACGGCACGCCCAGGAGCCAATCGAGGTAGTTGCGCACGACCGCGGCTTCGGCCGACATCGGCGACATCTGCTTGAGCTTGTTGAGTTCTGCCTTCGCCTTCGCTTCCACCGGCTTGGGCATGCCGGCCTCGGCGATCTTGCGGGTCAGCTCATCGATGTCGTTGGGCGCCTCGTCGCTCTCGCCGAGCTCCTTCTGGATCGCCTTCATCTGCTCGTTGAGGTAGTACTCGCGCTGGCTCTTCTCCATCTGCGACTTCACACGGCCGCGGATGCGCTTCTCCAGCTGCTGCACGTCAATCTCGCCATCGACCAGACCGACCAGTTGCTCCAGCCGCGAGCCGACGGAATGCGTTTCCAGCAGCTTCTGCTTGTCGACCAGGCGTACGCCCAGGTGCGCGGCGATGGTGTCGGCCAGACGGCCGGGTTCCTCGATGCCCTGCAGGGTCTGCATGAGCTCGGGCGGCAGCTTGCGGTTGGTCTTGACGTACATTTCGAACTGGCCCATCAGCGCACGGGCGATAGCGTCAAGCTCGCGCTCGGGACGGTCTATCTCGGGGGCCACTTCGTGCGCGCGACCGGTCAGGGTACCGTTGGTCTCCGTGACGGCATCGACCGCCACGCGCGATACGCCCTCGACAAGCACCTTGATGGTGCCATCGGGAAGCTTCAGCAGTTGGAGCACGTGCGCGAGCGTGCCGACGAGATGTAGGTCGTCCGCACCGGGATCGTCGGTCTCGGCGGCTTTCTGCGCGACCAGCAGGATGCGCTTGTCAGCTTCCATGGCCATGTCGAGGGCCTTGATCGACTTGTCGCGACCCACGAACAGGGGAATGACCATGTGCGGGAACACGACGACGTCGCGCAGCGGCAGCACCGGCAGGTCGAGTGGTTCGTGGGCGGGGGAAGTGGTCATGGCGACTCCATGTAAGACGCCGGGCGTGGACCCGGCGGTGAACGGCAGACCAGTGAGCGGCCTTTGGATCGTTTATGGGGCTGCGACCTGCATGATGCAAGCGCGCTTGTTCACTTTGTGTCATTCTCGAAAAAAACCACGCTGAATCAGCCACTTAATTGATTCGACCGATTGCATCTGGCGTTCAGTCGAGGTTCCTACTTCGGGCAGGAACGAAGCCGCCGGTACGCTCCAATGCAGCGTGTGGCAAGGATGCCGTTGTGGGGTGCGGCACGACTTTGCCTGGGCTGACGCCGGGCAGGTGCCGGAAAAGGAAACGGCCGCGCACTGTGCGCGGCCGTTCGAGGGCGGGAACCAGGCAGCGTGCCACTCCGGCACGCGGACACGGTTTATTCGGCGGAGGCGGCCTTGGGCGGGGCGGCCGGCGTCTGGTAGATCAGATAAGGGTCCGTCTTGTGATCGATCACCGATTCATCGACCACCACCTTGCTGACGTTCTCCAGCGAGGGTAGGTCGTACATGGTGTCCAGCAGTACGCCTTCGACGATCGTGCGCAGGCCACGCGCGCCGGTCTTGCGCTTGAGCGCCTTGCGGGCGATCGCGGTCAGCGCGTCGGGGCGGAACTCCAGCTCCACGCCTTCCATCTCGAACAGCTTCTTGAACTGCTTGGTGATGGCGTTCTTCGGCTCGGTCAGGATCCTGACCAAGGCGGTCTCGTCCAGCTCCTCCAGCGTGGCGACCACCGGCAGTCGGCCAACAAACTCGGGGATCAGGCCGAACTTGATCAGGTCCTCGGGCTCGACCTCGGCCAGGATCTTGCCGGTCTCGACCTTGCGCTCGCTGCTCTTGACCTTGGCGCCGAAGCCGATGCCACCAGCTTCCGTGCTGCGCTGCTGGATCACCTTCTCCAGACCGGCGAATGCGCCACCGACGATGAACAGGATGTTGCGCGTATCGACCTGCAGGAACTCCTGCTGCGGGTGCTTGCGACCACCCTGCGGCGGCACGCTGGCAACCGTGCCTTCGATGAGCTTCAGCAGTGCCTGTTGCACGCCCTCGCCCGACACGTCGCGCGTGATGGAGGGGTTGTCGCTCTTGCGCGAGATCTTGTCGATCTCGTCGATGTAGACGATGCCCTGCTGCGCCTTGTCGACGTCATAGTCGCACTTCTGCAGCAGCTTCTGGATGATGTTTTCCACGTCCTCGCCCACGTAACCGGCCTCGGTCAACGTGGTGGCATCGGCCATGGTGAACGGCACGTTGAGCATGCGCGCAAGCGTTTCGGCAAGCAGTGTCTTGCCCGAGCCGGTCGGGCCGACCAGCAGGATGTTGGACTTGGCGAGCTCGACGTCGTCGTTCTTCTGCCGGCTCTCAATGCGCTTGTAGTGGTTGTAGACCGCCACCGCCAAGGTCTTCTTGGCGCGCGACTGGCCGATCACGTACTGGTCGAGAACCTCGAGGATCTCCTTGGGCTTGGGCAGGTGGCTGCGCGCCGACTGCGCCTTCTCCTCGAGTTCCTCGCGGATGATGTCGTTGCAGAGCTCGACGCATTCATCACAGATGAACACGCTCGGGCCCGCGATCAGCTTGCGGACCTCGTGCTGGCTCTTACCGCAGAACGAGCAGTAAAGGATCTTGTTGCTGTCGCCGGTACCGCGGCTTTGTCGCTCGTCGCTCATGCTTCTGCCTGTTGTTGCTCAAGTCCCCTTCCCTGCCCTTTCGAGGGTCTGGGAGGGTGCTTCGGCCCGAGAATAGCACAGCGTCCCAGCCCGCCAAGGGGCCGGCTCCCGGGCCGGGAAAACGGTGGAAAGTCCCGCGGGATGGGGCGGTCGAGCGCGCGCCCGGTGCCATCCATCCCCCAAACTGGCCGGCGGATCAGCCTGCCTGGATCGACTCGTCCGGACGACGCTCCAGGACCTGGTCCACCAGACCGTAGTCGCGGGCCGCCTCGGCGCTCTTGAAGTTGTCGCGCTCGGTGTCGCGCGCGATGGTCTCCAGCGGCTGGCCGGTGTGCTTGGACAGGGTCTCGTTGAGGCGCTGCTTCAGCGACAGGATCTCACGGGCGTGGATGTCGATGTCCGTGGCCTGGCCCTGGAAGCCACCCAGCGGCTGGTGGATCATCACGCGCGAGTTCGGCAGCGCGTAGCGCTTGCCGGGTGCGCCCGACGCCAGCAGCAGCGCGCCCATCGAGGCCGCCTGGCCGACGCAGATGGTGCTCACGTCCGGCTTGATGTACTGCATGGTGTCGTAGATGGCCATGCCCGCCGTGACGATGCCGCCCGGCGAGTTGATGTACAGGCTGATGTCCTTCTCGGGGTTCTCGGCTTCGAGGAACAGCAGCTGGGCCACGATCACGTTGGCCATGTAGTCGTCGATCGGGCCGACGAGGAAGATCACCCGCTCCTTCAGCAGGCGCGAATAGATGTCATACGCGCGCTCGCCGCGGCTGGTCTGTTCGACCACCATCGGGACGAGGTTCAGGGCTTGGGTTCGGTAATCCATTGAATGGCACCTGTGACTGGCTTGTGGGGCGGTTCCGATCAAGTTGGGGCCGATCGGAAGAAAGCGCAAGTGGTGCCTTGCATGTGAGGCAGCCCAGGGTCAGGCAGCCGGTGGGCAAGGACTTGGGGCGCCTTGCGGGCACCCCACCTGCCCGGTCACCCGGCAGGCGCCGGGTGGTGGAGCGACGACGGACAGGGAGCGGTCGGCACCCTGCCCGTGCGGACTTACTGGCGGATCGCCTCGCTGAACGACAGCGGCTGCTCGGTGTGCTGGGCGCGTTCGGCGATCCAGTCGATCACCTGCTCTTCCATCACGCGATTCTGCAGGCCAGCCATCAGCTGCTGGTCGTTGCGGTACAGCTCGATGACCTGCTGGGGCTCCTCGTAGGTCGAGGCGATCAGCTGCAGGGTCTCGGTGACGCGCTTCGGGTCCAGGCGCAGCTCGTTGCGGCGGGCCACTTCCCCCACCAGCAGCCCCACCAGCACGCGCTTGCGGGCGGCGTCGAGGTAGTTCTGGTACATGTCGGCCGGCACTTCGCCGACGTTGCGGCCTGCGCGCTGGGCCTGCTCGACCACCTGGGCGGCCATGCCGCGGGCTTCGCCCTCGACCAGCTTCGGCGGCATCTCGACGTGTGCATAGGCGGCGATCAGCTGCTCGCCGACCTCACGGCGCAGGCGGGTCATCAGTGCGCCCTTGAGCTCGCGCTCCAGGTTGCTGCGGATGTCCTTGCGGAACTGCTCGATATCACCACTCTTGACGCCGAAGCTCTTGATGAAGGCGGCATCGACTTCCGGCAGCACCGGCTCGGACACTTCCTTCACCTGCAGGGTAACGGCGACCTTTTTGCCGGCGAACTGCGGCACCCGCCAATCGGCCGGGAAGTCGACGTCGACGGTCTTCTCCTCGCCCGCCTTCATGCCCGTCAGGGCGGCCTCGATCGCCGGGAACATCACGCCCGAACCGATGGCGGTGGCGCCACGCTCGGCGCCCTCGGCTGGCAGACGCTCGCCATCGACCACGGAGAAGGTCTCCAGGCCAACCAGATCGCCTTCCTTCGCTTCACGCTCGACCTTGTTCCAGGTGCGGCGCTGCAGGCGCAGGTTGTCGAGCATCGTGTCGATGTCGGCGTCGGTGACCTCGGCGGTGTGGCGCACGATGTTGAGCTTGGCGACGTCGACGTCACCGAAATCCGGCACGACCTCGAAGGTGGCGACGAAGTTCAGCTCGCCCTCGCCCGGCGCAATCTGCGGATTGCCGGCAATCTGCAGCGCATTCTCCCGCACGGCGTTGCCGAAGGTCTCGCGAAGCAGACCGTCCATCACCTCGGCGCGGACCTGCTGGCCGAAACGCTGCTCGATGACGCTGGCCGGCACCTTGCCCTTGCGGAAGCCCTTCAGGTTGGTGCCGCGCTGGATTTCCTTCAGGCGCCCGCCAACGACGGACTCATAACGGTCGGCCGGGAGGGTGAAGGTGAGGCGGCGTTCAAGGTTGCCCAGCGATTCGACCGAAACTTGCATATCCACTCCTGCAACCACGGCAGCCTGCCGCGGCACGATGTTGTTGATCTGGCGTCAGGGATCGGGCACGCCAACGCGCCACGGGGCCCCTGCGAACTTGCTAGTTTCGCCGATTCCGGGGCTGGGTGCCAGTTGGGGAGATTTCTGGCCGGTCGGGGCGCGGCCGAGCGGGATCGGTCCTTGCCGGCGGGCCGGTCATGGGTCGCAAAGCACTCGCGACGGCTCGCTTGGCGGCAGGGTGCGGGCAAAAGCGTGGCGACGGAACGCCTTTCCCTCGCGACGGCTCGCTTGGGCGGTGCGGGCTATTTACTACTGGGGGAGGCGTGGTGCGAAAGGCGGGACTCGAACCCGCACGCCTTGCGGCACTGGAACCTAAATCCAGGGCGTCTACCAATTCCGCCACTTTCGCAAAGTCGACCGGATCATGCCGACCGTCCGGGGCGCCATTCTAGGCGGGCTTCCGAAAAGGAAAAAGGCACCTGTTGCCAGGTGCCTTTCCGGGATTGGTGGGCCGTCAAGGATTCGAACCTTGGACCTATTGATTAAGAGTCAACTGCTCTACCAACTGAGCTAACGGCCCGGAACAACTTAGAAGCGAAACTTTACCAGAAAAATTTCACTTCGCAAATAGGTGGGGTGGCTGAGGGGACTCGAACCCCCGACATCTGGAATCACAATCCAGTACTCTAACCAGCTGAGCTACAGCCACCACATGAAACAATTCCGCCGACTCTGGCGCGCCCGGCAGGAATCGAACCTGCAACCACCGGCTTAGAAGGCCGGTGCTCTATCCAGTTGAGCTACGGGCGCGTGGCGAACATCTTAGCCGAGGCGTGCAACTCAAATGGTCGGGGCAGAGGGATTCGAACCCCCGACCCTCTGGTCCCAAACCAGATGCGCTACCAGACTGCGCTATGCCCCGGGCCAGTCTCCCGAAGCGCGCCAGCGCTACGAAAGGCCGACTATTCTCTGTCGCGCAAAGCGCGCTGTCAATGCATCGCGTCGGGCCCACGGTTGGCAGCCTCGCCTGTATGCTCGCGACTGAACCGCCGGCACGGCAAACAAGGAGCAGACATGCGCAGTGGCAACCCCGCCTTGAAGGACAGCACTTTCCTCGACCTCGGCACCGGCAGCGTCGTCAGCGGCGCGCAGGATGCCATGAGCCTGAATGGCACGGTCAACAAGACCGCGTTCCTGCTGGTGTTGACGCTGGCCGGCGCGCTGTACACCTGGTCACTGTTCTTCGGCAGCAACGGCACCGCCAACCTGATGCCCTACGTGCTGGTGGGTGGGCTGGGCGGTTTCGTCGTGTCGCTGGTAACGATCTTCAAGAAGACCTGGGCGCCCGTCACCGCCCCGCTGTACGCCGCACTGGAAGGCCTCTTCATCGGCGCGATCTCGGCGATGTTTGAAATGAAGTTCCCGGGTATCGTGATGCAGGCGGTGGGACTGACCTTCGGCACGCTGGCGGCGTTGCTGATGGCGTACCGCAGCGGCCTGATCAAGGCCACCGAGAACTTCAAGCTGGGCGTGGTGGCCGCAACCGGCGGCATCGCCCTGCTCTACCTGGTCAATATCGGAATGGGCTTCTTCGGCAAGTCGATGCCGTTCATCCACGACAGCGGGCTGATGGGTATCGCCTTCTCCGGCTTCGTGGTGGTGATCGCTGCGTTGAACCTCGTTCTGGACTTCGACTTCATCGAGAGCGGCGTGGAACAGCGCGCACCGAAGTACATGGAGTGGTACGCCGCGTTCGGCCTGCTGGTGACGCTGGTGTGGCTGTACCTGGAAATCCTGCGGCTGTTGTCGAAGCTGCAATCGCGCGACTGAAACCGAAGCGAAGTACCGGGAGCCACCGACGGCTCCAAACACGACGGGGCGCCTGGTGGCGCCCCGTTTCGTTTGCCGCGGCGGGCCGCCCTGTCCTGTCGCGCGCCGCCACATCCATTCCAACGCGCCAGGCTCACGACTGCTTCGCGGAACCTCGCTCCCCCGCCCTGGCGCCGGCCCCACGCCGGGACGGCAGCAGCATGAAAATCACGGCCGCCGCCGCCAGCAGCCAGCAGTAATAGACCCTGCCCGCGATCGCCAGTGGCGACAGGCCGGCCAGCGACGCGGCGAGCAGGATCTGGGCGCCGTAGGGCAGCAACCCTTGGGTGACGCAGGAAAAGATGTCGAGCAGGCTGGCGCTGCGACGGGGGCTGATGTCATGGCGCTCGGCGATGTCCTTGGCCAGGCTGCCGGTCACGAGGATGGCCACGGTGTTGTTCGCGGTAAGTGCATCGGCGCCCACGGCGAGCGCCGCAATGCTCGCCTCGCCCGAGCGGCGGCCCGTGCGACCCCGGGCAAAACGGGCAATGACCTGGGCCAGCCACGCCAACCCCCCGGTCACCCTGATCAGCTCGGCAAGGCCGCCAATCAGAATCGACAACAAGGTGATCTCCACCATGCTTTCGAATCCGGCGTAGATGTCACCAGCAAAGGCGACGACATCGTAACCGTCGCCCACGAATACGCCGAACAGTCCCGATAGCACGATGCCGAGGCCCAGGACCAGCACGACGTCCAGGCCCGCCAGCGCCAGTCCCAGCACGATGACGTAAGGCAATACCAGCCAGCCGCTGGCCTCGCTGTCCGGCGGAGCGACCGGTGCGGTGTCACCCAGCAGCGCCATCAGGACCACGGTCGCGATCGCCGCGGGCAGGGCGATCTTGAAGTTCTCGCGGAACTTGTCGCGCATGCGGCACCCCTGGCTCCGGGTTGCGGCAATGGTGGTATCGGAGATCACCGACAGGTTGTCGCCGAACATCGCACCGCCCACCACGGCACCCAGCACCAGTCCGGCGTCCAACCCCGCTGCGTCCGAGACGCCCAGCGCAATCGGCACCACGGCGGCGATGGTGCCCATGGAGGTGCCGATCGCCAGCGCCACGAAGCTCGCCACCACGAACATGCCCGGCAGGATCAATGACGGCGGCAGGCTGCCCAAGCCGATGGCCACGACGGCATCGACGGCGCCAATGGACTTCGACACCGTGGCGAACCCGCCCGCCAGCAGGAACACCAGGCACATCAGCATGACGTTGGAGTGGCCCATGCCGGCCAACAGAGTCTCGACCGGACGGACACCGCGGCGCCATGCCAGCCACGCCCCCAACGCGAGCGCGGGCAGGATCGCCACGGGCGCACGCAACTGATAAAAGCCCATGGCTTCGCCCTGAGCGGTGAAGTACAGGCCTGCACCGAAGAACAACGCCAGGAACAGCAGCAGCGGAGTCAGCGCGAGCGCGCTGGGGCGGACGACGTCATTCATCGCTTCATCCGAATGGACGGAATAAAGATTGGCATTCTGGGCTGTGGGCAACGGGGTGTCGAGGCCATGGGCAGAACAGTGCCCGTTGCGGAATGCGTGATTCCGTTGGGTTGATCCCGCCCAACACCAGGGAACGGCGGCCGGGGGAGATCGCGGCTGCCGGTGAAACGACACGGGGCGCCCGAAGGCGCCCCGTCAAGGAGGAGCCGATATCCCGGCCCCTCAGGGTGTGGCGTGGCTCAGGCCGTCGCGCGCTTGGCAATCGCCTCGGCAAAGGACTGGGTGGTACCCGTGCCGCCCAGGTCGGGGGTCAGATTATCCTTGGCTTCGAGCGTGGCGATGATCGCCTCGCGCAGCTTGGTGGCCTTCTCCGGCATGCCCAGGTGGTCGAGCATCTGCGCGGCGCCCAGCAGCAGCGCGCATGGGTTGGCCTTGCCCTGGCCGGCGATGTCCGGGGCGGTGCCGTGCACGGCCTCGAAGATGGCCGCGTCGGTGCCGATGTTGGCGCCGGGGGCCAGGCCCAGGCCGCCGACGAGGCCGGCGCACAGGTCGGAGATGATGTCGCCGAAGAGGTTGGTGGTGACGATGATGTCGAACTGCTCCGGACGCATCACCAGCTGCATGCAGGTGTTGTCCACGATCATCTCGTTGCACTCGATGTCGGGGTACTCGGCGGCCACGGCACGCGCGGTCTTCAGGAACAGGCCCGAGGTCGACTTGAGGATGTTGGCCTTGTGGACCACGGTGACCTTCTTGCGCCCGGTCTTGCGGGCCAGCTCGAAGGCGTAGCGCACGATGCGCTCGGAACCGCGGCGGGTGACCTTCTGCTGCAGAACGGCGGTCTCGCCGTCTTCCGACAGCGACTGGCCTTCGCCAATGTAGGCGCCTTCCGTGTTCTCGCGGACGGTAATCAGGTCCACGCCCGACGGAAAGCGCGACTTGGTGTTGGGGAACGACTTGGCCGGACGCACGTTGGCGTACAGGTCGAAGCGCTTGCGCAGCTCGACATTGATCGAGGAGAAGCCCTCGCCCACCGGCGTGGTCAGCGGCGACTTCAGCGCGATGCGGTTCTTGCGGATCGAGTCCATGGTGGACTGCGGCAGCAGTTCGCCGTGCTTCTCCAGCGCGACCAGACCGGCGTCGGCGAACTCGTACTGCAGGCCGAGGTTCATGGCGTCGAGCACGTGCAGGGTGGCGTCCATGATCTCGGGGCCGATGCCGTCGCCACGGATGACCGTAATCGTCTGCGTCATAGGGGGTCTTCTTCCGACTGATGGGCGCCGTGGGGGAATACGGCGCCGGATGGTTAACCGCCGAATTATGCCCGAAATCGCCCCTTCATTTCAGGCGTAACCATTGGCCAATGGTCGGAGGGAGCGCTGGAAGCCTTATGCCGCAAGGGGTCCCGCCGGATGCCGCCAAAGGCGGTGAAGCGACCGGCCGTGGCAATGCAACGGCCGGCCTGACGAGGCAGCCGCCGCCCGGGCTTGCCAACTGGCATCGTGCTGGCAACATCCCGGCGCCTGGACGACGGTCTGTCAGCTGAAACTCAGCCGTGGTCGTGCCCGGTAGGGGCCTGGGCGTTGCCCTGCTCCAGCCGGTCGAGGAAGTCCACGGCCCGACGCAGGTGAGGGATGACGATCGAACCACCCACGACCAGACCCACCGAGAAGGTCTCGAACATCTCGTCGCGGTTGACGCCGGCTTCCTTGCACTGGGCGACGTGGTAGCTGATGCAGTCGTCGCAGCGCAGCACCAGCGAGGCGACCAGACCCAGTAGTTCCTTGGTCTTCACGTCCAGGGCGCCGGCCTGGTAGGTCTGGGTATCCAGCGCGAAGAAGCGGCGCACGACCTGGTTGGGCTCGGCGAGAATGCGCTCGTTCATCCGCTGGCGGAACGCGGTGAACTCGGCGACGCGGTCGCTTTCGCCGGGGCTACCGTTATCCTGCGGGCCGCTCACGCCGATGCCCCGGCGAGCAGAGGTTCCAGGCCGCCCGCGCGGTGCAGCGCCATCATGTCGTCGTAGCCGCCGACGTGGGTCTCGCCAATGAAGATCTGCGGGACGCTGGTGCGGCGGGTCAGGGCCACCATCTTCTCGCGCTCGGCCGGATCCAGGTCGATGCGGACTTCCTTCCACGACTGCCCCTTGCTCTTGAGGAAGTTCTTGGCCGCCACGCAATACGGGCAGATGGCTGAGGAATAGATGGTGATCTCGGGGGCGATGCTCTGGCTCAAGATGGGCTCCGTGAACTCATTGGGAGGGCTGTGGTCGAATATGGGACTGCCATGGCGGGCTTTCCAGACCGCCAGTAGAACACTGGGGTGCTTAACCGGAGTGCTTAATCGGCTATTCACCCGCCCGACAGCGGAGAGCCGCATGCTGGTCCGGCACCCGTCCCGCCCCACCGAAAGGATGTCCGCTTGCGCCGTATTTTACCGCTCACCGCCGCCCTGACCCTCGCACTGGCCAGCCTTGGGGCGCCTGCGCAGGAGGCCCGGCTGCCGGACATCGGCTCCTCGGCGGGCGAACTGCTCACGCCCGCACAACAGGAGGAGTACGGCGGAATGATGCTGGCGCAGCTGCGCCACTACGACTACATCCTGGACGACCCGCTGGTGGAGACCTGGCTCGACTCGCTGGGGACGCGGCTGGGCGCCAGCAGTGACAACCCGCGGCAGTCCTACACTTTTTTCATGATGAGGCAGCGCGAGATCAATGCCTTCGCGACGCTGGGTGGCTACATCGGCGTGAATGCCGGTCTGGTGCTGGCCGCGGACCGCGAGGACGAAGTGGCGGGCGTGCTGGCGCATGAAATCGCCCACGTGACGCAGGACCACGTGCTGCGCGCCGTTGAACGGGCGCAGAAGGACCAGCTGCCGATCCTGCTGGCGATGCTGGGCGCGATCGTGGTGGCCCAGTCGGCCGGCGGCAACTCCTCCGACGATGCGGCCCAGGCAGCGATGGTGTCCGCGATGGGCCTGATGCAGCAGCGGCAGATCGACTACACCCGCTCGAACGAACATGAGGCTGACCGCCTCGGGATACGGTCGCTGGCGCGTACCGGCTACGACCCGATGGCCATCGCCGACTTCTTCGGCAAGCTGCAGCAGCGCTCGCGCGCCAACGGTGCCAGTTACTACGGCACCGAGGCCCCGGAGTTCCTGATGACCCACCCGGTCACCATCACCCGCATCAGCGAGGCCAAGGACCGCGCGCGGTTGATGGCCGGGAACGCGCCTTCAACCCTCGCCGCGCCCAACACCAACAGCAATCCACTGCTGCCGCAGGGCCTGCAGGTGAGCGGGTCGGCGCTGAAATACGGTGGCACCGGCCGGTTCGAGTTCGCCCGCGAGCGTTTGCGCGCGTTCAGTGCCGACACGCCACGCGAAGCCGTGCAGGAGTACGAGCGACTCGCCAAGACCGGCAAACTGGAGCCTGCGCAACGTTACGGCAAGGCCATCGCCCACCTTCGGGCCAATGAGCCGGCGGCGGCCATTGACCTGCTCCAAGGCCTGCTGGCGCAGCAGCCGCGCGACGAGTGGCTGGAACTGGCCTTGGCGGAAGCCTTGGCGAAAGCCGGCCGCCATGCCGCCGCCGATGCCCGCTTCGAGGCCCTGGTACGGGACAGCCCCAACGACCGCGCCATTGCCCTGACCTATGCCCGCGCGCTAGGCGAGCGCAACACGGTCGCCGCGGGCAAGCGCGCACAGGCCTTGCTGCGTCCACTGCTGCCCCGCTCGGCGCAGGATCCAGTGTTCCAGCAGACGTTTGCCCGTGCCAGCGAGATCGCCGGGGATCCGGTACGCGCGGGTGAAGCGTATGCGGAGGCCGCCTACCTGGGTGGCCGTCCGGAACAGGCACTGGTGCAGCTCAATACGCTGAAGAAACGGCCGGAACTGGATTACTACGCACGGGCGCGAATCGAGTCGCGGATCGCGGCGATCACCCCGGTAGTGCTGGAGCTGCGGCGTCTGGGCGTACGTGACGAGGATCTCGACCGTCGATGACAACGATGCGACGTTGTCACAGGGGCGTCACAAAACGGTAGTGTACTGGGACCACTTCGGGGAGCCCCCAAAGCGGGCTCTCGCGGTACAGGACGTACCGCAGGTGATTGCACGTCTACCAGGCGCGGCGGTCACCGGAAGCCGTCACAGCCCACACTCCCCCGGTGACCGCGTGCAGAAGCGCATCCTGATAGTCGAAGACGAGCCCGCCATCCGTGACATGGTGGCCTTCGCCCTGCGCAAGGGCGAATACGAGCCGGTACATGCCGGCGATGCGCGCGAGGCGCAGGCGGCCATCGCCGACCACGTGCCCGACCTGATCCTGCTGGACTGGATGCTGCCGGGTACCAGTGGGCTTGAGCTGGCACGGCGCTGGCGCAAGGAATCGCTGACCCGCGAGATCCCGATCATCATGCTCACCGCACGCGGCGAGGAGAACGACCGCGTAGGTGGCCTGGAGGCCGGCGTTGACGATTACGTGGTCAAGCCGTTTTCGGCCCGCGAACTGCTGGCACGCATCCGCGCCGTCCTGCGCCGCTCGCGGGAAGACGACGAGGACGGCAGCGTGGGCATGGGGCCGCTGCGCATCGACGGCGCGGCGCACCGTGTGTTCGCGGGGGACCAGCCGGTGCAGATCGGGCCGACCGAGTACCGGCTGCTGCACTTCTTCATGACCCACCCCGAGCGCGTGTATACCCGCACCCAGTTGCTGGACCACGTGTGGGGCGGCAGCGTGTACGTGGAGGAGCGCACGGTGGACGTGCACATCCGCCGCCTGCGCAAGACGCTGGAGCCGCACCAGCTCGACGGCATGGTGCAGACGGTTCGGGGCGCCGGTTATCGGTTTTCCGCGTCGCTGGCCGTCTAAACTCGGGGCATGCCTCCTCGCACGCGCTCCGCTTGGCTGAAGACGCTGGGCCAACTGACCCTGATCCTGCTGGGGGCCGCCGCCGCGGGCCTGGCGATTGGCCATCCCTGGCAGGTGATCACGGTGGCCGCCCTGGGCGTGGTGGCCTGGCACTACTGGCGCTTGCGCAACGTGCTGCTGCGGCTCACCGCGCGGCAGCGACTGACCCCGCCCTTGGGCGAAGGCGTATGGAACGAGCTTGACAGGCTGCTGTATCGCAGCCAGTCGGAGATGCGCACGCGCAAACGTCGCCTGATCGAGATGCTCCGTGCCTACCGCGCCGCGGCCGCCGCGCTGCCGGACGGCATCGTCGTGGTGGACCGGCTGAGCCAGCGGGTGCTGTGGTTCAACGAGGCCTGCAAGCCCCTGCTGGGCATGCACTATCCCAAGGACATGGGCGCGCCGCTGGTGCAGCGGTTGCAGCCCTTGCCGCTGGCGCACTGGCTGGCGGCCGGTCGCCATGCGGAGACGCTGGAGGTACCCTCCCCGGTCAATTCGTCGGTGACCCTGAGCCTGCGGCTGATCCCGTACTCGGAGAACCTGTGGCTGCTGGTCGCGCGCGACGTGAGCCGGCTGCTGCACCTGGAACAGATGCGCCGCGACTTCGTGGCCAACGTCTCGCACGAGTTGCGCACACCGCTGACGGTGGTGCACGGGTACCTCGACATGCTCGACCCGGAAGAGCATCCCGATTGGGCACCGATGCTGGCCGAGATGCAGCGGCAATCGCAGCGCATGACCCAACTCGTGGAAGACTTGCTGACGCTGTCGCGGCTGGAGTCGCAGGGCAGCCTGCCAGAGGAGGAATCGGTGGCGATGAGCGCGATGATCAACACTTTGGCGCGCGAAGCCAACGCGTTGAGCCAGGGCCGCCACCAAGTGACGGTTGAGGACACCGCGGGAGTGGACCTCTGGGGCGGGCACAAGGAACTGCATAGCGCCTTCTCCAACCTGGTCAGCAACGCGATCCGCTATACGCCGGCCGGTGGCAGTGTGCACATCCGCTTCCGCCGCGACGGAACCGGCGCGGTGCTGGAGGTGAGCGACACCGGTTACGGCATCCCGGCGCACCACCTGCCACGCCTGACCGAGCGCTTTTACCGCGTGTCGACCAGCCGCTCGCGCGAGAGCGGAGGCACCGGGCTTGGCCTGGCCATCTGCAAGCACGTGCTCAACCTTCACCAGGCACGCCTGCTGGTCACCAGCGAGGTGGGCCGCGGGAGCACGTTCTCCTGTCATTTCGGTGCTGAACGCGTCCGCCCGCGCGAGGCCCTGGAGGTATTGCCATGAACATCCAGCTGCCGTCCCCGACGCCGGTGGATCCTGGGTCCGAGCGCGATCCGCTGCGGGACCGCTCGCTGTATTTCAATCGCGAAGTGTCGCAGTTGGACTTCAACTTCCGCGTGCTGGCCCAAGCGATGGACCCGCAGGTGCCACTACTGGAGCGGCTGCGCTACCTGTGCATCTCCTGCACCAACCTGGACGAGTTCTTTGAAATCCGCGCCGGCACCCTGCACCACGCCCACGACCTGGGACTGGCCCCGGGCGCCGACGGGCTGGCACCGGCGACGGTACTGACCCGCATCCACGACCGCGCAGCCGAACTGGTGCAGCAACAGTACGCATGCTGGAACGACACGCTGCGCCCGGCGTTGGCCGAGTCGGGCGTGCGCGTGCTGGCACGCGAGGCCTGGAGCGAGCAGCAGACCGAGTGGCTGCGCACGTGTTTCCGCGACGAAATCATGCCGGTGCTGTCGCCGCTGGGCCTGGACCCCGCGCATCCGTTCCCGAAGATTCTCAACAAGTCGTTGAACATCGTGGTGGTGCTGGAAGGCAAGGACGCATTCGGGCGTGCCGGCCACCTCGCCATCGTGCGCGCGCCGCGTTCGCTGCCGCGCATCATCCAGATCCCGCAGGAAGTCTCCGGCGGGGAGCACGACTTCGTGTTCCTGTCAGCCATGCTGTCAGCCTTCGTCGACGAGCTGTTCCCCGGCATGAGGGTCAAGGGCGCTTACCAGTTCCGCGTGACCCGCAACTCCGAACTGCTCGTGGACGAGGAGGAAGTCGACAACATCGCGCTGGCCTTGCGCGATGAGCTGGTCGGCCGCGGCTACCTGCGGGCGGTACGGCTGGAAATTGCCGAGCAGTGCCCGGACGCCATCGTGCGCACGCTGCTGGAGAACTTCGACCTGCCCGAACACGCGGTGTACCGCATCAACGGGCCGGTCAACCTCAACCGCGTGATCCAGGTCTACGACCTGGTGCAGCGGCCGGACCTGAAGTTCACACCGTTCCAGGCGCGGTTGCCGGTGGGCACCGAGGCCATGTTCGAGACGGTTGCACAGGGCGACATGCTGCTGCACCACCCGTTCGATGCCTTCACGCCGGTGCTGGAACTGTTGCGCCAGGCGGCCGAAGACCCGAACGTGCTGGCGATCAAGCAGACGCTGTACCGCGCCGGCAAGGATTCGCCCATCGTCGAGCACCTCGTGCAGGCGGCTCGCAATGGCAAGGACGTGACCGCCGTGGTCGAGCTGCGCGCGCGCTTCGACGAGGAGGCCAACCTGGGGCTGGCGGATCGGCTGCAGGAAGCCGGGGTACAGGTGGTGTACGGCGTGGTGGGCTACAAGACCCACGCCAAGATGCTGCTGATCGTACGCCGCGAAGGGCGCAAGCTGCGCCGCTACGTGCACCTGGGTACCGGCAACTACCATACCGGTACGGCCAGGGTGTACACCGACATCGGCCTCATCACGGCGGATCCGGACATTGGTGCCGACGTGCACATGGTGTTTCAGCAATTGTCGGGGTTGGCGCCTGCGACCAAGCTGAAATGCCTGCTGCAATCGCCGTTCACCCTGCACTCTGGCGTGCTCAAGCGGATCGACCGCGAAACCCGGCACGCCAGGGCGGGTAAGCCGGCGCGAATCATTGCCAAGATGAACGCCCTCAACGAGCCGCAGGTCGTCCGCGCGCTCTACCGGGCGTCGCAGGCGGGCGTCGAGATCGACCTGATCGTGCGCGGCGCATGCACCCTGCGACCCGGGGTCGAGGGGGTGTCGGACCGCATCCGCGTGCGCTCGATCGTGGGCCGCTTCCTCGAGCACCACCGCGTGTACTGGTTTGCCAATGACGGCGAGCCGGATTTGCTCTGCTCCAGCGCCGACTGGCTGGAACGCAACCTGCTGCGGCGGGTGGAGACGTGCTTCCCGGTGCGCGACCCCTCGCAGGCCCAGCGCGTGTACGACGAGGCGCTGGACAACTACCTGCGCGACAACGTTTCGGCCTGGATGCTGCAGCCGGATGGCCGGTACGAACGCCTGCAGCCCGCCGAGGGCGAGCCCCCCCATTCCGCACAGGCCACTTTATTGGCGAAAATCTGCGGATGAATGCCGTCCTCCACGCCGCACGCCTCCCTCTGAAGGACGGCGACCTGCTCGCTGCCGTCGATTTGGGCTCCAACAGCTTCCACATGGTGGTGGCCCAGCAGTTGCTCGGGCAGCTGCGCGTGGTGGACCGCCTGCGCGAAACCGTGCGCATGGCCGAGGGCCTGGACCGCAAGGGTGGGATGAACCCCGAGGTCCGCGACCGCGCGCTGGAGTGCCTGGCCCGCTTCGGCCAGCGGCTGCGCGACGTGCCACCCTCGCACGTGCGGGCCATCGCCACCAACACGGTGCGCCGGCTGGCGGCGCCGCAGGCGTTCCTGATGCCGGCCGAAAGCGCGCTGGGCCATGCCATCGAAGTGGTGGCGGGCCGTGAGGAGGCGCGCCTGATCTACCTTGGCGTGGCGCACGCGCAGCCGCCCAAGGATGGGCAGCTGCGCCTGGTGATCGACATTGGTGGCGGCTCGACGGAGTGCATCATCGGCCGCGGCTTTGATGCGCTGGAGCGCGAGAGCCTGCAGCTTGGCTGCATCGCCACCACCCGCCGCTTCTTCGAGAACGGCAAGCTGACGCGCAAGCGCTGGAAGGATGCGCTGGCCGAGGTGACCGCGGAGTTCCAGCAGTTCGCCAGCACGTATCGCGCGCTGGGCTGGCAGGAAGCGTTGGGCGCATCGGGCACCAACAAGGCCATCGGCGAGATCTGCGCGGCGATGAAGCTGACCAAGGGCGCGGTGACGGCGCAGGCGCTGCCCGTGGTCCGCGATCGCCTGCTGCAGGCCGACCGCATCGAGGCCATTGACCTGCCGGGGCTCTCCGCCGAGCGCCGGCCCATCATCGCCGGTGGCGTGCTGATCCTGGAGGCCGCCTTCAACGCGCTGGGCCTGGAGCGCATGGCCGTCAGCAAGGCCGCCATGCGTGAGGGCGTGTTGTACGACATGGTCGGCCGCGGCGGCGCCCACGACCCCCGCGACGCGGCGGTCGGTGCGCTCATGCAGCGCTACGGCATCGACCGGCCGCAGGCGGCACGGGTGGAGGCCACCCTGATGCACCTGTTCGACCAGGTGGCCGAGGCCTGGCAGCTGGACGAGGACGACCGCGTCCTGCTGCGCCGGGCCGCGATGCTGCATGAGTTGGGCCTGGTCATCGCCCACAGCCAATACCACGTGCACGGCTCGTACGTGCTGGAGCATTCCGATATCGCGGGTTTCTCGCGCCAGCAGCAGCAGTTCCTGGCTGCGCTGGTGCGCACGCACCGCCGCAAGGTGCCCAAGAGCGCATTCGACGCGTTGCCCGACCGCCTGCTGTCCGCCGCGCGTCGCAGTGCGGCGTTGCTACGGCTGGCGGTGCTGATCCACCGGGCCCACGAGGCCACGCCGATTCCCCAGCTGGAAGCGGTAGCCTCCCCGAGCGGCATCACCCTGACGCTATCCAAGCGCTGGCTCGACGCCCGCCCGCTGCTCAAGGCGGACCTGCTGGGTGAACCCGACGACATGGCCGGACTTGGGATCACCTTGCGCATCGAGATGGCCTGAGCGCTTATGGCGGGACGACCGCGGTCACCACGCGGTCATGCGGCTGACATCGGCGGTTAATCGGGCTGCGCGACGCTCTCCCAAACCGGGAGCCGCGCATGCGCTATGCCATCGTCACCGAGACCTATCCACCGGAAGTCAACGGTGTAGCGCTGACCGTGCAAGGGTTGGAGCATGGCTTGCGCGCCCGCGGACACGACGTCGCCCTGGTGCGCCCGCGGCAGGCGACAGAGCGTGGCGACAGCGACGATGAACTGTTGGCGCCAGGCCTGCCGATCCCGCGCTACCCGGGCCTGCGCTTCGGCCTGCCGATCACGGGGCGTCTGGTCCGCCACTGGCGCTCACGCCGCCCCGACGCGATCTACGTGGCCACGGAGGGTCCGCTGGGCTGGTCGGCCGTGAGGGCGGCGCGACGCCTTGGCATACCGGTGGCGACCGGCTTCCACACCCGCTTCGACGAATACATGCGCGACTACGGCTTGGGTTTCCTCGGAGGCGCGGCGCTGGGATGGATGCGCCGCTTCCACAATGCGGCGAATGCGACGCTGGTGCCTACGCGTGAGCTGGCTGGCTTCCTCGGGCGCCAACGCTTCAGCAACGTGGTGCGGCTGTCGCGCGCGGTGGATACCACGCTTTTCCATCCCTCACGCCGCGATGAGGCCCTCCGCAAGGAATGGGACGTGGGCGCGGACGGACTGGCCGTGATCTACGTGGGGCGAATCGCGCCGGAGAAGAACCTTGAGCTTGCGGTGAAGGCGTTCCGCGCCGTGCAGACTTTGCGACCGGAAGCGCGATTCATCTGGGTCGGGGCCGGACCCGCGCAGGCGCGCCTGCAGCAAGCCAATCCCGACCTGGTCTTCGCCGGTGTGCACCGCGGCGAGGCCCTTGCACGGCACTTCGCCAGTGGCGACCTGTTCCTGTTTCCCAGCCACAGCGAGACGTTCGGCAACGTCACGCTGGAGGCGATGGCCAGTGGCGTGGCAACGGTGGCCTTCGATTACGGCGCCGCGCGGGAGCACCTGAAGGATGGCGTGCACGGCGCGGCGGTGGCACGCGGCGACGATGCACGCTTCGTCCGCGAAGCGGTGCGTATCGCCAGCGACGATTCGCTGCGCGATGCGATGGCGCGCACTGCGCGGCGTGCGGTGGAAGGCCTGCGCCCCGAACAGGTGGCGTCCGATTTCGACGACATCCTGCAGAGCCTGCGGGCGGGAGGACGCGATGCATCGACTGCCATGGCGTGAGCGCTTCGTCGCCGGCGAATCCGGCTGGTGCCTGCGGATCAACCGCCTGTGCGCGAAAGGAGTCTCGCGGGCGTACTTCGCCGCGATCAGCAGGCTGGGCGACGGTGTCTTCTGGTACGTGCTGATGGGCGTATTGGTCGTGGCCGAGGGCATCGACGGACTGGCGGCGTCCGCGCATCTGGCCGCCACGGGCGTGATCGCACTCACGCTGTATCGGGCGTTGAAGCGCTGGACTCGACGGCCCCGCCCGTTCGCCTCGGATCGGCGCATCCAGGCGTGGGTCGCGCCGCTGGACGAATTCAGCTTCCCCAGCGGCCATACGCTGCACGCGGTGGCCTTCACCCTGGTGGCGATGGCGCATTACCCGGGACTGGGCTGGCTGCTGGTGCCGTTTAGCGCGAGCGTGGCTACGTCGCGCGTGGCACTGGGTCTGCATTACCCCAGCGACGTGCTGGCGGCAACGGGGATTGGTTCCGCGTTGGCCGCGTTGTCACTGTGGCTGGTCCCCGGCGTGTCGTTGTTCGCCTGAGGTCACTGCCTCAACTGAAAGGCGTCAACCGCGCGCGGGTGACTTCTGGCCGCCACTGGCCGGGCCAGTCTCGGTCGACGGCCACCTGCGCCTGCGCGCGGGTCGCCTGCAGGGCGAGGAAGTCCAGGTCCGCTACCGCCCAGCGCTGCGCGCCTTCGGTCCGTGCCAGCACGCCATCGGCTGGTAATCCCACGTCCATGGGCGCGTAGACCGCGGCTTCACCGGTGTTTTCGTCGAGTGCGGGGCTCCAGGGAGCTTGGCCGGCCGTGACGGACTGCGCAACGAAGCACCGGTTCTCCAAAGCGCGCGCCATGCATCCCACGCGAACCCGCGTGGCCCCGGCCTCGGTGTCGGTGCAACTGGGCACCAGCAGCAGGCGTGCGCCCGCCTCGCACTGCGCCCGCACCGGCAGCGGGAACTCGCTGTCGTAGCAGATGGCCGTGGCCGCACGCGCCTCGCCCACGTCGAAAACCTTGAGCGCGTCACCGGGCTCGATGATGCCCGTCGCCTTCTCGAACCCGGTGAGTTGCAGCTTGTCCTGCCAGACATGCCTGCCATCGGGCGCGAACAGGTAGCTGCGGTTGCGGTAGCGGGCCAGGCCCGTATCGAGCAGGAAGCTGCCCGCCACCACGTGCAGGCCCCACCGCTGGGCCAAGTCGGAAAACAGTGCCATCCAGCGCGGGTGGTATTCCTGCGTGGCTGCCAGTGACGCGAGCAGGTCGGATTGCACCGGAGTGCCAAAGCTGGCCGCCAGTTCCAGCGACAGATACTCAGGCAGCACCGCCAGGGACGCGCCTGCAGAGCTCGCTTCAGCCAGCCACGTTGCCTGCTTGCTGGCGAACGCTTCGAAGTCGGCCGGAGCGTCGATCATGTACTTGGCTACGGCAACCTTCACCAGAACACCTCCAGGGGCCGGAGCCAACAAGTCAGAGTATGGGGCACGTCACCGTCGCCCCCCACCTCGGGCCACGGCAGCGCCACCTGCATGCCGGCCACCGGGGTGTAACCGCGCTTGCGCCAGAACACGTCGTTGTCGCGATGCCCGTGCGGGCGGCGTGGATCGGCCGGATCACGGTCCACCGCGCAGAAGGCCGTCCACGCAAAGCCGCCCAGCGCCCGCGCGTGGGCCTCGCGCTCATCGAAGAACCGATGGCCCAATCCCTGGCCACGATAGGCTGGCAACAGCACCGACTCACCGCAATAGAAAACGGTCTCCGGTCGGAAGCCCCCCGCAGCAAAGGGGCTGATGAAGGCTTGCGATTCCTCCGCCAGCGGCAGGCCGGTCGATGCACCCACGACCTGTGCACCATCGAAGGCAAGTATCACGACGCTGCGCTTGCTGCGCGTGTACACCTGCAGGTATTCGGCTTCGTAGGCGATGTTGCCGGCGTACAGATAGGGCCACTCCCCGAATACCTGGGTGCGCAGGCGGGCCAGATCATCCACGTAGGGGGCGATGGCTTCGCCCACCAACGTGCGGACCGTGATCGATCGTGCATTCATGGCGGGGATTCTAGGTCAGGCGGCGGCGAGGGGGGCCGTGGCGCCCGCCCGGTACCAGTCCACCTTGCGGGTGGCGATCATGATGGCGGCCAGGATCGCGAACAGCAGCAGCGAACCCATCAGCAACGCATTGTCCTCGGAGATCAGCAGGCCAAACAAGGCGGCATACAGCGCGCCGAGCATCAGGGCGAACCCTCCACCGCGCAGGACGCTGCCCAGGACGTGGCACAGGTAATACCCGATCAGGCCCACGCATGCGGCACTCGCCAGCGCATAGGCCAAGGCAAACGCAACATGTTCGCTCAAGCTGACCAGCAGCAGGAAGAAGATCGACAGCGCGAGCCCGACCAGCCCGTACTGGATGGGGTGGATGCGCAACTGCAGCAGCAACTCCAGCATGAAGAAGCCGACGAATGTCAGCAGCACGAACAGGATGCCGTACTTGATGGCGCGATCGGCCTGCGTGTACGCGTTGACCGGATCGACCAGGGAGACGCTGACGGCATCGACCCCACTGGTCAGGCTTCGCCCGCCGAGGTACTGGCGCTGCGCATCCGCCGCCAATGCGGATATCTCCCAATGGGCAGAGAACCCGTCGGCGCCGATGCGCGGCTGGCGCGCGGGGAACTTGCCGGCCAGTCGCGGATGCGGCCAGCTGGAGGCCAGCGCGAAGCGATTCTGCTGGCCCATGGGCGCCAGGGACAACGATTCCGTGCCGCCCAATACCAGGTCCAGGCGCGTCGTCAGCTGCATCCGGGACCCGGGCAACGGCGCGGGCAGCCTTGCATGCAGGCCGGAACCATCGCGGGCACCCTGCCCCTGCAGGACCGCGACCGGCGCGCCGTTCACGCTTAGTCGCGGTGTCCCCACCAGCCCGCGCACATCGGCGATGCCGTAGCTCAACCACGGCCGACCAATGCGGCGGTTGGCCACGGGATCGGTTGCGGCTGGAATGTCGAAGGAAAAGCGCGCGTCGGCCCGCCCCGCCCACTCGTAAACCCGCACCGCATGCAGTCCCAACCGCCGGGTGGACGGCTTGATCGGCCCACCCACCTCCACCGTGTCCGGGAAGAAGATCCACTGTCGCTGCTCGTCGCGGCGCATCTTGCGCGGGCCGCCGTCCGCATGGGCAGCATCGACTTCCACCGATTCGGTGTATGGGATGACCAGGACTGGCCCGCCGAACACCTGCGCCGCAGCAAAGGTTCCTGAGATCTGCTCCACCGCCTCGGCCCGATTGCGCTGCCGGTCGTCGATGACGCCATCGATCAGCGCCAACGGCACCAGGATCGCCAGTGTCATCGCGAAGACAAAAGCCAACTTGATCCAGAACCGCATGTCCCGCTCCTTGCGTGGTTTGGCAGTCAGGATCAGGGCTGTCGGTGCGCGGCCGATGTCGCGACGGTGAAGTGGGAGTGAAGTGCGCGTCACTCGGCTGGGCGACACGCATCGCCCGGCAAGGTGACAATGTGGTGAGGCGCTGGGGCGGGCGCGTGCGTCGCCGCGGCGTCAGCTCATCCCTGCGACGCCAACGGCAGCTCAAGCGTGGCGACTGCCCCGCCCCCTTCGCGGTTGTCCAGTGACGCGTGCCCGCCGTGAAGATCCGCGACCTCCGAGACGAAACACAGGCCCAGGCCGCTACTGCGGCTGCCCCCGTCGGGGCGCGGCAGGGAATAAAAGCGTTCGAACACCCGTTCGCGTGCGTAATCGGGCACGCCAGGGCCGCGATCGAGCACTTCGAAGCGCGCGCGCCCGGCGGCGGGCTGCAGATGCACCTCGACCACGCCGCCGGGCGGCGAGAAATCGAGTGCATTCTCGACGAGGTTGTGCAGGGCCTGGCGCAGCAGGAAGGCATCCCCGAGCACGGTCAACTCGGTCGATGGCAACGACAGGCGAATTCGTCCTTCGCCCTTCGCCCCGCGGGTGCCGCACTCCTCCAGCACGTCCTGCGCGAGGGCCGACAGCGCCACCAGTTCCGGCCGCTCCAGTCGTTGGCGGTGCTCGACAGCCGCAAGCGCGAGCAACTTGTCGATCATCTGCGCCATCCGCTCCCCCTGCCCGCGGATGTTGCCGACGAAGCGGGCGCGGTCGGCCTCCGCCAACGGAGCCTCCAGCAGCTCGGCGCTGCCGCGGATCGCCGCCAGGGGTGCCTTCAACTCGTGCGCCAGGGTGTGCACGTAGTGCTCCACGTACTGCTTGCCGTCCAGGCGGGCGCGCATCGTCTCCAGCGCGCGCCCCAGTTCTCCAAACTCACCGGGCACGGCCGGCAACACGACGCGCTCACCGGCGGTGGCGGCTTGTGCGTAGCGGCGCAAGCGACCAAGTTGGCGGGACAACCACCACGCCGCCAGCAGCCCGATCAGCAGCGACACCCCCATCAGCACCATGCCCCAGCGCAGCACCTTGAGCTGGCTGCGCTCTATGAAGGGCGCGATGGAGCGATTCGGCTTGGCCACGGTCAGTACGCCCGCGATCCTGCCCTGGCCATCGCGAATCGGCGCGGCCACGTGCATCACGCTGGAGTCCGGGTCGTTCGGGTCGGCCAGGGTCGAGCGTGCGCCGTAGCGCCCCTGCAGTGTCAGGTAGACGTCATTCCAGCGCGAGTAGTCCTTGCCCAACGCGCCGGGGTGGCCGTCCCGTGCGTCGGTATCGAACACCACCACGCCGTTGGCATTGGTCACGTAGACCCGGTATTGGCTCGCGCGCTTCTGGAAGCCCCAGATCTGCGCGCCAAAATCCCGGCCGGACAAGCCCCGCAACCGGCTGGCGAAACGACCGTCATTGATCCGGCCCGCGAGCAGGTCATCGGTGGCCAACTCGGCCAGCACGTTGGCCGTGTCCACCAGCGTGTCTTCCATCGCCTGGCGCACGCCGGGCTTGACCTCGGCGACGAACACGCGCCCCAGCAGCAGCGCCGCCATCGCGACGACGAGGAAGTATCCGAGGAAGATCCGTAGACCGATCTTCACGGCGACGTCAGTCCACCACCAGCGAATAGCCCAGCCCGCGATGCGTCCGGATCGGGTCGGGCGCTTCAGAATCCACCATGCGCAGTTTGGCTCGCAAGGTCTTGATGTGGGTGTCGATGGTGCGGTCACTGCTTTCCAGCGAGTCACCCCACACCCGGTCCATCAGCTGTGCACGCGACAGCACCGCACCGGGACGGTGCAGCAATTGCGCCAGCAGGCCGTATTCGTAGCGCGTCAAATCCAGCGCACGCCCGCGGTAACGGATGCGATGCCCTTCGGTGTCATGTTCAAACCCGGCGACGGCATGGCAACCATTCTGCGTGGGTGCCTGCGTGCGCCGGAGCACCACCCGCACCCGCGCCACCAGCTCGCGCAACGAGAACGGTTTGGCCACGTAGTCGTCCGCGCCGATCTCCAGCCCGAGGACACGGTCCGCCTCGGCCGCCTGCGCGGTCAGGAAGATCACCGGCAGGTCCCGCGCACGCCTCAGCTCTCGGCAGAGTGCGAACCCGCCCATGTCGGGCAGGCCCACGTCGAGGATGGCCAGATCGAAGCCTTCCGTGCCCGCCAGGCGCAGCGCATCGCCAGCGGTCAGGCAATGGGAAACGGCCAGGCCATCGGCACGCAGGGCGTACACCACGGTCTCGGCGATCGCCGCCTCATCTTCGACCAGCAGGATCCGCGGCATCGTGGCCCTCGGCGGTGGGTATGCCCGCATTAGAGCAAGCCCGGCGGTCGACGGGCTACCCTATGCGCATGAACTATCGCCACGCGTTCCATGCCGGCAACCACGCCGACGTCCTCAAGCACCTGACCGTGCTGGCCCTTTGCGATGCGCTGACCGCCAAGCCGGCGCCGGTTTTCGCCCTCGACACCCACGCCGGACGCGGCCTGTACGCGCTGGACAGCAACTCCGCCCAGCGCACCGGCGAGGCCCAGGGTGGCATTGGCCGGCTGGCGGCCGAAGCCCCCGCCGACCCGCTGGTGCAGCGCTACCTGCAAGCCGTGCGCGCCTGCCGCAACGAGCACGGCGCGGCCGCCTACCCGGGCTCACCCTGGCTGTTGGCGCACGCCCTGCGCGAACAGGACCGCATCGCCGCCTGCGAGCTGCACCCCGAAGAAGCCGGCCAGCTCAAGGCCAATTTCGCCCGTGAACCCCGCGTGGCCGTGCACGAGCGTGACGGCTACGCAGCCATGAAGGCCATGTTGCCCCCCCGGATCGGTGCGGTGAAGTTCGCGCGCGGCCTGGTGCTGGTGGACCCGCCTTACGAAGCGCAGTTGGATGAGTTCGACGCGATCATCGGCGGACTGCGCGACGCTTTGACCCGCTGGCCGCAGGGCATTTTCGCCGTGTGGTATCCGATCAAGCTGCGGCGCGCGCTGCAGCCGTTCTTCCGTCGCGCCGCGACGCTGCCGGCGAAATCGTCGCTGCTGGCCGAACTGATGGTGCGCGAAGACGATTCGCCGCTGCGCATGAACGGCAGCGGCATGCTGGTGGTCAATCCGCCGTGGCAGCTGGACCAGCAGCTCAAGCCGGCATTGGCGAAGGTGGCCAAGGTGCTGGCGGAAACCGCCGGCGCGAGTGCACGCGTGGAGTGGCTGAAGACCGAGCGCTGAGACTGCCGGGAGTCGGCGCCTGCCCGGCCGCTACAGCGACTGCACCATCCATCCCGTGAGGGCCGCCCCGGCTACCACCAGCGGCACCGGCCAGCGCCAGCGTGCCAGGCCCAGGTATGCCAGCAGCGCGATCGCGCCGGCCAGGACGTTCTCCTGCCAGGACTGCGACATGCCGAGCCGCCAGCCAAACCAGAGCGCCAGGCTGGCGATCACGCCGACGACGGCGGCAGTGATGCCCGCAAGCATCGCCGCCGTCCAACGCCACGTTGCGATGCGCTCGATCCACGGTGCCGCGGTCAGCACGAACAGGAAGCTGGGCAGGAAAGTGGCCCACAGCGTCACCGCCGCCCCCAGCAGTGCCGACGCCAGCGGTGAGGCCAAGTCCGGATGCTGCCATCCGCCGACGAAGCCCACGAATTCGAGTACCAGGATCAGCGGTCCCGGCGTGGTCTCGGCCAGCCCCAGCCCCGCCAACATCTGGGTCGCATTGAGCCAACCGTGCTGATTCACGGCCTGCTCGGCCACGTAAGGCAACACCGCATACGCGCCGCCCACGGTCACCAGCGCCGCCTTGCTGAAGAACACGCCCATGCCGAACGCGGTGCTGTCCCAACCCAGGGTCGTACCCAATAGCGCGATGGGCGCCAGCCACAGCAGTGCGCAGATAAGGCCGGTGCGCAGTGCCGTCACGCCTGACGCCCGCACGCCCATGGTGACCGGGGCCAAGAGGGTCGCATGCCCCATTCCAGCCAACCAGCCGGGCCGCCAGCGCGAGACGACCCAACCGGCCAAGGCCGACGCGAGCAGCAGCAGGGGAAACGGCCACCGCAGCCAGCCAATGGCTACCAGGGCCAGCAGGGCCAATGTCAGTGCGAATGGCGTGCGCAGCACGCGAGTGCCGACCCGCTGCACGGCATGCACGATCAGGCCCAGCACGGCGGCCTGCAGGCCAAAGACCACGCCCGCCACCCCAGGCACGTCGCCAAAGCGCATGTACGCCCACGCCAATCCCGCCAACAGCACGGCTGCCGGCAGCACGAACAGGGTCCCGGCGACCACGCCCCCGCGCATGCCGTGCAGCCGCCAACCGAGCCACGTGGCCAACTGCATCGCCTCGGGCCCCGGCAGCAACATGCAGAAGTTCAGCCCGCGCAGGAAGGTGGCTTCATCCACCCAGCGGCGCTTGTCGACCAGCTCTGTGTGCATGATCGCGATCTGCCCCGCGGGCCCACCGAAACTGATCCACCCCAGGACCAGCCAGAAGCGCAATGCCTGGGCGAAGGTAGGCGATGACACCCCGTCCGGGACCGGCGGTCCAACGCCTTCCATGTGTAAGCACCAGATGAAGATCGGATTAACCCTAGTGTGCCAATATCCGCCCATGGCTGCGCGAGAACGACTCCCCCCCTGGCACGAACGCATCGTGCTCCCCAATCGTCGCGAAGTGCTCATCCGTCCGATCCGTCCGGAGGACGCCGAGCCGATTCGTGCCAGCTTCGGCTTGCTGCAACCCGAAGAGGTCCGGCAGCGGTTCCTGTACTCGCTGACCGAACTCACCTCGGAGATGGCGGATCGCTTCACCCGCCTCAATCCGAAAACCGAGTTCGCCCTCGTCGCGGCCGAGCCGCTGCCGCCGGGCGAAGCCTTGGTAGGCGCGGTCGCGCGCATCGCCATCGATGACAACGGCAAGGACGCCGAGTACGCGATCCTGGTCAGTCACTTCATTTCGCACATGGGCCTGGGGCGCTACCTGATGACCCGGCTGGTGAAATGGGCGCGCGGCAAGAAGGTCGAGCGCATCTACGGCGACGTGTTCGAGCACAACCTGCCCATGCTGCAACTGGCGGAGTCGCTCGGGTTCAAGCGGGAGTTCCAGCAGGATGCTCCCGGTCTCGTGCGCGTGGTGCTGAACCTGAACGACGCGAAGGACGACTGAGGCCACTACACTCCCGGGGCCACGGCCCACCAGACCACGGCACGCCCTGATTCCCGGCAGCCCGCTGGTGTCCGCATGCCCCTTACCCCGGCAGCCCATTGGCGTCCGCGGCCTCCATTGACGGCGGTCCACCAGACCCGCTCGCGTAAACTGGCGACTTTGACGCTGGCGGCCAGTCCGCCGGCGACGCTGATGTTTTCCCGGGATTGCACCTGATGTCCAAACCGCGTTTCCCCACCCCGCCCCTGCCGAAGCCGGGCCAGGCCCGCGCCTGGTGGAAGCAGCCGGCCTCACCGTCGGCGCTGGCCTTCCATCTGGCGACCGCCGCCGCGGCGCATGCGGGGCCGTTGCTGGTGGTCGCCAAGGACAACCACAGCGCGCACCAGCTGGAGTCCGACCTGCACACACTGCTGGCAGGGCAGGCGGACATCGCGGTACTGGCGTTCCCCGACTGGGAGACCCTGCCGTACGACATCTTCAGCCCCCACCCGGACATCGTCTCGCAGCGTCTGGCGGCCTTGCACCGCCTGCCCTCGCTGCAGCGCGGCATCGTGGTGGTCCCCGTGCATTCGCTGCTGCAGCGGTTGGCGCCGGTGCGGCACCTGGTGGGCGGCAGCTTCGACGTGCGCGTGGGCCAGCGCCTGGACCTGGACGCGGAGAAGCGCAGGTTGGAATCGGCTGGCTATCGCAACGTGCCGCAGGTGCTGGACCCGGGTGACTTTGCCGTGCGCGGCGGCCTGCTCGACGTCTACCCGATGGGCGCGGACATGCCGTTCCGGGTGGAGTTGCTGGACGACGAGATCGACACCATCCGCGGCTTCGATCCCGAATCGCAGCGTTCGCTGGACAAGATCGATGCGGTCAAGCTGCTGCCGGGCCGCGAGGTACCGCTGGACGAAGCCGCGCTCAAGCGCGCAATGGACGGCCTGCGCGAGCGCTTCGATCTGGATACCCGGCGCAGCGCGCTGTACCAGGACTTGAAGGCCGGCGCTGCGCCGGCAGGCATCGAGTACTACCTGCCGCTGTTCTTCGAGCAGACCTCCACCCTGTTCGATTACCTGGCCACATCTGCGCTACCGGTGATCGCCGATGGCGCGCTGGATGCCGCCGACCAGTTCTGGCACCAGACCGGCGAGCGCTACGAGCAGCGCCGCCACGACATCGAGCGCCCCATCCTGCCGCCGGATGCGCTGTACCTCTCGCCGCAGCAGCTACGCGAGCGGCTCAACCAGGGCGATCGTGTCGAAGTGTGTGGGGAAGGCCACCCACAGCGCGAACGCGCCCATGCGCTCGGTGACCAGCCGGCGCCGACGCTGCCGATCGCGGCGAAAGACGCCGTGCCCGGGGCTGCGCTGAAGTCCTTCCTGGGCAGCTATCCCGGTCGCGTGCTGGTGGCGGCGGACTCGCCGGGCCGCCGCGAGGCACTGCTTGAGCTCATGGCGGCGGCCGAACTGCAGCCGACCGTGCTGGCCGATTGGGCCACGTTTGCGGCAGCAACGCCTTTCGATGGCGGCACGTCCGCAGTTCGCCCCGAGGGCCAAGCCCCGGGCACCGCCCCGCGCTTCGCCATCGCCGTCGCGCCGTTCGATGACGGCTTCGCCATCGACGCGCCCGCCATCGCGGTACTCACCGAGCGCCAGCTCTTCCCCGACCGCGCCGCGCAGCCACGCCGCCGCAAGCGCGCGGGCCGCGAGCCGGAAGCGATCATCCGCGACCTGGGCGAACTGAGCGAGGGCGCACCCATCGTCCACGAGGACCACGGCGTCGGGCGCTACCGCGGCCTGATCGTGCTCGAGGCCGGTGGCGAGAAGGGCGAATACCTCGAGATCGAATATGCCAAGGGCGACCGCCTGTACGTGCCGGTCGCGCAACTGCACCTGATCAACCGCTACTCCGGCGCCTCGCCGGAGACAGCGCCGCTGCACTCGCTGGGCGGCGAGCAGTGGACCAAGGCCAAGCGCAAGGCGGCCGAGAAGGTGCGCGACGTGGCCGCCGAATTGCTGGAGATCCAGGCCAAGCGCCAAGCGCGCGCGGGGCTGGCCATCGACGTCGACCGGGCGATGTACGAGCCGTTCGCCGCGGCGTTTCCGTTCGAGGAGACGCCCGACCAGCACGCCTCCATCGAAGCGGTGATCCGCGACCTCGGCTCCAGCCAGCCGATGGACCGGGTGGTTTGCGGCGACGTGGGCTTCGGCAAGACCGAAGTAGCGGTGCGTGCGGCATTCGTGGCTGCCGCAGGTGGCAAGCAGGTGGCCGTGCTGGTGCCCACCACCCTCCTGGCGGAGCAGCACTACCGCAACTTCCGCGACCGTTTCGCCGACTGGCCGTTGAAGGTGGAGGTGCTGTCGCGCTTCAAATCCAAGAAGGAAATCGAGGCCGAACTGGCCAAGGTGGCCGAGGGCAAGATCGACGTGATCGTCGGCACCCACCGCCTGCTGCAGCCGGACGTGCGTTTCAAGGACCTCGGCCTGGTGATCGTGGACGAGGAACAACGCTTCGGCGTGCGGCAGAAGGAGGCCCTGAAGGCACTGCGCGCCAACGTGCACCTGCTTACCCTCACCGCCACCCCCATCCCGCGCACGCTCAACATGGCGATGGCCGGCCTGCGTGACCTGAGCATTATTGCTACTCCGCCGGCGCATCGTCTGGCGGTGCAGACCTTCGTGGTGCCGTGGGACGACGCGCAGCTCCGCGAGGCTTTCCAGCGCGAGCTGTCGCGCGGCGGCCAGATGTACTTCCTGCACAACGACGTGGAGAGCATCGGCCGCATGCAGCGCCAGCTGGAGGAGCTGGTGCCGGAGGCGCGCATCGGCGTGGCCCACGGCCAGATGCCGGAGCGCGAGCTGGAGCGGGTGATGCTCGACTTCCACAAGCAGCGCTTCAATGTGTTGCTGGCCTCGACCATCATCGAGTCGGGCATCGACATCCCCAACGCCAACACCATCGTTATCAACCGCGCCGACAAGTTCGGCCTGGCGCAGTTGCACCAGTTGCGCGGGCGCGTCGGCCGCAGCCACCACCGCGCGTACGCCTACCTCGTGGTGCCGGACAAGAAGTCGATCACCTCCGACGCGCGAAAGCGCCTGGAGGCTATCGCCGCCATGGACGAACTGGGCGCCGGCTTCACCCTCGCCACGCACGACCTGGAAATCCGCGGCGCCGGCGAACTGCTGGGCGAGGACCAGAGCGGACAGATGGCCGAAGTAGGCTTCAGCCTGTACACCGAACTGCTGGAACGCGCGGTCAACTCCATCAAGCAGGGCAAGCTGCCGGACGTGGACGGACACGAGGCGCGCGGCGCAGACGTCGAGCTGCATGTGCCCGCGCTGATCCCCGACGAGTACCTGCCCGACGTGCACACACGCCTCACCCTGTACAAGCGCATCAGCGGCGCGCGCAACCCAGAGGAACTGCGCGAACTGCAGGTGGAGATGATCGACCGCTTCGGCCTGCTCCCCGATCCGGCCAAGCACCTGTTCGCGGTCGCGGAACTGAAGCTGCAGGCCACCGCGCTGGGCATCCGCAAACTGGACATCGGCGCCACCGGCGGTCGCATCCAGTTCGTGGAGAAGCCCAACGTGGACCCGATGGCGATCATCCGCATGATCCAGGGCCAACCCAAGCTCTACCAGATGGACGGGCCGGACAAGCTGCGGTTGAAGCTGGAGCTGCCCGACGCGGCGGCGCGGCTCAATGCGGCGCGCGGGCTGTTCACAACGCTTCAGCCCGGCTGATCGCGCTTCGGCGGCGGCACGCCCGACGCGGCCCCCCCGCTGCGCGGGCCCAGCCCCGCGCGCCGTATGCTGTGTCCTCCTCTCTCTGGAGCCCCGGCCTTGACGCCCCTCACCACCGACCGCCTGCGCCTGCGTCGCCTCACTCTGGATGACGCACCTTTCATCCTCGACCTGGTGAACCAGCCTTCGTGGCTGGAGAACATCGGCGACAAGGGCGTGCATGACCTGGACGGCGCGCGCGACTACCTGCGCAACGGCCCGCTGGCGATGTACGAGGACCACGGCTTTGGCCTGTATTGCATCGAGCGCGCCGACGACGGCACGGCGATGGGCATGTGTGGCCTGATCAAGCGCGACACGCTGGACGACGTGGACATCGGCTACGCGCTGCTGCCGCAGTACTGGGGCCAGGGCTACGCGCGCGAGGCCGCGCACGCGACACTGGAGCACGCCGCGCGCGACTTCGGACTGCAGCGGGTGGTCGCCATCACCTCGCCGGGCAACGCCAGCTCCGCGCGGCTACTGGAAAGCCTCGGCTTCCGCTTCGAGCAGATGCTGTCGCTGTCCCGCGACGATGAGGTGAAGCTGTTCGGCTGGACTGCCGCGTAGGATCACCAAGCCACGCGCGCACGGCGTGGTCCACGGTCCACCCCTTCGGATGTCCTCACTGCCTCGCCGGAACCCCGATGCCCAATGCCGCCCGCACGTTGCGCCGTCCCCTCCTCGTCCTCGGCTCCGCCTTGCTTGCAACCACCGCCCTTGCAGGCTGTGCGACCTCTCCGCCACGCATGGTTAGCGGCACGCCGACGGTTATGGCACCGGGCCAGCGGGCCGTGTTGCCGGACCAGTCGGCCCTCACCTACGTGACGGTGGCCGCGGACTCACGCTGCCCGCCGAAGGTCCAGTGCATCCGCGCAGGCGATGCCGACGTGGTGTTCGAGCATCGGCCGGCCGGGGGCGACGCGCGACGCTTCACCCTCAACCTGCCCGAGGCGCCGATGGCGCCGGTCGGCGCGTTCACCCTGCGCATCCTGGCGCTGGAATTCGGCGAGCACCCCAAGGCCACCGTCCAGATCGACCCCGCGCGACCCTGACCACCTCCGCTCCGCGGCTGGGAACGCAGCGTTCCTTTGCAGTGGCGGCAACCGTGCGCGCATGGTGTCATCCTGTCCGTCTCCCCGACGGAGCAGTGCCATGACCACGATCATCGTCCCCCGCGTCCATGACCTCGGCGGTTTCCAGGTGCGCCGCGCGGTGCCCAGCCTGCAGGCGCGCTCGGTCGGGCCGTTCGTCTTCGTGGACCACATGGGACCGGCCGTGTTCGAGCCCGGCCACGGCATCGACGTGCGGCCGCACCCACATATCGGCCTGGCCACGGTCACCTTCCTCTGGTCCGGCACCATCACCCACCGCGACACGCTCGGCAGCCTGCAGGACATCAGTCCCGGGGACGTGAACTGGATGACCGCCGGCCGCGGCATCGCCCATTCCGAACGCACCCCCGCCGCCCTACGGGAGGGCGAGCACCCGCTGCACGGCATGCAGACCTGGGTGGCACTGCCGAAGTCGCAGGAGGAGGTTGCCCCGGCATTCTTCCACCATTCGGCCGAGACCCTGCCCCACCTGCGCCGCGACGGGGCCTGGCTGCGCGTGGTGGCCGGCCGCGCCTACGGCGAGGAATCGCCCGTGCAGGTGTTCAACGACACCCTGTACGTGGCCATCGATCTGGACGTGGACGCGGAGGTCCGCCTGGACGCCGGCCATGCCGAACGCGCGCTCTACGTGCTGGAGGGCGACGCGCAACTGGACGGCACCGACATCCCAGAACGGCATCTGGTGGTGCTGGATCCCGGCGTCACCCACCGGCTGTTCGCCCGGAGCCCGGTAAAGGCCATGCTGCTGGGCGGCGAGCCGCTGGATGGCCCACGCCACCTGTGGTGGAACTTCGTCTCATCGTCCCGTGAGCGGATCGAACAGGCCAAGCTGGACTGGGTCGAAGGCCGTTTCGGGCCGGTCCCCGGCGATGACGAGTTCATCCCCCTGCCCGACCGCTGACCGGTGCGGGGCGACCGCTCGGCGGTTGCATCCGAAACTGATTGTTAGCTATTTGTCAATGACCCCATTTGTGCTTTATGGTCGAAATCACAGCCGCGTCGCGGCTGTGTCCAGGGGGAACGACCATGATCAAGCCAATCCTTTGTCTGACTTTGATGGTTGCGGCGGGGGCCGCCCAGGCGCAGGAGGCTGCCGGCTGTCCGAAACTGCCCGATAACGCGGTCCTGGCGTGGGAACACCGCGCCGGCGCCGGCACCGACTTCTGCCGCGCGCTGCGGGCCGATGGCACGGAGGCATTCGGGGTGTACATCGCGGCGAAGGCGCCGTTCGAGCCCAAGCGTGGCAACCGCGTCGAGCAGGACACCATCGATGGCCACGCCATCTACTGGTACCGCAGCGAAGTTGCCGGCCGGCCCAACGTGGAAACACGCGAGACGCTGGTGCAACTGCCAGACGGCCGCGTGGCCCACATCTGGCTGCAGGCCAGTTCGGCAGATGGGCTCAAGGAAGAAATCGCCACCGCTCGCGGCCTGCGCTTCCAGACCGAGCGGCTCAGCAGCAATTGACGCCCGCACGACCCCAGGCCGCGTCCGTCGACGCGGCCTGGTAATCAGTTGCCGGACAACCCGAGGCTGCCCGGACGACGTTCAGCGCGTGTAGACATACACCGTCGCCGGCGGCACGTTGCGCAGAACGAATGCGCCGCGTCGCACCTGCAAGCCCAGTTCGGCCGCCACGTCCTCGGCCACCGGCGCGGCGGGGCCATAGGTGAACTGGATGAAGCGGCCGTCCGCGCGCATGCACTCGAATGCCGCGGCCATGACCCCGCGCTGGAGTTCGCGTGGCATGGACAGCAGTCCCAGCCCGGACACCACGGCATCCGCAGGGCCGGCTGCCAAGTAGTCGGCCGCGATGTGCGACAGGTCGCTTGCGTCGCCTTCCACGATGCGAACCCGTGGGAAGCGCGCGCTCAAGTGGGCATGCAGCTCTTCGTTGAGCTCCACCACCAGCAGGCCGTCGACGCCGATGCCGGCCTCCAGCAGTGCGGCGGTGACCGCGCCGGTACCGCCACCCAGTTCAATCACGCGGCGGGCGTTGGGGGGTAGCTCTTGCAGCATTGCCTTGGCGAGTTCGGCACTGGACGGTGCCACGGCCGCAGTCCGGCGCGGATTGCGGAGCCACTGGCGGAAGAAGGTCCACCAGGGCGTCCGGTGCGGCCGCGGCCGGCTGCGGGTCATGTCAGCGCGCCCCGGGGTGCCGCAGTCGCCAACAGCGATGGATTCGCGCGTCGCGCTCGAAGTCGAGCGCAATGGTGCGCGGCGTGATCTCCACGCACTCGGCGAACGTGGCCACCGCGGCCTCGTCCAGCCGGAAGCGACGGTAGTTATTGGAGAAATACAGCACGCCGTCGCGCGCGAGCCGCCGCATGGCGGCTCGCAGCAGCGTCACGTGCACGGCCTGCACGTCGAAGTCGTCGGCACGCTTGGAGTTGGAGAAGGTGGGCGGATCGCAGAACACCAGGTCGTACTCGCCGCCGTCCTCGTCCAGCCAGCGCATCGCATCGGCCTGGATCAGGCGATGGCGCGGCCCGCCGATGCCGTTTTCCTGCAGATTGTCGGCGCACCACTGCAGGTAGGTCCCCGACAGGTCCACGGTGGTGGTGCTGCGCGCGCCGCCCACGGCCGCGTGCACGGTGGCAGCGCCGGTGTAGGCGAACAGGTTGAGGAAGCGCGTGTCCGGGGCTTCTTCCGCCAGGCGCAGGCGCATGGGGCGGTGGTCGAGGAACAGTCCGGTATCGAGGTAATCGAACAGGTTCACGCGCAGGCGCACGTCGCCCTCGCGCACGACGATGAACTCGCCGCGGCTGTCGAAGTGACCGTACTTGCTGCCGCCCTTGCCCTTGGCACGTGTCTTCACCGCCACGTGCTCGCGCGGCACGCCGAACACCTCGCGTGCGGCGGCGAGCAGCTCGTTGAGGCGACGACGCTGCACGGGTTCGGGGATGGTCGCGGGCGCGGCGTATTCCTGTACGTGCAGGAAGGTACGCGGCGTCGGTTCATCCGTGGTGTAGACGTCGATGGCTGCCGAATATTCGGGGAGGTCGGCGTCGTAGGCCCGGTAGCAGGTCACCTGCTCACGCTCGCGCCACGCCTTGAGCTTGCGCAGGTTCTTGCGCAGGCGGTTGGCCACCATCTGCGCGCCTTCCGAAAGCGGGCGCACCTCGGCGGTGCCCTCGGCCACGGCGGCTTCGCGGGCGATCTCGCGCGCGGAGCGGATGGGATCGACCACGATCAGCGCGCACTCGATAGCGCCGTTGAACAGTTGGTATGTCTTTGAGGCGCGCAGTCCTGTCGCGCGCGCAAGTTCTGCATCGCCGCACAACAGGCTGGCGCTCCACTCCGGCACGGCCGACTTCAGCGCGTCGCCGAGCGCCCGGTACAGCGCCGGCTCTGCGGCCAGGCGCGCGTCATAGGGCGGATTGCAGACCACCAGGCCGGTGGCAGGCACCAGCGCGGCCGGGTGCCCGCCGGCATCAGGTGTGGAAGCCGATGTGTCAGCCACCCGAACGCGCGACGGCAGCTGCGACACGTCGGCCACGCTCCACTGGATCACGCCAACCAGCCCCGCCATGACTTCGTTGTCCCGCGCGGCACGAATGGCATGCGGGTCGAGGTCGCTGCCGAAGAACACCGGCTTCAGCGCGGCGCGGCCGACGGTTTCGCGCTGGCGGGCCTCGTCCACCAGTACGCTCCAGGCGGCATTGTCGAAGCCGCGCCAGCGCGTGGGCGTACGGCCTTCGTGCCGCAGCAGGCCCGGCGCCACGTCGGCGGCCATCAGGGCGCCTTCGATCAACAGCGTGCCGCTGCCGCACATCGGGTCGAGCAGTGCGCCGCCTTCGGCATGGCGCCTGGGCCACTGGCCGCGCAGCAGTACTGCAGCAGCCAGGTTTTCCTTCAGCGGCGCTTCGCCCTGCTTCAGGCGCCAGCCGCGCCGGTGCAGCGGGCCACCGCCCAGGTCGATCGACAGGATGGCGCGCCCCTTGCGCACCACCAGATTCAGGCGCAGGTCCGGGGTTTCGACATCCACATCCGGGCGCGCACCCGTCTGCGCGCGCATCACGTCCACCACCGCATCCTTCACCCGCTGCGCCGCATAGCGGGCATGGGTGATGGCGGTGCCGGACACGTGCGCATCCACCGCCAGGGTATGACCGGAGGCCAAGTGCTCCGGCCACGGCACGGCGGCGACGCCGGCATACAGCGCGAGTTCGTCGGGGCAGTCGAACTCGGTGATGGGCCACAGCACGCGGCTGGCCAGGCGCGACCACATCACCGCGCGCTGCGCGTCGTGCAGCGTTCCTTCCGCGTTGGCGCCAGCCATGGTGGCGGTGGCGCGGGTGCAGCCCAGTGCCACCAGCTCATCGGCGAGCAGGTATTCCAGGCCCTTGCCGCAGCTTGCGAAGAACTTCATCACAGACGCACCAACAGGGCGGCGAATTCGTCGGCACTCGCGTCCACGTGCTCGGACAGGCGGTGGCCATCGTCGACCAGCAGCAGGCGAGCGGCGCGTGGTGCGGCCCATTCCACTACGTGCGCGGCGGGGATCAGCTCGTCATGCCAGCCGTGGATGATGCCCGTGGGCACCGCGGCGGCCACCAACGGCTGCGCGTTCCCCATGCGGATCGGCGGCGCCATCAGGAACAGCCCGGCGAGCGGCACCTGCAGCGAGACCAGGCCGGAGATGTACGCGCCCAGGCTGGAGCCGGCCAGCACCACCGGGCCGCGGGCGGCGGCCGCACGGGTCAGCGCCAGGAGACGCTGCAGGCGCGCGGGCACGTCGCCCAGATCGGTGACGTCACGCTTGGCGTCCAGGTCGGTGTAGTCGGGGCGTTCGTGCGTCCAGCCGGCGCGCTCGGCCGCATCGGCCAACGCCGTGACCTTGGTGGCGTCGGGACCGCTTTCGAAACCGTGGGAGAGGATGCAGTGTCCGCGCATGAAGGGTCCGGCTGGAAGACGAGGTCGGGCCTGCGGCACGGGCAGCGGGCTGGGGGGCGCCGCGTCGCGGCAGGCTCCGGTGCAGGGGCGAATGGTAGCATCCGGCCCATGCTGCCCGACCTGCCGCCCTTGCCCATCCACGTCGACCTGCTGCCCTACGAAGCGCGCCTGGACGCCCGCCCGCGCCGGCAGGTGGACCTGGTGGTCATCCACTGCACCGAGCTGCCGGACCTGGCGATGGCCCGCCGATATGGCGAGGAGGAGCTGTACCCGGCGACGGGCACCGGCAACAGCGGCCATTACTACGTAGACCGCGATGGCAGCGTGCACCAGTACGTGTCGGTGGAACGTGTAGCCCACCACACCCGCGGCTACAACCCGCGCTCGATCGGCATCGAACTGGTCAACCGCGGCCGCTATCCGGACTGGCTGGCCGCCGGCCACCAGGCCATGGACGAGCCCTATCCGGGGGCGCAGATCGAGGCCCTAATCGCGTTGTTGCAGCGGCTCCGCGCGGAAAACCCCGGGCTTCGGCTCATCGCCGGCCACGAGGACCTGGATACGACCGAGGTCGAGGCCAGCGACGACCCGTCGCGCAAGGTCCGGCGCAAGCGCGACCCCGGCCCCCGGTTCCCGTGGGAGCAGGTACTGCAGGCGGTGCCGCTGGAGCGGTTGCAGCCCCCGATGACGCCCCCCTGACCCGGCCACCCTGCACAACGCCCCGGATTGGCGCCGGACCCGCCCGCTATACTGGCCGACCAGATTCCACGGCATCCGCGTCCATGACATCGCACGTCTCCGAGCTGATCGAACTGCTTTCGCTCGAGCGCCTCGAGGACAACCTGTTCCGGGGGCAGAGTCGCGACATCGGCACAAAGTACGTGTTCGGTGGACAGGTGCTGGGCCAGGCGTTGTCGGCCGCGCAGGCCACCATGCTGGACCCGCGCGCGGCGCATTCGCTGCACTCCTACTTCCTCAAGGCCGGCGACATCGAGGCGCCCATCGTCTACCAGGTGGACCGCACCCGCGACGGCGGCAGCTTCTCGGTGCGCCGCGTCACCGCCATCCAGCATGGCCAGCCGATCTTCTTCCTCGCCGCCTCCTTCCAGAAGGAGGAAGACGGCGGTGAGCACCAGCTGTCGATGCCGGAAGTGCCCAAGCCCGAGGACATCGAGCCCGCTGCGGCCGTCCCTCCGGAAGTGATGGCCACCCTGCCGATCAAGGTGCAGCGCTGGCTGACCCGCCAGGGTCCGTTCGAGTTCCGCCACGTGTACCCGCGCGACGAGCTCAACCCGCCCAAGCGCCCGCCCTACCAGCAGGTCTGGTTCCGCCTGACCGAAAAGGTGGGGGATGCGGCTGAACTGCATCGCGCGCTGCTGGCGTATGCCTCGGACTTCCACCTGCTGGGCACCGCGACCTTCCCGCACGGCATCAGCTACTACCAGCCCAACGTGCAGATGGCCTCGCTCGACCATGCGCTGTGGTTCCACCGCCCGTTCCGTGCCGACGGCTGGCTGCTCTATTCCATCGACAGCCCCAGCGCGCAGGGTGGACGGGGCCTGGCGCGCGGGCAGATCTTCGACCGCGATGGCCACCTGGTGGCCAGCACCGCACAGGAAGGCCTGATCCGTGTGGTGCAGAAGCCGACCGCGCCGGCGCCTGGCAAGGATTGACGAATGCGGCAGGTCTTCAGCAGTGCCCGCATCGAGAACGTTGAGGCGGTTGCCAAACTTCTCAGCGACGAAGGCATCGAGGTGCGCATCAGTGACGGCCGCTCCTACAAGGGCAACCGTCGCGGCACCTTCAGTTACCGCGAGGACAATGCGGCGCGGCCCGCGGTGTGGGTAGTGCAGTCGGAAGACCAGGTGCGGGCGCGCGAGTTGCTGCGCCAGGCCGGCCTGCTCGATTCCACCCGACCCGGCGAGTCCAGCTTCCTCACTCCCACGTTCCGGAGCGAGGAAGAGCGCTACGCCAAGTCCCCGACCGAGAAGCGCGCGTGGCGGATCAAGGTCGGGCTGATGCTCGGCATCGCCGTGATCCTTGGTCTGGCCATGGTGCATTCGCTCAAGCAGGCGGCAACCCCCACCCCTGAACTGGCATCGCCGCCGTTCGACGGTACCGTCGCCCCCACGCTGGATGGGATCGCCATTGCCGTGCTCAACGCCGAGATTCCCAAGACGGTGATGCCGGTGGTGTGCCTGTCGGTCGACGGCCGCAACCCGTTGCCGGACGTGATGCGCGGCGTGGGCAGCCAGGACCACCTGATCGTGCCCGCCACCCACTGCGCACGCGTGCCCGACATTGAGAAGGGGAGCTACCACGGCACCTCGGGCAAGGACGCGGAGATCCTCGAGGTCACTGCCTTCCGCCCCACCGCGCCCGATGCCGGCACCGTGGAGTTCAGCGCGTACCACCACCGCATGTGGGCGCGTTACAAGACCTTCGAAGTTCGTCGTATCGACGGCCAGTGGAAGGTGGTGAAGACACTGCGGCACGTGTCGACCTGATACTGGGGCACCCAAGTGGCGGCATCGGACCGCCCAGACCGGTGTGGCAATTCTGGACTGAACGCGTGCCATCCTGGCTGACGCCATCGGCACGCCACATCACCCCGCGCGCGGCGCTATGCTCATGCCATGCGCGACAACCCCGTGCCGCCGCCGGATGACCTCCGCCTGTTCCACACCGGCGAGCACCCGTGCGGTTACTGGCCCGACCGCGTGGCCCGCGACCTGGTGTTCGACCCGCGCGACCCGCGCATGGCCGCGCACTACCCGCTCGCATTGGGCTGGGGCTTCCGCCGCTCCGGTGACATCGTCTATCGCCCCCACTGCCCCGGCTGCCGGGCCTGCGTGGCGGTGCGCATCCCCGTCGCCCGCTTCGCCCCGGATCGCAGCCAGCGCCGGTGCCTGGCACGCAATGCGCGGGTGGAAATGCGCGTGTGCCCCGCCGAGCGCACCGAAGAGCAGCTTGCGCTGTACCGCCGCTACCTGACCGCACGCCACCGCGATGGCGGCATGGACACGCACGGGGCGGTGGAGTTCGACCAGTTCCTGGTGGGCAGCTGGAACGAAGGCCGCTTCATCGAACTGCGCGAGGACGGACACCTGCTGGCCGTGGCGGTCACCGATGTCATCGAAACCGCACTGTCCGCGGTGTATACGTTCTATGACCCGGACCTGCGCGATCGCGGACTGGGCACGCTGGCCATCCTCAAGCAACTGGAATGGGCAAGGCGCGAGCATCGCACCCACCTGTACCTGGGTTACTGGATCGCCGGGCACCCCAAGATGGACTACAAGCGCCGGTTCCGCCCGCTCGAAGGCTTCGACGGTCGCAGGTGGCGCGACCTGGATTTCGGAGACTGGGCATGACCCGAGCAACATCCCGCGGCCCACGCCGGCACCTGCAGTGGCTGCTGGCGCTGGCCACCCTGGCGCTGGCCGCTGGCTGCGTGCGGGTCAACATCCAAGGCAACCCGGAGGCATGGGCCAACAGCATGGCGGAACAGATGGGCGCGGTGGTCCCCGTACGCGTGGCGACCTACAACACCTCGCTGTATGACGACGAGGAAGGCGGGCTGATCCGCCGACTGGAATCGGGTGACGCCAACGCGCGCAACATCGCCGCGGTGATGCAGCGCGTTCGTCCCGACATCGTCCTGCTCAACGAGTTCGACTACGACACCGCGCATCGCGCCGCGAACCTGTTCCAGCGCCAGTACCTGGAAGTCGCGCAGGCGGGGGGCGAGCCGCTGCGCTATCCGTACCGCTACCTCGCGCCGGTCAACACCGGCGTGCCCAGCGGGCTGGACCTGGACAACAACGGCACCGCCGGCGGCAATGGCCGTGCCCGCGGCAACGACGCCTGGGGCTACGGCCTGCACCCGGGCCAGTACGGCATGCTGGTGCTGTCGCGTTACCCGATCGAAAGCGAGGCAATCCGCACCTTCCAGCACCTGCGCTGGAGCACGATGCCCGGGGCCCTGCAACCGCGCGATCCGCGCACGGGGCAAACGTGGTACCCGCCCGCCACATGGGCGAAGCTGCGCCTGTCGTCGAAGTCCCACTGGGACGTGCCGGTCCGCACACCCGGGGGCACCGTGCACCTGCTGGCCGCGCATCCCACCCCACCGGTGTTCGACGGGCCGGAGAACCGCAACGGCGCGCGCAACTTCGACGAAATCCGCCTGTGGAAGGAATACGTGTCGGGCGACGCCCAGCCTTGGCTGTGCGACGACGCCGGGCGCTGCGGCGGCCTTCCGGCGCACGCTCAGTTCGTGATCGTGGGCGACTACAACGCCGATCCGGATGACGGCGACGGCATGCCCGGTGCCATCCGCCAGTTGCTGGAGCACCCGCGCGTTGGGGCCGAGCGGACGCCACGCAGCGCCGGTGCGGTGGAGCGCGCCGCCGATCGCGGCCTGCCACGCAAGGGCGACACTGCCGCCCACACGGGTGATTTCGGGCCCAGGGTGGGCACGCTGCGGCTGGACTATGTGCTGCCGTCGCGGGGTTTGCGCGTGCTCGATGCCGGTGTGTTCTGGCCCGCCAATGGCAATCCCGACGCGGCCCTCGCCGACACCAATGACCATCGCCTGGTGTGGGTGGACTTCAACCACGACCCCGGCTGATCGTCCCGCGGCGGCGCGGCTGGCCGGTCAGCGCAGGCGCCCGGTGGCGCGCCCCGTCAGTGGACAGGCCAGGTCACTCCGGCTTGGGCCCATCACCCAACGTGTCGGGCGGCCCGGACGGCGGTTCCTGCGACGGAACCTCAGGCGTTGCCGGTGAGGGCACGGCCTGCGGTGGCGCCGTCGCGGGCTCCCCGGTGGGTCCCACTGGCGGCAATGTCGGCAAGGGGGCGCCGATACGCGGGCCGAATCCGAAGGCCGCCTCGCCGCGCGTGGAAACGATCATCCGCACCATGCTCACGGGCACCATCAGTTGCAGTTCGACCGTCTTGCCGTCCAGGTCGCGCGCCTCTATGGTCATCTCGATCAGCGCGCCGCCGGTGTCGATTTCGCTGCACAGGATGTGCGGCCCAGCCGGGCCCTCCTCCAGGTATGGCTTGATCGCTTCGCCCAACGCTTCCAGCGCCTGGGGAAAGAAGAACACCGCAAATCCGGTTACGTCACCCATGAGACTCCTCAGCGCAGGTCAATGTGCAGTGCCGCCGCCGCATCGCGTGCGATGGCTCGCGCCTGGTCGACGTCGTCGCCCAGTGCCAGCGTCACCGCCACGCGGCGCGAACCTTCCACCCGCGGCTTGCCGAACAGTCGCAGCTGCGTGTCGGCGTGCACCAGGGCCTTGTCCACGCCACTGAACACTGGCACGCCATAACCTTCGGCCAGCACCGCGCACGAGGCCGCGGCGCCCTTTTGCCGGATCACGGGAATCGGCAAGCCGAGGATGGCGCGGGCATGCAGCGCAAATTCGCTCAGGTCCTGTGACACCAGCGTGACCAGGCCCGTGTCGTGCGGTCGCGGCGAGACCTCGCTGAACCACACATCGTCCCCCTTCACGAACAGTTCCACTCCAAATACGCCCCACCCGCCCAGGTCGTCGGTGACCTTGCGCGAGATTTCCTGCGCGCGCTCCAGCGCAAGCGGCGACATCGGTTGCGGTTGCCAGCTCTCGCGATAATCGCCGTCGCGCTGCAGGTGGCCGATCGGATCGCAGAAGGTGGTGCCGCCGGCATGGCGCACGGTCAGCAGCGTGATCTCGTAATCGAAATCAATGAATCCTTCCACGATGGCGCGACCGGCACCGGCGCGCCCGCCTGTCTGGGCGTAATCCCATGCCGCATCGACGTCTGTCGCATTGCGCACCAGACTCTGGCCCTTGCCTGAAGAGGACATCACCGGCTTGACCACGCACGGCAGGCCCACGGCCTCGATTGCGGCCAGGTATTCGTCCTTGGTGTCGACGAAGCGGTATGGCGAAGTCGGCACCCCCAGGGTTTCCGCCGCCAGCCGGCGGATGCCTTCGCGGTCCATGGTCAGGCGCGCGGCGCGGGCGGTCGGGATGACCCGGCAATGGCTGCCGCGGCCGGTGAACTCCTGCTCCAGCTGTACCAGGGTCTCGGTATGGATCGCTTCGATTTCCGGGACGATCAGGTGCGGGCGCTCCTTGGTCACCAACTCCCGGATGGCGGCGCCGTCCAGCATGTCCAGTACGTGGCTGCGGTGCGCCACCTGCATGGCGGGCGCGTCGGCATAGCGGTCGGCCGCGATCACCTCCACTCCGAAGCGCTGCAGCTCGATGGCCACTTCCTTGCCCAACTCCCCGGAGCCCAGCAGCAGCACGCGGAAGGCGGACGAGGACAGCGGCGTACCGATCGTGATCATGGCATCAGGGCATGGGGACAGAAGCGGCATTGTACCGCCCCCTTCTGAAGCGACGGTTGCGGTGGCCCCATGGACCCATGCGATCCTGTGCCCATGCGAAATTCCCGCGTCCCGACTGCAGGGTTGCGCGCCCTGGCGGGCGCGATGCGCGCCGCGCCGGTGCTGGTGCTGGTGCCGATGCGCCTGCGCGTCGCCGCGACGCGCGCGGCGGTGGCACTGGCGATGGCCTCCATGTTTCTCGCTGCGTGTACCCGAACCGATGAAGCGCCGGCACGGACGGCGATCTCCGGCTTCCTGCTGGAACCACAACTGGACGAAATCAGCGGACTGGCCGCCTCGCGCCGCCATCCTGGGACGCTGTGGCTGCACGACGACGGCGGCAATCCGGCGCGGCTGTTCGCCGTGGGCGCGCGGGGTATTCGCCAAGCCACGTTCCGCGTGGAGGGCGTCAACAAGACCGACTGGGAGGACATCGCCGCCTTCCAACTCGCCGGCCGCAACTACCTGCTGCTCGCGGACACCGGGGACAACGGCGGCCTGCGCCGCACCCTGCAGTTGCACGTGATCGAGGAACCCAAGGCCCTGGAGAACGGCCGCCTGACTCCAGCGTGGTCCATCGCTTTCCGCTGGCCGGACGGGCCTCGCGACTGCGAAGCAGTGGCCGTCGATCCCCGGCGCGGGCAGGTGTTGCTGGTGTCGAAGAAGCGCGAGCCGCCCGAACTGTTCGCGCTGCAACTGCGGCCCAACGACAAGGGCGTGCAGACGGCTCGCCCCTTGGGCCGGCTGGCCGGCGTGCCCCAACCCACGGCCGACGACCTGCGCCAGCGCCCCCAGCGCGCCCGTTACGACGGCCACGTCACCGCCGCGGACGTGTCGCCGGACGGGCGCACGCTCGCGGTCATGACCTACCGCTACCTGTTGTTCTACCCGGCGGTACGCGGCCAGGGCTGGGGCCGCGCCGTGGCCCGCGCGCCCGAGGTGCGCACCCTGCCGTGGCTTCCCCAGGCCGAGGCAATGGGTTGGGCGGTGGATGGCCGGGGCGTCTATACCACTGGGGAGTTCGTGCCGGCGCCGTTGTATCGCATCCGGTACTAGCCGCCGGCCGCACCCAGACGCCGGGGCTGGGGCGACAGTTGACTTGATATCAAATTGATATCACTCTACTGAAAACCTCAAGGAGCACGGCCATGAAAGAGAACCCTATCCGCTCCCTGTCCGGCATCCCCATGCTGCTGGCGCTGCTGGTCGGACTGCTGGCAGGCATCTGGGTGGCCATCAACGGCGCCCAGGCCGGCAGCGCCCTCCACATCGTAGGCGGCACGCTTCTGGCCGCGATCACCGGATTCGGCCTCGCCGGCCTGTACATGGTCGAGCCTAACCAGGCAGCCGTGCTGAGTCTGTTCGGCAAGTACGTGGGCACGGTCAAGGACAACGGCCTGCGCTGGAACAACCCCTTCTTCTCCAAGCGCAAGGTCAGCCTGCGCGTGCGCAACTTCGAGAGCGGCAAGCTCAAGGTCAACGAGTTGGACGGCAGCCCCATCGAAATCGCCGCGGTCATCGTCTGGCAGGTGGTGGACAGCGCCGAGGCCGTCTACAACGTGGACGACTACGAGAGCTTCGTGCACATCCAGTCCGAGTCGGCGCTGCGTGCCATGGCCACCAGCTATCCCTATGACCAGCATGAGGATGGCCAGTTCGCCCTGCGCAGCCACGCCACCGAGATCAGCGCCCACTTGCAGAACGAGCTGGCCGAGCGCCTGGCCGATGCCGGCGTGCAGGTGATCGACGCACGCATCAGCCACCTCGCCTATGCCCCGGAAATTGCCCAGGCAATGCTGCAGCGCCAGCAGGCCAACGCCATCATCGCGGCACGCACGCGGATCGTCGCGGGGGCCGTGGGCATGGTTGAAATGGCACTGGCCGAGCTGCAGAAGAACGGCACGGTGCAGCTGGACGAGGAGCGCAAGGCGGCGATGGTGAGCAACCTGCTGGTGGTGCTGTGCGGCGAGCGCGCCACGCAGCCCGTGGTCAATGCCGGCACCTTGTACTGAGACCGGAGCATGATCACCACGCTGATCGTCGTAGTGACCATCGCCATCGGCATGAGCATGGCGCTCCGCCGTCGGGACTGACATGGCCGAGAAAAAAGCCTATCCGCTGCGCATCAACGCCGAGATCCTCACGGCGGCGCAGCGCTGGGCCGATGATGAACTCCGCAGCCTCAACGCGCAGATCGAGTACGTGCTGCGCGACGCATTGCGCAAGGCCGGGCGCTTGCCCGGCGCCGCACGCCCCACAACCGACCAGGAGGAGGAAGCCCCATGACCCAACGCTGGCAATACCACGTGGTGGACCTTCCGCCGCGCATGTTTGAAACGATGCCCGAACGACTGCAGGCGGAGTTGGATCGCCTGGGTGGTGAGGGTTGGGAACTGGTCAGCGTGGTGCAGGTGCCAACCCTGACGGATTACGCGCGGCTGTTCTTCAAGAAGCCGGCGTAAAACCGGGCGCCAACGCCTGCCCACGACAAGGAGACGTTGTGACCCGCACCCACGTACTGTTCCCCGCTGCGCTTGTCGCACTGCTGATGGCGTATCCGATACAGCCCACCTTCGCAGGACCGCCGCCATCGCCGCCCTCACCAGCGGCAGCCCCCCCTGCACACAACCAAGGTGCCATCGCACTGGCCACCGCCCTGCTCGACCATCTGGATGGCGGCAGGTTTGCCCAGGCCGAAACCCTGTTCTCGCCCGAAGTTAGAGCTGCCCTGTCCGCGGACAAGCTGCAACAGGTGTGGACGTCCTTGCCCCAGAGCGTAGGTCCGGCCGGCCCGCGAGGAACAGCCACCTCCTCTGAGCAAGGCAAGATCACTGTTGTGTCGGTGCCATTGCCCTATGCCAAGGCCAGCCTCGTCGCACGAATTGCCATCAAAGATAATCGCCAGATAGCCGGATTCCTGATTCAGCCCGCCCCGCCCTCGGCGACCGGACCCTTGCGGTCGGCCACCGCACCGGATCCCTCCGCGGCCTACATCGACCTGGACACGAGCATCGGCGAAGGGGAACGTGGCTTGCCGGCTACGCTTACCATGCCCAAGGAAGCTTCGCCGAAAACACTCGTGCCTGCGATCGTCCTGGTGCATGGCTCCGGTCCGCACGACCGCGACGAGACGGTTGGCCCCAACAAGCCATTCCGGGATATCGCCCATGGGCTCGCCGCGCAGGGTATTGCCGTGCTCCGATACGACAAGCGCACCAAGGCACGACCGCAGGACGCGGGCGACGACTTCACCGTGGACGCTGAGACCACAGACGACGCCGTTCTGGCCGTCCAGGCACTGCGCCAGACCGAGGGGGTCGACCCGGCCCGCATCTTCGTGCTGGGCCACAGCCAAGGGGGGTTGATGGCGCCGCGCATCGCCGCGCGTTCGCGACAGGTCGCTGGACTGGTGCTGTTGGCCGCACCCTCCCGCCCGTTGCTTGACATTGTCATCGAGCAGAACGAGCGCTTGGCGGCCCTGGACGACGGCCAGGTGACCGATGCAGAGCGCAAGGCCGTCGACGCCGTCATCGCGCAGGTCCATCGGATTCGTGACCCGGCGACAGCGCCCGCGACCAAGCTGTTGCTGGGCATGACGACCACCTATTGGCGGAGCATCGACCGCGTGGACCCAATCGCCGAAGCGCGTGCGTTGTCGGTACCCATGCTGCTGCAGCAGGGCGGCCGCGACATCCAGGTGGTGCAGGCCGACTGGCAACGCTGGCAGGAGGCATTCGGCAATAACCCGCGCGTTACCTTCAAGCGGTACGAGCGGCTTAACCATCTGGGCATCGAGGGCACAGGCCCGGGCACCGTGGCGGAGTACGCCGTGGCAGGCCACGTGGACGCTCGGCTCATCGACGACATCGCTTGCTGGATCCGGAAACACTGATCGTCTACACCCAATTCGGATCCCGCCGCCCGCCGCAATCACACACTGCGTGGCTGCTTGCCGAGCTACTGATCACCGCTGTGCTGACCGAGGCAGTGACCTTGAGCCGGGCACCCGGCATGGCCACTCTCGCCACCATAATTTGACGACCCAAGGTGACTTCCCCGTTTACCAGTAATACCCTGCCAGCATGCGCGGCCTCCCCAAACGCCTGATCAACACGCCGGATATCGAGATCTGGCCCGCCGGCCTGCTCAAAGCCAACGGCAACCACGACGCCCGCGCGATCGCGCGGGCGCGGCATGTGTTGCGGCGCAAGCGCGACGGTCGCTACCTTGCGGCAGACCTTCCTGAGGGCGTGTTGCCCCTGGTCTGGCAGCTGCGGCTTGAGCCTGGGCTGGACGCCGCCCTGACGGCCATGGAATCGGAGGTCATGCATCGCCGTCCCGGTCTGGAGCATGTACGCGAACTGCCCCTGGATCGGCTGCATGAGCGCCTCGAGCAGTTGAACCTCGCCGAAGAAAGTTACGCCGAACGCACTGGTCTGGCATTGGTGGGGGAGCCCGATTGGCTCGCCCTTGCCGGCTTCGATCGCTACCGGCGCCCCCTGTGGTTGCACAACGACGCCGCCCGGGCGTGGTCACACATGCGCGAGGGCGCCCTGCGCGACGGCGTGGTGCTGGAGGCGATTTCCGGCTATCGCAGCCACGATTATCAACTCGGCATCTTCGAGCGGAAGCGGGCCCGCGGCTTGTCCGTGGACGAGATCCTCAACGTCAACGCCGCGCCGGGCTTCAGCGAGCACCATTCTGGCTTGGCGCTGGACATCGGCACCCCGGGCGAGCCCCCGGCCGAAGAGTCGTTCGAACACACCAGCGCGTTTGCCTGGCTACGCGCCAACGCTGGCGACTACGGCTTCCACATGAGTTACCCGCGCGACAACCCCCACGGCATTGTGTACGAGCCGTGGCATTGGCGCTTCCTGACCTGATTCGCGTGGATCGGAGACGTCGCCGCCTCCTTCAGGGATTGGTGTGTGCCCCCGCCCTCCCGACGCTGGCAGCGTGCAGCCGTCACGACGCCCAGGCGTTGGCCGACGACATCAGCCACCTCAACGCGACCTGGCGCCCGCTGGCACTGTGATCGCGGTCAACCGGCGCCGTACTGCCGGTTCCCAGAACGGAACATCGCATCACCGCTCCTGACCCGTCCCCGCCACAATCGGCCGAGGACATGCTCAGGACCCCCGATGCCCGACGCCAGCGTTAACCGCGATTGCCATGCCGTGGTTCAACCGCGCGGGGCGGCCGCTGCAATGGCGATCACGGCCAGCATCTTGCTCGCACTGACCGGCCTGTCGGTCGCGAACGCGCACCTTCTCACCAGCCACGTGCTGCCAAGGTTCCTGCAGTGGGCGGCGGCCGGTTGCGCCGCGCTGGCACTCTTCAGCCTGTGGGCCCTGTTCTTCCGGCGCTCGGTCGCGCTCGACGCGGGCGTGCTGGTGATCAAGGCAGGGCTCAACACCCGCCGCGTGCCGGCCATGGCGATCGAACTGGAACGGGCTCGCATCATTGATTTGGAGGAACGCATCGAGCTGCTCCCCGGACGAATGACCCTCGGCGCGTCTTTACCGGGCTACCAGACCGGCTGGTTTCGCACCCGCCAGTGGGGCAAGGGCTTCTATCTGCTGACAGAACGTCGTCGCGTGTTGTGGCTGCCGGAGCGCGACGGCCCGCATCTACTGCTATCGCTACAGCGGCCGCAGGCCCTACTGGCGGCACTCAACGCCTTGGTGCCGCGACGTCCGCCGGACTGGCCGCCCCGCTGAACACCGGTCCACGGCCAACCGCCACAGCTCAATCCTGGGACCGTTTCATCGGCGCGGGGGCGTTCGTGCCCGCATCGGCGATGCGCCACAGGTACAGGCTGGCATATGTGCGATAAGGCCCCCACTTCTCGCCGCGCTCGGCCAGCTCCTTCGGCTTGAGCATCTCGTCCTGCCGATCCACGACCTGGGCACCCTTGCGGATGCCGAGGTCGTCCACGGGCAGCACATCCGGCCGCCCGAGCCGGAACATCAACATCATCTCCACCGTCCAGCGGCCGATGCCGCGCACTGGCACGAGCGCGGCGATGATGGCGTCGTTGTCCATGCTGGCCATGCGCCGCAGGTCGGGGATCTCGCCCCGGGACTCGCGCAGGGCCAAGTCGCGCAAGGCCAGCAGCTTGTTGCCCGATACCCCGCAAGCGCGGATGGTCGCATCGTCGCAGCGCGCCAGCGTGTCGCAGTGGAAGCGGTCGCTGTCGATGGCGGTTTCGACGCGCGAGACGATGGTCGCGGCGGCCTTGCCACTCAGTTGCTGGTAAAGAATGGCCCGGGCCAGCGCATCCACTGGGTCGAATGGCTTGCGCCAACGCGGGTCGGCCGGTATCGGGCCGATCCTGCGCATCCAGGTGCCCAATTTGCGGTCGCGTCGGGCCAGGTGCCCGAATGCCGCGTCAGTGTCGAATCCGCGTGCAATCCGAGCCATGTCGCCCTCACTGCCTCACGGCGGCCGCGGCCCAGGCGAGCCACCCCGCCATCATCAATGTGCCGCCCATCGGGGCCAGCGCGGTAGGCCATTGCAGGAACACGTTCCCCACGAGGCTGCCGGCGAACAGCAGCGTGCCTGCCAGCAAAGATGTCAGGGCGAGCACCCGCCACACGCGGCCCGCGGCCAGTGGCCCAAGCGCGGCCAAAGCCACGCCGTGCCCAAACAGGAACAGTGCGGCCGACTGCAGTCGTGCCTGCGCCTCGCCCTCGGTGCCATGGGACGCGTGGGCCGCCAGGCCCACCGCCAACGCCGCCAGCACCGCTCCTGCCGCGGCCAGCCATCGGCCCGCCACCACGCGGATGGGCGTCGTCGCTGTCACCGACCTTCCGGTTGCCTGCATGGCGTCGCCTCCTGTTGATCGTCCGCCGTCACGATACCAAGCTCCGCCCTTTTCCACCGCCCAAAACAAAACGCGCCGCGGAGTGCGCGGCGCGTTCTGCTTCCGGAAGCCGGAGGGAAGGGCTTACTTGACCGCCCAGACCACTTCGAACTCGCCTTCCTCGGTGAAGCCCTTGTCCAGGCCGCCGATCCAGTTCTCGTACGGCCGCTCGGTGGTCTCGTAGCCACGGGTCATGGCCCAGCCACGCAGCGCGTCGCGGATGCGGTTCAGGTTGGCCATGTGGCCCTTGAAGCGGGTCACCGCGATCTTGGTCGGCTCGGTGTAGTTGGCGGTCACCGGGCCCTCGAGCTTGATGTCGAGCTTGCCGGTGGCACCGGCCTTGCGGACCGGCTGAACCACGTCGAACGAATAGGTCTGCGAACCGAACTCGTTGGTCACGATGCGCACCGGACCGGCGGCCTCGAGGCCGTTGGCGGCCATCACCTTGTTGATCCACTGCATGTTGTTCTGCATGGTGGACTGCACGACTTCGTTGTTGCGCTCGACCGCGGCGGTCACGACGAGGACGTTCTCGGCGGCACGGTCAGCCAGCTTGGGAGCGGCGGTCGCATCGACCTTGGCCAACTCGTTGTAATCGTAGTTGGGCACGGTCGCCAGCATGTTGCTCAGGCGGGTCAGGCCCATCTTGATGTCTTCGCCGACGTTGCTCGAGACATACATGCCGGCGTAACGGCCCAGCAGGTTCCAGCCGTAATCGATATCGTAGGTCTGGGTGATCTGCACGTTGCGGTTGTTGCGGCCGGTGGGTTCCAGCAGGAACTCCATGCGCTTGTTGCGACCGGGATCGACGGTCTCGAGGTCAAAGGCGATGCGCTTGTTCTTCTCGCTTTCGGCCAAGGTCCAGCTGCCCGCACCGATGCCCCGCTCCTCCGACTGGTAATCCAGACGGGCACCGACGCCCGAATCCGGGCCCGACAGCGACAGCTTGATGGCTGGGTCGCGCAGCACCAGCGGGTTCCAATCCTTGAAGCGGCGCAAGCTGTTAAGCGTGTCAAACACGATCGTCATCTTGCGGTTGGTTTCCACCGAATGCTCAAGGTGGCGGCTCGACGGCAGCACGATGCCGACAACCAGGAACAGCGCGGCGACGATCGCCAGCGAAATCAGAATCTCAAGCAGACGGGTCATTCAGTTTCTCCAGGGCCTTGGCCCGGGGCGGGTGTGGGCACAGACCTGCCATCGTATCAAGCGCGGGGCGGGGAGGCGAGATGCCAGTACGTGGCGCCGGTTCACGTTCCAGCGCGGACCCGGGGCACGATCACATCGTTGTCACACCAGTTGCAGCTCGAACGCCTTCAGCACGGCCCGCGTACGGTCCCGTACGCCCAGCTTGCTCAGGATGTTGGACACGTGGTTCTTGATCGTGCCCTCGGCCACGCCCAGCGAATTGGCGATCTCCTTGTTGGAGAAGCCGCCCGCCATCAGCCGGAGGATCTCGGTCTCGCGCTCGGTGAGCGGGTCCGGGCGGTCCAGGCTGACGAAGTCGTTGCGCATGTGCTCCAGTCCGGACAGCAGGCGCTGGGTCATGGCCGGCTGTACCAGCGAGCCCCCGTCGGCCACGGCCTGGATGGCGCCCACCAGTTGCTCCAGCGACACGTCCTTGAGCAGGTAGCCCTTGGCCCCCGCCTTCAACCCGGCCAGCACGAGCTGGTCGTCGTCGAAGGTGGTGAGGATGATGGTCGGGGGCAACTGGCCAATGCGGGCCAGGGCCTGCAGTGCTTCCAGCCCGGACATCACCGGCATGCGCATGTCCATCAGCACCACGTCTGGCTTGGCCTGCGGGATCAACTCCACGGCCTGCTTGCCATCGCTGGCCTCGCCAATCACTTCGATGCCGTCGGCCAGCGCCAGCAGCGAGCGCACCCCCTGACGCACCAGGGTCTGGTCGTCCACCAAATACACGCGAATCATCCGCTGACTCCTTCACAAGCAGCGACCTGCGTCGCCGAGGCCGGTAACCGGAGGTCCAGGCGGAAGCCTGCCCCGGGCCGGGTTTCAATTTCGATCGTGCCACCGTATTGGGCGATGCGCTCGCGCATGCCGCGCAGGCCATTGCCCGCCACCAGCGCATCCGCGCCGCGTCCGTCGTCGCGGGCCTTGATGTGCACGCATCCGTCTTCGCGCCGCACTTCGATCCACAGGTGCCGGGCCCCTGAGTGACGCACGGTGTTGGTGATGATTTCCTGGGTGCAGCGCAGCAGCACGTGGGCGCGCTCGGGATCGTCCAGGGTCAGTGGCGACTCGACGTCCATGCGGATGTCGAGCGCGGGCACGTTCTCCGCCAGCGGCCGCAGCGCGGCCGACAGGTCGAGGGCGCCGCTCTCGCGCAGCGTACTGACCGCCTCGCGCACGTCGGTCAGCAGCAGCCGGGCCAGCGTGTGGGCCTGCTGTACGTGTTCCTTGACCCGGCCTTCCGACAGGTGCCCGGCCACTTCCAGGTTGAGGCTCAGCGCGGTCAGGTGGTGGCCCAGCAGGTCGTGCAACTCGCGCGAGATGCGCGTGCGCTCGTTGATCCGGGCGCTTTCGGCCAGCAGCAGGCGGGTCGCGCGCAGTTCGGCGTTGAGCCGGCGCTGCTCCTCACGGGCCTGCGCCTGTTGCTTGGCCACCAGCGCGGTCACGAACACGAAGCTGGAGAAACCCATGTACAGCAGCGACTGGATCACTGCGATGAGCAGGGGGAAGTCCAGTGCCTCGACAAACACGGGGATGATGGCCAGGTTGCTGGCCACCAGCCAGACGATGGCTACCCGGAGGTTCAGAAGCCACGGAAGCAGGCCGGCCATGACCATGAGCAGGGCGCTGCCCAGCCCCGAACCGGAGAAAAACCCCACGGCAATGGCACAGACGGTCAGTACCAGCAGCAGGAGATGGTCGACGTAGCCGGCCACGCGCTGGCCCAGCGACCGGGTCATCCACCAGTACACCCCGCCAAATGCCAGGTAGGCGGCGACCCAACGCAAGACCCGGCCCCGGGGGTCGAAGACCGGCTCGCCGGGCTCCGCCAGCTCGGGAGAGAAGAAGGCCGGGTCGAGCCACACGGACAAGAGCCACCACCCGACCATGGCCCAGGTGAAGAGGCCGGCGTAACGTAGCAGTCGGGAATGGTTCAGGCGGGCGAGCATGTCCGCATCGTAGCGGCATCCCGGCGCCACCGTGCCGCCCGAAAGTCATGGCTGAACAGGGAAATCTTCCCGGGACGGGTGCCCACGCCCCCGTCGCCCCGGTTCGGGGACCATGCGATAATCGCGACCGCCGGGCAGCACCATGCCCCGCCCCACGAAACACTGGAGCCCGGAATGTCGATCGTCGTCCGCGACGTGCGCGAGCACGAGCTGGATTCCGTCCTAGCACTGAACAACGCCGCCGGACCTGCGATCCTCCCGCTGGATGCCGCAAGACTCCGTTACCTTTTCGAGAACGCTGAATATTTCCGCGTCGCCGAGCGCGACGGCACGCTCGCGGGCTTCCTGATCGGATTCGGCAGCCACGCCAACCATGACAGCAGCAACTTCCGTTGGTTCCGCGAGCGGTACCCGGAGTTCTTCTACATCGACCGCATCGTGGTGGCCAGCCGCCGCCGCGGCGGTGGCGTGGGCCGTGCGTTCTATGCCGATGCCCAGAGCTACGCCGAACTGCGCTACCCGCAGATGGCGTGCGAGGTGTTCCTCGAAGGCACCAACGACCCGGTGTTGCTGTTCCACGGCAGCTTCGGTTTCCGCGAAGTCGGCCAGCACGTCATGGAGGAAACCGGCGTGCGCGCCGCGATGCTGATGAAACCCCTGTGCAGTTACGCCTGGGTCCACGAGACCTACGGCGATGCCCTTCCCCATGAGCCCTGGATCACCCAGCCACGCAGTGCGATCACCGCGCGACGGCTCACGGGGACCTGCCCATGAGTGCAAACGCATTCGACTACGAACAGGCAGGTGAACTGAAGATCGGCCAGGTGGGCATCGCCAACCTGCGGGTGCGCACGCTCGACGTGCCGCGCCTGGTCGAGGAGATGCGCAGCCGGGTAGAGCGAGCGCCGAAGCTGTTCCAGCGCGCCGCGGTGGTGCTGGATTTCGGCGGGCTCACCCAGGTGCCCAATGCCTCCACCGTGCAGGCCCTGATCGACGGCCTGCGCGAGGCAGGCGTGCTGCCGGTGGCCATCGCCTATGGCAGCAGCGAGACCGAGCGTCTGGCGGAAAACCTCGGCCTGCCGCTGCTTGCCAAGTTCCGCGCGCAGTACGAGCGCGGCGACGAGCCGGCACCCGCACCGGCCCCGACGCGCCGGGAGCCGGAGCCCGAACCCGCCGCCGCCAACCCCAAGGCCCCTGCAACGCCGCATGCAGGCCAGCCCGGGATGATGCATGCTTCACCGGTGCGCTCGGGCCAGCAGGTCTACGCCGACAACCGCGACCTCACCGTGCTGACCTCGGTCGGCGCGGGCGCGGAAGTGATCGCCGACGGCTCGGTGCACATCTACGGCCCGCTGCGCGGTCGCGCACTGGCCGGCGCGCAAGGCAATGAAAAGGCCCGGATCTTCTGCCGCGAGTTCCATGCGGAACTCGTCGCGGTGGCCGGGCATTACAAGGTGCTGGAAGACATCCCCAAGGACCTGTACGGCAAGGCCGTGCAGGTCTGGCTCGAAGACGGGCAACTCAAACTCGCGGCGTTGGATTGACGCTGCTTCACCGGAGGAACATCACTTGGCCGAAATCATCGTAGTCACGTCGGGCAAAGGCGGCGTCGGCAAGACCACCAGCAGCGCCAGCATCGCCTGCGGCCTCGCGCGCCGCGGCCACAAGGTCGCTGTCATCGACTTCGACGTGGGCCTGCGCAACCTTGACCTGATCATGGGCTGCGAACGCCGCGTGGTGTACGACTTCGTCAACGTCGTCAACGGTGAGGCTTCGCTGAAGCAGGCACTGATCAAGGACAAGCGCTTCGACAACCTGTTCGTGCTGGCCGCGTCGCAGACCCGCGACAAGGACGCGCTGACCAAGGAAGGCGTCGAGAAGGTGCTCAAGGACCTGGCCGACGAAGGCTTCGACTACATCCTGTGCGACTCCCCCGCGGGCATCGAGAAGGGCGCGTTCCTGGCCATGTACTTCGCCGACCAGGCGGTGGTGGTCGTCAACCCGGAAGTGTCCTCGGTGCGCGACTCCGACCGCATCCTGGGGCTGCTATCGTCCAAGACCCGCCGCGCCGAGAACGGTGAGCGCGTGAAGGAGCACCTGCTGCTCACCCGCTACAGCCCCAAGCGCGTGGAAACCGGCGAGATGCTCAGCATCGCCGACGTGGAGGAGATCCTCGGCCTGAAGACCATCGGCGTGATCCCCGAGTCCGGCGACGTGCTCAACGCGTCCAACAAGGGCGAGCCGGTGATCCTGGAAACCACGTCAGACGCCGCCCAGGCATACGACGACGCGGTCGCCCGTCTGCTGGGTGACAGCCGCCCGATGCGCTTCGTCACCGTTGAGAAGAAGGGCATCCTGGCCAAGATCTTCGGAGGTTGATGATGGGTCTGTTCGATTTCCTGCTGACCAAAAAGCAGACCGCATCGGTCGCCAAGGACCGACTGCGCATCATTGTCGCCCACGAGCGCTCGGGCCGGGGCAACAGCCCGGATTACCTGCCGATGCTGCAGCGCGAACTGCTGGAAGTGATCCGCAAGTACGTCAATGTCGATGCCGAAGCGGTCAAGGTCGACCTCATCGGGGACGGCGACAACAAGGTGCTGGACATCTCCGTGGCGCTGCCGGAGAACCCGGCGCAGGCCTGATTGATCGGGGCGGTGGCCTGAAACCACCGCCCCACTGCCCATGCTCACCCTGGCCCACATCGGCTTCGAGGCGCCTGCCGCCCTGCTCGCCCGCTATGGCCTGACGCTGCGCCGCGTCGGGGACGGCGAGCCCATTCCCGGCAGCTATTGGGGCGAATGCGAGGCGGGCCTGGTCGGCACTCAGGTCCATGCGCGCGCAGACACGCCAGTGCACTCGTTGCTCCACGAGGCGTGCCATCTGATCGTGCTGCCGACCGAACGCCGGGAACAGGTGCACACCGACGCCACCGACTCGATCGAGGAAGAAGATGCGGTCTGCGTGCTGCAGGCGTTGCTGGGAGACGAACTGCCCGGCGTAGGACGCGAGCGCGTGCTCGCCGACATGGACGCGTGGGGCTACACGTTCCGCCTGGGATCGGCATCGGCCTATTTCCACGATGACGCCGCGCTGGCCTGGGACTGGCTGCATGAACGCGGCCTCGCCGACCGCGAAGCCCGCCGCGCCCTCTTGCCTGCCGCACCGCGACTTGCGCCACCCTCCAGCGCCCTCTAGCCTTCGCGGACCAGCGCCCCGGCGCGACCGTACCCTGAGGAACCATGCGCATGACCCCGATCCGCACGCTGCTCGCACTCGGCGTCACCGCCGCCGTGCTGGGCATGGCTGGCTGCAAGAAGGAGCCCACGCCCGCGCCCGCCACCAGCGCCGCCGCATCCACCGCACCGGCCGGCGAGACCGCAGACCAGTTCATCGCCCGGGTCAATGCCGAATACCTGGCCATGTACCCGGAGCTGACCGCCGCGCAGTGGCTGTCGTCCACCTATATCAGTGACGACAGCCAGTTGCTGTCGGCCAAGGCCAACGAGCGCTACCTGACCCAGCTCAACAGCTGGATCGAACAGGCCCGCCAGTTCGAAGGCAAGCCGATGTCGCCCGAGACCGCGCGCGCCATCCACCTGCTGAAGCTGGCCACCGCTATGCCGGCACCCAAGGACCCGGCCAAGTTGGCCGAGCTGACCAAGATCGCCACCAAGATGGAAGGCATGTACGGCGCCGGCACTTATTGCACCGGTGACGGAGAGGCCAAGAAGTGCCGTCAGCTGGGTGAACTCGAAGATGTGCTGCGCAGCAGCCGCGACTACACCGAGCAGCTGGACGCGTGGCAGGGCTGGCACACCATCGCCCGGCCGATGCGCAAGGATTACACCCGCTTCGTCGAGCTGGTCAACGAAGGCGCCAAGGAAATGGGCTTTGCCGACGCCGGCGAGATGTGGCGCTCGGGCTACGACATGACCCCAACCGAGATCGCCGCGGAGACCGACCGGCTGTGGGGCCAGGTCAAGCCGCTGTACGAACAGTTGCACTGCTACGCGGGCACCCGGCTGGACGCCAAGTACGGCGCCGACAAGGGCCACGTGGCCGGCGGCATGCTCCCCGCCCACCTGATGGGCAACATGTGGCAGCAGGACTGGGGCAACCTGTGGGACGTCCTGGCGCCCTACCCCAACGCCGGCAGCCTGGACATCACCGGCGCGTTGGCGGCCCAGTACCGCACGGCCTATGACGCCGAGCTGGCCAAGCACGCGGGTGAGCGTTCGCCGATGGACCTCGCGGAAATCGAGCACGCCGCTCAGACTGCCGTGGCCCGATCGATGACCGAACGCGCCCAGGATTTCTACACCTCGCTGGGCATGGCCAAGCTGCCGGAGACCTACTGGGCCAAGACCCAGTTCATCAAGCCGCGTGACCGCGACGTGGTGTGCCACGCCAGCGCGTGGGACATGAACATGACCGGCGACGTGCGCACCAAGATGTGCATCAAGCCCAACGAGGAAGATTTCACCACCATCTACCACGAGCTGGGCCACGTGTATTACTACATGGCCTACAACAAGCTCCCGCCGCTGTTCCAGCAGGGCGCGCACGACGGCTTCCACGAGGCCATCGGCGACACCATCGTGCTGTCGATGACGCCCAAGTACCTGCAGTCGATCGGCCTGGTGGGTGAGCAGCAGCAGAGCAACGAGGCGCTGATCAACGCGCAGATGCGCATGGCGCTGGCCAAGGTGTCGTTCCTGCCGTTCGGCCTGATGATCGACCGCTGGCGCTGGGGCGTGTTCGACGGCTCGATCAAGCCGGGCGATTACAACAAGGCGTGGTGGGAGTTGAAGGCCAAGTACCAGGGCGTGGCCCCGGCTGCCGCGCGCGGGGAGGACTTCTTCGATCCGGGCGCCAAGTACCACGTGCCGGGCAATACCCCGTACACCCGCTACTTCCTGGCGCACGTGCTGCAATTCCAGTTCTACAAGTCGCTGTGCGACGCGTCGGGCTACAAGGGTCCGCTGCACGAGTGCTCGTTCTACGGCAACCCGGAGGCGGGCAAGCGCTTCCAGGCAATGCTGGCCAAGGGCGCCAGCCAGCCGTGGCAGAAGACGATGAAGGAACTGACCGGCGGCGAGAAGATGGACGCGTCCGCCGTGCTGGAGTACTTTGCGCCGTTGCAGGACTGGCTGAAGCAGCAGAACGAAGGTCGTACCTGCGGCTGGCAGGCCTCGGCGACGAACGCCGCACCGGCCAAGGCGGCCACCCCTGCGCCGGCAGCGCCGGCCAAGCAGGGCTGATCGGCCCTGTGTGTAATCGGAAGGCCGGCCGCGAGCCGGCCTTCCGCATTCCGGGGGGCGCAATCCCCCTTCATAGCCCGTCAGGCTAGGCTAGCGGCATGACCCACTTGCTCCATCCGGCGGACTCCGCCCGGCATCACGCGCCCATATCCCGTACCCGCTACTGGGTGCGGGGCACTGGCGTGTTCTTCGCCATGGGCGTGCTGTACCTCGGGCTGATGCAGGTGGGTTTCTTCCATTGGCTGATGGCCAATGGCGCACTTTTCGCCGCGCTGTGGTGGCTGCCTCGACGATGGTGGCCATGGCTTTGTGCCGCCACCATCGCGGCACGTCACGCCAACGGCGTCATCGTAGCGTTGCATACCCGCGACATCCTGGATGGGTTTCTGGGCTACTGGCCCGGGCCTGTGCAGTACGTGCTCGGCAACGTGCTCGAGCCATTCCTGGTCATGACGGGGGTGCTCGTGCTGCGGCGGCGGTCGCTCTCGCCCGACGGCCCGATGCTCCCGGAGCGGATCGTCCCCTTGCTTCTGGGTGGTCTGCTCTCCGGGATGATGGTCGCGGCCAAGGATCTGGCCTACGTGCTTTCCGAAGGCCGTGTGGGCGACATCCGCGCCAACCTGCGCGGCAACTACGTCGCACTGGGCGGGCCCGACGACGCGGCGATACTCGGGACGTTCACCATCAGCCATGCGCTCGGCACGTTCCTCGCGATCCTGCTGGTCGCCCCGTTGGTGCCGTGGCTGACATCTGAGGAGAGCCGCGCCGGTTCGGCACGTATTGTGCGCAGCGCATTGCACTGGATGGTGCCTGCGGCCGCGCTGTACCTGATCGTCGCGCTGCAACTTCCGGGTAGCAACCTCTCGGAACTGTTGCGGGTGCTGCTGCTCGTGGGCACGGTGGTGTTCGCGATGCGCCATGGCTGGCGCGGCGCGCTCCTGTCGACGCTGGCCACCAGCGTGGTGATTGCGCTGGAAGATCACGTGGGTCAACCCGCCTACAACCCGATCCGCATGCAGGCTTACCTCGGCATCAGCGGCACGATGGGGCTGCTGCTGGGCGCCAGCATGGACAACATTCGGCAGCAGGCAAGCACACTGCGCGAGGCGCGCGAACGCAGCGACCAGTTGGCGCGCGACCTGTATCTGGCAGCGGCGCGCAACCTCCACACCGAAGAACGCGAGCGGCGCCGCCTGGCCAGCGAGCTGCATGACGAGTTCGGACAGAACCTGACCGCGCTGCAGACACACCTCAAGCTGGCAGAACGCGACTTCAACGCCGCCGGCAGGTCCGCCGCCCTTTCCGCGCTGTTCGACCTCACCGGCGCCATGCGCCAGAACATCTCCGGGGTGCTGGAAACACTGCGCCCGGCAGCGCTCGACCAGATGGGGCTGTATGCGGCCATCGACCGCGGCGCGGTGCGGCGGCTGGCCGAGGATGCCGGACTCCATTTCGAGACCCACCTTGAAGGTGACGCCCGCCTGCTCATCGCCTTCAATGACACGCAGGTGATTGCCGCCTACCGGCTGGTTCAGGAAGCGGTGACCAATGTGGTGCGTCACGCGCGCGCCTCGCGCTGCAGCGTTCGCCTGCGTCCGGAGCAGCGCAACGGCATGCTGTGGTTGTTCATGGACGTGCGGGATGATGGCATAGGCGGAGCCGATTGCTTCCTGCAGGGACGCGGACTGACCAACATGCGGGACCGGGTGCTCGCGCTGGGCGGTTGCCTGCACGTGCGCGAACTTAGACCCGGGTCGCGAATCCACGCCGTTTTTCGTCAAGCCTCGTGAACGCCACCCTCACGACGATAGCGGTAATTTCACCTACCTGAACAAAAGCGTTTTCCAGGGGACGTTTGTGACTCAAACCGCCACACCCCGCCGCGCAACGCGGCCCCGAGCTCCCGCCAAAACTCCCCAGGATCCGCTGCCGATGATCCTCGCCGCCATGCAGGCGGTAAGGCGCGGTGATTTCTCGGTGCAATTGCCCGCCCACTGGGACGGCATCGAAGGCAAGCTGGCGGAAGCCTTCAACGACATCGCCTTGGCCAACCGTCGCCTGGCCACCGAACTGGATCGCGTCGGCCAGAAGGTGGGCCGCGAAGGCCAGACCCGCCAGCGCATCGCCCTGCACCACCGGGAAGGCGCGTGGGGTGGCATGGAACATTCGGTCAACGAACTGGTCGATGACCTGCTGCGCCCGGTGGAGACCATCACCGAGGCCATCGCGGGCGTCGCCAAGGGCGACCTGACCCGCACCGTGCCGCTGGAATCCAATGGTCGCCCCTTGCAGGGCGAATTCCTGCGTTCGGCCACCATCGTCAACCGCATGATCGACCAGATGGGCGAGTTCAGCTCCGAGGTCACGCGCGTGGCGCTGGAGGTGGGTACCGCCGGCCTGCTGGGCGGGCAAGCCAAGGTCAAGGGCGTATCGGGCGTGTGGCGTGAGCTCACCGACTCGGTCAACCAGATGGCATCCAATCTGACCGGCCAGGTGCGCAACATCGCCGAGGTCACCATCGCCGTGGCTAACGGCGACCTGTCGCGCAAGATCACCGTGGACGTGCGCGGTGAGATCCTGCAGCTGAAGGAAGCCATCAACACGATGGTGGACCAGTTGCGCGGCTTCGCCTCGGAAGTGACACGCGTCGCCCGCGAGGTCGGTACCGAGGGCAAGCTGGGCGGCCAGGCCATCGTGCCCGGCGTTGCCGGCACCTGGAAAGACCTGACCGACTCGGTCAACGCAATGGCGTCCAACCTGACCAGCCAGGTCCGCAACATCGCCGAGGTGACCACCGCCGTAGCGAAGGGCGACCTCTCGCGCAAGATCACCGTGGACGTGCGCGGGGAGATCCTGGAGCTCAAGGACACCATCAACACCATGGTGGACCAGCTCAACGGCTTTGCCTCGGAAGTGACGCGCGTGGCGCGCGAAGTGGGCACGGAGGGTCGCCTCGGCGGCCAGGCGCAGGTACCCGACGTCGCCGGCACGTGGAAGGACCTGACCGACCACGTGAACTCGATGGCGTCCAACCTCACCCTGCAGGTGCGCAACATCGCCGACGTGACCACCGCGGTGGCGAAGGGCGACCTGTCGCGCAAGATCACCGTGGACGTGCGTGGCGAGATCCTGGAGTTGAAGAACACCATCAACACCATGGTGGACCAGCTCAACGGCTTCGCCGCGGAAGTGACCCGCGTGGCACGCGAAGTGGGCACCGAAGGCCGTCTGGGCGGCCAGGCGGTGGTGCCGGGCGTGGACGGTACATGGAAGGACCTGACCGACTCGGTCAACGCCATGGCCTCCAACCTCACCACCCAGGTTCGCGCGATCGCCGAGGTCACCACCGCGGTGGCCAAGGGCGACCTGTCGCGCAAGATCACCGTCGACGTGCGCGGCGAGATCCAGGAGCTCAAGGCCACCATCAACATGCTGGTGGACCAGCTCAACGGCTTTGCCTCCGAAGTCACGCGCGTGGCGCGCGAGGTGGGTACCGAAGGGCGGCTGGGCGGCCAGGCCGAAGTGCCCGGCGTGGCCGGCACCTGGAAGGACTTGACCGACTCGGTCAACCAGATGGCCTCCAACCTCACAGCGCAGGTCCGCAACATCGCCGAGGTGACCACCGCGGTGGCGAAGGGCGACCTGTCGCGCAAGATCGGCGTGGACGTCAAGGGTGAGATCCTCGCGCTGAAGGACACCATCAACACCATGGTGGACCAGCTCAATGGCTTCGCGTCGGAAGTGACACGCGTGGCGCGCGAGGTCGGCACCGAGGGCAAGCTGGGCGGCCAGGCCGAGGTGCCAGGCGCGGCGGGTACCTGGCGCGACCTCACCGACAACGTCAACTCGATGGCGTCCAACCTCACCACCCAGGTGCGCAACATCGCCGAGGTGGCCACCGCGGTGGCCAAGGGCGACCTGTCGCGCAAGATCGCGGTGGACGCGAAGGGCGAAATCCTCGAGCTTAAGAACACCCTCAACACCATGGTGGACCAGCTCAACGGCTTCGCCGCGGAAGTGACGCGCGTGGCGCGCGAGGTGGGCACCGAGGGCAAGCTCGGCGGCCAGGCCCGCGTCCCGGGCGTCGCGGGCACCTGGAAGGACCTGACCGACAACGTCAACTCCATGGCCACCAACCTCACCACCCAGGTGCGCGGCATCGCCAAGGTGGTGACCGCGGTGGCCAACGGTGACCTGCACCAGAAGCTGACCGTGGAGGCCAAGGGCGAAATCGCCGCGCTGGCCGACACCATCAACTCCATGACCGACACGCTGGCGATCTTCGCCGACCAGGTGACGTCGGTGGCACGCGAGGTGGGCGTGGAAGGCCGCCTGGGCGGCCAGGCCAACGTGCCCGGCACCGCCGGCATCTGGAAGGACCTGACCGCCAACGTCAACCAGCTGGCGGCCAATCTCACCACGCAGGTGCGCGCGATCGCGGAGGTTGCCACCGCGGTGACCCAAGGCGACCTCACCCGTTCGATCACGGTCGACGTGCGTGGCGAGTTGTCCGACCTGAAGGACAACATGAACCTGATGATCGGCACCCTGCGCGCCACCACTGAGAGTGGTCGTGAACAGGACTGGTTGAAGTCCAACCTCGCCCGTTTCAGCGACATGATGCAGGGCCAGCGCGACATGATCACGCTGGGACGCATGCTGCTCTCGGAACTGGCGCCGCTGGTCAACGCCCAGCAGGGCGTGATGTACGTGGTGGAAGGCGACGGCGGCACGCACGCTCCCTACCTGCGCCAGCTCGCGGGCTACGCGGACGCCGCCACGTCGCCCACGCAGCGCACGCTGCGCATCGGCGAGGGCCTGATCGGCCAGTGCGCCGCCGAGGGCCGCCTGATCCTGGTGGAGGACGTTCCGCCGGGCACGGTGCAGATCGAATCCGGGCTGCTCAACGCAGTGCCACGCAGCGTGATCGTGTTGCCGGTGCTGTTCGAAGACCAGGTCAAGGCGGTGCTGGAACTGGCCTCGCTGGGCGAGTTCACCCGCTCGCAACGCGCCTTCCTCGAGCAGCTCTCCGGCAGTATCGGCATCGTGCTCAACACCATCGAAGCGACGATGCGGACCGAGCACCTGTTGTCCCAGTCGCAACAGCTGGCCAAGGAACTGCAGTCGCAGCAGACCGAGCTGCAACAGACCAACGAGGAAATCGCGCTCAAGGCCACCCTGCTCGCCGAGCAGAAGGCCGAGGTGGAACAGAAGAACCTGCAGATCGAGCAGGCCCGACGCGCGCTGGAAGAAAAGGCCGCGGAGCTGGCGCTCACCTCGCGCTACAAGTCCGAGTTCCTCGCCAACATGTCGCACGAGCTGCGCACGCCGCTCAACTCGATCCTGATCCTCGGCCAGCAACTGGCGGAGAACCCGGAAAGCAACCTCAGCAACCGCCAGATCGAGTTCGCCAAGACCATCCACGCTGCGGGTACCGACCTGCTGCACCTGATCAGCGACATCCTCGACCTGTCCAAGATCGAATCGGGCACCGTCACAGTCGAAAGCGAGGAACTGCGCTTCACCCACCTGCGCGAGAACCTGGTGCGCGGCTTCCGCCATGAAGCGGAGCGTCGCCAGCTCGATTTCAGCGTGGAAGTCGACCCGGCGCTGGGCAACTCGCTCAGTACCGATCCCAAGCGCCTGCAGCAGATCCTGAAGAACCTGCTGTCCAATGCCTTCAAGTTCACCGAACAGGGCAGCGTCCGGCTGCGCGTCTTCCCGGCCAAGCGCGGCTGGCACCCCGACCACGACGTGCTGTCGCAGGTGCCGATGGTGGTGGCGTTCGAGGTCACCGACACCGGCATCGGCATCTCGCCCGAGAAGCAGAAGATCGTGTTCGAGGCTTTCCAGCAGGCCGACGCCGGTACGTCCCGCAAGTACGGCGGCACCGGGCTGGGCTTGGCGATCAGCCGCGAGATCGCCGGCCTGCTCGGCGGCGAGCTGACCCTGTCCAGCAAGGTGGGCGAAGGCAGCACCTTCACCCTGTACTTGCCGCTCAAGTACGTGGGCGCCGACCACACCCACAGCGTGCGCGCGGCCAGCGCACAGGCCATGTCGCCCATGCCGGAACTGCCGCCCGCTCCGCCGCGCGAGGCCGTGCCCGACGACCGCGAGTTCGTCACCCAGGGTGAGCCCACGCTGCTCATCGTGGAGGACGACACCCGCTACGCGACCGTGCTGCGCGACCTCGCGCGAACCAACGGATTCCGTGTGCTGGTGGCCCACACCGGCGCAGAGGCGCTGCAACTGGTGCGCGACTACCGCCCCACCGCGATCTCGCTCGACATCTTCCTGCCGGACATGCTCGGCTGGACAGTGCTCGCCAAGCTCAAGCAGGACTCCAGCACGCGTCACATCCCGGTGCAGATCGTCACGGTGGAGGAAGAGCGCCACCAGGGCATCGAGCGCGGCGCATTCTCCTACCTCGCCAAGCCGGCGACCCCGGATACCATCAGCGCGGCGCTGGAGCGCATCCGCCAGTTCACCTTGCCTCGGGTCAAGAAGTTGCTGGTCGTGGAAGACGACGCGGGCGAGCGAATGAGCATCGAGGAGCTGGTCCGCCACGACGACATCGCAGTCACCACCGTCGGCACCGGTACCGAGGCGCTCGAGCAGCTCGCCCAAGACGCCTACGACTGCGCCGTTCTTGACCTGCGCCTGCCTGACATGGACGGCTTCGAGCTCATCGACCGCATCCAGGCCAGAGCCGAACTGCAGGATCTGCCCATCGTCGTGTTCACCGGCAAGGACCTGACCGCCGACGAGGACCGCCGCCTGCGCAAGGCCGCGCGCAGCGTGGTGATCAAGGGTGTGGAGTCGCCCGAGCGCCTGCTGGACGAGACAGCGCTGTTCCTGCACCGCGTCATCGCCGACCTGCCGCCAGGCAAGCAGAAGATGGTGCAGCGCCTGCACGAGTCGGACGAAGCGCTGACCGACAAGCGCGTGCTGGTGGTGGACGATGACGTGCGCAACATCTTCGCCCTGTCCAGCGTGCTGGAGCGCCACGGCATGCATGTGGTCAGCGCCGGCAACGGCCAGGAGGCCATCGAGAAGGTCACCAGCGAGGGCGACATCGACCTGGTGCTGATGGACATCATGATGCCCGGCATGGACGGGTACGAGACGATGCGCGCGATCCGGCGCAACCCCGACCTGCGTGCGTTGCCCATCGTGGCATTGACGGCCAAGGCGATGTCCGGCGACCGCGAGAAGTGCCTGGAAGCCGGTGCGTCCGACTACCTCGCCAAGCCCGTCGTCACCGACCAGCTGTTGGGAGTGCTGCGGCAATGGCTGCATCGCTGAGCCTGGCCGGGCCCCCGGGCACCGACGCCCCGCAGGCGCCGGTGAAGATCCTGCTGGTCGATGACCAGCCGGGACGCCTGCTCACGTACCGCGCCATCCTGGAGCCACTCAACGAGACGCTGGTATCGGTCAGCTCGGGCATGGAGGCGTTGAAGCGCCTCATGGACGACGACTTCGCCGTCATCCTGCTCGACGTCAACATGCCCGAAATGGACGGCTTCGAGACGGCCAGCCTGATCCACCAGCACCCGCGCTTCGAGAAGACACCGATCATCTTCGTCACCGCGGTCAACGTCACCGACATGGACCGCCTGCGCGGCTACAAGCTCGGCGCCGTCGACTACGTGATGGTGCCGGTGATCCCGGAGATCCTGCGCAGCAAGGTCGAGGTGCTGGCCGAACTGCACCGCAAGCGGCGCGAGCTGCAGGCGCTCAACGAGAGCCTGGCCGCTGACAACCAGGCCCTGCAACGCGAGAAGGCCGCACAGTTGGAGGCGCTCAACCAGTCGTTGCGCGAAGCCAACGAGGCCTTGGCGGCGCGGAACGCCGAGCTCCAGGTCGAAGTGGCCGAGCGCCAACGCATGGAACAGCAGTTGCGCGATGCGGACCAGCGCAAGGACGAGTTCCTTGCGACCCTGGCCCATGAACTGCGCAACCCGCTGGCGCCGCTGCAGAACGCGCTGTCGATCCGCCGCATCGGGCTGGACGGCCGCGCCGACCCCCTGCAGGACACGATGGAACGCCAGATGCACCACCTGGTGCGCCTGATCGACGACCTGCTGGACGTGGCGCGCGTCACCCGCGGCAAGCTGGTGCTGCGCCTGCGGGACACCGCTCTCGCCGACGTTCTGGCCACCGCGATCGAGATCGCCACGCCTGCCATCGAGACGGGCCACCACCACTTCACGTCCTCACTGCCCAAGGATGTACTTCCGCTGCACGCCGACCCCGAGCGCCTGGCCCAGGTGTTCGCCAACGTGCTCAACAACGCCGCCAAGTACTCCGACCCGGGTGGCGAGATCCACCTCGACGTCCGTCGCGAGGGCGATACCGCGGTGGTGCGCATCAGTGACCAGGGCATCGGCCTGAGCGCCGACCAGCTCGACACCGTGTTCGAGCTGTTCCGCCAGGTCGACACCGGCGTCGAGCGTACCCGCGGCGGTCTCGGCATCGGCCTGACTCTGGTGCGGCAACTGACCGAAATGCACGGTGGCCACGTCAGTGTCACCAGCCCCGGCCCCGGAAAGGGCACCACCTTCGAGGTGCGCCTGCCGTTGTGCACCACGGCAACGCCCAGCGAAACCGTCACTCCGCCCTCCCCCGCGCGTCTGCCCCGCCACCGCGTCCTCGTGGTCGACGACAATCGCGACTCCGCCGATACGCTGGCGATGATGCTGCGCGTGCTTGGGCAGGACGCCATCGCGATGTACGACCCGCAGGAAGTCGAAGCCACGGTGGAAAATTACGCGCCCACCCTCGCCTTCCTCGACATCGGCATGCCGGGCCGCAGTGGTTACGACGTGGCCCGCGCACTCCGCGACCGCCATGGCGATGCGCTGCGGCTGGTGGCCATCACCGGCTGGGGCCAGCCCGAGGATCGCGCCCGCACCCGCGAGGCCGGGTTTGAAGCGCACGTGGTGAAACCACCCGACGTTGACGCCATCCGGCGCATCCTCGCAGGACAACCCCTGCCCGAATGAGCCTGCCCTGCTGATGAGTCCCGAACGTTCTGCCTGGATGGACCGGCTCGCCCACGACTTGCGAGGCCCACTCTCACCGCTCAGTACCGCCGCAAAACTGCTGCGTGACCCCTCTCTCGCGGAGGCCGACCGCCTCGAGCTGCTTGACGTGGTGGACCGCCAGTGCACGCGCCTGGGCCGCATGATCGAGGAGGTCAGCGACTGGATGCGGGCCGAAAAGGGCCGCCTGATCGTCCGGCAGGAACCGCACGAACTGCAGATGCTGCTGGCCAACGTGACCTTCGGGCTGCGCGCGCCGCTGCCGGTCGTCCATGTGAGCCCGGAGGCAGAGTCCGCGGTGGTGCGGGGCGACTCGCTGCGCCTGGGCCAGCTGCTGCGCATCCTGCTGACCCAGCAGTTCGAAGGCGCCGGCCTTCCAGCCGACGTGCGGGTGACCGTGCCGTCTCCGGGACGCGTGCGACTGTCCCGGTTGATTCCGTTCAGCAACGCGGGCGACCTTGACTGCGAGCAGCTGCTGCTGCACCCGTGGCCCGAACCCGGCGACGGCGGCCTGGGCCTGTCCCTGCCGATTGCGCGTGCGATTGCGGAAGCCCACGGCGGCACCCTGACCTGCCGTACGGAGGGCAATGAGGCAATCGAATTCGCCCTCGAACTCCCCACGGTCCCCGCCGGGGTATAATCGCCGGGCTCCATGCACGCGGTGGGAGAAGCGGTTAAGACCGCTGCCGAAGGCGTAACGCCCGTAATCGCTCAGGCCCCCGTACCACTCCGTGCGAGCAACTCTGGAGAGACCGGTCAAATCCGGCGCCGAAGGTGCAAGCAGCGTCTCTACCCTCCCCCGGGTGCTGCAAACTCTCAGGCAAAAGGACAGAGGGGCGCCTCGCGTGCGGCACCGCACGTATGCCTTCGGACGCCCTTCCATGAGCCACAACATTTCCTTGCGCGCGCTTGAGCACCACGATGCCTTCATCGAGCGCCACATCGGCCCCAACGACGCCGAAATCGCCACCATGCTGTCCGTGGTTGGCCACGACTCGCTGGAAGCGCTGACCGACGCCATCGTCCCCGCGTCCATCAAGTCCGCCGCCCCGCTGGCCCTGCCGCAGGCCGTGACCGAAGTCGAGGCGCTGGCCAAGATCCGCGCCGTCGCCGACAAGAACCAGGTCTTCCGCAGCTTCATCGGCCAGGGCTACTACGGCACCCACACCCCCAACGTCATCCTGCGCAACGTGCTGGAGAACCCCGCGTGGTACACGGCCTACACGCCGTACCAGGCCGAGATCTCGCAGGGCCGCATGGAGGCGCTGATCAACTTCCAGACCATGTGCGCCGACCTGACGGGCATGGAGATCGCCAACGCCTCGCTGCTGGACGAAGCCACCGCGGCCGCCGAGGCGATGACGCTGGCCAAGCGCTCGTGCAAGAGCAAGTCCAACGTGTTCTTCGTCTCCAACGGCGTGCACCCGCAGACGCTGGAAGTGCTGAAGACCCGCGCCGAGCCGCTGGAGATCGAGCTGGTCATCGGTGACGACGCCGACGCCATCACCACCGACGCGTTCGGCGTGCTGCTGCAGTACCCCAACACCTTCGGCCAGATCAACGACTACAAGGCGCTGGCCGATGCCGTGCACGCCCGCGGCGGCCTGGTCGCCGTGGCCACCGACATCCTGGCGCTGACCCTGATCGCCGCGCCGGGCGAATGGGGCGCCGACATCGTGGTCGGCAACACCCAGCGTTTCGGCGTGCCGTTCGGTTTCGGCGGCCCGCACGCCGCGTTCATGGCCTGCCGCGACGCCTACAAGCGCTCCATGCCGGGCCGCCTGATCGGCGTGTCGGTGGACACCGAGGGCAAGCCGGCCTACCGCCTGACCCTGCAGACCCGCGAGCAGCACATCCGCCGCGAGAAGGCCACGTCCAACATCTGCACCGCGCAGGTGCTGCTGGCGGTGATGGCCTCGATGTACGCCGTGTACCACGGTCCGGAAGGCCTGACCCGCATCGCCCGTCGCACCCACCGCCTGGCCAGCATCCTGGCCGGCGCGCTGCGCTTTGCCGGCGTGACGGTGGGCCCGGACTTCTTCGACACCCTGCACGTGCTGGGCGTCGACGCCGAGGCCATCCACGCCAAGGCCAAGGCCGCGCGCATCAACCTGCGCCGCATCGACGGCAACAGCGTGGGCATCAGCCTGGACGAGACCACCACGCGCGATGACGTCATCGCCATCGCCGGCCTGTTCGGCGCCAACGTGGCCGACATCGACGTGCTGGACGCCAACACCGCCGACGAGCTGCCGAGCGGCCTGCTGCGCACCAGCGCGTTCCTGACCCACCCGGTTTTCAACACGCACCACAGCGAGCACGAGCTGCTGCGCTACCTGCGTTCGCTGGCGGACAAGGACCTGGCGATGGACCGCACGATGATCCCGCTGGGCTCGTGCACCATGAAGCTCAACGCCACGGCCGAGATGATCCCGGTGACGTGGCCCGAGTTCGGCAACATCCATCCGCTGGCCCCGGCCGAGCAGACTCAGGGCTACTTCGAGCTGATCGACGGCCTGGAGAAGATGCTGGTGGAGTGCACCGGCTATGACGCCGTCAGCCTGCAGCCCAACTCCGGCGCGCAGGGCGAATACGCCGGCCTGCTGGCCATCCGCGCCTACCACCAGGCCAACGGCCAGACCCAGCGCGACATCTGCCTGATCCCGGAATCGGCGCACGGGACCAACCCGGCGTCCGCGCAGATGTGCGGCATGACCGTGGTGGTCACCAAGTGCGACAGCAACGGCAACGTCGACGTCGAGGACATCCGCGCCAAGGCCGAGAAGTACAGCGACCGCCTCGCCGCGATCATGATGACCTACCCATCCACGCACGGCGTGTTCGAGGAGGACGTGGTCGAGATCTGCAAGATCGTGCATGACCACGGCGGCCAGGTGTACACCGACGGCGCCAACATGAACGCGCTGGTCGGCGTGGCCAAGCCCGGCAAGTGGGGCTCGGACGTGTCGCACCTCAACCTGCACAAGACCTTCTGCATCCCGCACGGCGGCGGCGGCCCAGGCGTCGGCCCGTGCGCGGTGAAGTCGCACCTTGCCCCGTACCTGCCCAAGGCATTCGGCACCGACGGCGCGCGCACCGAAGGCGTGGGCAACGGCGCGATGGTGTCGGCCGCCACCTTCGGCAGCGCCAGCATCCTGCCGATCAGCTGGATGTACGTGACCATGATGGGCAGCCAGGGCCTGCGCAAGGCCACCCAGGTCGCCCTGCTCAACGCCAACTACATCGCCAAGCGCCTGGCCCCGCACTACAAGACGCTGTACACCGGCCGCAACGGGCTGGTGGCGCATGAGTGCATCCTCGACCTGCGTCCGCTGAAGGACGCCACCGGCATCGGTGCCGAGGACGTGGCCAAGCGCCTGATCGACTTCGGCTTCCACGCCCCCACCCTGAGCTTCCCGGTGTCGGGCACGCTGATGGTGGAGCCGACCGAGAGCGAATCGCAGTACGAGCTGGACCGCTTCATCGACGCGATGATCCAGATCCGCGAGGAGATCGCCGCGGTCGAAGCCGGCAAGCTCGACCCCGAGGACAATCCGCTGAAGAACGCCCCGCACACCGCCACCATGGTGATGGGCGCCGAGTGGACCCACGGCTACAGCCGCGAGGCCGCCGTGTTCCCGCTGGCCACGCTGAAGCAGCAAAAGTACTGGCCGCCGGTGTCGCGCGTGGACAACGTGTACGGCGACAAGAACGTCATGTGCGCGTGCATCCCGGTGGATGCATACAAGGAAGACGTGGAGGCGTAAGCCACCGCACCGCAACACTCCAGAAGCCCCGCCCCGTGCGGGGCTTCTGCTTTCTGGCGCCCCCTCGCGGCGCGCGCCGCCCAACCCGCGCCACGCGCGGGTAGGGGCCGATTCCCGCTTGAAAACCGCCGCCGGGCACCCAGATTGACGCCCAGTTCCCACCCCATGCCCCCAAGGCCATGACCACACAGACCGAAACCCACCGCTTCCAGGCCGAGGTCCAGCAAGTCCTGCACCTGGTCACCCACTCCCTGTATTCCAACAAGGACGTGTTCCTGCGCGAGCTGGTCTCCAACGCCGCCGACGCCTGCGACAAGCTGCGCTTCGAAGCCCTGCAGGACGCCAGCCTGTACGGCGACCAGCCCGAGCTGGCCATCGACATCAGCTGGGACAAGGACGCGCGCACGCTCACCTTGCGCGACAGCGGCATCGGCATGAGCCGCGACGAGCTGATCGGCAACCTCGGCACCATTGCCCGCTCGGGCACCCGCAAGTTCATCGAGGCACTGTCGGCGCAGCAGAAAGCCGACGCGCAGCTGATCGGCCAGTTCGGCGTTGGCTTCTACTCCGCGTTCGTGGTGGCCGACAAGGTGGTGGTGGAAAGCCGCCGCGCCGGCGCCGAGGAGGCCTGGCGCTGGACGTCCAGCGGCGAAGGCGAGTTCGCGCTGGAACCCGCGGACAGCACCGCACGCGGCACCACCGTCACCCTGCACCTCAAGGACGGCGAGGACGAGTACCTGGACGGCTGGCGCCTGCGCGAGCTGGTGCGCCGCTATTCCGATCACATCGGCTTCCCGATCCGCATGCCCAAGCAGCAGTGGGGCAAGGACGAGGCAGCCGATGGTGAAACCCCGGCCGAAGACGCCGCCGCGCCGGAAGTCGTAAACCAGGCCTCCGCCCTGTGGACCCGCCCCAAGGCCGAACTGAGCGACGCCGACTACCAGGCCTTCTACAAGCACATCAGCCACGACTTCAACGAGGCGCTGGCGTGGACCCACAACCGGGTGGAAGGCAACCAGAACTTCACCTCGCTGGTGTACCTGCCCAGCAAGGCGCCGTTCGACTTCCAGTACAACCGCGACGAGCGCCGCGGCCTCAAGCTGTACGTCAAGCGCGTCTTCATCATGGACGCCGCCGAGCAGATGCTGCCGGCCTACCTGCGCTTCGTGCACGGCGTGCTGGACTCGGACGACCTGCCGCTCAACGTCTCGCGCGAGCTGCTGCAGGGCAACCGCCAGCTGGACAAGCTGAAGACCGCGCTGGTCAAGCGCACGCTGGACCTGCTGGACAAGGTGGCGCGGGACGAAGTCGACAAGTACCTGGGCTTCTGGCGTGAGTTCGGCAACGTGCTGAAGGAAGGCCTGGCCGAGGACCACGGCAACCGCGAGCGCATCGCCAAGCTGCTGCGTTTCGCGTCCACCCGCAGCGAGAAGGCGGATGACACGACTTCGCTGGATGCCTATGTCGAACGCATGCAGGCCGGTCAGAAGGCGATCTACTACCTCACCGCCGACGGCTGGAACGCCGCGCGCAACAGCCCACAGCTGGAAGCCCTGCGCGCCCGCGGCATAGAGGTGCTGCTGCTGCACGAGCGCATCGACGACTGGGCCATTGGCCACCTGCACGAGTACGCCGGCAAGCCGCTTCGCCACGTCGGCAAGGGCGACCTCGACCTGGGCGACCTGGACAGCCAGCAGGACAAGGAGAAGCGCGAGGCCGACGCCAAGGCCGCCGCGCCGCTGGTGGAGGCCGTCAAGGGCCTGCTGGGCGACCGGGTGAAGGACGTGCGCGTGTCCACGCGCCTGACCGACTCCCCGGCCTGCGTGGTGCTGGAGGAGTACGACGTCTCCCTGCACCTGCAGCAGCTGCTGCGCGCGGCAGGCCAGCCGGTGCCAATCAGCAAGCCGGTGCTGGAGATCAACCCCGGCCATCCGCTGCTGAAGCGGCTGGAAGGCGAACAGGATGGCATCGGCCGCGAGGACCTGGCGTTGCTGCTGCTGGAGCAGGCGCAACTGGCGGAAGGCAACGCGCTGGACGATCCGGCCGCGTTCATCCAGCGGGTGAACCGCCTGCTGGTGCCGTAAGGGGGCGCCACGGACGCGTCTGCGGCGGGCGAGGCCCTCGCCCGCCGCATACTCACCCGCGTTCGAACGAGAACAACTGCTGCAGCGGATGCGGCCGCCGCTCGATCAGCGCGCGCAGCAGGCCGGCCCCCATCATCGAGTAGGTGATGCCATTGCCGCCGTAGGCCATGGCGAACAGCACGCGCGAACCGTGGTCCCGGTGCGGCCCGAAGTACGGCAACCCATCCGCGGTTTCCGCGAACGTGCCACCCCACGAGAACACCGGCTCCACGGGCAGCTGGGGAAACAGCTCGGCCACGCGCTTGGCGAGCTTCCCGGCCTTGCCCTCGACCCGTGCGTCGCGGCGTGCGGCGATGTCCACCGCATCGTCCTCGCCGCCCACCAGCAGGCGTCCGTCGCCGGTGGTGCGCAGGTACAGGTAGGGCCGCGCGGACTCCCACACCATCGTGGCCGCCAACGGACCCAGTTGCGCCTCGGGAATCGGATCGGTGATGAACGCGTAGCTGCTGCGGTTGCGGGCCACGCGTCGACCCAGTTGTTCCTGCGCCGCATAGCCCGTGGCCACGACGAGATGCTGTGCATGCACCGTGCAGCCGTCGCCGGTGGTCAGCACCACGCTCCGCGGGCGGACCTGGATGCGCGTGACCCGGGTGCGATCGTGCACGGCGACGCCGCGCGCCTGCGCACGGTGCAGCAGGCGGTAGGCCATGCGATAGGGATCCACGCGCGCCGCCAGCCGGCTGAGGATCGCGCCGGGCGCCTCGAACCCATAGGCCTCCCGCACGTCCTGCGGTTCCAGCCACTCCACATCGAAACCGTGGCGACGACGCAGTTCATACTCCGCACGGAGATCGCGCGCGTGGCGCTTGCGGCTGGCGAAATACAGGCTGTGGTTGCCGGCGAAGTCCACGTCGCGCACCTCGCGCGCCTTGTCGCGCAACAGGTCGATCGCTTCCGCGCAGGCGTGGTAGGCCAGCACCGCGTTCGCCTCCCCGTACTGCTTGGCCAGATCGACCATGTGCGTGTCGATCTCGTACTGCAGCAGCGCGGTGCTGGCCGCCGTACTGCCCCACGCCACGTCGCGCTGCTCCAGAACGACCACGTCATGGCCATGGGCCGACAGTTCGTCGGCGATCAATGCCCCGGTGATTCCCGCGCCCAGCACGGCGACTTCGCAGCGCAGATCCCCGCCCAGCGGCGGAAAACATTGCATCAGCCCGTTCTTCACCGCCCAGAAGGGGTAACCGCTCTTAAGGTCCATGAACGTTGGTTGAGTGGGTGCACATCCATTCAGCGTAAACAGGGACATGCGAACGCGATTTCACGGGTGTTGCACCCGCGGTCGACCACTGTGGGGCTCCCCCCCGCAACGATGAGGCAAATCCCATGGCCCACTACGAAGAAAAGCAGCTGCACGAGCTGCTGTACCAGATGCTGGAAACGGAGCTGGGCGGCGAGCAGGTGTACAAGACTGCGATCTCCTGCGCCGTCAACGACGACCTGAAGAAGGAATGGAAGGAATACCTGGACCAGACCCGCCACCACCAGGAAGTGGTGCTGCGCCTGTTCGAGCATTTCCGCCTGGACCCCAACGCCACCACCCCGGGCCGTGAAGTGGTCGCGCACACCGGCAAGTCGCTGGTGCAGGCGATGGAATTGGCCAAGGCCAAGGCCTCCAAGGGTGCCGCTGAACTGGTGGCCTGCGAGTGCGTGGTGATGGCCGAGACCAAGGACCACAGCAACTGGGAGCTGCTGGGTCGCGTCGGCAAGAAGGCCACGGGCGAGGACGGGAAGGTGCTGCGCGCCGCACACGAGGAAGTGGAGCAGGAAGAAGACCACCACCTCTATCACTCGGCCGGCTGGCTGCGCGAACTGTGGATCGACAGCCTCGGCATGCCCGCCGTGCTGCCGCCGCCGGAAGAGGTCAAGCAGGTGGAGACCGCGATTGGCGCCTCGCGCGCTGAGCAGGCCCGCAGCAAGATGATCTGATCCGCAGCGATGCAAAAGAAGAAAGGCGCCTCAGAGGCGCCTTTCTTCATGGGCGGTTTTGCAGGAGATCAGCGACCGTCGCGGTCGGCGTCGCCCGGCATCGCGCGCTCCAGCATGTGCCAGCCATCGCGAACGGCTTCCTTGGCCTCGTTCCAGGCCAGGCGGGAGTTGGCACGGGCCTTGTCCCAGCCGCGCTCCAGATCGCCCTCGATCTGGTCGAAGGTGCGGCCCGAACGCGTGTTGTAGCTGCTCTCCGCATAGCGGTAGGCCGGCTCATAGTCGTCCCACGCCATGTCCTTACGGTAGTAAGGCGTGTTGTTGTAGGTCTTCTGGAAATGCTCGGTGTAGGTGTTCTGCTTCATCGGGTCATACTCCTTATGCAACTTCGTCCGTAACCGGACAGGGGCGCTGCGGTTGGGGCCAATGCCCTTCGCGGCGACGCGAACCAAGTTACGCAGGCGCGCGCAAACAACGGGTGATATGAACACGCACTGCCACCCCACGTTGTCTTAACGATTTTTTGGGTTCATCTTTGCAGACGGCTATTCAGCCGAAGGTTGCAGCAGTCGCATGGTGTGCGGGTCGCGCTCGCCACCATGGAACTGGCGTAACGCCTGTTCAAATTCGGGAACCTGGGGTGCCACCGCCATGAACAGGGTCATGCACGAACGGAACTTCATCCCATCGACGCCACCGAGGATGTCCTCGGCTGTTTCCGTGCGATGGTGAAGCATCGCCCTGACGCACTCCAGCAAGCGTGGGCCCAGCACCGGATGTGCAAGGTACGCCCGCGCCTCGTCCGCATCGGCGAGACCATAGCGTTCGGCCATCGCGCTGCGCCCAAGTCCACGCAGCTGCGGCAGCACGAACCACATCCAGTGCGTGCGTTTGCGTCCCTCGCGCAATTCGCGCAACGCGGTCTCGTACGTATCGCGCTGGGCGTCCACAAAGCGCTGCAGGTCGGGGTCGTGGCTCATGGCGGAACGAATGGCTCTTCGTGCGGTGACGCCACTCTTCCGGGGCCGCCGTTACCCGGCCATGAAGCCGGGACCCCACGCAGCCAGGCCGCGCGCACCAATGCGAGCCATCGTCACGGCTGCGTTACATCGAACTAACAACATAAGGCGCATGGTGTCCTTGCACTACGACGCAAGGTCGTAACGGCCACTCAGCCGCGCAGCACTCTCCCTTCCCAAACCGCACTGAGCCTCGCACCCCTGCACCCTGCAGGGGTCACGGCTTCGGCCGTTCCCGATTCCGCATCCTGCGGATCGCACTCAAGGCACAAATTCCATGAACAGCATCAACACTACCCCGAGCGGCACCAGCACTGCCCGCACCCCCAGCACCCTCGACCTGATCGACACCGCCGCTGCCAACGGCTCGTTCAAGACCTTCGGCAGGGCCGTGCAACAGGCGGGGATGACCGACGTCCTGCGCGGCGAGGGCCCCTTTACCGTGTTCGCGCCCACCGACGCGGCTTTTGACAAGCTGCCCGCCGGCAAGCTCGACACGCTGCTGAAGCCGGAAAACAAGGAAGAGCTGGTTTCGCTGCTCAACTACCACGTCATCCGCGGCCGCAAGACCGCTGCCGACCTGGGCAAGTGGGAGCAGGCCAAGATGGTCAATGGCCAGAGCGCCCCGATCAAACTGGTTGATCGCCGCGTCAACATCGGCGGCGCGCAGGTCACAGCGGCCGACATCGCGTCACGCAACGGCCTCATTCACGGCATCGACACGGTCAATATTCCGACCAAGCAGTAACACTTGCCCAAGGCAGGGTTGCCTGAAGTGAGACGTCCACGGCGGGGCCATTGGCCCCGCCGTTTTGTTGTGTGCGGCGCGTGGACCGCGCTCAGCGCAGCACGTACGAGGCCAGCACGCTCTGCACCTCGTAGATGCTCAGGTGCTTGTTGAACTGCTTCTGGATCGGCGCGGCCGTGCTGCTCACCCAAATCTTCAATTCGGCATCGAGGTCAAAGGTGCCGCCGGTCTCGATGCTGAAGTGGGTGATGCTGCGGTACGGGATGGAGTGGTACTCGGTCTTGCTGCCGGTGATGCCTTCCTTGCCGACCATGACGAAGCGCTTGTCGGTGAAGACGAAGTAGTCGCGGATCAGCTTGTAGGCGTGCTCGACCTTCTCGCCGGGGGCGAGGATGCGCGCGAATTCTTCCTGGATCTTGGCCGGGTCGATCTTGGAGGCGTTGCCAAGGAGGCCGTCGAGAAGTCCCATGCGTCTGGTTCCTATTGGAGGTGGGTGGTGGTCAGGCGCGACTGGCGCCACGGTTCCCGAGAACGTCAACTGGCGTGCCAGAACGAGATGTCAGGTGGCCCCGCCAGGAACGCGCCGGCCGACTGGATGAAGGATTGGATGTGCGGTTGCTGCATATGGGGACCCAGGAAGACTTCTTGGCTGGGCCAGCGCTCGACCAGCGTGAAGCGGGTTGCGTCACTGGCGCTCTGGAGCAGAGTGATGCCCGCACACTCCGGCTCGGATGAAAGCACCGTGGCAACCAACGCGGCGAGGGCTTGGCTGGCGACCTCCACTTGCCCGGGAAGTGCGGTGTAACTGACCAACACGACGATCTCGCTCATAAATCCCTCCGAAATGCTCAACTGCCTGAAAGAAGCGGATTGCACCACCTTGAGCGCCACTACATTTCCGGCGTAGTGGCCTCAATGACCTTCATCGCCTCGTCCGCGCGCCGTTGTTGCCTGCGTATTTCCTCGGGGGTTGGCTCTGGGCGAATGGCAGGCGGAGTGTGCGGTTCTGCAACGACCGGCCGGGCGGGCATGGTAGGCATGGGCGTGGGTAATGGCCGGGGCGAGGGCGCGACTTGGCGCGCGTCCTGCCTGCGCTCCACCGTCGATCCCGACGGTCGGATCAGATCAGATACCCGTCGAGAGCATTGCCACAGTGCAAGCAGCGCGACGATGCACAGCACAAGCTTCACGAGTTCACCGTCGAGCTTGAAGGTTGGCGGCTTACGACCGACCTCGACGGTCCCCCTCGGCGGCAGGACGAGATCATTTGCCGGGAGTTCCCCACCCCACAGCTTTGGCGGGATCGGCTCGGGCTTCGGAGCGAGCCCCGGCTCCGACGCCAGCATCTCCCGCAGACGGTTCCCATCCACCAGTTGCACACGCGGCTCATGGGCGGCCTTCTGCCATGCCGCGTTGGTGAACTCGCCGGTATTGACGACGATGGCCTTGGTCGCGCGTTCGGTCAGCATCACGCCCAACAACTCATGCATCACGTTGTGGGTGACCTGGTACGCGTTCTCGCGCTTGCACTGCACCACCGTGTACTCGCCATCGCGGTACAGCTTCAGATCGATGCCACCGTCGTAGCGGCTACCGCGACCTCCGGTTCCAACGTGCTCCACGGTGTAGCCCTGCCGACGGAAGTAGTCGGCCATCAGGCGTTCAAACTCCAGTGGATCAATCCGCGCCAGTACGTCGTCGTGCCGGTTGCGGACGGGTCTGCGAGCGTAGCGTGTCCTGCCCCCTGAGCGACTCATACCGGCACCTAGACCGTCAGCGACTCGGGCCACAGAAAGTAGCCGCCAAAACGCGGGCTCATCCTGAACTCGCCACCGGCTTCCTTGCCCTTGTCCGTCAGGTAGGGTTTGCCGGACTTGAGTGCCAGATAGCCTTGGCTGGTCAGCTTCTCGGAGAGGTCACCGGTCTTCAGGCCCAGCTTCTTGGCGAGCTTGGAGGTGGTGAGCTTGCCGACGGTTTCCTCGTCGTCACCGCTGCCATCGTGCTCGGACTCGGCTGGGGCCCCTGCTTGCTCACTGGTCTCGACCCGCTCCAGTGAAATACGCACCTCGTCGCTGATGCGGATGATGCGCTGCGCTTCCTCGTACGCCTCCCGGTACAGTTCCGCGTCGTCGGAACGGCGGATGAGGATGCCCATCTCGTTGTTGTTGACCTGACTGAACTCGTAGAGGTTGAGGCTGGTGATGATGCACAGCTCCTCGTTGAGGTAGCACTTGGCGTGCAGGTTCTTGCAGAAGCTGGTGCGGATGTAGGTCTGCTCTCGCAGCCAGCTGATCTCCATCGGCTGCAGTTCGCTCTTGCCGTACACCATGCGCACGTCAATCTTGAGCCGGTTCTTGTCGGCCAGCAGTTCCTTCACCCGGTCATTGAGCTTGAGATACGGGCTGATCAGGATCAGCCTGTCCTTCGCGTCCTTGATCAGTTCTTCCAGAAAGTAGTTGGTCGCACTGGTGTTTAGGAACTTGGCCATGTGTCTACCTCTCAAACGTAACAATCCACGATTGGAATCCTTAATCGCCGCACGCAAAGCGACAGCTAAGTTGTGCCCCTTCGACCCGATTGCACAAGACAGGCAGGCTGGGCGGCTCGCCGCCCAACCCGGCGCCCTCGCGTGACTCCCCTATGCATGCGCGTTGCTGCTGGGGAGGATACGACAGGGGGTTGCAGGGGTCGGCCGGAAAAAGCCTCAGCTGACCAGCGCACCCCCAGAACACCGCCAGTACCCGACCATGGATGGGGCCCGTGTGCGCGAGGATCGGATTTGGATGCCCCGGCATCCCGGGGCCATGCGCGCGCATTGGTTTTCAATGCGGCAGGACCGTTCGACCAAGCCCGGGCACCCCGCGGCGATGCGGGCGCATGGGATCTCCATGCTCGCGGACCCTCCGACCATCCCGGAGCATTGAATTCCAATGCCCGAGGATCCTCGGGCAATGCGCGAGGATTGAATTTCAATGCCCGGGCATCCCCGCCAGGTCAGCCGGCATTGGAATCGCATCTTCCTTGCGTCTGGGCGCCACCGAGCGCAAGGTCAGCCCCTCATGGCCGCAGCTGGCCCCCGCTAGCGTTGGGCCCAAGACAACCATTTCGTCACCGCCATTGGGGACGACACACCGTTGTGGCCGGGGGGGCGACAATGAAACTGGACAACCTGGTGCGTGCCGGCAGCCTGCAGCCGCACGTCACCTCGGCGGCGGAGGTGCAGCTGCTCCTGGCCGCGGCCCGGCGCAACCTGGCCGATGCCGCGGTGACGGTGCTCAGCGACGAATCGCGCTACGACCTGGCCTTCAAGGCGATCGTGCAGTGCGCCCTGGTCGGTCTGGCCGTAGCCGGCTACTCGGCGCCGCATGCGTCGGCGCAACACGAGACAGTGATCCAGTCGTTGCCGCTGACGCTGCGCGTGTCGTGGGAAGACTGGATGACGCTGGAGACCTTGCGACGCCAGCGCGACGCGATGGACGACAGCGGTGGCCTGGTCGATGCCGCAGCGGTCGACCAGTGCGTGGCGCGGGCGCAGGCGCTGTACCTCCATCTGGAGCGCTGGCTGATGCTGCATCGGCCGGAGCTGCTGGACACCTGAGCTCTGCGGTTTGCTAGCCGCAAAACAACGGGCGGAGCCTCGCGGCCCCGCCCGTTGCTGTACAGCGTTGGTGGTCGGCCCCGCCGCCGGCCGGTGGATCAGGCCAGGCTTTCGGCCGGCGCGTTCACTTCGCCGCTGCGCCCACGCCCCTTCCAGCGCGCGCCCAGCTCCTTGCGCATCGCCTCCAGGCCCTCGCTGTGGCCGGTGGCCTTGAGCAGGGCATAACCCTCCAGGGCGGCGGTGTGGATGTCGCTGCCCAGCGCGATCTGGGTGTCCTCCGCGCGCTGCACCAGCTTCTGCAGTCGGCGCAGGCGCGGGCGCAGGGCGTCCAGCGCGGCGACGTCGGCGCGGGCTTCGTCCAGACCGAAGCTGGCGGGCACCACGGTCGGGTTCTCAGCCATTACGTCGATCACCTTGCGGCAGAAGGGCTCGGTCTTGCCGCCCATTTTCAGCAGGCCCTGGATCTCGTCGTCAGGCAGCGAGATCAGGTCCGCCAGTTCGTTCTCCGCGGTCTGGATGGCGCTGTCGAGGCGGTTCAGGCGTTCGGCATCGAACGCCAGCTTGATGAGGTTCTGTTTCACTCAACACTCCGTTGTTTTCCATGTGGGTAACCCCGACCCGGGCCTCGGGTTCGGCCGTCCGGCCGGGGGTGTGCTCCGTTGCGTCCTTCGGTGGCGGGACCGTGGGGCCGCCGGGAGCGGGCGCACTTTAACAGAGTTGCGCCATCCCCCAATCGGGCGCCCCCGTCCGTGCGCTCCCATTCCGTCCGTTGAATCTAGACGCAGTGGCCGCCCCCGCTGGCCGCCGCGCCCCTGTCCAACAAAGGAGTGTGCTCGCATGTCTGCCCAGCCTTCCGTACACCCGCGCGCAAAGCGGGCGGTGCGCGTCAACCTGGTCGCCACGGCGCTGTTCCTTGCGCTGGCACCCCACGCCCATGCCGACGTCGTCCTCGACTGGAACCGCATCGCCGGCACCCCGCCGGTCGTCGGTTCATTCGGCGGTCCGTACCAGCAGTTCCGCAGCCTGGCCATCGTGCAGATCGCCGTACACGACGCGCTCAATTCAATCGACCGCCGCTACGACACCTACAGCACGGTGCCGACGGCGCCGGCCGGTGCGTCAGCGGACGCGGCGGTGGCCGCTGCCGCGCGCTATGCGCTGCTGGGTGACGATGACGCCGGTCTGGCTGGCGTGGTGCCGGCGGCCAACACCGCCGCCCGAGACGCCGTCGCGGCGGCCTATACCGCGGCGCTGGCGGCCATCCCTGACGGCACCGCCGAGGACCACGGCGTGGCTGCGGGCCGCGCCGCCGCAGCGGCGATCCTCACCACGCGGCTCAATGACGGCTCCGGCTCGCCGCATACACCGGCGTATTCCGCGGCACCGGCGGCGGGTATCTACGTATCGACCGTGCCGTTCGGCTCGGCGGCGCCACAGTTCAACCACTGGTCTGCAACGCGCACATTCGTGGTGCCCAGCGCCACGGAGTTCCGCGTACCCGCGGGCGAAATTTTCGACCTGGCCAGCGATGCGTATGCCAGCGAGTACAACCAGGTCCGCAACCTGGGCGATGCGCGCAAGCGCGGCAGCGCGCCTGACTCCGAGCAGAGTGACATCGCGCGCTTCTGGTACCACGGCGGCGTGGACTGGCATGCCAACGCCCGGTTGATCCTGCCCGGGTTCAACCTGGATGCCTGGGACCAGGCCCGCACGTTGGCGTTGATGGGTGTGTCCATGGCCGATGCCGGCATCGCCAATGCCGAGAGCAAGTACGAGTACGCCTTCTGGCGACCCTTGACCGCGATCCGCTGGGCCGACGACGGCAATCCCAACACCGAAGCCGACCCGACGTGGCTGCCGTTCCTCGTCAACCCGCCCTACCCGGACTACCCGTGCGGCTCCACCAGTGCGGCCGGCGGCGCGACCACCGCGTTGCGGCTGGCGCTGGGCACCAACCATGCGCCGTTCACCCGCACCATCAATGCACCGGCGCTGCCGGTCGCCAACCAGGCGTGGCCGGAGGGCCAGTCCGGAGTGCCAGCCAAGGCGATCACCCGCACCTTCCGCTCACTGACGCACGCAGCCGGTGAAGTGGGCCGCTCGCGGGTGTACGCGGGCATCCACTTCCTCGAGGGCTGCCAAGCCGGCGTAGTGCAGGGGGCGATGACCGCCGAGTACGTGTACGCCAACATCCTGCAGCCGGTGGACTGAGCGCCAACCGCGACGCCCGCGCCCTGCGGGCGTCGCCTCCACCGTGTCTGCACGTGCACCGGGGGATGGTGGACACCTCCCCCCATGACACGGTGGCACCATGACCACGCCGGCCCCGCAGAACCCCCACACCACCAAGCCCGCCGACGACCCGGACGCGCACTGGCGCGAGACGCTGGCGCAGGCGCCCTACTACAAGGCGGGCTACAACTTCGACGATTACGCGCCCGCGTACCGTGCCGGGCGCGAGGCGCCGGGCAAGTACGCAGGCAAGAGCTGGGCCGACGCGGAGAACGCGCTCCGCGCCGACTGGGAACGCCTCAAGGGCGGATCACGCCTCTCTTGGGAGGAGGCGTCGGCCGCGTGTCAGGCGGCGTGGTATCACGAGACGCAGGCTTCGCCGCCGTCTTCGGCCACTTGAGTCGCAGGGTCTCCGGCCAGGCATGGTCGGCGGCGTGCTTGTCCCGCTCCCACAGGGCGCGGGACTGGGTGCGCTTGTGCTCCCAGCGCAGTGCGTCGCGCTGGGCCCCCGCAGAGGGGGTGGGGGCGTGGTGTCCGGTGTGGGCCATGGCCGATCTCGACTCGGGAAACGGGGAAACGCTACCCACGCCAATGTAATGCGCAGGTGATGAGGCCGTTCAGAACGGCACCACGATCCCGACCTGGCCCGAGCGGGCAGGCAGCAGCCCGCCACGTGCGTCGCGATAGTCGGCGTACCACCACCAACTACGGCCGCCCTGCCCCAGCAAACGTAGCGTCAGCAGCGTCTGGTCACGGTCCAGCGCGCCATCACCGAGCGCAAACGTCGCGTCCGGCATGCCGGTGAATGCCGCCTGCGGGCTGCCATCGCTCGCATCCAACACGGAGCGCCGATGGCCGCTGATGTCCAGCAACCAGCCGTTGCCCGTGCGACCCGGCCAATGCCGCAGGTAGCGCACACCCCCGTCGGCATACGTCCGCCACTGCGCGGCGTCCGCGACCGCCAGTTCAAAGCCGGTGTTGCCCCGCTCGGCGAACGCATCGGACTGGATGCGGTCATGGCCGAGTGCGGCGAACGGCACCCACCTGCCCTGGTCCGTCGCCCACGTCCTGCCGGTTTCAAGCCGCAGGTGCGTGGTGCGCGCCTCGCGCCGTGAATACGCGCGGTGGACCTGTCCATCGGCCACGTCGAGGGGACGGTCAGTGATGATGCGGCTCCGCCGGTGGCTGGCGGTGGCAGCGACATACGACGGCCCGGCCTCGCGCAGCAGCGCCAGTTCCATCGGAAGGGTCTCGATCTGCGCGCGTCCGCCACCACGGTCGAACTGCAGGTGGCCCAACGTCTGTCCCACCGCGCTGCCCAGCAGCCAGCGTGGCCCCAGGCGCGCGTCGTGACCGGCAAGCAGGGAAGCAGCGGTGTACTGACTGCCGGCGGCAAATGCCCCGCGCAAGCCGCCCTCCTGCCGGATGTTGCCCGACCATGCACCGGGCGCGTGGCCGTGTTGCAGCGCGCCCAGTCGCGCCTGCAGCAGCGGCGACGGGCCGGCTTCGTCCAGCAGCACGTCGGTGGTCAGCGAATGCGATTCACCGGAGAGGCTGTCGAGCATGCCGATTGCCTGGTCCACGTCGCGGATGCGCTGGATGGCGGACGCCGAGGTGAAGAACTGCTGCTGGGCCAGTGGCAGCGTGCCGCGAGGCGTACGGGCCAGCGGGTCGGCGGCGTGGAAGGCACCGTCGATGCGCCCGGCGGTGCCCAACAGCACCGGGTCGCCCACGCCCTGCGCCTGCATGGCGGCTGCCACCGGCACGCGGGTCACGTCAAACACCACGCTGCCGGGGAAATATACGAGTTGGCCTTCGAGGAACAACCCCGGGGAGGTCCAGCGGTCGAAGGTGCCGCTCAGTCCCAGCTCGGTGAACAGGATGTATTCCCGGTATGGCGCGGTGCCGATATAGCCACCGTTGGGGTCGACGAAGAACTCGAGGGTGCCCCCCGACAAGGTTGCCATGCCATCGACCGTCACCTTCCAGGGGGTTCCCGAACCGAGCTGCACGCGGAGCTTCGCATCTTGCGTCTGGCTGTAGTTGCCGCGGATCTCCACCGACGAGCAGTAGTCCCAGGGACCGCAGGTAAGCGTGCTGAACGTACCGGCGTTGTGGATGTTGCCAATGAAGGTGACGTAACCCACCAGTTCCGCGCCCGGTTGGATCGTCACGTTGCTGCGCAGGTCGCCAATGACGTGCACCGAGCCGGCGTTGATGAAGGTACCCGCGTCAAAGCGGCTGTACTCCAGCAGGTTCAGGCGGCCCGAACCCTCCTTGGTGAGGGAACCGGTAGTGCGCGCGTTCCTGAGTTCCTCGGTGCCTTCCGTGTTGACCACGACATTGCCCGTGAGCGTGTACTCGGGGGGCGATGGTGGGGGCGGGGGCGGCGGGGGCGGCGGCGAACCGGGTGGCGGCGAAGCCGGCGGTGGCGAGGTCACCACGAGGTTGTCGCCCCCACCTCCGCCGCAGCCCGACAGTGCCACGAGTGCAATCAGGGGCGCTGCGCGGAGGGCAGCGGTACGCAGCGCGCGGCGCGGCGTTGCCAGGTGACGGCCTGCTTCAACGGGGGTCTTGGCCATGGGACGCGGCTCCTGCAGTCGAGACGCCCCCTGTATGGAAAGCCAACGTCAGCGAGCCGCGGGAGCTGCCACCCCCGGTCGGGTGATGCCTCGCCCACTGCCCTGGAATGGGTTTCCTAGACCTTCTTCAGGTAGCACGCCTTCAGCATGAAATTGCCGGCGTCCATGCGGCAGTCCACTTCGTGGTCGCCACTGCCGACCAGGCGGATGCTCTTGACCTTGGTGCCCTGCTTGAGGGTGATCGAGGAGCCCTTCACCTTGAGGTCCTTGACCAGCACCACCGCGTCGCCATCGGCGAGCACGGTGCCGTTGGCGTCCTTGACCACGGCGTCGTCCTCGTTGGCGGCCGCCGTGCCACCCGCGGCATCCGCCATGGGCCACTCGTGGCCGCAGTCGGCGCACACGAAGTTGTCGCCGTCCGGGAAGGTGTTCTCCATGGCGCACTGCGGGCATGGGGGAAGCGTGGGCATGGCGCCGCTCCGGTCGGGTGTGGGGGCGGCAGTATAGGCGGCGGGTGCGGGCCCGGCAGAATGAGACCCATTGCCGCAAGGAGGCCGTATGCCATCGATGCCCGAACTACCACTGCCCGCCCTGGTCGCGATGTCGGTCTGCATGCTCGGCACGCTGGGACTGCTGTGGGCCGAAGCGCGCCACGCGCGCGCTGCGCGTGCGGCGTTCAAGACGGTCGCCAGCAGCGCGTTCATCCCCGTGGCGTTGGCCGCGGATGCGACGGCAACGCCCTATGGCCGCCTGGTCCTGATCGCCCTGGCGCTGAGCTGGTTGGGCGACGTGCTGCTGCTTGCGCAGCGCAGCGCGGTGTTCCTCGCGGGGTTGGGCGCGTTCCTGCTGGCGCACGGGGTGTATGCATGGGCGTTTGCGGGTGGGCCGCTGCATGGCGGCGCGTTGCTGGCGGGTACGACGTTGATGATCGCGGTCGGCGTGGTGGTTCTGCGCGCGTTCTGGCCGCGGCTCAAGCCGCTGTACCGCATCGCGGTGCCCGCCTACGTGGTGGCCATCGGCGTGATGTGCACGCTGGCCATCGGCGCGGGGGTGGGCAGCGGTGCGTGGTGGCTGCCCGCGGGGGCGCTGGCCTTCGCTGCGTCCGACATCTCGGTTGCGCGCGATCGTTTCATCGGCCATGCCTTCGCGAACAAGGCCTGGGGACTGCCGCTCTATTACGCGGCGCAGCTGGTGCTGGCCGCTTCGGTGGCGCGAGGGCTGTAGCCGACGCAGGCCACGCCCTCCCCGCCCCCCGCCGGGGCGTTCGCGCATGCTCACGCCTGCCTCACGCCTCCGCCACGCGAAAGCAGTCACGCTCCCCGCATCTTCCGTTCACCGCCGGGACCACGATGCCGGAGACCATCTACGACGCGCTGCACGAGAGCCACGAGATCCAGCGCTCGCTGTGCCGCCGGCTGCTGCGCAGCAAGCCACATACGCAGGCAAGGCAGGCGATTTTCACCGAGCTGCGGATCGAGCTGGCCGCGCATGCCGCCGCCGAGGAACGCTTCCTCTACGCCACCATCCTGATGGACGACCTGGGGCTGTCACCCTCACGCCATGCCCTGCACGAACACCACGAGATCGACGAGATCGTGGAGGCGATGCGCCGCCACGGCCCCTCCGACCGCGGCTGGATGGCGCGCGCCAAGTCCCTGTCGCATGAAGTGCACCACCACCTGCGCGAGGAGGAGAAGAAGTTCTTCCAGCTATCGGGCAAGATCCTGAGCGCGGCACAGAAGCAGAAGGCGGCCAAGGCCTATCGCCGCGATTACGCCCGGATGCTGGCGAAACTGCGCGCGGAGTGAGCTCCCGCGGCGCGCCGACGGCCGCCGTGAATGACAGCCTGCTGCCGCGCGCGGATTCACCGCCAGAAAGGCGGATTGTCGCCGGAAGTTGACCGTCCGTCGGCTGGGTCAGTCTTGGAGCCCTATTCACGTTTGCAATGAAACCGTGACGGGGAGCACGCTGTGCTTCCGTTTCATGGAGCCACGCCGCCGTGCCGTACTCCCTGAAGGTTCCTGACTGCGCCAGCCTGCTGGCAGAGCTTGATGAGATGGCCAACCGCTGGTCGTCCAATGCGCGGTTGTCGCTGCGCGAGGAAGAACTCGCTCGCTACGCAGCCGTGAAGGAAGCGCTGCGCGAGCTGGGCCAGTACGAATGCAGGATCGTGCGTGCCCCCGACGGCGCCGGACAGTACACGGTGGAATTCGAGCCGCTCTGAGCAGCCTGCGCGCTATTGCGCAACGGCGTGCGGCACGCGTCGTACCTGTCGGATGTCGTAGCCCAGTGCCTTCAGGCGTGCCAGGTGCGCACGGTAATCCGATTCGGCGATGCGCGGTTTGCGCGCCATGATCCATGCGTAATCGCGCGCACTGCGCCCCACGATGGTCTGCTGGTAATCCGCATCCACGTACACGATCACGTACTCGGCCTGGATGGGCCACACGAACTGCATGCCCCAGACGGCATTGCGCGTGCCGGGGCGCACCGTACCCACCGGACGCATGGTGCGGAGCGGCTGGTCAAAACCACCGTGGCGATAACGGAAGGTGGTCTGCACCTTGCCGTCAGGCCGCAGCGCATACGACTCGACGGCGTCGAACGCCTTGCGCTCGGGGAAGCTGGGGATGTGCGCGATCACGTACCAGTCGCCCATGAAGCGCGGCAGGTCGACCTGCGCGACGGCCGGGATGGCGCGCGTCGGCGCGGTGCCGCACGCCGCGCACAACGCCGCCAGTGTGGCCACCACCCAACTCGCAGGACGTTTACCCATGGCGTTCATTCCTCGCGGGGCGGCATTCATGCCGGACGGACGAAACGGTAATGCGCCACCAGCCATTCCTGGCCGCGTGCATAGCCGAAGAGTTCCGCGCAGGCCATCCAGAACATGCGCCAACGCTGGTTCCAAAGACGCGCGGTTACGGGTCCGTAGGCCTGCTCCAACACGCGCATCACCTGTTCACGGTTGGCGTCCTGGTTGCGCAGCCAATCGTTTGCCGTGCGCTGGTAATGCGTGCCATCCACCAGCCAGCGCTGCTCGATCCGCAGGTGCTGCTGGAACCACAGCAGCGTGTCGGTGGCGGGCATCAACCCGCCGGTGAAGAAGTGCCGCCCCATCCAGTTGTCGTCGCCCTCGGTCTCGAACGGGTACATCAGACGCTGGTGGGCGAAGATGTGGACGAACAAGGCACCCCCGGGGCGCAGCCAGCCGCCGATACGCTGCAGCAACTGTTCGTAGTTGCGCATGTGCTCGAACATCTCGATGGACACGCAACGGTCGAAGGCGTCTGCCGGAAGGTGCAGCCGGTTCACGTCACGCGTCAGCACAGTGACGTTGTGCAAGCCCCGCGCCAGACATTGGGCTTCGATGTACTCGCGCTGCGGCGTGGAATTGGAGACCGCTGTGATCCGCGCATGGGGGAAGCGCTCGGCCATCCACAGCGTGAGCGAGCCCCACCCGCAACCCAGTTCCAGGATGTCCTGGCCATCAGCCAGTTGGGCGCGTTGGCCATAGAGCTCCAGCATGGCCGCTTCGGCCTGGTCCAGGGTCTCGTCGCCGCGGGGATAGTAGGCGCACGAATACTTGAGCCGCCGTCCCAGGCAGGCCTGGAAAAACGCCGGGGGCAGTTCGTAGTGCTGCGCATTGGCCGCATCGGTATGGATGGCCACCGGGCTGTGGCGCAGCGCCTCGATCTGCGCCAGGAAGCGCGCGGATTGCTTGGAAGCGCCTCCGGCCTGCTCGGCCTTCAACCGCTCCGCGCACATGCGGCGTATGCCCAGGCGTACCAGCCCATCGGGCAGCCAGCCCCGCTCCGCCCACCCCAGCAACCCCGGTGCGGCGTGATCCTGCGAAAGTTCATCCAAAACGGCGGTATCGCTCATGGCACGGTCCTGTGAGAGGGGGACGGGTTGCGGGGGAACCACGGAATCAGCAGCGACGTGGTGCGTTGGTACTCGCGGTAGTCATCGCCGCGCGTGCGCAGTGCCTGCGCCTCGGTGAAGGGAATACCGCTGATCCAGCGCAGGAAGACGTACATCACCACCGGGCCGGCCCACGCCAAGGCCGCCCACGGCGAACCCACTGCCAGCGCGACGTAGGCAAACCAGTGGGTCCATTCAAAGAAGTAGTTGGGATGTCGGGAGTAGCGCCACAGCCCGCTGCGGCAGGTACGTCCGCGCATCGCGGGATTGGCGCGGTGGCGGGCCAACTGGCGGTCCGCCACGGCCTCGCCGGCGACGCTGGCCAGCCATACCGCGACGCCAAGCACGAGCCAGACAGGCCGCACCTGGGTATTCCAGGCGACGGCTGCAAACGGCAAGGCAAACAGCGGCACCAGCAGTGCCTGCAACTGGAAGAACCCAAAGAACTTGCCGGCGTGCCCTTGCCAGTGCGCGCGTAGATGGGCGTAGCGACCGTCTTCCGGCTCATGCCGAACGCGGTGCCACAGGTGCCACGCCAATCGCAGCCCCCACACCCCACCCAGCACCGCGACAGTCAGGCGCAACGGGACAGACCCGCTCCCCAGCACGGCCATCAGGATGGCGCCGGTGCCAACGCCGGCCGACCACAGCACATCGACAATGCCGGCGTTGCGATGGCGTTGCTGCCACCACCAGCCGAGCGTCATCGCCACGGCCGCGAACAGCCACAACCACAGGAGGGCCAACCAGGGACTCATGCCGGCAGTACTCCGCGATGGGGCAGCTCGGGCAGGGGCACGGGCCTGCGATGCCCGGGGCGCGCCATCAGCAACTGCGCCACGCCGATGGAACGCTCGCGGAAGCCGCCCTCGCAGTACGCCAGGTAGAACTCCCACATGCGGATGAAACGCTCGTCGAAACCCTGCGCGCGCACCTGCGGCAGGCACGTCAGGAAGCGCTGTCGCCATGCCTGCAGCGTGCGCGCGTACGACAGCCCGAAGTCTTCCATCTGGACCAGCGCAAGATCGCTGGCGCGCGACTTGGCGGACACCATCGCCGCCACCGAGGGAATGAAGCTGCCCGGGAAGACATGGCGCTTGATGAAATCCACCGAGCGCAGCGCGTGATCGTAACGGTGGTCCTCGATGGTGATTGCCTGCACCAGCGCCTGACCGTCGGGGCGCAGCAGGCGGCCAACGGTCGCGAAGTACGTGTCCAGATACGGGGCGCCGATCGCTTCGATCATCTCGATCGAAACCAGCTTGTCGTACTCGCCCTGCAGATCGCGGTAGTCCTGCAGGAGCAGCGTGACCCGGTCGCCGAGGCCGGCGTCGGCAACGCGGCGGGCCGCCATCGCGTGCTGTTCGCGCGAAATGGTGGTGGTGGTCACGTGGCACCCGTAGTGCCGCGCGGCATGGAGGGCAAAGCCGCCCCATCCCGTACCGATCTCGACCACACGGTCGCCCGGGCCGAGCTCGAGCTTGCGACAGATGCGATCCAGCTTGCGCGTCGATGCGGCGTCCAGCGTGTCGTCGTCGCCATCCCAGATGGCCGACGAATACATCAGGTCAGGGGACAGGAAGAGTTGGAAGAAGTCGTTGCCCAGGTCGTAATGTGCAGCGATGTTGCGCCGGCTGCCTTGGCGGGTATTGCGTCGTAACGCATGCCACGCACGCAGCGCCCAGCCACCAAGGCGCGCAGGCCCGGTTTCCAGCCCATCCAGCAGTTCGCGATTTCGCACCAGCAGGCGCACGAGGCCAACCAGGTCGTCGCACTCCCAAAGTCCCTCCATGTACGCCTCACCAGCCCCGACGCTGCCATGGGTGGCCACGGCGCGATAGAACCCCGGGTCGAGAACACGAAGACGCACGCGCAGGCCCACTGCCTCTTCCCCGGCCGCGCCGCGTTCCGCCGTACCCAGCAGGACCGTCCCCAGTCCGTCCTCAACCACAAGGCTGCCGCCAGCCAGCCCCGCCATCGTCGTGATCAAGCGCGACCGCAGTGCGCGATCCACCGTCCGGTAAGCTTGCCGATCGTCCTGGGCAATGTCGTTCATGGCGTGTCCTTGTGGAGTCGAGGGTGCGAATGGAACGGCGTGCGTTTGATCCACAGCCGCAATGCCTGCCAGTGGATGGCGCCGATGACCTGGGCGCTCATCAGCGGGTAACGCCAGAGCACGCGCGCCAACGCGGGCCCGTCCAGCGCGCGGCGCTGCAGGCTGAGCGTGGCGTCGAAAGCACGCGCGCCCTCGCCGCCGGCGGCCAGCACGTCCATATGGACATGCAGATCCTCGTCCGGTGGCGTGAAGCGCCACGCGTAGCGATGTTGCATGCCCATGAAGGGCGAAACGTGGAAGGCCTTGTCGAAATCCCACTGCAGGGCGCGGCCCCGCCGCACCGCCTGGTCGGCGGGCAACACGTATGCGTGGCGCTCGCCCCAGGGTGTATTGGTGATTTCCGCGACCACGCACTCAAGCGCGTGACCGTCCGCTGCGAAGCAGTAGTAGAAGCTCACCGGATTGAATGCGTATCCGCCGTAGCGCAGGTGGGTCAGCAGGCGGATCGGACCGCGGGGCGTCGTGCCCGTCGCAGCGCGGACTCGTTCGCGCACCGCGTCGGCCAGGGACATGTCGACGGGCCCCAGATAGTCCGTGCGGCGGAACTCCGCCACGTTGCGCCGGTTCACCGACCACAGCCATCGGCCGTCGAACGCGCGGTCCACTTCGTCCAGATCGAGGTACAACTGGGCGATGCGGTACTCGAAGGCGTGTTCGTGCGGCGTGTGCCGCCGGTGCCGCACGACGCCTTCGTAGACCGCACTCACCAGTGGCGATCCATGGGTCATGCGTCCTCCGGTACGCGGTCGTTTTCGCATATGCGTACGTTCCGCGTGGCTGGCTCGTCGGGCGTCGCGGCCCCGTAGTGGGGTCCATCGGGCCAACCCACTCCCAGACCCTGCGCCACTTCCACCGCACTGCGCATGCCGTCTTCGTGGAAACCCCAACCCCAGTAGGCCCCGGCATACCACGTCCCGTTGCGTCCCTGGATCTCCGATTTGCGCTGCTGGGCGCGCACGGAAGCATGGCTGTATACCGGATGTTCGTAGCGCATCCGGCGTAGGGCCTTGGCCGGGTCGATCGCATCGGTACGGTTGAGGGTGACGATCAAGGGCTCCGGTGCATCGATCCCCTGCAACAGGTTCATGCAATAGCTGACCGTGCAAGCGCCAACCGACCCTCGCGGAACATGGGCATTCCATGCGGCCCACGCCTTGCGGTCGCGCGGCAGGACGCGCGCGTCGGTGTGCAACACCGTGTCATTCGCCTGGTAGCGGATCGCCGACAGCACTTCCTGTTCAGCCACTGTCGCGTCGTTGAGCAGGCGCAGCGCCTGGTCACTGTGGCACGCCAGCACCAGTTGGTCGTGGCGCTCGATGCCTCGATCAGTGAACACCTCCACACCCTCCGCGTCCCGGCGCACCAGCCGCACCGGACAACGCAGCCGCACGTCCACAGCCCACTCGTTGCGAAGCGCCGTCACGTACCGGGACGACCCGCCGCGCACCACGCGCCATTCCGGCCGGCCTGCCACCTGCAGCATCTGGTGGTTCGCCATGAACTGCACCAGGTACTTGGCGGGAAACCCCAGGATCGTGGCCGATGGCGACGACCACAACGCCGAGGCCATCGGCACCAGATGCTCGTCGCGGAACGCCACGCCATACCCGTGGCGGTCGAGATACTCGCCCAGCGTGGGGCCGTCCCCCGGTATATCCAGCAAGCGCGGCGCCTGCCTATAGAAGCGCATCAGGTCACGCACCATGCCAAGAAAGCGCGGCGACACGAGGTTACGCCGCTGGCAGAACAGCGCATCCAGTGACGTGGCGTTGTATTCCACGCCACTCGCCTCGCTACGCACCGAGAAGCTCATGGTGGTGGGCTGTGTTTCGACGCCCAACTGGTCGAACAAGCGCGTCAGCAGTGGATAGTGGCGCGGGTTGTGGACGATGAAACCGGTGTCCACCGCGTATCGGCGACCACCGAGTTGAATGTCATGCGTGTGCGTGTGCCCGCCGAGGTAATCATTGGCCTCGTACAACGTCACGTCATGGCGTCGCGAGAGCAGCCACGCAGAAGCCAACCCCGCGATACCCGATCCGACCACTGCGATGCGCATCACCGCGCCCTCGCCTTCTGCGCCACCCAGGCCGGCACCGGCTTGAGGTCGCGCACCAGTCCCATGAACGCCATCAGCCGGAGGCCGTAGTAGGTCAGGTCCACCTCCCACCATCGAAACCCCTGGCGCGCCGAGCCGGGGAAGAAATGATGGTTGTTGTGCCAGCCCTCGCCGAAGGTCAACAGGGCGAGCCATACGTTGTTGCGGCTGTCATCGCGCGTATCGAACCGGCGTCGCCCGAAACGGTGGGCCAGGGAGTTGATGGTGACCGTGGCGTGGAACAGCAGCACCGTCGAAATGAAGAATCCCCACACCAGCATCTGCCCACCGCTGGTGCCCAAGGATGGGGCCACATGCTCGAGCAGCGCCCCAAGCCCGAACAGCGCGATTGCCAGCGCCACCGGCACCACGATGTCGTACCGATCCAACCAGCGCAGCTCGGGGAAACGGACCAGATCCGGAATCCGATCCCAATCGGTGCGGAATCCGTTCGGGGTCAGGAACCAACCCACGTGGCTCCACAGGAAGCCGTGCACCGCCGGCGAATGCGGATCCAGCGGCGTGTCCGTATGGCGATGATGGTTGCGGTGGTGCGCGGCCCACCACAAGGGACCGCGTTGCACGCAGGACGCTCCCACGAGCGCGAAGAAGAACTGCACCGCCCTCGACGTACGGAACGTGCGATGGGAGAAGTAGCGGTGATAGAACGCGGTCAGCGCGAACATTCGCACCACGTACAGCACCGCCGCCACGCCCAGTGCAACGGGCGATACCCCCACCCACAGCACCGCCAGGCAGGCCAGGTGCATGGCCACGAAGGGTGCTGCACGGAGCCAGTCGATGCGATTGCCGTCCACCGTCTCCGCCACCGTCGCCCCCGTGTCGAACCAGCGTCGTACCACGCCCAGCGGACGCGCCACCCGGCCGGTGCGTCCCGGGGGTACGGCCGGCGCGATCGGCGCATCGGCAACGGTGGAACTGGGGGGCATGCGCATCTCCATGGGCGGTTTCATCAGCAGTTACGCAGTTGAGGCGCAGTTGGATGCACAGGCATGGCGGGGGGCCTCCGCGTCGCCGGCCCCAGCATCCGGACTCACCCGCGGCATCCCGACACCAGGGGCAGGGCCAGCGCCTTGGCGAATTCACCCCGCGAAAGCCCCTGCACCCGCTCTGCCACCGGATACACCAGGCGCACGTCCTGGTGGCGTCCCTTGGCATCGCGGATCGTGGCTACACCGCGGAACTCCAGCAGGCGTCGATCACGCAACGAGTACCGCAGTTCGATGGGCTTGAGGGCGAAGCCCAGCCAATGGTCCAGGGTCATCCGGAACCGACGCTCCTGGTCCGGCGGCTGCTCCCGCGACACGGGCGCAATGCGAATCGGATAGAACGCAAACCGGCTGGGCAGAAGGAATGGCACCACCACCCCGTCGGCAGCACCGAGCCGGTCCCACTGCTGCCGCACCAGCGCGTCGAAGCCCGCGTCGATCACCCCGCCGGCTCGCATCGTCAGAGGTCGTGACTTGAGGCTGCTCCCTGTCCGTTCCTGCAGGAAGACCTCGCGCGCTCCCTGGCGACTGCGCACGCCCTCACGGTAGCCATCGCGTGCATCGAGGAACTCGAAATCGGGCGCGGCGGCCGCGCCACTGGGCTTCACGACCTTGCGCGCAAAGGGCTCGCCGCCAGGGCAGCGGTACACCACGACCCGCTGTCCATCAGGGCCATGCCAGTGCGTCTCGCGGTACCGCAACCGGCCATCCTCGCGGCCGTAGGCGTGCCCTTCGTATCGCTCGACGGTCGCAGCCGACCACCCCGTGGCCGGATATCCCGTCGCCAGCAGCAGGCCCAGGATCGTTGCCCTCGCGCGCCCTCGGTTCACCATCGCACCGCTCCTGCCACCGTGGTGGTGGCCTTTGCGGACACGTACGCGTGCAGGCCGACGGCGGATGCAGGCTCCAGCCAGCGCGCGATCAGTTCAGGCGGCGCCTGCGCCGCCCGAAGCGCTCACTCGACGGGTGCGGCCATCACCAGCTTCTCGATGGGGTAGCCGCGTTCTGCAGCCCGTCGGGTCAGCCGGTCGAAGGTGGCCCGGTCCATGCGCGGCTCGCGCGAGAGGATCCACAGGTACTTGCGCGACGGCCCGCCCACCACTGCCCATTGGTAGCCGGGGTCCAGGTCCACCACCCAGTAGTCGGCCCAGACCATCGGCAGCCACGAAAGCCACCCCGGGGCGAACCGTACCTGCAGTGCGCCGGGACTGCCTTCGACCGGCCGCGCGACGCCCACCGATTCGTCCATCGTTCCCTTTCGCGTGCGGCAGGCATTGCGCACTTCGATGTGGCCGCCAGGCAACTTCGCATAGGTCGCGGTGATGCGGTCCACGCACTGCCGCTGGAAGAACATGGGCAGGTGCGCGATTTCGTGCCAGGTGCCCGCGTAGCGCTGCAGGTCCAACTGGTCGACTGGCCGGTTCAGGCCGGCTGCCTGCGCATTCGCTGTTGGGGAAGAAGCCATCGCCAACACCGAGACCAAGAGCACTGCTGCCACCGTCCGCATCGTTGCGTCCTCCAGATCCTGGGGCCACGATCAAACGCAATGCATCGTGACGGCTTCGTGACCCCTCCGCCGGTCCGGACAGGCTAGGTTGCGGGGGGAGCCTGCGGAACCCGCTCCATCGCCGCGACCTCCCACCGCCAGAAGCCCCAGCCCACCGCCAGGAACGCCGTGGCCGTCAGTACCAGCGTCATGCCGCTGCCACTGATCAAGGGCGACAACACGCCCGCGATCAACGCATTCAGCACCAGGCTGGTGAACGCCTGCAAGGACGACGCCGAACCGCGTTGGCGGGGAAACATGTCCAGGATGGCCAGCGTGATTACCGGGAACACCAGCGCGATGCCGAACGCATTGAGGCTCATGGGCAACACCGCCCACGGCACGCGCGGCACGTCGACCAGCAGGTTGTAGCCAAGGTTGTAGACCATGGCGAGCGCGCTCGCGGCAAAGCCCATCGCGATCAATCGTGCGCCGCCCACGCGGCCCGCACTGCGGCCCGAGACCCAGGCGCCCACCGCCATGCCGCCAATGGTCGGCACGAAGAACCACGCGAACTGCTGCTCGTTGAGCTTAAGCAGATCCAGCACGAACGCAGGCGCCGACGCGATGTACAGGAACAGTGCGCCGAAGTTGAACGCCGATGCCGCGGCCAGGCGCTGGAAGCGTGGATTGAGGAAGATGCCGATGTAGTCGCGCAGCAATTGTCGCGGCACCAAAGGCAACCGCGCCTCCACCGGATGGGTCTCCGGCAGCACGCGCCAGGTGGTGACCAGCAACACCGCGGAGAACAGCACGAGGAACCAGAAGATTGCCGGCCAACGGCTCCAGCCCAGGATCCAGCCGCCGATCACCGGCGCGATGGCCGGCGCCACGCTGAAGATCATCGACACCTGGCTCATCAGGCGTTGCGCGTCATGGCCATGCAGCACGTCGCGGATCACCGCGCGACCGACGATCAGGCCCACGCCCGCGGACAGGCCCTGCAGCGCCCGGAACGCCAGCAGCGTGCCCATGTCGCGGGCCAGCGCGCAACCAATCGATGCAAGGGTGAACACCGCCAGTCCACCGAGGATCACCTTGCGCCGCCCGATCGCATCCGAAAGCGGCCCATGCACCACGCTCATCAGCGCGTACGCCGCGAGGTAGATGCTGATGGTCTGCTGCATCGCCACCTTGTCGGCACCAAGTGCGACGCCCATCGCCGGAAAGGCCGGGAAGATGGTGTCGATGGAAAACGGCCCGAACATCGCCAAGCCCGCCAGCAGGATCGCGAGCGTGCGGATGGTGATGGGCAGCGGGGTAGCGCTTCCGGACGAAGATGGGGCAGCAGGGGGCATCAGCAGGTCATTATGTTGAAGTTCGACCGGGGGATGACCTGTCGACAACCACAGGCCCTTCCAGATCAATGACAACGCCCCAAAAAGGCAAGGCCCCGCGATGCGGGGCCTGCCAATGAAGCGGCAGCAGGTCGATCAGGCCCACGGATCCTGCAGCACCATCGTGTGCTCACGGTCCGGACCGGTCGACACGATCGCCAGCGGGCATCCTGACAGTTCTTCCAGCGCACGCAGGTAGGCACGCGCGGCGAGCGGCAGCTTCTCCCACTCGGTGACGCCGTGGGTGTTCTCGGTCCAGCCGGGGAACTCCAGGTACACCGGCTCGCATTCCTCCCAACCCGCGGCGTCGAGCGGCGCGTATTCGGTGGTCTTGCCGCCGTACTTGTAGCCGACGCACACCTTCAGCTTTTCCATGCCGTCCAGCACGTCGAGCTTGGTGATGCACATGCCGGTGATGCCGTTGATGGCCACCGCGCGCTTGAGCGCCACGATGTCCATCCAACCGCAGCGGCGCGGGCGGCCCGTGGTGGCGCCATACTCGGCACCGCGGTCGCGGATGCCCTGACCCACTTCGTCATCCAGCTCGGTCGGGAACGGACCGCCACCCACGCGCGTGGCATAGGCCTTGCAGATGCCGAGCACGTAATCGATCGCGTCCGCGCCCACTCCGGTACCGGCGTACGCGCCGCCGACCGTGGTATTGGACGAGGTCACGTAAGGGTAGGTGCCGTGGTCGATGTCGAGCAGCGAGCCCTGCGCGCCTTCGAACAGCACGCGCTTGCCCTGCTTGCGCAGGTCATGGAGGATGCCGGCCACGTCGGACTTCATCGGCTCCACGTACTCGCCGAACGCCAGCGCCTCGTCGAGGGTCTTCTGGAAGTCCACCGCTTCCACGCCCAGGTACTTGGTCAGCACGAAGTTGTGGTAGTCCATGGTGCCGCGCAGCTTCTCGGCCAGCTCCGTCGGGTAATGCAGGTCGGCCACGCGGATGCCGCGGCGCGCCACCTTGTCCTCGTACGCCGGGCCGATGCCGCGGCCGGTCGTGCCGATAGCGCTCTTGCCGGCGGCCTTCTCGCGGGCCTGATCCAGCGCGATGTGGTACGGCATGATCAACGGCGTGGCCGGGCTGATCTTCAGGCGCGAACGCACGTCAACGCCGGTAGCTTCCAGCTCGTCGATTTCCTTGCGCAGCGCGGCCGGGCTCAGCACCACACCGTTGCCGATCAGGCACAGCGCACCTTCGCGCAGGATGCCCGACGGAATCAGGTGCAGCACGGTCTTCTTGCCGCCAATGACCAGGGTATGGCCGGCGTTGTGGCCACCCTGGAAGCGCACCACGGCACCGATTTCCTCGGTGAGCAGATCGACGATCTTGCCCTTGCCTTCATCGCCCCACTGGGCACCCAACACCACGACAGACTGACCCATCACTCGCTCCAATCAGGTTCCGCCGGGCCGATAGCGTAGGGGGAAGGCCGGGCAGAAAAGGTGAAGGGCCTGATGGCCCCCCAGACACGGAAAAAGCCGACCGGGGAACCCCCGGCCGGCTTTTGTGCATTATCCGGGTTTTGAGGGGTGGGGGCCAGTCCTTTTGTCAGAACCGGTGACGCACCCACATCAGCGACAGCAGGCCGAGGATGACCACGACGCCGCCAATGGCCCGCAGCCGCTGGTTGGGCATCGCGTAGAGCTGCTCCGCGGCCCGCTTCCAGCCCTGGGGGGTGGCGAACAACACCAGTCCCTCCAGCACCCCCACCAGGCAAAGCGCCGACATCAACTCCTCGGACACGATCAGCGGTCTTTGTTCAGGTATTGCAGGAACGGGTCGTTGCGATCCATCACGATCACGCCCTGCCCGTCCGCGAACGACTTCCGGTAGGCCTCCAGGCTGCGCTGGAAGGCATAGAAACCCGGGTCCTTGTTCGCGGCGGCGGCATACGCCTTGGCTGCCTGCGCATCGCCCTCACCGCGCAGCCGCTGCGCATCGCGCTCGGCCTCGGCGGCAATAACGGCCTGCTCGCGATCCGCCTCGGCGCGCACCGTATTGGCCTGCTCGGCACCCTCGGCGCGCAGGCGGCTGGCCACCTGCTGGCGCTGGGCGCGCATGCGACGGTAAACGTCCTGGATCACCTGGCTGTCGGTGGGCAGGTCGATCTGCTTGATGCGCATGTCGACGATGCGTATGCCCATCGTCGCCGCGCCGTCGTTGATGCCCTTCAGCTGCTTGCCGATCACTTCCTGGCGGTCGCCGGAAACGACCTGCGAAAGCGTGCGCGCGTTGATCTCGTTGCGCAGGGCATCCTTGATGATCGGCGCCAGGCGCTGCACCGCCACCGACTCATCACCACCGGTGGCGCGATAGAACGCACGCGAATCCTCGATCATCCCCACCGCGAAGAAATCCACGCTGACGTCCTTGCGCTCGGAGGTCAGGTAACGCTCGGGCTCGGCGTCCAGCACCTGCAGTCGGCGGTCGAAAATGCGCGCGGTTTCAACCAGCGGGAACTTGAAGTGCAGGCCCGGGCCGATGTCGCTGCGCACCACGCGGCCGAACTGCAGCACCATGCCGGTCTGCCCTTCGTTGACGATGTAGACCGACCCCATCAGCGCCAGCAGCGCCGCCACGGCAGTGGCTACCCAGAACGAAACCTTCATCGGGTGACCTCCTCACGGCCGGTGGGTCGTGGCGTGCGGCCACTGCGGGTGGACTGTTCGGCAGCCTGCTCGATGGCCGTCACGGTGGGCGCCAGCGATTCGGGCGAAAGCGGGGCGCTGGCCGCGCTGGAGCCCTTCGCCGGCTCCATCGGCACGTAGATCAGCTGGCGCGAGTCGCCGCCCACCACCTTGCGGTTATCGGCCAGCACTTCCTGCACTGTCTCCAGCCACAGGCGCTTGCGGGTCACTTCCGGCGCGGCCTGGTACTGGTCCACCAGCATCGAGAAGCGGTCCGCGTCACCCTGTGCACGCGCGATGGACGCGGTCTTGTAACCCTCGGCCACGGTGCGCACGCGCGCGGCCTGGCCGCGGGCTTCCGGCACCACCTGCGCAGCGTAGGCGCGGGCCTCGCTGATCAGCCGGTCCTTGTCCTGCTGGGCGCTGTTGACGTCGTCGAAGGCCGGCTTGACCTCTTCCGGTGGGCGCGCGTTGGGCAGATTGAGCTCGGTCACGGCAAGGCCGGTGCGATACGCGGCCAGCGACTTCTGCAACTGGTCGCGCGCGGACACGGCCAGCGCGTTGCGCGCGCCCAGCACGGTGTCCAGCGTGGAGCGGCCGACCTGTTCGCGCACCGTGCTCAGCGCGGCCTGCGCCAGCATGGCATCGCCATCGCGGGTACCGAACAGGTATTCCTGCGGATCGCTGACGCGGTACTGCACGTTGATCTCCACCAGCACGATGTTCTCGTCGGCGGTCAACACCGGCACGTTCTCGCTGAAGGTCTTGATCTGGGTGGCGTTGATCTTGGTGACGCGTTCGACCGGCCACGGCAGCTTGAAGTGCGGACCCGGCTGCAGCACGCGCGAGAACTGGCCGAAGCGCAGTACCACGCCACGCTGCTGCTCGGTGATCAGTACGAAGCAGTTGAAGACCAGCCACAGGCCTATGACTATGGCGACCCAGCGCAGGATGCCGCCATTGCCGCCGCCACCGTCCAACAGACCGCGCAGGGGGTCCAGAAGGGCGTCCAGACCGCGTCCGCCAGGACCACGACGCGGCGAACGGCCGCTCGAGCCGCCCGAATTGCTACTGCCAGGGGTGTTCCAGGCCATGCCTGCTCCATGTAGTGAAACGAGCCTGCAGGCGCGGCGGAGCCGTCCTGCAGGCGCGGGTCGATTCTAGGTGGGGGCTCCCGCCGCCTCAAGCAAGGGCCGCAGCGACTCCCCGTGCGACTGCGCGAACAATCTCTGGGCATCGGCCAGCGCGATGTCGACCTGCAGGCGCCAGCCGTGCTCGTCGCCCTGCTCGCTGCGGACCGCGCCCAGTTCGTGCAGGCGGGCGCGCAGGCGGGCTGCCTGCGGCGGGATACGCACTTCACCCTGCACGTGTCGCAGCTCCAGGGCGTCGGCCATCGCCCCCTGCAGCAGGTCCAAGCCCACGCCGTCCCGGGCGGACAGCCACACCCGCACCGGGCCCTCGCCCGGCTGGTCGAGCCGTGGCGCCGCGCCTTCGATCCGGTCGATCTTGTTGAACACCAGCACCTGGGGGATGTCTCCCGCCCCGATCTCGGTCAGCACCGAGTTGACCTGGGCGATCCGCTCATCGCGCAGCGGGTCGGCGGCGTCGATCACGTGCAGCAGCAGGTCGGCCTCGCGCGACTCCGACAGGGTGGAGCGGAACGCGGCCACCAGCGCGTGCGGCAGGTCGCGCACGAAGCCCACCGTGTCGGCCAGGGTCACGCTGCCGCCGGACAGGTCGATGCGTCGCACCGTCGGGTCCAAGGTGGCGAACAGCTGGTCGGCCGCATAGGCCTCGGCGCCGGTCAGCGCGTTGAACAGGGTTGATTTGCCGGCATTGGTGTAACCCACCAGCGCAACGCGGGGCATCTCGCTGCGCACGCGTGCGCGGCGCATCTGGGTGCGCTGCACTTCCACCTTCTCCAGCCGTCGCTGCAGGGATTCAAGCCGGGCCTGCAGCATGCGGCGGTCGAGCTCCAGCTGGGTCTCACCCGGGCCGCGCAGGCCGATGGCACCACCGCGCTGACGCTCAAGGTGGGTCCAGCCGCGGACCAGCCGGGTGGACATGTGGCGCAATTGCGCCAGTTCCACCTGCAGCTTACCGTCGTGGCTGTGCGCGCGCTGGGCGAAGATGTCCAGGATCAGCCCGGTGCGATCGACCACGCGGCGCTGCAGGAACCGCTCCAGGTTGCGCTCCTGCGTCGGCGAGAGCGTGAAATTGACCAGGATGAGGTCCGCGCCGGTTGCCTCCACCGCCGCCTTGATCTCGTCCAGCTTGCCGCTGCCGATGAGGGTGGCGGCGTTCGGCCGGTCGATGCGCGCGTTAACCACCGCCGCGATGGTCGCGCCGGCGGATCGGGCGAGGTCGGTGAACTCCTCCAGCAGCCCCTCGTCGGGTGGTCCCCCGGCGTGCGGCTGGATCAGCAGCGCGTGCTCGCCCTTGCGGGATCTCTCAAAAAACACGCGTGCTCACTTTCCGGGAACGGCCAGACGACAGATCGTTATTCTGCCTCGTCGGCGTCTTCGCCGCCTTCACCCGGCTGCACCTGGCCGCCAGTGGGCCCCACGCGCACGTTGCGCGCCGGCACCACGGTGGAAATGGCGTGCTTGTAGACCATCTGGCTGACCGTGTTGCGCAGCAGCACCACGAACTGGTCGAAGGACTCGATGGTGCCCTGCAGCTTGATGCCGTTGACCAGGTAAACCGAGACGGGCACGCGCTCGCGGCGCAGGGCGTTCAGGAAAGGATCCTGCAAGGACTGTCCCTTGGACATCAGAGTGTTCCCCAACAATTATGAGTTCTAGTTATGGGCGGGTAGCCTGACTCCATGGCAGCCGCGTCGCCGGTAGCTGTCCCCACAGCGGCGATGGGCCGATGGTAACGCAAACCCGCCCCGGGGGAAGTTGCCGCCGGCGGCGTTTTACGCAACACCGCTGGGATCGGGGTATCAACCGGACCGCGAGGCCGGCATGAACATCGCCAGGGCCTGCTCCAGCGCAGGGCGTTGGACACTGGGATCAAACCAACGGGCGTCCAGCTCCCCGCGCAGCCAGGTGAGCTGGCGCTTGGCCAACTGGCGCGTCGCGAAGATGCCCCGCTCCCGGAACTCTGCCGTGCGCGTGTGCCCTTCCAGATGCTCCCACGCCTGCCGGTACCCGACCGCTCGCAGCGCCGGCAATTCCAGCGGCGCGGGATGCGCCTTCAATCGGGGCAAGGCGCGGAGGGCGCGCACCTCGTCCAGGAACCCCGCATCCAGCATGGTGTCGAAACGCTGCTCGATCCGGGCATGCAGCACCGCCCGTTCCGTCGGCGCCAGTACCAGCTTCAGCACCCGGAAAGGCAGCCGCGGCATCGCCAGGCCTTCGCGGCGCCAGTCGCTGATCGTGCGGCCCGACAGTCGATAGACCTCCAAGGCGCGCTGGATCCGCTGCGCGTCGGTGGCGTGGATGCGGCGAGCGGCTTCGGCGTCAATCGCCGCCAATTCAGCGTGCAGGGCAGCCCAGCCGCGCACCGCCGCCTCGGCTTCCAGTTGTGCGCGCACCGCCGGGTCCGCCTCCGGCATCGGGGACAGTCCGTGCAACAGCGCATGGAAGTACAGGCCGGTGCCGCCGGCCAGCACGGGCACGCGCCCGCGCCCCGCGATTTCGTCCATCGCCCTTCGTGCGTCGTGGGCGAACTCCGCCGCCGAATAGGGCTCCCAAGGGTCCCGGATATCGATCAGATGGTGCGGCACGCGACGCTGCTCGTCGCGCGTGGGCTTTGCCGAACCGATGTCCAGGCCGCGATACACCAGCGCCGAATCCACGCTGATGATCTCGCCGCCCAGCCGCTCGGCCCAGTCGAGGGCGAGCGCCGTCTTGCCCGATGCCGTGGGCCCCATGAGGGCGATGGCGGTGGGCCGGTGGTCCAGGTGCTCGACGGTCATGGCAGGCAAATCATCGGGGGACGTGCGACGTCCGGCGATGATCGCATTCAGTGCGGGTTCTCGCGCAGGGACGCACGTACCTGCTGGTGCGTCACCTGCACTGCATGCGGCGGCTCCTTGCCCAGCAGACTGACCACCACGATGGCCAACGTCGCGGCGATGAATCCCGGCACGATCTCGTACATCGCGCTTCCGGTCTGTTTCCACAGGATCACGGTCAGCGCGCCGGTCAGCATGCCCGCCAATGCGCCATTGCGGGTCATCCGCTGCCACGTCAGCGACAGCAGCACTACCGGGCCGAACGCGGCGCCGAACCCCGCCCAGGCGTAGCTCACCAGGCCCAGCACGCGGCTGTCGGGGTCGCGCGCGATGGCAATCGCCAGCAGCGCCACGGCCAGCACCGCCGCCCGACCTACCCAGACCAGTTCGCGCTGGCCGGCCTTGGGGCGCAGGAAGCCGCGGTAGAAGTCCTCGGTGATGGCGCTGGAGCACACCAGCAACTGGCACGACAGCGTGCTCATCACCGCGGCCAGGATGGCCGACAGCAGGACGCCTGCGATCCAGGGGTTGAACAGCTGCTCCGCCAACGTGATGAAGACCCGCTCCGGGTTCTGGCTCACCGGCCCGGCAGCTTCCGGGTGGGCGGCGTAATGCGCGATGCCGAAGAAGCCCACCGCGATCGCCCCGGCCAGGCACAGCACCATCCAGGTCATGCCGATTCGCCGGGCCTTGGGGATGGAACTGACATGGTCGGCGGCCATGAAGCGCGCCAGGATGTGGGGCTGGCCAAAATAGCCAAGTCCCCAGGCGGCCGCCGACACCACCGCGATCAGCCCGCCGGTTCCCACCCAGTCCAGCCGGGCGGGGTCCACCTGCTCGATCAGCGCCAGGCTCGGCTGCACGCCCCCGTTGCTGGCGATCACGATGATCGGCGTCAGTACCAAGGCAAAAATCATCAGCGAGGCCTGCACCGTATCCGTCCAACTGACCGCCAGGAACCCGCCGATCAGGGTGTAGGCGATGGTCGCCGCCGCGCCATACCACAGGGCCTGCGCGTACGGCACGCCGAACACGCTTTCGAACAGCCGCGCTCCGGCGACAATGCCGGAAGCGCAATAAACGGCAAAGAACACCAGGATCACCAACGCCGAAAAGATGCGCAGGACACGCCGGTCATCGGCGAAGCGGTGGGTGAAATAGTCGGGCAGTGTCAGCGCATTGTGCGTGCGCTCCGTGTAGATGCGCAGCGGACCGGCAACATAGCGCCAATTGAGGTAAGCGCCGATGGTCAGGCCAATGGCGATCCAGGCCTCGGACAATCCGGTCAGGTACAGCGCGCCAGGCAGGCCCATCAGCAGCCAGCCGCTCATGTCCGACGCCCCGGCTGACAGCGCGGTGACGAAACTGCCCAGGGAACGGCCGCCCAGGATGTAGTCGTCGAAGTTTCGCGTGGACCGCCACGCAATGAATCCAATCATGACCATCGCGATCAGGTACAGACCGAAGGTCACTAGGAGCGGCGTGCTGGCGGTCATCTGGTTCTTCCCCCTGTATCAGCCCCGGAGCTTACCGCAGTGCGCCCAAACTGGCGGCGCGGGCTGGCCCCAAGTTGGCAGGCTTGTCCCACCGGTCGCTATCACCACGGTTGTTCACAGCCCCTGTGGACAAGCAGCGGGATAAGCTTGGGGAGCAAACGCCACGGCCCAACAACGACGGGGTGCGCAAGAGGTTTGGCTAAAATTTCACCGCCACGGATAACGTCGAATTCCGAACGCGGTCAGTTGTGCACATGGCCTGTGGACAACCATTTGGATGACGGTGTGGGCAACCACGTGGGGCCCTTGCAGGACGGGCGTGTCAACAGGTTTGGCTATTTTTTCACCACAAAGAAATGCAACGAAAATGCTTGACTCCTGCGTTTTCGGAGCACGTGGCCGTTACTCTTCGTCTGGCCAGCGAATTGAAGGAGCCGTTGTGCGCGGACGCGGCATGGGTTGCGCAGCCACGGCGTTCCACACTTTCAACGCATCCGCCGTCGCCGCCACGTCGTGCACGCGCAGCAGCTTCGCACCGCGCTGCGCTGCGATCAGATGCGCGGCCACGGAGCCAGCCACCCGATCGCGCGGCGACTCGCGGCCGGTGATTTCGCCGATGCTGCGTTTGCGTGAGAGGCCCGCCAGCACGGGCACGCCCAGTTCGACAAATCGCTCAAGCTGGGCCAGCAGGCTGAGATTGTGGGCCGTGTCCTTGCCGAAACCGAAACCCGGGTCCACGACCATCCGCTTCTTCGGAATGCCCGCCATTTCCGCCGCGAACAACCGCTCGGCGAGGAACCGGTGCACCTCGGCGACAACGTCGTCGTATTGCGGCGCGGCCTGCATCGAACGCGGCTCACCCTGCATGTGCATCAGCACCACCGGGACGCCAAGCGACGCGGCCGCATCCAGCGCGCCCTCCTGCCGAAGGCCGTAGATGTCATTGATCATGCCCGCGCCGGCCTCCACGGCGGCGCGCATCACCTCGGGCTTGTAGGTATCGACGCTGATCGGCAGGGAGGTGGCTTCCCGTAGACGCCGGATCAGCGGCACCACGCGACGCAGTTCCTCGTCCAACGGGACTTCGTTGGCGCCCGGGCGTGTGGATTCGCCGCCGACATCCAGGATGTCCGCGCCCTCCTCCGCCAGCCGCACCCCGTGGGCCACGGCTGCCTCCAACGTGTCGTGCTCGCCTCCATCGGAGAAGGAGTCAGGGGTGATGTTGACGATGCCCATCACCCGTGGGCGGTCCAGGACCAGCATGCGGCCGTTGCAGTCCAGGGTGGGGGCGATGTCGAACATGGCGCGCGTTCCCGTCAGGCAGAGGCGGCAGGCTAGCAGGCACGAGGGCCACAGCACAAAACGAAAAGGCCGGGACAAGCCCGGCCTTTGTCGTGTTGCCCTGCAGTGGCGCCTCAGGTCTGCGCCGCAGGCCCGCCAATGGCGCCGCCCGGGGTTTCCGCATCATCCTTGGACACGCGGCCGGACTTGGTCCATTCCGCCGGCGGGCCCGGCTCGCGGCCGGACATGATGTCGTCGATCTGCTTGGCGTCGATGGTCTCGTACTGCAGCAGCGCGTCGGCCATCAGGTGCAGCTTGTCGAGGTTGTCCTTGAGGATCTGCGTGGTGCGGGCATAGGCCCGGTCGAGGATGTCGCGCACCACTTCATCGATGCGCGCGGCGGTCTCGTTGGACACGTTCTTGTGCTGCGTCACCGAGCGGCCGAGGAACACCTCGTCTTCTTCCTCGCCGTAGGCGATCGGACCCATGGCATCGCTCAGGCCCCACTTGGTGACCATGTTGCGGGCCATCTTGGTCGCGCGCTCGATGTCGTTGGACGCACCGGTGGTGACCTTGTCGGCGCCGAAGATCAGCTCCTCGGCAACGCGACCGCCATAGAGCGAGCACAGCTGCGACTCGATCGCGACGCGATTGAGCGAGTACTTGTCGCCTTCCGGCAGGTACATGGTGACGCCCAGCGCGCGGCCACGCGGGATGATGGTGACCTTGTAGACCGGATCGTGCTCTGGCACCAGGCGGCCGACGATGGCGTGGCCGGCCTCGTGATAGGCGGTGTTGCGCTTTTCCTCTTCGCTCATCGCCATCGAGCGGCGCTCGGCGCCCATCAGGATCTTGTCGCGGGCACGGTCGAAGTGGTCCATGCGGACCTCCTTCGCGTTCTCGCGCGCGGCGAACAGCGCGGCCTCGTTGCACAGGTTGGCCAGGTCGGCGCCAGAGAAACCCGGGGTGCCGCGGGCGATGGTCATCGGCTCGACGTCGGCGTCCAGCGGCAGCTTGCGCATGTGCACGCGCAGGATCTGCTCGCGGCCCTTCACGTCCGGCAGGCCCACCACCACCTGGCGGTCAAAGCGGCCCGGGCGCAGCAGCGCGGGGTCCAGCACGTCCGGCCGGTTGGTCGCGGCGATCACGATCACGCCTTCGCCGCCCTCGAAGCCGTCCATCTCGACCAGCAACTGGTTGAGGGTCTGCTCGCGCTCGTCATGGCCGCCGCCCAGGCCGGCACCGCGATGGCGGCCGACGGCGTCGATCTCGTCGATGAAGATGATGCACGGCGCGTGCTTCTTGGCCGTCTCGAACATGTCGCGCACGCGGCTGGCGCCGACGCCGACGAACATCTCGACGAAGTCCGAACCGGAAATGCTGAAGAACGGCACCTTGGCTTCGCCCGCGATCGCGCGCGCCAAGAGCGTCTTGCCGGTGCCGGGCGGGCCGACCATCAGCACGCCGCGCGGAATCTTGCCGCCCAGCTTCTGGAACTTGGACGGATCACGCAGGAATTCGACCAGCTCGCCGACCTCTTCCTTGGCCTCGTCGCAGCCGGCAACGTCGGCGAAGGTCACCTTCACCTCGTTCTCGCCCTGCATCTTGGCCCGCGACTTGCCAAAGCTCATCGCGCCCTTGCCGCCGCCCTGCTGCATCTGGCGCATGAAATACACCCAGATGCCGATGAACAGCAGCCACGGCAGGATGTTGATTAGGATGTACATCAGCGACGGCCCGCTGGCCGGCGGGGTCTGCTCGATGGCGACCTTGTGCTGGATCAGGTCATTGACCAGGTCCTTGTCGCCCGGGTTGTAGGTCGTGAAGGACTTGCCGTCCTTGAACTGGCCATTGATGGTGGTCCGGTCCTCGGCGATGGACACCTTGGCGACGCGGTCGTTCTGCACCTGCTGCACGAACTGGTCGTACGCCAGCGTTTCGCTGACGGCGGTGCGGGGACCGAAAGCCTGGAACACCACCATCAATACGACGGCGACGACCACCCAGAGCAGCAGATTCTTGGCCAAATCGTTCATGTGCCTACCTTACGCGCAACCGTTCGCCGAAACATTGTCAAAACCCGCCATTCGCTGAACGGCGCAACCGTACCCACACGCACTGCGACCAGGCCTACCTGGGAACCGCCCGCTTGCCCTGCGCCAGCGCGTACACCTCGGGCGAGCGCTTGCGCGAGGCCTCCGGCTTGCGGATCGCGACCTTGTCGTAGCGCTTGCGCAGCTCACGCACGTAGTCATCGAACCCCACACCCTGGAACAGCTTGATCAGGAACGTGCCACCGGTACGCAGGTGCTTGTCGGCGAAATCCATGGCCAGCTCCGACAGGTACAGCGCCCGCGGCATGTCCACCGCATCCATGCCGCTTTTATTGGGGGCCATGTCGGAAAGCACAAGGTCCACCGGCTTGTCACCGACCATGGTCTCAAACTGCGCGAGGACTTCATCCTCCCGGAAGTCACCCTGCAGGAACTCCACCCCAGCCATTGGCGCCATCGGCAAGATGTCGATCGCCACGACCCGGCCGGAGTCGCCCAGGCGGGCACGGACCAGTTGTGACCAGCTGCCCGGTGCGGAGCCCAGGTCGACCACGGTCATGCCCGGCTTGAGCAGGCGATCGCGATCGATCAGCTCCTCCAGCTTGTAGATGGCGCGCGAACGGGCACCCTCCTTCTTTGCCTTCTTAACGAAGGGGTCGGAGACGTGTTCCTGCAACCAGCGCTGACTGCTTTTGCTGCGGGTGGCCATGGGGATGCGGGTGGGGGAAGGCTGTCATGATACCCTGAGCGCCCTGTCACACCCCTGTTGCGTGCCCCGATGTCGACCGTTTTGACCTCCGCCCAGACCCGTTTCCTGCGCGGACAAGCCCATGACCTGAAGGCAATGCTGCAGGTGGGCGGCAAAGGCATCACGGAGGCACTGGTGGCCGAGGTGGACCTGGCGCTGGAGCACCACGAGCTGATCAAGGTGAAGGTGGGCGCCGCGGACCGTGACGCGCGCGACACGATGATCGACGACCTCCTCGGGCGGACCGGCGCCGCGCTGGTCCAGCGCATCGGCCACACGGCCGTGCTGTACCGTCCGAGCAAGGACAAGCGCCAGATCGTGCTGCCGCGGTCCTGAGCCTGCGCCAGCCCACCGGAGAGCGCCGTGCAACTAACGCTCGAAAATCCTGACCACGAATTCTTCCTGCGCGGTGCCGATGGCGTATCCGCGCTCGTGAACGACCGCCGCTTGACCTGCAGCTTCGTGCTCGCGCCCAACACGCTGATCGAGGCCTGGGCGGTGCGCGATGCCAGGTCGCTGACGGCCGACGATCTGGAGCCGCTGCTGGCGCTGGCGCCGGAAGTGGTATTGCTGGGTACCGGCGCTGGCCAGGTGTTCCCGCCCGCCGCGGTCATGGCCGCCTGCCTGGGACGTCGCATCGGCGTGGAAGTCATGTCCAATGCCGCAGCGGCCCGCACCTTCAACGTGCTTGCGGGCGAAAGCCGCAAGGTCGTGGCCGGGTTCATCCTGCCGGGCTGACGCCGGGCGGACGCCTGCTCAGCGCTTGGGCAGGTACAGCAACGGGTCGACCGGCTTGCCGTTGTAACGCACTTCGAAATGCAGCATGTCGCGCGGCGCACCGCTGCGCCCCATTTCCGCGATCTGCTGCCCGGCTTTCACCAGCTGGCCTTCGTTGACCAGCCGGGTGCGGTTGTGGCCGTAGGCCGAAAGCCACTCGTCGTTGTGCTTGATGATCACCAGTTCGCCGTAGCCCACCAGGCCCGATCCCGAGTAGACCACCACGCCGTCGCCGGCGGAACGCACCGGGGCGCCACTGCTGCCGGCAATGCCGACACCCTGCTTGGTCGGCTCGCCTGCGACGTAGCGGCTGATCAACTCGCCATCGGCCGGCCAACGCCATTTGATCGGGCTTGCAGGCGGGACGGCGGCGGGCTTGGGCGTCGCGGGCTTGGCGGCCGCCGAACTCGGCGCAGAAGGTTTGGCGGCGGTGGCCACCGTTGCCGACTTCGTCGCAGCCGTCGCCGGGGAGGGTGTGCTGGAGCCACGCGGCCTGTTCGAAGCAACCGTGCGGGTCGCTCCCGCACTGCCGCCGCCGGGGTAGAGCTTCAGGCGCTGCCCCGGATAGATGGTGTAGGGCTCGGCGATGCCGTTCCATGCCGCCACGTCACGGGCCTGCACGCCATTGGCACTGGCGATGCGATAGAGCGTGTCACCCCGCTTCACCACCGCGGTCACGCCCGGTTTGCCGGTGGAAGGTGCAGGCGCTTCGCGGACCACGGTGGTCTTCGCACAGGCTGACAACAGCGTGGCCACGGCGAGGCACAACAGTGCGATCCGGGTCGCCGAAGGGCGGGGAATGAGCGTAATGGTCATGCGCCTCGTGATTTTCTCCATGTCTTCATGGCCAGCCGACGAGGCGATCCGACGGCTGGACGACGGTGGGCACTCAGCCCGACAACCGCTGCCAGAGTCCGTGCAGGGCAACGCCTCCCCCACCGATCAACACGCTGAAATAGATGATGGTACCGATGTTGGACAGGTGGCCCAGCAACATCGCTCCACCATCCCGCTGCACCAGGCCCACAGCGTAGAACAGCAGCGCGAGCGCGGGGAGCGTATTGCTGAACGGCACGAAACCAAACGGCGCCATCAACAATAAGGCGGCAAGGATGAAGGCCAGGTTGTTGAACACGTCCTGCGCGCGGCCATCGACGAAGACACGCAGCCGATGCGGACGACTGATCTTTTCCAGCCTGCGCACCCACTCCAGGCCGCCGGTCAAACCGGGGCGCAGCTTGTCCGCGGGCAATCCGCGATCACGCACGCGGGCCGGCACCCACAGCGGGCGGCCGCTGAGGCGGCTGATTCCCACCAGCAGTATGGCCGCGCCGAACACGGTGCTCACCCCGGGGATCGACACCGGGATCAGGAACACCAGCGTCAACATCATCGTCAGCAGCAGCAGGCCTTCGTCGCCGAACGTCTGCAGGAGCTCGCCAAGCGTCAGGCGGTCCTCGGGCAGGTTGCGGATGATCGTGGCCAGTTGTTCGCCCAGCGAGACGGATGCGGGCGCGTCGACCGCGCCCACGGGGGGTTCGTGTTGGCTCATGTTCAGTCGACCATGCCTGACAGCAACGGCACGAACACCACCGGGCCCAGCGTCTGCTGGGTAACCCGGCCGTCCGCTTCGCGCTGGAGGCGCAACAGGGATTGGGAATTGGCCGCGCCCACCGGCGCCACCAGGATGCCGCCGACGGCCAGTTGCTCGGTCAGCGCATCGACCAGGGCAGGCGCCGCGGCGGTGACGATGATGGCATCGAAGGGGCCGTTCTCCGGCCACCCGATGCGCCCGTCGTCATGCTTGCTGCGGATGTTCAGGCCCAGTTGGCGGAAGCGCTTGCGGGCGGTACGCAGCAGCTCGCCGATGCGCTCGACGGTATGCACCTCCAACCCCAGCGCGGCCAGCACCGCCGCCTGGTAGCCGGAGCCGGTGCCGATCTCCAGCACCTTTTTCGGTTCGCACGCCAGCAGCGCTTCGGTCATCCGCGCGACCACCCACGGCTGCGAGATGGTCTGGCCCTGACCGATGGGCAGCGCGGTGTCCTCGTACGCCCGGCTGGCAAGCACTTCGTCGATGAAGAGGTGGCGCGGCACGGTGCGAATCGCGTTGAGCACTCGCTCGTCGCGGATACCGTTTTCGCGCAGGCGCTCGACCAGCCGGTCGCGGACGCGCTGCGAGGTCAGTCCGGAGCCGATGGCTTCGGGTTGCAGGCGCATGCGCACGCTCATGGCGCCACCTCGGTAGTGCCGCCGCGCAGTGCGCCGGAGAGACCATCGACCCAGCTCGCGACCTGCTCGAGCGCCTGGTAGCGGGTCAGGTCGATCTGGATCGGAGTAATGGAGATGTGGCCCATGCGCACCGAGTGGAAATCAGTGCCGGGACCCGCGTCCTGTTCGGGACCCGCGGCGCCAACCCACCACCACTGGCGCCCGCGCGGATCCCGCTGCGGCACACAGGCTTCGGAACGGTGGCGGTTCCCGAGGCGGGTGACCTCGAAGCCACGCACGTCGTCCCAAGGAATATCCGGCACGTTGACGTTGAGGATGGTGTCGGCCGGCAGGGGGTCACTGGCCAGCCGCGCGATGATCTCGACGGCGGCGCGGGCGGCGGTGTCGTAATTACGGCCGTCCTGGTCGCGGGTGGCCAGCGACATGGCCACCGATGGCAGGCCCAGGAAACGGCCTTCCATCGCCGCGGCGACCGTACCGGAATAGATCACGTCGTCGCCCATGTTGGACGCGCTGTTGATGCCGGACACGACGATGTCGGGTTCGGCGTCCAGCATGCCGGTGAGCGCAACGTGCACGCTGTCGGTGGGGGTGCCGTGCACGCGCCACGTCTGGGGGTCCAGTTGGACCACGCGGATCGGGCCGTCCAGGGTCAGGGAGTTGCTGGCCCCCGAGCGGTCACGATCGGGGGCGACCACCAGCACTTCATGGCCGGCCGCGCGCAGGCCCTGCGCCAACGCACGAATGCCGGGTGCGTCTACGCCATCGTCGTTGCTGACCAGTACTCGCATGGACTCGCGGAAAACCTCACCTGGGCGGGGATGCGGGCTGCAGCGCGTGAATGCGTACGCGGCGGCGGACCGTCGGCCCATGATAGCCGATGCGCGATGACCGTCCTGCCCGCGGGACCACACTTCGCCTTGCGTTGCCGCCCCACCGCGCTAGGCTCTGCACATGGCACGCCGGAATGAGCCCTCGGACGACGACCACGCCCTGTTCCTCAGCGCGATCGGCGACGTGCGCCGGCTGGACGAGGCGCCCTTGCCGCCGTCGGCACCCAAGCCGCGGCCCCGTGCACGCATGGCCGAACAGGACGACGCGGCCGCGCGCGAGGCCTTCCGCCACGCCCTTGATGCCAGTCTGCTCGAAGCAGGCGATGCCCTCGCCTACCGGCGCGACGAACTGCCGGTGCGGACCTGGCAGCGGCTGAAACGGGGCGAACTTTCCGCCCAGGAAGAGCTGGACCTGCACGGCACCGACGCCCGCACCGCGGAAGCGCTGCTACGTGCATTCCTCAACGATGCCCGCCGGCATGGCGTGGGCTGCGTCCGGGTGATCCACGGAAAGGGGCGGCAGAGCGACGGAATTCCCGTGCTCAAGAACCTGGTCGACCGCATGCTGCGGCACCGCGGGGACGTGCTGGCGTTCCACTCGGCGCCGCCCGCGCAGGGCGGCACCGGAGCGGTGGTGGTGTTGCTGGCGCCGTCGAAGCGGCGCTGAGCGTCAGCGCATGGCCTGGCGCGGATCGCCAGTCCTTGCAGGCGCTCGCTTGGTGGGCGGATTGATCCACACGACCTCAATACCGCGGCGTTGGGCAATCTGCTCCACCGCGGCAATGTAGGCCTCATCCCGGTCCTGCAATGAGGGCGTGCCTTGCGGCGCGACGTAGCCGGACTCGCCACGCATGCTGGCGCAGCCTGCTGCGGATGCGACCCCCAGGACTGCAACGATCAACGCGATGGATGCCTTCATGACGACACCTCCCGGTGCAAACGTTCAGGCTGGAGGGGCGAGTGCCACTCCTGAATCCGCTTATACGCCGTCGAGTCCGGCCCGCCAGTGCCGCCGGCCGCATGCCGACGAACGGTCGGCCTGCGTCAGGAATTGGCGTTGCGGGCAGCGTCCTGGACGTCGCCCAGCTCGGCCAACACCGAGGTGGCATACGTACCGGCCGGCAGGGCGAAGCTGATTTCCAGCGTGTCGTCGGCGTGCCAGCTCCATTCCAGCCCCGCCGGGCGCAACCGTAGTGCCCGGCGCTCCTGCTCCAGGCCCGCCTTTTCCAGGCCCCGCCGCAGGGCGGGCGCATCGCCCCCGGTCAGGGCCGCCTCCTCGCAGGCTGCGGCGGCATCCTGGGTCCGCAATTCACCCCGGCCCCACAGCGGGCCAGTCGGATGAATGTCGAACGCCTCCAGCCGGCGCAGCAGATCCTCGGTCATGGCTTCGGGACCGAAGACGCTGCGGCGGCCATCCAGCATCCAGACCTCGCCGTCCAGCGGTCGGTTCCAGGTTGCGCTACGCACCCGCGTGGCCAGCACGCGGTTGAACAATTCCGAGCGGGCCGCGGACAACAGTAGGCCACGCTTTTCCCGGGCCACACGGCGGCCCCGGAACATGGCCAGGGCCTGCGCGACGTTGTCGCCCCCGCGACCGAAGCGCTGTTCGCCGAAATAGTTGGGCACGCCCTGCGCAGCGATCGCCTGCAGTCGGGCCTCGATGGCCACGCGGTCGCCCTTGACGTCGCGCAGCACCAGGACGAAGCGGTTGGCGGCCAGCGCGCCGCGTGGCAGCTTGCGCGAGTGCCAGTGGTGCTCGAGCACGCGCAGGTCGTCTGACTGCAGCAGGGCCAGGTCGGGCGCTACCTTCTTCGGCAGGTGCACGCTGATCCGCTGGCGGGTGACGGCGTGCCGGTCCTTCAATCCGGCGTAACCGATTGCCATCTCGCCGACGCCGGCCCACGCGGCGATGCGCTTGACCGCGAAGGCGGTGTTCATGCCGCGCTTTTCAATGGTCAGCAGCAGGTGCTCGCCGGCGCCGGAAGGCTCGAAACCGGCGATCTCCTCAACGAAGAAGTCTTCGGGCTTGGTACGTATGTGGGCACGCAGAACGGCGGGGCCGTGGGCAGTCGGCAGGTCATCTGTCGATGCGGGAGCAACGCCATCGCCGTATTCGGGGGGTGCCGAGGACACTGGGCCTTGGGGAATTGACGAAGCCCTGGCAGCGGGCACGTCAGTCCCAAGGGACACGGCCGATGCGTCCGGTTCGTTGTGGTCGGTAGGCATCATGCTGCAATCAGGCCTTGATCAAGAGGCACACGGCCATCGCGGCGATGCCTTCGCCACGACCGGTGAAGCCCAGGCGCTCGCTGGTGGTGGCCTTGATGCTCACGGCATCCACGTGGATGCCCAACACCTGCGCCACCCGGTCGCGCATCGCCTCCGCGTGGGGGCCCACCTTGGGTCGCTCGCAGACGACGGTGATATCGGCATTGCCCACGTGCCAGCCGCCCTGCTGTGCGATCAGTTCATTGCAATGCCGCAGGAACAACAGGCTGTCGGCGCCCTTCCACTGGGGGTCACTGGGCGGGAAGTGACGACCGATGTCGCCCAGCGCCAACGCGCCGAGCATCGCGTCGCACAGCGCGTGGATCACCACGTCGCCATCCGAGTGGGCGACGATGCCGCGCTCATGCGGGACCCGCACGCCGCCCAGCATGACGTGGTCGCCGTCGCCGAAGGTGTGTACGTCAAAGCCTTGGCCAATGCGGATGTTCATGGAAGCCCTTGTGTGGTGGCGGACGCGATCAGCGCGCCCGTTGCGGGGCCTGCCGCTGCACCGCCGGTGCCGGCTCAGGTCCTGCGCGAAAGAAGATAATCCGCCAGCGCAAGATCGGCGGGTGTGGTCACCTTGAGGTTGTCCTCACGCCCTTCCACCAGCACTGGATGCGCGCCGGCCCGCTCCATCGCCATGGCCTCGTCGGTGACCCGCACGCCGGCAGCGCGCGCGGCGCGCAGCGCGTTGCCAAGTGCGTCCCGGCGGAACGCCTGCGGGGTGAAGGCGCGCCACAAGTCATCACGCGGCGCCGTGGCGACAATCGTCCCGTCCGCCCCCGCCCGCTTGAGCGTGTCGCGCACGGGGGCACCCAGGATGGCTCCGTCGGCATGCTCGGTGGCCACGTCGATCAGCCGGCTCAGGTCGTGGGACGCCAGGTTGGGGCGTGCAGCGTCGTGAACCAGCACCAGCGCATCCGACGGCACCTCCGCGGGCAATGCTTCCAGCGCGGCAAGCACGGAATCGGCGCGCTCGGCACCGCCCACGCAATGCAACACCGGCTTTCCATGGAGCGAGGTCCAACCGGGCCAGCGCCCGTCGTCCACGGCAAGCGCCACCATCGCGCCTGCCACGCTGGGATGCGCCAGCAGCGTCGCCAGTGCATGCTCGATCAGCGGCTTCCCGGCTGCCTGCAGGTATTGCTTGGGCACCTCGCCGCCGAAGCGCGTGCCGCGCCCTGCGGCGGGCACCACCGCCCAAACCGTTGCCGGGCTCATGGCGCGTCGCCACCTTCACCGTCAGCGGCGGGGGCATCGGACTCCTCGCCCACCGGGTCCATCGGCGCCTGCTCGGCACGGACGGCTGAGCCCTGGGGCTCGACCACGCGGTAAAAGGTCTCCCCCGGCTTGATCATGCCCAGTTCGCTGCGGGCGCGGTCCTCGACCGCAGCCTCGCCGGACTTCAAGTCCTCGACTTCGGCCGCCAGCGCGGCGTTGCGCTGCTTCAGGCCACCGTTTTCCCGGGCCTGCGCCGCGACCTTCTGCTGGAGGTCGGCCACCGAGCGGCGGCCGCCCTCCCCGAACCACAGGCGCAGTTGCAGGAACGCGAGCAGCGCCAGCAGCGCCACCAGCAGGACCCGGACCCAGCGCATGCGGCCTCGGCGCCCGTCAGCGCTTCAGCGAGACGAACGCGTCGCGGCCAGCGTACTTCGCCCCAGCGCCGAGCTGTTCCTCGATGCGCAGCAGCTGGTTGTACTTGGCCACGCGGTCGCTGCGGCACAGCGAACCGGTCTTGATCTGCGTGGCGGTCGTCGCCACCGCGATGTCGGCGATGGTGGTGTCCTCGGTTTCACCCGAGCGATGCGAGACGATCGACGCGTACTTGTTGGCGTCAGCCATGGCGATGGCTTCCAGCGTCTCGGTCAGGGTGCCGATCTGGTTGACCTTGATCAGGATGGCGTTGGCCACTGCCTGGTCGATGCCTTCCTTGAAGATGCGCGGATTGGTCACGAACAGGTCGTCGCCGACCAGTTGCACCTTGCTGCCGATGCGCTCGGTCAGCAGCTTCCAGCCGGCCCAGTCGTGCTCGGACATGCCGTCTTCGATGGTGATGATCGGGTACTGCGCGCTCCAGCCGGCGAGGAAGTCAACGAACTGCTCGCTGGTCAGGCGCTTGCCTTCACCGGTGAGGTTGTACTTGCCATTCTCGAAGAACTCGCTGGAGGCGACGTCCAGACCCAGCAGGATATCCTCGCCTGCCTTGTAGCCGGCCTTGCCGATGGCCTCGAGGATGGTTTCCAGCGCCTCTTCATTACTGCGCAGGTCGGGGGCGAAACCACCCTCGTCACCCACTGCCGTGCTCAGCCCGCGGCCCTTGAGCACCGACTTCAGCGCGTGGAACACCTCGGTGCCGGCGCGCAGCGACTCGGCGAAGGTCGGCAGGCCCACCGGCAGGATCATGAACTCCTGCAGGTCGACGTTGTTGTCGGCATGCGCACCGCCGTTGATGATGTTCATCATCGGCACGGGCAGCACCGCTTCGCGACCGGCGGCGAGGTACTGCCACAGGGGCTGCTTGCGCGAGGCGGCCACGGCATGCGCGTTGGCCATCGACACACCCAACAGCGCGTTGGCACCCAGGCGGCCCTTGTTCTCGGTGCCGTCGAGGTCGATCAGGCGCTTGTCGAGGCCAGCCTGGTCGGCCGCATCGAAGCCGGCCAGCGCGGCGGCGATGGTGGTGTTGACGTTGGCCACGGCGTTGCGCACGCCCTTGCCCAGGTAGCGGGTCTTGTCACCGTCGCGCAGTTCCACGGCCTCCTTGGTGCCCGTGGATGCGCCCGAGGGCACCATCGCGCGGCCGAAGCTGCCGTCCGCCAGGGTGACTTCGGCTTCGAGCGTGGGATTGCCGCGGCTGTCGAGGATCTCGCGGGCGTGGACTTTGGCGATCGTGGTCATGTCGACTGGACGTTCCGGTTTGTCTTGAAGGGGAATTCGAAAGGAGTGCCGCGCCTGTTACAGGCTGGCCTCGAGGAAACCGTTGCGCTTGGTCACCTCGTCGATCTGCTTGAGGATCTCCAGCAGCGCGCGCATCTTCGGCAGCGGCCACGCATTGGGGCCGTCGCTGAGCGCTTCCTCGGGCTTGGGATGGGTTTCCATGAAGATGCCGGAAATGCCCACCGCCATCGCCGCGCGCGACAGCACCGGCACGAACTCGCGCTGGCCGCCGCTGCTGCCGCCGGCGCCGCCGGGCAATTGAACCGAATGCGTGGCGTCGAACACCACCGGACAGCCGGTGTCGCGCATCACCGCCAGCGAACGCATGTCGCTGACCAGGTTGTTGTAGCCGAAGCTGGCGCCGCGCTCGCAGACCATGATGTCCTTGTTGCCGGTCGCAAGGGCTTTCTCGGCCACGTGCTTCATCTCCCACGGCGACAGGAACTGGCCCTTCTTGATGTTCACCGGCTTGCCGGCGCGCGCCACCCGCTGGATGAAATCGGTCTGGCGGCACAGGAAAGCCGGGGTCTGCAGCACGTCGACGACGGCAGCGACTTCGTCCATCGGAGTGTATTCGTGGACGTCGGTCAGCACCGGCACGCCCAACTGACGCTTCACCTCGGCCAATACCTTCAGCCCCTCTTCCATGCCCGGGCCACGGAAGCTCGTGGCCGAGGTGCGGTTGGCCTTGTCGAAGCTGGACTTGAAGATGAAGGGGATGCCGAGCTCGGAGGTGATTTCCTTGAGCTGGCCGGCGGTGTCGAGCTGAAGCTGCATCGACTCGATCACGCACGGGCCGGCGATCAGGAAGAACGGCTTGTCGAGGCCGATTTCAAAGCCACACAGGTTCATGCACGGGCATCCATCTTGGTCAGAGTCGCCGCGGGCCCGCCATTGCGGGCATCACGGGCGGGCACCCCGGCGCGATCGCTCACGCCGTGGCTTCCTTCAGCAACGCGCCGCCGGCCTTATGCTCGCGCGCGGCGCGGATGAAGCCCACGAACAGCGGATGGCCGTCGCGCGGGGTGGACAGGAACTCCGGATGGGCCTGGCAGGCCAGGAACCACGGGTGCCTGTCACGCGGAAGTTCCACCATCTCCACCAGCGTCTCGTCCATGGACTTGGCGCTGAACACCAGGCCGGCGCTTTCCAGCTGGTTGAGGTAGCGGTTGTTGAACTCGTAGCGATGCCGATGGCGCTCGCCGACGATGTCCTTGCCGTACATCGCATGGGCCAGCGTGCCCGGCTTGATGCGCTGCTCCTGCAGGCCCAGGCGCATGGTGCCGCCCAGGTCGCTGTCCTCGCTGCGACGCTCGACATCACCCGTCGCGGTTCGCCACTCGGTGATCAGGCCGATCACCGGATGCGGGGTAGCCTTGTCGTTCTCGGTGCTGTTGGCGCCTTCCAACCCGGCCACGTGGCGGGCGTAGTCGACCACCGCCGCCTGCATGCCATAGCAGATGCCGAAGTACGGCACGCCATGCTCGCGGGCGAACTGCGCGGTGAGGACCTTGCCTTCGAAACCGCGATCACCGAAGCCCCCGGGCACCAGGATGCCGTCGATGCCTTCCAGCACCTTGCCGCCCTGATCCTCGACGTCGGTCGATTCCAGCCACTTGAGGTTGACCTTGGTGCGCTGGCGCAGGCCGCCGTGCTTGAGCGCCTCACCCACCGACTTGTACGCATCCTGGTGGTCGACGTACTTGCCGACCACGCCGATGGTGACCTCGTCCACGGGATGCTCGCTGGCATCGACCACGGCATCCCACTCGGACAGGTCGCACGGGCCAGCCTGCAGGCGCAGGCGGTCAATGACGATGTCGTCCAGGCCCTGGTCGTGGAAGCGCTCGGGCATGCGGTAGATATTGGGCAGGTCCACGGCCGAAATGACCGCCTTCTCCGGCACGTTGGTGAACAGCGCGATCTTGCGGCGCTCGCTGTCCGGCAGGGGCTGCTCGGAGCGGCACAGCAGGATGTCGGGCTGGATACCGATGGAGCGCAGTTCCTTGACCGAGTGCTGGGTCGGCTTGGTCTTCAGCTCGCCGGCCGCGGCGATCCACGGCACCAGGGTGAGATGCATGAAGATGGCCTTGTCCGGGCCGCGCTCGGTGCGGATCTGGCGGATGGCCTCGAGGAACGGCAGCGACTCGATGTCGCCCACGGTGCCGCCGATCTCGACCAGGGCGACGTCATAGCCTTCGGTAGCCTCGACGATGCAGCGTTTGATCTCGTCGGTGATGTGCGGGATGACCTGCACGGTGCCGCCCAGGTACTCGCCACGGCGTTCCTTGCGGATCACGTTCTCGTAGATCCGGCCGGTGGTGATCGAGTTCTTGCGGCTCAGCCGGTTGCGCAGGTAGCGCTCGTAGTGGCCCAGGTCGAGGTCGGTCTCGGCGCCGTCGTCGGTGACGTACACCTCACCGTGCTGGAACGGGCTCATGGTGCCCGGGTCGACGTTGATGTAGGGGTCGAGCTTCATCATCGTCACGCGCAGGCCGCGCGCTTCGAGGATGGCTGCCAACGAGGCTGCCGCAATGCCCTTGCCAAGCGAGGACACCACGCCGCCGGTGACAAAAATCAGGGGAGTCATGGAATTGGGGGCGCTGGAAAGCCGTAGTCTACCGGACGGCGGGCCGGGCCGCGACCGGTTGACTTTGGCGGCATGCCTTCGCCCTGCCCCGGGGACCGGCCGGGACCGCCCCTCGCGGGGCAGCCCCGCGGGTGGCGTCAATGCCCCGGGTAGCGGTGGCTGAAGGTGTCGACCACCGAGGTCATGCCCTCGCGCCAGCGGTTGATCAGCAGCGGGCCCGCCTCGGGATCGAACTCCTGGACGGCCTTGATCAGGCTCTCGATCCAGAACGGGTAGAGCTCCGGTGGCACCGGCGCGCGGCCCGGACAGGCGTGTACGTCGGCCATCTGGTCGATGGTGCGCTTGACCACGTTGCTGCCAGCGGCATGGAAGATGGCCACACTGATGCCGCGACGCAGTGCCAGACGCTGCTTCTGGAAATCGGTCTGGGCGAACATCTCGGCCACTCGCGGGCTGCTCGCCATGAAAATCTCGTAGAAGCGCTCAATGAACTGCTTGTTCTGCAGGCATCGGCCGTAACTTTGCTGCAGGTCGAAGTACTGGTCGGACAACGTGGGGTTCCTCGCGGTGGATGAGGCCACGAGTGTGATTGCAGGCACCTGGTCGGCTATTGATGTGCCTCAAAAACGTGCCCCAGGGCATGCCGCGTTGGACCAAGGTCGTAGGGCCGCGCAAGGTTCTGCTGCGCGAAACGCGGCCCGGAAGCCCGGGCCGCGGTCGCGATAGTTGGCGCCGGCGATCAGCGCTCGTTGCGATCGGGATTGCGCTTGGCTTCGTCCTGGCGGGTCGGCTTGCGCTCGGCGCGACGCTCACGCGCGGCCGTGCTGTCAGGCGCTTCATGCTTATCGGCGCCCGCGGACCCGACGGCCTGGCCGGCCTGCCCGGTGACGGCGCTGCTCGCGGCCGCCGTGGCGTTGCCCGACACGGCGCCCACCGCGTGCTCGTTGGCATGCAGGGCGCCGTTGGCCGAGGCGTCCGCACCCACCGTGGTACTGGCCTGCCCGCCGGATGCGGCGGCGGCCTGCGCCAAACCCTGGCCCGACGCAGCGGCACCCATGGCGGCATGGCCGGCCGCAGAGCCGGTGGCCTGGGCGGTACCCACCGCGGCGTTCGCGACCTGGGTGCCCGTATTCACCGTGGTCGCAGCCGCGGCGCGGCCCTCGGCCTCAGCCCGCGCCGCAGCACGGCGGGCTGCACGGGTGGTGCGCTCGACCGCGCGGGCGTCCACGCCCAGGTCACCCCGCGCGTTGGCGGCGCCGCCGAGGTTGACCGGTCCCGTCTGGATGCCGGCCCCACCGCCAATGTTCACGCCACCTCCCAGCACCTGGGCATAGGCCGCGGGCGCCACGAGCGAGGTGGCGATGAGAATCGAGAGGACGTACATGCGCTGCTTCATGGTGTGCAACTCCTGGATGGTTGTTCGGGGCGTGTCGCGGCGACTGCCGACGACGACGTGCCGACCGTAGGCAGCGTGACCCGGCCGTTCGATGAACCACGATTCGCAAATGAGGGATTTCCCGGATTGTCCCGCGGCCCGGTCTGCGTCCGTCTCGACCGCAAACCTTTCTCATTCAGATACTTGGCATCAACGGGAAAAATGAACGCGCGGCAACAGAAACCAAAACGCCCCGGGGTTACCGGGGCGCGGGGCACTTCTGGCGCGGCTGGCAGGACTCAGCGGTCCTCTTCCTCCGGCTCATCCTGACCGGCCACGGCCTTGCGGGCGGCCGCAGCCTTGGCCGACTTGGCCTTGCCGGCCTCGGCCTTCTGCTGGGCCTCGGCCTGCTTGCGCTCGGCGGCGGTGTCGGCCTTCTGCTTGGCCGCATCGGCCGCCTTGGCGGGCTCGGTCGGCTGGGGCGCAGCCTGCTGCGCCATCGCCGCGACCGACGCTACCAGCGCGCCCGCGGTCAGGCCAAGGATCACGAGCTTGCGGAATGTCATGAGGGTTCTCCGTTGCGGTCGGTGGGCCCGGCGGGCCACGGCGTGCGCATCGTTTGTGACGTGCATACGTTATCCACAAGCGGGTGGCCCCTGCCTGAACGCGCCCCCATCTCATTGCCTGCGATGCGGGGGGCGCACACTGGGCGGGCCGCGCTTGACCCGCCCGGTCCACCTCGCCATCCTCGCCGCTCCGCTATCCGCAGTGCCCGCATGAACAATCGCTACAACGCCGCCGACATCGAAGTCCTTTCCGGGTTGGACCCGGTCAAGCGCCGCCCGGGCATGTACACCGACACCGCCCGTCCCAACCACCTGGCACAGGAGGTCATCGACAACGGGGTGGACGAGGCGCTGGCCGGGCACGCCAGGACGATCGAGGTCATCCTGCACGCGGATGGCAGTTGCGCGGTGTCCGACGACGGCCGCGGCATGCCGGTGGACATCCACCCCGAGGAGGGCATCCCGGGCGTCGAGCTGATCCTCACGCGCCTGCACGCGGGCGGCAAGTTCAGCAACAAGAACTACGCGTTCTCCGGCGGCCTCCATGGCGTGGGCGTCAGCGTGGTCAATGCGCTGTCCACCCTGGTGGAAGTGCATATCAAGCGCGACGGCAACGAATACCGCATGACCTTCCGCGACGGCGATCGCGCCAGTCCGCTGGAAGTGGTCGGCACGGTCGGCAAGAAGAACACAGGCACCCGCGTGCGCTTCTGGCCGGACGCGAAGTACTTCGACACGCCCAAGTTCAACCTGCGCGCGATCAAGCACCTGCTGCGCGCCAAGGCGGTGCTCTGCCCCGGCCTCACCGTGCGCCTGTTTGATGAAGCCAGCGGCGAGAAGCTGGAGTGGTACTACGAGGATGGGCTGCGCGATTACCTGCGCGGCGAACTGTCGGAGCGCGAGCTGCTGCCGCCGGACCTGTTCGTCGGCAAGCTGACCAAGGACACCGAAACCGCGGACTGGGCGGTCGCGTGGGTGCCCGACGGCGAGCTGGTGCAGGAGAGCTACGTCAACCTGATCCCCACCGCGCAGCACGGCACGCACGTCAACGGCCTGCGCACCGGTTTCACCGAGGCGCTGCGCGAGTTCTGCGACTTCCGCAACCTGCTGCCGCGCGGCGTGAAGCTGGCGCCGGAGGACGTGTGGGATCGCGTCGCCTTCGTGCTCAGCATCAAGATGACCGACCCGCAGTTCAGCGGCCAGACCAAGGAGCGGCTGTCCTCTCGCCAGGCCGCGGGCTTTGTCGAAGGCGCCGCGCACGACGCGTTCAGCCTGTGGCTCAACCAGCACGTGGAACTGGGCGAGAAGATCGCGCAACTAGCCATCGAGCGCGCCTCGGCGCGCCTGAAGACCGAGAAGCAGGTGACCCGCAAGAAGGTCACCCAGGGCCCCGCCCTGCCCGGCAAGCTGGCCGACTGCACCGCGCAGGACCTGTCGCGCACCGAGCTGTTCCTGGTGGAGGGCGATTCGGCCGGTGGCAGCGCCAAGCAGGCGCGCGACAAGGACTTCCAGGCGATCCTGCCGCTGCGCGGCAAGATCCTCAACACCTGGGAAGTGGCCTCGGGCAGCGTGCTGGCCTCGCAGGAAGTGCATGACCTCGCTGTCGCGATTGGTTGCGACCCGGGCAAGGACGACCTGAGCGGCCTGCGCTACGGCAAGGTCGTGATCCTCGCCGACGCCGACTCCGACGGCCTGCACATCGCCACGCTGCTGACCGCGCTGTTCCTCAAGCACTTTCCGTCGCTGGTGGCGGCCGGGCACGTCTTCGTCGCGATGCCGCCGCTGTTCCGCGTGGACGTGGGCAAGCAGGTGTTCTACGCACTGGACGAGGAAGAGAAGCGCATCCTGCTGGAGAAGATCGAGCGCGAGAAGATCCGTGGCGCGGTGAATGTCACGCGCTTCAAGGGCCTCGGCGAGATGAACCCATCGCAGTTGCGGGAATCGACGATCCATCCGGACACGCGCCGGCTGGTGCAGCTGACCGTGGACGACAACGCCGAGACGCATTCGCTGATGGACATGCTGCTGGCGAAGAAGCGGGCGAGCGATCGGAAGACGTGGTTGGAGACGAAGGGCGATCTCGCCTCGCTGGAAGTCTGATCCTCAGGATTCATTGCCCATGGCCGTTGCGACGGCCCAGGGCGCATGGAGCATGGCGGTGCAGCGAGGACGGAAGGACTATCGCGGCGCGGCCAGCGCAGCTTCCAGCAGCAGCCGCAGCACGCGCTGCAGGCGCTCGGACTTGGCGTCGTCGTATTGGAACGAGTTTTCATCCATGTAGTTGCGCTGGCTGATCTCCAGCTGCACGGCTTCCACGCCCTCGGCTGGCCGGCCGTAGTGGCGAGTGATGTGGCCGCCCTTGAAGCGGCCATTGGCCACCCAGTCGTACTCGGTTTGCGCGCCGAGCACCGTCTCCAGGCGCTGTTGCAATGCAGGCGAGCAACTCGCACCAGCGGCGGTACCCAGGTTGAGGTCGGGCAGCCGGTCATCGAACAGGAACGGCAGGTCGCTACCGCGGATCGAATGGCCTTCCCACAGCACCAGGCGGCCGTGTTCCGCCTTCAGGCGCGCGATTTCCGCCGCCAATGCCAAGTGGTACGGGCGCCAGTAGTGCTCAACGCGGGTCCTCACTTCATCGGCTGACGGGGCCTGCCCTTCCAGATAGACCGGCTCACCGGTAAAGCGCACGGCGGGACACAGCCCGGTGGTGTTCTGGCCCGGATACAGCGAGGTGTCATCCTCGGGGCGGTTGAGGTCGACGACATAGCGCGAATACTTCGGCACCAGCACCGAGGCGCCCAAGTCCCGGGCGAAGGCGTACAGGCGCGAGACATGCCAGTCGGTGTCCGGGGCACGGCGTGCCTCGGGCGTCATGCGCGCAGCCAACTCCGGCGGAATGGCGCTTCCGTCGTGCGGCAGGCTCACCAGCAACGGCGCGGTGCCGCGGTGCAGGGTGACGATGTCGCTGGCGGAATCGGGGTGCATGGCACGGGGCATGAAGTTGAAGTCGGCACAGTGTAAGCCGCAGGGTCACGCTCAGCGCATCAGCACCACTTCCTCGGCGCTGGTGGGGTGGATCGCGACCGTGTCGCGCAGGTCCTGCAGGGTGATCCCGCGGCGAATCGCCACCGCAAACCCCTGCAGGATCTCATCGGCCGCATCGCCCATCAGGTGGATGCCCACCACGCGCTGGTCCGAGCCGACGCAGACGACCTTGAACAGGCTGCGCTGTGGCACCTGCGCGAGTGCGTTGAGCATGGGCCGAAAGCCTGCGCGGTAGACCTGCACCTCGTCGCCATGACGCTGCCGTGCCTCCGCTTCGGTCAGGCCCACCTTGCCGATCGGGGGATGCGAGAACACCACGGTGGGAATATTTTCCAAACACAGGCGCGCGTCGTCATGGCCACCGAACAACCGGTCCATCAAGCGGCGCGCGGCGGCGATGGCCACGGGGGTGAGGGGAGGATTCGTGGTGACGTCGCCGACGGCGAAGACACCGTCGACGCCGGTCGCCTGCCAGGCGTCGACCTCAATGTGACCGCGCTCGTCCAAGCTGAGCCCGATGTCTGCGGCACCCAGATGCGAAGAGTTGGGTCGACGACCGGTGGCGAACAGCACCCGGTCGAAAGCGCCTTCAAGCAGACCGCCCGGACCTCGCAGCCGCAGGACGCCATCGCTGCGCACGATCCCTTGCACCGGGTTGCCCAGGTGCACGTGTATGCCGGACTGCCGGTAGTCCTCCTCCAGTTGCGCCGTCAGCTCCGCATCGAAGCTGTCGAGCAGGCGCGCGCCCCGCCCGAACAGCGTCACCTGGCTGCCGAGCGCCTGTAGCACGCCGGCCAATTCCAGCGCCACGTAGCCGACGCCCACAATCGCCACGCGGTTCGGCGCGGCGGTCCAGTGGAAGAAGTCGTCTGACGTTTCGCCGAGCTCCACCCCCGGAATGTCGGGACGCAGCGGATGCCCGCCCGTGGCGATCAGGATGTTCGACGCACGTAGGGCCACGCCGTCCTCGCAAACCACGGTGTCGCGCGCGATGAGCCGGCCGCGCGTGGGTCGGACCACGATGCCGGCGGCATCCAGTCGCCGGCGGTAGCTCTCATGGATGTTGTGGATGTAGCGCTGGCGGTGGGCGATGAATTCTGGCCACGACAGCCGTACCTCGCCGATGTCGAAGCCGAGGGTGGGCGCCATGCGCATCCGCGAGGCGAGGTCGGCGGCCAACCACATCGCCTTCTTCGGCACGCAGCCGGCATTGACGCAGGTACCGCCCCAGGCCGTTGGCTCCAGCAATGCGACGCGCGCGCCATGCTCGGCGGCGCGGAATGCGCCGGCCAGGCCCCCAGAACCGCCGCCCAGCACGATCAGATCGAAATCCATGTCCGCCATCCATCCGCTCCTTTCACTTCAGCCAAGGCGCCATGGTCGCGCAGTGCGATGTCATGGGGCCGTCATCCCGGACCGAGTCGAGCAGTGGACAGCGCAACCGGTCCGGGCTCAGCGCAGCCTGTCGACACGGTAGGGAGCCGGGTCAATCGCGGGCGCGCGCCCCGTCACCAGATCGGCGACCAGTTGCCCGGTCGCAGCACTCATGCCCACGCCCATCATGCCGTGCCCGGTGGCCAACCACAGGCCCTTGCGCCCGGGGACGGGGCCAATGATGGGGATGTCATCGACCGACATGGGCCGCCAGCCGAACCAGCGCTCGCGCACTTCGGGACCCACCGGCTGGTGCAGGTACTCGGCGGCGCCCCGCTCCAGCGCGGCCAACCGGCGCGTATTGAGCGTGTCGTCGAAACCCGAGAATTCCATGGTGCTGCCCAGTCGGTAGCCGCTTCCCCACGAGGTGACGCACACCGAGCGCTCGCGCAACACCAGCGGTCGGCGCGGCACCAGCGAGGGCGGCGAGTACGTGATGGAGTAGCCCTTGCCCGGCTGCATCGCGCGGCGCAATGCCGGCACGCCAATCGCCGTGGCCAAGCGGGGCGACCAGGCCCCGGTAGCCACGAGGACGTCTCGTGCGTGCAACGTTCCAGCGGGCGTATCGATTCGCCAACCATCGGCGTCGGCAACCAGCGCCTGCAATGGACGCTGCTCATCGATGATGCCGCCCAACCCACGCACCGCGCGGGCCAACTCGGCCACGTAGTGATCGGGCCGCAGGGCCGCGTCGCCGGAAAAGCGGATCGCACCGGCCACACCGGGCTTCACCGCGGGCTCCTGTGCCTCGTAGGCGGCCCCTTCGATCAGCTCCACGTCGATGCCCAACGCGCGCAGCATGTCCAACTCCTGCTGGCCGTGCGCAAACGCTGCCGGATCGCGGAACACATAGTCCTCGCCCGATTCGACGAACTCGCAGGCCAGATGGTGCCGCCGGATCAGTCCCGGCAGGCGGGCGCGGGCGTCGTTGAGCATCGCTGCCTTCGCGCGGGCACTGCGTTCCCAATCGCGGGGATTGCAGCGCAGCGCGAAGCGCAACAGCCACTGCCACAACAGCGGGTCCACGCGTGGCGGGATGTACAGCGGCGCGTCGGGCGTCAGCATCCACTTGAGCGCGCGCAGCACGGTGCCGGGTGCCGCCAGTGGCGGCGCGTGGCTCGGGGTGATCGTGCCGCAGTTGCCGTGCGAGGCGCCGCCACCCACCCGGAGGGCATCTATCACCCGCACCCCACGGCCGGCTTCGAGCAGGGCGAGTGCGCTCGCCAGCCCGGACACGCCCGCCCCTATCACCACCACGTCTTCGCGCTGCTCCATGCAGGAAGTTTAAGGTCGGCGGCTCCATTGCAGGTGCCGGGCAGCCCCAGACCTTGGGGTACCGGGCTCGGATGTCTCCAAGCTGGGCGTAGGCGACGTCGCGCACGCTGAAACAACAACGGCCCGCGTGCGCGGGCCGTCGGGCGGTTCGACTCCGGCCCTGGGACCGGAGGACGAAACCTGATGTCAGTGCTGGTGGCCGCCGGCGCCGTGCACGTGGCCGTGCTCGACTTCCTCGGCGCTGGCTTCGCGCACTTCCACGATCTCGATGGCGAAATGCAGGTCCTTGCCGGCCATCGGGTGGTTCAGGTCCACGTCGACCACGCTCATGCCCACCTTCTGGATGGTCACGGCGCGCGGGCCGAAGTTGGTCGGCAGCACGGCCTGCATGCCCGGCACCAGCTTGGCGCCCTCGAAGTGCTTCTTGGGCACGCGCTGGGTCATGCCCTCGCGACGCTCGCCGTAGGCGTCGGCCGCGGCCACGTCCACCTCGAACTTGTCGCCGGCGGCCTTGCCTTCCATCGCCTTCTCCAGGCCCGGAATGATGTTGTTGTGGCCGAACAGGATGGCCAGCGGGTCACGGCCCTCGGACGACTCCAGCGGCTCCTGGCCCTGCTCGGCAACGGTGTAGTGGAACAGGACGACGCGGTCTTTCTCGATATTCATGGTGGTCTTCGCAGGGACTGGGTGCCGGCAGGCGGCAGAATGGAGTGGACAGGCAGGACCGCGGTTGCAGCCGCCGGGCGGTGACCCGGGGTTGCCGGGCCCGTCGTGACCGGCCAAGCTAACGGCCGTGACGAAGGATGCGCATTATCCCGGCAAGCCCGCCCCCGCGCCAGCGTGGGGTCAGTCGCGTCCGTGGGTGCCGGCATGGGCGGCGATCGGATTGGCCACGTTGCTGGCCGCATGCGGTGGCCATCGTGAAACTGTCCGCCCGTCCGCCGCGCCTGCGCCGCGCCCGTGGCCGGCCGTTGCCCCGGCCAACCCGGTCGCGGCCAACGCCGTGTTGATGCGGGCCATCAGCTTGGTGGGCACTCCCTACCGCTGGGGCGGCAACACGCCGGAGAGCGGCTTCGACTGCAGCGGGCTGGTCAATTACGTGTACCGCGACGTGCTGGCGCTGGACCTGCCGCGGAGCTCGCGCGCCCTCTCGCAGTACCAGGGCGACCGCATCAAACCCGAGCGGCTGGCGCCCGGCGATCTGGTGTTCTTCGGCAACGGAAACGGGGTCAACCACGTTGGCATCTACGTAGGCGAAGGACGGTTCGTGCACGCCCCGACCTCGGGGGGAACCGTCCGCCTCGATCATCTGGATGGCCACTACTGGCGCGACCACTACAGCGGCGCGAAACGGGTCCTGGACTGATCGACCGTCCCGATTTGCGACTTCGGCCGTCACTTTTAATGAATTTTTAACTTTTTCTGAACCAAATGGTCGCGGTTCACGGGCATGATCGGCGCGTGATTTTTCAGTGATGACCGCGTGACGAATTCCAAAGCTCGCCACAACCGCCTCACCCCAGCCGCCATGTCCCGCGCCAGGCACGGGGCTGTCCGACTCGTTCTTGCCCTGGTGATGGCCCTCGCGGCCCTGCCGGCGTTCGCGCAGCAGGCCGCGGTCGCCGGTTCGATGGCCGCCGACTCCGCTGACGTCGCCGCGCCGCGTGCCAGCGCCAGCGATACCCTCTCCTTCTCCGATCGCGCCCTACTGCTGGCGGGCGACCTCAATCGCCTGCTGGTACCGGGCGTGGGCCTGGCGTCCCGCAGCGAAGCCGAGGCCGCCCAGTCGTCGACGGGCGTCAAGACGGTGCTGTCGCGCGCGCTGGCCCTGCTCGGCACCCCGTACCGCTGGGGTGGCACCACGCCGGATGGTTTCGACTGCAGCGGCCTGGTCGGCTACGTGTTCCGCAACGCGCTGGGCGTCGAGCTGCCGCGCGTGTCCCGCGAGATGGCCAAGACCGGCCGTGCGATCACCGACCGCGCCCAGCTGGCCGCGGGCGACCTGGTGTTCTTCGGCCGCAAGGGGCAGGTGGACCATGTGGGCATCTACGTGGGCGAAGGCCGCTTCGTGCATGCACCCAGCAAGGGCAAGGACGTGACCGTGTCCAGCATGGAAACCGGTTACTGGAGCGGCAAGTTCATGGCTGCGCGCCGGGTCGAGGGCATCTGAGCCGGCGCCCCGGGTTTTTCCCTAGATGCGACGTGGCAGGGCCGCCCTTGGGGCGGCCTTTGCATTTGGGCCGGCCTAACCGGCGATCGCCTCGATCGTGGCCTCGATTCCCTTGCTGAGTTCCATCACCTTGAGCGCGTACTCGGCAAGGCGCTTGTCGTCCTCGCTGGTCGGGGTCCATGCGGGCACGGGCACCGGCTTGGCCGGCTCCTGCTGCTCCATCGCCACGAAAACGATGATGCAATGGGTGCACAGGCGGTCATCGCCGCCCATGGGATCGCGGGCCTTCACGTCTACCGCGAAGTGCATGCTGCTGGTGCCGGTGTAGACCAGCTTGGTGTGGACGGTGACGAGGTCGCTGATGTGGATCGGCGCGACGAAACGGATCCCGCCCACCGCCACGGTGACGCTGTAGCGGCCGCTCCACCCGACGGCCGCCGCGTAACCCGCCTGGTCGATCCACTTCATCACCATGCCGCCATGGACCTTGCCGCCGTAGTTGACGTCGGTCGGCTCGGCGAGGAAACGCATCGTCAGTTCGCGTTGCTGGCCACTCATGGGTGCGGCTCCGTCCGGGCAGGGTGATTGGCTGGTCATTATGGCGAGGGCGACGCCCTGCTGCTTACGCAGGGTGCATCCCCGTCGTGAAGGCCGCGGAATAGCCCCCCGGTTGCGAAGCCCCTGCGGCCGGGGCCATGCTGGCGGTCAACCAAAGGGGGCACTGCAATGGGTCGAACCATCCTCGGCATGTTGGCGGGCGTAGTGGTGATGTTCGTGACGATCATGGGCATCGAGGCGGTGGGACACCTGGCTTACCCGCCGCCGCCCGGCCTGGATCCCATGAACCCGGCGCACGAGGCCGCCTTCGCCCAGTTCGTGTTGCAGATGCCGCCGATGGCCAAGGCGATGCTTGTACTGGCCTGGGTGGCGGGCGCGTTCGTCGGCGGGCTGGTCGCGGCGAAGATTGCCCGCCACCAGAACGCGGCGGCGATCTTTGTCGCGCTGGTGGTGATGTCCGGGGTGGTGGGAATGATCATGAAAGTGCCCCATCCCACCTGGTTAGCGGCGGCGGGGCTGCTGTTGCCGATTCCGGTGGCCCTGCTGGCCGCGCGGCTGGTGCACCGGCCCAAGCTGCTGCCCAAGCTGTGAGCTGAAAGAGAAAGCCGGCCCATTGCGGGGCCGGCTTCCCTGTGTACCGCGTGCGCGCGCGCTTACTTGTCGCGGCGCTCGAACTCGCCGTACGGCGTCAGCTGATCGGCCACGGCCTTGCCATCGCCCACGACGATGATCGACTGGTCCTTCGGAGCGTAGTACTTGCTGGCCATGGCCTGGACCTGGGCGGCGTCGACCGCGCGGATCTTCGGCACGTACTGCCCCAGGAACTCCGCCGGCAAACCCGACAGCCAGTTGTTGGCGAGCGTGGCCGCCACCGCACCCTGCATCTGGTTGGTGATGAGGTAGCCGCCCGCGACGTAACGCTTGGTGTCTTCCAGTTCTGTCGCGGGCACCGGCTCACTCCCCAGGCGCTCGAACTCGTGGAAGAACTCCCTGATCGCCGCACCGGTCACTTCGTTGCGCACATCGGCACCCGCAGACACGCGCCCACCTGCGCGCGCGACGGCCAGGCCGGCGCGGGCACCGTAGGTGTAGCCCTTGTCTTCGCGCAGGTTCTGCATAACGCGGCTGCTGAAGCCACCCCCCAGCACGATCCCCGCCAGTTGCGCCGGGATGTAGTCCGCATCGGTCGCTGGAATGGCCGGACGGCCGACGGCGAGCGCGGACTGCACGCTGCCATCGCGCTGGATCAGCACACGGGCGGGTTTGGCTTCCCGGCGCGCGGGGGCGATTTCAGCAGGGGCGGCGCCAGTACCTTTCCAGTCACCGAACGCACGCTCCGCCAGGGCGAAGCCTTCGGCCGGGGTGACCTTGCCAGTGATCACCAGCAGCGCGCGCTCTGGGCGGAAGCGGCGGATATGTTCGCTGCGCAATTGCTCTGCCGTCACCGCGGTGATGCCGGCTTCGGTGGGTTGCACGCGCGCGTACGGATGGTCGCCGTAGGTGGCGGCCAGCAGCGCACGCGTGGCTTTGAAGCCGGGCTGTGCCTCGGAGGCCTTCAACCCCTGCAGCGCGTTGGCCTGGGCCAGCTTCACTTCCTTTTCCGGGAAGGACGGCTGCCGCGCGACTTCCGCCAGCAGACCGAGCATGCCCTCGCGGTGCGTCGACAGCGCGTTGCCGAAGAGGGTGACGCCGTCGTTGCCGGCCCCGGCGCCCACCGTGCCGCCATAGCCCTGGGCGGCTTCGGCGATCGCCTTGGAATCACGCTTGGCCGTGCCTTCGGTCAGCAGTCCCGCGAGCATCGACGCGAAGGCCGGCGTGTCCGCCGCGTCAGCCGCGAAACCGGCGCCGCGCAGTGCCAGCACATAGTCCACGCGGGGCAGGCCGTCGCGCGGCACCACCCACACGGTCATGCCGTTGGCCAGCGACTTCTGCGCGATGTTGGCCACCGGCAGTTGTCCTTCCGGTGCGTATGGTGGCAGGTCCTTGGGGAGCTCGGCCTTCGGGCCGGCCGCGGCGGCGCCCGCCAGCAGCGCGCACAGGGCGGCGACCGCAAGCCGCAGGGAGACCGTGGATGCGATGGGGGTCTTGGCAATCTTCATGATCGTCGCGCTCCTCAGTTCTTCTGGCCGGCGGCCGGCGTGGCCTGCAGCATCGCGGCCGGCTTACGGTCGATGGTGGTGCGGTTGGCCGTGGTCAGGTAAGTGCGGGCCACGCGCTGGATGTCGGCGGAAGTCACCCCCTCGATCCACGCCGGGATCTTGTTGACCACGCTGGCATCGCCCCACAGGGTCTGCAGCTTGGCCAGGGTGTCGGCGCGGTTGATGAAGGCCTCGTTGCCGTTGTACCAGTCGGCCAGCATGCGGGTCTTGACCCGCTTGAGCTCGGCATCGCTGACGCCGTCCTTGACGACGCGGGCGATCTCTTCGTCGATGGCCTTGAGCAGTTCATCGGCGCTGGAGGTGGGCTTGTACAGCGCAAAGGTGGTGAAGAGCGTGGGGCCATCGTAGGTCCACGGATCGGTCAGGCCGTACAGCGCCTCGATGTTGAGTGCCAGTTCACGACCCTTGACCAGCCCCTGATACAAGTGCGACGCATCACCGCCGGCCAGCACTTCGCCAAGCACCGCAAACGGCGCCTGGTCCTTGCTGCCGCGGTCGGGGATCTTCCAGGCGGTGGCGACTGCCGGCACCTGCGCGAGCGCGTCGGACTGGGTAATGCGCTTTTCCGCAGTGTTCAGGCCCTCGCGGAAGTCCGGCGCCTTGGGCGTCGCCCGTGCAGGGATGCTGCCAAAGTACTTCTCGGCCAGCGCGAAGCCCTGCGCCGGGGTGACGTCGCCGGCCATCGCGATCACCGCGTTGTTGGGGCCGTAGTAGTCGCGATGGAACGCGGCCACGTCCTGCAGGCTGGCGTTCTCCAGGTCCTTGAAGCTGCCGTAGCCGTCGTGGTTGTTCTCCCACTTCTGGAATGCGTGCTGGCCGATGTCGATCCACATGAAGCCGCCATACGGCTGGTTTTTCACGTTGACGCGGATTTCCTCCTTGACCACGTCCTGCTGGTTCTTGAGCGTGGCCGGGTTGAAGTCGAGCGTTTTCATGCGGTCGGCTTCCAGCCACAGGATCGGCTCCAGCGCGGACACCGGCGCGACTTCGATGTAGTTGGTGAAGTCCGGGCGGGTGGAGCCGTTGTTGCGGCCGCCGCCGCCGGTGATCACGCGATCAAACACGCCCTCGCCCGCATTGGGAGTGCCTTCGAACATCAGGTGCTCGAACAGGTGGGCGAAGCCCGTGCGGTTGCGCGGCTCAAGCCGCATGCCGACGTGGTAGACCACGCTGACGCCAACCGTGGGTGAGCTGTGGTCCTCGGACACGATCACGGTCAGGCCGTTGTCGAGCTTCTTGACCGCCACCGGCACGCTCCAGCGATCGGCATTCGGGGCTGCGTTCGCGCTGAACGTGGCCGCCGATGCCAACACCAGACCCGCCAGCAGCACCGAAACGGGGCGCTTGCGCATGGACACTCCTTAATCCGATGGAAGCGGGCACTCTAGCGCAATCGCGCCGGCACTTTCATGGGCCAGTTTTCCTGCAGGACGAGCGTGGGCGCTGGTCGGCATCCGCTGGATGACCGACACTGTCGCCCCCACCAGCCCGCGCCCACCATGTCCCTGACCCGCATCGCATTCTTCGCCAGCCTGCTGTTCGCCACGAGTGCCTCGTCGGCCGCTGCCGAGGCCCCGTTGCCCCAACTCGGGTCCTACCAGGTGGACGAACACTGGCGGCAGCCGATCACGCCGTTCAAGATCGCCGACCGCACCTGGTACGTCGGAACCGCAGGCTTGAGCGCACTCGTCGTGGTAGGCGATGCGGGCGCCGTGCTCATCGATGGCGGCATGCCGCAGGCCGCGGAGATGCTGCTGCGCAACCTGCGCAGCGTGGGCATCGCCGACGGCCAGTTGAAGTGGATCGTGCACAGCCATGCGCATGCCGACCATGCGGGCCCGCTGGCGGCGGTGCAGCGGGCCACCGGCGCGCGCGTGGCCACCAATGCCGAATCATCGGTGTTGCTGGCCCGGGGCGGCACCGACGACCTGCACTTTGGCGACAGCATCGCCTTCCCGCCCGTCAAGGTCGACCGTATGTTGCTTGATGGCGAGGTGATCGACCTCGGCAACGTGCAACTGACCGCGCATTTCACTCCAGGCCACACGCCGGGCAGCCTGAGCTGGAGCTGGACGGATACACGCGATGGCAAAGCCGTGCGCATCGTCTACGCAGACAGCATGAGCGCTCCGGGCTACGACCTCATCGGCCACGCCCGCTACCCGCGCATCGTCGACGACTACCGCGCCACCTTCGCCAAGGTGCGAGCCCTGCCCTGCGACGTGTTGATCACTCCCCACGCCGATGCCAGCGGCTGGGCGCCGGGCACCACTACGCCGCATGCCAAACCGATGACCTGCCGCGAGTACGCCGACAAGGCCGGGCAGAAGCTCGACGCGCAACTCGCCGCCCAGCGCAAGGCCATGCCCTGATGCCATACATGCCGATCGTCGCCACTTTGGGTTACGTGCTCTCGCCGGACGGGCGCGAGGTGCTGCTGGTGCACCGCAACGCGCGCCCCGGTGACCAGCATCTGGGCAAATACAACGGCCTGGGCGGCAAACTCGAGTCGGACGAGGACGTGGTGGCGGGCATGCGCCGCGAGATCCACGAGGAAGCCGGCATCGAATGCACGGAGTTGACCCTGCGCGGCACCATCAGCTGGCCCGGCTTTGGCAAGCACGGCGAGGACTGGCTGGGCTTTGTGTTCCTGATCACCGGCTTCACCGGCAAGCCTCCGGCCAGCAATGCCGAGGGCACGCTGGAATGGGTGCCGCTGGAACGGATCCACGACCTTCCCATGTGGGAGGGCGATCGCAACTTCCTGCCGCTGGTGTTCGACGACGACCCCCGCGCGTTCCACGGCGTGATGCCCTACCGCGACGGGCGGATGGTGTCGTGGAATTACTCGCGGATCTGAGCCCTCACGCCGACTCGCGCCCCGGCTCCTCGCCTTCCTGCAGGCCGACATTGCTCGACGCCGCGTTGTAGACCTCCTGGTCCAGCAGCCCGGTCTCCTTGGCCACCAGCACCGGCACCAGCATCTGCCCGGTCACGTTGGTCATGGTACGCATCATGTCGAGCACGCGGTCGATGGCGACGAGGTAGCCGATGCCCTCCAGCGGCAGGCCCGCCGCCGACAGCACCAGCGTCACCATCACGATGGCGGTACCCGGCACGCCCGCCGTGCCGAAGCTGCCGAGCACCGACGCCACCAGGATCGTGAAGTACTGGCTGGGCTCCAGCTGGAGCCCGAAATACTGCGCGACGAAGATGGAGGTCAGCGCCGGATAGATCGCGCCACAGCCGTCCATCTTGATGCTCGCACCGAGCGGCACCGCGAACGCCGCGTAGTCCTTGTCCACGCCGAGGTTGTGGGTGACCGAGCGGATGGCCGCGGGCATCGACGCGAAGCTGGATGAGCTCACGAACGCCACCTGCATGCCCGGCGCCGCGCCGCGGAAGAACTTCAGCGGGTTGAGCCCGTGCACCGCCACCAGGCTGCCGTACACCACGATGATGTGGATGGCGCAGGCAAGGTATAGCGCGAACACATAACTGCCCAGCGGCAGCAGCTTCTCGAATCCGTAACTGCCCACCAGCGATGCAATGAGGCCGAAGGTGCCGATCGGGGTGGTTTCCAGCACGAAGCGCGTGACCTGCACCATCACGTCGCTGGCCTCGCCGACCAGCTTGCGGATGCCGGCCACCTTCTCGCCCAGCTTGACGAGCGCGAAGCCCACCAGCCCAGCGAAGAAGATCACCTGCAGGATGGTGCCCTTGTTGGTGAGGTAGGTGACGCCGTCTTCCTTGTACGTGCCGGCGCCGGCCAGCGCCTGGAACGGGTTGGCGGGGATGATGTCCAGCAGCACCTGCACCGGCGAGGGCAACTCGCGCACGGTGTAGTCCGGCGCCATCGACAAGCCGGTCAGGCCGACACCGGGCTTGAGCACCCAGCCCACCGTGAGGCCCACGCCGACCGCCAGCGCCGCAGTGATGCCGAACCACAGGAAGGTACGCCCGCCCAGCGCCGCCATCGACTTCTGTCCGTGCAGGGACGCGACCGCGTTCATCACCGCGAAGAACACCAGCGGCACCGCGATCATCTTGATCAGGGTCACGTACATCGTGCCGAAGGGGCCGAACCAGGTGTCGGCAGCCGGCCCCATCGCCCAGCCCGCCAGCGCGCCGAGCACGAAGCCGGCCACCACCCGCTGCCAGAACGGAATGCGGAACCACGCGGAGATCAGGGACATGGGCATGCCATCAGGGGCCAGTTCCGGACAATAACCGAGCCGCCGCTCCCGCGCGATGCCGCAGATGCAACACACAGCACGCTGATTCGCAACAAAGCCGGGGCATAATCCACCGATTCCATTCGCTCCTGTATTGATCGCCTGCATGCCTTCGTTTCCTGCGCCGCAGCGCGTACTGCTGCTCGCTCCCGTGCTGCTCGCCAGCGCCTGCACCACCCTGTCCCGTCCTGCCACGGACGCCAGCCGCGCCGCCGCCCCATCCGCGAGCGCGAACGTCCACGCGGTCGACGTGCCGGCCATCCGCCATCCCTCCGGCGAGACGCCCGACTGGTGGTACCGCGACGGTGCGGCGCAGGCGGCGGAGCGCGGCGCGATGGGCGGCGGGGCGAAGAACGTGATCCTGTTCGTCGGCGATGGCATGAGCCTGACCACAGTGGCCGCCGCCCGGATCCTGGAGGGCCAGCGCCAGGGCCATCCCGGCGAGGAGAACCGCCTGGGCTGGGAGCGCTTCCCCTACACCGCGCTCAGCAAGACCTACAACACCAATTCGCAGACGCCCGACTCAGCCGGCACCATGTCGGCGATGGCGACCGGGGTGAAGACCCGGCTGGGCGTGCTCAGCGTGGGCCAGCAGGTGTCGCGCGGCGACTGCGCCGGGGCACTGGCCGCGCCGATGCTGACGCTTTGGGAATCCGCCGCCGCCCAGGGTCTCGCGACCGGAGTGGTGACCACCACCCGCGTCACCCATGCGACGCCGGCTGCCACCTTCGCCCATTCCGCCGACCGCAACTGGGAGAACGACGCCGAGCTGAGCGAAGCGGCGAAGTCGGCCGGCTGCATCGACATCGCGCGGCAGATGGTCCACTCGCGCTTCGGCACCGGCCCGGAGGTGCTGATGGGCGGCGGCCGCGGGCAGTTCATGCCGGCAAGCCAACGCGACCCGGAATACGACGACAAGGTCGGCCAGCGCCTGGATGGGCGCGACCTCATCGCCGAATGGAAGCAGCGCCATCCGCGCGGCCACTACGTGTGGAACGCCCGGCAACTGCAGCAGGCGCCCGCCAATGCACCGCTGCTGGCGCTGTTCGAACCCGACCACATGCAGTACGAACACGAGCGCAGAGGCGACCGCGCCGGCGAGCCCTCGCTGGCCGAGATGACCCGCTCGGCCATCACGCGCCTGCGCAACAACCCGAAGGGCTACGTGCTGCTGGTCGAAGGCGGCCGCATCGACCACGCGCACCACAAGGGCAACGCCCATCGCGCGCTGGTCGACACCATTGCGCTCAGTGATGCAGTCAAGGTCGCGGACACGATGACGTCCGCCGAAGACACATTGATCCTGGTCACCGCCGATCACGCGCACACGCTGGGCTTCGTCGGTTACCCGGTGCGCGGCAATCCCGTGCTGGGCAAGGTGCGCGGCACCAGCGGCGAGGACGGCGAACCCGGCACCCTGGCGCGGGACGCGTTGGGCTTGCCTTTCACCACGCTCATCTACGCCAACGGTCCGGGTTACGTCGGCGCCACCACGCAGTCGCCCGAGGGCCCGAAGTCATTCGCACACTCCACCAGCGGCTATAAGGCCGCGACGCAGGGCCGCCCGGACCTGACCGATGTGGATACCGAGCACCCGGACTTCCTTCAGGAAGCGATGGTCCCACTGTCCAGCGAGTCGCATGGCGGCGATGACGTGGGCATCTGGGCGCGCGGCCCCGGCAGCGAGGCGGTGCGCGGCAGCGTGGAGCAGAACACGATCTACCACTTCATGCTGCAGGCGATGCCAGTACTGCGCGAGGCGCAGTGCGCCCAGGGTTTCTGCAATCGCGAGGGCGTGCCCGTCACCCGACCGCCTTGGCTCAGAACGGCTTGGCCAGCACCAGGTACACCACGGCCACCAGCAGCACCAACGGCACTTCGTTGAACCAGCGCAACGACTTCGAAGAGGGCAACGACTTGCCGGCGTCCGCGCCCTTCAGCCAGCGCCCCGCGACGATGTAATAGGCGAACATCAGCGCCACCAGCAGCAGCTTCGCGTGCAGCCAGCCGCTGCCGGCCACCACCATCGTGGGCAGGCTGGGGAACACCCGGTAGCCCAGCCACAGCACCAGCCCGAGGACGAAGGCCACGCCGAACATGTGGTGGCCGAAGCGGTAGAGCCGGCGCCCCATCAGGACCAGTCGCGCCCGCACCGCCAGGTCGTCACCCGCCTCCGCCAGGTTGACGAGGATGCGCGGCAGGTAGAAGACGGTGGCCATCCAGGCGATCACAAAAACAAGGTGGGCGGTCTTGAGCCAGAGGTAGGCATGCATGCGGAACGGTCCAGGCGGGGTTTCAACGCGATAGGATCGCATGCCCCGGCGCGCGATCGCGACGCCCGCTCCTTGGCCCGCCACCTCATGCCCACTCCCATGACCAAGCAATACGACGCCGCCTACTTCGAACGCTGGTACCGCGACCCCGCGTTGAAAGACCAGGCCATCGGCGGCAGCGCGCGATTGGCGCGCAAGGTGGCGATGGCGGTCGCCACCGCCGAATATCACCTCGAGCGCCCGATCCGCACCGTGCTGGACATCGGCTGCGGCGAGGGCGCGTGGCTGGCGCCGCTGCGCAAGCTGCGACCGCGCGTGCAGTACCTGGGCTTCGACAGCAGTGAGTATGCGATCGGCCGTTACGGCGCGCGTCGCAACCTGCACCTCGCCCGCTTTGGCGACTTCGAGCACCTGCGTCCGTGCCCGCCGGTGGACCTACTGGTGTGCAGCGACGTGCTGCATTACCTCGACACGCGCGAACTCGACCGCGGGTTGCCCGCGCTGGGCGAGCTTTGCGGCGGCGTGGCGTTCCTGGAAACGTTCACCCGCGAAGACGGCATCGACGGCGACACGCACGGGTTCAAGCGCCGGCCGGCCCGCTTCTACCGGGAGCGTCTGGCGGGCGTGGGGTTGGTGCTGCTGGGCTCGCACCTGTGGCTGTCGCCCGAGCTGCGGGCCGGCGTGGCGGCACTGGAACTCCCCGGCAACGCCTGAACAGCATCGTACTTGGCGGGCTCCGGACCACTGCGGGGAGGGCCAGCTCGCCACAAAGCGGGAGGGGGTCCCGCCGCCTACCCGGCGTTAACCTTTGCGCGGCGTGATTCCGTTACGCTGCACTGCAGCATTGCCGATGAACAGGGCGGACACGATGTTTCTTTACCAGCTTCATGAGCTTGGCCGAGCCTGGATGGCGCCGATGACCTACTGGGCCGATGCCGGCTCGAAGATGTTCTCCGCGCCTGGCAGCTGGCTGTCCACCGTGCCGGGTGCCACGCGCATCGCCGCCGGCTACGAGCTGATGTACCGCGTGGGCAAGGACTACGAGAAGCCGGAATTCGGCATCCACAACATCGACATCGAGGGCGCGTCGTACCCCGTCGTCGAGAAGGAGATCATCCGCAAGCCGTTCTGCCGACTGCTGCGCTTCAAGCGCTACACCGACGATGCCGGCAACCTGGTCGAGCTGAAGGACGACCCCTCCGTGCTGGTGGTGGCACCGCTGTCGGGCCACCACTCCACGCTGCTGCGCGACACGGTCAAGACGCTGCTGCGCGACCACAAGGTGTACATCACCGACTGGGTGGACGCACGCATGGTGCCGGTGGCCGAAGGCCCGTTCCACCTGGATGACTACATCGCCTACGTCCAGGAATTCATCCGCCACATCGGCGCCGACAAGGTGCACGTGATCAGCGTGTGCCAGCCCACCGTGCCGGTGCTGGCCGCGGTGTCGTTGATGGCGTCGCGCGGCGAGACCACGCCCCGCTCGCTGGTGATGATGGGGGGCCCGATCGACACGCGCGAGAGCCCGACCCAGGTCAACGATCTCGCCGCGCAGAAGCCGCAGTGGTGGTTCGAGTCGCACCTGGTGCATCCGGTGCCGTCCAACTATCCGGGTGCGGGCCGCCGCGTGTACCCGGGCTTCCTGCAGCACAGCGGGTTCGTGGCGATGAACCCCGAGCGCCATTTCGAATCGCACTGGGATTTCTACCAGAACCTCATCAAGGGCGATCTCGACGACGCCGACGCCCACCGCCGTTTCTACGACGAGTACAACGCCGTGCTCGACATGCCGGGCGAGTACTACCTCGACACCGTGCGCATCGTGTTCAAGGAGCACTTGTTGCCGCGCGGCCTGTGGGACGTGCGCGGCGAGCGCGTGAAGCCTGGCGACATCAAGGGCACCGCGCTGCTGACCATTGAAGGCGAACTGGACGACATCTCGGGTCAAGGCCAGACCCGCGCGGCGCACAAGCTTTGCACCGGCATTCCCGAGCAGGACCAGCACCACCTGACCGTGCAGGGCGCCGGCCACTACGGCATCTTCAGCGGCCGTCGCTGGCGCACCCAGGTGTACCCGAAGGTGCGCGACTTCATCGCCCAGTACGCGAAGTAACGGTTCAGTTGTACTGCGCCGACTTGACCAGCAGGTGCTTGGCCAGCATGCCGTGCAGGCGGCCGATACCGCGCGCCACGTGCAGGGTGATGAAGAGCAGCAGCACGCCCCCGAGCAGCATCAGCGGCAACATCCAGGCCTCCGCCGAGGTGCCCCAGGCGGTGCCGTCGAGGCCCACCACCTGCCATCCCGCGTAATCGACGTTGGCGGTGGCCAGCCCCGTCCACACCGCGATGGGCGCGGCGATGAAGGCCAACGACATCGCGAGCAGGGTCACCGCGATGGTGAAGTAGCCCACGCCCAGCGGCAGCATCGCGAGGAAGTAGAGCAGCGTGCCCCAGGTACGCGGATCGGTGAACAGGGCGGCGATGCGTTGCTGCCAGGGCCGCCCGCGGTTGGCGTACAGCGGCCGGCGAGGCATGCGCTCGCCCAGCATTACTTCGATCAGGCGGCCTTCGACCAGCGACAGCACCCGCACGGAGCCGAGGAACAGCAGCAGCAGTGGGACGCCGATGATCAGCACCAGCGTGCCCAGCGACACCGACGCGCCGGCGACCACCCAGACGAAGTAGAAGATGCCGGTGGCCAGGGACAGCAGCATGTAGAACAGCGCGGCATAGGCGCGCGGGTCCGCCACCACGCCGAAGAAGCGCCCCAGTGCCGAGCGGCGCGGGGGGGCCATCGGGGTGCGCAGTGCGGCCTGCACCTTCACTTCTGTATCGCGGTAGATGTCGGCGACCTCGTCGGGGGCGCCGTAGCTGCCGGCCACCGCGGCGATGACCTCGGCCTCGTTCTTGCCGGGGTTCTCGGCCAGCTCCGAGCGCAGGTATTCCTCCGCGTCGTACAGGGCATCCTGCACCAGCGCCGGGTCGGCGCCCGTCAGTGCAACGCGCAGGCGATCGAGGTACTCGGGGATGGTGGTGGGCAGGCCACCGGGAAAGTTGGAGGCGTTCATTGCGGTATCCCCTTGAGCACGGAATCGACGGAATCGCGGGTGGCGCGCCACGCGGCGGCCCAGTCACGCAGGGACTGGCGGCCCGCGTCGGTGAGTTGGTAGTAACGCCGCGGCGGCCCCGCCACGGACGGTTCGACATGGCTGCCCAGCAACCCGGCCCCTTCCAGATTGCGCAGCACCGGGTACAGGGCGCTCTGCTTGCCGGTCAGCACGCCCCCGCCATCGCGCTCCAGGCGCTTGGCGATCTGGTAGCCGTACATCGGCTCGCCGACCTCCGCCAGCACCGCGAGCAGCGCCAGCGAGACGGTGCCGGTGCTCAGCTCCTTCTGGAACTTCCTGAGTTGGGCATCGAGGTCGGTCATGGCGGGATCCACTAGCTTGAAGTGGATACTAGTACCAACTTCGATATAGCGCCCCTGTCATTAGTCATCCGGGTCGAAGGTCAGGCCGGCCCTGCCGACCTCGTCGGCGCGCGAAGCCGCGTCTACACTCGACGGCTATCGCCCACGCACCCCGCCAAGGAACGACCCGATGCGCCTGACGCCGCCTGTCCTGTCCGCGCCTGCCCTCCGCCCGCGCCCCCTCCGCACGCTCGCCCTGTCCGCGCTGCTCGCGTGCGCGTGTCCGCTGGTTCTGGCCGCCGAGCCGGCACCCAAGGCACGCACCACGCAGGAGATCCTCGATGGCAGCCGGCCTTCCGACTGGCGCCCGCTGGACCCCGCGCGCACCCTGTACATGGAGCTGTCCAGCGGCCGGGTGATCATCGAACTGGCACCGGAGTTCGCTCCGGCACACGTGGCCAACATCACCACGCTGGCGCACCAGGGCTATTGGGACGGCCTGGCCATCATCCGTTCGCAGGACAACTTCGTCGTGCAGTGGGGTGATCCCAATGCCGACGACGCGGCCAGGAAGAAGCCGATGGGCAGCGCGAAGGCCAAGTTGCCGGCCGAATTCGAGCGCGCGTCCAAGGGACTGGCGTTCCATGCCCTGCCCGACATCGATGGCTGGGCGCCGCAGGCGGGCTTCGTCGATGGCTTCGCCGTCGGCCGCGACCCCAAGGCCGACCGTACCTGGCTGGCGCACTGCTACGGCGCGGTGGGCGCCGGTCGCAACAACGAGGCGGACTCCAGCACGGGTGCCGAGCTGTACGTGGTGACGGGCCAGTCACCACGCCAGCTGGACCGCAACATCACCGTGGTCGGCCGCGTGGTGAAGGGCATCGAACTGCTGTCGGCGCTGCCGCGTGGCACCGGCCCGCTGGGCTTCTACGAGAAGCCCGAGCAGTACGTGGGCATCCGGACCATCCGCTTGGCGCGTGACGTGCCGGAAGCGGAACGCACGGCGCTGCAGGTGCTGCGCACCGATACGCCGCTGTTCGATGAGCTGGTGGAAGCCCGCCGCAACCGCCGCGACGACTTCTACAAGCGACCGGCGGGCCACATCAACGTGTGCAACGTGCCTCTGCCCACGCGCGCGCCGCCAGCCGGTTGAGCGGCCCGACCAAAGCCGCATCGCGCCGGCTCGGTGGGCTGCCTACCATCGGGGCCAACGCGACCGCACACTGAGCCCATGCGCCTGGCCTTCTTCGCCGACCTGCACGCCAACCGCGAGGCCTTCGAGGCCTGCCTGAAGCGGCTGCGCAGGATCGGCTTCGACCGGGCGGTGGTGCTGGGCGACCTCGTCGGCTACGGCGCCGACCCGGCGTGGACCGTGGATACGGTGCAGCGGCTGGTCGAAGACGGTGGCGTTGCCGTATTGGGCAACCACGACCAGGCCGCACTGCGGGGCCCCACCGAGCACATGCACGCGGAAGCGCGCGCCGCCATCGAATGGACGCATCACCAACTGGACGACGCGCAGCGCGCCTTTCTCGCCAAGCTGCCACTGACGGTGGAAGACGAGGACCGGCTGTACGTGCACGCCAATGCGTGGGCGCCCGCCAATTGGGGCTACATCACCAACGCGCGCGCCGCCACGCAGAGCCTGGCCGCGACACGCCAACGCATCACCTTCTGCGGACACATGCACGAGCCGGCGCTCTATCACACGCGCCCCGGCGGGCTGGATGCGGGCCATTTCACCCCGCGCACCGACTTCCCCATTCCGCTGGCACCCACACTGCGCTGGCTGGCCATCCCGGGTTCGGTGGGACAGCCCCGCGACGGCAATCCCGCCGCCTGCTGCGGGTGGATGGACACCGAGCGCAATAGCCTTACGTGCCTGCGCGTGCCGTACGACCACGAGGCCGCCAGCGCGCGTATCCTGCGCGCCGGCCTGCCGCCGGGCTTCGCTGCACGCCTGGGCGAAGGACGCTGACATGCCAGTCCACGTGCACGCGGGAATGCAGATCGGCGGCTTCGAGCTGCTGGGCCCGTTGCACGAAGGCGGCATGGCGACACTGTGGCGCGTGCGCCACCCGGACCACGCCGACGAGCTGCTGATGAAGCTGCCGCGCATCGGCTACGGCGAGGTCGCCACGCACATCGTCGGCTTCGAAGTGGAACGGATGATCCTGCCCGCGCTCGACGGCCCGCATGTGCCGCGCTTCATCGCCAGCGGCGATTTCGAGGACCAGCCGTGGCTGGTGATGGAGCACCTGCACGGCGAAACGCTGCGTCCGCTGCTGGACCGCGCGCCGCTGCCGCCCGCGCATGTCGCCGAACTGGGCGCCGCGGCCGCGACCGCCATCCATGCGGTACACCGCCAGCAGGTGGTGCACCTGGACATCAAGCCGAGCAACCTGCTGCGCCGGGCCGACGGCACCATCGCCCTGATCGACTTCGGCCTGTCGCACCACGCGCACCTGCCCGACCTGCTGGCCGAACAGTTCAACATTCCCATCGGCACAGCGCCGTACATCGCGCCGGAGCAGGTGCTGGGCGTACGCAACGACCCGCGCAGCGACCTGTTTGCGCTGGGGGTGACGCTCTACCACATGTCCACCGGCGAGCGGCCGTTCGGCAACCCCACCAGCCCGGCGGGGCTGCGCCGCCGGCTGTACCAGGATCCAGCGCCCCCGCGCGCACTGCGCAAGGACATCCCGCGCTGGCTGCAGGAAATCATCCTGCGCTGCCTGGAAGTCGACCCCGACCAGCGCTACGCCACCGCCGCGCAGGTGGCCAACGACCTGCAGCACCCCGACCAGGTGCCACTGACCGAACGCGCCGAACGCGAGCACCGCGCCGGCCGCTGGACGCGGATGCAACGCTGGTGGCGCAGCAAGGGCCATGAGCACGACCCGCGCGGCCGTCCCGGCGAGCACCTGCACGAAGCCCCGTTGCTGATGGTCGCGGTCGACCTGAAGCAGCACGACTCGCGCCTCACCGATGCATTGCAGTTGGCGGTGCAGCGCGTGTTGCTGGCGTTTCCCAAGGCCCGGCTGGCCTGCGTCACCGTGATGCGCACCCCGCGCATCGGCATGGACAGCAACATCGACGCAGAAGGCCGCAACCGCCACGTCAAGCGGCTGCTGGCACTGCGCCACTGGGCGCGCGACCTCAAACTGGGGGACCGCCCGTTGACCGTGCACGTGCTGGAGCACAGCGACCCGGCCGAGGCGCTGATCGAGTTCGCGCGCAACAACCGCGTCGACCACCTGGTGATGGGCGCACGCGGCATCACCGGCGTGCGCCGACTGCTGGGTAGCGTGTCGGCGCGCGTGGTGGCCGAGGCGACGTGCACCGTGACCGTGGTGCGCGCGCCCCAGCCGGAGGAGAGCGCCCCCGCTTAGAACTTCATCCAGAAGCGGGCGAAGTAGCTCGCACCGTTGATGCCGAACTGCACGCTTTCGTAGATGTGGCCGTTGTCGGTCTCGTTCGGGTCCTGCCTGGTCGGGAACACGTCGAACACGTTGGCCGCGCCCACGGTGAACTTTGCCTTGTCGGTGAAGTTGTAGGTGAGGCTGACGTCCGCCGAGGTCTTGGCGTCGTAGCGCTGGTACAGCCCATCGCCGGTCCAGGTGCCAAGGGTCTGCTTGCCGAAGTGGATGACCTTCAGGCTCGGCGCCCACTTGCCCCAGGCGTAGTCGAAGCCTGCGACCGCCTTCAATCGCGGCGCGGCGCCTTCGATGAAAGAGCGCTCGCGCTCGTTCAGCAGGGTGTCCTCGCGGCCGGCCAGTTCCGGCGGGGTGTGCACCTGGGTGATCTCGGTCTTGCCGTAATTCAGCCCGAGGAAGCTGGCCAGCTGGCCGCCGCCCAGCGCCATGTCGTGCGACACGGTCAGGTCCACGCCGGTGGTGCGGGTGTCCACCGAGTTGAAGAAGAAGCGTGCCAGGCCCACGCCCAGGTCATCCAGCGCACCGCCGATGTTGGGGTCGGTGTTGTCGAACTCGCCGCTGAGCACCACGCGGTCGTCGATCTCGATGCGGTAGGCATCCAGCGTCACCGACAGGTTGTCGCGCGGGGTCCAGGTCAGGCCCAGAGTGGCGCTGGTGGACTGTTCCTCCACCAGGTTCGGGATGCCCGCGGCCCGTGCCAGCGCGCTGTCGTTGGGCGCGATGACGATGTCCACCGGCTCGCCGCCGATGAAATCGGTGATGGTCGAGGAGAAATACTTCTGCTGCAGCGACGGTGCGCGGAACCCGGTGCTGACCGAACCGCGCAGCAGCAGGCTGTCGGTCGCATGGTAGGCGGCCGCCAGCTTGCCGTTGAGGGTGTCGCCGAAGTCGCTGTAGTCCTCGTAGCGCGCGGCGAACCCCGTCATGAAGCGATCGGTGACGTCCAGCTCGAAGTCCATGTACAGCGCGGTGCTGTCGCGGCTGCGGTCGGTCACGTCGCCGGGCTGGAAGCCCGGGAAGCCCTGGCTGCCCGCGTTGCCGCCCTCGCCCACGCCATCGACGTCCGCGTACGAACCCGGCTCGCCGGCACGGATGCGGTAGCGCTCCTCGCGTGCCTCGGCGCCGAAGGCCACGTTCAATCCGTTGAGCACGCCGTCGAAGTAGCGCGACACGTCGAAGTTGGCAGTGTCCTGCTCGAACGAGAAGCCGCCCGCGTCGAACTGTGTGGGACTGATGCCCGCGCCGCCGTTGATCAGGTCCAGGTTGGCGATTGACGCGTTGAGCGTATTGCGGATGGTGTAGTTGAACTCGTTGTAGCCGTGGGTGTACGACATGTCCCAGTGCCACGCGCCCGCTTCGCCGCGCAGGCCGATGATGCCGTAGCGGTCATCCAGCACGCCGTCGATGAAGGGTACGAAGCCATCCGGGTACATGGCCTCGGAGTTGCGCGACGGGATGTCATCGCTGCCGATGCCGCCACGCGCCCACGCGGCCGACGATGCGTCGCGGTTCTGCATGCCCGCGGTGAAGTACACCTCGGCCACTTCGCCCAGCGGCGCGTCGCCGTTGAGGTACACGGTGCGGTTGGTCACCTTGGAGTCGCCGATGGTGCGCAGCGGGTTGAAGTCGGTGGCGCGGTTGGAGCGGTCGCGGTCCTGCCATTCGCCGGTGACCGACAAGCCGCCGCCCATCGCGAAGCCGACGCCGCAATAGGCGGAGGCCAGCCAGTTCTCGCCGTCACCGCGCGAGTACTGACCCCAGCCGAGCACGGTCTCGCAGCCCTTGCTGCGCTTGAGCGCGATGTTCATGACGCCGGCGATGGCGTCGGAACCGTACTGCGCCGCCGCGCCATCGCGCAGGATCTCGATGCGGTCGATGGCCAGCAGCGGGATCGCATTGAGGTCGGTACCGGTGTTGCCGCGATCACGCGCGCCGTAGATGTTGACCAGCGACACCGTGTGGTGGCGCTTGCCGTTGACCAGCACCAGGGTCTGGTCCGACCCCAGGCCACGCAGCGCGGCGCCGTCCACCAGGTCGGCGCCGTCGGCGCCCGTCTGGCGGGTGGAGTTGAATGAGGGGGCGGTGTACTGCAGCGTCTGCGCCAGGTCGAACTGAGCGCCCTGCTCGGCGGCGGCGGCCATGGGCAGCACGTCCACCGGTACCGGCGTGGTGGTATCGGAGGCGCGGTCGATGCGGCGCGAACCGATCGTGCGCACAACGTCGACCTGGGTGACCGGTTCGTCCGGAGCCGCAGTGGGCGCGGCCTCCTGGGCGACGGCGGAAACGGCAACCGGCAGCGAAAGCGCGAGCGCGACGGCCCGGCACAGCGTGGTGCGACGTGCGTTGAAAAGCATTGGCGATGTCCCCGAAAGTGGATGTAACCCCCTGTTACCACCCCAATCTAGCCGGGCGCCTCACCCGCCGTCCATGCCCCCGACACCCGTGCCACGGCAGACGCAGAAGCGCATCGGACCTGCGCAGTCACGACAGCGCAGGACAACAAGATGCGGACTCAACCGCCCCCGATCCGGGAGCGCCCCAGCACCTCGTGCTGGAACAGGCACATACGCAAAACGTCGTGGTATCGGCCGTCGCTGAAGAACTCGTCGACCAGCACGCCCTCGCGGCGGAAGCCCGCGCCCTCGTACACGCGGATGGCGCGGGCATTGTCCACGTCCACCAGCAGGTAGAGCTTGTACAGGTTGAGCATGCGGAAGGCGTAGTTGATCGCCAACCGCGTGGCGATGCGCGCGTAGCCCCGGCCCTGGTGCTCGGGTGAAACCATGATCAGGAATTCCGCGCGCCGGTGCAGGTGGTCGATCTCCACCAGTTCCACCAGACCCACGCGGTCGCCCGCCGCGTCCTGGATGATGAAGCGGCGCTCGGACTGGTCGTGGATGTGCTTGCGGTACAGCTCCTCCAGCTCCACGAACGATTCGTAGGGCTCCTCGAACCAGTAGCCCATCACGCTGCGGTTGTTGTTCAGGACGTGCACGAAATGCAGGTCGCCGCGCTCAAGCGGCCGCAGGGTCAGGAGGGGCGTAGGCGGTTCCATGGCGCCAGCCTACACCGCTGGCGCGAGGTCCGGTTGACGCCCCGTCCACAGCGGCCGGGGCCATCACGCGGCCTTAGCCAGCGCCTGCCTAGCCTGACCTTCCCCACTCCACTGAGCCTTCCCATGCCCATGCTCCGCCTGCGCGTCACCGGCAGCGAGGACGATGTCCGCGCCATCGGAAACCTGCTCACCAGCCTGGATGGCATCGAGCACGTCGAGGAAGTCGGCGACCTCATGCCGCACATGGACGACTTCGATTCCAGTTCCGCCGGCCTCAGCGACACCACCGGCCCGGACATGCACGAAATCGAGATCGACGCGCCCAATCCCTCCACTGCGCTCAAGGTGCGCGAGGCCGTGGAAGCGCTGGCCTTCGAGTTGGACGTGCTGGTGGAGTTCGAGGAAGAGGACCAGTAGGCCGCCCCCAACCTCCGGCGCATGCGGCGCGACGGCGGTGCGGCTATCCTCGGGCGGTCGCGGTCCTGCCGCCTGCCCGAGCCCCCCATGCGCACCTCGCTCCTGCCCCTGACCGCGGCCATGCTGGCCGCCTCGATCGCCACCGCCTGCAAGCCTTCTGCCCCGCCCGCTCCAGCCCCCGACAGCCAGGCCGTACAGGCGCCGAACGGGCAGGCAGACCAGCAGTTCGCCGCCCTCTCCAAGCGCTGGCTTGACGGCTGGCTGCCGCTCAACCCGGTGGCCGCCACCCAGATCGGCGACCACCGCTTCGACGACCAGTTGGATGACCTGAGCGCCGCCGGCCGGCAGAAAGCCGTGGACTTCAGCAAGAAGCTGCTGGCCGAGCTGGATGCGATGGACACCAACCACCTCTCGCGCGAGAACCAGATCGACGCGGCGATCCTGCGCAACCAGTTGCAGGCCGACGTGTGGGGCGTGGAAACGCTGCAGTCGTGGGCATGGGACCCGCAGGCCTACAGCGGCTTGGCCGGTGGCGCGATCTACAACCTGATGGCGCGCGAATTCGCGCCGATGCCGCAGCGGCTCAACGCCGCCACCGCGCGCATGGAGAAGATCCCCGCGCTGTTCCAGCAGATGCGTGAAAACCTCGATCCCGCCCGCGTGCCGAAGATCCACGCCGAGACCGTGGCCAAGCAGAACGCGGGCGTGCTCAGCCTGATCGACACCTTCATAACGCCCAACGCCGGCCAGCTGCAGGGGGCCGAACGCAAGCGTCTGGACGATGCCGTCGCCGCCCTGCGCAAGGCCGTGGCCGAGCAGCAGGAATGGTTGGACAACACCCTGGTCCCGGCCGCCAAGGGCGACTTCCGCCTCGGCCAGACGCTGTACGACGAGAAGTTGAAGTTCTCACTGAATTCCTCGCTGTCCCGGCTTGAGATCAAGCAACGCGCCGAGACCGAGATGACCCGGGTGCGCACCGAGATGTACGCCATCGCCCAGCAGGTGCTGAAGGACAAGCCGGGTGCGCCGGAGATGCCGGCCAAGCCCAGCCCCGAGCAGCAGCAGGCCGCCATCGAAGCCGCGCTGGAGCTGGCCTACGCCGAGCGTCCCGCGCGCGACAAGGTCGTCGACTTCGCCAAGCAGACGTTGGCCGACGCCACCGCCTTCACCAAGGCCAAGGACCTGGTCACCGTGCCCGCCGACCCGGTCAAGATCATCCTCATGCCGGAGTTCCAGCGCGGCGTGGCGGTGGCCTACTGCGATTCGCCGGGCCCGCTGGACAAGGGCCTGGACACCTACTACGCCATCTCGCCGATCCCGGATGACTGGTCGCAGGAGCAGGTAGATTCGTTCCTGCGCGAGTACAACAACCGCATGATCCACCTGCTGTCGATCCACGAGGCGATGCCGGGCCATTACCTCGAGGGCGCGCACTCGGTGCAGAACAAGTCGACGCTGCGCGCGGTGCTGCGTTCCGGCCTGTTCGCCGAAGGTTGGGCCGTGTATACCGAAGACGTGATGGCCGACGCCGGCTACCTCGACAACGATCCGTTGTTCCGCCTGGTGCAGCTGAAGTTCTACCTGCGCACCATCTCCAACGCGATCCTCGACCAGGGCGTGCACGTGGACAACTGGACGCGCGAGCAGGCGATGGAGCTGATGACCAAGGGCGCGTTCCAGCAGGAGCGCGAGGCCGCGGGCAAGTGGGTGCGCGCGCAGCTGACCAGTGCGCAGCTGCCGACCTACTTCGTCGGCGCGCAGGAGCACTTCGACATGCGCAAGGCCGTGGAGACCAAGGAAGGCGCCAACTTCAACGCCAAGCGCTACCACGATGCCGTGCTGTCGTACGGCGCACCGCCCGTGCGCTTCGTGCGGCAGATGTTGTTGGGCGAACCCATCAAGTGACCGGCAAGGGGCGCAAGCCTCGTGCAAGCGCGGGCGGCGACCAGTTCGCCGCCCCACCCAACCGCGAGCCGGAACGCGCCATCGCACCCCCGTCGGGAATCCGCGTGGGCATCGGGGGCTGGGTGTACGCGCCGTGGCGCGACAACTTCTACCCCAAGGGGTTGGTGCAGCGCCGCGAACTGGAGTACGCCAGTCGACACGTCACCGCCATCGAGGTCAACGGCACCTATTACGGCAGGCAGAAGCCGGAAACCTACGCCAGATGGGCCGCGGAAACGCCGGAAGGCTTCGTGTTCTCCGCCAAGGCGCCGATGCGGATCATGCAATCCAAGGTGCTGGCCAAGACCGGGCCGCAGGTAGAGGACTTCGTCGGCGGCATCGTCTCGCTGGGCGACCGCCTCGGTCCGCTGGTGTGGCAGTTTGAGCGTCCCGGTCTGCAGCGCGAGGACTTCAGCGCGTTTCTCGGGTTGTTGCCCACCACGGTCAACGGCCGCCGGCTGCGCCACGTGCTGGACGTGCGCGACCGCGACTTCGTGGACGCGGATTTCATTGCGCTCGCCCGTCGTCATGGCATGGCCACGGTGTTCACCGACTCCGACGAGCATCCGTCCTTCGCCGATGTCACCGCGGACTTCGTCTACGCGCGGCTGATGCGCACCCGTGCGGAGGTCGCGACCGGCTACCCGGCCGATGAACTGGACCGCTGGGCGCAACGAGCCCGCACCTGGGCCAGTGGCGGGCAACCCGAGGGTCTGCCCTATGTCAGCGCCGACGCGGCACCCGCCATGCCGCGCGAGGTGTTCGTGTACTTCATCAGCGCCGCCAAGGAGCGCAATCCCGCGGCAGCGATGGCGCTGCTGCAGCGCCTCGCCAAGTGACCGCTCACGCGCGCTGCGCGGGCAGGCGCTTGTGCGGCTCGACGATGATGCGCTTCCTCAGGATGCGCACCTCGCCGACCATCAGCAGCCGCAGGTCGCGGACGATGTAGTCCGCCAACGCCGCGTCGTCGATGTCGTCGCCGTCGATATCCAGGCGGAAGTCCTGTCCCTGCAGCCCGCCGCCATTGCTGAAGCGGATATCGAAGTCGAAGACAACGCGGTGTTCCATGCGGCTCAAGCGCTCTTCTGGCTCAACGCCACGCTGCCCAGGATCAGTGCACCCGCAATGCCCATAGTGAGCGTCAGCGGCTCATCCAGCAGCAGCCACGCCCACGCCACACCGAACACCGGGATCAGGTAGGTCACCGTGGAGGCGCGGCTGGCGCCGATGCGCGCGATCAGCCGGTAGTACATGACGAAGGCCGCGCCGGTGCAGACCACGCCCAGCATCGCCGCCGAGAACCACGACGAAGCAGGAATTGGCGCCTGCGGCCAGGTGGCCACCGCGAACGGCAGGGTCAACAGCGCCGACACGCCCAGCGTGGCCGAGGCCACAGCCGCGGGTGGCAGGCCAGCCAGGTGGCGGCGCACCAGGTTGATGCCGATGCCGTAGAGGAAGGCCGCGCCGGCGCCGGCCGCCACCGCCCACGAGATGCTCGCGCCCGCGGCCTTGCCGCTGGCCAGCACCACCACGCCGGCAAAGCCGACCAACAGCGCCATCGCCCGGCGCGAGCCAATCTTCTCGCCGAAGAACAGGAAGCCCACCAGCGCGGTGAACAACACCGTCATCGCATTGGCAATCGCGCCGACGCCGGCTGGCGCGCGCTGCGCCGCCCAAGCGAACAGCATGAACGGCACCGCCGAATTGATCGCCCCGATGATCGCCAGCTTGGGCCACAACCGCGCTGGGAACTGCGCACGCGCCCGCCACAGGAACGGCAGCAGCACCAGCGAGCCCAATGCCAGGCGCACTTCCACCAGCGGCATCGCGCCGAAATGCGGCGCGGCCACGCGCATGAACAGGAACGACGCGCCCCAGATGGCACCGAGCACGCCCAGTTCCAATGGCGTCAGCCACGCGCGGGTGGAGGGGGTGTCGAGGGCGGGGACCGCGACGCTGTTCATGGGGAGGCTCCAATCTGGCTCTTGCCGAGCGCACATTGTCCTACCCCCGCCGCCATCCACAAGCGCATACTTTCCCGGTCAGACACAAACCAGATTTGAGGCTCCCATGGCCCTGCGATCGGACTGGCTCCCGGCCCTGGCGGCGTTCGAGTCGGCTGCCCGCCACCAGAACTTCGCCCACGCCGCGGAGGAGCTGCATCTCACCGCAAGCGCGGTCAGCCACCACGTGCGCAAACTGGAAAGCCGACTGGGCGCCGTGCTGTTCCAGCGCCACGCCCGCGGCGTCTCGCTCACTGCCGAAGGCCGCCAGTTGGCCGATGCCGCGGGCAGCGCACTAGCGGACATGGAAGAGGCCCTGCGCCAGTTGCGCACCGCGCGCCACGAGACCAACCGCGTGCGCATCACCACCCTGCACTCGTGGGCCAATACCTGGCTGCTGCCGCGGCTACCCGCCTTCGCCGCCGCGCACCCGGAGGTGCGCATCCACATCGACACCGAGATCGCCCTCACTCGCTTCGACGAAGGCGGACCCGACCTCGGCGTCCGCCACGGCGCGGGGCATTGGCCTGGGCTGACCGCACAGGCGCTGATGGATGAATCCCTGTTCCCGGTGGCCTCCCCCAGCCTGCCTGGCCTGGCCGAGGTAACCGAACCCGCGCACATCCCGCGCCTGCCCCTGGTCGCCGACCTCGGGCGCCAGGGCTGGCCCGACTGGTTTCGCGCAGCCGGCGTGCACGGGGTCGACACCGACGCCCGCTATGTCTTCAGCGACTCCACCGATGCGCTGGAAGCCGCCGCCCGTGGCCTGGGCGCCATGGTCGCGCGCGACCGCATCACGACCGACTACCTGGCCAGCGGCCGCCTGGTGCGACTGCCCGGCCCGGTGATAGCCGCACGCTGGAACTATTACGTGGTCTACCCCTCGCACCGCCGCTTGCGCCCGGCCGCCCGAACCTTCCTCGACTGGTTGATGGCGCTGCCCAAGGACTGAGGGGCCCGTGCGACCAAAGTCATCCCCGACCCACGACGACTGCTACGCACCTGCCCGATAATCCCCCCATGCCCATGACCCCTGCCGCCAAAGCCCAGCTTCAGATCCACTTCTGCGTGCTGCTGTGGGGCTTCACCGCCATCCTCGGCAAGCTGATCACGCTGCCGGCGCTACCGCTGGTGTGGTGGCGCATGGTGCTGGTGGTAGTGGCGCTGGCCTTGGTCCCACGCGTGTGGCGCGGACTGCGCGCAATGTCGGCACGGGTGATGCTGGCCTACTGCGGCATTGGCGCGCTGGTGGCGCTGCACTGGCTGACCTTCTACGGCTCGATCAAGCTGTCCAACGCCTCGGTCGGCGCCACCTGCATGGCGCTGGCCACGGTATTCACGGCGCTGGTGGAACCGTGGTTGGCCCGCACCCGCTTCTACAAGCGTGAACTGATCCTGGGCATCGCGGTGCTGCCCGGCGTGGCGCTGGTGGTGGGCGGCGTCCCGGCGGACATGCGGCTGGGCATCGCGGTGGGCGCGGTGTCGGCGCTGTTCGTGGCGCTGTTCGGTTCGCTCAACAAGCGCATGGTCGAACACGGCGACGCGCTCACCGTCACCGCACTGGAGTTGGGTGCGGGTGCGTTGACCCTGACCCTGCTCGCGCCACTCATGCCGGCGATCTTCCCCGCCTTCGCCGGCGACCTGTTCGTCATGCCCTCCACCAGCGACGCGCTCTACCTGCTGGCGCTCGCGATGGCCTGCACGCTGCTGCCCTTCACCCTGTCGCTGGTGGCGCTGCGGCACATGAACGCCTTCGCCGCGCAGATGGCGGTGAACATGGAGCCGGTGTACGCCATCCTGCTGGCCATCGTGCTGCTGGGCGAGCAGCACGAGCTGACCACGCAGTTCTACCTGGGCGTGGTCATCATCCTGGCGGCGGTCTTCGCCCAGCCCCTGCTCAACCGCCTGGCCAACCGCCACCCCGTGGACCACCCCGAGGTGCTGGGCACGGCCGAAGCCAAGCACATCGCCGACTGAGCCATTTCGTGGCAGGCTAGAGCCACCGCCGCCACGCTGGCTCGCATGTACCTCGAGTATTACGGCCTCAGGGAACCGCCGTTCTCGATCACGCCCGATCCGCGCTTCGTGTTCCTAAGCGAGCGCCATCGGGACGCTTTGGCACACCTGCTGTACGGCATCGGCCAGGGCGGGGGCGGCGGCTTCGTGCAGCTGACCGGCGAGGTCGGCACCGGAAAGACCACCGTCTCGCGCCTGCTGCTGGAGCAGGTACCGGACAATGCGCGCGTGGCGCTGGTGCTGAATCCGCGGCTGAGCCCGATCGAGCTGCTGGAGACCATCTGCGAGGAACTGCACCTCGATCTGGAAGGCAGGCGCGGCAGCGTCAAGCAACTGGTCGACCTGCTCAACCGCTACCTGCTCGACGCCTACGCGCAGGGTCTGCGGGTGGTGCTGATCATCGACGAGGCCCAGAACCTGTCCGTCGACGCACTGGAACAGGTGCGCCTGCTGACCAACCTCGAGACCGACACGCAGAAGCTGCTGCAGATCATCCTGCTCGGCCAGCCCGAACTGCGCACCATGCTGGCGCGCGAGGACCTGCGCCAGCTTGCGCAACGCATCACCGCCCGCTTCCACCTCACCCCGCTCAACACCGCCGAGACAGACGCCTACCTGCGCCACCGCTACAAGGTGGCCGGCGGCCAGCGTTTTCCGTTCACCGACACCGCCACCCGGCGCATCCACACCTGGTCGCGCGGCGTGCCGCGGCTGACCAATGTCATCGCCGAACGCGCGCTGCTGGCCGGTTATGCGCACGACGAGAGCATGATCGGGCCGAAGTGGGTCGACGAGGCCGCACGCGAAGCACTGGCCCCCGCCCCGCGCCACGCGCGACGTTGGCCGATGGCGGCGGCCGCGGGACTCGCGGTCGTGGCCCTCGCGGCCACGCTGTGGTGGTGGCCACGCGGGCAGGATGCAGTGGCCCGGGATGCGTCCACCTCCGCGGTGCCCAAAGCCAGTGATCGCGGCTCCGGTACTTCCTCCGGCGCGAATGTCGAGACTGCGGCCAATCGCACCGATGATGCGAGCAACGGTGCGGCCACCTCCGACACAGCCAACTCCGGCACTGGGCCCCGCGCCGCAGGCAGGATTCCGCACCTCGATGCCGCCGGGCTGCAGGGCGCAATTGCCACCGCGGCTGCCTCGCCCACGCTGGCCTGGCAACACCTGCTGCAGGCCTGGTCGCAGCCGGCCACCGCGGCGGCCGCCGCGACTGTCTCCGCCTGCCCCGCGCAGGTGTCGGGTGGTCTGCACTGCCTGCTAGGCCAATCGCAGCTGGATGCGCTGGTCGCGCTGGGGCGGCCAGTACTGCTCAAGCTGCGCAGCGAAGGGCACACGGCCTGGGGGCTGCTGCTCGGTGCCGACGCGGTCAGCTTGCGGCTGCAACTGGGCGCGCAGACCATGGACATCGACCGCATCGCCCTGGCACGCGTGTGGCAGGGCGAGTACGCCGCATTCTGGCGCGCACCGGACCACGTGCGGCCGCCCTTTGTGGCCGGTCAATACGGCCCCGCAGTGGAGTGGATCCATGCGCGGCTGCAACCCGCGTATCCCGGCCCGGAGGTGCTGGATGCCGCCATGCTCGGCGCCATCCGCCAGTTCCAGGCCACGCGCGGCATCGCCACCGATGGCGTCATCGGCCCGGAAACCCTGATGGCCCTGGCCGCGCGAGATCGCGGCCCGCGACTGCGCACCGTGCTGGAGTAGCCGATGTCCCTGATCCTCGACGCGCTGCGCAAGTCGGAAGCCGAACGTCGCAAGGCACAGGCGGCCAGCGATGCGCTGGCCGAAGTGCCGCGTGCCCCCGCCTCCCCGCTCGGCGGCGTGCCTGTCTGGGTGTGGCCGGCAGTGGCACTGGTCGCTGTCGCGCTGACGGTCTGGTTGTGGCGGGGGCGCCCCGCCGAAACGGGCGCGTTACCCCCAACGCCCCCTGCAAACGTTGGCGCAGCCGACGGCAACACCGGCGACCCGTCCTTCCCCGGCGCGGGCGCGCAGGACTCCAGACTCGCCCTGCCCACCTCGGCTGCCGGCGATGCGCCCCCGTCGGCTGCGACCGCGACGATCGCGCCGCCCATCACGTCCGCTGGCAACGCCCCATCCGCGGCCGCCACGACCTTGTCCGCGCCGACGCAGGCGACGGCACCGTCGTCGGCGCCCGCCCCGTCGGTGGCGGCGATCCCGGCAGCCGCGACCCTTCGGGCCGACGCAACTACGGTACCGACGCCCGTCGCTGCCGCCGTACGCGCCTCACCTCCCACCGTGGCCCTTCCGTCGCCGACCGGTGCGCCATCGAACAATGGCGAGACAGCCGCAGTGCTCCCGCGTGCACCGGGCGCGCCCGCGTCGACTTCGCCCTACCCGGCAGGCAGCCCGCTGCGCCTGTCCGACCTGAGCACCGCCGACCGCCAACAACTGCCCCCGCTGAAGATGAGCTTGCACATGTGGGGCGCGGAAGCCGGCAAGCGCTTTGCCATCATCGATGGCAACCGCGTGGGCGAAGGCGACCGCGTGGGCGACGCCGTGGTCGCCGCCATCGAGCAGGACGGCGTGGTGCTGGCGTGGAACGGCATCCGCCTGCGCGTGCCGGTACGCTGACCCAAGGCACAACACCGCGCCGCGTTAATCCGCACACTCGCCAACATTTTCCAAGGGGACTTCGCACCGTGAATCCGAACACCCAGGCCGACCTCGGCAAACTCATCCTGCGCATTGCGCTGGGCGTGCTGATCCTGCTGCACGGCGTCGCCAAGCTGAAGGGCGGCGTCTCCGGCATCGTCGGCATGGTGGAAGCACAGGGCCTGCCGGGCTGGCTCGGCTATGGCGTGCTGATCGGCGAAGTGCTGGCACCGGTGATGGTGCTGATCGGCGCCTATGCGCGCATCGGCGGCATCATCGTCGCCATCAACATGCTGGTCGCCATCTGGCTGGCGCACATGGGCCAGCTGAGCCAGTTCAACGAACAGGGCGGTTGGGCGCTGGAACTGCAGGGTATGTTCCTGGCGGGCGCGCTGGGCGTAGCGCTGTTGGGACCGGGCAGCTACAGCGCCAACAACAAGTAGGCGGACCACCCCAACCAGGAGAGGCATGTCCATGACGACGAAGAAGGCCGCAAGGAAGACGACCCCACGCTCCAAGGCCACTGAAGAGGCGGCGAGCGGTTTCACCGCCGAAGAGCGCGCGGCCATGAAGGAGCGTGCGAAGGAACTGAAGGCCGAAGCGCGTCTGGCCAAGGACAAGGCCGCCGGCGAAGCGGACGTGCTGGCCAAGATCGGCGAAATGGCGGAACCCGACCGCAAGCTGGCCCAGCGCCTGCACGAGCTGGTGACAGCCAACGCCCCGACGCTGAGTCCCAAGACCTGGTACGGCATGCCCGCCTATGCCCGCGACGGCAAGGTGGTGTGCTTCTTCCAGGATGCGGGCAAGTTCGGCTCACGTTACGCCACGCTCGGCTTCAGCGACCAGGCCCGGCTCGACGACGGGCATTTGTGGCCCACCGGGTTCGCGCTTACAGCGCTGGGCAAGGCAGAGGAGGCGCGGATCGTGGCGTTGCTGAAGGCTGCAGTCGGATGAGCCAGCCGCGGCGCCACATCGACTGGTACTACGACTTCATCTCGCCGTTCGCCTATTTCGGCTTCCTTCGCCTGCGCGAGTTGGGCGACGTGGACATCGCCTACCACCCCGTGCTGCTTGCCGAACTGTTGAAACGCCACGGGTACAAAGGGCCGGCGGAAATTCCCGCCAAGCGCACGTGGACCTACCGCTCGTGCGTGTGGTGGGCGGCACAGCATGGCGTGCCCTTCCGGTTCCCGGCCGCACACCCGTTCAACCCGCTGCCGTACCTGCGACTGGCCATCGCCGCCGGCAACACGCCGCAGGCCATCGGCCGCATCTTCGAGGCACTGTGGACGACGGGGGCCGACCCCGCCGACCCCAACGTGCTGGCGGCACTGGCTAGCGCCTTGGGCGTGGATCCCACGCAAGTCACGTCCGATGAAGTAAAGCAGCAGTTGCGGCACGAAACGGAGCACGCAGCGGAACGCGGCATGTTTGGCGTGCCCACGTACCTGGTCGACGGGCAACTGTTCTGGGGCGCGGACGCCACGGATTTCGTGAAGGCGTATCTGGTCGACCCGGGCGTGTTGGGCAGCGAGGAAATGCAACGCGTGTCCGCTTTGCCCGTTGGCGTCGTGAGGAAGTAAACGCCCTGGAACCCGACGGGGAAAAGGCGAGTTTGCGCGATACGCAACGCATTCAAATCTTGCGCTTCCCCGTCATCGAACGACGACGTTGCGCCTTCAGAAAACGCAGCGTCGCAGCCTCCCACTGGCGCGGGCCCGTGGCACCGCGGGCCGCATCCGCCAGCAGGCCTTCGCGCCAGGCCGGGAACAGCGACGGATCGATGTAGGACTTGCGGCAGACCGTAGGGGTGTTGCCCAACACCTCGGCGATCTGCTGGACAATGGACGCCTCCGCGGCGGCGATCGCGCGCTCCGGCCCCGGTGTCCCGTCCTTCTTCGTGGGCAAGGACGTAGACGCCAACGCCCTGAAGGCCATCTCCGTCGCGCCCCAGGTGCGGAAATCCTTCGCCGAGAAGTCGCTGCCCATGGTCGCGCGCAGCCAGTCATTCACGTCCGCTGAGCCGATGGGCTGACAGTGGCCCTCCTCATCCAGGTACTGGAACAGCGGCTGGCCGGGCAACTGCTGGCAACGTCGCACAAGGCGCGTGAGCCGCGCATCGGTCAACAGGACCTCGTGCTGCTTGCCGGACTTCCCCCGGAACTCGAACCTCAGGTGGCCGCCCCGCACGGCCTGCACGTGGCGGTTGCGCAGCGTGGTGAGCCCGTACGAGCGGTTCCCCGCGGCGTACTCCACGTTGCCGATGCGGATCATCGTCGACCCCATTACCGCCACTACCATCGCCACCACCTTCTCCTTGGGAAACCCGGGGATCGACAGGCTCTTGCGCAATGCCCGGCGAAGCGCGGGGAGCGCGGCCCCGAAGGCAATGCTGCGCTCGTGCTTGTCCTGGCTCCGTGTCCGCACCCACTCGGCGTGGTAGCGATACTGCTTGCGGCCGCGCGCATCGCGACCCGTGGCCTGTACGTGGCCGTTGGGAATGGAGCAGATCCACACTTCACGCCACGCAGGCGGGATGGCGAGGCCCCGGATACGCTCCAGTGTGGCCTTGTCGCGCACGTGGCGGCCATCCGCATCCACATACTGCGGGCGTGTACGAGGCCCGCGCCGCCGAATCCCGGGCATCGAGTCGTCGACATAGCGCAGGCCCGCAGCGCGGGCAGCGTTGCCGGCAGGAACGGAGAGTTCAGCGCCCGTGCTCATCCACCACCGAATGCGGCCCAGAGCAGCAACAACAGCCCGGTGGCAGCAAGCGAGGCGTGGGCGATGACCAGCCAGGCCGGCAACAGCCGCTGGCGCCACTTGTAGGCCAAGCTCATGACGGCGCCACCACCGGCGGCCAACAGGAACAGGATAAGCGCCAGCGTCGCGAGCGACCGTACGGCCGAGGTACACACCGCGTAGACCAGCAGCGTCAATCCTGATGCTGCCAGCAGGCCGTGGAGCATGGCCAACCACGCAGGCGGATTGTGCTGCGCGCTGAAACGGATGAACGCCATGAGCAGTCCGCCCAGCGCCGTAATCACAAGTAAGACTGCAGCTGTCTGGAGCATGTCGAAGACCTGCGCGTGGTGGGAACCTGAACGGTAATCGCGGCCCGGTGAGTGCCGTGTCTGGGTGGGCATGATGGCCGCGTGACGAGACTCCCGTGTGGCTTAGCGACGCTGTGGATTTGGCCACTGGCTACCCGACAGCCACGCGCCGGAGTAGGCTCGCAGCATGTGCTACTCCGCGCTCGTCGAGGCTGCCTACCAGGAGTACGTTCGCCGCTTCGGCGCGGACGTCAGCATCAAGGAGTTCGTGAAGCTCTATGCCGGCCGCCACGGTGGCGAGCCCATCCGCGTGCCCAAGGCCATGGATGCCGCGTTCGCCCACCCGCAGACCTCCGAGGAACGCGAGATCCACGCGCTGATCCAGTCGTATGACGCCACACAGGTCTCCACACTGGAGCAGACGTTGTTCAAGCAGAAGAAGCGTCTGGCCGACGCCGAACGCTCCTTGCAGACGAAGTCCACGAAGAAGGCGCTGGAGGACCAGCGGATCGCCACCACCAAGATCGGCGGGGCCAAGGGCAAGCTGGCTGACATCAAGCGCAGCGAACTGGAGGAGAAGGATCGGCGCATCTTCCCCGGCTGGTATGCGCCGGTGTTGATCATGGAAGACGGCCGCCGCGTGGTGAAGCCCATGCGCTACCAATGCCGGCCCGCGGGCAAGCCGGCCTTCTACGATCGCAAGTACCCCGGCACCTACAACGCGCGCCGCGACAATCTCGAGGGCTTCTGGAAGGGCCAGTTTGGCCACACCCACGGGATCATGGTTATCAGCGCCTTCTACGAGAACGTGGCCCGGCATGCGGTCGAAGGGCGTGCATTGGCGCAAGGAGAGGCCGAAGAGAACGTGGTGCTGGAATTCCGCCCGCACCCCGCGCACGAGATGCTGGTGGCATGCCTGTGGTCGCACTGGGAAGGGGACGATGGCGAGACCTTGTGGTCATTCGCCGCCATCACCGATGATCCGCCGCCGGAAGTTGCCGCCGCCGGACACGACCGCTGCATCATCCCAATCAAGCCCGAGTACGTGGACGCGTGGCTGAATCCGGATCCACGCGACCTGGGCGCGCTGTACGCCATCCTGGACGACCGCGACCGGCCGTACTACGAGCACCGGATGGCCGCCTGAGCGGGCCCGCCCGTCTCCTGCGTCACACGGGCGTACGCCCCAACACAGTAGCCTTGCAGTTCCCCACGCAGGACTCCGGACATGGCCCGTCGCAAAACCTCCACCCAGCGCCTGAGCCGCCAGGTCACCGAACTCGCGTGGGCCGCCCCACAAGTAGTGGCCCAGCGCGGCGCGCGCATGGCCAGTGCCGGCCCATGGCTGTCCACGCGCGACCAGGCTGAGTTCATGCGCATGGGCAGCGAGAAGGTTGAGGCGTTCCAGCAGTCCTGGGCCGGCATGTGGATGGCCGGATGGCGTGCCTGGTGGGAGATGAGCATGTCGATGGCGCAGTCGCCCATGAACATGCCGAACCACGCCACCCGTGCGGCGGTGGGCGTGCTCTCTGCCGGCGTGGCACCCGTGCACAAGCGCGCGGTCGCCAATGCACGTCGACTGGGACGACAGCGCACATAACACACGTCGTCCAGGAACCCCGGTTACGTTGCCTTCGGAAACAGCCCATGCACCGCAGGTGACGCTTGCACGTTCGCATGCATGCTACTGGCGAGCAGGGTCAGTGCATTGCGTGTGCGCACTTCTGTGATCGCCGCAACGCAATCACGCGGAATCCACAGCGGAAACTCGCGCATGTTGGCATCCTGCGCTGTCGCCACCACGCAAGCATCGGCAGCGACGCCCGTCAGCACCAGTCTCCGCACGCCCAGTTGGGGCAGCAGGATAGCCAAAGGCGTCCCCAAAAATGCCGAATGCTTGGGCTTGAGCACATGAAAATCGCGGGGACGGGGTGCCAGGTTCCCGGCGATAGACGCCGGCGGGCCGCCCGCGTCCAGGCAGCTGCCCACCAGGTCACTGAATTCACCCTGCCAATTTGCGAAATTGTCGTTGACATAAATGACCGGGGCCTTGGCGCGATCAAAACGCTCACGGAGCTGTGCGATGCGCGGCGCAATGGCCTGGGCCGCCCGGCCCAATCGCCGTCCGCCCTCGAAGTCGAACAGGTTGAACATGTCCAGCACAATCAGAGCCGTGTCGGGCGAACTCTTCATGGTTATTACGGGGCGCGAAAACCAGACCACAGATCTACACCGTTGCCATTCGTGTCGACGTGAACAGGCTGACGACGTTGCTGCGATCTGAACGAACCCAGCACGTGCACGTGATCACTCACGTCGTCCGTACAAATATTTCGCTGGATGCAAACGTCGTTCCGTCCATCCTTTGCGTGCAGTCACGAGGCTGCATTTCGCAGTAGAGGAGTTTGATGATGCCTACCCATCAGAACGACCGTAACCAGAATCAGAACCAGAAGCAGGACGAGAACCGCGGTTCGCAGAACATGAATCGGGATAAGGACGACAAGCGCCAGGTTGGAACCCGTGACCAGGACCAGGACCGCACCCGAAAGGATGCCCCGCGCCAGGACAGTGACCGCAATCACTGATGTTCCCCGTCCCAGACAAAAGGCGCGCATGGCGCGCCTTTTGTTTGCATGCATTGCCAGAGGTCCCGCCACCTAATCGGGTGGGCCATTCGACCTGCGCATGTTGCGATTGAGCCAACGTGTGGGCAGGAACAGTATCGGAAAACCCAGCACCATCAGGGAGACACCAAAGTAGATCCCGGTTCGCTTGCACTCGGGCGACGTGGTCTGCTGCTCCTGGCACGTCACGGCGATCTCCGGGCGCTGCAAAGCGGCCCAGCTCCAGGCGGCCAGCAGAGCGCCTAGCAATACGGCCAGGAGGCCGAAACTGCGAACTGCCCGCCGGGCGCGACGCTTCTCGAATTCGGAAAGTGCTTCCATGGCGATCTGTTGCCCCAAGTTGGTCGTCGGGAATGTATGGCGAGCCGAGGACTCAACAGAGTACCGCCCCGGCATCGGGACAAGTTCCTAGCGCACCACCCGCGCAGCCGCGCACTCCTCGGCCACCCACCGTTCCGCGGCCACGGCCGGCTCGGCGGTATCTTCGTCCGGCAGCAACGCGGAAGAGTAGCGGTTGCCAGCTCGATCCAACGTAACCGCGGTGGTCAGTGCAAGCATCCCGCCATTGGGAAGTGGGAACGTGCTGTTCGCCGTCGGAACACCTGCGGTGGGCTTGCCAAAGAAGCGGATATTGCCCTGGCCTTTGAACAACACTGCCGTGATCTCGCCCGAACTCGCTGTCCGTGGTCCGATGAGGATCGCGATCCTCGACGGAACGTGCTGGGGCGGAGGCAACGCCAGATCATTGAGAGCGTGCGCCCTCCCCGCGTGCAACACGCCGTTGCCGGTCGAGATGATGGCGGCGCGCTGACCATCGCGGTACTCGAAGGCACCCAATGGGCCGGTGGAGAGCAACGGGAGAATTCCGGCGACCATGGGCCACATATTGCCGCCGTGGTTCTTCGACAGGTCCAGGATGAGGCCGCAGGTTGGTCGCGCAAGCAGGTCGTTCAGGGCAGCGCGCGCTTGCGCTGCAGCGGCAGGCACTGCGCGTCCCGACCATGCGTTCACGGCAAGAAAAGGGGTGTTCGCTGGGCCACTGGTCGAGACTGCAATCAGTTCCGGTGTCCGCGCTGGCATCGAGGCGGCGGCAGCTTGCGGGAGAAGGGAGGCTGGCCACCGCTCCGCCCCGGCGGCGGACTCGGGGCGGGGCGGCAGGTACGAGGAGTGTCGGTCGCCCAGTTGCTTGAGGACGTAGCGCACGGACGCACTCAAGCCGGCATCGGTGTCGTCCCGTTGCAGCATCTGGCTGGCCACATGGCGGGTGTCGGTCCAGTCGAAGTGCGACGCATAGAGCGCCCGTTCCTGCGCCAGTTGCAGCACGCGGTCCAGCACGGCCCGCCTGTCCTGCGGGGCCGCCGCTTCCATCGCCACGGCAGGCGTGAAGCACAATGCAAATCCGCATGTCACCCAGAGTGATAGAGCCTTCATGCGCGTCCTTGTGCGGCATTGGTTTACGACAAAGCTTACATTCAACGGTGCGACCTCGGAGCCGCCGGCGGCGACTTCGCCCCGACTTCACACAGGCCCCATCATCGCCCCATCCCCGGGTGGGACGCTGCGGCCACGTCCACCCGGGAACCCAACCATGACCACTGATCTCGCGATCCAGCAAAGCCCCCTCTGGCGCCGCACGCGCTGGCTGGTCTGGGGCGGCGCCATATGCCTGCTGTTGTTGCCGCTGGTGGCCATGCAGTTCACGGCCGAAGTGGACTGGACCGGCGACGACTTCGCGGTGATGGGGGTGATGCTGGGCACGGTGTGCCTGGCGTTCGAGCTGGCGGTACGCGTGGCGCGCAGTCACGCCTACGTGGTGGGCGCTGGGGTGGCGGTGGTGACGGGGTTCCTGCTTACGTGGATCAACCTGGCCGTCGGCATCATCGGCAACGAGAACAATCCGGCCAACCAGATCTTCTTTGGGGTGCTGCTGGTGGCGATGTTCGGCGCGGTGTTATCGCGCCTACGGCCCTTGCGGCTGGCACGCGCCATGGAGGTGACAGCCGTGGCGCAGTTCGCGGCGGCGGTGGTCACATTCTTCCTTGAGCAGGCCCATGTGTGGGTCCTGACCGCAGTGTTCGCGGGGATGTGGCTGCTGTCTGCGCAGCTGTTCCACAAGGCGGCACGGGACCAGGCCGGCGCGGGCTGATTCGTGGCGGCCGCTGGCGCGGGTACTGCGCCTCGGACTAAGGCCCGCGCTGTGCCAGCCAGCGGTCCAGGCAACTGGCGAACGCCTGCCGGTCGCGTGCATGGAACGCGGCCGGGCCACCGGTTTGCACACCGGCGCCGCGCAACTCTTCCATGAAATTGCGCATCGACAGGCGCTCGGCCATGTTGTCGGCAGTGAACGGCTCGCCACGCGGGCTCACCGCCACGCCGCCCTTCTCGATCACGCGTGCGGCCAGCGGAATGTCCTGGGTGACGACCAGGTCACCGGCCCGCAGGCGCTCGACGATGGCGCTGTCGGCTTCGTCGTAGCCACCCTGCACCTGCAGCGCGCGAACAAAGCGCGACGGCGGGCAACGCAGCCATTGATTCGCCACCAAGGTCACCTGCACCCGGGCGCGTTCCGCGGCGCGGAACAGGATTTCCTTGACCACGCCCGGGCAGGCGTCGCCGTCGACCCAGATCTGCGGGTGGGCCGTATCCGGCTCGCTCAAGACTGGCCGGAGGCCGGGTCGCGTCCAGGCTGGGCCGGCTGAGGGGCCTCGGCAGGTTTGGCGTCGTCGCGCGCGGCGCGCTTCTTGGCCGCCTTTTCGTCCTGTTGCTTCTTCTTGGCGATCTCGCGCTGGCGCTTTTCGAATGAGTAATTGGGCTTGGCCAAGACGGTTCCTGGGGGAGTGAAGGGGGGCGTCGGTGCGTGCCGACCGTGTACAGGATCGCACGGACGGGGGTAATCGGCGTTTAACGGCGCCTCCCCCGGCAGTCTCACATCCGGCTGACCCGGAACTTGCGGCCCTTGATCTTGCCCTCGCGCAGGCGCGCCAAAGCCTTGTCGGCCTGGCCGCGGGCGATGGCCACGTACGAGCGGGTGGCGAACACGTCGATCTTGCCAACCGCGGCCACGGGCAGCCCAGCATCGCCGGTCAGGGCGCCGACGACGTCGCCCGGGCGCAGCTTGTCCGTCTTGCCGGCGTCGATGCGCAGGGTGACCATCGCCGCCACCGGGGCGCTCTTTGCCTTGCCGGCCAGCGGGGTGGCCTTGTCCCAGCGCAGCGGCTTGCCCTGCCGCGCCTGGATCGGTTCGGTGCGGTTGACCTCGCGCGGCGCCACCAGGCTCAGCGCCAGGCCGGCCTTGCCGGCACGGCCGGTGCGGCCGATTCGGTGCACGTACACGTCCGGGTCGGTGGGCAGCTCGTAGTTCACCACGGCGGCCAGGTCGTGCACGTCCAGCCCGCGCGCGGCCACGTCGCTGGCCACCAGCACGTTGCAGCTGCGGTTGGCGAAGCGCACCAGCACCTCGTCGCGGTCGCGCTGCTCCATGTCGCCGTGCAGCGCCAGCGCGGTGAAGCCGTAGTGGCTCAGCGAGCCGACCACTTCCTCGGTGTCGCGGCGCATGTTGCAGAACACGACGCACGACTCGGGGCGGTATTCCAGCAGCAGCGCGGCCAGCACCGGAGTCTTCTTCTCCGCATCCACTTCGAAGAAGCGCTGCTCGATGGCGGCGTGGGTGTCGCCGCCCTCCACCGTCACTTCCACCGGGTCGCGCAGCATGGCGGTGGCCATGGCGCGGATCGCGTCGGGGAAGGTCGCGGAAAACAGCAGGCTCTGCCGCTCCTTGGGCAGCTTGCCGACGATCTCCTTGATCGGCTCCTCGAAGCCCATGTCGAGCATGCGGTCGGCTTCGTCCAGCACCAGCGTGCGCACGCCGCGCAGGTGCAGCGCCTTCTTGCGCAGCAGCTCCTGCAGGCGGCCGGGGGTGCCGACCACGACCTGCGGGTCGTGGGTCTCCAGCGAGGCCAGCTGCGGGCCCAGCGGCATGCCGCCGCACAGCACGGAGACCTTCAGGTTGGGGATGCCGACGGCCAGCTTGCGCAGCTGCTTGCCGACCTGGTCGGCCAGCTCACGGGTGGGGCACAGCACCAGCGCCTGGGTCTGGATCTTGGCGGCGTCGATGGTGTGCAGCAGGCCCAGGCCGAAGGCGGCGGTCTTGCCGCTGCCGGTGGGCGCCTGCGCCAGCACGTCGCGGCGGTCGAGGATGGCCGGCAGGCTTTGGGCCTGCACCGGGGTCATGGCGCCGTAGCCCAGGGCGTCCACGCCCTGTAGGAGGGCGGGGCTCAACGTGAGGGAGGCGAAGTCGGTGGCGGCCGGGCCGGGGGTGGCGGCGGCAGCGGGAAGATTGTCGGTCATGCGGCATTTTCGCAGCTATTGGCCGAGCCTGCGCTCCAAGGGGGCTGGAGGCCGGGCAACCGCGCCTGTTTCACCGCGTGCGCCCCGACGCGGGCGCCGCCGCATGGGGGCTGTGAGCGGCTAGCATTCGCTCATGGCCGACTGGCACCTGTACATCCTCGAATGCCGCGACGGCAGCCTGTACACCGGCATCACCGTGGACGTGGAACGCCGCTTCGCCCAGCACGCGGCGGGCACGGGTGCGCGTTACACGCGGTCACGGCCGCCCCTGCGGGTGTTGGCCGCCTTCCCCTATCCCGACCGCGCCACCGCCAGCCGCGCCGAGCATGCGGTCAAGCGCTTGCCGCTGGCGCGCAAGCGGGCGCTGTGCGTGGACGGCGTGGCCTCGCCCGACCTGCCGCGGTTCGGACAGGCCACCGACTGACGTCTCCATGGCCCGTGGCAACGCGTGCTGCTGCGCGGCTATGGGCGTCCCTTGCGCGGCCCGGCGCGCACTGCCAACCTGACGGCCGTTTTCCGAGGCCCACCGCCATGCAGCAGATCGATTTCCCCCTCGACCGCGAGTTCGTCGAACTCAACCAGCTGCTCAAGCTGGTGGGCCTGTGCGACAGCGGTGGCGCGGGCAAGGCCATCGTGGCCAGCGGCGCGGTGGAGGTAGACGGCGTCACCGAGCTGCGCAAGACCTGCAAGATCCACGCCGGCCAGGTGGTGACGCTGGACGACGTGGAGATCCACGTCGTCGCGGGCTGAGTCACGGCTCGCGCACTGGCATGCGCGGCAGCTTCTCCTCGCGCATGGCCGCATGCCACGCAAAGGTGGCAACAACCGCGGCCGACTGCTTCAGGTCTTCGGGCACCACGTGGTCCAGCGTGTCCAAATGGCTGTGGTGAACGTTGCTGAAGTAGTCCAGCCGGTCCTGCACGAACTGGAAGCCCGGCAGACCGATGCGGTCGAACGGCACGTGGTCGGTGCTGCCGGTATTGCGATGGGTCACGGTGGTGGCGCCCACGTCATTGAGCGGCGCCAGCCACGCGCCGAAGATCGGCGCCACCGCGGTGTTTTCCTGGGTGTAGATGCCGCGGATGCGGCCCCCGCCGTTGTCGTAGTTGAAGTACGCGGCCACCGTGTCGTAACCGCGCTTGCGCTGCAGCGGGCCGGTCGGCTCGCGCAGTGACAGCGGCAGCTTCTTCTGCCGCGGGTCGGTGGGCTCCGGCCAGCCACCGTAGTGGCGGGTGACGTAGTCGCTGGAGCCCAGCAGGCCCTGCTCCTCACCGCCCCACAGGGCGATGCGGATGGTGCGGCGCGGCTTGGCGCCCGTGGCCTTGAGAATGCGCATGGCTTCCATCATCACCGCCACGCCCGCGCCGTTGTCGGCGGCGCCCGTGCCGGCGTGCCACGAGTCCAGGTGCGCCCCGATGATCACCACCTCATCCTTCAGCGAGCCGTGGCCGGGGATCTCGGCGAAAGTGCTGTAACCCATTTCGTCGGTGTCGCCGGTGAAGCGCGCATCCACGTTCACGCGCAGGCGCATGGCCTGCTTGCGCTCCAGCGCGCGCATCACGGTGTTGTAGTGCTCGGCCATCATGGTCAGCGCGGGCACGCCCACGGCCTCGCCAGCCTTGCGTGAGCCACCGCCGCCGAGGCGGATGATGCCGTTGTCCCAGCTGCTGATGGACACCGTGGCCAGCACGCCTTCCTCGGCGAGGAAGGCGTTGGTAGCGGCGGTCAGCGCGATTTCGTCCAACCGCTCCTTCGCGTCCTTGGCGCGCTTGGCGGGGTCGCGGTCCTTGGGGATGGTGAAGTCGCGCAGCTCGTCCAGCTCGTGACTGTCGTAGCGGTCGCTGTCGGGCTTGTCGCCGGGCTTGTACTCGCGGGCGGCGTCGAGGAACAGGATCTTGCCGCGCAGCTTGCCGCGGTGCTTGTCCAGGTCGGCCTGGGTCTTGAGCGTCACGGCCATCGCCTCGCCTTCCACCGGGCCGACCGTGCCCGGCGTCCACGCCTTGGGCAGCGCGTGCAGCGGAACCGGCCGCGGTGCGAGCACCTCCACGCTGGCAGTACGGAACTCCCAGCCGCGCCCGAACGGGCCGAAGGCCTCGTCATGCACGTTGGCCAGGCCCCAGCCCGACAGCCGCTCGCGTGCCCAGGCGTTGGCCTTGGCCATGCCGGGCGAGTTGGTCAGGCGCGGGCCCACGTCCTCGGTCAGCTGCGACAGGGTCTGCATGACCTGCGAGCGGTGGAAGGCTTCCTGGCGGATCTTGCCCACCATGGCGTGGTCGACGGCTTCGTTGGCGCGCGCGGCGCCAACCAGGCCCAGGCACGCGGCCAAGGCAATCAGGCAATGCTTCACGGAGGTCCCCTGTGGATCGAGCAGCACCCCGATTCTAGGCACCTTTCGCCCCGGGCCACGTGTGTCGATGGTTGGGATAATGCCGGGGGCGCGAAGTCAGGCCTTCGCGCCCGCGCGGATTGTGCGGAATCAGGCGGTCCGCAGCTGGCGCACGCGTTCGTACAGGCACACGGCCGTGGCCGCGCCCACGTTGAGTGACTCAACGGCCGGATTCATGGGGATGCGCAGGCGCACGTCCGCGCGCTGGAACACCGCGTCGGACACACCACCGCCCTCGCTGCCCATGGCCAGCACCAGGTCACCGCGCAGGTCGGTGTCGTACAGGTCCGTGGCCTGCGCGAGCGTGGTGATCGCCACGCGCCCCTTGAAGGCATCCAGCGCCTGCCCCGGATCCACCCGTTCGATCACCGGCACCACGAAGTGCGCGCCCATCGCCGCGCGCAGCACTTTCGGCGACCACGCGTCGGCCGCGCCCAGCGCCAGCCACACCTGGTCCACGCGTGCCGCCGCGGCGGTACGCAGGATCGAGCCGACGTTGCCCGGGTCTTGCACGCCATCCAGCAGCAGGCAGCAGCCATCGGTGCGCACGGGCGGCGGCTCGGGGATCGTGGTGAGGGCCAGCAGGCCGGTGGTGCTGGGCAACTGCTCGATCGCATCGAAGAGTTCGGGCGCCAGCACCGTGGCCGGCGCGAACTGCGCCGCCAGCAACTGCGCCACTTCCGCGCGGTGCTCGCTGCCTTCGCGCACGAACAGTCGTTGCAGCTTCCACCCGGCATCGCGTGCAGCGGCGATCAGGTGCGTGCCCACCAGCAACGTCTGTTGCGATGCGTGGCGTTCGCGGCGCTGTTCCGCCAGCTTGACCAGGTGCTTGACCACCGGATTCTGTCGGGAGCGGATGATGTCCAATGGGGCCTGCGCAAGGTGGGTTGGGCAAAGGTTGTTGTTCATTGTCGCCGCGTGGCCACGGCCCCGCCAGCCGCCTTGACCGTCACCTGAATGCAACTGCCATCGGACGTGGCCGCTTCACGCCCTCCCAACCGCCGGCGCGCCACGCTGTGGCCACCTCCCCCTTCCCCCAAGGAGCCCACGATGAACGTCCAATCGGTCATGACCGCCAACCCCGCCTGCTGCACGCCCAAGACCCCGCTGCGCGACGTGGCGCAGATGATGGTGCAGCATGACTGCGGCCAGATCCCGGTGGTCGATGAAGCAGGCGCGCCGTTGGGCGTGATCACCGACCGCGACATCACCGTGCGCATGGTGGCCTCCGGCCGCGACACGTTGCACGGCTGCGCAGCGGATGCGATGAGCAGCCCGGCGCAAACGGTGCGCTCGGACAGCCCGTTGAAGGATGCGGTGTGCCTGATGGAAGCCTCGAAGATCCGCCGGGTGCCGGTGGTAGACAGTCATGGACGCCTGTCGGGCATGCTGTCCATCGCGGACCTCGCCCTGCACGGCAAGGACGCGGCCACCGCGGAAGTGGTCAGGGAAGTGTCCGAGCCCAAGCACTGATTTCTTGATGCGGACCGGGTGCGCGTCGCCTGGCCCGTCGCCGCGTCAGGGACGACGCAGCCCGAAGAACGGCAACTCGGCGCGCAGACGATAGCCCAGATGCTCGTATAACGTCTTTGCCCGGGTGTTGGCCAGACTGACGTGCAGGAACGGCATGGCGCCGCGCGCCAGCGTGTCGTTGGTGAGGAAGGCTGTCAGCCGGCTTGCCAGTCCGCGCCCCAGATAGTCGGGATGGGTGCAGATCGCGCTCATCTCGACATGCTGGTCGGTGCCCAGCCGCTCGCCGATGATCGCGGCCAGCCGCAGGCCGTCGTAGATGCCAAAGTAGCGCCCCATCTCCATGGTGCGCGCGCGGAAAAAGTGCGGGTACACCAGTGCGGTCAGCGCCAGGACGTCCGCGCGATGCGTCTCGTCGAGCGGAACGATCTCCGGCCCGTCGACCACCTCGAGCGGTTCGTCGCACACCATCTGGGCCAGCGGGCCCAACGGCACCAACGTCCACCCCGCCGGCACCTGCGGGGTGACGCCGAGCAGATAGACGCTTTCGCCCGGGGCCACCAGCGTGCTCAACGCTTCGTCCACGGCGAGTCCGTCTTGGGCCACGCCCAGGAACGGCGCGTACTCGAGCGGATAACGCGCGACACCGTCGGCGCGCAGCGCGAGGTGCGCGTGCCGGGTCTGCAGGGAGGACCAGAACGGGTTGTCGAGTGGGGTATCGCCCATGGACGCGGCCTTTTTGCACAAGCGTAGCCGACGCACGAGCCGCCTCGTACAGCCCTGCGGCTAATGGACCACCTTCGCCCCGCGTCGTCGTCTACGCAAGCGGCTCGACGGCGTCACCCACCCGCACCACCCCCGGTGAACGCGGGATCAGGTGCTGGCCGAAGGTGACCCCTTCCTCGGTGCGGCGGTAGCGGGTGAGCGTGCGCAGCGGCTCGCCGTCGGGGTCGCGCTCGCCGCGCGTGGGATCAACGGTGGTGAACACGCACCGGGTGCAGGCCTTGGCCACGTCGAAGACCACTTCGCCGATACGCACACGGGTCCAGTCGTCCTCCGCATGCGCGAGCGCGCCGTCGACGACCAGGTTGGGCCTGAACTGCAGCATCGACACCGGCTTGGCCAGGCGGCCGTTCAATGCGTCCACGGCCGCCTGCGTGATCAGCATCACCGGATGGCCGTCGGCAAAGCTGACCTCGTCGCCGGGCCGGGCGCGGGCCGACTGCACGGGCCGGTGAACGTCGGCGTCCATGTACACCAGGCGCGCGGGGCGCTGCAGGTAGGTGCTGAGCCAGGCATCGGCCTCTGTTCCGGACAGATGCGCATCCACCACGCTTTTCCACACCGTAACCGGCAACGTGCCGCTGGCCTCGCCCAGGTTTACGCGTAGCCGTGGCATGCCGGGCGCCTCCAGCGTCAGGCCGCTGGAGTCGGGCGTGGCGCGCACCAGGGTCAGCCGCGGCAACTGCCGACCGGTCAGGAACTTGCCGGCTTCGTCCACCACCATCCAGCGGCGGTCGTACTGCAGGCCGCGCGGCTCGACCACGGCCTGTTCAACGGCCACCGGCGCGGCGGATTTGACCGGATAGAGGTAAAGACCCGACAGCTGCATGGGCAATCCATTCTGGGTGCAGGGGTAGCACGCATGCTATCAAGCCAGCGGCAAGCGCTCGTTGGCCCGGGACAGCGCGTCATGCAATTCAACGACAGGCGCCACCTGCGGATGGATGGCCCGATTGCCCACTACCTCGACGAACCGGCACGCTGCATGGCCGCGCGACGCGTACTGGTAATCGTCGATCCAATGCCTGCGCTCCGCGAGTTCGGCGTGGCTGGCATCCCATACGGCGTAGCGCGGCTTGATGTGCCGGCCCATGCCCACCCGCCACGGTTTTGGCGTGAGCCGCGCGCGGAAGCAATGCTGCAGCCGGCACATCCGGGCGTAGATGGTGTCAACCCCCAGGGCGGTGAAGCACTCGCCGACGCTGGCATCGTCAGCGGCGAAGGTAGCGTGCGTGGCCAACAGCCGCATGCCCGCGGGGGTGCGGTAGGTGCGCAGGCCCCAGGTGGGATTGCGGGCAATGAACGTGGCAATGCGACGGCGTGTGCGCGCCTCGTGGCCACCGGCCATGCCCACGAGAGCGCGGTGGATCGCCTTGGCCAGGGAATAGCCGAGGATCAGTGCCGCCACGCCGGCAACCAGACCTACCGCGAAGGATTGCCGCCAAACTCCCAGCGTCACGGCCGTCGCCACCAGCACCAGAAGCGTGCCCTTGACCAATGCTGCGGGCGGCGCGTCGCTGAAATCGATATCGGCGAACAGGACGTCTGGGGAGTTGAGGCACAGTGCGCCATAGCCGTTGCGGGTGATGACGGCCTCGCCGTGACGCTCGACGATCTCCTCGCGGATCGGCAGGCCCTCGGCCCCGTTGTATGCCACCCGGTGCTCGCGCCGGATCAGCGACTCACCGGCGAGGATGCGATCCATCGCCTCGCGCACGCGCGCATCGGCATGCGCCTGCGCGGCCTGCAGGCTGTCGTCCGACCAGCCAAAGCGACGCACCGTGACGGACTTGCCGCGCGCGCGGTGCTGCAACCGGGCCTCGGCCCAGTATTGCGGAACGATCATCGGCACCCCTTGCCTCCATGCACCGCGCTACTTGGCCCGCGCGAAGGGCAGGCCCTTCATCAGGAAATTCGACGCATTGGCGCACGCCTCGGGCTGGTCGTCGCAGGCAATGGACAGCACGACCGTGGGCTGGGTCCCGTCGTAGGTCAAACGATAACGTGCCGCCAGGTTGGGGGAGCGTCCCTTGTACAGGAACAACCAGTACTCGGGAACGGCACCGTCGCCGTGGCGGAAGAACTGGCTCTGGATGCCCGGATACGGCGGTTTGATGACCTTCTTGATCGGGACGCCGATCGCCTGGACGGCAGCGTCGGCTGAGCCGAACTCTGGCATGGGTTCCAGCCGGTACTGCGGGCGTTTGTGGCTCTTGGGCCAGCTCAGCTCGGCATAGGGGATGGCCTGATCGGGACTCATGCCAAACGACACCGGCAGTTCGACCGTTCCCGCCACGGCCTTCGCGCGTGCCACCGGGTCCAGGACCCACTGCGTCGTGGCAGTGACCGCAGCGTCATCCAATTGCTTCTGGCCGCTACTCTGCTTGACGACGACATGCTTCACCTTGCCGCAGGCATCAATGTCCAATGCAAGCAGCACGGTGCCGCCCTTGCCCCGGCGCATCATGTCTATCGGATATACCGGCGCATGCTTGACCGGCGGCGGGCAGGCCTCGCGAGCAACCGCTTCAACCGGCGGCGTCTGGGCACCAACCGGCAACAGGATGCTGGCGAGAGCCGTGGCACACGCAAAACCCAATCCCCACTTCCCCATGGCTTGCTCCTTGGCGTCTCTAGGCCTCGATCCATCGGCGCACCGCAGCCGCTGCGGTGCGCGTCGGGACAAAACCTACCATGCCAACCTGGGGCGCACGCGGCTTACAGCATCGGCAGTTTCAGCCCCTGCTCCTTCGCGCACTGCTTGGCGATCTCGTAACCCGCATCGGCATGGCGCATCACGCCGGTGCCAGGGTCATTCCACAGCACGCGGGCGAGGCGCTTGTCGGCGGCTTCGCTGCCATCGCACACGATCACCACGCCGCTGTGCTGGCTGTAGCCCATGCCCACGCCGCCACCGTGGTGCAGCGACACCCACGTCGCGCCACCGGCCACGTTGAGCATGGCGTTGAGCAGCGGCCAGTCGGACACGGCGTCGGAGCCGTCCATCATCGATTCGGTTTCGCGGTTGGGCGAGGCCACCGAGCCGCTGTCGAGGTGGTCGCGGCCGATCACCACCGGCGCCTTGAGCTCACCGTTGCGCACCATCTCGTTGAACGCCAGGCCCAGGCGGTGACGATCGCCCAGCCCGACCCAGCAGATGCGCGCCGGCAGGCCCTGGAAGCTGATGCGCTCGCGCGCCATGTCCAGCCACTTGTGCAGGTGCGGGTCGTTGGGGATTAACTCCTTCACCTTGGCATCGGTCTTGGCGATGTCCTCCGGGTCACCGCTCAGCGCCACCCAGCGGAACGGACCCACGCCGCGGCAGAACAGCGGACGCACGTACGCCGGCACGAAACCCGGGAAGTCGAACGCATCTTTGCAGCCCATGTCGAAGGCCATCTGGCGGATGTTGTTGCCGTAGTCGAAGGTGGGCACGCCCATGTCCTCGAAGTGCAGCATCGCCTCCACGTGCACCCGCATGGAGTGCTTGGCGGCCTCGACCACTTCCTGCGGCTCGGTCTTCTGCTTGTCCAGCCACTGCTCCAGCGTCCAGCCGGTCGGCAGGTAGCCGTGCAGCGGGTCGTGCGCACTGGTCTGGTCGGTGACCGCATCCGGACGCACGCCGCGGCGCACCAGCTCCGGCAGGATCTCGGCGGCATTGCCCAGCAGCGCGATCGACTTGGCCTCGCCGGCGGCGGTGTACTTCTCGATGCGCGCCAGCGCGTCGTCCAGGTCGGTGGCCTGCTCGTCCACGTACCGGGTGCGCAGGCGCATGTCGATGCTGCTCTGGCGGCATTCGATGGCCAGCATGCACGCGCCGGCCATGGTCGCGGCCAGCGGCTGCGCGCCGCCCATGCCGCCCAGGCCCGCGGTCAGGATCCACTTGCCGGTGAGGTCGCCGCCGTAGTGCTGGCGCCCCATCTCCACGAACGTCTCGTAGGTGCCCTGCACGATGCCCTGGCTGCCGATGTAGATCCACGAGCCGGCCGTCATCTGGCCGTACATCATCAGGCCCTTCTTATCGAGCTCGTTGAAGTGCTCCCAGGTGGCCCAGTGCGGCACCAGGTTGGAGTTGGCGATCAGCACGCGCGGCGCGTCCGGGTGCGTGGGGAACACGCCCACCGGCTTGCCCGACTGCACCAGCAGGGTCTCGTTGTCCTCCAGTTCGCGCAGCGACTTGAGGATGGCGTCGTAGCTTTCCCAGTCGCGCGCGGCGCGGCCGATGCCGCCGTACACCACCAGTTCGGCGGGGTTCTCGGCCACGTCCGGGTCGAGGTTGTTCTGGATCATGCGGTAGGCGGCTTCGCTCAGCCACGACTTGCAGGACTTCTCGGCGCCACGCGGGGCGCGGATGGTGCGGGACGGATCGCGACGGGTGGACATTGGGGGCCATTCCTGCGGCTGCGGTGATGGCTGAATTATTGCCCCCAGCCCACCAATGCGACAGCGCATGGCACCGCGCAAACGCGCTTATGGCAACGAATCGGCTGTCTTTCCGCCGGACGGCGCGGAATTGTCTACGCTGTATACAATCGACGTCGGTTTGTCGCCGCTGCCAGATCCTCCATGCCCGCCCCACTGACCACCGCAGACCGCCTGCTGCGTGCCGCCCGCGCTTTGTTCGAACGCGAGGGCGCGGAGGCGGTGAGCATGCGTCGGGTGGCGGCCAAGGCCGGCGTGACGCCGATGGCGATCTACCGCCACTTCGAAAGCCGTGATGCACTGCTGTGGCGGATCTGTGACGACAGCTTCGAGGAGATCACGCGGCACTGGCAGGCACGGGCGCAAGGCGGCGACGCGCTGCAACGCGTGCTGGCCACGCAGCGCATCTATCTGGATTTCGCGCTGGCACACCCGCACCTGTTCGACTACGCCTTCGGCATCCAGCGCGGGCAGGCGCGGCGCTTCCCCGAGGACTTCCGCGAACGGCGTTCGCCCACGCTTACCGTGGTGGCCGACGCGGTCGAAGACGCGATGCAGGCCGGGGCGCTGCGCCGCGACGACGCATGGGACGTGGCAATGACCCTGTGGGCACACACCCACGGGCTGGTGGCGCTGTTTCGCGCCGGGCGATTCAGCCTGGGCGAACGCGAGTTCCGCGACTTCTACGACGCCTCGCTGCAGCGACTGTTGTGTGGCCTGCAGCCCTGACGGGGATCAGTGCACCGCCGGGTCCAGCGTGCGCAGCGCGTCGGCGATGTTGATCTGCCCGGTGCGGTCGAGGTCCTCGCGGGTGTAGGCACGGCCCGACATGGCGTTGCAGCGCTTCTGGCCCTTGGCATTCTGGCGAGCGACGATCCGCGAGCCGGTTTCACGCAGGCAATAGCGGTCGGACAGGGGCTCCTGCGTCGCGTCGGCCACCTGGGTTGCAGTTGCCGCGGCGGGCTCCGCGGGAGTGGCCTGGGCAAAAGCGGCCGGAACCACACCGGCCAGCAGGGCAGTCAGCAACAGGCGTTTCATGGCGGCACCTCCAACGTGGGGTCGGCGGTCCGCGCCGCCCCTTCCGATCTAGGTATACGCCTGTCGGCGGACCTCGGCACGTGCCGACGGCATGGGCATTCAAGCAGCCGTCAGCCCTCCGGGCCGCGGGGACAGGCTGGGCGGTGAATCAAGGCCCCCTGGTCTTGGACCAAAGTCCAAGGGCGCGGGGCAGCCGGCTGCAACAAAGGGCTGGCTTACTATCGCCCCATGCCTTGTCGCACCCGTTTTGCCGCCCTTGCGGCCGTCCTCGCGCTCTGCGTCAGTGCCTGTGCCACCTCCGCGCGGGCGCCTTCCGCCACCGTTGGTGACCCGACCGCCGCCACGGCCGCGCGCAATGAGCCCGCACCGCTGCTGCTGGTCTCGATCGACGGCTTCCGCGCGGACTACCTCGACCGCGGTTACGCCCCGCACCTGGCCCGCTGGGCTGCCGAAGGCGTGCGCGCGCAGTGGATGACCCCGTCCTACCCGTCGCTGACCTTCCCCAACCACTACACGATGGTTACCGGGCTGCGGCCGGACCGCCACGGCATCGTCCACAACACCATGTGGGACGACGAACTGGGCGGTTTCGCCCTGTCGCGGCGAGAGGCCGTCGGCAACGCCGCCTGGTGGCAGGGCGAGCCGATCTGGGTGGGCGCGGAAAAGGCGGGGCTGCGCACCGCCACCATGTTCTGGCCGGGCAGCGAGGCGCCGATCCAGGGCGTCCGCCCGGGCCGCTGGCAGCCTTATGACGCCGCCGTGACCAACGAAGCCCGCGTGGACACGGTGCTGGGGTGGCTGTCCGAACCCGCGACCACGCGCCCGCATCTGGCCACGTTGTACTTCGACCGGTTGGACAAGGCCGGCCACGATCATGGACCGGACTCGCCGGAGGCGCGTCAGGCGCTGCGTGACATCGACGCGGCACTGGGTCGCCTGCGCGAGGGGCTCGCTGACCGCGGCCTGCTCGACCGGGTCAACGTAGTGGTGGTTTCAGACCACGGCATGGCGCCGCTGCCGCCCAGCCAGCTCCTCGACGCCGAATCCATGGTCGGGCCCGACGACGCGCGCCTGGTGGCTTCCGGCGAGTCCGTGGGCTTCGAACCGCTGCCCGGACGGCGCGAGGCCGCCGAGGCCCAATTGCTGGGGCGGCACCCGCACTACGAATGCTGGCGCAAGCAGGCACTGCCCGCGCGTTGGCACTACGGCCGGCACCCGCGCGTGCCGTCGATCGTGTGCCAGATGGACGAGGGTTGGGCGGCGCAGCCGCGCGCGCTGGCCGTGAAGCGCAGGCAGATGGGCACGCGTGGCGCCCACGGTTTCGACCCCGCCCTGCCTTCGATGCGCGCCGTGTTCGTGGCGCGTGGCCCGGCGTTCGCCCGGGGCCGCGTGCTTAGGCCGGTGGAGAACGTGGACGTGTACCCGCTGCTGGCGCGGCTGCTGGGCATTCCCCCGGCGCACCACGAGGGCCGCGCGGACACCTTCAACGCGGTGCTGGTAACGGAATAACCCGCCGCTCAGTCGGCCAGCAGTTCCGCCATCGTCGCCCGGTAGCGCGCTTCGATGGCGTCGCGCTGCACGTGGCGCCCGTCGGCCACCACGCGGCGCCCACCCACCCAAGTCTCACGCACCAGGTTGCGATTGCCGCTGAACAGCCAGCGGTCGATGGCGTCGCCATCGGTGGCACCCGCGAATGCCGGGGCATCGGTGTCCAGCACCAGCAGGTCGGCAAGGCGGTCGTCGTCCAGCAGGCCCACGGCGTGTCCGGTGGCGTCGGTTGCGCTGGCCATTACGCCATGCATCAGGGTCTCGCCGACGCTGGTCGAAGCGGCTCCCACCGCGATGTTGCGGCGGCGGGTCACAAGGCGCTGGCCGTATTCCAGCCAGCGCAGTTCTTCCACCGGCGACACCGAGACGTGCGAATCCGAACCGACGCCCCAGCGACCGCCGGCATCCAGGTAATCGCGCAGGGGGAACAGGCCGTCGCCGAGGTTGCCCTCGGTGGTGGTGCAGATGGCCACCGTGGCGCCGCTGCGCGCCACGTCCTGCACTTCCCCGGCATCCAGGTGGGTGGCGTGCACCAGCGTCCAACGGGAGTCGACCGTCGCATGGTCCAGCAGCCAGCGAACCGGGCGGGCGCCACGCACGGCCATGCATTCGTCCACTTCGACGGTCTGCTCGGCGATGTGGATATGGATGCGGCTGTCGCGCGGCAACGCGGCCAGCACCTCGCGCATGGCGTCAGGTTGCACCGCGCGCAGGCTGTGCAGGGCGCACCCCACGCGCAGCGTATCGCTTTCGTCCGCGCGCAGGATGTCCAGCAGGCGCAGGTACGCCTCCACGTCGTGGCCGAAGCGGCGCTGCCGCTCGGACAACGGACGTGCATCGAACCCCCCCGTCATGTACAGCACCGGCAGCAACGTCAGCCGGATGCCGGTCTCGCGCGCGGCGGCGACCAGCGCACGCGACATCGCGGCAGGATCGGCATAGGGCTGGCCATCCGGCGCGTGGTGCAGGTAGTGGAATTCGCAGGCGGTGGTGTAGCCAGCCTCCAGCATCTCGGCGTACAGCTGCGCGGCCACGGAATGCAGGCGCTCGGGGGTGAAGCGCGCGGCGAAGCGGTACATGGTCTCGCGCCAGGTCCAGAACGAATCGGCCGGATCGGTCTGGCGCTCCGCCATTCCCGCCATCGCGCGCTGGAAGGCGTGCGAGTGGAGGTTGGCAATGCCGGGGACGACCCTTGTCGCGGGTGCCCGGCCATCCCCCGCAGCACCGGCCAATGCCGGGCGCAGGCGCCCACCCGTTTCCGCCGCCAATGCCCGCGGCGCGCTCCAACCTGCCGCCGTCCATACCTTTGCTTTGGGAATCATCTGCATGGTGCGGATTGTCGCCGCTGCGACCTTGCTTGGCGACGCCTGTTGCCAGCGGGCAGCCGAAACTCCGGCGAGCATTGATGTCCGAATCCGGCGAGTCGGTGACCTCGCCCGGTGCTAGCCTGCATGCATGTCCCACGCCCCGCCCGTTGCCGCAGCCGGTTCCGCCCTCCCCTCGCCACAGGTCTGCGAGCAGGCGCGACTGAGCCGCGATGCGCGCTTTGACGGCTTGTTCTTCACCGCCGTGTCCAGCACGGGCATCTACTGCCGGCCGGTGTGCCCGGCGCCTGCGCCGAAGCGCGAGAACGTCAGCTACTACCCCAGCGCCGCCGCGGCCGAGGCCGCAGGTTACCGCCCCTGCCTGCGCTGCCGGCCGGAGCTGTCGCCGGGAGACGGCACCTGGCGGCGCGGTGATGCGGTCGTCGCACGCGCGCTCAAACTGATCGATGAGGGCGCGCTGGTGGAACAGCCGCTGGCGGTACTGGCCGAACGGGTCAACCTGGGCGAGCGGCAACTGCGGCGGCTGTTCGTCGAGCGCCTGGGCGCGGCGCCCATCGGCGTGCACGGCACGCGCCGGCTGCTGTTCGCCAAGCAGCTGCTGACCGAAACCGACCTGCCGATCACCGACGTGGCCATGGCCGCAGGATTCGGCAGCCTGCGCCGCTTCAACACCACGTTCCGCGAGGCGTACCGCATGGCCCCGCGCGACCTGCGCAAGCGCCCCGTCGCGCGCGCTGAAGACACACTGACACTGCGACTGGGTTACCGCCCCCCATACGACTTCGGCGCGATGCTCGACTTCCTTCGGGGGCGTGCCTTGCCGGGGGTGGAGTACGTCGATGCGCATGCGTACTCGCGCGTGGTCGCCACCGGCGCGGCGCCGGGGTGGGTGCGCGTGGGTGCATGGCCGGGGGACGAGCACGCGCTCAAGCTGGAACTGCACGGCGTTCCGGCGGCCGCGCTGCTGGACACGGTCAACCGCATCCGTCGCATGTTCGACGTCGACGCCGACCCACGCGCAATCGCCGACGCACTCGGCACCAGTCCCCGCCTGCGTCCGTTGCTGGCCCAACAGCCGGGCCTGCGGCTGCCCAGCGGCTGGGACGGCTTCGAAATCGCGGTGCGCGCCATCCTCGGCCAACAGGTCAGCGTGGCCGCCGCTCGCACGCTGGCCACCCGGCTGGCCCACCGCTACGGCCAACCGTTGCCCACGCCTTTGGGCGAAGGACTGGATGGCCAGTTCCCGACACCGGAGGCGCTGGCCGATGCGGATCTGGCCAGCATCGGACTCACCCGCAGTCGCGCCGACACCGTGCGCGGCGTGGCCCGGGCGCTGCTCGATGGCCGCGCCGACTTCCGTGCCGAACGCACCCTGGAAGACTTCGTCGCTCGCTGGGTGGCACTGCCCGGGATCGGCCCGTGGACGGCGCACTACATCGCCATGCGCGCACTGGGCCATCCCGACGCGTTCCCGACCGACGACCTGGTGTTGCGCCAGCAGGCAGGCGGCGAAGGCGACACGGTCACCGGCAAGGCGTTGGCCGCCCTTGCCGAACAGTGGCGGCCTTGGCGCGCCTACGCCGTGATCCACCTGTGGCGCGACGCGGCCCTGAAGGCGGACGCGCGCAGACCTGTTCAGCCCAGCCGCTCCCCCCGCCACGCACCCACCGCCCCTGCCGCACGCATCTCTCCGACCGGAGCCAAGTCATGATCCGATACGACACCATCGACAGCCCCGTCGGCCCGCTCCTGCTCGCTGCGGACGACGGCGGCCTGCACGCCATCGAGTTCCACGAGTCGCGGCATCGCGTGCGCCGTGGCGCGGACTGGCAGGAAGGGGACCACCCGATCCTGCGCGAGACCGCCCGCCAGCTCGCCGAATACTTCGCGGGCGCGCGCCGCGTCTTCGACCTGCCGTTGGCGCCACGCGGCACCGCGTTCCAGTGCGACGTGTGGACGACGCTGGCGACCATCCCCTTCGGCGAGACGATCAGCTACGCACAACTGGCCAGCCGCGTGGGCAAGCCGACCGCGATGCGGGCGGTGGGCGCGGCCAACGGCCGCAATCCGCTGCCGATCGTGCTGCCCTGCCACCGGGTGATCGGCGCGGACGGCAGCCTCACCGGCTTTGGCGGCGGGCTGCCGACCAAGCGCTTCCTGCTGCAACTGGAAGGCGCGCTGCCGCGCGAGGACCTGTTCGCGCCGGCCGCTTAGAATGCGCGGATGACCGATACCCCGATGCCTTCCTGGGATGGCCTGATCCTGGGCGCCGCGCTTGCCACGCTGGACAGCGATGCCGGCTACGGCGAAATCACCGACGGTGCACTGGGCTGGCGCGATGGCGTGCTCACCTTCGTCGGCCCGCGCGGCGCGTTGCCCGACCGCCCGGAACGCCTTGCCCGTGAGGTGATCGAGGCCCGTGGCTGGATCACGCCCGGCCTGGTCGACTGCCACACCCACCTGGTGTTCGCGGGCGACCGCGCGCGCGAGTTTGAATTGCGCCTGCAGGGCGCCAGCTATGAGGCCATTGCCCGCGCCGGCGGCGGCATCCTGTCCACCGTGCGCGCCACGCGGGAGGCCAGCGAGGACGAACTGCTGCGGCAGTCGCTGCCCCGCGCCGGCGCGCTGCTGGCCGATGGCGCCACCACGCTCGAGATCAAGTCCGGCTACGGCCTGGACTTCGACAACGAGCGCAAGATGCTGCGCGTGGCCCACCGCGTGGGCGAGGCGCTGGGCGTCACCGTGCGCACCACCTACCTCGCCGCGCACGCACTGCCCCCGGAATACCAGGGCCGTGCCGATGACTACATCGATGCCGCCTGCGACTGGCTGCCGCGCCTGCATGCCGAAGGCCTGGTCGATGCGGTCGACGCCTTCTGCGAGGGCATCGGCTTCACCCCGGCGCAGACCCGACGCATGTTCGAGGCGGCGCGCGCGCTGGGCCTGCCGGTCAAGCTGCATGCCGACCAGTTGAGCGACCTGGGCGGCGCCGCGTTGGCCGCGGAGTTCTCCGGGCTCTCGGCCGACCACGTGGAGCACACCAGCGAGGACTCAGTGCGCGCGATGGCGGCGCACGGCACCGTCGCGGTGTTGTTGCCTGGCGCCTTCCACGTGCTGCGCGAGACGAAGCTGCCGCCGTTGGAGGCATTCCGCGCCCACGGCGTGCCGATGGCCGTGGCCACCGATTGCAACCCGGGCACTTCACCGCTGCTGTCGATGCGCCAGGCCATGCAACTCGCCTGCACGCACTTCCGCCTTACGCCGGAGGAGGCCCTGCGCGGCGCCACCGTGCACGCCGCACAAGCGATGGGCTTGGCCAACCGCGGGGTGTTGCGCGTGGGCGCGCGCGCTGACTTCGCGCAGTGGCAGGTGGGGCATCCGGCCGAGCTGTGCTACTGGCTGGGTGGCCGCCTCGCGGCAGCCGTGTACGCGGGGGGCCGGCGCGTCACCTGAGGCCTCCAGAAGCCGCCCACAAAAAAGCCCCGCATGGCGGGGCTTTTCGTTACGCCGCGAGGCGCTTACTCCTTGGAGGCAGCCTTCTTGGCCACGACCTTCTTGGCCGGAGCCTTGGCCACGGTCTTGGTCGCCTTCTTCGCGACCGGCGAAGCGGCGCTGCCGGTCGCCTTGGTCACGGCCTTGGCCGCACGGGCGTTGCCGTAGCTGGAGTTGTAGCGCTTGCCCTTGGCGGTCTTGCGGTCGCCCTTACCCATGGTCGTGCTCCTGAACTAGTACAGATAAACAATGGAAATAGATGCCGCGCCCGGACGTCCTGCCCGGTCACCGGCACCGAATCGGGATCGCGGCGGTCGCGCGCGAGGCCGCAAAGCCTAGCACAAGCGGGCCATTGGCCGCCTCAATGCGCGCACTGGGCGTCGTGCACGTGCCCGTGGTTCAGCCGCAGGTTGGCCAGGTGCGCCAGCCCCACCAGCGTGCCGCCCAGCGTCATCGCCACCGCATGTGGCACCAGCGAATGATGCAACGGGGCGTACAGCACGCCTGTCCATAGTACGACCAGCCCAGGCGCCAGCAACGAGATCGCACGGATGGCGTGGTGCCGGCGGTAGCCCCAGACGATGCTGAAAAGCCCCAGCAGCGTGGCAAACACCACGAACGCCATCTCGAAGGCGTCGCTGTTGAGGCTGGCCAGACCCATCGACGGCAGCAGGGCGATGACCACCGGAATCAGCGCACAGTGCGCCGCGCACACCAGCGAACCCATGGCGCCGAGGCGGTCCAGCAGACGTCGAGTGGGGTGAACGGGCATGTCCGTGACTTCCGGGAGGGTGAATCCACAATTGCAATACTATAACATTCTGGCCATCTGGTCACATGGAACGCTACCGCCCGCATGAACCGCCTTCGCTTGCCCGCCCGCCTGCCGCTGGCCATCGCCCTCGCCCTGGCCCTGCCAGCGGTCAACGCCGCCCAGCCGCCGCAAACCCAGGCTGAGCACGAGCATGAACACGACGCCGTCGACCTGGACGCGGTGGTGGTGAAGGCCAACCCGCTGGCCGGCACCGCCGAGGACCTCACCCGCCCGGTCGAGGTGCTGACGGGGGAGAAGCTGGACGAAGCCAAGGCCAACTCGCTGGGCGAAACCGTCAACAAGCTGCCGGGCGTGCAGTCGTCCTACTTCGGTCCTGGCGTGGGCCGCCCGATCATCCGCGGCTTCGATGGCGCGCGCGTGCAGGTGGTCAGTGACGGCCTGGGCAGCGGCGACGTGTCCACGGTCAGCGTGGACCACGCGGTCAGCATTGAGCCGTTCCTGGCTGACCAGATCGAAGTACTCAAGGGCCCCGCCACCCTGTTGTACGGCAGCGGCGCGATCGGCGGGGCGGTCAACGTGATCGACGGCCGCGTCCCCGTGGCCGCCACCGCGCAGCCGCTGCAGGGTCGCGCCGAATTCCGCACCGGCAGCGTCAACGATGAGAAGACTGGCATGGTGCGCCTGGACGGCACCTCCGCCTCCGGCCACCTGGTCTTCCACTTCGATGCACTGCACCGCGAGACCGGCGATTACGACATTCCCGGCCACGCGGAAAGCGCCCGGCTGATGGCCGAACACGGCGAAGTGCCGGATCCCAGCGAAGAGGGAACGATGCCCAACAGCTTCGTGCGCACCGACAGTGGTGCGCTGGGCATGTCGTGGGTGGGCGATCGTGGCTTCGTGGGCGTGGGCTACAGCCTGTTCAACTCCCGGTACGGCATTCCGGGCGGCGGCCACGGCCATGAAGAAGAAGCGCCCGTCGGGGAGGAGGAGCCCGACGCCCACGGCGATGGCGTGTCGATCAACATGGACCAGCGCCGCACCGAGTTGCGCGCCGGCCTGAATGAGGTCGGCGTGTTCCAGTCGCTGCGCGCCAAGGTGGCCCGCACCGAATACACCCACACCGAATTCGAAGGCGAGGCGGTCGGTACCGTCTTCGACAACGACAGCACCGAGGCCCGCTTCGAGCTGGTCCACCAGCCGCTCGCCGGCTGGAACGGTGCCTTGGGCCTGCAATGGGCGCAGCGCGAGTTTGTCGCGGTCGGCGATGAAGCGTTCGTGCCGGGCTCCACCTCGCGCGATGCCGGCCTGTTCTGGATTGGCCAGCGCGACGTCGGCCCGCTCAAGCTGGAAGTCGGCGCCCGCCACGACCGCAGCCGCGTGGACGTGGACGATGCCGTGGCGATCGGCCCTGACCGGGAGTTCGACACCACCAGCCTGTCCGCTGGCCTCAAGTGGGAACCCATCGACCCGATCCACGTGATGTTCGGCCTCGATCGCGCGCAGCGCGCGCCCAGTGCCGAGGAGCTCTACTCCAACGGCCTGCACGTGGCCACCGCCAGCCTCGAGACGGGCTCGCCGACGCTGGACGTGGAAACCGCCAACCGCGCGGAACTGGGCATCCACTGGCACCAGGGCCCGTTCAAGGCCAGCGCCTCGGTGTACCACGTGCGCTTCGACGACTACATCTACCTCGCGGACACGGGTCTGGTGGAGCACGACGTTCCGGTTCGCCTGTGGACGCAGGGCGATGCCCGTTTCAACGGCGCCGAAGCCGAAGTGAGCTGGGCGTTTGCCGACAACGCCAGCGGGCAGTGGGACCTGCGCATGTTCGGCGACGTGGTCCGCGCCAAGCTGGCCGGCGACGGCACCGGCGCGGTGGCTTTCACCCTGGCACACGAAGGTGAAATCGAAGAGTTGGTGGCTGAACTGCCGCACGAGGGCAACCTGCCCCGCATTGCTCCGTCGCGTGTGGGCGCCGAATTGCGCTGGGAGTTGGGCCAGTGGCGCGCATCACTGGGCGCGGTGCGCTACGCCAAACAGGATCGCGTGGCCGCGCATGAGCTGCCCACCGACGGCTACACGCTGGTCGATGCACATGTGGCGTGGCACCTGGACACCGCGGCCGGCAACGGGCTGGAACTTTTCATCGACGGCAGCAACCTTCTCGACGAGGAAGCCCGTCCACACACCTCGTTCCTGAAGGAAATGGCACCGCTGCCGGGCCGCGGGGTGGTGGTGGGCGTACGGGCGTTCTTCTGACGACGCCACCGCTCTCGCCCGGGGACCTCGTGCTGGTCCCGGGCAAGGGTTGGAGGACCGGAGGCACACGAGGGTCCTTGCGTTCTAGACTGGGGTCAACCTGCAGAAGGACCCGGCCATGAGCGACCAGATCCGTCGACTTGCGCAATCGTTACTCGAGCACGGCCGCCACGACCTCACTGCCATCGAGCGCGGAGTGCTTGAGCGACTCTCCCGTCGCCCGCCCCTGTCCCGCGACCCGCATGCCGACTACGAACAGAAGCTGACCTTCGGCCAACGGCTTGCCGACCGGATCGCGAAGTTCGGCGGCTCGTGGGGTTTCATCATCCTGTTCATGCTGGTGCTGGTGGCTTGGGTGGTGATGAATACGGTGGTGCTGCTGCGCCACCCGTTCGACCCCTACCCCTTCATCTTCCTCAACCTGATCCTCTCGATGCTGGCGGCAGTGCAGGCGCCGGTCATCATGATGTCGCAGAACCGGCAGGCAGAAAAAGACCGCGTCACCGCCGCGCATGACTACGAGGTCAACCTGAAGGCGGAGCTGGAAATCATGTCGCTCCACGAGAAGCTGGATCGAATGCGCGATGAGCAACTGGCGGCAATGATGGCTGAGCAACAACGCCAGCTGGCGCTGATAGAACGGTTGCTGCAGGAGCGCGAAACGCGCGGCTAGCGCGGCGCGCCGGCACGATCGCGGCGGACGCACCGCTGGCAAACCCCGCCGTCCCGCGACCGCCACGCATACGTCGTGGATCAGTCGGTGGGCTTGCTGGCGGCGGCGCACTGGGCGCACGTGCCATGCACTTCCAGCGTCTGGCTGCGTGGTGTGAAACCCAATGCCCGCGCCCGGGTATCGAGCGTCTGCACGATGCGCTCGTCCTCCAGTTCCGTCGCGCTCTGGCACTGGTCGCAGATCAGGAACGGCACCGCGTGCGCGGGCGCCCCCGGATGGTGGCAGGCGACGAAGGCGTTGATCGAGGCGAGCTTGTGGATGAAGCCGTGTTCGAGGAGGAAGTCGAGCGCGCGGTACACCGTCGGCGGCGCCGCCGCGTCGTGGGTCTGCTTCATCAGGTCGAGCAGGTCGTACGCCTTCATCGGCCGACCAGAGTCGGCAATCAGGCGTAGTGCGCTGGCCCGCAGCGGCGTGAGCCGCAGCCCGCGCGCCCCGCACGCCCGTTCCACCTCGGCCACGAAGGCATTGCCGTCGTGGACGTGGTGTTTCGGGTCGGTGCAGGCGTGGGCGTGGCTCATGCCCTTGATTTAGGCGCTCGCCGGCAGCTTTGCAAGCGCGGCATCGATGCGCTTCACCGCCTCGGCCTGGCCCGCCAGGTACACGGTGTGCGAGATGTCCGGGCTGACCTGGGTGCCGGTGATGGCCACGCGCATCGGCTGCGCCACCTTGCCCATGCCCAGCCCGCAAGCTTCCGCGGTTTCGTGCAGCGCGGCGGACACCGCCTCGGCGGTCCACGCCGACAGCGCGGCCAGGCGCGTACGCGCATCGGCCAGGGGCGCCTGTGCGGCGGCGGTGAGGTGCTTGGCCACGGCTGCCTCGTCGTACTCGGTCAGCGGCTGGAACCACACCGCGGCGCGCTCGGCCATGTCCTTCAGCGTCTGCACGCGGTCACGCAGCGCGACGACGATGTCGGCCGGCTGGGGGCCATGCGCGAGGTCATAGCCCTGCGCCTTGAGGTGCCATTCCAGGTGCTTGGCCACGGCGCCGGGTTCGTCGGCCTTGAGGTACTGCTGGTTGAGCCAGCCCAGTTTGGCCGGGTCCAGGCGCGACGCCTTCGAGTTGACGTCCTTCAGGTCGAACAGGCGGGTCATCTCCTCGATGGAGAAGACTTCCTGATCGCCATGCGACCAGCCCAACCGCACCAGGTAGTTGAGCAGCGCATGCGGCAGGTAACCCATGTCGCGGTATTGCATGACGTCAGCAGCACCGGTGCGCTTGGACAGCTTGGCGCCTTCCGGGTCCAGGATCATCGGCAGGTGCGCGAAATGCGGCACTGGTGCACCCAGCGCTTCGTACAGGTTGATCTGGCGCGGGGTGTTGTTGATGTGGTCGTCGCCACGCACGACGTCGGTGATCTGCATGTCGAGATCGTCCACGACGACGGCGAAGTTGTAGGTCGGGTAGCCGTCCGGGCGGAAGATCACCAGGTCGTCGAGTTCGCTGTTGGCGATCTCGATGCGACCCTTCACCTTGTCGTCCCATGCCACCACGCCATCGAGCGGATTCTTGAAGCGGATGACGCGGTTCGGGTCGTCGCGGTACGGCGCATTCTGCTCGCGGTAGGCGCCGTTGTAACGGGGCTTGTCGCCCTTGGCCATTGCGGCCTCGCGCATCGCGTCCAGTTCGTCCTTGGACTCGTAGGCGTAGTAGGCCTTGCCGTCGGCGATCAGCTGCTCGGCCACTTCCTTGTAACGCGAGATGCGGTGGGTCTGGTAGATCGGGCCTTCGTCGTAGTCCAGGCCCAGCCAATCCATCGCCAGCAGGATGGCGTCGATGGCCTCCTGGGTGCTGCGCTCGCGGTCGGTGTCCTCGATGCGCAGGATGAACTGGCCGCCGCGGCGGCGCGCTTCCAGCCAGCAGTACAGCGCGGTGCGCGCGCCGCCGATGTGCAGGTATCCGGTGGGGCTGGGGGCGAAGCGGGTGCGGCAAGTCATGCGGGGGTGGCTCGGGCGGAAAGTGGGCATTTTACCGGACGTTCCCGATGCGTTCTTTGATCAGAATGACGAGCTTCGCGCAAGACGCGGCTGGTGGCAGCTTTTACAATTGGCGAATGACGACCTTGTTCATATCCGACCTGCACCTGGACGCCGAGCGTCCGGCCGTCACCGAGCTGTTCCTGCGCTTCCTGCGCGAGGAGGCAGTGCGGGCCGACGCGCTGTACATCCTGGGCGACCTGTTCGAGGCCTGGGTGGGCGATGACGATCCGTCCGAGGTCGGTGCCGCGGTGGCAGAGGGGACGCGCGCGGTGCGCGATGCCGGCGTGCCGGTCTACTTCATGCGCGGCAACCGTGATTTCCTGCTGGGCGCGGACTATGCACGCCGCGCCGGGATGACGCTGCTGCCCGACCCGGCGGTGGTGGTGCTGTACGGCAAGCCGACGCTACTGATGCACGGGGACCTGCTGTGCTCCGATGACACGGCCTACCAGGCGTTCCGCGCACAGACCCGCAATCCCGACTGGCAGCGGCAGTTCCTTTCCCAGCCGCTGGCGGCGCGCCTCGCATTCGCGCAGCAGGCTCGTGCCGCGAGCAAGGCCCACCAGGCCGGCATGCAGGGGCAGATGGAGACGATCACCGACGTGGCGCCGGCCACGGTGGATGGCACGCTGGCGCGCTACGGGGTGGAGACGTTGATCCATGGCCACACCCACCGCCCAGCCGTCCATGCCCTCGACGTCGGCGGACGGGCCTGTCGTCGCATCGTGCTGGGCGACTGGTACGACCAGGGCTCGGTGCTGCGGGTGGATGCCGGCGGGATGGATCTGGCGGCGCTGGGCTGATCCTGCGCTTGGCCGCCCGTTGGAATCGCGGCCCTATGCCAGCGGGATTCAGAGACCCCGGCGCGCGCAGCCGGTAAGCGTCTGTTCGCCGTACTTGAACGTGGCGGTGAACTCGAACGGCTCGCCGGACATCGTGTCCTGGCACGGCACGCCCTGGATATCCAGGGTGAAGGCCCGTCCCTCGTCATGACCGGTGAAGTACACGCCCTTCGCATGCGCCGTGCGCTGCGCCTGCATCACCCTACCGGGTTGCAGTTCCGGCGTGGCATACGTCAATGAACCGCCTTCGACCTGCACCGACCAGAACGGCTCATTGCCGCGCGCGGTGAACGTGGCGATCGCCTCGCCCGTGCCCGGCGTGACCATGGGGCCGGCGGCACCCTGCGGCACCACCTCGGGAACGGGCTGGGTTTGCCTGGCGGCCTCAGTACTTGCGGCAGCGCCCGCCGGAACGGCGGCTTTGTCTTGCGTTCCGGAGGGCGGGCGCTGGCACCCTGCAATCAGCAACGCGGCGCAGGCCACGCACACCGTGGTCAAAGCAGATTGACGTGACATGAGCGTGCTCCTGCGTTGGGGCGATGCCGCATCTTATGCCCGTCGGCGGCGGATCCCCAATGCACGGATCGCCGACGTGCCCGCGACGTCAGCCGGCGTACTGGCTTAGTGCGGCCAGCTCGTCCTCGTCAAAACCCGCAGCGCTGCGCGCCTCGATGTTGAACGGCCCATGCAGCACCGCGCGCGCGTATTCGCCCAGCAACGCCCGGAACGTGCTGCGCGGCTCCACGCCGGTGCGCTCGCAATACCAGCGGAACCAGCGCGAACCCGCGGCGACATGGCCCACTTCCTCACGCAGGATCACTTCAAGGATGGCCACCGTCGCGTCGTCACCCATCGACCGGAGTTTCACGATCATTCCCGGCGTCACGTCCAGCCCGCGCGCCTCCAGCACGCGCGGCACCAGCGCCATTCGCGCCAGCCCATCGTGTGCGGTTTTTTCCGCCATTTCCCACAAACCGTTGTGGGCGTCGAAGTCGCCGTAGTCGTGGCCCAGCTGCTGCAGCCGCGCGCGCAACAGTTCGAAGTGCCGCGCCTCGTCGCGTGCCACCCCTACCCAATCGGCGTAGAACTCCCGTGGCAAGCCACGGAAGCGGTACACCGCATCCCACGCCAGGTCGATGGCGTTGAACTCGATATGCGCGATGGCATGCACGAACGCCGCCCGCCCCTCCGGCGTGCCCAGCCCACGCTTCGGCAGATCGCGCAGATGCACCAGCAACGGCCGCTCCGGCCGCCCCGGCATGCGGATCGGCTCCGGTGCAGGTGCAACGTCCGGAATCGCCAACTCACCGCGATCGAACGCCCCGGCCGCCGCAAACGTGGCCGCCACCTTCTCCCCGGGAGAGGCGGCGTCCAGGCATGCGCGTGCGGCGTCAAACAGATTCAAGCCGAGCGCCGAACCTTCTTCGCCTCATCCGACCGCATCTGCTTGATGCGCTCGAAATACCCTTCCTCGATCCCGGTCACGTACTCACCGTTGAAGCAGGACGAGTCAAAACTCTCGATCCGGTGCTTCGGCCCCGACACCGAGGCCTCCAGCGCATCCAGGTCCTGGTAGATCAGCCAGTCGCAGCCCAGCAGCTTCTGCACCTCTTCCTCGGTGCGGTTGTGCGCCACCAGTTCCTCGGCCGACGGCATGTCGATGCCGTAGATGTTGGGATAGCGCACCGGCGGCGCGGCCGAGGCCAGGTACACCTTGCGCGCACCCGCGTCGCGCGCCATCTGCACGATCTGCTGCGACGTGGTGCCGCGCACGATCGAATCGTCCACCAGCAGCACCACGCGGTTGCGGAACTCCAGCGGGATCGGGTTGAGCTTGCGGCGCACCGACTTCGCGCGCTGGCCCTGCCCCGGCATGATGAAGGTGCGGCCCACGTAGCGGTTCTTGATGAAGCCCTCGCGGTACTTCACGCCGATCACGTTGGCGATCTCCAGCGCGGCATCGCGCGAGGTGTCCGGAATCGGGATCACTGTGTCGATGTCGTGGTCGGGCATCAGCCGAAGGATCTTCTCGCCGAGTGCCTGGCCCATGCGCATGCGCGCCTTGTGCACCGACACGTCGTCCATCATCGAGTCCGGGCGCGCGAAGTACACGTATTCGAAGATGCACGGCGCAAACTTGCCCGGCTCCACGCACTGACGGGTATGCAGCTGGCCGTCGGTGGTGATCACCACGCCCTCGCCCGGGCGCACGTCGCGCATGCGCTCGAAGCCGATCAGGTCCAGCGCCACCGACTCGGAGGCAACCGCGTACTCGTCGCGACCGTTGACCACGCGCTTGCCCAGCACCAGCGGGCGGATGCCGTTGGGGTCGCGGAACGCCACCAGGCCAAGGCCCAGCACCGTCAGCACCACCGCATAACCGCCCACGCAGCGCCGGGTCACGCCTTCCACCGCCTTGAATGCGGCCTCGGGCGTCAGCGCGTTCTGTCCGTCCAGTTCGTGGGCGAAGACGTTGAGCAGCACCTCCGAGTCGGACTCGGTGTTGACGTTGCGGCGGTCCTCTTCGAAGACCTCGCGACGCAGTTTGTCGGTGTTGATCAGGTTGCCGTTGTGCGCCAGGGCGATGCCGAACGGCGAGTTCACGTAGAACGGCTGCGCCTCGTCCGAGCCTTCGCTGCCCGCGGTGGGATAGCGGCAGTGGCCGATGCCCATGTGCCCCTGCAGCAGGCCCATGGCGTTCTCGTTGAATACATCGCTGACCAGACCATTGCCCTTGTGCACGCGCAGCTTGCGGCCGTCCGCGGTGGCAATGCCGGCCGCATCCTGGCCGCGGTGCTGCAGCACCGTCAGTCCGTCATAGAGCTGGGCCGCGACGTCGTTCTGGCCGACGATACCGATGATGCCGCACATGGGAAGTAATCCTGCTGATCTGGAATGAGTGCGGACTCAGCCGCCGATTGCGGGCGCCGGCAATGCCGCCGCCTTGTCCTGCGAATCCGGTGCCATCGCACCGACTTCGCCATTGAAATCCACCTGCGCCGCCACCCAGTCGGGTAGCCAGCCCTGTAGCCACTGCGCGCCGGGCACCAGCACCGGCACCACTGGTGAGGCGCGCCATTGCGGTTCGCGCGGTAGCGAGGTCAGCGCCAGCACCAGCACCAGCGCGCAGGCGATGAAACCGCCGCGCACCACGCCCAATGCCAGGCCCAGCGTCCGGTCCATGCCACCCAGGCCGGCCGACTGCACCAGTTTGCGCACCACCCAGCCCACCACGCCCACCACCACCATTACCGCGATGAAGGCCAGCGCGTGGCCGGCGAACAACTCGGTCGCGCCCCGCTCACCGTCGGAGGCGAGCAGCAGCGCAACGTCACCGCCGTAGCGGAATGCCACCCAGCCGCCCAGCAGCCACGCCAGCAGCGACACCACCACGCCGACAAACCCGCGCATCACGCCCAGCAGGGCCGACGCACCGATGATGGCCAGCAATACCCAGTCAACTGCACCCATCCGGTCGCGTGCCTCGAAAGCAGCAGTAACGCGACGTCAGGGATGCGGGCGGACGATGCCGCTCACGCCCAGTTTCGCCGCCACCTGCGCCCGCAGACGGTCGGCGTCGGCACGGTCGGCGACCGGACCCACGCGCACGCGGCTGAGCGTGCCCTTGTCGGTCCGCACGGATTCTACGAAGGCGCTGAAGCCGGCGGCACGCGCGCGGTCGCGCAGGCGCGTCGCTTCCTCGGCATTGCTGAACGCGCCCAGCTGCACGGCGAAGCCAACATTGGAAGCGGCCGGCTTGGGCGTCGGCACCGCCACGGGCGTCGCAGCGGTGGGCTTGGCCGTCGTCGCCGCAGGCTTGGGCGCGGCCTCCGGGAGACGCGCGCTCGCCGCAGGCTTGGCCTCGGCCAGTGCGACGGGCTTGGAGACGGACGCCGACGCCAGCGGGGCCGGCTGCGACACCGACGCGGTGGCCGGCGTGCCTGTGTCAGCCTCGGCATCCAGCACGATCACCTTCGAATCGACGTCGTCGCGCACGTGCGCGGCGCGCAGGCGCGCGGACTCGGCGATGGCCTGGGTGGAATAGGGTCCGATCAGCACGCGGTACAGGGTGCGGCCGCTGGCGGTCTTCACCGGTTCCTGGTAGCCGGGCAACTGGGAAGCGGTCAGGGCCCCCACCACGCGCTCGGCGTCGGCAGCGGTGGCGTAGCTGCCAAAGGTCACGGCATGGCTGCCGCCGGCGGTCGGCGCGGGCATCATCCCGCCCTCGGCCGGTGGCGCGATGGCGGCGTCCGCATCGACGGTGGGCAGCTTGTCCGGGGCGCCTTCCATGCCCAAGGCCCCTCCCGACGGGGTTGCGCCCGGCGTGACCAGCGGCAGCTCCCGGGTTTCGTAATCGCCTTCCGGCGTATCCGGCAGGGTCAGCGGAACGTCCGAGACGCCACTTTCCGGCGCGGGCCCCTTGATCAGCATCGGCAGGAAGATTACCGCGAGGGCGACGAGCACCGCCGCGCCGATCAGTCGCTGTTTCAGGGCAGGTTCCATCGGATCTCGCACGCCACGGGCGGAAATGCCGGGCGAATTATACCCGGGAGCAGACCGCGGGCCGGCCCGCCGGGTGGTGGTTCATTCAGCCGCCAACGCCGCAAGCGCATCCGCGGCGGTATGGAACGAGCCGAATACGAGGATCCGGTCGCCGGCATGGGCCTCGGCACGGGCGGCGGCCAGCGCCTGGCGCACGTCGGCGAATTGCGGCGCCGATGCGGCGGCGGTGTCCGCCAGGCGCGTGGCCAGCGCGCCCACGTCCGTGCCGCGCGGGCCGTGCTCGGCCAGCCCGGCGAGGTACCAGGCGTCCACTTGCCCGGCCAACGCGCCGACGACGCCGACAGCATCCTTGTCGGCGAGGGCGGCGTAGACCGCACGGGTCACCCCCGGCGCCTGCGGCGGCAGGGAAGGCTCGGGAGTCGAGGGCTCCGGATCCAACCACGTCGGAGTGCGCCGCGCCTGCCCCAGCCATGCGGCCAACTCGCCTGCGGCCTGCGGGTTGTGGGCCACGTCCACGACGATCTCCACCCCATCGCGCTCAAACCGTTGCAGCCGTCCCGCCAGCCGCGCGTTGGCGATACCGGCCGCCAGCGCCTGCCGCGACGGAGGCCTGGGCAGGGCGCGCAATGCCGCGATGGCGGTGGCCGCGTTGCGCAATTGCACGGGCGCCGCCAGATGGGGCCGCGGCAGCGTCGCGCTGAAGCCCACCTCGCGCCAGCGCCACGTATCGGCATCCAGCGGCTCGAAGAAGTAGTCGCAACCCGCACGCACGGCGGACGCGCCGATGGCGTAGGCATGACCGAGGACGCTCGACGGGGGCATGTCGTCGCCCAGCACCAGCGGCTTCCACGCCCGCGCGATGCCCGCTTTTTCCGCGCCGATGGCCTCTCGGTCGTCGCCCAGGTAGTCCTGGTGGTCGAGATCGACGGTGGTGATCACGGCCACATCGGGATCAACCACGTTGGTCGCGTCCAGCCGCCCGCCCAACCCCACCTCGAGCACCGCCAGGTCAAGTTTGGCGCGCTGGAACAGCCATAGGGCACACAGCGTGCCGTACTCGAAATAGGTCAGCGCGACGTCGCCGCGCGCGGCCTCCACCGCCTCGAAGCCGGCGACCAGCGACGCGTCATCGGCATCCTCGCCGTTGAGGCGCACGCGCTCGTTGTAGGCCAGCAGGTGCGGCGAGGTGTAGGCGCCGACCTTCCAGCCCGCCGCGCGGGCGATGGACTCGATGAAGGCCACCGTCGAGCCCTTGCCGTTGGTGCCGCCCACCGTGATCACCCGCTTGGCGGGGCGCTTGAGCCCCATGACGGTGGCGACGGCGCGCACGCGGTCCAGCCCCATGTCGATGGACTTGGGATGCTGGCGTTCGATGTGGTCCAGCCAGTCGGCCAGCGTGGTGAGCTTGCTCAAGGTCACGGGCCCACCCTTGGGGGGCGGGATGCAGCGTTGGGGGCGCCTATTGCATCACAACGCCCGGTGGACCGCTTCCCCGAACAGCGCGGTGTGGTGGCTGCAGTCGTTCAGGCGCACCACCTCGAGGTGGTCCACGTCGGGGCCTTCGAGCAGGTTGAGGGTGGTGGGGGCCTGGCGGAAACCCCACAACTGCGCCAGCGGGATGCCGAGGATTTTGCACAGCAGCACGCGGTTGACCGCGTCGTGGGCCACCACCAGCAGCGTGTCATCGTCGCCAAGACCCTCGGTGGCACGGGCGAAGGCCGGCCATGCACGGTCGAGCACGTGCTGCAGCGACTCGCCTTCGGGCATCAGCACCTCGTGCGGGGCTTCGCGCCACAGCCGCAGGCGCTCGGGGTCGGCCTCGCGGATTTCACTGGCCAGCAGGCCTTCCCAGGTGCCGTGGGCGATTTCCATCAGGCCCGGATCCAGGGTCAGCGGCAGGTCGCGCTGGCCCAGCGCCAGCTCGGCGGTATGGCGCGCGCGGCGCAGTGGCGAGGCCACCGCTCGGGTGATGGTCACCTCGCGCAGGCGTTCGCCCAGCGCGCGGGCCTGGCCCTCGCCCACCGGGGAGAGTGGGATGTCTTCCTGGCCCTGGTAGCGGCCCTCGGCGTTCCACGGGGTTTCGCCGTGGCGTGCAAGCAGGATGCGCATGGTGACTCTGGCGTGGGGATGTCGCGGGAGAACGGAGCCTAGCAGACCGCTTCAGGGCTGCAACGGTTGCGGTCGCAACCTTGCCGCCCAAAAAGAAGAACGCCGGCGCGGGGCCGGCGTTCTTCGCACTGCGCTGGTGATGGCGAAGGGTTACTTGCCCTTCGGCGCCACGTTCATTTCCTTCAACAGCGCCGGAGCCGGGAAAACCTCCTGCATGATCCAGCGCATGTAGCGCTGGTCGACGGCGATCATGCGGGTCATGACCGGGTCGAACACCCAGTTGGAGCTGACCGATTCCCAGTTGCCGTCAAACGCCAGGCCGACCAGCTTGCCGTGCGCGTCCAGCACCGGCGAGCCGGAGTTGCCACCGGTAATGTCCAGGTTGGACAGGAAGTTGACCGGCACCGTGCCCAGGCGCTTGTCGGCCAGGCCGCTGTAGCGCTTGGCGGCAATGGCGTCCAACTGCGCCTTCGGCGCGTCGAACGGGTCCACGCCGGTGTCCTTGGCCGGGATCTCTTCCAGCAGGGTGAAGGGCTTCTGCATGCTGCCGTCCAGCTTGGTGTAGCCGGTGACGTTGCCGAAGGTGATGCGCAGGCTGGAGTTGGCGTCCGGGTAGACGAACTCGCCCTTGCTCTTCTTGTAGTCGGCAATCGCCTGCAGGTAGGCAGGGCGCGCCAGCAGGGATTCGCCGGCGCGGGTCTTGGCGGTCTCTTCCAACTGCAGCGCCGTCGGCATCACCGCCACGGCGAACTGGATGGCCGGGTCCTTGCTCGCCTCGAACGTGGCGCGGTCGGCCCCGATCAGCGCCATGCGCTTGTCGGCGTTGCGCAGCTCGCTCTTGGCCAGGCTGTCCAGCGCGCGCTGGATGGCCTTCTCGTCGTTGCCGCCCAGCCACTTGTCCACGGCCGCCACGCGCTGCGACTGCGGCAGCTTCAGGTACTCGCGCAGCCAGTACTGCTGCAGTTCGCGATCCATGTCGGGGTGGTAGCGGCGCTCCATCTGCTTCATGCCGCCTTCCAGCGCCGGCATGTCGCGCTGCTGGTACCCCTGCTCGCGCTCGGCGTCGGGCTTGGCCTTCTCGATGGACAGGCGGTACAGCTGCGACGCAGCACCCAGCACGCCGGTGCTGCGCAGGTTGCCGAACACCAGGTCACGCTCACGGGTGGCGCGGGCGACGTCGCCCAGCTCGACGAGCTTGGCGTGCGCGGCCAGGCCGGCCTTGCCGGCGTCGCCCTGCGCACGCAGCCATGCCAGCACTTCGGCCTCTTCCTTGCGCTTGGTCTCGGCGGCGCCGATGCGCTTGAAGCCCTCGAGCTGGCCTTCGTAGTTCTTCATCGTGTTGTTGAGGCTGGCCAGCGTCGCGGCGTACTTGACCGCGATGTCCGGGTTCTTGGCGCCGGCGGCCTCGATCATCGCGATCGTGTTCTTGTAGTGCTGGCCCACGGTCGGGTAGGTCCAGCCGGCGGTGTCGTCGAATTCGGTGGCCAGCGCGTAGCGCGCGGTGCGGCCCGGGTAGCCGGCGACCATCACGAAGTCGCCCTCGCCGAGCGGCTTGTCGGCGAGCTTCAGCCAGTGCTTGGGCTGGTACGGCACGTTGTCCGGCGAGAACGCGGCCGGCTTGCCGTCCTTGCCCACGTAGGCGCGGTAGAACGAGAAGTCGCCGGTGTGGCGCGGCCACATCCAGTTGTCGACGTCGCCGCCGTACTTGCCCACGCTGCTCGGCGGCGCGTAGGACAGGCGCACGTCCTTGATCTCGAGGTTGCGGAACAGGCGGTAGACGTTGCCGCCGGAGAAGCTGTACACGCGGCAGCGGTAGCCGGCTTCGGCCTCGCACTCGGCCACCAGCTTCTTTTCCAGCGCGTCGGCGGCCTTGGTGCGGGCCAGCGCGTCCGGGGCGGCGGCGATGGTGGCCTTGAACTGGCCGGTGACGTCGGTGATCGCGTCGAGCACGTAGATGCGCGCGTTGGGGCCGGCGGACAGTTCTGCGCCCGGGGTGGCGGCGTAGAAGCCGTCGCGGATCAGGTTCTTCTCCGGGGTGGAGTTGAGCTGGATGGCGCCATACGCGCAGTGGTGGTTGGTCGCAACCAGGCCCTGCGGGGAGACGAAGCCGGCGGTGCAGCCGCCCAGCGAGACGACGGCGCCCAGCGGGTCACCGGTGAGGTCGGACAGCTGCTTGGGGCTCAGCTTGAGGCCGGCCTTCTTCAGCGGGCCGGCGATTTCCGGCAGCTGCTGCGGCACCCACATGCCCTCGCCCGCCACCGCGGTCCCCATTCCGGCCAGCGCGATCGCCGTGGCCAACACCGTATGACGCATGCACGTACTCCCATTGCGAAAATCGAATGGCCGAGTCTAGCGGGGAACGGGGGGCGTTAGCCTGTGACTTCTGGCAGGGGATTGGGCTGAATAGGGTTGGCTGTGGTCGCGGGGAGGGCGCCGGTGTGGAGACCGCGCCGACCCTCCGTCCGCCCAATCCTGCGCGGAGTCGGGCCGCCGGCCATCCATGGCCGGCTCTTGCGCGATCCCCACACCGACGCCCTCCCCCCCCCCAACCGGTGCAGGGGAATGAGGGAAAGCAAAGCAAAGGCAAGGCGCTACATGACGCATGGGCCTGACGGGATCGAAGCGTCGAGCTTCGAGGTCGGCGCTTGGACCTGTTGGGGTCAAAACATCGAGCGTCATGGTCGACCTCTGGAACCCCTCGGGGTCCACGGTTGCACCTGGTGAGGTGGAAGCGTCGGACTTTGAGCTCGACGCCTGGACTTGCGGGAGTCGAGATGTCGGGCTTCGAGGTCGACGCTTGCACCCTCGGGGTCCGCGGCCGGACCTGCTGGGGTCGGAGCGTCAGGCTTCGAGGTCGTACGCTTGACCCTTCGCGGTCCTGCACTGGACCCCTTGCCGTCGACGCGCCGAGCTTGAGGCTCGACACCCCACACGCGCCGACGAGGGCGGTGCCCTGAGCGGGTGTTGCGTAAAAGCGGGCCATGGATGGCCCGCGGCCCGACTCGCGGCAGGATGCCGCGACGGAGGGCTGGAGCAATACCCGCTCAGGGCACCGCCCGCCCCACCGAAGCGACGCCTCAAGTCACTCCGCCGGCAACCCCATCTCAGCCAGCAGGTGCGGCGCCGGATACACCTTCGCCATCAGCCAGCGCATGTAGCGCATGTCCACGTGGATTGCCCGCTTGTAGCGCGGATCGAACATCCAGCTGGCGCTCACCGCCTCCCAGTTGCTGTCGAAGTTCAGGCCGATCAGCCGCCCCTTCGCATCCAGCACCGGCGAACCGGAGTTGCCGCCGGTGGTGTCGAGGTTGGTGAGGAAGTTGACCGTCTGCGTCTTCAGGCTGGGCTCGGCGGTGGTGCCGAAGTCGCCCTTGGCAATCGCGTCCAGCAGCGGCTTGGGCGCGATGAACGGATCCACGCCGGTGTGCTTCTCGACGATGCCCTGCACCGTGGTCAGCGGCGTGTAATGGATGCCGTCGTGCGGGTCCATCGACTGGATCCGGCCGTAGCTGACGCGCAGGGTGGAGTTGGCGTCGGGGTACACCGCGCGCCCCTGCGACTTGCGGAAGCCGATCAGCGCGCGCATGTAGGCCGGGCGCAGGCGCAGCAGCTCGCCCGCACTGGTCTTGGACTCGTCATCGAGGCGAAGGACCGCCGGCAGCAGCGTCGCAGCAGCCTGCATGAGCGGGTCCTTGGACGCCTGCAGCGTGACAACGTCCGCCTGCATCGCCTGCAGGCGCGCGGCTTCCTCACCCAGGCCGGTGCCAGCGTAGAGCGCGTCCAGCTTCGCCTTCGCCTGTTCCGCCGTGGTACCGAACACCGCGTCGTACTCGGCCACGTGCTGGTCGGCCGGCAACGCCTGGTACTGGGCCAACAGGTGCGCCAGCAGGGCCTTCTCCACCGCTGGCGAATAGCGACGCTGCACCTGCTTCAGCTGACCGGTGATCAGCACTTCGTCGCGTTGCTGGTAGCCCGACTCGCGCTGGGCGTCGGGCTTGGTGCGTTCGTGCGCCAGGCGCTGCAGGGTGATCGCCGAACGCAGCAGCTGCGTCTGGTTGTTGATCGCGGCCAGCAGCTGGTCGCGCTCGCGGGTAGCCACCCCGCGGTCCAGGACTGCCTGAGCCGCGGCGATATCGGTGCGGATGGCCGCCGCATCGGACTGGCGCTCCAGCCACGCGTACATGGCGGTCTCGTCCTCGCGACGGACGCTCACGGCGTTGCTGCGACGCAGCCCATCCAACTCGCCCTGCGCGCGCTTGAGCGAATTCTTGAAGCTCTTCACCTGCGACGCGTAACGTACGCGCGCATCCTCGTCGTTCGCGCTGGCCGCTTCAATGGTCTTGATCATGCCGTCGAACAGGGCGACCCGCGACGGCAGCTGCCATTCGATCTGGTTGGCGAACTCCGACGCCATGCGGTGGCGGAACGTCACGCCCGGGTAGCCGGCCAGCATCGCGTAGTCGCCTTCCTTCACATTGCGCGTGGACACCTGCAGGTGCGACGGCGGCACGTAGGGCACGTTGTCCGGTGAGTAGTCGGCAGGCTTGCCATCCTTGCCCACGTAGGCACGCAGCAGGGTGAAGTCGCCGGTGTGGCGCGGCCACATGAAGTTGTCGATCTCGTCGCCGTAATTGCCAATGTCATTCGGCGGCGCGTACACCAGCCGCACGTCACGCAGCTCCAGCTGCTTGACCAGGTAGAAGTCGGTGCCGTAGTACATGTTGGCGACGCTGCAGCGGTAGCCCGCGTCGCGCTCGCACTCGGCCACGACGGCCTTGGTCGCGGTATCCACCGCGTCGAAGTAGGCGCGGCCCTGCTTGCCGCGCGCATCGGCGAGGATTCGGTCGGTCACCTTGTCGAAGCCGGTGGTAACGAGCACGCGGTAGTCGGGGTTGGCCGGCAGCTCGGCCGCGCGATCGGCGGCGATGTAGCCGTCCTGGATCAGGTCGCGGCCCGGCTTGCTGTTGTACTGGATCACGCCGAAGGCCACGTGGTGGTTGGTCAGCACCAGTCCGTCCTTGGACACGAACGCGCCGCTGGCGCCGCCGACCTTGACCACCGCGTTCATCGGCGGCTGGGCCAGGCCAGCAAGCTCGGCGGCCTTGCCCTGGAAGCCGGCCTGGCGCAGCTGCTTGGCGATGTCCGGCAGCTGGGACGGCATCCACATGCCCTCGTTGGCGACGGCGCCGGTGGCGGCCAGGGAAAGTGACAGGGCAAGCAGGCGGCGGCGCATGGTCGTTCCGGTGGAATGCGGGACTGGAACGATAGGCCAGCGTGCCACGGCGCGGCAAACCCGGAACGTCCGCCGGGCGCGGGCCGCTCGCCGCCCCGGGGCGCTTCCGCCAAGTGCGGCAAACCCGTGGGTGGAGCGTGCAACCGGCATGCCCCGCCGTGCTCCGCCACATGATCCAGCGCACCGCGCCGCCTCGTTCCGCCCCGGGCCGCCCGCAGGTACCCGCGTATAATTGCGGCCCCCGGCGTCCCCGAAGGATGCCCCCGAAGGACACCTCCATGACGCAGACGATGATGAAGGCGCTGGTCAAGCGCGAAGCGACCAAGGGCATCTGGATGGAGGAGGTGCCGATCCCCGCCCCCGGCCCCAACGAGGTGCTGGTGAAGCTGGAGAAGACCGCGATCTGCGGCACCGACCTGCACATCTACCTGTGGGACGAGTGGAGCCAGCGCACCATCAAGCCCGGCCTGGTCATCGGCCATGAGTTCGTCGGCCGCGTGGTCGAGCTAGGCGCCGGCGTCACCGGCTACAAGGTCGGCCAGCGCGTCTCGGCCGAAGGCCACATCGTCTGCGGCCACTGCCGCAACTGCCGTGCCGGCCGCCAGCACCTGTGCCCCAACACCGTGGGCATCGGCGTGAACCGCAACGGCGCCTTTGCGGAGTACATCGTGATGCCGGCCAGCAACCTGTGGCCGATCCCCGACCAGATCCCGTCGGAGCTGGCCGCCTTCTTCGACCCCTACGGCAATGCCGCGCACTGCTCGCTGGAGTTCGACGTGGTCGGCGAGGACGTGCTGATCACCGGCGCCGGTCCGATCGGCATCATCGCCGCCGGCATCTGCAAGCACATCGGCGCACGCAACGTGGTGGTCACCGACGTCAACGACTACCGCCTGAAACTGGCCGCCGACATGGGCGCCACCCGCGTGGTCAACGTCGCCAACACCTCGCTCAAGGACGTGATGGCCGACCTGCACATGGAAGGCTTCGACGTGGGCCTGGAGATGAGCGGCAACCCGCGCGCGTTCAACGACATGCTCGATTGCATGTACCACGGCGGCAAGATCGCCATGCTCGGCATCATGCCCAAGGGCGCCGGCGCGGACTGGGACAAGATCATCTTCAAGGGCCTGACCCTGCACGGCATCTACGGCCGCAAGATGTACGAGACCTGGTACAAGATGACGCAGCTCGTGCTGGGCGGTTTCCCGCTGGGCAAGGTGCTGACCCACCAGCTGCCGATCGATTCCTTCCAGGAAGGTTTCGAGCTGATGGAATCGGGCAAGGCCGGCAAGGTCGTGCTCAGCTGGAACTGAGGCCCCAATGACCGCCGCGGTGCTGGGTTCGGTGGTGGCCGTGCTGCTGCTCGGCCTGGTCGCCACCGTGGTCCGCGGTGCACGCAGCCGTCCCAAACGGCGCATTGACTAGAATGCGCCCCGCCCTCGCGCCCTCCACGGAATCCGCCATGTCCGATGCCAATGTCTCCCTGACCGCCCGCTACGCCGACGAACTCGACGCGATCCGCGCGCAGGGGCTGTTCAAGTCCGAACGCATCATCACCAGCCCGCAGTCGGCCGAGATCACCCTCGCCGACGGCCGCACGGTGCTGAACTTCTGCGCCAACAACTACCTGGGCCTGGCCGACCACCCGGACGTGATCGCCGCCGCGAAGGCGGCCTTGGATACCCACGGCTTCGGCATGGCCTCGGTGCGCTTCATCTGCGGCACCCAGGACCTGCACAAGCAGCTGGAAAAGACCATTGCCGACTTCTTCGGCACCGAGGACACCATCCTCTACGCCGCCTGCTTCGACGCCAATGGCGGCCTGTTCGAGCCGCTGCTGGGCGAGCAGGACGCGATCATCTCCGACGCGCTCAACCACGCCTCGATCATCGACGGCGTACGCCTGTGCAAGGCCAAGCGCTACCGCTACGCCAACTGCGACATGGCCGACCTGGAGAAGCAGCTGCAGCAGGCCAAGGCCGACGGTGCGCGCACCATCATGATCACCACCGATGGCGTGTTCTCGATGGACGGCTTCATCGCCCCGCTCGACGAGATCACCCGCCTGGCCAGGCAGTACGGCGCGCTGGTGCATATCGACGAGTGCCACGCCACCGGCTTCCTCGGCGCCACCGGCCGTGGTTCGGCCGAGGTCAAGGGCGTGATGGACAAGATCGACATCTTCACCGGCACCCTGGGCAAGGCCATGGGGGGTGCGTTGGGCGGCTTCACCACCGCCAGGCGCGAAGTGATCGAAATGCTGCGCCAGCGCTCGCGCCCCTACCTGTTCTCCAACTCGCTGCCGCCGCACGTGGTCGCCGCCGGCATCAAGGCGTTCGAGATGCTGTCCACCGCGGGCAACCTGCGTGAGCAGCTGGCGGAGAACACCGCCTATTTCCGCGAGAAGATGACCGTCGCGGGCTTCGACGTGAAGCCGGGGGTTCACCCGATCAGCCCGGTGATGCTGTACGACGCGCCCCTGGCGCAACGCTTCGCCGAGCGCCTGCTCGAGGAAGGCATCTACGCGATCGGCTTCTTCTTCCCGGTGGTGCCGCAGGGCCAGGCGCGCATCCGCACGCAGATGTCGGCTGCACATACGCGCGACCACCTGGACCGCGCGATCGATGCGTTCATCCGCATCGGCCACGAACTGGGGGTACTCAAGGGCTGATGACCGCCCTGACCAGCTGACCCTCGGGTCGGCTGGGCACGAGGCCGCGGCGAATGCGCCGCGGCCCCGGCAACTTCATTACTTCTTGTCGGACTCGGGCTTGTCAGCCGGCTTGGTCGGCTTGCCGGTCGCCACGCGAATGCCACGCGACTTCATCCAGGCATCGAACTCCTCGGCGCTCATCCGCTTGCCGTTCTGCTCCATGTAGAAGCGGTTGGCATCGGCCGGCTGCTGGGTGCGCGGCTTGTACTGGGTGGTCGGCGCAGGCTGGGCCGCCTGGGCGTTGGCCGCCACCATGGTCAGGACTGCCGTCAAAACGTACTTGTGCATTGCTCCCCTCCTCTTCGACTGTGGGCCGAAGTGTTAGGGAGTCGCTAATCGGAAAACTTGCCTGAGCGCACATTACGCGCGAGTGGCTCCCGCCGGATCCGCAAGCTGTGATGCCGTGCGTCTTTCACCCGGGTCCAAGGCACCGGAGGCCACGGGCGATCAGCGTGAGCCGAGCTCCGCCACTTCCCGCGGGTCCAGCTTGCGCCAGCTCCCCTTGGGCAGGTCGCCGATGGCCAGGTTGCCCACGCGTACCCGGACCAGTCGGAGGACGCTTACGTCGTGCGCAGCCAGCAAGCGCCGGATCTGTCGGTTGCGGCCTTCATCCAGCACGATCTCGAGCCAGGCGTTCTTGGCGCCTGTGCGCAGCAAGCTGACGCGCTTGGCGCCCAGCCATTCGCCATCGTCATCGACACCGGTCTCGAGCGCACGCAGCAGTTCAGGCGGGGGGATCGTGTCCACCTGGACATGGTAGGTCTTGTCCAGACCGTGCCTGGGGTCAGTGACACGTGCGGCCCATTCGGGATCGTTACTGAAAAGCAGCAGGCCTTCGCTCGCTTTGTCCAGGCGGCCAACGGGCGCCAACCAGGGCAGTGGGGCGCCGTCGAAGCACCGGTACACGGTGTCGCGGCCATGCTCATCCCTGGCGCTGGTTACCAGGCCGCGGGGCTTGTTGAGCATCACGTACAGGCGCTCAGCGCCGTCCAGTGGTTGGCCGTCGACTTCCACGCGATGTTGCCCTCGCACCACCGGGAATTCCGGATTGCGAATCACGCTGCCGTCCACTGAGACCCGTCCAGCCATGATCCATTGGGCCGCCTGGGTACGTGAACACACGCCGTGCTTGGAGAGCACGCGTGCCAAACCGTGTCTTGGTGCGTTGGTCATCATTGCTTAAAGGAACGGCCGCTTTCGCGGCCGTCGCTCCTGCGAGTCAGCAGGGAAACGCGACATCCGGCGGGCGCCGGACGCCGTTGCAAATCACTTCGCCTTGGGATCCTCGGCAGCCGGGGCCTCACCGGGCTTGGCTGCGGCCGGCGCGCCCTTGGCCACACGCACGCCGCGCGCCTTCATCCACGCGTCAAACTCCTCGGCCGTCATCCGCTTGCCGTTCTGGCTCATGTCGAAGCGCCACGGGGTGTTGTCGTCCTTGGTCTTCGGCTTGTAGGTAGCCGGGTCGACCGCAGCATCCGAAGCCGGCGTAACTGCAGCGGTCGAAGCCATGGTGGCCGCCGGCGCGCCGGAAGCCTTGGCGGCGACGCTACGGCATTCGCTAACGCGCATGCGGTTCAGCACGCTGTCCACCGACTGCGATTCGTCGTAGGCCTGGGCGAGAACGCCTGCCGGCGCGCCCAGCCGCGATGCGCGCACGGGCAATTCGGGCGCCACGGCAGTGGCAGCGGACTGCGACTGGGCAATGGCACCACATGCACCGTCCTGCGCGGCCACGAGACCGGACAGCATCATCATAGGTAGAGTAAGCAGTAGATGACGCATGGTGGGTTCCCCAAATGGCGTGGACAGACTGTAGCCCCGGGCGCGCGCTTTGCCCAGCGCAAAAACAGTGAAGGTGGCCACAGTCCCGGCGCGCGCCACCATGTTGCCCGAGCAACTCTGAACCAATGTCTCCAATTCCCAAGACGTAAACGACGAAGCCCGGCACGAGGCCGGGCTTCGAGGTACTGCGACGGGTGCGGATGCACCCGCCATTCACCCAGATCAGTTCTGGACGTTCAGCTCGGTGCGACGGTTCTTCGCACGGCCTTCCGGATTGTCCGAACCATCTTCGTTGGTGTTCGGCGCGATCGGACGGCTCTCGCCGTAGCCGTTCGGACCGGTCATGCGCGAGGCATCAATCCCGTTGCTGGTCAGGTAGTCGTACACAGCCTTGGCGCGACGCTCGGACAGCGACTGGTTGTAGGCATCGGTGCCCTTCGAGTCGGTGTGACCGGCAACCTCGACCTTCAGCTCGGGATAGCGCTTCAGGATCTCGACGGCCTCCGACAGGATGGCGACCGCATCCGGACGCAGGTTCGACTTGTCATAGTCGAAGTTCACGCCCTTCAGGTCGATCGACACCGGCACCGGGCAGCCATCCGGACCGATGGTCTGGCCAGCCTGCGAACCCGGGCACTTGTCGTCGCAGTTGTTGACGCCGTCGCCGTCGTCGTCGAGGTCGGCGCAGTTCGGCGCGGCCGGAGCCGGAGCCGCCGGAGCCGGGGCAGCAGCAGCGGCGCCCAGCGGGATGATCACGCCGACCGAGGCCAGCAGGTCACCAAAGCTGTCCTCTTCCGGAGCAGCAACGCTCGAATCATCCATGTCGAGGCGATAGGCCAGCTCGGTGCGGATCTTCACGCGATCACCACCGCCCTGGAGGCCCAGACCGACCTTGGCGGCCAGGTTACCGTCTTCGCGCTGACCGGGGGAATCCGGGCTCGGGAAGGCGTCAAACTCTTCTTCCGAACGCTGGTAGCCGAGGCCCATCAGCACGTACGGGTTCCAGTTGCGGCCTTCCTGCATGAAGTGGCGACGCAGGTCCAGCGAGATGCCGTACTGGCTCCACAGCATGTCCTGGTTGTCGTCGAACTTCGGGTTCTGGTAGTTCAGCTCACCATCGAGCGACCAGTTCGGGCTGATCATCTTGCCCAGGCCGAGACCCACGAACGGCGCATTGCGGGTGCCGCGCGCGTTGTCCTGGATGTTGAAGCCGGCCGAACCGGTGAGGTACCAGCGGTCATCAAACTCCTGCGCACCCGCGACTTGGGCGAGCGACAGACCACCCAACAGGGCGGCACAGAGAAGCTTCTTATTCATTCTCATCTCTCCTTGGATCAAAAATGGAAACCGCGTCTTCGAGGTTCCTTACCGTTCAGGACGGCGACCTGTGCGACGCCATCCCGGGCAGGTTAAGTTTACAGGTGTGAAAGCCGTGTTAACACGCGTCTAACAATCCGCCAAGTTCCCGGCATTCTCATCCGTACCTCAGCGTTGGTTCACATTGGACAGGAGGCCGGGTGGAAGGACGGTGAAAGCACCGAGGACCGGCCACTCGGCCGTTCAACGCGCCTCGCAGCCGGCCTTGGTACGGCCTCCCGCTTGCTCACTTCACAAATTCCCGGCATCGTGGCGCATTCCATACGCATGCGTACGCGAATGCTGCCTTCCCAACCTGACTACCCCCACCTCTTCAGCCCGCTCGACCTGGGCTTCTGCACCCTGCCCAATCGCGTCCTCATGGGTTCCATGCACACCGGGCTGGAGGACAAGGCCAAGGACTTCCCGCGGTTGGCGGCTTACTTCGCCGAGCGCGCCGCGGGCGGGGTCGGGCTGATCGTCACCGGCGGCTTCGCCCCCAACATTGCCGGCTGGCTCAAGCCGATGGGTGGCAAGCTCGGCTGGTCGTGGGAGGTGGGCAAGCACCGACAGGTCACCCGCGCCGTGCACGAGCACGGCAGTCGCATCTGCATGCAGATCCTCCACTCGGGGCGCTACGGCTATCACCCGCTGCAGGTGGCCCCCTCGCGGCTGAAGGCTCCGATCAACCCATTCACCCCACGGGCATTGTCCGCAACGGGCGTTGAACGGCAGATCCGCGCCTTCGTGCGCAGTGCGCGCCTGGCCCGCGAGGCCGGCTACGACGGTGTGGAAGTCATGGGCTCGGAGGGGTACCTGCTGAACCAGTTCACCGTTCCGCGCACCAACCGCCGCGAGGACCCCTGGGGTGGCGACACGGCCAGACGCATGCGCTTTGCGGTGGAGATCGTGCGCCGCATCCGCGAGGCCTGCGGTCCCGACTTCATCATCGTCTACCGCCTGTCCATGCTGGACCTGGTGGAAGACGGCAACTGCTGGGACGAAGTGGTCGCGCAGGCCCGGGCCGTGGAAGCCGCTGGCGCCACCCTCATCAATACCGGCATTGGCTGGCACGAGGCGCGCATACCCACGATCGCCACCTCGGTGCCCCGCGGGGCCTTCACCGGTATCACCGCCCGGCTCAAGCCGGAGGTCGGCGTTCCGCTGGTCACCACCAACCGCATCAACATGCCCGACGTGGCCGAAGGCATCCTCGCGCGGGGCGAGGCGGACATGGTGTCGATGGCGCGGCCGCTGTTGGCCGACCCGCAATGGGTGGCGAAAGCGAGATCCGGGCGTGCCGAAGACATCAATACATGTATAGCGTGCAACCAGGCATGCCTGGACCACGTCTTCGAAAACAAGACCGCGAGTTGCCTGGTCAACCCGCGCGCCTGCGCCGAGACCGAACTGGTATACCGGCCGACCACCCAACCCCGTCGGGTGGCGGTGGTCGGCGCCGGCCCGGCCGGCTTGGCGTGTGCGACGGTGGCAGCCGAGCGCGGCCACCACGTCACCCTGTTTGATTCGGGTGAGGAGATCGGCGGCCAGTTCAACCTGGCCAAGCGCATCCCGGGCAAGGAGGAGTTCCACGAAACCCTCCGCTATTTCCGGCGGAGGTTGCTGCAGACCGGCGTCGACCAGCGTCTGGGCGTACGGGTGACCGCGCCGGAGCTCACCGGCTTCGACGACGTGGTGCTGGCCACCGGCATCGCCCCGCGCCGCGTGGACTTCACGGGAGTGGACCACCCCAAGGTAGTGGGATACCTCCAGGTCCTGCGTGGCGAGGTGGTCCCGGGGGGACGGGTCGCCATCATCGGCGCGGGCGGCATCGGCTTCGACGTCGCCGAATTCCTGGTCCAGGAAGGGGCGTCGCCGAGCCTGGACCCCGCCCGCTGGCGGGCCGAATGGGGCGTGGACCTCGACTACGCGGCCAACCGCGGCGGTCTGGCGGCCCCTGCCCCCGAGCCCGCCGCACGCGAGGTGTGGCTGCTGCAGCGCAGTCCCGGCAAACCGGGCGCCCGCCTGGGCAAGACCACTGGCTGGATCCACCGGGCCACGTTGAAGGCCAAGGGCGTTCGAATGCTGGGAGGGGTCGAATACCTTGGCGTCGACGATGCCGGGCTGCGCATCCGTGTGGCCGACCAGGAGCAGGTTCTGCCGGTGGACCACGTGGTCATCTGCGCCGGTCAGGAGCCCTTCAAGCCCCTGCTGGAGGCCTTGCAGGGGGGCCCGGCGACCGTCCATGTGATTGGCGGAGCCGACGTGGCGGCGGAACTGGACGCAAAACGCGCCATCGCCCAAGGCAGCCGGCTGGCCGCAAATCTGTGACCACCGCCTCGCTCTTGACACCCCAAACCCTTGCGCCGCAAGGGCCCGCACCTCGTTGCCTGAGTAAAAACCCCAGATTTTTCCGCAGGTTATAATTTCACCATTCACGCGACGTTTATGTTGGCGACAGTACCTTGCGCCAACTTTTCCGCCCCCACTTGGCGGATCCCACACCGGCCGCGCACCCCGCGCGGTTTAGGTGAAGGGGCAAAGCGCGCCGAAGAGCCGCCGCCCTCCCCAGTACGCCATGCCGGTCCGAGCAGTGGCTTCCAGCAGATCCCCGAGGGGATGGAAGCCGCGAGACGAACGGGCGCAACGGAGCAAGGAGTTCGAATGAAGTTGGCCTGGATCCTGTGGTTGGCCTCTGTATTGCCGCCACAGACAGCAGACTCGCTGTGTCTGAGTACCACCGTTTATCTTGAGGCCCGCGACCAGTCCGTCCGTGGCCAGAAGGCTGTAGCGGAAGTGGCCCTGCGCCGTCGCGACAGCGGCTTGTGGGGCAATACGGTCTGCGACGTGGTGACCGCCAAGAAGCAGTTCGCCCCGACCCTGGTGTCACCGTCGACCCGCCTGAGCAACACCGAGGCGTGGGCGGAATCGGTGACCATCGCCCTGGAGGCCGAGCGCAACTGGGCCCTGCCGCCGGGCCAGCGCAAGGAGATCGTGCCGGGCGCGAGCCATTTCATGGCGCATGCCATTGCCAGCCCCAGCTGGCGCACCGCCTACCAGGTGGCCACGATCGGTGACCACACCTTCCTGAAGGTGCAGTCGCTCAAGCCTCGCCGCGGCTGAGGCCCCTATCCGCGGCGCGCAACCCGCGCGCCCGCGACGCAGCGTTGCACGCACGGCGTTGAGCCGCTCCGGTCGGGTCGTCCACCATGGACGGCCGCTTCCGTTCCGGAGACTGCATGAAGCTGTACACCAAGCCTGGCGCCTGCTCCACGGCCGTCCATATCGCCCTCCAGTGGAGCGGCCAGCCGTACGAGTTCGAGGTCCTGGCGGATTACGCCGCCCTCAAGTCGCCGGCCTTCCTGGCGGTCAACCCGGCCGGCGCGGTGCCCGCGGTGGTCGACGGCGACTTCGTGCTCACCCAGAACGCGGCGATCATGGGCTACGTGGCCGACCGCCAGCCAGCCGCGGGCCTTGCCGGCGACGGTAGCCCCCGCCAGCGCGCCGAGGCGACCCGCTGGCTGGCGTTCGTGAACTCCGATGTGCACCCGGCCTACCTGCCGCTCTTTGCCCCTGCCGCCTTCCACGGCGACGCCGACCAGCACGACGGCGTGCGCGACGCCGCCCGCAAGCGCCTCCGCGGCCTGTACGAGCGCGCCGACAAGCGGCTGGAAGCCCACGATTGGCTCGCCGGCTTCCGCAGCTTCGCCGACCCCTATCTATATGTGACGCTCGGCTGGGCCGCGCGCACCGGCGTGGACTTGTCCGGCCTGGAGCGCCTGCAGGCGTTCAAGGCGCGCATGGACCAGGATCCGGGCGTCCTAGCCACCCTCAAGGCCGAGGGCCTCGCGGCCTGATCCAGCCCCGCGGCTGGCCGTTGCCCGAGGGACACCCCAAACGGCGGGGCGGGCATGCCACCCCGGCGCTCCTCGCCCCCCATCCCCGTCCACATAGAAAGAGCCACGCGATTGCGTGGCTCTTCTGCTTTACCGGTGCCCTCTCAGGGCGGAGGAGTGCAGGGCGTCACAACCAAGCGGATAACGGGCCGCGACTTGTGGCGCCCTGCGCTCCTCCGCCCGCCCCAACCACCCCAAAAGCAGAAGGGCCACGCAACCGCGCGGCCCCTCCAACCCATCAACGCTTCTCGATCGGCACGTAAGCCTGATCCTCCGGCCCCGTGTAATTCGCACTCGGGCGGATGATCTTGCCGTCCTCGCGCTGCTCGATCACGTGCGCGCTCCAGCCGGTGGTGCGCGCGATCACGAACAGCGGCGTGAACATCGGCGTCGGAATCCCCATCATGTGGTACGCGCTGGCGCTGTACCAATCCAGGTTCGGGAACATCTTCTTGGTGTCCATCATCAGGTTCTCGATGCGCTCGGACACGTCGAACAGCGTCTGGTTGCCACCGTCCGCGCACAGCGTGCGCGAGATTTCCTTGATGATCGGATTGCGCGGGTCGCCGATGGTATACACCGGGTGGCCGAAGCCGATGACGATTTCCTTGCGCTCCATGCGCGCGCGGATGTCCGCCTCGGCGGCGTCGGCGTTGCCGTAGCGGCTGATGATGTCCATCGCCACTTCATTGGCGCCGCCGTGCTTGGGGCCGCGCAGTGCGCCGATGGCGCCGGTGATGCACGAGTGCAGGTCCGAACCGGTGCCGGCGATCACGCGCGCGGTGAACGTCGAAGCGTTGAACTCGTGCTCGGCGTACAGGATCAGCGACTTGTCCAGCGACTCGGCATGCAGCGCGCTGGGCGCCTCCCCGTGCAGCAGGTGCAGGAAGTGCGCGGCCGTGGTGTCGTCGTCGGTCTCGACGTCGATGCGGCGCCCGTTGCGGGTGAAGTGCCACCAGTACAGGAGCATCGAGCCGAAGCTGGCGATCAGCTTGTCGGCGATGTCGCGCGCCTCGGAAGCGGGGTGGCCTTCGCGCTCCGGCAGCACCGTGCCAAGCACCGAACAACCGGTGCGCAGCACGTCCATCGGATGCGCGTTGGCCGGGACCAGCTCCAGCGCCTCGGCGACGATGGCGGGCAGGCCGCGCAGGCGCTTGAGCTTGGTCCGGTACGCCTTGAGCTGCGACCCGGTCGGCAGCACGCCGTGCACGAGCAGGTGCGCCACTTCCTCGAACGAAGACTGGGTGGCCAGGTCGTGGATGTCGTAGCCGCGGTAATGCAGATCGTTGCCGCTGCGGCCTACGGTGCACAGCGCGGTATTGCCGGCGGCCGTGCCGCTCAGCGCGACGGACTTCTTGGCCTTGGGCAGCACCTGGGCGGATTCGGTCATGGGATCACTCCTGATGGATGTAGCGGGCAGTGGCCGGATTGTCCGGTCACCTTTGCGCGCAGCGTTATCAATCGCTAGGAAACGTGGAAAAAACGCCTGTTTTGCGACTGGCATGTCGCAGCGACCGTGGCGGGCCAGATCGAGCCCGCTGCGGTCGGGGGCGGATGGACGCGCCGGCGGAGGGGCACAGGGGAACCCAACCCGCGTGGGGGCCTGTACGCTCCGTCGGCCGACCTTTTCGCCATGAATTACTTTTCCCGGGCAAACAGCGCGTCGAGCTTGTCCTCGTACGCGTGGTAGCCCAGGTAGTCGTACAGTTCGGCGCGCGTCTGCAGCGTGTCGATGATGTTCTTCTGCGTGCCTTCGCGACGCACGGTCTCGTAGAAGTTCAGCGCCGCCTTGTTCATGGCGCGATAGGCGCCACAGCAGTACAGGGCAATGTCCACCCCGGCGCCGCGCAGGTCGTCGGTAGTGAAGAACGGCGTGCTGCCGAACTCCGTCAGGTTGGCCAGGATCGGCACCTTCACCGCCGCCTTGAACTTGCGGTAGTCGTCCAGCGTGTTCATGGCCTCCGGGAAGATCATGTCCGCACCGGCCTCGACGTAGGCCACGGCGCGCTCGATCGCGCTGTCGATGCCTTCCACCGCGGCGGCGTCGGTGCGCGCCATGATCACGAACCCGGCGTCGGTCCGCGCATCCACCGCCGCCTTGACCCGGTCGACCATCTCGTCCTTGGTCACCACTTCCTTGCCCGGACGGTGGCCGCAACGCTTCTGCCCGACCTGGTCCTCCATGTGCACGGCGGCAACGCCAATGCGCTCGAAGTTGCGGATGGTGCGGCCGATGTTGAAGGCACCGCCCCACCCGGTGTCGATGTCGACCAGTAGCGGCATGCCCGTGGCGTCGACGATCCGACGCGCGTCGGTAAGGACGTCTTCCATGGTGCTGATGCCGAGGTCGGGCATGCCCAGCGAGTTTGCGGCCACGCCGCCGCCCGACAGGTACAGGGCCTTATAACCCACGCGCTTGGCCATCAGGCCGGCATAGGCGGTGATGGCGCCCATCACCTGCAGCGGGGTTTCTTCGGAGAGGGCGGCGCGGAAGCGCGCGCCGGCGGACGGTGCAAGGGCCATGGTGTCTCCTCTGTTCAGCCCATCATTTTAGCCGAGTGGCGCGACCGGTATTCCGTGGCCGCAGCGGGACGTGATGGCGGGCGCCCTGCACGAAAGTGGCGCGACCGCCCGGGTATCCCCCCGCCCGCCTTGGCACCCTGGCCCGACGGCTCAACTGCCCGCGTCCGCATCGCGTCCCAGGGCGCGCCGCACTTCCTCCAACGCTCCCGGATCGTCCAGCGTGGACAGGTCCCCCGGGTCACGGGACTCGGCCAGCGCCTGGATCGATCGCCTCAGCAGCTTTCCGGAACGGGTCTTGGGCAGGGCGTTGACCACGTACACCCGCGACGGCCGCGCGACGGCACCCAGCTGCTCCACCACGCGCTTCTGCATCGCCATGGCGATTTCCACTGCGCTCAAGCCCTCCGCACCCTGCTTGAGCGTGGCAAATACCACTGGCACCTGTCCCTTGAGTTCATCGTGCACCCCCACCACCGCCGCCTCCGCGACTGAAGGATGGGTGGACACCGATTCCTCGATCTCGCGGGTCCCCAGGCGATGCCCGGCCACGTTGATCACGTCGTCGGTGCGGCCAAGGATGAAGGTATAGCCATCAGCGTCGCGAATCGCCCAATCCAGCGAGCTGTAGAGCAGCTCCTTGAAATGGCCGAAGTAGCTGGACTGGAAACGTGCGTCGTCGCGCCAGATCGTGGTCATGAACCCGGGCGGCAGCGGCGGGACCATGACCAGCACGCCCTTCTCGCCCGGCGCCACGTCTTCGCCGGTCACGTCGTTGATCACGCGCAGGTTGTAGCCGGGGGTCGGCAGCCCCGGCGAACCGAACTTCACCGCCTTCATGTCCAGCCCCGGCATCAGCGCCAGCACCGGCCACCCGGTCTCGGTCTGCCAGTAATTGTCGATAACGGTCTTGCCGATGCCATCTGTGATCCACTGCGCGGTTGGCTCGTCCAGCGGCTCCCCCGCCAGGAACAGGTACTTCAGCGCAGACAGGTCGTGCTGCGCAAGGTACGCCGCGTCCTGCTTCTTCAGCACGCGGATTGCGGTCGGCGAGGAGAACATCGTGCGCACGCCATAGCGTTCGCAGATCTGCCACCAGATGCCCGGATCAGGATTGATTGGCAGGCCTTCGTACAGGATCGAGGTCGCACCGGCGATCAACGGTCCGTATACGTTGTAACTGTGCCCCACCGCCCAGCCCACATCCGACGTGGAGAACATCACCTGGCCCGGCTGGATGTCGTAGATCGACCACATGGACATCGCCATCGCGACTGCATAACCGCCCACGTCGCGCTGCACACCCTTGGGCTTTCCTGTGGTTCCGGACGTGTAAAGCAGATAGCTGGGCTCATTGGACTCCAGCCAGACCACGTCCACCTCGGCGCCTTCGTGCTCGGCACGCAGGCTGGCGTAGTCCACGTCGCGGCCGGCCGTGTAGCTGAGCCCCGCATCGAGTCCGCGGTTGACGATCAACACGTGCCCCGGGGGCGATGCGGCCTCGGCGCAGGCCGCGTCCACCAGCGGTTTGTAGGGGATGACCTTGCCGCCGCGCATGCCGGCATCGGCGCAGATCAACAGCTTGGGTTCCGCGTCATCGATGCGCAGCGCGAGGTTGTGCGAGGCGAAGCCGCCGAATACCACCGAGTGCACGGCACCGATCCGCGCGCACGCCAGCATGGCGAATACCGCCTCGGCCATGTTCGGCATGTAAATGACGACACGGTCGCCCCGCTCCACCCCCAGCGCGCGGATGACTGCCGCGAAGGTGTTCACCTCGCGGTGCAACTCCCGGTAACTGATCTCGCGGGTCAGGCCGGTTTCGGTGGAAATTGCCACCAGCGCCAGCTGGTCGGCGCGCGACGCCTGGTGTCGATCGACGGCGTTGTAGCAGAGATTGGTCTGGCCCCCGACGAACCACTTGCGGAACGGCGGACGCGAATCGTCCAGGATCCTGTCCGGCGGGCGATGCCAGTGGATGGCCTGCGCCTGCTCGGCCCAGAAGGCTTCCGGCTGCTCGATCGAACGGCGATAGAAATCCTCGTACCGCATGCGTGCACCTCCACGACGATGCATCGAGGCTATCGCGGCGCAGCACGCAGCCGCGCTAAGACATTGGTCGAAAAATGGCGGAAGGCTTGTGGGACGCGGCTCCCGGCAGGCGACGGCAGACCCGGCGTCGGCGACGCACCGCAAAATGCTGCGTCGCGTCATTGAGCCCGTTACGGCAATGCGAATGGGATTCGTGCCGGCTCCGGAGACCGGGTTCGGCCGGCTGTAATCCGGCTTCGACAGGGAGAGGCTTGGCAAACGCCGCCCGGCCGTCGGACCATCGGTGGATGCGTACGTCGCCTCATTCCACCGCGCCCTTGCTGCCCATCGATGGGATCGCGCGGGTGCTGTATCCCGCTGCGGTGGCCGTCATCGTCTCCGCAACCCTCTGGGTGTCCAGCCTCTTCGACGAGCCACCCCGGTTGACGATCGGCGCCGCCCTGGGCTTCATCGCCTGGGTCGCGCTGCTCAGCGAAGCGATCCGGCACTATTCGCATGGACTGGAACACCGCTGGCCTTGGCACGCACACCCGGCACAACGCCTGGTTCTGCAGGTGGGAGGATCGACCCTCGCCGTCATTGCATTCAGCCTGCTGGTCTATATCCCGCTCAAACTGCACGAAATCCGCCACGGCGCCAACGACGTCATCGGCTGGCCACACCTGACGGTGACGGCGCTCATCGCCACGGTCTTCTCGCTGGCGTTGAACGCGCTGCATATCACGCTCGACTTCCATGCCAGCCTGCAGCGCGCACAACAGGACACGCGTGACATGCAGGCCGCGATGCTGCGCGCGGAACTGGATGCCCTGAAGGCACAGATCAATCCCCACTTCCTGTTCAACAGCCTCAACACCGTGCACGGACTGATCTCGCAGGATCCAACGCTCGCCCGCGGACTGTTGCTGGAACTGAGTGATGTCCTGCGTTACGCGCTCGGCCACTCGAACCACGACCTGGTGCCGCTGGCGCGGGAGCTGGAGTTCCTCCACGCCTATCGCGCCCTGCTGCAGGCACGGCACGGCGACGGCCTCCGCGTCGACATCCAGGCGATGGACAGTTCCGGCGATTTGATGATTCCACCGATGAGTCTCCAGGTCCTGGTGGAAAATGCGGTCCGCCACAACCGCACCCGGGAAGGCGACCCCCTGGTGGTGGACGTCCGTCTGGGCGATCGCAGCATCCTTGTGTCCAATCCACTCAAGCCACGACACAGCCCCAATCCCGGCGCAGGCACCGGACTGTCCAACATCGAGCAGCGCTATCGCCTGCTCGGCGCCGATGGCATCCGCGTGGTCCGGGGATACGATGCCTTCATCGTCGAACTCGGACTGTTGTCACGCCACAAGGCAACCTTCCCATGACCCTCCCCCTGCATGCACTGATCGTCGAAGACGAGCCGGTCGCGGGCGAAGCATTGCGCGCCCTGCTCACCGAGTTCGCGCCCGAATTGACTCTGGAGCCATCCATCGGCGCGGTTGCCCCGGCAATCGCACGGCTCGCGCAAACGCCTGCGCCAGCGTTGGTCTTCATGGATGTGCACCTGGCAGATGGACTGTGTTTCGAGATTTTTGATGCCCTGCCACCGACATCGCCAGTGATCTTCACCACGGCCTACGACCAGTTCGCGCTGCAGGCGTTTGAGGCCTTCGGCATTGACTACCTGCTCAAGCCGATCCGTCCGGCGCGCTTGGCCACGGCGCTGGCGAAGTGGCGCCGACTGCGCGAATCGAACATCGCGGCAGGCCCGCCGGCCGCCCCTGCTGCCGCTCGCCACTATTTCCAGGCATCCAGGCAATACCGCAGGCGCATCCTGGTGCAGTCGGGAGAGACCCTGGTTTCACTCGCACTTGAAGATGTCGCGTATTTCCACAAGGCCCTGGTCGTTCGCGTGGTGACCCACGGTGGACGCGCCTACCCGGTTTCGCAAAGCCTGGACGAACTCGAACAGACGCTGGACCCGACTGTCTTTTTCCGGGTCAATCGCCGGGTGATCGCCCGAGCGCAGGCCATCGCGAGGATCGACCGCGGCTTCAAGAGCAAACTCGAACTGACCCTCACCCCACCGCTGGCCGAAGCCTGCACCGTCAGCCAGGAGCGCGCCGGGGCGCTGCGCGACTGGCTGGATCGCTGAAGCCCCGGTCGCATCGCTGCCTCCGACTGTGGCTTTCGCGGGTTCACACCACGCATTTCCCGCTTCGCACCTCTTCCATGCGCCTCACTGCAGAGCTGCCGCCAATCTGACTTCGCCCTCAACAGGGCCGTGCGCCGCCCCCTGCCGCGCCCGCCACCCAGAACAGGCGTTCTCCGATGCGATATCCGTTGCCGTTGCTGCTCGCCGCCTTCGCCGCAATCCAGCCACTCCCCAGTCACGCGCAATTTGCCCCGCCCCTCGGCGACCGTCCTGAAGTCTCCGGCCCGCGCACGCAGATGATGACCCTCGCCACCATCCATCTCTCCAGCCACTCCAAGGACTGGCAGGCCACGTGGCTCACTCTCCTGCTCGCGCGAATCGCCAACTGGCGCCCGCAGGTGATCACGATCGAAAACCTGTCCGGGTCGCAATGCGAAATGATGCGCCACCTGTCGGGACGTTACGCCGAAACCTACGACACCTACTGCACGGACGCCACGCCGTTCCAGCGCAGCCTGAAACTGACCCAGATCGAAGCCGAGGCGCGCGCGGAGCAGCATCTGGCCAGCTGGCCGCGCACGCCAACGCCGGCCCAGCGCCGCGAACTGGCAATGCTGTTCCTGGCCGCCGGCGACTTCGGCTCTGCGATGGTCCAGTGGCTGCGCCTGCCTGCGGCAGAACGTCATGCGGGGGACACGCTCAGCGATCGCGCCGTGAAGCACCTGTCGCGCGCGTCGGGCGGCATGAACGAAAGCATCGACATCGCGGCGGAAGTCGCGGCGAGCGTCGGGCTGGATCGTCTCCATGCGGTCGACGACCACACCAGCGACGCCATCTTCAGCATGCAGGACCCGGCCTTCGAGCCGTGGCAGAAAGCGCGATACGAAGCCATCGTGCCGTCACCGCAGCTGGTCGAACAGGCTGAACTCGAAAAACGCGTGCGTGACGGTGAAAGCCTGCTCGCCTATTACCGTGTCATCAACGCCGCGCATGCCACCGACGACACAATCCAGCTGGATTTTGGCGGCGCGCTAGCCGACCCGCACCCCAAACGGTTCGGTCCTCAGTATGTCGGTTGGTGGGAAACCCGCAACCTGCGCATGGCCGCCAACATCCGAGCGGCCATCAGCCGCACGCCAGGCGTGCGAGTTCTCAACATCGTCGGCGCGTCGCACAAACCGTGGTACGACCAGTGGGCACGGCAGATGAGCGATGTCGAGGTCGTCGATGCCGCAGCCGTACTCGGGCAGTGAACTGTCGCGAACGCGCCAGTGGGGCGGGCGGCATTTGCCCCGCCAGCCTCGTGCTTGATCGATGTCCGTGCTGCGCGCCGCAACCCGGCAACCGGCATCTCCCCCCGGAAACAGAAGAGGCGGCCCAAGGCCGCCCCTTCATCAACCCTGTCGCGACGCGGCCGCGATCAGAGCAGGTGCGCCACGCCAGCGCGCTCCTCCTCGAGCTCGGCCAGGGTCTTGTCCATCGCCGCGCGGCTGAACTCGTCGACCGGCAGGCCTTCGACGCGGGTGTATTCGCCGTTGGCGCAGGTCACGGGCACGCCATAGATCACGCCTTCCGGGATGCCGTAGCTGCCGTCCGACGGCACGCCCATGGTCGCCCACTTGCCATTGGTACCCAGCACCCAGTCACGGATGTGGTCGATGGCGGCGTTGGCGGCCGACGCGGCCGAGGACAGGCCACGCGCTTCAATGATGGCCGCGCCGCGCTTGCCGACCTGCGGGATGAAGGTGTTGGCGTTCCAGTCGGCGTCGTTGATCTTGTCCTTCAGCGACTCGCCGTTGACCGTGGCGAAGCGGTAGTCGGGGTACATGGTCGGGCTGTGGTTGCCCCACACGACCAGCTTCTCGATGTCGGCGACGGCCACGCCGGCCTTGTTGGCCAGCTGCGACAGCGCGCGGTTGTGGTCCAGGCGCAGCATCGCGGTGAAGTTCTTGGCCGGCAGGTCCGGCGCCGACTTCATGGCGATGTAGGCGTTGGTGTTGGCCGGGTTGCCCACCACCAGCACCTTCACGTTGCGGCTGGCGACCTTGTTCAGCGCGGCGCCCTGGGCGGTGAAGATCTTGGCGTTCTCCAGCAGCAGGTCCTTGCGCTCCATGCCCGGGCCGCGCGGACGCGCGCCGACCAGCAAGGCGATGTCGGCGTCCTTGAATGCCACTTCCGCATCGTCGGTGCCGACCATGCCCGCCAGCAGCGGGAACGCGCAGTCTTCCAGTTCCATCATCACGCCCTTCAGCGCGGCCTGGGCCTTCTCCATCGGCAGCTCGAGCATCTGCAGGATGACGGGCTGGTCCTTGCCCAGCATCTCGCCAGAGGCGATGCGGAACAGCAGCGAGTAGCCGATCTGGCCGGCAGCACCGGTAACGGCAACGCGGACGGGGGTCTTCATGGAAGTTTCCTTGCGTAACGAAGTGAGGCGGGAAGGGTTGGGGTGGGGACGGCCAGCGCGTCAGAAAACGCGATAGCCCAAGGGGGCGAGTTTCTGTTTCAGTTCGGCGGTGTTGAATCCGTACACCACCTGCTGGCCGATGACGGTAGTGGGCACGCCGCGCGCACCCAAGGCCTGCATGGCGCGGTCGCCTTCCGGCGTATCAACGTCGAGGATGCGGTAACGCACGTTCGCAAGTTCGAATTCCTTCTGCTGCTTGCGGCAGTAACCACACCACTCGGCCGCCATCATGACGATGCGGTCATCGCCTGTCGCGATACGCGGATCGTCCGGGTGCAGGGTGGGCTCGGGATCGCCGTGGAAATGCATCCATCCGCCGATCGCCGCCAATACCACCAGCACCCAGACAATGCGCATGACCGACGCTCCGAATCAGACGAGTTCCGCGAAGAACTCCTGGAACCGCTGCAGGCCCGGCGCCAGCTGCGGCGTCGGACAGGTGTAGCTGATGCGCAGCGCGCGCGGCTCGCCGAACGCCGAGCCCGGCACGCAGGCCACGCCCTTGGCGTCCAGCAGCGCGTCGCAGAAGTCGACGTCGTTCTCGATCTTCTTGCCGGTCGGGCCGTGGGTCTTGCCGAACGCGCAGCTGATGTCCGGGAACACGTAGAACGCACCCTGCGGACGCGGGCACACCAGGCCGGGGATGGCGTTCATCACCGCCATCACCTGGTCACGCTTGCCCTGGAACTCGGCGCACTTCTGCGTCGGCACGTCCTGCGGACCGGTCAGGGCGGCGATGCCGGCGGCGTTGACCACTTCCGGCACGTTGGTGATGTGGTTGGAGTTGAGCGTGACCAGCGCCTTGGCCACGACTTCCGGCCCGACCATGAAGCCCAGGCGCCAGCCCGGCATGCCGTAGGTCTTGGACAACGAGTCGAGGAAGATCACGCGGTCGCGCAGCTCCGGACGGGCGAGCACGAAGTTGTAGTACTCCAGCCCGTCGAACAGCATGCGGTTGTAGATGTCGTCGGCGATGATCCAGGTGTCCGGATACTTCACCAGCACGTCGGACAGGGCGACGATCTCGTCCTTGGTGTACACCATGCCCGTCGGGTTGGACGGGTTGTTGAACAGGAACACCTTCGGCTTCTTCGCCATCGCCTCGTCAAGCTGCTGCGGGGTCAGCTTGTAGTTCTGGCTGGCTGGGCAAGGCAGCAGCTGGACCTTCGCGTTGACGATCTCGGCGATGTCCATGTAGCTGGTCCAGTACGGCACCGGGAAGGCGATGGTGTCGCCCTCGTCCAGCAACGCCTCGGCCAGGTTGTAGATCACGTGCTTGGCGCCGATGCCGGTCGCGCAGTTGGCGCGGGTGTAGCCGGTCAGGCCGATCTGCTCGATGTGCTTGAGCAGCGCGTCGAGCAGGGCGTCGGGACCGCGATTACTGCCGTACTGGCCGCTGTCCTTGTCGACCGCCTGGCGCGCGGCTTCGTACACATGCGGGCCGGGCAGGAAGTTCGGCACGCCGATGGAGAAGCTGATGATGTCGCGGCCTTCGGCCTTCAGGCGCTTGGCCTTCTCGGCAACGGCCATGATGGCGCTGGGCTTGGCACGTCCAATGCGCGCGGCGAGCTGGGGCATCGCGAGGAACCTCGTGGGAAGCGTGTGGGGAGGGCGGAAAGCCCGGTACAGAGCCCCGAAATGGTACCACGCGGGCCCCGCCCGGACCGGGCCGACGATGGTCTCACCCAGGGCCCGTTGCCGCTGCAACCGCCTCTCCACCCGGAGGTTGCGGGCAGATACGAAAACGCCCGCCCGGATTCGGGCGGGCGCTCGTCAGCTCGACGCTTGCCGGTGACTCAGGGGCGAGCGTTGGCGTCCAGCGTCTTGTTCCACTCGGCCACGCGATCGGCCTTGGCGGCGATCGCGGCGGCGGCATCACCTTCGATCTTCACCGAGTTGATCTTGTCGCCCTGCTTCACGCTGTCCACGATGTCCTGGCCTTCGATCACCTTGCCGAACACGGTGTGCTTGCCATCCAGCCACGGGCAGGCCACGTGGGTGATGAAGAACTGGCTGCCATTGGTCGACGGGCCGGCATTGGCCATCGACAGCACGCCACGCTCGTGGCTCAGGCCGTTGCGCGTCTCGTCCTCGAAGCGGTAGCCGGGACCGCCGCGTCCGCTGCCCTCCGGGCAACCGCCCTGAACCATGAAGTCCGCGATCACGCGGTGGAAATTCAGGCCATCGTAGTAGCCGCGCTGCGCGAGGTTGACGAAGTTGGCCACGGTCAGCGGGGCCTTATCCGCAGCCAGTTCAATGCGGATCGGGCCGCGCTCGGTGTCAAAGTGGGCAATCAGGCTCATGGCCGTCTCCTGTGGGTTGGGGTCGGGGCACTGGGCCCATCCGGCGCGAGATGGAGGCGCCGCCCCCGTCTCACAAGGGGTCGGGACCGTTCAGGTACCTACCCACGGTCGCGCCGGCGGTTCCGGTATACTGGTCCGCTTCCTTCCAAAAACAGGCGCCACCGACCGTGGTGCCCTTCCCGATGTCCATCGAACGCCTGCGCAATATCGCCATCGTCGCCCACGTCGACCACGGCAAGACCACCCTCGTCGACCAGCTGCTGAAGCAGTCGGGCACCCTGAACGAGCGCGCCATCGTCCCAGACCGCGTGATGGACAGCAATGACATCGAAAAGGAACGTGGCATCACGATCCTGTCCAAGAACACCGCGATCCGCTGGACCAACCCGAAGACGGGCGAGGACTGGCGCATCAACATCGTCGACACCCCGGGCCACGCCGACTTCGGCGGTGAGGTCGAACGCGTGCTGTCGATGGTCGACTCGGTGCTGATCCTGGTCGACGCGATGGACGGCCCGATGCCGCAGACCCGCTTCGTCACCCAGAAGGCCTTCGCGATGGGCTTCAAGCCGATCGTGGTGGTCAACAAGGTCGACCGCCCGGGCGCACGAGCGAGCTGGGTGCTGGACCAGACCTTCGACCTGTTCGACCGGCTGGGCGCCACTGACGACCAGCTCGACTTCACTACCGTCTACGCCTCGGGCCTGCAGGGCTACGCCGGCATGGACGAGAGCGTGCGCGAAGGCGACATGACCCCGCTTTTCGAAGCCATCTGCGAGCACGTGCCCGCGCCGCCAGTCGATCCGGATGGCCCGTTCCAGATGCGCGTCACCTCGCTGGACTACAACAATTACGTCGGCATCATCGGCGTGGGCCGCATCCAGCGCGGCAAGCTCAAGCCCAACCAGACCGTCACCGTGATCGACCGCGAAGGCAAGACCCGCAGCGGCAAGGTGCTGCAGGTGCTGGGCTTCATGGGCCTGGAGCGCGTCGAGGTGCAGGAAGCGCAGGCCGGCGACATCATCGCGTTCAGTGGCATCGAGGGCATCGGCATTTCCGACACGCTGTGCGATCCGGCAGCGGTGGAACAGTTGCCGGTGCTGGCCGTCGACGAGCCCACGATCTCGATGACCTTCCAGGTCAACGATTCGCCGTTCGCTGGCGTGAAGGATCGCAGCGGCGGCAAGTTCCTGACCTCGCGCCAGTTGCGTGACCGCCTGACCCGCGAGACCGCGCACAACGTGGCGCTGAAGGTCGAGGACACCCAGGACGCCGACAAGTTCAAGGTCTCCGGTCGCGGCGAGCTGCACCTGTCGATCCTGATCGAGAACATGCGCCGCGAGGGCTACGAGCTGGCCGTGTCGCGACCCGAGGTCATCATCAAGGAAATCGACGGCATCCTGCAGGAGCCGTACGAATCGCTGGTGGTCGACATGGACGAGCAGTACCAGGGCGGCGTCATGGGCCGGCTGGGCGAGCGCAAGGGCCTGCTGCAGAACATGGAGCCCGACGGCAAGGGCCGCGTGCGCCTGGACTACCTCATCCCGGCGCGGGGCCTGATCGGCTTCCAGACCGAATTCCGCACCCTCACGGCGGGCACCGGCCTGCTGTTCCACGTTTTCGACCACTACGGCCCGAAGTCCGAGGGCAGCATCGGCCAGCGCATCAACGGCGTGCTGATCTCAAATGGCACCGGTCCGTCGCCGGCCTACGCGCAGATCGCGATGCAGGAACGCGGCCGCCTCTTCATCGAGCCGGGCGAGGAGATTTACGAGGGCCAGATCGTCGGCATCAACGCCAAGGACAACGACCTCACGGTCAACGCCCTGCGCGGCAAGCAGCTGACCAACTTCCGCGCCTCGGGCAAGGACGATGACGAAGGCCTGATCCCGCCGATCAAGTTCTCGTTGGAGCAGGCGCTGGAATTCATCGACGACGACGAACTGGTCGAAGTCACGCCGAGGCAGATCCGCCTGCGCAAGAAGTTCCGCACCGAGAACGATCGCAAGCGCGCCTCGCGCGCTGCCTGAGTCCGGCACTCGTCCCCACGTTGGAGACGCAGTCGCACTACAACCCGGATCCGCATGCGCATCCGGGATTGCACGCCATCGCCGTCTTCGAGGCGGCCAAGGGCCTGATCGCCCTGCTGGCCGGCGCGGGCCTCGCCTGGGCCGGGCCGTCCGCGCTGCAACACGCCCTGGACGGCGCTGCAATCAAGCTGCACCTCAATCCCTCCCACGGACCGGTCGCCTCGCTGTTGCGAGGCATCAACCCCGAATCGCTGGGGGTGGCCATTGCCGTCACCCTCGCCTACGCCGTGATGCGCTTCATCGAGGCGTGGGGGCTGTGGCGGGCCAGGGCATGGGGCTCCTGGCTGGGCTGCCTCGGTGCTGCTGTCTACCTGCCCTTCGAGCTTTACGCGCTCCTTACCCACCCCGGCTGGCTGGAAGCCGGCGTGCTGGTCATCAACCTGCTGGTGGTCTGGGTACTGGGCCGCGATTTGGCCAAGCGCCATCGGTAACGGCACCGCCAACCCACACGTATCGGGTGCACCCCCTCAGCGGCCGACCCAGGCCCGCCGAGTGTGGACGCGTTCGCTCCGTCAGTTGACCGCGGTCGCACTCTGGACACGCACTCCTTCCCCGCCCCCCCGGTAACGCTATTCTCGGCGGGCAAATCTGCGAAAGGGGAATCGCAATGCGACTGCTCGTCCTGGCTGCGCTGGTCGCCGCCACGGTGGCCTGCGACCGCGCGTCCATGCCTAGCCTGTCCTTCAGCGACACTGACAAAGCCGATGCGGCCGTGCCGGCCGGCGACGACTTTGCCTACGCCGAGGCCGATGTCGCCAGCCTGCAGGCACGCATGTCGCGTGGCGAACTGAGCAGCCGGGCGCTGACCCAGGCCTACCTCGACCGTATTGCCGCGATCGACGATGCAGGCCCGAAGCTCAACGCCGTCATCGAGACCAACCCGCTCGCCTTGCAGGAGGCGGAGACACGCGATGCCGAACGCCGCGCCGGGCGCGTTCGCGGGCCGCTGCATGGCATCCCCGTGCTGGTCAAGGACAACATCGACGCCACGCCCATGGCCAACTCGGCCGGTTCCCTGGTACTGGCTGATCACCAGCCCAAGGCGGATGCGTACCTGGTGCGCCGCCTGCGCGATGCGGGTGCGGTGATCCTGGGCAAGACCAACCTCAGCGAGTGGGCCAACTTCCGCTCGAACCAGTCCACCTCCGGCTGGAGCAGCCGCGGCGGACTGACCCGCAACCCGTACGTCCTCGACCGTAATGCGTGCGGCTCCAGCTCCGGCACCGGCGTGGCAGTTGCTGCCAACTTGGCCGCGCTTGGCGTCGGCACCGAGACCGACGGCAGCATCATTTGTCCGTCAGCCGTGAACGGCTTGGTGGGCATCAAACCCACCGTGGGCCTGATCAGCCGCACCGGCATCATTCCGATCTCACGGACGCAGGATACGGCCGGGCCGATGGCACGCACGGTCGCCGATGCCGCCGCACTGCTGTCGGTTATGGTTGGCCGTGACGATCGCGATCCGATTACCGCCGACAGCGCCGGGCGTGCGGTCTTCGACTACGAGGCGCGGCTGCGGCCGGACGCGCTGCGGGGCGCGCGCCTTGGCGTGGTCCGCCAGGCCATGGGTTACCACGTCGCTACTGATGCCGCCATGGAGCGTGCGATCGCCAACATGCGCAAGGCCGGCGCCCAAGTGGTGGATGTGACCGTGCCGACCTGGGGCCAATGGAATGACGCCGAGCTCCAGGTTTTGCTCTATGAGTTCAAGGCAGGCGTGGAGCACTACCTGCTCAACAGTGGCGCGCCGGTAACCACGCTGACCCACGTCATCGACTACAACCAGCGGCACCACCAGACCACGATGCCCTACTTTGGCCAAGACCTGCTGCAGCAGGCGCAGGCCAAGGGCTCGCTCGGCGATCCGGCGTACCTGTCCGCAAGAGCGGACGCCCGCCGCCTGGCCCGCGTCGAAGGCCTCGACGCCACCCTGGCAGCCCATGGACTGGACGCGCTCATCGCTCCAGCCACATCGCCCGCCTGGCGCACCGATCTCGCCCAAGGGGATCGTTTCCTGGGGGCCGGCTACGGAATGGCGGCGGTGGCGGGTACGCCGAGCGTGACGGTGCCCATGGGCGACGTGAAAGGCCTGCCGGTCGGCGTCGTCTTCATGGGCCCGGCGTGGAGTGAGCCACGGCTTCTGGGGTTCGCCTATAGCTTCGAACAGGCCACCAAGGCCCGCAAAGCGCCGCGTTTCGTCGCCAGCATCGGGTCGGATCCCGCGCCTGCGCGGGCGGCCACGGCGGTCGACAATGGCGCAATCGCGAACATCGCCCCGATGGGCGTCGCCGCTGCAACAACCACTGCAGCGGGCGCAGCTCCCCGAGGTACCCAGTCCGCTGCGACCACCGCGCCGCAGACAAGCCCCGCGGCGGCGACTGCCAGCACGGCGGCTACGAAAACGCTACCGCCCGCGAGCCCCGTGCGTCCGCGCCCCCGGCCCACCACCCTGTCCGGCGCGTCCACCGACCAGCCCCGCTGATCCCGTACGCACACGGACAAAAGGCCGCGGGTCACCCGCGGCCTTTTTTGCTGGCACCGACCCGGACCCGTGCAGGTCCGCGTTCCCGGCAACTCACACCGGCGCGGAAATCTGCTCCTGCTTGCGCACGATCAGCATCGCCACTTCCAGTGCCTGCTCGTAGTTGAGGCGCGGGTCGACGGTCGAATGGTAGGCGCGCTCCAGGTCGCTCTCGGTCAACTCGCGGGCGCCACCCAGACACTCGGTGACATCTTCGCCCGTGAGCTCCAGATGTACACCGCCCAGACGCGTGCCAGCGGCCGCATGCAGGTCCAGCGACAGCTCCAGCTCACTGCGGATGTTGCGGAAGCGCCGGGTCTTGTATCCGTTGGTGGTGCTCTCGGTATTGCCGTGCATCGGATCGCAGATCCAGAGCACGCGGCGCCCGTCGCGGCGCATGGCCTCCAGCAGCGGCGGCAACTTCTCGGCGATCTGCGCCGCGCCCATCCGGTGGATGAAGGTCAAGCGACCCGGCTCGTCCTCCGGATTCAGCACGTCGATCGCGCGCAGCAGCTGGTCCGGCGTGACCGAAGGTCCAACCTTGATCGCAATCGGGTTGCGGATGCCGCGGAAGTACTCCACGTGCGCTCCGTCCACCGCCGCCGTGCGCATGCCGATCCACGGAAAATGCGTGCTGAGGTTGAACCAGCCCCAATGGCGCGGCACCTGCCGGGTCTGCGACTCCTCGTACGGGAGCAGCAACGCCTCGTGCGAGGTGTAGAAATCCACCCGGTTGAGGTTGTGCACCTGCGAACCGGACAGGGTCTCCATGAAGCGCACCGCGTCGCCGATGCCATTCACCATCCGACGGTACTCGTCGGCAAGCGGCGAGTGGCCGACCCAGCTCAGGTTCCAGTATTCAGGGTGGTGCAGGTCGGCGAAACCGCCGTCGATCAGCGACCGGACGAAGTTCATCGTCATCGCCGAACGCGCGTGGCCCTTGATCATCCGGCGCGGGTCCGGAACGCGGGCTTCAGCGGTGAACGCCGGCGCATTGACCAGGTCGCCACGGTAGCTGGGCAGGGTCACTCCATCGATGGTCTCGGTGTCCGACGAGCGCGGCTTGGCGTACTGGCCAGCGAACCGGCCCACGCGCACCACGGGCTTGCGCAGGCCGTGCACCAGCACCAGGCTCATCTGCAGCAACACCTTCAACCGGTTGGAGATGACCTCAGACGAGCACGAGGCAAACGTCTCGGCGCAATCGCCGCCCTGCAGCAGGAAACGTTTGCCTTCCTGCGCGTCGGCAATCTGCTGCTTCAGCGCCAGGATCTCCCATGAGGTCACCAGCGGCGGCAGCGTTCGCAACTCCACCAAGGCCTCCTCCAGCGCCTCCGCATCCGGATACTGCGGCAGCTGGAGCGCCGGATAGGCGCGCCAGGACGATGGCGTCCACTCGCTGGGCAGGTTCACGGATTGCAGGTTGCGGGGGGTATTGGACATGGCATTCACGACGGTTGTTGCGGAGCAGCAACCCATCATCCGCCCGGTCCCGATGGGCTGCAACCGTTACGTGGGCAACCTTGGACTGGAGTTCAACTGCGCCGGAACGCGGCGAACATGGCCCACGCCCCGAGCAGCACGAACCACACCAGACTCCACCAAGGCATCGACAGGCCCAAGAAGGTCCAGTCGATGTCGCCGCAATTGCCGGTCGCCGTCATCACCTTGCGGATGACGTCGGTGGTGGACATCGTCTCGCGCATGAACGACAGCGGCACGCCGCAACTCGCAGTGGGCGATGGGAACACCTGGATCCATACGTGCCGTGCGGCGATTGCAATGCCAACAAGGGCCGCGAGCCCCGCGAGTACGCCATAGGCGCGACGTCCACCAGCGCCTCGCGGCCCATGCAGGCCGCCCAGCAGGAACACCAGGCCCAGCCCGGCGAACGCCAGGCGTTGGAAGATGCAGAGATTGCAGGGCTCCAGCCCATCGTGGAGCTGCAGGTAGATCGCGTACGCGAGCAGACCCACACAGGCAACGAAACCGAGCAGGAATTGCGTGCGGAACGAGCCGCGCAGTAGGGCATTCATCATGACGATGAGCTTACCGGCTACGCCGGGCGCTGCGAAGTGCACAACGCCAAAACGCAGAAACCCCGGCGCAGGGCCGGGGCTTCGTGCGAGCCGGGGCGTCTCCGCCACCGGCACGAATCTGCAGCCGGATTACTCCGCTGCGGCCGGACGGTCGACCAGCTCGACGTAGGCCATCGGCGCATTGTCGCCGGCACGGAAGCCGCACTTCAGGATGCGGGTGTAGCCGCCGTTACGCTCGACGTAACGCGGGCCGAGCGTGGTGAACAGCGTGCCCACGGCTTCCTTGTCGCGCAGGCGCGAGAAGGCGAGGCGGCGATTGGCAACGCCGTCAACCTTGGCCAGGGTGATCAGCGGCTCGGCAACGCGGCGCAGTTCCTTGGCCTTCGGCAGGGTGGTGCGGATCAGGCCGTGCTTGATCAGCGAAGCGGCCATGTTGGTGAACATCGCATCGCGGTGGGCGCTGGTGCGGTTGAACTTGCGGCCCGACTTCTGGTGGCGCATGGGTAAGATTCCTTATCGAATGCTGTGACTGTTGAACTTCGCTGTCGCCATCCCGGCGTTGCTGCTTGGACTGCGGTTGGTCCGTGCCGGCCCTCCGTGACCGGACATGCCGCAGGCCTTTGGGCCCGTCGGCAGTGGTACTGCGGTGTTGCAATGCACCCCCGCCATGCTGGCGGGGGTGCACGTTACTGCTGTAATCAGCCCATCATCCCGTGCGAGGCAATGCCCGCCGGCGGCCAGTTCTCGAGCTTCATGCCGAGCGAAAGACCGCGCTGCGCGAGGACTTCCTTGATCTCCGTGAGCGACTTCTTGCCCAGGTTCGGGGTCTTGAGCAGCTCGACCTCGGTCTTCTGGATCAGATCGCCGACGTAGTAGATGCTCTCGGCCTTCAGGCAGTTGGCCGAACGCACGGTCAGCTCGAGGTCGTCGATCGGGCGCAGCAGGATCGGGTCGACACCGGCCGCGGCCGGCTTCTGGGTGCCCGGACCACGCTGGGTGAAATCACCGAACACGGACAGCTGGTCGGTGATGATCTCTGCGGCGGTGCGGATGGCTTCCTCGGCGTCGATCGTGCCGTTGGTCTCGATGTCGAGCACCAGCTTGTCGAGGTCGGTACGCTGCTCCACGCGGGCCGCTTCCACGGCATACGCGACGCGGCGGACCGGCGAGAAGCTGGCGTCCAGCATCAGGCGACCCAGGGTTCGGGTCTCCTCGTCCGGACGACGACGTGCGGCGGCCGGCTGGTAGCCGAACCCACGCTCGATCTTCAGGCGCATGTTGAGTGCCGTGTCCTTGGTCAGGTGGCAAATCACATGTTCCGGGTTGAGGATCTCGACGTTGTGGTCGGTCTTGATGTCACCGGCGGTGACGATGCCCGGGCCCTGCTTGGACAGGGACAGGGTCGACGCATCGCCCGTGTGCATGCGGATCGCGACGTCCTTGAGGTTCAGCAGAACCTCCAGCACGTCCTCTTCCAGACCTTCCACGGTGGTGTACTCGTGCAGCACGCCGTCGATCTCGACTTCGGTGATCGCGAAGCCCGGGATGGACGACAGCAGCACGCGGCGCAGCGCATTGCCGAGGGTGTGGCCGTAGCCACGCTCCAACGGCTCGATCACGACCTTGGCACGGTTGCCCGTGAGGCGTTCGATCTGGGGACCGCGGGGGCGCAGAACCTGGTTTGCGGTTACCGTCATTGGGTGGTGTCTCCTGCGGTTCCCCCGGCGGGGGCCGGGGGATTCAAAGTCATTACTTCGAGTACAGCTCGACGATCAGCGCTTCGTTGATGTCGGCCGGCAGGTCAGCGCGGTCCGGGACGGCCTTGAAGACGCCCGCGAACTTCTTGCTGTCCACCTCGACCCACGACGGCGACAGATCCATCTGCTGCGCCACGGCCAGGGATTCCTGCACGCGAAGCTGCTTCTGGGCGCGCTCGGAGAGCGCGATCGCGTCGCCGGCCTTGACCTGGTAAGACGGCAGGTTCACCGACTTGCCGTTGACCGTCACGCCACGGTGCGAGACCAGCTGGCGAGCGGCCGGACGGGTCACCGCGAAGCCCATGCGGTAAACGACGTTGTCCAGGCGGGTCTCGAGCATCTGCAACAGGTTTTCACCCGTGTTGCCCTTCTTGTTCGAGGCCTTCTTGTAGTAGTTGCGGAACTGGCGCTCCAGCAGACCGTAGATACGCTTGACCTTCTGCTTTTCACGCAGCTGGGTGGCGTAGTCCGACAGCTTGCCCTTGCGGGCAGTCGGACCGTGCTGGCCGGGCTTCTGCTCCAGCTTGCACTTCGAGTCCAGGGCGCGGACGGGCGACTTCAGCGAGAGGTCGGCGCCTTCGCGGCGGGAGAGCTTACACTTGGGACCAATATAACGTGCCATGTCTCTTCAGCTCCTCAGACGCGGCGCTTTTTCGGCGGACGGCAGCCGTTGTGCGGAATCGGCGTGACGTCGATGATGTTGGCGATCTTGTAGCCGACGTTGTTCAGCGAACGAACGGCGGACTCACGACCCGGACCCGGGCCCTTGATACGCACTTCAAGCGTCTTCAGGCCGTAGTCAAGGGCGGCACGACCGGCCTTCTCGGCAGCAACCTGGGCCGCGAACGGAGTCGACTTGCGGGAGCCGCGGAAACCGGCGCCACCCGAGGTCGCCCAGCTCAGCGCGTTGCCCTGGCGGTCGGTGATCGTGATGATGGTGTTGTTGAAAGAAGCGTGGACGTGGGCGATGCCGTCGGTGACGACGCGCTTGATCTTCTTCTTGGTCTTGGCAGCAGCAGGCTTGGCCATGATCTATACCCCTTACTTCTTGATGGCCTTGCGCGGACCCTTGCGGGTACGGGCATTGGTCCGGGTACGCTGGCCACGCAGCGGCAGGCCGCGGCGGTGACGCAGGCCGCGATAGCAACCCAGGTCCATCAGACGCTTGATGGCCATGCCGACTTCGCGGCGCAGGTCGCCTTCGACCACGAACTTGCCGACCTCGGCGCGCAGGCGCTCGACTTCGGGCTCGGACAGGTCACGGATCTTGGTGGTCGAAGTCACGCCTGCGGCATCGCAGAGCTGCTTCGAACGGGTACGGCCAATGCCGTAAATACTTTGCAGCCCGACCCAGACGTGCTTCTGGGCAGGCAGGTTGACGCCAGCAATACGCGCCATAACGCGATCTCCAACTTGGTTTGGCGGTCGGATGAGTCCATCCGACGGAGTGAATCGACAAGTTTATCAAGGTCTCGGGTCAATAGGAAGCCCTGCGGGGCCCAAGGGCACCGCAGGAACTCCGGCATGGGGAGTGTGCCCATGCTCCGGCGAAGAGGTGGAACTGTCTGGGAGAGGCTGTCTCACCCCTCTCCCGACCCCCCGCGCTACTCTGGCGCAGGGACCGGTTCCAACTCACTCGTGCGCGAGACCGCCGCCCGAGTCGCCCTTCTTGTCGTCAATCCGCCGCTGGTGCGGAGACGCCAAACAACTTTCTCAGCCGCGCGGTAAACCGCGCGAACCGCCCTTCAGGTTGGCCTTCTTCAACAGGCTCTCGTACTGGTGCGACATCAGGTGCGCCTGGATCTGCGCAATGAAGTCCATTACCACCACCACCACGATCAGCAGAGAGGTGCCGCCGAAGTAGAACGAGGTGCCCATCTGGCTGCGCATCACTTCCGGCAGCAGGCAGACTACCACCAGATAGATCGCACCGGCCGCGGTCAGGCGGGTCAGCACCCCATCGATGTAGTCCGCCGTCGCCTTGCCGGGACGGATGCCGGGGATCAGCGCGCCCGACTTCTTCAGGTTATCCGCGGTTTCCTGGGAATTGAACACCAGAGCGGTATAGAAGAAGGCAAAGCCGGTGATCAACGCGGCGTACAGCACCATGTGCAACGGCTCGCCCGGATTCAGCATGTTGCTGAGCTTGAGCAGCCATGCGTTGGAGCTCCCCTGGGCGAACCAGGTCGCGGCCGTCGCGGGGAACATCACGATGCTCGAGGCGAAGATGGCCGGGATGACACCCGACATGTTCAGCTTAAGCGGCAGGAACGACGACTGGTTCATGTACGCGTTGCGGCCACCCTGGCGGCGCGCGTAATTGACCGTGATTCGACGTTGGCCGCGCTCGACGAACACCACCAGATAGGTGAAGACCAGCACGATTGCAACCACCAGGATCGCGACCACCGGGCTCATGTCGCCGTTGCGGATCTGCTCGAACATGCCGATCAGCGCGGAGGGCAGGCCCGCCACGATGCCGGCGAAGATGATCAGCGATACACCGTTGCCGATGCCGCGCTCCGTCACCTGCTCACCCAACCACATCAGGAACATCGTGCCTGCAGTCAGCGCGATGACAGCCGTGAGGACGAAGCCCGGGCCGGGGTTGTACACCACCGGAATGCCCTGGCTCGCACCGCCGGCCTGTAGTGCGGTCGCGATACCCCACGCCTGGAACACGGCGAGCGGGATCGCACCCATGCGTGACCACTGGTTGATCCGCTTGCGGCCCGACTCGCCTTCCTTCTGGATGGCCTTCAGGCTCGGCACGATCTGGGTCAGAAGCTGGACGATGATCGACGCCGAGATGTACGGCATCACGTTCAACGCCAACAGGCTGAAACGCTCGAGCGCACCACCGGAGAACATGTTGAACATGTCCACGATGGTGCCCTGCTGGGTTTCCATCAGGCGAAGCATCGCCTCGGGATTGACGCCCGGCACCGGGATGTAGCAACCGATGCGGTAGACGATCAGAGCGCCGATTACAAACAACAGACGTTGGCGGAGCTCGGTGAACTTACCGAGCCCGCCACCCACGCCGGCCATCGCGTTGCCGCTCCGCGCCATGCGTCGCTTACTCCCCGACCTTGCCGCCAGCCGCTTCGACAGCGGCCTTGGCACCGGCGGTGGCCAGCAGACCCTTCAGCACGAAGGCCTTGGTCAGCTCACCCTTCTTCACGATCTTGGCCTGCTTGGCGGTGCTCGGCACCAGCTTGGCAGCGCGCAGCGCGGCGAAGTCGACCTCGCCGGCCTCCAGCTTGTCCAGCTGGTACAGCAGCACTTCGGCCGTGTCGTTCTTCAGCTTGGAGCGGAAGCCGACCTTCGGCAGGCGCATGTACATGGGCATCTGGCCGCCTTCGAAGCCAGCCTTGATCTTGCCCTTGCCCGCGCGAGCAAACGAACCCTTGTGGCCGCGGCCGGCAGTCTTGCCCAGGCCCGAACCGATACCGCGACCGACACGGGTGCGCTCCTTGCGGGCGCCGTCGGCGGGTTGCAGAGTGTTGAGACGCATGATGATTACTCCTCCACGCGAACGAGGTAGTGGAGCTGGTTGATCAGTCCGCGAACCTGCGGGCTGTCCTTGAGCTCACGGACGCTATTCAGCTTGCCGAGACCCAACGCCTTCACCGACAGGCGGTGACGCGACTGGGTACCACGCAGGCCCTTGACCAGGCGCACCTTGATGGTGCCGGTCGCTGCTTCGTTCTTAGCCATTGATCAGATCCTCCACCTTCTTGCCGCGCTTGGCCGCGATCTGCGACGGCGAGTGCATGTCGGTCAGGCCCTTGATGGTGGCGCGAACCAGGTTGATCGGGTTGCGCGAACCGACGGCCTTGGCCAGCACGTTCTTCACGCCAACCGCTTCCAGCACGGCGCGCATCGCACCGCCGGCGATCACGCCGGTACCTTCGGATGCCGGCTGCATGAACACGCGGGCCGCGCCGTGGCCGGACTTCACCGCATGCCACAGGGTGCCGTTGTTCAGATCGACATTGTTCATCGCCTTGCGGGCGTACTCCATCGACTTCTGGATGGCGACCGGCACTTCACGCGCCTTGCCGTAGCCAAAGCCGACCTTGCCGTTGCCATCGCCCACCACCGTCAGCGCGGTGAAGGTGAACTGGCGACCGCCCTTGACGGTCTTGCTGACGCGGTTGACCGCGATCAGCTTCTCGATCATGCCGTCGTCGATTTCTTCGCGGTTACGGTCGCGATCACGACCCCGCGGTGCACGCTCATCTGCCATTTCTGAATTCTCTGTAGTTGAAGGATTTGCGGCTTCGCCGCTTATGGTTGTGGGTACATCGGGCGTCCCACGCCACCGGCAATCCGGATGGCGCGTCCGACGGAAGGCCCCGTCGGCGGCAAATCTTGTCGCGTGCAGGAGGCGTGGGGGCGATGCCCCACGCCTTCAAGCATCAGAACTGCAGACCACCTTCACGGGCAGCATCGGCAAGCGCCTTGATGCGACCATGGTAACGGTAGCCCGAGCGGTCAAAGGCGACCTTCTCGATGCCTGCGGCCTTGGCACGCTCGGCAACCATGCGACCCACCTTGGCGGCGGCGTCGGCGTTCTTGCCGTTCTTCAGGCCTTCCTTGACGTCGGCTTGCACGGTCGAGGCCGAAGCCAGGACCTTGGAACCGTCGGCGGTGAAGACCTGGGCGTACAGGTGCTGGCCGGTGCGCAGCACCGACAGGCGCGGCACGCCGAGTTCGCGGATGTGTGCACGGGTCGACTTGGCGCGACGCAGGCGGGCAATGTTCTTGTTCATGCTCTTGTCTCCAGAAGCTGAAAGCCGATTAGGCCTTCTTGGCTTCCTTGCGGATGATGACTTCGCCGGCGTACTTCACGCCCTTGCCCTTGTACGGCTCCGGCGGACGGAAACCGCGGATCTTGGCGGCAACCTCGCCCACGCGCTGCTTGTCAGCGCCCGAGACCACGACTTCCGTCTGGGTCGGGGTGGCGATGGTGATGCCTTCCGGCGCCGGGAACAGGATCGGATGCGAGAAACCCAGCGACAGGTTCAGGTCCTTGCCCTGCATGGCGGCACGGTAACCGACGCCCACCAGCTCGAGCTTGCGCTCGAAGCCTTCAGACACGCCCTTCACCATGTTGGCGAGGATGGCGCGCAGGGTGCCGGTCAGCGGGATCAGCGCGGCATCCTCGGTCGTGAACACGGCGTGGCCGTCTTCAATCTTCAGCTCGATCGCGGCAGGCTTGGCGATCGACAGGGTGCCTTTCGGGCCCTTGGCGGCGATCGAATCGGCCTGGATGGTCAGTTCAACGCCCTTCGGCAGGGCGACGGGCTTCTTGGCAACGCGGGACATGGTTCAGTTCTCCCTTAAGCCACGAAGCACAGGACTTCACCGCCGACGCCCTGCTGGCGCGCCTGCGCATCGGTCATGATGCCCTTCGAGGTGGAAATGATGGCAACGCCGAGGCCGCCCAGGACCTTCGGCAGATCGCTCTTTCCGCGGTACTGACGCAGGCCCGAGCGGGAGTAGCGCTGGAGGCGCTCGATCACCGGCTTGCCTTCGAAGTACTTCAACACGACTTCCAGTTCGGCCTTGGCGCCGTCCTGGGTCACGCGGAAGTCGGCGATGTAGCCCTCGTTCTTCAGAACGGTGGCAATCGCGGCCTTGATCTTGGACGACGGCATCTTCACCGTCTGCTTCCGAACAGCGGCCGCATTCTTGATGCGAACCAGCATGTCGGCGATGGGATCAGTCATGCTCATGGATGTTTCCTTATGAGTGCACCGATATCCGCGGTATGCGAATTCAGTTGTAACAACGAGTTCCCCGCCCGGAGGCGGGGAACTCGCAATAGTACAAGAACCAGCCGGGGTTTACCAGCTGGCCTTGCGCAGGCCCGGGACGTCGCCACGCATGGTGGCTTCGCGGAGCTTGTTGCGGCCCAGGCCGAACTTGGAGTAGACGGCACGCGGGCGACCGGTCAGCGCACAACGGGTGCGCTGGCGGCACGGGGACGAATCGCGCGGCAGCTTCTGCAGCTTGGTCGCGGCGTCCATCTTGTCCTCGTAAGAGGCGGTCGGGCTGGAGATGATCTTCTTCAGCGCTTCGCGCTTCTCGCCGTGCTGCTTGGCAAGCTTGGCCCGCTTGATCTCGCGGTTGACCATGGAGGTCTTGGCCATTGTGTCAGTCCTCGAGTATCAGTTACGGAACGGGAAACGGAAGGCTTCGAGCAGCGCCTTTGCTTCGGCATCGGTCTTCGCGGTCGTGGTGATCGCGATGTCCATGCCGCGGATCGCGTCGACGGCGTCGAAGTCGATTTCCGGGAAGATGATCTGTTCCTTGACGCCCATGTTGTAGTTACCACGGCCGTCGAACGCGCGACCAGACACGCCGCGGAAGTCGCGGACGCGCGGCAGCGAGATGTTGATCAGGCGGTCGAGGAACTCGAACATCTTGGCGCGACGCAGGGTCACCTTGCAGCCGATCGGCCAACCGTCGCGGATCTTGAACGACGCGACCGAGACGCGGGTCTTGGTCACCAGCGGCTTCTGACCCGAAATCTTGGTCATGTCGGCCACGGCGTTCTCGAGCACCTTCTTGTTGGTCGCCGCTTCGCCCACGCCCATGTTGAGCGTGACCTTGACGAGGCGCGGCACTTCCATCGGGTTCTTGTAGCCGAACTTCTTCGTCAGCTGCGGAACCACTTCTTCCTGGTAGAACTTTTCAAGCCGGGTGATCATTTATGCATTCCTCAGGCGTCAACCGCCTCACCGCTGGAGCGGAACACACGCAGTTTGCGTCCATCCTCCAGCACCTTGAAACCGACGCGCTCACCCTTGCCAGTGGCAGGATTGAAGAGCATCACGTTGGAAATGTGGATCGGCGCTTCGCGCTCGACCACGCCGCCCGGCTGGCCAGCCTGCGGATTCGGCTTGGTGTGGCGCTTGATGATGTTGATGTTGGACACGACGACCTTGTCGCCGGCCACGCGCACCACATCACCCTTCTTGCCCTTGTCCTTGCCGGAGATGACGACGACCTGGTCGCCCTTGCGGATACGGTTCATTCTCTATTCCTCCGCTCAGAGCACTTCAGGTGCCAACGAGACGATCTTCATGAACTTCTCGGAGCGCAGCTCGCGTGTCACTGGCCCGAAGATACGGGTGCCGATCGGCTCCTGCTTGTTGTTCAGCAGCACGGCCGCGTTGCCATCGAAACGGATCAGCGAGCCGTCCGGACGACGCACGCCCTTGCGGGTGCGGACCACGACGGCGTCGTAGACGTCGCCCTTCTTGACCTTGCCGCGCGGGATCGCGTCCTTGACGGTGACCTTGATGATGTCGCCAATCGCGGCGTAACGGCGCTTGGAGCCGCCGAGCACCTTGATGCACATCACTTCCTTGGCACCGGAATTGTCGGCCACGTCGAGGTAGCTTTGCATCTGGATCATGGTTAGCTCTCCTCTTACTCGGCGGCGCGGCTGACGATCTCAACCACGCTCCAGTTCTTGGTCTTGGACATCGGCGCAATCTCCTTCACGCGCACGACATCGCCTTCCTTGCAGGCGTTGTCGGCGTCGTGGGCGTGGAGCTTGGTCGAGCGACGGATGTACTTGCCGTACAGCGCGTGCTTGACCTGGCGCTCGACGAGCACGGTGACGGTCTTGTCCATCTTGTTGCTGACAACCCGGCCTTCAACCGTGCGCAGCGCCTTCTCTGTATTGTTGTCGGTCATGGCTTGGGTCCTTACTTCTTATCGCCCAGCAGCATGTTCACGCGAGCGATCTCGCGGCGCACACGGCGGACGTCATGGGTCTTGGCGAGCTGGCCAGTCGCCTTCTGCATACGCAGGGCGAACTGCTCCTTCTGGAGGTCCAGCAGATGGGACTTCAGCTCGTCCGCCGACTTCACGCGCAATTGCTTGAGTTCCATTAGCGCACCGTACGGGTAACGAAAGTGGTGGTCACCGACAGCTTGGCAGCGGCCAGGCGGAACGCCTCGCGTGCCACTTCCTCGCTGACGCCCTCGATCTCATAGATCATGCGGCCGGGCTGGATGAGGGCCACCCAGTACTCGACGTTGCCCTTACCGGAGCCCATTCGGACTTCGATCGGCTTCTTGGTGATCGGCTTGTCGGGGAACACGCGGATCCACATCTTGCCGCCACGCTTGACGTAACGGCTGATGGAACGGCGTGCAGCCTCGATCTGGCGCGCGGTCAGCTGACCGTGCGCGGTCGCCTTCAGGCCGAACTCGCCGAAGCTGACGGCGTTACCGCTCCAGCTCAGGCCTTCGTTGCGGCCCTTGTGTACCTTGCGGTACTTGGTTCGCTTGGGTTGCAACATGATGGATTACCTCGCTTCGCGGGCCGGACGGGCCGGACGGTCGTTGCGATCACGACGGTCGCCACGGTCACCGCGCTCAGCGCGCGGAGCGGCGTCGTCCTGCTTTTCCTGGCCAACCTGGGAGAAATCGAAGATCTCGCCCTTGTAGACCCACGTCTTGATGCCGATGATGCCGTAGGTCGTCTTGGCTTCAGCGAAGCCATAGTCGATGTCGGCACGCAGGGTGTGCAGCGGCACGCGGCCTTCGCGGTACCACTCCGAACGGGCGATTTCCGCACCGTTGAGGCGGCCAGCGACGTTGACCTTGATGCCCAGCGCGCCCAGGCGCATCGCATTGCCGACCGCGCGCTTCATCGCGCGACGGAACATGATGCGACGCTCCAGCTGCTGCGCGATCGACTCCGAGACCAGCTGCGCGTCGAGCTCCGGCTTGCGGACCTCGGTCACGTTGATGTGCGCCGGAACGCCCATCACCTGCGACACTTCCTTGCGCAGCTTCTCGATGTCCTCGCCACGCTTGCCGATCACCACGCCCGGGCGGGCGGTGTGGATCGTGACGCGGGCGTTGTTGGCCGGACGCTCGATGAAGATCTTCGAGATGCCAGCCTGCGCCAGCTTCTTGCGAAGCATCTCGCGGACCTTCAGGTCAGCAGCCAGGAACTCGGCGTACTGCTTCTTGTTGGCAAACCACTTGGAATTCCAGTCCTTGGCAATGCCCAGGCGGATGCCAGTCGGATGAACTTTGTGACCCATTGTCTGACTCCGCCTTACTTGCCCGCGCCCACGACCACAGTAATGTGGCTGGTGCGCTTGAGGATGCGGGTGCCGCGGCCCTTCGCTCGCGCCATGAAGCGCTTAAGCGTCGGACCCTCGTCCACCATGATGGTCTTGACCTTGAGCTCGTCGATGTCAGCGCCCTGGTTGTTCTCGGCGTTGGCGATGGCGGACTCCACGACCTTGCGGATCATGTGGGCAGCCTTCTTGTCCGAGAACTTCAGCAGGTTGACGGCGCGTTCAGCCGACAGGCCACGAACCTGGTCAGCGACCAGACGGGCCTTCTGCGGGGAGATGCGCGCGGTGCGCAGGATGGCTTTCGCTTCCATGGTCATCTCCTTACCTCGACTTCTTGTCGCCGCCATGACCCTTGAACGTACGGGTCAGGGCGAACTCGCCGAGCTTGTGGCCAACCATGTTCTCGTTGACAAGCACGGGGATGTGGTTCTTGCCGTTGTGCACGGCAATCGTGAAACCGATCATCTCGGGGAGGATCGTCGAGCGACGCGACCAGGTCTTGATCGGCTTCTTGTTGTTGCCCGCGGTCTCCACCTTCTTGGCGAGGTGGTGATCGATGAACGGGCCCTTCTTGAGTGAACGTGCCATGGCCGATTAGCTCCTACGATCGCGCACGATGAACTGCTGGGTGCGCTTGTTCTTACGGGTCTTGTAACCCTTGGTCGGGACACCCCACGGGGTGACCGGGTGCGGGTTACCCTGACCGGCCTTGGCCTCACCACCGCCGTGCGGGTGATCGACCGGGTTCATGGCCGCACCGCGGACGGTCGGCTTGACGCCGCGCCAACGCTTCGCACCGGCCTTGCCCAGCTTCTCGAGGCTGTGCTCGTCGTTGCCGACTTCGCCGATGGTGGCGCAGCAGTCGACCGGCACCTTGCGCATTTCGCCGGAGCGGAGGCGCAGGGTGGCATAGCCGTGCTCGCGCGCGACCAGGTAGACGCCGGCACCGGCCGCACGGGCCAGCTGCGCGCCCTTGCCCGGCTTCATCTCGACGCAGTGCACCGTGGTGCCCACCGGGATGTTGCTCAGCGGCAGGGTGTTGCCGGTACGGATGGGAGCATCACGGCCCGCAATCACCTGGTCGCCGGCCTTCAGGCCCTTCGGCGAGATGATGTAACGACGCTCGCCGTCCACGTAGCACAGCAGTGCGATGTGCGCGGTGCGGTTCGGATCGTACTCGACGCGCTCGACGCGGGCGGGGATGCCGACCTTGTCGCGCTTGAAGTCGATGATGCGGTAGTGCTGCTTGCTGCCACCGCCGATGTGGCGGGTGGTGATGCGGCCATAGTTGTTGCGGCCACCGGTCTTGTTCTGCTTCTCAAGGAGCGGCGCGTGCGGCGCACCCTTGTGCAGGTCCGGCGTCACCACGCGGACCGCGCTGCGGCGGCCGGGCGAAGTGGGCTTGAAAGTCATCAATGCCATGGGTATCTATCCTCAGGCCTTGGCCATCACGTCGATCGACTGGCCTTCGGCCAGCGTCACGTACGCCTTGCGCCAGTCGTTGCGGCGACCTTCGCGGAACTTGAAGGACTTGGTCTTGCCCTTGACGTTCACGACGTTGACCGCTTCAACCTTGACGTCGAACAGCTTTTCCACGGCGACCTTGATGTCGGCCTTGGTAGCGTCCGTCGCGACTTCGAAGACGTATTGGTTGGAAACTTCCTGAACGCGCGCGGTCTTTTCGGACACGCGCGGCGCACGGATGACGTTGTAGAGCTTGGCGTCGTTCATGCCAGCCACTCCTCGATCTTCTTCACCGCGTCGGCGGTGACCACGACCGTATCCGCACCCACGAGGGAAACGGGATCCAGGCCCTGGACGTCACGCACTTGGACGTACGGCAGGTTGCGCGCCGAGAGGTAGAGGTTCTCGGTGGCGTCTTCGGTGACGATCAGCGGACGCTGGCCGACTTCCAGACCCTTGAGCTTGGCAATCAGGCCCGAGGTCTTCGGAGCGTCAAGCTCGAAGTTCTCGACGACCATGATGCGGCCCTGGCGGTTGAGCTCGGACAGGATCGCGGCGATCGCGGCGCGATACATCTTGCGGTTGACCTTCTGCGCGAAGCTGCGCGGCTTGGCCGCGAAGGTCACGCCGCCACCGACGAAGATCGGAGCCGTCAGCGCGCCATGACGCGCACCGCCGCCCTTCTGCTTCTTCGACTTCTTGGTCGTGCCGTTGACTTCCGCACGGGTCTTCTGCGCCTTGGTACCGGCGCGACCGGCGTTGCGGTAGGCAACGACCACCTGGTGGACCAGGTCTTCGCTGAATTCGCGGCCGAAGATCTCGTCGGAGACCGAGACGGTCTTGCTGCTGTTATTGATGGCGAGTTCCATCGTCATCGTCTCCTTATGCCTTGCTCGTCGGACGGACGATCACGTCGCCACCCGGAGCGCCCGGCACCGCGCCCTTGACGGCGATCAGGCCACGCTCGGCGTCGACCTTGACCACTTCCAGGCCCTGGGTGCTCTGCTGCACGGCGCCCATGTGACCGGCCATCTTCTTGCCCGGGAAAACGCGACCCGGGGTCTGGCGCTGACCAATGGAGCCCGGTGCGCGGTGCGACAGCGAGTTACCGTGGGTAGCGTCGCCCATGGTGAAGTTCCAGCGCTTGATGGTGCCCTGGAAGCCCTTGCCCTTGGTCACGCCCTGGACGTCGACGGTCTGGCCAACTTCGAAGATGTCGGCCTTGATCTCGCCGCCCACTTCGAAGCCACCGATCAGGTCGTCGGCCACGCGGAACTCCCACAGGCCACGACCGGCTTCGACCTTCGCCTTGGCGAGGTGGCCGGCTGCCGGCTTGTTGACGAGCGCGGCGCGCTTGACACCCACGGTCACCTGCACGGCGCTGTAGCCGTCGGTGTCCTGGGTCTTGATCTGGGTGATGCGGTTCGGGGTCGCCTCGATCAGGGTCACCGGAACCGACTTGCCGTCTTCAGTGAAGAAACGGCTCATGCCGGCCTTGCGACCGACGATGCCCAACGAATACTTCTTCGCGGTCATGGTGGTGGCCTCAGGTCAGCTTGATCTGGACGTCAACGCCCGCCGCGAGCTCGAGCTTCATCAGCGCGTCCACGGTCTTGTCGTTGGGGTCGACGATGTCGAGCACGCGCTTGTGCGTGCGGGTCTCGTACTGGTCGCGCGCATCCTTGTCGGCGTGCGGCGAAACGAGAATGGTGTAACGCTCGATCTTGGTCGGCAGCGGGATCGGGCCCTTGACCTGGGCACCGGTACGCTTGGCCGTCTCAACGATCTCGCTGGCCGAGCGATCGATCAGACGATGATCGTACGCCTTCAGCCGAATTCGGATCTTTTGGTCCGCCATGACGGTATTCCTTCGTTAAAGAGCGACAGGCCGGCCTCTGGGTGTGCCGAACCCCATGAAAACGCAAACACCCCGGGGCTACACCCTCGCCCCGGAGCCTCCTTGCTTGGAAAAACAAAGGCAGATCGGTTTCCCGACCCGCCCAGACTGAGCAGAACGCACGAATGGCCCCGTTTAGCGTTCCTTGGAAGCCCGAAGGCCCGGAACGTACGGAGCTCGCCGTGCGACATATCCCTGTCTGGCGAATACGAGGCGCGTCCTGCCCCTCATTTCGCTGGTTGCGGCGCTTCGCATGAGCGAAGTTCCGCGGTGGTCTTGCATTCTAACCGGATATCCACAGCCGGTGCAAGCACACCTGCCGCGGAAGTTTCAGGAACGCTGGAGGCCTGTTTCACCCAGGCAGCCCCGTTTGGGCGGGGTTGCCTGAAGTGGGACCGGGCGCACTCGCGCGCGCCCGGCCCCTTTTCTTACTTGAGGATCTTGGCGACGACGCCGGCGCCGACGGTGCGGCCGCCTTCGCGGATCGCGAAGCGCAGGCCTTCGTCCATTGCCACCGGGTTGATCAGCGTCACGACCATCTTGACGTTGTCGCCCGGCATCACCATCTCCACGCCTTCCGGCAGCTGGCAGGCGCCAGTGATGTCGGTGGTGCGGAAGTAGAACTGCGGACGGTAGCCCTTGAAGAACGGGGTGTGGCGGCCGCCCTCGTCCTTCGACAGCACGTACACCTCGGCCTCGAACTCGGTGTGCGGCTTGATCGAACCCGGCTTGCACAGCACCTGGCCGCGCTCGACGTCATCACGCTTGGTGCCGCGCAGCAGCAGACCGGCGTTGTCGCCTGCCTGGCCCTGGTCCAGCAGCTTGCGGAACATCTCGACGCCGGTCACCGTCGTCTTCTGGGTCGGACGGATACCGACGATTTCGATTTCGTCACCGACCTTGATGATGCCGCGCTCGATGCGACCGGTCACCACGGTGCCGCGGCCCGAGATCGAGAACACGTCCTCGACCGGCATCAGGAACGGCTTGTCGATGTCGCGCTCCGGCTCCGGAATGAAGGTATCCAGCGCCTCCACCAGCTTCAGGATCGACGGCACGCCGATCTCCGACTGGTCGCCTTCCAGCGCCAGGCGGGCCGAGCCGTGGATGATCGGGGTGTCGTCGCCCGGGAAGTCGTACTTGGTCAGCAGCTCGCGCACTTCCATCTCGACCAGTTCGAGCAGCTCGGCGTCGTCCACCATGTCGGCCTTGTTCAGGTACACGACGATGTACGGCACGCCGACCTGACGCGACAGCAGGATGTGCTCGCGGGTCTGCGGCATCGGGCCGTCAGCGGCCGAGCACACCAGGATCGCGCCGTCCATCTGGGCGGCACCGGTGATCATGTTCTTCACGTAGTCGGCGTGGCCCGGGCAATCCACGTGCGCGTAGTGACGGGTCGGGGACTCGTATTCCACGTGCGCGGTCGAGATCGTGATGCCGCGCGCCTTCTCTTCCGGCGCCGCGTCGATCGCGTCGTATGCCTTGAACTCACCACCAAAACGCTCCGCGCCCACCTTGGTCAGCGCCGCGGTCAGCGTGGTCTTGCCGTGGTCAACGTGACCGATGGTGCCCACGTTCACGTGCGGCTTGGTGCGCTCGAACTTACCCTTTGCCATTGTCCTATACCTCTAATTTTGGAAACTGTTGATTCTTGGTAGAGCCAGGGCCGGCCTCAGCCGGCCCGGTCTCAGCCCTTCTTGATGACCGCGTCGGCGATGTTGCTCGGAGCTTCGGCGTAGTGATCGAATTCCATCGTGAACGTCGCGCGGCCCTGCGACATCGAACGCAGCGACGTCGCGTAACCGAACATTTCGCCCAGCGGGACCATCGCGGCGATGATCTTGCCCGACGGGCTGTCGTCCTGGCCCTGCAGCAGGCCGCGACGGCGGCTCACGTCGCCCATGACGTCACCGACGTAGTCCTCGGGGGTGACGATCTCGACCTTCATCATCGGCTCGAGCAGCACGGGATCCGCCTTGGCGAAGCCCTGCTTGAACGCCATCGACGAGGCGAGCTTGAACGCCATTTCCGACGAGTCGACGTCATGGTACGAACCAAACACCAGCTTGCACTTGACGCCCACGACCGGGTAGCCGGCCAGCGGGCCGCTGGTGATGGTTTCGCGCAGGCCCTTCTCGACCGCAGGAATGAATTCCTTCGGAATCACGCCGCCGGTGATGTCGTTGACGAACAGGAAGTCGTTCTCGACATCGGGGTTGGCCTTGTCGGCTTCGGTCATCGGCGACAGCTCGATCACGACGTGACCGTACTGACCCTTACCACCGGACTGCTTGGAGTGCTTGTAATCCGACTTGACGTCCGACTTGCGGATCGTCTCGCGGTACGCCACCTGCGGCTTGCCGACGTTGGCCTCGACGTTGAACTCGCGCTTCATGCGGTCAACGAGGATATCCAGGTGCAGCTCGCCCATGCCGGCGATGATGGTCTGCCCCGATTCCTCGTCGGTGCGCACGCGGAACGAGGGGTCTTCTTGGGCCAGACGGCCGAGGGCGATACCCATCTTTTCCTGGTCCGACTTGGTCTTGGGCTCGACCGCCATGGAGATCACCGGCTCCGGGAACGTCATCCGCTCCAGGGTGATGATGTGGTCCTGGGCGCACAGGGTGTCACCGGTGGTGACGTCCTTCAGGCCCACGGCCGCGGCGATGTCGCCAGCGCGCACTTCCTTGATCTCGTCACGCTGGTTGGCGTGCATCTGCAGGATGCGGCCCACGCGCTCCTTCTTCGACTTGACCGGGTTGTACACCTGGTCGCCGGAGTTGAGCACGCCCGAGTAGACGCGGAAGAAGGTCAGCGAACCGACGAACGGGTCGGTCATGATCTTGAACGCCAGCGCCGAGAACGGCTCGGTGTCGGACGCCTTGCGGGTGTCTTCCTTATCGTCCTCGTCGATGCCCTGGACCGGCGGACGGTCGGCCGGCGACGGCAGCAGGTTGATCACGCCGTCGAGCATGGCCTGCACGCCCTTGTTCTTGAACGCGGTGCCGCAGAAGACCGGGACGATCTCAACGCGGAGGGTGCGCTCGCGCAGGCCGGCGATGATCTCGGCCTCGGACAGCTCGCCCTCGTTGAGGTACTTGTCCATCAGCTCTTCGGACGCCTCGGCGGCGGCCTCGACCATGAACGCACGCGCCTCGGCGGCCTTGTCAGCCAGGTTGGCCGGGACGTCGCGGTACTCGAAGGTGGTGCCCTGCGAGGCGACATCCCAGTGGATGGCCTTCATCTTCAGCAGGTCGACCACGCCTTCGAAGCCGTCTTCGGCGCCGATCGGCACCTGCATCGGCACGGCGTACGCGCCCAGGCGCGACTTCAGCTGCTCGACGACCTTGTCAAAGTTGGCGCCGGTGCGGTCCATCTTGTTGACGAACGCCATGCGCGGCACGGAGTACTTGTTGGCCTGACGCCACACGGTCTCCGACTGCGGCTGCACGCCACCCACGGCGCACAGCACGAACACCGCACCGTCAAGCACGCGCAGCGAACGCTCGACTTCGATGGTGAAGTCGACGTGGCCCGGGGTGTCGATGATGTTGAAGCGGTGCTCGGGCAGCGACTTGTCCATGCCCTTCCAGAACGCGGTGGTCGCGGCGGAGGTGATGGTGATGCCGCGCTCCTGCTCCTGCTCCATCCAGTCCATCGTCGCGGCACCTTCGTGCACTTCGCCGATCTTGTGGCTGACGCCGGTGTAGAACAGGATGCGTTCCGACGTGGTGGTCTTGCCGGCATCGATGTGGGCCATGATGCCGAAGTTGCGGTAACGCTCGATGGGAGTGGTGCGAGCCACGGGACCCTCTCGTAAGTTTTGTGAATTCCAGATGGCCGGACGCCGCCTTGTGGGCGGCCTCCGGTTCGCGTGACGGCGTATCGCCGCCGCGTCAGCGCTTGTCTGCGCCGTGGGCGCCCCGCGACCTCTCAGCCTGCGGGGCGGTCCATCACCAGCGGTAGTGCGCGAACGCCTTGTTCGCGTCCGCCATACGGTGGGTTTCTTCGCGCTTCTTGATCGCACCGCCACGGTTTTCCGAGGCGTCGATCAGTTCGGCAGCCAGCTTGCGCGGCATGCTGTTCTCGCCACGCTTGCGGGCCGACTCGATCAGCCAGCGCATCGCCAGCGCCATACGGCGCGACGAACGCACTTCGACCGGGACCTGGTAGGTCGCACCGCCGACGCGGCGGGACTTGACCTCGACCGACGGCGACACGTTGCCGAGCGCCTTCTCGACCAGCTCGAGCGCATTCGGGTTCTTCTCGCCGATCACGTCCATGGCGCCGTAGACGATCTTTTCAGCGATCGACTTCTTGCCGCTCTGCATGACCATGTTGATGAAGCGGGCGATCGTCTCGCTGCCGTGCTTGGGATCGGGCAGGACCGAACGCTGGGGGGTGGAGCCTTTACGCGACATGTTGCGTACCTTTCGTCAAATCTTGATCGGGCAGCCCGCCGGAGCGAGCCACGCTGTGAGAGCCGTCGCTTAGGACTTCGGACGCTTGGCGCCGTACTTGGAGCGACGCTGGCGGCGCTTGGCGACACCGGCGGCGTCGAGCGAGCCACGCACGGTGTGGTAACGCACGCCCGGCAGGTCCTTCACACGACCGCCGCGGATCAGCACCACCGAGTGCTCCTGCAGGTTGTGGCCTTCACCGCCGATGTACGAAATGACTTCGTAACCGTTGGTCAGGCGCACCTTGGCCACCTTGCGCATCGCCGAGTTCGGCTTCTTCGGGGTGGTGGTGTACACGCGGGTGCAAACGCCACGACGCTGCGGGCAGTTCGCCAGCGCCGGGGAAGCGCTCTTGTAGGTTTCAGGGTTGCGCGGCTTGCGCACCAGCTGATTGATAGTCGCCATCTGGAGCTCTTGTGGTGAGGGGGCCGGGAAGGCCTCCGCGGGAAAAACGAACGGCCAGCCGGATGCTTCCGGCCAACCGAGACGAAAAAGTATAGCCCGCGCCGGACGTTACCGTCAACGCGGACTAAACCAGTATCCGGACTCCGACCCCGAAAGGCCGGCCACCGGAAAATCTGCGATCCCGCCCGTCCTGGGCCCAACACGAGGCGCTTCCTGCGACCTCATTTGGTGATCTGGGGCGGTGCGTTACGGCACCGCCCGGGTTAACGCCGAGATTATACCCGGTTTTACTCGGTCGTGGAGTCCTCGCCCGCGACATCGGCGGCTTCGGCCACTTCGGTCACGGCCGGGCCGGCCAGCATCTCGAGCTCGGAGTCGGTCAGGCCCGAGGCGTTCTTGCGGCGCTGGCTATGGTACGCCAGGCCGGTACCCGCCGGGATCAGGCGACCGACGATCACGTTTTCCTTCAGGCCACGCAGGTTGTCGCGGGTGCCGCGGACGGCCGCCTCGGTCAAGACGCGGGTGGTTTCCTGGAAGGAGGCCGCCGAAATGAACGACTCGGTTGCCAGCGAGGCCTTGGTGATGCCCAGCAGGACCGGATCGAACTTCGCCGGCATCTCGTTGCGGGCCAGTACGCGGGCGTTCTCCTCGACCAGGCGCTGGCGCTCGACCTGCTCGCCGTGCAGGAACTTGCTGTCGCCCTGCTCGGTGATCTCGACCTTACGCAGCATCTGGCGAACGATCACCTCGATGTGCTTGTCGTTGATCTTCACGCCCTGCAGGCGGTAGACGTCCTGGATTTCCTTGGTCAGGTACACAGCCAGCGGCTCGACACCCAGCAGGCGCAGGATGTCCTGCGGGCTCGGCTCGCCGTCCACCACGGTCTCGCCCTTCTCCACGTGCTCGCCTTCGAACACGATGATCTGGCGGTACTTCGGGATCAGCTCTTCGTGCTCGTTCCCGTCGGTGTCGCGGATGATCAGGCGCTGCTTGCCCTTGGTGTCCTTGCCGAAGCTGACGATACCCGAACGCTCGGCGAGCACCGCCGGATCCTTCGGCTTGCGGGCCTCGAACAGGTCAGCCACTCGCGGCAGACCACCGGTGATGTCGCGGGTCTTCGACGCTTCCTGCGGGATCTTGGCGACCACGTCGCCCACGCCCACCGGGGCGCCGTCCTGCAGGTTGACGATCGAGCGCGGCGGCAGCAGGTACTGCGCCGGCAGGTCGGTACCCGGGATCTGCAGGTCCTTGCCGTTCTTGTCGACGATGCGGACGATCGGGCGCAGGTCCTTTGCAGCCGAGCCACGACGCTTCGGATCGGTGATCTCGCGCGAGGCCAAGCCGGTCAGTTCGTCGGTCTTCTCGATCACGGTCACGCCATCGACGAAGTCGATGAAGCGGATGAAACCGGCGACTTCCGACACGATCGGGTGGTTGTGCGGATCCCAGTTGGCCACGGTCTGGCCAGCCTTGATCTCGGCACCATCCTTGACGCTGACGGTGGCGCCGTACGGCAGCTTGTAGCGCTCGCGCTCACGGCCGTGCGGGTCGAGGACCGACAGTTCACCCGAGCGCGACACGGCCACGCGATGGCCCTGGTTGTGCTCGACGAACTTGAGGTTGTTGTACTTGATCGAACCGGTGGTCTTGACCGTCACGTTGTCGATCGCAGCCGCACGCGAAGCCGCACCACCGATGTGGAACGTACGCATGGTCAGCTGGGTACCCGGCTCACCGATCGACTGCGCGGCGACGACGCCGACCGCTTCGCCGTGGTTGACCAGGTGGCCGCGGCCGAGGTCGCGACCGTAGCAGTGCGAGCACACGCCAAACGAGCTTTCGCAGGTGATGGTCGAGCGGACCTTGATGGCCTGCACGCTGGCATCTTCCAGCTTCTGCACCCAGGCTTCGTCGAGCAGCGTGTTGCGGGTGACGATCGGGTCCTCGTCGTTGCCCGGCAGGAACACGTCCTCGGCCACGACGCGACCCAGCACGCGGTCGCGCAGCGGCTCGACCACGTCGCCGCCTTCGACGATCGGGGTCATCATCAGGCCTTCGACCGTGCCGCAATCGGTTTCGGTGATGACCACGTCCTGCGCCACGTCGACCAGGCGGCGGGTCAGGTAACCGGAGTTCGCGGTCTTCAGCGCGGTATCCGCCAGGCCCTTACGGGCGCCGTGGGTCGAGATGAAGTACTGCTGGACGTTCAGGCCTTCGCGGAAGTTCGAGGTGATCGGCGTTTCGATGATCGAGCCGTCCGGCTTGGCCATCAGGCCGCGCATGCCGGCCAGCTGGCGGATCTGCGCCTGCGAACCACGCGCGCCGGAGTCAGCCATGATGTAGATCGAGTTCATCGACTTCTGGTCGACGACCTCGCCCTTGGCGTTCTCGACCTTCTCGGTGCCGATGGTGTCCATCATCGCCTTGGCCACGCGCTCGTTGGTGCGCGACCAGATGTCGACCACCTTGTTGTAGCGCTCGCCGGCGGTGACCAGGCCGGACTGGTACTGCTCCTGGATTTCCAGCACTTCGGCTTCCGCCTCGGCCAGGATGTCCTTCTTCTCGTCCGGGATGGTCATGTCGTCGATGCCGATGGACACGCCGGCACGCGTCGCGAACGCGAAGCCGGTGTACATCAGCTTGTCGGCGAACACCACCGTGTCCTTCAGGCCGAGCATGCGGTAGCAGGAGTTGATCAGGCGGCTGATGTTCTTCTTGGTCAGCTCGACGTTGGCCAGCGCGAACGGCAGGCCTTCCGGCAGGATCTCGCGCAGCAGGGCCCGGCCCACGGTGGTGTCGACGATGGAGGTCTTCTGCTCGAAGGTGCCGTCCTCGTTCTTCACCTTCTCGGTGATGCGGACCTTGATGGCGGCGTGCAGTTCGACCACCCGCTTGCCGTCGTGGTCGTTGGTGTCGTACGCGCGCTTCACTTCGGCGACGTTGGCGAACACCATGCCCTCGCCCTTCTTGCCCACGAGCTGGCGGCTCATGTAGTACAGGCCCAGAACGACGTCCTGCGACGGCACGATGATCGGCTCGCCGTTGGCGGGCGACAGGATGTTGTTGGACGCCATCATCAGCGCGCGCGCTTCCAGCTGGGCTTCCAGCGAGAGCGGCACGTGGACGGCCATCTGGTCACCGTCGAAGTCGGCGTTGAAAGCCGTACAGACGAGCGGATGCAACTGGATCGCCTTGCCTTCGATCAACACCGGCTCGAACGCCTGGATGCCGAGGCGGTGCAGGGTCGGGGCGCGGTTCAGCAGCACCGGGTGCTCGCGGATCACCTCTTCGAGGATGTCCCACACCTCGGCCTCTTCGCGCTCGACCAGCTTCTTGGCGGCCTTGATCGTCGTGGCCAGGCCACGGCGCTGCAGCTTGGCGAAGATGAAGGGCTTGAACAGCTCCAGCGCCATCTTCTTCGGCAGGCCGCACTGGTGCAGCTTGAGGTAGGGACCGACCACGATGACCGAACGGCCCGAGTAGTCCACGCGCTTGCCGAGCAGGTTCTGGCGGAAACGGCCCTGCTTGCCCTTGATCATGTCGGCCAGCGACTTGAGCGGGCGCTTGTTGGTGCCGGTGATGGCGCGGCCGCGACGGCCGTTGTCCATCAGGGCGTCAACCGACTCCTGCAGCATGCGCTTCTCGTTGCGCACGATGATGTCGGGCGCGTTGAGCTCGAGCAGGCGGCGCAGGCGGTTGTTGCGGTTGATGACGCGGCGGTACAGGTCGTTCAGGTCGGAGGTCGCGAAGCGGCCGCCGTCCAGCGGGACCAGCGGACGCAGGTCCGGCGGCAGCACCGGCAGCACGGTCATGACCATCCACTCCGGGCGGTTGCCCGACTCGAGGAAGGCCTCGACCAGCTTGATGCGCTTGGTCAGGCGCTTGAGCTTGGTCTCCGAACCGGTGGAGGCGATCTCCTCCTTCAGGGTGACCATCTCCGACTGCAGGTCGATGGTGCGCAGCAGGTCATAGACCGCCTCGGCGCCCATCGCAGCCTCGAAGTCGTCGCCATGCTCCTGGCGGGCCTGCATGTACTGCTCTTCGGTCAGCAGGTTGCCGCGCTCGAGCGGGGTCAGGCCCGGCTCCGTCACCACGTAGGCTTCGAAGTACAGGATGCGCTCGATGTCGCGCAGGGTCATGTCCAGCATCAGGCCGATGCGCGACGGCAGCGACTTCAGGAACCAGATGTGCGCGACCGGCGACGCCAGGTCGATGTGGCCCATGCGCTCACGGCGCACCTTGGCCAGCGTGACCTCGGTGCCGCACTTCTCGCAGACCACGCCGCGGTGCTTCATGCGCTTGTACTTGCCGCACAGGCACTCGTAGTCCTTGATTGGGCCGAAGATCGCGGCGCAGAACAGGCCGTCACGCTCCGGCTTGAAGGTGCGGTAGTTGATGGTTTCCGGCTTCTTGACTTCGCCGAACGACCACGAACGGATCAGGTCGGGCGAGGCCAGTGCGATCTTGATGGCGTCGAAGTCGAGCGCCGGTCGCTGCTGGTTGAACAGGTTCAGCAAATCTTTCATTTCTTTTCTCCAGTCCGGAGGAATTCGTCGAGGGGCTGTGGATTACCGACTGCTTGGCGAGGGGAGCGCGCGTCACGCTGCACTCCCCTGCCCGTTGGATCAGGTCTCTTCCAGCTCCATGTTGATCGCGAGCGAGCGGATTTCCTTCACCAGAACGTTGAAGGACTCCGGCATGCCGGCCACCATCTCGTACTCGCCGTCGACGATGTTCTTGTACATCTGGTTGCGGCCCTGCACGTCGTCGGACTTCACCGTCAGCATTTCCTGCAGGGTGTAGGCCGCGCCGTAGGCTTCCAGCGCCCAGACTTCCATTTCACCGAAGCGCTGGCCGCCGAACTGCGCCTTGCCGCCCAGCGGCTGCTGGGTGACGAGCGAGTACGGACCGGTCGAGCGGGCGTGCATCTTGTCGTCGACCAGGTGGTTGAGCTTCAGCATGTGCATGTAGCCCACGGTCACCTTGCGGTCGAACGCCTCGCCAGTGCGACCGTCGTACAGCGTGGTCTGGCCGCTGGTCGGCAGGTCGGCGAGCTCCAGCATGCGCTTGATCTCGGCCTCGGCCGCACCGTCGAACACCGGGGTCGCCATCGGCACGCCGTCGGTGAGGTTGTTGGCCAGCACCAGCAGCTCGGCATCGGAGAACTGGGTCAGGTCAACGCGCTCGCCGTGCAGCTTGCGGTCGTGGTTGTAGATGTCGTCGAGGAACTTGCGCAGTTCCGTGACCTTGGCCTGAGCCTCGAGCATGCGCTGGATCTTCTGGCCCAGGCCCTTGGCGGCCCAGCCCAGGTGGACTTCCAGCACCTGGCCGATGTTCATGCGCGACGGCACGCCCAGCGGGTTCAGCACGATGTCCACCGTCTGGCCATCGGCCATGTACGGCATGTCCTGAACCGGCACGATGTTCGACACCACGCCCTTGTTGCCGTGGCGACCCGCCATCTTGTCGCCCGGCTGGATGCGGCGCTTCACGGCCAGGAACACCTTGACCATCTTCAGCACGCCCGGGGCGAGGTCGTCGCCCTGCATGATCTTGGCGCGCTTGTCGGCAAAACGCTTCTCGAACTCGTCCTTGTGGACGTCGATCTGCTTCTGCGCGCGCTCGATCGCCTCGATGGCGTCGTCGTCCTTCATGCGCAGGCCAAACCAGTCCTTCTTGGACAGGCCGTCGAGCACCAGCGAGGTGACGGTGTCGCCCTTCTTCAGGCCCGCGCCACCGTTGGCGACCTTGCCCACCAGCTGCGTGCGCAGGCGGTCGTAGATGGCGGCCTCGAGGATGCGGTACTGGTCGTCGAAGTCCTTCTTGACGCGCTTGATCTCGCTCTCTTCGATCTGGCGTGCGCGGGCGTCCTTCTCGATGCCGTCGCGGGTGAAGACCTGGACGTCGATGACCACGCCGTCCATGCCCGGGGGCACGCGCAGCGAGCTGTCCTTAACGTCGGAGGCCTTCTCGCCGAAGATCGCGCGCAGCAGCTTCTCTTCCGGGGTCAGCTGGCTCTCGCCCTTCGGCGTGACCTTGCCGACCAGGATGTCGCCGGCACGCACTTCCGCGCCGATGTACACCACGCCCGACTGGTCGAGGCGGTTCAGCGCCTGCTCGGACACGTTGGGGATGTCGGCGGAGATTTCCTCCGGCCCCAGCTTGGTGTCACGCGCCTGGACGGTGAGTTCTTCGATGTGGATCGTGGTGTAACGATCTTCCTTCACCACGCGCTCGGACAGCAGGATGGAGTCTTCGAAGTTGTAGCCATTCCACGGCATGAACGCGATCAGCATGTTCTGGCCCAGGGCCAGCTCGCCGATGTCGGTCGACGGGCCGTCGGCCAGCACGTCGCCTCGCGCCACCACGTCACCGACCTTCACCAGCGGGGTCTGGTTGATGCAGGTGTTCTGGTTGGAACGGGTGTACTTGATCAGGTTGTAGATGTCGACGCCGGCGTCGGTCTCGCCCGAGATCTCGCTTTCGTTGACCTTGACCACGATGCGGCCCGCGTCGATCTGCTCGATCACGCCGCCACGCTTGGCGTTCACGGTCACGCCCGAGTCACGCGCCACGGCGCGCTCGATGCCGGTACCGACCAGCGGCTTCTGCGACTTCAGCGTCGGCACGGCCTGGCGCTGCATGTTCGCGCCCATCAGCGCGCGGTTGGCGTCATCGTGCTCCAGGAACGGCACCAGCGCGGCCGCGACCGACACGGTCTGCATCGGCGAGACGTCCATGAAGTGGATCTCGCTCGGCGGCTTGAGCAGGTTTTCACCCTGGAAGCGGCAGTTCACGAACGGCGAGGTCATCAGTCCGTTCTCGTCCTGCGGCGCGTTGGCCTGGGCGATGACGTACTCATTCTCTTCGATGGCCGAGAGGTACTCGACGTCGTCGGTGACCTTGCCGTCCACGACCTTGCGGTACGGGGTTTCGAGGAAGCCGTAGCGGTTGGTGCGGGCGAACACGGCCAGCGAGTTGATCAGGCCGATGTTCGGGCCTTCCGGCGTCTCGATGGTGCACACGCGGCCGTAGTGGGTCGGGTGCACGTCGCGCACTTCGAAGCCGGCGCGTTCGCGGGTCAGGCCGCCCGGGCCGAGGGCCGACACGCGACGCTTGTGCGTGACTTCCGACAGCGGGTTGTTCTGGTCCATGAACTGCGACAGCTGCGAGGAACCGAAGAACTCCTTGATCGCGGCGGCCACCGGCTTGGCGTTGATCAGCTCCTGCGGCGTCAGGCCTTCGGACTCGGCCATCGACAGGCGCTCCTTGACCGCGCGCTCGACGCGGACCAGGCCGACGCGGAACACGTTCTCGGCCATTTCGCCGACCGAACGCACGCGGCGGTTGCCCAGGTGGTCGATGTCGTCCACCACGCCACGGCCGTTGCGGATCTCGGTCAGGACCTTGATCACGTCCAGGATGTCCGAACCGGTGCACTGCTCGCGCAGGCGCGCGGACTCCTCGTCCTTGCGCTCGGCGTAGTACTTGCTGTCGTACAGCACCGACGCGCCCTCGGTCTCCTTGCGACCCAGGCGGCGGTTGAACTTCATCCGGCCCACGCCCGACAGGTCGTAGCGCTCGAAGGTGAAGAACAGGTTGTGGAACAGGTTCTGGGCGGCGTCCTTGGTCGGCGGCTCGCCCGGACGCATCATGCGGTAGATCTCGACCAGCGCGTCGAGCTGCGTCTTGGTCGCGTCGATGCGCAGGGTGTTGGAGATGTACGGACCACGGTCGAGGTCGTTCACCCACAGGGTGCCGACCGACGCCACGCCGGCCTTGCGGAACTTGGCCAGCTGGTCCTCGGTGATCTCGTCGTTGGCGTTGGCCAGCAGCTCGCCGGTGTTGGCGTCGATCACGTCGTGCGACAGGATGCGGCCGACCAGGTAGCTGTCCGGCACGGCCAGCGCGGCAATGCCGGCGGCTTCCAGCTGCTTGGTGTGGCGCGCGGTGATGCGGCGGCCAGCCTCGACGATGACCTTGTCGCCATCGGCCAGGTCGAAGTCGAGCGTTTCGCCACGCAGGCGCTCCGGCACCAGCTCCAGCTGCACGCCTTCCTTCGGGTCGATGTGGAAGGTGTTGACCTCGAAGAACTCGCGCAGCATTTCCTCGTTGGTGTAGCCGAGGGCGCGCAGGAGCACGGTGACCGGCAGCTTGCGGCGACGGTCGATACGGGTGAACAGGCCATCCTTCGGGTCGAACTCGAAGTCCAGCCACGAGCCGCGGTAAGGAATGATGCGGGCGCTGTACAGCAGCTTGCCCGAGCTGTGGGTCTTGCCACGGTCGTGGTCGAAGAACACGCCCGGCGAGCGGTGCAGCTGCGAGACGATGACGCGCTCGGTGCCGTTGACGATGAAGGTGCCGTTGTCGGTCATGAGCGGAATTTCGCCCATGTAGACTTCCTGCTCCTTCACGTACTTGATGGCCTTGGTGCTCGACTCGCGGTCGTAGATCACCAGGCGCACGGTCACGCGCAGCGGGGCGCCGTACGACAGGCCGCGGTTACGGCACTCGCGCTCGTCGAAGGCGGGCTCGCCGAGCTTGTAGCCGACGTATTCCAGCGCGGCATTGCCGCTGTAGCTGGCGATCGGGAAAACGGACTTGAGGGCCGCGTGGAGGCCCTTGTCCTCACGCTTGGCCGGATCCTTGTTCTCCTGCAGGAACTCGCGGTACGAGTCGACCTGGATGGCCAGCAGGAAGGGCACTTCAAGGATGGAACGGCGCTTGCCGAAATCCTTGCGGATGCGCTTCTTTTCGGTGAACGAGTACGTCGTCATGGGGAGCTACCGCCTCGGTTTTGTTGTACGAGGGCCGCTGTCGCGAACCTCGGGCGGGCCGCGCGTCCGCGACCCTGGGGGAACGAAGAACTGTCAGTTGGAAGCCGCGGGTATTGCCGGCACCCGCACGCCTTCTGCTGCTGCTTCCAACTACCAACTCGGTTGGGTTTCCTGCCTGCCGCCGGGCACGCCCGATCGCAGGACTTCAACAACGGCCAAAGGCCGGGGCCTTACGGCCCCAGCCTTGGGTGGTCGCCAGTGGTGGCCGGCGACGCAAGTACTGCTTACTTCAGCTCGACGGTCGCGCCGGCGGCCTCGAGGTCCTTCTTGAACTTCTCGGCGTCTTCCTTCGAAGCGCCTTCCTTCACCACGCCACCGGCCTCGGCCAGGTCCTTGGCTTCCTTCAGGCCCAGGCCCGTGATGGCGCGAACGGCCTTGATGACCTCGACCTTCTTGGCGCCGGCATCCTTCAGGATGACGTTGAACTCGGTCTGCTCTTCGACCGGGGCAGCGGCAGCAGCCGGACCGGCGGCCATCATGACCGGGGCGGCGGCGGTGACGCCGAACTTCTCTTCGATGGCCTTCACCAGGTCCATCACTTCCATCAGCGACTTGGCGGCGATGGCGTCGACGATCTGCTCGTTGGACAGGGACATTGCATTTACCTCTGGAAAATTGATCTTACGAATCGGTTAGTAGAGTCGCTTGCGCGGATCAGGCTTCGGCAGCAGCTTCGGCGGGGGCTTCTTCGCCACCACCCTGCTTGTCGGCCACGGCCTTGACGACGCGGGCGAACATCGAGGCCGGCTCGGCCAGGACGCGGGCCAGCATGGCCAGGGCCTGTTCGCGGGTCGGCAGCGACGCCAGCACGTCGACGTGCTCGGCGGGCAGCAGCTTGCCTTCCACCGACACGAGGCGCGGCTTGAGCTTGTCGTTGCCCTTGGCGGCATCCTTGATCAGACGACCGGCAGCGCCGGGTTCTTCCAGCGAGAACGCGTACAGCAGCGGACCGGTCAGGGCGTCCTGGACGACCTCGAACTCGGTACCGGCCACGGCACGCGACGCCAGCGTGTTCTTGACAACCTTCAAGTACACGCCGGTTTCGCGGGCCTTCTTGCGCATCGCGGTCATCTGACTGACCGTGGTGCCCGCGTACTCGGCTGCGACCAAGGAGTGCGCCTTGGCGGCGATTTCAGCCACCTCTGCGACTACATCTTGCTTCTGGGACAGATTGAGAGCCATTGCACTCCTCCAATTGAATTCCGCTTACGGCTCCTGCCGCGTGCGGTCCTGGGCGACACCAATCCCTGGCATCGGGGACGCCTTTCGGCATCCCGGTGGTGGCCACTCCAGAAAAATTTTCCAGAAGGCACCATCTACGCAGGTCGACCCGGAGGTCCGGATTAAGCAGCCCCGCTTCCACCGACGGCGATTCCCTGCCATGTCGAGCTTCCGTGCCCGTCGCCGGTAGGCGCTGACCGCACCTGCGGTCTTTGACGGCGGCCGCCCCGACCGGAGCCGGAGCGGTGCCCTCAAAAACGTGGACCGGGGTTACCCCCGACCCGACCCGCCCCGCGAACGGAGCGGAACAACGTGTTGCCGTGAAGCCTAATTACTTCAGGTTCAGCGACGACTGGTCGACAGTGATGCCGGGACCCATGGTCGAGCTGATCGACACCTTCTGCAGGTACTGACCCTTCGAGGTCGCCGGCTTGGCCTTGATCAGGTCAGCCAGCAGAGCCTGCAGGTTGTCCTTCAGCTTGCCGTCTTCGAAGTCGGCCTTGCCGATGGTGCAGTGGATGATGCCGGCCTTGTCGGTGCGGTAACGGACCTGGCCGCCCTTGGCGTTCTTCACCGCTTCGCCCGGGTTCGGGGACACGGTGCCGACCTTCGGGTTCGGCATCAGGCCGCGCGGGCCCAGGACGGTACCGAGCTTACCGACGACGCGCATGGCGTCCGGGGTGGCGATGACCACGTCGTAGTTCAGGTCGCCGGCCTGCATCTTCTCGGCCAGGTCGTCCATACCGACGGCCTCGGCGCCAGCGGCCAGGGCTTCGTCAGCCTTGGCGCCCGCCGGGGCGAACACGGCCACACGCACCGACTTGCCGGTACCGGCGGGCAGCACGGTCGAACCGCGGACCTGCTGGTCGGACTTCTTGGCGTCCACGCCCAGGCGCACGGCAACGTCGACGGACTCGACGAACTTGGCCTTGGTGGCGGTCTTGATGATCTTGATCGCGTCCTCGAAGGCGTACGACTTGCCCGGGACAACAGCGGCCTTGATGGCCTTTTCGCGCTTGGTCATTGCCATGTCTTAACCCTCCACCACCAGACCCATGCTGCGGGCAGAACCCGCAATCGTCTTAACCGCCGCCTCGAGGTCAGCCGCCGTCAGGTCGGCTTCCTTCTGCTGGGCGATGGCTTCGAGCTGGGCGCGGGTGACCTTGCCCACCTTGTCGGTGTTCGGGCGCTTGGAGCCGGAAGTGATGCCGGCAGCCTTCTTCAGCAGAACCGTGGCCGGGGTCGACTTGGTGACGAAGGTGAAGGTACGGTCCGAGTAGGCCGTGATGATGACCGGAGTCGGCAGACCCGGCTCGAGCTTGGAGGTCGCGGCGTTGAACGCCTTGCAGAACTCCATGATGTTCAGGCCGCGCTGACCGAGCGCCGGACCGACCGGCGGCGACGGGTTGGCCTGACCAGCCTTGACCTGCAACTTGATGTAACCGACTACTTTCTTAGCCATTTCTCTGTCTCCGGGTGCGAACGCCTGGACGTCAGGCTCCCCATCGCGCCGGGAAAATCACGTGTCCCGACATCACGTTTTGCTTGCGCAGGCAGCCGCCCGAAGGCGGCCGCAACTCCCACGGCGACTTGCGCTGGAGAGCGAGCCGCACACTATAGCAGGGTTTTGGTGTCACTGCAGGGCATTACGCGACTGGATCGGCCAGCGCGATTTCCAAGGGACAACCAACTGGACCGCTGCCCCGAGGGGTTTCGACGGTCGCCGACAACCCCAGGGCGGCCCTCGAAGGGTCAGGCCTTCTCGACCTGCCCGAATTCCAGCTCGACCGGGGTGGAGCGGCCGAAGATCAGCACCGCGACACGCAGGCGGCTCTTCTCGTAGTTGATCTCTTCCACGACGCCATTGAAGTCGTTGAACGGGCCGTCGACGACGCGGACCATCTCACCGGGCTCGAACAGCACCTTCGGACGCGGCTTCTCCACGCCTTCCTGAACGCGGTTCAGGATGGTGGCGGCCTCATGGTCGGCGATCGGCAGCGGCTTGTCGGCGGTGCCGCCGATGAAGCCCAGCACCTTCGGCGTTTCCTTGATGAGGTGCCAGCTCTCGCTGTCCATGCGCGGAATGCCGTTCTCGTCATGCGTGGCGATCTGCACCAGCACGTAGCCCGGGAAGAACTTGCGCTCGGAACGGCGCTTCTGGCCGGAGCGCATCTCCACGATTTCCTCGGTCGGCACCAGCACGTCGCCGAACTTGTCCTGCATGTCGGCGCGCACGATGCGGTCGCGCAGTGCCTGCGCCACCGACTTCTCGAAGCCGGAATAGGCGTGGACCACGTACCAGCGCTTGTTGCCTTCGTTCGTCACGTCGCTCATCTCCTCAGCGTCCCAGCAGCCACTTGACCGCGGCCTGGATGACCACGTCGAAACCGGCCAGGATCAGGCTCAGCACGGCGACGGCGATCATCACCACCCACGTCGTCTGCATGGCTTCCTGGCGCGTGGGCCAGACGACCTTGCGCAGTTCGAACTTGGATTCCGAGAGGAACTCCCGGGTCTGGATGCCCTTGGCGGTCAGCATGAACACGCCGGCGCCGGCCACGAGGCCGGCCACAACGAGCAGCGCACGCAGGCTACCGGCCCAATCGCTGAACCAGCTGTAGCCAAACAGGCCAGCGGCAACCAGCAGGATCGCGACGACATACTTGACGATGTCACCGGCGTTGGCGGAATTGGGTTGTTGAACGTTGCTGTTCATCCGACTCGTCGCACGCCCGCCGTGGCGGGCGCGTTGTCTTGAGGGAAGTCCAGCCACTGGGGCCGGGCTCTTGCGGACAGGCCCGCTACCAGGTGGCACGCCAGGAGGGACTCGAACCCCCAACCTGCGGTTTTGGAGACCGCTGCTCTGCCAATTGAGCTACTGGCGTATCGACTGGTTCCGAAAACAGCGAAGGCGGCCAGTGCCGCCATCGCCCTTTCCTGCTTCCCGACTAGGTCCGACCCGCGAGGGCCGGATGATCGGCGGGAGTCAACCCGACAGCCAGGCTGCCGGGTCAACAGGTCTTACTTGAGGATCTTGGCGACGACGCCGGCGCCGACGGTGCGGCCGCCTTCGCGGATCGCGAAGCGCAGGCCTTCGTCCATCGCCACCGGGTTGATCAGCGTCACGACCATCTTGACGTTGTCGCCCGGCATCACCATCTCCACGCCTTCCGGCAGCTGGCAGGCGCCAGTGATGTCGGTGGTGCGGAAGTAGAACTGCGGACGGTAGCCCTTGAAGAACGGGGTGTGGCGGCCGCCCTCGTCCTTCGACAGCACGTACACCTCGGCCTCGAACTCGGTGTGCGGCTTGATCGAACCCGGCTTGCACAGCACCTGGCCGCGCTCGACGTCATCACGCTTGGTGCCGCGCAGCAGCAGACCGGCGTTGTCGCCTGCCTGGCCCTGGTCCAGCAGCTTGCGGAACATCTCGACGCCGGTCACCGTCGTCTTCTGGGTCGGACGGATACCGACGATTTCGATTTCGTCACCGACCTTGATGATGCCGCGCTCGATGCGACCGGTCACCACGGTGCCGCGGCCCGAGATCGAGAACACGTCCTCGACCGGCATCAGGAACGGCTTGTCGATGTCGCGCTCCGGCTCCGGAATGAAGGTGTCCAGCGCCTCCACCAGCTTCAGGATCGACGGCACGCCGATCTCCGACTGGTCGCCTTCCAGCGCCAGGCGGGCCGAACCGTGGATGATCGGGGTGTCGTCGCCCGGGAAGTCGTACTTGGTCAGCAGCTCGCGCACTTCCATCTCGACCAGCTCGAGGAGCTCGGCGTCGTCCACCATGTCAGCCTTGTTCAGGTACACGACGATGTACGGCACGCCGACCTGACGCGACAGCAGGATGTGCTCGCGGGTCTGCGGCATCGGGCCGTCAGCGGCCGAGCACACCAGGATCGCGCCGTCCATCTGGGCGGCACCGGTGATCATGTTCTTCACGTAGTCGGCGTGGCCCGGGCAATCCACGTGCGCGTAGTGACGGGTCGGGGACTCGTATTCCACGTGCGCGGTCGAGATCGTGATGCCGCGCGCCTTCTCTTCCGGCGCCGCGTCGATCGCGTCGTATGCCTTGAACTCACCACCAAAACGCTCCGCGCCCACCTTGGTCAGCGCCGCGGTCAGCGTGGTCTTGCCGTGGTCAACGTGACCGATGGTGCCCACGTTCACGTGCGGCTTGGTGCGCTCGAACTTACCCTTGGCCATGGCTGCTTCTCAATGGTTGTGCGGATGCGTTTGAAAGATGGTGCTCACGAAAGGAATCGAACCTTCGACCTCCTCCTTACCAAGGAGGTGCTCTACCGACTGAGCTACGTGAGCACGTTGTACAAGCAAGTCAAACTGTCGCGGCAATCAATGGTGGAGCGGGAGACGGGAATCGAACCCGCGCTAGTAGCTTGGAAGGCTACAGTTCTACCATTGAACTACTCCCGCGCCGGACTGACCTGCTTGGGTACTGCGCCGGTGACTGGTAAGGCCGCCGGTTTACTGCAATCTCCGCCAGGCCACGTGGACCGGGTGAAGCTGGTGGAGGGAGGTGGATTCGAACCACCGAAGGCGTAAGCCAGCAGATTTACAGTCTGCCCCCGTTGGCCGCTTGGGTATCCCTCCGAAGAGCCCGCAATTCTGGCGGTGTTGATCGTGGAAGTCAACGCCTGAATGGCGAAATTTTTCGTCGTGTTCCCGGGCGGCGGGAAGGGTCGTCAATTCTAGCGCGAATCCCCTGCCCCTGCCGACCCGCGCGGGCTTCAGACGTTGAAGCGGAAGTGCAGGACATCGCCTTCCTGCACGCGGTACTCCTTGCCTTCCAGGCGCATGCGCCCGGCTTCGCGCGCGCCGGTTTCACCCCGGTACTTCAGGTAGTCGTCGTAACCGATGGTCTCGGCGCGGATGAAGCCCTTCTCGAAGTCGGTGTGGATGACGGCGGCGGCCTGTGGCGCCGTGGCGCCGGCCTTGAACGTCCACGCACGCACTTCCTTGACGCCGGCGGTGAAGTAGGTCTGCAGGCCAAGCAGCTTGTACGCGGCGCGGATCACGCGGTTCAGCCCCGGCTCCTCGAGGCCAAGGTCGGCGAGGAACGCGTCCCGATCCTCGTCTTCCAGCTGGCTCATCTCTTCCTCGATGGCGGCGCAGACGGCCACGACCTCGGCGCCCTCGGTAACCGCGCGGGCGCGCACGGCGTCCAGGTGCGGGTTGTTGTCGAAACCGTCCTCAAGCACGTTGGCGATGTACAGCACCGGCTTCAGGGTCAACAGGAACAGGTCGCGCAACAGTGCCTTGTCCTCGTCGGACAGGCCCAGCGAGCGGGCGGCCTTGCCGGCATCCAGGCCGGCGCGGACCCGGCCGAGCACTTCGGCGCGGGCCTTGGCGTCCTTGTCCCCGGTCTTGGCCGAGCGCTCGGCGCGCTGCAGGGCCTTTTCCACCGAATCGAGGTCGGCCAGGGCCAGCTCGGTGTCGATGGTGTCGATGTCGGCCAGCGGGTCGACCTTGTTGTTGACGTGGATGACGTCATCGTTTTCGAAGCAGCGCACCACGTGGGTGATGGCATCCACTTCGCGGATGTGCGCGAGGAACTTGTTGCCCAGGCCTTCGCCGCTCGCGGCGCCGGCCACCAGGCCGGCGATGTCGACGAATTCAACGGCGGTGGGGATCACGCGCTCGGGCTTGACGATCTCGGCCAGCGCGTTGAGGCGCGGGTCCGGCACCGGCACGACACCCACGTTGGGTTCGATGGTGCAGAACGGGAAGTTGGCCGCGGCGATGCCGGCCTTGGTCAGGGCGTTGAAGAGGGTCGACTTGCCGACGTTGGGCAGACCGACGATGCCGCACTTGATACCCATGACGCGTGTTCTCGCTCTGTTGTGGGCCGGCGGAACCGGACCCGGGAAATTGCGCTTGCCAGGAGGCAGGCTCGATGTTGCAGGTGGCCGCTTCCGGCGGCCGGGCGACGGGATGGCGCAGTCGCGGCCGGTCCCGCCGGGGTCATGTCCGGGCGGTGTGCAGCCGTTTCATGGCCTCGTTGGTGTCGCCGGCAACGGCCAGCGGCATGACATCTATGGCGTCGTCGATGGCGCGCAGGATCGCGGCCTCGTCGCCCTGCCCCGGACGGCCGAGCACCCACGGGGTGACCTTGTCCTTGTGGCCGGGGTGGCCGATGCCTACGCGCAGGCGGTGGAACTTGCCGTGTCCGAGCAGGCGGATGGTGTCGCGCAGGCCGTTCTGGCCGCCGTGGCCGCCATCGAACTTGAGGCGCGCGGTGCCGGGCGGCAGGTCGAGCTCGTCGTGCGCCAGCAGCGCTTCCTCGGGCTCGATCTTCCAGTAGCGCAGGGCGGCCGTGACCGACTTGCCGGACAGGTTCATGAAAGTCGCGGGCTTGAGCAGCCACACGTTCTGGCCGGCGATCTCCACCTTGGCGGTCTCGCCGAACAGCTTGGACTCCAGCCCAAAGCGCCCGCCGAACTTCTCCGCGAGGGCGTCAACAAACCAGAACCCGGCGTTGTGCCGGGTCCGGGTGTGTTCGGGTCCGGGATTGCCCAGCCCGACGATGAGGCGCAAACCAGCCATCGGTCATTCGCACGCGACCCCGACCGGACTGCCGGCCGGGGTGCGGGAGTGCGATTACTCCGCGGCTTCGCCTTCGGCGGCGCCTTCGGCTTCGACGCGGCCCGGCTTGGCGATCACGACGGCAACGTCGTGTTCCTTGCCCAGCTTCAGTTCCGGCAGCTCGACGCCCTTCGGCAGCTTGATCTGCGACAGGTGGACCACGTCACCCGACTTGATCGCGCCCAGGTCAACCTCGATGAACTCCGGCAGGTCCTTCGGCAGGCAGCTGACGGTGACTTCGTTGAGCTCGTGGGTGATGACCACGTCGGCGGCCTTGCCGGCCGGCGAGCTGTCCTGGTTCAGGAAGTGCAGCGGCACCGCGGCCTTCAGGGCCTGGTTGGCGTCCACGCGCTGGAAGTCCAGGTGCATGATGATCTGCTTGTACGGGTGGCGCTGCATGTCACGCAGCAGCACGCTCTCGACCTTGCCGTCGATGTCCAGGTTCAGGATCGAGGAGTAGAACCACTCGTTCTGCTGGGCGAGCCAGATCTTCTCGTGGTCAAGCTGGATGGCCTGCGGCTCGGACTTGCCGCCGTAGACGATGGCCGGGATCGAAGCAGCGTGGCGCAGGCGGCGGCTCGCACCCTTCCCCTCGACAGCGCGGCTCGTGGCCTTGATGGTGTGTTCGGACATTTCAGTTACTCACTTTGCTTGCATTGGCCCCGCCTTGCGGCGGGAAGGAACGCTCACCCGCGACCAGATGAGCGGTTTGCGGTCACGGCCGGGGCCGTCACCGCGGGTTCTGTCGTGCCCGCTGGCGTCAGTCGACGTACAGCGAGCTCACCGACTCGCCGAAGGCGACGCGGCGGATGGTTTCGGCCAGCAGCTCGGCCACGCTGAGCTGGCGGATCTTGCCGCAGGCGCGGGCCGCATCGGACAGGCGGATGGTGTCGGTGACCACCAGCTCGTCCAACTGCGACTTCATCACGTTGTCCAGGGCCGCGCCCGACAGCACCGGGTGGGTGCAGTAGGCGGCAACCTTGCGCGCGCCACGCTCCTTCAGGGCATTGGCGGCGGCGCACAGGGTGCCCGCGGTGTCGACGATGTCGTCCACCAGCACGCAGGTCTTGCCGTCGACATCACCGATGATGTTCATCACGGTGGCGACGTTGGCGCGCGGGCGGCGCTTGTCGATGATGGCCAGGTCGGCGTCGTCCAGGCGCTTGGCGATGGCGCGGGCGCGGACCACGCCCCCCACGTCCGGCGAGACCACCACCATGTTGTCGGTGCCGTGCGCGCGCCAGATGTCGGCCAGCAGCAGCGGCGAGGCGTAGACGTTGTCGACCGGCATGTCGAAGAAGCCCTGGATCTGGTCGGCGTGCAGGTCCACGGTCAGCACGCGGTCCGTGCCGACGGCGCCGAACATCTTGGCCGCGACCTTGGCGGTGATTGGCACGCGCGAGGAGCGCGGGCGGCGATCCTGGCGGGCATAGCCAAAGTACGGCACCACCGCGGTCACGCTGGCGGCGGAGGCGCGCTTGAGCGCGTCCACCAGCACCAGCAGCTCCATGAAGTTCTCCGCAGTGGGGGCGTTGGTCGGCTGGATGACGAACACTTCCTGGCGGCGCACGTTCTCCTCGATCTCCACCTGGACTTCGCCATCGGAGAAGCGACTGACCAGGGCCTTGCCCGGACGCACGCCCAACTCCTTGCACACGGCGTCGGCAAGCGGGCGGTTGGCGTTGCCGCTGAACACCAGCAGGTTGCGATCGGAATGCACGGGAAAACTCCAGCGGTTGCGGGCGTGGAATGGGGATTGGCAGGGGCGGTAGGATTCGAACCTACGAATGCCAGGATCAAAACCTGGTGCCTTGGGCCTCTTGGCGACGCCCCTGCGGTAACTCGTTTTTAATGGCAGTCTTCGAGCGTGGCGTGCAGCGGCGAACGCGCAGCGCCCGCGGCAACCCAGGCCTGCAGGCCGGAGGGCAGCGCCGCCAGCGCCGCCTCGGCCGATTCGCGCGTGGCGAATTCGACGAAGACCACGCTGCCGGACCCGGTGAGGCGTGGCGTGCCGACGTGCGACAGGGCCCGGAACACGGCATCGACTGCCGGTTCCCGCCCGCGCAACACCGGCTCGAACGCATTGCCGAGCGGTACACCCGAAACGAAGTCCGACATTGTCGCGGGCGCGGCATTGCGCGTCAAATCAGGAGACCGGAAAAGTGCTGCGGTCGGCGCATGCACACCCGGGGCCACGAGCAGGTACCACGCCGGTGGCAGGACGACGGGGCTGAGTTGGTCCCCCACCCCTTCGGCCCAGGCATTGTCTCCGCGCACGAAGACGGGCACATCGGCACCCAGCTTCAGGCCGATTGCGGCGAGCCTGTCGATGTCGAACCCCACCCCCCAGAGGTGGTTGAGCGCGACCAGCACGGTCGCAGCATCCGATGAGCCGCCGCCCAGGCCGCCGCCGGCAGGAATGCGCTTTTCGACGACGATATCCGCTCCTTGCGTGCAGTTGGCTTCCATTTGCAGCAACTTCGCCGCCCTGACCGTAAGGTCATCGGCCTCAGCCACGCCCACGACCGAGCCGCCGTGGCGCACGATCCGCCCGTCGGTGCGCGCCCGCAAGCGCAGGGTGTCACCCCACTCGAGGATGCGGAACACGCTCTGCAGCAGGTGGTAGCCGTCGGGACGACGGCCCACGATGCGCAGGAACAGGTTGACCTTGGCCGGGGCGGGCCAGACCGACCATGTGGGGCGGCCGGGGTCGGGGCTGGGTGTCCCGGCGGCCAGGGTGGCCACAGGCGGCGAATCAGCAGGCGGCGAAGTCACGGGCTGGCCACGCCGTCCGCTTGGCCCCACTGGTCGACGATCAGCCGCACGCGCGCGTCGCCACGGCGGGCGTCGATCCGGGCCGGCAAGGCCGTGACCTCACCCCCGTCGGGCCAGGTGTAGGCGATATCCCAGCCGCCCTGGGCGATGCGGGCGGGGCGCAGGCCAGGATCGAACTGGATGACGGCGGCACCCAGCGAGGGCGAGCGCAGGCCGCGCACCCAGTCGCCGAGCGCGGCCACGGGAATGTCCCAGCCGGTGGCCTCGCGTAGCAACAGTGCGGCATCCGGGCCCGTGCGCGCACCACCATCCAGGCCCTCGAGGCGCGCGGCGCCGGTGGAGCGGTCGACGTTGAGTTGCCAGCTCTGGCGCGTCACGGGGGCGCTGAGCGCCACTCGATACCCGCCGGCGTCCTGCGACCAGTCAATGCGGCCGCTGCCGCCGTTGCTGCCATTGGACACCGCGATGCGGCCGGCCAATGACCATGCGGCCTGACGCCCCAGGTCCGCCTCACGCGCCGACTGCTGGCGTTCGGCTGCGGCCTGCTGGCCGGGCGAGAGCACGCTGGTCGAAGGCAATGTGGCGCAGCCGGCCACGGCCAGCACGACGATGGACAGCGCGACGCGCCAAGTGGAATTCAAGCCGGAAGTCATGCGCCAACGTTCTCCAGTGCGCGCTTGAGCGAGCGGTTGTCGGGATCGAGCTTGCGACCTTCTTCGAAATATTTGCGGGCCTCATCGGTCTTGCCGAGTTTCCACAGCACCTCGCCCAGGTGCGCGGCAATCTCCGGGTCCTTCTGCAGGGTGAAAGCGCGCCGCAACTCCACCAGCGCGTCCTGCAGGCGGCCCAGGCGGTAAAGCACCCACCCGTAGCTGTCGATGATGGCCGCGTTGTCCGGTTCGGCAGTGCGCGCGCGATCGATCAGCTCCAGCGCTTCCTGGTGGCGGTCGGTGCGATCGGCCAGGGTATAACCCAAGGCATTGAGGGCGGCCACGCTGTCGGGCTCGACCACGAGGATCTTGCGGAAGTCCGCTTCGGCGCGCGCGATGTCGTCGCGGCGCTCCCAGCCCAGGGCACGGGCGTAAAGGATCTCGAGGTCATCGGGGAACGCAGCCAGTCCGCGGGCGAAGGCATCCAGCTCCCCGGCGTCATTGCGGTCCTTGGCCAGCAGCGAGGCCTCCAGCAGGTAGGCGTCGCGACGCGCTTCGTCCGGGGCGGCGCCGTCGGCCTGCAGGTCGCGCAGGGCCTTGTAGCCTTCCGCGCCACGGCCAAGTTCGTGCAGCACGTTGGCGGTGCGCAGTCGCGCCAGCCAGCGCAGCGGGCCGCTGGGAACGCCGCTGTACCAGTCGATGGCCTGCTCGTGGCGGTCGAGGAATTCAGCGATCTGGCCCAGCAGCAGGCGGCGCTGCGGATCCGGGCGGGAGGCGCCGCGGGCCAGTTCGTCGTAGAGCCGACCCAGGCCTTCCTTGTCTTCGGCACGAGCCAGCAATGCCGCGCGATGGGCGTAGCTCTCGTCGTCCTGCGGGCCAGCGGCGAGGATGGTTTCAGCGCGGCGCGGATCGCCCAGTTGGGCATATTCCTGCGCCAGTGCGAGGCGCAGGCCGGCGTCGGACGCGGCACGGTCGACGACGGCGTCCAGCGCCGCCTTCGCTTCCTCGGTCTTGCCGGACTCACGCAACTGGCTGGCGCGCAACAGGGCCACGCGGGGTTCACCCGGGAAACGGCGCACCACCTCGGCGACGATGCGTTCGGCGAGCCCGGCCTGGTCGAGGCGCTGGGCCAGTCCACCGAAGGCGAGCCAGGCCTGCAAGTCATTGGGCAGCAACTTGCGATCAAGAATGTGAGTCAGCAGGCGGGACGACTGCGCCGGCTCACCGGCCCCACTGCCCAGCACGGAAAGTGCATGGCGCCAGCCTTCCTGGTCACCACTGTGCAGGAGCGATGTCAGGTGCTTGCGCGCTGCGCGCTCCTGGCCCTTGCGCAACGCCAGGGTGGCCTCGGCGGCGGTCAGACCGTGACCGCTTCCCCCCAGGCGGCGCCACAGCGCGAGTGCCTCGGCGGCACGGGCGTCGTCCTTGGCCAACAGTGCGATGCGCGTGGCGCGCTCGGCCAGGGCCCGATCCTGCGAGGTACGGGCGGCGTCGAGATACCACCGAGTCGCCTCATCGAGCTTGCCCGACTGCAGGGCGAATTCGCCGGCCAACAGCGGCTCGATTGCCTCCCCGACCGGGTCGGTCGCGGGCGCGGTCGGGGGGGGCGCAGCCTGGACGGCACCCGCCAGACTGAGCGCTACGAGAACGGCGACGGCAGTGGAACGCACGGTAACGGGCATGGGAGGGGTTCGGGCCGGTAGAATGGCGGCCCACGGTAGCCAGCAGCTTATCGCAAGCACCTGAACGGAAGTCCGACCGATCCATGAGCCTGTTCGTCCTCGGCCTCAACCACCAGACCGCGCCGGTGAGCCTGCGTGAGCGGGTGTCGTTTTCCGGCGACGGGGTGACCTCGGCGCTGGAGGCGCTGCGCGGGCTGCCCACGGTGCGGGAGGTGGCGTTGTTGTCCACCTGCAACCGCACCGAGCTGTATGCGGTGACCGACGATGACGGCGTGGCGCTGGCCGACTGGCTTTCGACCCACGGCACCGGCAACGCCGACCTGGACGCCTACCTGTACCGCCACCGCGACTCCGAAGCCGTGCGCCACCTGTTCCGCGTGGCCACCGGGCTGGATTCCCTGGTGCTGGGCGAGCCGCAGATCCTGGGCCAGGTGAAGGACGCATGGGCCGCCGCACGCAACGCCGGCAGCCTGGGGACGCAACTTGACCGGCTGTTCCAGCAGGCGTTCTCCACCGCCAAGCGCGCACGCACGGACACCCGCATCGGTGCCAATCCGGTGTCGGTGGCGTCGGCGGCGGTGCGGCTGGCGCAGGAATCGTTTGCGCGTATCGAGGACTCCACGGTGCTGCTGATCGGCGCCGGCGAAACCATCGAGTTGGCGGCGCGGCACCTCGTACAGGTCAAGCCCAAGCGCCTGCTGGTGGCCAACCGCACCCTCGCCCACGCCCAGGAGCTGGCCAGCCGTCACGGCGGCGTGGCGCTGCCGCTGACCGAACTGGAGCGCCACCTGGCCGAGGCCGACGTGGTGTTCTCCGCCACGGCGGCGCGCGACCCGATCCTGCACAAGCCGCATGTGGCGGCAGCGCTGTCGGCACGCAAGCATCGGCCGATGTTGCTGCTGGACCTGGCGGTACCGCGTGACATCGCCACCGACGTGGCCGACTTGCGTGACGTGTTCCTGTACACGGTTGACGACCTGGAGCGCGCGATCGAGGACAACCGTCGCGGGCGCCGCGAAGCGGCCGCCGAAGCCGAGGCCATCGTCGACCTGCAGGTGGCGCGCTTCGTCGAGACCATGGCGGCCAGCACGCGGACCGCGCCGCTCAAGCGCCTGCGCGCGCATGGCGAAGCGGCCAAGGCCGAGGCATTGTCGAAGGCGCGGCAGCAGCTCGCCTCCGGCCAGGACCCCTCGGAAGTGCTCGACTTCCTTGCCCACACGCTGACCAACCGGCTGCTGCATGCGCCGACGATTGCATTGCGCGAAGCCGCGCTGACCGGCAACCACGACCTGGCCCGCGCTGCCGATCGGATGTTCCCCGCCCCCACCCCATCCCAAGATCCCGGAACGAACCCGCCCGATGACGCCGACCCTGCGCCGTAAGCTCGAAGCACTCGCCGAGCGGCGCGAGGAACTGGAACGCATGCTGGCCGACCCTGCGGTGATCGGCGATGCGGCGCGCTTCCGCCGGTACTCGCGCGAGTTCGCGCAGTTGGAACCGGTGGCCACAGCGCTGGCCGCCGAGGCGCAGGCCAAGCGCGACCTGGAAGCTGCGCAGGCGATGCGCAACGACCCCGCACTGCGCGATGACGCCGCCATGCGCGAACTGGCCGACGAGGAAATGGCCAGCGCGAGCGCGCGGCTGGAAGCGCTGGACGCGGAGTTGCTCGCGCACCTGATCCCGCGCGATCCCCGCGACGACGGCGACATCTATCTCGAAGTACGCGCGGGGACCGGGGGTGACGAGGCGGCGATCTTCGCCGGCGACCTGTTCCGCATGTATGCCCGGTACGCCGAGCGACAGGGCTGGCGCGTCGAAGTGGAGTCGGCCAACCCCGGCGAACACGGGGGCTTCAAGGAAGTGATCGCGCTGGTGCAGGGCGCGGGGGCGTATTCAAAGCTCAAGTTCGAGTCCGGCACCCACCGCGTGCAACGCGTGCCGGCGACGGAATCGCAGGGCCGCATCCACACTTCAGCGGCAACGGTGGCGATCATTCCGGTCGAGCCGGAGGGCGAGCCGATCGAGCTCAACCCTGCCGACCTGAGGGTGGATACCTTCCGCTCCTCCGGCGCGGGCGGACAGCACGTCAACAAGACCGACTCGGCCATCCGCATCACCCACCTGCCCACCGGCGTGGTGGTGGAGAGCCAGACCGAGCGGAGCCAGCACGCCAACCGCGACAAGGCGATGAAGCGCCTCTCGGCCATGCTCGCCGAAGCCCAGGCCGCCAAAGCCGCCGCCGTCGTGGCCGAGACGCGCAAGCTGCAGGTCGGCAGCGGCGACCGCAGCCAGCGCATCCGCACGTACAACTTCCCGCAGGGGCGGATCACCGACCACCGTGTGGAGGGCCTGACCCTGTACGACCTGCCCAACGTGATGACGGGGGATCTCGATGCGTTGGTCAGCCGGCTGCAGCAGGAACACCAGGCCGACGAGCTGGCACGCCTGACGGCGAACGCATGAGCGGTACAGGCCGCGATCCAGTCGGTGAAGCGCGGCAAGCGGTGGAGCGTGAGCCCGGAAATGCCATCGCGTGGGTCCTGCTGGCCGACGAAGCCCTGGATGCCGGCGATGCGGGCACGGGCGAATCCGCGGCCCTTCGCGCGCTGGCATTGGCGCCCGGCCATCCCGAGGCACTGGCGCGGCTCGGACGCGCGCAGTGGGTGCAACGCCGCTTCGAGGAGGCCGCGCGGAGCTTGCGGGCTGCCATGGCCGCGGCGCCGAGGCATCCGGGCATCGCACTCTGGTTGGGGCACGTGCTGGAAGACACCGGCGAAGCCGAGTCGGCAGCCGAAGCGTATGCCCACGCCCACGCACTGGCGCCGGGACAGCCCCAACTGGCCGCTTACCGCCTGGCCTGGCAGCGCAAGCTGTGTGACTGGCGCGATCTCGAAGCGCTGTCCCAGCAGGTGCGAGACGCGGTGCGCGCCGGTTCCGCCGCTGTGGAGCCGTTCGCGTTTCTCAGCGAGGACGCTGGACCCGACGAGCAATTGCGCTGCGCCCAGTTGCGTGCGGCGCCGCTGGCACGCGCGACCGTGACGTTTCCCCCGTTGCCGCCGGCAGCGAAGGACGCTCCGGTGCGATTGGGCCTGCTGTCCAACGGGTTTGGCGCGCACCCCACCGGGCTGCTGACGGTGGCGATGCTGGAGGCGCTGCGCCCCGTGGCGGGGGTCGAAGTCCACGTGTTCGCGCTGAACGCCGACGACGGCAGCGCCGTGGGTTCGCGTTTGAGGGCGGCCGCGCACGAGTGGCACGAGGTACATGCGCTCGCCCACGCCCGCGTGGCATCGCGGATCCGCGCGGCCGGCATCGAGGTACTGGTGGACCTGCGCGGCTGGGGCGGCGGAGGCGCGCCGGAAGCGCTGGCGATGCGCCCAGCACCCGTCCAGGTAAGTTGGTTGGCCTATCCCGGCACCACCGGCGCGCCGTGGATCGACTATGTCATCGCAGACCGGTTCGTGCTGCCCCCGTCACTGGCCGCGCATTTCAGCGAACAGGTGGTGCGCCTGCCGCGCTGCTTCCAGCCTTCCGACAACCAACGGCCCATTCCAACCCCACCGGCGCGCGAGGCCTGCGGACTGCCGACCCAGGGCGTGGTGTTCTGCTGTTTCAACAACAGCTACAAGCTCAACCCGCGCAGCATCGGGCGCGCGCTCAAGGTGCTGGAGGGCGTTCCCGGCAGCGTGCTGTGGCTGCTCTCGGGGCCCGGTCGTGCCGACGCCCGGCTGCGCGCCATCGCCGCCGAGCACGGTGTCGCCCCGCAACGGCTGGTATTCATGCGCAAGCAACCGCACCCCGAGTACCTGGCGCGCCTGCGGCACGCAGACCTGTTCCTCGACACACACCCCTACAACGCGCATACGACGGCATCGGATGCGCTGTGGGCGGGCTGCCCGGTCCTTACGTGCCCTGGCGACACGTTCGCCTCCCGCGTGGCAGGCAGCCTCAACCACCACCTCGGCATGCACTCCATGAACGTCGAGGACGATGCGGCCTTCATCCGTACCGCGGTTGCCCTCGGCAACGCGCCGGAGCAACTGGCGGGGCTACGCACCACGCTCATGGAGCGGCGGACTTCATCGGGCCTGTTCGACATGCCCGGCTTCGCCGCCGACTTTGCGGCGACCGTTCGCTGGATGGCACACCGGCATCGGCAGGGTTTACGGCCGGAACCGCACGACTTCGGCTGAGCCAGTGCCACGGGCTGGACGCCCCCCGCCCCCCTCGGGTTAGGCTGCGTGCGTGCCAGGAAGGAGTCCGCCGATGCCTCTCGCCACCACCCTGCGCCTGCTGGCGCTTGCACGCGGCCTCAACGCCGCCGACATCGCCACGGCGATCCCGCGCGCGGGCGTGGAAACGGTCAGCGCCTGGTTGCGCGGCGAGAAGAGCCCCGGGCGCGACCAGCTGGACGCCCTGGCCCGCACGTTCGGTGTACCCGTCGGCGCGCTGCTGTCGGAACTGGCCAGCACCCTCGACCCGGCGCGAACCACCGGAGAACACGAACTGCTGGCTGCATACCGCGCCCTCGGCACGCGCCAGCAGGGTGCTTTGCTCGAGGTCGCCTGCGCGATGGCGGGCAATGCACGGCGCCGGCCGCGCGCCGATGATGCGCCCCTCCCCGCAGGCACCGCTCGCCAGACCGCGACGCGCGCCGCACCCGCCAAGCCACGCAAGCCGGCAACCCGCGCGTGAGTGGTCTCAAGCGCAAGGATTACGAAGCCGCCCTCGAGCCGATGAAGCTGGAGCTGGTGGCGATGGCGCACTGGGTGCAGCACACGGGCCAGCGGCTGGTGGTGCTGTTCGAGGGCCGGGACACCGCGGGCAAGGGTGGCGCGATCAACGCGATCGCCGACACCCTCAACCCCCGCCAATGCCACATCGCGGCGCTGCCCAAGCCCAGCGAACGCGAAGCCATGCAGTGGTACTTCCAGCGCTACTCGGCCCATCTGCCTGCGGCTGGCGAAATCACCCTGTTCGATCGCAGCTGGTACAACCGCGCCGGCGTGGAACAGGTGATGGGTTTCGCTACGCCCGCGCAGGTCAAGGCTTTCCTGAAGCAGGCGCCGGTATTCGAGAAACTGCTGGTGGACGACGGCATCCTGCTGTTCAAGTACTGGCTGTCCTGTGACCAGGCCGAGCAGGAAGAGCGGTTCGCCGAGCGGCGGCAGGACCCACTGAAGCGCTGGAAGTTGTCACCGATCGATGTGCAGGCGCGCGAGCGCTACGTCGAGTACACCCGGGCGCGCGAAGCGATGCTCAAGGCCACCCACACCGAGGATGCGCCTTGGACGCTGGTCGACTTCAACGACCAGCGTCGCGGCCGACTGACCCTGATCCGCAACCTGCTGGACCGCCTGCCCGACACCCGCGTGCCCCCGAATGGCATGGAACTGCCGCCGTTGCAGGGCAAGCCGCGCAAGGAGCGGTATGGGGTGCTCAAGCCGATTCCGGACTACCCGGTCGGCTGAGCCGCGTCAGCCGGCTTTGGGGCCGCCTGCCTTGGCAATGGCCGCCTCGATACTCTTGGCGGTGACCGGCCCCAGCACCTTGTCCACCACCTTGCCGTCGGGCCCGATCAGATAGGTCATCGGCAGCCCACGCGGCGTGTCGAAATCCTTGGGCGGATCGAAGGTGTCGACGATGGCGATCGGGTACACCACCGGGTGCTCCTTGAGGAACGCCTGCATCGCATCGGCATCGATTTCCTCGTAGGCCAGGCCGATCACCTCGATGTGGTCGCGCAGGGCATCCAGCGCGGACAATTCAGGCATTTCCTTCAGGCACGGGCCGCACCAGGTGGCCCAGAAGTTGACGACCACCCACTTGCCCCGGTGCGCGGCCAGGTCGTACGGCGTGCCGTCGACCAGGGGCAGCTTGAGCGTGGGCATGACGGGGGTTGCCGCTGCATCCGGAGAGGCGGCCGTCACCGCATCTCCTGCAGCGTCCGTCGCGGGGGACGCCTGTTGCGGCGCGGGCGACGCAGTCCCGGGCTTGGCCGCGGCCTGCTCAGGCGCCTGCTGACGCGGCCCGCAGGCCGCCAGCAGGCAGATGGATGCGGCCATCGCCGCAGCACGCAAATGCAACATCGGTTACTCCTTGGATTCGGGGTGGATGGAAGCCACCCGCCGCTTCAACAGTTCGCGCAGTGGGATGCGCAGTTCGTCCATCGCCGCCACGGCCGAGCGCCCCAGCGCATCGTCGCGGCACGGCAGGTGCGCTTCGGCGATGGGGATGCGCAGCTGGCAGGCCTCGTACAGCTCGGCCAGGGTCAGATCATCGAGGTCCCTGGACAACAACCATTCGCCATCCTCGGCGCGACGCACCACCCGGATGTCGTTGAGCTGGCCCAGCATCTCCTGCACCAGGCTGTCGGTTAGGATCGGCTCCATTTGCTGGATGGCATCGCTGTGCAGGCCGTGTCCCTGCGCACGCGCTTCATGGAAGCGGGCCAGCAGGCGCAACAGGCCATATATCTCATAGCCCAGGGGCAGTCGCATCGCCGCCGGCTGGTAGCGGAATGCGGACACGGACGACGCGAGCGACGCGCCGAGCAGGATGGACGCCCAGCCCACGTAGATCCACAACAGGAAGATCGGGACGAAGGCCAGCGTGCCGTAGATCTTCGAATAGGTGGTGAAGCTGCCCAGGTAGAGGCTCATTATCGACTTCACCGACTCCAGCAGCAGTGTCGCCAGCAACGCACCCGCCAAGGCGTGCCGCCACTTCACCGTGCGGTGCGGCACGACCCGGTAGATCGCGGCGAAGGCCAAGAGCTCGATGACCATCGGCGCCAGCCGCAGCATGGCGTTCTCCAGCAGGTGCCCCGCGTCGGTCTCGAACACCGCCATCGCGAAGAAGCGCGCCGACAATGCCAGGCTGGCGGCGGCCATGAGTGCGCCAAGCGTCAGCACCGTCCAGTACACCAGGAATCGTCCCAGCTGGGGCCGCGCGGCATGCACCCGCCAGATGCGGTTGAAGGTGGCTTCAACCCCGTTGAGCGTGATCAGCAGCGAGATGACCAATGCGATGACGCCCGCGCTGGTGAGTTGGCCGATGTTGCTGGACAGCTGCTTGAGGTAGGCCTCAACCGAGCGCGCCGACGATGGCACGAAATTCGAGAACACGTAGTCGCTGAGTTTGTCGCTCCACTCGGAAAACACCGGGAACGCCGACAGCACGCCAAACACGACCATCGACAGCGGCACCAGCGCGAACACGGTGGTGAACGACAGCGCACCCGCAGCCTGGAACAGGTTGTCGTCGAGGAAGCGACGGGCCAGGAAACGGAAGAAGGTGCCCACGCGCGCCCGGTCGCGTGCGCGCTCGCTCCAGCGATAAAGGGTGTTCAAGGGCTCCATTGTCGGCAGGGTAACCGATGGGCACCGCCGTCGGCATCGCCTATGCTTCACGCTTGCGCTGCCCGGCAGCGATGAGGACTCGACCCTGGAAATCCTGGTGCTCTATTACAGCCGCGGCGGCTCGGTGGCGAAACTCGCGCGACACATCGCGCGCGGCATCGACGAAGTCGCAGGCGTCAGCGCACGGCTGCGCACTGTCCCGCCGGTGGCGGCGGTGACCCAGGCGGCGGCCCCGCCCGTGCCCGAAGAGGGCGCCCCCTACGTGGAGCCGCGCGACCTCGTGGAATGCGCGGGCCTCGCGCTCGGCAGCCCCACCCGCTTTGGCAACATGGCCGCGCCGCTGAAGCACTGGATGGATGGACTGGGCAGTGAATGGGCCAGTGGCACGCTGGTCGGCAAGCCGGCAGCGGTGTTCACCTCCACCTCCACCCAGCACGGCGGGCAGGAAAGCACGTTGCTCTCGATGATGTTGCCGCTGCTTCACCACGGCTGCCTGATCACTGGCATTCCCTATACCGAGCCGGTGCTCAGCACCACGCGAAGCGGCGGTACGCCGTACGGCGCCAGTCACGTGGCCGGGGTGGAAGACGACCCGCGCACCACCGACGACGAAGCCGTGCTGGCGCGCGCACTGGGCCGCCGGCTGGCGCAGATCGCGGCGAGGCTCGCCCAATGAACGATCTGACCCCGTTGCGGGCGCGCGCCCGCGTAGTGTTGCTGGTCTCCCTGGTCGCGCTGGCCCTGCTTTACGTCGGCTGGTTCCTGCGCGACGCTGACCCATGGGCCGAGTGGCTGGTGTTTGCCCTGCCACCCGCACTGCTGGCGCTGGGGGTGTGGCGCGGTCGGCGCACAGCCGGTTTCTGGTCCGCGGTGCTGGCGCTGTTCTGGTTCAGCCATGGGGTGATGGTGGCGTGGAGCCGCCCGCCCGAACGTGGCTTCGCGCTCGTGGCGCTGACCTTGGCGGTGGTGGTGGTCTTTGCGGCCAGCCTCCCGGGGCTGCAGTCGCGCTTCGCCGGAAAGCGCAAAGCCTGACCGGCGAAGATCGCGGAAGGGTCGTCGGCACGCTTCGGTGCCATGCGCGCCCCGGACGGGGTCTCCTTCGGGACGGTGGCGCTGGGGGACTATAATTGCGCCCCCGAACCTGAAAGACCCTGCGCGATGGACCAGCTCTGCATCGTCACCACCGGCGGCACGATCGACAAGATCTACTTCGACGACAAGTCCGACTACCAGGTCGGCGAGCCGCAGATCGGCCACATCCTCGATGAGTTGGGCGTGGCTTTCCGCTACAACGTGATCCCGATCATCCGCAAGGATTCGCTGCACATCACCGACGAGGACCGCGAGCTGATCCGTGCCGCCATTGCCGCGCAGGAAGCCCGCCACGTGCTGGTGACGCATGGTACCGACAGCATGGTCGCCACGGCCAAGGTGCTGTCCAGCATCAAGGACAAGACCATCGTGCTGACGGGCGCGCTCAACCCGGCGCGATTCCGCGGCTCGGATGCGGAATTCAACATCGGCACTGCCGTGGGTGCGGTGCAGTCGCTGCCGCCGGGCGTCTACATCGCCATGAACGGGCGCATCTGGGACCCGGCGAAGGTGCGCAAGAACGTCGAGGCCAACCGGTTCGAATCGGCGGACTGAGCGCCTGCATGCGGTGGCGGTTGCGCGGTTGCGGTTGCGGTTGCGGATGTGGATGTGGATGCGGGCCGGGGTTGCCGGAAAGCTGATACCCCGTCCGAACTGGCGTTGACCCCCTCGTGGCGCGAAGCCTGACGGCCGCCAATGCCAACGTCCCGAAAAGAAAAAGCCCCGGGGATAACCCCGGGGCTTTTTTTTGTTTACCTCGATCCTGTGCCAGCGATCAGAAGTTGATGCTCCAGCTGTTGATGTAGCCGGTGTCGCCGGCCGCATTGTCGTTGACGCGCAGCTTCCACGTGCCGTTGAGGACTTCGCTGGTCAGGTTGAACGTCACGGTCTTGATGACGTTGTCGGTGCTGCTGCCGGTGCGGTTGTGGACGTTGTACAGGGTGCCATCCGGAGCCACCAGGTCCACCTTCAGGTCGCCCTGGTAGGTGTGGCGCACGTCCACCGAGACCGAGGCATCGGACGGACCGTTGCCGCTGCGGCCGGACACCGTGATCGGGCTGTCCACGGTCGCGTTGTCGGCGACGGTGTAGTCCGCCGTGTTGCTATAGGTCTGGCGGCTGCCACCACCACCGGTGGTGTAGTCACCAACCAGGCTCACGCCCGAGAACGACGAGTACGCCTTGATGTTGACGTAGTACTTGCCGGCCGACGGCGCAGCGAAGGTGCAGGTCTCGGCGTTGCCGGTCTTGTACGGACGGCAGTCGTACACGGTATCGGTCGGCTCGGCGCCGAACTTGACGTACATGTCACCGTCGCCGGTGCCCCCGGACATGGTGAAGGTCAGGTTGGTCGCGCCGGCCGGCACGTCCATCGTGTACTTCACGTAGGCGCCGGTCGCGGCCGACAGGTTGGTCGCGGCGACGCCCTTCGTCAGGGTGTTGCCGGTGGGCGGCGTGGTGCCGTTGACGGCGTCGACCACGGCCTTGGCATTCACGATGCCCGGGCCGATGGGCTGCGACGGGGTCGACGGGAACGCGGTGACGTTACCCTTGATCAGCGCCTCGACTTCAGCCGGGGTCTTCGGCGTGGTCGCCACCGACTGCAGCAGTGCCACTACGCCGGCCACGTGCGGGGTCGCCATCGAGGTGCCGTTGTACGAAGCATAGGACTCAGCACCCGGCGTGGTGGTGCCTGCGTTCAGCGTCGACATGATGCTGGAACCCGGTGCCGCGATGTCGATCAGCGAACCGTAGTTGGAGAAGCTCGAGCGCGCGCCGGTGCTGGTGATCGAAGCCACCGCGATGACGTTGTTGCAGTTGGCCGGCGAGGCGTTGGACACGTTGACGTTGTCGTTGCCCGCGGCGATGACCAGCGTGGTGCCACGGCCGACGGCGCTGTTGATCGCGTTCTGGGTGGTCGTGCCGCACGCGCCGGAGCCGCCGAGGCTCAGGTTGATGACTTCGGCCGGATTGGCGTTGGCCGGCACGCCGCTGACGGTGCCGCCCGAAGCCCAGATGATGGCGTCGGCGATGTCGGAGTCATAGCCGCCGCAGGTGCCAAGCACGCGCACCGGCACGACCCTGGCGCCGTACGCGGTACCGGCCACGCCCTTGGCGTTGTTGGTTACGGCGGCGATGGTGCCGGCCACGTGGGTACCGTGCCAGCTGGAGTTCTGCGCCGCGTGGGTCCCGCCGCACTGGTTCGCCGTCACCCAGTCGCCCGGGTCGCTGGCGTCGCTATCGCGGCCATTGCCGTCGTTCGCCACCGCGGTATCGATGATGAAGTCGTAGCCCGGCAGGATGTTGGCGTTGAGGTCGCTGTGGTTGGTGATGCCGGTGTCGAGCACGGCGACGACCGCACCGGTGCCGCTGGTGACGTCCCAAGCCTGCTGGGCCTTGATGCCGTAGGTGCCGCTGAAGCCCCACTGCTGCGAGTAGTTGGTGTCGTTGGGCACGAAGATCGGCTTGTTGATCTTGTCGACCTCGACGTACTCGACATTCGGGTCGGCGGCGATCTGGCGCATCAGTGACTCGGCCTCGGCGCGGTCCAGCTTGCGGCTGGCGCGCACGACCTCGGCACCGGTGGCGATGCGGCGCACGTGGCTCAGCCCAAGGCCCTTGCCGGCACTGGCCGCAGCGGACTGCAACGAACGCTGCATGGCCGAAGCGTTGGTGCTGCCGTCGCGGTACTTCACGATGAAGCGATCGTTCGGCTGGCCGGCCTGCAGGCCGCTCAGGTCCATGCGGCCTGCGGCGTGCGACGGCGCGAGGATGGACGACGACAGGACAAGCGCCGTGGCTGCAGCAAGCACGTGCACGCGGACAGGACGCGAAACTGACTTGGTCATTGCGATAAACCCCGAAATGGTTTGGATACACCGCGCATCCAGCGCGGTGGCGGTGGTGGCGTCGCGGCCACCGGATGACGTCGAGGCCCTGGGCCTTGGGTCAATCATGTGAACGGACGGAGGTGGCCAACTCCCCCCCTTGGGGTTGGCCGGATTGCGACGCTACACACGTTTTGTGGTCGGCTCACGCTGCACCTGCAGCAAATTTCACGGCCTGCCGCCCAGTTGCGACCGGCGATGGAAGGTTCGCCGCCCCCCCAAGACAAAAAGTCCCCGGCCGAAGCCGGGGACCAAGGGATCATCCGGATCCCGCAGTTCTCATTCCGTCGAAAGGTGCTGGATCATCCTGATCCACGACGCGGTAGCGTCACATCAGAAATTGATGCTCCAGCTGTTGATGTAGCCGGTGTCACCCGCGCCGGCGTCGTTGACGCGCAGCTTCCAGGTGCCGTTGAGCACTTCGGTGCCCAGGTTGAACGTCACGGTCTTGATGACGTTGTCGGTGCTGGTGCCCGTGCGGTTGTGGACGTTGTACAGCGAGCCATCCGGGGCCACCAGGTCGACCTTCAGGTCACCCTGGTAGGTGTGGCGGATGTCGACCGTCACCGAGGCATCGGACGGGCCGTAGCCAGTGCGGCCGGACACCGTGATCGGGCTGTCGACGGTGGCGTTGTCGCTGATGGTGTAGTCCAGCGAGTTGGTGTAGGTCTGGCGGCTGCCACCAGTTTCCGGCGTGTAGTTACCGACCAGGCTGACGCCCGAGAACGACGAGTACGCCTTGACGTTGATGTAGTACTTGCCGGCCGACGGCGCGGCAAAGGTGCAGGTCTCGGCGTTGCCGTTCTGGTAAGGACGGCAGTCATACACGGTATCGGTCGGCTCGGCGCCGAACTTGACGTACATGTCGCCGTCGCCGGTGCCGCCGGACATGGTGAAGGTCAGGTTGGTGGCGCCCGCCGGCACGTCCATCGTGAACTTCGCGTAGGTACCGGTGGCGGCCGAAATGGTCTGGGCCACGCCCTTGGTCAGCGTGCCGCTGCCGCCGCCGCAGTTGCTGGTGCAGATCGAATCCACCGCTGCCTTGGCATTCACGATGCCGCCACCGATGGTGCGGTCAGGGGTGGTCGGGAACGCGCGCAGGGTGCTCTTGAGCTTGCTCTCGATCTGCGCCGGGGTCAGCGTGCCGCCGGCCTTAGCCTGCATCAGTGCTGCCACGCCGGCGACGTGCGGTGCTGCCATCGAGGTGCCGGACATGCTGCTGTAGCCCTCGGTCGACGGGGTCGTGGTGCCACTGTTGACCGTCGAGTAGATGGAGCTGCCCGGCGCGGCCACGTCGATCAGGCTGCCGTAGTTGGAGAAGCTGGAGCGGGCACCGGTGCGCGTGGTCGAGGCCACCGCAATGACGTTATTACAGTTGCCCGGACGATAGCCAACGGTATCGGCATTGTCGTTGCCCGCCGCCACCACCACCGTGGTGCCACGGCTGACCGCGCCATCGATGGCCGCCTGGTAGGTCGTGCCGCAGGAGCCGCTGCCGCCCAGGCTCATGTTGATGACCTCGGCCGGGTTGGCGTTGGCCGGCACGCCGGAGACGGTGCCACCGGAGGCCCAGATGATCGCATCGGCGATGTCCGACAGCGAACCGCCGCACTTGCCCAGCACGCGCACCGGGACGACCTTGGCGCCGTAGGCGACGCCCGCAACGCCCTTGGCGTTGTTGGTCACCGCGGCGACAGTGCCGGTCACGTGCGAACCGTGCCAGCTGGAATTGGACGAATAGGTCGCGCCACACTCGCCGGCCGCGAACCAGTCGCCCTGGTCGGCCGGGTTGCTGTCGCGGCCGTCCCCGTCGCGCGACGTGGTGGTGTTGGAGATGAAGTCGTAGCCCGGCAGGATGTTGGCGTTGAGGTCGCTGTGGTTGGTGATACCGGTGTCAATGACCGCGACGACCGCGCCGCTGCCATTGGTGGCATCCCACGCCTGGTCGGCCTTGATGCCGCCGGTGGCCTCGAAGTAATGCCACTGGTTGCTGGTGTAGTAGGTGTCGTTGGGAGAAAGGGTCGGCTTCATGATGGCGTCGACCTCGATGTACTCCACGTTCGGGTCGGCGGCGATCTGGCGCATCAGGCTCTCGGCCTCGACGCGGTCCAGCTTGCGGTTGGCGAGGATGACGTCGGCGCCCACCGCCAGGCGGCGCTTGTGGGCCAGGCCAATGGCCTTGCCACCCACGCCAGCGGCGGCCATGCGGCCGAACGCGGCCTGGGCACGTGCCACGTCGGCGCGCTCCGCGCTGCCGGACTTGTAGCGGACGATGAACTGGTCGGTGCCGCCGTCAGCCAGACCGGACAGGTTCACCTGACCGGCAAACGCGGCCGGTGCGGCCAGGGCCAGGAGGGTCGCCACGGCCAGGGCGGAGCGGCGTGCTGGAGAATGCTTGGATTCCACTGCTGAAAAGTCCTCTGAAAGTTCTGTGGTTGCAGGCACCGGGGTGCCTGGGGTGGTACGTCCGATGTACACACGACAGTGGGGGCGTCGCGGTCCGGTACCCGAGGGTGATGCCGCCCGCCGGTCAGTACCGCCGGGCATCCGCCGGGTGCTGGGTTGGCGGACATGCCATTGGTAGGGCGCGGGGGCCGACACGGACCTCTTGCAAACGATCAATTTCTTCTCAGATGCGGATCTTTTGGTGATCAACATCACAATTGAGCGGCCAATTCGGTGACCACGTACGCATCCGTACGCGCATTTGGCATGCGAACATCGGTGTGAAGGGAAACTGGGATCGGGCTCACCAAACGGACGACGGCCAAGGAAGTGCCGACTGCCGTGGACGGAGTTCCGTGACGTCAACATGGACTAGTTGCAGCACGTGTTCGGGGCACTGCAGTGACGGAAACGACGCGCCAGACGTGGCCGGCCAATACCTGGCTACTCCAAATCGATGACCTGCGCGTGGACACGCGCTACCGGCGCCTGATCCGCCCGGACCACACGGTTGAACTGCCGCAGCGCACGTTCGACCTGCTGTTGCTGTTCCTGCGCGAGCCGCATGCCCTGCATACCCGCACGGATCTGTTCCAACGGGTCTGGCCAGGGGTGATCGTGGAGGACGCCAACCTGTCCCAGGCCGTCTGGGTGCTGCGCAAGGCCCTGGGGCCAGAGCGCAAGGACTGGATCCGTACCGTGGCGAAGGGCGGCTATGTGTTCGATCCGCCTGCGCCGATCACGGTCATCGAGGAGTCGCCCTCCTCCATCTCCCCTGCCAGCCCGCCGCTGGTCGACCCAGCGCCCGTGGCGCCGGACGAGGCATTGCCCCCGCCTTCGTCGACTGATACCCCGGCGCCGCTGGAGGCACTGCCCGCCCCGGAACCGGCAGGCCCGGCTTCGGTCGGAGCCACAACGCTGCCTCCCGCGCCACCGCCTTCACCCCTGCGCCGTTGGTGGATGGCCGCCGCGGCCCTGTGCCTGGTCTCTCTGGCCGCGGCTGCCAGCTGGTTCGGCAGCCAGCCCACCCAACGCACCGAAACCTCGATCAACGTGTTGCTGATCGAAGTACAGGGGCTGCCCACGGGCGGCAAGGACGACAACTGGCGCACCACCGTGCTGCATGCGTGGCTCGACTGGAAGCTGCGCTTGCTACCCAACGTCAATGTGCTGCGCGAGGAGAACCTCGCGGCCGAAGCCTCGCCCACGAAACCCAAGATGATCCTGCTGGCGACTGGGGCCTCGCCCGAGCGGCCGGGCGACATCTATGTGCGGGCCAGCTTCGACGGGGTGGCGGGAAGCGAAAACGTCCAGGTAAAGGGCCCGGCCCAAGAGCTGCCCAGGCTGGTCGACGAAGTCTCACGGCAGGTGATGCAGCGGCTCCTGCCCGCGCGCGCGGCCGATGCCTGGCCGCCTTTCGAACTGGATCTCCCCTCCGCGCGCCGCTTTGCCGACACCTTCAAGGCCATGGAGCGGCGTGACTGGAGGACGGCACAGGCGGCCGCGCAGGAAGTCATCCAACGCTCACCGCGGTTCCCCGTGGCCCGCCTGCAACTGGCCATGGCGCTGGGCCGGCTGGGCCAGGCCGGGCTGGCCATCGAGCAGTTCGCCATGGTGCGCGCCACCCTCAAGCCGCTGCCCGAGGATGCCGCCAAGGTCATCGATGTGCTGCAACTGGCCGCCGACCCGCGCCGCCTGGCCGAAGCGGCGGACGCCGCGGGCGCCCTCGCCAAGGCCTACCCCGAACGTCCCGGTTTCCTGCTCGACCAGGCCAAGCTGTTGACGCGTGCCGGCCAGGTGGACCAGGCGCGCGTAATCCTCACCCGACCGGACTGGCGGCAGCAGGCCGTCGGCATGCGCATCCCGCAACTGCTGGCCCTGGCCGACCTGTACCTGCAACTGGGTGACCCACAGCAGGCGCGGGTTCACGCCCGCCTCGCCGAGAAGCTGGCCACGAGCGCAGGCAGCGGCTGGCAGATCGAACACGCGACAGCCCTCGCCATCGAGGCGGAGTCCAACGTCATCCAGTACGAGAGCAAGGCCGACCTGAGCCTGTTCGAGCGCGCGGCGCGGGAATTCGAAGCCGCGGGCGACGAGATCGACGCGCTGTTCATGCGTGTCCTGGCCGAGTCCGCGCGCCCTGCAAATGCGCCGGGCACCACGGCCAAGCTGGAGGAACTGCTGCAGCGTGCCCGGGCCGGGGGATATCGGCGGCTCGAAATCGACATCCTGCGTCGTGTCGCTTTCCAGCATTACGTGGCCGGCAACATGGCCGAATACCGCAGCCGACTGTCGCAGGCCCTCAGCGTGGCCAACGCCGCCGGTGACACCACGGCGCAACAGCTCCTGGACCTGGACCTGTTGAACGAAGACATGGCCGTGGGCGACTTCGCCAGCGCGGAACAACGGGTGCAACGGCTGCGTGACAGCGGCCTGCGCGGCGACCGCGCGTTCTGGGTGGCCCAGTTCGACTCGCAACTGGAGTTCCTGCGCGGCCGGTACGACGCGGCATTGGCCGCCCTGGAGCGCGTGGCCACGATGCAGGCGGAGAAATCGCCGTTGCCGCCCATCCCCCGGGCACGCCTGGCTTGCAGCCAGGCAGACGTGCTGCTGGCTCAAGGGCATGCGGCGCGCGCGCGCGACCTGTATGCAACCTGCGGCAAGGTCGATCACGCACTGACCCAGTTGATGGCCGAGCTCGGCAAGTTGCTGGTGGACGCCTCTGCCCGTCCCGGCGGGGCCGACCCGGCAGCGCTCAAAGCCACCTTGGCCCGGATCAATGCCATGCCTGACGGGCCCGACCGCTGGTGGCCCGCCGTAGCGATGGCGACCGCGCTCACGCGCTCGGGTCGCGCGGACCAGATAGCCACGGCGGAAGCGGTGTATCGCTCGGTCGCGCCCGGCGCAGCCCACGCACGCTACGCGCACCTCACGCGCCTGGTGGAGTTGGGTTTGGCGGAAGTGGCAGCGGCACGCGGCGACTGGGCCACCAGCCGCAAGCACGCCGACCTCGCCCGCGCCAACCTGCCGCCGGACGACTGGTTCCTGTACAGCCGTTTGGCCGAACTCGACGTGGGCCATAACCTCGCGCGGGGCAACCGCGAAGCGGCCATGCGCCAACTGGCGCGACTGGATGCGCATGCCCACGCGTTGGGCGACGCCCTCGTGCAGCAGGAAGTCCACAGCCTGATGCCGCCCAACGTCGTCGTCGGCAAATGCACCGAGGCCACCCGCAAGGCCTTTGCCCAGCGCACCGGCCTGCACGGCGCCAACCTGGCGTGGATGACACCTCGGGCCGACCAGGCCACGGGCGCCATCAAGGTGGTCAACGCGCAAGCCGCGCGTTGACCCTCACCGGCTCAGAGCATGCCGGTTTCGAGCCGGGCAATCTCCGACATCATGTTGCGGTTCCATGGCGGGTCGAACACCAGTTCCACGTCCGCCTCGACCACGGTCGGGATCATCTCCACCTTGTCGCGCACGTCGGCAACGAGGATGTCGCCCATGCCACACGCCGGCGCGGTCAGCGTCATGCGAATGGCGACGTCGCGCTGGCCGTCCTCGCGGGACGTCACTGACGCCTCGTACACCAGCCCGAGGTCGACGATGTTGATCGGGATTTCCGGGTCGAAGCAGGTACGCAACTGGCTCCATACCATCTGCTCGACGGCTTCGTCGTCCGCGCCTTCGGGCAATTCCAGCGGTGGCACCGGTTCCTTGCCGATGGCGTCGGCGTCCCCGCCGGCCACGCGGAACAGGTTGCCTTCCACGAAGACGGTGTAACTGCCACCCAGTGCCTGGGTGATATAGCCGACGCTGCCGGCCGGCAGGGTGACCTTGTCACCCTGCGGGACCATGACGACGTCGCAATCGCGCTCGAATCTGACGGGCTCGCTGCTGCGGGAATACATGGGGGGACGTGGGGGCTGCAATCGAATGGGACCATTCTAGTCCAAATTGACCCGGGCCGGGCCCCCGCTATGCTGTGCGGCCTGCCCTCCCCCTCATCCCCATGCCCCACGCGCCCCGGACTTCCCACCGCATTCCCTGGTTGTCGCCACTGCTGCTGGCTCTGGCCACGTTCGGGTTTGCCGCGATCTGGACGCTGGTGGCGCTGTATGCGAACCGGCAGTTGAGCGGTCTGGCGGTTATCGGCGCACTGGACGTGGCGTGGATGCTGCGCCTGAGCGGCTGGCCCGCCGGTCGCAGCCGGGTCGTGGCGGCGGTGGGCGGCACTGCGGCCATGATCGCCATCGCCAACTGGGCGATCATCGCGGCCCAACTGGGCGGGATGATGGGCCTCAAGCCGTGGGAGTCGATCACCCGGCTGGGCCCTGACCACGCGTGGACGTTGGCGCAACTCGCCAACGGCCCGATGGACCTGGTGTGGATGGCCGCGGCACTGGTCGCCGCGGCCTGGGTGGCGCGCTGACCCTCGGTGTGCGACGGGTCAGTGCCCGCCGTCCAGCGCCTTCAGCTCGCTGACCAGAGCCGCCACCATGCTGGCCGCGTCGCCGTACAGCATGCGCGTGTTGTCGGCATAGAACAGCGCATTCTCGATGCCGGCGAAACCCGTGCCCTTGCCGCGCTTGATCACGATGGTGTTCTTCGACGCAACCACGTCCAGGATCGGCATGCCGAAGATGGGACTGGCCGGGTCGGTCTTGGCGACCGGGTTGACCACGTCGTTGGCGCCGATCACGAGGGACACGTCGGTGGTTGGGAATTCGGGGTTGATGTCGTCCATGTCGGCGATCAGATCGTAGGGCACGCCCGCCTCGGCCAGTAGCACGTTCATGTGCCCGGGCATGCGTCCGGCCACCGGATGGATCGCGAACTTCACCTTCACCCCGCGCTCCATCAACTTCTGCGTGAGCTCCCACACCTTGTGCTGCGCCTGCGCCACGGCCAGGCCGTAGCCGGGCACGATCACCACGCGCTCGGCGAACGCCATCATCGCCGCCACGTCGCCCGCCTCGATCGGCTTCTGGCTGCCGGCGATCTCTTGTGCCTGTCCGCCTCCTCCGAAGTTGGAGAACAGAACGTTGCGGATCGGCCGGTTCATGGCCTTGGCCATCAGCTGGGTCAGCAGCGTACCGGCCGCACCCACCATCATGCCGGCGATGATCAGTGCCTCGTTACCCAGCACATAACCCTCGAACGCCACCGCCAGGCCCGTCAGTGCGTTGTACAGCGAGATCACCACCGGCATGTCCGCGCCGCCAATGGGCAGCGTCATCAACACGCCCAGAGCCAGCGCCGCCACAAAGAACGCGATGATGTAGGGCATCGCGAGCGTCTTCACCACCAGCACGCCCAGCACCACCACCGCCACGAACACGGCGAGGTTGAACAACTGCTGGCCCGGAAACACCACGCGTTTGTCGAGTCGGCCATCAAGCTTGGCCCAGGCGATCACAGAACCCGACAGAGACACGGCACCGATCGCGGCCCCGACCACGCCGAGTACCAGTACCACCATCGAAGGCCATCCGACCGAGGCTGGACTGACCCCCTCCGGGCCCACGGCAGCGCTCGAGGCCGCAACCGCAGCAGTCACTCCCGGCGCCAGCGCAGAAAACCGCAACAACTCCACCGCGCCAATCGCGGCCGCGGAACCGCCACCCATGCCGTTGTAGAGCGCGACCATCTGCGGCATGTCGGTGATGGCAACCTTCTTGCCCGATACCCACGCCAACACCGTGCCCAGCACCAGGGCCGTCACGATCAGTGCAAGGTTGTGCAGGTCAGGCAGCAGGAAGGTCGCGGCGGTGGCGATCACCATGCCCAATCCCGCCCAGCGGATGCCGCTCCGGGCGGTAACCGGCGAAGCCATGCGCTGCAGGCCCAGCAGGAACAGCGTGGCGGCGATGAGGTAGCTGGTCGAAGCAAGGAGCGTGCGGGCATCCATGGCAGCCAGGCTCATGCCTTGCCCTCCGGCTTCTTCGAGGATTTGAACATGTCCAGCATGCGCTCGGTGACCACGTAGCCACCCGCGGCATTGCCCGCCCCCATCAGCACCGCCAGGAACCCGATCACCTTCTCCAGCGTGGTGTCGGCATGGCCCAGCACCACCATCGCGCCGATCAGCACGATGCCGTGGATGAAGTTGGAGCCTGACATCAGTGGCGTGTGCAGGATCACCGGCACCCGCGAGATGATCACGTTGCCGGCGATCGCCGCCAGCATGAAGATGTACAGCGCGACGAATCCATCACCCATCGGTCCAGCTCCCCATCCGGCCTGTGTCGGATCACATGAATCGGATCATAACCGCCCGGGATGGCGCTTTCGCGTCGCCGGCGGCTTCTGTCAACCCGGGACGCCCCTGGGCGTTATCGCTTGCATCCACGGCACTGTGCCACCCGACGAGGGTTGCCGCTGGAACCGTTCGCGACGTCCGACCCCGGTGGACCCATGCCCTATGCTGCTGCGCGTGACCCGTGATGCCGAAAACGCGACCGCGCCCGACGCTACCGGCAGTGGCGTGTCGACCGCGGAGGCCCCGCCCCCGACGAGCCTGGATGAGTTCCTGGCCAGCGTCGGCCCGCGTGCGTTCCGATTCGCCGAACTCGGCCTGCGCGACCGCGAGGATGCGCTGGATGCGGTGCAGGACGCGATGGCCAAGCTGCTGGCCTATGCGGAGCGCCCGTCCGGCGAATGGACGCCGTTGTTCTGGAGCATCCTGCGTCGCCGCGTGGTGGACCTGCAACGCCGCCGCACGTTCCGGCTGCGCTGGCTGCTGCCGGGCCAGCCGCAGGACGACGGCGCGATGCCGGACTGGGCGGACGATGGTCCAGACCCGTCACGTACGCACGACAGCCACGAGGCCTATGCACGCTTCGCCCGGGCCATGACCGCGCTACCGCGACGGCAACGCGAGGCCTTCCACCTGCGCGTTCTGGAGGAACTGGACGTGGCCACCACCGCCCAAGCGATGGGCTGCAGCGAAGGCTCGGTCAAGACACACCTTTCACGGGCGCGTGAGGCGCTTCAGCGACACCTGGAGGACTGGCGATGAACGCCGACCACACCCAAAAGTTGAACGAAGGCACCAATCGCATGCTCGGGGGCGGTCCGGACGCCGGGGTCGACGGCCGCTTTGACGCCGTCGCGCGTTCGCACCACGCCGCCTCGCTGGAGCGTCTTTCAGCCCGGGCGCAGGCGCGACTGACGCAGGCCCAACGCGCCGCAGCGCGACCTGTGTTTCCGCATCGGCCCGCGTGGCTCGTGCCGACGGTGTTCGCCGCTGTCGCGGTGCTCGCCATTGCGGTGCAACTGCGGCCCGAGCCCACCAGCGTGCCGGCAGACACCCCGGACGTCGCGCTGGCCACGGCCGATGCCGGCGCCGACCCCACCGCCCCGCTGGACGAGAACCCCGACTTCTACCTCTGGCTGGCGTCCACCGACGACGTCATGCCCGCCACCCCGGAGTACTGAGATGCAACGCCGCTTTCCTGCGATCCTGCTCGCGCTGGCCTGCCTCATGGCCACGCTCCCGCCTGTGCTGGCGGCCGATCAGCCGATGCCTGCGCCACTCCCCACATGGGACAAGCTGACGCCGGCCCAGCGTGAGACCCTGATCGCTCCCGTGCGCGAGCGCTGGAATGCCGAACCCGAGAGCCGCCAGCGCATGCTCAACCACGCCTCGCGCTGGCAGTCGATGACGCCCGAGCAGCGCAAGCGGGCGCGCCACGGCATGCACCGTTGGCAGGAAATGCGCCCGGAGCAGCGCGAGGAGATGCGGGCCCTCTTTGCCAGGATGCGTGCGCTGGACCCGGAAGGGCGCCAGGCGCTTAAGGCGAAATGGCGGCAGATGACGCCCGAGCAGCGTGCCGAATGGGTCAGGGACAATCCGCCGCCCGCACGGGAGCACCACCCGCACCACCCCTGAGTGCGAACGCGGGGGTTAGCCGACAGCGCGCTCGGGCCAGACCGTGCGGGCGAGCAGTTCGTCGCCCCAGTCGAACTGAAGCTGGCCATCCTTGAGCAGCAGACTGGCGAAGTTGAAAACGTTGCGCGCGTACATCTCGCTGGCGTGCACCGCGCCACTGCTGGCGAGGTTGAGCGGACCCGCCACGACGACGCCACCGGTCTCGATGGTTTCGCCAGGCTGGGTCAGCTCGCAGTTTCCGCCGGTTTCCGCCGCGAGGTCGACGATTACGCTGCCCGGCTTCATGCCCGCGACCATCGCTGCGGTGATGATCTTCGGCGCCGGGCGTCCGGGCACCGCTGCGGTGCACACCACCACGTCCACACCCTTGAGGTGCTCGCCCAGTCTGCGCTGCTGCTCGGCTCGCTCCTCGTCGCTGAGCTGGCGCGCATAACCGCCCTCGCCCGCCGCACTGACGCCCAGGTCGAGGAATTTGCCGCCCAGCGACTCGATCTGCTCGCGCGTTTCCGGCCTGACGTCGAAGCCTTCGACCTGCGCGCCTAGGCGCCGGGCCGTGGCGACGGCCTGCAAGCCCGCCACGCCCGCGCCCACGATCAGCACCTTGGAGGGGCGGATGGTGCCGGCGGCAGTGGTCAGCATCGGGAAGAACCGCGGCGCCAGCTGCGCGGCGATCAATACCGCCTTGTAGCCCGCCATGCCCGCCTGCGAACTGAGCACGTCCATGGCCTGGGCGCGCGTGGTGCGCGGCAGGCGTTCCAGAGGAAACGCCAGCAGCTTGCGCGCGGTGATGGCCGCGCCGCGCTCGGCATCGGCCTGCGGCGCCAGCAGGCCGATGACCGCCGCACCCTCGCGTAATCCGGCCAGCACCGCAGCGGGCGGGGATTGCACGCACAGCACCACGTCGGCATCGTTGAGTGCCGTCGCCGCGTCAGCAACGACGTGCCCCCCGACTTGGCGATAGGCCTCATCCGTCATTCCGGCACCGGTACCGGCACCGGCTTCAATGCGGACCTCGGCGCCAGCAGCTACGAGCTTCTTGCATGTTTCCGGGCTCAGCGCGACCCGACGCTCGCCGGGCGCTCTTTCCCGCGCCACACCCACCTTGACTCCCTGGCCCGCTGCCGACATGCCATCGCTCCGGATCTATGTCGCCGCATCCTAACCAAACGCGGCGTGGAGGGTGAACTGTTGCAGACGATAGTGTCAGGCGGTCGCGCGCCGCAGACGCTCGCCGACCTGGGCCAGCGCCTCGCCGAAGGCACGCGGTGCGGCGGCCGCGCCAAGCCGGCCTTGCGCCACGAGGGCCGCAAGTTCCTCCACGGACGCGACCAGCACGCGGGAACCGCGCTCGTTGACCAGCATGCGGCGGGAGGTCAGCGGGCTGATCCAGCCCACCTTGGCCTTGATGGCCTTGCCTTCGGCATCGGTGAGATGCAGCCACTCACCCACGGTCATGGCGCGCAGCGACTGGACCACATTGGGATCCTGTGGCGGCAGGGTGTCGGTCCCGCCGGCAAGCCACAACTTGCGGTCCTCGGCCTCATCTTCCGCGTCCGCGCGGGGCGGCAATGGATGCACGGCGCGTGCGGCATCCGGCCACGCCAGCCCGCGCACCAGCGCCACCAGTCCATGTTGCGCGGCGGTATCGTCCTGGCCCGAACTGCCCAGGCAGTCAACGATGGCCCGTTCCAGGGTCACCAGCCGCGTGGCCAGCGCACGGCCTTCGGCACGCGCCGCCAGTCCGTCGGCCTCGACCAGCGCGTCACCCAGCGCCACTGCCTCGGCGAAGCGTGCGCTGTCCACGCCATCACGCAGCAGCACCTGCAACAGGTGGTGGCGCCACGACGTGCCGAGGAAGCTGGCGATGGCCTCGCACAGCGGTTGCGCGGACAGGCGGCGACCGACCACCGCATCGGCGTGTTCGCGCGCGTGCTGCAGGCGCTCGCGCCCGTGCACGGCCTGCGCGGCACGCTCTTCCTGCAGGAATACGCGTTGGCGCTGCTGCAGCAGCAGCGCGTCGAGTTCGGCGAAGGCCTGCTCGAACACGGACATGTTCTCCCGGTATTCGACCGCCACGCGCTGCGCCACCAGGGCCGCGCGTTCGAACAATTCGCGCTCGAACTGGGTCTCGGCGTTGTTGCCGGCGCACGCTTCGGTGATCGCGTCCAGCAATTTGCGCGCCGGGTGCTCGGGCTGGTCGAAGAGCCCCCGATCACCGAGGGCGACCTTCACGTACGGCAGCACCAGCCGCGCGTAGAGGCGGCGGCAGCGCTCATGCAGGTCCTGGGTGGCGAACAGCGATTCAAACACCATCGCCACCAGGTCGATCGCATCCTCGCTGTCGCGGCCGATGGTGGTGTGGTCGGGGCTCAGCCCGAGCCGACGCGCGCCTTCGCCCAATCGCTCACGGATGGTCTTGCCCAGTTCGCCATTGCCCGCCAGCGCCCGTGCGAACGCATCGGTGGGCTCGGATTGCAGCAGGGACGCGACGCTCACCACCTCTTCCACTCGCAGGTCGCGCCGCCCCTGTAGCATGCGCTGCGGTGCGTGCGGCGCTGCGAAGAGTTCGGGGCGGATGGCCCCTTCGCGCCAGGCGTGCAGCAGGCCACGCAATTCCTCGAGGGTCACGCTCGGTGCTGCGCCCAGGCCAGGGGTGCCAGGCGCGGAACGCCCAACTGCCCCTGACGTATGGGCGGCACGCTCGACCGGCTCGCGCTCGATGCCGTAGCCGGCCTGTGCCAAGAGGTTGCTCGTCTGGCTGTACAGGTCATCCAGCACGCGGGCCAGGGCACTCTCGTAGAAACCGAACAGATGGCTCCGCAACTGCGCGGGAATGCGCACTCCGTCAAACGCTTCGACAAAGGCCGTCGCCAGGCGTCCGGGGCCAACCGGATTGACCATCGCCTGCAGGCCCAGCGTGCCGGCAAGGGTGCGCAGGCGCGCGTCGACCATCTCCAGCGGCTTCTGGTAGCGCTGGGCCAGCGCCTCGGCCATGCGCTCCCCGGCGATGTGCAGGTCCAGTTGCGATTCGTCCAACAGCCCCATCGTCAGGTAGTTGCGTCCCGGCGCGCGCAGCGTGCGGAACTCGTCAAAACCCTTGGCCAGTTGCTGGCGGAAGCGCATCACCTGAGCCGCCTGCTGGTGCCGCAGGCTCCACAGCGCCGCCTGGTCCTCGTACTGGAAGGCATCGCGATCGACGTGGAGGGCCGAGAGCGCGAGTGCGTCCTCGATGGGGCCGTACAATGTCCCAGGAAGCCCGCCGAGGCGCTCAAGCGTCAGGCGCTTGATCTCCTCAAGTACGCGGAACGGATCCGTTCTGGTGGCGCACACGGCGCCGAGCGGATGATTGGACACGTTGGCTCCCCGGCAAAAACTGACGCTCTGCGTCACATTACCCTATATGCGCGCAGGATAGTGGCAGGCTACGTCAGTTTGCACCCTCTCCCCCAAAATTCCGTGACCCATGCCCGATTCCACGATTGACGCCCGCCTTGCCTGCCTCGACCGCCGACGCTCCACCCCGGCGCGGCATCTGGCCGACCCGGCGCCCGACCACGCCACGTTGCTGCGCATGCTGGCCTCGGCGGTGCGCGTGCCCGATCACGGCAAGCGGGTGCCATTCCGTTTCGTCACCGTGCGCGGCAACGCGCGCGACGTCTTGGGCGAGCGGCTTGCCGTGCGCAGCCGCGAGCGCGACCCCGCGGTTGCGGAAGCCGTGGTCGAAAAGGACCGACTCCGGTTCTCGCTGGCCCCGTTGGTGGTGACCGTGGTGGCACGCCTGGGCCCCGACGAGAAAATTCCCGAGCAGGAGCGCCTGCTGTCGGCCGGCAGCGTGTGCTTCGCTCTGCTGCAGGCCGCGCAGGCGCTGGGCTTTGGCGCGGTATGGCTGACCGGCTGGCCGGCCTACGACCCGGTGGTGCACGACTGGCTGGGGCTCGGCGCCGACGAGCGCGTGGTGGGCTTCATCCACGTCGGCACGCCGACCCTGGAGGCGCCCGAGCGCGAGCGCCCCGATCCCACCGAGCTGCTGACCGAATGGGCGCCGGCATGACCGCCGCGCCCCGCGCGCGCCCGGCGCTGTACCTGGTAGATGCCAGCCTTTACGTGTTCCGCGCGTGGCATTCGATGCCCAACGAGTTCCATGACGACGAAGGCTGGCCGACCAACGCGGTGCATGGTTTTGCCCGCTTCCTGCTGGAGCTGGTGGAGCGGGAACGGCCGCAGCACATCGCGATCGCCTTCGACGAGGCCCTGGATTCGTGTTTCCGCAACGCGCTGTATCCGGCGTACAAGGCCAACCGCGAGCCCGCGCCGGAAGAGCTCAGGCGCCAGTTTGGCCACTGCAAGGCATTGTGCGAGGCGCTCGGACTGATCGTGCTGGCCCATCGCGAATACGAGGCCGACGACCTGATCGGCAGCGCGCTCGCGGCCATGCGCACCCATGGCTACCGCGGGGTCATCGTGTCCGCCGACAAGGACCTGTCGCAGTTGCTGGACGAAGACGACCAGCAGTGGGACTTCGCACGCGGCCAGCGTTGGGGCATGGATGACGTCCCGGAGCGGCACGGCGTGCAGGCGCGCCAGATCGCCGATTACCTGGCGCTGTGTGGCGACGCGGTGGACAACATCCCGGGCGTGCCGGGCATCGGCGCCAAGACCGCGGCGGCGCTGCTGGCGCATTTCGGCACGCTGGACGCCCTGCTGGAACGAGTCGAAGAGCTCCCGTTCCTGCGCCTGCGTGGTGCCGCGAGCACGGCCGCCAAACTGCGCGCACACCGCGAGCAGGCTTTGTTGTGCCGCCAACTGACCACCATTGCGCTGGACGCGCCACTCACCGGCCACGATGCACACTTCGCCCGTGACCGCGCAGACTCAGCCCGATTGGCGGCGCTATGCGAAACGCTGCGGTTCGGCCCGATGACCCGGCGCCGGCTCCACCAGGCGGCCGGCGTGGACTTCGCGACGTCAGCGGCCGCGCCGTAGCATCCGATTGGATGGGATCGGTTCGCGTATGTGCGCGGTTCGATGACCTGGCAAGAAAACGCTCACCAGCATTCTAGAAACGGGAAGGACATGCACGCCGACGAACACGACGCAGCGAACAGCCACCTGCACGCCACCGGCCGTCGCGGCGAAACGCACGCCACGGACCACCCGGACCATGCGGCCAGCGCAACTCCTGTCGAGACCCTCCATGAGGGCAAGTGGCTGCGCATGCTGCGTCGGGGCCGATGGGAATACGCCGAACGCACCCACGGCAACGGCATGGCGGTGATCATCATCGCGGTGACCCCGGATGACCGGATCATCTTCGTCGAGCAGTTCCGCATTCCGCTGCAGGCCCGCACCATCGAGATGCCGGCCGGACTGGTCGGTGACCAGGCCGGCGAAGACACGCTGGAAGACGCCGCGCGCCGCGAACTGGAAGAGGAAACTGGCTGGTACCCCGACCAGGTGCAGGTCCTGCTGGTGGGCCCGACTTCTTCCGGCATGAGCAACGAGCGCATCGCCTACGTGCGCGCCACCGGGCTGCGCAAGGTCGGCGAAGGCGGTGGTGTGGACGGCGAGGACATCATCGTCCACGAGGTGCCGGTCGCCGAGGCGCCGGCGTGGTTGATGCAGAAGCAGCGCGAAGGTTACGAGCTGGACCTCAAGCTGTGGGGCGGGCTGTGGATGGTGGATCGCAATCCGGATGGGACGCTGGCCTAGGGTGTCGGCCGTGGGCGCGGGACTTGGGGGCGCCACAAGTCGCGGCCCGTTATCGCGGATAACGGGCCCCGACTTTCGGCGGCCCCGACACCCGCCTGCCCGCCATCAGGCGAACCGGTCGGTTGCCGCCACCAGCGCGTCGATGTTCTCCGCTTCGAACGCCGAATGGCCCGAGGCAGGGGTGATCACCAGCTGGCCCTTCGGCCACACCTTGTGCAGGTCCCATGCATTGGCCACGGGGCATACCACGTCATAGCGACCGTGCACGATCACGCCCGGGATGTGCGCGATCTTGTGGGCGTCGCGCAGCAGCTGGTCGTCGACCTCGAAGAAGCCGCTGTTGACGAAGTAGTGGTTCTCGATCCGCGCGAAGGCCAGCGCGAACTGCGGATCCTCGTGGCTGTTGGCGAAGTCCTCGTCGACGTGCAGGAAACTGGTCGCACCCTCCCACACACTCCACGCCTTGGCGGCCGCCAGACGCACCGCCTCGTTGTCGCTGGTAAGTCGACGGTGGAAGGCGCTGATCAGGTCGTGGCGCTCGACCACCGGGATCGCGGCCAGGTAGTGCTCCCATGCGTCGGGGAACAGGCGGGAGGCGCCTTCCTGGTAGAACCACTCTAGTTCCCAACGGCGCAGCATGAAGATGCCGCGCAGCACCAACTCGGTGACGCGCTGCGGATGCGTCTGCGCGTAGGCCAGTGCGAGCGTCGAACCCCAGGAGCCGCCAAACACCTGCCAGGTGTCGATGCCCAGCGTTTCGCGCAGCTTCTCGATATCCGCGACCAGGTGCCAGGTGGTGTTGTCGACCAGGTCGGCGTGCGGCGTGGAGCGGCCGCTGCCGCGCTGGTCGAACAGGATGATCCGGTACTTGGCCGGGTCGTGGAATCGACGCATCTTGTCGCTGCAGCCGCCGCCCGGGCCGCCATGCAGCATCACCACCGGCTTGCCCTGCGGGTTGCCGCACTGTTCGTAGTACAGCGTGTGGCGGTCGTCGACCTTGAGCTGGCCTACGTCGTAGGGCTGGATCTCGGGGTACAGGGTGCGCATGGGAAGCCTCGGCTGCATTAACCGGGGAAGTGTAGCCTCGCGCGCGGCATACGCACGCGCGATTCGGGGCAGAGGGCGGCCAACGCGGGGGGCCTTCCTGCGCCGTACCCCGCTCCCGGGCCCCCACTCACGATTCTTCAGCCCGGCGAACGCCCCAGCGTGACCCGGTCTCGTTCTTCCAGATCGGACTCCGTGGCGACTTCGACGAACCCCGCCTGCTGGAACAACGCCCGCACAGCGGTGCCCTGATCCCATCCGTGCTCCACCAGCAGCCAGCCACCCGGCCGAAGGTGCAGCGGTGCCCCCGCCACGATGGCGCGCAGGTCATCGAGGCCATCGGCACCCGATGCCAGCGCGGTAAGGGGTTCATGGCGCAGGTCACCCTGGCCCAGATGGGGATCCTCATCGGCGATGTAAGGCGGGTTGCTCGCCACCAGGTCGAAGGCCCGGCCCGCGAGCGGGGCCCACCAGGATCCTTCATGGAACACCACCCGGCCCAGTCCCAGTTCCACAGCATTGGCCCGCGCCACGGCCAAGGCACCGGGACTGGCATCGACAGCGTGGACCTCGGCGCGGGGGCGCTCCAGCGCCAGCGCCAGCGCGATGGCGCCGCTGCCGGTGCCGAGGTCGGCCAGCCGCAGGTCGGCGTCCGTGGGGAGGCGGTCCAGCGCCAGTTCCACCAGCCGCTCGGTCTCAGCCCGCGGGATCAGGGTGTCCGGCCCCACCCGCAGGTCGAAGCGCCAGAAACCGCGACGCCCGGTGAGGTACGCCACCGGCTCGCCCGCTTCACGTCGGGCCACCAGCGCCTCGAACTCCTGCCGCTCCGCGTCGGCCGGGACGGCCTCGCCATGCGCGAACAGCCACGTCGGCCCCCTGCCGAGCACGTGCCCCAGCAGCAGTTCGGCCTCCCCCGGGGGGAGGCACAGGCGGGCGGCACGCAGCAGGGTGTCGACGCTTTCCATAGGCATGGTCTATCTATTTAATGATTAATATCGATTTGAATTATTTATTGAAGCCATCCAAGATGGCCCCACTGAAGTTTGACCCCTCCCCCAACCCTTTCCCAACCCACAAGGACGCAACCCCATGTCCCTGATCAACACCCAAGTGCAGCCGTTCAAGGCCAACGCCTACAAGAATGGCCAGTTCATCGAAGTCACCGAAAAGGACCTGCAGGGCAAATGGTCCGTGCTGATCTTCATGCCGGCTGCCTTCACCTTCAATTGCCCGACCGAGATCGAAGACGCGGCCGAGCACTACGAGGAGTTCCAGAAGGCCGGTGCCGAGGTGTACATCGTCACCACCGATACCCAGTTCTCGCACAAGGTGTGGCACGAGACCTCGCCCGCGGTGGGCAAGGCCAAGTTCGCCCTGGTTGGCGACCCGACCCACCAGCTGACCCGCGCGTTCGACGTGCACATCGACGCGGAAGGCCTGGCCCTGCGCGGCACCTTCGTGATCAACCCGGATGGCGTGATCAAGACGATGGAAGTGCATGACAACGCCATCGCCCGCGACGTCACCGAGACCGTGCGCAAGCTGAAGGCCGCCCAGTACGTCGCCAGCCACCCGAACGAAGTGTGCCCGGCCAAGTGGAAGGAAGGCGCCAAGACCATCGCCCCGTCGCTGGATCTGGTCGGCAAGATCTGATTCCGCAAGTCCCGGCCCCCACGGGTGGCCGGGGCCAGGAGCGCGGCAGGTGCCCGCCTGCCGCCTCCCGGCACCGACTCAAGACGTGGTGGACCCTCGAGTCACTGTCCGTCCTACCCGATCCACCCGCGGGATTGCACCGCTGACCTCCCGCCGGACGCTTGCAAAAGCGGCCTGGGCCTCCCCCGAAGGACAGCCCTCCCCTGCGCCGGTCCCTCCCCCGGCCATGTCCGAGGCCCCGGCCGCTCCTGCAAGCGCCCTTCCCCGCCTGTTTGCCCCCTCGTTCCGTTGGAGTCCCCCCATGCTCGACGCCGACCTGAAGACCCAGCTCAAGGCCTACCTCGAAAAGCTCGTGCAGCCGATCGAACTGGTCGCCTCGCTGGACGACAGCACCTCCTCCCAGGAGCTCGACGGCCTGCTGCAGGACATCGCCTCGCTGTCCGACAAGATCACCCTGCGCCGCGAAAGCGATGCGCGCACGCCTTCGTTCGCCATCAACCGCGTCGACAGCGACGTCGGCGTGCGTTTCGCCGGCATCCCCATGGGCCACGAGTTCACCTCGCTGGTGCTCGCGTTGCTGCAGGTGGGCGGCCACCCACCCAAGCTCGATGACGAGACCATCGCCCAGGTGCGCGCGCTGGATGGTGACTATGTCTTTGAGACGTACATGTCGCTTTCCTGCCAGAGCTGCCCGGACACCGTGCAGGCGCTGAACCTCATGAGCGTGCTGAACCCGCGCATCCGCCACGTGGCCATCGACGGCGCGCTGTTCCAGGACGAGGTCACCGCGCGCGAGATCATGTCGGTGCCGACCATCTTCCTCAATGGCCAGCCGTTCGACGCCGGCCGCATGACCATCGAGATGATTCTGGCCAAGCTGGACACCGGCGCCGCCGCGCGTGACGCGGAGAAGATCCGGTCCAAGGATGCCTTCGACGTGCTGGTGGTGGGTGGTGGCCCCGCCGGCGCGGCCGCCGCGGTGTATGCCGCGCGCAAGGGCATCCGCACCGGCATCGCCGCCGAGCGCTTCGGCGGGCAGGTGCTGGATACCATGGCCATCGAGAACTTCATTTCCATGCCCTACACCGAAGGCCCGAAGCTGGCCGCGGCGCTGGAACAGCACGTCAAGGAATACGACGTGGACGTGATGAACCTCCAGCGCGCGACGAAGCTGGTGCCCGCCGGTGATGACGGCCTGGTCGAGGTACAACTGGAAAACGGCGCTTCGCTGAAGTCGCGCACCGTCATCCTGTCCACCGGCGCGCGCTGGCGGCAGATGGGCGTGCCCGGCGAGGACCAGTACCGCAACAAGGGCGTGGCGTACTGCCCGCACTGCGATGGCCCGCTGTTCAAGGGCAAGCGCGTGGCGGTGATCGGCGGCGGCAACTCCGGCGTGGAAGCGGCGATCGACTTGGCGGGCATCGTCAGCCACGTGACCCTGATCGAATTCGACACCAAGCTGCGCGCCGACGAAGTGCTGCAGCGCAAGCTGCGCAGCCTGCCCAACGTCACGGTGGTGGTGAGCGCGCAGACCACCGAAGTGCTCGGCGACGGCCAGCGCGTCAACGGGCTGGTCTACAAGGACCGCGTGGGCGGCGACATTCATCGCGTGGAACTGGAGGGCATCTTCGTGCAGATCGGCCTGCTGCCCAACACCGAATGGCTGAAGGGCACCGTGGAACTGTCCCCGCGCGGCGAGATCGTCATCGACGACCGGGGCCAGACCTCGTTGCCGGGGGTGTTTGCCGCGGGCGACGCGACGACGGTGCCCTACAAGCAGATCGTGATCGCGATGGGCGCCGGCTCCACCGCCGCGCTCAGCGCGTTCGACCACCTGATCCGAACCTCGGCACCGGCCGCCGCGCCGGCGACCGCCGCGGCCTGACCGGTGGCAGCGGCGCCGCGCGACGTGGCGGCGGGCGCTACCATCGGCCACGGGTAACGACAGCGGGGCCGCGCCGGCCCCCGATGGGAGGCACCTCGCTTGAACCTGCGCGACCTCAAGTACCTGGTGGCCCTGGCCGACCACAAGCACTTCGGGCGAGCGGCCGCGGCCAGCTTCGTCAGCCAGCCCACGCTGTCGACCCAGATCAAGAAGCTGGAGGACGAACTGGGCGTGGCGCTGGTGGAGCGCGCACCGCGCAAGGTGATGCTCACCCCCGTGGGACGCGAGATCGTCGAGCGCGCGCGCAAGGTCATCGCCGAAGTCGAGCAGATGGCCGAGATCGCCCGGCGGAGCAAGGACCCGGAGGCCGGCACGGTGCGGTTGGGCATGTTCCCCACCCTGGGGCCATACCTGCTGCCGCACGTGCTGCCCGCCGTGCGCGAGCGCTTCCCGCGGCTTGAGCTGCTGCTGGTGGAGGAGAAGACCGACCAGCTGCTCACCCGTCTGCGCGAAGGACGGCTGGATGCGGCACTGCTGGCGCTGCCTGTCCACGACGACCAGTTGCACATCGAGCCGTTGTTCGACGAGCCGTTCCTGCTGGCCGTGCCGCAACGCCATGAACTTGCCGCGCAATCCTCGCTGCGCCTGCGCGACCTCGACGACCGTCACCTGCTTTTGCTGGAGGACGGCCACTGCCTGCGCGACCAGGCGCTGGAAGTCTGCCGCCTGGCCGGCGCCGACGAACGCGACGGCTTTCGCGCCACCAGCCTGGAAACGCTGCGGCAGATGGTGGCGGCCGGCGTCGGCATCACCCTCCTGCCGGCGTTGTCCGTACAGCCCCCGGTACCGCCTTCGCCCGATATCCACCTGTTGCCGTTCGAGGGCCAACCGCCGCACCGCCGCATCGCGATGCTGTGGCGCCGCAGTTCGGCCATGCATGGGTTCCTGATGCAACTGGCGGACGAGTTCCGCAAACTGCCGCATCGCTTGCTCGAGCCGCCCGAAGGCGTGGGAGTCCCCGCACGCGTGACTTCGGCCCACGCCGCGCATTGAGCCGCGGCGGTGGGCTGCAACCGGGTGCGGACCAACGCGTGCCTTGATTAGCCCAGCCCATTGCCACGTGGTTCGGTGCGGGTCCCTCAGTCGCTCGTGGGCACTCCGACCGGGCAGGACACCCCAGTTCCCCCCACCCCGCAATAACCGTCCGGATGCTTGGACAGGTACTGCTGGTGCTCGTCCTCCGCGTAGTAGAAGGCGGGTGCCGGGTAGTGGATCTCGGTCGTGATGTCGCCATAGCGCGCCGCATGCAGGCGCTGCTCGAAAGCGTCTCGGCTGGCCACCGCCGCCGCGTGCTGCGCCGGCTCGTAGCAGTAGATGGCGGAGCGGTACTGGGTGCCGACATCGTTGCCCTGGCGCATGCCCTGCGTGGGATCGTGGCCCTCCCAGAACGTGCGCAGCAACTCCGTGAAGGGCATCCGGGCCGGGTCGTAGACCACCAGCACCGTCTCGGCGTGGCCCGTCAGGCCGCTGCAGACCTCGCGATAGGTGGGGTTGGGAGTGATTCCGCCGGAATACCCCACGGCGGTGGTGTACACGCCCGGCATCGACCAGAACTTGCGCTCCGCGCCCCAGAAGCAGCCCATCCCGAACTGCACCTGCGCGAGCCCAGCGAAGGCGCCACGCAGGGGGCGGCCGTGCACGTGATGTTGATTGCCCAGCCGCATGGGCTCAGCCCGCCCCGGCAGCGCATCCTCCGCGCGAGGCAGTCGTTGTTTCCAGGCACCGATTCCCAGCATGGTCGCGTCCTCCTGCCCGACTAGATGCGGCCGCGGGCACGGCATTCAACGTTGCGGGCTCAATAACTCAGGGCCGCCTCGAGGGGCGCGCCCGCGCCCCAGCGCGCGCGGCCTGCCAGCGCGGTCAGTTCCACCAGCACCGCCGCGCCCACGAGGTGCGCACCGGCACGCTCAAGCAGGGAACGGGCCGCGAGCAGGGTCCCACCCGTGGCCAGCACGTCATCCACCAGCAGTACGCGCCTCGCCGGGCCGATGGCATCTTCGTGGATTTCCAGCCGGTCGCTGCCGTATTCGAGCGCGTACTCCTGTGCCATGACCCGCGCGGGCAGCTTGCCGGGTTTGCGCACGGGCACGAACCCCGCGCCCAGGGCATTGGCCAAGGCGGCACCGAGGATGAAGCCGCGGGCTTCGATGCCGACCACGCAATCCACCCCACTCCCGCGCCAGGGAACGGCCAACGTGTCCACCACCCAGGCGAAGCCCTCGGGGTCCGCCAGCAGCGGAGTGATGTCCTTGAAGCGGATACCCGGCTTGGGAAAGTCCGGCACATCGCGGATCAGCGCAGGAAAATCGCGCGAAGGCGTCTGGTTCATGGGGCGTCCGGCCTGATCGGGTTACGCGGGGTCGGGGAGCATACCCGCGTCGTCCGGGTCGGTCGCGCCCTCGCCGTCGGCCTTGTCCAGCGGCAGCGCCTCGACGATGCTTCGAGCCTCGGGCCAGGCCACATCCGGCACGCACACCGCGACTACCCCGAACAGGGGCAATTCGCCGATGCCACCGACCAGGGACTCGCCGCGCAGGAACACCGGGATGCCCTCCGCCTCCAGCGCATGGCGGACCAGGTGGGCGTCGATCACGTTGGCAGCTTCGTACACGACTCTCACGACGCACCCCCTTGGGGGAGTGGATTTCACGCCAGCATACCCCCGCAGGCGGCGCCATCGCCTGCCACCGGCTAAACTGCGCGATCACCCTCGCCTTACCGATCCCGAATGCCCCACGACCCTGCCCCGAACGCCGCCCCCGAGACTGCCGCCGAGGCGCCGGTCAAGAACGACTTCATCCGGCAGATCGTCCGCGACGACCTCGCCAGCGGCAAGCACGCGGCGATCAAGACCCGCTTTCCGCCCGAGCCCAACGGCTACCTGCACATCGGCCACGCCAAGGCGATCTGCCTGGACTTCGGGATTGCCCGCGAATTTGGCGGTGAGTGCAACCTGCGCCTGGACGATACCAATCCCGCCAAGGAAGACCCCGAGTACGTCCGCGCCATCCAGGACGACGTGCAGTGGCTCGGTTTCCACTGGCACGACCTGCGCCATGCCTCGGACTATTTCGAGGTGCTGTACCTGGCCGCCGAGAAGCTGATCCGCCAGGGGGATGCTTTCGTCTGCGACCTCAGCGCCGATGAGGTTCGCGCCTACCGCGGCAGCCTGACCGAACCGGGCCGCAATTCGCCCTACCGCGACCGCAGCGCCGAGGAGAACCTTGATCTGTTCCGCCGCATGCGCGCCGGCGAATTTCCCGATGGCGCCCGCACCCTGCGCGCCAGGATCGACATGGCCAGCGGCAACATCAACCTGCGCGACCCGGCGCTGTACCGCATCAAGCACGTCGAGCACCAGAACACCGGCAACGCGTGGCCGATCTACCCGATGTACGACTACGCGCACTCACTCAGCGATGCGGTCGAAGGCATTACCCACTCCCTGTGCACGCTGGAGTTCGAGGACCACCGTCCGTTGTATGACTGGTGCGTGGACAAGGTCGGCCTGGCGCATTCGCCGGAGCTGGTGAAGCCGCTGACCGACAAGGGCCTGCCGTTCGAAGCCGCCAAGCCGCGCCAGATCGAGTTCTCGCGCCTGAACTTCAACTACCTGGTGATGAGCAAGCGCAAGCTGATGGCACTGGTGCAGGAAGGGCTCGTCGACGGCTGGGACGACCCGCGCATGCCAACCCTGCAGGGCATCCGCCGCCGCGGCTACACGCCCAGCGCGCTGCGCCTGATGGTCGACCGGGTGGGCATCAGCAAGCAGAACTCGCTGCTGGATATCTCCATCCTCGAAGGTGCGCTGCGCGACGACCTTGATGCCGCTGCGCCGCGCCGCATGGCCGTCATCGACCCGCTCAGGCTGGTGCTGACCAACCTGCCCGAGTCGCACGAGGAGCAGCTGACCTTCAGCAACCACCCCAAGGATGAATCCCTCGGTGAGCGCAACGTGCCGTTCTCGCGCGAGCTGTGGATCGAGCGCGAGGACTTCGAGGAAGTACCGCCGAAGGGCTTCAAGCGCCTGACGCTGGGCGGGGACGTGCGCCTGCGCGGCGCCGGCATCATCCGCTGCGACGAGGTGGTGAAGGACGCAGAGGGCACCGTGGTGGAGTTGCGCTGCACCCTGGACCCCGAATCACGCCCGGGCATGGAAGGCGCCAACCGCAAGGTCAAGGGCACCATCCACTGGGTCAGCGCGAAGCACGGGGTGAAGGCGGAGGTCCGCCTGTACGACCGCCTGTTTACCGTACCGGACCCCGACAACGACGAAGGCGGCAAGAGCTACAAGGACTACCTCAACCCCGACTCGCGTCGCGTCGTCACCGGCTATGTCGAGCCGGCGGCCGCGTCCGCCGCGCCCGAGCAGACCTTCCAGTTCGAGCGCATGGGCTACTTCGTTGCTGACCGATATGACCACCGCGCCGACGCACCCGTGTTCAATCGCAGCGTGACCCTGCGCGACACATGGGCCACCAAGGCCTGAGGCACCCCTGATGACCCTGCTTGCCGCCATTCAACAACGACTCCGCCACACCGCGGCTGCCGCCATCGCAGCACTGCTCGTGGCGGGCCTGGTGGCATGTGCGGCGCCCGTGGGCACTCCAAACGGCAACGACGGCTCCGCGCCGACCGCCGCCACGCCTGCTCAGGGCGCGCCGAAGACAACGACACCGGCTCCGGCAGTTCCGACCACGCCAGCCGCCACGACACCACCTGAGGTGGCTCCCGGCACCGGATCGGCCATTGCCACTCCGGTCAAGATCGATACCACCTGCCGCACCCATACCGACTGCGCGGTGAAGAATGTCGGCAACTGTTGCGGTTATGCGCCGGCCTGCGTCAACGTCAACAGCCCCACCGACCCGCAAGGCGTCCAGGCCGAATGCGCGCGCAGCGGGCGGATGTCGGTCTGCGGCTTCCGGGAAATCAGCGCCTGCCAGTGCGTGAAGGGCCAGTGCGAGCCCGCCGCGGGCGGCCTGGACGTGCAGTAGTGCTCTACGCCCAGATCCACCTCACCTTGCCTGCCTGGGTGCACGAGCGCGTCGACACCGCGCGCTCCTACCCCGGGGATGACGCCAAGATCGCGCTGGCCATCGAGCTGTCGCGCCTCAACGTGGAGGCGGCGACTGGCGGCCCGTTCGGTGCGGCGGTGTTCGACGCCCAGGACCGCATCATCGCCGTAGGCGTGAACCGGGTGTTGCCGCACGCCTGCTCGCTGGCCCACGCCGAAACGATGGCCTACATGCTGGCGCAGGCACGCACCCAACGCCCCCGCCTCAACCAGACCCTCGAGGGCGCACCCTGCGGCCCGATCACCCTGGCCACCTCGTCGCAGCCCTGCTGCCAGTGCTACGGGGCCACCGTATGGGCCGGCATCGACCGCCTGCTGATCGGTGCCCGCAGCGACGACGTGGAAGCACTCACCGAGTTCGACGAAGGCCCGCTGCCCGCGGACTGGATCGGCGAACTTGAACGCCGCGGCATCACCGTGGTCCGCGACCTGCAGCGCGAGGCCGCGTGCGCGGTACTGCGCGCCTACGGCGAGCAGGGCGGCTTGAAGTACTGATGACCGGCCCACGCCCATGACCGCTGACGCCCTGTTGTGCTTCTGCCGCGCCGGCTTCGAACCCGAACTGGCTGCCGAACTCACCGAGCGCGCCGCCGATGCCGGTTTTGCCGGCTATGCGCGCACCCAGCGCGGGAGCGGCTACGTGGAGTTCGTCTGCGATGACGCGACGGCCCTGGACCGCGCCCTGCCCTTCAGCGACCTGATCTTCGCCCGCCAGAAGCTGCTGCGCCTGGCCGATCTGCGCGAACTGAACCCTACCGACCGCATCACGCCCATTCTCGCCGCGCTGGAGGCCAGTACAACGGGCGGCCCACGCACCACCTTCGGCGAGCTATGGGTCGAGCACCCGGACTCCGACGAGGGCAAGCCCCTGGCGGGCCTGGCCCGCGCTTTCGGGAATGCGCTGCGCCCGGCCCTGCGCGAAGCGGGCTGGCTGAGCCGTCAGGACGATGCCAGCCGGCCGCGCCTGCATGTGGTGTTTCTCAGCGGCCACCACGCAGTGATCGCGCGCAGCGACACCCGTGATGCCGCACCGTGGCCGCTCGGCATTCCGCGCCTGCGCATGCACCCCGACGCGCCCAGCCGCTCCGCACTGAAACTGGAGGAGGCGCTGCTGACCCTGCTCGACGACGGCGAGCGCAAGCGCCTGCTGCGCGAGGGCATGCGCGGCGCGGACCTCGGAGCGGCTCCCGGGGGATGGAGTTGGGTGCTGGTCCGCAATGGCCTCCAGGTGACCGCGGTGGACAACGGTCCGCTGCGCCCGCAGCTGCTGGACGGCGGCCGCGTGGAGCATCTGCGCGTCGATGGCTTCCACTGGCAGCCCAAGGCACCGCTGGACTGGATGGTGTGCGACATGGTCGAACAACCGCGCCGGGTCGCCGAGCGAATGGCCACGTGGGTTCGGGAAGGCTGGTGCAGGCACACCATCTTCAACCTCAAGCTGCCGATGAAGAAGCGCTGGGACGAAACTAGGCTGTGCCTGGATCTGTTCACCGCGCAGGCGGGCCGCCCGATGACCGTGCGGGCGCGCCAGCTGTACCACGACCGCGAGGAAATCACGGTTTTCGCGTCGGTACGCTGAGCGGCCCCTGTTCAGCCAGGGTTGGGCGCCTTTACGCCGGGTTGATGCGGGAAGGACTACGGTCCTCCCGTTCCCCACCGTGAGGTACCCCAATGAAATTCACCCATGCTCCGCTGTTCCTCGCGCTCGCCATGAGCCTCGGCGTGACCGCACCGGCCCTGGCTCAGACCCCATCCAAGACCGCGGCCAAGGTCCAGGCCTCTGCCGAGGCGGAGGTAGCCACCGAAGACGCCAAGGCGGCGCGCGAGCAGGCCGAGGCCGCCAAGGAGGCCGCGCAAACGGCCGCACAGACGCGTGACGCTGGCGCGGTGACGGCGCAGGGCGCAGCCAACGCCGCCCATAGCGCACACGCTGCGCATGAGGCGTCCATCGACGCCACCGCGGCCGCCAGCGAGGCGGTGGATGCGGCCCAGAAGGCACAGTCGGCGCGCACTGCCGCAGAACGAGGGGCCAACCCGGTTGCCGCCGCCGCCGAAGCCAGCGCCGCGGCGAACCAGGCGCGTGGCGCCGCATATAGCGCGATGGATGCCACCGAGGCCGCCCAGAACGCCGCCGTGAACGCCGAGGTTGCCGCCCAGACGCCGCCGCCGGCCCCGCCTGCCACGCCGCCAGCCTCTCCTTCCGCCCAGGGCGTCGCAAATGCCCAGGTCACGTTCACCAACAGCCCGGCCAACTCCGTGGTGGGGGACTACAAGATCGACTTCGACGCATTGGACGCGAACCGCAATGGCACGCTCAGTCGCGGTGAAGTCCGCTCAAATGCCACGCTGTCGGCGGAATTCCGTGCCGTGGACGTCAACCGCGACGGACGCCTCAGCAAGGACGAGTTGAAGGGCTGGATGTAAGCGCGCGGCGCTTAAGGGCGTTGCAGTGTGGACTGACTGAAACGCGCCACATTCGGGTGGCCAGACGCCCCGGCAATGCCGGGGCGCCTGCTTTTACAGGCCCGCCGCCCGGCGCCAGAAGAGGTGCGTAAGCGCGGGGACGCGTCCCACGAGTCCCATGAGGGGACCGCGGAGCAACGTCGGAAGCACGGCATCATTGGAAAAAAGCCGGTTGATGCCGTCGAAGGAATACGCAGCCACCGTGTTCTCGCTGCGCCTTTGGCGCGCCCAGCGCGCCAGCCGCTCGGGCGAACCGACATCGCCGCCAGTGGCCTCGCGCAGTGTTTCGCGCAACGCCGTTACGTCCCGCAAGCCAAGGTTCACGCCCTGCCCGGCCAAGGGGTGCACCGCGTGCGCCGCATCGCCAATGATCGCCACACGTCCCGCCACCGCCTGCCTGGCCAGTTGCAACCGCAACGGGAATCCCGCCCGGCGGGAGACCGCGCGCATCTGACCCAAGGGTCCATCGAAGGCACGCCCAAGGGCATCCAGGAAATCGGCGTCATCCAGCGCGAGGATGCGTTCGGCCTCGGCATTGGGCAGGGTCCAGACGATGGAACTGCGCCGCCCGTCAGGCCCGCTACCACCGGTGCCATCTGCAAACGGCAGGAACGCCAGCGGTCCCGTCGGCAGGAACCGCTGCCAGCACGTGGCTTGGTGGGGTCGCTCGGTGTCAACGAAGGCGACCACGCCCCGCTGGTGGTAGTCATGCCCACCTACGGTCACCCCCGCCAGTTCGCGCAGGCGCGACCCCGCGCCATCAGCCGCGACGACCAGCCGCGCCCGCAGGCGTTGGCCGCTTTCCAGTTCCACCGTCGCCGACATTTCATCCTGTTCCAGCGCCACCACATGGTCGGGGCAATGCACACGCACGCCCGCGGCCGCCTGCGGGGCCCACAGGCGGTCGACCAGCAGTCCATTTTCCACGATCCAGCCGAGTTCCTGGCGGGCGAAGGCATCCGCATCGAACTCGATGGGCGCGCCCCCCGCGGCGTCCCATACGCGCATGCGCCGGTATGGCTGCGCCCGAGCCTGCAGCACGGAGCCCCACACACCCACGCTGTCCAGCAGCGCGGCATTGTCGGGCGCGAAGGCATAGACGCGCAGATCCGGTTCGTCGGCACGCCAGGGCGACGGCTCGCGCGCTTCCACCAGCGCCACCTGCAGGCCATCGCGGGCGAACGCCAGGGCGGCAGACGCACCCACCACGCCGGCACCCACCACCACCACGTCCAGCATGTCCCGGCGGCTCATGCGCGTTCGCTCCGGCACAGCGCGGGAACGTCACCACGGTATCCCAATGCCCCGCCCACCAGCGCCGACTGCATGGAGGGCAAGCGGCCGATGGCGAACAACCCGAGGCTGCGCATCGGTCGCAGCAGCGGTGCAGGGTTGCTGGTCAGGCGAGCCAGGCCATCGGAGAACGCCAAGGTGCGCTCACGGTCCTCGCGGCGCCGCGCGATGTAGGCCTCCAGCAGTGGAGGCGCGCCGCAATCCGCGCCGGGGTCTGAGGCGCGCGCGGTTTCCATCAGTTCCGCCAGCGTCAGCGCATCGCGGAGGCCGAGGTTGAAGCCCTGCGCGCCAATCGGGTGGATGGTCTGCGCGGCATTGCCCACCAGCACCGCGCGCGGCGCGGCCAGCCGTTCGGCCACCACCCGCAGGGCGGGGTACACGGACGGCGTGCCGGCGGCGAGAAAGCGCCCCGCGCGCCAGCCAAACACACCCTGTACGCGCTCCAGGAACTCCGCGGGCGCCAGCGCCGAGACCGTCTCCACCTCGTCGTTGGCGACACCATGGATGAGCCCGTAGTGCCGGTCACCGCGTGGCAGCAGCGCGGTGGGGCCGGCATCGGTGAGCCGTTCGTAGGCCATACCGTCTACCGTGCGATCGGTGCGCAGCCGGGTGACGAACAGGTGGTGGCCGTAGTCATGCTCCACCGTCCCGATGCCCAGTGCCGCGCGTACGGCGCTGCGGGTGCCGTCGGCGGCGACGAGCAAGCGGGCGCGCACGGTGCGTTCACCGCCCTCATCAACCACGCGCAGGCTGCGCCACGGCGCGTCGGCGGCATCCTCGACCAGTCCCGCGAACCGCACCGGCCGGTAGCGCACCAGCCGCGGCAGTTCCGCGAGCCGCGCCTCCAGCGCCTCGCCGAAGTCACGCGCCACCACCACCTGGCCGAATGCCTCGCGCTGGTACTGGCGCGCATCCAGCAACACCCGGCCGAAATCGCCCTGGCGGCTGACGTGGATGCGCTGGATCGCGCCGGTCGGCGTGCGCAGCTTCTGCATCACGCCCAGCGCGGTCAGCGCGTTGACCGTGGCCTCGGCGAAGGACAGGTTGCGCTCGTCGAACACCGGCGGCAGGCCGCCCGGCGGCGAGGCCTCCACCAGGCCCACATCCAGACCGAGCCGGTCGAGGGCGATGGCCAGGCTGGAGCCAACCAGGCCGCCGCCGACGATCAGCACATCGTGCAGCGGGGATGAGGCGGGGGCGGGGACATGCCCCGTGGGGGAAGAGGTCTCGGGCATTGCGCTATGCTAACGGTTCCCGCCCCACCGCACTGCCGCTGCCATGAATGTCTCCGCTGACAACGCCTCTTCCGCCCACCGTACCTTCGCTCCGGGCCCGCTGTTGCTGGCGACGCTGATCTTCGTGGCCGCGCTGACCCGACTGCTGCCGCACCCGCCCAACTTCTCGCCGGTGGCGGCCATCGCCCTGTTCGGTGGCGCCTACTTCGCCGCGCGCCACTGGGCGCTGATCGTGCCGCTGCTCGCGCTGCTGGTTTCCGACATCGCGCTGGCCGCGATCAACGGCGGCGACTACGCATCCTGGTTCGGTGGCCTGTCGATGTGGCTGGTCTACGCCTGCACCGCGCTGACCACCGTGCTCGGCTTCGGCCTGCGCGGCAAGGTGGGCGGCGGCCGCGTGCTGGGCTACTCGCTGCTGGGCACCGCAATCTTCTTCCTGGTCACCAACTTCGGTGCCTGGCTGGGCTACCCGACCTACCCGCAGACGCTGGGTGGCCTTGGCATGGCCTACGTGGCCGGGATCCCGTTCCTCAAGTGGAGCGTGGCCAGCACCCTGTTCCATGCCGCGGTCCTGTTCGGTGGTTTCTCCCTGCTGCGCCAGTGGGCGCCGGCGCTGCGCGCGCAGACCGCCTGATCCCACGGCACCATGGGCAACCGCCTCTCGAAGATCTACACCCGTACCGGCGATGACGGCAGCACGGGCCTTGGCGATGGCAGCCGGATCGGCAAGGATTCGGCACGGGTGAACGCCTACGGCACGGTGGACGAGGCCAACTCGTGCATCGGCCTGGTGCTGGCCAGTGGGGTGTCGGATGAGGTGCGCACGCTGCTGACCGCGATCCAGCACCAGCTGTTCGACCTCGGCGGCGAACTGTGCATCCCCGGCCACGCGGCCATCTTCGACGCGGACATCGACCGCCTCGAAGCCCACATGGATGCGCTCAACGAAACCCTGCCGCCGCTCAAGGAATTCATCCTGCCCGGCGGCGGCGAAGCGGCAGCACGCTGCCACATCGCCCGCACCGTGGTGCGCCGCGCCGAGCGCGAAGCGGTGGCGTTGGCCCGCGTCGAGGCCGTGCGCCCGGAGGCGGTGCGCTACCTCAATCGTTTGTCCGACCTGCTGTTCGTGCTGGCACGCGTGCTGGCGCGGGCCAGCGGCCACGGCGAGGTGCTGTGGAACCACGAGCGGCGCAAAGCCTGAGCCGTGCGCGTCTACAGCCACCCCGCCTGCTCCCTCCATGACCCTGGCGAAGGCCACGCTGAACGCCCCGCACGCCTGACCGCCGTTACCGACGCCCTGCGCCAGGCGCTGCCGGCATTGGACTGGCATGAGGCGCCCCGCGCCAGTCGCGGACAACTGCTGCGGGTACACAGCGACGACCTGCTGGCACTGGTGCTCGACACCGACTTGCAGTTGCTGCTGGAGCCCATTGCGCTCGACCCGGATACCTTCCTGTCATCAGGCTCGGCGGAGGCAGCCTTGCGCGCCGCGGGCGCCGGCGTCGCCGCGGTCGATGCGGTCATGTCGGCCAAGATCCGCCGGGCTTTCTGCGCAGTGCGGCCGCCCGGCCACCACGCCACCGACTCGGTGGCGATGGGCTTCTGCCTGTTCAACAACATCGCCGTCGCCGCCGCCCATGCCTGCGACAAGCACGGACTGGGGCGGGTGGCCATCGTCGACTTCGACGTGCACCACGGCAACGGCACCCAGGCCATCTTCGACACCGACCCGCGGGTGATGTACCTGAGCAGCCATCAGCTGCCGCTGTACCCGGATTCGGGACACGCCAACGAGCGCGGCGTGGGCAACATCGTCAACATACCGCTGCCACCGGGCACCGGCGGCGCGGAATTCCGCCGGCACTGGAGCGAGCAACTGCTGCCCGCGCTGGACGCCTTCCGCCCGCAACTGCTGCTGATCTCCGCCGGCTTCGACGCCCATCGCCTGGACCCGCTCGCGCAGATGGAGCTGGAGGCCGACGACTTCCGCTGGGCCACCGAGCAACTGGTCGGTGTGGCCCTGCGCCACGCACAGGGTCGCGTGGTGTCGATGCTGGAAGGCGGCTACGACCTCACTGCATTGCGGGAGGCCGCGGTGGCCCACGTCACCGCGCTGCAGGAATAGCAGGCAGGAAATCCAGCGCTGCCGAGTTGATGCAGTACCGCAGGCCCGTCGGCCGCGGCCCGTCCGGGAATACGTGCCCCAGGTGGGAGCCACAGCGGGCGCATTTCACCTCCACCCGCTCCATGCCGTGGGCAGTGTCGGGGTGTTCGGTGATCGCCGCCGGCTCGATCGGCTGCCAATAGCTGGGCCAGCCGCTGCCGGAATCGTACTTCGCGGCCGAGGCGAACAAGGGTGCCGCGCACGCCGCACAGGTATAGGTGCCCGCCTCCTTGTGATTCCAGTAGCGGCCGGTGAAGGCGCGCTCGGTGGCCGAGCAACGGCAGACGGCGTACTGCTCCGGGGAGAGCCGGGCCTGCCATTCGGCGTCGGTCGTGGGCAAGGGGTCGGTCGACATGGGGGTCCTCGAAAGGGGGCAAGATGAATGCAACAGCGCCGCGCCAGACGCCTTCATTGCCCGGCAACGGGCGGATGGGGCAAGCTAGCAGCCGTTTTCGCACTATGGATGAACGCGTGCGCCCTAGCCTCCGCCTGCTGCCGTTATCGCTGTGTATTGCGATGGCCCTGCCGGCCCATGCCGCCGACGATCAGCAAGACTGGGGTCTGTGCCCCATCGAAGACGTCGTTCCCCCCTTCCCTGACGCCCCGTCGGCCCCCGGCCTGCCCGGCATTCGCATCCAGCAGCCCACCGACATCGAAGGCGATGCGCTGGCTGCGACCGAAGCGCAGGAGTCGATCTTCCAGGGCAACGTCGCGCTCAACCGCGGCGACCAGTTCCTGGGTACCGACAAGCTGACCTACAACAGCGAGACCGGCAACTACGTCGCCGAAGGCAGCGTGCGTTACCAGGACTCGGGGATGCGCATCGTCGCCGAACGCGCCGAGGGCAACCAGGACGCGGACACCCACACCATCCACGACCTGCGCTACCAGCTGACCCAGCGTCGCGGCAACGGCGGCGCCGAACGCATCGAGATGAAGGGTGCGCAGGGTGCGCTGGTCGGATCGACGTACTCCACCTGCCCGCCCTCGCAGCGGGCCTGGGAGCTGCGCGCCCGGCGCATCGACGTGGATACCGACGAGGGCATGGCCGTGGCCCGCGGCGCCACGCTGCGCATCGGCCGGGTGCCGGTGCTGCACGTCCCGTGGTTCATGTTCCCGGTGGATGATCGTCGCCGGACCGGCCTGCTGTACCCGTCGGTGTCGATGTCCGGCCGCAACGGCTTTGACTGGAAGCAGCCGATCTACCTCAACCTCGCGCCGAATTACGACGCCACCATCACTCCGCGGATCATGACCAAGCGCGGCGTGACATTGGGCGGCGAGTTCCGCTGGCTCTACCCGGAGGGACGCGGGCAGGTGTCGGGCAACTGGATGCCGGATGATGCGTTGCCGCGCAACGAGCCGTCGCGCTACAAGACCGATCTGGCGGGCAATGAGATCGAGGGTGCCACGCTACCCGACAAGAACCGCGGCCAGTTCCTCTTCTCCGCCCTGCACGGTTTCGGCCCGACCTGGCATTCCCGTGCCGACGTTGGCTGGGTCAGCGACACGCATTACCTGGAGGACTTCAGCAACTCCTCGCTGGGCGTGTCGTCGTATTTCCTGCAGAGCACGGCGGGCCTGTACGGTCGTGGTCGCTATTGGGATGCCGAATTCAGCTCCAGCCATGCGCAACTGGCCGACTACACCCTGAGCGAAAACATCCTGCCCTACGATCGCCTTCCGCGCGTGGCGGTCAACTGGGCGCAGCCCTTCGGCCGTTGGTTCCAGGCCGGGGTGAACGCCGAAGCCGTGCGGTTCCAGCACGAAGTGTTCGATGCGGGCAGCCGTCTGGATATAAAGCCGTTTGTCAGCATGCCGCTGGAAGGTGCCAGCTGGTTCCTGACGCCGAAGGTGGCGTGGCGCTACACCGGATACCAACTGGATGACGGACTCGCCGCCACATTGGGTGACAAGTCGCCCAGCCGCAGTCTGCCGGTCTACTCGCTCGATGCCGGCCTGTTCTTCGACCGCCACACCGAGATACAGGGCGACGCCTACCTGCACACCCTCGAACCGCGCATCTACTACCTCAACGTTCCCTACCGGGACCAGAGCGGGCTGCCACAGTTCGACACCAACCCGATGACTTTCAGCTGGGGCCAGCTGTTCCGCGACAACCGCTACACCGGCGCGGACCGCCAGACCGATGCCAACCAGCTGACCGTGGCCGTCACCAGCCGGCTGATCTCCGAGGACGACGGTCGCGAACGCCTGACCGCGAGCCTCGGCCAGATCCAGTATTTCGACGAAAGCCGCGTCACCACGCCGGGCGAAATCCCGGTGGCCCGCGGCAAGTCCGCTTGGGTAGCCGATATCGGCGTCTCGCCCGGCGATCGCTGGAGCGTCAACGCCGCGTACCAGTGGGATCCCAAGTTGCGGGGCCAAGACCTGGCCAGCCTGCGCGCCCGCTACCTGTTCGGCGAGAACGGCGTGGTCAACCTCGGCTACCGCTACCGCCGCAACACCGCCTACCCGGTCAGTGGCGAGAAGGACCTGCTCGAACAGGCCGACTTCTCCTTCCTGTACCCGGTAACTCCCAACTGGAGCCTGGTCGGCCGTTACTACTACTCGATCCTGGACCGCAAGGAACTCGAGACCATCGCCGGTGTCCAATGGGAAAGCTGCTGCCTGGCCGTGCGCCTGATCGGCCGCCGCTACGTCCGCAACCGCACCGGTGACCTGAACAATTCCCTGATGTTGGAGTTCGAGCTGAAGGGCCTGGGATCGGCCGGCCAGGACACGGAGCGTGTCCTGCGCCGTGGTATCCTCGGCTACGAACGCGACGACCTCTACCTCGTGCCGCCATCCCAAGCGATCCGCGGCAACGTCGACCACTCCCCCGACCCGAGCCCATGAAGAAACTACTCGCGCCCGTCCTCGCCGCCGCGCTCCTTGCCGCGTCCGTCCATGCCCAGGAAGTGCAGCCGCTGGACGGCATCGCCGCCGTGGTCGATGAGGACGTGATCCTGCGCAGCGAGCTTCAGCGCGCCGTCGCCAACATCCGCCAGCAATACGCCGGCCGCGAGGCCCAGCTGCCGCCGCCGGAGGTGCTGGAACGCCAGGTGATGGAGCGTCTGGTGCTGATGAAGCTTCAGGTCGCCCGCGCGCAGACCACCGGCGTGCGCGTGTCCGACCCGGAAATCGATCGCGCCATCGCCGGCATCGCCCAGCAGAACGGCGCCACGCCCGACCAGTTGCGCGCGCAGCTGGCACGCGAGGGCATCGCCTACAGCGACTTCCGCAACTCCATCCGCGACGAACTGATCGTGCAGCGCCTGCGCCAGCGGTTCGCACAGAGCCGCATCACGGTCAGCGACGCCGAGGTCGACAACGCACTCGCAGCGCAGGGCGCGGGTGGTACCCAGTACCGCCTCGCCCACATCCTGGTCGGGATGCCGGAGGCGGCCACCGCGGAGCAGATCGCCACCGCGCAGAAGAAGATCGATGGCGTGAAGGCGCTGCTCGACAAGGGCGAGCTGGATTTCGCCGCTGCGGCCGTGCGCTACTCCGACAGCCCGAACGCGCTGGAAGGCGGCGACCTGGGCTGGCGCGGCAACGACGAGATTCCCGCCGCATTTGCCCGCCTGATCGGCACCATGAAGCCCGGCGACGTGACCGCGCCGATCCGCGGCCCGAGCGGCTTCCAGTTGCTCAAGCTGGTCGAGGTGCGTGACGCCTCCGCCGCCGCGCCGGCGCTGGTCACCCAGTATCGCGCGCGCCACATCCTGGTCCGCGTCGACGAGGACACCACCGAAGCCCAGGCCAAGTCGAAGATCGAGACGCTTCGTGCGCGCATTGCCGGCGGCGCAGACTTCGCACAGGTGGCCCGCGACAGTTCGGAGGATCCGTCCTCCAAGCCGAACGGCGGCGACCTGGGCTGGTTCACCGAAGACCAGTTCGGCCCGGATTTCGGCCAGCCGGTTGCGGCCTTGGCCGACGGCCAGCTGTCGCAGCCAGTGCGCACGCAGGCCGGGTGGCACTTGATCGAACGCCTGGAATCGCGCCAGTCCGATGTCGGCGACGAGAATCGTCGCGCGCAGATGCGCGAGACCATCGGCCGCCGCAAGCTCGAAGACGAGTGGAACCGCTACCTGCGCGAAATGCGCGGCGAAGCCTTTGTCGACGTCCGCACCGGCAAGCAGGTCGAGGCCAGCGCTCCGGCCCCGGGCGGCTGAAATGTCCATGCCCCGGCTCGCGCTGGTTCCGGGTGAGCCGGCCGGCGTCGGGCCGGAGTTGTGCGTGCGGCTGGCGCAACAGCCACGTGATTACACCCTGACCGTCTTTGGCGATGCCGGCACTCTGCAGGCCGCCGCCAATCTGCTGGCGCTTCCGCTGCGACTGGTGCCAGCCGACCAGGCTGGTGCCGAACCGGGCACCCTGGCCCTGGTCGATTGGCCCAATGCCGCCGCGATCGAGTTCGGTCAACCTGACCCCCGCAATGCACCTGCCGTGATCGGCGCCTTGCGCGCTGCGGCCGGCGGCTGCCTGCGTGGCGAGTTCGATGGCGTGGTCACCGGCCCGGTCAACAAGGCGACCATCAACCAGGGCGGCATTCCCTACACCGGCACCACTGAGCTGCTGGCCGAGCAGGCCGGATGCGAAGTAGTGATGATGCTGGCCAACGACATCGTGCGGGTTGCGCTCGCCACCACCCACCTTCCGCTGCGCGCGGTCGCCGATGCGATCACCCGTTCCGTGCTGGAGCGGGTGCTGCGCATCACCCACGCCGCGATGCGCCGCGACTTCGGTCTGGCCGATCCGGTCATCGCCGTGCTGGGCCTCAACCCGCATGCGGGCGAGGCGGGGCATCTTGGGCGCGAGGAGATCGACGTGATCCAGCCGGTCGTGGCCGCGCTGCGCGCCGAAGGCATGCAACTGGTCGGCCCCCTGCCCGCCGACACCGCGTTCCTGCCCGGCAAGCTGCGGGGCTTCGACGCGGTCCTGGCGATGTACCACGACCAGGGCCTGCCCGTGCTCAAGTACAGCGGCTTCGAGCGTGCAGTGAACCTGACCCTCGGCCTGCCGTATCCGCGGGTGGCGGTGGACCATGGCACGGCGTTCGACTTGGCCGGCACCGGCCGGGCAGACCCATCGAGCCTGTTCGCCGCGGCACAGACCTGTGCCGCAATCGCGCGCAGCCGAATGCAGCTGCCGGCTGCGGCGCCGCCGTCCCCCGGGTGTGCCGCGTATCATGGCCACCTTTCCCGCTGAGACCGGCGGCGCCCGCGCCCCGACACTGGATCCCCTCATGAGCGGCCCGCATAAGCCCGCGCATCCCCATTCCACCCGGAAGGGCTTCACCGAGCCGGCCAAGAAGAGCCTGGGCCAGCACTTCCTGGTCGACCGGACCGTCATCGAGAAGATCGTGCAAGCGGTGAACCCGAAGGACGACGACCGCTTGGTCGAGATCGGCCCGGGCCAGGGTGCGATCACCTTCCCGTTGCTCGACCGCCATGGCCGCCTGACCGTCATCGAGTTCGACCGCGACCTGATCTTCCCGCTTACCGAGGCGGCACAGGCCCACGGCACCCTGCGCGTCATCCACCGCGACGTGCTGCAGGTGGATTTCACCGCGCTGGCGCAGGACGAAGGCCACCATGCCGATCCGCGCCTTCGGCTGGTGGGCAACCTGCCCTACAACCTGTCTTCGCCGATCCTGTTCCACGCAATGGAGCACGCCGCGTCCATCCGCGACATGGTCTTCATGCTGCAGAAGGAAGTCGTGGACCGGATGGCGGCCGAGCCAGGCAGCAAGGTCTACGGGCGCCTCAGCGTGATGCTGCAGGCCTATTGCCACGTCACGCCGCTGTTCGACGTGCCACCGGCTGCGTTCCGGCCGCCGCCGAAGGTGGATTCGGCCGTCGTCAAGCTGGTGCCGCGCGCGCCGGAGAGCATCGGCATCCGCGACCACGCGCTGTTCTCGCGCGTGGTCCGCGACGCCTTCGGCCAGCGCCGCAAGACCCTGCGCAATGCGCTGTCGCAGGTCTGCGACAGCGCCGCCATCGAAGCCGCGGGCGTGCGCCCCGATGCGCGCGCCGAGCAGTTGCCGGTGTCCGACTTCGTGCGCCTGGCCAACCTGCTCGCCGAACGCGGGGACGTCTCTTCGGCCGAATGACCGCGTGCGGGTGATCGCAATCGCATGACGCGTGGTTGAAATGGCGCAAATGCGCACGTTTCACGGCACATTGCTTACACTGTGCCCATGGAACGCTCCACTCCCTACGCGCTGGACATTGACGTCATCACCCGCTACCTCGACGAACAGTCGGAGCCGGACGAGGATCGTTACGTCTTCGCCTACACCATCCACATCCGCAACAGCGGCAGCGTGCCCGCGCGACTGCTGACCCGCCACTGGGTCATCACCGATGCCAACGGCAAGGTGCAGGAAGTCGAAGGCGAAGGCGTCGTCGGCGAGCAGCCGTGGCTGCGTCCCGGCGAGGATTTCGAGTACACCTCCGGCGCCGTGCTGGAAACCGACCTGGGCACGATGCATGGCAGCTACCACCTGGTCGCCGACGACGGCACGCGCTTCGACGCGCCGATTCCGGCTTTCACCCTGACCGTGCCGCGCACGCTGCACTGAGGCCCTCGCCATGACCACCTGGGCCATCGGCGACCTGCAGGGCTGCTACGACGCCACCCAACGCCTGCTCGAAGCCATCCGCTTCGACCCGGCGCAAGACCGGTTGTGGTTCTGCGGCGACCTGGTCAACCGTGGCGGGCAATCGCTGGAAACACTGCGCCTGGTGCATTCGCTGCGCGAGAGCAGCACCGTCGTGCTCGGCAACCACGACCTCTCCCTGCTGGCCATCGGCGAGCGGCGCGAGGAGGAGCAGCGCAAGGTCAACCCGGACCTGCAGCGCATCGTGCTGGCCGAGGACCGCGACACCCTGCTTGGCTGGCTGCGCCTGCAGAAACTGGTGCACGTCGACCGCGAACTGGGCTGGATGATGGTGCATGCCGGGCTGGCGGCCCAGTGGACCACGCAGCAGGCCGAACGGCACGCGCGCGAGGTTGAAGAAAAGCTGCACGGCCCGCAGTTCCAGCGCCTGCTGAAGAACATGTACGGGGACAAGCCGGCGTGGCACCCGAAGCTCGCGGGGATGGACCGCTATCGGGCCATCATCAACATCATGACCCGGTTGCGGTATTGCTCGCCTCGCGGGCGCATCGCATTCGAGGACAAAGGCGCACCGGGCACGCAGCCGGCCGGCCTGTACCCCTGGTACGAAGTGCCTGGGCGCGTGGAGCGCGACCTCAAGGTGGTGTGCGGCCACTGGTCGACCTTGGGGCTCTTCATTGGCCACGGCGTGCATGCCATCGACACAGGCGCGGTGTGGGGCGGCAAGCTCACAGCGCTACAACTGGACACGCAGGAGTTGCGGATCGTGCAGGTGCCGGGTCGGGACGTACCCGCGACGCCGCCACGACCACGGCCGCCATATCACCCGGGCGGGCAGCAGCAGCGTCAGGGCCAGCGACCTAACAACCCGCGTGATCGCCGTGGCGGGCGCAATGGACGCACTGGCACTGAACGTCGCGATGGCCGGGACAACGCGCCGCGCCCCGCGCCAGCCGAACCGGAAAGCAGGAGCTAGCCAGCGGCATGAAAAGGATTTCTCCCCTCATCGTTACGCTGCTCGTGGCCGCATGCGCCCACGAGAGTCCGCTTGCCAGCCGCTTCCCCGGTTTGCCGCGCGACGCCGCCAAAGTCGTGGACCGGATCGCCATGTGCCAGCACTTTGGCGGTGAAATCAACGGCGACGGCTCCGAGCGTGACCAGGAGGTTTTCAAGGCCATGGCGAGCCTGCGTTGCCAGACGATCGACCACGACGAGTCCGCCATCCGCAGGAAGTACGCGGACAACGATCAGGTGCTTGCGGCGTTGGCCGCTGCCACGGAGCTGTAACGGGGCATCGCCCCGCTCAAGCGCGCTCGTAGTCGACAAACTCGAACGCGTGGGCGTGCCTGGCATCTGCGTCGTGCGCCTCGCGCCAAGTCGTGCGCCACTGCGCCGCGTCGAACTGCGGGAAGAAGGCGTCAGCGCCCTCGACCACGGTATCGACGTGGGTCAGGTGCATGCGCGTGGCGTGTGGCATGCACAGCGCATACACCTCGCCGCCACCGATCACGCACAGCTCATCCACGCCTTCGAGCTCGGCAATGAACCGCGCCTCCTCGACCGATGCGACCGCCTGCATGCCTGCGAATGGCACGGCGTCACCGCGCGTCAGCACCAGGTTGAGCCGCCCCGGCAAGGCGCGACCCAGCGATTCCGCCGTCTTGCGCCCCATCAGCACGGGCTTGCCCAGGGTCAGCGCCTTGAAGCGCTTGAGGTCATCCGGGAGCCGCCAGGGCAGTTCGTTTCCGCGCCCAATGGCATGGCGGCGGTCCAGCGCCGCAGTCAGCACCAACGGCAGGCTCACACCGCCACCGGCGCCCTGATCGCGGGGTGCGGATCGTAGCCTTCGATGGCGATGTCATCCCAGGTGAAGTCCAGGATGTCCTTCACCTCGGGGTTGAGCTTCAGCGTCGGCAACGCGCGCGGCTCACGCGCCAGTTGCTCGCGCGCCTGGTCGTAATGGTTGGCGTACAGGTGCGCGTCGCCCAGCGTATGCACGAAATCGCCCACGCCCAGCCCGCACACCTGCGCCACCATGTGCGTCAGCAGTGCGTAGCTGGCGATGTTGAATGGCACGCCGAGGAAGATATCGCCGCTGCGCTGGTACAGCTGGCAGCTGAGCTTGTTGTCCACCACGTAGAACTGGAAGAACGCGTGGCACGGCATCAGCGCCATCTGGGGCAGGTCGGCCACGTTCCAGGCCGACACGATCAGGCGGCGCGAGTCGGGGTTGCGCTTGATCTCGTCGATCACCCAGCGGATCTGGTCGATCTCCTGGCCATCCGCGCTGGCCCAACGGCGCCACTGCTTGCCGTACACCGGCCCCAGCTCGCCATCGGCATCGGCCCATTCGTCCCAGATGCTGACCTTGTTGTCCTTCAGGTACGCGATGTTGGTCTCGCCCTTCAGGAACCACAGCAGCTCGTGCACGATCGAACGCAGGTGCAGCTTCTTGGTGGTGACCAGCGGGAACCCAGCATTGAGGTCGAAGCGCATCTGCCAGCCGAACACACTGCGCGTGCCGGTGCCGGTGCGGTCGGACTTTTCGGCGCCGTGCTCGAGCACGTGCCGGAGCAATTCAAGGTACTGGTGCATTGCGTGTCCCCGGCCTTTCCAACCCTGTCCGCTTGTCCTGCCAACGGACCACCTTATGGTATCCGCTCAGCGCGCCGCGGCGACTGTCGGCGAACGCCGTGACAGCCACAGCCAGAACAGGCCAAGGGCAATGAGCGGCAGGCTCAGCACCTGGCCCATGGTCAGCCAGTCGAACGCCAGGTAGCCGATCTGCTGGTCGGGCACGCGCACGAACTCGACCAGGAAACGGAAGCAGCCGTAGAGCAGTGCAAACATGCCCGAAACTGCGTAGCGCGGGCGCGGCCGGCTGGAGAACCACCACAGCACCACGAACATCACCAGCCCTTCCAGCACCGCCTGGTACAGCTGCGACGGGTGCCGCGCGAACTTGTCCAGCGCGCCGGTGGCGAATTCCGCATTGACCTGCTGCATGCTCCAGCCGGAGAACTCCGGTGCCCGCGGGAACACCACGCCCCAGCCGGCCTCGGTCGGCTTGCCGAACAACTCGCCGCCGATGTAATTGCCCAACCGGCCGAAGCCCAGTCCCGGCGGCACCAGCGGCGCGATGAAGTCGACCGTGTCGAACAGGTGCAGGCGGTGCTTGCGCGACCACCACCACGCCGCCGCCACCACGCCGATCAAGCCGCCGTGGAAGCTCATGCCGCCTTCCCAGATGCGGAACAGCATCAGCGGATCCTTCAGCAGGTCGCCGAAGGAATAGAAGAACAGGTAGCCCAGGCGTCCGCCGAGGACAACGCCCAGCATCCCGTAGAACAGCAGGTCGCCGTAAGCCTGTTCGTTGACCCCGGGCAGGCGCCCCGCGCGCACCCGGCGGTTGCCCAGCCACCATGCCAGGCCGAAGCCCAGCAGGTACATGATCCCGTACCAGTGCACCTGCAGCGGACCGAGGCCGAATGCGATGGGATCGATATCGTGCAGGAGGATCATGGGCGCTCGTGCGGTGGGCAATGCGGTCTATTGTGCCCGACCCGCACCCCGGGGTGGACGACCTAAAGCAGGTGCGGCAAGTCTGGCAGTTCGTTGTGGTCCACCTCGCCGCCCACGCGCGGGAAGTGCCGGGCAACCAGGTCCGAAATGGCGGCTACGGCCTGCTCGACCGCCTGCTCGGACTCTCCCGCGCGCAGCCGTTCTTCCATCAACTGGCACACCCCCCGCCATTGTTCGGGGCTGACCAGGCCATCGAAGCCGCGATCGGCGACGATCTCGATGCGGTGGTCGGCCAGCAGCAGGTACAGCAGCACGCCGTTGTTGGCCCGGGTGTCCCACACCCCGAGCCGTGCGAAGACTTCGCGCGCGCGCTGGTGCGCCGTCATCCCGGCGAGGACCGCGCGCGGGTGCAGGTTGGGCTCCACCGCAAAGCAGATTTCGCCAGTGTGGACAGCTTCGCTCGTGGCGATCAGCGCCGCGATGCGCTGCAGGGCATCCGTCGGGAACAGCCGCTTGGCGGAAGGCGCGAACAGGTGTTTGAGCACTCTCATCATCCGCCCCCGATTACCAGCTGCCGGAGGCGCCACCGCCCCCGCTCATGCCGCCGCCACCAGACCAGCCGCCACCACCGCCAAAGCCGCCTCCGCCACCCCAACCGCCTCCACCGCCGCCCCAGCCACCGCCTCCACCGCCGCCCCAGCCACCGCCGCCAAACCCGCCCCAGCCACTGTCGCGGGCGTAGCGGCCGGTCGGCGCACTGGCGAGCCCCATGAAGAACCCGACGAGGGCACCGATGCCGCCAATCAGCAGCAAGGACGACATCAGCCACGCCACGCCACCCGCGGCGCCGGCACCCACCACCCCGCGCACGAAGCGCGGTGCCCGGCCGAACAATGCCCGCGCCACCTGCGCCACGATGAACGCAACAAACAGGGCGAAGATCCAGTCACCGCCGCCTTTGCCACCTTCGGACTTTGCGTCCACCATCGGGGCCGGCAGGGACTCGCCGTCAATGAGCTTGATCAGCACCGCCGTCGCATCGGTGATGCCGCCGGGGTAATCGCCCGCACGGAATTTCGGCACCAGGTATTCCTGGATCACCCGCGCCGAGGTCGCGTCGGGTATTGCACCCTCCAGGCCATAGCCCACCTCGATGCGCACGCGCCGGTCATCCTTGGCGACGACCAGCAGCACGCCGTCGTCCACCTTTTCCCGCCCGAGTTTCCATTGGTCGAACACGCGGACGGTGTACTGGGCGATGTCCTCCGGCTGCGTGGTGGGCACCACCAGCACCTGCAACTGGCTGCCTTTGCGCTGCTGCAGTGCACGCGCCTGGGCTTCCAGCGACTGCCGGGTCGCGGCGTCGAGCGTGCCCGTGGTGTCCACCACCGGCGAATCAAGGGCCGGAATCGGCGCGAGTTGCTGGGACCACGCTGCGGCCGGCGCCAGTAGCGAAAGCAGCAGCAGGAGGGCAAGCACGTGGCGTGGGGAGTGCGTCCCGAGGAACCAGTTGCCCCATGCCGCCCGTCCCCGGAACCCGGTCGACAACGCGGCCCGCAAGCCACGCGCGGATCTTGCGCATCGCTCCGGCATTGCGCCGACCATGCCCCTGGCCATCGTGGCAGTCACTTAGCCGTTGGTCGGGGCAGGCTGAGTGGGCTGCTGCTGTTGCTGTTGCGGCTGCGGTGCCGGCTGGCCGAAATCCACCTTCGGTGCCTCCTGGATCTGGGCCTCGTTCTCGACGGTGAAGTTGGGCTTGACCTTGTAGCCGAACATCATCGCCACGAGGTTCTGCGGGAAGGAGCGGATGTAGGTGTTGTAGTCCTGAACCGTCTCGATGTAGCGCTGGCGCTCGACGGTGATTCGGTTCTCGGTGCCTTCCAGCTGCGCCTGCAATTGCAGGAAGTTCTGGTCGGCCTTCAGCTGCGGGTAGTTCTCGCTGACCATCAGCAGGCGGCCGATAGCGCTCTGCAGGCCGGCCTGGGCTTCCTGGAACTGCTGCAGCGACGCCGGGTCGTCGGCATTGACGTTGATGCTGCCTACCTTGGCGCGGGCCTCGGTCACCTGGGTCAGCACCTGCGCCTCGTGGGAGGCATAGCCCCTCACCGTGGCGACCAGGTTGGGCACCAGGTCCGCACGACGCTTGTATACGTTCAGAACCTGCGACCAGGCCGCCTTCACCGCCTCGTCCTTCTGCTGGATGGTGTTGTAGCCACAGCCGCTGAGCATCAAGGTCAGTGACATGACCGCCAGGGCCATCAGGATCCTGCGCATGGGTCGACTCCGTTCAGGGTAATGAAGCGCATTCCAGCACCGGCGGTGTTGGCATGCAATGAAGGCGAGGCAAAGAAAAAGGGGCCAGCCATAGGCCGACCCCTTTCCTTCGACGTGCGACGGGAGCGGCAATCGCCTGGCCACCGGCGCCACCGCGACCTCACTCCGGCAGCAGGCGGCGCTGCGCGCGGCGTCGGGCCCACAGGTTGAGCACCTCGACCAGCGCGGAGAAGCCCATCGCGCCATAGATGTAGCCCTTGCCGATGTGGACTTCAAAGCCGTCCAGCACCAGATAGGCGCCTACCAGCACGATGAAGGCCAGTGCCAGCATCTTGATGGTCGGGTTGTTGTCGATGAAGTGCCCCAACGGCTTGGCCGCCAGCAGCATCACGGCCACCGCCGCCAGGATCGCCGCCACCATCACCGCCGTCTGGTTGGCCATGCCGACCGCGGCGATCACCGAATCCAGCGAGAACACGATGTCGATCACCGCGATCTGCGCGATCACCATCCCGAACGAGGCCAGCGGCTTGGTATGGATGTCCTCGGACTCGTCCTCGCCGATGATCAGGTCCTTGATCTCCATGCTGCCCTTCACCAGCAGGAACAGGCCGCCGAGGATAAGCACCAGGTCGCGGACTGAAATGCCCTGCCCGAACAGGCGGAACAGGTCGCTGGTAAGCCCTGCGAGCCAGGCCAGGGTCAGCAGCAGTGCGATGCGGGTGATGCACGCCACCGCGATGCCGAACTTTCGGGCCTTCTCGCGCTGGTGCGGCGGCAGCTTGCTGACCGCGATGGAGATGAAGACCAGGTTGTCGATACCAAGCACGATCTCGATCGCGCTCAGGGTGATCAGGGTGATCCAGGTTTGCGGATCGGAAAGCAGTTCAATCACGGGGGAAATTCCAGCCAATCAATAATCAGGAAGTCACAGCACGCGCGGCAGCAGGATCAGGCTCCAGGTCAGCAGCACGTTCATCATCACCACGAACACCGCCGCCGAGCCCATGTCCTTGGCACGCCCGGCCAGTTCGTGGAACTCAGGACCGTAGCGCTCGATCACCGCCTCGACGGCGGAATTCAGCAGCTCGACGCTCAGCACCACCAGCATCGAGCCGATCAGCAGCACGCGCTCCACCGGCGTCTGCCCCAGCCACAGGGCCATCGGCGCCAGGAGCACGAACAGGTAGACCTCCAGCCGGAACGAGGACTCATGCAGCCAGGCCGCGCCCAAGCCCTGCATGGACCACTTGGCCGCCTTCAGGATGCGATCCGGGCGTCGGGGAAGGTGTCCGAACTCGTCTGCCATCGGGTCTGGGGCGGTGCGCCGTCGGGTCGTAAGCCGCCAATTTTGCCACAAGGCCGTGACGGGCGCCGTCAGAGGGCCCGGTTCAGTCCTCGTGGACCGCCGTGCCGCGACTACCGTCCGGGCGAATCCAGCCGCGGAACATGGACCCGCTGTTGAACGGCATGGCGATGTTGCCCTCCCGGTCCAGCGCGATGGCACCGCCGTCGCCCCCCTGTGCCGGCACGATCCGGTTGATCACTTCCTCCGCCGCCGCCTGCAGGCTGTCGCCGCGGTAGGCCACGCGTGCGCAGATGTCATGCGCCACCGCATTGCGGATGTAGAACTCGCCCCAACCCGTGCCCGACACGCCGCAGCGCTCGTCCGCCCAGGTGCCGGCGCCGATGATCGGCGAATCACCCACGCGGCCATAGCGCTTGTTGGTCATGCCGCCCGTGCTGGTCGCCGCGGCGATATGGCCGCGCTGGTCCAGCGCGACGGCGCCGACGGTGCCGAAGTACTTGGGGGCGTCGTATTCCAGCGGACGGTAGGCTTGCGGGTCCTGGCCGCGCCGGGCCTTCTCCGCTTCGTCGCGCTGCGCCTTTTCCAGGGCGCGACGCCGGTGCTCGGTGTCGAACCAGCTGTTGGGCACGCGTTCCAGTTCCGGGCGACTGTCGGCAAAAGCCTCGGCGCCAGCCCCGGCCAGCATCACGTGGGGGCTGTGCTCCATCACCGCACGGGCCAGCTTGATCGGGCTGCGCACGGTGGTCACGCCGGCCACGGCGCCGGCACGCCGGGTATGGCCTTCCATGATCGAGGCGTCCAGCTCGTGCCCACCCACCGCGTTGAAGACCGCACCCTTGCCGGCATTGAAGCGCGGAGATTCCTCCAGCACCCGGACGGCGGCCTCGACCGCGTCCAGCGCGCTGCCGCCGCCGGCCAACACCTTGTTGCCGGCGTCCAGCGCCTGGTTCAGCGTCGCGTGGATGTCCTTCAGGTCGGCTGGGCTCAGCGAATCCTTCGGCACGAAGCCTGCACCGCCGTGGATGACCAGCGCGGTCTTTGGCGCGGAGGGACGGGGTGTGGGCTCGGCGGCTTGGGCGGTCACGGCGGCGAGGGTCAGGGCAAGGGCAGGCAGCAGGCGCATGATGGGGGCCGAAGTGGCGTCAGCCCCACTTTACCGCGGTTCCCAGCGGGTCCACCCGCCGTCGACCGGAATCCTGCGACCCGTTCCCCACTACTGCTGGCGCAATGCTTCGATTGGATCCAGCAACGAGGCCTTGCGCGCAGGGTAATAGCCGAAGAACAGGCCCGTGGCGATGGAGAACCCGGCAGCGAGCCCGATCACCTGGGCATTCAAGGCCACCGGCAGTGAGCCGAATTTGCCGACCAGCAGGGCGCCACCGATGCCAATGACGATGCCCAGCGCGCCGCCAATCAGCGAGATGAGCATGGCCTCTGCCAGGAACTGGCGGCGAATGTCGGACGGTCCGGCGCCGACCGCCATGCGCAGGCCGATTTCGCGGATGCGCTCGGTGACCGAGACCAGCATGATGTTCATGATCCCGATGCCGCCCACGATCAGCGAGATCGTCGCAACCGCGCCCAGCAGCAGTGACATAAGGCGCGTGGTCTGCGTGCGCGTGGCCACCACCTCGGCGATGTTGCGCACGCTGAAGTCATCGTCTTCGCCTGGCTGGATGCGGTGGCGCTGGCGCAGCAGCGCTTCCACTTCGCCTTGCGCGTAGTTCACGTCTTCGGCGCGCTCGACGCCAATGGCGATGTCACGCACGGCACCGGCCGGTGCGCCGCTGGCGCCCATCAACCGCCGACGCGCGGTTTCCAGCGGCACCAGGATCACGTCGTCCTGGTCCTGCCCGAAACCGCCCTGTCCCTTCGGCGCCAACGTGCCGACCACGGTGAACGGCACCCGGCCCAGGCGCACGGTCTGGCCCAGCGCGTCCTCATCGCCGAACAGCTCGCGGCGCACGGTCTCACCCAGGATCACCGATTTGCCACCGTTGTAATCGCGCTGCTCGAACCCGTCGCCGTTGGCCAGCGTCCAGGCATTGATCGCGAAGTAGTCCGGCTGCACGCCCAGCCACTGCGTGGACCAGTTGCTTTCCGCATACACCACCTGGGTGCCGCCGCGCAGCGACGCCGCCACGTACTGAACCTCAGGCACCTCCTCGCGGATGGCCTTGGCGTCCTCTTCGCTGAGCGTGAAGCGGCTGCCCGCGGCCATGCGCGCGCCGCCGCCGCCAAAGCCACCGGCACCAAACACGTCCAGCCGGTTGGAGCCCAGCCCCGAGACGAGCTTGTCGATCTCGCGCTGCGTGCCCTGCCCCACCGAGACCATCACGATGACCGCGGCGATGCCAATGATCACGCCGAGCGAGGTGAGCGCGCTGCGCATCCAGTTGCCGCGCAGGGCATGGATGGCGGTGCGAACCACTTCCAGCCCGTTCACAGCGAACCTCCTTCGCTCAGCACACCATCGCGGATGACGAAGGTGCGGTTGGCGGCAGCGGCCACGTCGGGGTCATGGGTGATGAGCACCACGGTGTGCCCGTCGTGCTGCAGTTGCTTGAACAGGCGCAGGATCTCGTCGCCGGTGTGGGTGTCGAGCGCACCGGTCGGCTCGTCGGCGAGGAGGATCGGTGGACGGTTGATCAGCGCGCGGGCGATGGCCACGCGTTGCTGTTGGCCACCGGACAGTTCGCTGGGTCGGTGGCCCGTTCTTCCGCCAAGTCCGACCGCCTCCAGTGCAGCCTGCGCGCGACGCAGGCGCTCGGCGCGCGGCACGTTGGCATAGCCCATCGGCATGGCCACGTTCTCCAGCGCGCTCAATCGCGGCAGCAGGTTGAAGCCCTGGAAGACGAAGCCGATCTTGTCCCGGCGCAGGATGGCGCGCTCTTCGGCATCCAGGGTGGCCACGTCCACGCCGTCGCACAGGTAGGTGCCAGCACTTGGCTTGTCCAAGCAGCCGATGAGGTTCATCAGCGTGGACTTGCCCGAGCCCGACGGCCCGATGATCGCGACGAACTCGCCACGGCGGATTGCCATGTCCGCGTCGCTGAGCGCGACCACCTCGGCTTCGGTGCCGGGGGCGTAAACCTTGCGCAGGTTGTGGGTGCGGATGACGACGTCATCGGCCGGCGCGGTGGCAGGCATCACTTCGCCGACCGCCCACTGCCGGTGACCACGGTGTCGCCCTCGGCGATGTCGCCCGACACCTCGGTAAAGCTGCCATCGCTGGCGCCCACACGCACCGTCACCGGCTGCGGCTTGCCGTCCGCCAAGCGGTACAGCGGGGCCCGGCGGGCCGACACCAGCGCATTGATCTCGGCGTCCCACTGCGCCTGCTGGGCGGGGCTCAGCAGGGCGCGGAAGCTCGCGAACTGCTGGCGGAACCGTTCCTGCATGCGCTGGCGCATCTGTCCGCTGTTTCCGCCTCCCGAAGCACCGCCACCGCCGCCGCCCATGCGCATGCCGCCGCCGAACAGCGTGCTGCGCCCGCCATTGGGCTGCTGCGGTGCGGCCGCGCGCGAGGCCATGCGTTCGCGCATCTGGCCCAGCGCGTCGTCGAAGGCCTGCTGTTGCGCCGCATCCAGCTTGAGCGTTGCAGCCACGCGCGGCAGGTCGTTTGCCACCCCGCCACGCCCGGCGGCACCCGGGGCCTGTGTGGCGGCCGCAGCGTCTTCCTCGGAAGGTTTGAAGCGCAGCGCCGCATTGGGCACGCGTAGCACGTCGTCGCGGCGGCTGACTTCGATCTCGGCGTTGGCGGTCATGCCGGGCAACAGGGACTGGTCGGCATTGTCCACCGCCACCACCACCGGGTAGGTGATCACGTTGCTGGTGTTGGTCGCCGACAGGCGAACCTGCTGCACCTTGCCGCGGAACTGGCGATCAGGAAAGGCATCGACGGTGAACCCCACATCCAGTCCTGGCTTGACCTGGCCGATGTCGGCTTCGTCGATGGCCAGCACGATTTCCATCTTCGACAGGTCTTCGGCGATCTGGAACAGCACCGGCGCCTGCAGGCTGGCGGCGACGGTCTGACCCGGCTCGATCGAGCGGGTCAGCACCACGCCATCCACGGGCGAGCGGATCACCGCGCGCTGCAGGTTCAGGCGTGCGGTCTGGGTGGATGCCACCTGCTGGTGGATCTGCGCCTGCGCCTGGGCTACCTGTGCGCGGGCCTGGTCGAGCGTGGCGCGCGCCTGGTCCACGTCACCGCGGGAAACCAGCTGCTGCTTGCCCAGGCTCGCCTTGCGCCGGTAGTCCACTTCCGCGTTGCGCAGCACCGCCTGCGCGGTGGCCAGGCCGGCGCGTGCGCTGTTGGCCGCAGCGTCGCCCTGAGCGATCTGCGCCTCGTAGGTACTGGGATCGATGCGGGCAATCACCTGCCCCTGCGTGACTCGGTCGTTGTAGTCGACCAGCACGTCGGTGACCTGGCCCGAGATCTGGCTGCCCACGTCCACGGTGGAGATGGCCGCGAGCGTGCCCGTTGCCGAAATCGCCACGCGGATGTCGCCCTTTTCCACTTTCGCCGTGCGCCAGCCCGCTTCTTCCTGCGTGCCCCGGCCGCGCCAGGCGACGATGGCGGCGGCGCCGACAGCCAGCACGACAACAGCGACCAGACCACGTCGGAGCCACGGAGACGAGGAGATGCGGGACGACTTGGGCTGGGCCACGGGGGATCCGGATTCGACAGGGGTTGACTGCGGAAACGCGTCGGCGGGCGACGCGTTGACAAGTCGCATCAGCTTACCGCCTGCCCTCGCGGATCACGCCCTGTCCACGTGGCCCAGGTGGATCGTCGCGGTGGTTCCCTTGCCCGGCTCGCTGACCAGCGTTACCGGCCATCCCATCCGCTCACCCAACCGGCGCACGATGGACAGGCCCACACCCTTGCCCTCGCCCTCCCCGAGGTTCGCCTTGTAGAACGGGTTGAATACCTGCGACAGGACCTCGGGTGTCATGCCGATGCCGGTGTCGATGATGTCGATGCGATCGTGCGCCACCACCACGCGGATCGCGCCAGCGCCGGTGAACTGCACCGCGTTGCCCAAGAGGTTGCGCAGCATCAGTGCCAACGCGCTGGCCGGCGCGTGCAGGCGCGGACCACCCTCGTCGTCGAAGGTCACGGTCACGGGCCGATCGCGCAGTAGCGGGCGGATCAGCGCAACTTCCTCGGCGACCACGTCGGCCACGTCGAAGTCCTCGCTCTGTGCTTCGATCTCCGTCTCACGCGCCAGCAGCATGAATGCGTCGATCGCCGCCTCCATGTCGCGGCCGGCGGCCTGCACGCGGGTCAGCGAGCGCCGCAGCGGCACATCGAGGTCTTCCCGGGCGAGCATCATGTCGGTGGACAGGCGCACCACCGTGAGGGGCGTGCGCAGTTCATGGCTGGCATCGCGGGTGAAGTCGCGCTCGCGGCGTACGAAGTCGTGGACGCGACGATTGAGATCCATCAGCGCTCCCGACAGGCGACGCACTTCCACCCCCGCGTCCATGGGCACACTCCCGACGTCCGCGACAAAGGTGTCGGAATCGCGCGGATCCCAGGTCCGCACGCGCTCGGCCAGCCACGTCACGGGCACCACCAGCCGCTTCGAGATGCGGTAGGTGAGCCAGGACATCAGCCACATCGTCACCAGGGCCAGCGCCAGCGCGGGCCCCGCGACCAGCTTGATCGCCCGGTTGAAGTACAGGGAACTGGAGGTGAGGTAGAGGGTGCCCTCCGGCCCCCTCTCGACCCGTGCCGCCCCGCCGGGAATGTCATGCACCCCGGCCGGGAGTCCCCTGAGGGCGTCTGGCAAGGGCTCCGCGGGCGTGCCCGAGTCGGGAACGAAATAGCCGCGCAGCGTGCTCGCATAGGGCAAGCGCGCGCGCGCGGGATCCTGGGCATGCGCCTGCCAGAAGCGCTCGGCCTCCCGCGCCAACCGCTGCTGTTGCAGGCGCTGCGTGCCCCACACCGCCGCAATCATGATGCCCGCGGCCAGCACCACGCTTCCCAGCACCGCCTGCGCGATGAAGGCACGCTTGATCCTGCGTGGCAGCCCCTGTGTGCTCACTCGCCCTCCGGCGCTCAGGCGGGCTGCGATACGTCCGCCACGCGGTACCCGGCTGACTGCACGGTATGCAGCAAAGGATTGTCGAACGGCTTGTCGATGGTCTTGCGCAGGTTGTACAGGTGGCTGCGCAGGGTATCGGAGTCAGGCAGGCTGTTGCCCCAGATCTCGCGCTCGATCTCCTGGCGGCTCACCACGCGCGGTGACTCGCGCATCAGGATGGTCAGCAGCTTGAGGCCGATCGGCGACAGCTGCAGCTCGATTCCCCCGCGCGTCACCCGCAGCGAGGTCGGATCGAGTACCAGGTCCCCCACCTTCAGCACCTCGCCACCCACCTGGCGGCGCTCGCGGCGGATGAGGGCACGCAGTCGCGCCTCGAGTTCCTGCACAGCGAACGGCTTGGTCAGGTAATCGTCGGCACCCGCCGACAGCCCGGTGAGCTTCTCTTCGAGCGTGTCGCGCGAGGTCAGCATCAGCACCGGCGTCGACTTGCGTGCTTCCTCGCGCAGTCGCTTGCAAACCTCCACGCCATCCAAGCGCGGCAGCATCAGGTCCAGCACGATCACGTCGTAGCTGTTTTCCGATGCCAAGCGATAGCCGTCCAGGCCGTCCTGGGCGTAATCGACCTCGAAACCGCGACCTTCCAGATACTCACCGACCATCTCGGAGATGTTGCGGTTGTCCTCGACGATCAGCACCAGGCCCCCGTCCTTCGTGTTCTGCATGTATCACCCCAATTCTTCAGGTTTGTGAAGGGTGCCGGGGCCGGTGTTGAGGCGATGTGAAGCCCGCCACTGAAAACCTGACCGGCGATTAAACTTCCGCTCATCCCCATCACTGACACGGCCCATGCTCGAGCGATTCCTGCCGGTCCTGCTGCTCATAGGCTCCAATGTGTTCATGACGTTCGCCTGGTACGGACACCTGCGCTACAAGTCCTCTCCCCTGCTGTTGGCCATCGCGGCCAGCTGGGGCATTGCCCTGTTCGAATACTGCCTGATGGTGCCGGCCAACCGGATGGGCTCGGCGGTCTATTCCGCGCCGCAGCTCAAGGGCATGCAGGAGGTGATCACCCTGCTGGTATTCGCGGGTTTCTCCTCGTGGTACCTGGAACAGCCGCTGAAGTGGAACCACTGGGCCGGCTTTGGCCTGATCGTGGTGGCGGCGTGGCTGATATTCCTCGAGTGAGCCGGGCGGGGCGGCCATTGCCGCCCGCCTGCCCCGTCATTCGTTGCGCTTGACGCGTTCCCAGTAGGCGTCCTGCTCTTCCAGCGACAGGCCGGACAGGCTGCCAACTTCGGCCCCAGCCAAGGCCTCCATCGCGCGGAAGCGGCGCTCGAACTTGAGGTTGGCACGGCGCAGCGCCGCACCCACGTCCACCTTGCCGTGGCGGGCCACGTTGGCGGCGACGAACAACAGGTCGCCGATCTCCTCTTCCAGCCGCGCATGCGCGCCGGGCTCGCCGTTGGCCACGGCGGTGAACTCCGCACGCACCTCGTCGATCTCCTCGTGCAACTTGGCCAGCACCGGGTCGATGCCGGGCCAGTCGAAACCGACGCTGGCCGCGCGCTTCTGCAGCTTCACCGCGCGCTGCCACTCGGGCAGGCCGCGGGCGATGCCAGCCAGGGCGGAATCGTCGCTCTCTCCGCGCGCGGCGCGCTCCTGGCGCTTCTGCGCCTCCCACGCCGCGGTCTGCGCTTCGGCATCCTCGACACTCGCGCCAGCGAATACGTGCGGGTGGCGACGCACCATCTTGTCGTTGATCGCGGCCACCACATCGGCAAAGGCAAAGGCGCCCTGCTCCTGCGCCATGCGCGCGTGGAACACGACCTGCAGCAGCAGGTCGCCCAACTCGTCGCGCAGTTCGGCCAGGTCGTTGCGGTCGATCGCGTCGGCCACCTCGTACGCCTCCTCGACCGTGTAGGGCGCGATCGTGGCGAACGTCTGCTTCACGTCCCAGGGGCAGCCGCGCTCGGGATCGCGCAGGCGCGCCATGATCGCCAGCAGCCCGTCGATGCCGTCGGGCAGGTCGTGCGCGGGGTCCTGCTCAGCCATCCAGCCACTCCCGCCATGGCAGCGAGAGATCGCCGATGGCGACGAAATCGCCGTTGAGCAGGGTGTCGCGCTGGTTGTAGCGGAAGGGACGGCCCTGTGGATCGAGGACCGCGCCGCCCGCGCCCTCCAGCACGCATTGCGCCGCCGCGGTGTCCCATTCACTGGTGGGGCCGAAGCGCGGGTAGATATCCAGGCCGCCTTCCGCAACCCGGCAGAACTTCAGAGACGAGCCAAGGCCAATCGGTTCGACCGCGCCATCGACACTGGCGGACATGCGCGCCATGAACGATTCGGTGCGGGCGTCGCGGTGCGAACGGCTGGCGGCCACCCGCAACGGTGCGTGGGCCGGCGCGCGCACGCGCAGGGCCGTGTCGCGGTCACCCTCACGGCGGAAAGCGCCTGTCGCGGCGCTGCCGTGCCACAGGTCGCCGGTCACCGGTGCCTGCACCACGCCAAACACGGCCTCGCCTTCATCAACCAGCGCGATGTTGACGGTGAACTCGCCGTTGCGCTTGATGAATTCGCGGGTGCCGTCCAGCGGATCCACCACCCACAGCCGGGACCAGCTGCGACGGGTGGCAGTGGGCACTTCGTGCGCCGACTCCTCCGAAAGCACCGGGATGTCAGGGGTCAGTGCGGCCAGGCCGGCGAGGATGCAGCGATGCGCGGCAAGGTCGGCCGCGGTCAGTGGCGAGCGATCTTCCTTGTGCTGGATGGCGAACTCACTGTCATACACGGCGAGGATGGCGGCCGCCGCCTCGCGCGCGATGGCGATCACGCCTTCGCGCACCTCGGCAGCAAGGCCACCCTGGACAGATGTCGTCATTGATGGTGCCTCAGCCACTCGCGGGCGATGAACAGCGCCGCGATGCTGCGGCCTTCGGAAAAATCCTCGCGCAGGATCAACTCATGCAGCGCGTCCAGTTTCCATGGCACCTGCTCGAGCTCTTCCGGCTCGTCGCCGGGCAGGCGCTCGGGGTAGAGGTCACGGGCCAGCACCAGGTGCGCCTCGTGGCTCATGTAAGTGGGTGCCAAGGTGAGCGCGCGCAGCTGGACCAGCGAGCGGGCACCGTAGCCAACCTCCTCCTTCAGTTCGCGGTCGGCAGCCTGCTCGGGGTTTTCGCCTTCGTCGATGCGACCCTTCACCAGCCCCAACTCATAGCGGTGCATGCCCGCCGCATATTCGCGCACCAGCAGGACGGTTTCGTCGTCCAGCATTGGCACCACCACCACTGCGCCGTGGCCCCGCCCATGCAGGCGCTGGAACTGGCGGCGTTCGCCGTTGCTGAACTCCAGGTCCATGCGTTCCAGCCGATACGGGCCGGCGTCGACTTCGGTGATGCCGTGGATGGTGGGCAGGCGGCGCGTCATGCGAGCCTCGACTGCGAGGTGCGACCGGCCGACGCAGTGCAGCGCGCCGCGGCGTCAGGGCCGATAATGTGGGGATGAGCAGGACGAATCACGATACCCAGATGCTAGCAGACCCGATTGCCGCAGCCGCGCTGGAAGCCGATGCCGCACGCTGGCGCGAGCGGGACCTGGCGGTGCTGTGGCACCCCTGCACGCAGATGCGCGAGCACCCCGGCACCCTGCCCCTGCTGCCCATCGCCCGCGGCGAAGGCGCGTGGCTGGTGGGTCGCGACGGCCGCCGATACCTGGACGCCATCTCCAGCTGGTGGACCAACCTGTTCGGCCACGCGGAACCGCGGCTGGCGGCCGCGATCGCCACCCAGGCGCAGACGCTGGAGCACGTGATCCTGGCGGGCTGCTCGCACGCACCCGCGGTGGAACTGGCCGAGCGCCTGCTGGCGGTCGCACCCCGCCAGGCCGGACGGCAACCGCTGGCCAAGGTGTTCTATGCCGACAACGGCTCTGCCGGGGTCGAGGTGGCGCTGAAGATGGCCTTCCACTGGTTCCGCAACCGCGGCGACCAGCGACGCACCAAGTTCATCGCACTGGAAAACGGCTACCACGGCGAGACCATCGGCGCGTTGTCGGTGGGCGATATCCCCCTGTACCGACGGGTGTACGCACCGCTGCTCACCGAGGCGCTGTTCGCGCCCTCCCCGGATGCGTATCTGTGCGAGCCCGGCGAAACTCCGGCGGACCGCGCGCGGCGTGCCGCCGAGGCACTGCGCCGCATCCTTGAGAGTCACGCCGGCGAGGTTTGCGCACTCATCCTTGAACCGCGCCTGCAGTGCGCCGGCGGCATGCGCATGCATGATCCGCTGTACCTGACACTGGCCCGGGCGCTGTGCGACGAGTTCGGCGTGTTCCTGATCGCCGACGAGATCGCGGTTGGCTTCGGCCGCACCGGCACGCTGTTCGCGTGTGAGCAGGCTCCGGCGCCGGATGGCACGGCCGCTGCGGGAATCCAACCGGATTTCATGTGCCTGTCCAAGGGCCTGACCGGCGGCGCCCTGCCGCTGGCCGCGGTGCTGACCACCGACGCCGTGTACGAAGGTTTCCTCGACGATTCGCGCGAGCGCGCGTTCCTGCACTCGCACAGCTACACCGGCAACCCGTTGGCCTGCGCGGCGGCGCTCGCCTCGCTCGACATCTTCGAACGCGATGACGTGATCGCCCGCAACCGCGCCACCTCCGCCACGATGGCGCGGCACGCGACGGCGTTCGCGGACCACCCGCATGTGGCCGACGTGCGCCAGGCCGGCATGGTCGTGGCCTTCGAGCTGACCCGCGACGGCAATCGGGCCACGCCATTCGACCCGGCCGCGCGCGTGGGCCTGCACGCGTATCGCACCGCGCTGGAACACGGCGTGTTGCTGCGCCCCCTGGGCGACGTGCTGTACTGGATGCCGCCCTACTGCGTGGACGACGAAGCCCTGGCGCACCTGGCCACCACCACGCGCACGGCCATCGACCGTGCCATCCAGGAGTCCCGCGCATGCGCCTGACCCGTGTCCACGTCGAGCTGCCACTGGTCGAAGGCCAGGAACTGGACCTCCCCGAAGGGCCCGCCGCCCACCTGGGGCGCGTGTTGCGCCTGGGCGTGGGGGACGCCTGCGTGCTGTTCAACGGCGATGGCCACGACCATGACGCACGCGTGGTCGCCGCGGGCAAGCGCGACGTGCGTGTCGCCATCGGCGCCGCACGGCCGGTGGCGAATGAATCCCCGCTGGCGATCACGCTGCTGCAGGGCATCGCCCGCGGCGAGAAGATGGACCTGATCCTGCAGAAGGCCACCGAGCTGGGTGTAGCCGCGGTCAGGCCAGTGCATTCGCAACGCAGCGAGGTGAAGCTGGACGAGGCGCGCGGGGCCAAGCGGTTGGCGCATTGGCAGTCGGTGGTGACCTCCGCGTGCGAACAAAGCGGGCGGGCGGTGGTGCCGCACGTGGCGCCACCGGAACCGCTGGCGGCGGCAATTCGCGGTCTGCCGGAGGGCGGTTTGCGCTTGATCCTGGACCCCGAGGCCACCGAGACCTGCGCCACGCTGGCTTGGTCTCCGGGCACGCAGGTCGTATTGGCGGTGGGCCCGGAGGGTGGCTGGTCACCCTTGGACCGCGAGCAACTGGCAGCCGGCGGTTTCCACGGGGTGCGGCTGGGCCCGCGCATCCTGCGCACCGAAACGGCGGGTTTGGCCGCCATTGCTGCCTTGCAGGCGCGGTTCGGCGATCTCGCCTGAGGCTGGTGGTCGTGCCGCGGCTCAGGCCGCGGCCGCGAGCGCCTGGTTGATCAGGTGCTCGATACCCTCGAGATCGGGGACGAGGGCGGCATCCTCGTTGAGGTGCACGCGGGCCTGGACGCCTGCGGGCAGGCCTTCCTGGTCGGCATCGGCGACCAGTGCGGCCGCGGACACCGTCACCAGGCGCGGAAAGCCCTGGGTCAGCAGTGCGAAGTACGGTGCGCGCGGATTGCCGCCCATCGCCTTCAGCACCACGACTTTGGCGCCCAGCTCGGCGCTTTCGCGGGCGATTCCCGCCATATCGGCGAATGCCACCAGCGGGAGTTGCCAGCCGCGCCAGCGCATGCGCCCGAGCAGCCAGCCGGGCGCCCCTTCCACCGGATCGGGCTGCGCGTACGACAGCACCTCGGCAATGGTGGCGTTGGGAAGCAACAGGCGGCCGCCTGCAGTCTGGATCAGCACGCCGCGGATGTCGTTTTGCGGGGAGGTCTGGGCTTCGCTCATGTCAGGCTCCGCCACGCGCGGCAGTGGCCGGGCGGGGATGGGTGCGGGCGACGGGCGCCCGCCGGAAATCATGGGTCGGGGACGTCACGCTCAGCCCCCGCGTTGCCAGTGGGCGATCAGTCGCGCACCCATTTCGGCCGGCTTGGCGACAGCGCCGCCGCGTGCGGCCAAATCGGTGACCGCGGCCGCGTCGTAGCAGCCGTCGCTGTTCTGGCCAACGACCAGACCACCATTCCAACCGAAGCTCAGCGCGGCGTCGACGCGGGCGGGGTCGCTGCCGCTCAGCATCAACACGGCACTGTCGCCTGCCGGGAGGGCAGCCAGCATGTCGTTACCACCTTCCTCGAACACCAGTCCGGTGCCGGAATCACGGACGCCCAGCGTGTCCGGCACGATGTAGACCGTACCCAACTCCGCGGGTTGCCCGGCCTCGGCCAACTTGACGGGCAAGGTGGTGGCGCGCTGCATCTGCGCCACCAGCCGGTCGTAACGCGCGCCATCCAGTCGTTGCTGCACGAGCACGGGTCGGACGAAGTCGGCCGGCAGGCTGCCCAGGAACTGGCGCACCGCGTCCGGGCCACCGATCCCTGCCATCACCAGCACCGCGCCGCGCACCTTCTCGGAGCCACGGACGGGCGACTCGTCGACCAGACTCATGGACGCGATGCGCAGTTCGAGCGAGGCGAGATCGTTGCTGAAGCGATCGTCCGCCGAGGCAGCCGTCGACTCCGGCTCAGTCACGAACGCCTGCCCGGCCCAGCGCTCGGTGAGCGTCGGCATGGGGGACGCGTCGGAGGCCTCCGCCGCAACCGGGTCGAAGGGGTTGAATTCCGGCGCCGAGGCGCGGGATTCGGCGACGACGGGGGGCTCGGCGACGGGCGCCGGGACGGCGGTGTCGAGGGCAGGCACCAGGTCGTTTGCTTCGACCTCGTCCACCACGAGGTTGGTCGCGACGGGCGTCTCGAGGGAGGCGTCGGCCGGGCCCGGGTCGAGCGTCCATGCCATGGACGACGAAAACGTGATGTGCGCGGGTTCGGCCGCCGGCGTTGCCGCAGGCTCTTCCGGAACCGGTTCCAGCACAGGCTCGGCGACCACGTCGAAGGTCTGGCTGATGGAGAACGAGGTGATGGGCTGTTCCGGCTGGGCAACCGGTGCCGGTGCCGGTATCGGTGCCGCTGTCGGCAGCGGCTCGGTCGGCGCCACGGCGGTGACCTGAGGCTCGTGGGCCTCGGCAGCCTGTGCCGGCGGCAGCACGTTGCCGTGTCCCTGCAGCTTGGCGAGCAGGTGGCGGCGCCAGCGTGCGGCGTCCCAACCCTCACGCGCGACCACGAGGGCAGCTTCTTCGTAGATCACGTCGACCGAAGGCGCATTGAGCGCCGCCTCGAGCTGCTCGAGCGCATCCTCGGTCGGAGCATCCAGGGCGACCAGCAGCGTGTCGGGCTGCGAGCCGAGCACGGTGGCTGCATCCACCTGCGTGGGGTCGGCTTGCAGCACGACCTCGACGCCCGCATCGCCCAGCACTTCGACCAGCCGTTCACCGGCCGCTCCGGGCCGCGCCAGCAGGGCAACGCGTTTGGCCTTACTGCTCATGGCGCGGGCTTACCCCCAGCAGTTCGTACACGTTGCGCAGCAACTCCGGCTCCTGGTACGGCTTGCCAAGGTAGCGGTTGACGCCAATCTCGAAGGCCCGCTCGCGGTGCTTCTCGCCGGTACGCGACGTGATCATGATGATCGGCACGTTGCGCAGGCGTGGGTCGGCCTTCATCGCCGTGGCGAGTTCATAACCGTCCATGCGCGGCATCTCGATGTCGAGCAGCATCAGGTCGGGCACGATTTCCGCCATGCGCTCCAGCGCGTCCAGGCCGTCCTTCGCGGTGGCGACTTCGAAGTTGGCGCGCTCCAGCACGCGGCCGGTGACCTTGCGCATGGTGATGGAGTCGTCGACCACCATGACCAGCGGCACGCGGCGATGTTCGATCACCGGCACCACCGTCTCCACATCGCGCGGCAGCACCGCCTGGCGGCGTACCAGCGGGGCGACGTCGAGGATCACGACCACGCTGCCGTCACCCATGATGGTCGCGCCGAAGATGCCCGGGATGGACGCAACCTGCGGCCCCACCGGCTTCACCACGATCTCGCGGTTGCCCACGATCTGGTCGACGGTCACTGCGGCGCGCAGGTCGCCGGAGCGGACCAGCAGCAGCGGCATCTGCAGGTGGCCTTCGGCCTTGGCGGGCGCGTGGCCCACCAGTTGGCCCAGGTCGTGGATGTCGTAGTCCTCGCCGCCGTAGCGGTAGGTCACGTCCTCACTGGCCAGCTGTTCGCGGGACACGCGGCCGACGCCGCGCACCGATGCGATCGGCACGGCGAAGGTCGTTTCGCCGATCTTGACGAATACCGCCTGGGTGACCGCCAACGTCTGCGGTAGGCGCAGGGTGAAGTGGGTGCCCTGGCCAGGAACCGAAAGGATGTCCAGCGTGCCGCCCAGCTGGCGCACTTCGCTGGCCACCACGTCCATGCCGACACCACGTCCGGCCAGCTTGCTGACCTCGGTGGCGGTGGAGAAACCCGGCTCCAGGATCAACTGGTCGAGTACGGCGTCCGCCAGCACCGCGTCAGGACGAACCAGGCCACGCTCTTCGCCGCGGCGGCGGATGGCCGCCCGGTCGAGGCCGCGGCCGTCGTCGGAGACCTCGATCACCACTTCCGAGCCTTCGCGGTGCAGCGCGATGCGGATCGCGCCTTCCTCCGGCTTGCCTGCCTTGCGGCGTTCGTCGGCCTTCTCCAGACCGTGCGCGACCGAGTTGCGGAGCATGTGCTCCAGGGGCGCGGTCATGCGCTCCAACACGTTGCGGTCGAGTTCGCCCTGGGTGCCTTCCAGCTTGAGCTGGACCTGCTTGCCCAACTCGCCCGCCGCCTGTCGGACCACGCGGCGCAGGCGCGGCAGCAGGCCATCGAACGGCACCATGCGGGTGCGCATCAGGCCTTCCTGCAACTCCGAGCTCACGCGCGACTGCTGCAGCAGCAGGGTTTCGTACTGACGCGTCAGGTCGTCGAGCGTGCCCTGCAGGCTGGTCTGGTCGGCAGCCGACTCGGCGAGTGCACGCGACAGCTGCTGCAGGGTGGAGAAGCGGTCCAGTTCCAGCGGGTCGAACGTGGCGTCGACGGTGTCCTCGCGCTGGTAACGCGCGACGATCTGGGCTTCAGTCTCGATTTCCAGGCGGCGCAACTGGTCGCGCACGCGCAGGTTGGTCTGATCCATTTCCGCGATCGCGGTGCGGAACGCGCCCAGCTGCTGCTCCAGGCGAGCGCGGTAGATCGCGACCTCGCCGGCGTAGTTGACCAGTCGGTCCAGCAGGTCGGCGCGGATGCGCACCTGCTCCTGCGGCGCGCGAACCCCGATGTCTTCGTCGTCCAGCGCCGTGGCTTCGACCAGCGGCGCCGACAGCGGCTTCAGTTCGGCGGAGACGTGCCCAGGCACCTCCATCGTGGAGTCGTTGGCGCTGGCGGAAGCTTCTGCTTCCATAGCCACTGCAACCGGCACGGACGCCAGCGCGGCGCCGGCGCCCGAAGCGAACACCGGCTCTTCTCCGCGCGCCCGGGCTTCGAACTCGGCAATCAAGGCGACGGGCATCGCTACCGCAAGGCGTTCGCCGACGCGGGTGAGCATGGTATGCAGGCGGTCGAAACCACGTTCGAGCAGCGGCACGCCTTCGCGTCCCAGCTCGCGGCGGTTCTCCACCACCGCTTCCAGCAACGACTCCATCACGTGGCCGAGGTCGCCCACGGACATGATGCCGGCCATGCGCGCACCACCCTTGAGGGTATGCAGGTCGCGCTGCAGGCCGGCGAGGGTTTCGCGATCGGTCGGAGTCTCGCGAAGCTGGGCAAGCAGGCGGTCGGAGTGGTCGAGCAGGTCCACACCTTCTTCGACGAAGATGTCGACCAGTTCCGGGTCCAGGTCGGTGAGGTCGAGCGGCAGTTCCGGGTCGGGGCTTTCGACCATCGCATTGGCCAACAACGCGGCCACGGCGGGGTGCTGCTCGTGCTCGTGTGCGACGGGTGCTGGGGCTGCGACTTCGGTTGCTGTCTCGGGTTCCGCCGGCTCTGCCACACCGTTGTCGAGCGTAACCGCGTCTTCGTGGACCGCTTCGGCGTCCGCTTCTGGCGCCGTAAGACGGTCGAGTTCCTCGAACTCCAGGCGTTCGGCTTCGAGACGCTCAGCCTCAAGGCGGTCGGCTTCGAGACGCTCGGCCTCGAGACGTTCGGCTTCGATACGCTCGGCCTCGAGACGCTCGGCTTCGAGGCGTTCGGCCTCGAGGCGTTCGGCTTCGAGGCGTTCGGCTTCGAGGCGTTCGGCCTCGAGACGCTCGGCTTCGAGACGCTCGGCCTCGAGACGCTCGGCTTCGAGACGCTCGGCCTCGAGACGCTCGGCTTCGAGACGCTCGGCCTCGAGACGTTCGGCTTCGAGACGTTCGGCTTCGAGACGCTCGGCCTCGAGACGCTCGGCCTCGAGACGCTCGGCCTCGAGACGCTCGGCTTCCAGACGCTCGGCTTCCAGACGCTCGGCCTCGAGACGCTCGGCTTCGAGACGCTCGGCCTCGAGACGCTCGGCTTCGAGACGCTCGGCCTCGAGACGCTCAGCCTCGAGACGCTCAGCCTCGAGACGTTCGGCTTCGAGACGTTCGGCCTCGAGACGTTCGGCCTCGAGACGTTCGGTTTCGAGGCGCTCGGTTTCGAGACGTTCGGCTTCGAGACGTTCGGCTTCGAGACGTTCGGTTTCGAGGCGCTCGGCTTCGAAACGTTCGGCGGTCTCGGCAGGTACGTTGTCGCTGATGAACTCGGAGAGGTCCATCGGCACGACCGGGGCCGTGGTCTCTGGAACGGGTGCCTCGATCGCGTCGAGGTCCATCTCCAGGTCGTCGTCCACCAGCGCAAGCTGGGCTTCCGGCAGGCTGTCACGCAGCATGGCGATGCGCTCGGCGAGGCCTTCGAACAGCGGCACCCGCGGAGTCTCGGTCTGCAGCGACGCCATGGTGCGCTCGATGGCCTCGGCCACCTCGCCCATCACGGCGACTCCCTGCTCGGTGGGCGCAAGGCGCGCGGCAAGCAGGCGCTTGACGTAGACCTCGGCCGGCCCGGTGATGGCGGTGATGACCGGCACTTCGGTCATCGCGAACGCGCCATTCAGCGTGTGGATCGCGCGCTGAAGCACGTCGTCGGCCGTGGTCCGGTCCGGCGTCTGCGCCGCCAACCATTGGCGGATGGTGGCCAAGTGGCCCCCCACCTCGATCCCCAGGATCTCAAGCAGCACCGCGTCGACCGAAGCCGGAATGCTCGGCTCGACATCGGGTGCCGGCGCCACGGGTTCGGCCTCTGCGGTGGAGACCTCCGTGGCAGCCTCGGGTGCCGCCACCAACGTGGGCGTGGCCTCCTCGGGTGCCGCCACTGCCGGCGCCGGCGCGCGTTCGCGCTCGACGTAGAACGCTTCTTCACCGCTGGCAAGCAGGTCGGCGTGTGCTTCCATGCCGGCCAGGTCGGCGGTGATGGCGCCCGTACCGGCCAGCGCTGCGTGCAACTGGGGCAGCGCCGTGTGGGCGCGACTGACCAGGTCGATCACTGGCGGGGTGGCCGGCCGCGTGCCATCCAGCACGCGGTTCAGCATGTTTTCGATCTTCCAGCTGAACTCGCCGAGGGTCTTGGCGCCTACCAGGCGACCACTGCCCTTGAGCGTGTGGAACACGCGTCGAATGGGACGCAGATGCTCGGCGTCGTCCGGCATCGCGCGCCACGCAGGCAGCAGCGAATCGAGGTTGTCGATCTCCTCGCTCAGCTCCTCGAGGAAGACCTCGCGGATGTCGTCGTCGATGTCGTCGCTGTGCTCGAAGCCGTCCGCGACGCCCGTCGGTGCCGGCGCCACGGGGACAATCGGCGTCGACGGTACCGGGGTCGCCACGGTGTCGTTCGACACCGGCGCCGAGGGTTCGGACGCCGCCGCGGGGACCGTCGCGCTGGGCGCGGTGTCCGCAAGGGTCAGGGCCGGCTCGGGGATGGCGAGGTCCGCCAATGCCGGCGCCGACTCAAGTGCACCGGCAGGAATGGGCCAATAGCCCAATGTCTCCAGGCTCAGGCGCGCAATATCGAGGATGCGCTCGCGGTTGGGGCGTTGCTCGCGCAATGCCTCGAGGTAGTACTCGACGCTGGCAAGCGCATCGGCCAGCGTGTCGAGTTGCTGGCCGTTGGGCACGCGGCGGCGGCCGAGCAGTTCGGCCTGCGTGTAGGCGCGGATTGACTGCAGGTAATCGGCCGGCTGGGCCAGGTCGAGCATGCGCAGCGCGCCGCCCACCTCGTCCAGCAGGCGTGGCACGTCAACCAGTTCGGCGTGGTCCCAGTTGGTTTCGACGAACGCGACAAACGCCTGGCGGGCGTCGCCGAAATTGGCGATCGCCTCGCGCACGACCACCTCGAGCACGCGCTGTGCTTCGCCCGCCAGCAGGTCCTCGTCGCTGGGGTTCTCGGCCATCCCCAGTCGGCTGACCTGGTCGTCCAGCGAGGCATCCACATAGAGCAACGCGCCGGCAACATCCAGCAGCGCGGACTCGTCCGCGGCACGCTGGCCGGACACGATCTCGTGCATCGCATCGCGTTGCTGCTGCACGACGCTGCGCGCGACACCCAGGCCCATCATGCCCAGCGTATCGCTGACCCGGCCAAGCGCTTCGACCTGCGGCCGCAGTTCACTGATATCGGTCTTGCCGGTACGCAGGTGCAGGTCAAGGGCATCCTTGACCCGCATCAGGTCTTCCTTGATCGCGGCCGACACGGTGTCCAGCAGCGCCCGGTTGCGACCGCTGAGACTGCCGCGCGCGTGCTCGATCTCGCTTTCGCTCGGCAGCTGGGTGTTCAGGTCGAAGGTGCTGCGCAGGTCGTCCAGCGCCGGGTGCGCGGCGCCATGGTGGGCCACGTGGTACAGCAGCTGGCGGGTCGGCTCGGCGGCGGCCTCGTCACGTGGACCGCTGAAGCCATCGCCTTCCAGCATCAGGCGCACTTCGCGTTCAACGCCAGCGAACGCCTGGCGCAGGGTCCGGGTGGGTTGGAGGGCGCCGTCGCGCAGGGCCTGCGCCACCGAGGACGCGACCCACAGCATGCGACGCAGCGGTTCGACCACCACGTCGGCCAGCAGCCCTTCCACCGCACGGACCAGTTGGCCGGCATCGGCGGGCGCGCCCTCTTCGGGCCAGCGCGCCAGTGCCTCGCGCAGCGCGCCCAGTTGTGGGCGACCGGCCTGCGAGGACGGCAGTGCGGCATTGGGCGCGGGCACGCTCTCGGGCAGCGGACGGTCCAGGTCGGGCGAGAACAGCACGCTCTCGTTGAGACCCGGCTCGCCGCGCGTGGCGCGCAGTTCGTTGAGCAGCGGCAGCAGCACGATCGGGATGTCCCGATGGCCGCCCTGCAGGCGCTCCAGGTAGTCAGGCAACTGCACGGCCCCGCGCATCAGCACGGCGCAGGCTTCGTCGCGGTCGGCCACGTCGCCGCGCATCAGCGCCAGCGACAGCCGTTCCATTTCTTCGGCCACCATCGCCGGCGCATACAGTTCGACCATGCGCAACGTGCCGTGCACCTGGTGCAGGTGCGCCGCGCATTCCTTCATCCGGCTGGCGTCACCCGGCGACTCGGCGAAGGCCTCGATGGCCTGGCGCGCATAGCGCATGGTTTCGTCCAGCTCGGGTTTGATCCAACCCAGCGTGGTGGTGTCGATCGCGTCACGCATCACGGTCATCGCACCCCCAACGTGCGGCCGGGGCCGTGCCACGAGGGGCAACGGCAGTCCGGACTAATCATCCTCGGCCTCGACATGAGTACTGCTGCCCTTCTCTGGTCAGGCCGGCAGCTTGAAGTCGGCGACCGAGCGGCGCAGGTCGGCGGCGAGCTGCGCAAGGTTTCCAATCGACTGCGCCGTCTGGCTCGCACCCTGCGAGGTCTGCGCCGTAATCGACTGGATCGTGTTCATCGTCGCGGTGATGTTGGTCGCCGCGCTGGACTGCTGCTGCGCCGCGCTGGAGATGCCCTGGATGAGGCCCGACAGGTCGGACGACACCTTTTCGATCTCACCCAGCGCGGTACCCGCGTCCTCGGCCAGCCGCGCACCAGCGACCACTTCCGAAGTCGTCTGTTCCATCGACGAGACCGCTTCGTTGGTATCGCTCTGAATGGTCTGCACCAGCGTTTCGATTCGCTTGGTCGCGTTGGACGCGCGCTCTGCCAGTCGCTGCACTTCGTCGGCCACGACCGCGAACCCGCGGCCCGCTTCACCGGCCGAGGCCGCCTGGATGGCGGCGTTCAGCGCCAGGATGTTGGTCTGTTCCGAGATGTCGTTGATCAGTTCCACGATCGAGCCGATTTCCTGGGAGCTTTCGCCCAGTCGCTTGATTCGCTTCGAGGTTTCCTGGATCTGGTCGCGGATGCTGTCCATGCCGGCGATCGTCTGGCGCACCACGCCCGCACCCTTGGTGGCGATCTGCACCGAGCGCTGCGCCACTTCCGCCGATTCGGAGGAGTTGCGCGACACCTGGTTGATGCTGGCCGCGATTTCGTTGATGCGGTCCGAGGCCGAGCTGATTTCCTGCGCCTGGTGCTCCGCGGCTTCGGCCAGGTGCATGGCCGTGGCCTGCGTTTCCTGTGCGCTGGACGCCACCTGCACCGAGGTGTCGGTAATCGTCTGCACCAGGCTGCGCAGCTGCTCCACGGCGAAGTTGATCGAGTCCGCGATCGCGCCGGTCATGTCCTCGGTCACGGTCGCCTTCACGGTCAGGTCGCCTTCTGCGAGCGAACCCATTTCGTCCAGCAGGCGCATGATCGCCTCCTGGTTGCGGTCGTTGAGCTCCTTGGTGGACTCATAACGCTGCTTCTGCGCGCTGTTGAGCGACCACAGCAAGCCGGCGATGGCGACCAGCGCGGCCAGGCCCGACAGGATCGACAGCCAGATGTTGCCGAGGATGCTGGTGTCCTTCAGCGAACCGAACGCGGTGAAGGCGTCGAACAGGTTGCGGCTGTCGTTGAGCAGCTTGTCCGAACCGGCAGTCAGGGAGGCAGCGGACGACTGCGCGGCAAACAGGTTCTTGGAGTTGCCCAGGATCGCGTCGACGTCCGTCTTCATCTTCTTCCAGCGCGTCTCGGTGCGCGTCAGCGCAGCCAGTGCGCCGCTGTTGGACAGCGCGGTGACGCCGGCAGCCGGGTCGCCCTTGCGCAGGCCCGCGAGCACGTTGTCGAACACGGTGGCGTTGCGGCCAAGCGCGTCACCCGCGCGGGCGGCGCTGGTGCCGCCGGCGCGGATTTCGGTGATCGAACCGGCCATCGCCGAGGACAGCACCACCTGGCGCAGCGCCAGGTAGACCTGCGACGACGGCGAGCCACTGGCTGACATCGCGCGGACCAGCTCGTCCAGCTCGGCCTGCAGCGACGACACTTCGCTGGCGAAGCTGTTGGCGTTGCCCGCGAGGCCCAGCAGTGCCTTCTCCGAGGCGATCACCTGGTCGGCGCTCTTGCCCAGCGGCGCCCAGGTGTCGCTGACGTTCTTGATCGGACCTGCCACGCCCGCCGTGGCGCCGAAGTTGGCGTTGAGCTGCCTGATGTCATCGTCGATCTTGGCCTTGGTGTCCTTGAACGCCGCGAACGCCGTCGAGTCGCCGCTGACCGCCTCGCGGCCCTGGTTGGCCAACTGCTGCGACAGCACCTGCAGGTTCGAAGCCGCGGAGCTGGCACCGCCGAGGCGGGCCGCCTTCCAGGTCGCATAACCGGTGTTCGCGCCGAAGATCAGCAGCGATACGCCCAGCACGGTCAGCCAGGTGTTGACGCCCAGGCTGCGGGCCTTGCCGGCGACAGTGTTCATGTTAGTGCTCATGGTTCAACCTCGAAAAATCGCGGATGCGGTCAGACCGCGGCTTGTCTGAATTCGGGCGTGCGCGCCAGCCGGTCCAGGCTGAAGACGCCCCATGCGTGATGGTCCAACCGGTAGGTGCGGTCGACGAAGTGGCCGTAGCGGCCTTCGGCCAGTTGCCCGGCCACCGCGTCGTCGGCGGGGAGCTCCTGCTCCTCCACGAAGCTTCTCTGTCCGTACAATTCGTCGATCAGCACCGCGACGTCGCCGCCGGTCTGGCGGACCAGCAGGATGCGCTGGCTCTCGTGCAATACCGTCCGCTCGCCCTCCAGGAACTGCTTGAGGTCGACGATCGGCAGCAGGCTGCCACGCACGTTGGCCACCCCCAGCATCCAAGGTTGCGCGCCGGGCACCGGGGTCACCTGCGGCAGGGGCAGGATCTCACGCACCTCGTCGAAGCCGGCCGCCAGCCGGCGCGAACCGATCCGGAAGCCCACGCCGCGCCACAGGCCGGGCGCGTCGAGCTGCTCGGGCAAACCGACCACGTGCGCCAGACTGCGCTGCTCGTAGCTGGCCAGAAGATCAAAGGGAGCAAGGCCCATGGTCACCCCCCCAGCAGGGCGTTGATCCGGGCCACCAGTTCGTCCTCGCGCGGGGGCTTGACGATGTAGTCCTTGGCACCTTGGCGAAGGCCCCAGGCCTTGTCCGTCTCCATGCCCTTGGTGCTGACGATCAGCACCGGGATGGCCTTGGTGATGGCATCGCGCGACAGCGCGCGCGTGGCCTGGAACCCGTTCATGCCCGGCAGGACCACGTCCATGAGCACCAGGTCGGGCTTCTCGCGGCGGCACACCTCGATGCCGTCCTCGGCGCTGCCGGAAGACAGCACGTCGTGGCCGTTGCGCTCCAGGAGCTGGGTGAGGACCGCCGTATCGGTCGGCGAGTCCTCGATCAGAAGAATTCGTGCCATTGGTGCCTTACCCCCCGGTCAGGCGTTGACGTGCGTGCGGATCGCGCCGAGGAGTTCCTCGCGCGTGAATGGCTTGGTCAGGTACTGCTCGGAGCCGACGATGCGGCCCCGGGCCTTGTCGAAGAGGCCGTCCTTGGACGACAGCATGATCACCGGCGTCGACTTGAACAGCTGGTTGTTCTTGATCAACGCGCAGGTCTGATAGCCGTCCAGTCGCGGCATCATGATGTCCACGAAGATGATCTGCGGCTGCTGGTCGGCGATCTTGGCCAGCGCCTCGAAACCGTCGGTCGCGGTCACCACCTCACAGCCTTCGCGCTTGAGCAAAGTCTCGGCAGTGCGCCGGATGGTCTTGGAGTCATCGATCACCATGACCCGCAGACCATCGAGGCTGCCGTTGCGCTCGTCGTCTTGCATTCTCTTTCCCCAGACGTGGGCGCCATTATGCGTCGGCACCTCACCAGGCTCCCTTTATTCCAAGCCGGACGCGCACTGTCAAGCGCGTTTTTCCCGGGGTTTGGCTGAATGCCGCCCACCGACACAGTTGCGGGCCCCCTGCCTGTTACCATCGCTGTCGTCTCCCCGCGCACGCTGACCATGCCGCTCGACATCGTTGTGGTGATGGACCCGATCGGCTCCATCAAGATCGCCAAGGATTCCACCTTCGCCATGCTGCTGGAGGCCCAGCGACGTGGCCACCGGCTGCATTACGTCATCCCGGGCGGCCTGTTCCTGCGGGACGGGGTTGCGCATGCCCACACCGCGGCCCTGACCGTGGAGGACGATCCGCGCGGGTGGTTCGAACTGGGACGTCCGTCACATCTTGAGTTGGGCCGCGGCCACGTCCTGCTGATGCGCAAGGACCCACCGGTGGATGCGTCGTACCTGCATGACACCCAGATCCTGGGCCTGGCGCAGCGCGCCGGCGCGCTGGTGGTGAACGACCCGCAGGGCCTGCGGGACATGAACGAGAAGCTGACCGCGCTGGAGTTCCCGCAGTGCTGCCCACCCACCCTGGTCAGCCGGGACGCCGCCGCCATCAAGGCCTTCATCGCCGAGCACGGCGACGCGGTGCTCAAGACCCTGGACGGCATGGGCGGGCGTTCGATCTTCCGCGCCCGCGCCGGCGATCCCAACACCAACGTGATCCTGGAAACGCTGACCGAAGGCGGCCGCCACCTGGCCATGGCCCAGCGCTACATCCCCGAGATCACCGCCGGCGACAAGCGCATCCTGCTGGTCGATGGGCTGCCGGTGGACTTCTGCCTGGCGCGCATCCCGCAGGGGGACGAGTTCCGCGGCAACCTGGCCGCCGGCGGCCGTGGCGAAGGCCGCCCACTGACCGACCGCGACCGCTGGATCGCGGCGCAGGTGGGCCCGGAGATGAAGCGCCGCGGCATGCTGTTCGTGGGTTTGGACGTGATTGGCGACTACCTGACCGAGGTGAACGTCACCAGCCCGACCTGCATCCGCGAGCTGGACGCCCAGTTCGGGCTGAACATCGCCGGGCAGCTGTTCGACGCCATCGAGTCGCGCCTGGCATGAGCCGGCGCGGTCGCGACCGCTCCCTGCGGGGGTGGGCATGGCTGCCGTGATGCCCACGCCGGGCGTCGGCGAGAACCAGCGCCTGGGCGCGACGATGACCCTGTCGCTGCTGGTGCACGGGCTGGTGGTGCTGGGCTTCGGCTTCGCGCTGGAAAGCGCCGCGCCGGTGGTGCCGACGCTGGACGTGATCCTGACCCAGACCACCTCGGCGCTGACGCCCAAGCAGGCGGACTTCCTGGCCCAGGCCAGCAACCAGGGCGGCGGCGAGCACGACAAGGCCAGCCGCCCGCGCGACAACCAGACCGGGCCCATCGCGCAGGTGCAACCCGGCGTGGCGCCACGTCCGCTGCGCGCACAGGCCCCCACCCCGCAGCCCGCGCCACGCGAGCGCGTGGTGAGCAGCAGCGCGGGCGAGGCGGCCACGCCCACCCCGCGCACCACCCCGACGCCGACGACCACCCCGTTGCCGCGCGGCCCGGAGAAGGTCGAACGCGACATGGCGATGGCGCGGTTGGCCGCGGAAATCCACCTGCGCTCGGAGCGCTACGCCAAGCGGCCCAAGCGCAAGTTCGTCTCGGCCAGCACCCAGGAATTCGCCTGGGCGGGCTACCTGAGCGAATGGGTCAAGCGCGTCGAGCGCGTGGGCAACCTCAATTACCCGGACGAGGCCCGTCGCCGCCGGTTGTCGGGCCAGGTGGTGATCAGCGTGGCCATCCGCCGCAACGGCACCGTGGAGCGCGCCGAGATCGTGCAGAGCAGCGGCGTGCCGCTGCTGGACGCCTCCGCGCTGCGCATCGCCCGGCTGGCAGAGCCCTACCCGCCCCTGCCGAAAACCGAGGAAGACCCCGACATCCTGCATGTCACCCGCACCTGGCTGTTCCTGCCGGGTGGCGAGTTGATCGACGACTGACGCTGCGGCGGGCACAGGGGCGGTGGGTCAAGGACGCACTGCCCCGGCTTGCAGCGGTGGCAAGCGCGTCACTTCCTCGCTTGGCGTAATGCCTGCTGCTCGGCGATGGTCAGGGCGACGTTGTTGCGCAGATAGGCCGGCTCCACCCGTTCGGGTGCTACCGCCTCACCGCGAGCGCAGGCCAGCACCGCCAGCCGTGCGACGTCGCCGGCCCTTGGCAGCGCGGCCGCATCGACACTGATCAGGCGCCCGGCCAGACGCTGGCGCAGGGCGCCGTCCGCGGCCGCGAAACCGGTGCCGACCCCTTGCCAGTCCATCGCGTCGCCCTCCAACTCGAAGGCGGCCGGGTCACCGACCGCTTCGGCCGAACAGGCCACGGCATCGCCATCGCGGCGCTCGAACGCACCGCTGTAGACCTCGCCCATGCGCGCGTCGATGGCGGCCAGCACGCGTGGGCCCGCGGCCTGCATCGCCAGGGCGGCGAGGGTCGACACCGGGACGATGGGCCGGTCCAGTGCCAACGCCACCCCCTGCGCGATCGCGATGGCGAGGCGTACGCCGGTGAAGGCCCCGGGACCGCGGCCCAAGGCGATTGCGTCGAGCTGGGTGCGGGCGAGTCCCGCGTCGGCCAGCAGTTGGCCCGCCCAGGGCAGCGCCAGTTCGGCATGGCGGCGCGGCGCGACCTCGAAGCGCTCGCGCACTTCGCCGTCCACCCACAGCGCCACCGAGCAGGCCTCGGTGGCCAGTTCGAAGGCAAGCAGCTTCATGCGGGGGCTGCGGCTTCGCGCCGCATTCTGAGGGAGTGAGGGCAGGTGCCGGTCATGGCGGCATTCTACCCGCGCCCGCCGCGGGCCCGTGGGGGGCGCCCCCTACTCCACCGCGAATATCAGCGGCTCGGGCTGGGCGAAGAAGGCCGCCACGTCCTCGGCGCTACGGGTGCGTGGCAGCGGCGGCAAGGAGTCGAGGAACAGCCGACCGTAACTCCGTCCCAGAATGCGCGGGTCACACAACACCAGCACGCCGCGGTCGGTTTCGCTGCGGATCAGGCGGCCCGCGCCCTGCTTGAGCGCGATCACCGCCTGCGGCAACTGCTCGTCGCGGAAGGGATTGCCGCCGCGACGGCGCACCGCCTCCAGCCGCGCCTCGAACACAGGGTCATCGGGCGCGCCGAACGGCAACTTGTCGATCACCACCACGCTGAGCGCATCGCCGGCGACGTCCACGCCCTCGCGGAAACTGGCGGCACCGAGCAGCACGCCATTGCCCGATTCACGGAACCGTTCCAGCAGGACGCCGCGCGGCGCCTCGCCCTGCACGAACAGCGGCCACGGGCCATCGCGCAGCAGTTCGGCGACCTCCCGGAGGGCGCGGTGCGAGGCGAAGAGCACGAATGCGCGCCCATTCGATGCCTCCAACACCGGCCGGATAGCCGCGACGACCGCCTCGCTGTAGTTGCGCGCCATCGGGTCGGGCAGGCCCCGCGGCAGGTAGCACAGTGCCTGCTCGGGCCAGTCGAACGGGCTGGGTGCGAGCAGCGTCGGCGTACGCGACGCGCTCAGGCCGAGCTTGATGGCGAAGTGCTCGAAGCGGCCACCGATCGCCAGGGTGGCGGACGTGAATACCCATGCGGCCTGCGACTGGGCGCGGTGCTTGGCCAGCGGACCGGCGACATCCAGCGGGGTGCGGGTCAGCCGGAAACCCTTGGCGGTGAGTTCGTACCAGCGGACGCTGTCAGCGTCAGCGTCCGCGTCCGCGTCCGCGTCCGCGTCGGTGTCGGCGTCCCCGCCGGCCTCGCCAGGTGCTGCCGCGGGGGCTTCGGCGCCCATGGAAGGCGCGACCGGGCCACCCGCCGAATCAGCAGGGGCTGCAACGGCGCATGCCGGCGACGCTGCGTCCGCGTAGTTGACCGCCGCGGAGGCCACGCGCTCGCTGCCGGATGACCCGGAGCCCGCACCTGCCCCGCGCTCCGCATCGAGGTCGGAAAAATCCGCGGCAAAGGGGTCGGCTTCCTCCTCCACGTCGGAAGGGAGCGCACGCCAGCGCTGCAGCCGCAGCTCGAATTCCCTGGCGCGCGCAGTGCAGCTGTCCAGACCCGGTGCGCTCTCGCGCACCGGCAACAACGCGGCGTGCAAAGTGGCCAGCGCATGCTCCAGCGCCGCCAGCGCCTCTTCGACCGCGGGCAGCTCGGCCGCGCGACGGCGGGTGGCACGGACCGGCAGGTCATCCATGGCGGCGCGCAGCCCGCGCACCGCATGTTCCAGCGCCCGTGCTGGCTCCTGCACCACGGCGAGGGCGCCCGGCGAAGTCTTGCACTCACTGACCGCGTCACGCGCAAGCTCCACCAGCGGCCGCGCGCTCAGCGATTCACCGAAGAACTGCGCTGCAAGGTCGGGCAACTGGTGCGCCTCGTCCACGACAAAGGCCTGGGCCCCGGGGAGGATCTCGCCAAAGCCCTCCTGCTTCAGCGCCAGGTCGGCCAGCAGCAGGTGGTGGTTCACCACCACGATATCGGCGGCCTGCGCCCGCTGGCGCGCCTGCACGACGAAACATTCCGAAAAGAACGGACATTCGCTGCCGAGGCAGTTTTCGGCGGTGCTGGTGACCATCGGCCACAGCAGCGAGTCCTCGGCGATACCGTCCATCTCGGCGAGGTCGCCCATGCGTGTGCGCCCGGCCCAGGCGACGATGCGCTGGAACTGCGCGGCATGCTCGCGCGTGGCGAAGCGCCCCTCGCCCTTGGCCTGCTGCAACCGGTAATGGCACAGGTAATTGGCGCGGCCCTTGAGCAACGCGGTCTTCAGCCCTTTGCCCAGCGCGTCGCGCACCCGCGGCAGGTCGCGGTGGTACAGCTGGTCCTGCAGGGCGCGGGTGCCGGTGGAAATGATGGTCTTGTGGCCCGACAGGATCGCGGGGACCAGATAGGCGAAGGTCTTGCCGGTTCCCGTGCCCGCTTCAGCCAGCAGCACGCCGCGGCCTTCGAAGGCATCGGCAATGGCCGCCGACAGGTCCTGCTGCGCTGGGCGCGGCGCGAAAGCGGGCAGCGCACGCGCAAGATCGCCGCCCTCGCTCAGGGCCGCGCGGCTGGCCACGCCCAATCGACTGCTGTTCATCGGTGCCTTGTCCTTGGCGCAGAACGGGCGACCCATGGCCGTCCCGCCCCGGTGATGCGATTACCGTACGTCTGCCTCATTGCCCTTCAACGGGTGCCTCCGGCACGCGCTTGGCGGGATCGGGTTCCTCGCGGCGTTCGCCGATGCCGAACCACTCGCGCCAGCCGCCGCCGGTGTCCTCGCCTTCGGCGCCTTCTTCCGGCAGTGCGGGCTGCGGCGCGGGGCACGGGGCGTAGGCGGGAGCGAAGCCGGCGACGAAGGCGAAACGGCGGGCACCCGCGCACCCCGCATCCGTCGTGTTGGAGTCGATCACCCACTGCCAGTCCAGGCCCTTGTCGCCCACTTCCAGCGGAGCGGTGGGCAGGCGCGCGAACAGCGACGACCACACGCGCATCGCGCCGGTGGCGCCGTACAGGCCGGTGGTCTTGTTCTGATCGTTGCCCACCCAGATCACCGCCAGGTGGTCGCCCGTCCAGCCGGCGAACCAGCTGTCGCGGCCGTCGTTGCTGGTGCCGGTCTTGCCCGCGGGCGAAAGGCGGCCGAGACCGTCGTTCATCAACTGGCGGCCGGTGCCGCTGGACACGGCCTGTTGCAGCGCGATCGTGATCAGGCGTGCGGCGATCGCGTCGCCCTCCTGCGCGGGGGCCGGCTCCTTGTCGTAGCGGTTGAGGGCCTTGCCGTTTGCGTCCAGCACGCCCCGCACGGCATGCAGGGGCTGGATCTCACCACCGGATGCCAGGAACTGGTACAGCTGCGCCATCGCGTACGGGCTCTGGTCCACCGCACCGAGGATCAGCGCGGGGTTCGGCTCGGCCTCGATGCCGGCGAGCGTGCGGATCAGGTCGGCGATGCGCTCGGGCGCCACTTGCATGCCCACGCGCACCATGGCCTGGTTGTACGACTGCGCCAGCGCATCGATCAGTCGCACGGAGCCGTGACTGCGGCCATCGGAGTTGCCGGGGTTCCAGTTCTTTCCTTTGCCCAGGTTGACCGTCACCGGGGAGTCGTCGACCCAGCTGGCCAGCGAGAAGCGCTCTGGCTGCGCCAGCGCCAGCAGGTACACGAACGGCTTGAGCAGCGAGCCCACCGGGCGCTGTGCCTCGACCGCCCGGTTGAAGCCATGTTCGGAGAATTCGCGCGCGCCGACCACGGCCACCACTTCGCCGTTGTGCACGTCGGTCACCACCACGCCGGCTTCCAGCGTCGGGCGCGTGCGGTGGGTCAGGCTCTTGAGCGTGCGCGCCACTGCGCCTTCGGCATTGGCCTGCGCCGACGGTGCCATGCCGCTCATCACACTCAGGCCGGCACCGGCGAGCGCGTCCTCTGGATAGTCGCGGGCGAGCTGGCGGCGCACCAGGTCGACGTAGGCCGGGAACCGATTGGCGGCGATCGCGCGCGGGTTGGTGGTCACGCCCAGCGGCGCCTTCAGCGCACGCTGGTATTCGGCATCGTCGATGAGCCCGGTTTCGTGGAACTCGCCGAGCGCGAAATTGCGGCGCTTGAGCGCGGCTTCCGGATTGCGCCGCGGGTCATAGGCCGAGGGGCCCTTGACGATGCCCACCAGCAACGCGATCTGTTCGGTGCTGAGGTCACGCAGGTCGCGGCCGAACCAGAACTCGGCGGCCGCCGCGACGCCATGTATGGCCTGGCTGCCGCGTTGGCCGAGGTAGACCTGGTTGAGGTAGGCCTCGAGGATGGTGCGCTTGTCGTAGCGCGCTTCGATCAGCAAGGCGTACAGGATTTCCTTGCCCTTGCGCTGCAGGGTCTGCTCGCGGCCGATGCCGAGCAGGCCGCTGCGGGCCAGCTGCTGGGTCAGGGTGCTGGCGCCCTGCGTGCGGCCGGTGGCGGTCTTGAACACCGCGCGCAGCATGCCGCTGAAGTCGATGCCGATGTGGTGGTTGAAGTCGCGGTCTTCCACCGCCTGCAGGCCCGTCACCAGCAGTTCCGGCACCTCGTCGATGCGGACAAGGCGGCGCTCTTCCTGCTTCTGGCCGTAAAGCGTGGCGATCCGCGCCGGATCCAGCCGCGCGCGGCGCAGGGCCTTCTTGCTGGCCGCGTCGCGGACGCTGGCCACGCGCCCACCGGACAGCACGACTTCCAGGCGGCGCGCGGGGACGGCGCCATCCACGTCATTGAAACCGCGGCTGGAGATGCGCCAGCGGCCACCGTCGCGGCGATAGCTGCCCTCGCGCGTACCATCGCCTTCACGATACGCAGCGGAATCCAGCTCGGTCTTCAGGGTGCTGGCATCCAGGGCCAGGCCGGGGGCGAGTTCCAGCGGCCGGGCGTATACGCGCGTCGGGATCTGCCAGCGCAACTGGCCGAAGCGCTGCCCCACCTCATGGTTGAGGTAAAGCGAATAGGGAATCAGGAACCCCAGACCGAGGCCGATGGCCGCCAGAATCCAGATGACGATGCGGCGGCGCCACTGCGGAGACGCGGAATCGTCGAGGGTGTCATCTTCGTCGTAATCGATCTGGGCCACGGCATGGGAGAATGGAGGGCGTCGCCCTGGTGGCGTCGAGTCTAACCCAGCCGCCGACCCGCCCCCGCGGCGTGCGGTGGTCGCAGCAACCGTACGGTGGGAGTCCCTTCAGCATGCCGATGTCGCCGGCCGAACTCCGGTTCCTGTTCAACCGGGCGACGGGCCTGTTCCACCGCGGATTGACCAGCCTGCGGACCCGGGGCCTGCAGGCGTCCTGGCGCCGGGTGCTGAGGCAGTTCCAGCGGGTGCCGGTGTCGCAGCGGCCCGCCCTGTACCTGCCGGCCCCGACGGCGTTCGCGCCCTTTGCCGTGCCATACGATCCCGCACCCCGGGCCAGCCTCGTCATTCCGGTGTTCAACCAGTTCGAGCACACGCTGCGATGCCTGCGTGCCCTGGCCGAGCATCCGCCGGCGATGGCGATCGAGGTGATCGTGGTGGACGATGGCTCATCCGACGAGACCGAGGCGATGCTGCCGCGAGTGCAGGGACTGCGCTACCACCGCCGCGCGGCCAATGGCGGCTTTATCGCCGCTTGCAACGACGGCGCGCGTTTGGCGCGGGGCGAGATGCTGGTGTTCCTGAACAACGACACCGTGCCACAGCCGGGGTGGCTGGAAGCGTTGCTGGGCACCTTTTCGCAGCATGCCAATGTCGGCCTGGCAGGCGCGAAGCTGGTGTACCCCAACGGTCTCCTGCAGGAAGCGGGCGGGTGGGTCTTTTCAGACGGCAGCGCCGCCAATCGCGGTCGCTTCGAGTCGCCCGAGGACCCGCGGTTCAATTACGTGCTGGACGTGGACTACTGCTCCGGTGCCGCGATAGCGCTGCCGAGGCGATTGTTCGAAACACTGGGCGGGTTTGGCGATGAATTCCGACCCGCCTACTACGAAGACACCGACCTCGCCTTCAAGGTCCGTGCCGCCGGCCAACGGGTGCTATACCAGCCGCAATCCGTGGTGGTGCACATGGAGGGTGTCACCTCCGGCACCGATACCCGCACGGGGCCGAAGGCCTACCAGGTGCGCAACCAGCAGGCGTTTGCGGAAAAATGGCGGGGCGTCCTGGCGCATCACCCGGAGGCCAACACGTCGCAAGGTCGCATCCGCCAGGCGGGCCAGCGTCGCGTCCTGGTCATTGACGACCATGTGCCGCAGCCGGACCGGGATTCCGCGTCGCTGCGCCTGGTCAACATGATGCGGCTGTTCATGGGCGAAGGTGCCCACGTCACCTTCGTGCCTGCCGGACTGGATCACGGCGGCAACCACACCCGATCACTGCAGGCCCTTGGTATCGAGGCCTGGCACGCGCCATTCGCGCAGTCCCTGCCCGCATGGCTGGCGTCGCACGGCGGCGGCTTCGATGTGATCGTGGTTTGCCGGCACCATCTGCTGCAATCGCTCCTACCCTTGCTGCGCAAGTGGGCACCCCGGGCGAAGATCGTGTTTGACACGGTCGACCTGCACTACCTGCGCGAGCGCCGCGGCGCCCAGATGCGAGGCGACGCCGCCCTGCTCAAGGCGGCCGAACGTACCCGCCGCAGCGAGCTCGACCTGATCCACCGCAGCGACGTGACGCTGGTGGTGAGCGAGGCGGAGCGTGCGCTGCTGGCCGAGGAGGCGCCGCAGGCGCGCGTGGAGGTACTTTCCAACCTGCACGAACTCAAGGATCCGGGGTTGCCTTTCGAGCAGCGCAAGGACCTGGTGTTCGTCGGTGGCTTCCGCCATCCGCCGAATGTCGATGCGGTGCGGTGGTTCACGGAGGAGGTCTGGCCGCGGCTGCATGCCGCCGAGCCGGACATGGTCTTCCACTGCATCGGCGGCGATGTGCCGCCGGACATCCGGGCTCTCGCCGAGCGGGCGGGCGTCCGGGTGCATGGCCACGTGCCCGATATCGAGCCGTACATGGTGGGAGCACGGCTTGCGGTGGCGCCGCTGCGCTTCGGCGCCGGCGTGAAGGGGAAGGTCAACCTGAGCATGGCGCACGGCCAGCCCGTGGTGGCAACCTCGTGTGCCGTCGAAGGCATGCACCTGCACGACGGCGAAGACGTGCTCGTGGCCGACACGCCGGAGGATTTCGCCGCGGCCGTTTTGCAGGCCTACCGCGACCCGGCCCTGTGGTCACAGCTGGCGGCGAACGGTCGAGACAACGTGACCCGACATTTCTCGTTCGATGCAGGGCGCGCCGTGGTGCAGGGCCTGCTGCGGGCTCAGGGCTCTACGGCCGAGGCCTGACGCAGGCGCGCCGAGAGTTCGGCTGCACCGCCCACACTGGGGTCCAAGGTCTTGGCCGCGTCGAGCGCGCGGCGGGCGGCCTCCAGTTCCCCGGCGCCCAACCGCTCGTTGCCCACCGCGATCCAGCGCTGGGCCAGGCGGGTGCGCGCTGCTGACAGTCCCTGCCCGCCCGGCTCGAGCACGCCGCTGGCATCCAGACAGGCTGAGGCCGTGACCAACCGGTTCTCGCGCATGGCGTTGTCGAAGCAGCGTCGGGCCGCGGGTACCAGGCGCGCCGATGCCGCCCTGACCCGGCGGTCGTTGGGTGCGATCGCGCGGGCCGCGCGCAACTTGTCGAAAGCGCTCTCCCCTGGCGGCAGCAGGAGGTTGCCGCTTGACTCGGCGGTGGCGGCCTCCGCGAGCAGCTGTTGCAGACGACGCTGGCGCTGCGGGGTCAGTGCGCCGGTTGTGAGCTGCGCCTGCGACCGGCGCGCACGGGCGATGTGCGCGCGCACCTCGGCCACATCGCCATCGGCGCCCAATACGTCGGCGGCAACGGCCAGTGCCGCCTCGGCCTCGGCGAAGCGGAAGTCGGCCGCGAAGCGCTCGCTGCGCTGCAGTAGTCGCGCGCCCACTTCGCGGCGCCCCGCGCGGGCGCCTTCGTCATCGGGCTGCACCGCCAGCACCCGGTCGAAACCCGCCAGGGCACGTGTCAGGCGGGTGCTGCGCAGGTCGCGCTCCGCGCGCTCGCGGGTCGTTTCCAACGTCTGGTTCAAGGCCCCCAGCGCGGCCGGCAGGTCCGCATGCGCCGGATCGAACTCGCGCGACTCGCGGATCAGGGCAGCGGCAGCCTCGAGTTCGCCGGCCTCCAGCTTGTGCCGCGCGTCGGCCAGCATGTCGGCGATGACATCATCCCGGCCTTCCAGCGCCTCCGTATTGCCCGGTTGCAGCTCCAGCACAGCGGCATAGTGCGCCAACGCGGAATCAGGCCCGCCATGCAGTCGCCCGGCTGTTCGCGCCGCGCCGGCGGCCTGCAGGCGCGGGCCGATGTCGGCCGCGGCGATCTCGCGCTGGCGCAAGGCGCGTTCGATCACTTCAACCCGTGCCTTGGGCAAGCCCAGGCTCCGGGCCAAGGCAATATGTTCCCGTGCCGCAGGGTATTGCCCTGCGCGAACCGCTGCGTCTGCCCGTGCCAGCGCGGCGGCACCGACCCGGGCCAGGCCCTCCCGTGCGGCGGGACGATCGGGGTCCAAGGCCAAGGCGGCTTCGAACAGTTCACGCGCACCGCTCCCGTCCGGCGCCGTGAGCCGGCCCTGGGCGAGGGCCTGCTCGGCACTTGTACGCAGGGACTGGATGCGTGTTTCCGGCCACAGCCAGTCCGACAGCGGCTGCCGCACCAGCAAGAGCGCCACCAGAAGCGCGGTCGCCAATGCCCCCCACTTCACCGCCGGGTGCGCAAGCCACCAACGATGAGGCAGGTTGCGCCAGGGGGTGCGGGCGTCAGCCACGCCGCGCATGCTCCACGCCCGGCAGCGCCGCCAGCTTGCCCAGCACCGTGGACAGCTGCCCATAGTCACGTACCCGCAGGCGCAACAGCAGGCGTACGCGCGCGCCATTGCGCTCGTGCTCGCTGTTGATGCTGGTCACATGCGCGTCCTCCTGCGCGATGACGTTGCTGACTTCCTTCAGCAGCCATTTCCGATCCAGCGCGGCCACCTCGACATCCACTTCGTACTGGCTGCCCGCCCGCCCCCATTCCACCGGCAGCACGCGTTGCGGCTCCCGGCTGGCCAATCGGTGGAAGGCGTTGCAATCCGGGCGGTGCACGCTGACGCCACGACCCCGGGTCAGATAGCCTGCAATCGGCTCGCCGGGCACCGGCTGGCAGCACCGTGCAAGCTGCACCAGCAGGTTGCCCACGCCCTCGACGGTGAAGTCGCTGCGGCTTGGCGCGACCTTGCGACGCGACACCATCACCGTCGGTGCTGGCGCCGCCGGTTGAGCGGCCGCTCGCTCGTGTTCCAGCAGAATTCGGCCGACCTGGTGCGGCCCAAGGTCGCCTAGCGCCACCTGCACCAGCAACTCGCTGTCGCTGGCCAGGTTGAAGCGCTCGCGGGCGGGTGCCAGATCGGCACCCAGCAGGCCCAGCCGGCGCAGCTCCTTGTCCAGCAGTTCGCGACCCGCCTGCTCGTTGCGGGCCTTGTCCAGCTTGTGGAACCAGCTCCGCACCTTCTCGCGCGAGCGCCCGCTGGCGAGGAACCCATTCGACGCCACCAGCCAGTCACGCCGCGGCTCGGCCACCTTGCCAGTGAGGATCTCCACGCGATCACCACTGCGCAGCACGTGGTCCAGCGGCACGATGCGCCCGTCCACCTTGGCCCCCCGACAGCGGTGACCCACTTCGGTGTGCACGTGGTAGGCGAAATCCAGCGGCGTGGCGCCCGACGGCAGGTCGATCACCTCACCCTTGGGCGTGATCACGTACACGCGGTCCTCGACCAGTTCGGTATCGAGTGCGCCGGCCAACTGGGCATCGCCGTCGCGACCGTTGTCGCCCGAGGCATCCAGCAGGCGCCGCATCCACGCGATCTTGCGGTCGAACGCCGCGTCGGCCGCCTGGCTGCCGGCCTCCTTGTACTTCCAATGCGCGGCCACGCCCAGTTCGGCCTGCCGGTGCATGTCGTAGGTGCGGATCTGCACCTCCAGCGTCTTGCCTTCCGGGCCGATGACCGCAGTATGCAGCGACCGGTAGTCATTGCTCTTGGGCCGCGCGACGTAATCGTCGAACTCGCTGGGAATCGGCGTCCAGGTCGCATGCACCACGCCCAGGGCCGCGTAACAGGCCGCCACGTCATCGACCATCACCCGCACCGCGCGCAGGTCGTACAGTTCGCCGATGGGAACGTCCTTGCGCTGCATCTTCTTCCAGATGCTGTAGATGTGCTTCGGCCGGCCCGCGACGTCGGCGCGCACACCCTGCGCGGCCATCGCTTCGCGCAGGGTGCGGATCACGCCCTCGATGTAGCGCTCGCGGTCGGTGCGCTTCTCGTCGAGCAGGCGCGCGATGCGCTGGTAGGTCTGTGGCTCAAGATGGCGGAACGCGAGGTCCTCGAGTTCCCACTTGAGCTGCCAGATGCCCAGGCGGTTGGCCAACGGCGCATGGATGTCGCGGGTCAGCGCGGCCAGTGCGCGGCGCTCGTCCTCGGGCAGGCGGTCAGCGAAGCGCATGCGGGCCAGCTGGCGCGCAAGCAGGATCGACACCACCCGCAGGTCACGGACGATGGCCAGCAGCAGGCGACGGAGGCCCTCGCTGCCACCGCCACCGCCCCGGGCGCGCTCGGCGTGAAGGGCGCGGACGTGGGCGGCGGCCGCCTGCCCTTCCAGCAGCACGGCGATGGCCGGGTGCGCGGCCGCGAAGCCCGGCCCCAGCGCCGCCAGCAGGCCCGGGTAGTTGCGCAACAACGCCGCCGCGACGGTGTCGCCGTCCGCGTCGAGCTTGGCAAGCGCATCGAGCATCGCCGCGACGGTATCGATTGGATCCCGTGCACCGCCCTCTACCCCAGGCCGCGTTGCGGCTTCACGCAGCGCGGCGCGCAACGCAGGCGCCAGCGCCGAAGCCGCAGCGGAGGCGAGGAGCTGGTCGAGGGTGAGAGGTACAGCGTTCATCGCGTCGCGGTTCAAACTTCGGGCTCAAGCTTTACTACACTAGCCCGCAACCGACCGGAGGAACAGCCGATGCCCGTGATGAACGCACTGCGCGCACCCATCGTTGTGTTTGCGACGCTGCTGGGATTGGGCCTCGCATGGCCGCTGACCGCCGACGCACAGGCAGCATCGACCCAGCCGCCCATCGAGCAGCAGATGACGCCCGAACAATTTCGGGCCGCCGGCCTTGATCGCCTGACGCCAGAACAACTGGCGAATCTCAACGCCTGGCTCAACCGCACCTTGGTGGTGGAAACCCAGAAGGCCGCCGCGCAGGCCAAGCAGAAGGTCGAGGACGACAGTCGCGGCTTCCTGAGCTTTGGTTCCAGCGAGCCCATTTCCAGCCGGGTCGCGGGCGAATTCCGGGGTTTCGCCCAAGGCCGCCGCTACGTTCTGGCGAACGGTCAGGAGTGGGAGCAGATGGATGCGGCCACGTTGGCCGGCGTGCGCCTGGCCGAGCCCGAAGTGAAGATCACCCCGAGCGTGGTCGGCAACGCGTGGTACATGCAGGTAGGCAAGTACGGAACGCGCGCCAAGGTCCGCCGCATCAAGTAACTCCCGATGGCCATTGGATCCCACATGCCCCTGCATCGCACCCTCGCCGCACTGGCGCTGGCCGCTCTGGTCACCGCATTTCCCACCCGAGCGCAGAGCACTTATCTGCCGCTGGAAACCCGCCTCAGTGCCGAGCAGTTCCAGTCCGCGGGCCTGCACCGGCTCAACCCGGAGGAACTCGCCACCCTCAACCGCCTTCTGCGCGACGACCAGGCCAGCGTCGTGCGCCGCGCCACCGCGCCCGACCGCGAGCAGGAACCGGTGCGCTCCAGCATTGCCGGCGAGTTCCGCGGCTGGAGCAACGGCACCGTGTTCGCCCTCGCCAACGGCGAGAGTTGGCGGGTGACGGAAGGGAGCTACAGCGCGCGCCCGGTCAGCAACCCGGGGGTCACCATCCGACCTGGGATGATCAGTGGCTGGTACATGGAAGTGGACGGCCACCCGGTCAAGGCCAAGGTCCGACGTTTGAAGTAGCCCGCGGGCTGGGCTCACCCAGCCAGTTGCGCCAGCCGCGTCGCGAGTTTCTTCGGCGATACCCCGCCCTTTGCCCCGAGTTCCTGTGCGAACAGGGACACGCGCAGTTCTTCCAGCTCCCAGCGCAGCGCTTGCCAGCCCGGATCCCCGGCACGACCCTGCGCCACCGCGTGGGCCAGCGCATCGGCGAACGGCTTGAGCTCCAGCATGCGCGCCTGGTCACGGGTGGGGTCACGCAGCGCACGCTCGCCGCGCAGGGCGAGCGCCTTCAGGTAGCGCGGGTACTCGCGCAGGACGTCCGCCGGAACGTCACGCAGGAAGCCTGGGGGCGTCAGCGAGGCAAGGTGCGCCCGCATGTCATCCAGGTTGCCGCTGGCCCACCCCATCAGTGGGGATTCGAGCTTGGCCCGCGCTTCGGCCACGGCGGAGAGAATGGCTTCCGCCTGGCGCAGGCGCTCCATCGCTTCGGCGAACAATTGCTTGCCGATGCGCTCGCGCAGCGCGACGAAGGCGGCCTCATCCCGGATGTCGCCCGCGCCATCCGCCATCAGGGAAGCCAGCGCGCCGTCGACCAGATCCATCCGCAGGCGGTCCCCCTCGCGCTTGGCATCGCCCAGGGGCTTGATGCCTGACGATTCGATCGCGGCGTACAACAGGCCCGTCTTGGGCGACACCGGCAGTTGCTTGCGCGCCTGCTTGACCTTGTCGGCGAGGGCGATCGACAGCAGCCGGCGCACCCCCATTGGGTGCAGGCGACGTGCCACGGCCTGCTCGGCATGCACGCGCAGCGACACGGTCTCACCATCGTCCTGCAGCGCCGGGTAGGCCGGCACACCGCCGGCACCCGCCACCGATTCGGGAATCGGCGCCTCCGGGAAGGTGGTCAAGCCCTGTTGCGCGAGCCCTTCGGCCGCACGCGCGGCAAAGGCCGCAGCCGCCCGCTCGCCGAAGCGCTGGCGCAGGTCCGCGAGGTCACGCGACTCGGCCAGCACCTTGCGGCCGTCCTGATCGAGCAGGCGCAGGTTGGCGTGCAGGTGCGGTTCCAACGAGGCCTCGTCAAAGTCCAGCGCCGCCACCTCCGCACCGGTCAGGCGCTTCAGGAAACGGGCCATCGCGCCGGGCAGCGCGTCGGCCTCGGGCGGCACGCCCTGCTTCCACTCCGCATGCGCCTCGTGGAAGGCCTTGGCGAAATCCGGTGCCGGCACGAAGTTGCGGCGCAGCACCTTGGGCAGCGATTTGATCAGCGCCGTGGCCTTGTCGGCGACGAAGCCGGGGGCCAGCCAAGACAGCCGGGCGGGATCGAGTGCGTTGAGCAGGTGCAGGGGCACCGCCACGGTCATGCCGTCGTCGGGCGCGCCGGGCTCGAACCGATAGGTGATGGCCAGCCGCGAGCCACCGAGCGGCAGGTACGGCGGGAAGCGTGAGGCCTCGCTTTCGTCGCCCACCAGGAGGTCCGCACGCGACCACTCCATCGCCGCCTTCTCTGCCGGCGCCAGCTTGCCGTACCACGCGTCCAGCGCCTGCGCGTTGTGCACGTGCGCTGGCAGACGGTCCAGGTACCAGCGCACCATCCAATCGTCATCGACGACCAGTCCGGTTCGGCGTTGCTTGGCCTCTTCCTCCTGCGCCTTGGCCAGCACGGCCAGGTTGCGCGGCAGGAACGCGCAGCGGGTATTGATCTCGCCGGTGACCAGCGCATCGCGGGCGAAGATCTCGCGGCTCTCTTCCGGGTAGAGCGCGCCGTAGTGCACGGGGCGCTTGGGCGCCAGCACCAGCCCGAACAGGCTCACCTGTTCGCTGCCGACCACACGCCCCTGCGAACGCGCCCAGCGCGGATCGTGGTGGCGGCGCGAGAGCAGGTGCGGCAGCTCCTGGATGGCCCAGTCCGGCTCGATGGCGGCATTGGTCAGCGACCAAACGCGCTCGGTGTCGAGCAGCGTGGCCGACAGCACCCACGGCGGCGGCTTGCGCGCCAGTGGCGACCCCGGGAACAACTGAAACTTGCGGCCGCGCGGACCGTCGTAAAGCCCCTTGTCGCCGCGCTGGCCGATCTGCGTGGGCAGGCCAGCGATAAGCGCGCGATGCAGCGTGGCGTAACCGGCCAGGTTGAGTTGACCGTTATCGGCGTCAACGTCAGTGGCAGCCAGGCCCCGCACCGGCCAAGCCAGTTCCTCGCACATCAGCTTGAGCTGCCGATGTAGCTCGCGCCACTCGCGCATGCGCAGGAAACCGAGGAAGTGCTTGTCGCACCAGGCGCGCAGTTTGGACTGGGTCAGCTCTTCGTGCGCGGCCTGGTAGGCATCCCACAATTTGAGGATACCGACGAACTCCGAGCGCGGGTCGGCGAACTCGGCATGCGCGTTGTCCGCCGCAGCGCGCTGGTCGGCCGGCCGCTCGCGCGGGTCCTGGATGCCGAGGAAGGACGTGATCGCGAGCATCTCGCGCAGGCAGCCGTGGGTGTTGGCCGCGACCAGCATGCGCGACAGCTTCACGTCCACCGGCAGGCGCGCCATCAGCTTGCCGATGGGGGTGAGCTTGCGCTCCTCATCCACGGCACCCAGCTCCGAGAGCTGCTGCCAGCCATCAGCGACTGCGCGCGAATCGGGCGGTTCGAGGAACGGGAAGTCCTCGACCCGGCCCAGCCCCAGCGACAGCATGCGCAGGATCACGCCGGCCAGCGCGGCGCGACGGATTTCCGGGTCAGTGAAGCGCGGGCGCGAGGCAAAGTCCGCTTCCGAGTACAGGCGGTAGCAGGTGCCCTCGGCGATACGGCCGCAGCGGCCCTTGCGCTGGTCCGCGCTGGCCTGGCTGATGTCCTCGACGTGCAGGCGGTCCAGCTTGTTTCGCGGGCTGTAACGCTTCACCCGCGCCAGGCCCGGATCGACCACGTAGCGGATGCGCGGCACCGTCAGCGAGGTCTCGGCCACGTTGGTGGCCAGCACGATGCGCCGCTTCACCCCGGGGTTGAATACCCGGTCCTGGTCGCGCACCGAAAGCCGCGCGTACAGCGGCAGCACTTCGGTCTCGCGGTACTTGCGCCGCTCCAGGGCCTGGTGCGCGTCGCGGATCTCGCGCTCGCCGGCCAGGAACACCAGCACGTCGCCACGCGGATCCTCGCGGGTGATCTCGTCGCAGGCGGCCACGATGCCGTCGGTGACGGTCAGCGCGCCATCGTGCCCGTCGTCGCCCTGGGTGCGCCTGCGCATCTGGGCGCGGGCTCCAGCGCCTGCACCTGCGGTCGTTGAAGGCGAACGGTCGGGGCGATCAGCTGGATCACCACCTGATTCGCCTTCCAGCGGCCTGTAGCGCACCGACACTGGATAGCCGCGGCCTTCGACGTTCACCACCGGCGCCCCACCGAAATGCGCGGCGAAGCGCTCGGTGTCGATGGTGGCGGAGGTGACGATGATCTTCAGGTCACGGCGCTTCTGCAGCAGCTGCTTCAGGTAGCCCAGCAGGAAATCGATGTTGAGGCTGCGTTCGTGTGCTTCGTCGATCAGCAACGTGTCGTAGCGCGACAGCCAGCGGTCGGACTGAATCTCGGCCAGCAGGATGCCGTCGGTCATGAACTTGACCGCGGTGTTCTCGCCCACGTTCTCGTTGAAGCGCACCTGGTAGCCCACCGCGCCGCCCAGCGGCACCTGCAGTTCTTCGGCCACGCGGCGGGCCACGGCACGTGCGGCGATGCGGCGGGGCTGGGTGCAGCCGATCATGCCTGCCTGGCCGCGGCCGGCAGCCAGGCACAATTTCGGCAACTGTGTGGTCTTGCCCGAACCGGTCTCACCCGCGATGACCACCACTGGATGCTCACGGATCAGTTCAACAATCCGCTCGGCTTCGCCGGCAATCGGCAGATTGGGGTCGACCGGAGCGTTGGGCAGCGCGGCAGCACGCCACTCGCGCTGCGCGACCGAGGCCGCCAGGGCCTGGGCGAATGCCTCCCGCGCCTTGTTATCCGCGGGCTTGCCGCTCCAGCGCGACCAGAGCCCGTGCAGGCGCCCACGGTCACGACTCAGCGCGCCGTCGATGGCGTGCCGGGCCTGGCGTAACGCGGCGCTAGCGTTCGGGTCGATAGGATTCATTGATACAAACGAGAGAAAAGAAGCATTTCACTGCGCGAAGCCAAGCGCCTATTGTCACCGTATCCGCCCTGGAAAGGAGAACCGCGATGTCCAAGACCAAGACCAAACCGGACAAGTCCAAGACCACGCCCGCCGCCTCGCCGGCGCCCGGCTCCAGCGCGCCGGCCATCGATATCGGGATCGGCGCGGGCGATCGCAAGAAGATCGCCGAGGGCCTGGCGGCGTTCCTGTCGGATGCGTTCACGTTGTACCTGAAGACCCACAACTTCCACTGGAACGTCACCGGGCCGATGTTCAACGCCCTGCACGTGATGTTCGAGACCCAGTACACCGAACAGTGGACCGCGCTGGACGACGTCGCCGAGCGCATCCGGGCACTGGGTTTCAACGCGCCGGGCTCGTATCACGAGTTCATCCGGCTGAGTTCGATCCCGGAGGAGCCGGGGTTGTCGGATGCCGCGGACTGGCGCGAAATGGTGCGCCAGTTGGTCGTGGGCAACGAGGCGGTGTGCCGTACGGCGCGCAAGGTGCTCAAGGGGGCTGACGACGCGGGCGATGACCCGACGGTGGACCTGATGACGCAGCGGCTGCAGACGCATGAGAAGTATGCGTGGATGTTGCGGTCGTTGTTGCAGTGATTTTTGGCGTTGTGGCACGGAGGGTGGCGGCGGCTGGGTTGCTGCTCCCCTCCGTCCGCGCATCCTGCGCGGAGTCGGGGCCGCGGGCCATCCATGGCCCGCTTTCCGCAACCCAGCCACCGCCACCCTCCTGAACCCACGCTGGGGGGGTTGGGAAGAAGAAGCACCGGCACGGTGGATTCCCCGCCGAGGCCGATTCCTACACAGCGTGAGGCCATTCACCGATAGCCCCGCTTGACCCGCTTGGTACCCTGTACGCATGAACGTCGATCGTGCGCTGCAGACCCTCAACACCGTATTCGGCTATCCCGCCTTCCGCGGGGAGCAGGGCGACATCGTGCGCCACGTCGCCGAGGGCGGGGATGCGCTGGTGCTGATGCCCACCGGCGGCGGCAAGTCACTGTGCTACCAGATCCCCTCGCTGCTGCGTGAGGGCTGCGGGATCGTCGTCTCGCCGCTGATCGCGCTGATGCAGGACCAGGTGGAGTCTCTACGTCAGCTGGGCGTGAAGGCGGCCGTACTCAATTCCACCCTGGATGCGGCCACGTCGGCCGAGGTCGAGCGCCAGTTGCTGGCAGGCGAGCTGGACATGCTTTACGTAGCTCCCGAGCGGCTGCTTACGCCACGCTGCCAGGCCTTGCTGGACCGCGCCCGGATCGCCCTGTTCGCCATCGACGAAGCCCACTGCGTGTCGCAATGGGGCCACGACTTCCGCCCCGAGTACCGCCAGCTGACTGTGCTGCACGAGCGCTGGCCGGACGTGCCACGCATCGCGCTGACTGCCACCGCCGACGCGCCCACCCGCCGCGAGATCGTCGAGCGGCTGGCACTGGAGGATGCACGCACCTTCGTCAGCTCCTTCGACCGGCCCAACATCCGCTACCGGGTGGTGACCAAGGACGACGGCCGCCGCCAGTTGCTGGATTTCCTGGCCGAGCACCGCGGCGAAAGCGGGGTGATCTACGCCTTCTCGCGCAAGCGCGTGGAGCAGGTGGCCGAGCAACTGGTCATCGCCGGGATCAATGCCCTGCCCTACCACGCCGGCATGGACGCAGCCACGCGCGCGGCCAACCAGCGGCGGTTCCTGCAGGAAGACGGCATCGTGATGGTGGCGACGATCGCCTTCGGCATGGGCATCGACAAGCCGGACGTGCGCTTCGTGGCCCACGTGGACCTGCCGAAATCGATCGAGGGCTACTACCAGGAGACCGGCCGTGCCGGTCGCGACGGTGGGCCATCGGAGGCGTGGCTGTGCTACGGGCTGGGTGACATGGTCAGCCTGCGCCAGCTGATCGTGCAGTCCGAGGCCAGCGAGGAGCGCAAGCGGCTGGAGCTGGGCAAGCTGGACGCGCTGCTGGGCTATTGCGAGTCCACCGCATGCCGCCACCAGGCGCTGGTCGGCTGGTTCGGCGAGGTGCACCCGGGCCAATGCGGCAACTGCGACAACTGCCTGAACCCGCCGCAGAGCTGGGATGGCACCGAGGCCGCGCGCAAGGCGCTTTCGAGCGTGTACCGCACGGGCCAGCGCTTCGGCGTCGCGCACCTGATCGACGTGCTGCGCGGCGAGGGGTCCGACAAGGTGCGCCAGCACGGCCACGACAGTCTCAGCGTGTTCGGCGTGGGCGCCGACATCGACGAGCGTACCTGGCGCAGCGTGTTTCGCCAGCTGGTGGCCCACGGCATCCTCGAAGCGGACGTAGAGCGCTTTGGCGCCCTGTGCTTCACCGCCGCCAGCGGCCCCGTGCTCAGGGGCGAGCGCGAGGTGCGCCTGCGCAGCGAGCCGCCGCGCCCCAACCGGCGCCGGCGCACCGGCGATGCGGTGGCCGCCTCGCTGGCCGACATGCCACCGGATGCCCTGGTGCGCTTCAACTCCCTGCGCGAATGGCGCGCGTCCACCGCCCGCGAGCAGAACGTGCCGGCCTACGTGATCTTCCACGACAGCACCCTGCGCGCGATTGCCGAGGCCGATCCGGGCGACCTGGACGAACTGTCCACCATCGCCGGGGTGGGCACCAGCAAGCTCGACCGCTACGGCGAGGCCGTCCTGCAGCAATTGTTCGACGCGGCCTGAGCCTGGCTTAAACCCCGGAGCGCCTGGGCGCATCCATGCTGGCATGCTGAATGCCATGAGCACCCATTCGCCCGACGCCACTCCGGTCCCCACCGTGGCGGAAGACGACCGCCCGCTGGTCGAGGCCGCGGCGCGGGGCGAGACCGGTGCCTTCGAAACCCTGTACCGCCGCCACGTCGGCCGGGTGCACGGCGTGATCATCCGGTTGGTCGGCGGCCATGGCGCCCGCGCCGACGACCTGACCCAGGAAGCCTTCGTCCGCGCCTGGCAGGCCTTGCCCGCGTTCCGCTTCGAGGCCGCCTTCACCACCTGGCTGCACCGCCTGGCGGTCAACACCGCGCTGATGGAACTGCGCAGCCGCCGCAGCCGTCCGCTCGAGGACGACGACGAGGAGGCCCTGGACACCTTCGGCCACCCCGACTCGGCCGGCCACGTGACCGCGCTGTCCATGGACCTCGGCCGCGCGGTGGCCAGCCTGCCGCCGCGCGCCCGCGCGGTGCTGGTGCTGTACGACATCGAAGGCTGGAAACACGAGGAAATCGCCGTCGAGTTGGGCATGGCCGTCGGCAGCTCCAAGGCCCAGCTGCACCGCGCGCGCGGACTGCTCCGCGCGCGTTTGGGAGAACCCGCATGAACCACGACATCCGCAACGACACCCACGACCTTCCCGATGCACTGCGCTGGCAGCTGCGTGGCTTGCGACAGGACGAAGCGCCCGCCGCCGACCTGTGGCCCGGGATTGCCAAGCGGCTGACGCCGAACGCCAGCAACGCCTTCCCCACGCCCTCGGGCGCCCGGTCCCCGGCCACCGCGGCGACATGGCGCTGGCGCATGCCGGTCGCGCTGGCCGCCAGCGTACTGGTGGCGGTTGGCACGCTGGGCCTCCTGCGCTACGGCGGCCCATCACCGGGGCAATCCTCATCGTTCTCCGACGACGTCGGGTTTGCGGCGGCCACCGTTACCGCACCCTCCGCTGGCACGGCGCACGCAGCGCACAGCGCGCCCATCACCGCTGACACGCCGCTGGCACTGGCTGAAGCCCAGGCATTGCGAATGCAGTACCAAGGCGCCATCCGCGAACTTGAAACCCGCCCCGGTGCCACCGCTGCCAACCCCACCCTGCGCACGCTGGACCAGAGCGCCGAACTGATCCTGGCCGCCCTGCGCCAGGCCCCGGATTCCACGCGGCTGCTGGAGCAACTGCGCCGCACCTACCAACGCCGCCTCGACCTGATGCGGCTCCCGCTTGCCTGACGGAGGAACCTCCCATGTCCCGCCTCGCCCTCACCACTCTCGTCCTGGCCCTGTCGCTGCCCCTGGCCGCGCTGGCCGCCATCCCCATCAATGAAACGCGCCCGCTCTCGCCCACCGGCGAGGTCGAGATCGAGAACCTCAAGGGCCGCATCGACGTGCGCGTCTGGGACCGCCCCGAAGTGAAGATCGAAGGCAGCCTCGGGGACGGCGTCGAGCGCCTGGCCATCGAAGGCACTCGCGACCGGTTGGCCGTGCGCGTGAAGTACCCCAAGCGCTTCGGCATGACCAGCGACCGCACCGAGCCCACCACGCTGCGCCTGACCGTGCCGCGCCGCGCCAGCCTGGACATCGACGCGGTCTCGGCCGACGTCGACGTGCAGGGCACCGCCGCCACCAAACTGTCTGTGGATGCAGTGAGCGGTGACGTGGTGGTGATCGGCGCGCCGCAGAAGGCCGGCATAAACACCGTCAGCGGCAACCAGCAGCTCACCATCAACAGCAACGATGCATCCGTGGACACGGTGAGCGGCGACGTCAACCTGCGCGGCCGCTTCGGCGGCGAGGTGGAGTTCAACAGCGTGTCCGGCGACATCGCCATCACCAACAACCGCGAGAACCCGGTGCGCAAGCTCAGTGGCTCGTCGGTGTCCGGCGACCTGATCGTCAACACCGCACTGGCACGCGGCGGCGAGATCGCGATGGACACGGTGAGCGGCGCGGTGAAGCTCAGCCTGCCGCGGAATGTGTCGGCCACCGTCACGGGTGAGAGCTTCAGTGGTGACCTCAGCGCGACCGCTGCCCAGGTGCAGCGGCCCAAGCACGGGCCGGGCGCCAGCTTCACCCAGCGCTATGGCGCAGGCGAAGGCCGCGTCAACGTGGAGAGCTTCTCGGGCGACACCACGGTGATCGTGGAGTGAGGAGGGATGGTGGGTCGTGATGGATTCGAACCATCGACCAGCGGATTAAAAGTCCGATGCTCTACCGACTGAGCTAACGACCCATCGCGGCCCGGCCTTGCGCCGGGTCGGCCATTCTAGCGCAGATCAAACGTACCGCGTCGGATCCGCCACACCCGCCGCCGCAAAGCCCTCTGCCCGCAACCGGCACGCATCGCAATGCCCGCAGGCGCGGCCGGCTTCGTCGGCCTTGTAGCACGATACGGTCTGCGCGAAGTCCACGCCCAGGCGCACGCCCTCGCGCACGATGTCGGCCTTGCTCATGAACTGCAGCGGCGCGTGCACGCGCAGCCCCGCGCCTTCCACGCCGGCCTTGGTGGCCAGGTTGGCGAGTTGTTCGAAGGCGGCCACGAACTCGGGGCGGCAATCGGGGTAACCGGAGTAATCCACCGCGTTGACGCCACAGAAGATGTCGTTGGCGCCCAGCACCTCGGCCCAACCAAGCGCGATGGACAGCATGATGGTGTTGCGCGCCGGAACGTAGGTCACCGGGATGGCGTCCTTGGCCGCCGCCTGCCCCACCGGGTGGCCGTCGGTGTCCAGCGGCACCTCGATGTCGTCGGTCAGTGCGGAGCCCCCAATGCTGCGCAGGTCCACGTTGACGGTCTTGTGCGCCACGGCGCCCAGCGCCGTGGACACGCGGTCGGCGGCATCCAGCTCGGAGGTGTGGCGCTGGCCGTAGCTCACGCTCAACGCGTGCACGGCAAAACCCTGCTCGCGCGCGATGGCGATGACGACGGCGGAGTCCATGCCTCCGGAAACCAGGACGACGGCTTTCTTCATCTCAACGCCCCGGCTCGTCATTCCACAGAATCTTGTGCAGCTGCAACTGGAAGCGCACCGGCAGGCGATCGGCCACGATCCAGTCGGCCAGTGCGCTCGGGTCCACCTGGCTGAAGCTGGGCGAGAACAGCACGTCGCAGGTCTGCGTCAGCTTGTGCTCGGCAACGATGGCCTTGGCCCAGTCGTAGTCCTCACGGCTGCAGATCACGAACTTGACCTGATCGTGCGCGGTCAGCAGCGGCAGGTTGGACCACAGGTTGCGCGCAACCTCGCCGGAGCCGGGCGTCTTGATGTCCAGCACGCGCGACACACGCTGGTCGACCGGGCCGATGTCGATTGCGCCGGAGGTCTCCAGCGAGACCTCATAGCCTGCGTCGCACAGGCGCCGCAGCAGTTCCACGCAGCGCTTCTGCGCCAGCGGTTCGCCGCCGGTCACGCACACGTGGCGCGCGCCGTGCTTGGCCACTTCGGCCAAAATGGCGTCGAAGTCCCACCACTCGCCGCCGTGGAAGGCGTACGCGGTGTCGCAGTACTGGCAGCGCAGCGGGCAGCCGGTCAGGCGCACGAAGACGGTCGGCCAGCCGATGCTGCGCGACTCGCCCTGCAGGGACAGGAAGATTTCGGTCAACCGCAGCCGCTCGGGCGACGCCGCGGCCGCCTCGGGGGAAACGGTGCTCATCCGGGTATTTTAGCGCGTGCGGCTGATCCGGCCGAGTTCCAGCGCCCGCAGGCGGTCACTGGCGGTGCGCGCCGCGTCGGTATTGGGGTACTTGGCCACCACCGCCGCGAAGGTGCGCTCGGCGGCGTCCAGCTGCTTCAGGCCCTGCTGGGCCAGGCCCAGCTTGAGCAGTGCGCCCGGTGCTTTGTCATGGGTCGGATAGCGGTTCACCATTGCCTGGAACTGCTCCCGCGCCGGCTCGTAATTCTGGGTGACGTAATAGCTCTCGCCCAGCCAATAAAGGGCGTTGGGGGTGTAGACCCCGTTGGGGTGCTGCTGCAGGAAGGCCAGGAACTGGCTGGACGCGTCCGCATAGCGGCCGGCCTTGAGCGTGGCGAAGGCCGCGTCATAGGCCGCGCGCTCGCCGGCGCCTTCGCGCAGCTTGCCTGCATCGCCGTAAACGGCCGGCGCGGCTTCAGCCGGCGCCGGCTTGCTGGTGGCCGATACCGGCTTCGCGGCCGGCTTGGGCGCGGGTGCGCTGGCCTTGGGCGGCGTGGCCGGCACGGCCGGAACGGCCCCGCCTTCCAGCCGGTTCAACCGGTCATCGAGGTCCAGGTACTGGCGCTTGCCCGACTCCTGCAATTGCTGGGTCAGCTGCTGTAGTTCCTCGACCTGTGCCCGCAGTGCCTGGACCTCGGCCTTGAGCTGGTTCACTTCGTTGAGCAACTGCACGTTGGCCTGGTTGTCACCGGCCCGCTGCTCCAGGATCGCCACGCGGTCGGCCAGGCTTGCGCGCTGCGCCGACGCGGGGGTGGCGGCCACGAAGGCCGCCACCAGGGTTGCACTGACAAGAAGTCCGCGCATTCCTTTCATCACTTCGCCGTGTAGATGATCTCAACGCGACGGTTCTTGGCCCAGCAGTCCTCGCTCGAGTCCTGGCAGGTCGGGCGCTCTTCACCGTAGCTGGTCACCATCTGCTGGCCGGCCGAACCACCGTTGGCCTGCATGGCCGACGACACGGCATTGCCGCGACGCTCGCCCAGGCCCAGGTTGTACTCGCGGCTGCCGCGTTCGTCAGCGTGGCCTTCCAGGGTGATACGGGCGGTCGGGCGGTCACGCAGGTACTTGGCGTGGCAGCCGACGGCGGCCTGGAACTCCGGACGCAGAACGTCCTGGTCGAAGTCGAAGTAGATCACGCGCTGGCGCAGGCAAGCGTCGGTGTCCAGGTCGGCGGGGCCGTACATGCCAGCGGACGGGGCCGGGGTGGTCTCGGTCGGGACCTCGGCCGGGGCCGGTTCGGCTGCGGGGGCTTCTTCCTTGACCTTCTTCGAGCAGGCGACGGCGGCCGTGCAGAGCACGGCGAGAAGGGCGATACGGACGGTGCTATTCATGATGACTCCTCGTCAAAACATGGTGCGGGGTGAATTGAGCCGGGCACTCTGGCCCAACCGGTTAGAACTTGGGTGCCTCGCTTCCATGCGACTCATTGCGCGGCCTGGGCACGGTACGGGCCCCAGGCGGGCTCGCGGACGTCACCGCCCGTGAGGACCAAACGCTGGCGGACGCGCGCATCGGCCGAGACGGCATACAGCACGCCGCGGTGCCCTTCGCGGGCCGCGTACAGCACCATCGACGCGTTGGGCGCGAAGCTGGGCGACTCGTCCAGCGAACCGGGCGAGAGCGTGCTCCAGCGCGGCGTGCCGAAGCTCGCGTCCATCAGGGCCACGCGGTAGTTGTTGCCGGTGCCCTGGGCGGTGGCGACCTTCTTGCCATCGGCCGAGACGGTGGCGCTGGCGTTGTAACTACCTTGGAAGGTGACGCGGCTGGCGCTGCCGCCACTCGCGGAAACCTTGTAGATCTGCGGTCGACCACCACGGTCGGAGGTGAAGTACACGCTGCCGCCGTCGGCGCTCCAAACCGGCTCGGTGTCGATGCCGAAATGGTTGGTCAGCTGGGTCAGCGCGCGGCTGCCCAGGTCCATGACGTAAATCTCCGGATTGCCGCTGCGCGAAAGCGTCATCGCCATGCGACGGCCGTCGGGCGAGAACGCGGGCGCGCCATTGATGCCGCGGTAGCGGGCAATGGACTCGCGATGGCCGGTATTGATGTCCTGGACAAAGATGGTTGAGCTTCCGTTCTCGAAGGTGACGTAGGCCAGGCGGTTGCCGTCCGGGCTCCACGAGGGCGAAAGGATGGGCTCGGACGAATTGACCACCGCCTGCGGGTTGTAGCCGTCGCTGTCGGCCACCATCAGCGCGTAGCGCGCGCCCTTGCCCACGCCCGCGGCGGTGACGTAGGCGATGCGGGTGAAGAACGCGCCGCGGATCCCGAGGATCTTCTCGTAAACCGCGTCGGCAATCTGGTGCGCCACGTCACGCATCGCGTTGCTGCGTGCGGTCATCGCGAAGCCGAGCAGGCGCTGCTGCTTGGCCACGTCGAACAGTTCGTACTCCACGCGGTAGTTGCCCATGCCGCCATCGAGCACGCGACCCACCAGCAGGTAATCCTGGTTGAGGGCGCGCCAGGTGGGGTAGTTGACCTCGCTGCCCCGCGACGGGCGCTCGACCAGGTCGGCGTCCGGCAGGCCGCGGAACTGTCCGGAGCGCTCCAGGTCGGCCCTGACGATCTGGCTGACATCGACCGAAGGGGCGCCGGCGCTGCCCTGGTAAGGCATGGGCACCACGGCGATGGGCAGCGCGGCGGCGTTGCCGCCGACCACGTCGATTTCCAGGCCTTCCTGCTGCGCAGCCGCGGCAAAGGGCAGCAGCAAGGCGAGCAAGGCGGCCCACCAGGGCGTCTTTCGGTTCATCGGCAGTCCATCCGGGGGAATCTGAACAGTCTTAACAGCTTGGCCGTGAAAAGGGTCTCAAAGCTGAACGAAACCCGAACCCGGCCCTTCCGGGCGGGCCGATCGGGACTCTGGTCACCGATCCTGGGCGCGGAAGTTGATGGTCAGGTTACGGCTGAAGACCTCTTCGAAACCGGCGTATGGCAACGGGTCGGCCTTGAGCACGGCACGCTTGATCGATTCCTGCCCCGCCTCGTCGTAGGCGCATGGCGAGGCCACCTGCACGTCCATGACGTTGCCACCGGGCAACTGACGGATCACCAGGCGGCAGGGCGCGCCGGCGGCTACCGACTCGGGTCGGGTCCACTTGGCGTTGATCGCCGCCTGCAGCGCCGCGACGTATTGCGCGAGGAGGCCCTGGTCGACCCCGCCACTGCCGGCACGGGCGCCGCTCGCCACCGCATCGGCGCGGGCGGCCTCTTCCGATGCCCCGGCGGCGCGTGCGTCGGCGATACGTCGCAGCTCAGCCTGCGCCACCTTCGCGTCGCGGGCTGCCAGCGCGCGCAGACGCTTGATCTCCGCGATCTGCTTTTGCCGCTCTTCTTCCTGCTTGGCAAGGCGTTGCTTGCGTTCGGCCTCTTCCTGGCGCTTCTGCTCGGTCAGGTCCACCTGCTCCTGGCGGCGTTTGGCCTCCTGCACCTGGGTCTCGGTGGTCGGGTTCGGCGTCGGCCGGTCCACCACGGCGTCCTGGTTGCGGTCATCCGGGTTGGCCAGCAGCTCCTGCGGCGCGGTCTGCTGCGGCGCGACCTCTTCCTGCGGCACGGGTTCGGGCAGCGGCTGCGGCAGAGGCACCGCCTCTTCCTCGACCGGCTCAGGCATGGGCTCGGGCGCGGTCACCGGCTCGGGCCGATTGGCCAACGTGCGCTGCATGGCCTGCGACAGGTCGCCGGCATCCACCAGCTCCGCCGAGACCGGCGAGCCTGCGGCGGAGGCGGGGCGCTGCGTCTTCGTCCACCACAGCCCGGCGAACATCGCCAGGAAAACCAGCGCGTGAAGCAGCAACGCCAGCCCGATCGCGCGCGAGGTATCGGCGCGGGATTCCCTCATCGTGCGCCGTCCTGCTTGGGCTGGCTCATCAGCCCGACCTTTTCCACGCCGGCGCGCTGCAGCAGCACCATCGCATCCATCACCCGCTGGTAGTTGGCGGTGGCGTCACCCGCCACGTACACCGCAGCCTTGGCGTCCTGGTTGACGATGGCACGCAGCTTGGCCTCCAGCGCCTGCGCGGTGACGGCCTCGTTGCTGCCCGCCTCCACCGCAAGGAACAGGTTGCCGGCCGCGTCCACGCTGACCACGATCGGGTCCTTCTTCTCCTGGATCGACTTGGCGTCCGATTGCGGCAGTTCGATATCGACGCCCAGGTTGAGCAGTGGCGCGGTGACCATGAAGATGATCAGCAGCACCAGCATCACGTCGATGTAGGGAACGACGTTGATCTCGGCCTTGAGCTTGCGCTTGCGGCGGCGCCCGGTTGTGCCAGCCATCGATCAGGCCTCGTCGAGGTGTGACTGGCGCTGCAGGATCGAGGAGAACTCCTCGGAGAAGGCGTCGTAGCGCACCGCGATGCGCTCGACCTTGGTGGCGTAGCGGTTGTACGCCCACACCGCCGGGATCGCGGCAAACAGGCCCATGGCGGTGGCCACCAGCGCCTCGGAGATACCCGGCGCCACGGTGGCGATGGTCGCCTCCTTCAGCTGGGCCAGGCCCTGGAACGAGATCATGATGCCCCACACCGTGCCGAACAGGCCGATGTACGGGCTGATGGAGCCGACGTTGGCGAGGAACTCCAGGTTGTGCTCCAGCCCGTCGATCTCGCGCGAGGTGGTGGCGCGCATGGCGCGCTGGGCGCCCTCCAGCTGGGTGCGCGGGTCCGCGCCCCGGCGCTGGCGCACGCGGTTGAACTCGCGGAAGCCGGCTTCGAAGATCGCCTCCATGCCGCCGACGCCGCGGTTGCGCTCGGTGGCACCGGCATAGAGCTTGGAAAGTTCGGCGCCGGACCAGAATCGCTCCTCGAACTGGTCGGCTTCCTTGGCGGCGCGGTCCAGCACCGACTTCTTGCGGAAGATGATCGCCCATGACGCGATGGACGCGAGCAGCAGGATCACCATCACCAGTTGCACCGGCAGGCTGGCGTGCAGGATCAACTGCAGCAGGTTGAGGCTGTTGTCGCCCGTGGCCGCCGCGACATTCGCGGCGTCGGCGACCGTGCTGGCAGGCGCTTCCTCGGGGAGGGCTTCGGCGGTGGCCTGCAGCGCGGTCAGCAGGTAGGTCATGCTCGGTTCTCCATGCCCCGTGGGGCCTAGCTGGTGTGGCGGGGGTCAAGCCGCCGGTGGTATTTCGGGGTCTTGCAACGAATGGGCCTGCAATTGCGCCAGCAGCGGCTGCGGGATGCCCCGCGGCCGGAAGCTGTCCGCGTGCAGCGCGGCGATCCGGACCTGCGCGGTGAGCAGCAGCTCATCGCCGCGGCGGATGGACTGTGCGAACACCATGCTGGCTTTGCGGCAATCCTGCACCGCCGCGGTGACGGACAGTGCATCGTCCAGCCGCGCCGGCTTGAGGAAGTCGATCTCCATCGCACGCACCACGAAAACGAGACCGTATTCGTTGCGCAGCAGTTCCTGGCCATAGCCCTGTTCGCGCATCCATTCGGTGCGGGCCCGCTCCATGAAGGCCAGGTACTGCGCGTGGTAGACCACGCCACCTGCGTCGGTATCTTCCCAGTAAACGCGTGCAGGCCAACTGAACAAAGGCTCAACCGGCATCTGTGTCACTTCCAAACAGCCCACCTGTTCCCGTTTTCGGCTTCAGTCCGATCTGGCGATATGCCTTCGACGTCGCCATGCGGCCGCGTGCGGTGCGGATCAGGTAACCCTGCTGGATCAGGTACGGCTCGATGACGTCCTCCAGCGTGCCACGCTCCTCGCTGAGCGCGGCGGCCAGCGACTCCACGCCCACCGGGCCGCCGTCGAACGACTCGATGATGATGCGCAGCAGGCGGCGGTCGAGGTCGTCGAAGCCCTCGGGGTCCACCTTGAGCATGGCCATGGCGGCATCGGCGGTGTCGCGGGTGATGCCGCCGCCGGTCTTGACCTGGGCGTAGTCGCGCACGCGGCGCAGCAGGCGGTTGGCGATGCGCGGGGTGCCGCGCGAGCGCCGGGCGATCTCCGCCGCGCCCTCGGGGTCGCAGGCGATGCCGAGGATCTGCGAGGAGCGGCGCACGATGCGCGTCAGCTCCTCGGCGTCGTAGAACTCCAAGCGCTGGACGATGCCGAAGCGGTCGCGCAGCGGCGCGGTCAGCAGGCCGGCGCGCGTGGTGGCACCGATCAGGGTGAACGGCGGCAGGTCGAGCTTGATCGAGCGGGCGGCCGGGCCCTCGCCGATCATGATGTCGATCTGGTAGTCCTCCATCGCCGGGTACAGCACTTCCTCGATGGCGGGCGAGAGGCGGTGGATCTCGTCGACGAACAGCACGTCGTGCGGCTGCAGGTTGGTCAGCAGCGCCGCCAGGTCGCCGGCCTTCTCGATCACCGGGCCAGAGGTCTGGCGCAGGTTGACGCCCAGTTCGTTGGCGATGACGTGGCTGAGGGTGGTCTTGCCCAGGCCCGGCGGGCCGAAGATCAGTACGTGGTCGAGCGCCTCACCGCGGCCCTTGGCGGCCTCGATGTAGATCTTCATCTGCTCGCGCACGGGGGCCTGGCCGAGGTACTCGTCCAGCCGCTTGGGGCGGATGGAGGCTTCGATCGCCTCGTCTTCGCGGGTGGCGCCGGCGGCGATGATGCGTTGGTCGTTCATGACCGCCATGGTCGCATTTTTTGGCGCGCTGTCGGTTGGGTTCGCCGCACGGGAGGCGGCCATGGATGGCCGCCGGCCCCGACTCGGGACAGGATGTCCCGACGGAGGGGCGCAGCGATGCCCTGACAGCTCGTCGCCCGCCCCAAAACCCCAAAAAAATCAGATCTCGACCTGCGCCCCCAACTCCACCAGCCGGTTTCCCGGGATGCGGAAGAAGCCAGTGGCCGGCGCCGCATTGCGGTGCATGAAGGCGAACAGGCGGTCGCGCCACACCGGCATGCCGCGGTGCGCGCTGGCCACCACCGTTTCGCGGCTGGCGAAATAGGTGGTGTCCATCGGGTCGAAGTACATCCCGCCCTTGTCGCACGAACGCATCAGCGCCAGCGGCACGTCCGGAGTTTCCATGAAGCCGAAGCGGACCAGCACCCGATAGAAATCGTCGCCGATGGAGTCCATCTTCAGCCGCTTGTCCTTCGGTGCATAGGGCACCGTCAGCGTTTCCACCGTCAGGAACACATTGCGCTCGTGCAGTACCTTGTTGTGCTTGAGGTTGTGCAGCAGCGCGTGCGGTACCACGCCCGTCTGCGCGGTCATGAACACCGCCGTGCCAGGCACGCGTACCGGCGGCGCCAGCATCAGGCCCGGCAGGAAGCTGTCGAGCTGGATGCCTTCCTTGCGGATCTCGGCACCCAGCAACTCGCGGCCGCGGCGCCAGGTACGCAGCAGTGTGAACACAATCAGGCCCAGCATCACCGGGAACCAGGCGCCGTCGAAGAACTTGGCGCCATTGGCGATCACGAAGCCCAGGTCGACGATGAAGAACACGACGCACAGCGGCAGCACCCACAGTCGCCACTTGGGCCACAGTGCGTTGGCCACAAGCGCCAGCAGCAGGGTGTCGATCAGCATCGTCGCCGACACCGAGATGCCGTAGGCCGTGGCCAACGCGGTGGAACTGCGGAACATCAGCACCACGGTGAACACCGTGATCATCAGCAGCCAGTTGATGTAGGGGATGTAGATCTGGCCGATGGTGGCGCTGGACGTGTGCTTGATGCCCATGCGCGGGATGTAACCCAGCTGCATTGCCTGCCGGGCCACCGAGAATGCGCCGGTGATCACCGCCTGCGATGCAATGACCGCGGCGGCCGTGGCAAGCACGATCATCGGGTACAGCGCCCAGCGGGGCACGGACTCGTAGAACGGGTTGATCACGGCCTCGGGGTGGCTGAGCACGAAAGCGCCCTGCCCCAGGTAATTCAGCATCAGGCTGGGCAGCACCAGGATGTACCAGCCATAGCGGATCGGGCGGGCGCCGAAGTGGCCCATGTCGGCGTACAGCGCCTCACCGCCGGTCACCGCCAGCACCACTACGCCCAGGATCAGGACCGAGTGCGAACCGTGCTCCCAGAAGAATCGCGCGCCCCACATCGGGTTCAGGGCCTTCAGCACTTCCGGCTCCTGAACGATGTTGTGGATGCCGATGGCCGCCAACGCCAGGAACCACACGCAGGTCACGGGCCCGAACACGCGCCCCACCTTCTCGGTTCCGAAGCGCTGTGCGACGAACACCGCGAGCAGGATGACAAGACTGGCGGGGACGATGAACTTGTGCAGGCCGGGCGCAGCCACTTCCAGGCCCTCGACCGCGCCCAGCACGGTGATGGCCGGCGTGATAACGCTGTCGCCGAAGAACAGCGATGCACCGAAGATGCCCAGGATGCCGATCACGTAGGCCGACTTGCCGCCCTTGGGAAGGGTGCGCTGGGCCAGCGTCATCAACGCCATGATGCCGCCCTCGCCTTCGTTGTCGGCGCGCATGATGATGCTGACGTACTTCAGCGTGACCACGATCATCAACGCCCAGAACACCAGCGACAGGATGCCCAGCACCGTGTCGTGATTGCCGACCAGCCCGAAGTGCGGCGAGAACGCTTCCTTCAGGGTGTACAGCGGACTGGTACCGATGTCACCGAAGACGACGCCAATGGCGCCCACGACGAGACCGGCCAGCCCCTGCTTGCCGTGACCGTGGGAAGTGTCGTGCGATGCAGGGGTGGCGGGAACGGTGGAGGACATGAAATTGTCTGCTTGGAGGGCGGCCGTCCTGGCCACCGACAGGTCAGCGAAGCGCGGACTTTAGCGCTTTGCGGATGATGGTGGCGGCATCGTCGCCGGCTTCGGTGGCGTCGCGGGCCATGCGCACGGCCTCGGCCGGCTTGTAGCCCAGTTGCTGCAGGGCGATGACCGCCTCGGACTGGGCGTCGGCGGGTGCGCCGGGCACGTTGAGGGTGGTGCCGGCGCCAGCCAGGTCGGCAGCGCGGTCGCGGAGCTCCACCACCATGCGCTCGGCGGTCTTCTTGCCGATGCCGGGGATCCGGGTCAGTGCCGTGATGTCGCCGGACTGCACCAGTCGCGCGAATTCGTCGACGCTCACGCCCGATAGTACCGCCAGCGCGATCTTCGCACCGATGCCGGTGACCTTCTGCACGTCGCGGAACAGGCGGCGCTCGGCCTCGCGCAGGAAGCCGTACAGCGACACGCTGTCCTCCTTCTGCGCGTAGTGGGTGAAGAGGGCCACTTCGCGACCGAGGTCGGGCAGGTCGTAGAAGGTGCTCATCGGCGCCTCCAGCTCGTAACCCACGCCGTGCACGTCCACCACCAGCCACGGCGGTTGCTTGTGCACCAGGATGCCCTTGAGTCGTCCGATCATGCGGTCATGTTCCCTTGCGGCGCAGCAGCGCGGTGGCCACGCCGGTGCGCGCGGCGGTCTCGCGCATGTGCGCGTGGGTCAGGGCGATGGCCAGTGCGTCGGCCGCGTCGGCCTGCAGTTTCATCGCCGGCAGGTTGAGCAGCAGGCGCACCATGTGCTGCACCTGCTCCTTGTCGGCGGCGCCGCGGCCGACCAGCGACTGCTTGACCACCCGCGGGCCGTACTCGGCGATGGGCACCTTGCGCCGCACCACCGTGGCCAGCGCGGCGCCGCGCGCATGGCCCAGCTTCAGGGCCGACGTGGCCGACTTGTCCATGAACACGCTTTCGATGGCTACTTCCTGGGGCTGCCATTCGTCCAGCACGCGCTCCAGGCCTTCGCAAAGCAGCCCCAGGCGCGAGGGGAAATCCTCGGCGTCGAGCAGCACCAGCGCTTCGCAGTGCACGTAGGTGCAGCGGCCGCCGTGCCCGACATCAATGATGCCCACGCCGGTGCGCTGCGAGCCCGGGTCGATGCCGAGGATGCGGGTCACGTCATGGCCGACGCCGTCAGGCGTAGGCGTCCTCGCCCAAGTCGGCGTTGGAGTAGACGTTCTGCACGTCGTCCAGGTCCTCGAGCCAGTCCAGCAACTTGGCCACCTGCTGCGCGGTCTCGCCGGCGACGGCGATGTCGTTATCGGCGCGGTAGGTCACTTCGGCCTGGTCGGCCTTGAAGCCCGCTGCCGCCATCGCGTCACGCACGCCGGCGAAGGCGTCGGGCGAGGTCAACACGTCCATGGAACCGTCCTCGGGATACACGACGATGTCGTCGGCACCGGCTTCGATCGCGGCCTCGGTGACCTTTTCCTCATCGGCGCCGGGGGCGAAGCTCAGCACGCCGGTCTTCTTGAACATGAAGGCCACCGAGCCGTCGGTACCGAGGTTGCCGCCAAACTTGCTGAAGGCATGGCGCACGTCGGCCACCGTGCGGACCTTGTTGTCCGTCAGGCAGTCGACGATCACTGCCACGCCGCCCGGGGCGTAGCCCTCGTAGCGGATTTCCTCGTAGCTGACGCCTTCCAGCTCACCGGTGGCCTTCTTGATGGCGCGCTCGACCACGTCCTTGGACATGTTGGCGCCCAGCGCCTTGTCGATAGCCACGCGCAGGCGCGGATTGTTGCTCGGGTCGCCGCCGCCGGTACGGGCAGCCACGGAGATTTCACGGATGATCTTGGTGAACATCTTGCCGCGCTTGGCGTCTTGGGCGCCTTTGCGGTGCTGGATGTTGGCCCACTTGGAATGGCCGGCCATAGGGTTGTGCGGTTCCTGGGAAGGGATGTTGCGGCGCGGAATTATAGGCCGGCCGGCGGCCGCGTGCTGTCGGTCACGCTACCGGCCACGCCGCCGTCGGGGGTGGGCCGCGCCTGGGGGGCAAACCGGCCTTCCCCGAGGAAGCTCAAGGCCAGTCGCGCCGCCTCCTCCGAGAACAGCAGGCCGGAGTGGCTGGTGGGGATGACCGCATGGTCGGCCAGGCCCGACAGCCGGGTCTCCGCAACGGCCACGGTGCCGTCGTTGGGCCCGGGAAAGTGGCCGAAAAACTGCCCCAGTCCCAGCGGCTGCTCGCCGGCGACCACCCCGACCTGGGCGCTGCCCTGCCATTCGGGACAGCCCGAGCGCAGAAGGTCGGCGGAGCGGCCCAGGCATGCTGCACCCAGCGCGCGGCTGGCGAGGCCGCCGGCCGCGGCGCTGCCCGTCAGCGGCGAACCCAGGCAGACCACCCGCCCGACCGGCAGGCCGGGGTAGCGTTGCAGCGTGCGCAGCGCCAGCAGTCCGCCCAGGCTGTGCGCCACCACGTCGGTGGGCGTGCGCAGGGCGTCGGCGAGGGCGGGAATGACCGCGTCGGGGCCGCGGGTCACCGGTGCATAGCCAAAAAGATGCGGGGCGTAGCCGGCCTGGCGAAGGCGATGGGCATGCCAGCGCATCGAGGCGCGCGGCATCCACAAACCGGGCAGCAACAGTACGCGTCGGCCATGGCTGGGTTCATCCGCCCGCGTGCGGTGCATGGTCAGCGCCCGCCCAGTTCACGCCGCAGCCAGTCGTCGAGCAGGCGCTTCTCGTACCGCAAGGGATCGGAATCGTTGATCGGGGACCGCTGCAGGAAGCCGACATCGACCAGCCGCCGTTCGCCTTCGGCGACCACGGCGCCGCTGCCATCCAGATGACGGAACCGCAGGTGTATGCGCGGTGGGTAGAGGTCGCGGACGACGCGGAGGTCGGTGGCCCCAGCGTGACGAACGGGCTCATATTCGCCGGCCCGGTTCACGTCCAGCAACGCCACGTCGAGGCGGTGGCCCGGCTGTATCACGTGTTCGGCCTGCTGTCGCAGGTACTCGGCCAGCGGACGGATCCAGTGGCCGCGGTCCATGGGCATCGCGCCCCAGGTGGACTCGGAGAACCCCGCCGGATCGCCCCAGGACACCGCGACCGGGCTCGAACCCGCCAATGCGCCGGCCCCTGTGGGCGTCCGCGTGCTCGCGCAACCGGAGGCCGCCATTGCGGCAATCAGGATCAGTCCCAGCCGGCGCAGGGTGGAAGCGTGCCGTCCCATCGCCCAACTCCTCGTGGTGGGGATGACCGGATTGTGCACCCAAACCCCCTAGTGCGGCGGCTGGCGGCGCAGGATGAATTCGTGGTCGCGGACGCGGCCGACGGGGAATTCATAATCGCCCACGTGCTGGAAGCCGGCGCGGGCGTAGAAGCGCTGGGCGCCGAAGTTCTCGGACCACACGCCGATCCACAGCGTGCGCGGCCCGTCGCGCTCCAGCCAGTCGAGGACCGTCTGGAACAGGCGGCTGCCCCAGCCGCCGGCCTGGTGCGACTTCAGCACGTAAAGCCGCTTGAGTTCGCCATCGCCGGGGCGGACGTCCGGGTGTGGCAGGCCGCACGGCCCCGCAGCAGCATGGCCAACGGCCACGCCGTCGTCTTCCAGCAGCCATACCGCGTAATCCGGGTGGGCGAGGATGATGCGCTGCTTGTCGACGTCGTAGGCGTCGGCGAGGAACGCGGCCAGGTCCTCCGGTGGATACAGGTGGCCGAAGGTCTCGATGAAGGTGCGCGAAGCCAGGTCCGACAGGACCTGGGCGTCGTCGACGATGGCGCGGCGGATGGTGGGCATGGGGACAGGCGGGAAGGCGGACGCGGCAGTACCAGCGCAGCGTGGAGGCGAGGCTCAGGCCGGGCCTTCTTCCTCTTCGTCTTCGTCGCCCTCTTCCTCTTCGTCCTCGTCCTCGTCCTCGTCCTCGTCTTCCTCGTCTTCCTCTTCGTACTCGTAGTCGTCCTCGCCGAAGTCCTCGCCGTCCCAGCGGCCTTCGCCATCGGGAACGAATGCGAGCGACATCGCGTTGGGTGCGGTACCCACCCGCACCAGCCAGCCACCGAACACGCGGGCGCGCTCGGTCACGAGGTTGGCCTCGGCGCCCTCATTGGCGAGTTTTTCCCACTGCAGGGCGAATGCGGTTCCGGTCATGGCTGCTTACTCCTTGGAAGCCTTGGGGCGCACCTGCACGTGCACTTCGGCCAGCTGCGCGTCGGGGATCGGCGACGGCGCATCGGTCATCAGGCACTGCGCAGTCGTGGTCTTGGGGAAGGCGATGACGTCGCGGATCGACTCGCTGCCGGCCATCAGCGCGGCGATGCGGTCGATGCCGAAGGCGATGCCACCGTGCGGCGGCGCGCCGTACTTGAGCGCGTCGAGGAGGAAGCCGAACTTGCCCGCGGCCTCCTCGGCGCCGATCCCGAGCAGTTCGAACACCGCCGACTGCATCGCCGAGTTGTGGATGCGGATCGAACCGCCGCCGATCTCGTTGCCGTTGAGCACCATGTCGTAGCCACGCGACACGGCGGTCTTGGCGTTGGCGCGCAGGTCCTCGATGGAGTCCACGGCCGGCGCAGTGAACGGGTGGTGCAGCGCGACGTAGCGGCCCTCCTCGTCATCCCACTCGAACATCGGGAAGTCGGTGACCCACAGCGGCGCCCAGCCGTCGGCGACCAGGTCGAAGTCCTTGCCGGCCTTCAGGCGCAGCGCGCCCATGAAGTCGCTGACGGTCTTGTACTTGCCGGCGCCGAAGAAGGCGATGTCGCCGTTACGCAGGCCGATGGCCTCCAGCAGCGCCTTGAACGCGTCCTCGCTGAAGAACTTGGCGATGGGCGAATTGACCGCGCCGGCCTCGTCCAGCTTCACGTACGCCACGCCCTTGGCGCCGTACTTGGCGGCATGGGCGGCATACTCGTCAATCTGCTTGCGCGACAGCGACGCACCGCCCGGAATGCGCAGCGCGACCACGCGGCCATCGGCATCGTCGGCGGCGTCGGTGAAGACCTTGAACTCGCAGCCCTTCACCAGCTCGGCGACATCGACAAACTCCAGCGCGATGCGCAGGTCCGGCTTGTCCGAGCCATAGCGGCGCATGGCCTCGGCGTAGGTCATGCGCGGGAACTCGCTGGCCAACTCCACGTCCATCACTTCGCGGAAGACGTGGCGGATCATGTCCTCGGTGAGGTCCTGCACGTCGCGTTCGGCGACCCACGCGAACTCCATGTCGAGCTGGGTGAACTCGAGCTGGCGGTCGGCGCGCAGGGCTTCGTCGCGGAAGCAGCGGGCGATCTGGTAGTAGCGGTCGAAGCCCGCCATCATCAGGATCTGCTTGAACAGCTGCGGCGACTGCGGCAGTGCGTAGAACTCGCCTGGGTGCATGCGGGCCGGCACCAGGAAGTCGCGCGCGCCTTCCGGCGTGGCCTTGGTCAGGATCGGGGTCTCGATGTCCTGGAAGCCGCGCGCATCGAGGTAGTGGCGCAGCGCCGAGACGAGCCTGGTGCGCGTGCGCATCTTGCGCTGCATCGCCGGGGTGCGCAGGTCGAGGTAGCGGTACTTGAGGCGGATGTCCTCGCCCGGGTTCTCGTGGGCGTGGAAGGGCAGCGGCTCGGCCTTGTTGAGCAGCTCGATCTTCGTCGCGACCACTTCCACCTTGCCGGTGCGGATCTTGTCGTTGACCGCGTGGCGCGCGCGCACCACGCCGGTGATGCGAAGGCAGTCCTCATAACCCACCGCCGCGGCGGCGGCGATGACTTCGGCGTTGCCGGCGGTGGCCGCATCGGGCTCGGCGACGATCTGGACGATGCCCTCGTGGTCGCGCAGGTCGATGAAGCACAGGCCGCCGAGGTCGCGGGCGACGTCGGCCCAGCCGCACAGGGTGACGGTCTGGCCGATCAGCGCCTCGTCGACGAGGCCGCAGAAGTGGGTACGCATGCAGAGCTCCGGGTGGGGTAGCGGCGGCCGGCGGGGCCGCAGGGCCGGCGCGGCGCCGGCAAACACGCCATTTTAACTGTTCCCGCGCCGTACTTGCGCCACCGCCGGGAGACCCGGGCGGCGCGGGCGCCTTGGCCGCCCGGCATGCAGCCCGCCGTAAGGATGATCGGAGGAGACGCCCATGCACCGCATCCTGCTCTTGATGGTCGCAACCCTGTGCCTGCTCGCGCTGGCATCGCCTGGACTGGCGCAGGCCCCCCGCGCTTATGCGCCGGAGAACCTGCGGACCCTGTCGTACAACGACCAGGTCCGCGTCATCAGCCTGGAATACGAGGACCAGTCGGGCGGCAGGCGCATTCCCGACGACCAGTTGCGCTTCTACCTGGACCAGGTCAGCCGCTCCAACTGGGGCTTCAGCCGGATCAAGGCCGACATCGCCGAATCCCTGCGCGGCAGCGCGCCCCCGCCATCCAGTGGCGCGCACACCATCCGTTGCGAAAGCCTGGACGGGCGCGGGCGCACCTGCCGCACGCCGTGGCAGGGCCAGTCCCGGCTCGTGCGGCAGTTGTCGCGTGGCGATTGCGTGGAAGGCCGCAGCTGGCAGTCGCAGTGGGGCCAGGTCTACGTGGACCACGGTTGCCGGGGCGGGTTTGCCGAGGCCCACGACGCGCCCGGGACCGGTGGCAACCGGGTGGTTTGCGAAAGCACCGGCTCACGCCAGAAGACCTGCCCAACACCGTGGCGGGGCAGCTCCCGCCTGGAGCGCCAGTTGTCCAGCGCCCCCTGCACCCAGGGTCGCACCTGGGGTTCCAGCCGCGGCGAGGTGTGGGTGGACGACGGCTGCCGCGGCGTATTCGGACCGGGGCAAGGTCAAGGCTGGGGTCCCGGCGGCCCCAACTACGGGGCCTATTCGGTCACCTGCATTGCCAGCGGCCCCGGGCACACCACTTGTGCCTGGGACCGCAGCCGGGGCCGTCCCTATGTGCTGGAGCTGCTGTCCACGACCCGCTGCGTGGAGCGGCACAACTGGGGGTATGACGAGCGCGTCGGCCTCTGGGTCAGTGGCGGCTGCCGGGCCCGGTTCGGCGCGCGCTGACGGTCAGTCGGTGCCGGCGGCCTTGGCAGCCGGCTTCGCCTCGGCGGGCTTGGACTCGGCAGGCTTGGCGTCACCGGCCTTGGGGGCGCCCGAGCTTCCCTCGCCGGCGAGGTTGCGCTTCTTGTCGCCATCCTTCTTGAAGTCGGTTTCATACCAGCCGCCGCCGGCCAATCGGAACTGGGGCGCGGTCAGCTGGCGGCGCACCTGGGGCGCTCCGCAGGACGGGCAATCGGTGGGGTCCGCATCGGACATCTTCTGCAGGCGGTCAAAGTTGTGGCCGCAGGCGGCGCATTCGAAGGCGTAGATGGGCATGGCGTGCAACTGGTTGGCGTGGGGCGGCGCGCCGGCCTGGCAGGTACGGCACCGCGGAAGGTGTGGAGGCATCGCGTGCGGCGAGGTGCCTGCTCCGTGGCATGAGGGCACGAAGGGCCAGAATCAAGCCATTGCCGCGCCGCGCCACGATACACGCCCGCCGTCTCGCGGCCGTGGCGGACCGCGGTTCAGCCGGAATCGCTATGCTCGAGCTTCACGCTCGCAAGGAGACGCGCAATGACTGCATCCCGTTCGCTCGCGGCCGCCGTGGTGCTGGCGCTGGGCCTGGCGGTGGCCGGCTGGTTCGCCGCGCAGGGCATGGCCCGGCTGAAGACCCAGGACCGCTTTGTCACGGTCAAGGGATCAGCGGAGAAGATCGTCGATGCCGACCTGGTGGTGTGGCCGTTGTCGCACACGGTCAGCGGCAACGACCTCGCGCAGGTGCAGCGTTCGATGGATGCGAATACCGCGACCATCCGCGAATTCTTCGCCAAGGCCCGGTTCAAGGCGGACGAGATCGTCGTCTCGCCGCCGCGGCTGGAGGATCGCTGGGCGTGGGCCTATGGCGAGAACCGGCCCCCTGAGCGCTTCCGCTACTCCACCACCGTCACCCTGCGCACCACCCGCGTCGCCGACGCCATCGCCGCGCTGCGCCGCACCGGCGAACTGGTCAGCCGCGGCATCCTGATCGGAGGCCAGGAAGGCGGGGGCAGCGACCCCACCTTCGACTACACCCAGCTCAACGCGGTGAAGCCGGCCTTGATCGCCGAGGCGACGGCCAACGCACGCAAATCCGCCGAGCAGTTCGCCAAGGATTCCGGCGCCCGCCTGGCGGGCATCCGCAGTGCCAACCAGGGCGTGGTGTCGATCAGCGACCGCGATCGCGGCAGCCCGCAGGTCAAGACCGTGCGGGTGGTGACAACGGTGGAGTACTTCCTCAAGGATTGAGGCTCCGCACCCGCCCGGCGCCGTAGCACGTCTGCCGAAGGTCCGCGCCGGGGTCACGCCCCTTCGTAAAGGGCGAGACAGGCTTCCTCGGCCTCGGCCAGCTGCGCGGCCAACGCGTCGCGCTGCCGCGAAAGCGACGGCAGGTCGGTGTAGCGCGTGGGGTCGGCCAGATCCATGTCGATGGCGTGCAGCCTGGACTCCAGCTCGGTCACGCGCGCCTCGGCCTGGGCGAGCTTGATCGGGTTGGTCTTGCGCTGCTTGCCTGCCGCGGCCGGTGCCGTGGCCCCCGGGCGCGCGCTGGCGACGGCCGCGGTTTCGGCCACCGCGGGCATCGCGACGTCGATCGCGTCCGCGCCCTTGCCCCCCTTCGCCGCCCTCGCCTGCTTCACCGACTTGCCGTCGTTGCTGCTGTCGCGCGTGCGCAGCCAGCTGGCGTAGGCATCCAGGTCGCCGTCGAACGGCTGTGCGACGCCGTCGGCGACGCGCCAGAAGGTGTCGCACACCAGGCCGATCAGGTGGCGGTCGTGGCTGACCATGACGATGGCCCCGTCGAAGTCTGAAAGCGCTTCGGCCAGGGCCTCGCGCATGTCGAGGTCGAGGTGGTTGGTCGGCTCGTCGAGCAGCAGCACGTTGGGCTGGGTCCACGCGATCATCGCCAGCGCCAGTCGCGCCCGCTCGCCGCCGCTGAAGCCATCGACCGACTCGAACGCGCGGTTGCCGGGGAATTGCCACTTGCCGAGGAAGTCGCGCAATTGCTGGGTCGCCACGCCCGGGGCGATGTCGCCCAGGTGGTCGATCGGGCTGCGGCCTTCATGCAGTGACTCCACGGTGTGCTGGGCGAAGTAGCCGATGCGCAGGTCGGGATGGCCGCCGCGCTCGCCGGTGAGCAGCGGGATCTCGCCGACCAGCGACTTGACCAGGGTGGACTTGCCGGCGCCGTTGGGGCCCAGCAGCGCGACGCGGTCGCCGGCCTCCAGGATGAAGCCCACGTTCTCCAGCACCACGTGCTCGCCGTAGCCACAATCGGCATCGACCAGGCGCAGCAGCGCATGCGGCAGCTTGGCCGGGGCCGGGAAATCGATGTGCAGCGCGCGCTCGGCACGCACCGCCTCGGTGCCGGCCAGCTTTTCCAGGCGCTTCATGCGGCTCTGCGCCTGCTTGGCCTTGCTGGCCTTGGCCTTGAAGCGGTCGATGAACTTCTGCAGGTGCTCGCGCTCGGCCTGCTCCTTCTCGTGCGCGATCTGCTGCTGGCGCAGCTGCTCGGCGCGCTGGCGCTCGAAGGCGGTGTAGTCACCGACGTACAGCTTGGCCTTGCCTTCGTTGAGGTGGATGGTGTGGGTGGACACGCCGTCGAGGAACTCGCGGTCGTGCGAGATCATCAGCAGCGTGCCGGGGTACTTGAGCAGCCACTGCTCCAGCCACAGCACCGCGTCGAGGTCGAGGTGGTTGGTCGGCTCGTCGAGCAGCAGCAGGTCCGACGGCGTCATCAGCGCCCGCGCGAGGTTCAGGCGCACGCGCCAGCCGCCGGAGAATTCCTTGACTGCGCGCTCGTGGGTATCCGGTGAGAAGCCCAGGCCGTGCAGCAGCTTGCCGGCGCGCGCGGTGGCGTCGTAGCCGTTGAGCTCGGCCAGCCGAAGGTGGGCCTCGGCCACGGCCTCCCAGTCTTCACGTTCCGCGGCCGCACGTTCGGCGAGGATGACCTTGTGCACCTGCGCGTCGCCAGAGAGCACGAACTCCAGTGCCGGCTCGTCCAGCGCCGGGGTCTCCTGCGCCACGCTGGCGATGCGCACGCGCGCAGGCACGTCGATGTCGCCGCGGTCGGCCTCGACCTCGCCCTGGATGGCGGCAAACAGGGAGGACTTGCCGGTGCCGTTGCGGCCGATCACGCCCACGCGCCAGCCGGCGTGCAGTGCGAGGTCGACGTTGGACAGCAGCAGGCGTTCGCCACGCCGCAGGGCGAAATCTCGGAAGGCAATCATGGCGACATTGTACGTGGCCACACTGCCGACCGGGCCAAGCGCGTGACCTTGCCGGATCGGGCTCGTTGGCCTGCGTCCGGGTTGTGAAGGTCGCAGTCAACCCCTATACCTGTACCTCTTGGCCTTGGGAGAGCCGATGCACCATACGTCCCTGATCGCGATCCTCGTTGCCGGCTTCGTGCTGGCGTTCATCTTTGGCACCATCGCGCAACGGCTCCGGCTGTCGCCGCTGGTGGGCTACCTGATAGCGGGCATCGTGGCTGGGCCGTTCACCCCGGGGTTCGTCGGCGACCAGACGCTGGCGCCGCAGCTGGCCGAGATCGGCGTGATCCTGCTGATGTTTGGCGTGGGCCTGCATTTCTCCCTGCGCGACCTGCTGTCGGTCAAGGCCATTGCCCTGCCTGGCGCGGTGCTGCAGATCACCGTGGCCACGGTGCTGGGCTGGGGACTGGCGCGGTTGCTGGGCTGGTCGCACGGGGCTGGCATCGTGTTCGGCATTTCGTTGTCATGCGCCAGCACCGTGGTACTGCTGCGCGCGCTGGAAGAGCGCCGGATGCTGGATACCGGCAAAGGCAAGATCGCCGTTGGCTGGCTTATCGTCGAAGACTTGGCGTGTGTCTTGGCATTGGTGCTGCTGCCGGCGCTGTCGGGCCTGTTGACTGGGGAGCAGGCCGATGCGGTATCGGTATGGAAGGCGATCTTCGCCACCATCTTCAAGGTGGGCGCATTCCTGCTGGTGATACTGCTTGTCGGGAAGCGAGTGATCCCGTGGGTACTCGAACGTGTAGCGGGCACCGGCTCACGCGAACTTTTCACCCTGTGCGTGCTGGCCATCGCGCTGGGCGTGGCGTTCGGCTCGGCCGAGTTGTTCGGGGTGTCGTTCGCGCTGGGTGCGTTCTTCGCCGGCATGCTGCTCAACGAATCGGAATTCAGCCATCAGGCGGCCACCGAGACGTTGCCGCTGCGCGATGCGTTCGCGGTGTTGTTCTTCGTCTCGGTGGGCATGCTGTTCGACCCGTCCATCCTGGTTGAACAACCGCTGCAGGTGCTGGCGGTTTGGTCGATCATCGTGTTCGGCAAGTCGGCCGCCGCCTACATGCTGGTGCGCGCCTTCGGCAAGGACCATTCAACCGCACTGCTGATCTCGGCCAGCCTGGCGCAGATCGGCGAGTTTTCCTTCATCCTCGCGGCACTGGGCATGCAACTGGAGATCCTGCCGCGCGAAGGCCACGACCTGGTGCTGGCTGGTGCGCTGCTGTCGATCATCACCAACCCGCTGATCTTCGCCTGGCTGGACCGCGCGCGCTCGCGGGAAGTGCTGCAGGCGCGGCGCAAGGCGGCCGACGCCGCCAACCTGGCCGACCATCTGGCTCCAGGCATCCCCGAGGACCTGAAGGGGCACGTCATCTCCATCGGCTATGGCCGCGTGGGCAGCGAACTGGGCCGGCTGCTGACCGACCGTGGCGTGCCGGTCGTCGTGATCGACACCGACGTCGACCTGATCGCGCGCGCGCGTGCCAATGGCATCCCGGCGATCCGCGGCAATGCGGTGAGCGAGCCGGTGCTGCGCGAAGCGGCGCCGGAACGTGCGACCACGGTGATGCTGGCGATTCCCAACGTGCTGGAGGCGGGGGAGATCATCGCGCGGCTGCGCGCGATCAACCCGGCGCTCACCATCGTCGCGCGCGCGCATAGCGATGGGGAGGTCAAGCACTTGCTGGAGCGCGGCGCGGATGGCGCGGTGATGGCCGAACGCGAGCTGGCGCACAGCCTGGCGGAGATGGTGATGGCCACCCCTCCCTATCGGGGCGGCCACCACCTGCCACCTGCCGTGGCCTGACCGGCGGGGACTTCGCCGCCCCAGTCAGCCCACCGCGAGCACCCAGACCACCACAACCGCGGCTTCGACGCACTCGGCCAGCGCGCCCGCGGTGTCGCCGGTAAATCCGGCCAGGCGCCGCATGCACGCACGGCGCCACAACACGAACACCGCTGTGGCGGCCGCCAGTGCCAGCAGGCCAGCGCTGCCAAAAGCGACCGTTGCGGCCGCCGCCAACACCACCACGGTCACACACTGGCCGCGCGGCGCTTCGCGCAATCCGCTACCCATCCCCTGGTTGCGGGCATAGGGGGTGGTGACAAAGGCCAGCGTCAGCGCGGCGCGTGCCAGCAGTGGAGCGAGCAACAGGCCACCCCAAGCCCCCATGGGCAGGCTGGCCAGCGCGGCAAACTTGAGCAGCAGCACCAGCACGACCACCGCAATTGCGATGGGACCACTACGGGGATCCTTCATGATCGCCAGCGTGCGCTCGCGGTCACCCATGCCGCCGACCCAGGCGTCCGCGGTATCGGCCAGGCCATCCAGATGCAACGCGCCGGTGCTGGCGACCCACCATGTCAGCAGCAACGCGGCGGAAAGCAGCCCGGGTGCGTCGCGCAGCACCCCGGCCAGGGCGACCAGTACACCGCCGAGGATCGCGCCGACCAGAGGGTAGTACGCCAGTGAACGCGCCTGTGCGCGGGTGTCGCCGAATACGCCGGAGGGCACCGGGAATCGGGTCAGGAAGCCCAGGGCGAAGAGCAGTGGTTTCAGCATGGAACGACGGCGTCGGGGAGAGCGCTGGACCGGGTTGCCGGAAGCTGCGCCGGCAACACGCGGGCCGATGGCGGCCACGGCAGCCGATGGATCGAGGCGTGCGGCACGTCGATACCCGCCATGTCGCCATAACTGCGCCCCTCCACCAGGCAACGCAGCAGGCGGATGGCGCCGCCATGGGTCACCACCAGCACCCGCTCCCCGGCATGGCCGCGCGCCGCGTCCAGCGCCTGCGACAGCCGTACCGCAAAGGCATGGAAGGTCTCCGCGCCCGGCGGCGGATGGGCCACCGGATCGGCCCAGAAGCGACCCAGCGCATCGCCCTGCTCCTCGGCCAGGGTTTCGATCGGCACGCCCTGCCAGTGGCCGAAGTGGTACTCGGCCAGGCGGTCATCAAGGTGCAACGGCACGCCGCGCGCGGCGGCCAGCTCGGCCCCGAAAGCGGCGCAACGCGACAGCGACGAGGACACGATGCGGTCCCACTGGTGGCCGTCCACGGCGGCGCGCAACTGCGACCAGCCGACGTCGGTGAGCGGATCGTCCAGCTGGCCGCGGTAACTGCGCTGCCCGGTGTCGCCATGGCGGAGCAGGTCGAAGGCGAAGTCGTTCACGGCGCTGATACCCCGGCCTGCGCGAAGGTCGCCATCTGGTTGTGCAGCGCGCACGCCAGGCGCAGCAACGGCACCGCCGTGGCGGCGCCGCTCGCCTCTCCCAGCCGCAGGCCCAGGTCGAGCAGCGGTTGTGCGTCAAGCGCTTCCAGCAGTCGTGCGTGGCCGCGTTCGTGAGACCGGTGGCCAAACAGCAGCCACTCGCGCACCCCCGGGTTGATCCGCACCGCGGCAAGCGCGGCTGCAGTGGTGATGAAACCATCGACGAGGACGGGAACGCGAGCCTGCGCCGCGGCCACGAAAGCGCCAGTCAGCGCGGCGATCTCGAAGCCGCCCAGGCGACGCAGGTATTCGATCGCCGCCGCCGCGTCCCCTGCGTTGCCCACGTCGCGATGGCGCGCCAGCGAACACTGGACCACCGCCACCTTGCGCGCGACACCCGCAGGGTCGAGTCCGGTGCCCGCGCCCGCCAGGTCGCTGGCTTCGACGCCCAGCAGCGCGCACGCCAACGCGGTCGCCGGCGTCGTATTGGCAATGCCCATCTCGCCGCCGATGAACAACTGCGTCCCGGCGCCGCGTGCCTGCGCCACGCTTGCCGCGCCTGCCGCCAGCGCGGCTTCCAGTTGCCCCAACGTCATCGCCGGGGCGTCACACAGGTTGGCCGTGCTGGGCGCGATGATGCGGCGTGTCACGCCCGGGATGTCGCCCGGGTCATTGACCGTGCCGAGGTTGACCACGTCGAGCGTGGCGCCCAATTCCCGCGCGAGCACGCTGATCGCCGCGCCGCCGCTCGCGAAGTTGCGCACCATCTCGCCGGTGACGGCCTGCGGGAACGCGGACACGCCCTCGGCCGCCACGCCATGGTCGCCGGCGAACACACTGATCCATACCCGATCCACCGCCGGCTCGGCGCAACGCTGCAGGCCCGCCAGCTGGATCGCAACCGCTTCCAGCCCGCCGAGCGAGCCGGCGGGTTTGGTCAACACGCCCTGCCGCGCGCGCGCGGCTTCGGCGAACGTGGCGTCAGGCGCCGCGCACGCGGCCTCCAACCAGTGCAAGGTCATGCGGGGGTTCCCTTCAAGGTGTGCGGCAGGCCTGCGGCGACAAACAACACACGGTCGCAATGCGTGGCCAGCGATTGATGCAGGCGGCCGGCCTCGTCGACGAAGCGTCGGGTCAACTCGCCCATGGGGACGATCCCCAGGCCGACTTCATTGCTGACGAACAGCACGTCGCCCGGCAAGGCCGGCAAGGTCGCGAGCAGCGCGTCGCGCTCGGCGATGAAGCGGGCGGGGTCGGCGTCGCCCAGCAGGTTGCTGAGCCACAAGGTCAGGCAGTCCACCAGCAGCACGCGATCAGGGCGCGCGCTGGTGCGCAGCGCGGACGCGAGGGCCAAAGGCTCCTCCACGCAGTCCCAGTGGGCCGGACGTCGCGCACGATGGTGGGCGATGCGCTCGGCCATTTCGCCGTCTCCAGGCTGCGAGGTGGCGATGTACACGACCTCGCGGCCGGAGGCCGTCGCCAGTCGTTCCGCCAGCCCGCTCTTGCCGGAGCGGGCGCCGCCGAGGATCAGGGTTTGCATGCGTGAAGTCCCATGAGCGTTGCGAGCAGGTGGGTGTCCAGATGGGCCTCCACGGCATCGGCCAGGCGGTCGATGCTCGCCTCCCGCAGGGCGTGCACGTCGATGCGCGCGGCGTCGCGCAGCCCGGCCCAGCGCAGCCAGGCCGCCAGCGCCTCCGGTGCATCGAACAGGCCATGGAGGTAGGTGCCGACCACTTGTCCATCGGCGGACCGGGCGCCGTCCATGCGACCGTCGTCCAGCTGCACCGGCGCCGCCGCCAGCCCGGCTCCAGTGGTCACGCCACAGTGGATCTCATAGCCGCGGATGGGTACCGAGTCGGCGGCGCTCGCCGCGCCGTCGGGGCCATCGAGCCCAAGTTGGCCCTGCGCCAATCGCAGTTGCTTGCGCGGGGCCAGCGTCGTTTCCGCCTCCAGCCAGCCCAATCCCCGGCTGCTTCCGGCCTCGCCTTCCAGCCCCCGTGGGTCATGCACGGCGCGGCCCAGCATCTGGAAGCCGCCACAAATGCCCAGCAGCTTGCCGCCGTAGCGCAGGTGACGGGCGATGGCCGCCTCCCAGCCGTGGGCACGCAGCCATTCCAAGTCCGCCCGGGTGGACTTGGACCCGGGCAGCACGATCAGGTCCGCGTGCGGCGGCGCCTGTCCCGGCCCCACGAACACCAGGTGCACCTGCGGGTGTGCGCGCAGCGCATCAAAGTCGGTGTGGTTGCTGATGCGCGGCAACGCCGGCACGACCACGCGCAGTGCGCCGGCCGTGGCCATGTCAGAGGCGCGCGGCAACGCATCTTCCGCTTCCAGGTGCAGGCCCTGCAGGTAAGGCAGCACGCCCAACACCGGCTTTCCGGTTTCGCGCTCCAACCAGTCCAACCCCGGTTGCAGCAATGCAAGATCGCCGCGGAAGCGGTTGATCACGAAGCCGACCACGCGGGCTTGTTCACTACGCGAGAGCAGCGCCAGGGTGCCTACCAGGTGCGCGAAAACGCCGCCACGGTCGATGTCCGCCACCAGCAGCACCGGGCAATCCACCGCTTCGGCATAGCCCATGTTGGCGATATCGCGCTCGCGCAGGTTGATCTCCGCTGGACTGCCGGCGCCTTCCACCAGGACGACGTCGTACGCCGTGGTCAGACGATGGTGCGAGGCCAGCACCGCCTCCATGGCCACGCGCTTGTACTGGTGGTAGCCCACCGCATCCATGTTGCCCACCGCATGCCCGTGCATGATGACCTGCGCACCGGTATCGGTGTTGGGCTTGAGCAGCACGGGGTTGAAGTCGGTGTGCGGTGGCAGCCCGCAGGCCTGGGCCTGCACCGCCTGCGCGCGGCCGATCTCTCCACCGTCGACGGTTACCGCCGAATTCAGCGCCATGTTCTGCGGCTTGAATGGTGCCACGCGTGCGCCGCGCCGATGCGCCCAGCGGCACAGCGCAGTCACAAGCGCGCTCTTGCCAGCGTCGGAAGTGCAGCCCTGCACCATCAGCACCCGTGCGCTCATCGCAGTTCCTCGCCGAGGGCATGGCCGAGGCGTTCGTAGTCCGCGTCGTTCAGTGGCAAACCAAAACGCAGGCTCGACGGCGCGTCGAACAGGCGGACCAGGATGCCCCGGCGCGCCAGCGCATCGTGCAGGTGTGCGGCGCGCGCATCGCGGCACCACTGGAAGTAGGCCGTGCCCGCGATGGGTGCCAGCCCGTGCAAACGCAGCAGGGCCGCCAATCGCGCACTGCGCTGGTGCAGCTGGGCGCGCGCGGTGGCCTGCCAGGCGACGTCGGCGAACGCCGCCTGCACCACGTGGCGGGTGGGCCCGCTCAGCGTCCACGGCCCCAGCACATCACGCAAGGACTGCAGCAGGTCGGGCGCGGCGCACACGAAGCCTGCGCGCGCGCCGGCCAGGCCAAAGAACTTTCCTACCGAGCGCAGCACGATCAAGCCATCGCCGCTGTTGGCACACACGCTCGCTTCGGGTGTCGCGTCGATGAACGCCTCATCCACCACCAGCCAGCCTCCCCGCGCATGCAGGGCATCGCGCAGGCGCAGGAGCGACGCGCGGCCGAACGTCTCTCCGCCCGGATTGTTCGGGTGGATGAGCACGATCACATCGAACTGCGCCTGTGACTCCAGCAATGGTTCTGCCGACACGCGGTCTACGGCGTGGCCCGCCTGCTCCCAGGCGTGCGCATGCTCGGCGTAGCCGGGCGCCAGCACGCCCACGCGCGAACGGGGGCGCAACCGCGGCAAGCACTGGATCGCCGCTTGCGAGCCGGCCACGGGCAGCACGTGCGGTGCCCCGTAGTAGCGGCGCGCCGCTTCCACCAGCCCGTCGTCGTCCTCCGGCAACCGATGCCACGCGCGCGCCGGTATCGCGGGAGCTGGCCAGTTGTCAGGGTTCACGCCGGTCGACAGGTCCAGCCATTCGGACACGGGAATGTTGTACTGCCGCGCGGCGCGCAGCAGGCGGCCACCGTGCTCAAGCATGTCGCGTCACCGTCAGTGGCAGCACCGCCGCGATGATCCACAACGCGAGCAACCACACCAGCACGCCGCGGCGCACCAGGCGCAGGGCGGCCTCGATGGACGCGGCATCGGGGGCTGCGCCGCCGCCCAGTTCAGGCCGATCGAACCACGTGCCGTGGTAGGGCGCGGGCCCGCCCAGGCGTACGCCGATGGCGCCTGCACCCGCGGCCATCACCGGGCCGGCGTTGGGGCTTTTCCAACGGTGGCCCTGCGCCCGCCAGCATCGCCACGCAAGTCGGGCGTCGCCGCAAATCGCATACGTTGCCGCAGTCAGCCGCGCGGGCACGTAGTTCATGGCATCGTCGATGCGTGCCGCTGCCCACCCAAACCGCGTGTAACGCGGCGTGCGATAGCCCCACATCGCATCCAGCGTGTTCGCCAGGCGATACAGCACCGCGCCCGGCGCGCCGAGCAGCACGAACCAGAACACCGCACCGAATACGGCATCGCACCCATTCTCAAGGACCGACTCGGTGGCAGCACCGGCCACTTGGGTTGCGTCAAGGCCGGCGGTGTCGCGGCTGACCACCTGACCCACGGCGGCACGGGCCGCGGTCACGTCGCCCGATGCCAGGGCGGTGGCGATAGGGTTCGCATGTTCCCACAGGCTCCGATGCCCCACCGCCAGGTAAAGCAGCAGGGTCGAAAGCGCCATTGCCCAGCCGGGCGAGCGCAACTGCAACGCGTGCGCGGCCCAAGCCACCACGCTCACCAGAGGCAGCACGGCCAGGCCCCATGCCAACAGCCCGGAGACCCGTCGGTCAGCATGCATCGCACCCTCGATCGCACGCGCCCACCGCCCGAAGCCCACCAGCGGGTGAAGGCGCGGCGTCTCGCCGATGCCGGCATCCACCAGCAGCGCTGCCGTGGCGACCAACGCGGCGCTCATGGCTGCAGTAGCCGCACCGCGGCGGCGGGATTGGACGGGAAATAGAGGTGCACGAAGCTCGCGGTCATGCGCTGGTCGCGATACACCGCTTCGCGACTGGGCCCGCTGTTGGGGTTGGAGGCCATGGCGAGGACGGGGGCCGCGATATCGGCCTGCGCGTAATGAAAGGTGTGGCCGCGCAACGTGCCCTCGGGCAGCGCTACTTCCTGCAGGCCGAGCCCGGCCAGCCGCGGCTGTATCCGTGCATGGCCTGGCAGCAGGCCGGCCATGCGGTGCGCTCCACCCTCACGGTCGGCCAGCGCGTCCAGGGCGAACAACAGGCCGCCGCATTCAGCCAGCAGCGGCTTGCCCGCATCGCGATGGCCATGCAGCTCAGCATGCAGGTCTTTGCGCGCCGACAGCGCGTCCAGGTGCAGCTCGGGATAACCGCCGGGCAGCCATACCGCATCGCACTCGGGCAGCGTGTCACCCGCCAGCGGCGAAAAGAAGCGCAGCTCCGCGCCGCCCGCACGCAGCAGATCCAGGTTGGCCGGATACAGGAAGCAGAAGGCCGCATCACGGGCGATGGCGATGCGGAGGCCCGCGAGCGATCCGCGGATGCTGTCGTCCGGTGTCTGCAACGGAGCCGCAAACCCCACCTTGGGGGCCAATGCCGTGCTCGCGTGGCCAGCCCACGCGTCCGCCAGTGCATCCAGCGTGCGGTCGAGGCCACCCACTTCGCCTGCGGAGACCAGGCCCAGATGACGCTCCGGCAAGGCCAGCGCTGGATCGCGTGGCAGCGCGCCCAGCCACTGCAGATTCCCGGGCAGACTCTGCTGCAGCAGCGTTGCGTGGTAATCGCTGCCCACGCGATTGGCTGCAATGCCATACACGGGCAATCCCTCGCGGTAGCTCGCCAGACCCAACGCCAGCGCGCCGAACGTCTGTGCCATCGCCGAGCCGTCGATCACCGCCAGCACCGGCAAGCCGAGCGTGGTCGCCAGGTCCGCGCTCGAAGGCGATCCATCGAACAGCCCCATCACGCCTTCGACCAGGATCAGGTCGGCCTCGGATGCGGCGGCGTGCAGGCGCGCACGGACGTCGGCCTCGCCGTTCATCCACAGGTCGAGCTGGTAGACCGGGGCGCCGCTGGCGCGCTCGAGCACCATCGGGTCGAGGAAATCCGGCCCGGTCTTGAACACCCGCACCCGCCGCCCCTGGCGCACGTGCCAGCGCGCCAGGGCGGCAGTCACGCTGGTCTTGCCCTGGCCCGAGGCGGGCGCGGAGACCAGCAATGCGGGGCAATGCTGCGTGCTCATCCGCTCAGAGCTCAATGCCCTTCTGCGCCATGATGCCCGCCTTGAACGCGTGCTTGACCAGGCGCATTTCGGTCACGGTGTCGGCGGCCTCAACCAGTGCATCGGGCGCACCACGACCGGTGATCACCACGTGCTGGCGTGGCGGACGGGCCGCCAGCGCCGCCAGCACCTGTTCCACGCCAACGTACTCCTTGACCAGCGCGATGTTCAACTCATCCAGCAGCACGAAGTCGACGTCCTCGTCGCCCAGCATCCTTGCCGCCACGGACCAAGCCGCTTGCGCCGCTGCAATGTCCCGTTCGCGGTCCTGGGTTTCCCAGGTGAAGCCCTCGCCCATCACGTGGTACTCGAGCCGATCAGCGAAGGCCTCACCCATGGTGCGGAAGAACAGGTCCTCCCCGGTGCTGAAGCTGCCTTTGATGAACTGCACCACGCCGCAGCGGAAGCCATGCCCCAGCGAGCGCGCGAGCATGCCGAAGCCCGACGAGCTCTTGCCCTTGCCGTTGCCGGTGTTGACCACCACCACGCCGCGGTCGGTGGTGGCCCGCGCGATCCGGCGGTCCACCAGTTCCTTCTTGCGCTGCGCCCGCTCGCGGTAGCGCTCTTCGGGCGTCAGCACATCCTCGCGCATGGTCAGAGCCCGGCCATGCGGCTGGCGTCACGCTGGCCCAACGCCCGCGCCACGACCAGGTGCGCCACCAGTGCGACCCCCACATACGCCATCGACGTCCGCACGAACATCGGCGCCCAGTGCGCCAGGCGTGACACGTACTCGGCGAAGTGTGGCTCGGCGTAACGGCCACCGAGCCAGTAGAACGCGCCGTTGGAGATCACGAACGACAGCACATTGGCGACCAGCGCCACGCCGGCGGCCGCCACCAGCGAACCCGCCGTGGCCTGCAACCGATCGGCGTACAGGCGACCGGCGTACCACAGCACCGCATAGGCCGGCAGAAGGAACGAGTACGCCGGCGTGATGCAGAAGTCGCTGGTACCGGCGTAGCGCACGGACGCGAAGTCCAGTGCGCCCGCCAAAGCCGCATAGCCGAAGAACGCCAGGTGCCGGCGCACGTACAGGCCGCCGAGGAAGAACACGGCCATCGACGCATCGGGCAGGTGGATGGCGGTGCCGAAGTGGCTGAAACGGGTCATGCACATCAGCACCGCCAGCGCTGCGATCATCACGACGGTATTGCGGTTGCTCAGGGACGTCATCCTACGGATCTCCTTGTCACGGTGGGATTACTGCGCCGCGTAGCGCAGGGTCAGCATCCAGGTGCGGCCAGGCTGGTTGTAGTACGCCGCGGTCTCGTATTGCTTGTCGAACACGTTGTTGAGGCTGAGGTTCACGCGCCACGACGGGTTGAACGCGTAGCCGGCGCGCAGGTCAGTGGTCGCATAGCCGCCCAGACGATGGCTGTTGGCCAGGTTCTCGTAACGCTCGCCCGCAGCGGTCACGCTGGCGCCGACGTTGAAATCGCCAAAGCGGCGGTCGGCATCCAAACGTGCGGTCTCGCGGGCGCGACGCGGCAGGATGTTGCCGTGGTCCAGACCCGTCGATTCATTGCGCGGATCGATCCACGAAGCGCTGCCTTGCAGGTCCCAGCCCGCCAGTTCGGTGCCCGCAGTCAGCTCGACGCCCTGGATACGCGCTTCATCGACGTTGATGGCGTAGCACTCCCAGGTCGGCGTGCAGTAGGTGCCGATCAGGTCATCGATATTCGTCTCGAACGCGTTGACCGACCACTCACCCCAGCCGTGCTCACCGCGCAGGCCGAGCTCGACGCTGCGCGAAGTTTCCGGCGTCAGCGTGGGGTTGCCGTAGAACGGGAAATACAACTCGTTGAACGTGGGGGCCTTGAACGCGGTGCCGTAGCTGGCAGTCAGGCGCAGCGCCTCGGTGAAGTCCCAGCCCCACAGCGCGCTGCCGGTGGTCTTGCCGCCAAACTGGCTGTTGTCGTCGCGGCGCACGCTGGCCTGCAGCGAATGCGCGCCAATCGCCTGCTGCCATTGCGCGAATGCGGCGCGGGTGATTCGCTCGGTCCCGGCGTATGGGGTATCGCTCTCGACGTCGTCGCGGACCCAATCGAGCCCGGTCGTGAGGGTGCCACCGGTCAGGTTGAAGTCAGCTTGCAATGCGCCCTGGTCGCGGTCGGTCCGGAACAGGCTGTGGTAGACGCTGTTGTAGAACTGGCGACTCTTGTCCTGGCTCTGGCCAATGTTCAGCGTTACCGTCGCGATGTCCCCGGCGCGGTAGCGCACGCGCGCACCGCCGGTTTGCTGCACGGTCTTGGCCTCGTTGCCGGCGTAGATGCTGCCGTCATACTCGTTCTCGCCCTCGGCGCGCAGCGCGCGCAGGTCCACGTTCAGCGCATCGCCAAACGCGTAACCGCCCTGCGCCGAGACGGAGTTGTTGGTGTAGCCGTCGATGTCCGGGTCGTAGCCGAAGCAGCCAGTGGGGCTGTAGCAGGCATTGAAGCCGTCGGTGGTGTCATGCGCGAGGTTGAGCGCGTACCAGCCCTTTTCGCCGCGGCCTTCCACTCCCGCGGTGGCCTTGTAGGTGGCGTCACTGCCGGCCCCGGCGCTGAAGCTGGGCGAGAACGCCACCTGCGGGCGGCGGGTGAAGATCTGGATTACGCCGCCGATGGCCTCAGAGCCGTAAAGGCTGGAGAACGGCCCGCGCACCACTTCAATGCGCTCGATCTGCTCGACCGGGATGTCCTGCAGCGCCGCCTTGCCGGACGTGGCGGAGCCGACCTTGAGGCCATCGATCAGCACCAGCACGTGGTCGGATTCGGTGCCGCGCAGGAAGATCGAGCTTTCCTTGCCCGCGCCGCCGTTGTTGGCGATGGAGGCGCCCGGCACCTTGCGCAGCAGCTCCTGCAGCGACGCTGGCTGCAGCCGCTGGATCTCTTCGCGGTCGATCACGGTGACCGCGGCCAGGGTGGCGTCCTGGGTGCGGGCGGTGCGCGTGGCGGTGACGATCACGCCGTCCAGGTCGGTCGCCTGGCCTTCGGCAAAGGCCGGCACGGCGGTCAGGGTGGCGGCGAACGCCAGCGATACCGCCAGCACGTTGCGGCGGGTACGGGAATTACGGGAAACCATCGGGTACTGCTCCTTGGCCGCGCCTGCCCGCGCGGAAAACGTGAGGAATGGACAGGCGGCAAGAAAGGACGCAGACGCCACGCGCGTGCATGGCCCCCGTGACATCGCCCACCGCATGTCGGGTAAAGCCAGTGGCCGGTCTCCGGGCTTGCGGGTGGATGCACGTGCATCCGGGGCGCGGCGCCTTCCCGTGCCTTGGCACAGTGGCATTCGCCGGTCCCGACCCGTCCTGGGTCACCTCGCTTACCGTTGCGGGGGCAGCTCCGGAATTGCCACGGCCATCAACCAGACGGCGGGCGCACCGGATTCCCGTTTCAACCACCGGCTTGGCCGGCGGTCACCTCAGGCAGGTGAAAGTCTAGCATCCCCGCGCCACCGCGCCTGGTGCCCACGGACGAGTCGGATATGACTAAAGGATATATCGCTTCATCCGGATGGATATTGAATGTGCGTGAAGGTCCGGTTAATCATTGGCCTACCCCACACCCGGAACCTCCATGACCCGCCTGCCCCTCACCGCCGCCATCGCGCTGGCCCTTGTCGCCCCGGCCGCATTCGCGCAGACCGCGCCGACCACCGACAGCGACGCCAAGACCCTCGACCAGGTCATCGTCACCGGCACCCGCGTCTCCGACCGCACCGTGGCCGAGTCGCTCTCGCCCATCGACATCATCACCCCCGAGGCGCTGACTGCCACCGGCACCACGGAGCTGGCCAGCGCACTGGCGCGCGCCCTGCCCTCGCTCAACTTTCCGCGCCCGGCGCTGACCGACGGCACCAGCGCGATCCGCCCGGCGCAGTTGCGTGGCCTCTCGCCCGACCAGGTGCTGGTGCTGGTCAACGGCAAGCGCCGCCACACGTCCTCGCTGCTCAACCTCAATGGCACCATCGGCCGCGGCTCGGCGCCGGTGGACCTCAACACCATCCCGGTCTCGGCCATCGCCCGCGTGGAAGTGCTGCGCGACGGCGCCTCGGCGCAGTACGGCTCCGATGCCATCGCCGGCGTGATCAACGTGGTGCTCAAGGGCGCCGAGCAGGGGGGCAGCGTCACCGCCACCGTGGGCCAGTACTCGGCCGGCGACGGCGAGCAGGCGCAGCTGGCCGGCGACAACACCTTCGACCTTGGCGGACGTGGCTTCCTCAACGTGGCCGCACAGGTCGGCACGCAGGACCGCACCAACCGCGCGCGGCCCTTCGCCGGCACACCCGGACCATCCCAGCCAGAACTCGGGCAGAAGGCGTTCGTGATCGGCGATCCGGACGTGGATTTCGGCGCGATCTCGCTCAACGCCGAATTCGACCTGAGCGACAGCATCAGCGCCTACGCGTTCAGCGCGATCAGCAACCGCGACATCACCTCGTTCGCGTTCTTCCGTGCGCCCAACAACCCCACGCAGAACATCCTGTCGATCTACCCCGATGGATTCCTGCCGGAGATCAACAACGTTTCGCGCGACCGCTCGCTCGTCGCCGGCGTGCGCGGCCAGACCACGAACGACTTCAAGTGGGACGTGAGTTTCAACCACGGCTACAACAACCTCGAGTTCTTCACCCGCAACACGCTCAACGCCAGCCTCGGGCCCACCTCACCGACCGCGTTCTACGACGGCGCGCTGGAGACCACGCAGAACATCCTCAACGCCGACTTCAGCAAGGCACTGGACTGGGGCCTGGCCTACCCGGTGACGCTGGCGTTCGGTGCCGAACTGCGCAACGAGAAGTGGAACCAGTCGCCGGGCGAGTACGGCTCGTACGCGCAGGTGGACCGGACCAAGCCCGGCGGCGCGCAGGGCTTCGGCGGCTTCGCGCCCAGCGTGTCGGGCCAGTACGATCGCGACAGCTGGGCCGCCTACGTGGACCTGGAGGCCGACCTCACCGACCGCTTCTCGGCCGGCGCGGCGGTGCGCTTCGAGGACTTCGACGACTTCGGCAACCAGACCTCGGGCAAGGTGTCGGCGCGCTATGCCTTCAGCGATGCGGTTGCGCTGCGCGGTACGGTGTCCAGCGGTTTCCGCGCGCCGTCGCTGGCGCAGCAGAACTTCCAGACGGTGAGCACGGTGTTCCTGGCGGGCATCCCCGATCCGTTCGAGATCCGCACCTTCCCCGCCAGCAGCCCGGTCGCGCAGGCCTTCGGGGCCGAGCCGCTGAAGCCGGAGGAGTCGCTGTCCTACAGCCTGGGCCTGGTGCTGCAGCCGTTGGACGCGCTGTACGTGACCATCGATGCATACCAGATCGATGTCGATGACCGCATCGTGCTGTCGTCCAACCTCACCGGCACCGCGGTGCGTGCACTGCTCGAGTCGCAGGGCATCTTTGGTGTCAACGGCGGCCGTTACTTCACCAATGCCATTGACACCCGCAGCCGCGGCGTGGACGTGGTCGGCAGCTACCGCTTCGCGCTCGACGGCGGCAGCCTCGACCTGACCGGCGGCTACAACTACTCCAAGACCGAGATCACCCGGGTCGCCCCCAACCCGCCCGAGCTGTCGGCCAACGGTCTCAACCTGGAGCGCATCGACCGCACCGAGCGCAGCCGCATCGAGGAAGGCTTCCCGCGCAGCAAGTTCCTGGCCTCGGCCACGTGGGACTTCGCCAGTTGGGGCTTCAACGTGGGCGCAACCCGCTACGGCAGCGTGACCACGCGTCCGTCGAACCCGGCCAACGATCAGACCTTCGGCGCGAAGTGGCTGCTGGATGCAGCGGCCACCTACAAGCTTGATCGCTGGGCCTTCACCCTCGGCGCGGACAACCTGCTCAACGAGTACCCGGACGAGAACAGCTTCGCCAACTCGACCAACGGGCAGTTCCCGTACAGCAACCTGTCGCCGTTCGGCTTCAACGGCGCGTTCGTGTACGGGCGGGTGGCGTACAAGTGGTGAGCGGTGTCAGGCGGCGAACGGAAGCACTCGCGGCGTAACCCGCAGCAATCCGCGCGACATGCAGCACGAAAGGTCATGCCAAGCGGAAACGGCCCGGGAGAGCCCGGGCCGTTTGTTTTCAGCTTCGTATTGTCGGGAAGAATGGAGGGTCAGCTCATCCGCGACGTGCGTCACGGGCAAGCAACCCCCCGCGCCTCGGCTCAGCCCTTGCGGAACGCCAGCGCCCCGCCCTCGGCCTCCACCTGCACCGTGTCGCCGTTGACGAACTCGCCGGAGAGGATGCGCTGCGCCAGCGGGTTCTCCAGCTGCTGCTGGATCGCACGCTTCAACGGCCGCGCACCATACACCGGGTCGAAGCCGACGTTGCCCAGCAGGTTGAGCGCACCGTCGGACAGGGCCAGCTTCAGCCCGCGCTCGCCCAGCCGCTTTTCCAGCCCCTTGAGCTGGATCTTGGCGATCTCGCGGATCTGCGCCTTGTCCAACGGGTGGAATACGACGATGTCGTCCAGGCGGTTGATGAATTCCGGCCGGAAATGGCTCTGCACCACGCCCATCACCGCCGCCTTCATCTGGGTGTAGCCTTCGGGCGTGTCGTCGGTGGCCAGGTCCTGGATCATCTGGCTGCCGAGGTTGCTGGTCATGACGATGACCGTGTTGCGGAAGTCCACGGTGCGGCCCTGACCGTCGGTCAGGCGGCCGTCGTCCAGCACCTGCAGCAGGATGTTGAACACGTCCGGGTGCGCCTTCTCCACCTCATCCAGCAGGATCACGCTGTAGGGACGACGACGCACGGCCTCGGTCAGGTAACCGCCTTCCTCATAGCCGACGTAGCCCGGGGGCGCGCCGACCAGGCGGCTGACCGCGTGCTTCTCCATGAACTCGCTCATGTCGATGCGGACCATCGCATCGCTGCTGTCGAAGAGGAACTCGGCCAGCGCCTTGCACAGCTCGGTCTTGCCCACGCCGGTCGGGCCGAGGAACAGGAACGAACCGGAGGGCCGGTTGGGATCGCTCAGTCCGGCGCGCGAGCGACGCACCGCATCGGACACCACCTTGATGGCCTCCTCCTGGCCAACCACGCGGCCGTGCAGCACGTCCTCCATCTTCAGCAGCTTCTCGCGCTCGCCCTCCAGCATCTTGCTGACCGGGATGCCGGTCCAGCGGCTGACGACCTCCGCGATCTCCTCGGCGGTGACCTTGTCCTGCAGCAGGGTGAAACCCTTGGTCTCGGCCTCCTGCGCGGCATGAAGCTGCTTTTCCAGCGTCGGCAGCGTGCCGTACTGGATCTCGCTCATGCGCGCGAAGTCCTGCTTGCGCTGCGCGGCTTCCAGTTCGAGCTTGGCCGCCTCGATCTGTTCCTTGATCTTGGTCGCGCCCTGCAGGGTGGCCTTCTCGGCCTTCCACACTTCCTCCAGGTCGTTGAACTCGCGCTCCAGCGTCGCGATCTCGCTTTCCAGGTCGGCGAGGCGCTGCTTGCTGGCCTCGTCCTTCTCCTTCTTCAGTGCCTCGCGCTGGATCTTGAGCTGGATCAGCCGGCGTTCCTTGCGGTCCAGTTCCTCCGGCTTGGAGTCGATCTCCATGCGGATGCGGCTGGCCGCCTCGTCCATCAGGTCGATGGCCTTGTCCGGCAGCTGGCGGTCGGCGATGTAGCGGTGCGACAGCGTGGCCGCGGCAACGATCGCCGGGTCGGTGATCTCCACGCCGTGGTGCACGGCGTACTTCTCCTTCAGCCCGCGGAGGATGGCGATGGTGTCCTCCACGCTCGGCTCGCCAACGAACACCTTCTGGAAACGACGCTCCAGCGCGGCGTCCTTCTCCACGTACTTGCGGTATTCGTCCAGCGTGGTCGCGCCGATGCAGTGCAGTTCGCCGCGCGCCAGCGCCGGCTTGAGCATGTTGCCGGCGTCCATGCTGCCCTCGGCCTTGCCCGCGCCGACCATGGTGTGCAGCTCGTCGATGAACAGGATCACCTGGCCCTCGTTCTTGGCGAGGTCATTGAGCACGGCCTTCAATCGTTCCTCGAACTCGCCGCGGAACTTGGCGCCGGCGATCAGCGCGCCCATGTCGAGGCTCAGCACGCGCTTGCCGCGCAGGCCCTCGGGCACCTCGCCGTTGATGATGCGCTGCGCCAGCCCTTCGACGATGGCGGTCTTGCCCACGCCCGGCTCGCCGATCAGCACCGGGTTGTTCTTGGTCCGGCGCTGCAGCACCTGGATGGTGCGGCGGATCTCCTCGTCGCGTCCCACGACCGGGTCGAGCTTGCCGCTCTCGGCGCGCGCCGTCAGGTCGATGCAGTACTTCTCCAGCGCCTGGCGCTGGTCTTCGGCATTCTCGGATTGCACGCTCTCGCCTCCGCGGATCTTGTCGATCGCCGCTTCCAGTTTCTGTCTGTTGCCGCCGGCGGCCTTGAGTGCCTTGCCGAGATCGCCGCTGTCCTCCAGCGCCGCCAGCACGAACAGCTCACTGGCGATGAACGCATCGCCGCGCTGCTGCGCCAGCTTGTCGGTAACGTTCAGCAGGCGGCCGAGGTCGTTGCCCACCTGCACGTTGCCGGCCTGGCCGGTGACCTTGGGCAGCTTTTCCAGCGTTTCGCCCAGACGTTCCCGCAGCAGTGGCACGTTTACGCCGGCCTGCGCCAGCAGTGGCCGCGTGCTGCCGCCCTGCTGGTCGAGCAGCGCGGTGAACAGGTGCACCGGTTCGATGAAGTTGTGGTCGCGCCCGACGGCCAACGACTGCGCATCGGCAATCGCCTGCTGGAAGCGCGAGGTGAGCTTGTCCATCCGCATGGGGTTTCCCCTTTCAAGTCATGGGCAGCCGACAGGCCGCGATGCTTTGCAGATGCGGCTGGGGGCCGCGGTAATCAAGCGTGTTTCAAGGCTTGTTCAGGGAGTGTCGAGGGTTTGGGCGAGCGGCACTTGATCGGGCTCAAATCGGACACATTTCGGTCTTTCCCCGACAGCGACAGCAGCAGCGTCGGCTTCGGGTGGGCGGGGGTGTTTGGAGCCGTCAGGGAGCCGCGCCTGGTATCGGCTCGCGCTGCAAGGACAGTGCAGCCAACAGTGCGGCCAACGCGACATAGGCCCCAACGAACTGCCACGAGATCTGGCGCGGTAGCCCTTCCAGCACCCACGGCAGGTAGATGCCACCCTGCGGGTGCACGGAGTGGATGATGCCGAACAGCGCCAGCACCGCTCCCGCCAGCAGGAAGCCGGCAGCGCGCAGCAGCCGCCCATCAATCATCCCGGCTACCGCGGAGATCCAGATCATCGCGGTGATGATGAATCCATTGCCCAAGGTCACGATCACCGCCATCTCCGGCAGGCCGTGGCTGTCGCCTGCCCGCATCAATTGGGCGAAGTGGTCCGGTGCGATCCACGCCGGGTTGCCGACCTTGATCGACAGCATGTAAGCCACCGACGGCAGGAACCCCAGCACCATCGCGGTGGTGTGTTTCGGCGGGGTGGCCTGGAACGCCTGCGTGGCGATGTCCAGCGCCACGTAGACGATGATCGGCGCCAGCACCGCCAGGGGCAGCCACTGCACCAGTCCCGACACCAGCCCGAGCATGCCGCCGATGCCGATGAACAACCCGGTCAGCAGGGTGTAGCCGCTGCGCGCACCCATGTGCTTGTACGCCGGCTGGCCGATGTAGGGCGTGGTCTGCGCCACGCCGCCGCACAGGCCCGCGACCAGCGTGGACAGCGCCTCGGTCAGCAGGATGTCGCGGGTGCGGTAGTCGTCGCCGGCCGCGCGGGCGCTCTCGCTGACGTTGATGCCACCCACCACCATCAACAGGCCAAACGGCAGCAGCAACGGCAGGTACGGCACGGTGTACGGCAGGCCTTCGACGAAGCCCAGGCTGGGCCACGGGAAGGCCACCGTCAGCGGGGTCGCCTGCGGCCACTGGAAACCGGGGGCTCCCAGGCCCAGCGCGCCCAACCCGTAATACAACGCAGTGCCGAACACGAAGGCGACGAAGACGCCCGGCAGCTTCACCGGCAGCCGGCCCTTCGCCACCAGCACGTACAGCAGCAGGCCCAGCGTCACGAAGCCCACCACCGGCGAGCGCAGCGCTTCCACCAGCGGCAGGAAACCCATCAGCACCAGGGCGATGCCGGCGATCGAGCCCAGCAGGCCCGCGCGCGGCACCAGCCGCGTCACCGCCTCGCCCGCGAACGACAGCACGAACTTCAGCACGCCCATCACCATCAGCGAGGCCATGCCCAGCTGCCAGGTGGCGTTGGCCGCCGCGGCCTCGTCCATGCCCGCCTGCTTGAATCCGGCAAACGCCGGTCCGAGCACCAGCAGCGCCATGCCGATGCTGGTCGGCGCATCCAGTCCCAGCGGCATCGCGGTGACGTCCTCGCGGCCGGTGCGCGCGGCCAGCCGCCGCGCCATCACCGTGTAGATCAGGTTGCCGACCAGCACACCCAGCGCGGTGCCGGGAAACATGCGCCCGTACACCACGTCCGCCGGCAGGCCAAAGATGCCGACCAGGGCCATGGCGATGAAGCCGAGGATCGACAGGTTGTCGACCACCAGGCCGAAGAAGCCGTTGAGGTCACCCGCGACGAACCATCTGCGCGAAACAGGAGCGGAGTTGGACACAAGGACGTCCCTGAGGCCATCAGGCCGGTGCAAAACCATACACCGCGATCAGCGGCCCGGTTCTATCCACACCAGCGACACCATCCGCCCGGTGCGCCTGTCGCGACGATGCGAGAAGAACCGCTCCGGCGCGGAGAGCGTGCACAGATCGCCCCCGCTGACGCGGTCGTCGGGAATTCCAACCGCCGCTAGGCGACGGCGTGCCAACGCGTACAGGTCCACGTTCCAATGATGTTCGCGGGTGGTGGTAAAGGCACTGCCCGCGCCCCAGTCCCGGGAGACAAACGCGTCATACACTTCCACGCCGATCTCGTAGCGCTGCGGGCCGGCGGCTGGACCCAGCCAGGCGCGCACCCGCTCCGGGGGCGTGCGCATCGCCGCCACCGTGGCTTCCAGTACGCCGTCGGCGAGCCCGCGCCAGCCCGCGTGCGCCGCCGCCACTTCGCTGCCGTCGTCGGCGCAGAACAGCACCGGCAGGCAATCCGCGGTGAGGATGGCAAGGACCACGCCCGGCTGCGACGTGACCGAGGCGTCCGCCTCCGGCAAGGCCCGCGCCGCAGGCGAGGCTTCAGCAGCAGGTGCTGTGATTCCGATCGCGCGTGTTGCGCTGCCGGCCAACGCCCCCGCGTTCTCGCCAAACCGCACCACCCCGGCCCCATGCACCTGCCGCAACCAGCGAGGCGGTGACGGCAAACGGGCCTGCGCCACCAGCAGGGCCCGGTTTTGCGCCACGTCCGCCGGGTCGTCGCCCTCGGCCGCGGTGCAATTGCCCATGTTGAAGGTATCGAACGGCGCCTTCGAAACGCCCAGCCCATGGCGCAGCGTAGTCAAACCGTGCACGCCCCGCGGCGCGGGCCAGTCGGTGCGCAGCCAGGGCGCGCCGGGCAGGTCGAGCGGATCGGTCATTGCGCAACTCCCATTGCGGATGGGGGGATGGCAGCCCACTGGGCCAGCGACGGTCGTTAGCGGCGTGATTCGGCCGCCGCCTTGGTGTCGTCGTGGAGCACCTTCACCAGCGCCTGCATGTCGGCTGGCATCGGCGCGCTGCAGCGGATCGGCTCGCCGCTGACTGGGTGTGCGAACTCCAGCGTCTCGGCGTGCAGCGCCTGGCGACGGAAGCCACGCAACGCCTCCACCAGCTCCGGCGACGCGCCCTTGGGCAACTTCAGCGGCCCACCGTACAGCGGATCGCCGACGATGGGATGCTTGAGGTGCGCCATGTGCACACGGATCTGGTGTGTGCGGCCCGTTTCCAGCCGGCACTCCAGCAGGGTGTGCGCGCGGAAGCGCTCGCGCAGGCGGAAATGGGTCACCGCGTCCTTGCCGTCATCGCGCACGGCCATGCGGATGCGGTCGCGCGGGTGGCGGTCGATCGGCGCATTGGCGGTGCCGCCGGACACCAGCGCGCCCACCACCACGGCCAGGTATTGGCGATGCACCTGGCGCCCGGACAGCTGCTCGATCAGCGCGGTGTGCGCCGGCAGCGTGCGCGCCACCACCATCACGCCCGAGGTGTCCTTGTCGAGGCGGTGGACGATGCCCGCACGCGGCAGGTTGGCCAGCGTCGGATCGCGGTGAAGCAGCGCGTTGACCAGCGTGCCGGCCGGATTACCGGCACCCGGGTGCACCACCAGCCCGGCGGGCTTGTTGATGACGATCACGTGCTCGTCTTCGTACAGCACGTCGAGGGCGATGTCCTCCGGCTCGGAGTGCGTCTGCACTTCCAGCACCGCGGTCACGCTGACCGTCTCGCCGCCGCGCACCGGGTCGCGCGGACGGGCGGTCTCGCCGTCCAGGCGCGCATCGCCGGACTTGATCCAGGCCGAGAGTCGCGAGCGGGAGTAATCGGGGAACAGTTCGGCCAGCACCGCGTCGAAACGACGGCCGGCGGCCTCGTCCGGGACGGTGGCGGTCAGGATCTGGGGGGCCTGGGTCATCTGGCTGGCTCTCGCGCCCGGTTAAGGGGCTGGTGGGCAGGGGCTGCTATTATCGGGCCTTCGTGCCCCAAGCGCCCGTCGAATCCGACCATGACCCAACGCTCCGCCCCGCTGCGAATCACCGCCCTGTTGCTGGCCATCACCGTCGCCGGCTCCGGCTGCGCCCGCATGGGCAAGATGTTCAAGGATGAGAACGCCAACGAGGGACAGCCCGTCGAGCAGCTCTACGACAAGGGCCACACCTCGATGAAGAACGGCAACTGGGCCTCGGCCGAGCAGACCTACAAGCGCCTGGTCGCCCAGTACCCCTACGGCGACTACACCGAGCAGGCACTGATCGAGACCGCCTACGCGCAGTTCAAGGCCGGCAAGCACGATGACGCGATCAGCAGCATCGACCGCTTCATCCGTACCTACCCCACGCATCGCAACATCGCGTACCTGTATTACCTGCGCGGGCTGGTCAACTCCAGCCGCGACACGGTGTTCCTGCAGCGCGTGTGGCGCCTGGACGCCAGCCGCCGCGACCTGGCCACGCCCAACCAGGCCTACAACGACTTCTCCATCGTCGCCGACCGCTACCCGAACAGCCGCTACGCCGAGGATGCGCGCAAGCGCATGAACGAGCTGCGCGACCTGTTCGCCCGCCACGAGCTCGACGTTGCGCTGTATTACCTGCGCCGCACCGCTTACGTGGCTTCGGTGACGCGGGCCAAGCACCTGCTGGAAACCTACCCGCAGAGCACGTACGAGAACGACGCGGTAGCGACGCTGGCCGCCGCCTACACCGGGCTGGGCAACGAGGCGCTGGCCGCAGAGGCCAAGCGCGTGCTGCAGGAAAAGGCGCCCAACCACCCGTACCTGGCCGGCAACTGGCCCGACTACCCGGGAAACTGGCGCAAGCTGAATCCGTTTGCGGGTGAGAAGTCGGCGCTGGATATGGATTGAGTTTGCGCCTTGGTGGGGGCGACGTTGCCGATGGGCATCGACAACGCCGCCTCAGCCGCGCGAGACGCGCTGGGACTTCGGATGAGTAGCCGGCGACTTCGTCCAGGTCAGCCCACAACGCCGCCTAGTGCGGCGTTGTCGTTTTTTGCATCCCCAAATCCACCCGCAACGTTGGCAGGCGGGGCGGTGTCATGGGCTTTGCGGAAAGCGGGCCAGGGATGGCCCGCGGCCCGACTCGCGGCAGGACTGCCGCGACGGAGGGAGGAGCAAAGCCCATGGCACCGCACCGCGAGCTGTCACGCTATGCCTTGTACCCGTTGGTAATGGGATAACGCCGCTCACGCCCAAACGCCCGCCGCGAGACCTTCGGCCCCGGCGCGGCCTGATGTCGCTTCCACTCGCTGATCCGCACCAGGTGCAGCACGCGGTCCACGGTCTCGGCGGCGAACCCCGCCGCCACGATCTCGTCGCGGGATTGTTCCTGGTCCACGTGGCGCAGCAGGATCGCGTCGAGCACGTCGTACGGTGGCAGCGAATCCTGATCCTTCTGGTTCTCGCGCAGCTCCGCACTGGGCGCCCGCGTGATCACCCCCATCGGGATCACGGGATCACCCACGGTGTTGCGCCAACGCGCAAGCGCGAACACCTCGGACTTGTACAGATCCTTGATCGGCCCGTAACCGCCGCACATGTCCCCGTAAATGGTGGCATAGCCCACCGCGTACTCACTCTTGTTCCCGGTGGTCAGCAGCAGTCCGCCGAACTTGTTGGTCAACGCCATCATGATCGCGCCGCGGCAGCGTGACTGCAGGTTCTCCTCGGTCACATCGACATCGCGCCCTTCGAACGCGTCCGCCAGCGCCCCCAGGAAGCCCTGGAACGGCTGCTCGATGGGCACGTCCAGCAGTCGCACGCCCTGCTCACGGCACTGTTCCAGGGCCAGGTCATTGGACATGTCCGCGGTGTAGCGTGACGGCAAGCGTACGGCGGTGACGTTGTCCGCCCCCAGCGCATCGACCGCGATGGCCAGCACAAGCGCGGAGTCGATCCCGCCTGAGAGCCCGAGCCACGCCTTCGTGAAGCCATTCTTCTGGCAGTAGTCACGCGTGCCGCGCACCACCGCCCGCCACGCCAGCGCCTCGCGGCTCTCGTCGCCATCCTCCTGCCACTGGCAGGCCGCGAAGCGACGCACCTGCGCGTCGTAATCGACCACCAGCCACTGGTCGGTGAAGGCCGCCGCCGCCGGGTGCACGGCACCATCACCGTCGGCCACGACGGACGCGCCGTCGAATACCACGGCATCCTGCCCGCCCACCAGGTTGAGGTAGACGATGCCCACGCCATGGTCGCGCGCGCGCTCCTCGATCAGCGCGTCGCGCTGCAGGTGCTTGTCGCGCTCGAACGGCGAGGCATTGGGCACCAGCACGAGTTGCGCACCGGCGCGTACCGTCGATGCGATCGGCTCGTCGAACCACAGGTCTTCGCAGATGATGAGTCCGACCTTCACCCCGTCGACCTCGAACACGCAGTCCTCGCGATCGGGATCGACATCGAAGTAGCGGCGCTCGTCGAAGACGGCGTAATTGGGGAGCTCACGCTTGCGGTAGGTATGCTCGACGCGGCCATCGCGCAGCACGCTGGCGGCGTTGTAGACCACGCTACCCGCCGCCTGCGGCCAGCCCACCACCGCCACGATGCCCTTGGCCGCGGCGGCCACCCGCTGCAACGCCGCCTCGCACTCAGCCAGGAACGATGGCCGCAGCAGCAGATCCTCCGGCGGATAGCCGCTGATCGCCAGTTCCGGGAACAGCACGATGTCCGCCTCGTACTCGTCGCGCGCGGTGGCGATCATTTCCGCGATGCGCTCGGCATTGCGTTGCACCGCGCCCACCGGAAAGTCGAACTGCGCCATTGCGATGCGCAAGGGGGTACCCATCAGCCGCTCCGTCATGCCTGCCCTTCGAAGAAACCATGATAGAGGCTTCAACAACAAGAAAGGCCACCCGAAGGTGGCCTTTCCCTTACAGCATCAGCGCAACCGGTTACTTGGCCAGGCGCTTGGCGATCGCCGCACCCAGGTCGCCCGGCGACTTCACCGTGGTCACGCCCGCCGCTTCCATCGCGGCGAACTTGCCCTCGGCCGTGCCCGACCCGCCCGAAGCGATCGCACCGGCGTGGCCCATGCGCTTGCCCTTCGGCGCCGAGGCACCGGCGATGAAGCCGACGACCGGCTTGGTCACGTACTGGCTGATGAACTCGGCCGCTTCTTCCTCGGCCGAACCGCCGATCTCGCCGACCATGATGATGCCTTCGGTCTGCGGGTCGTCCTGGAACCACTTCAGCGCGTCGATGAAGTTGGTGCCATTGATCGGGTCGCCGCCGATGCCAATGCAGGTCGACTGGCCCAGGCCCACGTCGGTGGTCTGCTTGACCGCTTCATAGGTCAGGGTGCCCGAGCGCGACACGATGCCGATCTTGCCCGGCATGTGGATGTGGCCCGGCATGATGCCGATCTTGCACTCGCCCGGGGTGATGACGCCCGGGCAGTTCGGGCCGACCAGCACCACGTCGTCGTAGCCATTCAGCACGTTCTTCACGCGCAGCATGTCCAGCACCGGGATGCCCTCGGTGATGCACACGATCACCTTGATGCCGGCATCAGCGGCTTCCATGATCGCGTCGGCCGCGAACGGCGGCGGCACGTAGATCACCGAAGCGTCGGCGCCGGTCTCGGCGACCGCGTCGGCGACCGTGTTGAAGACCGGCAGGCCGAGGTGGGTGGTGCCGCCCTTGCCCGGGGTTACGCCGCCAACGACCTTGGTGCCGTAGTCGAGCATCTGCTCGGCGTGGAAGGTGCCCTGCGAGCCGGTGAAGCCCTGCACGATCACCTTCGTGTTCTTGTTGATCAAAACGCTCATGGTGTCGTTGTTCCTTACTTGCCGGCGACGGCCGCAACGGCCTTCTTCGCGCCGTCGTTGATGTCGTCGGCCGGGGTGATGGCCAGGCCGGAGTTCTTCAGCAGCTCCTTGCCGGCTTCCACGTTCGTGCCCTCGAGGCGCACGATCACCGGCACCTTGACGTCGACTTCCTTCACCGCGGCGATGATGCCCTCGGCGATCATGTCGCAGCGGACGATGCCGCCGAAGATGTTGACGAAGATCGCCTTCACCTTGTCGCTCGACAGGATCAGCTTGAAGGCCTCGGTCACGCGCGCCTTGGTCGCGCCGCCGCCCACGTCGAGGAAGTTCGCCGGCTCGCCGCCGTTGAGCTTGATGACGTCCATGGTCGCCATCGCCAGGCCGGCGCCGTTGACCATGCAGCCGATGTTGCCGTCCATGGTGACGTAGTTGAGGTCATGCTGGCTGGCCAGCACCTCGGTCTCGTCTTCCTGGCGGATGTCGCGCATCGCCACCAGTTCCGGATGGCGGAACGAGGCGTTGTCGTCGGAGTCGATCTTGCCGTCCAGCACCGCGAGGCTGCCGTTGGTGAGGATCGCCAGCGGGTTCAGCTCGACCAGCGCCAGGTCCTTCTCGTTGAACAGCTTGTACAGGCCCAGCATGATCTTGGTCAGCTGGCCGACCTGCTTGGCGTCCAGACCCAGGGCGAAGCCCAGGTTGCGGCACTCGAACGCCTGCAGGCCCTGCACGTAGTTCACGTGCAGCGTCTGGATCGCTTCCGGCTTCTCGGCGGCCACCTGCTCGATGTCCATGCCGCCTTCGGCCGAGGCGATGAAGGTGACCGAACGCGTGGCGCGGTCCACCAGCACCGACAGGTAGAGCTCCTTGGCGATGTCGGTGCCTTCGCAGACCAGCACCGCATCGATCGGCAGTTCGACACCGGCCGTCTGGTAGGTCGCCATCTTCGTGCCGAGCATCGCGGCGGCGTACTGCTTCACTTCGTCATACGAGCGCGCCAGCTTGACGCCGCCGGCCTTGCCGCGGCCACCGGCGTGGATCTGCGCCTTGACCACCCACAAGTCGCCGGGGATGGTCTTGGCGGCTGCGACAGCCTCGTCGGGAGTGCGGGCAACCACACCGACCGGCACCGCGATGCCGTAATCGGCAAAGAGCTGCTTTGCCTGGTATTCGTGAAAGTTCATGCGTCACCGAGGGGAGTTGGAGTCATCCCATGCGGGGCATCCGGCAGGCCGGCGCGCAGGCAATGGGGCCGGCCATTGTCGCCGATCGGGCCGCCCCGGGCAAAACCGACCTTGGGTGGGGGCCACCCCGCCGGCCGCATGGCCACCGCCTATACTCGCCCCGAAGCCCCCGCTGGACCTTCCCGCTTGCTCTTGCCCCGCCTCACCCTGGACGCCACCGACGCCGACCGCGCGCTGCGCCGGGAACTGTATTTCTTCACCCTGTACCGGGTGTTCGAGGCGGCGCTGCTGGTCTTCGTCCTGTTCGGCCCCCTCCCCGACCTGGCCGGCGAAGCGCGCCATCCGGTGTTCGCGCGGGCCTTGGCCCTGGCCTATCTGTTCGTCTCCGTAGCGCTGTTCCTGCTGGGCCGCCGGGGCGACGTGCGCATCCACACCATGGTAGGCGTGGCCGCCGACCTGAGCCTGGGCATTCTTGCCATCCACGCGCTTCCCCACAGCGGCGCCAGCATCGCCCTGATGCTGGCCTTCAACGTGGGCGCGGCTGCATTGCTGCTGCGAACGCGCTATGGCGTGGCCATCGCGGCGCTGGCCTCTGCCGGGTTGGTGGGTGAGTTTGCGTGGAGCCGCGTGGTCGAGGATGCGACCAGCCTGACCCTCGGCCAGGTGCTCTTCACATCGACTGCCTACTTGGCGCTGGCCGCCCTCACCAGCACCCTGGGCCGGCAGCTGCGCGAGGGCTACAGCCTCGCCGAAAGCCGCGGCGCGGAAGCGGCTCAGCTGACCGAAGTGAACGAACTGATCATCCGTCGCATGCGCACCGGCGTGATGCTGGTGGACGGCCAGGACAACATCCGCCTCGCCAACGAGGCCGCCTCGCTGCTGATGGGCGACGCGGGCGACGCCGATGCCCACGGCATCCGCCACCTGGGTGTCGCCATGCCCGAACTCGCCCGCCGCCTGAAGCAATGGCGGGCCGGCGACACGGACAGCAGCCCCATGCTCATCGCCCCGGACCAGCCGGAGGTGGTGCCGCGCTTCACCCGATTGCTGGCCAACAGCGACCAGGTGCTGATCTTCCTTGATGACACCGTGCTGGCCGCCCGCCGTGCCGAATCCCTGACCCTGGCCACGCTCGGCCGCTTCTCGGCCAGCCTGGCCCACGAGATCCGCAACCCGCTGGCCGCCATCAACTACGCGGTGCAGCTGCTGGAGGAGTCGCCCGACATCCCCACCGCCGACCGCCGCCTGCTGGAAATCATCCGCCAGCAGGGAACCCGCATGAACGGCATCGTGGAAAACGTGCTGGGCCTGGCCCGGCGCGAGCACGCCAAGCCCGAGCACGTGGATCTGGGCGAGCTGGTGCGCCAGTTTGTCGAGGAGTACCGGCACGGCCACCCATTGGAGGACGACACGCTTCAGGCCGTCACCCCCAAGGGTTCCATTCCCGCCCTGATCGACCCGCGTCAGCTGCAGCAGGTGTTGACGGTGCTGGTCTACAACGCCCTCACCTATGGCCGCATGCCCGGCCAGCCCGCGCGCGTGAGCGTGCGCGTGACCCAGGACGGCAGCGGCCAGCCGCTGATCGAAGTGCTTGACCGCGGGCCCGGCATCCCCGAACGTGTACAGAGCAACCTGTTCCGCCCCTTCTTCACCACCTCCAGCCACGGCACCGGTCTGGGCCTCTACATTGCCCGCGAACTGTGCCGCGCCAACCAGGCAAGTCTGGACTACGTGCCGGTTCCCGGAGGGGGCGCCTGCTTCCGCCTGCGGCTGCAGGGGCCGGCCATCGCCCGCCGTGCCTGAATCCGCTCCATCTGACCCACCCACCACGGCGCGCTTGGCCCCTCGGGCCGCCATCAGTTATCGTCGGCGCCGGAGGATCGGATGGCAGAAACCCGTAGTGCACTGGTAATCGACGACGAACGCGACATTCGCGAGCTCCTGGTCATGGCCTTGGGCCGCATGGGTTTGCGCTGCGATACCGCCTCCAGCCTCGCCGACGCGCGCAACCAGCTCGCGCACCACCGCTATGACCTGTGCCTGACCGACATGCGCCTGCCGGACGGCTCGGGCATGGACTTGGTGGCCGAGATCAGCCAAAAGTACCCCGAGACCCCGGTGGCGATGATCACCGCCTTCGGCAATGTCGAAGCCGCGGTGGAGGCGCTCAAGGCCGGCGCCTTCGACTTCGTGTCCAAGCCCGTCGAGCTGGGGATGCTCCGCGACATGGTCCGCCATGCCCTGGATCTGCGCGAGAAGGCGCCGCCACCGGCCGCCGTGGTCGACACCGTCGCCGCCCGCCTGTACGGCGAGTCCCCGGCCATGACTGCATTACGGGCCACGCTGGCGAAGGTCGCCCGCAGCCAGGCCCCGGTCTACATCGCCGGCGAGTCCGGCGTGGGCAAGGAACTGGTCGCCCGCACCATCCACTCGGAAGGCGGCCGCGCCGACGGCCCATTCGTGCCCGTCAACTGCGGCGCGATCCCCGCCGAGTTGATGGAGAGCGAGTTCTTCGGCCACAAGAAGGGCAGCTTCACCGGCGCCCACGCCGACAAGCCGGGCCTGTTCCAGGCCGCCGACGGCGGCACCCTGTTCCTGGACGAGGTGGCCGAGCTGCCCATGCACATGCAGGTCAAGCTGCTGCGCGCCATCCAGGAAAAGTCGATCAAGCCGGTGGGCGCCAATGTCGAAGTGCCGGTGGACGTGCGTATCCTCTCGGCCACCCACAAGGACCTGGCGCGGATGGTGGCCGAAGGCCGCTTCCGCCAGGACCTGTACTACCGCATCAACGTGATCGAACTGCGCGTCCCGCCGCTGCGCGAACGTCTGGACGACCTGCCGGGCCTGGCCGCCAAGATACTGCAGCGGCTCTCGACCCAGCAGGGCCGCGCGACCGCCAGCCTGGGACAGGACGCACTGGCCGCGCTGCGTGGCTACCCATTCCCCGGCAACGTACGCGAGTTGGAAAACGTGCTGGAACGGGCGATGGCGCTGGCCGATGGGGACACGCTCACCGCCGGGGACCTGTGCCTGCCCATGCCCAGCGCGCCGGCGCCGACACCGCACGGCCTTCCGCACCCGACCCTGCGACCGGCCACCCCGGCCGGAGGCACCGCTGCAACTCAGCCGAGTTCAACCGGCAGCGGGTTCAGCAGTTCGTCGTTCAACACGACGTTTGGCCCGTCGCCCAACACTCCCTCCGAAGCGGCTGCCGCGGGTATCGACCCGCGCACCCTGGACCCGCGCGACACCGCGACCAGCGCATTGCCCTCGTACATCGAGGAAGTGGAGCGTGCCGCGATCGAGCACGCACTCAAGGAAAACCGTTACAACAAGACCAAGACGGCGGCGTCGCTGGGGATCACGTTTAGAGCGCTGCGGTACAAGTTGAAGAAGTTGGGGATTGATTGAGCGCCGCCGCGCTGCCTCACCTGACCGCACCCGAGGCTCATCCCATCGACGCATTGACCACGGATGGCACCGAGCCGACTGCGCCACCCGCCGTCGGCCTACGGGTTTCCCTAATGGCGTAATAGTCGATCCGCGAGAAGTCCAGTTGCAGCGTTCCGACGAGCCGGAACCCGACCTGCGAGTCGTGCACATGGTTCTCGAACAACGCCTCTACCGCCGCCGGTATCGCATTGCGCTGCACCGGCACCACGGGCCGTCCGGTCATGGCACCCCTGCCGCGCCCTGCCTCGGTTCGAACCGACTGTCCGAACACGCTGTTCATTGCTGCCAACTCCTTGCGACGCTCCCCGCTGCCGGGCGCATCCGGTTCCGCCCGCCAGTAACGGCGAAACTTCTGCCCCGTGTCCTCCGCCGCCAGCCCGCTATCGATCCACTTCCAGTACCACTTCATGTGGGCATGGAGCACGTCACCCATCGCACCCACGGGCGTTTCCACGTGCCGCATGTATCCCCGGAACGTGTCATGCGCCGCCCCATCAAGGGCGAATGAATGTGAGTACAGGTCGCGCCAACGCCCGCCGTCATCCGCCTGCATTTCCGCTACGGACAGCATGGGCAGGCCTGCACCCCGCGCGTGGTCGAGCATCTGCAGCAAGTTAATCCTTGCCAGATCCCGCGTACGCCCCTGCTTGCCTTCCTCGTAGCCGCCACCCACGTCGGAATGCGCGCCAGGAGATACGACCTGGATGCGCTGGCCCGAAGGCGCCGCGGCGTCAATGATCGTCACTGGGAAGGCGTCCCGCAGTTCATGCGCCGCCACGGAATGCACGCATTTCTCCACCCAGCGCGGGATGGCGGAGGGAAACAGCTCGGCCTTCGTGTTCTCGCCCGCGCGGCCGATGGATTCAACCGTATCGAACAGCCCCAGGAACTTGAAGTTGAGGGGTATCCCGTCAAACCTCAAGCGCCCCGCTGTCTGGGTGACCTTGCTGTGGGCGCGGAGCCAGTGCGTGAACGCACGGGCCGTGGCCGCGCCACGGGAAAAGCCAAAGGCGGAGACATTGATCTCGTCGACCCGACTCTTCTTTCGCAGGCCATCCAGAAACAACTCAAAATCGAATATTGCTTTTTCCAATCGCAAGTCGATTCCGAGGCCAAATGCCTGATTCAGTCGACTTTCTTCCTCGTCATATCCAACCTTGTCGGTCCAGATCAGCTTTCTATCACGCCCAACAACGCGAGCCGTTCGTTGGATGCGACCGGGAAAATCGAACGCAGTTCCACACCCTTCGTAATAGACAGCACGACAACCCCGGTCGTCATCCATCCTGTGCGCATCAAACAAGGCAACCACATTGCTGTGCCGCAGGGGAAAGTCTCTCGATCTATGGTTATTGGTGCCGTCGAAGAATGCGCCGAACCAAGCTTTGACATGGCATGTCTTGCACGCCGGACCACCGGAAGTCGACACCGATTTTGCAATCGCTCTGGCCACCATGTTCTCCACCGCGCGCACGCGTGGCGCAATTACCTGGGTTGTCACTCCGCACCCCGCTCGTCCCTGAGCTCTTTCTCTTTTCCGTAGTTCCACATATGGGGACTTTCGACGTTCACGGTCATGCCCAACTCCTGCGCTCGCCTCTTGAGCAAGTCAGCCCTCGGCGCCGGACTCAACGTAGTCAGTTCGACCACAACCGACCTGCCCGGCAGTAGATGGATGCTCAGGTAATTGGGAGATTTTGGCCACGGTGACTCAACTGGAGCCTCCACCTCGAAGAACTTTTCACCGCCCTGCCTGACATGGACAGTTGCACTCCGGGCGCCCTTCTCCAGCGATATGCAGCAGATCACCCCACCGCCACTACTGTCGCCCAATGCCACGCTGGATGATCCGGCCCCAGCCCACTGGCCATTGAGCAGAGCCCGGCTGTATCCCTCCTCATAGGTGTACGTCACCGCCGACAAAGTGACCACTTGCTTGCCCGCGCACCCCACTACGGACAATGCTGCGAAGGCCGCGAGCGCATGCTTGGTTCGCTCAACGTTCATCCAGAACCTCATCCCACTCCCTCCATTCTTCAACGGGTACTTGCTCAACAGCCGTGGAGAATCCAATACCTGTTGCCTTTGCCTGGGCCAGTGCCCGCGCCACGGGACCAGCTTGGTCAAAGTCGTCGGGAAGCTGCAGGGACAGGATCACGAACAAGGACAAATCCTGCGACGCCACCAGGCCATGCGCACGAGCGCGCTGCAGGCGAGCGCGCACATCGTGCCACTGCGCGCAGCGGTCACGGTTTGCCAGCAGAGTGGTTTCCACTTCATTGACTTGGGCGATCACCTTGGCGGGCAGCAGCGTTGCGTCCAGTGCTTCCATTTGATTCCGTGTCAGCGCCAGCGGCCGGGTGGCGTTCCCCACGCCACCGTTTTGGGCCGACACTATGCTTCCGCACTCATCCAGAACCCACCAACTTTGTATTGGGCCCAGGAGCGCTGGTTGCTGACCTCGCACCAGCAAAGGCAGCAGGTGAGCCATGACCAGCGGGTCCTGAAAGCGGAACAGCAGCTGCGTGCCATCAGGCTGCGGCAACTTGACCAGTTGGGCGAGGTGCCGCGCGACCACGTCAGAGGCATGCGAGGTGATCAGCAAGGACGCCGACAGCGCGTCAAAGGCTTCCTGCAGCGCAAACTCGACGTGCGCGGCTTTGGCCGGCAGCAGTCTCGGGCCCCAATCACGCAGGCCGTGACCATAGCGGTCATAAAGATTCGCGAGGGATTCAAACTTCTTGGCGGGCACGCCGAATGCAGCCGCGCACTCGCTCACGCTGCCATATCGGGCGGGGTCGATCAGCCACAGCGGTTCAAGCGCGTTCCCGATGGCCCCTTTCAGGACGTTCCGCATCCGGCTTATACCGGAGTGCGCTCCATTGCTGCCGGGCTGACTCAGTTCGCATTCCATGCGTTTCCTCCTTCCTGATCACACTACTCGAACGAAGGCGCCGTGGATGTCTGCTGCCTGCAGGAGGCAAGGCGTATCCAGCTGGGACTGCGTCCATTGGGCCAGCGCGAGATTCAACGTTGTGGGCCCCAAAAACTCCTTCCTCCCCGCATGCACCGTGATCTGCCCCGGACACGCGACGGTGATGTTCCCGCCTTCAATGGTGATGCTGGCACCGCCACTGGTAGCGAGATGCACGGCCTTTCCCGCGGCCAGTTCCACTTCGGCATTTGCGCTTATGACGCGCAGTCCATCGCGGGACTGCAACTTGACGCTGTCGTTCTGCGCCTGCAGCTCAAGTTCGCCTTCGGCGGTGACCAGGCTCAGGGCGACGTCTTCCTGCAGGCCTCCCTCCACGGCGCCAGCCAGCCAACCGAGCGCCTGACCGGCGTGCAGGCGCAGGTTCCCGGCCACGGCCAGGTTGCTTGCCTGGCCACTGGCCAGCGTGAGGGTTTCGCCGGTGCTCCAGTGCAGGCTCTGGCCGGCCACCAGGCCAATGCCGGCGGGGGCTGCGATGCCAAGCAGAGCGTCGGCGGTGTGCGGCACCTTGGACTCACCCGTGGAGGAGTCGGTAACCACACGGCCGGCCACGCCCGACGCTGCCGCCGCTTCGCTCCAGTCCATGCCCGGCGCCACAGCGCGCGCGCTGGCATGCATCGCCTTCAGCGGCGGCAGCGCCTCGGCCAGCGCCGACTGTCCAGGCTTCTGCACGCCTTCGTGCACGGCAAGGCGCGGCGTCAGGTGGGTGATGGCGATGCCTGACATCGCAGCCGCCAGATCGGCGGCCTGCTTGAGCAGTGCCACGGCAGCAACCTGTTCGCCCGCGGGGGCGTCATCGGTTGCCGAGTAGGCGCTGATCCACAAGCCGCGCTCGGCGCGGACGGCGCCCCACTGATCGCTGCGCAGCTCGATGCCCGATCCGCGGTGGGCGCCGCGGCGGTTGTCGTCCTGATGGATTAGGTGGCCCAGTGTCAGTTCGCTGGCCGCGTGGGTGGTGGCCAGTTGCAGGCGTCGCTGCCCGTCGCTGTCGTCCAGCACCAGACGGTTGTGGCCGCTGCCGCCGAACTCCTTGGACTTGAAGCCGAGCATCGCGGCGGCGTTGCGGTCGGTGTCGTCGCCGGGGTTGGCGCCGTGCCAGGCGGGCGCGGCGCCGCCGGTCAGGTTGCCTTTGGCTCCGGGCTCCGGATCGCCGCGACCGTTGTACAGGGAGCCAACGATTACGGGGCGATCGATGTCGTCGCCCAGGAAGGCCACCAGCACTTCCTGACCAATGCGCGGCAGGAACTGGGCGCCCACACCGGGACCCGCGTAGCGTTGGGCCACGCGAAGCCAGCAACTGTCGCCCTCCTCCTGCCAGTGGAATCGCACGCGCACGCGGCCCAGTGCATCGCAGTGCAGTTCGCGCATGCCTTGCGGGGTGGTTTCTCCCTCCGGGCCGACCACGCGGGCCGTCTGGTAGCCCAGGGCCTGCCCCGGCTTGAGACGTTCGGGCCGCCATGGCAACTGCCGTGGTTGGGCCAGGAACGCGTTGGCATAGCCCAACGCCTGCGCCTGCTCGCGCACGGCGGCCCAGCTGGCGTCAGGCAGGCCCGCCATCACGGTGGGCAACGCCCCAGCCAGGGACTCCAGCGCCTCGGGCAGCGGGTTGATGCCGGCGTGCCATACGCCCAGCAGCACCATGTCGGGCGCGCCTTCCGGACCGTCCACCGGCGCCCCCCGCAGTACAAAGCCCTGACCCGCACGGAAATGGCGCACCGTGCTTCGGCCCAGCCAACGCTGACGCTGGGCCTCCATGGCGTGGGCCTGCAAGGTGACGGCTCGCTCGGCCTGGGCGCGGTCAGCGAAGGCGTAGGCGCCGCGGGGGTCGTAGTGCTCCAGCCCGGCCGTGGTGTCGATGCCCGCACCCAGCGGCGTACTGGCCGTTACTGCGGCCATCGTGCGGTAGTCGGTGCCCAGCAGGGTCAATGCGGTGGACCCCAGCGCCTGCAACGCACCGAACGCTTGGACCGCGTCGGCCAGCTCCGCCGAGTTGCCGCGATGGAAGCGGATGCCAGCTGGTCCGGCGGGCACCGAGGGCAGACTCCCGCTCTCGGCAAACACCACCAACCGGTGACCGGCCGGCGCGTCGGCGGCCTCCTCCAGCCGCAGGCCCACGCCTTCGTCCGCCAGCAGGCGGCTCAGGAAGTCCGCGTCGGATTCGCGGTACTGCACGCAATAGCTGCGCGCGGGGCGGTCGGCAAGGAAGGGGGCAACGTCGTCGGCCATGTGCCAAGCGGCCCAAGGCGCATAGGACGCCAGCACACTGTCGACCATGGCCAGCACGGTGCAATCCTGGAACACGCGGCTGCGCCGCCCCTGCCCGAGCAACCACGTCCACGGCACCAGCTGCAGTCGATGGCGCACCATCCGGTGGTCGCCACCGCGCCGCTCCACCGAGGCCACCAGTCCGCTGCGGGTCACGCGGTGCCCGTCGGCGTCCCGAGTGGTCAACGTCGCGGGCTCGCCGAGCGCGGCGGACAGGTCCGACTGCGCCGCCAGCACGTCCACCCAGTACTGGCTGGGGATTGGGCTGCTGGACCCGGGCGCGGGACCGATGGCGTCATGGCCGTGCCACGCAGCGACCACCCACGACGCATCGGCCGGGGCCAAGGTCGGCACCGCCAGGCTATGGGGGCGATTGGCGCCATCAAGGCGCAACAAGTCGGCCAGACGGCCGGGAACAGAAGATCCGCTGTTCATGTGTCTCTCCGTGACAACGGGCCAAGAGTAGCGCATTCCCATGCAAGGTTTCACCGCCAAGGCAGTACCAGGGCCACAGACACGAGCCCATCGCAAACACTAGGCTTGGCAGTTGGGCCGCCCAAGCGATTACGTTCGGCCGCCCACTCCCCTTGCCCAGCCATGACTGCAACCCGCAAACCTATGACTCGCATCAAAGCCGCCACCTTTCACCTCGCGGTGAGTTCCAGCATCATCCTGACCAGCCTTGTTGCGGCCTGCATCGCTTGGTATCCCTACGGGCTTTGGCCTTGGGCCGCGCCCAACAATCCGACCTTGCTGTTATTGGCGGTGGTGTTTGTGATTGGCCCCCTACTCACCCTGCTTGTTTACCGCCCCGGCAAGCGGACCCTCCGATCGGACCTGATCGTGGTCGCCCTGATTCAGGCCGTGTTCTTCTCGTATGCGATGGTGATGCTGGGGCGTGCCAGGCCGGTTTTCCTGGTTGGGAACGGCGCCGAGTTCCGGATGGTTCGCGCACATGAAGTCGATAGAGAGGATCTCGCGCGAGCGATGTCCACTGGACACCCGGGCCTATCCCTTTCAGGGCCCCAGGTAGTGGGAATACGCTACTCCGACGACCTGCTTGTCCGCGTACTGGGAGGCGACCGCTCAGCCGAGCTGAGTCAGCACACCGACCTGGCCACCGTCACGGACAGCTTCCGCCGCCAAGCGAGGCCAATTGCGGCCCTGAGCGACCACCCTGTCGAAGCCGCCAAGGCAAGGGAGGCGTTGCGCGCGCTGAAGCGCACGGACGCAGACACGCGCTGGGTCCCAATGGTGAGCCAGGGCAAGTCGGGGGTCCTGCTGGTGGATGCGGACACTGCGACCCCATTGAAGTTGCTGGCAACACTTCCACACGAATGACGCACGACACCACCGCGAAAACTGCCACAAATGGTCACTAGCTGACGCGCCGCGACACACCCGCCCCGAGAAAATGAAGTTGGATCCCAAGCAATGTCGCGGAAGCGGGCCCATTCCGTGAACGCATGGGCACTTTGAAGTAGCCACCTGCCATTGGCACGTCTTATGCGTATGCTCTCTATGCACGTGCAGTAGCACGGCAAGCCGACGGACCGGGGAAGCCGGACCTGCAGGCACGTGAGTTCCAATCACTCCTAGGGGAAATACCAATGAAGAAGAACATGCAAGGCTTCACCCTGATCGAACTGATGATCGTCATCGCGATCCTCGGCATCCTGATTGCCATCGCTCTGCCGGCGTACCAGGACTACTCGATCCGCACCAAGAACTCCGAGTGCCTGAACGTGGCCGCCGCTGCCAAGCTGGCCGTGGCTGACACCTTCGGTGGCGGCGTTGCGCTGGCCAGCATCTCGTCGGATGCTGCTGCCGGTTACGCGTTCACCCAGTCCGACTACTGCAACGACGTGACGATCGGCGCCAACGGCGTGATCACCGCCGCTACCCGCAACACCGGTGCGACCACCTTGGCCAGCTTCAACCTGACCCCCGTCGCGCCCGCCAACAGCGGCCGCATCGAGTGGACCTGCACCGAGACCGTCGGCGTCCCGGACGCGCAGATCCCGAAGGAATGCCGTTAATTTCCACCGCGTGATCTGATGCATCAGCAACCCCGGCCGAGCGCCGGGGTTGCTTTAAGGAAGCAGCACCAAGCTTCAGCAACCAGGGCGGCGATCCCGCCCCAACCAAGCGTCGCACCCAGGGGGGGGACTTCGATGATGCGCCAACGTGGCTTCACCCTTATCGAGCTGATGATCGTGATCGCGATCCTCGGCATCCTGATCGCGATCGCGCTGCCGGCCTATCAGGATTATTCGATCCGAACCAAGAACAGCGAATGCCTTAGCGTAGCGGCCGCAGCCAAGCTTGCTGTCGCCGAGACCCACCACGGCGCGACCCTGCTGGCCAGCATTTCCAGCAATTCCGCTGCCGGATACGCGTTCGCCAGTTCTGACTACTGCGCCGACGTGCAGATTGGCGCCAACGGCGTGATTACCGCGACCACCCGGAACACCTCCGCGGCCGTGCCGGCGGTATTTCGCCTGACGCCCACTGCAGACGAAGACACAGGCCACATGGAGTGGACCTGCACCGAAACCGCCGGTGTCCCAGATGCCCAGATTCCCAAGGAATGCCGCTGATCTGCGGGCCAGCAGTCGTGTCCTGACCCCGCCTTGCGCGGGGTTTGTTTTTTCAATGTTCATCCATCCAGCCTCTCGACACTAGCTCCATGCCTTCCAAGATTCCCCAAGACATCCTGGCGCGATGGATCTTGCTCGCCGGACTGACCCTTACCGCCGCGCTCTACTGGCCGGGACTTTCGGGGCCGTTCCTCTACGACGATCTCCCCAACCTGCGGCCCGTGCTTGGCTGGTTTGGCGAGCAAGCAAGTTGGGACCATGTTGTTTTCGGCAATGCGTCGGGGCCGCTGGGCAGACCTGTCGCAATGCTGACGTTCTTGTTCAGCGGCGATCTTCACTGGATGGAACCCTGGGGTTTCAAGCTCGATAACCTCATGATCCACCTGCTGTGTGCGGCACTGATCTGGCGGGTCGCTCTTGAGTTGTTCTCCGCAGACCATCGTCTCTCGTCGCACGCGCATTGGCTTGCCCTGGCTACAAGCTTGATCTGGGCCCTGCACCCAATACACGTAAGCACAGTACTGTACGTAGTACAGCGGATGACCCAATTGAGCACTCTGTTCGTGCTGGGCGCAATCCTTGCCTACCTGTTGGCGCGCAAGTGCTTGGCAAACGACGACAGCTACAAAGCGCGGGTGGGGCTTTTCCTCTGCTTCCCGGTCCTATGGGCGCTTGCGATGGGCAGCAAGGAAACTGCAATCGTTACTCCAATGATTGTGTTTGTCCTTGAAGCAATTAACCCGCAACGACTCTCCCGGCCATATTGGGAAAGAACCGTATTTTTCCTTTTATTCCTCGCGCTGCCGGCAGTGGTAGGCATCCTGTATCTGGCCGGTGCAGGTGCCGGGCATCTCGGGGGGTATGAGGTCCGAGACTTCACCATGATGGATCGGCTGATTACCCAGCCCCACGCCGTCGTAACCTATCTGAGACAGCTGACACTCCCTGATGTCCAGGCCATGGGCCTATACACGGACGACTTCCCGATCTCGCGAACGTTGCTGTCAACGAGCCAGCCCCTCGCGTCCATTGCGCTCCTGCTGGCGATCACCGCTGGTGCAGTCATGACGCGGAAGACAATACCCGTCATGTTGGCGGGCTGGTCAATCTTCGTGCTTGGATTGCTTACCGAGTCGACCGTGTTCGCACTCGACATGTATTACGAACACCGCACTTACTTGCCGTCCATCGGCGTCATTATCGCCATCGTAGGATGTGCGGGAACGCTCCTGACCACTCGCCCGGATCCACAAGGCTTGGCTAAACCCGGGCTGGTCATCGTAGTCCTCGCCCTTGTCGCCATGTTCGCCCAGCTGACGCACGGCAGGGCCCACACGTGGAGCAATAGAGCCGACATCGTGCTGCTGGGAGTGAAGGGCCATCCAAACTCCATTCGAGCAACGATGGATCTGGTTGACCTACGGATTCGGGAAGGTTCGCCAGAGGCCGCGCACGAGGCCCTTCGTGAGGTCCTCGCGTCTGGCACGCCTCGCGAACAACTGCTCGCCCGCGCCGCGGGTCTCGTGGTGCGCTGTCAGAGTAAACAACCTGTGGACGCAAGTGACTTTGCTTCCCTAATCACGCCGGCGCTTGACCGGATATCCACGCACGAGCCGCAGCTTCTTTCCACACTGGCGGCCAAGGTCATTTCAGGCAATTGCGCCAGCGCGGACCCGGAGGCACTCGCCAAGGTGCTGGAAACGCTTATTGAAAACGCCCATGCGCAATCAGAACACGTCCCCACGAAAACAAGGCTGCACCTGACAAGCGCGCAGCTCTACGAAGCCGCAGGAAATCCATCGTCCACCAAAGCCCACGCGTTGAAGGCTTGGAACGCCCAGCCAAACTTCGAGACCGGACTGGTCCTTGCCAAGGCCTACTACTTGCTGGGTATGGCAAGTGAAGCAGACCGCGTTCTAGCCGAGACATCGAGATACATCGACCCCAAGAACTCCCTTCAGAAGAAGCGACTCAACGAACTGAAGTACTCCTTAGCCTTGACCTCCTCTTCTGCCAGATCTACTGCAAATTAGCGCGGCCACTGCGGCAGCGTGAGATCCGTTGAACAGCCAGCTGCAAACATGAATCAAGGAACAGTGCCGGCAATTGCTCAGGTTAATCACCGCAACGACACGGAGCGGAAGGTGCGCGTATGCTTTGTGCTTGCGTATCGCGCACCCGACTATATCCGCGGCAATTCCCTCTGCGCTGCCCTCGCGCAATCTCCGCAGATCGAGCTCCAGCACGCGACCAACATCTCGACCGGAGCCCGTCGATACCTTGAAATGCTGCGGCGGCTGGTTCGCCTGCACCGCTCATCGCCTGCGGACGTGTACATCCTTGGGTTCCGCGGCCACGAGGTCGGCTGGCTGGTTCGCTGCATAACAAGGGGTACGCCACTGATCCTCGATGCAATGATGTCGCCCTATGCCGCCCTCAAGGAGGAACGGAAGCTTGGCTGGGCGGGTCGTTGGCTGGCGCCTGTCTGGTATCGGTACGAGCGACATCTGCTGCATAGCTGCGAAGCTGTTTTGACCGACACTGATTTACACGCCAAATACTATTGCGAGACATTCGGACTCCCACAGGACAAAGTTTCTTCCGTACCCGTTGGCGCTGTTGAGGTGCTTCCGCAGTCGTCCCACAACAGGAGCCGCAGCTCGGATGCGGACGTGCCGGTGTTCCGGGTCCTGTTCTATGGCTCGTTCCTACCCTTGCACGGAATCAGCGTGATTCTCGAGGCTGCCTCGCACCTAAGGGAACTCCCCATAGAGTTTCATTTCATCGGCGGCACCTCCTCACAGGGACGCGACTTGGTCGACGAGTGTCGCCGGCGCGAAATCGAGAATTACACATACCGACCGTGGGTTCCCTTTGATAGCCTGCTGAAGGATGAAATTCCTGGTGCCGACCTATGCTTGGGGGGGCCGTTTGGAGCAACGCCGCAAGCCCAAAGAGTAATTACCGGCAAGACCTCCCAATGCCTGGCGATGGGTAAGGCAACCGTCATTGGGCGCATTGACGAAGACCATGGCTTCATCGATCGCGTGAACTGTCTCTTGGTCAAACAAGGTGATGCTGTCGCCTTGGCCAACTCAATCCGCTGGAGCTATTTACATCGCGAGAAGCTAGCTGAAATCGGCAGGCATGGCCGCGATCTATACGAACAGCGCCTATCGATCACTTCGATCGCAGAACGGCTCCAACCCCTCGTCACCCAACTAGCAGCCTGCGCGCGCCTGTCACGTGAACGATAAGAACGACCCTATCGATATCAGCGTGTGCATAGCCAACTACAACGGTGGCAGCATGGTGCTTGATTGCCTCGCATCGGTCTATGCGCAGGAAGGTGATTTCACGCTCGAAGTCATCGTTCACGATGACCGATCCGTCGACGACTCGCTCCAACTTATCCGCGATCACTTCCCAAATGCACGTACGATCACAAGCGAAAGCAACGTTGGATTCTGCATAAGCAATAACCGCATGGCGGCGATAGCCAAGGGCCGCCACCTGCTCCTGCTCAACAATGACGCGATCCTCCGACCAGGCACCCTAGCCTGCTTGATGGCCTCATCAAGAGGCGAGCACCGCAATTGTATTCTCGGTCTACCGCAGTTTTCGATGAGCGACGGAACGCTGATTGACCGAGGATATCGCACAGATCCCTTCCTTAATCCTATTCCCATCTTGGCCCCTGGCACTCACGACGCTGGCGTGGCGACCGGTGCCTGCCTATGGATACCCCGAAGCGCCTGGGAGGCGGTGGATGGGTTTCCACCCTGGTTCGAATCAGTTGCGGAGGACATCTTCCTCTGCACCGCCGCACGTCTGATCGGATACAGCGTCGTGGTATTAGATGCGCCCGGCTTTGATCACTGGATAGGCAGGAATCTCGGTGGCGGAAAGCTCGTGGAAGATCAGTTGCGCACCACAACCAGACGGCGCCGGCTTAGCGAGCGCAACAAGACGTTCGTCATGCTCTGTTGCTACCCCTTGCCGGCGTTACTCCTGCTGCTTCCTCTGCACTTTTCATTCCTGGCAGCGGAGGCTCTCTTCCTGCTTCTAGCAGGGGCAGGTGCACAGAAGGTGCGGCAAATTTACGATGAGTTGCCCTCAGAACTGTGGGAGCGGCGCATTGAAGTTGCGACCCTGAGGCGACGTCTGATGCGGAAACGGCCTAGCGAGCGCCCATCTGCTTTCGCGTTCACTGACTGGATACCTCTCAAGCTGAAGATGCTGTTAGTGCACGGCACACCAAAGATCGAGTGAATTCGGCATCAATCAGCTGCCGCTGTAGCGACCCATTCTCCCCAATAGCCCATCGCGAAGACCACGCCACACCATCACGCAGTGTCGCGTCCGTTCTTTCCCAAACACTACGTGGCTGTAGACAAAACCCAACCAATACCAGCCATTCCGCAACTTCCACCGTGTGTCGATGTAGCGGGACTTGCAGATCGCGGTGAAGTTCCGAATGCGGTAGTACATTCGCAACGGACTGTAGGCACTCTCGCGCCGCCAACCTAAGTACCAGACGCGCAGATAATCGTCTCCCATGCGATGGAACATGGTTGCGTCGCAGGTGCCGTAAAGCCTCCAGCCCTTGCTGCGAGCCCGGTGGCTCCATTCGATATCCACGTGGTCGATGAAAAGATCTTCGCGCATCATCCCCACGTCGTCGAGGACTTCAACTGGAATCAGGGTGCCCGAGGTGATTAGCGTCAATGCCTCCGTCACGGGTTGCCCCGCGCTCGGTCTTGCGTGCCCGTAAAGCAACTTTCCCGCCACTTCTGCCTGGAACGGGAATGTGATGCCGGTATTTCTGTCAGTGAACGTTGGGGCAACCGCCCCTACCCTGGCGCCCTGTGCTACCAGTTCCTGCTTCGTTCGCAAGAGTCCCGCGACCATATCCGCCGCCGGCAGACTGTCCTGATCGCTGAGCAACACATGGCCGGCGCCGCAAGCCCGAGCGAGCCCAATGCCTACGTTCAACGCCTTGGCAATGCCGAAATTGTCTCCTAGGCGCCTCAATGCGACGTTGCTGAGACTCAGTCCATCCAGAATGACCTCAAGCCGCGGATCTGATGAAGGCGTATTGTCGATTACGTGGATCTTGTCAACTTGAGTCGAAAGCGCGACAAGCAGCTCGGACAGCACTTCGCGATCCGGGAAGTAGGTGACGATCACCGCATCGACATTAACCATCTTGGTGGAATCCCTCGAAGGAAGCCGCGCGCGGCACGGAGCTCAATCGCATCGACGAAAGAGAAAAAAGGGCTCCGAGGCATTAACGCCACAAACCATTGCGTCGTACCTGGTGAGGAGACTCTCATGCGTTTCCACACATGGAAGCAGGCCCATCGACGAAATACGCCCAAAAACATCCTTTCCATACAACCTCACGTGATCCTCCTGACCGTAAGCCTGCAGTCTCGCATTGGCGTCGGTGATTCCCGTGTCACTCCATGTAGAGGTCAGTACGAGACAGTATGGGGTCTGCAGGATCGCCAACCCGCCATTGCAGAGAACGCGATGAACCTCGCTTACTGCACGCAGATCATCATTCACGTGCTCCAGCACGTGATTGGCGATTACGAGGTCAAACGAACCATCACGGAAGGGCATCGCCTCGATGTCGACAGCCATCATATCGCCGCCTGTCGGATACTTGTCGCACTTGACGTACTCCAGCGGCCCCATCCCTGCAATGACTTTCGTCAGGCATCGCTCTGGAGCGAAATGCAAGATTCTTAGATCAGGAAGGCGCTTGAAAAGCCCTGACTGCATCAGATACATGAAGAGATGTCGTTCACGGTCATGTGCGCCGCAACGCGGACATTCAAAATTTTCTAGATCGCTCCCGGTCATTCCCAGCACCTGCACCAATGGCGGCGCGCTAGCGCTCCCTTTCCTGTAAGGCAGGAATCTTCCGACTCTCTTCCCACACATCACGCACTGGCGTCGGACCGGCCGCGGAATGGACGCCATGGCTCTACGCAGGTCATGAACTATGCCCAAGTGCCACCCCACTTGTGCCCGTCCCTAGTACCGGTCCGTCGGAAGGTAACTTGATGCAGCATCGCCTCGAACCGGAAAAAGGTTTGGACCAGGGAGCGAGTGAGATTCGGCATTGCGATTAGTCGTCGCATTGCATTCGCTGCCCATGGCCTCAACGCGCATGGATCATTCGATGAAAGCCAAGCCCAAGCTTGCTCGAAGCGTTGCCGGTCTCCCGCTACAAGCGCCAACCGCATCAGCGTTTGATACTGAGCTGACAAGGCACGCATTCGTACCGCCTCGCCATCCCCGAAGTGTTCACAGAAATCCTCCACCATCCGAATCGCATCCAAGCCCCTCTCGACTGCGGCTGCGGCCCCGGCATTCGTCACGGATCCCGGGGTCCTGCGATAGGCAGCCAAAGGCTGATTGATAAATCCAATCTCTGATTCGTGGGCAACATACAAGAACTCCGGCCAATCACCGACGCGGTATTCACCCACTCCAGGACCTACTGCATGATAACGAAGCACAAGATCGCGCCTGCTTAGGGCAGTACAGGTCTGGATTCGGTTGGCCTGCAGCAAAGCCGGATATATGTCCCCCGCGCGGAACTCCAATTGGCGACGATGCCGGAAAGCCAGACGCGCTCTCCACACGCCCCCAACCTCAATCACGTTCAGATAGTTGCCGTGGACCAGGCCGCATGCCGGATTCGCGCGCATGAATTCAACCTGTTTCTGCAGTTTGCTCTTCTCGACCCAGTAGTCGTCCCCTTCGCAGTATGCAATGAACTCCCCACGTGACGCGGCAATCGCGCGAGCATGGTTGGCGTGCATTCCCACGTTACAGCCCGAAACTATCAGTCGGATTCTGTCAGGCGACTTGTGTTGGCACTTGCTTGCAAGTTCTCGAGTGTCATCTGTTGAGCAGTCTTCCGCGATTATCACTTCAAAAGGGAAGGTAGTCACTTGCTCGAGCACGCTCGCAACCGCCCTCTCAATGTAGGGACCATGGTTATAGGCAAGCATAAGCACACTGACGACGGGATTATCGACGAGCACCCGCGCGTCTCGTACTTCGTTGCTTCGTTCGAGAGCGCCTGCGTTGGTCGCAATCATGACTCTTGCCCTGGCCGCGCAGGAGGAAACACCAATTGCATGACATCCTGCATTGCATCGATCCGCGCGATTGCCATCACTGACAAGTACGCCATGGCGCCAGCACTTCCTATCACCGCGATCTGCATGGATGCCGACGCGGTCCAAGCCTGACTCCAAAAGTGAGCTGCGCCTGCCACCAGGCCTGCAACAGACACCGGCGGCGCAATTTCACGCAACTGCGACCATGCACCAAAATCAAGCCAGCGTTTCGTGTAATGCGTGTTAACCGCCATAACCACCAGGGAGAACACCACTTGGCTCCACGCCACGCCCATGATTCCATAGGAGGCGCCAACCAGAATCAGGATTACGCCCATCCCTTTCTTGATTAGTTCAAGACGAAACATGAGGTTGGCGTGCCCCTGCGCCATCAGGGCTTGCAGGTTGATTACGTGGATTGGATAAAGCAACCCTGCCAAGCACAAGACCTGCAAGATCGCCGCCGCAGGCAGCCACTTAACCCCAAAAAGTAGCACCGTGACTGGATCCGCCAACGCAGCGATGCCGAGCATTAGCGGCGCATTGATCAGCATCGCTCCGCGAATGGAAAGCTGAATACCCCGCCGTAACAACTGCGGGTCGTGTGCGGCTTCGGAGAACATGGGTAGCGCCACGCGCGCTACCAAACTGCCAATGAAGCCGCCCGGAAGCTGACGAATGCTCTCTGCATTGGCATAGAACCCAAGTTCGCGAGCGCCGAAAATTCGACCTACAAGTAGCGTGTAGAGCTTTGAATACGCTGCTTCCAACAGGCTGGAGCCCAGATGGAAGCCGCCGAATCCGATCAGCTTGCGAAATGAGGCGCCGCTGAACACCCAGGCCGGGCGCCAAGGGTTGAGTAGCCAAAGCATCGCACTCATTGTGCCGACCATGACCAGCGCGTGCGCAACCAAGGCCCACACGCCATAGCCATGCAAGCCCAGCATGATGGCGACAACCCCTGACAAGCAGGCCGCCACAGTGCCTGCTTTGGCTTGAGTGCGAAAGTCGAGTTGCCGCGTCAACAGGGTGCTGTGGATAACGCCCAAGGAGGACAGTACGAACAACGGGGATATCACCCGTGCCAATGGAGCCAGGACCGGGGCGTCATAAAAGTCGGCGATCGGGGGCCCGGCCATGAACAGCCCGAGCGTCATGACGACGCCAATCCCCACGTTGCACCAGAACATCGTCGACTCGTCCGCGTGGTCAACGTTGCGGCTCTGGATGAGTGCTGCGGAGAAGCCGCCGTCCATCAGCACCATTGCGATGCTGATGTACAGCGCCAGCATGGCGACGACGCCGAAATCAGCGGGCGTCAGCATGCGCGCAAGCGCCATCGTAGTGACAAACTGGAGGCCTTGCCGCAGGACGATGTCGCCGCCGCCCCACACTGTCGCCGCAAGTGCGCGCCTCTTCAGCATGGCTTAGCGCTTACGAACGGCAGGCACGCCAGCCACCATCGCCCCAGGCTCGACGGAGCGCGTAACGCAAGCGCCTGCCGCCACCACAGCGCCATCCCCGATGGTCAGCGGATGATCGACGCTTCCATTGATGATGCTGGCTCCAGTCCCGATGTACGCAGCGTTGCCGATCAAGACATTACCTGAGACATGGACCCCAGGCGCAAGTGTGGAGTAGCTGCCCACGACCACGTCATGACCAAGTGTGCAGCCCAAATTCACCTGGACGTGAGCACGGATGTCGATATCCACGGTTAGGATCGAGCCAGCACAAATGACGCTTCCCTCACCCAATGCGACTGAGTCCGACGCCTCAACCCGGGGATGAACCAATCGGGTTGCAAGTAGTCCCAATGCATCGCAAGCGGCGACAACCCTCTGGCGCTGAATCGGGTCACCAAGGGCGACCACGTATCTTTGCCTTGGTGAAGCCACGCAATCGCTTAGCAGGCGGACGGGAAGCCCACTGACCGCGCCAGACAGATACTCCGGCCGATCGACTACAAACTCGATTGTCACCGACGCGCCCAATGCCTGCCGTGCCAACCACGCGACTTCCCGGCCAAACCCCCCCGCCCCGAAGATCAACAAGTGGTCGAAGTCTGGCGTGGCTCCTGGGAGTGTATGCATCAGGCGCGGCCTTCCAAGTCCGCGAGCGTCCTGAACACCATGGCAATCGTCTCGATCGCACCTTCGGGGAGCGAGGGCCCGCTCGGCAGCACGACGACACGCGCCCCCACGGACTCGGTGTTTGGCAACAATAACCCCGCATGCGGGTAAAGGTCGCGGTAGGGCTGCATGCGGTGACATCCGGGCCAGAAGTACTTGCGGGCAAGGATGTTCTCTGCCTGCAGCGCTGCTACCACGTCATCCCGGCAGGCGCCAAACGCCGAGTCGATCTCAACCACTACATACTGATAGTTGGGATCATTGGCAGGGTCGTATTGCAGAAGCCGGACGCCCTCGAGACCTGCAAGCGCTGCCTCATACGCTGCGTGGTTACGGCGATTGGCCTCGACGAACTGCGGCAGGGCGTCGAGGTTGACCAGGCCCATCGCGGCGTTGATCTCGGGCATCTTGCCGTTGGTGCCGGGATGGACGACGTTGTCGTACCCCTTGAAGCCGAAGTTGCGCATCAGCCGCATGGTTTCGGCCAGATTGTCGTCATTGGTGACCACAGCCCCACCCTCAAAGGTGTTGAACACCTTGGTTGCGTGGAAGCTGAGCACCTCGCAGCGGCCGAACCCGCCAATTTTCCGCCCATTGAGGCTGCAATCGAAGCCATGCGCTGCATCGAACATCAGCTGCAGGCCATGTTCGTCGGCGATCGCCTGTAGCGCTTCCACAGGCGCCGGCCGGCCCCAGAGATGCACGCCAATGATGCCGCGGGTACGAGGCGTGATCATCCGTCGTACCGCGTCTGGATCCAGGTTGTGGGTGCCGGGGTCGATGTCCGCGAATACTGGGGCAATCGCCTGCCAATGCAGGGCATGGGCAGTGGCTACGAACGTATAGGAGGGGACAATGACTTCGCCCTCTAGCCCCAAAGCACGAATGGCGATCTCCAGCGCGATGGTGCCATTGCACATGGCCACGCAATGGCCGACCCCGAGCCGCGCGGCGATTCGCGCTTCCAGTTCCTGCAGAAGCGGACCGTTGTTGGTCAGCCAGCGTCTATCGTAGATGTCGGCAGTATGGCGCAGCAGCGCCTCCCGTTCGCCCAGGTTGGGCCTGCCGACGTGCAGTGGCTCCGCGAATGCGGGCGCGGCGCCATTGATTGCGAGATCGGCCGGAGTGCGGATGGATTTCATGTCCCTTCGCTGGCTATTCGATGCGGCGATACGTCAGGCTGGTGATCTGCTCCGAGACCAACCCGATCAGGAAGATGATCACCGCTGCACTCAGCAGCAGCATGCTCATATTGGTGAAGCGTTGTTCTGTCACATACGTGTAGCCGTAGTAGCCGGTACCCAGGAGCCCGAAGGCCAAACCTATGGGGGCAAACAGCTTCAACGGTGAATACAGCGTGGCAATCCTGAAGATGATCAGCAGGAAGCGGAGACCGTCCTTGAGCGGGCGGATGTGGCTCCCGCTCCCCACCCGCCGTGCAACGGGGATTGATACATAGGCGACCGGATAGGCGCTGCGGAAGAAGGCCATCGTGGAGGTGGTTGGATAGCTGAATCCGTTGGGAAGCAGATGCAGGAACTCGCGAAACCTGGCGGCGCGGACGGCCCGGAACCCGGACGTCAGGTCGGCGACCCGGTGCCCGGTCATCCAGCTGGCGAGGCGGTTGTAAAACCCATTGGCGAGCCCCCGGCCGACGTTCGCCTGGCCGGCCGCGTCGCGGGCGCCGACCACCATGTCGTATCCTTCATCAAGCCGCTCCAGCAGTCTCGCAATGTGGGCCGGATCATGTTGCCCATCGGCGTCCATGAACACCAGCACATCACTCCCAGCCTCGCGCGCGCCGCGCTTGATCGCGGCGCCGTTGCCCATCGGGTAGGGGTTCGACAGCACTCGCGCTCCATGCGCCTTCGCCACCAATGCAGAGTTATCAGTGGATCCATCATCGACCACGATCACCTCAGCCCCTGGATACAACTCACGCAGCGCCGGCAATGTCCTCGCCAAGCCCTCCGCTTCGTTCTTGGCCGGTAGTACTACTGATATGCGCATGAAACCCCCGTTCCGGCTAGCGTAGGGGAAGCCCTGACCATACGGAAGGGCATTCAGTCGCAGTCCCCCGAGCGAGATTGCGCTAAAGTCGCATTGGGGTAACAGGGGAGGTCCAATGAGCACCGTAGCAACCGCCAATCTGGTTGGCATTACCGGCATCGCCCGCCGCTTGGTCCTGGACGGTGCGTTGGATGAAGTGCGTGCCCGGGAGGCCATGAGCGCCGCCACGGAGCAGCGCAAACCCCTTGCCATTTACCTGACCGAGCATCGGGTCGTCACCACGGGCCAGCTGGCGGCCGCCAACTCCATGGAGTTCGGCACCCCGCTGTTCGACGTGGGTGCGCTGGACCCCGCGCAGTCGGCCATCAAACTGGTCAGCGAGGACCTGATCCGCAAGCACGACGCCCTGCCCCTGTTCAGGCGCGGGAATCGGCTGTTCGTTGGCGTGGCGGACCCGACCAACACCCGCGCGCTGGACGAGATCAAGTTCCAGACCAACATGGTCGTCGAGGCCGTGCTGCTGGATGAGGAGCGGATCCGGCGCACGCTCGATCAGTGGCTGTCCACCGCGGACGCCCTCACGGACAACGAGGACAGCGAGGGGTTGGACAAGCTGGACATCAGCGGTGGCGAGGACGACGCCGCTGGCGATTCTGGGGTAGACGCCAAGGGTGATGACACCCCGGTGGTCAAGTTCGTCAACAAGGTCCTGATCGATGCGATCCGCCGGGGTGCCTCGGACATTCACTTCGAGCCCTACGAAACCGAGTACCGGGTACGCCTGCGTATCGACGGCCTGCTCAAGCAGGTGGCCAAGGCGCCGGTCAAGTTGCAGCCCCGAATTGCGGCCCGCCTGAAGGTCATGGCTCAGCTGGACATTGCGGAGAAGCGCGTCCCCCAGGACGGCCGAATAAAGCTCAACCTGTCCAAGACCAAGCAGATCGACTTCCGCGTCAGCACCCTGCCAACCCTCTTCGGCGAAAAGGTTGTGCTGCGTATCCTGGACGGCGGCGCGGCCAAGCTTGGCATCGAGAAACTGGGCTATGAAGATGAACAGAAGAGGCTGTTTCTCGACGCCATCGCCAAGCCCTACGGCATGGTGCTGGTCACCGGTCCCACCGGTTCGGGCAAGACGGTTTCGCTGTACACGGCCCTCAACATCCTCAACGACGAGCACCGCAACATCTCCACCGTGGAGGACCCGGTCGAAATCCGCGTACCCGGGATCAACCAGGTGCAGATGAACACCAAGCGGGGCATGACCTTCGCCGCGGCGCTGCGCAGCTTCCTGCGCCAGGACCCGGACGTGATCATGGTCGGCGAAATCCGCGACCTGGAGACCGCCGAGATCGGGATCAAGGCCGCGCAGACCGGCCACATGGTGCTGTCCACGCTCCACACCAACGACGCTCCGCAGACCATCGCCCGCCTGATGAACATGGGTGTGGCCCCCTTCAACATCACCAGTTCGGTCACCCTGGTCATTGCCCAGCGCCTGGCGCGGCGACTTCACGACTGCAAGCGCAAGGTCGAACTGCCGGAGCACGCACTGCTGGCCGAGGGCTTCACCCATGAGGAAATCGCGGCCGGACTCACGCTTTTCGAGGCCGTGGGTTGCCCTGACTGCACGGAAGGGTATAAAGGGCGGACGGGCATCTATCAGGTGATGCCCATGACCGAGGAGATCCAGGAGATCGTCCTCGCGGGGGGAAATGCGATGCAGATTGCCGAGGCCGCCAAGCGGGCTGGGGTCAACGACCTGCGCCAGTCTGCCCTGCAGAAGGTCAGGGATGGCGTCACCAGCCTTACTGAGATCAACCGGGTTACGAAGGACTAAGCCATGGCCGCATCACGCTCCGCCGTCAAGCAGAAGGCCCCGCTCCGCCGTCAGGAAGCCATGCCGATCTTTGTCTGGGAGGGCAAGGACAAGCGTGGTGTGACCATGAAAGGCGAGCAGATGGCCAAGAGCGTGAACAATGTTCGCGCCGAGCTGCGCCGACAGGGCATCACGCCCACGGTGGTCAAGCCCAAGCCCAAGCCGTTGTTTGGCAGTGCAGGCAAGCGAATCACCCCGGGCGACATTGCCGTGTTCAGCCGGCAGGTCGCGACCATGATGAAATCCGGTGTGCCGATTGTCACCTCACTGGAAATCATGGCGGGGGGGCAGAAGAACCCCAAGATGAAAACGCTGGTCAATGACCTGCGTGCCGAACTCGAGAGTGGCTCTTCGATGAGCGAAGCGCTTGCCAAGCACCCGGTGCAGTTCGACGAGTTGTATCGAAACCTGGTGAAGGCGGGCGAGTCCGCTGGCGTATTGGAGACCGTGCTGGACACCATTGCCAGCTACAAGGAAAACATCGAGTCCCTCAAGGGCAAGATCAAGAAGGCGCTGTTCTACCCAGCCACCGTTGTCGCGGTGGCGATCCTCGTCAGCGCGATCCTGCTGATCTTCGTGGTGCCCCAGTTCGAGAAGACCTTCGAGAGCTTCGGTGCGGAGTTGCCGGCCTTCACCCAGCTGATCATTTCGGCCAGTGACTTCATGATCGCCTACTGGTGGGCGGTGCTGCTCCTCGTCGTTGGCACGATTACCGCATTGGTAATGGCCAAGAACCGGTCGCCGGCGTTCGCCAATTTCCTCGACAGGATGATGCTCAAGTTGCCCATCGTCGGGCAGATCCTGCACCATTCCGCCATCGCTCGGTTCGCGCGCACGACCGCCGTGACATTCCGGGCCGGCGTCCCCTTGGTCGAGGCTTTGTCGACCGTCGCCGGCGCAACCGGCAACCAGGTGTATGAACAAGCCGTCTACCGGATCCGGGACGACGTCTCTGTGGGCTACCAGATGAACATGGCGATGAAACAGGTGAATCTGTTCCCGCACATGGTGGTACAGATGGTGGCAATCGGTGAAGAGGCCGGCGCACTGGACACCATGCTGTTCAAGGTGGCCGAGTTCTATGAGCAGGAAGTCAACAACGCAGTGGACGCGCTTTCCAGCTTGCTGGAGCCCCTGATCATGATCGTACTGGGTGGCATCGTGGGTTCGATGGTCATCGGCATGTACTTGCCCATCTTCAAGCTCGCCGCCACCATCTAAGCTGCAGGATCCCACCACGCAATGGCCTTCCTCGACCAGAACCCCGCCATCGGTTTTCCGCTGGCGGCCGGCCTTGGCCTGCTTGTCGGCAGCTTCCTGAACGTGGTCATCCTGCGGCTGCCGCGCCGCATGGAGTGGCAGTGGAAGCGCGACAGTCGCGAGATCCTCGGCGAGCCCGACACGTATGACCCGCCACCACCCGGGATCGTGGTGGAGCGCTCGCACTGCCCGCAGTGCAAGGCGCAACTGAGCTGGTATGAGAACATTCCGGTGTTCAGCTGGCTGGCGCTGGGCGGCAAGTGCCGGCACTGCAAGGCGCCCATCTCCCCCCAGTATCCGCTGGTCGAGCTGCTGACCATGCTGCTGTTCGTGGCCTGCGCCTGGCGCTTCGGGTTTGGCTGGCAGGGCTTCGGGGCGATGGTGTTCACCGGGTTCCTGGTCTCCATGTCGGGCATCGACCTCCGCACCCAGCTGCTGCCCGACCAGCTCACCCTGCCGCTGATGTGGCTGGGGCTGATCGCGGCGTCGGACAACCTGTACATATCGGCCAAGCCGGCGTTGCTGGGCGCGGTGGCCGGCTACGTGAGCCTGTGGAGCGTGTGGTGGTTGTTCAAGCAGCTCACCGGCAAGGAGGGCATGGGCCACGGCGACTTCAAGCTGCTGGCGGCCATCGGCGCGTGGACGGGGCTGAAGGGCATCCTGCCGACCATCCTGCTGTCGTCGCTGGTGGGCGCCATCATCGGCTCGATCTGGCTGGCGGCGAAGGGCCGCGACCGGGCAACGCCGATTCCGTTCGGCCCGTACTTGGCCATTGCCGGCTGGATCACCTTCTTCTGGGGTGATCGTCTGGTGGACGGTTACCTGAAGCTGGCCGGGCTCGGCTGAAGCTGGGGGACCTCAGCTCCCGGCCGCCAACCGGCGGTACAACCGATCCAGCGCTTCCACGTGCCCCTGCAGCGCTAGCAGCGGGCCGTCATTGACGATCACATCGTCTGCCACCGCAAGTCGCTGTTCGCGGCTGGCCTGCGCGGTGATCATGCGCTGCGCCAGTTCCGCGTCACTCCCATCGCGCTGCATGAGCCGGGATTGCTGGACCTCAGTCGGCACATCAACGACCAGGATCCGGTCGGCCCACGGGTAGGTCTCGCGACCACCGCCTTCGGCCAGCAGCGGGATCGCGGCAATGGCATAGGGGCCGCCCGCAGACTCGCAGCGGGCCCTCAGCTGGGCGCGCACGCGCGGGTGGATGATCGCCTCAAGCCGGCGGCGCGCGGCCTCGTCGCCGAAGACCCGCTGGCGCATTGCCGCACGGTCGAGGCTGCCGTCCGCGGCCAGCACCCCATCGCCAAACGTCGAGACCACTTCAGCCAGCCCTTCCGAACCAGGGGCAACCGCCTCGCGGGCGGCCACGTCGGCGTCGGCCACGGTGACCCCCAGCGCTTCGAAGCGCCGGGTGACCTCACTCTTGCCTGAGGCGATGCCGCCGGTGACGGCCACGATGTAGTTGCTCATCCGCGGATGATAGGTCAGCCCCACCACGCGCGGATGGCGGCAATGCCCTGCGCACCATGGCGGCGCGCCTCCGGCAGGTCCGCCGCGCCAAGGCCGCCGATCGCGTACATGGGCAGGCACACCGTTTCCCGAAGGCGGGCGAACGCATCCCAGCCGATACCCGGTTCGCCCGGATGGCTGGGGGTCGGTTTCAGGCTGCCGACCACGACGAAATCGCACCCCAGCTCCTGTGCGCTACGCAGGTCTTCCACGGTGTGGCAGGACGCAGCCACAGGCACACCATCGGCAAGCGGGCGGCGCATGAATTCGCCCAGTTGCGCGGCCCGCAGGTGCAGCCCTGCGCCCAGCTGCGTCGCCAGCGCGACATCGCCGTTGACCAGCACGTCGGCCTTGGCGGCGCGGCAGCGGGCGACCGCGGCGGCCGCGAGCGCGGGCCAGCGCGCCGGATCGTGGCCGTGGGCGCGCAGTTGCACGCGACGGATCCCATTGGCGAGGGCGCGGTCGAGGGCCCGGAGCCAGCGCAGTTCGACCGGGGTCCACGCGCTGGCGTCCCGGCGCCGGCGTTGGCCCAAGGGTTCCACCAGGGGTTCCAGCGTGCCCACCATGCGGTCCATGGCCGTTCGCACGCTGGCGGCGGCGAAGCGGCCCAGGCCGAGGGCGTTGTCGACGGGGCCCGGAAGTCGGCTGGTCCGCGAGGACGCGTCGTCGCCCCGCAGGCCCCCCGCCCCCGAGGGCGCGGCCGCTGCCGCGCTGCCCATTGCCAGCACCGCCGTGGGATCGGGCGTCACCAGATACCGGTCCGGCTGCCCCAGCGCGGCCACCACCGGCACGTCCGCGGGCGGCATCTGGTAGGCAGCCAGCTTGTGCGGCGGCACCCATACCAGCGCCTGCCCTTCGCGGCCGCGCGCGGCCCCGCTGAACCCGCGCACTTCGCGCACGTCCAGGGTCAGGTGCTTGTCGGGGTATTGCTGCGGGACGGTGATGAGATGGTCCCCCACCTCGGCCTCGATGCCCAGTTCCTCGCGCAGCTCGCGCACGAGGGCGCCTTCGGGAGACTCGCCAGGCTCGCGCTTGCCGCCGGGGAACTCCCACAGGCCGGCCAGATCACGCCCCTCGGTGCGCCGGGCCAGCAGGATGCGGCCGCGGGCGTCGCGGATGACGCCCGCCACCACTTCGATCGAACGACGCGCAGGTTGGCTCACCGGCGCGGGACGTTCATCCGGTTCCGGGTCAGGCGAGCTGCCCATGGCAGTGCTTGTACTTCTTGCCGCTGCCGCACGGGCACGGGTCGTTGCGGCTGACATTGGCGAACGCGGCCTCGCTGACCTGCGCGGCCTCCTCGTCGGCGCCGAAGCCGCCGGCATCGGCGTGCTGGAACTGCATCTGCCGGGCCTGGGCCTCGGCCATGGCGCGCTCCTGCGCCTCCATCTCGGCGATTTCCGCCTCGGTCTGGATGCGCACGCGGGCGAGGAAGGTGGTCACGTCGCGCTTGACCTTGTCGAGCATGTCCGAGAACAGCTCGAAGGCCTCCTTCTTGTACTCCTGCTTGGGCTGCTTCTGCGCGTAGCCGCGCAGGTGGATGCCCTGGCGCAGGTAGTCCATGCGCGCCAGGTGCTCCTTCCAGTTCTGGTCCAGCACGTTGAGCATGATGTGGCGCTCCAGCATGCGCATGGTCTCGGCGCCCAGCGCCTGCTCACGCGTGCTGAAGTACTCGTCGACGGCCTTGCGCACATGCCCGGCGATGCCCTCGGCGTCCAGTTCCTCGTGCTGCTTGACCAGGCCCTGCAGGTCCACGCGCACGCCCAGCTCCTCGGCCAGGGTGGCCTCCAGGCCCGGCAGGTCCCACTGCTCGTCCACCGAGTTGGCCGGCACGAAGCGCTCGACGAAGTCGCCCACGACGTCGTCGCGGATGCCCACGACATTGTCCCGGATGTCCTCGGCTTCCAGCAGCTCGTTGCGCTGGCCGTAGATGACCTTGCGCTGGTCGTTGTTGACGTCGTCGAAGTCGAGCAGGTTCTTGCGGATGTCGAAGTTGTGGGCCTCGACCTTGCGCTGCGCGTTGGCGATCTGCTTGGTGACCAGGCCGCTCTCGATGACGTCGTCTTCCTTCAGGCCCATCCGCGCCATCACCTTCTGCACCCAGTCGGCGGCGAAGATGCGCATCAGGTTGTCTTCCAGCGACAGGTAGAAACGGGACGAACCCGGGTCACCCTGGCGGCCGGCGCGGCCGCGCAGCTGGTTGTCGATGCGGCGGCTTTCGTGGCGCTCGGTGCCGACGATGTGCAGGCCGCCGGCGGCCTTGACCGCTTCATGGCGCTGCTGCCATTCGGCCTTGATGCGGGCCTTGGTGGCCTCGCTCACTTCACCCTCGGCCTCGAGGGCGGCCAGTTCGGCTTCCAGCGAGCCGCCCAGCACGATGTCGGTACCGCGGCCGGCCATGTTGGTGGCAATGGTAATTGCGCCCGGACGGCCGGCCTGCGCGACGATGTGCGCCTCGCGCTCGTGCTGCTTGGCGTTGAGCACCTCGTGGGCGATGCCGGCTTCGGTCAGCTGCTGGCTCAGCAGCTCCGAGACCTCGATCGAGGTGGTGCCCACCAGCACCGGCTGGCCCTTGGCATTGGCGGCCTTGATCTCGTTGACCACCGCGCGGTACTTGCCCGGGCGGTTGAGGAACACCGCATCCGGATAGTCCTTGCGCTGCACCGGCTGGTTGGTCGGGATCACGATCACTTCCAGGCCGTAGATGCTCTGGAACTCGTAAGCCTCGGTGTCCGCCGTGCCGGTCATGCCGGCCAGCTTGCCGTACATGCGGAACAGGTTCTGGAAGGTGATGCTGGCCAGCGTCTGGTTCTCGCGCTGCACCGGCACGCCTTCCTTAGCCTCCACCGCCTGGTGCAGGCCGTCCGACCAGCGGCGGCCGGCCAGGGTACGGCCGGTGAACTCGTCGACGATGATCACTTCGCCATCGCGCACGATGTAATCCACGTCACGCTGGTAAATGGCGTGCGCGCGCATCGCGGCGTTGAGGTGGTGGACCACGCTCAGGTTGCGCGGGTCGTACAGGTCCTCGTCCTCGCCGAGGATGCCGGCGGCGCGCAGCAGCGCCTCCGCGTGCTCCTGGCCGGACTCGGACATGTGCACCTGCTTGCCCTTCTCGTCCACCCAGAAGTCGCCTTCGGCCTCTTCGGTGGCCTGGCGGATCAGCTGCGGGACGATGCGGTTGACCTTGATGTACAGCTCCGGCGACTCATCGGCTGGGCCGGAGATGATCAGCGGGGTGCGCGCCTCGTCGATCAGGATCGAGTCCACTTCGTCGACGATGGCGTAGTGCAGGCCGCGCTGGAACCGGTCTTCCTTGGCCAGCGCCATGTTGTCGCGCAGGTAGTCGAAGCCGAATTCGTTGTTGGTGCCATAGGTGATGTCGGCAGCGTAGGCGGCGGCCTTGTCGCTGTGCGGCATGCCCGGGTACACCACGCCCACGCTCAGGCCCAGCCAGTTGTACAGCTTGCCCATCCACGCCGAGTCGCGGCGGGCCAGGTAGTCGTTGACGGTGACCACGTGCACGCCCTTGCCCTCGAGCGCGTTGAGGTACACCGGCAGCGTGCCGACCAGGGTCTTGCCCTCACCGGTGCGCATCTCGGCGATCTTGCCCAGGTGCAGCACCATGCCGCCGATCAGTTGCACGTCGTAGTGGCGCATGCCCAACACGCGCTTGGCGGCCTCGCGGCACACGGCAAACGCTTCGGGCAGGATCTTGTCGAGCGCCTCGCCGTCGGCGAGGCGCTTCTGGAACTCGGGGGTCTTGGCCTGCAGCTCGCTGTCGCTGAGCTTCTGGACCTCGGGCTCAAGCGCGTTGATCTTGGTGACGGTGCGTTGGAGTTGGCGCAGCAGGCGTTCGTTGCGGCTGCCGAAAACGCGGGTGAGCAGGCTGTTGAGCATGGAGGGGTCCGAAGCGGAAAAGAAAACAGGGCGCTGGGCGCCCTGTCTTGGCGAACATTCATTCTAGCGTGGTGGCGGGTGAACGCGCTTTCAAGCGCCCCGCCCCCGGCCTCAGCCGCGGACCTTGACCTTGAGCGGGGACTGCTGGCTCAGGAAGTTGCGCGGATTGACCACCGCGCCGTTCTGCCACACCTCGAAGTGCACGTGGGCGCCGGTGGAGCGGCCCGACGAGCCGGCCTTGGCGATCTCGGCACCGGCGCGGACCAGTTCACCGACGCGGCGGGTCAGGCGCGAGTTGTGCGCGTAGCGGGTGACGAAGCCGTTGCCATGATCGATTTCCACGGTATGGCCATAGCCGGAGCGATCCCCGGAGAAGCTGACCACGCCGTCAGCGGCGGCCAGCACCGGGTCGCCTACGTCGGCCTCGAAGTCGATGCCTTTGTGGAACTGGCGACCGCCCTTGATCGGGTCGGCGCGATTGCCGAACGAGGACGTGATGTACTTGCCCTGGATGGGTTCGCGGCCTGGCACGGAGTTCATGTCAAGCTGGGTGTTGAACAGCAGCGACTCCAGCACGGAAAGCTGCTCGCCCGAAGCAGCGAACTTGCGCTTGAGGTCGTCCATGCCGTCGACGAGCTCGCCAACCGGCATGTCCTCGACGGCTTCGCCACCGCCGACACCGACCGGCTTGTCGAAGTCGAACTCGCCGTCCTGCAGCTGGCCCATGCGGGTCAGGCGCTCGCCCAGGGCATTGAGGCGGTTGGCCTCGGCCTGCAGCTCGCCCATGCGGGCGGCGAGGGCATTGACCTCGCGCTGCGCCTCACGGCGGATCTTGTCGGTTTCGGCCTGCTGCTGGCGCACGTCGGCGCGCATGGCGGCGGTGACCGCAAGGCTGGTGCCGCCACCGAGGACGAGGCCGGAGCCCAGCAGGATCGCGATGGCCAGCAACGGCCGGCGCGCGCCCTTGTGGGCCATCTGGTGCAGGAACCGGGAGAATGGTCCGTGCGACTTGTATAGGATGGAGTGATAGGTCATATGTCCGATGTCTGATTACCGATCCCCGCCCTCCCCGCCTTCGCCCCAGGACGCACTTGACGTGCTCATGGCGGCGCCGGCCGGAAACACGTTGCGTCGCGCCTTGTGGCTCGACACCGTGGACCGTCGGTTACGTCCCCATCTGCCCCCTTCATTGGCCGCGCATGCGCGACTGGCCAATCTTGAACGCGGCAGACTCGTGTTCGTCGTCGATGCACCGGTGTGGCACGCCAAGCTTCGGCTTGCCTCCCCTCAGATCCTCGACGCGGCCCGTTCCCTCGGACTCGACGTGGCCGAAGTCGTCGTCAAGACAACTCCCCCCGTTGCACCGCCTGGGCAGACAACGCGGAAGGCCATCCCCATGTCCGCGGCTGCACAGAAAGACCTGCAGGCGGCATTGGCGTCACTCAAAAACCCTGACCCCACAGGGTCCGACTGACACCGACCGGGTCCGTTTGGCACGGCACGCAACCTGCGTATCGGCCGCCCTTTTCCGGAGGGACGGCGCATCCTAGCCGCCCTCCCCCCCGCTTTTGTTAAGCAGTTGGAAGCGTTTCGGAAAGATATCGTTAAAAATGAGTTAAGGCGTCACGAGATGTTCACGTCCGTGACCGGTTAGACAGTTCGATTGCGTATGCCGGCCGGTTTGCGCCGTGACGCAAGGATCGGCCCATCTCACGGCGTGGCGGCTGGCCAACACCCACAGCCAGCGGCACTCAGACCGGAGCGGGAATCCCGTAGATCACCGGGGCCGGGGCCTCGTCGGGGAAGGTCACTTCTTCCCAGGCCGACTGCTCGGCCAGCAGGGCGCGGACCAGCTTGTTGTTGAGGGCGTGGCCGGACTTGAAGCCCTCGTAGGCACCGATGATCGGGCGGCCGGCCAGGTACAGGTCGCCCACCGCGTCGAGGATCTTGTGGCGCACGAACTCGTCGGCATAGCGCAGGCCGTCGTCGTTCAGCACGCGGAACTCGTCAAGGACGATGGCGTTGTCCATGGAACCGCCCAGGCCCAGGTTGCGCTCGCGCATGTACTCCAGGTCACGCATGAAGCCGAAGGTCCGCGCGCGGCTGACCTCCTTCACGTACGAGGCGGTGGAGAACTCGATCTCGGCGCGCGACTGCGAGGCCGGGATGGCCGGGTGGTCGAACTGCACGGTAAAGCCGATGCGGAAGCCGTCGTGCGGCTCGAAACGGGCGACCTTGTCCCCGTCGCGCACTTCCACCGGGTGCTTGATGCGGATGAAACGCTTGGGCGCGTCCTGCTCGGCGATGCCTGCCGACTGCAGCAGGAACACGAACGGGCCGGCCGAGCCATCCATGATCGGCACTTCCGGCGCCGACAGGTCGATGTAGGCGTTGTCCACGCCCAGGCCCGCGAGCGCTGACAGCAGGTGCTCCACGGTCTGGATCTTGGCCGGGCCGTAGCTCAGGCCTGTGCACAGGGTGGTCTCGGTGACCAGGTCGGCGCGTGCGGGGATTTCCATCACCGGGTCCAGGTCCACGCGCCGGAACACGAGCCCAGTGTCCACGGCGGCCGGGCGCAGGGTGAGGAAGACCTTCTCGCCACTGTGCAGGCCCACGCCGGTGGCGCGGATCACGTTCTTGAGGGTGCGTTGGCGGGGCATCGGCGGTGGAAAGGCCTTGTAGTTCGGTTGCGTTGGCCAGCTGGCGTCAGGATTGGGCGCCTCGGCTCGCGTGGGCAGAGCGGGCGGATGAGAACCAATCCCATGTTCAGCCGGCGAAGATTAGCACGCCGCGAGCTGAATCCTGGCCGAAACCGGGGACACTCCGTCCCGCCAGCGTCACGGATGGCGGAAAGACTGGCCGGCCGGCCACCGCCCGCGGGCGACGGCCAACCGGCCCAACCCCCCTGCCGCAAGGCAGGGGCAAGTGGTGCTGCAGCCCTGCAGCGCGATCGCGCCACACGGCATCGGACAGGAGTCGGTCCCGTCGCCGGAACCACCCGGGATGCCGCTGGCGACGGCAGCCCGGGGCGTAACGCCGGTCAGTCCGCCTGGCGGCGGAGGAAGGCCGGGATGTCGAGGTAGCTGTCGAAGTCGGCCGCGCCGGTGGACGACGGGGCGGTGTCGACGGCCGGACGCGCGGCGTTGCTGCGCAGGCTGCCACCGAAGCTGGGAATGGCCGGGCCGGCGTTCGGGGCGTACGCGTCGGTCACGTCATCGATGGGCAGACCGGTGGTGCCATCCAGGCGCGCGGTGCTGCGGACCAGCTCCACCTGCGGGCGGCGGTGGGTCTGGAAACCGGAATCGCGGCCGGAGTCGCGGATCGGCTGGCGGGCGACGGCGCGGTTCAGGCCGGTGGCGACCACGGTCACCTTGACCTCGTCCTGCATGTCCGGATCCAGCACCGTACCGATGACCACGGTGGCGTCCTCGGAGGCGAAGCCTTCGATGGTGCGGCCCACTTCGTCGAACTCGGCCATGGTGAAGTCCGGGCCGGCGGTGATGTTGACCAGGATGCCGTTGGCGCCGGACAGGTTGACGTCGTCCAGCAGCGGGTTCTGGATCGCCGATTCGGCAGCGGCCTGCGCGCGGTCGTCGCCGCGGGCCGAGCCGGTGCCCATCATCGCCAGGCCCATCTCGCTCATCACGGTGCGCACGTCGGCGAAGTCGACGTTGATCAGGCCCGGGCGCACGATCAGGTCGGCGATGCCCTGCACGGCGCCGAGCAGCACATCGTTGGCGGCGCGGAAGGCCTGGATCATGGTGGCATTGCGGCCGAGGACGGTGATCAGCTTTTCGTTCGGGATGGTGATCAGCGAGTCGCAGTGGTGGCTCAGTTCCTCGATGCCCTTGAGCGCGACCTGCATGCGGCGGCGGCCTTCGAACGGGAACGGCTTGGTGACCACGGCGACGGTCAGGATGCCCATCTCCTTGGCCAGCTGCGCCACGACCGGGGCCGCACCGGTGCCGGTGCCGCCGCCCATGCCGGCGGTGATGAACACCATGTCGGCGCCCTGCAGCGCATCCATCAGGCGTTCGCGGTCCTCCAGGGCGGCCTGGCGGCCCACTTCGGGGTTGGCACCCGCACCCAGGCCCTTGGTGACGTTGCTGCCCAGCTGCAGCTGCAGCTTGGCGCCGCAGTTCTTGATGGCCTGCGAGTCGGTGTTGGCGGTGATGAACTCCACGCCGTCGACGTTGCCATTGACCATGTGCGCGACCGCGTTGCCGCCGCCGCCGCCCACGCCGATGACCTTGATCACCGCATTCGGGGCCATCTGTTCAACCAGTTCAAAGTGCGCCATGTCCGTGTCCTCGATTGTCTAGTTATGTGTGTTGCTGTTGTTGTTGCGTTGCTTCGGGTGTCGCCCTCGCAGGCGCTGCATCCCTGCCGATGACTGCAGTCCCACCACGTTCCGCCCTGCCTTCCCCACTCCCCGCGTGCCGCGCCGTCGCGGCAAACGCTTCCGCGCTGTCAGAACTCGCCGCGATACCAGTTCTTCAACTTGCTCAGGAACCCCCCCGCGCGCCCGGTGGGCAGCACCGGCCGGCGCGGGTTCTCGATCTGGCTGCCCATCAGCAGCAGGCCCACGCCGGTGGCATGCACCGGATTGCCGACCACTTCGCCCAATCCGGTGACGTGCTGCGGGATGCCCACGCGCACCGGCATCTGCAGCATTTCCTCGGCCAGTTCGACCACGCCTTCCATCTTCGCGGCGCCGCCGGTCAGCACCATGCCGGCGCGGACGTGCTGCTCGAAGCCGCTCCGGCGCAGTTCGGCCTGCACCATCTCGAAGATTTCCTCGTAGCGCGCCTGCACGGCCTGCGCGAGCGAGGCGCGCGGCATGCGGCGCGGCGGGCGGTCGCCCACCGACGGCACCTGGATGGATTCTTCGGCCGTGGCCATCTGCGCCAGCGCGCAGGCGTAGCGCACCTTGATCTGCTCGGCTTCGGGCGTGGGCGTGCGCAGCATGTGCGCGATGTCCTCGGTGACCTTGTCGCCGGCGATGGGCAGGCTGGCGCTGTGGGCGATGGCACCGCCCACGAACACCGCGATGTCGGTGGTGCCCGCGCCCATGTCGACCAGCACCACGCCCAGTTCGCGCTCGTCGCTGGTGAGCACGGCGTTGCTGGAGGCCAGCACGCCGAGGATCAGGTCGTCGACCTGCAGGCCGCACTTCTGCACGCACTTGGTGATGTTGGCCGCGGCCGCGCCAGCGCAGGTGACCAGGTGCGCGTGTACTTCCAGACGCACGCCGGTCATGCCAACCGGGTTGCGGATGCCTTCCTGCGAGCCGTCGAGCACGTAATCGCGGGGGATGGCGTGCAGGATCTTCTGGTCCGCGGGGATGGCGACGGCCTTGGCCGCCTCGAGCACGCGGTCGAGGTCGGCCAGGGTGACTTCGCCATCGCGGATCGGCGCCACGCCCTGCGAGTTGCGGCACTGGATGTGGCTGCCGGAGATGGAGGCGTATACCGAACGGATTTCGCAGCCGGCCATCAGCTCGGCCTCTTCGATGGCACGCTGGATGGACTGCACAGTGGAGTCGATGTCCACGACCACGCCACGCCGCATGCCGCGCGACTCGTGCGAACCGATGCCGATCACTTCGATCGGGTTGCCAGGGGAGTACTCGCCGACCAGCGCCACCACCTTGGAGGTGCCGATGTCCAGGCCGACGATCAGGGATTTGTCACCCTTGCGGTTCATGTCTGTCCTTGCTGCGTGGTGCTGCCGCCCGGCTGTGCCGGCGCGGTGGGGGAAACGGAGGGGTCCACGGGATCCGGCTTGGGTGCCGGTGTCCAGGACAAGGCGAACCCGTTGGTGTAGCGGAGATCGGCACGGGTCAGCACCTTCTCCTGCTGTGCCAGCAATTGCGGCATCAGCCGGACAAAGCGCTGCAGGCGCGCGCGGGCTTCGCTGCGACCGACAACGATCTCGGCACCGGCCGCGACCTCGGCGGTGCGGCCGCGATCATGCAAGGTCAGGGTCCAGCTGCCGCGAGGGTCGATGCGCAGCGCCTGCACGTTGAAACCGATGGGCGCGAACAGTTCGCGTGACTCGTTGTACAGCGCGACCACTTCCGGCACCCGGGTCTCGGGCCCTCCCAGCTGCGGCAGGCCCTTGGGTACCTGGACGCCCTCGGCGGGGAACAGCCTGCCCTGCATGGACAGCAACCGGTCGTCGCCCCAGCGTGCAAACGGATGGTGCTCGGTCACGCGCACTTCCAGCACGTCGGGCCAGCGCTTGCGCACGTCGGCCGATTCCACCCATGGCAAGCTCGCAACCGCATTGCGCGCGCCTTCCAGGTCGACGGCGAAGAATCCGCGCCGGGCGTACGGGATCAGCGTCTTCTGCAGCAGCGCACCGTCCACGCGCTCGAACTCGCCGGTCACGCGCAGCTTGGACAGCGGCCATTGGCCCGCGCCCACCCAGCCGTTGACCACGGCGACCACCGGCAGCACGACCAGTGCTACCGCCAGCAGCCATCCGACGAGTCGCAGCAGGGCATTCACGCTGCCGCACCTCCTTGCAGGCTCGATTCCAGCACGCGCCAGCACAGTTCCTCGAAGCCGATGCCGACCTGGCGCGCTGCCTTGGGCACCAGCGAGTGGCTGGTCATGCCGGGGGCGGTGTTGACTTCGAGCAGGTAGAAGTTGCCGCTGGCGCGGTCGCGCATCACGTCCACCCGACCCCAGCCGGTGCAGCCGGCAGCGAGGAACGCGGCGAGCGCGATGCGGCGGATCTCCGCTTCGGCCTCGCCCTCCAGGCCGGGACACAGGTATTGGGTGTCCTCCGCGATGTACTTGGCGTTGTAGTCGTACCACTCGCCCTTGGGCACGATGCGGATCGAGGGCAGCGCGTCGTGACCCTCGCCATTGGCCAGCACGCCGACGGTCAGCTCGTCGCCCACCACCAGCTGCTCCATCAGCATCTCGCCGGGATAGCGCGCGGCGAGCGCGACCGCGTCGGCCAGGCCCGCCTCGTCGTGCACGCGCGAGACGCCGACGCTGGAGCCTTCGCACGAAGGCTTGATGATCAACGGCAGGCCGATCTGGCGGGCTGCGGCATGCACGTCATCGCCCTTGGCCAGGCGCACATAGCGCGGCGTGGGCAAGCCCACGCTCAGCCACACCTGCTTGGTGCGGATCTTGTCCATGGCCAGCGCCGAACCGAGCACGTCGGAGCCGGTGAACGGCACGCCGAGTGCGGTCAGCAGGCCCTGCAGCACGCCGTCCTCGCCACCGCCCTTGTTGCCATGGAGGATGTTGAACACGCGATCCACCTTGCCGCCTCGGATCGCGTCGACAAGTGCGGGAATGCCGTCCACCGCGAAGGCCTCGACGCCCTGGGCGCGCAGTGCGTCGAGCACGTTGCGGCCGGAATCGAGCGAGACCTCGCGCTCGGAGCTGGTGCCGCCCATCAGCACGGCGACGCGGCCGAACACGGCCGGATCGGTGACCCGGGGGGCGGCGAATTGCACGGTGGCCGGCTGGTTCACTTGGTTTCTCCTTGCGCAACCGGGCCCGCGAAACCGGACCGGGCGATGTTCTGGGCGGCGTGGCCGATGTCTCCCGCGCCCATCATCAGCAGCAGGTCACCGTCGGCGAGGATGTCGGGAAGCACCTGGGCTAGCTCGGCGGCGGAGCTGACCACCACTGGATCGATGCGGCCACGGGCGCGGATGGCGCGGGCCAGCGACTTGGCGTCTGCGCCGGCGATCGGCGCCTCGCCGGCGGGGTACACCTCGGTCAGCACCAACGCATCCACCGACGACAGCACCGCGGCGAAGTCATCGAACAGGTCGCGGGTGCGGCTGTAACGGTGGGGCTGGAACGCGACGACCAGACGGCGCTCCGGCCAGCCGCCACGTGCTGCGGCGAACACCGCCTCCAGCTCCTTCGGGTGGTGACCGTAGTCGTCGACCAGCGTGATCTTCGCGCCCTTGGCGGTGACGGGCTCGGCCAGCAGGTTGAAGCGGCGGCCGATGCCCGCGAAGGCCTGCAGTGCGCGTGCAATGGCATCGGCACTGACGCCCAGTTGCCAGCCCACCGCGGCGGCAGCCAGCGAGTTGAGGACGTTGTGGCGACCCGGCAACGCCAGCGTGACCGGCGTGCGCGAACCGTCGGGCAGGCACAGGGTGTAGCGCATGTTCGGTCCGGCCTGCTCGACGTCAATCGCGCGGACGTCGGCGGCCTCGCCGAAGCCGTAGGTCATCACGTGGCGTGAGGTCCGGGCGGCCAGCGCCGCGACCTCCGGATCCTCGATGCACAGCACCGCAAGGCCGTAGAACGGGAGGCGGTGCAGGAATTCGTCGAACGCGGCTTGGACCTTGGCGAAGTCCCCGCCGTAGTTCTCCAGGTGGTCGGCGTCGATGTTGGTCACGATCGCGATCTGCGGGTTCAGGCGCAGGAAGCTGCCATCGCTCTCATCAGCCTCGGCCACCAGCCAGTCGCCCTTGCCCAGGCGCGCGTTGGCGCCGGCGGCGAGCAGCTGGCCGCCGATCACAAAGGTCGGGTCGATGCCGCCCTCGCCCAGGACGCTGGCGGCAAGCGAGGTCGTCGTGGTCTTGCCATGGGTGCCGGCCACCGCGATCCCGCGCTTGAAGCGCATCAGCTCGGCCAACATCTCCGCGCGCGGCACCACCGGGATGCGCTGCGCCCGGGCTTCCATCAGCTCGGGGTTGTCGGCCTTGATTGCGCTGGACACCACCACGCAGTCGGTACCCAACACGTTGGCGGCGGCGTGGCCCTTCTGCACGCTGATTCCAAGCGAGGCGAGGCGGCGGGTGACGGCGTTGTCCGCGTTGTCGGAACCGGACACCTGGTAGCCGAGCGTGCACATCACCTCGGCAATGCCGCTCATGCCCACGCCGCCGATGCCGACGAAGTGCACGCGTGGGAAGGCCTTGGCGAGGTCGCCGGTGTGCTGCAGGCGGCGGCGAAGGGCCGAACTCATGCGGTCTGCTCCAGGACGATGTCAGCGACGCGATTGGCTGCGTCGGGTGTGGCGAGCGCGCGCGCGGCCTGGGCCATGCGCAGCAGGTCCACGCGCTCGTTGAGGATTTCGAGGGTGGCGCTGAGCCGCTGGGCGAGATCCTCGCCCTGCGGCAGCAGTTGCGCCGCGCCGCGCTCCACCAGGTACTGCGCGTTCTTGGTCTGGTGGTCGTCCACCGCTTGCGGGAACGGCACGAGCAGGCTGGGCACGCCGGCCGCACACAGTTCGGCAAGGGTCAGCGCGCCGGCACGGCACACCACCACGTCGGCCCAGGCATAAGCGGCCGCCATGTCGGCGATGAATGGTTCGACCGCTGCCGCCACGCCTGCCTCTGCATAGGCCTGCTCGGCATCGGCGCGCATCTTCTCGCCGCACTGGTGGCGCACGTCGAAGGCCACCGTCCCACGCAACGCGGCGATTGCCTTCGGCACGGCGGTGTTCAGCGCACGCGCCCCTTGGCTGCCGCCGAGCACCAGCAGGCGCAGCGGGCCTTGGCGTCCCGCGAAGCGCTCCTGAGGCGGTGCGACGGCGGAAATCTCCGCGCGTACAGGATTACCCACCACTTCTTCCTTCACGGCGTGGAAGGTGTCCGGGAAACCGGTCAGCACGTGGCGCGCCATGCGCGACAGCACTCGGTTGGTCATGCCCGGCGCACGGTTCTGTTCGTGCACGATCAGCGGGATCCCGGCCAACCGCGCCGCCAGCCCTCCGGGACCGGCCGCGTAGCCGCCAAAGCTGATCACCGCGCGCGGCTGGCGCTGGCGCAACACCTGCGCCGCGGCGCGTACCGTGCCGAGCAACTTGAAAGGCGCGAAGAGCAGCGTGGTGAGGCCCTTCCCGCGCACGCCGCGCACGGCGATGGTATCGATGGCTATGTCGTGCTGCGGGACCAGGCGCGTCTCCATGCCCCCTTCCGCTCCGAGCCACATCACCGGCTGGCCGCGTTCGCGCAGCGCGCGCGCCACGGCAAGGCCAGGGAAAATGTGCCCACCCGTGCCACCGGCGAGGATCATCACCGGATGCAGGTCGGTATCGGTTGCCGCGCGCTTCATGCGCCCCTCCCCAGGATGGGCTCAACCCGCTGCCGCAGGCGGCTGGTGCCGCGGGTCGCGTCCGCAGCCTTGGACACGCCTACCCGAGCGGCGGTGGCCACGCTGGGCAACGGCTGCGTGGTCGACGGAATGTAGGCCGGTGCACCAGCGGTCGCCGCAGCGCTTTCGCCACGGCGCAGGGCCACCTGGCGCTGGGCCCGATCCAGTTCGTAGGACACCCGCAACAGCAGGCCGACCGCGAGGCAGGTCATCATCACGCTGGAGCCGCCATATGAGATCAGCGGAAGGGTCAGGCCCTTGGTCGGCAACAACCCGAGGTTCACGCCGATGGAAACCAGTGCCTGCAGCCCGATCCACAAACCAATGCCGAACGCGCAGTAGCCGGCAAAATGGCGGCGCATCTCTACGCACTTGTAACCTACCCAGAAGGCGCGGCCGACGAACGCGGTGAACAGGCCAACCACCGCCACCACCCCGAGGAATCCAAACTCCTCGGCGATGACCGCCATGATGAAATCGGTATGCGCCTCCGGCAGGTACGACAGCTTCTGCACCGATGCACCCAAGCCCACGCCCAACCACTCACCGCGGCCGACCGCCATCAACGCATTCGCCAGCTGGTAGCCGGCGCCGAACGGATCGGCGAAAGGGTCGGTGAACGAGGTGATGCGGCGCATGCGGTACGGCTCGGCGATGGCAATGACCGCCAGCAGCGGCAGGCCGATCAACACCGGCGCGAACATGCGCGGCATGTTGACCCCGCCAAGCACCAGCATGCCGGCGGTGATTGCCAGCAGCAGCGACGACGAACCGAAATCCGGCTGCATCAGCAGGATGCCCACCAGCACCACGGCCACGCCCAGCGGCTTGAGCATTGCCGGCCAGGTGGCGCTGACCTCCTCGCTGAAACGCTTGAGGTAGCTGGCCAGCCAGATGATGAAGCACAGCTTGACCGCCTCGACCGCCTGGAAGCCGGCGATGCCCAGGTTGAGCCAGCGCCGCGCGCCGTTGACCGTCTTGCCGATGCCCGGCACGAAGACCAGCAGCAACAGCACGAAGCACGCCAGCAGCAGCCACCAGCTGTGCTGCTCGATGGTCTTGAGCTCGGTGCGCGCAATCCACGCGGCGAACACCAAACCACCACTGATGAACACGGCATGGCGGATCAGGTAGTAGTACGGGCTTGAGCCTTCGTCTTCGGCGATGGCCACCGACGCCGAGCCCACCATCACCACGCCCAGGCATACCAGCGCCAAGGCAATGCCCAGCAGCCAGGGGTCGAAGCGCCCCTGGATGGCATCGTAGCGGGTGGCCTGGCGGGCGACGGCGTCCATGTCAGCGCACCTTCAACGTCGCGAGGCCGACCAGTACCAGCACCACCGAGATGATCCAGAAGCGCACGATGACGCGCGGCTCCGGCCAGCCCTTGAGCTCGAAGTGGTGGTGGATGGGCGCCATGCGGAACACGCGCTTGCCGGTCAGCTTGAAGCTGGCGACCTGGATCATCACCGACAGCGTCTCGATGACGAAGATGCCGCCCATGATCACCAGCACCAGTTCCTGGCGGGCGATCACCGCAATGGTGCCCAGCACCGCCCCGAGCGCCAGCGCGCCGATGTCGCCCATGAACACCATGGCCGGGTAGGTGTTGAACCACAGGAAGCCGAGCCCCGCGCCGGCGATGGCCGCGCAGATCACCACCAGCTCGCCCGCGCCGGGTACGGCCGGGATCTGCAGGTACTTCGAGAACTCAGCATGACCGGAGGCGTAGGCGAACACGCCCAGAGCAGTGGCCACCAGCACCGTCGGCATGATCGCCAGACCGTCGAGGCCATCCGTCAGGTTGACCGCGTTGGAGAACCCCACGATCCACAGGTAGGCGATGGCGACGAAGCCGACGCCGGCCAGCGGCAGCGCGATCGACTTGAAGAAAGGCACATAGAACGTGGTCGCGGCCGGCACGTCCGCGTACAGGTACAGGTACAGGCCGGCGCCCAGCCCGAACAGCGACTGCAGGGCGTACTTGGTGCGCGACTTCATGCCGTTCGGATCGCGCTTGACGATCTTGATCCAGTCGTCCCACCAGCCGATCCAGCCGAACGCCACCATCACCGCCAGCACCACCCACACGTACTTGTTGCGCAGGTCGCCCCACAGCAGCACCGATGCGAGCACGGTGATGATGATCAGGGCGCCACCCATGGTCGGGGTGCCGGCCTTGGAGAAGTGGGACTGCGGACCCTCCTTGCGGATCGGCTGGCCACCCTTGAGCTGACCCAGGCGGCGAATCACCGCCGGCCCCCACCACAGCGACAACGCCAGCGCGGTCAGCGCGCTGAGGATGCCCCGGAAGGTGAGGTAGTTGAACAGGCCGAACAGGCTCTGCAGCTGCTCCAGCCAACGCGCGAGTTCAAGCAGCATGGGTGTCCCCCTTGTCCGCGCCAAGCAGCGCGGTCACGATCCTGTCCATCGCGCTTCCGCGCGATCCCTTGACCAGCACGCGCACGCCGTCCCGAAGGTCCGCGGCGAGTGCCGCTGCGAGCGCATCATGGTTGTCGTACTGCGTCGCGCCTTCCCCGAAGGCGTTGGCGGCGGCCGCGCTCAGTGGCCCCAGCGTGTACAGCCGGCGCAGGCCGGCGGCCTTGGCGCGACGGCCGGCTTCGGCATGCATCGATTCGGCGTCGTCGCCCAGCTCGCGCATGTCGCCCAGCACCAGCCAGCCCTCGCCGCCGCTGGCGGCCAAAGTGTCGATGGCCGCAGCCAACGAGCCGGGGTTGGCGTTATAGCTGTCGTCGATCAGCACGGCGCCCGAAGGCAAACGATGCGAGATCAGGCGGCCTGCGACCTGCCGCGCCGCGTTCAGTCCGTCTGTGATGACCTCCAGCGGCACGCCCAGCGCGCCCGCCATCGCAGCGGCGGCCAGCGCGTTGCGGACGTTGTGCCGGCCGGGCATGGCCAACCGCACGCTCGTTTCGCCCGCAGGAGTGACGAGGGTGAAGCGGGAGCCATCGGCATCGAGCACGATGTCACGGGCGGTGACGTCGCCGCCGTGGTCGAGCCCGAAATACACCAGCTGGCGCCCGTGGGCGCGCTCGGCGAAGTACGGGGCGAAGGCATCGTCGCCGTTGATCACGGCCGTGCCATCTGCAGGCAACGCGTCATAGATGGCGGCCTTGGTGTCGGCGACGGCCAGGAGGCTGCCCATGCGCTCCAGGTGCGCAGGCGCGATGTTGTTGACCAGGGCCACGTCCGGGCGCGCGATGCGCGTGAGGTAGGCGATGTCGCCGGGTTTGCCGGCACCCATCTCGTACACCGCGAAGCGCGCATCGTCCGGGGCGTCGATCACCGCCAGCGGCAGGCCGATCTCGTTGTTGCGGTTGCCCGGGTTGGCGTAGGTCCTGCCAGCGCGCTCGAGAATGGACAGCACCAGTGACTTCACGCTGGTCTTGCCATTGCTGCCGGTGATGGCCACCACCTTGCCGCCCACGCGCTCGTGCTGCAGGGCCGCGGCGAGGTCGGCCAGCGCGCGCTCGGTGTCCGGGACCACCACCTGCGGCAGGTCCCAGCCGGCCACGCGCGCGGGCACATGGTGCGCGACCAGTGCGGCGGTGGCTCCCGCCTCGGCTGCGGCCTGGACGTGCTCGTGGCCGTCGAAGCGCTCGCCCTTGAGCGCGATGAACAGCACGCCGTCACCGTTGAACAGGGTGCGGGTGTCGGTGGACACCGCAAAGACCTGGCGGTCCTCGCCTTCCAGATGGCCACCCACCATGCGCGCCAGCGCCGAGAGCCACAGTGTCTTCATGCGCAGGCCTCCAGCGCGGCGCGCGCCACGTTTGTATCGTCGAAGGGGTGCTGCACGCCGTTGATCTCCTGGTACGGCTCGTGCCCCTTGCCGGCAACGAGCACGATGTCGTCCGCGGCGGCGGCGGCCACGGCGAAGGCAATCGCCTTCGCACGGTCGCGCTGCACATGGACGGCCTGCGGCGCGGCGAAGCCGGCCATGATGTCCTGCACGATCCGGTCGCCGTCCTCGGAACGCGGATTGTCGTCGGTGACGATCACCACGTCCGCCAGGCGCTCGGCGATCGCGGCCATCTGCGGGCGCTTGCCCCGGTCACGCTCGCCGCCACAGCCGAACACGCACAGCACGCGCGCATTGGCGTGGCCACGTAGCGATGCCAGTGCCTGCTCCAGTGCGTCCGGGGTATGGGCATAGTCGATCACCACAAGTGGACGATGGGCCGAGTCGCCTCCCAGCCGGTTCATGCGCCCGTGGATCGGCTGCAGCTTCGCCAGCGTTGCCGCGATCTCCGCCGGCGCCTGCCCTAGCGCGAAGAGCGTGGCAGCGACCGCCAGCAGGTTGTCGATGTTGAAACGGCCCAGCAACGGTGAGTCCACCGGATAGGCGACCCCTTCCACCACCAGGTCGAAGTGGATTCCCCGCGCGTCGAGCCGCAGCGCCTCGGCGCGCACCACCGCGTCGGCACGGCCGCGCGAGCTGAAGCCGACGCACTGCACGTGCTCGTCCAGCAACGCCGGCAACGTCGCGCCGACGGCGTCATCAAGATTGATTGCGGCGCCCTTCAGCCCCGGCCACTGGAACAGGCGCGCCTTGGCCGCGCCGTAGGTCTCCATGTCGCCGTGGTAATCGAGGTGGTCGCGGGTGAGGTTGGTGAACACCGCCACGTCGTAGTGCAGGCCTGCCACGCGCCCCTGGTCCAGCGCGTGCGAGCTGACCTCCATCGCCACCGCCTGCGCGCCGGCATCGTGCAGTTCGGCGAGCAGGCTGTGGGTGCGCAACACCAGCGGCGTGGTGAAGCCGGTTGGCACCACGTTGCCATACAGGCCCGCACCCAGCGTGCCCACCGTGCCAGCGGTGGTGCCCTGCAACGTCCACGCCTGCGCCAGCAGTTGCACGGTGGTGGTCTTGCCGTTGGTGCCGGTAACCCCGACCAAGGTCATCGTTTCGGTGACACGATCGTGGAACGCATCAGCCAGCTCGCCCAGGCGCGCACGCAGGTTGGGCACGGCGATGGCACCGGCGGGCACCGGCAGCTCGCTCGGCGCCGGGGGCTCGAACAGCACCGCCACGGCACCGGCGGCGCGCGCCTTCTCGGCGAACTGCAGGCCATGCGCGCCGAAGCCGGCGATGGCGACAAAGGCGCAACCTGGGGTCACTTCGCGGCTGTCCATGACCAGCCCGGAGATGCGCAGATCGCCGGGGATGCCGGCGACGTCGGGGAGCAGGTGGGCGAGCAGCTTGCTGCGGCTCATGGCAGGCCTCCTGCCACCGGCGCCGGCAGGCCCGCGCTGACCTGGGCGACGTTGGGCAGCACGGGGCTGTCCTCCGCCGGCTTGCCGCCGTTGGCCCTGGTCCGCTTGGCCTCGGCCTCGGCCTGCGCCGCCAGCCACGTGTCGATGTCGTCGGGCGCCACGTCCATCAGGCGCAGCGCGCCTTCCATGACGTTCTTGAACACCGGCGCGGACACCAGCCCGCCGAAATAGCCCTTGCCCGGATCCGGGTCGTCCACCACCACCACCATCGAGAAGCGGGGGCGCTCTACTGGCACCAGTCCGGCAAAGAAGGAAACGTAGCGACGCGAGTAGCCGCCGCTGCTGCTGAACTTGCGCGCGGTGCCGGTCTTTCCAGCGACGTGATAACCCAGGATGGCGGCCTGGGTGGCGGTGCCGCCGGTCTCGGTCACGGTCTGCATCATGTGCAGCACTTCGTTGGCGATCGCCGGGTCCAGCACTTGGCGCGACTCGCGCTCTTCTCCCTTCACGAAGGTCGGGCGGATCAGCTTGCCTCCGTTGCCCAGCGCGGCATACGCCACCGCGATCTGCAGCGGCGTGGCCGACAGGCCGTAGCCGTAGGACATGGTGGCCTTGGTGGTGCCGAACCATTTGGCCGGCTGCGGCAGCAGGCCCGGCGCTTCGCCCGGGAAGCCGCTGTGCGGCACCTGGCCGTAGCCGAAGCCGCGAATGAAGTCATAGAAGTACTGGTCGTCCAGCTTGGCCGCAATCTTGGCCGCGCCCAGGTTCGAGCTCTTCGTGATGACGCCGGTGGTGGTCTGGATGCCGTAGTTGTGGTGGTCGCGGATGGTGTAGCGACGATCCAGGGCCATCCAGCCGGGGTTGAGGTCGAATACCGTATTGGGCGTGATCACGCCAGCCTTGAGCCCGGCCGCCACGGTCAGCGGCTTCATCGTCGAGCCCGGCTCGACCACGTCGGTCACGGCCCGGTTGCGATGCGCGTCGATGTTGGTGCCGCCACCCGCATTCGGGTTGTAGGTGGGCAGGTTGGCCATCGCCAGCACTTCGCCGGTGGCCACATCCAGCACGACCACCGAGCCTGCGCTCGCACCGGTGCGCAGCAGAGCACTGCGCAACTCGCGGTGGGCCAGGAACTGGATCCGGCGATCGATTGTCAGCGTCAGGTCCTTGCCCGGCTCGGCCGGGGTGACCAGGTCCACGCTCTCGACGATGTTGCCCTGGCGGTCGCGGATCACGCGCTTGCTGCCGGGCGTGCCGCGCAGCCAGTCCTCGAACGCCAGCTCCAGCCCTTCCTGGCCGCGGTCGTCGACGTTGGTGAAGCCCAGCACGTGCGCCATCGCCTCACCCTGCGGGTAGAAGCGGCGGTACTCGCGCTGCGAGGCCACTCCCGGGATCTTCAGCGCGAGGATGCGCCGGGCCTCGTCGGGATTGATGCGGCGCTTGAGGTAGACGAATTCCTTGCCGGCCTTCTGCCCCACCTTGCGCGCGAGGTAATCGGCCGGCACGCCCAGCGCCTTTGCCAGCTCTGGGATGCGCGCGGGGTTCTTCAGCAGTTCCTGCGGGTTGGCCCAGATCGACTCGACCGGCGTGGAGACCGCCAACGGCTCGCCGTTGCGGTCGGTGATCATGCCGCGCGAGGTCGGGATCGGCAGTTCGCGCTTGAAGCGCGCCTCGCCCTGCTCGCGGTAGAACTCGTTGTGGACCACCTGCAGGTCGAATGCACGGCCGACCAGCACCACCGAGCACAGGCCCAGCGCGCCGCCGACCATCAGCAGCCGGCCGCGCAGGTCGAAGCCGTTGCGACCCCGGGCACGGTCGCGGCCACCGTCCCCGCGCAGCGCTTGCAGGCGTGCGCGGATCGCGACCAGCAGGCGCTGGCCGGGCGTGGCGGGCTGTGCGTCGCGGCGGGTCATGGCCGGATCACCACGGTTTCGGCGCCTTCGGGAAACTTCATGCCGAGGCGGTCACGGGCCACCTGGTCGATGCGGTTGCTCTCGGCCCAGGTTGCCTGCTCCAACTGGAGCCTTCCGAACTCGATATTGAGGTCGTCGCGCGCCTTTTCCAGCTGGCTGAACTGGATGAACAGGCGGCGGTGCTGGTGCCGCGCCTGCACCACCATCAATGCCGAGACGATGTTGGCGACGATCAGCACGACCAGGACCAGACGCAGGTTCATGCGCCCACCCCCAACTTCTCGGCCACGCGCAGCACCGCGCTGCGGGCGCGCGGGTTGGTGGCGATTTCCTGGTCTGTGGCCTTCTGCGCGCCGTCGATCGCCAGCAGGGTCGGCGTGAACGCCTGCTCCACCGGCATGCGGCGGTTGGCCGGCGGCGCCTTCGCGTGCTTGGCAATGAACTGCTTGACGATGCGGTCTTCCAGCGAATGGAAGCTGATCACCGCGAGCCGGCCGCCGGGCTTGAGCCGCGCCATCGCCGCGTCCAGGCCGGCCTCGAGGTCGGCCAGTTCGCGGTTGATGAAGATGCGGATGGCCTGGAAGCTGCGCGTGGCCGGGTGGATCTTGCTGTCGCCGCGCGGCATGACCGAAGCGATGAGTTCCGCCAGTTGGGCAGTGCGCGTGAGCGGCTGTTCCTCGCGTCGGGCAACGATCGCGCGGGCGATGCGCCGGCTCTGCCGCTCCTCGCCGTAGGTCCACAGCACGTCGGCGATCTCGCGGTCGTCGGCGCGGGCCAGCCATTGCGCGGCGCTTTCGCCCGAGTCCGGGTCCATGCGCATGTCCAGCGGACCGTCCTTGCCGAAAGAGAAGCCGCGCTCGGCCTCGTCCAGCTGCGGCGAGGAGACGCCCAGGTCGAACAGCACGCCGTCCAGGCCCTCGGCGGTGGCCGGCCACTGCGCCAGTTCGGCGAAGCTGCCGCGGAAGATCGCGACGCGCGCGTCCGAGCCGAACTCACGTTCGGCCACGGCGATCGCCTCGGGATCCTTGTCCATCACCAGCAGCTTCCCCTTGGGCCCCAACTGCGCCAGCACGCCGCGGGCGTGCCCGCCACGGCCGAACGTGCCATCCAGGTACGTGCCATCGCCGACCACCCGCAGGCCTTCCAGCACCTGCGCATACATGACCGGAAGGTGGCCGGAAGCCGCATGCGTGCGGTCCATGCCACCGCTCGTCACAACTGCAAATCGAGCAGCTCGTCGCTCAGATCCTCGTCAGTGATGACCTGACGGATCTGCTCGTGATGCGCGTGCTCGCTCCACAACTCGAATTTGTCGCCCATGCCCAGCAGGACGGCCTTCTTTTCAATGCCGACGGCGCTGCGGTGGCTGGGGGGAATGGTGATGCGGCTGTTGCCGTCCAGTTCGACGAAGTGGGCCGCGCCCACCAGCTTGAGTTGCATCACCCGGCTGAACTTCTTGACCCGCGGGAGCTTGTTGACGTCGTCGCGGACGCGCTCCCACACGTGATGCGGATAGATGTAGAGGGACCCGGATTCGAACGGGTTGTAGGTGATGACCAGTTTGTTGCCGCAATCGCGCGCGACGAGGTCGCGGTAGGCGGTGGGCACCGCCAGCCGGCCCTTCTCGTCAATCGTGATGGCGGTCTCGCCCTGGAACATTGAGCACCTTGTGTGCGCCACCTCTAAGCGGGCGGCTTCGCCACTGGAAAACCACAAAAAACCCGGATTTCCCTCTGATGCCCACCTTAGGCAGGGCCTCTGGGGTTGTCAACAACTTTCCAGTGGGAATTTCGCTTGGCGCATCAATGGCTTAAGGGAAACTTCACACTCTTATTCAAGACTTATCCACTAAGTCTTGTTTCAGCTCATCTTTTGGTCTTGGATGGCTCTTCACATCCAGATAACAATCACTTGCGTGATGACCTTCGCACCCAGCCAGAGCTGCGAGCACGCATGCTGCACTGCGCAAATGCCCCTGCCGGAGACGCGGCGGGCAGGTGCAGTCAAAGTGGCGGAGCCGGCCGGTAAGCCGGGTTCTGTCGTGGACAGTCATTCCTCTAGGCGCATCGTCACCGATACGCTCAAGCAACCTACCCGGAGACACCGCGGGCCGCGGCATTGTCTCCCTATTTGGTCTTGCTCCCGGTGGGGTTTGCCGTGCCGGTCTGTTGCCAGACTCGCGGTGCGCTCTTACCGCACCGTTTCACCCTTGCCACGCGCCAAGCGCTCTTTCGAGCACCGGGCCGTTCGGCGGTCTACTCTCTGTTGCACTTTCCGTCGGCTCGCGCCGCCCAGGCGTTACCTGGCACCGTGCCCTGTGGAGCCCGGACTTTCCTCGGCATTCTTTCGAATGACGCGACTGTCTAGCCGGCTCCGCCATGGCTATTGTCGCATGGTTTGCAGGGTGGTCGGACGGGCTACACCCCGTACAACGCCTTCCGCGGCGCGCCACTCAGTTCAGCGGCCAGTTTGGCCGCGGTTGACGGCGGCAGGTGCTCGGCCAGCTTGGCGTACAGGCGCTTGCCTTCCGCCAGGCGCGCATCGGCGTCGTCGCCCGCGCCTTCGACGATGACCACGAATTCGCCCTTGCGCTGGTTCGGGTCGGCCTGGACCTTGGCCAGGAGTTCGGCCAGGGTGCCGTCGAGCACCGTCTCGAACAGCTTGGTCAGTTCGCGCGCCAGCACGGCGGGCCGCTGCGCGCCGAAAGCACCCACCATGTCCTCCAATGCCTCGTCGATGCGGTGCGCGGACTCGTAGAACAGCAGCGTGCGCGGCTCGGCGGCCAGCCGCGACAGCCGCTCGCGGCGCGCGGACGCCTTGGCCGGCAGGAAACCCTCGAAGGTGAAGCGGTCCGAGGGCAGACCCGCCACGCTCAGCGCGGCGATGGCCGCGCAGGCACCGGGCACCGGCGAGACCTTGATCCCCGCCGCGCGCGCGGCGCGGACCACGCGGAAGCCGGGGTCGCTGACCAGCGGCGTGCCCGCGTCCGAGACCAGCGCCAGCGACTCGCCGGCCTGCAGCCGCGCCACCAGTTGCGCGGCCTGCGCGTCCTCGTTGTGCTGGTGGAGGGCGACCAGGGGCCGCTCCAGGCCGAAATGGGCCAGCAACTGGCGGGTGTGGCGGGTGTCTTCGGCGCAGACCGCGGCGACCGTGCGCAGGGTGTCGAGCGCGCGCGTGGAAAGGTCGCCGAGGTTGCCGATAGGCGTGGCGACGACATGGAGGGTGCCGGGGGTCTGCATCGTGCTTCCACAGGAGGGACGGGTAGAATCCTAACCCGGTCCCCCCCAAACGCCGCGTGGCGGCGCCTGCATGCCGATGATGACTGTCTCGAGGAAGTGGATGTTCGCGCCGGTGCTGCTGGCCGCGCTGGTCGGTGGTTGCGCCACGGTACCGACCGGGGGCGCGCGCACCGAACAGGTCAGTCGCTCGCCGCAGGTGCAGCAGGCGCACGCGCTCGCCGTAGCCGCCGCCGGCCTGAGCGGCACCGCGCGCAGGACCCAGGACGAGCAGATCGAGCGCCTGCTGGCCCAACTGGACAACGCCACGCTGGCGCGCGAGGCCGCGGCGCTGCCGGCCGGCGACCCGCTGTACAACTACACGGGGCGAGCCCTGCTGGTGCGCGGCCTGCCGCTGCCCCGCCCGTTCGATCGCAGCGCATGGAAGTTCGACGCCGGTAACCGGCCGGCCGCCGACCGCGACGGCTACCGCCCGCCTCTGAAGCTGGCGGTGCTGCTGCCGTTGTCGGGCAGCCTGGCCCCGGCGGCAGCTCCGGTACGCGACGGCCTGCTGGCAGGTTACTTCGGCGAGTCGCGGGCCAAGCCCGAGGTGCAGTTCTACGACACGGCCGCTGGCGTGGGCGCGGCATATGACCGCGCCGTGGCCGAGGGCAACGACTTCGTGGTCGGCCCGCTGGGGCGCGACGAGGTCACCACGATCTTTTCCCGCCCATCGTTGCCGGTGCCGCTGCTGGCGCTGAACCGTGGCGACACGCCTCCGCCGGCCGGCAATGCAAGCTTCTCCCTGTCGCCGGAGGACGAAGGCGTCGCCGCCGCGGAGTGGCTGCTGGGTCGCAAGTCCACCCGCGTGCTGGTGGTCGGCGGGGAGGACGACACCCAGCGCCGTGCCGTCGCCGCGTTGCGCGGCCGTCTGGCCGAACGCGGTGCCAGCGTCACCGACGTGGTCGGCAGCGGCACCGTTGACTTCGCGCCGTTCGCGCAGAAGGGCGTGGATGCGGTGTTCCTGGCCGTGCGCGGCAACACGGCGCGCGGCGTGGTGCCCAAGCTGGCGCTGGCCGGCTTGAGCGGCAGGCCGGTCGTCGCGACCTCGCAACTGCTGTCGGGCACGGGCAAGCCGACTGAAGATGCGGCACTGGATGGCATCGCCTTCCCGTCCGAGACCTGGACCACGCACGGCGCCCGCGGCCTGCCCGCCGCGGCGTCCGCCGCGCAAATGTTGCCCAACGCCCGCGGCGGAGCAGCGCGCCTGTTCGCCTTCGGCCACGACGCGTGGTTGCTGGCGGCGTACCTGGAGCGGCTGGCGGTGTCGGCCGATGGCCGCATCGAAGGCGCCACGGGCACGCTTCGCATGGACGGATTCGGCAACGTGCAGCGCACGCCGGCGTGGTCGACGTTCCGTGGCGGTGTCGCCGTACCGCTCTGAGGCGGCCGCTCCACGCGACCGGCGCGCCCTCGGCGCGTCGGTCGAGGCGGCCGCACGCGACTACCTCGTGGCACAGGGCCTGGTGCCGGTGGCTGCCAACGTCGGGTATCGCCTCGGTGAGCTGGACCTGGTGATGCGTGACGGCGACGGACTGGTCTTCGTCGAGGTGCGCTACCGGCGCGACGACCGCTACGGCGGTGGCGCCGCTTCGGTCGACTGGCGCAAATGCCGCAAGCTGGTGCGCGCCGCGCAACTGTTCCTGATGCACCACCCGCGATGGGCCGATGCACCCTGCCGCTTCGACGTGATCGACGCCGAAGGCGATGCCACGGCCCCACAACTGACCTGGCTGCGCGATGCCTTCCGCGTGGATGACGTGATGTGAGCGCTTCGCCGCTCCCCGCCGCACTGGATGCCGAGTTGCACGCCCTGCTCGGGGACGCCTGGTTTACCGATGCCAGTGAGCGGCTGGCCTACGCTTTCGACAACTCGCGACGCGAAGCGCTGCCCGATGCCGTGGCGCTGCCGACCACGCGCGAACAGGTGGTGGCGCTGGTGCGCGCCTGCCGCGCGCACCGCGTGCCGTTGGTGGCACGCGGCCGCGGCACCAACACCACCGGGGCCACCGTGCCGATTTCAGGTGGCGTGGTGGTGTCGTTCGAGCGCATGAACCGGATCATCGACATCCGCCCCGGCGACCGCTGCGCAGTGGTGGAACCGGGCGTGCTCAACGGCGACCTGCAAACGGCGCTGCAACCCCACGGCCTGTTCTGGCCGCCGGATCCGACCAGTGCGGTGTTCAGCACGGTCGGCGGCAACCTCGCCTGCAACGCCGGCGGCCCGCGCGCGGTGAAGTACGGGGCCAGCCGCGACAACGTGCTCGCCCTCACCGCGGTCACCGGCGCGGGCGAACTGATCGAGTGCGGCACGGCGACCACCAAGGGTGCCACCGGCTATGACCTGCACCGCCTGCTGGTGGGCAGCGAGGGCACGCTGGCGCTGATCGTCGAAGCAAGCCTGAGGCTCACGCCCGCACCTTCGGCACGCCGCGCGCTGCGCGCGATCTACCGCGACGTGTCCTGCGCGGCGCAGGCGGTGGCGCGGTTGATGGCGCAACCGGTGACGCCGTCGATGCTGGAGTTCATGGACGCGCAAGCGGTGCGCTTGGCCCGCGACGTGGGCGGCGCCGACCTGCCGGCCGATGCCGGCGCATTGCTGATGATCGAAGCCGACGGTGACGCGGAAACCCTGCCGCACGACATCGAAGCCCTGGCCCGGGCGGCCGAAGGCGATGGGCTGGTCTCGCTGGACGATGCCGCCGACGAAGCCGCCCGCGCGAAGCTGTGGGCCGCGCGCAAGGCACTTTCGCCTGCGCTGCGCACGCTGGCCCCGGGCAAGATCAACGAGGACGTGGTGGTTCCGGTATCGCGCATCCCCGCGCTGGTCGATGGGGTGCAGGCGCTGGCACGCGAGTTCGACCTGCCCATTGTCTGCTTTGGCCACGCGGGCAACGGCAACCTGCACGTCAACCTGATGTACGACCCGGCCGATGGCGCGCAGGCGCAGCGCGCGCGCGGCGCGATGGCACGCGTGTTCGCGCTGGCGGTATCGCTGGGCGGCACCCTGTCGGGCGAGCACGGCATCGGCCTGGCCAAGCGGGACTTCATGCCGCAGGCAGTGACGCCCGCCACCCTGGCCGTCATGCGGCAGCTGAAGGCGGTGTTCGACCCGGACGGCATCCTCAATCCCGGCAAGTTGCTGCCGCCCTGAAGGCTGCCCAGGTCACGCGTTGGCCACGCGGCCTGCACGCGCCCAAGGGTTAACCTGCGTGCGCCCTCCCCGGAGAGGCCACTCCACGTGAGCCGCCCACTGGACCGCCTGTTGCGCGACATCCGTGCCTGCCGCATCTGCGAGGCGCACCTGCCGCTGGGTCCCAACCCCGTGCTGCGCGCCAGCGCGACCGCAAGATTGCTGGTGGTAGGCCAGGCCCCCGGCACCAAGGTCCACGCTACCGGCATTCCATGGAACGACGCCAGCGGCCAACGCCTGCGCCAGTGGCTGGGTCTGGACGCGGACCGGTTCTATGACGAGCGCCACGTGGCCATCGTGCCCATGGGCTTCTGCTATCCGGGCCGCGGACCCTCGGGCGATCTTCCGCCCCGCCCCGAGTGCCGTGCCACCTGGCACCCGCAGTTGTTGCCGTTGCTGCCGCAGATCCGCCTGACATTGCTTGTCGGCCAGTACGCGCAGGGCTACTTCCTCGGTTCGCGACGCAAGGCGACGCTTACCGAAACCGTGCGCGCGTGGCGAGAGTACCTGCCCGCTCACCTGCCCCTGCCCCATCCCAGTCCGCGCAACGTCGGCTGGTTCAAGGCGAATCCGTGGTTCGAGGCGGAAACGGTGCCCGCTCTGCGCGAGCGCGTTCACGCGCTGCTGGGCTGAGCGTTACCCGGCGAAATGCTCGTAACCGACTTGCGAAGGCCGCCACTCGACGCCCCCCGCCTGCAGCAGGCGCACTCGCCCGGCAGTGGGCGTGACCGTACCGATTCGGGTAAGTCGCAGCCCCTGGTCGCGGGCGATGCGCTCGATCGCGGTGCGTGACGTCACCGCCGCGGTGAAGCACAACTCGTAGTCGTCGCCCCCGCTGGCTTGCAGGCGCTGGCGCTCGGCCGCGGGAAAGGCAGCGGTCAGGGATTCCGACGCCGGTAACGCGGCGCACTCCAAGTCGATGCCGACCCCGCTGGCCACGGCCACATGCGCCAGGTCTGCCGCCAGGCCGTCGGAGATGTCGATGCAGGCATGGGCTACACCGACCAGCGCGCGTCCCAGTTCAACGCGCGGGATCGGCCGGTCCAGCCGGTTGCGCAGGGCCGATGACATGGACTGGCCGGTGGTCCACTGGGCCAAGGCGCCGGCGGCGTCACCCACGGTGCCGCTGAGCCAGACGTCATCGCCCGTGCGCGCGGCGTCGCGGCGCAGCGCCTGCCCCGGCGGGACAAAGCCGTGCACGGTCACGCAGATCGACAGCGGGCCACGGGTCGTGTCACCCCCCACCAGCGCCACGCGGTGCCGGGCTGCAAGATCGAGGAAGCCATCCAGGAACGCATCCACCCACGTTGCATCGCTACGCGGGAGGGACAGCGACAGGGTGCACCACGCCGGCGTGGCACCCATCGCCGCCAGGTCCGACAGGTTGACCGCCAGCGCCTTCCAGCCGATATCGGCCGGCGCAGTCTCCTCGGGGAAGTGCACGCCGGCGTTGAGGGCGTCCATCGCGACGACCAGCTGCTGCCCGGTCGGCGGTTGCAGCAGCGCCGCGTCGTCACCGATGCCCAGCACCACGTCGTCGCGCGTGGCGGCGCGCTGCGCGATGCGGGCGATCAGGTCGAACTCTGGCAAGGCACCCGCGCGCGGCTTACTTGCCGCGCCCGGCCCCCACTTCCACCGCGCGCCATGCGGCGGCGGCATGGTCGAGCACGCCGTTGACGTAGGTGTGGCCGTGCTCGGCGCCAAAGCGCTTGACCGACTCGATGGCCTCGTTGATGACCACGCGGTACGGCACGTCCGGGCGTTGGCGCAACTCGTAGGCGGCGATGCGCAGTGCGGCACGCTCCACCGGGTCCACCTGCTCGACCTCGCGGTCGAGGAACGGGGCCAGCGCCTGGTCGAGGTCCTTGACGTGCCCGTCCACGCCACGGACCAGGTCCTCGAAGTACTCGAGGTCGGCCGGCTCCTTGGCCTGCTCGTGCGCGAACTGCGCGATCACGTCGTTGACCTTGGCGCCGGACAGTTGCCAGGCGTACACGGCCTGCAACGCACGGCGTCGCGCACGCGAACGGGCGACGGGATCCACGCCATCGGGGCGGCGGCGGTTCATTCCAGCACCTCCAGCAGGTCGTGGGCGGCGGGCAACTGGTCAAGCAGATGGCACATCTCGATCACCACCAGCGCGGCCTCCTCGCCCTTGTTGCCATGGCTGCCGCCGGCGCGGGCCTGGGCATCCTCGAAGCGGTCCACGGCGAGCACGCCGTTGGCCACCGGCACGCCGTAGTCCAGCGCCACGCGCATCAGTCCCTCGGAACAGCCGTCGGCCACCTGCTCGTAGTGGCGGGTGTCGCCGCGCACCACGCAACCCAGCGCCACCACAGCGGCGTGCTGGCCGGCCGCGGCAATGCGGGCAGCGGTCACCGGAATCTCCCATGCGCCGGGCACGCGGATCACGTCCACTGCATCCTCGGCCACGCCGTTGTCGGTGAAGGTCTTGCGCGCGCCCGCCACCAGGGTGTCGGTGATGCGCGGGTTCCAGCGGCTGGCGATGATGGCGTAGCGCGCGCCGGTCGGGCTGCGCAGGTCGCCTTCGATATGGGGCATGGAGGGGGCCGGTGGTGGGGTGAAGAGGGTTAGTTTAGCTGCTGGGGCCGATCAGAGCGTGTGCGGGTCCACGTACTCGACGACCTCGAGGCCAAAGCCCGCCAAGCCGATCTGCTTGCGTGGGGTACCCAGCACCCGCAGTTTGCCCAAGCCCAGGTCGGCCAGGATCTGCGCACCGGCGCCCGTGCGGCGCCACTCGGTCAGGGCGTGGCCGGCGCCGGGCGTCAACTCGTCCTGGTGGGCCGGCTCGCGCAGCCGGGCGAGCAGCGCGTCGGGGGTGGCCGTGTCGGCCAGCACCACCAGGGCGCCCCGGTCCTCGCGGGCGAGGGCCGCCAGCACGTCGCCCACCGCCGGGCCGAAGTCCGGGCGGCGCCAGTGCAGCGCATCGGCCAGCGGGTTCTGCACGTGCACGCGCACCAGCGTCGGTTCCGGCTTGTCCGGGGTCCCGCGCAGCAGGGCGAAGTGCAGCGCGTGGCTGAGGCGATCGCGGTAGGTCGTCAGCTGGAAGGGGCCGTGCTCGGTGTCGATCTGGCGGCTGTCGACGCGTTCCACGGTGTGCTCGGTGGCCAGGCGGTAGCGGATCAGTTCCTCGATCGAGCCGATCTTCAGGCCGTGCTCCCTGGCGAAGGCCTCCAGTTGCGGGCGGCGGGCCATGCTGCCGTCGGCGTTGAGGATCTCCACCAGCACGCCGGACGGCTCCAGCCCCGCCAGCAACGCCAGGTCGCTGGCCGCCTCGGTGTGGCCGGCACGGTTGAGCACGCCGCCCGGCTGCGCCTGCAGCGGGAAGATGTGGCCCGGCTGGCTGAGGTCGTCCGCGGTGGCGTCGGGCCGCACCGCGGTGCGCACGGTATGCGCGCGGTCGTAGGCGCTGATGCCGGTGGTCACGCCCTCGGCGGCCTCGATGCTGACGGTGAAGTTGGTGTGGTGCGGCGAGGTGTTGTCACGCACCATCGGCGGCAGGCCCAGCTGGCGGCAGCGCTCGCGGGTCAGCGACAGGCACACCAGGCCACGGGCGTGGGTGACCATGAAGTTGATGTCCTGCGGCCGCACCAGTTCGGCGGCCATGATCAGGTCGCCTTCGTTCTCGCGGTCCTCGTCGTCGACGATCACGACCATGCGGCCGGCGCGGATTTCCTCGAGGATCTCGGGGATGGTGGCGAAGCTCATGCGGATTCTCCAGCGGCGGCGCCGCTTGCGAAATGGTCGTCGGGGGTGGTGGCGCGGTGGGCGAACAGGCGCTCGGCATAGCGCGCGACCAGGTCCACCTCGAGGTTGACCGCATCGCCGACGCGGGTCTGCTGGAACGCGGTGTGCGACACGGTGTGCGGAATCAGCGCGACCTCGAAGCCGGCGTCATCCACTTCGTTGACGGTGAGGCTGACGCCGTCGACGCAGATCGAGCCCTTCTTGGCGACGTAGCGCAGCAGCGCGGGCGGCGCGCGGAACCGCCAGCGCAGCGCGCGCGCGTCCTCGGTGATGCGTTCGACGCGGCCCACGCCATCGACGTGGCCGCTGACGATGTGGCCGCCAAGGCGGTCGGTGGGGCGCATCGCGCGTTCGAGGTTGACCATGGCGCCGACCGGCAGCGCGCCCAGCGTCGTCAGCGCGAGTGTCTCGGTGGAGGCATCGGCGTCGAACGAGGTGGCGTCGTAGGCGATGACGGTCAGGCAGGTGCCGTTGACCGCGATGCTTTCACCCAGGCGCACGTCATCGAACGGCAGGCTGCCAACTTCGATGCGCAGGCGGGCGTCGCCGTCCTGCAGGTCACGCGAGGCGAGGCGGCCGACGCCTTCGATGATGCCGGTGAACATCAGGCGGCCCCCATGGGCATGCAACAGCCAACGTCCACCGCGAAAGTGGCGACGCAACCATGGACCTGACGGGTGGCGCGTCGACTGGAGGGGCCGAACATCAATTGAGGCATGGCACGTTTCCCGCGTGGAAGGCGAGCGAAAAACGTCGCAAGGCAGTGGCATGCGCGTCCGCCACGACCGGCGGACGGTCGCTGGCGCTCCGCCACGCGCACGGGCGCTGCAGCGGATGCGCACGCCGTCTTCTTTCATCCGGACTATGACCGTCGGCTCCGGCATTGGACCGGATCTGCTGACCTTCCCGGTACCAGGGGCATCGGGAAGCGCTCGCGGGCTTGTTGCACGACCGGGGCCGTGCGACCTACCGCCGGTGGGGAGTTGCACCCCGCCCTGAAGACGTCGCGTTATGCCGCCGGGGCGGCGCGGGCATTCTACCACCGCCGGCCCGCACGCCCGCTGCGGAGCGCACTGCACCCGTGGAACGCAGTGTTGGCGAGGTGCTGCGGCGCCTCCCGTCGGCCGGCGGGCCGAGGCCGCGTCAGGGCTTCTGTCGCAGGTGCAGGAACAGGGGCCAGCTGATAGTGCGCAGGTCCGCGGCGTCGCCCCAGTTTTCGGCCAGGGCCGGTGCGTGGTGGGCCACTGGGTCGATGCCGGTGGCCGCACGACAGCGCGCACTGGCCGACATGCTGGACAGGTAGCGCAGGAAGTGACGAAGCGACCACTCCGCCTCCAGCCACAGCGCGGGCGCCGGCAGCGCGGGGAACGGCCATTCGTAACCGGCGTAGCGCGCATCGATCTGCGCTCGCTCCGGGGGCCAGTAAGGTTCGATACGGGCGCGGAAGGCCGCCACCGCGTCCAGCATGCCCTCCGGGGCCACGAAGTCCGGATACCCCCAGGCCGCGAGGACACCGCCCGGGGCCAGCACGCGCTGGCACTCGGCAAAGAACTCCGGCCGGTCGAACCAGTGCAGCGCCTGCGCGACGGCGATCAGCTGCACCGAGCCCTCGGCGAGGGCCGTGCGCTCGCCGGGCTCGACTGCCAGCGACACCCGTGGATCGGACGAGGGCAAGGGCACTGGCGGGGCGGCTGCCTCGCCCCCCGCAGACGTCGTCGCAAGCCCACGGTCGTCCGCGCACGCCCAGTGTTGAACCAATTGCTGGGCGCTGGGGTCGGTGGCGTGCACGTGCGCGAAGCGGGCGACCAGCCCATGCGTGGCCTGCCCGCTGCCGCAACCCGGCTCCCATACCCGCGCGGTGGCCGGCACGTGCAGGGCAATCGCGTCGAACAGCGCGTCCGGATATTCCGGTCGCACGGCGGCATAGGCATCGGCGATACCGGAGAAATGGTCCTTGAAGCCGCCCGTGCTCACCCGGTGTGCACCGGCTGCAACAGCAGGCGCACGTCGTGGCCGATGTAGCGCGACTCGACGATGCGCAGGTGGTGGCGTTCGGCCATGGTGGTGATGCCGAGGCCGTCGAACATCGGCCGCGCGTTCTCGCCCAGCAGCACCGGCGCCACGTACAGCAGGATTTCGTCCACCAGTCCGGCCGCCATGAACGCACCGGCCAACGTCGCGCCCGCCTCGATCTGCACCTCATTGATCTCGCGCGCGGCCAGCAGCTGGAGCACTGCGTGGAGATCGAACAGCCCGCCCCTCACCGGCGCGGACGCGACCTGGGTGGTCAGCCCGCGCGGCGGCTTGGCGTCGGGGGCGTGGATGTACAACGTCGGCGCATCGCCCTCGCGCACGCGGCCGCGAGCGACGGTGGCCAGGCCGGGGTCGAGCACCACGCGCAACGGGGGCAGGAACGGGGTGTCATCGCCCAGGCGCACGGTCAACGAGGGATCGTCGGCCAGCACCGTCCCGGCGCCGGTCAGGACGGCGCCGGCACGCGCGCGCCAGTGCTGCACGTCGTGGCGCGAAGCCTCGCCGCTGATCCACTTGGACTCGCCGTTGTCGAGCGCGGTGCGGCCATCCAGGCTGGTGGCCAGCTTGACCCGCACCCACGGCCGACCGCGTTCCTGCCGCGAGAGGTAGCCGCGGTTGAGCGCACGCGCATCACCCGCCATCAGGCCACTGTCCACCGCAATACCGGCCGCCTGCAGCTTGTCGAAACCGGCGCCGTCCACCTGCGGGAACGGGTCACGCATCGCCGCGACGACGCGCGACACCCCGGCGGCCACCAGCGCGTCCGCGCAGGGGCCAGTGCGTCCGGTGTGCGAACAGGGTTCCAGCGACACATAGACCGTGGCGCCCCTGGCACGCTCGCCCGCCTGCTGCAGGGCGTTGACCTCGGCGTGGGCCTCGCCGGCACGCACGTGCCAGCCTTCGCCGACCACCTCGTCGCCTTGGGCGATGACGCAGCCCACCATCGGGTTGGGGCGGGTGGTGTAGGCGCCACGCTCGGCCAGGCGGATGGCGCGGGCCATCATGGCGTGGTCGGTGGCGGAAAACTGCGTCATCGTTTGCTCCAGGGGGGGGATCCTTCGGCTACCGTCCTGGCGCCGACGGCACGGGTCTGCGGCAGGGTCAGCGCTTGCGGCCCTTGGCCGCCGGCTCGGATTCCCCTTCCAGCAGCGGCAACTGCCCTTCGCCGCCGTGGTCGCTTTCCAGCCGGTCGAGTTCCTCGCGGAAATCGGCCACGTCCTGGAAATCGCGGTACACCGAAGCAAAACGCACGTAGCCCACGTGGTCGAGCTTGCGCAGTTCGGCCATCACGAACTCGCCCAGCCGCCGTGACGGCAGCTCGCGCTCCGCGGTCATGCGCGCGCGGTGCACCACCGCGCGCACCGCCGCTTCGATCTGTTCTTCCGACACCGGGCGCTTCTGCAGCGCGCGATCGAAACCGCCCCGCAGCTTGCGCGCGTCGAACGCCTCGCGCCGGCCGTCGCTCTTGACGATGGCCGGCAGCTTCAGCTCGATGGTCTCCAGCGTCGAGAAGCGCTCACCGCACGCCTCGCACACCCGGCGACGACGGATGGTCGCGCCGTCGTCGGACACCCGCGAGTCGATCACGCGGGTGTCCAGGTGCTGGCAGAACGGACAGTGCATGCGTCTGCGTCAGCCGTAGACCGGGAACTGCTTGCACTGCTTGCTGACGTTGTCGCGCACCCCGGCGATGACCTTGTCGTCGCTGGGGTTGTCCAGCACGTCGCAGATCCACTCGGCCAGCGCCACGCAGTCGGCTTCCTTGTAGCCACGTGTGGTGACGGCCGGGGTGCCGATGCGCAGGCCCGAGGTCACGAACGGCGAACGCGGGTCGTTGGGCACCGAGTTCTTGTTGACGGTGATGTGGGCCTTGCCCAGCGCAGCCTCCGCGTCCTTGCCGCTGACGTCCTTGCCGATCATGTCGATCAGCATCAGGTGGTTCTCGGTGCCACCGGAGACGATCTTGTAGCCGCGCGCCATGATGGTCCTGGCCATCGCCTGCGCGTTCTTCACCACCTGCTCCTGGTAGGTCTTGAACTCCGGCTGCAGCGCTTCCTTGAAGGCCACGGCCTTGGCCGCGATCACGTGCATCAGCGGGCCACCCTGGATGCCCGGGAAGACGATGCTCTGCAGCTTCTTCACCAGCTCCTCGGACGCGCCCTGGGCGACGATGATGCCGCCGCGCGGGCCGCGCAGGGTCTTGTGCGTGGTCGAGGTGACCACGTGTGCGTGCGGCAGCGGATTGGGGTACACGCCCGCGGCCACTAGGCCGGCGACATGCGCCATGTCCACGAAGAGGTAGGCACCGACCTTGTCGGCGATCTCGCGGAAGCGCGCCCAGTCGATCTTCTGCGAGTAGGCGGAGAAGCCGGCCACGACCATCTTCGGCTTGTGCTCCACGGCCAGGCGCTCGACTTCGTCGTAATCGATCAGGCCCTGGTCGTTGACGCCGTACTGCACGGCGTTGAGCAGCTTGCCGGAGATGTTGACCTTGGCGCCGTGGGTCAGGTGGCCGCCGTGGGCCAGCGACATGCCGAGGATGGTGTCGCCCGGGTTGAGCAGGGCGAAGTACACGGCCTGGTTGGCCTGCGAGCCGGAGTGCGGCTGCACGTTGGCGTAGTCCGCGCCGAACAGCTGCTTCAGGCGCTCGATGGCCAGGTTCTCGGCCACGTCCACGTACTCGCAACCGCCGTAGTAGCGCTTGCCCGGGTAACCCTCGGCGTACTTGTTGGTCAGCTGGCTGCCCTGCGCTTCCATCACCAGCGGGCTGGCGTAGTTCTCGGAGGCGATCAGTTCGACGTGGTCTTCCTGGCGGCGGGTCTCGTCGGCGATGGCCTTGGCGAGTTCGGGATCAAAGGCTTCGATACGGGCATTGCGCTGGAACATCGCCACTCCGACGGGTTGGGGTTGCTGGGGGGAGGAAGTCAAGTGTAACGGCGGCGGACACCCCGGGGCCACAAAGGACCGCCCACGCTCAGCCGGGTCGCGGCCGCCGCAAGCGCCCTGCCAAGACAACTGCCACGACCAGGTCGAATCCGACACACAACTGCGCGTACCAGACCACTCCCGGGGTGCACGTGCGGGTCATCAAGTGAAATACGCCATCCCATACCGGATGGGCGAGCCAGCCCAGCAACAGGAATCCCGGATGCCAGCGGACCCCGGCCCATGCCAAGGCGGCGAAGAGCCCGAGCCCCACCAGCTCGGTGACCAGCGCCTGCGACGTGCAGGCCGCGACGGCCACGCCGACATAGACGAGCGCGGCCACCACCAGGACCACGGCCGCAGCGCTCCGCAACGACGCCCCCCGGACGTGGACGGATTTCAGGAACACCAGCGCCAGCACGGCGCCGAGCAGGTACATGAACATCACGACCATCCGTGGTCACGTGGGCGGCGAAGTATACCCGGCGGTCCGCGGGCCACATCCGCCCCAACTGCCGTTGAACGGCCGGGCCCGGCGAATGGCGGCCCGGACCGACATCCGCGATAATGGTCTGATCCCCAGTTTCCCCGGCCCTGCCCCCGGCAGGTCGCCGCCGTATGTCCAGCGACGCCCCCGGGGCGTCGCGCCCGCCGGAGCCCCCATGTCGCAATTCATCTACACCATGAACGGTGTCAGCAAGACCGTTCCGCCCAAGCGCCAGATCATCAAGGACATATCGCTGTCCTTTTTCCCCGGCGCGAAGATCGGCCTGCTGGGCCTGAACGGCGCCGGCAAGTCGACCGTGCTCAAGATCATGGCCGGCGTGGACAAGGACTTCACCGGCGAGGCGCGGCCGCAGCCCGGCATCAAGGTCGGCTACTTGGCGCAGGAGCCGCAGTTGGACCCGACCCAGACCGTCCGCCAGGCGGTGGAAGTGGGCCTGGGCGAGATCATCAACGCCCAGCACGCGCTGGACGCGGTCTACGCCGCGTACGCCGAGGAAGGCGCCGACTTCGACAAGCTGGCCGCCGAGCAGCAGCGTCTCGAGGCGATCCTGGCTTCGGGCGATGCGCACATGATGGAACAACAGCTGGAAGTCGCCGCCGACGCGCTGCGCCTGCCGCCGTGGGACGCGGTGATCGGCAACCTGTCGGGTGGCGAGAAGCGTCGCGTCGCGCTGTGCCAGCTGCTGCTGCAGAAGCCGGACATGCTGCTGCTCGACGAGCCGACCAACCACCTGGACGCCGAGTCGGTGGAATGGCTGGAGCAGTTCCTCGCCCGCTACACCGGCACCGTGGTGGCCGTCACCCACGACCGCTACTTCCTCGACAACGCCGCCGAGTGGATCCTCGAGCTGGACCGCGGCCGCGGCATCCCGTGGAAGGGCAACTACACCGACTGGCTGGTGCAGAAGGACGAGCGCCTGAAGCAGGAAGAGAACCAGGAGAAGTCGCGGCAGAAGGCCATCCAGAAGGAACTGGAGTGGGCCCGCCAGAACGCCAAGGGCGGCCGCTCCAAGGGCAAGGCCCGCCTCGCCCGCCTGGACGAACTGCAGTCGGTCGATTACCAGCGCCGCAACGAGACGAATGAAATCTTCATTCCGCCGGGCGAGCGCCTGGGCAACTCGGTCATCGAGTTCAAGAACGTCAGCAAGAAGTTCGGCGACCGCCTGCTGATCGACGACCTCAGCTTCATCGTGCCGCCGGGCGCCATCGTCGGCATCATCGGCCCCAACGGTGCCGGCAAGTCGACGCTGTTCAAGATGATCACCGGCCAGGAGAAGCCGGACTCGGGCTCGATCAACATCGGCCCGACCGTGAAGCTGGCGTACGTGGACCAGAGCCGCGACAAGCTGGAAGGCAACCACAACGTGTTCCAGGAGGTCTCCGGCGGCCTCGACATCCTCAACATCAACGGCATCGAGATCCAGTCGCGCGCCTACATCGGCCGCTTCAACTTCAAGGGCCAGGACCAGCAGAAGCTGGTGGGTTCGCTGTCGGGTGGTGAGCGCGGCCGCCTGCACATGGCCAAGACCCTGCTGCAGGGTGGCAACGTGCTGCTGCTCGACGAACCGTCCAACGACCTGGACATCGAAACCCTGCGCGCGCTGGAAGACGCGCTGCTGGAGTTCCCGGGCAACACCTTCGTGATCTCGCACGACCGCTGGTTCCTGGACCGCATCGCCACGCACATCCTTGCCTTCGAAGGCGACTCGCACGTGGAGTTCTTCCAGGGCAACTACCGCGAGTACGAGGAAGACAAGAAGCGTCGCCTGGGTGCCGAGGGCGCACAGCCGCACCGCCTGCGCTTCAAGGCGCTGAAGTAAGCGACGGAGTCGACGATGAGTTTCATGCAGCAGTTGCGCAACCGCTGGGACCAGGCCAACTCGCTGGTCTGCGTGGGGTTGGACCCGGAGCCAGCCAAGTTCCCGGCAAAGTTCGCCCACGACCCGGACGCGGTGCTGCACTTCTGCATCGACATCGTCGACGCCACCGCCAAGTACGCCTGCGCGTTCAAGCCGCAGATCGCGCACTTCGCCGCGCTCGGCGAGGAAGGGGCACTGGAGCGGGTGATCGCGCACATCCATGCGCACCACCCCGGCATTCCCGTGATCCTGGACAGCAAGCGCGGCGACATCGGCAGCACGGCCCAGCACTACGCCACCGAGGCCTTCGACCGCTATGCCGCCGACGCGGTGACCGCCAACCCCTACCTGGGTCGTGACTCGGTGCAGCCGTTCCTCGACCGCGCCGATCGCGGCGTGGTGATCCTGTGCCGCACTTCCAACCCGGGCGCGGGTGACCTGCAGGACCTGCTGGTGGACGGCCGACCGCTGTACCAGCACGTGGCCGAGAAGGTCGCACGCGATTGGAACGGCAATGGCAACTGCGCGCTGGTGGTGGGTGCAACGTGGCCGGAGCAGCTGCGCGACGTGCGCGCGATCGTCGGTGACGTGCCGTTCCTGGTGCCCGGCGTGGGCGCTCAGGGCGGCGATGCCGGCGCCGTGGTGCGCAATGCGCGAACCGCCGACGGCACCGGTCTGATCATCAGCAGCTCGCGCGCGGTGCTGTACGCCTCGGGTGGCGAGGATTACGCCGAGGCGGCCGCTTCGGCTGCCAAGGCGCTGCGCGACGAGATCAACCAGCACCGCTGAAGTTGTCGTTAGGCGGACCTGCCGCGCATTCGGCCGCCCGCAGCCGCGCTGGCTTGGGCGGCCGTGCCGATTCCTCGGGGGCGCACCTGGCGAACGCGCTCAGCGCCTGAGCGCCGCCCTCAGCACCGACAGTGGGAATCGCAGCCAGATGGCCAGGAACACCGCGGCACGCACCAACGTGCCCCGTCGCGGCGCCTCGAAGCGGGTGAAGTAGCGCCACAGGCCGCGGTGCTTGTGCCACTCCACGAACACCGGCCGCGAACGGCTGGAAACCCCACGCACATGCAGCACGCGCACGGCATTGGCCACGGCCACGGCGCCGCCGGCGGCACGCACCCGCCGGCACAGGTCCAGGTCTTCGGCGTGCAGCCGGTAGCCCTCGTCAAAGCCGCCGATGCGCTCGAAGAGCGCGCGGGGCAGCAACATCAGCGCGCCGGAAATCGCGTCCACGGGCTGCAGTGACTGCCCATCATCGATGGTCACCGCCAGTTGCGACTTTCCGGCGGGATTGCGCAGCACGCCCTGCAGCATCCTCGCGAAATCCGGGTCACGCCGCCGCGCGGCCGGATCGCGGCGGCCCTCCTCGTCCACCAGGTCGGCACCAAGCAACGTGGGCGGCGCGACGGGGGCCAAGGCCAGCATCCGGGTGAAGGTATTGGGTTCCACCAGGCAGTCGGGGTTGACGAAGGCCAGCCACGGCGCGTCGACCTCGCGCGAGCCCTGGTTGCACGCGACGGAGAAGCCCGGGTTGTCAGGGTTGGCGATGAAGCGGACGCGCGGGTCGGCCAGCGCATGGCGCTGCACCACTTCCAGCGTGTCGTCGCGGGAGTCGTTGTCGACCACGCGGATGGCGGCGACACCCTCCGCCTCGCGCAATCGCGTGAGGCACGCATCAATGGTGCTCGCGCTCTGGTAGGTGACGACAACCGCGCCGACGCGGGCATCCGCGGTTACGGCGCTCATGCGTCGTCGTCCGCGATGACGGCGGGACGCGCGCCTGCGGGGGCTCTGCCCTCGCCCGCGCCCTCGAACAGATCGCCCTGCGGTGCCGGCGCGCCCAGCGTCGCCAGCAACTGCGACAGTTGCTCACGCGCTCCGCGCAGCGGATCCTGCATCAGGCACTGCGCAAGGCGCGCGTGCCAGTCCGGCCAGCGCACTGCCAACCGGTCCATGTCCCCGTCCGCGGGCACGCCCTCGCCACGGCGGGCCACGAACGCGGAATCGCAGAGCACGTTGCGCCAACCCAGTCCGGCCAGTCGCAAGGAAAGGTCGATGAGCGCGGCATACCAGGATCCGTAGCTGGCCGCATCCAGCCCGCCAGCACGCGCCCGCGCGGCGCCGCGCAGCAGCACGGCGTGTCCCACGGCCGCCGGCAGTTCCGGCAGCAATGCCGGCATGTGCGCGGCCGCATGCGCCAGGCTCAGGGGCTCGGCGGGCATCGGCGCGATCTCGCCAATCCGAGGCCACGCGGCGACCTCACCCGCGTTGGACCACGGGGTCACGCTGCCGATCGCGCCATCGGCCTGCAGGCTGGAGCTCATTCGCTCCAACCAGCCGGGTAGCGGCACGGCGTCCGGCGCCAGCACCACCACGTCCATGCCACTGCAGGCGGCCAAGGCCTGGTCCAGGTGGACCACTTCGCCCACGCTGCGCTGACGGCGGGTGTAATCGGCTTTCAGCGCCGTGCGCGCCATCCAGCGTTCGATGATGGCGTAACCGCGTGGCCCGGCGCAGGCGTCGTCGGCCAGCCACACCCGCGTGCCAGCGGGCGTACTGGCGTCCAGTGCGGCAAGGCAGGCATCGAGGGCGTCATCGTCACTGCCTACCGGCAGCACCACGATGGGCATTCCGCCCCGCACCTCACCCATGCGCACGTCCGGCTTCGAGCATCAGTACGCCCGCTGGGTCGGCAGCGGCTTCAATGCGCGGAAGCGCTGGCCGTACTCGTCGGTGAGGTCGCGTGCTTCCTGCGGGTTGCGGATGATCGTCGGCGTCAGCAGCACCACCACTTCGCTGCGCGTGGTATTGGTCGAACGCGTGCCAAACAGGCCGCCGATGATGGGGATGCGGCTGAGTCCCGGCAGCCCGGACGAGCCCTTGGTCAGCCCGTCGCTGATCAGGCCGGCGAGCATGACGGTGTCGCCACTCTGCACCGCGGCCTCGGTCTTGAGCTTGCGGGTGTTGACAGGGGGGTTGCAGGCGCCTTCGAAGTCGGCGTCGGCGCATCGCGCGGGCAGCGAGCCCGGTGAACTGACTTCCTGCACCAGGTCGAGGAACACCATGCCGTCCTTGCTCACGCGCGGGCGCACCTTGAGGATCACGCCGGTGTCCAGGTACTGCACCTGGCCGTACGAGGTGTTCACGCCCGTACCGGGGTTGACCGTGACCGACTCGATCGGGATGCGGGTGCCTACGTTCAAGGTGGCCTCGGCGTTGTTGCGTACCACCACCGAGGGCGTCTGCAGCAGCTTGAGATCGGTGACCTCGTCGAGCGCGGTGATCACCGCGGCCGCGTTCTTGCCCAGGAAGGTCCAACCCATGCCGCCGGAGCCCACGACGCCGGCGATATCCCCCCAGATGGTGCGGCCCAGCGCGCTGGGCAGGCCGGCGCCGCCGTTCGCGATCGAGGCGTTGACCGCATTCTCGAAGTACCAGTTGACGCCGTAGCTGAGGTCGCCAGTCAGCGAAACCTCGACCACCTGCGCCTCGATCTGCACCTGCATCGGCATCACGTCCAGGCGCTCGATCACCTCGAGGATGGAACGCCATGCGGCGGGGTTGGCGCGGACCAGCAGCGAATTGGTTTCGTCGACCGCCGACACACCCACGCGGCTGCCTTCGACGTCCAGCGTGACCGCGCCATTGCCGCCGCCCGTGCGCGGGCTCAGCGCCATGCCTTCGCCGAGGCCGCCACTGCTGCCGCTGCTGCCGCCCTCGCCCGACATCTGCGCGACGCTGCCACTCTCGCCGTCCTTCAGCTCCACCGACTGCAGGCCCGGCATCAGCGACGGCGCACCGCTGCTGCTGCCGTTGCCGCCACTCGTGCTGCCAAATACCTCGGCGAGGCGGTCGGCCAGATCCTTGGCCTTGATGTACTTGAGTTCGTAGGAGAACAACTGCGACTCGCCGCCCGCGCCGTCGATGCGCTCCAGCCACGTGCGGATGTCATCGAGGTAGGCGGCCTGCGGCGTGATCACCAGCACCGCATTCGCACCGTCCAGCGGCATGAAGCGGAACATGCCGGCCACCGGCGTCTTGCTCTGTTCGCCGAACACCTTCTCCAGATCGGCGACGACCTTGGTCGCCTTGCCCGACTTGAGCGGGAACACGCCCACCGACATGCCCGACAGCCAGTCGACATCGAACACCTCGATGGTGCGCAGGTAGTTCTCCAGCTCGGCGCGACTGCCGCTGACGGTGATGACGTTGCGCGCGCTGTCCACGCCCACCACCGCGTTGGGGCGGGCGTAGGGCTTGAGGATCTTCTCCATCTCGCTCGCCGAGACGTAGCGCAACGGCACCGTGCGCACTTCGAAACCGCGCGCGCTCGCGGCCGGGCCGGTGCGCGCAGCGACGTTGCCGGCCAGCGCCTGGTCGGCCGGCACGATGTTGTAGCGCCCGCCGCTGTAGACCATGCGGGCGTTGTTCCAGCCCAGCACCATCTCCAGCAGGTTCATCGCGTCCGCCGGGCTGACCGGCTTGGGGGTGGCCAGCGTCACCGTGCCCTGCACGCCCGGCGCGATGACATAGTTCTGGCCCAGCATGTCGCCCAGGATGGCCTTGACCACCGCATGCAGCGACTCGCCTTCGAAGTTGAAGGTCGCCTGCCCGCTGCTGCCACCGAAGTTGGGCGGCGGCGCCGATGCGGCGCTACGGTTGATGACCTGGCCGGTGCCGCGGCGGATCTGGGGCCGCGGGCCGGCGTCGCTGGCCGCAAGCGGCTCGCTCTTGACCCCACCGCCAACGGCCGCGGTCGAGCTGGCGGTGCCGGCGCTGCGCTGCAGCGACGCGGGATCAGCGTCGCGACGCACATCGGCCTGCGGCACGGTCGCACACGAGGTGGCGAATGCCACGCTGCAGCCCAGCCACAGGGCCCGCGTGAGCGGCGAGGCCATCAACGGGGCGTCGACGAGGGGTGCCTGGCCGGCGCGCGCGTGCTGGTTTTTGGAAGATGTCATGGCATGCACTCTAGGGTTACTTGGCCGGCGGTTGCGTCTGGGCGGCTTCGCGACGCAATTGCTCGCGACGGGCCTGGATGCGTTTGCGGATGGCCTCCATCTGGGCCTCCGGCGTGACAGGAGTCTGGGCGTTGGTCGGCTCTGCCGCCGGACGCGGCGTTGCCGGCGCGGGCGGTGGCGTGGTCGTGCCGGGGTCCACGACGGCGGGGCCTTGTGGTCCCGGTCGCTCGTTCGCCTCGGCGGCGGCCGTAGCCGCCTGCCCCGCGGGCGCCGGCGCGGTGCCCGGGGTGCTCCCGGCGGCGGCCGTGGGGCGCTGGCCTCCGGTGCCATCGAACACGCGCAACTCCAGCGTCTTCTGTCCCTCCGGGCCCTCGAACACCGCACTGCGCGCATTGAGCGACACCAGGCGCCAGGCCGGCTGCGGCTCGGGCGCGTCGCCGAGCTTGACCCGCAGCGACTGGCTGCCGTCGGGTGGCTGCAGGATCGCCAGTTGCAAGTTGGGGGTGATCATCACGCTGGTCAGCACGTAATCGAATGCCGTCGTGGCGCTCGCATCGCCCTCGCCCTGCAGGAAGAACGGCTTGGGGCGGCGGTCGGTGGCAAACAGCGGCCGTTGCCCAATCTCGCTGTACTGGCCAAGCGGGCCGATGCGGCTGGGTTGTGCTGTACGTAACGGCGGCAGGGGCCGGGCCAGGGCGGCATCGTCAGGCAGCGCGGGCAGGGGTTCGCCCATGCCGGCCAACGCCAGCACCCACGCCAGCACGCCCCAGCCGGCCGCGCCGGCCAGCAGCCACGTCCATGGCCGGGCGGTGTCAACGCGCACGCGACACCTCCACGGACGGCGGCAGGTAGCCGTAGAGGTCGAAGGAGACGTCGAGGCCGCCTTCGCCGGGATTGCGCACGCCGGGCGCGAAATACATGCGCTGGGCGAGCACGTTGAGGTTTTCCACGAACAGCCGCGGCGTGCCACTTTCCAGTGAATGCAGCACCTGCGCCAGTTCCGGATTGCCGCATCGCAGGCGCACCTGCACCACGACGCGGTTGAAGCGCTCGCGCGAGGCCTGCCCTGTCAGCGGCGAGCGGTTGGTGATTGCGCAACTGCGGTTGCCCGGGCTGGCTTCGGCCACCACCCCCTCCAGCCGCTGGATCAATCCGGCGGTCGCCAGTTCGGCGTTGGCCTCCGACAAGAAGCCGGGCATCGTGGACTGGCGCCGGGTGACTTCGGTCAAGCGCCGCGCCACTTCGGGCGCCTGTTTCAGCTCGGCCTGGATGCGCAGCTCGCGCTCCTGCAGGGCAGCGATGCGCTCGTTGAGCTGCAGCATCGGCGCGGTCCACCACGGATGCACGAACAGGGCGTAGGCCACCAGCAGCACTGCCAGCAGCAGGCCGAGCGCGAGCCAGCGATCACGGTCAGCGGAAGGTACGGGCGTTGCCACGCGCAGCCTCCTTGCTTGCCGGTGCCTTGGGCCCGATGTCCGCGCTGAGGGTGAAGCGATCGCGGCCGGACGCGGGGTCTGGCTGCAGCGCACCGGTCAGTGCCGGCGAGCGCCACAATGGGGAGCCCTGCAGTCGACCGATCAAGGCCGGAGCCTCGTTGCTCAGGCCAATCAACGTCAGGCGCTCCTCTTCGATCGCCAGCTTTTCCAGGTAGGTGCCGTCGGGCAGGCGGCGGGCGAGTTCGTCGATCACCTCGACCGCGGCGGGTCGGGCGCGCCGGGCGTTGTCGAGGAAGGCCTGGCCTTCGATCAGTGACACCAATTGCTGGCGTTGCGCAGCGGCACGGCGCGCCGGCGCGGCGTCCCGTTCCAGGCGCTGCTCCAGCGCATCGGCGGCTTGGGTGCGGTTGTGGAGTACCTGCCACAGCGCCAGGCCCAAGCCGACGACCGCGACCGCGGCCAGGCCCCAGTTCCATACCCGCCACGGATCCGGCCGGCGATGCCGGCGCTCGGCCGGAAGCAGGTTGATGCCCAGCGGCACGCCGTCGGCGCCCGCCACGTCCACGCCGCCCAAGGTGCCGGCGAGTGGACCCAGCCGGAGGAGCTGCCCTTCCATGGCCTGACGAGGCACCGCGACCAGTTCGGCGTCCAGTTGCGCGGCGCGGCGGCGCAACACGCGCACGTCGTAGACCACCGCGTCGGCGGTGAAGGGGGTTTGACGGTCGATCTCGAAGCCGACCACGTCGCGCAGGCGTTCGGCCGCGGCGGCAGGCAAGGTCATTTCACGGCGCAGCGCCACCGCAGCCGGCAGTAGCAGCGCGCGCGGCAGGTCCGCGGCGCGGGCGGAGAGCACGCGCGCCAGCGGGTCGCCCGTACCGGCGGCCAACGGCCCGGCGATATCGTCATCGGAGGGGGCTGGCAGGCGCGCCAGATCCCGGAGCTCGGCCCCCTGCTGCAGGCGCAGCTGCACGCCTTCGGTACCCGGTTGCAACAGCAGGCGGCCGGCGCCCAGGCCCAGCACGCGACGCCAGCCTTCCGGCAGCCACGCGGCCAACGAGGCGCCCCACCATGCCAGAAAGCCGCCGGCGCCCGCAGGCATCAGCGTTCCGGCACGTCCCAGTCGGTCACGCAACCGATTCATCGCGGCGAAGCTCCTTCCTCCCATCGCAACACGGTGTAGGCCATGCCAGGCACCGAGTTGCCTCCTACGCGCACGACGGCCCGCAACACCGACTCGCGGCCGTCAGGCAGCCGCGCGCGGCTCTCAATACTATACGTGCCACTCCCGCTGGCCACGAGCTGTCCAGCCTCCGTCGGATTGAGGTTCCCCGCGACCGGACCTGTCCGCGCCGCCACCACGGCATTCCCGTCCTGCCCCATCGCATTCAGCACTACTGCGGGGGCGAACGCGGGATCCGGAGCCGCTCGGCCACTGTGGACGGTGATGTACGGCTCCACCTTGGCATACAAGCCGGGGGTCATGCCCAGCACCTGCTCGAGTTCGGCCACGCTTTCCATCTCGCCGTCCTTGGCGCCATAGGGGAGGCCTGCGGCGGCGTAGTCCGGGTCTTCGGCACCGCCGGCCGGCTGGGTGAGCAGGTCGGGGTCGCGCCAGTCGAGGACGGCGGCGGCCAGCCGCGCCGAACGGTCGACCGACTCGCCCACAGCACGGAACAGCTCGGTGAGCAGGTTGAGGTCGGACTGGTTGAGATCGACTTTGCCGTTCTCGTCCACCAGGGTGACCGTGAGCTGCGCGTCACCGTAGCTCCAGGGCTGCGGTCGACCATCCGGGGTCCAGCGGCGGCGGGGGTCGGGGTCGTCGACCCGGGTGAGGGCGTATTCGAGGCCGGCCCGCGCGAGGGCGTTCGCGGCCACGCCGCGCACCTGCACCTGGCCCTGCATCGACTCCACGCGTGCCGTCATGGCGAAGCCGCCGATCAGGCCGGCCAGCAGCAGGAGCAGCCACAGCACCAGCAGCAGGGCCGCGCCCTGGATGCGTGTGCGTTGCGGCGGGCGGTACGCGTTCATCGGGCCACCGCCTCGGCTTCACCGGCCGCGGGGGAGGCCACGCTGGTGGCCATGGGTACCGCCACCACCAGGGGGGGCCACGCCCGGTCATCGGCATCGATGAGGGTGATCTCCACCAGCAACGGCAATTGCGCGACCGCCGTCCAGCGGTCCTGCCATTCGCCCAGCCCCCCCTCTTCGCCCAGACCTCGATAGCGGAACCTGGCCTCGCGCAGGCCTTCGACCAGGACCTCGGGCGCGCGCGGCGGGTCCTCGGCAAAGGCCTGGCCGGCCAGGACCAGCTGCAGGTCGAGGCTCAGCGCGGGCACGCCGTCCACCTCGGTCACGGCCAGGTCGTGCAGGTAGGGGCCGCCGCGGCCCAGGTAATCGGGCAGGTCGGCGACAAACCGCAGCCGGTCGGGTTCGCCGGCGAAGCGCTGCGGTTCGCCGGTGTCCTCGGTCGTGCCGAACGCCACCGGCCGCGCGGCCGCCAGACGCTTGCGCAGGAAGCTGGCCACCGCGCGTTCGCGTTCGCTGTGCCCGGCCAGGCTTTCGCCACGGCCGGCGGTGCGGATGGCGGCGCTCAGCGTCGCGAATGCCAAGGCCAGGGCGGCGGCCAGCAGCACGGTGGCCAGCAGCACTTCGATCAGGGTGAAGCCGCGGACCTTCACGGTGCGGCCTCCCCGGTGTCGGTGGTCAGCCGAAGGCTGCGCACGCTGAGGCGCTGGCCGGGACGACCGTCGCCCCATTCCACGTCCAGCTCCACTTCCAGTAGACGCGGGCCTTGCCCCGCTACGGGCGCGATGGGAGCTTCCACTGCGGCCTCGCGCCAGGGCTGTACGCTGAGCCGCCAGCGGTAGATGCCGTCCTCGAAATCGCCATCGCGCTGAAGCGGGCGCAGCGGCGCATCCATGTCCAGCTCGTCCAGCAGGGATTGCGCGTGCAGCGCGGCCCGACCACCATCGGCGGCGACGCGGACCTGGCGTGTGGCACCGGACAGGGTGCCAAGCAGCAGGGTCAATCCCAACGCAAGCAGGGCGAATGCGACGATCACCTCGATCAGGGTGTAGCCGCCCTGGCGCGTGGCAGGCCCATGCGCCGCTTCTGGGCCATGGCCGCTCACGGCGTTGCCTCCACCCGCTTCAAGCGGACTTCGCCGGTCATCCACGCCACGTCGATGCGCCAGGCCGCGCGGTCATCGCTGAGCTCAATGCGCCCGCCGGTGGCGGCGCCGTCATTGAAGAACTGGATGGCGCCCTCCCCTTCGGTGGGCTGCACCTCACGCGCGCCTATGAAGCGCACGCCCAGCGCGGCGGGAATTTCACCGCTGCGGTTGTTGGATGCCTGCCAGCGATGACCCTGCGGGTCGATCACGAAACGCTGCGGCTGCCCCGTGGACAACGCCAGGGTGCGCGTGTATCGCAGTTGCGCGGCGATCTGCTTGGCGCTGGAGCGCAGCTGCATGCCGCGCCATCCCCCGCCCAGCGTGGCGGCTGCCAGCACCGAGATGCCGGCGATCAGCGCGATCACCAGCAGCATCTCCAGCAATGACACGCCCCGCTGTGCGCGCTTCATCCGCTCGGCTCCCACCACTGCGTTCCATCGTGTCGTGCGGTCGCGCGTGGGCGCGGACCGGCTTACTCGTACTTGATGTCGGTGTCGTAGCTGCTGCCACCGACCTTGCCGTCCTTGCCCAGGATCACCAGGTCGAAGTCACGGCCCTCGCCCGGCGCGCGGTACTCGATGGCGTGGCCCCACGGGTCCTTGAGCTCGCTGTCCTTGGCGTACGGACCCAGCCAGCCGGCGGCATCGCCGGGCTGGGTGACCAGTTCGTCCAGCGTGTTGGGCAGGCGGCCGGTGTCCATCTGGAACGACTCGACCTTCTGCGCCAGCGTTGCCACTTGCGACTTGGCCAGGTTGGCCTTGGCGCGGTCGGCGCCACCCAGCACGCGGCTGCCGACAAAGGTCAGCACGGCGCCGATCAGCACGATCACGATGATGATTTCGATCAAGCTCATGCCGCGCTGCGCGGTGGCGCCCGGGGAGCGCGTCAGGGAGCGGGACAGGAAAGGGGCATTTCGCATTGCGTCCATCCGTAAAAGGGATTCCAGTTGAAACGAGGATCGCACGCCGGCCCCCCACCGGCGAGGGGCGCGCCGACCTCGTTCAGCCGATGGCATTGGTGAGGTCATACAGCGGGGTGAGCACCGCAAGCACCACCACCGCCACCACGCCGGCCAGCACCACCGTCACCAGCGGCACCAACGCGGCCAGCATCCGGTCGAGGGCAAGCGCGGTCTCGTGTTCGAAGGTCTCGGCGGTCTTGACCAGCATGGTGTCGAGCGCACCGGACTCCTCGCCGACCTGGATCATCTGCAGCGCCAGCCGCGGGAAACGCTTGCCCTTGCCCAGCGCCGTGGACAGCGACACGCCGTTCTTGACCTCCTCAGCGGCGGCTTCGACATCGGCGGCCAGCACGCGGTTGCCCATGACGTTGCGCCCGATGCCCAGCGCGGCCATCAGCGGCACGCCGTTGCGCACCAGGGTGCCAAGGGTGCGCGCCAGGCGCGCGGTCTCCACCTTGGCCACCAGCGCACCGGCGAAGCGGCGGCGCAGCAGCCACGCGTCCAGCGCGGCGCGGAAGGCGGGATCGCGTCGCTTGCGGTCCAGCCACCACACCGCCAGCGCCGGCACCGCGATCAGCACGATCCACCAGTCGCGCACGAACAGCCCGGCGCCCAGCACCACCTTGGTGAATAGGGGCAGCTCGGCGTCGAGGCTTTCATACATCTGCGCGAACTGCGGCACCACGTAGCCCAGCAGGAACAGCAGGCTCAGGCCCACCATCACCAGCAGGATGGCCGGATAGATCAGCGCGTTGATGACCCGGCCCTGCAGCGCGCGGCTGCGCTCCAGGTAGTCGGCCAGGCGCGCCAGCGTCTCGTGCAGGCTGCCGCCGGCCTCGCCGGCACGGACCATGTTCACGTACAGGCGCGAAAACGTGCCGTGCTGGCGCTCCAGCGCCGTGGACAGCGAGGTGCCACCGCGCACCGCGTCGCGCACATCGGCGATGGTGCGCTTGGCGGTCTCGTCCTCGGGTAGCTCCAGCAGGATGGTCAGCGCGCGATCCAGCGGCTGGCCCGCGCCCAGCAGCGTTGCCAGCTGCTGGGTGAACTGCACCAGCCGCGCACCCGCGAAGGCCTTGGGCTTGAACAACCCTGCCCAGAACGGAGCACCGCCGCCTTCGCTGGCCAGCCGCGCCTCCACCGGCAGGTGGCCCTGCTCCTGCAGGCGCAGCACCACCTCGGCGTTGCTCGCGGCTTCCATCTGCCCGTCGAGCATTTCGCCGCGTGCGTTGAGCGCCTTGTAGCGGAACAGCGGCATGGGCTCAGGCGTCCTCGGTCACGCGCAACACTTCCTCGATGGTGGTCTGGCCCGCCATCGCCTTGATGATGCCGTCCTCGTACATGGTGCGCATCCCGTGCTGGCGCGCGATCTGCTCGACCTCGCCCATGCCGGCGTGGCGCATCACCGCGCGGCGCAGCTCGTCGTTCATCACCAGGAATTCCATGATCGTGGTGCGGCCGTGGTAGCCGGTGGGCGCCAGCGCCGAACCGCGCGGGCGATACAGGAAGATCTCGCCTTCGGGCTGGTAGCGGCGCAGGCCGAACTTCTCGATCTCCTCCGGCGAGGCGGGGTACTTCTCCGCATGCGTCGGCTCCAGTCGGCGCACCAGGCGCTGGGCGAGGATGCCATTGATGGTGGAGGTCAGCAGGTAGTCCTCCACGCCCATGTCCAGCAGGCGGGTGATGCCACCGGCAGCGTTGTTGGTGTGCAGCGTGCTCAACACCAGATGGCCGGTCAGCGCGGACTGGATCGCGATGCGGCACGTCTCCAGGTCGCGCATTTCGCCGATCATGATGATGTCGGGGTCCTGGCGGACGATGCTGCGCAGCGCGTGGGCGAAGTCCAGTCCGATCTGCGGCTTGGCCTGGATCTGGTTGATGCCCTCGAGCTGGTATTCGATCGGGTCCTCGACGGTGATGATCTTCACGTCGGGGGTGTTGAGCTTGCTCAGCGCGGTGTACAGCGTGGTGGTCTTGCCCGAGCCCGTGGGGCCGGTGACCAGCAGGATGCCGTGCGGCTGGTCCAGCACCTTCTGGAACTGCGGCAGGAAGGCGTCGGTGAAGCCCAGGCGCTTGAAGTCGAACACCACCGTCTCGCGGTCGAGCAGACGCATCACCACGCTCTCGCCGTGCGCGGTGGGCACGGTGCTCACGCGCAGGTCGAGCTCCTTGCCCTGCACCCGCAGCATGATGCGGCCGTCCTGCGGGAGGCGACGCTCGGCGATGTTGAGCTTGGCCATGATCTTGATGCGGCTGATCACGGCGGCGGTGAGGTTGACCGGCGGGCTTTCGCCGTCGATCAGCACGCCGTCCACGCGGTAGCGCACCTTGAGCCGATTCTCGAACGGCTCGATGTGGATGTCGGAGGCGCGCAGTTCCACCGCACGCTGGATGATCAGGTTGACCAGGCGGATGACCGGCGCCTCGGAGGCCAGGTCGCGCAGGTGTTCCACGTCTTCCAGGTCGCCGCTGCCCTCGCCTTCGGCGGTCTCGACGATGGCGCCCATGGCGCTGCGGCCCTGGCCGTGCCAGCGTTCGACCAGGTCGTCGATTTCCGAACGGAGCGCCACCTGCGGGCGCACCTCGCGGCCGGTGGCCAGGCGCACGGCGTCGAGGATGTAGGCGTCCTGCGGATCAGCCACGAGCACGTCGACGGTGGTGTCGGTTTCCGCCACCGGGCACACGTGGAACTGCTTCATGAATTTGTGGGTGAGCGCACTGCCCTCCGGCGGCAGCTCGGGCAGCTCCTTGACGCTGACCAGCGGCAGGTCGAGCACCTCGGCCACGGTTTCCGCGTGGTCGCGCTCGGAGACCAGGCCCAGCCGTGCGAGCAGGGCCAACAACTGGCCGCCGGCCTCCTCCTGCAGGCGGCGGGCACGGGCAAGGTCGGCCTCCTTCAGCCGCCCCCTGGCCAGCAGCGCATCCACGATCCGCTGGTCGACGCCGCCATCGTCCGTGGGGTTCGCGAAGGTGTTCACCACTACATTCACGTCTCATCTCCTTGAAGGCACAGACTGTAGCAGTTCATGGGCGCGCGCCGCCGGCGACACCGCCTTGCAGGTGGGCACGGGGCTCAGTGACCGATACGGAAGCTCGCTCGATGGCGGGCCAGTCATTGCCCTGTCCCGCGGCTTGGCCGGGTTGACCCCATGACCGCGTTGAGCTGCTTGGGTGGAGGCTCGGCCCGGCATGCTGCCGGGGGACGGGGAGTCCACGCCGCGTCCGTCATTGGGAACAGGGGAAATAACCATGAAACGCATGTTCAGCCCCGGAAGCGGGGTATCGCTGGCGTTGTTCGGCGTGATGGTAGCCATGCCGACGGGCTCGGCCGCCGCGGCAACGGCCACGTGTCAGGCAGGGGAGCCCAGGGCCGTGATCCAAGGTCAAGACCCGCGCTCGGAGCCCGACTTCATCACTTCGGGAGGCAACTGGGTGCTGAACACGATCCAACTGACTCCGCAGCAGGGTGCCCAGGGATCCAAACCCTCGCGTGGCAACGGTGGGGTCTACTCGTGGACGCAAACCGGCGGCACGGGAGTGACCCTGGTAACAGGCACCGACAACCAGGGCGATCTGTACGCCCGCTTCCAGGCCCCCGATGTCGCGGCACCGTCCCCGTTGACCTTCAGGCTCGACGTCAGTTGTCTCGCGCCCAATGGGTCGCTGCAGACGGCGAGCGACACGGTTACGGTCAACATCCAGAACAGCTACTCCCCGAATCTGGCGCCGGATGCTTCCGCCAGTGCCAGCCCGGCCGTGGTTCAGGACGGGCAGACGGTGCAGCTGATCGGCAGTGGCACGGACCCTGACGGCAACCCACTCAGCTATCACTGGACGCAGGAAGACGGCCCCGCGGTGACGCTGGCGAACCCGAATGCGGCCAGCACCAGTTTCGTTGCACCCAACACTGCAGGCAGCAGTGGCGCGACGCTCAAGTTCCGGCTCACGGTTTCCGATGGCACGCTGAGCGACGTGGCCGAGGTAACGGTGAACGTGAGCTGGGTCAATGACCCGCCGGTCACGCAGCTCTCCTGCCCACTGGAACTGCTCGACCTGGACGAGGGCGAGGCGTTCACGCTGGACGGCAGTGCGTCGCGTGACTACGAAGACGGCACCACGCTCGGCTATGCATGGAGCGGTGGGCCGTGGGCGACCGCCTCGTCGGGATGGGACGGAAGTGCCGTGTTGCCGCTGGGCAGCTTCACCACCAGCACGGTCAACCTCACCGCGCCGCAGCTCGGGTACCAGCAGGTGGGCAAGTTCACCTACCGGCTCACCGCGACCGACAGCGGCGGGCTGTACACCTTCAGCGACTGCGACGTTTTCGTGCATGACGTGACCAGGCCCGAAATCGCCGTGCCCGCGGACATCATCGCGGAAGCGACGTCGGCCGCAGGCGCGAACGTCGGCATCGACGAAGGTTACGTGGTGTCGGCCAGCGATCTGGTGGACGGGCCCTTGCCGCTGGTGAACAGCAGCGCCTACTTCATCTGCGACCCCGCCCCTGGCTCGCTGTTCGCGCTGGACGCGACCACGCCGGTGCTGTGCAACGCGGAGGATTCGGCAGGCAACGGCGTCGAGGCCAGCTTCCAGGTCACGGTGGTCGACACCACGCCGCCGATTGTCTCCGCGCCCCTTTCGCAGGCCGCGGAAGCGACTGGACCGACGGGCGCCGTGGTTACGTTCAGCGCGACGTCGCAGGACATCGTCGATGGCACGCAGGATGCCACCTGCGCGCCGGCATCCGGCAGCGCCTTCCCGCTGGGGAACACCGTGGTCACCTGCGGTGCCACGGACGCGCATGGCAACGTGGCCACGCCGGCATCGTTCACGGTCAGCGTGCTCGACACGCAGCCGCCGGCCATCAGCAACCTGCCGGCCGACCAGACCCTGGAGGCAACCTCGGCTGCGGGTGCGAGTTTCGTTTTTGCGCCCACCGCGTTCGACGTGGTGGCCGGGGCCGTGGCCGTCACCTGTGCGCCTGCCTCCGGATCGACGTTCGCCCTGGACACCACCACCACGGTCACCTGCACGGCGTCGGACAGCTTCAACAACACCGCCCAGGCCCGATTCACCGTCACGGTGCAGGACACCACCGGTCCCGTGATCGCGCCGCATGATGACGTCTACGCGGCCGCCACGGGCAACTCCCAGGCGGTGGTTCACTACACCCTGCCGACCGCGAACGACCTCGTGGACGGTCCGGTGGCGGTCACGTGCCTGCCGGCCTCAGGCAGCACGTTCAACGTGGGCGCGACCCCGGTCACCTGCACGGCGCAGGACAGCCACGGCAATGCCGCGGCGCCGGTGACTTTCGACGTTGAGGTGGGCTACGACTGGCGCGGTTTCTTCGCCCCGGTCGACAACCCGTCGACGGTCAACAGCGTCAGGGCCGGCAGCGCGATCCCGGTGAAGTTCAGCCTCGGGGGCAACCAGGGGCTGGCCATCTTCGCGGCCAACTCGCCGGCGTCGGGCCCGATTGCCTGCAGCGCGACTGATGGTGATGCCGTCGAGGAGACGGTGACCGCCGGCAGCAGCAGCCTGCAGTACGACCCGGTTTCCGGCCAGTACATCTACGTCTGGAAGACGGAAAAGGCGTGGGTCGGCCAGTGCCGCGTGCTGCAGGTGAAGCTGCGTGACGGTCAGGTCAAGTCGGCGCTGTTCAAGTTCAAGTAGTCGCGACGTTCCCTGTCAAAAACGAAGAAGCCTGTCCCTCGCGGGCCAGGCTTCTTTCGTTTTAGAGGAAGCGCTGGCAAGACGCCCCGCCCGTCAACATCCATGACCGTCCCGTGCTGGGCGCACAGGACGGCGTTCCATGCCGCGATCAGCCCACGTGCACACGCGCGTTGCGGAACATCCGCAGCCACGGCGAATCATCACCCCAGTCCTTGGGCGCCCAGCTCAGGTTGGCGCTGCGCGGGGTGCGTTCCGGGTGGGGCATCATGATCGTGACCCGTCCATCCGTGGTGGACAGGCCGGCGATGGCGTCGGTCGAACCGTTCGGGTTGAGCGGATACTGCGTCGCCACCGCGCCGTTGCCGTCGATGTAGCGCAGCGCCACGTTGGCGGCGGTTCGGTCTGTGGCGCCGTCGAACTCGGCGCGGCCCTCGCCGTGCGAGACCACGATCGGCAGGCGCGAGCCGGCCATGCCGCGCAGGAACAGCGACGGCGACTCCACCACCTCCACCAGCGACAGACGGCCTTCGAACTGCTCACTGCGATTGCGCAGGAACACCGGCCAATGCTCGGCACCTGGGATGATCGGCTTGAGCTGGCTCAGCATCTGGCAACCGTTGCACACGCCCAGCGCGAACGTGTCCGGGCGGGCGAAGAACGCGGCGAAGGCGTCCCGCAGCGCGCTGCGCTCGAGGATGCTGGTGGCCCAGCCACGACCCGCGCCCAGCACGTCGCCATAGCTGAATCCGCCGCACGCGGCGAAACCGATGAAGTCGGCCAACTGCACGCGACCGGCAATCAGGTCGCTCATGTGCACGTCGAACGCCTGGAAGCCGGCGCGGTCGAACGCCGAGCCCATTTCGATCTGGCTGTTGACGCCCTGCTCGCGCAGGATGGCGACCTTGGGCTTCACGCCCACATTCACGAAGGGAGCGGAAATGTCCTCCCGCGCATCGAAGCACAGCTTGGGCTTCAGCCCCGGGGCGTTGAAGTCGCGCGCGATGCCCCGCTCCTCGTCGGCGCACTCGGGGTTGTCGCGCAACTTCTGCAGGGCGTGGCTGGTGGCCCACCATGCGTCGAACAGCTCATCCCAGCGCCATTCGGCCAGCGCACCGCCATCCTGAAGGACGCGCACGACCGGTGCGCTGGTCGGCTTGGCAATGCGCTGCGCGCAGTCGATCAGTCCGTGGCGCGCGACCAGGTCGGCGAACGCGGCCCGGTCCTCGTTGGCGATCTGCACCACCGCGCCAAGTTCCTCGTTGAACAGGGTGCGGAACGGGTCCTCGCCCCAACCGTCGAGGCTGATGTCCAGGCCGCGACGCGAGCAGAACGCCATTTCGGCCAGCGCGGCGAAGGCGCCACCGTCGGAGCGGTCGTGGTAGGCCAGCAGCAGGCCGGACTCGCGTGCGTCGCGGATCAGTTCGAAGAAATCGCGCAGGCGCTGTGGGTCGTCCAGGTCCGGCACGCCCAGGTCACCGCGCTCCTCGCCCTGGCCGGCGAAGGCCGGCAGTTGGGTGTTGCGGTCGGCGGCATCGGGATGGCACTGCGCCAGCACCGAACCGCCCAGGCGCTGCTTGCCCGCACCGAGGCCGATCAGCCACAACTCGGACTCGTCCTCGCGCGAGAGCAGCGGGGTCAGCTGCTGGCGCACGTCGACCACCGGCGCGAACGCGCTGACGATCAGCGACACCGGCGACACCGACTTGTTGGCCACGCCATCGGCATGCCACTGCGCCTGCATCGACAACGAGTCCTTGCCCACCGGGATGCTGAGTTCCAGCTCCGGGCACAGCTCCATGCCCACGGCCTTCACCGCATCGAACAGCAGCGCATCCTCGCCCGGGTGCCCCGCGGCGGCCATCCAGTTGGCGGACAGCTTGATGCGGTTGAGCGATTCGACCGGCGCGGCGCACAGGTTGGTGATCGCCTCGCCCACGGCCATGCGCGCGGCGGCCGCGGCATCCAGCAGCGCCAGCGGAGTGCGCTCGCCGATGGCCATCGCCTCGCCGACGAAGCCTTCGAAACCGGTGAAGGTGATCGCGCAGTCGGCCACCGGCAACTGCCACGGGCCGACCATCTGGTCGCGCGCGGTCAGACCGCCGACGCTGCGGTCGCCGATGGTGACGAGGAAGCTCTTCGACGCGACGGTCGGGTGGGCGAGCACGCGCAGGGCGGCGTCGCGCAGGTCCAGGCCGGCCCACTGCAGCACCGGCCACGGCGCGGGCGCCGGGTGCGCGGTGTCGCGGTGCATCTTCGGCGGCTTGCCGAACAGCACGTCCATGGGGATGTCGATGGGCCAGTCGTGGCCGGGCTCGCGCGCGTTGGCGACGGTGGCGCCGTAGCCGACCACCAGATGCTCCTCGGCGGTGGCATGGCCGACCACCGCGAACGGACAGCGCTCGCGCTCGCAGATCGCGGTGAATTCGGCGATGCGGTCGACCGGCACGCCGAGCACGTAGCGCTCCTGCGATTCGTTGCACCACAGCTGCATCGGCGACAGCGACGGATCGTCCTTGGGCACCTTGCCCAGGTCGATGACGCCACCGAGGTCGGAGTCGTGCAGCAGCTCGGGGATGGCGTTGGAGAGGCCGCCCGCGCCCACGTCGTGCGCGGTGGCGATCGGGTTGTTGGCGCCCATCGCCACGCAGCGGTCGATGACCTCCTGGCAGCGGCGCTCCATCTCCGGGTTGTCGCGCTGCACGCTGGCGAAGTCCAGGTCCTCGGCGCTCTCGCCGGAGGCCACCGAACTGGCGGCGCCGCCGCCAAGGCCAATCAGCATCGCCGGGCCGCCGAGCACCACCACCGCATCGCCGGGCTGCAGGCCGAGCTTGGTCACCTGCACGCGGTCGATTGCGCCAAGGCCGCCGGCCAGCATGATCGGCTTGTCGTAGGCGCGCGCGTGGGTGCCTTCGTCCAGCTCGAAACTGCGGAAGTAACCGGTCAGGTTGGGGCGGCCGAACTCGTTGTTGAACGCCGCGCCACCGATCGGGCCGTCGAGCATGATCTCCAGCGCCGGCGCCATGCGCGGGTTCAGCGCGCGCTCGCGCTCCCACGGCTGCGGCAGGCCCGGGATGCGCAGGTGCGACACGCTGAAGCCGGTCAGGCCCGCCTTGGGCTTGCCGCCGCGGCCGGTGGCGCCCTCATCGCGGATCTCGCCGCCGTTGCCGGTGGATGCGCCCGGGAACGGCGCGATCGCGGTCGGGTGGTTGTGGGTCTCGACCTTGATGCAGAACGCCGAGTCAACCTCGGCTTCGCTGCGGTAGGCACCGGTCACCGGGTCCGGACGGAAGCGTCGGCTGGCATAGCCCCCCACCACCGCAGCGTTGTCGGCGTAGGCCGACAACGTGTGTTCGGGAGTGTGGGCGTGGGTGTTCTTGATCATCTTGAACAGCGAGGTGCTCTGTTCACGACCATCGAGGGTCCACGACGCATTGAAGATCTTGTGCCGGCAATGCTCGGAATTGGCCTGCGCGAACATCATCAGCTCGACGTCGGCCGGGTCGCGTCCCAGCGCGGCGTAGCGCTCGCGCAGGTACGCGATCTCGTCGTCGGCCAGGGCCAGTCCCAGGCGCACGTTGGCGGCTTCCAGCTGGTCCAGCGGAATGCGCTCCACGTCGCCGCGCGGGAGCACCGCGAACAGGCCTTCCCCGGCCTCACGGGTGTCCAGCACCGACTGGGTCATCGGATCGTGCAACACCTTGGCCAGCGCAGCCTGGGTAGCGGCATCGGCCGGCCAGCCAGCGAGGTCGTAGCGGACCCCGCGCTCAACGCGATGAACCGGCTGCCCGGCGCCGCGCAACAGTTCGGTGGCCTTGCTGGCCCAGGGGGACAACGTGCCCAGCCTCGGCGTGACATAGCGGGAAACCGCGCCCGCTTCGCGCGGGGCGGCGCCGGCGTTGGCCTGCAGGACGCGGTGGAGTGCGCCGGCATCCGGGGTCTGGCCCGGGTCGGCGTCGACCCAGTACACCCACCACGCGCCCAGCAGGCGCAGGTCGGCGTGGATGGCTTGGAGGCGGGCTTGCAGGCGTTCGCGGCGGAACGAAGACAGGGCGGGTGCGCCCTCGAGGACCATCATGTCCGGGGAACCGTGCTACGTCGGGCCCGCCATTGTAACCGAGGGGCCACGGCGGCGTTGGACGGGCGCCCCCTTCGCCGGGAGTGCTGGTCTTTGGCACCTCCAAACGCAAACCGCCGCCCGCAGGCGGCGATTCGGATCCGCATCCCGCCCAACCGGGGCCGGTTGCGGATTCGGTCGGGGCACGGAGCCCCGGGGTCAGGCGCCCGTGGCCGGCTTGGCCGGGTCAGCAGGCGCGGCCGGGGCGGCGGGCTTGGCGCCTTCCCCGGAAAGGCGGTCCAGCGTCGCGCGCAGTTGCGCCGGCGGCAGGTAACCGCCGACCTGGGTGCCGTCCTTGGTCAGGATCATCGGCGTACCGGTCAGGCCAGCGCGCTGGCCGACGTCGTACTGCATGGTTACCGTGTTCTTGCAGTCGACCATCTTCAGCGCCTTGTCGCTCTTGGCGTCGGTCAGGGCCTTCTTGCGGTCGGCCGCGCACCACACCGAGACCATCTTCTTGTGGTCCTCGCTGCCAATGCCCATGCGCGGGAAGGCCAGGTACTCAACCGCGATGCCCTGGCGGTTGTACTCGGCAATCTCACTGTGCATCTTGCGGCAATAGCCACATTCCACGTCGGTGAACACGGTGACCGTGTGCTTCGGGTTCGGCGGGGCGAACACGATGCGCTCGCTGGCCGGGATGGTCTTGAGCAGGTCCACGCGCATGCCGGAGAGGGCGACCTCGCTCAGGTTCTTCTTGGCGCCCACGTCGAACAGCGCGCCGCCGGAGCCGGGCAGGAACAGGTACTTGCCGTCATCGCTGATGTAGACCACCTGGCCGCCCACGATGGCTTCGCGGAACCCCGGAAGCGGCGCGGCCGCCACCTTCTCCACGGTGACCTGCGGGTTGAGCTGGCGGATGGCCTCCACGGCGCGCGCTTCCGGCGTGCCCGCGGTCGGCTTGGCAGCGGCCGGGGCCGTCTGGTTGGCGCTGCTGGCCTGGGCGCCAGGCGCCTGGGCGGACTGCGGGGTCTGCTGGGCGCAGGCGGAGAGGCTGATCGCGCCGAGCGCGGCGATGAGGGTGCGCTTCATGAAGGCTTGTCTTCCCTGGAGGTTCGAGAGTACGACCGCGGCAACGGGCTTTGGTTCCGGGGGATTGTGTCACGACCAACGGTAGACCGGCCTGCCGCGGGACCGGGGGTGGGCGAAACCGCGATGTGCGGCACTGTCCGCTCAGCCGCGGGGGTGATGGCGCGCATGCAGCTGCTTGAGCTGCTCGCGGGCGACCAGGGTGTAGATCTGGGTGGTCGACAGCGAGGCGTGGCCCAGCAGCATCTGCAGCGCGCGCAGGTCCGCGCCCCGGTTGAGCAGGTGCGTGGCGAAGCTGTGGCGCAGCCCATGCGGGCTGATGCGGCGCGGCTCGATGCCGGCCGCGGCGGCATGGCGCTTGACCAGGTGCCAGAACTGCTGGCGGGTGGGCGCCTCGCCGCTGGCCTCCAGGAACAGGGACGCCAGGGCGCGCTTGCCGGCCAGCTGCGGCCGCGCTTCGGCCAGGTATCGCTCGAGCCAGTGCTGCGCCTCTTCACCGAGCGGCACGAGTCGCTCCTTGCTGCCCTTGCCGGTGACCCGCAGCGCGCCCTGGCGCAGGTTGACCGCGGTCGAGGGCAGGTTGACGAGCTCGCTAACGCGCAGGCCGGCGGCGTACATCAGCTCCAGCATGGCGCGGTCACGCAGCCCCAGCGGGGTGGTCGTGTCGGGCGCCGCCAGCAACGCATCGATCTCGCTCTCGGCCAAGGCCTTGGGCAAAGAACGCGGCAGGCGCGGCGGCTCCAGCAGCGCGGTCGGATCGTCGCTGCGCTCGCCGCGGCGCACCAGCCACGCATACAGCGCGCGCAGCGCAGACAGCAGGCGCGCATTGCTTCGCGGCGAGTAGCCCCCGCGGGTGCGCCACGCGAGGTAATCGAACAACACCGCGCGGCCGGCCCCGGCCAGGCCGCCTGCCCGCCCCTCGCGCCAACGCGCCAGTCCTTCGAGGTCGCGCCGATAGCTGTCCAGGGTCTGCCGCGACAGTCCGTTCTCGGCCCACAGGGCTTCGAGGAAACGGCCGACCAGCAGTTGGTCCGCGTCAGGCACGGGCGGCAACGCCATGACCCGCTGGCGGCGTTCGGCAGGAGTGCGCGACGTCATGCCGGCAGCTTAGCGACTATCCTTTCGCGATGACATCGCACCCCGACACCCCGCGCGCGCTGATTGGCTGGCGCCTGCTGGCCTTGCTGTACGACTTCTTTCCCGCGCTCGCACTGTGGATGGTCGCCGGGGCGATCTTCACCGTGGGTTACCAGCTCGCCGGGCATGGCGCGCGCGAGTACATCGCGCCCTTCAGCGCATTGCAGTGGCTGTTATGGCTGGTGTGCTGGCTGTTGACGGGCACCTATGCGATCGCCAGTTGGCGCCGCGGCGGCCAGACGCTGGGCATGCGTCCGTGGCGGCTGCGCGTGGCCGGCATCGATGGGGCGCCTGCCACCCTGTCCGCGCTGCGCATCCGCTACGCGGTGGGAACACTGTCGGTGCTGGCTGCGGGGCTCGGTTTCTGGTGGGCGTGGCTGGACCGCGACGGGCTTACCTGGCACGACCGCGCCAGCGGCACGCGCCTGGTTCGCCTGCCGAAAGCCTGAATCAGCCCGAGCGCCGGCGGAACAGCACGACCGACACGGCCACCATGATCACCGTGGGCAGCAGGTAGGCAACGCGGAAGTCGAACCTGTAAACCTGCGCCAGCCGCACGAACTGGGTCTGCAGCAGCCAGAAACCGAGCGCGAACACGATACCGACGAACAGCCGCTTGCCCAGCCCGCCGCTGCGCAGGCTGCCGAAGGCGAACGGAATTGCAGCCAGGCACAGCGCCAGCGCATTGAGCGCATAGAACCAGCGGCCCCAGTAGATTTCCTGGAAGTCGCCGGCGTCCAGTCCGTTGCGCAGCCGGTACTCGATCGCCCCCTTCAACTCGGGCGCGGCCATGTAGCGCGGCTTGGACATACCGGCGGTCAGCGCGGTGGTGTCCAGGCGTGACTCCCATCGCTCCTCGGCCACCTGCTTGCGGGCGACCGAGCGCTCGCCGAAGGTGGTTCGGGTCACGTCGCGCAGCAACCAGCCGCCGGGTCGGTGCTCGGCTACCTTGGCCACCGCCATCGATTTGAGTCGGCCATCGGGCTCGAACTCATACAGGCTGACGTCGCGCAGCTCCAGCCAGCGGTCGCTGCCGTTGTCGCGTTCGTCGCCGCCACCGGCGTTGAGGATGACCTCTCCCTCTCGTGCCCACAAGCCCGAATAACGGGCCACGATCATGTCGTTGGACTTCGCCGAGGCCTTGAGCGCATCGGCCTGGCGCTGGCCCCAGGGCGCCAGCGTCTCGCCGTTGACCACCATGGCCAGGGTCAGCAGCGCCAACGCACCAGCCACGGTCAGGCTCAGGCGACGGCGCGACAGGCCGACGGCGCGCAGCGCGGTCAGCTCAGAGGTGGCAGCCAGTTGTCCCAGCGCCATCAGCGCGCCGATCACCGCCGCGGTCGGGAACAACGTGTACGCACGGCGCGGCACGGTGTAGGCCATGTAGGCCACGGCCTTGGAGAAATCGTAACTGCCCTTGCCGATGTCGCTGACTTCACTGACCAGCGACAGCATCACGTCCAGACCCAGCAGCACCGCCCAGGTGAGCAGCACCGTGCCAAGCACGGCGCGGCCGAGATACAGGTCATGGACCTTGGGAAACGCCCTGGCGAACCCAGCCATCAGCGACGCCCCCACAAGCCGCGCGGATGGCCATCACGCGCATACATCCAGATACCCAGCGCCAGCAGCGGCAACACCAGCCACCACATGCCGGCCGCGGGCGGCAGCTTGCCGTCCTCGAGCCAGCCACGGGCCATCAGCATCAGGCTGGTGGCCACCACGAATCCGAGGAAGCCCATCAGGAGGTGGCCGTAACGGGCCTGCCGCGGCGAGGTGCGCGACAGCGGCACGGCCAGTAGTGCGAACGCCAGCGCCAGAAGCGGCGGCGCCAGGCGGGCGTGGACCTGCGCATTGGCCTCGCGGCGGTCGTCACGCAGCAGGGCGAACGTCGACATCACTTCGGGGTCCCTGGGGTCGAACTTGCCTTCACCCGGTGGCAGGCGCACGTCGTTGCTGGCGTAGCGCAGCAGGCGGTAGCCCAGTCCATCGTTGCGCGGGCCTTCGACCTGGAAACCCTTTTCCAGGGTGATGAACCGCTCCCCATCGGGGTGCACGGTCAGGCGGCCGGTGTTGGAAGTGGTGATGTCCATCCGCTCATCGTTCTGGCGGTGGATGAAGACGCGCTGGAACCGGGTGCCATCGCCGGACATGCTGCCCACGTAGACCACCCCCCCGCCGGGCAGCTCGGTGAACCGGCCCGGCTCCAGGCCCGCCACCAGCAGGTTGCGGTTGGCGTCGCTGATCATCTGCTTGGAGATGCGCTCGGCCATGGGCCCCAGCCACAGCGAACTCACTGCAATGATCGCCACGACCGGCAGCACCAGCATCATCACCGGCCGCAGCAGCCGGCGCGGGCCGACGCCCGCCGCGGTGATGACCGGCATTTCCGAGTCACGATACAGCCGCCCCACCCCGAGCATCAGCCCCAGCAGCAGGGCCAGCGGCAGGATGATGGGCAGGTAGTTGAGGAACTGCAGCCCGATCTGCGCCAGCAGCAGCGCCGCCGGCACCCGGCCGCTGGTAATGTCGCGCAGCACGTCCGCGAGCACCGCGCCCATGCTGACGATGAGCAGCACGACCAGCACCGCGAAGGTGGACTGGGCCAGTTCACTGAACAGGTAGCGGTCGAGCTTGGGCATCGGGCCTCGGTGGGTTGGCGGCGCCCCGGTCCTTTTTCGGGAATCCGGCACGGTGCTTTAGACTTAGGGATTCGTCCGGCGATGCCGGGCCCGGAAGGGCCCGGCCCGCTGCGCATTCTGGCCTGAAATGACCGTCGGCGCCGCCGGATTGTACGGAATGACGCCTGAAACGGCCGCATGGCCTCTGCATCCCTTGGAAATTGCCGCATGACCCTCGAATTCGACCTGAACCACGACGCTCCCGCCTCCACCACCACCGACTGCGTCGTGGTCGGCGCTTTCGCGGACAACACGCTGACGCCCGCGGGGCAGGCACTGGACACGGCCAGCGGCGGTCGCATCCGCTCACTGCTGGAACGAGGCGACGCCAGCGGCAAGACCGGCAAGACCGCCCTGCTGCACGACCTGCCCGGCGTGACCGCCCCGCGCGTGCTGGTGATCGGGCTGGGCGAGGCCCCCAAGTTCGGGGTGCCGCAGTACCTCAAGGCGGTCGGTGACGCCGCGCGCACGCTGAAGAGCGGCCCGGTCGCCCACGCCGTTTTCACCCTGGCCGAAGTGCCGGTGGCCGGCCGCGACGCGGCCTGGAACATCCGCCAGGCCGTGATCGCCGCCGACCACGCCTGCTACCGCTACACCGCCACCCTGGGCGAGAAGGCCAGGAAGAAGGCGGACCCGGGCCTGCGCACCCTGGCCGTCACCGGGGCCGACGAAACCGCGCTGGCCCAGGGCAAGGCGATCGCCAACGGGGTGAAGTTCGCCCGCGAGCTGGGCAACCTGCCGCCGAACATCTGCAACCCGGGCTACCTGGCCGAGCAGGCGCAGACCTTCGCCGGCAAGTTCCCGACCACCTCGTGCGAGGTGCTGGACGTGGCGCAGATGGAAGCGCTGGGGATGGGCTCGCTGCTGGCCGTGGGCCGCGGCTCGGCCAATCCGCCCAAGCTGATCGCGCTGCAATACCGCAACGGCGGCGACGCCAAGCCCTACGTGCTGGTCGGCAAGGGCATCACCTTCGACACCGGCGGCATCAACCTCAAGACCCAGGGCGGGATCGAGGAGATGAAATACGACATGTGCGGCGCCGCCACGGTGATGGGCACGTTCGTCGCCGCCGTGGGCATGAAGCTGCCGATCAACCTGGTGGTGGTCGTGCCGGCGGTGGAGAACATGCCCGACGCCGACGCCTACCGTCCCTCGGACGTGCTGACCAGCATGTCCGGCAAGACCATCGAGGTCGGCAACACCGACGCCGAGGGCCGCCTGATCCTGTGCGACGCGCTGACCTGGTCGCAGAAGTTCGAGCCGGCCGCGCTGGTCGACGTCGCCACCCTGACCGGTGCGTGCATGGTCGCGCTGGGCAAGTACGCCTCGGGCCTGATGAGCAAGCACGACGACCTGGCGGGCGAGCTGCTGGCCGCCGGCGAGAACGTGTTCGACCGCGCGTGGCGCCTGCCGCTGTGGGACGAATACCAAGGCATGCTGGATTCCTCCTTCGCCGACATCTACAACATCGGCGGCCGCTGGGCCGGCGCCATCACCGCGGGCTGCTTCCTGTCGCGCTTCACCGAAGGCCAGCGCTGGGCGCACCTGGACATCGCCGGCTCGGCCAGCGACGAAGGCAAGAAGGGCATGGCCACCGGCCGCCCGGTCGGCCTGCTGAGCCAGTGGCTGATCGATCGCGCCGCCGCACCGGCCGCCTGATCGACCCGACCCCAGCCCACCGACCCGCGCCCGCATGGCCAGCGCCGAGTTTTACCTGATCCAGAAGCCGCGCTTCCGCGAGGAACCGCTGCTGCTGGTGTGCAAGCTGGCGCAGAAGGCGCATGACGCCGGGCTGTGGACGCTGGTGCTGACCCGCGATGCCGCCCAGGCCGAGCAGTTGGACGACCTGCTGTGGTCGTTCGACGAGGACGCGTTCGTCCCGCACCAGATCGCCGGCCTGGCCGACGAGGGAGACGAGGAGGACGGCGACCACCTGGCGCCGGTGCTGATCGCCCCGCCGTCGGTGGACACCCCGGTGCGCCCGCTGGTGATCAACCTGCGCGACAACCCGGTCGAAGGCAGCTTCGACCGGGTGCTGGAAGTGGTCCCGGCCGACGAGTCCGCACGTGGGCCGTTGCGTGAGCGTTGGCGCCAATACCAGGCGCGTGGCCTGGAGTTGAAGAAGTACGACATGTAGTCCCCCGCGACGCACGCCGTCGCAGGCGCCACCCCACCCCTTACCGCGACCGCCCCATGACCTCGCTCTCCTCCAGCTACGATCCGACCCAATTCGAATCCCGCCTGTACCAGCAGTGGGAGAGCAGCGGCGCGTTCAAGCCCAGTGGCAAGGGCGACCCCTACACCATCCTGCTGCCGCCGCCGAACGTGACCGGCACCCTGCACATGGGCCACGCGTTCCAGCACACGCTGCAGGACGCGCTGGTGCGCTACCACCGCATGCGCGGCTACGACACGTTGTGGCAGATGGGCACCGACCACGCCGGCATCGCCACCGAGATGGTGGTGTCGCGCAACCTCGCGATCGAGGGCAAGGACGAGACCCGCGACTCGCTGGGCCGCGAGGGTTTCATCGCCAAGGTGTGGGAGTGGAAGCAGCAGTCCGGCGACACCATCGAGCGGCAGATGCGCCGCCTGGGCACCTCGGGTGACTGGTCGCGCCGCGTCTTCACCATGGACCCGATGGCCGCCGACGCGGTCGCCGAAGCCTTCGTGAAGCTGCACGAGGACGGCCTGATCTACCGGGGCCAGCGCCTGGTCAACTGGGACCCGGTGTTGAAGACCGCGATCTCCGACCTGGAAGTGGTCAACGAGGAAGAAGACGGCCACCTGTGGTCGATCGAGTACCCGCTCACCGACGGCAGCGGCACGCTGGTGGTCGCCACTACGCGTCCGGAGACCATGCTCGGCGACGCTGCGGTCATGGTGCACCCGGAAGACGAGCGCTACGCGCACCTGATCGGCCGCTCGGTCACGCTGCCGCTGACCGGCCGCGAGATCCCGGTCATCGCGGATGACTACGTCGACCGCGAGTTCGGCACCGGCGTGGTCAAGGTGACCCCGGCGCACGATTTCAACGACTACCAGGTGTGGAACCGCCACGTCGGCACCGGCGTGTTCGATGCGCTGCCCAACCGCGGTCTGATCAACATCTTCACCCCGGATGCGAAGGTGGTCGGGCGCGCGCACGGTGATGCGGCCGCGGTCGAGGCCGGCCCGGCGGGCGAAACCGCGGAGCGCAGCCGCGACGCCGCCGTCCCCGACGCCAATGCGCTGCTCAACGTCCCGTCCGCCTACCACGGCCTGGACCGCTACGATGCGCGCAAGGCCGTGCTGGCCGACCTGGAAGCCGCCGGCCGCCTGATCGAGACCAAGCCGCACAAGCTGCAGGTGCCGCGCGGCGACCGCACCGGCCAGGTGATCGAGCCCTACCTGACCGACCAGTGGTTCGTGAAGATGGACCAGCTCGGTGCGCGCGGGCTTGAGCTCGCGGAGACCGGGAAGGTTAGGTTCGTGCCGGGCAACTGGATCAATACCTACCGCCACTGGATGGAGAACATCCAGGACTGGTGCATCAGCCGCCAGCTGTGGTGGGGCCACCGCATCCCGGCGTGGTACGACGCGCAGGGCAAGGCCTACGTCGGCCGCAGCGAGACCGAAGTGCGCACGCTCAACCGCCTCGGGCCGGACGTCGCGCTGACCCAGGACAACGACGTGCTGGAGACGTGGTTCTCCTCCGCGCTGTGGCCGTTCAGCACCATGGGCTGGCCCGATCCGGATGCCATGGCCAAGCGCGGCTACGAGCGTTACGTGCCCTCGTCCGTGCTGGTCACCGGCTTCGACATCATCTTCTTCTGGGTCGCCCGGATGATCATGATGACCGACCACTTCACGGGCGAGGTGCCGTTCCACGACGTCTACGTGACCGGCCTGGTGCGCGACAAGGACGGACAGAAGATGTCCAAGTCCAAGGGCAACATCCTCGACCCGCTGGACATCATCGACGGCATCACCCTGGACGCTCTGGTCGCCAAGCGCACCACCGGCCTGATGCAACCGAAGATGGCCGAGAAGATCGAGAAGGCCACGCGCAAGGAATTCCCCGAGGGCATCCCGGCGTTCGGCGCGGACGCGCTGCGCTTCACCATGGCCGCGCTGGCCGGCCACGGCCGCGACATCAAGTTCGACCTCAACCGCGCCGAGGGCTACAAGAACTTCTGCAACAAGCTGTGGAACGCCACGCGCTTCGTGCTGATGAATACCGAAGGCTTCGCCGCGCGCGAAGCGTTGGCGGCCGGACAGGCGCCCGCGGTGCCGCAGCCGGTGACCGATGCCGAGCGCTGGATCCTGGCACAGCTGGATCGCACCGCTGCCGAAGCCGCACAGCACTTCGCCGACTATCGCTTCGACCTGCTGTCGCAGGCGCTGTACGAGTTCGCGTGGAACCAGTTCTGCGACTGGTTCGTCGAACTGGCCAAACCCGCCCTCAACAGCGAGGACACCGCCGCGGCCGAGAGCACCCGCCACACCCTGCTGTACGTGCTCGAGCGGCTGCTGTGCCTGCTGCACCCGCTGGTGCCATTCGTGACCGAGGAACTCTGGCAGGCCGTGGGACCGAAATTGGGTCTCACCGGCACAATCATGCGCCAGCCCTACCCCCAGGCAGGCACGGCGTCGGGCGAATTTGCCGCTGCGGAAGTCGACGTCGAATGGCTGAAGGCGATGGTCTCGGCCCTGCGCAAGGTGCGCAGCGAGCTCAACGTGGCGCCGGGCAAGACCGTGGCACTGCTGCTGGCCGATGGCGTGGACGCTGACCGCGCGCGCGTGACGCGCTTCGATTCGCAGTTGCGCTTCCTGACCCGCCTGGACCGCATCGAATGGCTGGCGTCCGTCGACCACGCGCCCGCTGCCGCAGCCGCCGTGGTGGGCGAGCTGAAGCTGCTGGTGCCGTTGGAAGGCCTGGTCGATCTCGGCGCCGAGCGCACCCGGCTGGACAAGGAACTCAAGCGCGTGGAAGGCGAGATCGCCAAGTGCCAGAACAAGCTGGCCAGCGAGACCTTTGTGGCCAATGCCCCGGCGGCGGTGGTCGAGCAGGAGCGCAAGCGCCTGCTCGACTGGAACTTGCAGCGCGAGGCACTGGCCGCGCAGCGCGCGAAGCTGGGCTGACGGTTGCGGCGGCGGGCTTCGTGAAGCCCGCCGCGCGAGCTCAGAAGCTCTTGTTCTCGGTGGTGATGGCCTCGCGCTCGGCACCGCGGGAGCGCTCAGCAAAGGCCTCCACGTCAATTTCCGCGAGCGAACACGCTGACCCGTCGGCCGGCACCCGGATCACGAGGCCTTCCAACCCGATATAGCCCGGCCGCGGATCCAGCCGCTTGGAACGGGTAACGTAGGCTGCCTCGTGATTGCGCAGCACGACGGCATTGCCACCCCGGTCGGCGGCGGCCTGGGCCAGCTTGCCGAAAGCCTGCTGATAGCTCACGCCTCGGGCGGCGCGCGTGTCCCTGGAGCCCAGCGACACCGCCACCCGCCCCATCTTCGCCTCGACACATCCCGGGACCGCTTCCAACACTGGCACGGAGCTGGCCTCCGCGGCCTCGCCCGCGTGCACGGACGTCATGACGATCATCAATCCCACAAGAGCTGCACTGCGAATCAACATCACCCTTCCTCCCTGAAAATCTCCATGGCCATGACGATGGCGTCCTCACGCCCGTCCTTGGCCGGATAGTAGCGGGGACGCCGCCCGATCTCGTTGAATCCCTCGTCGTGGTACAGCGCGATGGCGCCCGTGTTGGACGGACGGACCTCCAGGAACACGCGTTCCGCGGCGCGCCCGCGCGCTACATGCAGGATTGCCCGCACCAACTTGCGACCCAGTCCGCGCCCTTGGAGCTCGGGCGCAACACACACATTGAGGATATGCGCCTCGCCCGCGGCGACGCTCATCAGCACGTAACCGATGACCGCACCCTCCTCCTCCAGCACCCACGCCGCGTAGTCCGAACGCAGGCAATCGCGGAAGATGCCCAAGGTCCACGGGAATTCGTACGCGCGCTCCTCCAGGGCGTGGACTGCCACGAGGTCGTCCTCGCGCATCGGGCGCAGGGCCACGGGCGCCGGCACGGTGTCATTGGCGCGGGCACTCACGGACGGAACCTCGGCTGCAGCGGACGCAACTGGCGCCACAACGCACGCTTGGCCTGGGCGTCGCCACGCAACGCTTGGGCGTCCACCCCCAGCCGTTGCAGCACTGCGCGCGCTTCCGAGCGGGTGCGTTGGCCGGTGGCGCGCAGCAACGCGCGCTCCAATGCGTCATCCGGCGCGCGCGTGGGGGTCGGGCGCGGTGGTGCGGGCGGATTGATCCCTGCATCCGGCGTATCCGCCGCCGGGCGCCCGGGCGATGCACGGCGCTCCCTTACGTCAGCCGCGGGGAGGCGACCGGCCGCCATCCCGCCCGACCCGTCGGCCCCACGCATCGGCTGGCCCCCATACCCGGTTGCCGAGGGCACTGGCGCGGCAACCCGAGACTCCCCCACCGGCTCGGCGGCAAGCGGACCCGCCGAGGCGTCGTCGCCAGCCAGCACAAGCACGCGGTGCCCCAGGGCCTTCAACCAGGCCTGCTGCTCGGGCGACCACGGGACACTCATGGCACGGCCTCGCCGGGCCGGCGGCGCGCACGACGCCACACCGCGTAAACCGGGCCGAACAGCGCATATAGCGCGCAGATGGCCAGCAGGACGACGGGCGGATCGATGGCGATGGCCACCAGCACCGCGACCACCAGCACCGGCACCAGGAACGGCACGCGGTCATGTCGCGGACCGGCGCCCTTGAAGCTGTAGTAACGCATCCGGCTGACCATCAGCAGCGCCGCCACTACGGTCAGCGCCAGGGCCGCGTAGCGCAGTTCCGGTCCGCTGAAGCCAAAGGCATCGAACGTCCACACAAAACTCACCACCAGTCCGGCCGCGGCGGGACTGGCGAGGCCGATGAACCAGCGCTTGTCGACCTGCCCCACCTGCGAGTTGAACCGCGCCAGCCGTAGCGCGGCACAGGCCGCATAGAGGAACGCCGCGATCCAACCGATCTTGCCCGGCGTCACCCCGTCCAGCTTCATCGAGGCCAGCGCCCAGTGGTACATGACCATCGACGGCGCCAGGCCAAAGCTGATCAGGTCCGCCAACGAGTCGTACTGCACCCCGAATTCGCTCTGGGTATTGGTGAGTCGCGCCACGCGGCCATCCACCCCGTCCAGCACCGCGGCTATGAACACGGCGATGCACGCATCGGCAAAATGCCCCTGCGTGGCGGCGATGATGGCGTAGAACCCCGCGAACATGCCGCCAGTGGTGAACAGGTTGGGCAGCAGGTAAATGCCCCGGTGGCGGGGAGTTGGCATGTGCGGTCGATCCATGTCTGGCAGTTTAGCGCTTGCCTGCCCTCCGGCAGGGTGTTGCAATCGGGGCGTCCGCCTTATCGTGCCGGAGCCCCGCATGCCCCGCCCTGCCGCCCGAGTCCCCGCCCTGGCCCTCGGCCTTGCGGCTGCCCTGTTGCTGGCAACCGCACTCCCCGCCGGCGCCAGCAAGGTCTACCAGTGGAAGGACGCCCGCGGCGTGACCCACTACGCCGACTCCCCGCCGCCTGGGCAGAAGGTGAAGGATCGCAGCATCGACCAGCGTGCGCCGACCGCCCCTACCAAGCCCGTGGTCAATGCGGACTGCAGCAATGCCCGTAGCAACCTCGCCATCCTCAAGGGCAGTACGCCGGTGGGTCTGGACGCCGACCGCGACGGCAAGCACGAACGGGAGCTGACCCCCGCCGAACGCACCGAGCGCACCGCCAAGGCCGAGGCGGCCGTGAAGACCTACTGCGAAGGCGGTCCCGTCATACCTCTCCGCTGACGGCAGCACGTCCACACCCACATCGGACTGATGCCGGCAGCGGCCGCATCGGCCCCCAGCGCCTTTTGGCCAGCCCCGCCCGCACGCACGCCCGCCCCCCGGCGGTGGTCATCGCGCGGCCATGGCAAAATGGCGGCTTCCCTCCGCGTGAAGCCCCTCGATGCGCCTGTCGCAGTTCCACCTCCACACCACCAAGGAAACCCCGGCCGACGCCGAGATCATCAGCCACAAGCTGATGCTCAAGGCCGGCATGATCCGCAAGCTCGCCGCCGGCCTGTACACCTGGTCCCCGCTGGGCCTGCGCGTGCTGCGCAAGGTCGAGCGCGCGGTGCGCGAGGAGATGGATGCCGCCGGGGCCATCGAACTCCTGATGCCGACCATCCAGCCGCAGGAACTGTGGGAGGAAACGGGGCGCTGGGAGAAGTTCGGGGGCCAGCTGCTGAAGATCAAGGACCGCAAGGAGGCCGGCTACTGCTACGGCCCAACCGCGGAGGAGGTCATCACCGACTTCGCGCGCAGTGAGCTCTCCAGCTACAAGCAACTGCCGGTCAACTTCTACAACATCCAGACCAAGTTCCGCGACGAGATCCGTCCGCGCTTCGGCGTGATGCGCGCGCGCGAGTTCCTTATGAAGGACGCTTACTCGTTCCACATCAGCGAGGAGTGCCTGGGCCGCGAGTACAAGAACATGTACGAGGCCTACAGCCGCGTCTTCACCCGCCTCGGGCTGAAGTTCCGCGCCGTGTTCGCCGATACCGGCGCGATCGGTGGCAATGCCTCGCACGAGTTCCACGTGCTGGCGGACTCCGGTGAAGATGCGATCGCGTTCTCCACCGGTTCCGACTACGCCGCCAACGTGGAGTTGGCCGAGGCGGTGGCCCCGGGAGGACGCCCGGCCGCCAGCGAAGCGATGCACAAGGTCGACACGCCGACGCAGAAGACCTGCGAGGACGTGGCCGCGCTGCTGGGCATCGGGCTGGAACGCACCGTCAAGTCGGTCGCGGTGGTGGGGGTCGACGCCGAGGGCAACGCGAAGTTCGCCCTCGCCCTCGTGCGCGGCGACCACGTCGTCAATGAGATCAAGCTGGCCAAGCTCGCCGGCCTGGGCGACTACCGCCTGGCCAGCGAGGCAGAGATCGTCGAGCACCTGGGCGCACAGCCCGGCTTTCTCGGCCCACTCAACCCGGTGCGCCCGATCCGCGTGATCGCCGACCGCTGCGTCGCCGCCATGGCCGACTTCGTGGTCGGCGCCAACGAAAATGGCTTCCACCTGGCCGGTGTCAATTGGGGCCGCGATCTGCCGGAGCCGGAAGTCGCCGACATCCGCAACGTGGTCGCAGGCGACCCGTCGCCGGACGGCCACGGCACGCTGGGGATCGCCCGCGGCATCGAGGTCGGCCACGTGTTCCAGCTCGGCCGCCGCTACGCCGAGGCGATGAAGTGCACCGTGCTGGACGAAACCGGCAAGGCCGCCGTGCCGCTGATGGGCTGCTACGGCATCGGCGTGTCGCGCATCGTCGCGGCGGCAATCGAGCAGAACCACGACGACAATGGCATCTGCTGGCCGGAAGCAATGGCGCCGTGGCAGGCCGCGGTGTGCGTGATCAATCCGAAGAAGGACGCCGCTGTGGCCGAGGCTGCCGAGGCGCTGTACCGCGAACTCAATGCGGCCGGCATCGAGACCGTGCTCGACGACCGTGGCCTGCGCCCCGGCGCGATGTTCGCGGACATGGAGCTGATCGGCATTCCGCACCGGATCGTGGTGTCCGAGCGCGGGGTTGCCGCGGGTACCTTCGAATACCGGCATCGTCGTGCCAGCGAGGCCGAGAACCTCGATCGCGTGGGTCTGCGCGGCAGGCTCGGACTCGCTGGCTGATTCTTCGCCTCAGCACTACGCAGGCCATGCACAGGCCCGCCGCAGAAACCCGACCGCGAGGTCGGGTTTTTCGTTTGCAGCCGCCTTGCGGCGCTACTTGTTCGGCATCGCGTGCCCGCAACAGTTACCGCGACATTCATGCCACGCATTTACCGATCGCGATGGCGGCATTACCATCGCCCAGGTGCGTCGCATTCCGCGGCCCGAATATCCCGCCCCATATATCCGGGATAATCCCGACCATTACCGGAGGTTTCATGTCGATCAATCTCGACACCCTGTCCGCCAAGGAACTGCAGTCGCTGATCACCCAGGCCAAGAAGCGCAAGACCACGCTGGCCAAGCGCAAGCCCATCGCGGCCGTGCGCAAGAAGGTGCAAGCGCTGATCAAGGCCGAGGGTTATACCGTCGCGGAACTGTTCGGCACGGGCGGCAGCGCACCGCGCACCTCCGCGCCGAAGAAGGCGGCGCGCAAGTCGTCGACTGCCGGCAGCAAGGTCGCGCCGAAGTACCGCAACCCGGCCAATGCCGCGGAAACCTGGACCGGCCGTGGCAAGCAGCCGCGTTGGCTCGCCAGCCTGACCTCCGCCGGCCGCAGCCTGGATGATTTCCTGATCAAGTGAACGTTCTTCGGCGCCCGGCCAAGCGGCGGGGCGCCAGACATGCGGTACACCCCGACGCCGGCCCAGTGCCGGCGTCGTCATTCCCAGGCCGGGAAACCCCGCGCGGTTACAGATTGCGACGTGCCGGCAGCAGCAGGTTGCCAAACAACAGACCGGCAATCAGCGCCAGCAAGATGTTGATCACCGCCAGCACCGCTTCCTGCCCCGCATTCACGTCCTGCGTCTGCAGCAGGCTGAGCAGGCCGCGCAGGCTGATGCTACCGGGTACCAGCATGATGATGCCGGGTACGCGGATGATGGCGCCGGGGCGATGCCACCAGCGTGCATAGGCGTTGCCTGCCGCGGTCATCGCCAACGCGGCCATGAACACGCCAGCCGGACTGCCGAACGCCTGCCCCGCGTAGCGCGAGATCAGATATCCCGACGCCGCGGCGAACATCACTTTCGGATAGTCGCGGCGGTGGGCCTTGAACAGTACGGCGAAGGCGTATGCCGCCGCCACCAGCGCCGCCCATTCCACCCAGTCACTTTGCGGGCGAAGCGCGCGCACCTGCGGTTCGAGTCCCATCAGGTCAGTCACGTAGAGGGCGATGACCACGCCCACCGCAAGCTGCATCACGGTGGTGATGGCGCCAGCGAAGCGGCCGGTGCCCGACATCAGGTGCTGGCTGCTGAGTTCGTTGACCGCGTTGGTGAGCGCCAACCCCGGCAGCAGGACCACCAGCGACGCGATGATCACGGTGTTCTGGTTCAGCGGCGCCACGAGGCTGGCCACCAGGATGGCCACCGTGGCCACCATCACCGCCGCCACCGCATCCAGCGCCTCGCGCAATTGCGGACGCGTCGCCGCATACAACGCCAGCCAGCCGGTCAACACACCGTTGAGTCCCGCGACGCCGATGTCCAGCCACGGCAGCCGGAAAAGGCCCCCCACGCCCGCGGCGGCCAAGCCGAAAGCCATCACCTGCATCAGCTGGCCCCGGCGTCCCGGCGGACGATCCAAGGCACTCATCGCCGAGTGGGCTTCCACCAATCCCATCCGCCCGGCGATCACCTCTTCGGCGATGCGATCGGTCTCGGCCAACCGGTAGAGGTCGTTCTCGCCCAATGGCAGGCGCAACACGCGGGTGGAATCGCCTTCCCCCGCCGGGCGCAGGGGATCGCTGAAGGTCAGGATCATCCCGGTGGGATTGGACCAGGGCTCGCAGTCGACGCCCAGCCGCTGCGCGGTGGCGGTGATGGCGCCTTCCAGGCGTTGCGCGGTGGTGCCGTAGCGGTGCAAGCGCTCGGCCAGCTCGATGAGGAAATGGATACGGTCCGCGTAGCTGGCGGCGGTGGGCGGCGCGATGTTCGACATGGCGGCAAGCATCGCATGCACGGTGAAATATCGACATGGGCTAGCGGGCGTTTCATCACGGTCCGGACACGGCGTCGCACCGAGCCTGTATGCTCGACTTCAGCGCCCGACTCTGCCGCCCATCATCCCCACTGTGCGACTGCCCGAGCTCACCTTCGAACCGCAGCAGCCCTCGCAGCTCCGCCTCGCCGGAGGCTGGACGCTCGACCACGCCGATGCGATCCGCCAGCAACTGACCGACGCACCGCCCGAGGCCACCACGGTGGACGCCAGCCAGGTGGATCGACTGGACTCGCTGGGCGTGCTGCAGCTGATGCGGTTCGCGCGACGCCGCGACCTGGACTTCAGCCAGTTCCAGTTCCACGAGCGCCACCGCGCCCTGGTCGCGGCGATCGAGGACGTGGCCGACGACCGTCCCCGGCGCAAGCGCGAGTACGGCGTCAATGCGGCGCTGGAACGCATGGGCCACTCGGTGGTGGACAACCTCAAGGAGTCCACCGCGCTGATTGGATTCCTGGGCGAGGTGCTGTCCAAGATGTTGCGCATGGTGCGCGAGCCCACGCGTTTCCGCCCCACGGCCACCGTCCACCACATGGAACAGGTGGGCCTGGATGCCGTGCCGCTGGTGGCGCTGCTGTGCTACATGGTCGGTGCGGTGGTCGCCTTCCTCGGTGCCAACGTGCTGCGCGACTTCGGCGCCGTCATCTACGTGGTCGAACTGGTCAACATTTCCTTCCTGCGCGAGTTCGGCGTGCTGCTCACCGCCATCATCCTCGCGGGCCGCACCGCCAGTGCGTTCACCGCGCAGATCGGCGCAATGAAGAGCCGCGAGGAAGTGGACGCGATCCGCACGCTGGGCATGGACCCGATCGACCTGCTGGTGATTCCCCGCCTGCTCGCGCTGGTGGTGATGCTGCCGCTGCTCACCTTCGTGGCGATGGTATTCGGCCTGCTGGGCGGCCTCACCGTGGGCGCCTATGGGCTCGACATTCCGCCGCCACAGTACCTGTCGCGCATGCAGGACACGATGGAGGTGCGCCACTTCATCGTCGGCCTGGTCAAGGCGCCGATGTTCGCCGTGGTGATCGCCCTGATCGGCTGCCTGGAAGGCCTGCAGGTGGAAGGCACCGCGCAGTCGGTGGGTGAGCGCACCACCTCCAGCGTGGTGCAGGCGATCTCGATGGTGATCGTGCTGGATGCCTTGGCCGCCATCTGGTTCATGGAGCTCAACTTCTGAACGCCGTCCTTGCCCCAGATCCGAGCCCCATCATCCGCGTGCGTGGCGTGGTCAACCGCTTTGGCGAGCAGGTGGTGCACGATGGCGTCGACCTCGATGTCCGTCCCGGCGAGATCCTGGGCGTGGTCGGCGGCTCGGGCAGCGGCAAGTCCGTCCTCATGCGTACGATCCTGGGCCTGCAGCAGCCCGCGGCGGGCGAGATCGAGGTCTTCGGCATCGACGCGCGCAGCACCGATCCCGGGCAGCGCCGGGAAATCGAGCGCCACACCGGCGTGCTGTTCCAGGACGGCGCGCTGTTTTCCTCGCTGACCGTGGGCGAGAACGTGCAGGTGCCGCTCAAGGAATACCACCGCGACCTGCCCGATTCGCTGCGTTACGAACTGGCGCTACTCAAGGTGAAGCTCGCCGGCCTGCCCGCGGAGGCGGTGGACAAGCTGCCTTCGCAGTTGTCCGGCGGCATGCGCAAGCGCGCGGGGCTGGCGCGGGCGCTTGCGCTCGACCCGCCGCTGCTGTTCCTGGACGAACCCACCGCCGGCCTGGACCCGATCGGCGCGGCCGCTTTCGACCAGTTGATCCTGACCCTGCAGCGCGCGCTGGGACTGACCGTGTTTCTCATCACCCACGATCTGGATACCCTGTACACCATCTGCGACCGCATCGCGGTGCTTGCGGATCGACGCCTGATCGCCTGCGCGCCCGTCGCCGAGGTCGAGAAGCTGGACCACCCCTGGGTGCAGTCATACTTCCACGGCCCACGCGGACGCGCCGCGCGCGACGCCCACGCCGCCAACCGGGACCATTGACCCATGGAAACCAAGGCCAACTACGTCCTCATCGGTGCGTTCTCCATCGTGGTGACGCTGTTCATCCTGCTGTTCGCGCTGTGGGCGGCGAAGTACTCGTCCGAGCGCGGCTGGCAGGACTACCTGGTGATCTTCAACGAACCAGTCACCGGTCTCAGCGAAGGCAGCTCGGTGCAGTACAACGGCATTTCCGTGGGCACGGTGAAGACGCTGCGGCTGGCGCCGGACGACCCGCGCCGGGTGATCGCCAGCCTGCGCGTACAGGCAGACACGCCGGTCAAGTCCGACACCCGGGCCAAACTGTCGATGACCGGCATCACCGGCACGCCCTTCATCCAGCTCACCGGGGGCAGCCCCACCAGCCCCTCGCTGATCGACACCGACCGCCGCGACGTGCCGGTGATCCAGACCGAGGCGTCGGCCCTGCAGAACATCGCCGACACCGCCAACCGGCTGGTCTCGCGGCTGGACCAGGTGCTGAGCGAGGAGAACGTCAAGCGCATCTCCGACACGTTGGCGCACCTGGAGTCCATGACCGGCTCGATCGCCGACCAGCGCGAGGATCTGCGCGCGCTGATCGTCAATGGCCGCAAGGCCAGCGAACAACTCACCGCCACCTTGACGACCACGCAGGGCGCGGTGGAAGACCTCGACCGCGAACTGGTCGACAAGTTGCCGCCGCTGATCGCCAAGCTGGACAACACGCTCACCAAGCTCGACGGCGCGGTCGGCGGGGCGGACGCCATGATCAACGAGAACCGCGGCGCGATCCGCAGCTTCACCAACGACGGGCTCGGCCAGATCGGCCCCACCCTGACCGAGTTGCGGGTGCTGGTCCGCGACCTGCGGCGCATCAGCGACCGCCTGGACAGCGGCGCGGCCGATTACCTGCTCGGACGCGACGCCCCCAAGGAGTTTGAGCCGAAATGAGCCTCGCCGTGACGACCGCTTCGACCTCGCTTGACGCGCAGCGCCTCCGGAGGGACACGCCGCACGCGCGCCCCGCCCGCCTCTTTCTCCGGTGGGCGGGTGCGTCAGTGCTGCTGATGTCACTGGGGGGCTGCGCCCTGCTCTCGCCTGGCAAGGGCGACGGCGCGACGCCGTACGCGCCCGACCCACGCGTTGTGGCCGAACCCAGCTGGCCCAGCGTGCGCTGGTCGCTCACCGTCGCCCAGCCCACCGCCGCCCGCGCAATCGACAGCGCGCGCATTGCTGTGCGGCCTACGCCTCAGGAACTACAGGTCTACAAGGGCGCGCAGTGGGCCAAGCGCCCCAGCGAAATGCTGGAGGATGCGGTGCTGCGCGCATTGGAGGATTCCGGCCGCATCGGCGTGGTCAGCCGCCAGGGCACGGGAATCGCGACCGACTACCGGCTGGTCCTGGATGTGCGGCGCTTTGAATCCGACTATGCCAGCGGCCAGCCGGCCGCGACCATCGAGGTCCGCGCCAAGCTGCTCCACGGCATGGCCCCCGACGTGGTGGCCTCGCGCACCTTCCTGCAGGCGGTTCCCGCGCGCGATGCCGCCGTGCCCGCGGTGGTTGATGCTTTTGAAACCGCGCTGGCCGGCATGGCCCGTGATCTGGCCGGCTGGACCCTGGCCATGGGCGCCGCCCGGGAAGCGACGCCCGCCCGCTGACCAGGGGCCGACTTGGTGCTCCAGCCGAAACCCGCGACAATGGCGGGATTGACGCAAGCGGGAACGCCAGCATGACCGACCAGGCCGAAATCGAACGCGACGTGATGGAATACGACGTCGTCACCGTGGGCGCGGGCCCCGCGGGCCTGTCGTTCGCCATCCGCCTCAAACAGCTGAACCCGGAAATTTCGGTCTGCGTGATCGAGAAGGCCTCCACCATCGGCGCGCAGATCCTGTCCGGCGCGGTGATCGAGACCGGCCCGCTCGACGCCCTGCTCCCCAACTGGCGCGACAACCCGCCGCCGATCTGCGTGCCTGCCACCGATGACGAGTTCTGGCTGTTGAGCAGGGACGCCGGACGCAAGCTGCCGGTGCCGCCGGGCATGAACAACCACGGCAACGTCATCGTCAGCCTGGGCGCGATGTGTGCCTGGCTGGCCCCCCAAGCCGAAGCACTGGGCGTGGAGATCTACCCGGGCTTTGCCGCCAGCGAAACCCTGCATGACGCCGACGGCAAGGTCATCGGCGTGCGCATCGGCGACATGGGCGTGGCAAAGGACGGCTCGCACAAGCCCGGCTACACCGCCGGCATCGACATCCGCGCCAAGGTCACCGTGCTCGCCGAAGGTGCGCGCGGCCACCTCACCAAGCGCCTGATCAAGCGCTTCGAACTGGACAAGGACAGCGACCCGCAGGGCTACTCCATCGGCATCAAGGAGCTGTGGCAGGTCCCCGAGGACCGAGTGCAGCCGGGCAAGATCGTGCACAGCTTCGGCTGGCCCGCGGACAGCCATACCTACGGCGGCAGCTTCCTGTACCACCTGGACAAGGGTCGCATCGCACTGGGCTACGTCAGCGGACTGGACTACAAGGACCCCGAGTACAAGCCGTGGGAGGCCTTCCAGCAATGGAAGAACCACCCGATGATCAAGCCGCTTCTGGAAGGCGGCAGCATCGTCTCCGCGGGCGCGCGCGCCATCGTGACCGGCGGCTGGCAGTCGCTGCCCAAATGCGAAATGCCGGGTGCACTGCTGATCGGCGATACCGCCGGCCTGCTCAACGTGCCCAAGGTCAAGGGGACCCACCAGGCCATCCGCAGTGGCATGCTCGCCGCCGAACACCTGATGGCGTCGCAACTGGCGCCGGAAGGGTTCGATGCCAAACTGCGGGCCTCCGACGCGATGGCCGAGCTGAAGAAGGTCCGCAACATCAAGCCGGGCTTCAAGCGCGGGCTGTGGTTCGGCATGCTCAATGCGGCGTGGGAAACGGCCACCGGCGGCCTGTCCCCTTGGACACTGAAGAACAAGCCCGACTGGTCGTCGCTGGGCAAGGTCGGCACGCACGAACAGCCCAAGCGCGACTACCTGGAGCGCACGCTCGCCCCGCGTGATCGCCTGGCATCGGTCTACTTCGCCGCCACAGAGCACGACGAAGACCAGCCAGTGCACCTGCGCGTGCATGACACCTCGGTATGCGTGACCCGTTGCGCGGAGGAATACGACAACCCCTGCACGCGCTTCTGCCCGGCGGGCGTATATGAGATTGTCGCGGACCCGGACGGCCCAGCGGGCACCGGCAGGCGTCTGCAGATCAACGCGGCCAACTGCGTGCACTGCAAGACCTGCGACATCAAGGATCCTTACCAGATCATTGATTGGGTCACGCCGGAAGGTGGCAGCGGGCCGAATTACCAGAACCTTTGAATGGCTTCGCGCACGCGCATGAGGGAGCACTGGCAATCCGCATTATTCAGTGCTCTTCGATTTGGATTTCGCGCCTTGCCCATGGCGGAAGCCGGACGAGACGCCCTGCGCCAGCGGTTCTTTGATCGCTTTCCATCGGTCCGCCCACTTCCGACCCGGGGGGTGGGCGGAGACGGTAGCGTCCACCGGCCTTACGTGCATGCTGGCGGGCCCGCGCTGGGACACGTCGCCTACCGGAGCGAGCCACTGCCCGATCCCTTACCCGCAACGTTGGTAGCTTTTTACCTACCGCAGTTCCATTCCATTCCCGAGAATGATGCTTGGTGGGGAAAAGGCTTCACGGAGTGGCGCAACGTAGCGCGGGCGTTGCCCCAATTCGAGGGCCACGCGCAGCCCCGCCTGCCCGGTGAGCTCGGATTCTACGACCTGCGCAATCCCCAGGTGATGCGCGATCAGGCGCGACTCGCCCATGAGTACGGCATCGGCGCCTTCTGCTTCTACTTCTATTGGTTCGGCGGGAAAACGCTACTTGAAGCGCCGTTGCGACAGTGGCTGGAGGACCCGTCGATCGAGTTGCCGTTCTGCCTGTGCTGGGCGAACGAGAACTGGTCGCGCCGTTGGGACGGTCGGGCCGACGACGTCCTCATCGCGCAGTCGCATAGTCCCCTGGATGATCTTGCGTTCATTGCCCATATCGCGCCGTATCTGCGCGACCCGCGTTACCTGCGGGTCAACGGCAAGCCACTGCTGCTGGTTTATCGCCCCGGGCTACTGCCGGACGCAGCCGCAACGGCTGCACGGTGGCGGGAATGGTGTCTCCAGAACGGCGTAGGCGAAATCCATCTGGCCTATACACAGGCGTTTGAGCGTCCGGATCCGCACAGCATCGGTTTCGATGCGGCGGTCGAGTTCCCACCGAACCTCAGTACCCCTGCCAACATCACCGCCGAACAGAGGTTGATCGACCCGGAATACGCGGGGGACGTGCTGGACTGGCGCGCTCTGGCGGAGGATTACCGCGGTCGCGCGCTGCCGAGGTACAACCTGTACCCGGGGGTCAACTGCGGCTGGGACAATGAAGCCCGGCGCCCGGGCCGGGGCCGGACGTTTCTCCACTCCTCTCCTCGTCGCTACCGCACATGGCTCCAGGACACGATATTTAGCCGGCTCGCCCAAGTGCCGGCTGATCAACGGTATGTCTTCGTCAACGCATGGAACGAGTGGGCCGAGGGAGCAGTCCTTGAGCCCGATGCGCGGCTGGGTCACGCTTGGCTCCAAGCCACGCGGGAAGCACTGCGCGGCGCAACTGCATCCAGCGTTTCACGTTCGCCGGTACGGCCCTGTGCAGTGGTCCATGCCTGGCATCCCGAGCTGCTACCCGACATCCTGAGCGCGGTGGAAGCATCGGAGGTCAAGTTCCGCGTTGTTGTCACGACCGCCCACGAGAAGGCGGCAGCGGTCCGGGAGCACATTTCGCGAGCGGGTATCGAGGCGGAGTTGTTGATCTTCGAGAATCGCGGGCGGGACATCCTTCCCTTCCTGTTCGCCCTCCATCATCTGGAACGCGATGGTGAGGACCTGACCATTCTGAAGCTCCACACCAAGCGATCCGCGCACTTGGGGAATGGCGACCAGTGGCGGCGTGAGATGATCGATTCCTTGCTGACCGGTGGACAGGCAAAGGCGGCGCTGGCCGCCTTCGCAGAGGATCCGCGACTGGGAATTCTCGCCCCGCGAGGCCATGTCCTGCGCCTGACGGACTACTGGGGAGGCAATCGTCCCCTGATCCATCACCTGGCTGGGCTGGTTGGAGTACGCCCCCCCGATGATGATGCCCAATTCATATCCGGGAGCATGTTCTGGGCACGAATGTCGGCGCTCGGACCCCTGCTTGATTCACCCATTGACCTCTGGAATTTCGAGTCGGAGAAGGGGCAGCTGGACGGCACCGCGGCCCACGCGATCGAACGGATGTTTGCCTCATGCGCGCAGCAGGCGGGATACCGGACTGCACAAATCGGCACGCCTGCCCGCGATACAACGGCGCCGGGACCGTATCCTTACGCCCGGCGCAGTCGCTGATCCCGCCTCAAACCTCTGCCGGGCAGGTCATAGCCCTGCAATCTTCCAGTCCAGATCCGGGACGGAGAACACCTCACCCGAACCCGCGAGAATCGTGCCACCGTCCATAAGGTGGAGATAGTTCTCGCCGGTTACGCTGTTGCGCCAGAAGATGTCGGTGCGTCCGTCACCATTGAAGTCACCACTGGTGGCGATGTGCCAGGAAAGCGCAGCTGCATGGACCCGTTGCATGCTGGTCAGCGAAACGCCGTCGATCAGCCACAGGTAGCACTCTCCCGTCGCGCTGTTTCGCCAGTAGATATCCACCCGCCCGTCCGCATTGAAATCCCCCAATGCAACAACCTTCCATTCGGGTTCCGTCACCGTGGGCAGACTGCCCGACGAAGACAGTATTGATGCACCTGCCATCATGTGGATGTAATTCTGGCCCGTACCGGAATGCCGCCACAGCACGTCCGCCTTGCCATCGCCATTGAAGTCCCCGGTACCCGCGACCTTCCATTCCTGGTCGGGTTCATGGTGCGCAGGCAGCATGGCCTTGGGGTCCGCGCCATCCATCAGCCAGACGTAGGTCAGCCCGGTACTGACATTGCGCCAGTAGAGATCGGTGATTGCATCGCCGTCGAAGTCTCCGAGCCCGACGATTTTCCAGTTCAGGTCGCCCACCGTAGGCGCGAAGCGCGATGCGGGAAGGATCGTCGGCCCATTCATGAAATGAATGTAGATTTCTCCCGAGTTCCAGTTGCGCCAGAGCACGTCGGCACGGCCATCGGCATTGAAGTCACCGGACCCGACCACCGCCCACGCGATGTCCGCCTCGCCATGCACGTTCCAGGCCCCGGCCACCGTCGTTCCGGTCATTCTCCATAGGCCGGTGTGGCCCGAATTTGCATTCCGCCAGTACACATCAGCGATCCCGTCACCGTCGAAGTCACCATCGAATTCGCTGGGTGCGACCGCAGTGAGCGATGGATCGACGCTCGGGCGGAAGCCCGCCACGATCGGCATGGTTTCACCCATTGAGCGTGCGTTGTCCGCCTGGTCCGCGGTACCGCAAGCCGCGCCGCCGCACGCTGTGATCAGCGGATTGGAGAAGACGCGGTACCGGGTCTGACTCGGTCGACGGTTGGACATGATTGTTGCGATATCCGACGCTGTCCCATCGGTGCTGTACCCGAACGAATACGGATGGTGGCCAAACTCTTCAGGATCCAGCAGGTTGCCATCGCTGTCGGAATCGTCGGTACCACTAGCCGTGACCACGTCGTGCTGTTGCCCAAAGTTGTGCCCCAACTCGTGTGCCAACTGCAAAGGGGAGCAGGTGTTGCCATTGTCCGGGAACATATCGCCGCTCGTGTCACTGATGACCGTCATGCCAAACGCCGCGCTTCCTTGATCGATGGGATTCTGACCGCCACCCAGCATCCACGCAGAGCCGCAGCTGGCCTGTTCCGGATCCTCGTACTTGCGCACAAGTACGAGCAGATCAGCTCCATAGGCATCCCGGGCTGCGGTCAACGGCTGCAATCCCGCGGGCTGCGCGATCGGCGTGCACTGAACCCGTCGGTCGCTGAGGTACTGGTCGCCGTTTGTTTGCGTCTTGCATTCCATGCCTGTGAGTTCGAAGAGGGCCGATCGACTGTGAGTGGCGTCGGGGTAGTCCACCTGCAACGAGCGCACAAGCCTGATGCGGGCATTGATGCCGCTGGCCACGAACGCCTGGTTCGTCACGTCCACGAGGAAATGCAAGCGGGTCCTGGCCTGCGATTCACCGCCGAGGCGCGTCGCGAACCCCGTGGTGAAACCCATAGCGATGTCCACGGTTGCCGGCGTTGACGCCGTTGCCTCCGCAGCAGACGCGCTGACAGCTTGGGAAAGCGCATCGCTGGCTGACCGCATGGGTTCGGGCACGTTCGCCGCCCCGTGAGGGGGAACGCCTGCAGGCCGCATTGGGGCCGGTACAAGAAAGTCATCTGCACTGGTTGCCATCCCACTGCGTTGCACTCGACTGTGGTCCGTTTCCACCATCCACGTCGAACCGGCCTCGGTGGTGACGCTGAGATCGGAATCGGCATGACGAATCATGCCAAACACGGCGTTCCCACCGAATGTGAGCACTGTTTCCGTACCAGGCGCAGCACCTGCCTCTCGCCCCACCCATGTCCAGTTGCCGTCGGAATGTTCAACATGACGCTCATAGCGCAACTGGATTCTCTCGCCGGTGGGGACCCCCACCGTCATCGAGCCTCCGCCGATAGCTTTCAGCGCGTGGGCCTCGCTGATCCGTACGGGGTGCCAGGTGGACGCTCCAGAGCGAACCACCTGCCGTTCGGGATCGTGCACGAGCAGTTCCCCCTCATCTGGATGTGCCGCGACGAGCGACGTCGCCGCAAGCCGAGGGAGCGGGCCCCTGCTCCCCGATTCGATCGCGACCCCCGGTGATTCCACCTTCGGGTCGACTCGAGGACGCTCCACCTTCAAGAGCAGGCCGACGGCCACGCTCAAGGCGACAACGAGAATAAGAGCGCGCATATACGTATTACCCCTGGGACGGTCCTTGCTGGGCCGGTACCTGTAATACGCACTCGAGCAGTCCAAAGCGGCCAAAACCGGCGCGCATGCCACGCGCGCAATTCAGCTCTTCACGAATTGCTTACGGTAACGGCTCGGAAGCCGCGCACTCCGGGCGGGCCCAGGCGTACTGAAGCGGCGCCGCCCGAAAGCGCGCGCTTGCTGCCCGCCGAAATCAAAGCCCAGGAACCTGCCAACTGGTATCGGGGACCGCCATCACCACCCCGGAGCCTGGCAATATCGCCGTGCCATTCATCAGGTGCATGTAGTTCTCCCCGGTGCTCCTGTTCCTCCAGAGAATGTCGGCCCGTCCGTCACCATTGAAGTCGCCACTGCGGGCGATTTCCCACGTGAGGGTCGCGCTGTGCACCCGCTGCATCCGGGTGACGGACAGGCTGCTCATGAGCCAGAGATAGCACTCGCCGGTAGCACTGTTCCGCCAATAGATGTCGGCGCGACCGTCGCCGTCGAAATCGTCGACCGCGGCCACCACCCATTCGGCTTCCCGTACGGTTGGCAATGGCCCGGACGAAGGCAATATCGAGGTGCCGGACATCAAATGAACGTAGTTCGTGCCCGTCGCCGAGTGGCGCCAGAGAACATCAGAACGCCCGTCTCCGTTGAAGTCACCGGTGCCGACCACCTTCCACCCCTGGTCCGGCTCCATGTGGACCGGCTGCATGGTCGTGGGTTCGGCCCCTTTCATCAGCCAGACGTAAGTGAGCCCGGTTACAACGTTGCGCCAGTAAAGATCGCTGAGGGAATCGCCGTCGAAATCCGCAAGCCCCACGATGCGCCAATTGAGGTCATCCACGATCGGTGCAAACCGCGATTCAGGAAGGATCGTCGGTCCGTTCATGAACTGGACATAGACGTGCCCCGAATTCGTGTTGCGCCAGACCACATCCGAGCGCCGGTCCCCATTGAAGTCGCCCGACCCAACGACCGTCCAGCTCAGGTCCGCTTCCCTGTACACACTCCAAGCCCCCACGACGGCCGTTCCACTCATCCTCCAGAGCCCGTTTTCCCCGGTGGCGATGTTGCGCCAGTAGACGTCGGACCGCCCATCTCCATCGAAGTCCCGCCGCACTGAGGGGATGCCTGCCACCGTGGTCGCGCGGAAGGCCGCCACGACAGGCATTGTCTGAGCCATGCTGCGGGCATTGTCGGAAACATTGAGGACGCCGGTAGGACGACCTGTCACGGGATCGACAACATTGGGATTGGAGAAGTAGCGGATCGAGCGCTGGCTGCTGGCTGCCAGGCGATACGCCATCACGGTGTAGAACCCCGTGGTCGACGATTCCCGATAGCCGTAGGAATAGGCGTGCACCCCCGGCCGCTCGCTGTCTTCGGTATTGTGTGCCTGGCCCATGTTGTGGCCCGCTTCGTGCGCCAGCGTCTCCTTGCGGCACACGTAGTTCTTGCGGTCGGACTCGTCAATATCGCCCATGTCGAGGTCATCGCTCACCACCGAATAACCATAAGGCGCGGCGGCGGTGGTAAAGCTACTCTGTCCTCCGCCGATGAGCCACGCGATACCGCACCCGCTGTTCTCCGGGGCGCGGAAGCGACGCACCAGCGAGACCAGGTCGGCACCGTATTGGTCGCGCGCCGCCCGCAGGGCGCTGAAGGCCGGATCACTACCCGAGGCCGTGTTGCCCGTCAGGGCGGAAAGCGTGCTGCTATTGTCGGTGGCGTCCGGGTAATTCACAGCCAAGGTGCGGACCAGCCGGATTTGCGCGTTGACCTGGCTGTTTGTGTAGGCCTGATTGGCAATGTCAACAAGGTTCTGCAGGCGGGTTACGGCCTGCGAGTCGCCGCCCAGTTCCGTCGCGTAGGTGGTCGTATAGCCCAAGGCGACATCGATGGTCGTGGCCGCGCCCGTGGCAGCAACTGCGGCGGCCTGGCTCGAGGTAGCGGCCGGTCCGGCATCGGCCAGCGCCGCAGAAAGTTCCGGCGGCACAAGGTAGTCAGGCGAGGAGGAGTCGGGATAATGCTGCCGGGCGGGATCGACCACCACGATCCATGTCCGCCCGCCGAGCGTCGACAGCTTCAGCTCCTCGCGGCCCGGCTGCGGAATGCTGCCGAACACGGCTTTTTCGCCAAATGTGATGACGGCATCCTCGCCTTGAGCATTGCGACCGATCCACGTCCAGTTACCGTTGGCGTGCTCCATATGCCGTTGGTACGCCAGCTTTAGCGGCTGGCCGTCTGGCGCCATCACGGTCATTTCCCCAGTGACGAGCGCACGCATCGCGTGGGCTTCGCTCACAGCGGCCTGGTACCACGTGGACGACGACTCATGGCGAACTTCGGGCGTCGCGGGATAAGCCACCAGATTCCCGCGGTCCGGCAGGATCGCGATAGTGCCTGCGTTTAGCGCAATGGCGGGGTGCGCACGGACACCCCGCGCAGCTGCACCCGTCGCCGAGGCAGGTTGCCCAGGAGCAGGCGCGTGTTCCTTGGTGCAGCTACCTCCCAGCAGCACCACAGCCAGCGCCACGGGGACGGTAAACAGAAGTGCTTGGCGCATGGCAGGAAATTCCAGGGAAAGCTCGGGTACTCTGACTCAAATTGCCTGCACTCAAACTAACCGGGCAAGACCCCGCAGCGCCATGGGTTAATCCAGCCGGACGCCGGTCTTCCCTTGAACTTCCTCGAAGGTCACGCCGGGAGCCAGTTCACGAACCTGAAGCCCATCAGGGGCTACATCCATGACCGCGAGTTCGGTGATGATCCGATTTACAACCCCGACGCCGGTTAGGGGCAGCGTGCACTCCGGCAGGATCTTGTGCTCGCCGTTCTTGGCGGTGTGCTCCATCAGCACCACCACGCGCTTCACGCCGGCCACCAGGTCCATCGCCCCGCCCATGCCCTTGACCATCTTGCCGGGGACCATCCAGTTGGCGAGATCGCCCTTGTCCGTCACCTGCATGGCACCGAGGATGGCCAGATCGATGTGGCCGCCGCGGATCATCGCGAACGAGTCATGGCTACCGAAGAAGCTGGCGCCCGGCATCGCGGTCACGGTCTGCTTGCCGGCATTGATCAGGTCGGCGTCCACCTCGTCGTCGGCCGGGAACGGGCCGATGCCGAGCAAGCCGTTCTCCGACTGCAGCCACACGTCCATGCCCTCGGGGATGTAATTGGCCACCAGGGTCGGCAGGCCGATGCCCAGGTTCACGTAGGCGCCGTCGCTCAACTCCTGCGCGGCGCGCTGTGCCATTTCGTCACGGGTCCAGGCCATCACTTTCCCCCTGCGCGCACGGTGCGCTGTTCGATGCGTTTCTCGGGCGTGGCGTTGACCACGATGCGATCGACATAGATGCCGGGCAGGTGCACATGGTCGGGATCGATATCGCCGATTTCCACCAGTTGCTCCACCTCGGCCACACAGACCTTGCCGGCCATCGCGCACGCGGGGTTGAAGTTGCGCGCGGTCTTGCGGAACACCAGGTTGCCGGCCTTGTCGGCCTTCCACGCTTTCACCAGCGACACGTCAGCCTTGAGCGCGGTCTCCAGCACGTAATGCTTGCCGTCGATCTCCCGGGTTTCCTTGCCCTCGGCCACGATGGTGCCGTAGCCGGTGGCGGTGAAAAACGCCGGAATGCCCGCGCCGCCCGCGCGCAGGCGCTCGGCCAGCGTGCCCTGCGGGTTGAATTCCAGCTCCAGCTCCCCGGAGAGGTACTGGCGCTCGAACTCCTTGTTCTCGCCCACGTAGGACGAAATCATCTTGCGGATCTGCCGCGTCTCCAGCAGCAGGCCGAGGCCGAAGCCGTCGACGCCCGCGTTGTTGGAGATGGCGGTCAGGCCCTTCGCACCGGAATCGCGCAACGCCGCGATCAGGGCTTCGGGAATGCCGCACAGGCCGAACCCGCCGACCGCGAGGGTCTGGTCGTCGGCCACCAGCCCGTCGAGGGCGGCGGCGGCACTGGGATATACCTTGCTCTTCTTGGCCGTGGGGGACACGGCGGTGGCTACGGCCATTGGCACAACTCCATTGCGGGAGGGCGCCAAGTTTACCGACGTGCCGCGACCACCGACACTGTACGAGTGGGCACGGACGTGATTTCGCGCCGCACATGGGCCCAACCGTCCCTTCCCCCGGGCTAAAGGGGAAGCGGTCGCGCGCGCTCAGGCGACTACGTCGGCCCGGAGAGTCCTGGCCAGGGCCGCCCGCCAGTCGGGCAGCACGACACTCCACTGCTGCCGCAGTGAACCGGTGTCCAGTACCGACCACGCAGGCCGTGCGGCCGGTGTCGGGTAGTCCGCCGTTGTGATGGGTATCACCCGCGGTCGCCGATCCAGCAACCCGACCGCCGTGGCCTCCTCCATGATTGCTTCGGCGAACCCATGCCAACTGGTCCGACCGCCCGCAACCAGGTGGTGCGTCCCCCCGCTCCCGAGACCCTGCGCCAGGATCGCGGCGGTAATGTCCGCGATCAACCATGCCGGCGTCGGACTGCCGACCTGGTCGGCGACCACGCGCAGCTCGTCACGTTCGGCCCCCACGCGCAGCATGGTGCGAAGGAAGTTATGGCCGTGCAGCCCGTAGACCCAGGCCGTGCGAAGGATGAGATGGCGCGCACCACTACCGCGGATCGCCTCCTCACCCGCCAGCTTGCTCGCGCCGTAAACACCGAGCGGTGCGGTGGGGTCCTCCGGCAAGTACGGGCGCGATGCGGTGCCGTCAAACACGTAATCGGTGGAGAAGTGCACCAAGGGCACATCGCCCTGTGCGCAAGCGCGTGCGATTTCTTCCACGGCGCCCGCGTTGGCACGAAAGGCGGCCTCACGCTCGGTCTCGGCCTTGTCCACCGCGGTCCACGCCGCTGCATTCACGACGATGTCGGGTGCAATCCGGCGCACCAGGCGGTCCGCGTCCCGGGGAACGTCCAGGTTCAGTGACTCGCACTCCGTGCCATCCGGCAGGACGCCACTTCGGGTGGCGGCGATCAAACTCCCCAGGGGCACCAGGCTGCGCAGCAGTTCATGGCCGACCTGGCCACTGCCGCCAATCAGGAGGATGCGCACCTCAAGCCCCTTCGTAAACGGGCAGGCGATCCAGCGGGATGTCCGCCAACAACGGCGCCACCGCGTCCTTGGGTGACAACAGCGGTTCTGCCACCGGCCAGCCGATGCCGATTGCCGGATCATCCCACCGAACATTCGCGTCGGCGGCAGGATCGTAGGTCGCCGTGCACAGGTAGGTGAACAGCGCATGCTCGCTCAAGGCAACGAAGCCATGGGCAAAGCCTTCCGGGATCCAGAAATGACGCTTGTTGTCCGCGCTCAACAGCACGGCCGTCCACTTGCCGAAGGTGGGCGAACCGCGACGGATGTCGACCGCGACGTCCCAGACCTCGCCTTCCAGCACCGACACGTACTTGCCCTGCGGATTGGGCCACTGGTAGTGCAGCCCGCGCAGCACGCCGCGCGCCGAACGCGATACGTTGCCCTGGACGAAACGCGGCGCAAGCCCCAGCGGAGCCAGCTTGTCTTGGTTGAATGACTCGAAGAAGTAGCCTCGGTCGTCGCCAAACACCCGCGGCTCGAATACCAGGCAACCCGGCAGGTCCGTCTCAATGACTTTCATGTCACCTCAGGGCACGTAGCCGCGATCGATCAGGTTGAGCAGGTACTGACCGTAGCCGTTCTTGCTGAGCGGTCTCGCCAGCCGGACCAGATCTTCGTTCCCGATCCAGCCGTTGTTCCAGGCGATCTCTTCCGGGCAGCACACACGGAGCCCCTGCCTCGCCTCGATCGTCTCGATGTAGTTGGATGCCTCCAGCAGCGACTGGTGCGTTCCGGTGTCGAGCCAAGCGTAGCCGCGCCCCAGCCGCTCCAGGTGCAACGCGCTGTCGTCCAGGTAGCGTTTGTTGAGGTCCGTGATTTCCAACTCGCCACGTGCTGAAGGCCTGAGCTCGCCCGCGAGGTCGCTGGCCCGCCCATCGTAGAAATACAGGCCGGTCACCGCATAATTGGAGCGCGGCCGGGCAGGCTTCTCTTCCACGCCCACCACTCGCCCCTCGCCATCAAACTCCGCCACGCCATAGCGCTCAGGATCCTTGACCCAGTACCCGAATACAGTGGCGCCTTCGGTTCGCTCGTCCGCACGCCGCAGCATCGCGGTCAGGCCAGGGCCGTGAAAGATGTTGTCACCAAGCACCAGGCAGCTTGGCCCTCCGGCAAGGAATTCGCGGCCAATCACGAACGCCTGCGCCAACCCGTCCGGGCTGGGCTGCACCGCGTACTGGATGCTCATTCCCCACTGCGAACCGTCACCCAGCAGCGTCTTGAACAGCGCCTGCTCGTGCGGGGTGTTGATGACCAGCACCTCGCGGATGCCCGCCAGCATCAGCACGCTGAGCGGGTAGTAGATCATCGGCTTGTCGTACACCGGCAGCAGTTGCTTGCTGATGGCCTGGGTGATCGGATAAAGACGCGTGCCCGAGCCGCCGGCCAGGATGATGCCTTTGCGGCCCGTGGGATTCCGGGGCGCGTGCAGGGTCATGCCACGCTCCCGATGCGTTCCAATCGGTAACTACCGTCCAGCACCCGCCGCACCCAGGGCTGATTGTCCAGGTACCAGTCCACGGTATGGGAGATTCCCTGTTCGAATGTCACCGTCGGCGACCAGCCAAGTTGCGACCTCAGCTTGGAGGCATCGATGGCGTACCGCCGATCGTGCCCGGGGCGGTCTCCCACATACGTAATCAGTGACTCGCGCACGCGCCCGTCCGCGAGCGGCCGGCGGGCATCCAGGAGTGAGCAAATCGCCTTTACCACTGTGATGTTTGTGCGTTCGGCATCGCCGCCCACGTTGTAGGTTTCCCCGACGCGTCCGTCCTCGAGCACCCGGCGGATCGCCGCACAGTGGTCGCCCACGTACAGCCAGTCGCGCACGTTCAGGCCATCGCCGTATACCGGCAACGACTCACCGGCGAGTGCCTTGGTGATCACCAGGGGGATCAGCTTCTCGGGGAACTGGTAGGGCCCGTAATTGTTGCTGCAGTTGGTGGTGAGTACGGGCAGGCCGTAGGTGTGATGGAAGGCGCGGACCAGGTGGTCGGAGGCGGCCTTCGACGCCGAATACGGCGAATTCGGTGCATAGGCCGTGGCTTCGGTGAAACTGCCCGTCTCGCCCAACGAGCCGTACACCTCGTCCGTGGACACGTGCAGGAATCGGAAGGTTTCCCGGGCGGGTGAATCCAGCGACTTCCAGTAGTCCCGCGACTGCTCCAGCAGGCCCAGCGTGCCAACGACATTGGTCTGCACGAATGCCGCCGGCCCATCAATGGAACGGTCGACGTGGCTCTCTGCGGCGAAGTTGATCACGGCATCCGGGGCATGTTCCCGGAGCAGCCGGCTGACCAACGCGGCGTCGCCAATGTCGCCCTGCACGAATACATGGAGTGGGTTGTTTCCCACCGACGCCAGGGTGTCGGGGTTGCCCGCATATGTCAGGGCGTCCAGGTTGACCACCTTTATCCCGGCCCCGACGGATTCCAGTACGAAATTGCCGCCGATAAAGCCGGCGCCGCCGGTGACGAGCCACGTTGTCATGCTACCTCGCAATTCCCAGATGTACCGCTCGGATCCGTGCCTATGTTAGCGGCTGCTGCCCTACCGGACTTGCCGTGGGTGGCCTAGGGTATCCCATCCCGGCGCCGTGATTCGTTGCCCACTGACACGCATCTGGCCGACAAATTCCTTACATTGCAGCATTCTTCTCAATTCCAGAGTCGGGTCATCATGCCCCTGCCACTGCCCCCCTCTGCTCCTTGGTCCCAGGTCGTCGCCGACAGCTCGGACAAGCGATCAACCGTTCGATGCAGCCTGGAGGGAGGCCAAGTGGTCTCCTGGGCGCATCGCGGCCGGGAGCGACTGTTTCTCAGCCAACTTGCCGCATTCGGAGACGGGAAAGCCATCCGCGGAGGGGTACCGGTCATCTTTCCTCAGTTTGGGATGCTGGGGCCGGGACAGCGCCACGGCTTCGCGCGGCTGAGCACGTGGAAGCTTCGGGAAACCGGGGAGGAACCGGCAAATTGTCACGCCAGCACCGCGGAAGCCTGTATCAGGATGGTGCTTGAAGGCACCCCCGATAATCGGCCTGACTGGCCCCATCCGTTCACGCTGGCACTGGCGGTTTCCCTAGGCAGCGATTCCCTGTCAATCAGACTCTCGGTCACCAATAACGGAGAGACCGAGCCCTTCACATTCACCGCTGCCCTGCACACTTATCTTGCAGTCGGCGATATTTCAAACACCTCGCTTCAGGGCTTGGAGGGATGCGGTTATCTCGACGCGACACGGGGAAACGCCCCGCTTTTGCAGCGAGAACGAGACCTGCGGTTTGAGGGCGAGGTAGACCGAGTCTATCTGTCCGCGCCTTCCGAGCTCCTGCTACGGGACGGGGATGATGGTTTGCGAGTGCTGCAGGCTGGATTTCGCGACACGGTGGTCTGGAACCCGGGCAGCGACGTGGCTCGTCAGATCGGCGACCTGTCGGCGGGCGACTACCGACGCTTTGTCTGTGTTGAAGCTGCGGCTGTGGGAACCCCCATCGGGCTTGCCCCCGGCGAGAGCTGGCATGGCAGCCAGACCCTGATCGGATAGAATCAGCGGCCGACCCCCAACAAAACCAGCTTCCCACGATGAAAATCCTCGTTGGCTACAAGCGCGTGGTGGACTACAACGTCCGCATCCAGGTCAAGCCGGACGGCTCCGGCGTGGTGACCGACGGCGTCAAGCTGTCTGCCAACCCCTTCGACGAGATCGCCCTGGAAGAGGCCCTGCGCCTGCGGGACAAGGGTATCGCCACCGAGGTCGTGGTTGCCACCATCGCCCCCTCCGACGCCCAGGCCCACCTGCGCAACGGCCTGGCGATGGGCGCCAACCGCGCCATTCACGTGGTCGCGGACGGGCCGATGCAGTCGCTGACCGCCGCGCGCGCCCTACTCAAGCTGGTCGAGAAGGAGCAGCCGGACCTGGTGATCCTTGGCAAGCAGGCGATCGACGACGACGCCAACCAGACCGGCCAGATGCTGGCCACCCTGTGGGGTCGCCCGCAGGCGACGTTCGCCAGCAAGCTCGAAGTTGCCGGTGGCAAGGCAACGGTGACTCGCGAGGTCGACGCCGGCTTGGAGACATTGGAAGTGGACCTGCCGGCCGTCGTGACCACCGACTTGCGCTTGAACGAGCCGCGCTTCATCAAGCTACCCGACATCATGAAGGCCAAGAGCAAGCCCATGGAGACCATCGCCTTCGCCGACCTCGGCGTGCAGGAAGGCGAGGGTCTCAAGACCACCCACTACGCCCCGCCCGCCAAGCGCAGCAAAGGCGTGATGGTCAAGGATGCGGCCGAGTTGGTCGCGGCACTGAAGGCCAAGGGCCTGCTCTGAGCTCGAGGAATAACACATGTCCAACGTCCTGATCGTCGCCGAGCACCTCGACGGCAAGCTCAACCCCTCCACCGCCAAGTGCGTGTCCGCGGCCAAGGCGCTCAATCCTGCAGCCATCGACGTCGTGGTGTTGGCCGCGGACCCGGCTGCCATTGCCGCCGACGCCGCTACCCTCGGTGGCGTGCGCAAGGTGCTGACAGTCGCCAGCGCCGCCAACGCGAACGCCATCGCTCAAGTGCAAGCGCCGCAGGTGGCCGCTCTGGCGGGTGACTACACCCACGTCTTCGGCCCCTCCACCACCTTTGGCAAGGACCTCATGCCGTGCGTGGCGGCGCTGCTGGGTGTATCTCAGGTGTCGGACGTGATGTCCGTTGAGGGCAGCCACACCTTCAAGCGTCCGATCTATGCGGGCAATGCCATCATCACTGTCGAGACCCCGGCCAACGCGCCTGTTGTGGCGACAGTGCGCACCGCCTCCTGGCCCGAAGCGGGCAAGGGCGGCAGTGCGACAATAGAGTCCGCTTCGGTGGACGCGGCGCTGCCGGACCACACCCGATACATGGGCCTGGCCGCTGGAAAGTCCGACCGCCCGGATCTGCAGAGCGCCAAGCGCGTGGTGTCCGGCGGCCGCGGTGTGGGGTCGGCGGAGAACTTCAAGATCATCTACGGCCTTGCCGACAAGCTTGGAGCCGCTGTGGGTGCTTCGCGTGCCGCGGTGGACGCGGGCTATGTCCCGAACGAGTTGCAGGTGGGTCAGACCGGCAAGATCATTGCGCCTGACCTCTATATCGCCGTTGGTATTTCCGGCGCGATCCAGCACCTCACCGGAATCAAGGACGCAGGCACGATCGTGGCCATCAACAAGGACGGCGACGCGCCCATATTCGAGATTGCGGACATCGGACTGGTTGGTGACCTCTTCCAGTTGCTACCCGAGCTGGAACGCACGCTCGCGTAAGTACTGGGTGGGGGACGACCCGGCATCAAGGTGCATGGACTCGACTTGGATGCGTGGAATGAATGCTGGCCAGTTGCTGCTCGCAACGGGAAACAAATGAACCCGACTCGATCCTCGCTTCCGGAGGGACTGCTCGCGCATGGATAGGCCATCCAGCAGTTCCTCGCAGGGCGCCCTTGGACTGTCCTCATGGCGGCAGACGCAGCGGCAGTTGCTGCTGTATGGCCTGATGGGCGGCGTGCAACTGCTCGCGGACTGGCTGTGCTTCGTGGCGTTGACGTTCGCCAACGTGGACGTCGTCGCTGCGAATCTCATCAGTCGTGTCGTCGGCGCGGCCTTGGGATTCTGGCTCAACGGTCGCCACACCTTTGCAGATTCCGAATCGCGCCCGTCGTTGGGCCGCAGGCAGGCGATCCGCTTCGCCCTGGGCTGGTTGCTCACCGCAATCCTCAGCACGGCAGCGGTATGGATGCTGGATGCATTCGCCGGCCTGGGCTGGGCACGAACGGGTAAGTTCTTCGTGGACAGCGTGTTGGCCCTGCTCGGTTTCGCTTTGTCCAAGTACTGGATTTTTCGATGACCGAAAGCAACCTTGCTCCGTCGATCGCAGTGGTGATCCCCTGCTATCGGGTTGTCCGCCACATCCATGGGGTCATCGCCGCGATTGGCCCGGAGGTCAGGTCGATCTTCTGCGTGGACGACTGTTGCCCAGAAGGCAGCGGCGACTATATCGAGAACACGGTGCGGGACCCGCGGGTCAAGGTTCTCCGCAATCCCGAGAACCAGGGCGTGGGCGGAGCGGTGTTGACCGGTTACCTGGCGGCGATTGAGTCGGGCGCGGACATCTTGGTGAAGATCGATGGCGATGGGCAAATGGACCCTGCCCTGCTCCCCCGCTTCGTCGCACCCATTGTTCGGGGCGAAGCGGACTACACCAAGGGCAATCGATTCTGGGACCTGCGTGAGATCCGCCAGATGCCTCTGCTGCGCCGCGTCGGGAATCTCGGATTGAGCTTCATGTCCAAAGCCAGCACGGGCTATTGGGACGTGTTCGACCCTACAAATGGCTATACCGCGATCCACGCCGAGATTGCGTCGCGCTTGCCCACTGACTCCTTGAGCAAGCGCTATTTCTTCGAAACAGACATGCTGTTCCGATTGAACACATTGCGTGCGGTGGTCGTCGATGTTCCCATGGACGCCAAGTATGCGGATGAGAGCAGCGGCCTGAAGGTGTCAAGGATCTTCAGCGAGTTTCTCCTGAAGCATTTTCGAAACCTGTTCAAGCGCATCGTCTACAACTATTTCCTGCGCGACTTGCCCATAGCATCCCTGGAGTTGCTGGCGGGAACGGCGTTGCTCGCCTTCGGTACGGTGTTTGGTGGGCTGCATTGGTGGCAATCGTCCTCATCCGGGACGAGCACCCCGGTGGGAACCATCATGATCGCCACCGTCGCCATCGTGAGTGGCTTGCAGTTCTTGCTGGCTTTCCTCGGCTACGACATCGCCAACGTGCCGCGCCGGCCGTTGCACCCTCTCCTCCAAGGGCAACGAAAGGCATGGGCCGGAATCCGCGAGGGAGTGTGAAGCGTGCGCCCTGACCTCCCGCTCGTGGCGTTGTTCGCACACCCGGACGACGAGTTCACCGTCTTCCCTTGGATAGAACAGGCCGTCAGGAATGGCCAGCCCGTTCATTGCGTGTGGATGACCGACGGCGGTTGGGGTGGGCAAAGCATTTCCCGCCGAAGGGAGGAAAGCGCTTCGATCTTGCTGCGGTTTGGAGTACCTCGCGAGGCGATGCACTTCCTTGGCGAGGAGAACTCCATTCCCGACGGACAACTTCATCAGTGGATGGATCGAGCAAGGGCAGTTCTGCGCGCGATCCTACCGATTCTGCCGCGGAATGCGTGGTGGCTCATTCCCGCATGGGAAGGAGGCCATCAGGATCACGACGCGTGCCACCTGCTGGCCGTCGACTGCTGTCCTCCAGGGACGCCCCTGTTCCAATACCCTCTCTACAACGGCGTGGGGTTACCGGGCCCGCTTTTCCGGACCATGTCTCCGCTACCTGCAAACGGCCCCACCTATGCGGCGCCCATAACCTGGAAGCACCGCTTCCTGTATCCCTTGCACTGCCTGGGCTACCGCTCCCAATGGAAGAGCTTCATGGGACTGCTCCCGTTTTATGCCATGCGCATGCTGCACCGCCGTCCCTTCCATATCCAGCCTGTGGATCCAGTTGGGATGCGGCGGCGACCCCACGAGGGCAGGCTGCTCTACGAACGCCGCGGGGGGCCGAGTTGGGAGGAGTTCCAGTCCGCGATTCAGAGCGAAACCCGACTCGGAGGCTAAAGGTCGTCCGAGTCGATCCAGAACGCGTGCCAACGTCCGGCGCCGGAAAGTGACTCATCCGGGATGGTCGCGTTCAACTTCTTGACGATCAGCGAGAACACCGCACCCGTCCGCAAGTAGCAAGAGCCGGCAAAACGGTACGCCTGGGCCCACTCCGCAGCCGCCATGCACGCCACCACGTCCTTCCGCTCCTGCCGCGCCAGATTCGCCAAGGCGACATGCAGGCCACGACAACCACGCAGGTGGTCTTTGAGCACCATGAAGTCGAGCAGCGCCAGGGTTTCGATTCCTCGCAACTGAGTGGGCCGCGCCAGTGCCACCCCGACCAGTTCCGTCCCGGAGAGAAGCACGACGAAACGGTACGAGGCGCCCGGCGCCGAGGTTCGCCAATCCAGGAATGCGGCGTCCTTCACCAGTGCATTGGGCTGCCCCGCCATCCACTTCGCAAGGAACGTCGAATACGATTCGCTGCCTGCCACCCTGCGAATGAATTCGTCGCGATTGTAGGTTTGCGTCGAGTAGCCCGCGCATTCCCTCAAGCTCCAGGCCTGCACGCCGCGGATTACAGCATCGGCCACCTTCCCCAACGGCCGCAAAGGCCTAGGCAACAGTCCCGATACCCCGAGGGGCCGAACGTAAGTAGGCAGCTTCTGCACGACATGCCAGCCGACCTTCAAATGTCCCGGAATGACCTCGGGCCGGATCGGGTAGCCCGTGGTGAACCCCAGCCCGGCCTTGCCCAGTTCCCCGGTGGCGAAGCGTCCGATCTGGGTAAAGATGCCGCGACCGCGATAATCCGGATGGGTCATTACGTCGCAGACCATCGCGCATCGATGGTGCACCCCATCTATCTGGTAGGCGTAGGGAAGCGCAGCGTAGTAGCCAACGACGCGGCCGCCCTCATGGCCCACGTACTGATAGGAGCTGCGCGAGTCAGGGAACCGCTCGAACTTCCAGCGATAGTGCTCTTCGCCCTCGACGGCAGTCCCGAGCGTCTCCGGAAAACTCAACTTGAACAACTCACGATATGAGGTCCAGTCGGCATCCGGCAGGAACGCGCGGTAATGGATCTCCATCAATACTGCCCGCCATTCAAGTGGAGCACTTGACCGGTGTAGAAGTTGGAGTCGTCGCCTAGCAGGTACCTGACCGCTGCGCCGACATCGGCCTTTCCACCAAATCGCCCTGCCGGAATCCGCCCCCGGATCTCCACCTGCATGTCCTCGGGAACAGAATGGATGAGCCCGGCATCGAGGTAGCCCAGCGCGATGGCATTGGCGGTGACGCCACGTGATGCGACTTCCAGGGCGACCGACTTGGTGAAGCCAATGAGACCGGCCTTGGCGGCCGCATAGTGGGCGGCGCCGACGACCCCGGTGAACCCCACGATGCTGGATATGTTCACGATGCGTCCAAATCGGGCTTCGCGCATGGAAGGAATGGCGTGCTTGCAGCACAGGAACGTGGTCAACAGGCTATCGTCGATTACCCGGGAGAACTCGTCACGGGAGATCTTCCACGACATCGCGTTGCTCGACGAGCCCGCGACGTTGACCAAACGGCTTACCGGTGCTCCTGCGTCGCGGGCCGAGGCGAACATCGCCGCTACCGATTGCTCGTCGGTGAGGTCAGCCTGCACCGCGTGTGATGCCGGGTCCAGGTCGAACTCCCGCAACAGCCCATCCACCCGCTCCCGGTCGCCCCGGTAGTGGCAAATGAGCCCACGCTCCCCGTTCTCCAGGAGGAACCGCGCGATGTGCTGCCCGACTCCACCATTCGCTCCGGTTACTAGTACCGATCCCCTAGCCATGCAACAGCTCTCCGCAGTGAATTGGACATCCGGCCGACACTACCCAACGCCACGGCCGGTCAGATTGTCTTGCTCGCGAAGTCCGCGTAGGCCCGCGCGATTCCTTCCCGCAATCCCGTGCGCGCCTTCCACCCCAGCGCGTTCAGGCGATCCGTACACAGGAGTTTGCGTGGCGTTCCGTCGGGCTTGCTCGTGTCAAACACGATGTCGCCGCTGAAACCCGCGACCTCCATGATGGTTTCCGCCAGCTCGCGGATTGTCACGTCCGTGCCCACCCCGACGTTGAACAGCCCGTCCTGCACCCCGCTTTCCATGAGGAACACACAGGCGTCCGCCATATCGTCGACATACATGAACTCCCGCCGGGGCTTGCCACTTCCCCACACGACCAACTCCTTGTCGCCTTTTGCCTTGGCTTCGTGCGTCTTCCTGATCAGCGCCGGCAACACATGGCTGTTGTTCAGATCGTAACTGTCGTTTGGCCCATACAGGTTGGTTGGCATCACCGACACATAGGCGGTTCCGTGCTGACGATTGAAGCTCTCGCAGAGCTTGATGCCGGCGATCTTGGCGACCGCATACGGTTCGTTGGTGGGTTCCAACGGACCGGTCAGCAGGTACTCCTCCTTGATCGGCTGTGGGCAGTCGCGCGGATAGATGCAACTGGAGCCCAGGAACAACAGCCGCCGCACCCCGGACTGAAACGCTGCATTCACCACATTGGCCTGGATCATCAGGTTCTGGTAAATGAAGTCCGCACGATATGTGTTGTTGGCCTGTATACCACCGACCTTCGCTGCGGCCAGGAACACGTACTCGGGCTTCTCCTGCTCCATGAAGGCCGCCACGGCGGCCTGATCGAGGAGGTCAAGCTCCGCATGCGAGCGCATCACCAGGTTCGTATAGCCGCCGGCCTGGAGCCTCCGGACTATGGCAGACCCCACCATACCGCGATGGCCGGAAACGTAGATCTTCGAGTCTTTGGTGAGTGCGTCAGTGGTCATTGATTGCTAGGCCCGGGCTAACTTACTCGTGGCGATTGGGTGCGAAATAGCCATGGCGCTTAACCAGCTCGTCGCGCTCGGCACTCTTCAGGTCTTCCCGCACCATTTCCGAAACAAGCTCCTGGAAGGTGATCTTCGGCGACCACCCGAGCTTCTCCCTGGCCTTGGTGGCATCACCAAGCAGGGTCTCGACTTCGGCGGGACGGAAATAGCGCTCATCCACGGCAACGATGCAGTTGCCATTCTCGTCGAAGCCCTTCTCGTTGACGCCAGACCCTTCCCAACGCACCTTGATGCCCAGCTCTGCTGCAGCGGCATTGACGAAGTCGCGAACGCTGAACTGGACACCCGTGGCAATGACGAAATCCTCTGGGTGATCCTGCTGCAGCATCAGCCACTGCATTTCCACGTAATCCTTGGCGTGGCCCCAGTCGCGCTGGGAATCCAGGTTGCCCAGGTACAGGCAATCCTGCAGGCCGAGCTTGATGCGGGCCAAAGCGCGAGTAATCTTGCGGGTCACGAAAGTTTCACCACGCAGCGGCGACTCGTGGTTGAAAAGAATGCCGTTGCAGGCATACATGCCGTAGGACTCGCGGTAATTCACCGTGATCCAGTACGCATATAGCTTGGCAACCGCGTAAGGGCTGCGTGGGTAGAAAGGAGTCGTCTCCTTCTGTGGGACTTCCTGCACGAGGCCGTAAAGCTCGGAGGTGGATGCCTGGTAGAAGCGCGTCTTCTTTTCCAGGCCCAACGTCCGGATTGCCTCAAGGACGCGAAGTGCGCCGAGGGCGTCCGAATTTGCCGTGTATTCGGGCTCTTCAAACGAGACTGCCACGTGGCTTTGCGCCGCGAGGTTGTAGATCTCGTCGGGCTGCACTTCCTTGATGATCCGGATCAGGCTGCTGGAGTCCGTCATGTCCCCGTAATGCAGGACGAAGTTCCGATCACGGACATGCGGGTCCTGGTACAGGTGGTCGATGCGGTCGGTATTGAAAAGAGACGTGCGCCGCTTGATGCCATGCACGACGTACCCTTTCCCCAAGAGAAACTCCGCGAGGTAAGCGCCGTCCTGCCCGGTGACGCCCGTGATAAGTGCCTTCTTCATGTCACTCCCTACCAATGTCATTTGTTTAACTGGGGCCTCAGGCGTTCCAACTGGGCCATAACCATCTTTCGAACCATCTCTTCGAAACTCACCGTCGGCTGCCAACCAAGAACGCGCTGCGCCTTGGCGGCGTTGGCCCGCGTCTGCCCTGGCTCCAGTGGCCGTACAAGTCCGGGATCGCTGACCACGCTGTCGCGCCAATCGAGCCCGACCGAGCGATAGGCCACTTCGCACAAATCGCGCAGACTGTGCAGCTCGCCCGTTCCGATGACGAATTCGTCTGCGCGATCCTGCTGCAACATCAGCCACATCGCCTCGACGAAATCACCGGCATAACCCCAGTCCCGGGCAATATCCAGGTTACCGAGTGCGAGCTTTCCACGCTCGACAATGGGGCGACCCATCTCGTTCACATCCGGTGACTCGCCAATTCCCAAGGCCGCACATGCCGCGCCGTACGCCACCTTCTGCGTCAGGAAGTGCAGCGGTCGACGTTCGCTCTCATGGTTGAACAAGATTCCGCTGGCAATGTAAAGCCCGTAGCTATCGCGATAGATGCGCGCCATCTGGTGGGCGTACACCTTTGCCGCGGCATAGGGGTTGACGGGATTGAACGGTGTTTCCTCGTCCTGCGGGGACACCCTCGTCTGCCCAAACATCTCGGAGGAAGACGCGTGGTAGACCCTGCACTGCGGCCGGTAATGCCGAACCGCTTCAAACAAGCGAACTGCGCCCAGACCATTCACAAGCAGTGTTTCAGGTGCCCGCGACCACGACTCTCCGGGCCGGGACTGCGACGCCAGGTTGTAGATCTCGTCCGGATTCGACTCATGAATGGCGGAGGCGATATCAATGCCTTCCGCCATGTCTCCGAACACCACATCCACGCGATCTGCAAGATGGGAGGCGCTGTTGTGCCGGAACCAGCTTTCGCGCCGCACGAGCCCCGTGACCTGGTATCCCTTTTCCAGCAGCAGCTCCGCGAGGAGAGATCCGTCCTGGCCCGTTATGCCCGTGATCAACGCACGCTTCATTGACATATCAGGATCTCGGCGGCCTTCCGGCCAGGTAAGTAGCCGTCGAGGACGGGGAAAATTGGCAGGCGGGAGTTTATCACTGTCGCGTCGACCCAGAAGCAGGCACCGCAAGTTCGGCCCCAGCGTCGGGAGACGCTTTGCTGGTGATCACCATTGACACGAAGCCGATGCCCAGCCGACGAGGGTCATTGCTGACGCCCAGTTCCTTCATCGATCTGGCCCACGGGATCTCGATGTCGATGCGGCGGACGGTTCCATCGGTCTGGAAGGTCAGGCCTAGTTCCCTTGGGGCAGGCAAGCGAATCTCGCGACGATCTCCCCCCACGACGATGGTTGAAGGCTCGTTTGAATTGCCGATCGTTTGCGCCTTCAAAACCAGCGTGAACTGTGCAGGCAGTGGCTTGGAGAACTCGAGTGTGACACGGTCGCCATCCGACCATGTCCCCCATGTCTCTGGCCCCGACAACCCGGCCGTCCTGGCGATAAGCCCCGGCCAGGATCCTCGTGTGAAGTCAATTTTCTCGACCTCCTGATCTCCCACCTTCGCGAGCACCGCGCCGTGGAGGGCGATCTCCTTGCGCGCCCCTTTCGGCAATGCCTGATCCCCGACGACCAGCACCCAGCGCGCTTGCGCCGGAATACTTTCCTCGGGAATGGGACTGTTCGCAGGGACCACCACACTGATGGCGTTGGGGTTGTCAAGGTAGAAAAGGGTTCGGTACAGGGACGAGTGATCCGCGCCATAGGCGATGATCGGCTCTGCCTGTTCGCCCAAGTAATGACGCGCCGAAATCCCGGCCAGCGCGTACACGTCAGGGCGCATGTTCTGTCGAAGCTCCCGGTTAGCTTGGTATGCAGACCCGAGCACCGCCAGCGGAAGCACCCCGAACACGAAAAGAGTCGCCCCAATGCGGGTGTTTACAACCCACATTGCCAACGCAACCACCCCCAGTGTCGCGATCACACTGAAAAGCTTCGGGTTCAACGTGAGTCCGCGGAGCTCGGGACTGTCCACAACACCGGGCGTAAAACTCCCCAAGAGCGTCGTGACCGCGAGTACGGACAGCACGCCCCATATGAATGCAGAGGGCAGTGTCCGAAGGACGTCTTTCCGCTGCGGTGCGGAAACATGACCCGCTGCAACGATCAGCAATAACGGCAAGGCAAAGTTGTAATAGCGCATGTGCAGCCGCGCGATGGTCTCCATCGCGTTGGAACCTGCGGCATTTGCCGAGAACAACGTCGTCATCGCGAGAAGGCATGCGAAAACCAGGAACGTGAAGAGCTGGATTTCACGCAATCCGGGGGGGTGTCCCCGGCCTTCGCGCGGAGACGGGAAGTAGAAGACGATCGCGAGCGGCACCGCGTAAAGCGCGGCGAGCGCCATCGCATGCCCCTTCAGGCTGGTCAAGCCGGGGAGCACAAGGCGGATAAAGCGATCAGTGTCGTCCGTTGACGGCGCCACGGATCCATAGATCTGACCAAAAAGACTCAGCCCACTAGGTCCGGCGAAAAGGTAACCCAGTCCCAATCGCACGAAGGATGCCGTGAGGAGGAAGGCGCCGATCGCAAGCAGCGACTGACGCCAGGCGAAGCCTGATCCCCCAACGATGGGACGTAGCGCTAGAAACCCAACGATCACTGGCACAAGGAAGAAGGCGTGCACTTTCACCAGCGCCATAAGGCCGATGATCACCCCCATTATCGCCCCCCTCAGCAAGGGATTGGCTTCTGTCCCTCGCAGCGCATACCAGGCGAGCACCCAGAACAAGAGGAGATAAAGGGACTCCGGCATGAAGTAGGCGGTGTACGTGTTGATCGGACCCAGCACCGCCATCACGGCGATGAACAAGGAGACCCAACGCCCCGCAACCGTTCTGCAGAGCAGATAGATGAAGGGCATCGCGCCGACCATGAAAAAGACGTTCAGAGCCCGGGCGCATTCCAGGTATCCCGCACCACAGAGGTTCGTGGCCCGATAGATCAGGAAATAGAGGTAGGACGGAACTCCTGCCGCCTCCGGCGGCAGGAGGCGGGCGGTTTTGCTGTAGACCCACTCGTCGGGCACCGTCAGGAACAAGCCCGTGTTGCGCAGCAGGAGATATGCGCAACAGACCCCCATGGACACCAACAGGGCAACTCCCGCAGTCGGACTGCGTTGCGACCCGCTGTTGCTGGGCTCCAACATCATCATGTTTCTCCTAGCAAAGAAAATTTCTTCCCGCATGCCCGCTTCCGCTTCGAGGTCAGCCGGACCATGCGCTCACTGTTGCGGCTAATGCCATCCGTGCGCCTGGCTCCACTCCAGACTGGACTGGCCAATTCCAGGCACATCGCGCAGCGGCATCTCCCACACCACGACGCGCGGCTTGCCGCCTCCACGGCGCGATTCAAATTCATCGGCGATCTCCTTCCGATGCGACCAGAAGTGCTCGAAGGATTTGAAGGAGCCTTGACCGGCCATTGGACGGTTCTGCACTTCAGCATTTTCCAAGTGCAAGCCGAGTTGACCTGCGAAACCTACTGGCTGCGGTATCCAAGTGTAATGACCGGTGTAGCTGGTACCCAAGGCAACGACCAAACCAACCGGACGTGACGGGTAAGGATAGCCGCGTCCATTCTCCCCATTCATCAGCCGGTCCTCATAGACCCAAATGGATTGGAGCCTCGAGGTGACAGACGGGTGTGGATCGAAGGCCTTGACCAGATCGCCTACCTGATGTTCCACCAGGTAGGTCGGCTCAGTGGGGGTGCGCGATTTGAGCGGCGTCACCGCACTGATGGCTTTAGCCGTGGCATCGGCTGCCAGGGAAATTCCCAGCCCACTCCAATGGCTTTCATTGGGGGGATACAGGATTGAATGGGGATCGCGGCCAAGCGCTTCGCGATAGACGCCGTCAAGGTCGACGCTCCGTACCCCGCGCTGGTCCAGTGCAACACGGAATGCGTCATATACCTCGCTGGAACGGTCGCTAAGAACCGGTGCTCTGTTCAACGGGTCTGCGCCCCCCAAGGGCCAACGCGCCCAGTTGCTGTGAATGCCCAACTTGGTGGGAACCGGGACGACAAGCAGCATCCACCCTTCTTTCTCAAGTTGCTGTTGGTAGGAGGCCACGATGCCCGCGATTCGCCGCATTTCGCTTTCAATGCGGGCGGATGACCCCCGTGCAACCCACAGCTCCCCGGTGAGGAACAGGCTGATGGGTTCGCGTCCTCCCGGGAATATCCAGTCCGGTTCCTGGCCCAGCGCGAGGCGAAGGCTGTTTCCCGCCTGCTGCGAAACCCGAACTGCGGGCAGGCCATTGACATTCCTCTTGAGCAAGGCGTAGTCCGGCTGCCACAACCCCTGGGGCACCAACCCTCCCAGAGTTTGTTCGGAATTCCTCACCAGCGTGGTCCGGGGCAGCACTGGGGCCGAGACATCTTTACGCCCGAGCGCGTTCGCCCCCAAGAACAAGAGAACCAACCCCAGATACGCGAATTGTACGTAGGAACGGGTTCGCTTCATGGTCAAAACTGGAAGTAGAGGAAGGGGATCTGGCTGCTACTCAAGGACACCAGCAGTGCCAACCCAAATAGCGCGAAAACCAGCCACTGGGTGCGCCTTGAGAAGTCGCGACCATGCATGGGCACATCCCCCACCACCCGGGGCTCTACCCATATCCAGAAGGCCCAGCCGGCCAATGCCAACAGTAAGGCCGGCGTCTGCTTGCCGAACAAGGCAGGGCTGAACTGAGTGCTTATACCGTTTCCACCAAGCATGCCGGTGAGCACCTGCCCCGCCTGTTCGAACGACTCGCTGCGGAATAGAACCCATCCCACCAGTACCAGAAGCAACGTCATTGCTTTCCTGAGCATCGATGGAACCCTCGTGAGGGTTGCTTCGCCGATGAAGCGCTCCACGACCAACAGGATTCCGTGATAAGCGCCCCAGATGACAAAGGTAAAGTTGGCGCCATGCCACAATCCGCCAATCAACATGGTCAGGAACAGGTTCAAGTAGACACGCCAGGGCTTGCAGCGATTCCCCCCCAGACTGATGTAGAGGTAGTCACGTAGCCAGGAGGACAACGTCATATGCCAACGTTGCCAGAACTGCGTGATGCTAGTCGCGCGATAGGGCGAACGGAAGTTGTCCGGGAACGCGAACCCCAGGCACAGACCGAGTCCTGTGGCCATCAGGGAGTAGCCCCAGAAGTCGAAGTAGAGCTGGAAGGTATACGCCACGGCGCCGGCCCAACTCTGAATCAGGTCGGGATTCGCCACGGAGAATGCATAGGGGACGAAAACCGCGAACTGATCTGCGAACAAACTCTTTATACAGAACCCGAGAGCAAACACCGTCAGTCCGCGCCGCAATTGCAGCCCCGGCCAAGCGTCGAACTGCGCCGCCATGTCTCCGTAACGCACGATCGGACCGGCGATGAAGCGAGGGAACATTGCGAGGAACGTCACGTAGTCGACCAGCCTCACCGGCCGATGAAGCTTCCCCCTGTACGCGTCAATCGAGAAACTCAGCGCCTCGAAGACAAAGAATGAAATCCCTGGAGGCAGGACGATCGCGCCTTCGCTACCGAAGTACGGGAGCAGTGCGGCATGGAGTGGCGAGAGGGCTGGAAACAGGCTGACCAACCAGTTGAGATACTTGAGCAAAGCGAGGATCGCCACGGCGTACGCAACCGAGCCGATCATGCCGATCCGCCGCACCGCCGGCCGCTCAGAACTGAGGATCAGCAGGCTGAAGGCATACGTTCCCCCAATCACCACCAGGAACAGCCATGGCCAGAGCAAGTTCCCATACGCGTAGAACGCAAGGGTGACCACGATGACCGCCGCCTTTGCTGCGAAGCCGAACCGATTTCCCACGGCGCAAAGTCGAAGCGCGAGCAACGAAAGCGGCAGAAAATAGAAGATGAAAATGGGGTCGGTAAACAGCATCGCGAAAAGGCACCTTCAGACAAAGGGAAGGGGCACTTCTCATGCCCCTTCTTGACTCGCTCTCGAGGATTTAATCGTCAGTTCATTCCTGAAGGCTCAGGGAGATCAACCCAATCCCAAGCTTGCGGCTATCGGTGTCGGTGGGAGTCGACGCGGCGGGCGCAACGATCTCGATGGTGTCTGAATTCTCGACCCCCTCGAAGGTCAGCTTCACGTCCTGGTCGATGTCCGGCAGGAGCACGAACGCCTGCTTCTGGCCGCCCGCTTGAACCACGATTTCCTTATTGGCATTGACGCCGAAGAAATCGCGCACCTTCAGGTTCAAGGTGAAACGCGGGGGCAGCGGCTGGGTAAAGCGGAGCTTCGCCGCTTGTCCCAGGTTGGTGTCCGTCCAGCGCCCCCAGCCTTCGGGCCCAGAAATCCCCGTCACCTCCGTCACGAAGTCCGGATAGCCCGGTCGTGCGAAGTCGATGCCCTCTGCCAAAGTCACCGTGTAACGCGGCTCGAGCGACGGCAGCGCGGGTGCCGGGGCAGCAGCCGGGGGCGCCGCCGCTTCGGCTGGAGAGGACGGCGCTTTCGCGTCGGGAGTCGGCGCCGAGTCGCATCCGACGACGGCGACGGTGGAAATGGCCGCAAGCAAGAGCGGGGCGAGGAAGCGGGAATGACGCATCGGTACTACTCCTTGGTTTTAATCTGAGTGTGTGGGTTCAATGCGAACCGAACCAGCGGGGAAATAATCGCCGCAATAGTGACTTGCGAACTCGGCCATTCCAACGGAGGGCCGCCAACAAGGTCCTGGCACTGGTCTCCCGGGCGAACCACACCGGGCGCGCCGTTTCGTCTAGCCGGCTTCGGGTGACCGTGTAAGCGTAACTGGTGAGCCAGCTATCTGGAACCTCGCCGGTTCTGCGAAGCAGCATCTCGTTTATTTCCCGGTGCACTGCTATCGAAGAGCTCATCGTCTTGTTATCGGGATACATCCTCGAACCGGCCAGCTTCCGCGGGAGATAGGCAAACATTGCCCCGCCCATTCCCAGGCGCAGCCAGTACTCGTAGTCCATGCAGTAATGCAGGGTCTCGTCCAGTGGCCCGAATCGCTCCACCGCTCGGCGCCGGAAGAACACAGCCGGTTGACAAAGGAAGCACCCCTCTTGGAGTCGGCCCAGGTCCCATGGACGCGTGGGATAGGCCTCGTAAGGACGGCCCTCTGCGTCGATGTGGTCGGCCTGCCCGTAGACAACGTCTACCTCGGGATGCCGGGCGAAGTACTGCAGTACGGCGGCGATGGCACCCGGGTAGTAGACGTCATCGGAGTTGAGCCATCCGATGATGTCCCCTGTGCTGCCCTCGATACCCTTGTTCACGGCGTGGGCCTGGCCCCTGTCGGGCTCGGACACCCAGCGAAGATCCCCCGCATGGCCCCGGAGTATCCCGATCGTGGCGTCGTCGCTGCCCCCGTCTATCACAACGTGTTCGAGGCCAGGGATGTCCTGCGCTGCAACGCTCCTCAGCGTCTGCCCGATGAAGCGCCCCTGGTTCAGCGAGGGGGTGACAACACTGACTTTCACGTCACCCTCTCCGCTTGCCGTTGTCCGAGAGGAGCCTCGGGGCTCAAGCCAACACGGCAATCCATCGCAGCCACAGATCGGGATGAATTGTTTCCCAGCCGACGATCTTCAACAGGCGCGGATTGAACCCCGCTGCCTTGGCGGGAGCATGGACTCGCGACATGAAGGTGTCCGGTGAATAGTGTCGCCCGAAGCGGTTCTGCCATTCGGGAATCACGCAATAGTGATCCGCGGCGCCATCCCAGCCGATCTCCTTTCTCTTCTCTTCGCTGAGTTCGCCCGTGATGTTGCAGTGAGCTTCGTTGAGATACAGCGGAAGAATCACGCAGACACCACCTTCCTTCAAGACACGGCGGCATTCCACTACGAAGCGCGAATCCACGCCGCCCTCGAAGTGTTCGAAGGTGCAATGCAGCGTCATGAAATCCACGGATCTGTCGGGCAGAGGAATCTGGTCGGCACTGCTGCCAATTCGGAATTCGTGAACGCCTGCGGGGTAGTCGAGGTCCTGCTGATAGCACTCGACCCCGTAGACTCGGCGAATGATCGCAGGAAAAACCGATTGGCAACTGCCCACATCGACTGCTGTCATTCCCTTCTTGGGGTTGATCAGCAGCAGGCTCAGATAGTGTTCCAGCGTTTTCTCCAACAGGCAGTGCTCGAGCGGCCCGTTGTAAATGGCGTAGTCACCTTGGTAATCAGCCAAGTGCCGCCACGCGTGGTACGACGTCGACACGGTTGACACATCAAGATCCTGGACGTCCGCGCCAAGCTCCTTTAGGCGGGCTTCAATGCGATCCTGGGCTGGGCGACTGTTGTCCAGGCGCTGCCACCCTGTTTGCTGGAATACCGGCTGATTCATTTTACCCCGCCTCTATCGGAACTCTATGCCATGGAATCTGAGGGACAGCTGCCGGTCATCATTCACGCCGAGCAGCTCACTGGGAACGAAGTGGTGTCCGCTTGTCACCTGCATGGTAATCGGCTTTCCACGCCATGGGCTCACCTCGGCGCAGAGCTCGAACACGCCAGGAACTGTCGCGACCGTCTGGGCTGCCACCTCTCCATCGACCTTCAGCTCCACCCCGAAGCCGTCATGACCGGCCTGAGGAACATGCTCAAGCAGGCAATGTAGCTTGGTGGCGTGGGCAGGAACGTCGATCTGGTTGAGGAACGAAGGCCCGATCCATCCATCGGGGTGCTGGCCATGGAACGCCGTGTCCCTTGCCACAATGCGCCCCAACAGGCCTGGGACCCGCCCGGACAGCCATCCGTACAACAGCCGGTCCCTCGCCATCCTGGGCGAGTACCAGCATGTCTGGAGGAAACTGATGGCGGCAGATCCAAACCGGCGATCGCGAAAGGCCTGCTCCGCCCTGCGCGCATGGTGCCGCGCGTGATCATGGAATTGGTGGGTATACATCCAATGCGACAGTTCCAACCTCCAACGAAGGGGGGAGAACCAGCTGCCCCAATGCTTGCGACTGACGCCAATGGACAATGCAAGCACTTCCGCCTCGCTCCGCTGGGACGACTTGGAGTCGTCGTGCATTCGGTAGGTGCTGAACAGTTCGTCGATACGCTCGAAGCGGTAGTGGCGGCTGATCCGGCAGAACAGGTCGTAGTCCAGCGCATGGTGCTCGTTCACGTCGAGCCAGCCCACCTTGTCAGTGACAGCCTTGTGCCAGAAGACCGAGGGCTGTGGGATCGTGTTGTACCCACGTTTCCAGATCGCCAGTTGCTCGAAATGGGAGATGTACTCCGCCGGGTGCTCCACGCCCACGTACTTGGAATTCTCGCCCGTGAACAGGCTGCGACCCATCACGACGTAACGGTTTCGCGCCGGATCGATTTCAGCCGCGACCCTGCGTAACACTCCCGGGAAAAGGGTGTCGTCGGAGTTCAAGAAGCCCAGGATCGACCCGGTCGCGCGCGCAAAGCCTCGATTGATGGCATCGGCCTGACCTGCGTCCTTTTCCACATGCAACTGGAAGGTGGCCGGGAACCGCCGCACGAAATCTTCCGCGATCGACACCGAGTCATCCGTCGAGCAGCCGTCCTGGATCACCACCTGCAGGTTGGGGTACTCCTGATCGACAAGGCTTTGGAGCGTCTCAGCAAGGAAATGACCCTGGTTGTAGGAAGGAACTACAACGGAAATGGATGGAAGGTTGCTCATCGGGCTACACCGTAAAGTTCTTCGTAGACACGCTGGTAGATCGAGAGGGTCTGGACGGCACTGCGCCGCGCCGCGAACAGATGCCGTCTGGCAACGGCCGCTGCACTCAGCTGGTCGCACAGGTCATTCCTGGTCGCCACGGCAGCCAAGGCATCGGAAATGGCATCGACGTCCATCGGATCGAACGTCAACGCAGCCGCCCCCGCAATCTCGGGCAGCGACGTGGCATTGGAACAGAGCACCGGTTTGCCTGCGATGATGGCCTCGGCGACGGGCATCCCATATCCCTCGAACAGCGAAGGAAACACAAGGGCCCTGCATCCTTGGAACAGCGCTCGTATTTCCAGCGGGGAGCGATAGCCCAAGTGCACGACCCGGTCCTGAAGGCCACGCTCCCGTATCAACATGGCTGCAGGATGATCATCAGGGAACGCGCGTCCGGTCAGGACAAGCTTCAAATCCTTCGGCATGCGTGCCAGCGCCCGGGAGAAGGCATCCACGAGCCGGGCATGGTTCTTGTGCGGCCAGCAGTGCGCCGGGAAGAACAGGAAAGGAGTGGATATCTCCATCCGCGCCAATATCGCCTCCCTCCGATCACGAGACAGCGCATCCCACACGTTGCGGCTCGGGACGATCCATACCGTGCTCATTTTCTCCAGCGGAATACCGTACTGGCGGTGCACGTCCTGCCGGGTGAACTCCGAGATACAGATGATGTGCGACGCACGGTCCGCCGACGACCGGTACAGGCGCTCCCGCTCTTCGAACTCCGCGGGCGTAAAAAACTCAGGGTAATGCAGGTGCTGCAGGTCGTTGATGGTGAGAATTCCTGGAAAACCCTGCACGTCCGGGTGGGTGTATCCCGCAACGGAGTGAACCAGATCGAAATCGAGGCGCTTGTAATTCGCCAAGTTGCGCATCGCGCCGTTCAGCACGGGAGATTCGCCTACGCTCTCCGCCAATCCGTTCACCAGCAGGGAACGAAGAGCTTCCCGCTCGTGCTCGATCGCGTCGGAATAGTGGCGCCGTACGTTGAAGCCGGAGGGGAAATCCCACTCACAGCAGGCGCTGCGCGGCGCATACAGGCGGTATTGATTGCGGCGGTCCAGTTGCGAGATCGCCGACACAAGCTCGTAGGTCGCCTGCTCGATCCCGCCCGCGTGGCCCAATTGCATCCAGCGCAGGTCGTACATCAACCTGTACGGCTTCGATGACTTTATCGACACCGCGCGATCGACCAGTGCACGGAAAGCCGGAGATGCGGCGGAGACCGAATTGCGCGACTCCACGTATTCCTTCGCGGAGTCCACCAGATCCCGCGCGTGCTGGGGATCGGACAACACCATCGCGAGTCGGTCGGCCAGTTCCGCCGGGGCGTCGGCAAGGAAGCAGTGCTTGTCATTCACTGCCCCTGTGCCCTCGGCCGCCATCGTGGTGCAAACGACGGGAAGGCGCATGGACCAAGCTTCGAATATCTTCTGGCGTACGCCCCCGCCATAACGCATGGGAACGACGAACGCCGAGGCGTTCCAGAAATACGGACGGATGTCGGGGACGTTAGAGTGCAACTCGCAGTGCGGCCCGTTTGCCATCGCTTCGACGACGGCGTGCGCCGGCATCATCCCAACCGCCTGGAACGTCGCATCCGGCACCCGCTCGAGAACGAGTGGCCATATGTTGCGAACGAAATGCAGCAGCGCGTCGACATTGGGCGGGTGCGCGAGGTGCCCGGTGAAAAGGACCACCTTGCGGGAATCCTTCACCCATTCCGCTGGCGCCGGCGTGTAATAGCCGGTGTCAACGGGAATCGGGGCCACGCCACTCTGCGCGCGGATTCGAAAAAGGCCCTCAGCGCGCTGCTGATCCAGTTCCGAGACGAAGCCAATGACGTCCGCACACTCAGTGACGCGCTGCTCCTGATCGTGCACAACCCGCGCATGCAATCGGGTGGACCGGGCATCATTTCCCGCCTGTTGCGCCCGCGCGAGGTAGTCACCCCGCACGTCGTGGAAATACACGACCTTCCCCCCCATGGACGGGAGGTAGTCGAACCAGGGCTCGATGCTCGTCTGGATGAGGACTACGGCATGCCAATGGGCGCCACTCACGGCCTCCAGCAAATGCGGGGCGCAGTTGGCCAGGATGGCAATCTTCTCCGCGGCATCATCAGGGCGACCGTTGATGCCAATCATCCGCCTGTACGCCCACCGACGTATGCGTCCTGGCACCTTCCAAACCCATGAGCGCAGTCGCGCGGGCGGCAGGTCCGCGAGCATCCCCGCCACCGGCGCCGCAGCACGTGGCCAGAAATAGGACGCTGTCAGGAAGGACTCAAGATTTGCCACCCCCTCTTTGGGGAAGCTGTCGTAACACGGCGCCACCACGGCCACGCGGTACCGCTCGGCGAGGTGCCGGAGGTTGAAGTAATCGACTCCCATTTTTCCCGGGAAGTACGGCAAGTCCGTCGTAAGCACCAGGACGCTTGGCTGCAACACGTCACCTTCCCGCATCACAGGGCCCTAATCAGCTTTCCGAGTTTCCACCACAGGCGTGAGGAAAGGACACCCATCGCCTCGTCGCGAAGTCGAATCTCATCGCGGAGCGAGGCCCCCGCACTTTCCAACCCCGCGATTTTCTCGTCCGTTACCGTGCGCAACTCTCGGTTCCTCTCTTCTGACAGCGTCAATTCCGCCAAGCACGCTTCATGCCGACCGTGCAGGGTAGACAGTTCCAATGACAACTCCTGCGCGGCTTCCCTCGAATCCGCCAGCTCGACTTGGAGTTGCTGCAAACGCTGCAACTGGGCGTGCACCTGTGCCTGCAGGCCAGAGATCGTGTTTCCTTGGGACTCGATCACCTCCAGCCGTGCTTCCCGGTCAGCCTCGGATGCGGCGAACTGTGACTTCACAGACTCCAGCTCCAAAGCGAGCAGGCTCGTCGAACTCCTGGCTGAGGCCAGTTCCTCGTGAGCCTGCTGCAGCTCCCGCACTCGTTCGTGCAACACCCCTTCAAGGCGGGATAGCTTGTCGCCCTGGGCCTCGATCACCCTCAGACGTGCTTCCCGGTCGGTTTCGGACGCTGCAAACTGCTGCTTCAGAGACTCCAGCTCCAGAGCGAGCAGGCTCGCGGAGTTCTTGGCAGAGGCGATTTCCTCATAGGTTCGGTGCAGTTCCCGTAGGCGCTCGTCAAACGCCTGCTCGAGCCGGGAGAGCTTGCTGCCTTGGGCCTCGATCACCTCCAGCCTCGCCGCTCTGTCTTCCTCGGCCGCCTGGAGCCTATGCTTCAACGAGTCACGCTCCGCCGCGAGCGCGCTCGCGTGTTGTGCCAGCTCGTTGTCCTGTAGGCGCAGCGCTGCGGCGCCCTCCTCATGCAACTTACGCAGAAGTTCTGAAACCTGTGCGCCTTGCGACTCAATCACCGCTCCCCGCGCGTCGCGATCCGCTTCCAGCTCACGATACTTGCCGAGCAGATCCGCGAACTGGGCCTCAGCAAGATTCCGGGCATTTGCGAGCTCATCCGCTCGTACATACTGCTCTTCCAGCCGTTGGTCGCGCGCCTGGATCTCAGCTTCAAGCACGGGAGCCGCGTCGAAGCGGTCCTTCATGTCCAGAAGCGCCAACGCAACCCGGGCTTGCGGAATCGCCAGCATTGCCTGCTCGACCTGTTGCTGGCTATTGGGTAGCAGCGATTGCTTACCCACTGCAAGAAACATGTCGTAATGCGCGAATATTGCCGGCTCGAAGGCCACGTGCCGGGCCCCAAGCCTATGGAAGAACTCGGTTACCGACCGCCGGCTGAAAAGATAGATGTGCTCCTCCGCCTTCAGCTGGCTGAGGAACGGTGAGTTCTCGGAAGTGAGCCGGTCGAAGTCCATCCCCTCCTGGAACTCGGGTGTCTGTATTAACAGAAGCCCGTTGTCCCTCAGCAGTTTCAGGCAGCGCGCCATGGTCGATGCCGGATCGGGCAAATGCTCGAGCACATCCATCATGGCGATGACGTCCAGGGAACCGGGCTGCATGTCGATCGCCTCAATGGGCCCAACCTGCACCTCGATCCCGAAAGTCCGCTGTGCAAAACCAACAACCCAGGGGCTCATTTCCACGCCACTCGCGGAGAACCCCGCCTGCTTCATCAATGCAACGAAGCTTCCATGGGCGCAACCCAGTTCCACCACCCGTGCAGGAGGCAGCCGATACTTCAACAGTGCCTTCAGCCAATGCAGGTTTCGCTCTGGCAGATCGGAGCGGGTCCTTGCATAGATATCCGGGTAGTCGAGATCCGCCTGCTGGTGCTGCAGCCAATACTGCTTGCCATAGAACGACGTGTTGTCGTCGTCGACCGCCAAGTCGGAAACCGAAAGCTGCTTGCGAAGCACCAAGGTCCCGCATTCTCGGCATTCGGCGTAGTCCGGGCCGAACGGGACCAGGCCGGCGTTTCCGCACCAACAGGCCAAAGGGGACGCGTCGCCCATCTCACCACCAGCAACGGATGCCGGCGGGCGGGAAGCCATCTTTGCGGAATTCTTGCTCACGCGCGACCACTGCCCATGGGCTTGCGGACCAGGAACACGGCACCGCTGGATTCACTCCAATCCTGCTCCATTTCCATCAGTCCGGCGAGCACCGTCTTGAAGCCCTTGGGAAAAGCCGCATTGTCCGCGAGGAAGGGGTGGATGATGTCGCCCAGCTCGCCGCTACCGGCTCGCCTGACGTGCCACAGGCCATCCATTGCCAGGAAGAAGCCGCTGTTGATCTTGGGCAACAACGGGACATGAACCTCGCAAACCATGCCGGCTGCTTCGAATCTTCGCTCCCATTCCTGGACCGACAGCGGGTTGACCAGGTGATGGAAGTCGAAGAAGTCCCGGGTCAGCGCGCGCGAAGCGTCCTCATGCCCGGCGGCAGCAACCAGGTTTGGCAACAGGTTCCAATGTAAGAAGCGATCCGTGACGACGCTGCAAAGCAGCGCTCCCCCGGGCTTCAGGCAACGGGCGACCTCCGCCAGTACCGCATCCAGGTGGTCCATGTGCTCGAGGGAGCAGTTTGCGAATACGTGGTCGAACGAGGCATCGGGCTCAGGAACCTCATGCGCATTCGCAACGTGTACGTTTGCGTAGACACCACTCCGCACCCCGGCATCGGCGACGCCCTCGTCTCGCTCGACACCCACGACCTCACCCACATGCGGCCAAACGAGGCGGAAATAGCGTCCATCCCCGCAGCCCAAGTCCAGCACCCTGCCGTCCAGTTCGAAATTGCGGTACGCCGCGTACTCCCATGCCCGCCAATGGCTCATCGGCGGAACGTAAGGATAGAGCGCGGTGACGGCGTCGTAGCCTTCCAGCACCGCTGGGGCAGTCAGCACCCTCTCGTCCATCATCGACTCCGTCTTCACATCCTTGGCCTCGACTCCCGCTGGGGTCAACATCAGCGGATTCCCACGCGAATACCACCCGGCAGATCGGCAACTCCGTGATGGGTAAGGTAGGTGATGCCGTTGCGAGACGCCATTCGGATTGAAAAGCTGCCTATGTTCGCGATGTGGCAGACCCGATGGACGAATTCCATTTCCGCTTCGTAGGGCCTATGGTCGCGGGAATTCCAGTCAGCCGGGCTGGCGGCTGCCAAGCCGATCTCGAATGTGTATTCGCCCGCGGCAAGATCGAGTCTTACTTGCTGGTGGCATGCGACCACAGTGCTCCGGGCATTGGTGGGTGCAACGTCATCCGGATACTGCAGGCTGTTCTTGCCGTGAACGATGACACCACGCTCGTTGGTGATGGTCATGCCGCAGATCGGCACGCCAATGTCGCCATCGACTTCAAACTCGTAGTAGAACGTAGCCGTCTCGCCCTGTTGGAAGTTGCTCCTGGGCCGGCCGCTCTCGTCCAGCAACGCCACGCCGCGACAGCGCGCCCGGCCTGTTCCCACCTGGACCTTGTCGCTGATGTCGAGGAATGCCTCCGGAACGGGGCGGTCCTGGACATCTATCTGCGTTACCTCTGTTTCCGGGGCGGGAGCAGTGCTGTCGACTACCCTCTGGGCGGCGGGCTGGTGCAGCAAGTAATAGTGCTTGGCCGCCTCGGCTGCAGGCCCGACAAAACGCGCATGGCCATGGTCCAGGAGGATCGCCCGCTCGCAGAACTGTTCAATGTCCGGCATGGAGTGCGAAACCAAGAGGATCGCGGCACCGGCTTCGCGCAACTGCTGCAGTCGCGTATAGCACTTCTGGCGGAAGAACACGTCGCCGACGGTCAGCGCCTCGTCAATGACGATGACGGACGCATCGATGTGGGCCTGCACCGCGAACGCCAGGCGCATGAACATGCCGCTCGAATAGGTTTTTACCGGCTGCTCGATGAAGTCGCCGATCTCGGAAAATTCCACGATCTGCTGGTAGCGCGCACGGATCTCGTCGTCGGCCATTCCCAGGACCGCAGCGTTCATGAAGATGTTTTCCCGGCCACTGAATTCGGGATTGAACCCGGACCCAAGTTCCAGCAAGGCCGCGATCCGCCCGTTCGTCTGGATCGCGCCGGCGGTGGGCGAGAGGGTTCCGCAAATCAGCTGGAGCAATGTGGACTTGCCCGAACCGTTGCGCCCGATGATCCCCACTGTCTCGCCCGGCTTCACCGTGAGCGACACGTTCCGCAGCGCCCAGAATTCGCGGAAATACACATCGGCCGGCATGCCCAGCGCGCGTCGGGCCCGGGGGTACAGCGCCTGCTTCAAACGATCGCTCGGCTTTTCATACACGTGATAGCACTTGGATACGTCATCCACCACGATGGCGTATTCCTCTGCGTGGGAGGACTGTGGCCGTGCAGCGGCGATGCGGTCCGGCAGGGTTTCGGCCGAAGGGTCAAACGACATCTGCAAACCCTCGTCGGCTGCGCTGGAACCACGCGAATCCAAGCCATGCCACCGCAAGGCAGCCCGCGAGCATCAATCCCCAACGCGGGAAATCCGGAATCGTTCCGAAGAGAAGCACGTTGCGACTTTCCTCAATGAAGTAGGTCAACGGGTTGAACTCGATCCAATGCCGGTATGCAACGGGAAGCGAAGACACCGGATAGAAAACGCCGGAAAGGAACAGCAGTGCCGTGGTAAACATGGTGGTGACTTGGGCCACATCCCGGATATAGACGCCCAGCGCGGACACGAACCAACTCAAGCCGAGCGTCGCCAAGGCCAGTGGAAGCAGGACTACCGGCAGGAGAACGACGGTCCAATGGAACTGCTGATGCAGCATCAGGTGCGCAAGGACCAACACGGCAACGCTGATGGCCGCATGGAACACGGCAGAAAGGAACGCCACCGTCGGCAGGATGTCGAGCGGAAAAATCACCTTCTTCACGTAGTTAGCGTTGGACAGCACCAACGTGGGAGCCCGATTTATGCATTCGGCGAACAGCCCATGGACGATCATGCCCACGAACAGCAACGACGCGAACTCGGACTTGCTGCTCCCGGGGCCGGACCATGCTGCCTTGAAGACCACCGAGAACACGAACGTATAGATCGCGAGCATCAGTAGCGGATTGAAGAAGGACCAGGCCAAGCCCAGGACCGAGCCGTTGTAACGACCGACGACTTCCCTGCTGGCCATCCTTACGATGAGGTGGCGGTGGGCCCACGTGCTGTTGATCATTTCGATTGGGCTCGTTGAATGCCCCGCATTTGGATTCATCATTTTTTCCACTCGCGCCATGCGGGCATGTCATCGTCCTGCATCTGGGTTGGCACTGGCCCCGCTGCGCGTTCAAGCCGGATGGTTTCCAGTCGATTGATCAGTTGTCGCGCGGTCGCCTCGGCCGACAGGGTCGCACGGACGTCCGCTGCCGCCTTGGAGCCAATCTTGCTGGCGAATTCGCGGTCATCGACCAGGCGGGCCATGTGCCGGGCGGCTTGCGTGATGTCCGGTGCCGCCCAGCGCTGGCCATCCGCGTGCGGATACTGTCCGTATTCCACCGGAATCAGCTGGCTGCCGACCGGGCAGCTGTTCGTCGAATCCATGAAGTCAATGTTGCCCGACCAGTTGGTCGCGATGACAGGCTTGCCGATCCACATGCATTCGGCCAGCCCCAGGCCGAAACCCTCGGCACGGTGCAGGGAAACGTAGGCATCGGCACAACGCTGCAACGCCCTGACGTGTGGTCGGTCTATGATGTCATCCCGCACGAGTATCCTCGGATCGAGGGCGACCGCGTCCACGAGTTGAGCAAACTGTTCGGGATAGCGGTGCCCGTTGCTGGACTTGACCAGCAAAGTCACATCTTGACGATCGACGGGGAAAGCGAGCTTGAACGCTTCAATGACGGCGAGCGGGTTCTTACGGTCCAGGCCCGAATTGAAATCGAACGAGGTCAGGAAGACGAAGCCCTCCTCAGGAAGGTCGAAGTCACGCCTTGACAATCCACTGTCGCGTAGCTCGCCCAATGGCAGCGGGACCCGATGGATCGGCTTGTCGGTGAAGGCGCGGAACGCCTTCTCGACGAACGAGGAGGCCACGAGGATTTCATCGACCTTGTCCACGGCGTCCCGCCATTCCTCAGGAATGGTCTCGAGCTCCCAGAACCAACAGCCGATGACGTAAGGGTTGCGATCATCGCCCTGTTGAATACGGGCCAGCGCGGCGTCGAGATAATCGGGATTGACGCACACCAAGTGGATCCCGTAGGGCATCCCCTTCCCCAAGCGGCGCTCCAGGCTGCGGTCATTCAGCCCGTGCGGCAACTCCAGTTCCATGTCCGAAAGTGCGACGGGGTAGCCGTGATCAATGAGCGCCTGCGCATACAGCCTCGCCGCCTCCCCCAACCCGAACTGGCCGCGAAAATAAGCGTGGATGTTCACGCCCCCCCCGGGGTGCCGGATTGCGGGAGGATCATCCTGGCCGCCCTGGGCCAACGCCTCGGCCGGCAGATCTGGAACGTCCCACGCCGGCGTGCGCGCAAACTGGGAGGCTCTGGATGCAGGCAACCGCAATGCCTGATGGACACCCGCCCGCCAACCTCGCGGAAACACCCCATATAGGGGGCGCAGCCACGCTTGCCTCTGCAGCCAAACCGACAGCTTGAGCAGTGACAATGCCGATTTGGACTCAATTCGGGAAAACATGGTCAAGAAGCGATCACTTCCCGGACGGAGGCGTGCGACAAGGCGGGCACCTCAAAAGTCCAAGGCGTGGGTCAAATCATTCTGGAGGTCCCCGACCTCTTCGACTCCCACACTCAGCCGCACCAGATTCTCGCTGATGCCCAGCTCCGCGCGCCTTGCCTCGGGGACAGAAGCATGCGTCATCACCGCCGGAAGGTTCACGAGGCTCTCGACCCCGCCCAACGACTCCGCTAGCGCGAACAGTCGCGTGCGTTCACAAAAGCGTCTGGCAGCCTCGGCGCCACCCTTCACATAAATCGATACCATTCCGCCTGCTCCGGCCATTTGGCGCTTGGCCAAGGCGTGCTGCGGATGGGACGAAAGCCCGGGATACAGAACCTTTTCGATGGCCGGATGCCCGTCCAGCCACTCCGCCAACGCCATCGCATTCTCGCAATGCGCCTTCATCCGCAGATGCAGCGTCTTCAACCCCCGCAGCGCCAGGAAGCTGTCAAACGGCCCCTGCACGCCGCCGACCGCGTTCTGCAGGAACGCCATCTTCTCGGCCAGCTCAACGTCGTCACCCACCACGGCCATGCCGCCGACGATGTCGGAGTGGCCGTTGAGGTACTTCGTGGCCGAGTGCATGACGATGTGGGCGCCCAATTCCAGCGGCCGCTGGATGATCGGCGAGCAGAAGGTGTTGTCCACCACGACGATCAGCCCGCGCCTGCGCGCCACCGCCGCGATCTGCTCGATGTCGACCAGCTTGAGCAGCGGGTTGGTGGGCGTCTCGATCCAGACCAGCTTGGTCTCGGGGCGGATCGCCGCTTCGAAGGCGGCTACGTCGCTCAGGTCGACCCAGCTGAAATCCAGCCCCGCCGAACGGCGACGCACCCGCTCGAACAGGCGGTACGTGCCGCCATACACGTCGTCCATGGCAATGACGTGGCTGCCGGCATCCAGCAGTTCGAGGATGGTGGAGGTCGCCGCCAGGCCGGAGGCGAAGGCGAAGCCGCGGGTGCCGCCTTCCAGCGCCGCCACGCAGCGCTCATAGGCGAAGCGGGTCGGGTTGTGGCTGCGCGAGTATTCGAAGCCCTGGTGCACGCCCGGGCTGGACTGCACGTAGGTGGACGTCGCGTAGATCGGGGTCATCACTGCACCGGTGCTCGGATCCGGCGCCTGTCCGGCATGGATCGCGAGGGTCCCCAGACCCGGCTTGTGGGTGGTGTTTCCCGACGACGGTTCGGCCATGGCGATGCTCCCTGCGCCCACGGTGGGCGACCGGCAATTCTAGCATCGGCTGTGCGCTGGCCCTCCCGTCAACCTTGGCGAAATCGTCGTCTTTGGGCGCCCCCTGCGCGCCCTGTTCAGCCGAGGGCGCACCGAAACCGTGACGGCTATTGCACCCTGCGCCGCAGATAGTTCAGCAGGTCGATCCGGGTGATCAGCCCCAAGAATTTTTCGCCCTCGGTGACGATGGCCACGTGTCCCCGGTCGAACACCGGCAGCAACGCCTCGATCGGGGCCCGCACGTCGACCTTGTCCAGCTTGCTGACCATGGCGGTGGACACCGGATCGCGGAACCGCGACTCATCGCCGTACACGTGCAGCAACACGTCGCTCTCGTCGACGATGCCGATCAGCCGGTCGCCCTCCATCACGGGAAGCTGGCTCACGTCGTACAGCTTCATCCGCTGGTATGCGGTGACCAGCAGGTCGTTGGGCCCGACCACCACCGTGTCGCGCTGCGAGAACGGGCGCAGGATCAGGTCGCGCAGGTCGTTGTACGGCTCGCGGGCCAGGAAGCCGTTGTCGAGCATCCAGTAGTCGTTGTACATCTTCGACAGGTACTTGTTGCCCGTGTCGCAGACGAACACCAGCACCTTCTTCGGCGTGGTCTGCTCGTGGCAGTACTTCAGCGCCGCGGCCAGCAGGGTGCCGGTGGACGAACCACCCAGGATGCCCTCCCTTTCCAGCAACATGCGCGCGGTCAGGAAGCTTTCCTTGTCGCTGATGGCATAGGCCTTCTTGACCCGGGTGAAGTCCGAGATCGGCGGCAGGAAGTCCTCGCCGATGCCCTCCACCATCCAGCTGGCGGACTTGTCGCTCAGGGTGCCGCGGTTGATGTACTCCTCCAGGATCGAACCCACCGGGTCGGCCAGGATCAGTTCGGTCTGCGGCGACTGGGTGGCGAAGCAGCGCGACAGGCCGGTCATGGTGCCCGAGCTGCCGCAGCCGAACACGATGGCGTCCAGCCCCCCGACCTCGGCCATCTGCGCGAGGATCTCCGGCCCGGTGCCGAACTCGTGCGCCGCGGGGTTGTCCGGGTTGCCGAACTGGTTGATGAAGTAGGCGCCCGGGGTCTCGCGGGCGATCCGCTCGGCCATGTCCTGGTAGTAGTCCGGGTGGCCCTTGGCCACGTCCGACCGGGTGAGCACTACCTGCGCGCCCATGGCCTTGAGGTTGAAGATCTTCTCCCGGCTCATCTTGTCGGGCACCACGAGAATCAGCTTGTAGCCCTTCTGCTGGGCCACCAGGGCAAGGCCGATGCCGGTGTTGCCGGCGGTGCCCTCGACCAGCGTGTCGCCGGACTTGATGTCGCCGCGCGCCTCCGCCGCCTCGATCATCTTCAGGCCGATGCGGTCCTTGATCGAACCGCCTGGGTTCTGCGATTCCAGCTTGAAGTAGAGCTCGCATACCCCGGTGTCGAGGTTGCGCGCCTTGACGATCGGCGTCTGGCCGATGAGTTCCAGTACGGAGGCGTGGATGGACATGCGGATCCTGCGGCCGCAACCGTGCGGCTGACCCGCGAAGTGTAACCGGCCGCGGGCGCCGCAGGCCGACGAGGATGGCCCACGGCGCCCGTCGGCGGGTGTCAGTGGGGCCTGGCGTCGTACATCCTGACGAGGCGGTCCTTCGCAGCCAGCTTTTCGCGCTTCATCTGGTGGAGGGTGTTGTCATCGATGGGGAGCACGCCCAGCTCGGCGTCCATTACCTTCTTGTCGAGGAGCTGGTGGCGCTGATAAAGCTGTTTGAACTCCGGGTCGCTCTTGATAAGCGCGTCGATTTCCAGCTGCGGTTGACCTTCGAACATGAGTGCCTCCTTCAGCACAAATGCAAACGCCCCGACCGGGCGGTCGAGGCGTCGCGGGGAGTCGTCATGGTGGCCAGATCCATCCGGGGGCCGGGATCACACGGCCCCGGCACCGGCTTTCCGGCGGCGGGATCCTGTGAGATCGAAACCTGCTGCATGGGTCTGGCTCATCGCCAAGCGGAAACGGGACCGCTTGGATAATCGACCCTACTCCTGCCATCCGGGGCCGGCAATAGGCGATGGTCGAATGCCGACGGATGGCTGGGGGGCGGTTGGACGGAACCGCCGCCCCGCGGGCCCCGCCCCGCAGTCAGGCACATAACCGACTGATGAATAACGCTATTTTGACAGGACGATGACTTCCACCCGGCGGTTGGCGGCACGGCCGGCCTCGGTGCGGTTGTCCCCGACCGGCTGCTCGGCGCCGCGGCCCAGGGCCTGCACCCGCACCGCCGGAAGTCCAGCCGCCACCAGGGCATCGCGGACCGCGTTGGCGCGTTGCTGGGACAGCGTGCGGTTGGCGCTGGCGCTGCCTTGGCTGTCGGTATGGCCTTCCACCCGTGCCCGGCCGCCTTCGATCGCCTGCAGGTACACCGACAACGTCCGGACCGCATTGGCGGCCGCGGGGGTCAGCGTGGCCTTCCCGGAGGTGAAGGCATCGCCGGCCAGGGTGAACACCTCTCCCCGGGCATCGACCTTGGACGGCGGCAGCTTGCCGCGCGCCATGAGCTCGGCTTCCTGCCGGGCCAGCTGGAGTTCCCGGGCACGCGCCGCGTTCAGCTTGGCCTCCTGGGCACCGCTCACGCCTTCGAGGGCGGTTTCAACATCCTGCCGGGCCAGGGCGTCGGCCTCGGCCTGGGCGCGCAGTCGAGCCGTCTCCTCCGCCTGCAATTGGGCTTCCATGCGCAGGCGCTCGGCCTCGGCGCGGGCGCGGGCCGCTTCCTGGCGCGAGGCCTCCAGCATCAGCTCGCTGCGCTCGCGGTCCAGCCGGTCGACATCTCGCTGCAGGGCCTGGGTGCGGGCCACGATCTCGGCCGCTTCCACCCGGCGTTCGGCCACATAGCGGGCGGCCTCCCGCTCGCGGCCAGGCGCCCTCGCCAGCGCATCGAGGGCCTGGCGGGCCTGGAGGCGCTCGTAGGCGGCCAGGCCGCTGTACTGGGCGTTGGCTTCCACCGCAACCAGACGTTCATTGAGCCGGGCGAGTGCGTTGGCAGGGTCCTGGGCCAGAACCGGGCCGGCGGCCACCAACGTGGCAAGGGCAGCGGCCAGCATGATCGGACGCGGCGTCATGGTCCCTCCTCCAGTTGCAGGCGGCGGCGCAGTTCGGCGACTTCGGACTCGCGCTGGGCCAGTTCGGCGCGGGTCACCGCTTCGCGGCTCTTGGCGTAGGCCAGGTCGGCCTCGGCCGCCGCCGCCAGGGCCATGCGCCGGGCGTCGTCCTCCTTGCCTGCGGCCAGGGCGGCCTGGGCGCGGCTGAGGGCGTCGCGGGCCGTGGCCAGCTGGTCAGGTGCGTGCTGCGCGGCATCCGCCCCATCGGCCCGGGTGACCGCCTGCTGGGCGCTGGAGAGTTCCTGGGTTGGCGGTGGCAACGACGCGCACGCACCAAGCGCACAGATCAGAAAAACGACCAGCAGCGGAAATCGAAAGTGTGCGAAGCTAGGATTCATCAAGGGGTGCCGTGATTGAGTGGGCTCGCGCGGCCATTGTCTGAAGCTGGTGGCCACCTTGCAACGGTACGCCATCGCCACCGAGGGAGTTGTACATGGACATCGGCTATTTCCTGAAGCTGATGACGGACAAGAACGCGTCCGACATGTTCCTGACCACCGGCGCACCGGTGTATATCAAGATCGAGGGCAAGCTGCACCCGCTGGGCAGCACCGGCCTGCCGTCGGGCATGGTCAAGAAGATCGCGTACTCGTTGATGGGCGAAGGCCAGGTCCCGCAGTTCGAGCGTGACCTCGAACTGAACATGGCCTACGCCCTGCCCGACTCGGGGCGTTTCCGCATCAACGTGTTCAAGCAGCGCGGCGAAGTGGGCATGGTGATCCGCGCCATCCGCAGCACCATCCCCTCGATTGAGGAGCTGCAGCTGCCGCAGGTGCTGAAGAACATCATCATGGAACCGCGCGGCCTGGTGCTGATCGTCGGCTCCACCGGTTCGGGCAAGTCGACCACGCTGGCATCGATGATCGACCACCGCAACAGCAACACCAGCGGCCACATCCTCACCATCGAGGATCCGATCGAATACCTGCACCGGCACAAGAAGTCGATCGTCAACCAGCGCGAGGTCGGCCTCGACACCCACGCCTTCCACAACGCGCTGAAGAACGCGATGCGCGAGGCGCCGGACGTCATCCTGATCGGCGAAATCCTTGACGCCACCACGATGGAGGCGGCGATTGCCTTCGCCGAAACCGGCCATCTGTGCCTGGCGACGCTGCACTCCAATAACGCGGACCAGACGCTGGAACGCATCCTCAACTTCTTCCACGAGTCGGCGCACAAGAACGTGCTGATGAACCTCGCCCTGAATCTGAAGGCGGTGATCTCGCAGCGCCTGGTGGTGGGCACCGACGGCCGTCGCCTGCCGGCGGCGGAGGTGCTGATCAACACCCCGCATGTGCGCGACCTGATGCGCCGAGGCCAGGTGCACGAGATCAAACAGGCGATGGAGGAGTCGCTGGAGGACGGCATGGAGACCTTCGACCAGTGCCTGTTCCGCCTGCACAAGGAAGGCAAGATCGAGATGGAAGAGGCGCTGCGCGCGGCCGACTCTCGCGACGGCCTCGCGCTGAAGTTCCGCCTGTCCGAAGGCGGCTCGGGCGAGCACGACCCGTACGCGGACGTGTTCGACGCCGCATCCTCGCACTGAGGATCAGCTGGGCGGGCAATCCGGCTGGCGTTCCGGGCGGGCCGCGTCGAACGCCGGCAGCTTGAGGCACGCCTCCTCGATCCGCGCGATGGTCGGAAACGGGTTGAGATCCACTCCGAAGCGGCGCGCGTTGTAGACCTGCGGCACCAGGCAGCAGTCGGCCAACGTGGGTCGGTCGCCTTCGCAGAAACGGCCGGTCGCAGGGTGGTCGGTGAGCATCGCCTCCACCGCGAGGAAGCCCTCGACGATCCAGTGCCGCACCCATTCGTCCCGCTCGGGCTGGGGGACATGCCACTCGCGGTCGAAGTACTGCAGTACCCGCAGGTTGTTCAGGGGGTGGATGTCGCACGCCACGACCTGGGCGATGGCGCGCACGCGCTGGCGGTCGCGCGCAACGGCCGGCAGCAGCGGGTGATCCGGCCAGGTCTCGTCGAGGTACTCCAGGATCGCCACCGACTGGCGCAGCATGCGCTGCCCGTGTTGCAGCACCGGCACCAGCCCTTGGGGATTGGCTTCGCGAAAGGCGGCACCATGCTGTTCCCCGCCATCGCGCAGCAGGTGCACGGGTTCGGTCTCGTACGCCAACCCCTTGAGGTTGAGGCCGATCCGCACGCGGTAGGCGGCGCTGGAGCGCCAGTAGCTGAAGAGCTTGAGAGTGTCGGTCACGCTGGAATTCCTGGTGCCCCGTTACCAAGTTCCGCGAACGTTACGCTCGCAGAGAGGGACCGACCGACCTTCGGTCGGCCCCCGGGGCCACTGGTCAGGCGGAGGGGCCTTCGATGCGCTGTTCGATCGCGCCAAACACGCTGCGGCCCTCGCCATCCAGCATCTCGATGCGCACGCGGTCGCCGAACTTCATGAACGGTGTCACCGGCTTCCCCAGCTCCAAGGTCTCCACCGTGCGTCGTTCGGCGAAGCACGAGGCACCCAGCGACGTGTCCTCGTTGGCCACCGTACCTGAGCCGACGATGGTGCCCGCGGACAGCGGACGGGTCTTGGCTGCGTGGGCAATGAGCTGGGCGAAGTTGAACTGCATGTCCACCCCGGCTTCCGGTGCGCCGAACCACTCGCCGTTGATGTGGGTCAGCAACGGCAGGTGCACCTTGCTGTCCCGCCAGGCGTCACCCAACTCGTCCGGCGTGACGAACACCGGGCTCAGGGCCGATCGCGGCTTGGACTGCAGGAAACCGAAGCCCTTGCCCAGTTCCGCCGGGATCAGGTTGCGCAGGCTGACGTCGTTGACCAGGCCCACGAGCTGGATGTGGCCCGCGGCCTGCTCCGGCGTGACCGCCATCGGCACGTCGTCGGTGACGATCACCACCTCGGCCTCCAGGTCGATGCCGTAGTCCTCGCTTACCACCTTGACCGGATCGCGCGGGCCATAAAAGCCGGCGCTCACCGCTTGGTACATCAGCGGATCGACGTAGAAGCTTTCCGGCACCTCGGCGCCCCGCGCCCGGCGCACGCGCTCGACGTGCGGCAGATACGCGCTGCCATCAACGAACTCGTAGGCACGCGGAAGCGGCGAGGCCAGTGCGGCCATGTCCACGTCGAAGGCGTCATGCGCGTTGCCGGCGTTGAGCGCGTCGTACAGCGCATTGAGCCGCGGGGCGGTGTTCGACCAGTCTTCCAGCGCGCGCTGCAGCGTGTCGGCGATGCCGGTGGCGCGAACGGCGCGGGTCAGGTCGCGGGACACCACGATGAGCGTGCCATCACGGCCGCCTTCCTTCAGCGATCCAAGTTTCATTGCGTAATCCGGTTGTGCGCGCCTGTGCGCGATCGTTTCAATTGTAACTTTGACGATGCCGACGCGGCAGTGGGTCACGACCTTACAGGCCCCTGCCCTGTTAATGTTAGCGGCCAGTTTCAGCGGAAAGCAGGATGCTGACCGAATTGCGTGCGCTGCAGTGCCTGGCCGAATGCGATAGCCCGGACGCGCTGACCACCGCCGTGGACGCCGTGGTCCGCCCTTTGGGAGTGGGCCACTGGCTGTACGCCACCGACCTGCCCCTGGCCAACGCCGCCCGCGGCCAGTTCACCCTGGGCGGATACCCGCAGGCGTGGGTGGCGCGCTACCTGGAGCGCGACTATCTGCAGCTGGACCCCATCGTGGCCCACTGCCACGACCGCGCCACTCCCCTGCTCTGGCAGGACGTGCAACCGGTCGGCCGGCTTGCCGGAAACCCCCACCAGCGCAAGATCCGCGTGATGTTTGGCGAGGCAAACGAATTTGGCCTGGGCGCGGGAATCAGTGTGCCGCTGCACGGACCGGGGCTCGCGTGGGGGCTGATGTCGTTCGCGACCGAAACCCAGGACGGGGCGCTCCTCGCCGACCGGCTGCCGCAATTGCACCTCGTCGCCCACTTCACCCATGAAGCTGCCCGGCGATTCGCCCGGCCAAGCCTGCCGCTGCGGCTACCGCCCCTGACCCGGCGCGAGCGCGAATGCCTGTTCTGGGCCAGCCAGGGCAAGACCAGCTGGGAAATCGGGCAGTTGCTGCTGATCGCCGAGCGCACCGTGATCTTCCACCTGCAGAACGCCGCGCAGAAGCTCGGGGTGTGCGGCCGCCAAGCGGCAGTGGCGCGGGCCATTTCACTGGGAATGATCTCGGCTACCCCACCCCAGGAGCGGGCCGCAACGTCAAAACCGTGACGGCGACGAACCTGTCAGTTCCGGCAGCTGCCGTAAGCGACAGGTCACGCGCTCACTTGTCTCTCCTTCATCGCATCAAGGAGAGACGCATGACCCGCATCACCGTAGCCCGCGCCGGCGAAGCCGGCCTCCACGCCCCGTTGCTGGACAGCATGTTCCGGCTGCGCGCCGACGTCTTCCATGGCCGCCTTGGCTGGGATGTGCGCGTGGAGGGCGGCCGTGAGCACGACTGGTTCGACCTCATCGGCCCGCACTACCTGGTCGCGCGCGCCGCCGGCGACACCACTACCGCGCTCGGTTGCTGCCGGCTGCTGCCAACCCTCGGCCCCAACATGCTGCGCGATGTGTTCCCGGAGCTGCTGGACGGAACGCCCGTCCCCGCAAGCCCACACGAGTGGGAGGTCAGCCGCTTCGCGGTGGCCGAAGCCCACACGCAGGGAGGCGCGAGTTTCAGTGCGTTGCCCGCGGCCATGGTGGCGCAGGCCCTACGGTTTGGCGCCGAGCGCGACCTGAGTGCGCTGGTGGGCGTTACCAGCGCTGCCTTCGCGCGAATGCTGATGCAGCTGGGCTTGCAGGTCGACGTTCTGGGCCGGCCACGACGCATCGGCCGGGTCCTGAGCTTGGCCTTCCGCCTGCCGCTGCACGCGCACAACCTTGACGCAGTGGGGGGAAATCCGGCCCCCCGCCACGCTCACGCCGCGTGACCCCAATCCATGGGGCGGTGGCAGCCAGGGGGGCTGCCACCGCCGCGCAATCAGGCCAAGGCCGTTGCGTTCTCTTCCATGAAAGGGGTGCTGTGGTGGGCACGAAGCAGTTCGGCCGTGCCATCCCACAGGTCGTGGCGGGCGACCAGGGCGTCGCGCGCCGCATGACGCGCCTCCTCGAGGGCGTCGGGGGATCGCCCGAGGGCGGCGCTGATCATGCGGCTGGCGGCGGGGCCATGGCTGTCGCCATCAAGCTCGATGTGGCGCTGCAGGTAATAGACAAATCCCGGAGCCTCGGCGGTGGAGAGACCCCAACGGTCCAGCAGCCCTTGGAACATGCCCGGAATCACGTTCTCGCGGCCATAGAAGAAGCTCGCCATGGCCTGCACGGTGGTGCCGTGCTGACAGGTATCCAGGGTATGTGACACGAAGCGGCGCACGAACCTGGGCACGCCCGCGGCTTCGAACGCGTCCGCCAGCGCCATGCCCGCGCGCAGGCTGGCCAGGAACACTTCGAACTGCGCAGTCGACGCGCCGACGTCGTGCATGGCGACCAGGTACAGGTCCATGTGGCTCGCGGGCTGGCCCTTGGCGTCGATGTCGCTTTCCTCGGCCAGCACGATGTCGTTGATCAGGCGCGCAGCCGCGGGATCCGCGGGCGGCATCCACGGCAGGGTCACGCAGGTCAGGTCACGTTGCAGGCGCTTGGCCAGCGACATGAAATCCCAGACGGCAAAGACATGCACCTGCATGAAGGCGCGCAGCGACTCCATGTCGGTGATGCCATCGAAGACCCGGTGACGCTCCAGCCGGGAGCGCAGGTCCTGCATCTGGGGGGTGAGCACAATATCGACGTCCATGTCAGTGAAGCTCCTGTTGCGTGCGTGGGAGGGAGGCCGGCTCAGGCCGACTGGTACAGCGGGTAAAGACTGGCTTCTTCGCGTTCGATCCGTTGCGCCAGGAGGGCGCCCACGGCGCGGTAGTCCTCGAGAAAGGCCTCGTGCGTGCGCTGGTCGAAATGGTTGATCTGGTACTTCTTGACGAAGTCGACCACGCCGCGCGCGATGGTGTTCATTTCCCGCCGGAAGCTGCGGATCAGCATCAGGTTCTCCGGATCGTCCTGCATCGCGTTTTCCACATAGTTGTAGAAGCGCACGTTCTCGGCGATGAGGTGACCTTCGAAGTGCGTCTTGAACGTGGTGAGCATGGCCGGCACGCTGCCATACCGGCGGTCCGCCGCCTGGTTGCCGATCTCGGTGAACAGGCGCACCAGGTCTCCGTGGTCGCGCTTGAGTGACGGCACCAGCGCGGCATCGTAGGAGATGGCCCGAGGGCTGCGTACCCCGACACCCGTTTCATGCACCAATGTCCGCTGGGATTGCTCGGATTCCGAGCCCAGCACTTTCTTGATCAGACCGAACACAAAGCCCCCGAATTCCTCTTCCAACCAGTCCCGGCTGGAGCATGGAGCCAAGGTAGCGGTACGCCGCCATCCTGGGCACCTGCAAGATCCGGCAGGTCATGCGAAGGACCCAAGCGCCGAAACGCACGCAACAAAAAACCCGCCTTGCGGCGGGTTTCTCGTTTTGTACTGGCAGCCCCGGAAGGATTCGAACCTCCGAATGTCTGAGTCAGAGTCAGATGCCTTACCGCTTGGCGACGGGGCTATGGAGCAAATTGTAACCCAAGGATTAGCGCTTGGAGAACTGCGTAGCGCGACGTGCCTTGTGCAGACCGACCTTCTTACGCTCGACTTCACGAGCGTCGCGGGTCATGAAGCCAGCCTTGCGCAGCTCGGACTTCAGCGACTCGTCGTACTCGACCAGCGCACGGGCGATGCCCAGGCGGATGGCACCGGCCTGGCCGGTGATGCCGCCGCCGGCGACGGTCACGGTCAGGTCGAACGTGTCGGTGTGCTTGGTCAGCTCGAGCGGCTGGCGCACGATCATGCGAGCCGTCTCACGACCGAAGAACTCCTCGATCGAACGCTGGTTGATGGTGATCTTGCCGTCGCCCTTGCGCAGGAAGACGCGGGCGGTGGACGACTTGCGGCGGCCGGTGCCGTAATTCTGCTGGAGTGCCATGTGTCAGTACCTTAGATATCGAGCGGCTGCGGCTGCTGGGCGGCGTGCGGGTGCTCAGCGCCCTTGTAGACCTTGAGCTTGCGATACATGGCGCGACCGAGCGTGTTCTTCGGCAGCATGCCCTTCACGGCGATCTCGATCACGCGCTCCGGGTGGCGCTCAAGCGCCTGGGCCAGGTTCTCGGTCTTCAGGTTGCCGACGTACCCGGTGAAGCGGTGGTACTTCTTGTCGAGCAGCTTGTTGCCGGTAACCGCGATCTTCTCGGCGTTGATCACGACGAGGTAGTCACCGGTATCAACGTGCGGGGTGTAAACCGGCTTGTGCTTGCCACGCAGGCGGCGGGCCAGCTCGGAAGCAAGGCGACCGAGGGTCTTGCCGGAGGCATCGACCAGGTACCAGTCACGCTGGACGGTCTCATTCTTGGCACTGAAAGTCTTCATGACTGCTCTACTATGGGTACATGGTCGGGCTGGTTCCGCGGGCCGGAGGGGCCACCGGAACGTCACCGCGCGATGTAGGGGCGGAACGAAAGAAGCGGGATTGTAGCGGGCCCTCGGCGCCGCCGCAAGTCCGCAGCCGGCAATGATAGCATCATGCGATGTCCGCCGCCCCCCCGCCCTCCACCGACCCGCTGGTGGCCCTGGCCGACCGTTGCGTGCAGTGCGGATTGTGCCTTCCGACGTGCCCCACCTATGCGCGCGACCGCCTGGAAGCCGAATCCCCGCGCGGGCGGATCGCCATCGCGCGTGGGCTGGCGCTCGGGACGATTGCTCCCACTGCAGCCGCTGACGCCCACCTGGACCATTGCCTGGCCTGCCGGAGTTGCGAGGCAGTCTGCCCGGCGGGAGTGGAGTACGGCGCCCTGCTCGGCTTGCAACGCGCTCGACAACGGGTGCGACGCGGCCCCAGCCGCCTGCAGTGGTTGGCCGGGGCACTGGCGGCACGGCCGGGAGTGCTGGCCACCCTGCTTCGCGCATACCGATGGGTATTCCCCCTGCTGCCGGCCTCGTTGCGCCGGCTGCCGAGACCGCCTGCCACTCCGCGCAGCGGCCGTCCCGCCCCATCGCCGAGAGAAGAAGCGCAGGCCACCTCGAGTCAAGACGCAGGACCCGTGCGGGGCACCCCAACTTCCCTTGCCGCACCATTGGCCGACGCCCCGACCGTGGCACTGTTCGCAGGCTGCGTGGGGCGCGGTTTCGAGGGCCCGCTGCGAGCCCGGCTCGCCCGGCTATGTGCTGCGCTGGGCTACCGCGTCGTGGACGCCTCGGGCCAGACCTGTTGCGGGACGCTGCACCACCACGCGGGCGATGGCGACACGGCGAGGCGCCTGGCGGCTGACAACAGCCGCGCGTTGTCCGACGTTGACCACGTGCTGACCCTGGCCTCGGGTTGCCATGAGGCAGTGGCCGCCTGCGTCGATGCGGGCGGACGCACCGAGGACGCCCTGACTTTCATTGTCCGCCACCTGGACCGACTGGAGTGGACACCCTGCCCCGACCGTGTGGCCGTGCACCTGCCCTGCACCCAGCGCAACGTAGTCCGATCGACCCCGGCCTTGCGCCGCTTGCTGGAGGCGGTGCCCGGGCTGCAGGCGGCGGAGCTGACCGCCGGCTCGGGCTGCTGTGGCGCTGCGGGGACGGCAATGCTGGAAGATCCGGCGCGGGCCGCGGGTTACCGGCAGCCACTGCTCGACCAGCTGGCCAGTTCCGGCGCTACCCGCGTGCTCAGCGCCAATCTCGGCTGCCGCCTGCATCTGGCGGGCGGCACCGCCATCCCGGTCGAACACCCGCTGGAATTCCTGCTGCGTTTGGCAAGGATCAAGAACCCGTTACCCAGCCCGCCGTAAACTGCCGTCATGCAGAACCGCGCCCTCACCCCTTTCGACCGCGTGGCCGTTGAAGCCCAGCGCGCCATGGAAACCGTACTGGGCAGCCCACCGGCGCTACGCGCCAACCCGGCGGCCACCGAAGCGGATGTCATCCTGGATGAGCATGAGCGCCGCCACGCCGCGGGGCTGATGCGCATCAACCACGTGGGCGAGGTCTGTGCCCAGGCCCTCTACTGCGGCCAGGCGGCGGTCGCGCGGGATGACGCCACCCGCGCGCACCTGCTGGAGGCCGCGCAGGAGGAAACCGACCACCTGGCGTGGTGCGCCGACCGCCTGCGCGAACTGGACAGCCGCCCCAGCCTGCTCAATCCGCTGTGGTATGCCGGCAGCTTTGCCATTGGCGCGCTGGCGGGGCTGCGCGGCGACGGCTGGAACCTGGGCTTCGTGGTCGAAACCGAGCGCCAGGTGGAAGCGCACATCGACGAGCACCTGGCCTCACTGCCCGCCAGCGACGGCCGGAGTCGGGCGATCCTCGAGGTGATGAAGGCAGACGAGGCGCGCCACGCCGACGAGGCGGAGGCGGCGGGGGCGCGGGTGTTGCCGATGCCGGTGCCCAGCCTGATGGCGGCGGCTTCGAAGTTGATGAAGGCGATTGCCTATCGGGTCTGACTTCAAACGCAGAAGCGCCGGCATGGCCGGCGCTTCTGGTGGGGCTGCGATCGCGGAGAGCGGCCTGGTCAGTCGACCAGGTTGCGGCCGTGGTACAGCTCCTCGATCTCGCGCTTGAGGCGCGCTTCGATCTTCATTCGCTCCTTGAACGACAGGTTCTTGGCCTTTTCCTCGAACAGGTAGTTGTCGAGGTCGAACTCCTTCAGGTGCATCTTCGTGTGGAAGATGTTTTCCTGGTAGACGTTGACGTCGAGCATCTCGTAGCGCGCGCGCACGTTCTTGGCCAGGTAATCCTGGATCGAGTTGATCTTGTGGTCGATGTAGTGCTTGCGGCCCTTGATGTCGCGGGTGAAGCCACGGACGCGGTAGTCCATGATCACGATGTCGGACTCGAGGCTCTCGATCAGGTAGTTCAACGCCTTCAGCGGCGAGATGACGCCGCAGGTGGCCACGTCGATGTCGGCGCGGAAGGTCGCGATGCCGCTGTCCGGATGGGTCTCCGGATAGGTGTGCACGGTGATGTGCGACTTGTCCATGTGCGCGACCACGGCGTCGGAAATCACGTCCTTGCCCGCGGCCTTCTTGTCGATCACCGGCTCCTCGGAGATGAGGATGGTGACCGAGGCACCCTGCGGGTCGTAGTCCTGGCGCGCGATATTGAGGATGTTGGCACCGATGATCTCGGCCACATCCGTCAGGATCTGGGTCAGGCGGTCGGCGTTGTAAGCCTCGTCGATGTACTCGATGTAGCGGCGACGCTCGTCTTCGGAGGCGGCGTAGCACACGTCATAGATATTGAACGACAGGGCCTTGGTGAGGTTGTTGAAACCCTGCAGCCGCAAGCGCGGCAACGGCTTGACCACGGTCTTTGTCCCGGTGAGGCGAGGAAGGGGGGCAATTATGGGGCAATTTGTCCCCCGGGGGGGGAAACGCGCCGGCCTTCACGCGATTCCGGTGCGCTTGCCGCAGCGGGACAGGTTCTGACCATTTGCGACATTGCCCGGTAGGCCCTAAGCTCCGTCATATAGCTGAATCCTGACTCAATGCCCAACAGACCGGTCGACGAATCCGTGACAGTCCTGCGCCGAACCAGCCCCCTCATGCCTGACGGGGCCACCATTGAACGCTTCCTCGCCCACTGCCACCGCCGACGCTACCCGTCGCGCACGGACGTGTTCCGCCCGGGCGATCCGGCGAGCACGCTGTATTACGTGGTCTCCGGCTCGGTCAGCATCATTGCCGAGGAGGAAGATGGCCGCGAACTGGTGCTGGGCTACTTCGGCGCCGGCGAGTTCGTCGGCGAGCTGGGACTGTTCATCGAGAGCACCCAGCGCGAAGTCATCCTGCGCACCCGCAGCGTCTGCGAGCTGGCCGAGATCGGCCATGAGCGCTTCTACGACCTGCTGCTGACGCGCATGGCCGCGGACGCGCCGAAGCTGCTGTACGCGATCGGTGCGCAGATCTCGCGCCGGTTGCTGGACACGAGCCGCAAGGCGGGCCGCCTGGCCTTCCTGGACGTGACCGACCGCATCGTCCGCGCCCTGCACGACCTGGCCAAGGAACCGGAGGCGATGAGCCACCCGGACGGCACCCAGATCCGCGTCTCGCGCCAGGAGCTGTCGCGCCTGGTGGGCTGCTCGCGCGAAATGGCCGGCCGCGTCCTCAAGAAATTGCAGGCCGACGGCAAGCTGCATGCCCGCGGCAAGACCGTGGTCCTGTACGGCACTCGCTGAGGCGTCATGAGCGAAGCCCTGCTGTGCCCCAAGTGCGGCGCGCCGATGGAGCGCGTCGCCCATTTGAGCGGTCATGCCGACCGCTGCACGCGCTGCCGCGGCCTGTGGTTCGAGATGCTGGAGCATGAGCGGCTGAAGGACGCCGCGGAGGCCATCGACACCGGCGACGCCCAGGTGGGCGCCGAGTACAACCACGTCGACCGGATCAAGTGCCCCAGTTGTCCGCAGAGCCCGCTGATCCGCATGGTGGACCCGCAGCAGCCGCACATCTGGTTCGAAAGCTGCAAGCGCTGCTATGGGCGCTTCTACGATGCGGGCGAGTACCGCGACTTCGCCGAGCACACCTTCGCCGAGTTCTTCCGCGACCTCGACGCGCCCCAGCGCGATTGACTCAGGCCACGGGGTCGCCACCGCGACCCGGGCATCCCCAGTTGAGGATCGGCGTGCCGGCCGGAAGCACGCGTCGGAACATCGCCACCCGCGAAGGCTTGGGATTGACCACCACTGGTTGGGCTGCCGCCTGCAGCAGCGGCAAGTCGGCACTGCTGTCGGTGTAGGCGACCGCCACGGGCGCGGTGAAACCGGCCTCGCGCAGCATCACCATCTTCATGGCGTGGTGGCAGTGGCGGCGCGGGCCGACGCCGCCCAGGCGCGGCACGACGTCGGTGCCGACCACCGGCACGTCCTCGTGCGCGACGAAGGCCAGGATGGCGCGGGCCAGCTCGGGCGGTGCGCCGGTGGCGACCACGACCTGGTCCCCGGCTTCGCGGTGGCGGTGCAGCACGTCGAGGGCGATGGGCAGCAGGCGGCCACGGATTTCGTCGGTGTGGAGGGCGACGTAGCGGTCGATGGCCGCGTTGAAATCCGCGACGCCCCGCATGCCCAACGAGCCGGCCCAGACGAACGCCGAGATGCCGTGGCGACGCGTGGGCAGGAACGCGATCAGCGGCGCGAACACCGGCGCCAGCAGCAGCGCCAGCAGGCGGCGCCACCACTGCCGCTTCACCAGCCAGGCGAACAGGTGCGTGCCGGAGTCGCCGTCGTACAGGGTGTGGTCGAAGTCGAACACCACCAGCGGCGCGTCGGCACGCACGCCGGGATAGGCGACGCGAACCGCGGGATCGGGCGTGGGGTCCTGGTCGATCATGCGCTGAACATCGTCTTGAGCGCTGCGCCCGGATCGGGCTGACGCATGAACGATTCGCCGACGAGGAAGGTATGGATGCCGGCACCACGCATGCGCGCGACGTCCTCGCGCGTGGAGATGCCGCTCTCGGTGACCATGATGCGGTCGGCGGGCATCGCCGCCTTCAGTTCCAGCGAGGTATCCAGCGAGACGTCGAAGGTGCGCAGGTTGCGGTTGTTGACACCGATGAGCTGGCAGTCGGTCTGCAGCGCGCGCTCCAACTCGTCGATGTCGTGGACTTCGACCAGCACGTCCATGCCCAGTTCCTGCGCGAGGTTGGCCATGTCGATCATCGGCCCGTCCTCCAGCGCGGCGACGATCAGCAGGATGGCGTCGGCACCGATCATGCGCGCCTCATGGACCTGGTACGGGTCGATGATGAAATCCTTGCGGATCACCGGCAGCGCGGACGCGGCCCGGGCCTCGGTCAGGTAGGCATTGCTGCCCTGGAAGAAATCCACGTCGGTGAGGACCGACAGGCACGCCGCGCCACCGGCCTCGTAGCTGCGGGCGATGGCGGCGGGATCGAAGTCCTTGCGGATCAGGCCCTTCGAGGGGCTGGCCTTCTTGACTTCGGCAATGACCGCCGCGTCGCCGGCGTCGAGCTTGCGTTGGATGGCGCGCACGAAGCCGCGTGCGGCGGGCTGTTGCTTCGCCCGGACGCGCAGCTCCTCCAACGGGCGGACGCGGCTGCGCTGCTCGATCTCCTCGGCCTTGCGGGCGAGGATGCGGTTGAGGATGTCGCTCATGCAGGGATTCCAGGTGCGGCAGCGCGGCCCATCGGGGTCACGCGCGTTGAAGGGGTTCGACGCCCGCGTCCACGGCGAGCTCGCGGGTCACGCGCACGAACGTGTCCAGGCGCGCGCGGGCAGCGCCCGAGGCAATCGCCTCGCGCGCGCGGGCAATGCCGTCGGCGATGGTGTCGGCGACGCCGGCCACGTACAGCGCGGCGCCGGCGTTGAGCGCGACGATCTCGCGCGGCAGCCCGGGCTCGTTGTCCAGCGCCTGTTGGACCATCGCAATGGACTCCTGCGCATTGGCCACGCGCAGGTTGCGGCTGGCGGCCATGGCGATTCCGAAGTCCTCGGGGTGGATCTCGTATTCGCGCACCACGCCGTCGCGCAATTCACCCACCAGCGTGGCGGCGCCGAGCGAGATCTCGTCCATGCCGTCGCGCCCCCAGACCACCAGTGCGCGCTGCGCGCCCAGCTCCTGCAGCACGCGCACCTGGATGCCGACCAGGTCGGGGTGGAACACGCCCATCAGGATGTTGGGCGCGTCGGCGGGATTGGTCAGCGGACCGAGGATGTTGAACAGCGTGCGCACGCCCATCTCGCGGCGCACCGGCGCGACCACCTTCATGGCCGGGTGGTGCAGCGGCGCGTACATGAAGCCGATGCCGCAGGTGTCCAGGCACTGCGCGACCTGCTCGGGCGCAAGCTCGATCGCCGCGCCCAGGGCTTCCAGCGCGTCGGCGCTGCCGGAGCTGGAGGACACGCTGCGCCCGCCGTGCTTGGCCACCTTGCCGCCGGCCGCGGCGATCACGAAAGTGCTGGCGGTGGAGATGTTGAAGGTATTGCCGCCGTCGCCACCGGTGCCAACGATGTCCACCAGGTGGGTGCGATCAGCGATCGCCACCTTGCGCGACAGCTCGCGCATCACCGAGGCCGCGCCGGCGATCTCGCCGATGGTTTCCTTCTTGACCCGCAGCCCGGTGAAGATCGCCGCGGTCATCACCGGCGAAACATCGCCGCGCATGACCATGCGCATCAGGTCCACCATTTCATCGTGGAAGATTTCGCGGTGTTCGATGGTGCGCTGCAGGGCTTCCTGCGGGGTGATCGGCATGGGGGCTCCGTAACGCGGACTCAGGGGCACTCGAGGAAATTGCGCAGCAGCGCGTGACCGTGCTCGGTGAGGATCGACTCGGGGTGGAACTGCACGCCTTCGACCGGGTGCTCGCGGTGGCGCAGGCCCATGATTTCCTCGAAGGTCCCGTCGGGGTTCTCGGTCCACGCGGTGACTTCAAGGCTGTCGGGCAGCGTGTCGCGGTCCACGACCAGCGAGTGGTAGCGCGTGGCTTCATAGGCATCAGGCAGGCCGGCGAACACGCCGCGGCCCTCATGGCGGATGCGCGAGGTCTTGCCGTGCATGATGTTCTTCGCGCGCACCACGTCGCCGCCATAGGCCTGGCCGATCCCCTGGTGACCCAGGCACACGCCCAGCAAGGGCGTGGTCGCCCCCAGTTCGCGGATCACATCCACCGACACGCCGGCTTCGTTGGGCGTGCACGGGCCCGGTGAGATGACGATTCGCTCCGGCGCCAACGCCCGGATCTGCGGCACGCTGAGCTCGTCGTTGCGCACCACCCTCACTTCGGCGCCCAGCGACTGCAGGTACTGGACGAGGTTCCAGGTGAACGAATCGTAGTTGTCGATCATCAACAGCATGCTGCGCCTCTGGCCCGGGTCCCGCGTACTTCGTGGCCGGCCCAGGCGATGCGCTTACCTGTTTCCGTACCCCGCGCGCGACACCGCGCACCTGCCGCGGTGGCAGGCGCCCATTGTGCCGCATCCGCTCGGTTCCATCTGCAACCAGACGGTCTTGCGACGCCCCCTCCGCCGTTGTGCCCTTGAGACGGCAGGCGCCCGAATCCCACCGCGGCCCGATTGGCGCTAGCCGCGCGGCCGCATTTCCACCACGTCGTCGCGGCGCATGGGCACCGGGGCACTGCCAATCCGTGCCTTGATGTCGGCCAGCATGGCCGGCAGCACCACCAGGTAGCTGACCAGACCCTCGGTCAGTTCGATCAGCTGCGCGGCGACCTCCTGGTCGATGGTGGCCTCATCCTCGAAGCGGTGGCCGATGGCGCCATTCGGTGCCAGCAACTGCGCCACGTTCTGCAACGGACGGGCCAGGTCCACGTCCTTCGCCAAGGCGTCCAGCTGGCGGGTGAGCGGCATCTCGCGCTTGTCGGAGGCCAGCAGGCGTTTGCCGAGGCCGTCGAGGAAATGGCGCATGGTGATGGCCGCCGCTGCCCACTCCGCGTGGTTGTACAGCTTGATCGCGGACTCGTAACTGCGGCCGAGGGGGGCGGACAGCGTGCGCAGGTGTTCCACGCCTGCCACCAGTTCGCGGCCACTCGCGGGCGGGTCGATGTACAGGACGGGGGATGCGGCCTCGTCGTGGCGGTCGAACTTGAGCAGGAACATCACGTCACCGGCGCAGCGCGGACACGTCGCTTCGGCCACGGCCAACAGCCGCGCGTGCTGGTGCCAGGCCACGGGAGCGAAGGTCGCCTCGCGCAGGCAGTGCGGGCACACCAGTTCGATCTGTTGCGGATGGCCGTTGGAAAACCGGGCCAGGACCTTCGACTCGTGGACGACTTGCATGGCAGCCCCCCCTTTGGGTCACGTCAGCGATACCGCACGGATTCCCCCGGCCCATTGGAGGGCCGTTCCTGTGAAGATAACGTTGTGACGACCGTCGCAAGGTCACCGGCTGTCCGCTGCCAATGGCCTTCTGCCCGTGGCGTGCCGGTCAGAGCCCGCGCGCGGCTTCCGCCACCGCGTGGAACAGGGCCCGCCCCTTGTTCATCGTCTCCTCCCACTCCTTCTGCGGGTCGGAGTCGTAGACGATGCCCGCGCCAGCCTGCACGTAGAGGCGGCCGTCCTGGATCACCGCGGTGCGGATGGCGATGGCGGTGTCGGCATCGCCATTGCGCCCCGGCTCGCTCCAGCCGAGGTAGCCGATGCTGCCGGCGTAGACGTTGCGACGGGTGGGTTCCAGTTCGCGGATCACTTCCAGCGCGCGGATCTTGGGCGCACCGCTGACCGTGCCCGCCGGGAAGGTGGCGCGCAGCACGTCGGCGTAACTCAGGCCGTCGCGCAACTCGCCGGTGACTTCGCTGACGATGTGCATGACGTGGCTGTAGCGCTCGATCACGAACTGCTCGCCTACCTGCACGGTGCCGGGCTTGCTGACCCGGCCCACGTCGTTGCGGCCGAGGTCGATCAGCATCAGGTGCTCGGCGCGCTCCTTGGGGTCGGCCAGCAGTTCCGCCTCCAGCGCGTCGTCTTCCTCCGGCGTGGCCCCGCGCGGGCGCGTGCCGGCGATGGGACGCACGGTCACCTCGGCGCGGCCCTGTGCGTCGTGCTGCAGGCGCACCAGGATCTCCGGCGAGGAACCCACCACCTGCATGTCGCCGACGTCGAGAAAGTACATGTACGGCGACGGGTTGAGCGCGCGCAGGGCGCGGTACACGTCGACCGGGCGCGCGGTGAACGGCACGCTCAGGCGTTGGCTCAGCACCACCTGGAAGATGTCGCCGGCGCGGATGTATTCCTTGGATTTTTCCACGGCCTCGATGAAGCCCTCGCGGGTGAAGCCGCTGACGAAATCCGCCTCGTCCAGCGCCTGCCCTTCCAGCGATTGCGGGTAGCCCGGGCCGCCTTGGCGCAGCCGGTGCACGAGCTCGTCGAGGCGGCGGTTGGCGCGTGCGATGGCACGCGGATTGCCGGCCTCGGCGTGCACGATCAGGTACAGGCGGCCCTTGAGACTGTCGAACACCGCGACTTCCTCGCTCTGCATCAGCAGGATGTCAGGCGTACCCAGTTCGTCGGGCAATGGATCACGCTCGCTGGCGGCGGCCAGGCGCGGCTCCAGGTAGTGGATGCATTCGAAGCCGAACCAGCCGACCAGGCCGCCGGTGAAACCGGGCAGGCCGGGCACCTTCGGCACCGAATACGCGGCGCGCAGGCGCTCGACCTCGGCCAGCGGGTCCTCGACCGTGCGGCTTTCGACCAGCTCGCCGTCCTCGGACACGAACAGGGTATGGCCAGCGAAGGCGTACACGCGCCTGGCCGGCAGGCCGATGATCGAATAGCGGCCAAAGCGTTCGCCGCCTTCGACCGATTCGAACAGGTAGGTGTGCGGGCCGTCGGCGAGCTTCAGGTACACCGACAACGGCGTGTCGAGGTCGGACAGCACCTCGCGCACGACGGGGACATGGGTGTGGGTGTCAGTGGCCTGTGGCTGCAGCGAAGCGGGGGACATCACGCGGAAATTCCTCATGGGGCGACGGGGCGGTGGCGACGGCGGCGCAGGGCCACCATCGCCAACCCACGTTGGCCAGAAGGGAATGCGGGTCCGCCCGGAATGTCATGCATTCACTCTAGCGGCTCAGGCCCAAGCGCGCGAGGGTTGCGGGGGCAAACGGCGGGCTCAGGCGAGCACGGCGCCATCCAGGCCCGGTTCGGGCGCGGGTGCGTCAACCAGCGGCTCCGGGTTGCCGGGCACGCGCAGCAGTGGGCAGCCCGCGGGCAGGTGCATGCGCAACCGGGCGGGCACGCAGGTGATGTCAAAGCGGTCGGCTTCGCAGGGTTCGCCGTCGAGGTTGAGCATCAGCGGCGCGGGCGCGGTCAGCCGCAACTGGCGACAGCGGTGGCGCACCGCGACCCGCTCCAGGGCGGCCTGGCGCCCTTCCGCGACCAGCGTGCCCACGGTCGCGCCGACTTCGCCGGAAAGTTCCGGCACCACGGTGAGGTCGAGCAGGCCGTCGTCGATATAGGCGTCCGGGCACAGCTGCTGGCCACCGCCGGCCTGGCGCCCGTTGCCCACGCCCAGTGCGATGAAGCCGCCTTCCCAAGTGAAGTCGTCGGCTTCGATGCGGGCCTGGACCGGCTCGATCCGGCCAAGCCGGGCGATGCCGGTGACCAGGTAGGCCAGGCCACCCAGCATCTTCTTCAGGCCCTCGTCGGTCTCGACGGTGACTTCGGTGCCGAAGCCGCCGCTGGCAAGGTTGGCGCACCAGTGGGCATCGCCCGCGGCCGCTTCGATGCGCAGCAGGTCCACGTCCACCGGCGCCGATTCGCGCACCAGCGCCAGGGCGGCCTCGGGTTCCAGCGGCAGCGCCGCGGCGGTGGCGAAGTCGTTGGCGGTGCCCATCGGCACCAGGCCCACGCTGGGCAGGGCGGACGCATCGGCCTCGTGGTGGGCGAGCGCCGCGGCGACTTCACTCAAGGTGCCGTCGCCTCCGCAGGCCACGACCGTGGTGACGCCGGCTGCGAGGGCCTCGTCCACGTAGCGCTGGGCATCGCCGGCCTCCCACGTCACCCGCACGTCGGCCCGCACGCCATCGGCGCGAAGCCGCGACACGGCCGCGCGCAGCGGCTCGTCGCCGGCGGACTTGCCGTTGATTACCAGCAGCCAATGGGGTGCGGAGGTCGGGGATGGTGATGGCATCCGCGCAGGCTAGCCGGACGCCGGAAAATCGCCGTGAACGTCCGGTCCTGTCATCACCCTGTCACCGTCCGAGCGGAGCATGGAAAGCCATAGCAGGGACGACGGGCGGGGGCGGGATTGCCTCCAAGACAACCAAGGCCGGTGCCCGCGAAGGGCATCGGCCTTGATCTTTGGGCGGAGCGGGTTTCATCGGCTGCGCCCCCGCTTGGCAGGGCGCGGAACCGGTGGATGCGCCCCGCCCTGCCAGTCAGCCGCGCACGCTGGCCACCGCGGCCTTCATCCGGCCAATGACGTCGGCATAACCGTGCACGTCAGCACCCGGCGCGTTGAAGATGGCGGAACCGGCGACGAAGGTGTCCGCACCGGCCTCGGCGATCTCGGCGATGTTGTCCGCCTTAACCCCGCCGTCGATCTCCAGGCGGATCGGGCGGCCGACGTGATCGATCATCTCGCGCACGCGGCGCAGCTTGTCCAGCGTGGTGGGGATGAAGGACTGCCCGCCAAAGCCGGGGTTGACCGACATCAGCAGCACCATGTCCAGTTCGCCCAGCGCCCAGTCCAGCACTTCCAGCGGCGTGGCCGGGTTGAGGACCAAGCCGGCCTGGCAGCCATGCGACTTGATCAGCTGGATGGTGCGGTGGGCGTGGCGGCTGGCTTCCGGGTGGAAGGTGATCATCGTGGCGCCGGCCTTGGCGAACTCCGGAACCAGGGTGTCGACCGGTTCCACCATCAGGTGCACGTCGATCGGCGCGGTGATGCCGTGCTTGCGCAGCGCCTCGCACACCATCGGGCCGATGGTCAGGTTGGGCACGTAGTGGTTGTCCATCACGTCGAAGTGCACCCAGTCGGCACCGGCCTTGAGCACGTTGTCGACCTCCTCGCCCAGTTTGGCGAAGTTGGCCGAGAGAATGGACGGGGCGATGACGGTGGGCTGCATGGCGGGCTCGCTGGCGGGAAGTCGGGTCGGTGGTCAGCGCTGCGCGCGCGGCGGGGTGGCTAGCGCTTGCGCAGGGTCTTGATGCGGTCGTAGGCGGCGTTGATCTCGCGCGCCTTGGCTTCGGCTTGTTCGCGCAATTCCGGGGCGGCGCCGGCCATGCGGTCGGGGTGGTACTGCGAGATCAGCCGGCGGTAGGCCTGGTCGACCTCGGCGTCGCTGGCGTCGGAGGTGAGGCCGAGGGCGGCGTACGGGTTGTCGCGGCGCAGCTTGAACCAGTCGCTGTCGAAGGCGTGGCCGATCAGCAGGCCGATCAGCGCGCCCAGCGGCGGGTTGCCGCGCATCAGGGCGGCGCCGGCGAAGAAGCCGAGCAACTTGCCGTACCAGCGCTTCATGCGGGGATCCTTGCGGTCATGCGGGTGGCCTCGGGCGGCACCGGTGCGGGCCGTCACGCATTTTACCTGCAATGGCGGCCCGGACCGTCGTACACTGCCCGGCCCGGTCGCGCCCGCGCGCGGGTCGAGGCCCTTCCCGGCGGATCTGTCCGCGGTGATCGGCGGCGATGCCAGGCGTGCTGCGGCGGGGGTCCGTGCACACCTTGTTGGGGGCTTCACGTTGTCCACGACTCTGCTTCAATCCGACCTGCCTGGCCTGCCCTTGCGTCACCGCGGCAAGGTCCGGGACGTCTATGACATTCCCGCCGATCGCCTGCCACCCGGCACGCCCGCGGGTGACTACCTGCTGATGGTGGCCACCGACCGCCTCAGCGCGTTCGACGTGGTGTTGCCCGACCCGATCCCGGGCAAGGGCGAGATGCTGTGCCAGATCAGCAACTTCTGGTTCGGCAAGACTGCGCACATCATCCCCAACCACCTGACCGGGATCGACGTGGCCTCCGTGCTGCCCGTCGGCGTGGACCCGGCGCTGTACGCCAAGCGCGCGGTCGTGACCAAGCGGCTGAAGCCGGTACCGGTGGAATGCATCGCCCGCGGCTACATCATCGGCAGCGGCTGGAAGGACTACCAGCGCACGGGCCGCATCAGCGGCATAACCTTGCCCGATGGCCTGCGCCAGGCCGAGAAGCTGGCCGAGCCGATCTTCACCCCGTCGACCAAGGCCGCCGTGGGCGACCACGACGAGAACATCGACTTCGATACGGCGGTGCGACTGGTCGGTGCCGATCTCGCCGAACAGGTACGCGACGCGACGCTGCGGCTGTATTCGTTCGCGCGCGACTACGCGGCGGAGCGCGGCATCCTGCTGGCCGACACCAAGTTCGAGTTCGGCACCGACGCCGATGGCCGGCTGTATGTGATGGACGAGGTGCTGACGCCCGACTCCTCGCGCTACTGGCCGGCCGACGAGTACGTGGTCGGCACCAGCCCGCCGAGCTACGACAAGCAGTTCGTGCGCGATTACCTGGAGACGCTGGACTGGGACAAGACGCCGCCCGGCCCGACGCTGCCGGCCGAGGTGATCGAGCGCACCCGCGCCAAGTACGCAGAGGCGCTGCAGAAGCTGGCCGGGATCAGCGTCGACTGATCCCCGCTGCACGGCGATGGGAAGAAGGCGTCCTGCAAGGGGCGCCTTCTTCTTTGGTCGAGGGCGGACCTTCGCCAGCACCTCGCCAGTTGCGTGCAGTCGCGGCATGACTTTGGCCATGCCCGCCGCGATACTCGCCGCATCGGCCCAAGGGACAGCCATGAACACGAGCGAACGACAGATCGACCGCTGGTTCGCCAGCTATTCCGGCGACCATCGCAACCAGACCAACCAGCTGATCCACGTGATCTGCGTGCCCGCGATCCTGTGGAGCGTGATCGCGCTCCTGTGGTGCATCCCGGCGCCGGGCACGTGGTTCAAGCCCGGCTTTTGGGCGGGCGCAGCCATGGTGGTGGCCGCGCTGTTCTACTACCGGCACACGCGCAGGCTCGGGCTGGGCATGGTGGCGGTGTTCGTGCTGATCGGACTGCTTACGCGCTGGCTGTTCGACACGTTCGGCGTGCATGCGCTGCTGTCGCTGGCGATTGGCGTGTTCGTGGTGGCGTGGATCGGCCAGTTCGTGGGCCACAAGATCGAGGGCCGCAAGCCCAGCTTCATTACCGACCTCACCTACCTGCTCATCGGGCCGGCATGGGTGCTGGCGAAGCTGTACCGGCGGCTGGGTTGGGCCTACTGACGCAGCGCGCCGCACGCGCCCACAACCAAACACCGCCTTGGCCTCGATGCCACGCAGGCGATCCAAACGCCAGATCGATGCAGGCAAGCGCCCGCGCCCCGGCGCACAATAGGGCGCCGATTTCTCAGGATCGTCGATGCCCCCTCGCGACCTTGTCCTGGTCCTGCTGGTCTGCCTGACCTGGGCCGGTAATTTCCTGACGTCCGCCCTGGCCCTGCGCGAGATCCCGCCGGTGCTGTTCACCGCGTTGCGCTTCGCGCTGCTGGCGGTGCCGATGCTGTTCTTCCTCAAGCGCCCCGCACGCGGGCAGTGGCCGCGGCTGGTGGCTGTGTGCCTGCTGATCGGTGTGCTGCATTTCGCCACCAGTTTCACCGCGCTCAAGCTGGCGGGTGACTTGTCCTCCCCCGCGATCGTGCTGCAGAGCTACGTGCCGATGACCGCGCTGCTGGCGTGGCTGATGCTGGGCGAACGTTTTGCCTGGCGCACCGGGCTAGCCATCGCGATCAGCTTTGCCGGCGTGCTGGTGCTGGGCCTGGACCCGATGGTGCTGGACCACCCGATGGCGCTGGGAATGATGGTGGTGTCGGCGTTGTTCCTGGCGCTGGGCACGGTGCTGATGAAGGGGTTGCGCGGGTTGGATGCGTACAGCCAACAGGGCTGGACGGCACTGATCAGCGTGCTGCCGCTGCTGGCGGCCAGCGCCCTGCTGGAACCCGGCGCGATCGCCCGGCTACCCGAGGCCAGCTGGGTGGCGTGGGCGGGCGCACTGTACGCGGCGTTCCTGTCGTCGCTCGTGGGTCACGGCCTGTATTACGTGTTGGTGCAGCGACACCCGGTGGCGCAGGTCACGCCGTGGTTGCTGCTGGTGCCGGTGCTCGCGGTGGGGCTCGGGATTGCGTTCTGGGGTGACCGGCCCGGGCCGCGGTTGTTTATCGGCGGGGCGATGGTGCTGGGCGGCGTGCTGGTGATTGCGTTGCGGACGCTGGCGAAGGCCCGGCTGCCCGGCATGTCCGCGCAGCGTGACGCTACGCCGTGACACCCACAGCGGCGGCGAATCCGCCTGCCAGCATGCCCGCCGCGTGACGCAGGCTCAGGCGCCCTCGCCCATGGGTCGCGCTTCGAACATGTCCGCGGTGGGGCGGAAGCGGCGCGGGGCGTAGCCGAAGTCGCGCGCGGCCGGCGCGACATCGAACACCAGGTCACTGCGCATGCGACGCACCGCCGCCTCGCCAAGGCCGGTGCCGCGCCCGGTGAGTTGGGCCGCAAGAAGGGCCGCGGTGAACAGCGGCGATGGCAGTTCGACCAACCGCGGCTTCGGCTGCAGCGTGGCCAGCACTCGCGCCACCATGTCGCGGTAGGCCAGCGTCTCGCCGCCAGGCAGGGCATACGCACCGCCGTGCGCAGCCTGCGCGCCGACGCAATCCATTGCGGCCTGCGCAAGGTCTTCCACGTGGACGGGCTGGCGCAAGCCGCGCGCGTCGCGCGGCAATGGGAAGCGCCCCCAACGCCGCGCCAGTTCCGCTATGCGGGTCAGCGTGGCGTCGCGGCCGGCACCGTACACCAGGGTCGGACGCAGGATCGTCGCCGCGGCGCCACGCGCGCGAGCCGTGGCCAACACAGTGGCCTCGCCTTCGCGCAGGCGACGCGCGACATCACGCTCGTGCGCGTCGGCCGAGCCCTGCTTGGTCTCCACGCTGGTCGAGCCGAACGCGACGACGCGCCCACTCGCGACGGGCGATTGCTCGTACCAGCGCGCGAACGCATCCAGCGGCCCGCAGCTGAACATCGCATCGACCTCTTCGGGCAACGCCGGCATGCGCACGAAATCACCCTGCAGCCATGCCAACCCCGGACTGTCGAGGTGCAGTTCACGCGACAACGCGGTGACCCGCCACCCGCCGCGCGCCAACCGCGCCAACAGCGGTCGACCGATCTGGCCGGAGCCTCCGAACACCAGCGCGTGCCGCATCGATCAGGCCTGCGGTGCCTTGGGTGGCAACACCGCGCGCAGCCACAGGAAGCCGGCCAACGCCGCAATCACCGACGCGGCCAGGATGCCTAGCACCGCCTCCTCGTACAGCAGTGGGTCTCGATAGGCCAGCGAGGCGATAAACAGGCTCATGGTGAAGCCGATGCCACACATCATGCCAAGGCCGAGCATCGCGCGCAGGTCCATGCCTGCCGGGAAGCGCGCCCAACCGGCCGCTCGCATCAGCACGGCCGCGCCGACGATGCCGATCGGCTTGCCCACCACTAGGCCCAACACCACGCCCACGGGAAGCGCGGCCTTCGCGTCAGCCAGGCTCATGTCGCCGAGGTACAGGCCGGCATTGGCGAAAGCGAACACCGGCAGGATGGCGTAGGCCACCCACGGATGCAGCGCGTGTTCCAGGTGCTCGAGCGGCGAGTGCTCCACCTCGTCGGGGATGTCGTTGCGCTTGTTGACGTGCGGAATCATCAGGCCCGTGGCCACGCCCGCCAGCGTGGCATGCACGCCCGACTTGAGCACGCACACCCACAGCACCACCCCCAGCAGCAGGTACGGCGCCAACCTGGTCACGCCGCGGCGGTTGAGCAGCCACATGCCTGCCAGCGCGGCACCAGCCCAGGCCAACGCCGTGAATGAGAGGCCGTGGGAATAGAACAGCGCGATGATCACGATGGCGATGAGGTCATCGACCACCGCAATCGTGGACAGCAGCAGCTTCATCCCCACCGGCACGCGCGACCCCAGCAGGGCCAACGCGCCCAGGGCAAAGGCGATGTCAGTGGCGGTGGGTACCGCCCAGCCGCGCATGGCCTGGGCGTCACCGTGGTTGAGCGCAGTGAACAACAGCGCTGGCACCGCCACGCCCGCGCCCGCGCATACCAGCGGCAGCACCAGCTGTTCACGACCGGCCAGTTGGCCGCTGAGCATCTCGCGCTTGATCTCCAGCGCCACCAGCAGGAAGAAGATCGCCATCAGGCCATCGTTGATCCAGAGCAGCGATGGCTTGGCGATGTCCAGCGCGCCGATGCGCACCTGCACCGGCATTTCCCGGAAGGCGTCGTAGGCCTCTTCCAGTGGCGAGTTGGCGAAGATCAACGCCAGCACCGCCGCGCCGATCAGCATGATGCCGCCGGCCGCCTCCAGCCGGAAGAACTCGCCCAGCGCCCGCACCGCGCGCGAGCGCAGGGGTGCGGACGTGTTTTGCACGGTCGATTCGGTCATCGCGCCAGTATAACGACCGTCGGCAAGTACCCCTGCCCTTCCGTCAGTGGCGGATCATCACCAGTTCGAAAGCCACCCACGCCAGCAGCGCCACAAGCAGCACGCCACCTTCGCGCTTGCTCACGCGCAGGTCGCCACGCAGCATCGGCACCATCATCAGCGCGAACACCAGCGCCGCGGGCAGCTCAAAGCGCACGAACGATTCCGGCAGCGGCAACGGGTTGAACGCCGCCATGCCGCCCACCACCAGCAGCAGGTTGCCCAGGCTGGAACCGATGACGTGGCCGGCCACCAGATCACCCTGGCCGCGGCGTGCGGCGGCGATGGCCGCCGCCATTTCCGGCAGCGCGGTGCCGATTGCCACGGGCAGCAGGCCGGTGAGCAGCGGGCTCATCCCCAGGCCAGCACCCAGCACCGGGGCATGTGTCACCACCAGGCGCGAGCCGTAGTACAGCAGCGCCACAGCGAGGGCAACCCGCACCACGTTCAGCGCGAGGTCCGTGCGGGTGCGCGCGAAAGCCTCGATCTCGGCCTGCAGCTCCGGGGCCTCCTTGCGTCCGTGCATCAGCGCGAAGGCCACCACGGCGACGAAGGCGGCCAACAGCACCAGGCCGTCGCCGCGCGACAGCACGCCGTCCAGACCCAATCCCATCACCGCCACCGTGCCGACCAGCAGCACCACCAGCATCGGCGAGAGCGCCCGCCAACGCACCACCAGTGGTGCCGCGAGCGCCGCGGCGCCCAGCGTGAGGCCGAAGTTGACCACGTTGCTGCCAACTGCATTGCCCAACGCCAATGCCTGCTGGCCGCGCACGATGGCATGCGCGTTGACCGCCAGCTCAGGCATGGAGGTCGCGAATGCCACCAGCAGCAACCCGGTAGTGAACGGCGTCAGCCCCAGCCGCTGCGCGAGGCCGGAGACCCCCTTCACGATGGAGTCGCCGCCCAGCGCGAGCAGAAGCAGGCCCAACAGGAACATCCCAACGGCTGCGAGCATCGTCCTTCCTCCCCTAGGGTGACGGCCGATTCTATGCCCGCGCCGGTGAAGGATGCGCGGGCTGGGGTCGAAGGCACCCGTTCGGTGGCGACAGCCGTCGCGGAATGGGCATGTCATCACGTATTCACACAACCGACCTATCGTGCCCAAGTCCTGAGGGAGAAGGGCCCCACGATGCTGCTGGCGAAGACCGACAAGGCGCGCGCCGCCATCCAGAACCGCGATACCGGGTTGAGTGCGCAGGAGCGCCACATCCTGATCGTGAGCAATGGCCAGCGCAGCCTCAACGACATTGTTTCGATGCTCGGTCCGGCAACGCTGGGGCCGATCGACCGGTTATTGCGGGAGGGGTATCTGCAGGCGGTGGCGGGGGAGCGCACGGTCGAGCAGGCGGCGGCGGTGGCCGGCCAGGGCATGAGCACGCTGCTGCGCGCATCGCGCGACTTCGCCGCCAAGGTCCAGGAACGCGCACAGGCGGTGATCGAAGCGGCCGCGGCCACGCCGCCGCCAACACCGCCCATGGCGGCCACGCTGGCGGAGCAGGTGGCGACATTGCCGGCCCCACCGCCCGCCCCCCGCGTGGGGCCGCGCCGTTCGCTGGCGGCGGCCAAGATGTACATGCTGGACATGCTGCAACTGCAGCGCAGCGTTGAGGCCGCCACCCTCAAGGTGGCGATCCAGTCCAGCGGCAGCGGCGAGGAAATCCTGGCCAGTCTGGTCGAGAGCCTGCGCCACCTGCGCACCGTATCCGCGTCGTCCTACTACACACGCGTCGCCACGCGGTTGGGCGAAGTGTTGCCGGAGGAGTTGGTCCCGCGCCTGTCGGCGGCGCTACGGGCCGACGAAGCCCGCTACTCGGCCGCCTGAGTTGGCCCCGACTCGTCAGGCGCAGCCTTCCACGTAGTCGACCGCGGGCGGCAAGCCGATACGCCACTCCGTGACGCGGGCACCGTCTCCCTTGCCATCGGTCTCGAACACCAGAACCCCCTTGCCACCGGCCGGGTCGGTAGCCCGCAGGTATTGTCCGTCGGTGTAGTGATGTGGGCGCGCTTCGATGCGCCCCGTGTAGAGACGCTTCAATTCCGCAGTGCTCATGCCCACGCGGCCGCCGCCAGGGGCGAGAAAACGCGTGCTTTCCGTGGAAAAGCGCGCAAACCGGCCTTCGCTGACCATGAAGTTGAATTCCGCCGGCTGCTTCACCCACACCGGGGTCATGAAGTAGCACTGGTCGTTGAATTCCCTGCCGTTGACGCTGAGCTCGCCGCCCCACAGGCGTGGCATCTCGCCCACCGGCGTACCGAACGGGATGTCGCCGTAGCCGGTGTAGCTCGCCTGATCCAGATCGCCTCCCGCTGCGGGGTTGCCGCCGGGCGCGGGCTCGCCGGGAAGGGCGGGTAAGGGCGCGACCGCGGGCGGCCGGGGTCCGCCGGCGGCAGATGCCTCGGGCGTCGCCTCTACCGGTGTCGCGGGGGCGGGAGCTGCGTCCGACGCCGCGCTCGGCTTGCTGCCTGCGCCCGTCGTTTCCACCACGGCCGGATCGCGCTCGCCCGTGCAACCGGCCAGCATCGCGGCCACCACGAGCATCAGGGGAAGTCGTCGCATCTGCCGCTCCTTGCGAGGGAGCTTCAGTGTCACCGCGCCGGGTGAAGCCGGCGACAAGGCCGGCCTCCCCGGGTTCAAACCGGTGCGCGGAAGTGCTTCTGCAGCCCGGCCCAGCAGGCCTGGTATTCGCGCTGGCGGTGCGTCGCGTCAAGGGCCTGCGCGGTCGGCCGGATCACCGCGCGCGTCTCGAACATGAAGGCCATCGTGCCGCTGATGTAGTCCGGCTGGCTGAGGTCGGCGCTGCTGGCCTTCTCGAACGTCGACGCATCCGGGCCGTGGCCAGTCATGCTGTTGTGCAGCGAGCAGCCGCCCGGCACGAAGCCCTCGGCCTTGGCGTCGTACGCGCCGTGCACCAGCCCCATGAACTCGCTGGCGATGTTGCGGTGGAACCACGGCGGGCGGAAGGTGTCCTGCATCGCCAGGACGCGCGGCGGAAAGATCACGAAGTCCAGGTTGCTCACGCCTTCGCTGTCGCTGGGCGAATGCAGCACCAGGAAGATCGAGGGATCCGGGTGGTCGTAGCTGATCGAGCCGATGGTGTTGAAGCGGCGCAGGTCGTACTTGTATGGGACGTAGTTGCCGTGCCAGCCGACCACGTCCAGCGGAGAGTGGCCGATGTAGGCGCGCCACAGATGCCCCTGGAACTTGGCAACCAGTTCGAAGTCGCCTTCCACGTCCTCGAAGGCCGCGTTCGGAACCTCGAAATCGCGCGGGTTGGCCAGGCCGTTGCTGCCAATCGGACCGAGGTCGGGCAGCTTGAGCATCGCGCCGAAGTTCTCGCACACGTAGCCACGCGCCTCGCCATCGGGCAGCGACACGGTGAAGCGAACACCGCGCGGGATCACGGCGATCTCCTGCGGCTCCACGTCCAGAACGCCGAGCTCGGTCTCGATGTGCAGGCGACCTTGCTGCGGCACGATCAGCAGCTCGCCGTCGGCGTCGTAGAAGTAGCGCCCCTGCATGTCGCGGTTGGCCGCGTACAGGTGGATGCCCACACCGGACTGAGCGGCGGGGCCGCCGTTGCCGGCCACGGTGAACAGGCCGTCGATGAAATCGGCGGGCGTCGCCGGCATCGGCAGTGGATTCCAGCGCAGCTGTTCCGGGGTCACCGGGCCGTCGCCGAACCCGTTATGGAAATGCGGCTGCTGGAATGGCTTGAACTCACCGTGCATCGCCGCGGGGCGGATGCGGTACAGCCAGCTGCGGCGGTTGGCGTGGCGGGGCGCGGTAAACGCCGTACCCGACAACTGCTCGGCGTACAGGCCGTGCGCCACGCGCTGCGGCGAGTTGCGCCCCACCGGCAGCGTGCCGGCGACCGCCTCGGTCGCGAACTCGTTGCCGAAACCCGTCTGGTAGCCGCTGCTGCTCAATGCCATGGCACTCGCCCGTCGATGTGGTGCCGACCCGCTGCGGGCCGGCGCTGGTTATGGGTGGGCGCGCGGCAGGGCGCGCCCGGGTGCGGAACAAGTCACGCCTTCGGCGTGTTCAGATCACGCCACGCTTCATCTGGTCGCGCTCGATCGACTCGAACAGCGCCTGGAAGTTGCCTTCGCCGAAGCCTTCGTTGCCCTTGCGCTGGATGATCTCGAAGAAGATCGGGCCGATCGCGTTCTGGGTGAAGATCTGCAGCAGCTTGCGGGTCTTGGTCTCCGGATCAGCGTCGATCAGGATCTTGTTGCGCGCCAGCCGCGGCAGGTCCTCGCCGTGGTTCGGGATGCGCTGGTCGACCACGTCGAAATAGGTATCAGGCGTATCCAGGAATTCGATGCCCTGGGCGCTCATCGCCTCGACCGTGTCGTAGATGTTGTCGGTGAAGCAGGCGATGTGCTGGATGCCTTCGCCCTTGTAGGCGTCCAGGTACTCGTTGATCTGCGACTTCGGGTCGCTCGACTCGTTCAGCGGGATGCGCACGATGCCATCCGGGGCGGTCATCGCCTTCGACACCAGGCCGGTCTTGGCGCCCTTGATGTCGAAGTAGCGGATCTCGCGGAAGTTGAACAGGCGCTCGTAGTAGTCCGACCACTTCTGCATGTTGCCGAAGTACAGGTTGTGGGTCAGGTGGTCGATGAAGGTCAGCCCGAAGCCCTTCGGGTCCTGGTCGGCGCCTTCGATGGCGACGTAATCCCCGTACACGCTGCCGTTGTCGCCGTAGCGGTCGACCAGGTACAGCATGCAGTCGCCGATGCCCTTGACCACCGGGGCGTCCACCGCCTTGGTGTCGGCCTTGTCGGCCACCGCCTCGCCACCGTTGTTGACCACGGTGTCGAACACCTTGGGCGCCGGCTCACGGAAGCGGATCGCAAAACCGCAGGCGCTGGGGCCGTGCTTGGCGGCGAAGTCGGCGGCAAAGCTGTCCGGGTCCTCGTTGACCAGGAAGTTGACCCCGCCTTGGCGGTATACGGTGATGGCGCGGCTCTTGTGGCGCAGGACCGCAGTGAAACCCATGCGGCGGAAGTAATCGTGCAGCAGCGCTGCCTGCCCGGCCGGCGCGGCGAACTCGACGAACTCGAACCCGTTGATGCCGAGAGGGTTGTCGAAGGTGGTGACCTGCATTCCGAGGTTGGGCTGCGCGTTCATGGCATGCTTCCGGTAGTCGCGGCCGGCCCCGAACGGGGTCGGCGTGAGGGATGAGACTTTATAGTTTCAATTGAAACCAAGATCAAGGCAACCGGACCCATGGCACCCCACGCCCAGCTCGACCTGGATCGCTTCCTGCCGTACCGCCTGTCCGTGCTGTCCAACCGGATCAGCACCTCGGTCGCGCAGATGTATTCCGAGCACTTCCAGCTGACGATCACCGAATGGCGGGTCATGGCAATCCTCGGCCGCTACCCGGACCTGTCCGCCAACGAGGTGGCCCAGCGCTCGGCGATGGACAAGGTGGCCGTCAGCCGGGCGGTCGCCCGCCTGCTTGACTCCGGCCGGCTGACCCGTGAGATGCACGACGACGACCGCCGCCGCTCGGTGCTGCGGCTGTCCGAGGAGGGCATGCGCATCTATGACCAGATCGCGCCCCTGGCGTTGGACTTCGAGCGGCAGTTGCTCGGCGAAATGACACCGGAAGAGCGCGCCTTGTTGTTCCGCGTGCTGGATCGCCTGGACGAATTGGAGCTCAAGATCGAGGCAGCGAATACGCTGCGGGGATGAAGCCAGACCCGGCAACGGGCTCCTGGTTCCCGCGCCTCCTCAGGGCGCAAATGGAAACGGCGGCCCCAAGGCCGCCGTTTCCGCGTCGGGCGCCAGTGCTCGACGCCTTCCCACCGCTGGCGCCCGCGCACGGCGGGCGGCGGCGGGCTTACTTCACGCCGTGCATCAGCTTGTTGATCAGCGGTGCCAGGAAGAAATAGATGCCACCCACGATCAGCCCCGCCCAGATGAGCATGGTGAACGTTTCGCTGTACTGCGCCAGCGAGCCCGCGGCGTCATGCGCACTGCCACCCGAGGCGATTGCCGCGATGCGGCCGGCCAGGTAGTTGGCGACCGCGGTGGCGAGGAACCAGCCACCCATCGACAGGCCCACGTTCTTGGGCGCGGCCAGCTTGGTCACCATCGACAGGCCGATCGGCGACAGGCACAGCTCGGCGGCGGTGTGGATGAAGTACAGGCCCGCCAGCCAGTACCAGGCGATGCGGTTGTCGACGCCGAGAAAGTTCTTCAGCGCGAACACCAGCAGGGCGAAGCCCGCCGCCAGACCGATCAGCGCGATCGCGAACTTGCGCGGGATCGACGGGTTCATGCTGATCCTTTCCAGCCTCGGCCACAGCGCCGCGAACATCGGGGCCAGCAGGATGATGAACACCGGGTTGGCCGACTGGAACAGCGTGAAGTGGAGCTGGTAGCCGAACACGGTCGGCATGTTCACGTGGTCCTGCGCGAGGAAGTTCAGCGACGCGCCGGCCTGCTCGAACAACGCCCAGAACAGGATGTTGGCGCTGAACAGGATGAACATCGCGATGTACTTCTGCCCCTGGGTGCGGTCTTGGGCGAAGCCCGACCAGATCAGGTACGCGGCCAGCACCGCAAACATGCCCAGCAGGATCGTGCCCAGCAGGGCGCTCTGGCTGAGCAGCACGTAGATCAGCGGCACCATCAGCACCGCACCGCCCAGCACCACCAGGATCGGGGTGATGCCCTCACGCCCGGCGGGCGCCTTGCCGATGTGACCCAGCATGCCCTTGCGGAACTGGAACACCACAACGCCGAAGATCATGCCGATCGCCGCCGCCAGGAAGCCGTACTGGTAGCCGAACTTGGCACCGATCCAGCTCGCGCAGATGATCGGGGCGAAGAACGCGCCGGCATTGATGCCCATGTAGAAGATGGTGAAACCGGAGTCACGGCGTGCGTCACCCGGCGCGTACAGCTGGCCAACCATGGTCGAGATGTTGGGCTTGAACAGGCCGTTACCGGCCACGATCACGGCCAGGCCGATCAGGAACCAGTGCATCTCCGGCAGGATCAGCATCGCCAGGCCGATGGCCATCAGCACGCCGCCGAGGATGATCGAGCGCTGGTAGCCCAGGTAGCGGTCGGCGATCATGCCGCCGGCCACGCCGGTGGCGTACACCAGCGAGGTGAAGCCGCCGTACACCAGCGAGGCTTCGGCCTTGGCCTCGCCCTCGGGCAGGTGGCTGAAGAACTGGGCGGCGACGTACACCGCCAGCAGGGCACGCATGCCGTAATAGGCGAAGCGCTCCCAGAACTCCGCACCGAACAGCATCCACAACGGGCGCGGGTGGCCCAGGGTTTCGCCGGGCGGCGGCGGAATGAAATCGTGTTGATTGCTTGCGGCACCGCTCATGCGGCTTCCCCCGTACGTTCAGGAATGGTGATGAACCCCACGCCGACGGCACGGGACCCGGGAGATTTACCGACTGACGCAGGCCACGTCAAACCGGATTTGCATTGGTGCGCTGCAACATCACGCTTGTAATCAGCGCGACTTGGCCCAGTCGAGCACCGCGCTGCCCCCCCAGCATGGGCTGAATGCGGGAAGGGAGCGCGGCCTCAGTCCGGCGCTTGGCCGTATCCCTGCCCCGGCCCGATCGAGGTCCGCACCTCGAACAGCTCCGGGAAGAAGGTCAGCTCCAAGGCCTGCTTGAGGAAACCCACACCGCTGGACCCGCCGGTGCCGCGCTTGAAGCCGATGATCCGCATCACGGTGCGCATGTGCCGGAAGCGCCACAGCTGGAACTGGCTCTCCAGGTCCACCAGGTCCTCGCACAGCGCGTACTCGCGCCAATAGGTGTCGGTGTCCTCGTAGATGCGTTCGAACACCGGGCGCAGCGCCGGGTCCGACACGTGTGGCTGGCTCCAGTCGCGCTGCAGGTGGTGCGCGGGAATGGCATGGCCGAACCGGGACAGGTACTGCAGGAAGTGCTCGTACAGGCTGGGTGCGTTGAGCACCTCGGCCAGTCCGGTCTGGAGCCCCGCGTCATGTGCGAACACCTTGAGCATGTCCGCGTTCTTGTTGCCCATCAGGAATTCTATGGTGCGGTACTGCAGCGACTGGAAACCCGAAGAAGGCCCGAGGATGGCGCGGAAGCCCATGTATTCGGAAGGCGTGAGGGTCTCCAGCACCGACCACTGCTCGGTCAGCTGGCGCAGGACCTGCTTGCAGCGCGCCAGCACCTTTCGCGTCTGCCAGACCTCGTCGCGGCCCAGATGGGCAACAGCCGCGTGCAGCTCGTGGATCATCAGCTTCATCCACAGCTCGGAGGTCTGGTGCTGGATGATGAAAAGCATTTCGTCGTGGTGCGGCGGGCTGGACAGCGGTGCCTGCGCCGACAGCAGGCGCTCAAGGTGCAGGTAGCCCCCGTAGGTCATCCGCCCTGACAGGTCGGTGTGGATGCCGGTTTCCAGCTCGCGTTGGTTCTTGTCGACGGTCATCTGTACTGCCTCGATGTAGCGCGACAGGGTAACGCAGCACGGCGGCGCGGGCTGCACGTCCATTCCGTCCACGCCACCCTTCCACGGCGTATGGAGCCGCGCCAGCTGTGCGCACCCCTGGCATGACGTGCCTTTTCCCGTTTGTCATGCCGCAGCGCGCAACGGGACTTTCGGCCCGGCCGCCTATCATGGGCGGATTGATCAACTGCTGATCCAGCCGAGGAAATCCCCGCGATGACGATCGCCGCGCGTTACGAGATCGAGTACCTGCAGTACCTGGGGCCCGATGGCACCCTCGTCGCAGAGCCACCCGCCGACCTCGCCGACCCGAAAGTGCTGCTGCCGCTGTTCAAGCAGATGCTGTTCGTGCGCACCTTCGACACCAAGGCCATCGCCCTGCAGCGCACGGGCAAGCTCGGCACCTACGCGGCCTGCCTTGGCCACGAGGCGACGCATGTGGGCATCGGCGCCTCGATGCAGCCCGACGACACCTTCGCCCCGAGCTACCGTGAATACGGCGCGCAGTTCATGCGCGGGGTGAAGCCGCGCGAGGTGCTGCTGTACTGGGGTGGCGATGAACGCGGCAACGATTTCTCGGGGCCGAAGCACGACTACCCGTGGTGCGTGCCGATCTCCACCCAGATGCTGTACTCGGCGGGTGCCGCGCTGAAGTTCAAGCTGCGCGGCGAGAAGAACATGGCCGTGGCGGTGTGCGGTGACGGCGGATCGTCCAAGACCGACTTCTACGCCGCGGTGAACTCCGCCGGCGCGTACTCGCTGCCGCTGGTGCTGTGCGTGGTCAACAACGGCTGGGCCATCTCGGTACCGCGCTCGGCGCAGACCGGCGCCACCACGCTGGCGCAGAAGGGCCTGGCCGGTGGCCTGCACTGCCTGCAGGTGGACGGCAACGACATGATAGCCGTGCTGGAAGGCATGCGCCGCGCCAGCGAGCGGGCGCGCAGCGGCGAAGGCGGCAGCGTCATCGAGTTCATGACCTACCGCCTGCACGACCACACCACCGCCGACGACGCGCGCCGCTACCGTGACGAGCAAGAGGTCAAGGACGCCTGGACGCGCGACCCGATGACCCGCCTGCGCACCTACCTCACCGCCAAGGGTGCGTGGAGCGAGGCCGAGGAAACGGCGTGGATCGCCGAATGCGGGGTCAAGGTGGACGAGGAGATCAACGCCTACCTCAACACCCCGGTGCAACCGGTGGAGGCGATGTTCGACTTCCTGTACGCCGACATGCCCGAGGACGTGCGCAAGCAGCGCGCGGCCGCGCTCGCCCTGGAGGGCCGCGCGTGAACAAGGCCGAGACCATGACCAAGATCGACTCCAACGCCAGCACCCCTGCCGCCATCACCCTGATCGAGGCGATCACCCAGGCGCTCGCCTACGAGATGCGCAACGATGATCGCGTGCTCGTGCTCGGCGAGGACGTGGGCGTCAATGGCGGCGTGTTCCGCGCCACCGCCGGGCTGCACGCGCAGTTCGGCAGCAGCCGCGTGCTCGACACGCCATTGGACGAAACCACCATCGCCGGCCTGACCGTCGGCCTGGCCAGCCAGGGCATGCGCCCGGTGGCCGAGGCGCAGTTCGACGGTTTCATGTACCCGATGGTCGACCATATCGTCTGCCACGCGGCGCGCCTGCGCTACCGTACCCGCGGCCGCCTCACCTGCCCGATGGTGCTGCGCGTGCCGTGGGGCGGCGGCATCCGCGCGCCGGAGCACCACAGCGAGGCCAACGAGGCGATCTTCACCAACGTGCCGGGCCTGCGCGTGGTCATGCCGTCTTCGCCGCAGCGCGCGTACGGCCTGCTGCTGGCCGCGATTCGCGACCCGGACCCGGTGATCTATTTCGAGCCCAAGCGCATCTACCGCCAGTACAAGGAAGTGGTGCCCGACGATGGCGAGGCGCTGCCGCTGGACGTGTGTTACGTGCTTCGCGACGGCACCGACGTCACCCTCGTCACCTGGGGCGCCCAGGTCAAGGAGTGCCTCGAGGCCGCCGACAAACTGGCCGCCGAAGGCATCAGCGCCGAGGTCATCGACGTGGCGACGCTGCGCCCGCTGGACTTCGACACCATCGCCGAGTCAGTGAGCCGCACGGGCCGCTGCGTGATCGTGCACGAAGCGCCCAAGACCGCCGGCTTCGGCGCCGAGATCGCCGCTCGCCTGGCCGAGGAGTCGATGTACGACCTGCTCGCACCGGTCGAGCGCGTCACCGGCTACGACACCCACATCCCGCTGTTCCGCCTGGAAATGAAGTACCTGCCCAGCGTGGAGCGGATCGTGACCGCGGCCAAGCGCACCTTGGCCGCCGGCTGAGCCGTCTCGACAGCGGCGTGCGCGAGGCCTTGCAGCGCGCGCCCCACCCCGAACACACCGCGGACGCCCACGGCGTCCCACGAGGATCCAGCATGAGTGAGAAGAAGACGTTCCTGCTCCCCGACCTTGGCGAGGGCCTGCCCGACGCCACCATCGTCGAGTGGTACGTGAAGGAAGGCGATGTCATCCGACTTGACGACAACCTGGTGTCGATGGAAACGGCCAAGGCGGTGGTCGATGTGCCGTCGCCGGTGTCGGGCAAGGTGGTGCGACTGTCCGGCGGCGCGGGTGACGTGATCGTCACCGGCACGATGCTGGCCGAATTCGAGATCGACCCGTCCATGCCGCAGCGCGCCGAGGGCCAGGACACGGGCCACCACCATGGCCCAAGCCACGGCGTGGGCAGCCACGCCCCCAGCGATGGCGACAAGGTGGTCGCCTCCGACGAGGGCGGCGCGATCAGCGCAGGAGCAGCGGCACCGGCCAAGCGCGAGGACGCAGGCACCGTGGTCGGCGCGATGCAGAGCTCCGATGCGGTGCGCAGCGAGCAGGCGGTAGCGGTCGGCGGGGTCAAGGCCATGCCGGCGGTGCGCGCGACGGCGCGCAAGCTGGGCGTGGACATTGCCCGCGTGCGCGCCACCGGCGCCGATGGCGTGGTGACCATGGATGACGTCAAGCGTGCCGCCGCCGATGGCAGCGCCAAGCCGGGCGCTCGTCCTGCCGTGGGCGAGGTGCCGGAACGCGCACCCGCCCACCGCGAACTTCCGCCGGACACGCGCAGCGACATGGCGCGGGACACCGTCCGCAGCACCCTCTCGCAGTCCGGCAAGCCGATGCGCACCCAGCCGCCGGGCGTGGCCGCCAGCGGACAGCCGGAACAGCTCAAGGGGGTGCGCCGCAACATGGCGCGCGTGATGGCCGACGCCCACGCCAAGGTGGTGCCCACCACCCTGTGCGATGACGCCGACCTGCACGCCTGGCTAGGCAAGCAGGACATCACCGCGCGCCTGGTGCGCGGCATCGTCACCGCGTGCAAGACCGTGCCCGCGCTCAACGCCTGGTTCGACGGCGACAACCTGACCCGCACCATGCACCCCAACGTCGATATCGGCGTGGCGGTGGACACTGACGATGGTCTGTTCGTGCCGGCGCTGCGCAATGCCGACATGCTCGATGCGCGCGGCATCCGCGAGGGCATCAACCGCCTGCGCGCGCAGGTTGAGTCGCGCAGCCTGCCGGCCAGCGAGCTGTCGGGCTACACCATCTCGCTGTCCAACTTCGGCATGTTCGCCGGGCGCTACGCCACGCCGGTGGTGGTGCCGCCGTGCGTGGCGATCATCGGCGCAGGGAAGCTGTCGCATGACGTGGTCGCGGTAATCGGCGGCATCGAAGTACATCGCCGCATGCCGATCTCGCTGACCTTCGACCACCGCGCCTGCACCGGCGGCGAGGCCGCGCGGTTCCTCAAGGCGCTGCTGGACGACATGGCGCTGCCGCAGTAAGCGGTCGCGCGCCGGCGGCGCTCAGGCCGTCGGCACCGTCGCGGGCTGCTGCATCGCCGCCCGCGGCCGGCTGGGCAATGCATGGCGCAGGATGCGCCACACCACCTGGCCGAACTGGCTGGCCATCGAGCCGGTGTTGTAGTGCTGGCCATAGCGCGCGCAGATGCGCCGCACTTCCACCGCCATCTCCGCATAGCGGTTGGCTGGCACGTCGGGGTAGAAGTGGTGTTCGATCTGGTGGCTCAGGTTGCCGGTCAGCACGTGAAGCCAGCGCCCGCCACTGAGGTTGGACGAGCCACGCAGTTGGCGCAGGTACCAGTGCCCGCGCGATTCCCCCTTCACCACGTCGCGCGGGAAGGTCTCGACGTTGGCGGTGAAGTGGCCACAGAAGATCACGGTGAACGTCCACAGGTTGCGCAGGCCGTTGGCCACCAGGTTGCCCAGCATCACCGGCAGGAAGAACGGCCCGGCCAGCGCCGGGAACAGCACGTAGTCCTTGCCCAGCTGACGCACCCACTTGCGCGCTACGGGGCGGAACTGGCGCCACATCGCGCGCGTGGTGGTACGCCCGAACAGCCAGCGGCCCAACTTGAGTTCCTGCACTGCCACGCCCCACTGGAACATCAGCGCCAGCGCCAGGGCCGCCAGCGGCTGCAACAGGTACGTCGGCCGCCAACGCTGCTCGGGGAAGATGCGCAGCATGCCGTAGCCGATGTCGTCGTCCAGGCCGCGCACGTTCGTGTAGGTGTGGTGGCGGAAGTTGTGCGACTTGCGCCAGTTGTCGCTGGTGCCGGCGATGTCCCACTCGTAGGTGCGGCCATCCAGGTGCGGGTCGCGCATCCAGTCGTACTGGCCGTGCATCACGTTGTGGCCCAGCTCCATGTTCTCGAGGATCTTGGACAACGCCAGCAGCAGTACGCCGCCAGTCCACGCGGTCCACATCAGCGGCGTGCTGCCCATGGCCAGCGCGACCGCGCCGAGGAAAAGCAGGCCACGACCGCCCAGGCCGGTGTAGCGGACCGCCTTCACCACGCGGCGGATATAGCGGGCGTCGCGTTGGCCCACCGAAGCGAGGATGCGCGTGCGCAGCGCGTCGAGCTCGGCGCCAAAACGCTCCAGTTCGGCGGCGCCCAAGGGTCGGTTAGGGATGGTGCGGGACATGGCGGGGAGGCTCAAAGCTGGATGACGAGGTCGGTGGCGGCGCTGTGCACGCACAGCTTCAGCGCGGAAACGGGTTCGGCAATCGCGTCGCCGGTGTGCAGGTCGCGGGTGGTGCCGCTGAGCTTGGTGCAGGTACAGGTGTTGCAGATGCCCATGCGGCAGCCGTGCGCGGGCTTGAGGCCCTCGGCTTCGAGCGCGTCCAGCAGGGGCACGCCGCGCGGCACCGTCAGCGTGCGGCCGCTGGCGGCCAGCGTCAGTTGCACGTAGCCGCCCTCCTCCACCACCCGCGGGGGCGGCGTGAATGCCTCGGACTGGAACGAGCGCACCTGGCCGGCGAGCAATTCGCGCGCGTGGGCGACGAAACCACCGGGGCCGCAGGCAAAGACCTCGCACTGCGCCAGGCCCGGCACGCGGTTGGCCAGCAGGTCCGCGTCGACGCGGCCGCTGGACTCATCGCGGGCGCAAGCCGCTTCTCGGCTCAGCGCGAAGTGCACGTTGAACGCCGGGTGGGTGGACGCCAGCGCGCGCAGCTCCTCGACAAAACACAGGTCGGCGCGGGTCCGTGCGGCGTAGACCAGGCTGAGCGGCGCCGGCATGCCCTGCGCCGCCAGCGCGCGGACCATCGCCATCAGCGGGGAGATGCCACTGCCAGCGGCCAGGAACAGCCGGCGGCTGGTCGGCGACGCCGGCAGCGTCATCTCGCCGAATGCCGGACCCAGTTCCACCACGTCGCCCACCCGGGCGTGGTGGCACAGGTGGGTACTCAGGCGGCCATCTGGCACGTGGCGCACGGTTACCGCGAGCCGACCGTCGGCGCGGGGCACGTCGGACAGGCTGTAGCTGCGGGTGGTCCAGCTGCCGTCAACCTCGGCGCCCAGGCTCAGGTGCTGGCCGGGTTGGAACCCCCGCCAATGCCGGTTGGGCGCCAGCAGCAGGGTCACCGCATCGTGCGACTCCTGCCGGCGGGCGACGATGCGCGCCCGCGGCCGGTGCAGCGACCAGGCCGGGTTGAAGTGCGTCCCCCAGAACTCGAGGAAGGCGGGCGACACCAAGGTCTGCGCGAGGCGCGCAAACCAGCCTGGACGGAGCGGCAGCGGCCTGGCAGGCGGCGGGGACGGAAGCACGGCACTCATGGTCGGCCACTATACACGCGAACGCACACCCGTATATACACGTGTACATTAACCATTTAGCTATGATGGGGCTTCACGCCTGCCGGCCCATCCCGTGACCCTTCCCTCCGACGTCGCCACCGACTTTCATACCGGGCGCAAGTCCACGATCTCGCGTGAGGACCTGACCGCGGCCGCACTGCGGCTGATCGGGCCCCACCGCAGCGTGTCCTCCCTGAGCCTGCGAGAGGTCGCGCGCGAGGCCGGCATCGCGCCCAACAGCTTCTACCGCCACTTCCGCGACGTGGACGAGCTGGCGGTGGCGCTGATCGACCTGGCCGGCCAGTCGCTGCGCGAGATCGTGGGCAAGGCGCGCCGCCGTGCGACCAGTGGGCGCAGCGTCGTGCGCAGCTCGGTGGGCGCCTTCATGGAACAGGTCCGCGCCGACGACAAACTTCTGCATGTGCTGCTGCGCGAAGGCTCGGTCGGGTCGGACGCGTTCAAGCACGCCGTCGACCGGCAGCTGGTGTTCTTCGAAGAAGAGTTGCGCGCCGACCTGGTGCGCCTCGCCGCCGCCGACAACCTGCCTCTGCACGAGCCGGCGCTGGTGGCCAAGGCGATCACCCGGCTGGTGTTCGCCATCGGCACGGCCGCAATGGACCTGCCGCGGGAGCGCGACGCGGAGCTGGTTGAGCAACTCACACAGATGGTGCGCATGATCCTGCGCGGTTCGCAGGCGATGGCGCGCCCGCGCCCCTGAGGACACCCGCATGGCCCACCGCAGCCGCCTGGCCGGCTTCATCATCGACTGCCAGACCGACGACCTCGACACCGCGGCCACGTTCTGGAGCCAGGCCCTTGGATTGCACGTGGCCGACCCGGATTCGGGTGGTATCGGCCGCTATGCCGAATTCGGCGACGCGCCCGGCGGCCTGCACGTGGAGGTGCAGAAGGTCGAGCACCCCTCGCGCGTGCACCTGGACATCGAGGCCGACGACGTCAACGCCGAGGCCACGCGGCTGGAAGCGCTGGGCGCGAAGAAGATCGCCTTCGTCCGCGAGCGCTGGTGGGTGATGGAAGCGCCGACGGGCCAGCGTTTCTGTGTGGTGCCAATGCGCGAGGACAGCCGGCGCGAACCACCCAACGTCTGGCCCTGAGCGCGGCCGTCAGTGCAGTTCGGCGGTGGTGGGATCGATGATCCCGTGCACCTCCGACACCCGATCCACCGGAAAACCGCCCATCTCGCCATGGCGGCGCAACGCATCCTCGTTTTCGGCGATGTAGACGCAGTAGACCTTGTCGTCGGTCACGTACGACTCCTGCCACTGGATGTGCGGTCCCATGGTGTCCAGCACGCCGCAGGACTTCTGGGCGATGCCCTGCAGTTCGGCGGCAGTCAGTTTTCCCGCGCCGGGGATGGAACGCTCGATGACGTACTTGGGCATGACGGCGCCCTCTCGTTCGCGCGGTGTCACCTGTCCAGTGCCCGCGTTGGGTGGTTGGCGGCACCGCATCCGCGGGCCGCGCCTGCCGCCCAGCAGGCGGCATGCACGAGTCTGCGCCGCTCAGCCGGGGGTGGCAATCGGCGCGGGCTCCTGTCTGGCCAGCCACACGCCCAGGCCCTGGGCGTTGAGTTCGATGTCCATGCCCAGAACTTCAGGCACCACCGCGTTCGCATCGGCCACGCCATGCGCCCGGGCGCGCGTCACGTAATAGCGGGTTAACCCATCCACCAGCAGCACCTGGCGGCCGACATCGTCGTGCGCGCCCGCGTGGGCCTGCCAGGCGAGCGCCACCATCGCATCGACCTGCTCCAGCAAGTCCGCGCCCAGGCGTGCCACGTCGCCGACGCGGCCGTAGTGGGTGAGATGCATCGCCTCCGGGCCGCGCGCGAGCAGCGTGCGGATCGAGCCTTTGAGCGGCTCGGGCTCGAACTGCACCGGCGACGTGGTGGGGATGACGAATGGCCGATCCTCGACATCCAACTCGCGGTACGACAGGCCAAAGGTGTCGCCGGTGAACCAGCTGCGGCTGCGCGCATCCCACACGCAGAAGTGGTGGCGGGCGTGGCCGGGCGTGTCCACGCACAGCAGCGGCCGACCGGCGAGTTCGATGACCGTGCCGTCATCGGCTTCGCGCACCCGGTCAGCCGGCACCGCTTGGATGGCGCCGTAACTGCGCGCGATTTCCGCCTCGCCATACACGGCGGTGGCGCCGGCGACCAGGCGTGAGGGATCGATCATGTGCGGCGCCCCGCGCGGGTGCACCACCAGCGTTGCGTTGGGCAGGTGCTGCATGAGCAGGCCGGCGCCACCCGCGTGGTCGAGGTGCACGTGGGTGAGGATCAACCAGTCCACCGCTTCCGGGCCGAGGCCCTGCTCCGCCAACGCCGCCAGCATCGCCGGGACGCTGTGGTTGGTGCCGCAATCGATGAACGCTGCACGACCCTGCTCCACCACCAGGAAGGCCGCGTCGAAACGAGGTCGCTGGAACCCCGTGTCGATGGTGAAGATGCCGTGCGTCGCACCCATGCCTGCCTCCACGAACCGCGTCATGCCTTGGCTGCTTCTTCCTTGTCCTTGGCGGCCTGCACGATTGCGTCCAACGCAGCCTGTGCTTCCGCCACGGCCACGCCTTCACCCAGCGTCGCCTGCGCACCCAGCGCCGACACCGAAAGCGTGCCGTCCTTCATCGCGCCAACCAGCTGCCCGGCCTCACGCGGCGAGGCGAAGCCGATGCTCTGCAGCAGCACGCGATCGCCATCGGCCAGCTTGAAGTAGAAGCGGCCATCACTTTCGCGGTACTGCTTGATGACCGGCAACGTGGTCTTCTCGGCCGCGGTGGCCACGACCACCGGCACGGCAGCGAGGTTGCGCAGGCCCACTGCCTCGCGCAACTCGGCCATCAGCGGCGTGGCGTACTGCGCGCGCAGGCGGCGCGCGCCATCGCGCAGGATGTCCTCGATGTCGGCCGGGCGCGCCATCAGCGCCTCATACTTCTCGCGCTGCGGTGCGATCTCGGCGTCGATGCGCTCGAACAGCGCCTGCTTGGCATCGCCCCAGCCAATGCCATCGGCAAATGCCTGGCGCATCGCCGCCGCCTCGGCCTCGGTCGAGAACGCCTGGTACAGCTGGAACACATGGGAGCCCTCGGCCTCCTTGGCCTCGCCGGGTGCGCGCGAGTCGGTGACGATGCCGGCGATGAGCTTTCGCAGCTGCTCGCGCGGGGCGAACAGTGGGATTGTGTTGTCGTAGCTCTTGCTCATCTTGCGACCGTCCAGGCCGGGCAGCGTGGCCACCTGCTCCTCGATGTGCGCCTCGGGCAGCACGAAGTACTCACGCCCGCCGGCCTCGCCATACAGGTGGTTGAAGCGCTGGCCGAAGTCGCGCGCCATCTCGATGTGCTGGATCTGGTCACGGCCCACCGGCACCTTGCGCGCGTTGAACAGCAGGATGTCGGCGGCCATCAGCACCGGGTACATGAACAATCCCGCGGTCACTGCCGCGTCATCGTCCTCGCCCGCTTCGCGGTTCTTGTCCACGGCCGCCTTGTAGGCGTGCGCGCGGTTGAGGATGCCCTTGCCGGCCACGCAGGTCAGCAGCCACATCAGCTCGGTGGTCTCGGGGATGTCGCTCTGCCGGTAGAACCACACCTTGTCCGGCTGGAGCCCGCACGCCAGCCACGTGGCGGCGATCTCCAGCGTGGAGCGCTGCACGCGCGCCGGGTCCTGCACCTTGATCAGCGCGTGGTAGTCGGCGAGGAAGTAGAAGCTCTCCACGTCGGCGGCACGGCTGGCGGCCACGGCGGGACGGATCGCACCGGCATAGTTGCCAAGGTGCGGGGTGCCGGAGGTGGTGATGCCGGTGAGGACGCGGGTACGGGACATCGAAGGGCAACCGTGAGGGGAGCGGAACCGCATTTTACCCGGCGCCGGCCAACCCCGTCGGGCGCGGTCATGCGTTCCATGGAGCACCCCAAGTGGAGATACGCCCATGTTGCGCCCCACCCTGTTGCTGGCCGCGGCCTTGTTCGCCGCCTGCGCCCTACCTGTGTCGGCCCGGCCACGGGTCGAGATCAGCGTGATCGACCGCGACGAGGGCGACTGGCTCGCCCCGATGCGCCACCGTGGCCAGGATTGGATCGCCGGTACGCCCGGCCACCGATACAGCGTGCGGCTGAACAACACCAGCAGCGAGCGCGTGCTGGTGGTGCTGTCGGTGGACGGAGTCAACGCGGTGACCGGCCAGACCGCGCACCCGTCGCAGGCCGGCTACGTCCTGGGCCCGTGGCAAAGCACCGAAGTCAATGGCTGGCGCAAGTCGCTCGATGACGTGGCCCAGTTCGTGTTCACCGACCTGCCCGACAGCTACGCCGCGCGCACTGGACGGCCTGACAACGTCGGCGTGATTGGTATCGCGGTGTTTGCCGAAGCCCGGCCGATGGCGCTGCCCCGGCCGTTGTACCCGTCCGCCCCGGTGGCGCGCGAGGCATCGAAGGCGGCGCCGCCAGCAGCCGCCCAAGCAGACGCGGCCAGTGCCGAGGCCATGCCGCAAGGCATCGGTACCGGTCACGGCGAGCGCGAATGGTCACCGGTCTCCCGTACTGATTTCGTACGCGCCACGCGTCATCCGCAGCAGGTTGTGGAACTGCGCTACGACGATCGCGCCAGTCTCGTTGCGCGCGGCATCCTGCCACGGGATCGCCATTGGCATGCCCCCCATGCGCCACGCGCGTTTCCAGACGGCTTCGTCGCCGACCCGCCGTACCCGCGTTGAGCACCGTCACGCTTTAACCAGTTATTCGCTCCCCGCACAGCACACGGGTCGGCATTGCCGACCCGTGAGTTACTGAAGGTGACCAGTCACCGATGTCGCCATTTCGCAACACCGATCGAACCGGCCGTAGCGATCAATGCAGTGACTTCTCGAAGTCACGGACTTCGCGTTGCGCGCGGTCTTTATCCCAGCCGTACTGTTCCTGCAACTTGCCGGCGAGATATTCGGCGTTTCCCTCGCGAACATCGAATACGTCGTCAGTGAGATCGCCCCACTTGGCCTGGGCCTGACCTTTCAGCTGCGTCCACTTGCCTGCGATGATGTCCTTGTTCATTGCCATTGCCTCGTTCCTCGTTCTACTGGGGAGGGGTGCGGCCGCTTGGTGCCGCAGACACAGCATCGCAAGCCGTGCATTCGCATCCCGTAGCCATTGCGTTACGTGGAACTTCGCATGCGGTGAAGGGCCGCGCATTCAGTCGGATGAGCGCGGGATTCGCAAGAAGAAGGGCCGGACAAGCCGGCCCTTCCGCATGCACATACGCCGCAAAGGCGATCAGCGCGTGATCAGCACTTGCCGTCCTTGCAATCGCCGGCCTTGTCTTCGACCTTCTCGCCAACCTTCTGCACGTCCTCGCCCACGCCTTCCATGGTGTTGCAGGCGGTGAGCACGCCGGTCGAGAACGCGGCCAGCAGCATCAGGGAAAAAATACGCTTCATGGGTCATCTCCTTGGATCATGGGGTGGGTCGCGCCACGCGCTGGGGAGGTCACATCACCGCCCGTGTCCGCATCTAACGCGCCGGGATGTGAAACCCATGTATGGAATCCCCGGCGGCGATCAGGGCCCGTTCACGCTGGGATAGCGGACTGTGCACGCAAAGCCCGGCCCAAGCGCCCGCGACACGCTCGGGGCACCGCTCCAGCGGTGGCCACAAACGCCGAAGGGCCGGATCGCTCCGGCCCTTCGCAGGATCACGCGGCTGCTGGAAGACCTTACTTGTCGGCCTTCTCTTCCATGTTCTCGCCCACCTTCTGCAGATCCTGGCCGAAGCCCTTGACGGTGTTGCAGGCGGTGAGGCCGGTGGTCGCAAGCAGGGCAATCAGCAGCAGGAGGGTGGAACGCTTCATTGGGCTCTCCGGGTGGATCTGGCAAGCGGGATGTGGGCCAGCAAGCTATCACAGCGCCTCGCGCGCGGGCGGGACCGGCGCCGCACTCCTTGCAGCCGGCCCGCACGGATTGCGACGCGGGTCGGGCCGGGATACGGCGCCGTCTGCGCTCAGTCGCGCATCAGGGTCGACTTGCCGAACAGGCTTTCGACCAGGTCCACCGCCAGCTTGCCGGTGCGGTTGCGCTTGTCGATGATCGGGTTGAGCTCGACGATGTCCAGCGAGGCCATGCGCCCGGTGTCGGCGATCATCTCCATCACCAGCTGCGCCTCGCGGTAATTGGGGCCGCCGGGCACGGTGGTGCCCACGCCAGGCGCGATGCTCGGGTCGAGGAAGTCGACGTCGAAGCTGACGTGCAGGTGGGTGTTCTCGTCCACGCCTTCCAGCGCTTCCTCCATCGCCCGCTTCATGCCGACTTCGTCGATGTAGCGCATGTCGTAGACGTCGAGGCCGTATTCCTTGACCAGGCGCTTCTCGCCTTCGTCCACCGAGCGGATGCCGATCTGCCGGACCACGTCGGGGGTGATGGCCGGGGCGTCGCCGCCCAGATGGGTGAGTTCGCGCGGGCCCATCCCGCACAGGCACGCGACCGGCATGCCGTGGATGTTGCCGGAGGGCGTGACCTGGCTGGTGTTGAAGTCGGCGTGGGCGTCCAGCCACAACACGCGCAGCTGCTTGCCGGTCTCGCGGCAATGGCGCGCGACAGCGGTGATCGAGCCCAGGCCGAGGCAGTGGTCGCCGCCGAGCATGATCGGCAGACGGTCCTGCCGCAGCTCGGCGAGCACGGCCTCCATCACCAGGCGGTTCCACTCCACCACTTCGGCCAGGTGGCGGTAGCCTTCCACCGGCTTCTGCCACGGGTTGCGGGGGCCGTCGAGGTTGCCACGGTCGGCCACGTCCACGCCCCGGGCCACGAGGGCCTCCCCCAGCCCAGCGATGCGCAATGCTTCAGGTCCCAGGCGGGCACCGCGGTGGCCGGCACCCACGTCGGTGGGCGCGCCGATCAGGGACACGGGTGGGTAACGTCGGCTCATGCGGCAACGGCTCCGGCAGGTCCGCGCGGCGACCCCGGCGGGGCTCCCGGGCGGGGATTCCATTCGATGGTGCCGACAGTCCGATTTGAACGGACGACCTACCGCTTACAAGGCGGTTGCTCTACCAACTGAGCTATGCCGGCATCTGGCCGTACAGTTTACCCGACCGGCGCGCCAAAGCTTCAGCGCAGCGCCGCGCAATCGGTCGGCCGCATCTGGCCGGCGCCGATCTGCGCACGCGCGGCGGCGGCATCGAAGCGGGCCCCGCCACGCACGTCGACCCACGCCGAACCGGTCCCGGTCCCCAGCGGCTCGGCTCGCGCGGCAAACCCGGCGGCGTTGAGCGCATCGGCGTGGCGGCGCGCAGCGGTCTCACTGCCGAATCGGCCCAGCGCCACCGAATTGGCCTCCGCGCCTTCGCGCACGATGAAGTAGTCACGGAAGCCGGCGGCCGAGATTCGTCCCGCGGTGGCGGTGGCTTCTTCGGCCGTCGCCAGAGGCGGCAGGTAGACGCGCCAGCCGCGGCCCGCGAGCAGCGGCATCCGGCGCACGAGCAGTGCCTCGGTCAGTGGTTTGAGCGTCGCCTGGGCGGCGACGAGGCTGTCCTCGCTGTCGAACGGACCGTAGCTGTAACAGCGGGGCGTTTCACCCGGGGAAGCCGGCGTCTCGACGACTGCCATGGCCGACGCGGCGGAAGTGGCGGCCGCGTTGTTACCCGCGGTAGTCGTTCCGGGCACCGGCGCCGTAGCCGGGACCTCCGTTCCCGACATCGGCGGCGGGACATTCCCCGACCCGGTCCGCAGCGTCACGCGCGGTGCGGTCGCCGCAGCGTCATCGCGTTCGCGTACCAGTTGCAGGGGCGCCACGTGGGGCGGCAGGTCCACCGTGCTCTCGGGCGAAGCTGGTGCGGACCAGAACCACCACGCCGCGACGCCCAGGTTCAGCACCAGCAGGAGGACGATGAGGGCACGGATCAGCATGCGGCGATTGTATGCGGCGGGGGTGCTTCAGGCGTCGACGGCCGTCTCGCTCCGCGCCCACACCGCCAGCCCGTGCAGCACCAAGTCGGGCGCAGGCCGCGCCTGCGGCCAGTGGGGCAGCAACGCCGCCGCGCCGCCGCCATGCACGCGCAGCTGCGGTGTGTGGCCCAGGGACGCGGTGGCCTCGCGCAGGCTCTGCTCCACCAGCGCGATGGCCGCGCCTTCGCAGCCCGACGCGAGCGCATCGCCGGTGTCGCAGGCGAAGGCGGTGTAATGCCCGCCCTGCAACGGCAGGTGCGGGGCGCGACCGTGCAAGGCCTCGCGCATGAGCGTGGGCGATGGCGCGATGCGGCCGCCGAGGTGCGTGCCCGCGGCATCGATCAGGTCGATGGTGATGGCCGTGCCCACGCCCACCAGCAAGGCCGCGCCTTGGCCTTCGGCGTGCGTGGCCAGCAATCCAAGGAAACGGTCCACGCCCAGTCGCCGCGGCTCGGAGTAGGCGATGCGCACACCCGCAAGGGCGCGTTGCGTGCGCGCCAGCGAGATCCGCGTGCAGTGCCGGCCCAGCACCTGCAGCACACGCACGGTCAGTGCGGACGGCGCCACGCTGGCCAGATGGGCCACGTCGAACCGAGGCGGCAACACCTGGACCAACCGGGCCTCGAAGGCCGCATCGGCATGGGGCACGGCCCGCACCGGCCCGAGGCGGCCGTCGGCCAGCAGCGGGGCACACTTGAGCCGGGTATTGCCGAGGTCGAACAGCCACACGCTCATGCTTGCGTCCTCATCGCGGCGCCACGCGGCGCACGCTCACTTCACCGGAAAGCACGCGTGTTTCCTGCCCATCGGACAGGCGCACGCGCAACGCGCCGTCATCGGCCAAGCCGAGCGCGACGGCCTCCCGGGTGCCGCTGGGGGCGATCAAAGTCACCGGCTGCCCCGCCAGCGCGTCGAGCGCGGCATAGCGCGACAGGAAAGGCGCCAGGCCTTCGGCGTCAAACTGGTCCAGCGCGGGGACCAGGCGGTCCAGGACGGTGGCGGCGACGGCATTGCGGTCCACCGGGCCCAGCAACGTGGCGAGGTCGCACCACGGCTGGTCGATCAGCGCGGCCTGCGCGCCGGGCATGCGCACGTTGATGCCAAGGCCAATCACGGCACGCGCGGGGCCGGCATGCTCGCCGCCGCCCTCGACCAGCAGCCCGCCCAGCTTGCGCAACCCATCGTCAGTGACGACGACGAGATCGTTGGGCCATTTCAGCCGCACCGTGCGGGCGCCCATCGCGTGCAGGGCCTCGGCGGTGGCGATGCCGGCAACCAGGCTCAGTCCGCCCAACCGCCCCAGGCCTCCGGCGAATCCGCGCGCCAGCGACAGGTAGACATGTGCGCCCAGGGGCGAGGCCCACAACCGCCCGCGGCGGCCACGACCGCCGGTCTGGCGCTCAGCCAGCAGGGCCAGGGCGAGGCCTTCGTCTGGCACGTCGCACGCGAGCAGGCGCGTATTGGTCGAATCCACCGACCACGCCACCTCCAGCGCGGCCAGGCGTGCACGCGTGGCGGGCGACAGGTCCCCTTCGATGGCGTCGGCGGCAAGCAATTGCATCGGCGCGGCCAGCACGTAACCGCGGCCGGGCTTGGCCTCGATCGGCACGCCAGCCTCGCGCAGCGCCTCGATCCGCTTCCACACCGCCGCGCGGGTCAACCCGGCGTGGCGCGCCAGCGCATCGCCCGTCGCGGGACCGGCGATGAGTTGCTCCAGCAGCACGCGGTCGTCCATCAGCCGCCCCGGCGCAGGCGGTGCAGCAGCCTCGCCTGCGCGAACCGCGACTCGGTACCGGCCGCCAGCCGCTGCAGGTTGGCGCGGTGGGTGAACACGAGCAGCGCGGCGGCTGCGACGGCGAACGCCAGGCGCGGCGCTTCCGCCCCGCCCCACCAGGCCAGCAGCGGCAGCACCAGCACCGCCAACACGGTGGCGAGGCCGACGTAGCCGGTGAGGATCACAACCAGCAGCCAGCTCGGCACGATGGCGGCCAACGCCCACGGCCACAACACAGCAAGCGCACCCACCAGCGTGGCCGCGCCCTTGCCGCCGCGGAACCCGTGCCACGCCGGCCACACATGGCCCAGGACAGCGGCGAACGCCGCCAGGTAGCCGTGGGTCGGCACGGCCAAGGGCACCGCCACCGGCGCGAAGCGCATGCCCAGCCAGGCCGCCAGCGCGCCCTTGCCGATGTCGACCAGGACCACGCCCAGCGCGAACTTCGCGCCCTGGGTACGGAAGGCGTTGGTGCCGCCGGCGTTGCCGCTGCCCTGGGTGCGGATGTCGACGCCGCGCAGCCGCCCCAGCAGCAGGCTGCCGGACAGCGAACCCAGCAGGTAGGCCGTGAGCACGACGAGGGCCGACGTGGCCGGCGACGGAAACAGTTCGGCGAAGGACATGGGTGGATTATGCGGGAGCGCGCCCCCGAATCCGGTCAGGGCGCCGGCTGCACCGACACCACCAGCGCTCCGCGACCGGCGTGCGCGCCGATCGCCGGGCCGGTTTCCACCAGGTGCGCCTCGACCACGTCCGCGCGATCGCGCAGGGCCTGCAGCAGGCGCGCGCCATCGTCGGCCGCGTCGCAGTGACCGACAATGGCGCGCCAGCGGGTTCCTGTCGGCAGGCGCCGGGCCACGTACCGCGCGAAGGCTTCCGGCGCGCGCTGGCGGGCCAGCAGGCCGCCGGCCACCTTCAACCGGCCGTCGTCGCGGAATCGCGCCACGGGGGTCAAGCCGGTGAGGCGCACCACGGGTTCGGCCCACGCCGGGATGCGGCCGCCGCGCACCGCATGGCGGATGTCGCGCGCCATCGCCCAGGTCAGAGTCAGGGGACGCAGGCGCTCCAGCTCGGCGACGATGTCGGCCACCGCGCCCCCCGCCGCGGCGAGCTCCGCCGCGCGCCAGGCCAGCAGGCCCTGCCCCCCGGCGGCGTTGACGCTGTCCAGCACGTGCACCCGGCCTTCGCCCACGCGCGTGGCCGCCTGCTCGGCCGACTGCAGCGTGCCCGAGACCGCGCGCGAGAGGCCCACGTACAGCACCGCCTCGTGATGCGCCAGCAGGAACTCGAACGGTCGCCGGAAGTCACCCGGCGGTGGCTGGCTGGTGCGCGGCACATCGCGCGCTTCGGCCATGCGCCGGTAGAAGTCGGCGGTGGCCAGTCCGACCTTGTCGAGGTAGTCGCGGCCATCGACGCTGACCCGCACCGGCACCAGGTAGATGTCGTAGCGCTCGGCCAGCGCCTCGGGCAGGTCCGCGGCGCTGTCCGTGATCACCGCCACGCGTCGGGCGGTGTCGCTGCTGTGTTGCTGCCGCAGCATGTCGTCGGCCTTCATCGCCTCGACCTGGCCGAAGGCCGCGCAGGCATCGAACAGCGCCTGCGGACGTCCCACGTGCGCGTGCACCCGCATGCGCGCGGCGCCGCCGGCCAGCACAAGTGAATCCGCGCCGATCGCTTCAAGCGCGTCGCGCAACGCGACGCGGTCGATGGCCGTACCGAGCACCAGGCACTCGCCGCACCAGCGGCGCGCGGGATCCACCGCATCGTGCGCGGGATGCGCGTCGCCGCAGCCGGCATGTGCCTCGTCATGCGCGGCTTCGGTCAGCGCGCGCGCGGCGCGGGGGCCGCCTTCCAGGTAATCGGACATGCCTTCGAGCAGGTCGACAAAGCCCTTGGCACCAGCATCCACTACGCCGGCCTTCTGCAGTGCCGCCATCTGCCGAGGCGTGTCGGCCAGGGCCTGGCGCGCGCGGGCCAACGCGGCCGCGAATCCGCGGCGCGGGGCCAACTGCGCGTCGCGGCGTACCGCATCCTCCAGCGCTTCGGCGAAGGCGGCGATCACGCTGAGGATGGTGCCTTCCACCGGATGCGCGAGCGCGGCACGGGCGCTGTCGGCGCCGCGACGGGCCGCCGAGGCCAACCCCGCCCCGTCCATCGCCGCCCACCCGCGTGCCTGTTCAGCGGCGCCGAAGAAGAACTGCGCGAGGATCGCCCCGGAGTTGCCACGGGCGCCGTCGATCGCATCGTTGCCGATGCGCTGCAGCAACTCGCCCACATGGCGGCTGCGACGCCGCAGCGCGCCGTTGAGCAGGCTGCCCAGTGTCTGCGCCAGGTTGTTGCCGGTGTCGCCATCGGCCACCGGGAACACATTGATGCGGTTGAGCTGGTCGCGGTCGGCAATGACCCGCCGGGCCCCGGCAATCAGGGCGCGGCGCAATGCGGGGGCGGTGAGGAGTTCGGTTTCGGATGGCCGTACGGCCAAGGATGGTGCGGGCATGGTGCCGAGTGTGCGGCAGGCGCGCGCCTGAACCATGCCGCGCCGCAACAATTACGGCCCCGCCGACACCCTGGCGTGTTTCACGCTATAGTCGCCCGGTTATCCCCTTCCCGCCGGCCGAGGCCAATCGCATGCTCCGTACCAGCCTGCTCATGCTGCTTGTCCTGGCCAGCGCGACGGCCGCCGCGCGCGACGTCAAGCATGCCGACGCCAACGGCGCCTGCAGCAGCCAGGACGACGAGCGCGCGCCCCAGACCGATGCACCGCGTTATCCGTCGACGGCCAAGCCCGCGAAGCCGCGTCCCAGCGTGCACGGCGATGCCCCCGCGCGGATGCAGTCGCCCCGCTGGCACAGCTTCCTGCCGGGCATGTTCCGCTGACGGAGCGACCGGCGGTTCCCGCAGTCGCAACCCGTTAGCCTCGTGATTGGTTTCCTGCGCCGCCTCCGCGGCGGCCCCGCACCCATCCCCGACGACCTGTGGCGGGCCACAGCCGGAGCCCTGCCGTGGGTGTACGCGCTGCCCTCCGCCCGCCAGGCCTCACTTGCCTCTCTCGCAGCGCGCTTCCTGCACGAGAAGACCATCACCCCGGTCGATGGCCTGACGCTGGACGACCGCCAGCGCTGCATGCTCGCCGCGTTGTGCTGCCTGCCGCTGCTGGAATTCGGCGCGGAGGGGCTGCATGGCTGGTCGCAGCTGATCGTGTATCCCGACGCCTTCCGGGTGAACCGCAGCCACGTCGACGCCGCCGGCGTGATGCACGAATGGGACGACGAACTGATCGGCGAAGCCTGGGACGCCGGCCCGGTGATCCTGTCGTGGGCCGACATCGTGGCCGACTGCGCGGACCCGCGCGCCGGCTACTGCGTGGCCGTGCACGAGATCGCGCACAAGCTCGACGTGCTCGACGGCGTACTCGACGGCACCCCCGCCCTGCCGCGCGAATGGCAGCGCGAATGGGCCCGCGATTTCCAGGCCGCCTACGATGACTTCTGCGTCGAAATCGACGCCGGCCGCGAAACCACGATCGATCCGTATGCCGCCGAAGCGCCGGACGAATTCTTCGCGGTGCTGAGCGAATACCACTTCAGCGACCCGCACACCTTGCGCGCGGCAATGCCCGCGGCGGCGGATCATCTGACGCGCTTCTATGGCCCGCCTCCGTTCGCTTGAGCCTTACAACCCCGGCGGCAACACCACCTCGAACCGCGCCCCACCCAGTTCCTCGGACCGGCGCACGTCCAGCGTGCCGCGATAGCCCTTCACCAGGTCCTGCACGATCGACAAGCCGATGCCGTGGCCCTGCACACGCTCGTCGCCACGCACGCCACGCTGCAGCACCAGCGCCACCTTGTCTTCCGGGATACCCGGGCCGTCGTCGTCCACCGCGATCACCAGGCCGGGGCGGCGGTTGGACGCCGTCTCGCCCACGTGCACCGTCAGCAGCACGCGGGAGCGCGCCCACTTGAACGCGTTCTCCAGCAAGTTGCCCAGCAGCTCCTGCAGGTCGCCTGGCTCGCCGTAGAACTGCACGCCCTCGGCCACGTCGAATTCGCACAGCACGCCCTTGGCGGTGTACACCTTCTCCAGCCCCCGCACGATCTGTTCGGCGTGCGGCTCGATCGCGATCGGTGCGGCGAACAGCGCATGGCCCGAGCGCGCCGCACGCGACAGCTGGTACGACACCAGGTCGCTCATCCGCCCCACCTGCGTGTTCACTTCGTCGCGCAGTTCGGCCTCGCTGGCATCGCTGTCCACGCGCGCGCGCAGCACCGCGAGCGGCGTTTTCAGGCTGTGGGCGAGGTCGGCCAGCGTGTTGCGCTGGCGGTCCAGGTTCTCACGCTCGCTCTCGATGAAGGCGTTGATGCTCTCGGCCAGCGGCTCCAGCTCGCGCGGATGGCGCTCGCTCATGCGCGAGGCGGCGCCGCGCTGCACGCGCTTGAGCTCGTGGATCACGCGACGCAGCGGCAGCAGGCTCCAGCGCAGGATCACCGTCTGCAGCAGCAGCAGGATGATCCCGGCGCCGCCGAGGTAACGCCACAGTTCCTGTCGGAATACCTCCACCTGGCGGCTGAGCGCCGTGGTGTCTTCGAAGATGTACACGGTGTAGGCGAACTCGGCCGCCTTGCCGCCTTCCAGGCTCCAGATCAGGCCGCGGCCGTAGCGGTAGGCCTCGCCCTTGGCGCCGCTGATCTCGGTGATCGGCAGCGGGCCTTCGAACACTTCCTCCTGGGCCTTGAGCATGCGCCCCTCCGGAAGGAGCGGGCCGATGGAGGACGGCGAGTCCCAGTGGCCGTTGGGGAACACCACTTCGGCATACAGGCCACTGCCCGGACGCTCGAAGCGCGGGTCGGGCAGGTCATACGGCGGGATGAAGGTGCCGTCGCGGGCGAAGTCGCTGTCGGCGAAGGCCAATGCGTAGCTGCGCATGCGCTCGCGGAGGTTGCCCTTGGCGGTCTCGAGGAAGGCGCGGTCGAGCGCGTAGCCGGCCAACGCGAGGAAGGCGACCAGTCCAAGACTGGCCACCAGCACCTGGCGCGCCTGCAGGGATAGCGGTTGCCTCCAGCTCAATCCGTGCCCCCAGAACCCCTTGTCCCCACGCCCACATGGCTAGCGCCAATGGTACGGCCTGGGGAGGTACCGCTATCAGTCACCCGATCGCGGAATCGCGAATCGGTAGCCGCGGCCGCGCACGGTCTCGATCGGCTTCATGTTGCCGTCCGCGTCCAGCTTCTTGCGCAGTCGGCCGATGAAGACCTCCAGCACGTTGGAGTCGCGGTCGAAATCCTGCTGGTAGATGTGCTCGGTCAGGTCGGCCTTCGAGACCAGTTCACCGGCGTGCATCATCAGGTACTCGAGCACCTTGTACTCGTAGCTGGTGAGGTCGACGTTGGCGCCGCTGACGGTGACCGTCTGCGCGGCCAGGTCCAGCACCACGGGGCCGCATTCCAGGGTCGGCTTGCTCCAGCCAGCGGCGCGGCGCACGAGGGCGTTGATGCGCGCCAGCAGTTCCTCGACGTGGAACGGCTTGACCAGGTAGTCGTCGGCGCCCTGCTTCAGGCCCTCGACCTTGTCCTGCCAGCTCGAGCGGGCGGTGAGGATCAGCACCGGGAATTTCTTGCCCTCGGCGCGCAGGGCCTGGATCAGTTCCATGCCCGACATCTTGGGCAGGCCGAGGTCGATGATGCCGAGGTCGAAGGGGACCTCGCGGCCCATGTACAGGCCTTCCTCGCCATCCTGGGCCGCGTCCACCGCGAAGCCTTCGCGCTTGAGGCGCGCGGCCAGGGTTTCGCGGAGCGGGGCTTCGTCTTCGACCAGCAAAATGCGCATGGGAACTCCTGTTTCCGGCTGTCGGTTGCGGCGGTTCGGCGTCACACGCCGATCCCTGCCAAAGCGCTACTGTGCGGCGTCAGTCGTCGTCGCCACGTGTACGCGGGTCGGGCCCACGCCCGGGTTGGTCTTCCATGTACACGCGAACGCGACCGCTGGAATCGACGACCTTGACCCGGCTGACGTCGCGGCCATCGTACGGCACGCGCTCGGCGCTGAGCACCTGGCCGCCGGTGCGGCGCTCCACGCGGCGCACCGCCTCGGCCAACGCGGCATTGCCGCCGCGGCGGTCATGCTCGCGCTGCGGGCGGCGGTCGTCGTCGCGTTCGGGGCCTCGGCCCATGTCCTGCACCACGGGCACGCGCTCGGGCAACACACCGCGCAGCTGCGCCATGGCGTCGCCCGCGCCCACCAGGGCGGCGAAGGAAAGGGCGATCGAGGCGAGACGGACGGCGGGGCGGGTCATGGCACTCCCAGAACCTGTGGGCAGGTGAGGCGAAGGTCCGGATCGACCGGGTTGACGCCATTCTTGGAACGAGGCGGTGAATCCGGTCTGAACTTTTCCTTCACGCTGCGGCCTCCATTCAGGATGGACTGCGTTGGCGTCCGGCGCCAGCCCCCTCCCATGGGGCAACTCAGAAAATTTCGCCGACACAGCATCGCAGCGAGCCGCCGCCAGCCTCGATCGCGTCCAGTTCCACCGTGCCCACCTCGAAGCCCGCCGCCTCCAGTTGGGTGCGGTGCGCCGGGGTCAGGGCGCGGCCGGCGCCGGCACTCATCCATACCCGGCCGGGGGTCAGGGCGATGCAGTTGCCGACAAAAGCAGCGTGCTCCTCGGGCGTGCACAGCAGCGCGTGCGGAGCGTAGAGGGCGGCGATGGCGTCCACCGCCGCCGGGTCGGCGAAGCCCTTGGGGCAGATCACCGCGGCGCGGCCGGCCAGCACCGCCAGCACCACGTTGGTGTGGTACTCGCCCTCCGCCAGATCGAACAGCAACGTGGCGCGGAGGCCCAGCGCCTCGTGCATCAGGCGCGCGCCTTCGGCGTCGCAGCGCTCGGACAGGCCGGCGAAGCCAAGGCCACGGGCGCGGTCGATGACCAGCGCGCCGGTCAGTTCGGCCGGGTGCGGCTGGGTGGAGAGGTCGACCTCTTGGTAGCCCAACGTGGCGAAGAACCCGCGGATGTCGGGACGGTTGGCCTCGCGCTGCCGCACCTCGTGGCGCATGCGGCCGACCACGTAGCGCGGCGCGCCGTGCGGCTGGGCGGCGGCATCGGGGCGGCCGGTGGCGAACACGTTGTTGGGAAACAGCGCGTCGGGGGTGTCGGGATTGCCGGCAAAGCACACCGTGGGCAGCGCGCTGGCGAAAGCGCGGTGCAGGTCGCGGTGCTGGGCGGAGGCGCGCGCGGCGTCGAAGGCGGCGGCATCGGCCATGTAGCGGTTGTCCTGCGCCGACTGCTCGGCCAGCGTGAAGCCATCCGGTGCGACCAGGAACGCGGCGCGTGCGGTGGCGGGACCGAAGTCCGGGGCCGTGCCGCGGGCGAAGGCAAGGAAGGCGGTGGCGTCGCGGGTGATCATGGGCAGTCCTGTGCGTGGGGGTTTGAGGCGTGCAGGGCGCGCTAGGCTTGGGCGAACGACTCGGTGATGGCGATGGCCTGCTCCACCAGCGCCCAGTCCGCGCCCGGCTTGTGCGCGCCTTCGCTGAGGATCTGCCGGAACGCGCGACCACCGCGCTCGCCGGCGAACAGGCCGAGCAGGTGGCGGGTGATGTGCTTGAGGAACACGCCGCGGGCCAGCTGCGCCTCGACATAGGGGCGCAGGGCGCGCAGCAGCTCGGCGCGGCTGCGCAGTCCGCCGCCGAACCACGCCACGTCCAAGCGGTGCAGCAGGTAGGGGACGTGGTACGCGGCGCGGCCAAGCATGGCACCGTCGGTGTGCTGCAGGTGCGCGGTGGCTTCCTCGGCAACGGCGATGCCGCCATTGACGATGATCTGCAGGTCGGGCCGCTCGCGCTTGAGCCGGTAGGCCCAGTCGTAGCGCAGCGGCGGCACCTCGCGGTTCTCCTTCGGCGACAGGCCCTGCAGCCAGGCATTGCGCGCGTGCACGATGAACATGCCGCAACCGGCGTCGGCGATCCGGTCGATGAAAGCCCGGAAACGGTCGTAGTCGTGGTCGTCGTCCACGCCCAGGCGGCATTTCACCGTCACCGGCACGTGGCGATCCAGCGACGCGCACGCCTCCACCATCGCCGCCACCGATTCGGCCACCAATTCCGGTTCGCGCATCAGGCAGGCGCCAAAGCGGCCGGCCTGCACGCGGTCGGAGGGGCAGCCGCAGTTGAGGTTGATCTCGTCGAAGCCGGCATCGGCGCCAATGCGCGCGGCCTGCGCCAGCAGTTCCGGCTCGCTGCCGCCCAACTGCAGCGCGACCGGGTGCTCCATCGGGTCCATCGCCAGCAGGCGCGCGCGATCGCCGTGGATCACCGCGTTGGCGTGCACCATTTCGCTGTACAGGCGCGCATGCGGGGCCAGCAGGCGGTGGAAGACCCGGCAGTGGGAGTCGGTCCAGTCCATCATCGGGGCCACCGAAAGCCTCAGTGCTTCCGGGGGGATCTGTCCTGTCCTGTTGGCGGGCATCTCGGGGGCGATCACTTTGGGGGCATGACTCCAGAGACCGCACGCGCCCTGGCTGGGCGGTGCAGGAGGAACATGCAGGAAGGCGTGGGTGCCATTGTCCGCTGAAACTCCAGCCGCACCAAATCCGCGGGTTAACCCCCCCGAGGGCCCCGGGCCCCGTCCCCTGCCAGTCGCGGCCTACGTTGGATTCAACTACAGGGGTGTGAATGGCCGCCCATCGGACCGGCACACGAGGAGCGACACCATGCCTGTCCTACGCACGCCACGGCATCGCGGACTCGTGGCCGGCGCCTTGATCGCCTTGGCGGGTGTGGCTGCATGGGCCACCGTGCAGGCGCTGCTGGGTTCAGGCACCTGGTCCAGCGACGATGGCACCGCGCTGGTATACGCACCCAAGAGCGGCGAGTACGCGTTCGCGGCGGCGAAACCCAATGATGCGCGGCGAAATCAGGTGTTCTCCGGTGACGCCGGTACGTTGGCGGCGTTCGAGACCACGCACCCGATCGGCGCAATCACCGCCCTGCCTGCCAGCGGTGATCCGGTACGAGGCACGTTTTCCCCCGTGGTCGACTGGCCCCTGGTGGCGATCCACGCCGTGCTGACCCCCGACGGACGGGTGCTGACGTACGGCAGCACCACCACGGGCGTGCGCACCGGGTACTTCGATTACGACGTCTGGGATCCACAGCTGGGATTGGGCCTGGAATCACACACCACGCTGCCCAACACCAGCGCGGTCGACATCTTCTGCAACACCCAGCTGCTGATGCCCAATGGCACCGTCGAGATGTGGGGCGGCGACATCCTGGACCCAAGTCGCAATGCGGCCTCGCTGCTACCCAACGACGACAGCAATGTGTTCTTCCCTGCCGACAACACGTTGATCCGCACGGGCAAGATGCACCGCCCGCGCTGGTACGCCTCGTCGACCATGCTGCCCAACGGCGAGGTATATCTTCAAGGCGGAACTGGGGGCGGCGATTACCCCGAGGTGCGTACCGGCACCGGCGAGTTCCGGCTCCTGACCGGCGCCCCGACCGGCACGATCGATGAGCTGTACCCGCGCAACTTCCTCGCGCCCGATGGCACCGTGTTCGGCATCATGGGCAACCGCATCTACCGCGTCGACGCGTCGGGACCGGGCGCCATCATGCAGCTGCGGCCCTTCAACAACACCGATACGGGGTCTACGTCGACCTCGGTGATGGTCAAGCCGGGCTTGGTGATGCAGGTGGGCGGTGGCTACAACGAACTGGCCGCAAGCCCCGACGCGCACCTGATCGACATGGCGACGACGGACATCAGCGCGATTACCCCCCCGGCCCATCGCCGGCACTGGGCCAACGCCACCGCCCTGCCCGACGGCCGTGTGTTCCTGTCCGGCGGCAGCACCGCGGACAACGATCCAGTCAACGGGGTGGCCTACACCAGCGAAATTTACGATCCCGCGACGGACACGTGGTCGCTGGGCGCAACCGCCCGGCAGATGCGGCTTTACCATTCCGCCGCGCTGTTGTTGCGGGACGGCACCGTGCTCACCATGGGCGGCGGCGCCAACGGACCCCAGCTCAACCTAAACGCCGAGATCTACTACCCGCCCTATCTGTTCCAGGCCGATGGCACGCCTGCGCCACGGCCTGTGATCGCCTCGGCGCCGATGACGGTCGACCCGGGGAGGTCGTTCCGGATCGGCACGCCGGTGCCCTCCTCTATAGCCCGGGTGACGCTGGTGAAGTCCGGTTCGGTTACCCACTCGGTGGACATGGACCAGCGCTTCCTGGAGCTGCCCTTCTCGGTGGGGGCGGGCGAGCTGCAGGCCAGCCTGCCACCCAATATCTTCGACACGCCACCCGGCTACTACATGGTCTTCCTGATAGACCGGCAGGGAGTGCCGTCGGAAGCGGCGATGATGCGGATCAACATCCAGCCCGAGCCCGCGGCCACGCTGACGGTCGCGACCGTGGTGGTGAACGACAACGGTGGCAAGGACCAGCCCTCCGACTTCCGCTTTTCAGTCAACGGTTCGCCGGGCATCGCCTTCGAGGCCGACGGAAGCAACCAGCTCACCGTGCCGGCCGGCACGTACGACATCGAAGGCCCGGCCACGCCTGGCTACGCGACCAGCCTGTCGGGCTGCAGCGACATCGTGTTGGCCCCGGGCGGCAGCGGGAACTGCACCATCACCCACGATGACACGCCCACCCAGCCCGTCAACCTGGTGGTCAACGGCGACTTCGAGGTCAACACGGTGCCCAACGGGAGCATGCAGCACGTAAAGAGCCTCGTCGGATGGGCCAGCAACGTTGGCGTGATCGAAATATGGAAAGGCAGCAACGGCTACGTCGCGGGCTCCGGCGACTCGCACATGGAAACGGATGCCGTCGACACCGGCCCCAACTTCGTCTACCAGGACATCGCCACGCAGGTCGGGGCGACGTACGACCTCTCGTTCCTGCAGTCGCCACGCCCCAACCACTCGCCGGCGCGCAATGCCTTCGATGTGTATTGGAACGACACGAGGATCACATCTATCGCACGCGACGGACAGGACCTTGCCAACACCACGTGGCGCCGCACGCGCCTGGTGGTCACCGGCACGGGCACCGACCGTCTGTCGTTCCGCGAGTACGACACCAACAAGAGCGGTGCCTTCCTCGATGACGTGCGCCTGGTGGCGCGGAGCGTGTCGCCGCCCCCGCCGCCACCACCGCCGCCACCGCCGCCGCCTGATCCAGCGACGCTGACCATCACCAAGGTGGTGATCAACGACCACGGCGGAAGCAAGGCGGCGTCGGACTTCAGCTTCTCCGTCAACGGGGCGGCGCCGGTCGCGTTCGAGGGCGATGGCAGCAACGTGCTCAGCGTGCCGGCTGGCACCTACAACGTGACCGAGCCACCGGTGCCCGGGTACGCCGCCAGCCTGTCGGGCTGCAGCAACATCGTGCTGGCCGCCGGCGACAGCGCCACCTGCACCATCACCAATGACGACGTGCTTCCCGCAGCCATCAACCTGGTGGTCAACGGCAGCTTCGAGGTCAACAGCGTCCCCGACGGCAACAACTGGCGGGTCAGCAACCTGCTCGGGTGGCGCAACACCGCCGGTGGCGTCGAGGTATTCCGTAACGTCGCCGGCGCGCCGTCGGGCGACGGCCACAGCCACATGGAGACCGATGCCATCGAAGGCGTGCCCAATGCGGTCTATCAGGATTTCGTGACCGTGGCGGGCACCTCGTACGACCTGTCGTTCCTGCAGTCTCCCCGCCCCGGGTATTCGGCCGCGCGCACGTCCTTCGAAGTGTTCTGGAACGACACCCGCATCGCGGTGATCGCGCGCGAGGGCGGTGGCCTGGCCTTGCCAAGCTGGCAGACCACGGCACTGGTTGTCGTGGGCACGGGCTCCGACCGGCTCTGGTTCCGCGAATACGACGCCGACAAGTCCGGCGCCTTCGTCGATGACGTGCGCCTGGTGGCCCGGAGCGGTGGGACACCGCCGCCTCCCCCACCCGCGACGCTGACCATCACCAAGGTGGTGATCAACGACCACGGCGGAAGCAAGGCAGCGTCGGACTTCAGCTTCTCCGTCAACGGGGCGGCGCCGGTCGCGTTCGAAGGCGATGGCAGCAACGTGCTCAGCGTGCCGGCTGGCACCTACAACGTGAGCGAGCCACCGGTGCCCGGGTACGCCGCCAGCCTGTCGGGCTGCAGCAGCATCGTGCTGGCCGCCGGCGACAGCGCCACCTGCACCATCACCAACGACGACGTGCTTCCCGCAGCCATCAACCTGGTGGTCAACGGCAGCTTCGAGGTCAACAGCGTCCCCGACGGCAACAACTGGCGGGTCAGCAATCTGCTTGGCTGGAGCAACACCGCAGGTAGCGTCGAGGTATTCCGGAGTGTGGCCGGCGTGCCCTCGGGAGACGGCAACAGCCACATGGAGACCGATGCCATGCAAAGCGCGCCCAATGCCGTCTATCAGGACATCGTGACCGTGGCGGGCACCTCGTACGACCTGTCCTTCCTGCAATCGCCGCGACCGGGCTATTCGGCCGCGCGCACCGCCTTCGAAGTGTTCTGGAACGACACCCGCATCGCGGTGATCGCCCGCGAGGGCGGGGGCCTGGCCTTGCCAAGCTGGGAGACCACGGCGCTGGTGGTCGTCGGCACGGGCGCCGACCGGCTCTGGTTCCGCGAATACGACGCCGACAAGTCCGGCGCCTTCGTCGATGACGTGCGGCTGGTGCCCCGTTAGTTCCTGTCGCCGCGTCAGGCTCGCGACAGGTGCGCGATTGCGGCCGTAGCGGCCTCGCGATCGGCATCGTCGAACGCGGTGACGTCGAGCCGCTCGACAGTTCCCGGGTCCAGGCAACGCGCGTTGACGCTGAATCCGTCGGGATGGCTGCGCGGCACGTAGAAGCTCTTGATCCCGCAGTGCCGGCAGAACAGATGGTGCGCGGTGCCGGTGTTGAAGGTGTATTCGGTCAGCGCATCGGCGCCCTGCAGCAGGCGAAAGCGCGTGGCCGGCACGATCAGATGCTGGAACCCGGTCATGCGGCAGATGGAGCAGTTGCACTCGATCACCGGCAGCACGGCCGGGGCATCGACTTCAAAATGCACGCGGCGGCAATGGCAGCCGCCGCGGTGCGTTATCAGGGGCGAGGGTGCGGGCGTCGTGTTCACCCGCCCAGCTTACCCTTTGCCGTTGCCCTTCCCTTTGCCCTTGTCGTCATCCTGGCCCTTGCCCTGGCCGCCCTTGCCGGACTGGCCCTGCGCCTTGCCCTGGCCGCGGTCGTCCGCACGGCCGCCCTGCGCGCCCTGGCCCTTGCCGGCGGGCGGCCCCTTGGCCTGGCCGTGCCGGTCGCCCGCGCCCGTCGCCTTGCCCGGGCCATTGCCCGGACCGCCCGCGTGCGCCGGATTGCCGGCCGCGCTCGGCGCCTTGCCCTTGGCCGAGTGGCCGGGCGCATGGCTGCCGTTCGGACCCTTGCCGCGGGCGGGAAAGTCGTTGCGCAGGTCGTCCGACAGCGAGATCGGGCGACCCCAGCGGTCGTAGGTGGGCACGAAGCCCTTCTTCAGCCGATGGAACTCGGCCGACCCCGGCTTGATGCCCAGTTCCTTGGCGACTACGCCCCAACCCTTGCCGCGGTGCTCCTCCCAGTAGTCGGCCACGTAACGGCACGGCCGGCCAAGCACCTGCGCAACCGAGCAGGCGTAGTAGACATCGCCGGGCGCCCAGTTGCGGGTGGTCAGCAGGTCCACGACCAGGTCACGCGGCGCGCCGTAGTAGCGCACCATCTCATTGACGAACGGCTCGCGGTAGCGACTGCCGTAGCGGTTGACGTCGCCGAGGTAGTTGTCGACCCAGACGTCGCCGCTGCGCGGGTCCCAGCCGATGCTGTAGTCCTGCGCGTTGGCGTTGCCAGTGAATGCGGCCATCGCGGTGGCCAGCGCCAAGATCATGGGCTTGAACGAACGCATCAGCGGATTCCTCCGTGTTCGAATGGTTGACCGGTGTCGGTAGCCGGCCCGGTGGATCGACCGGGGCGCGCCACGGGCGATCAGGTTCCGCACGGATACTGGCGACCACGGCATGAACGCGTGGTGAGAAACATCCACGCGGGGGCGCAGCCATTCAAGCCCCGTTGGCGGAGGTGAGGGCCGTGGCAACGACGCTACTGGCTCAGCGTCACCTTGCTGACCGCGAAGCCGAGATCCCAGCCCCGGCCCTTGCCCACCATTCGCAGCCGCACCGGTCCGTTGGTCATCGCGTGCGCCGAACCGGCACGGTGGGCACCAGCGTGCGCATCCACCGACATGTAATTGCCCAGCACGTCGCGGATCCGGTACACGCCGGTAAAGCGGCCTTGGCCCTCGATGGTACGAAGGCGGCCGAAACTGAGCCCGGCGCCCCGTGCGCGGATCTTTACCGTCAGGGTGCGTCCGCCGTTGCAGGTCACCTTGCCGGTGCCGGTGGCGGTGCTGTACACGGCTGACCAGCCGGTCAGGGTGTAGCGCAGCGTGCACGCCTGCGGCCCCTTGGCCGCGGCCGCCGGCAGCGACATCCCCAACAGCAAAACCAACGCCCATCCTGGCGTGAACCGGCTCATGCAAACCCTCGCGGTGATTCCTTGCCGCAAGGCTATCACCGGGCGCGGGTCTGGCAAGCGCTGCGGCCCGCCCAAACGACGACGGCACCGGAGATCCGGTGCCGTCGGTGATCCGCATCACAGTGCCTCAGTCGTCCCAGCGGTCGCGCCAGCGATAACCGTCCCAGTAGCGGTCGCCACGGTCGTAACGGTCGCTGTAATAGCGGTTGTCGTAACGGTTGTCGTAACGCCGGTCATAGCGGTTGTCGTAACGCGGGTCGTAGTACTTGCTGGTGCAGCGACCACGGCTGTCGCAACGCGCCGTCTCGCGGCTGCCCGGCCCGTTGCGCCAGTAGCCGTGGGCCTTGCCGTACGGCGGGCCGGCACGGTAATCGCGCGGCACCTGGCGGTAATAGGTGGGGCGACCGTAGCGGTCACGTACCACGATCAGGCGATCGTCGTAGCCGTAATTGCCATGGCGGTAGTACGGTTGGCCGCTGCGGTAGATCACATCGGCCACGTCGACGATGACGCGCGCCCAGTCATTGCTGCTTTGCGCCTGCGCAGGCGCGGGGGACAGGCCGGCCACGCCGAGGCCGGTGGCGAGGACTGCAGGGGCAAGCCAGCGGGAAAGCATGGTCATGGTGACTTCTCCTTCGTCGGGCTCACCCGCAATGGGTGGCCACGGGATCGACGATGCAGAAGTGCCAGTGAACCGGTTTTTAACCGTGCCCCAGCGTGGGCTGAATGCAGTAGCGCGTATACGAAGCGTTCACCCGCTGGCCTGCGACACGAGTGCGCGCACGGCGTCGGGGAGCTCGGCGGCGGCCGCCACGCGGCGCATCCGCGCGGCGTCCTGCGTCGGCACGCTGGCTTCGTTCTCGTGCGCCCAGGTGGTGTGGTACGGCATGTACACGCCCCACCCGCCCAACGCCAGCACCGGCACGATGTCCGATCGCAGCGAGTTGCCGATCATCAGGAACTGCGACGGCGCCACGCCGAACTCATCGAACAGCCGGGTGTAGGTGGCAGTGTCTTTTTCGCTGACGATCTCGATGCGGCGGAAGCGGTCGGCCAAGCCGCACTGCTTCACCTTTGCTTCCTGGTGGAACAGGTCGCCCTTGGTGATCAGCACGACGTCGAAATCGCGGGCGATCGCCGCCACCGCCTCGGGGATGCCGGGGAGCAGTTCCACGGGATGGCGCAGCAGGTCTTTGCCCATGCCAACGATGCGGTGGAGGTCGGCGGCGCTGATGCGCTGGCCGGTGATCTCGACCGCGGCCTCGATCATCGACAGCACCATGCCTTTCACGCCATAGCCGAAGACTTCGATGTTGCGCTTCTCGATCTCGTACAGATGCTGCTGCGCACCCCGCGCATGCAGGTCGACGTACTGGCCGACCAGCCGTTCGAACTCAGCCTGGGCCTCGTCGAAATAGTCCTGGCTGCGCCAGAGGGTGTCGTCGGCGTCGAAGCCGACCAGTCGGACCGAGGGAGCGGCGTTGGGCATGTGTGCAGTATGCCGCGGGCCCATGTGCCGAGGGTGGTGGTTGTGTGGCGAAAAACAGGGGGCGGCGGGAAGACCGCCCCCGAAAACAAGCCAGCCGCGTCCTTGGTCTTTTACTTCTTGGACGCGCCGCCAGCCTGCTTGCCAGCACCACTGTTGGCCGCGGCCACGTAGGCCTTGTACTCGGCGCCCGTCAGGGAACCGTTGGCGTCGGCATCTGCCTTGTCGAACACGGCGGCGAGGGCTTCCATCGCGCTGGCCTCGGTCTTGCTCAGGCTGCCGTCCTTGTCGGCGTCCAGCTCGGCCCAGGTCTTGCGGGCCGGGGCGGTGGCGGACACGGTCGCACCCGGGGCGGTGCCGGTGGCAGCCGGGTTGCTCGACGCGGCTTCGTTGGCCGGCGCGCTGGTGGCAGCCGGCGCGGCGGCATCGGCGGCGGGGGTGGTAGCGGTTGACTGGGCGAAGGCCAGCGGGGCGGCCATCACGGTGGCGAGCGCCGCGGCACCCAGCAGCGTCTTGCGGGAAAGGGTCTTCATCGATTGAAACTCCATGTGCGGAACGGGAGGGATGATCGGCCCGTGCGGGGGAAGCACGGTGGGGGAGCCGAACGCCCCGAACCTTGCCGTCGCACAGGTGAACGACGCCCCTGTGGCAGACGCGGGCTCCACGTGGTGTTAACCACTTCCTCGCGCAGACGCGCTAGCCGCAGCCCCAAAACGTGATGCGCTAAGTGCTTGGAGCACGTTCAGTGATGGGTGCGTTGGCTGAACACAACACAACCTTTACGAACGCACGGGTCAACCGTCGGGCTCAGTTCAGGAGCCGGCCTCGGATTCGACGGTCACGATTGGCGTGCCGTCGTCATCGATGTCCACGACCACGTACATGGGCTTGCAGCACACCGGGCAGTCCTCGGTGTAACGCTGCTCTTCGGCGCAATTCTCCACGCGCAGTTCGATGCGCTCGCCGCAGTAGGGACATTGGACTTCGACACTCGGCAACATGGCGGCACCCCCGGTCACAGGGGACAACGGCCGTGCGTCGCGGCAACGGCCACGGCGTCGCAACCAAGAGCCAGGCTGGGCCCTCACGCCGTCACGCATGGATAACAGTGGCGGTACAAGGCTATGCATGCTCCCCCAGCGAGAAGCCGCGATGAAGACCCGGCATGTGTTCAGCACGCCCGATATCGCCAGCGCCCAGGCCGCGATGGACGCCGCGCGCGACGCGGGCGTCGAAGACCACGACCTGCTGCTGGTGGCACGCTCCGACATCGAGCTCGCCGCGATTCCCAACGAGCGCAAGGAGGCCGATACCGACATGATGCCCGCCGCGGTGCGCGGCGCCGGCTACGGCGGCGCAACGGGGCTACTCGTTGGGTTGGTGGCGTTCGCCATTCCGCCGCTGGGCGTCACCCTTGCCGGAGCGGCGGCCGCGGGACTCGCGGGGGCGATGGTCGGCTGCTGGGCGTCGGCGCTGGCGGGCGCGTCTTTGCCTGATCCGATCCGGCGCCGCTTCGAAGGCGAAATCGAGGCGGGCCGCATCCTGGTGGTGGTTGACGGCTCGCATGAGCTGCTGTCCAAGGTGGAACCGGCGATCACCCGCACCGGTGCGACCCTGCTGCCGTTCGAGGCGCCCAGCCTGATGGCCTGAGCGCCGCAACGCGGTTCAGCGGCGCAACACCAGCGTGGTGCGCTCGGTTTCCTGCTTGCCCCCAAAACGCTTGCGCTGCACCAGTTCCATGCGCTGCACGATGCCGCTCTGCGGATCCACGCGGTAGGTCACCTCGGTGACGAACTCGGCGTCTGCCTTGAGCTTGGCCACCATCGCCTCGCGCTCCTTGCCCGCTGGCGCCTGGCCCTGCAGCGTGCGGTCGACGAACCGCGCGATCACCGCGGTGATGGCGTCCAGGTCCGGGCGCACCGTCCAGCGCACATCCACTGCCTTGGTGTCGTCGGCCGGGCGCGACAGCAGCAGGCTGTTGCTGCTGGCGATCATCTCGCCGTCGAGGGGGTTGGCGTATTCGTCGTCGTAGTCGTAGCGCCGGTCGGGCACCAGCCCGCCGCGGCTGACGAAGTTGTAGGCCGCAGGGGTCTCGCCCAACTGTGACTCCAGCACCGCCGGCGCCGACATCGCGTCGACCATGCGCGCGAACATCACCTCCGCCTCGCTGGCGCCGGGTTTGCCCTTCAACTCACCCAACACGCCATCGAACATGCCCTGCAGCGCGCGGCGGTAGCGCGGCTGCACGTCGGGCAGGTTGGCCACGTTCTCGAAGTGACCCTCGGGGCCCAGGGCGATGTCGATGGGCAGGTCGCGGAACGACTCCACCGCCACCGCCATCAACTTCTGCATCTGCGGCGGCAAGCCCTCGGTCTGCACCTGCGGCGCTCGGCCGGTCCAGCGCTGGACCCAGCCGCCCCCGGCACGCTCGCTCATGCGCAGTTCCAGCACGTCGGTGGACCTGATGCGCATCGACTCCCCGTCCTTGGATTCCTCCGACTCGTAGGCCTGGTCGTAGGTCAGGACCATGCCCGGCTGCCAGGGCAAGGGCCAGCTCAGCGCATTCGGGTCGGGTTTCGACGAACTCTTCGAGATTTCGCGCTTCTCCCCCGCCTGCACCGATAGGCAAGACGCAAGCACCACGGCCGCCACCAGCAGCCGACCCCATCCTTTCCGCATGCGATGTCCCCTTGTACGACCGGCCCAGGGAAGGACCGCCCCACATAGTCTAGCCTTGGCGGGCGGGCCGGGGGTCGGACCGCCCGCCGAGCGCAATCCGTCATGTTCGACAGCTAGAGTCGGCGGCTTCATCGTCAGCAGGGAAGGGTTTGCATGTCCACACATCCACATCGCATGGCGCGCCGGCTGTTGGTCCTCGCGCTGGCGGCATCGCCGCTGGCAGCGTCCGCCGACGTCTTCATCAACGAACTGCATTACGACGACGCCACCAGCAGCGGCGACGTCGGCGAGAAGGTCGAAGTGGTGGCCACCGCGGGCGAAAGCCTTAGCGGCTATCGCATCTACCTGTACAACGGCGCCACGCCGTCGGCGGCGACGTCCTATGACAATGACCTGGTGCCCACCGGCAGCCTGGTGACCTGCGGCGGCACGGTGCGCATCGCCACCGTGAGCTACCCCAGCAATGGCATCCAGAACGGTGCGCCGGATGCCATCGCGCTGGTCAACGGCAGCGGCCAACTGGTGCAGTTCATCAGCTACGAAGGCACGGTCACCGGCTCCAGTGGCCCTGCGGCCGGCCGCACCAGCACCAACCTGCCCGTGTCCGAAACCGGCTCGACGCCAGCGGGTACCTCGCTGCAACTGGGCGGCAGCGGCAGCACGTATGCCAACTTCAGCTGGAAGGCATCAGCGACGCAGACCTTTGGCGCGTGCAACAACGGCCAGAGCTTCGCCGCGGCCAACCCGGCGCCGACGGTCGTGTCCACCTCGCCGGCCAACGGCGCGACCGGCGTGGCCCCGGCCACCGACCTGGTCGTGACCTTCAGCGAGTCGGTGGGACTCACCAGCGGTGCCTTTGCCCTGCAGTGCAGCCAGAGCGGCGCGGTGGGTCTGACCCATCCGGCCAGTGGCACCAGCTTCACCATCACCACCGGCGCCACGCTGGCGGGCGGCGAAAGCTGTGCCTTCACCATCGACGCGAGCAAGGTGTTCGATGCGGGTGGCGCATCCCCCGCGCAGAACACGGTGGCCAACTTCACCGTGGCCAGCAGCGGCGGCACCGGCTACTACTCGCGGGTAAACACCAGCAGCGCCAGCCAGCTGCGCTGCTCGCTGCACGAGACCATCAAGGGCCACACCGCCTACCCGTACAGCGCCAGCACCACCGACACCTGGGACATCCTCGAGATCGCCGACGAAGACCCGAACAACGCGGGCCGCATCCTCGACGCCTACCGCAACCGCAGCTACATCAAGGGCAGCGAGCGCGCGGGCACAGGCACCGGCATCACCTACAACCGCGAGCACACCTGGCCGAACTCGCTGGGCTTTGGCAGCGCCACCGGTGACAAGGGCCTGCCCTACGCGCCGTACACCGACACCCACATGCTGTACCTCACCGACACCACCTACAACGCCGACCGCGGCAACAAGCCCTATGCCAATTGCGCGCTTTCCGGCGGATGCGGCGAGCGCGCCACCGAGGCCAATGCAGGCTTTGGCGGCGGCAGCGGCGTGTACCCGGGCAACTCCAACTGGGTGAAGGGGCCGGACGGCAACGGCGGCTCGTTCGAGGTGTGGGGCCACCGCAAGGGCGACATCGCGCGCGCGGTGCTGTACATGGCGATCCGCTACGAAGGCGGTGTGCATCCGACCCATGGCCAGGGAGAGCCCGACCTGGAGTTGACCGACGACCGCAGCAAGATCGTCATCACCTCCGCCTCCCCCGCGTACATGGGCCTGCTGTCCACGCTGCTGGCCTGGCACCAGGCGGATCCGGTCGACGCCGCCGAGCGCGAACGCAATGAAGTGATCTACAGCTTCCAGGGCAACCGCAACCCGTTCATCGACCACCCGGAGTGGGCAAGCCCGGCGCTGTTCACCTCCAGCAAGCCCGCCAGCTGCCAGCTCAACTGAGCCCGCAGGAGTGACAGGGAAAGGCCCGGGTACCGTCCCGGGCCTTTCTCCGTTTTCGTATTTCCGCATGGGGTCTCGCGACAGCCACGCCAGGCGACGGCGCCGGTCGCATAATCAACCGGCACCCCCACGCCCCCACCGGAGCCACGCATGACCACCAAGGCCTACGGCGCCCACGCTGCCGACAAACCGCTCGAAGCTCTCGACATCCAGCGCCGCGCCCCCGGCGCGCACGACGTGCAGATCGACATCGCCTACTGCGGCGTGTGCCATTCCGACCTGCACACGGTACGTTCGGAATGGGGCGGCACGTTGTACCCCTGCGTGCCCGGCCACGAGATCGTGGGCCATGTCACCGCCGTCGGCAGCGATGTGAGCGGCTTCAAGGTTGGCGACACCGTTGGCGTCGGCTGTCTGGTCGACAGCTGCCAACGTTGCCACGCCTGCGACGAGGGCCTGGAGCAGTACTGCGAGAACGGGTTCACCGGCACCTACAACAGCGCCACCCCTGACGCGCCGGGCCACACGCTGGGTGGCTATTCGCAGCGCATCGTGGTCCATGAGAAGTTCGTGCTGCGCATCCGTCACCCCGAAGCGCAACTGGCCGCCGTCGCGCCACTGCTGTGCGCCGGCATCACCACCTGGTCGCCGCTGCGTCACTGGAACGCGGGCCCGGGCAAGAAGGTCGGCATCGTCGGCATCGGCGGACTGGGGCACATGGGCATCAAGCTGGCGCACGCGATGGGCGCGCACGTGGTCGCCTTCACCACCAGCGAGAGCAAGCGCCAGGACGCGCATGACCTGGGCGCGGACGAAGTGGTGGTGTCGCGCAACACCGACGAGATGAAGGCACACACCGGCAGCTTCGACTTCATCCTCAACACCGTGGCCGCCAGCCACGACCTGGATGCCTACACCCGCCTGCTCAAACGCGACGGCACGCTGTGCCTGGTCGGCGTGCCGGAGCATGCGCACCCCAGCCCGAACGTGGCCGCGCTGATCTTCGGGCGCAAGGCGATCGCCGGCTCGCTGATCGGCGGCATCGCCGAGACGCAGGAGATGCTGGATTTCTGCGCCGAGCACGGCATCGTCTCCGACATCGAGCTGATTCCGGTGCAGCAGATCGACGCCGCGTACGAGCGCATGGTCAAGAGCGACGTGAAGTACCGCTTCGTGATCGACAGCGCGACGTTGGCGGCGTAAGCCGCACAGGCCGAGGATGCCGCCGGGGTTCTCGCCCGGCGGCATCGTCACCGTGCGGCGGCCGCGCGGAAGCTCGCCTCGCGCAGGCCACCGCATCCAGCCCGCGTCGCGGCACCTGTGCCGCGACCGGCCCACGCATGCACCACCGCGAACGGCGACGCACCCCCTGCGGGCTGTGCGCACCCCTGCCGCAAGGCCCAAGACAACGGTCTGGTTGCGTGCTATATATCCGCCCCTTCATCGATGTACTGCACGCGCTCAACGGACTGAGACCGCGTTTCCCAACCCGGGAAACTGGCTGACAGGCGGGCGCGGAATCTCAAAGGAATGGGACATGCGTAAGACCACCGCCACACACTGACGGGCGCCTCGCCGCCCACTTGCCCGCATCGGGCCATCACTCGCCCCTTCCGCTCGCCGTTCTCGGCGCGGACGCGCGGGCGTTCAACACCATTCCGTTCGACGTGCATGTGCGCGCCGGCGAGGAGTACCCCCGTGGTTCAGGCCGTACTGTTTGATCTCGATTTCACCTTATGCGACGCCTCTGATGGCATCCGCCTGTGCGTTGAGCACGCATTGACCACGATGGGCAAGCCATTGCCCGAACCGGAACGGATCAGGCGCTCGATCGGCCTGTCGTTGCCCGAGACATACCGCTTCCTCACCGGCGACCACGGAGCCGATGCGGCCGAACGCGAATTCGAAAGCCACTTCCTGACAGCGGTTCCCACCCACCTCACCGCCAACACCCGCCTGTACCCCGGCGTGGCTGACACCCTCGCCCAGTTGCGCGGCTACGGGCTGCGCACTGCGCTGGTGACCTCCAAGTACCGGGAGGCCGTGGAGGAACTGCTGGAACGCCACGCGCTGGCGCCGCTGTTCGACTGCGTGGTGGGTGGCGACGATGTCAGCGCCACCAAGCCCAGCCCCGAGGCGCTGGCGCTGTGCTGCCAGACCCTGGACGTGGACCACTATGTCTACATCGGCGACAGCCATGTTGACCTGCAGGCGGTCAGCAACCACGGCCAAGGCCACTTCCTTCCGGTGCTGACGGGGACCGTCGCCCGCGCCGACTTCGAGCAGGCGGGCGTCACCGCGGCCATCGAGCACATTGCCGCGGCGCCCCAGGCCGTGGCCGAACGGCTGTGGCCCGCGCCGGCTGCGTATGGCGAACTGCAGGCCCAGGTTGACCGGATGGTCAGCCGGCTGGGGGGCTACTGGAGCGCCCCCAGCGCCATGCTGCGGGTCATCGAGGAACTGGGCGAGCTGGGCGCCGCCCTGCGGGCAGGGGACGTGCAGGAGATCGCCGATGAGATGGCGGACCTCTTCGTCATCACCACCTGCCTGGCCAACCAGTACTGCGCGGTGCTGCCGGAACGCCACGACGTGCTGGCCCCGGAAGCGGTCGCGGCCCTACCGGCCCTGGGCGCGCAGGACAGCCTGGCCGCGCTGCTGGAGATCGCTGGCGAGCTCGCCCGGCGGGTGAATGCCTATGACGGCGACAAACCGCCCAAGGCAAGCGAAGCGCACGAGACGGTGGAAATGCTGGTGGCGCGCTTCCACGCGCGGCTGATGCGGCTGGGCGCGACCCTGCACCTGCGGATCACCGACCAGATCCAGTCCAAGATCGATGCGTGCATGGCGCGCGACGCCTCGCGTTTTGCCAGCAAGTTCGACCCCGCCGCTTCCCCGGTGCTGACGGGTTTCCGGCACGTGCAGCAGCAGACCAGTTGCCCCTTCGCGAAGCGGGCGAAGGTGTGGGGCGCGCCGCAATGGGACGACGGGATCGGCTTTGCTGCCAACGTGGTCGCCATTGCACCGCATCTGCGCCGCTTCGCCCGCATCTCGCGGCACGAAGGGCTCGACGTGTTCGTGGTCGCTCTGCCTGACCACGCCGGCGCGACGCTGGACGCCCTGCAGGAGAGCACCTTCCGGCTGCTTGACGGGTTCACGCGCCTAGAAGACAGTCGCGGCCTCGTGCCTGATGACGTGGGCGTGGCCGGGTGGCAGTTCACCTTCGGCGGTGAGCGCTTTTTCGTGACCACGCACGCGGCGTGCTACCCGCGCAGCCACTCCCGGCATGCGTACGGCTGCGGGCAGACGTTGTTCGCCTTCCACCCCGAGCACTCGTTCGACTCGCCCCGATTCAACGTCAACGGCCCTGTCTTCCACAACGTGGTGCAGAAGCTGTTCGCCAACAACGGACAGGCCTATGCGGACGGTGCCGCCATGCGCACGCGGGTGGAGGCGGCGAAGTACGTCAAGCCGCTCAACCTGGACGATGCCGTCGTCGAATGGTGGCGCACGTCATCCACCGCCCACTGAGGCGCCCCCCGCCGCGCCGCCCACAGACCCAGTAGCAGCACACAGATGATTCAATGGATTGAAGCCGAGATCGTCGGCAGGATCGAGGAGGCGACGGACGCCGTATCCCTGATGATCCGCCCGGCCGTGGACTTTGCGTTCCGCCCGGGCGACCACGTGGGCATCCGTACCTGGATCGATGGCCTACCGCTGGTCCGCACCTACACGGTGTCGGACGCGCCGCGCCCGGGAGAACCGTTCCGGATCACCTTCCGTCGCGTGCCGGATGGGCGCATGACCGAGGACCTGTGGCGGAACGGCGTGTCGGGCAGGCGCATCGGCGTGTCCCGCCCGTTTGCCGGCATGGACTTCTCCCACCTGCCCGCGAGCAACGTGGTCTTCGTGGCGGGAGGCAGCGGCATCACCCCCTTCCAGTCCTGCCTGGAAGGCATCGCCGGCAACACGCCGGCCATGCTGAAGCTGGTTTACGTCACCCGATCACTGCAGGAGTGCATCTTCCTGCCCAAGCTGCAGCAGTTGGCCCGCGCGCATGCCTGGTTCAAGCCCGAGTTGTTCGTGACCCGGGTTGCCGCCACCCAGGCACCGCTGGACGGGCTGCCCGTGCACTGGCGTCGCCCACACCTGGACGACCTCGCCGAACGCATGATCGGCGCAGACCGCACGTACTGCGTCGGGCCGACGGGACTGATCGCATCGGCCCGGCAGGCGCAGGCTCGCGCGGGCCTCTCGCCCGAGCGCATGCAGACCGAGACCTTCGTGCCGCGGGTGCCGGATGAAGGCGACTCAGGTGACATTCGCATCGAGGTCAACGGCGCGCCCGCATTGACCACGCGCAAGGACCGCAGCCTGCTCGAAGCGCTGGCCGATAGCGGCATCCACCTGGGCTCGGGCTGCGGCGCCGGCCTGTGCCAGACGTGCAAGGTGCAGGTGGTGCGCGGGCAGGTACGACACATGGAAACCTCCACGCTGTCCAGCGCGGAACGTGCCAAGGGCTACTGCCTGGCGTGCACGGCCGTGCCGGTCTCGGACGTGGCGATACGCACCATCAACTAGGAACAAAGCCATGAACCAAGCTTTCCGCACCGACCTGGCACTGGATGAAACGCTGGTCCGGGCCGACCTGCAGCGGCGCCTGAACAGCGCCCCGGAGTTGCGCGTCAATCACATCTACGAAAGGCTGCTGGATGCGGGCATCGGGTGCTACATCGTCGGCGGCGCGGTGCGCAACTGGGCGCAGGGCCTGCCGGCGCGCGACCTGGACATCGCCATCACCACGCCCATCCAGGAGGCGATGAAGGCGCTGGAGGGCGTGACGGCCGGGGTCAAGACCAAGGTCAATGAAAGTTTCGGGCTGACCTACGTGCTGGGCGACGTGGACTCGGTCGACGTGACCATCATGCGCAACTGCGACGACATCGATGGGGAGATCGACGACGTCACCTTCAGGGGCGGCGCCACGCTGGTGCAGGATGCGTTGTCCCGGGATTTCACCATCAACACGTTCTATTACTGCCTTGGGACGAACACCATCCTCAACCCGTTCCCCTCGGCGAAGCAGGACCTGGAGGATCGGGTTGCCCGCCTGATCATGGACCCGCGCAAGACCGCCGTGGACTACCGCATCGGCATCCGGCTGGTGCAGTTCCTCTCACGCGGCTACGCACTTTCTGCGGAGTCGGCCGAAGTGCTGCAGGCCAAGCTGGAGCCGGACGTACTGAGGTTCGACGACTTTGGCTACTGGATGGATATCTACGTGCCCAGCACCCAGCCGAACTATCCGGCCTTCAAGCAGCTGATGTACGCCCACACCACCAGTGCGGCCGCGCATGCGCGCCTGGGGCAGTGGTTCGAGGACATGGAACGTGATGCGCGCCCGCAGGCGTCCGCGGCCTGAGGGCGCCCGGTAGGTGAACTCGGAATCCGCGGGCTCGATGCGTTACGTGGGATGTCCCGGCGCGATGGACAGCCCGCCGGTGCTCAGACCATGTGCGCCGATGCCACAACGTGGACGCCCGGCGTGGCACTGACGGCCGCCTGCAACAAGCGCCGTGCAATCTGGTCCGCCGGATTGATCCGCCAACGGCGCGGCAGCAGCGGCCGCAGGGCTCCGAGCGCCAACAGTCCCACACGCTCACCGGGGCGAAACTCCTCGCGCTGGCCGCCAATCAGGCCAGGCCGGACCAGTGTCAGCGAACGGAAGCCGACGTCGGCCAGCTCACGCTCCACTTCGCCCTTGACCCGGTTGTAGAACACGCGCGAGTTGGGATCGGCGCCCAATGCGGAGTTGAGCACGAAGGTCGGCGTTCCATGCCGGCGCGCCAAGCGCGCCACGGTCAAGGGATAGTCATGATCGACGCGGCGAAACGCCTGCTCGGATCGCGCCACCCGCATGGTAGTACCCAACGTGCAGATGACGGCGTCGGCTTGCCACCACGGTGCACCCTCTGGCAGGGCATCGAAATCAACAATGGGGGCCACCAGTTTGGGCGCGGCGTTCATCGCGCGACGCACCGGCGCAACGACCGTTTCGACTTCCGGGTGCACCAGCGCCTGGGCCAGGACGTGGCGTCCCACCAGACCCGTTGAACCCACCAGGAGCAGCTTCATCGTTCCATCCTCGCACTATTCACGGGGCGATGGACGGCACCACATCCAGCTGCGTCAGGTAGAGGCGCAGATCGAACTCCAGCTGGTGGTAGTCAGGCGCCATGTGCGTGCACAACTGGTAGAACGCCTTGTTGTGCTCGGCTTCCTTCAGGTGTGCCAGCTCATGCACCACGATCATCTTCAGGAACTCCGCGGGCGCATCGCGGAACACACTGGCGATCCGGATCTCGCGGCTGGCCTTGAGCTTGCCGCCGTGCACCCGCGAGATGGCCGTATGGGTGCCGAGCGCGTGCTTCATCACCTGCAGTTTGCCGTCGTAAAGCACCTTCCCCAGCGGCACCGACTTGCGCAGGTGCCGGTCCTTCAGCGCCTGGACGTAGTCATAGAGCTGGCCGTCATTGCGCACCGCGTGGGCCTGGCCGTACTTGTCGGCCAGCATCGGGCCTAGCCGACCTTGCGCGATCAGCGCGTGCACCCGCTCCAGGATGTGCGGCGGGTAACCGGCAAGGTATTTCAAGGGCTGCATCGGCAGGCAGATCGAGGGCGGGCGGTGGGCACGGCAGGTATCATGGGCCGGAAACCCTGAACAAGACACTGCAACATGGCGAAGGCGAATCCGCTACAGGAACAGCTGCTCAAGGCGGGCCTGGTCAAGAAGTCCAAGGTGGCCGAGGTGGCGCGCGAGCAGAACAAGGCCCGGCATGCCAAGGGCCCGGCCGCGCCGAACGAGATCCAGCTGGAAGCCGAGCGGGCGCGGGCCGAGAAGGCGGAGCGCGACCGCGCGCTGGAGGCGGAGCGCAAGGCCCAGGCACGCGCCAACGAGTTACGGGCCCAGGCGCGGCAGATCGTTGAAGACCGGAAGGTGCCGCGCACGGGTGAGAGCGAGTATCGCTTTACGGCCGACGGCGCCATCCGCACGCTGCTGGTCAACGATGACCTGCGCAAGCAATTGGCGTCAGGCGCGCTGGTGATCGCACGTCTGGGCGAGCGTTACGAGCTGTTGCCGCGCGTAGCGGCCGAGAAGGTGCGGGAACGCGATGCCAGCATGATCGTGCTGGATCATGGGCAGGCGGCGGGCACCGAGCAGGCGGCCGCGACGTCCGAGGACGATGCGTACTACGCGCAGTTCAAGGTGCCTGACGATCTGATCTGGTGACAGTGCAACGGGGGCCGCTCCCCCGCTGTCCTCGATAATTCCGGGTGGTCCGAACCCCACCAGAGAAAAGAAAAGGGCCCACCGGGCCCTTTCTTCTTGTTTCGATCCTACGCCACCCTCACCCGCACTTGCTGTAACCGCAGTTCAAGCAAGTCGCACACCCATCCATGATCACCACGGCCTTCTGGCTGCACTTGTGGCACATGGTGGCCGACGGCGGGAACGAGGCGCCTTCGCCGGTGACCGCCACGTCCTCGCTTCGCGGGGCTTCGGCCACCTTTGGCTCGGGGAACAGGTCGGTTACGTCAGAGTTTTTTTTTGAGCGGTCTTCGTACGCGCGGCGCTTCTCGGCGATCAGCGCGCGCTGCTCCGGGCTCATTTCCGGGTCGTGCAGCATGCCGATCGACTTGAGGTGGTCCTCGACAATCGCGCCCAGTTCGGCCACCAGCGACGGCATGTACACGCCACCGGCCTTGAAGTAGCCGCCGCGCGGGTCGAACACGGCCTTCATTTCCTCGACCACGAAGGTCACGTCGCCGCCCTTGCGGAATACGGCGCTCATGATGCGGGTCAGCGCCACGATCCACTGGAAGTGGTCCATGTTCTTCGAGTTGATGAAGATCTCGAAGGGGCGGCGCAGTTCGTGCTCGGTGCCGGCATTGAGCACGATGTCGTTGATCGTCACGTACAGGGCGTGCTCGAACAGCGGCGATTTGATCTTGTAGGTGCTGCCGATCAGGATTTCCGGGCGCTCGATGCGCTCGTGCATCTGGATGACGTTGTCGGCCGGGGCCTCAACCGGCGCGGCGCTCTTGGCAGCCTCCGCCTGGGCCTGCTGCTTGGCCTTGTCCTCGGGCGTCACGACGCTGTAGCCCTTGATTTTCTTGTCGATCTTGACGGCCATCGGCCCTGCTCCTGATGCGGTATTGCGGCTGTGTTGCGGTGTGGGGTGGTCCGGGCCTCCCCTGCAACGCAGGGGAGGTTCGGTACCGGGACGTGCTTACTTCTTCTTGGCGGCCTTCTTCGCGACCTTCTTGGCGGGACGCTTGGCTACCTTCTTCGCGGCCTTCTTGGCCGGCGCCTTCTTGGCTACCTTCTTGACCGCCGCCTTGCGTGCGGTGGTCTTCCTGGCGACCTTCTTCGCAGCCTTCTTGGCCGTTGCCTTGCGGGCGGTCGTCTTCTTGGTGGCCTTCTTGACGGCCTTCTTCACTGCCTTCTTGGCCGCGGCCGTCCTGGCGGTCGCCTTCTTCGCCACCTTCTTGGCGGCCTTCTTCACCGCCGCCTTCTTGGCGGTGGCCTTCTTGGCAGCCTTCTTGGTGGCCTTCTTGGCGGCGGTCTTCTTGCCGGTGGCCTTGGCCTTCAGCACCTTGGCCTCCTTCTTGGCGGCGGCGCTGGCGCTGGCGAGCTTCTTCTTCGCCGTACCGACGGCCTTCTTGGCCGCCTTGCGTGCCTTGGTCGCGGTCTTCTTGACCTTGGACACGGCGCCTTCGGCGGTGTGGGCAATCGCGGAGCCGATGTTGCTGGCGGTTTCCATCACGTTCTCGGCGGCCTGGTTCAGGGTCGCCGTCACTCCATTACCGTTGCTCATGCAGCCCTCCTTGCGGGCATATGCGTACAGAAGTTGGGTGTTACCGGAGCGATGCTATACCTGCTGCGCGTGCAACGCGCTGTGAAGCGCGCGCACGCGGGGCCAGGAACGTGACCACGGAACCGGCCCGGTTTCCGCGCGGGGCGTTGCGGTCGCCCCCAACCGTGATCCGCAAGGATCAGAACTTGCCGTAATAGCCTTCCTTCAAGGCATCGAACAGGTTGGCGGCGGTGTGCATCTCGCCGTCGTATTCGATCTGTTCGTTGCCCTTGACCTCCAGCACCGTGCCATCTTCCAGCTCGAAGCGGTAGGTGGTGTTCTCCAGGTCGGCTTCCTTGACCAGCACGCCCTGGAAGGCGGCCGGGTTGAAGCGGAACGTGGTGCACCCCTTCAGGCCCTGCTGGTGGGCGTAGGTGTAGATGTCCTTGAAGTCCTCGTACGGGTAATCGGTCGGGACGTTGGCGGTCTTGGAGATCGAGCTGTCCACCCACTTCTGCGCGGCGGCCTGCACGTCCACGTGTTCCTTGGGCGTGATGTCGTCGGCGGAGATGAAGTAGTCCGGCAGCTTGGCGGCCTCGTCCTCGGCAAACGGCATGGCCTTGGGGTTGACCAGCTCGCGGTAGGCCAGCAGCTCGAACGAATAGACGTCGACCTTTTCCTTCGACTTCTTGCCTTCGCGGATCACGTTGCGGCTGTAGTGGTGCGCGAACGAAGGCTCGATGCCGTTGGAGGCGTTGTTGGCCAGCGACAGGCTGATGGTGCCGGTCGGGGCGATGGAGCTGTGGTGGGTGAAGCGCGCGCCGACGTCGGCCAGCTCGTCCACCAGTTCCGGGGCCACGCTGGCCACGCGTTGCATGTAGCGGCTGTACTTGGCGTGCAGCACCTTCCCGGGGATTTCCTGGCCGATCTTCCAGCCGTCCTTCACCATCTCCGGGCGCTTGCGCAGCATCTCGGCGGTGACGGCAAAGCGCTCTTCCATGATCGGCGCCGGGCCCTTTTCCTTGGCCAGCTCCAGGCCCATCTCCCAGCCGGCGACGGCCATCTCGCGGGCGATGCGCTCGGTGAACTCGCACGACTCCTTGGAGCCGTACTTCATCTGCAGCATGGTCACGGTGCTGCCCAGGCCCAGGAAGCCCATGCCGTGGCGGCGCTTGCGCATGATCTCGTCGCGCTGCTGCTGCAGCGGCAGGCCATTGACCTCCACCACGTTGTCCAGCATGCGGGTGAACACGCGCACCACTTCCTTGTACTCCTCCCAGTCGAACTCGGCCTGGTCGGTAAAGGCGTTGCGCACGAACTTGGTCAGGTTGACCGAGCCCAGCAGGCACGCGCCGTACGGCGGCAGCGGCTGCTCGCCGCACGGGTTGGTGGCGCGGATGTTCTCGCACCACCAGTTGTTGTTCATCTCGTTGACGCGGTCGATCAGGATGAAGCCCGGCTCGGCGTAGTCATACGTCGAGACCATGATCATGTCCCACAGGTGGCGGGCACGGATGTGGCCGTAGATCTTGCAGGCCACCAGGCCGTCGTCGCGGGTGATGTAGTTGCGGTGCGCCGGCCAGTCGCGCCAGACCACCTGGGTGGCGTCGGCCAGGTCCAGGTCGTCCTTTTCCTTGATGTTGACCGGGAACACGAGCGGCCAATCGGCGTCGTTGTGCACGGCCTCCATGAAGCCGTCGGTGATCAGCAGCGACAGGTTGAACTGGCGCAGGCGGCCGTCCTCGCGCTTGGCGCGGATGAAGTCCTTCACGTCCGGGTGCGACACGTCGAAGGTGCCCATCTGCGCGCCGCGACGGCCACCGGCCGAGGACACGGTGAAGCACATCTTGTCGAAGATATCCATGAAGGACATCGGGCCGGAGGTGTACGCGCCGGCGCCGGCGACGAACGCGCCGCGCGGGCGCAGCGTGCTGAACTCGTAGCCGATGCCGCAGCCGGCCTTCAGCGTGAGGCCGGCCTCGTGCACCTTCTCCAGGATGCCGTCCATCGAATCCTCGATGGTGCCCGACACGGTGCAGTTGATGGTCGAGGTGGCGGGCTTGTGCTCCAGCGCGCCGGCGTTGGAGGTGATGCGGCCGGCGGGGATGGCACCGCGGCGCAGCGCCCAGGTGAAGCGCTCCTGCCAGTACTGCTGCTTCTCGGCGGTCGGCTCGGCCTCGGCCAGCGCCTTCGCCACGCGCTGGTAGGTGCCGTCGATGTCGGCATCCAGGGCCTCGCCGGTCTTGGTCTTCAGCCGGTACTTCTTGTCCCAGATGTCCGTGGACGCGGGCTGCATCGGGATTTCCCTGGCTGTGGTGACCATCTTTACCGCCTCGAGGCGCACGGTGCTCATGCCTGTCCTGTCTCCGTGATTGTGGCTGCGGAGGGCATCCGCAACCATGGTTTCTTGTTGTTCCCGCGCCCGCGGACATCCGCCGACGCGCTTGCCCGCGGCTGCGTCATCCGCGCCGCGTTCGCTGCTGTTTTTCCGGGCCAAAGGTCATGCTGGCTTCGTTCACGCGCCACTCCCCAGGGCCGCACTACCGATCCAAGCGAACCCCTACGACTGGGATTCCCCGCCGACACGACCACAAGATGTAGTGTGCCCCGACGGCATTCGAAACTACCCCCCACCCCGGACGGTGTCAACGGATTTTTGATGGCCGTCTCGTATTGACTTCGCTGTCGCGCAGTCACGGCGCGGGCTGCAACGGGATGGCGCAATTTCCCATCCGACGGCGGCGTGGTGCGCCGCATCACAGAAGCAGCGCGGTTGCCGGAAGCTCGCTACCGGCGACCCAACCGCGCGCCCCCGCACCATCGCCACGCAGCCGGCTTGAACCGCCGGCCTTCAGCCCCGATTGCAGCACCCGATTCGAAACTGAACGCCAACCGCTTATGGTGGGGCCTCGCGCTCCGTGCGGCCCGCCCCCAACCGATGCAACGCCGATGAAGACTTCGACCAAGACGCTGCTCGCCCTGTCCCTTGCCGCCGCCTTCGGCGGTTTCGCCGCCACCGCCATCCGCGAAGGCCTGCGCACCCCGGCCCAGGCCGCGCCATTGCCGGCCGCGACCACGCCGATGACCGCCGCGCTGCCGGCCGCGGTGGGCAGCCAGACGCTGCCCTCGCTGGCGCCGATGCTGGCCCGGGTCACCCCGGCGGTGGTCAGCGTGCACACCAAGCAGCGGGTGCGGGTCAGCCCGTTCGGCAGCGACCCGATCTTCCGCCGCATGTTCCCCGAGCTGACCCAGGAACGGATCAACGAGTCGCTGGGCTCGGGCGTCATCGTCGACGCGCAACGCGGGCTGGTGCTGACCAACCACCACGTGATCGAAGGTGCCGACGCGGTGTCGGTGACCCTGTCGGACGGGCGCACGCTCAAGGCCGACTTCATCGGCTCCGACGCCGACACCGACATCGCGGTGATGCGCATTCCGGCCGACAAACTGCAGGCGCTGCCGCTGGGCGACTCCAACGCGCTGCGCGTGGGCGACTTCGTGGTCGCCGTGGGCAACCCGTTCGGCATCGGCCAGACGGTGACCTCGGGCATCGTCTCCGCCATCGGCCGCAGCGGCCTGCGCGGCTTGGGCTTCCAGAACTTCATCCAGACCGATGCCTCCATCAACCCGGGCAACTCCGGCGGCGCGCTGGTCAACCTCAACGGCGAGCTGGTCGGCATCAACACCGCCAGCTTCAACCCGCGCGGCAGCATGGCCGGCAACATCGGCCTCAGTTTCGCGATCCCGACCAGCCTGGTGCGCAACGTGATGAACCAGCTGGTGGCCACCGGCGAGGTGCGCCGCGGCACGCTGGGGCTGGAGACGCAGGACCTGGATGCGCGCCTGGCCGCCGGCCTGGGCGTGGCCGATGCGCGCGGGGCGGTGGTGACGCGGGTGTTTGGTGGCAGCGCGGCGGCGACCGCGGGCCTGCGCGCCGGCGACGTCATCATCGCCGCCAACGGCGAGCGGGTGGACGGTCGCGACGCGCTGCGCAACTTCGAAGGGCTGCAGGCGGTGGGCAGCCGGGTGACGCTTGACGTGCTGCGCGACGGCAAGCCGCTGAAGCTGGCGACCACGTTGCGCGAGCAGCCGCGCGCGCTGCCGGGCGCCGAGTTGGACGAGCGGCTGGCCGGCGCCACCTTCGCCGAGCTGCCCGAGCGCCTGCGCCAGGCCGGCGAAGGCGGCGTGCTGGTGGAGGCGGTGGCCCGCGGCAGCCGCGCGGCGCAGAATGGCCTGCAGGCCGGCGACCGGATCGTCGCGGCCAGCACCGGCGAGTTCGACGACCTGCCGGGCTTCCGCGCGGGCTTCACACGCGCCCCGGCACAGTTGGTGCTGCGCGTCGTGCGAGGCAACCAACGCGGCGACCTCCCGATGCGCTGACCCCACCCCATAAGGAGCGGTAAGGATGAGCCCGAACGCAACCGATTCGATGAAGTCCAACCTCGGCGAGGCCGGCGGCCAGTTGCGCCAGGCCGCGGTCGATGCCGGCAGTGCACTCAAGGAAGCCGCCAGCGCGGCGGGCGCGGAGCTGAAGGTGGGCAAGGCCAACGTCAAGGCGGACCTGGCGGACAGCGCCCTGGCGGGCATCGCTGCGGCCGAAGAAGCCGGCGGCGCCGCACGCGAGCAGGTCGACGCCCTGATGGACAAGGGCCGCGACCTGATTGAAAGCGCCGCCGAACTGATCCGCGAGCGCCCCCTGGCCTCGTTCGGCGTGGCCTTCGCCGCGGGCTGGATCATCGCCAAGCTGGCCCGCAGCGGCGACAAGTAAGCCATGGGCGCCAGCGGGATGGGGGATGACCGCACCACGCCCAATGACCCCGGGACGGGACCCGCGCCCGACCTGAGGGAGTCGCTGCGCGACGTCGGCGACGCCGGCAAGGCCACGCTGAAGGCGTCGGTCGATGCGGCCAAGGCGTTCCGCACGCTGGTGCTGGCGGATATTTCGCTGGCGCGCAGCGCATTCGGCCGCGCGCTGGCGTTCACCGGGGTGGCCATCGCCTTCGGCGCGTCGGCGTGGCTGCTGCTGATGGCGGCGATGATCGTCTTCCTCAGCAATGGCCTGGGTTGGCCATGGACGCTGTCGCTGCTGCTGAGCGCGGCGATCAGCCTTGCGATCACCGGTTTCGGCGTGTGGAGCGCGATCCGCTACTTCGAACACACCCGGTTGAAGGCGACGCGCCGGCAACTGGCGCGACTGGGCATCGGTGAACTGGCCGACTTCACCCCGGACCCTGGCTCCCCGCAGTCCACCCGGCACGCCACCGAGGCCGCGCCACCGGAAACTCCCGCCGGCGAACCGGTGAAGGACAACCGCGGCGTGGATATCACTCCGCCCTGAGGCACGCCCATGGGATTCGAGCAGCTCATCGAGAAGGTGCACCAGGCCGAGGACGCGCTGGAAGCGCGCGAGCGCGCGGTGGTGGCGCACGTGCGGCACATCAAGGCGTCGTGGCTGTCCGCATGGACGCCCGGGCGCATCGTCGTGGCAGGGCTGGTGAGTGGCTTCTTCGTCGGTCGCGCCCGGCCGCTGCGCGCGGCCGGCAATGGCGGGCAATGGCTGCAGATGGTGACGGCGCTGTCGGGCCTGCTGGCCAGCGGCAGCGCGCAGGTGGCGGCGGCGAGTGCCGATGAGGCCGCCAGCGAGGCCAGTCATGCGGCAGCGGCCGTGGCGCCCCCCACCCCAGTTCCCGCGGCCTCCTCCGGCTCGGATCCCGACCATCCCGATGCCTGATCTCCAGCCGACCGCCATGCCCCCTTCGCCTCCTGCCGCATCCACCCCCGCCGCGCCTCCTGCCACCGGCCGCGACGACGGCTCCGCCAGCGCGCCCCCCGCCGCGCACGCCGAGCTTCCGCCGCGCCCACGCTCCAGCACCGCCGCCATGGTGCTGGCCACGCTGGGCGTGGGTTTCACCCTGTGGGCCACCCAGGGGCTGGTACTGCCGATCCTGTTGGCGATGTTCTTCGCCCTGGTCGGCAACCCGATCATCCGCGGGCTGCAGCGGCTGTACGTCCCGCGTTTCATCGGCGCGCTGGCGGTGTTGTGCGGCGGCATCGCCATCACCGTGCTGCTGGGCAGCCAGCTGGTGGAGCCGGTGGGCGACTGGATGCGCGAGGTGCCGCGCGAGATGCGCAGCGTGGCCCCCAAGCTGCAGCGCATGGTCAAGCCAGTGCAGGAGGCCAACAAGGCCGCCGAGAACATCGCCCGCGCGGCCGGTGGCGAGAGCACCACCAAGCCGGTACAGGTGGTGAAGACCGAGGCCAACGACCCCTACAAGGTCCTGACGACCACGCCGCGCCTGGCCGCCTCGGTGCTGGCGGTGGTGCTGCTCACCTTCTTCTTCATGGTTTACGGCGCCAACCTGCAGAAAAAGGCGCTCGCACTGCTGCCCGGTCGGCAGCAACAGAAACTGACGGTGGAGATCCTGCAATCGATCGAGCGCGAGATCTCCCGCTACGTGCTGACCATCACCGTGATCAACATCGTGGTCGGCCTGGTGTTCGCCGGCGCGCTGGTGATGCTGGGCGTGGACACGCCGGAGGCGCTGATGTGGGGCACGATGGCCGCACTGCTGAACTTCGCGCCGTACGTGGGTCCACTGATCGGCATCATCGTGATGCTGCTGATGGGCTTCGTCAGCTTCGACGAGCCGCTGCAGTCGCTGGCGCCGGCGGCGATCTACCTGCTGCTGCACACGCTGGAGGGCCAGATCATCACGCCCATCGTGCTAGGCAAGCGCATGGCCATCTCGCCGCTGATGCTGATCCTCGCGCTGATGGTATGCGGCTGGCTGTGGGGCATCATCGGCCTGCTGCTGGCGGTGCCGCTGCTGGTCTGCGTGAAGCTGGTGCTGGAGCGGATCGAAGGCCTGGACGGCTGGGCCCGGCTGCTCGAGTGAGGGGTGGCGCGGTCTCACCGTACGTTGCGCCACCCTGAAGTGAACGCGAGCGACCGCCACGGGTAATGCCACGTTCCGCCAGCGCGTGAAGCCGCGGGGTAAAATGGCGGGGTGAGCTTCCCCGTCCGCGCCATCACCCTCGACCTCGACGACACGCTGTGGCCCATCGGCCCCGCGATCAACCGCGCGGAGGAGCAACTGGACGCGTGGATGAAGGCGCACGCCCCGCGCAGCTTCGCCCGCTGGCCGCAAGCCAAGCGCCGCAAGCTGCGCGAACAGGTCGATCTGGAGCGCCCGCACCTGTCGCACGACATGACCGTGCAGCGGCAGTGGATGCTGGAACGCATGCTGGCCGAGGCGGGAGATGACATCGCCCTGATGCCCGCCGCCTACGAGGCCTACTTCGCCGGCCGCTGCGACGTGAAGCACTACGGCGACAGCGTGCCTGCCCTCGACCGCCTCGCTGCGCGCGTTCCGCTTGCGGCGATCAGCAACGGCAACGCCGACCTGCAGCGCATCGGCCTGATGCACCTGTTCCGCTTCCAGCTGGGCGCGCGCGAGCACGGCAGGGCCAAGCCGTCGCCCTGCATCTTCCACGCCGCCTGCGCGCAGTTGGACGTCGCGCCGATGCACGTGCTGCACGTCGGCGATGACCCGGAAGCCGACGTCATCGGCGCGCATCGCGCTGGCCTGCGCACCTGCTGGATCAACCGCGAGCGTCGCACCTGGCCGCGCCGCGACATCCAGCCCGACCTGCAATTCACCAACCTCGCCGCGCTGGCCGACTGGCTGGACGCGACCCACCCCACGAGCTGACCCCATGCCCCTGCCCACCGGTTTCACCGACGCCTCCGCCTCCGCCCTGCCGCTGCACGTGGTCAGCCGCGCCGACTTCGCCGCCTGGCGCGATGCGCAGCCCGCGCACGTCGCGGCGTGGACGCAGGCGCAGGGTTTCGACGGCTGCGCCGGCAGCGCGCTGACCCTGCCCGGCGCGGACGGCCAGATGGCCGGAGCGGTGATCGGCGTGGGCGATGCGCTGGACCCGTATTCCTACGGCCACGCCCCGACCGCGCTGCCCGCACGCGCATGGGCGCTGGCGTCCCCGCTGGTCCCCGAACAACGCGCCGCGCTGCAGCTGGGCTGGGGCCTGGGCAGCTACCGCTTCAACCGCTACAAGCAGCCGCTGCGCCAGCCCGCGCAACTGGTGCTGGACGGTGACACCGCCGAGCTGACCGACGTGCTCGCCGCCTGCCTACGCACGCGCGACCTGATCAACACACCCACCGAGCACATGGGCCCCGACCAGTTGGAACAGGTGGCCTGCGAGATTGCCGAGCGCCACGGTGCGCGCATCGAAGTCATCAGCGGCGACGACCTGCTGGCCAAGAACTTCCCTGCAATCCACGCCGTCGGCCGTGCCAGCCACCGCGCGCCGCGCCTGATCGCGCTGACCTGGGGCGATGCCGCGCACCCGCACGTGGCCATCGTCGGCAAGGGCGTGTGCTTCGACACCGGCGGCCTGGACCTCAAGCCCGCCGACGGCATGCGCAACATGAAGAAGGACATGGGCGGCGCCGCGCATGCCATCGCGCTGGCCGAGCTGGTGATGGCGCGCAAGCTGCCGCTGCACCTGACCCTGCTGGTGCCGGCGGTAGAGAACGCGGTGGGCCCCAACAGCTACCGCCCGGGCGAAGTGATCGCCACGCGCGCCGGCCTCAGCGTGGAGATCGACAACACCGACGCCGAGGGCCGCGTGGTGCTGTGCGATGCGCTGACCTATGCGGGCGAGCAGAAGCCCGCGCTGATCCTGGACTTCGCCACGCTCACCGGCGCGGCGCGCATCGCGCTGGGCCCGGACCTGCCGGCGCTGTTCAGCAACGACGACGCGCTCGCCCAGCAGTGGCTCGACGCCGGCGTGCAGCTGCGCGACCCGCTGTGGCGCATGCCGCTGTGGCGTCCGTACTGGCGCTACCTCACCAGCGGCATTGCCGACATCGCCAACGGCGGCCCGTCGAAGATGGCCGGCAGCGTCACCGCCGCGCTGTACCTGGAGCGCTTCGTGCCCGCGGGGCTGAAGTGGGCGCACCTGGACGTGTACAGCTGGAACGATGCCGACCGCCCGGGCCGTCCGGCGGGTGGCGAGGCACAGGGTCTGCGCGCGGCGTATGCCCTGTTGAAGGCGCAGGCCTGAGGGCACCACCGGGGTGACGTCCTCGAACGCCTTGGACCGGACGAGTTGACTTCCGGCAGGTTGGCGGCGGCCCGCGATCACCGTCACACTGCACGCCATGCCTGTAACGGATGACCGCATGAACCGTCCGCAAGATATGCTGGAGCAGTTGCGCATTGAACGTCGCCCGGGCGCCAAGGGCACCAAGCGCCGGAAATGGCCTTGGTTCGCCGGCGGTGTCGCCGTCCTGCTCGGATTGTTCGTGGTGATGGGCATGAACCGCCCCGTGCCGGTGGACACCGCGCCCGCCCTTGATGCTGCCGACCCGGCCAATGCCTCGGTGCTGGATGCGTCCGGCTACATCGTCGCGCGGCGCATCGCCACGGTCTCCTCCAAGGTCACCGGCAAGGTGCGCGAGGTGCTGATCGAGGAAGGCCAGAAGGTCGAGGAAGGCCAGGTACTGGCGCGGCTGGATCCGCTGGACGCCGATGCCCAGCGCGAACTGGCCGGTGCGCAACTGGCCGCCGCGCGCAGCCAGGCCGCGCAGGTGCAGGCACAGTTGCGCGAGGCGGAAGCACAGGCGGCGCGCCTGCAATCGCTGGTGCGCGACAAGCTGGTCTCGCGCGCGCAGTACGACCAGGCCATCGCCCAGCGCGATGCCCTGCGCGCGCAACTGGCCAGCGTGCAGCGCAACACCAGCGTCGCCGGCCGCCAGCTGCAGGTCGCCGAGATCGGTGTCGACAACACCGTGGTGCGCGCACCATTCGCCGGCGTGGTCACCGCCAAGGCGGCGCAACCGGGCGAGATCGTGTCCCCCATCTCCGCCGGCGGCGGGTTCACCCGCACCGGCATCGGCACCATCGTCGACATGGATTCGCTGGAAGTGCAGGTCGACGTCAACGAGGCCTACATCGGCCGCGTGCAACCGGGCATGCCCATCGAAGCGGTGCTCAATGCCTACCCCGACTGGCGCATCCCCGGCGAAGTCATCGCCATCATCCCCACCGCCGACCGCACCAAGGCCACGGTCAAGGTGCGCATCGCGCTGGCACAGAAGGACCCGCGCATCGTGCCTGACATGGGCGTACGCGTGAGCTTCCTGGAGAAGGCCGGCGCCAACACGCCCAAGCCGGTGGGCGTGTGGATCCCGGCCAAAGCCATCGTCCTGCCGGATGGAACCGATCCAAAGGCCGCCGAACGGGCCAAGAGCGGGTATGTCTTCGTCGTGGCCGACGGCAAGGCCACGCGTCGCGAGGTGCAGTTGGCCGAAGTGCGCGACGCCGACCGCCATGTCGTCGCCGGGCTCAAGCCCGAGGAGGCGGTGGCGCTGGACCCCGCCAAGCTGCGCGAGGGCCAGCGCGTGACCACCGCCGCGGACAAGCGGTGAACCCATGGATGCGCGCCCGCTGGTACAGATCCGCGACCTGACCAAAACCTACGAGCGCGGCAAGCAGCGTATCGAGGTGCTGCACCACATCAACCTCGACATCCCGCACGGCGACTTCGTCGCGCTGATGGGGCCGTCGGGCTCGGGCAAGACCACCCTCCTCAACTTGATCGGCGGGCTGGACTCGCCCACCGATGGCGACCTGCGCGTGGATGGCGTGGCCATCGACGACCTCGACGGCGACGCACTGGCTGCCTGGCGCGCCGAAACCGTGGGCTTCATCTTCCAGAGCTACAACCTGATGCCGGTGCTGACCGCGCAGAAGAACGTTGAGCTCCCGCTGCTGCTCACCGACATGGGCGCCGCCGAACGCGCGCGCAGAGCCTCCGTGGCGCTGGAGCTGGTAGGGCTCGGCGATCGCGCCCGGCACAAGCCCAACGAGCTTTCCGGCGGCCAGCAGCAGCGCGTGGCCATTGCCCGTGCGCTGGTCTCCGACCCGCTGCTGCTGATCTGCGATGAACCCACCGGCGATCTGGACCGCAAGACCGCCGACGAGGTGCTCACGCTGCTGCAGCAACTAAACCGCGAGTTCGGCAAGACCATCGTGATGGTGACCCACGACCCCAAGGCGGCCGACTACGCCAAGCACACCGTGCACCTGGACAAGGGCACCCTGGTCGATGAGCCGGCGGCAGGCTCGCACTGAGCCATGGTGCGCAAATACCTGCCACTGGTGTGGGGCTCGCTGTTCCGCAAGAAGACGCGGACCGGCTTCACCCTCGCCTCGCTGACCGCGGCGTTCCTGCTGCTGGGGCTGCTGCAGGCGGTGAACTCGCTGTTCAATTCCGGCGCGGACTTCCTCGGCGCCAACCGGCTGATCGTGCAGGCCAAGACCAGCTTCACCCAGCCTCTGCCGATGCGCATGCTGCCGCAGCTGGAAGCGGTGCCGGGCGTGGAGCGCGTGGCCACCTCGCAGTTCTTCGGTGGCCAGTACCGCGACGAGCGCGCCGGCTTCCCGCAATTCGCGGTGATCCCGCAGCGCCTGCGCGACACCTATCCCGAATGGGTCATGCCCGAGGACCAGTGGCGCGCGTTCGTCTCCACCCAGGACGGTGCCATCGTCGGCCGCAACCTCGCCGACAAGTATGACTGGAAGCTCGGCGACATCGTGCCGCTCAACAGCTTCATCTGGACCAAGGCCGACGGCAGCCGGATCTGGGAGTGGCGCATCGTCGGCATCTTCGATGGCCGCGATGCCAAGTGGCAGGAGCAGGCGGGCATCATGTACCTGCACTACGGGCAGTTCGACGAGGCGCGCAGCGAGCGCGCTAAGGGGCTGGCCGGCGTGTTCATCGTGCGCGTGGCCGATCCGCTGGATTCGCCCCGCGTAGCGGCGGAGATCGACCGTCGCTTCGCCAACTCCGCCGACGAGACCAAGACCCAGAACGAGCAGGACTTCCAGCTCGGGTTCCTGCGTCAGTTCGGCGACATCGGCTTCATCATGAACGCCATCTCCGGCGCGGTGTTCTTCACCATCCTGATCCTGACCGGCTTCACCATGAGCCAGGCAGTGCGCGAGCGCATCCCCGAGCTGGCGGTGCTCAAGTGCCTGGGCTTCACCGACCGCACCGTGCTGTGGCTGGTGCTGGCCGAGGCGCTGTTGCTCTGCGCACTGGGCGCCGCGCTGGGCATGGGGCTGGCGGCGGTGATCACCGCGCACCTGCCCCCCGAATTCCCGCCGCTGCAGCCCGACCGCCGGGTGTGGCTGTTCGTGACCGCCGCGGTGCTGGTGCTGACCGCCGCCGTCGGCCTGCCGCCCGCGCTGCGCGCGATGCGGCTGAAGATCGTCGATGCGCTGGCGGGACGCTGACATGGGCATTCACGACGCTTGCGCAATCCACGCCCGCAGTCACGGCACGGACCTTTCGGGACGGCAACGATGAGCGGCCGCCAGCAGAACGCGCTCCGGCAGATCCGCGAGATCGTGCTGATGAACCTGCAGAGCATCCCGCAACGTTGGGGCGCCTCGCTGGTGATCGTGGTGGGTATCGCCGGCGTGGTCGCGGTGCTGGTGGCGATGCTGTCGATGTCCGCCGGCCTTACCCGCACCCTCGGCACCACCGGGCGCATGGACCGCGCCGTGGTGCTGCGTGGCGGCAGCACCGCGGAACTGTCCAGCTTCCTCGACCGCGCGCTGGTCACCCTGATCAAGCAGGACCCGGCCATCGCCCGTGGTCGTGACGGCTTGCCGCTTGCGTCCGGGGAGATCATCGTGATCACCGAGGTGGCGCGCAAGGGAGAGAGCGGCGGCACCAACGTGACCCTGCGCGGCGTGGAGCCCAACGCCTTCGAACTGCGCCCCGAACTGTCGCTGGTGCAGGGACGGCGCTTCCGTCCCGGATTGCAGGAACTGCTGGTGGGCGTGGCCGCACAACGCCAGTTCGACGGACTGGACGTCGGACGCACCCTGCGCTTCAAAGGCTCGGACTGGCGCATCGTCGGCGTGTTCGAGTCCGACGGCGACGGCCACGAGTCGGAACTGTGGGCCGACACCGAATCGGTGCAGAACGCCTTCGACCGCAGCGGCTACTCCTCGGTGCTGGCGCAGATGACCAGCCTGGCGGCCTTCGATGGATTCCGCGAACGGCTGAAGAACGATCCGCAGCTCACGGTCGATGTGGAGCCGGAGCTGGAGTACTTCAGCAAGCAGTCCGAAACGCTGACCTTCCTGATCCGCCTGCTGACCAACGTCATCACCGTGATCATGGCGATCGGTGCGTTGTTTGGCGCACTCAACACCATGTACTCCGCGGTGTCGGCACGCACCCGGGAGATCGGCACGCTGCGCGCACTCGGATTTGGTCGCCTGGCGGTGATCGCCTCGGTGATGGCCGAGGCATTGGTGCTGGCGGTGGCAGGTGGCATGCTGGGTGCGTTGCTGGCCTACCTGTTGTTCAACGGCTACAGCGTGTCCACGCTCAGCCCGGGCTCGTTCACCCAGGTGGCGTTCAATTTCGCGGTGACGCCCGCGCTGCTGGTGCAGGGGCTGGCGTGGGCGCTGCTGATCGGCTTTCTCGGCGGGTTGATGCCGGCGCTGCGGGCGGCGCGGATTCCGGTGACGGAGGCCCTTCGGGCCACCTGAGGATCAAGCCATACGCTGTCAGTGCGCGTTACCGTTCCATGGGCGTTGCAGGCACGGACACGCGACGTCGCGACTGGCGCCAGCCATCAACCGCAAACACCGCCAACCCTACCCAGATCAGCGCAAAGCCGAGCATCCGCTCGCGCGGGAATGCCTCGCCGAATACCAGCGCGCCAATCAGCAGCTGCAACGTCGGGGCAATGTATTGCAGCATGCCAACCACCGTGTACGGCACGCGGCGTACGGCGAAGGCGAAGCCGATCAGCGGCAGCGCGGTCAACGCGCCCGCCAGCACCAGCAGCAGGTCTATGCCCAGGCCCCAACCGGACAGGAAGTGGCCCTGCCCGGACGCCTCCAGCCACACCAGCGCGGCCAGCGCCGGGAGGAACAGGTACGCGCCTTCCACGCCCAGCCCAATCACCGCGTCCACCGCCAGGATCTTGCGCAGCAGGCCATACGCCGCGAAAGAAAACGCCAACCCCAACGCGATCCACGGCACCTGGCCCAGCGCCACGGTCAACCACAACACGCCCGCGCCGGCGAGGCCCACCGCCACCCACTGCATCGCGTTGAGCCGCTCGCGCAGCAGCAGCACGCCCAGCACCACGTTGACCAGCGGGTTGATGTAATAGCCCAGGCTGCCTTCGATCACGTGGCCGGCATTCACCGCCCAGATGTACAGGCCCCAGTTGAAGGTGATCAGCACGCTGGTAACCCCCAGCATCGCCGCGGCACGCGGCCGCGCCTTCACCTTGCGCCACCAGCCCCCGCCCTGCTTCACCACCAGCCACAGCGCCACCAGCAGCGCGCTCCACACCACCCGGTGCAGCACGATCTGCAGCGACGGCACCGCCTTGAGCAGATGCCAGTACAGCGGCATCAGCCCCCACAGCACGAACGAGGCCACCGCGCCCCACAAGCCGGCGCGGTCGATGGGAGTGCCGGGGCTCATGCCGCGGGCTCGGATTCGGCCGGCGGTTCCGCGGGCTTGGCCGCGCGCGCTTTGGCCAGGGTGATGATCACCACGCCGGCCAGGATCACCGCCATCGCCCCGATGTCGTGCGAGGTGAACCGTTCGCCTGCCAGCAGCGCGCCGAATAGCACCGCGATGGGCGGATTGACGTAGGCGTAGCTGGTGGCGAGCGCGGGCCGCACGTGGTGCAGCAGCCAGATATAGGCGGTGAAGCCGAAGATCGAACCCGCCACCACCAGGTACAGCAACGCAGCCGTGGCGCCGCCCGAGGGCATGCCGTCGAAGCGCTCGCCAGTGACCAGCGCCGCCAGCAACATCCATACGCTGCCGGTGAGCATCTGCCCCGCGGCCGACATGAAGGGACCGGGCAGGTCCTGGTCGCGGCTCCAGATCGAGCCCCATGCCCAAGCGATGGGCGCTATCACCAGGCACACAAGCCCCAGCGTCGACGACGACAGCGCGCTGCCCGCGTTGAGCCAGATGACGCCGAGGAAGCCCACCACCAGGCCGACCCACTCGATCTTCGACGGATGGCGCCCGCGCAACATCGCGAACACGCCGGCGAACAACGGCATCGACGCCACCGCGATGGCCGCGAGCCCCGAGCCGACCTCGGTCTCGGCGAGGTTCACCAGGCCGTTGGACAGCAGCACCATCCAGATCGACAGCACCCACAGCGTGCGCCACTGCTTGGCGGTGGGGCGTGTCTCGCCGCGTGCGCGCAGCACTGCATACATGACTGCGCCAGCCAGGGCCATGCGGATGGCGCCGAGCAGGAACGGCGGGTAGCTCTCAAGCGCGAAGCGGATCGCAAGGTAGGTGGAACCCCACAGGATGTAGACGGACGCCAGCGCGATGGCGATGGCGGCGGCCGAAGCGGAGTGGGCGGAAACGGCGGTGCTCATGCGGGAAGGACGCTCGGAAAGGGTCTGGATCGGAGGTGGTGTCGCCGGCGGACCCGACCGCCCAGCAACCCGCACCTGGAATTCCGCGCACGCCCGGCCCGCCGGGCCGGTCACTCCTGCGGACCGGGCTCCGGCGCCAGACAGGCGACGAGTGGAGTCAGCGTAGCCGCTGCCCGCGCACGCCGGTTGAAAATTCATGCGCCATCGCGCAAGAATTTTGCATGAACCAGCCACCGTCGCTCGACGAGTTCGACCATCGTCTACTGGAGCTGCTACAGCGCAACACCGATACCACCCTGACCGCACTGGGCGAGTCGGTGGGCCTGTCGGCCAGCGCCGTGCAACGGCGCATCACCCGCTACCGCGCCAGCGGCCTGCTGCGGCAGGTTGGGGTGCTGGACGCGCGCCAGCTGCCCAGCGTCACTCTCGCCTCGGTGCTGGTGGCGATGGAACGCGAAGGCGCCAAACGCCACGCCGCGTTCACCGCGCGCATGCGCGCCGCGCCCGAGGTGCAGCAGTGCTATGTGCTGGCCGGCGATTGGGATTACCTGGTGATCCTCGCCACCACCAGCCTGGCGCACTGCCGCGAGGTCGCCGAACGGCTGTTCGTGGACGAAGGCACCATCCGTCGCTATGAGACGCGGATGGTGTTCGACGTGGTCAAGGCGGGGTTGCAGTTGCCGACGCGGGTGGCGGCGCGGCGGCGGAAGTGAACGGTGCTGCGCATAAGATGTCGGTTCTCGTATCAGCACCAACGTCTCCCTCCTCGCTGCTCTGCTGTTCCGGGTTGGCGACGCAGAGTAGCCTCCAGGGTTGAGGAGACCGAGATACGAACCGTATCCTCGCGTCATTGAGGGTCCCTGACGAAGTATCCGCGCTCCGAGTGGTCGTATGACCCAGAGTGCTTCCGGTAGGCGAAAGAACCAGACGCCCCCACCTATTGGGTCCATCGAAGCCAGCCGTCAAGCAACTGCTCAAACCGGTAGCTCATCCACTGATTTGCCGGGAGCAGTGATCGCTTGGTGCTCAGCGTTCGCCGCGGGGCGCCAGACCGCGCTCGGCCAGGAAACGCACGGTGATGGATCTCCGTGCCTGGTTGCCGAGCGAATTCGCGGCGAGCTGGTTGTAGACGTGGTTAGCGAACGGGATCCGCACGAGTTCCACGTCGATCCCCGACTTCCGCGCGGAGTGGGCGAAGCGGATCACGGACCACGCCGGGACGAGTCCGTCCTTCTCCGGGGCGAGAATCAGCGTCGGCGGTGCGTGACCATGGAGATGGGTATGGGAGCTGACGGCCCGCACCCGCTCAGGCAGCGCGTGCGGTGACCCGCCCAGATACCCACTGACGAGCATTCGCGGCTCGAAGCCACGAACCGGGTAGCCGTGTTCGTAGATCGCCAGTGGATCGACGGCCGGGTACTGCACCACGACCGCGCTGCCTGTGGGCACTGCGCCGCAGTTGCTGCGCACGTCGCCGCTGGCAGCCGCGTACGCGAGGTTGATGGCGAGATTGCCCCCGGCCGAATCGCCCAGGTAGGCGAGCCGTCCAATATCGCCGCCGAAGTGCGAGGCGTGCGTGCCTAGCCACGCAGCCGCGCACGCGACATCGGCAGGCGCTAGATCCCAAGTCGGAGCGCCTTCGGGAAAGAGCCGATAATCGACGCTCACCACCAGCCAGCCCTTATCCGCGAACCATCGCAGATCGGCGTCCGTCTCCGTGACAGAGCCGGTCATGAAGCCGCCCCCGTGCACGTAGAGGAGCACCGGCGCCAGGCCCCCGGAGAGGTGCGGGCGGTATATCGCTGCCCGCAGGGGCCGGCCGTCCACCGTAGCAACCGTGACCGTCTCATCCGGACCACCGACCGTCATAGGCTGGAGGAATAGGCCAGCGAGCGGGCTGACCGCCCCTCCCGCCACGCGCGTCGCCGAGACGATTTGCCAAGTGATGAACACCGATCCGAGAGTGGCGCAGCTGGCTAGCGTGAGCGCAAGGATTGCAAGCCGCCGCGGCGCGCGTTGGAAGGCGTAGATCCCGATTCCGAGCGCGAGCAGGCTTAGCAGCACGAAGTGCGGCCCAAAGGTGGTCCAGAGGGCCGAGCCGAGCATGCCGTGCAGGCTCTCGGTGGGATCGCGCAGCGCGCCGACCACCAGCACTAGAGGAATCGCGGCGAGCAGAATCGCCGCAACGCCGGCGGCTCCGTACTTGGCCCCACCACCGGCCCGACGCAAGGGGCGTTTACCCTCGGCAACTGACATGGTCAATCCTCGACGGGAGTGAAAACGGGTCGGAATCGAGTCTAACGCCTGAATTAAGCCGAGTTGCGAAGCAACTTCGGCTTGAATGAACTGTTAGGCCACAGACCGGCTGCTACGACCATGAACCCTGAACCCATGCAGTGGCAACGGCGCTCAACCCAGATACAAGACACACCGCAACAAAGACCCCAATCGCCCCAAGAGTGGCAATCAGGCCGCGCCTCCAGCCGCGGGACCTTACGAGATAGTAGGGCAAGGCAACCGCAGCCAAGCCAAACACTGCGACGTTGAGAAAAGGAGAGCGCCGATACGAGCGTTGGATTGCGTCCGCACGGAACCAAGCGAATGTGGCCAAGGCGAAGAGAACTACGAACACGGCGCTGGCCGCCTCAGACGGATGGTACGGGTCTGGATATTGGGTAGCGATGCCATTGGCTATTGCGAGCGCCGTCAAAACAATGAGGGCTAGCGACTTTATGCTCATTCGGCCTAACGCTTGAATTAAGCCGAGTTGCGAAGCAACTTCGGCTTGAATGAACTGTTAGGCCGTGGGCCGCGCAAGGCGGGAGCCAAGGTAGCGACCCGCTAGCGCGCCGAGCACGGTTCCGATGAGGGATGCGGGAAATGTGCTCTCAAGGAACAATCCGCCAACAACCATGCCCAGACCAAAGCCGACAAGAGCGCCAATGCCGGTCGAGCGTTGGTGATGCGGAACCGCCTGCTGCGTTGCTTTGGCAGGTTTGTTCGCGCGCTCAACGTCCATCAGGACATCAGCGGCGGTCTCGACTTGCTCTCTATCCATTTGCTGAAGACTCCATTACAAGGCCTAACGCCTCAGTTAAGCCGCCTTGCGTAGCGTAGCCGACAACATGGCAAGCTTTACCTGCCATGTTGTTGGTGTAGCGAAGCAAGTTCGGCTTGAATGAATTGTTAGGGCCCAAGCCTCAGCCCCTCTCAACGCACCGAGCCCCAACGATTAGATGCTCCACAAACAGCTCGTCAGATTTGTGTCCGCCATAATCTATCTCGGCGTTTGTGTAGAACTTGCGGCCGTACTCTTGCTCGTAGGCGCTTACCTCGAACTCTAGCAGCTCAACGCAGTCTTCAAGGCTGTTGTATCCGCCCAAGTGGAAATCGCGCACCGCTCCTGAGCTGTCCTGCAACATCAGGTATGCCTGAAAAGGCCCTTTGGGATCGCTACCGGACTCGCCGCAACCGGCAAGAAGCACAAGCAGAAGAGCGGCTAGTATTTTGACCGTCACGTCAATGTGTCCATGGGCCCTAACGCCTGAGTTAAGCCGAGCCCAAGCGCGTAGCGATTGGGCTTCGGCTTGAACGAATTGTTAGGCCCGCAGCGAGGGAGAAAGCGACCCCAGCCACAAGCCCCAAACCTGCGCCCCAGCCAATCTGAAGTGCCCCAGGTGGCTGCTGATTCAACGAAAGCGCCCAAGTGAGGAGCGAGAAGGCAGCCATGCCTATAACGGTAGATCCGGCGCAGACTGCGATGGCGCTGAGAGAGCCACGGAACCGGAGCCAGAGCACGTAAGGAAGACCGAAGCAAAGCATTGCTAAGAACGAAACCGGGACTGCCACAGTGAGAAAAATAGCGCTGTTGCCAATCAAGTAGCCGATGGAGCCGCGGTCGGCCAAGCGGAACATCTCTGGCACTAAGAAGCACAAGGACGGTGCCAGCACCGCGGCAAGCGAGCCTAGCCAGATTGATCGCCGGTGCTGAGGATGTTTCATATGGGCCTAACGCCTGAATTAAGCCGAGCCGCGAAGCGGCTTCGGCTTGAATGAATTGTTAGGCGCCAAGCCCACCATGGCTAGGGAGCGCCTCACAACGGTTCTTGCGGCGATTTTCGGTTGAGTAGCGTCGCAACGAACACAACTAGCAGACACACGCCGGCGACCAATGTCGCTATGGCGGCGATCGAATGCGTATCTAGGTACGCAAGGAACGCTCGGCCTATTACTACCCCAATGCCGATAATAGCTAGGGTGCCATAGAACCATCGAAGCAGTCTTTGGTCGCGCGGGGTGAGCTTCATCTATGGCGCCTAACGCCTGAATTAAGCCGAGCCGCGAAGCGGCTTCGGCTTGAATGAATTGTTAGAGGTGAGGCTAGCTGGCTGTGCAAGCATTCTTTTGTTCCTCGCCCGCCCTGACGTAGAACGCCTCATTTCTAGTGCGTTCGCTTTTGGTGGTGAGCCGCGTGCTGTCAGCATTAACGCCGAGGTAGATGGTCAGAAGGCTTCCCTTTGCATTTACGGCAAGCATTACCTGGCCGGGAGCCTCCTTGAACAAGAATGGAGACTTTGGCTTGCCCGACCTTAAACTGAAGCCGTATCCCTCTGGGAAGAATTGAAGAGTGTCCTTTGGGCTGTTGTCAGGGTCTTGGCATAGAACCCAGGTTCCGATCAGCGGGCTCGATGCGGGGTCGGATGCATGAGCCGTTCCGGAAGCCGAGGCCACGGCGATGATTGTTGCTACAACCAGCGACCAAACTTTCATCCTCACCTCTAACGCCTGAATTAAGCCGAGCCGCGAAGCGGCTTCGGCTTGAATGAACTGTTAGAGCGCAAGCTAGCCGAAGCCGCTCTCGTGTGCACGTTTGGCCCAATCTCGATCCACTGGCCCGTCGAAGCCTACGACCGCGTCTACGCTGCAATGTGGACATATCGCTGTTTGACCCACCCCATCATCGTCCTCGTCGCACCAGTCAACGACATCCGACGGAGGAAATTCAGCGAAGCAGTAGTAGCAGACTGCGACCTCACTTTGGAGGAGTTGTTTTCGATGCCCGGAAGATTCGCAGGTCCTGCCCATGCGCTCTAACGCTTGAGTTAAGTCGAGCTCAAGCGCGAAGCGATTGAGCTTCGACTTGAACGAACTGTTAGGCCATGCGGCCATTAATGCGATTCTAGGGGTGTTGCACTTGTTGTGTGAATTCACCGCTCAGACCGGCTGCGCAAAAACCGCACTGCGTATACACCGGCAAGGCCCAGTACGAGAACAGCCGAAGCGAACAGGAAGGCAACAATTGCCCAGAAGAACAATGGGTTGTCGTCCGACGAGAACGAGCCACGGCACCGCCAGCCCGGACAGGGCGTGGCACCAGACTGCAATGCATCAATCACGCCGTAAAGCCCCAGGAACGCCCCAAAACCACAAGCTGCAAGGATGAAAGCGAAGCCGAGCCAGGTGCGCCCAATGCGGGCACCGAGCTTGTGAGCTGCGTCTTGCAAAAAGATCACGATATGAGCCCTAACGCTAATTAGATCCCGTTTCGGGACGATATCACCGTATGGTCGGATCGCCCTGCGGGAGTGTCAACATGAAAATTCTCCCACCAAATCAATCTCTTGCTCCGCATCCTAATGCCCCTCCAGACTGCCCGCGGCGTGTTATCCGGCGAATATGAGGTGATAACGCTTATCACCGACAAATTGTCGTGATATGCACGCGTGTCGACGCGCCGCCGCAGTGTGTGTGTTAACCGACGTTCAATGCGTGGTCGCCGCCAAAGGCGACAGGTGGCCCGCCGCAGGTCGGATATCACAGGTGCAAACGCCCTTTCGTTTGGCGCCGAACAAGACAAGACCCCATAAAAAAACGGGCGACCTTGAGGTCGCCCGTTTCATGTGGACTTACAACCATCCCCGCCCGGCAACGCCGGGCGCCGGCACGCTCAATCCGCCCAGTGCCCCCGCACATTCGCGGTGGGCAGCACCACCGCCGAGAGCTTGTCGTCGCCATTGAGCAACCGCACCGCATCCGCCAGGATCGCCGCCGATTCACGCAGCAGCGGATCGGGGCGGGTCTCGGCCAGCTTCTCGCGCGCGGCGTCCTTGGCGATGTCGCGCTCGCTGGCGGCCAGGCCGTCGTCGGCGCCTTCGTCCGCCAGCGGGTCCAGCGCCAGGCCCAGGGCCTTGCGTTGCTCCTGGCGCAGCTTGCGCTTGGCCTCGTTGCGGTCCCGCTCGGCGCGACGCTCGGCCTCGTTGAGCGACACCGACTTCTTGGCGCGCTCGGCCTTGAACTGCGCCACGTCCTCCGACCACCACTTGTACTCCTTGTTGTCGGCCACGCGCTTGTCGTGCAGCACGCGCAGCTTGGGCAGCAACGGCTCGAAGTTGCCATAGCGCGTGTGCGGCACCGCGGCGATGCGGGTCCACGGCAGCGCATTGTCGTAGGTGCTCTCGCCAAACTCGCTGGCATCCACGGACGCCGGGAACGCGATGTCCGGCTCCACGCCCTTGTGCTGGGTGGAGCTCCCGTTGACGCGGAAGAACTGGGCGATGGTCAGCTTGACCTGGCCAAAGCGCGCGGTCTCGTTGGCCGGCCAGCGGTCCAGGTCCACCAGGTTCTGCACGGTGCCCTTGCCGAAGGTGGTCTCGCCGATCACCAGGCCCCGGCCGTAGTCCTGCATCGCACCGGCGAAGATCTCCGATGCCGACGCCGAGCCGCGGTTGATCAGCACCGCGAGCGGGCCTTCCCAGGCGATGCCCGCATCGCTGTCGGATTCCACGCTGACGCGGCCGCCGGACTCGCGCACCTGCACCACCGGGCCACGGTCGATGAACAGACCGGACAGCTCGATCGCCTCGGTCAGCGAACCGCCGCCGTTGTTGCGCAGGTCCAGCACGACGCCGTCCACGCCTTCGCCGCGCAGCTTGACCAGCAGCTTGGCCACGTCGCGGGTGGCGGAGGCGTAGTCGCCGTTGTTGCGGCGGCGGCCTTCGAAGTCCTGGTAGAAGCCGGGCAGCTTGATCACGCCGATGCGCTTGGCCGGTGCCTTGCCGGCGGCCGGGATGGTGATGACCTCGGACTTGGCGGCCTGGTCTTCCAGCCGCACCTTGTCGCGCACCAGCACCACGCGCACCGGATCGCTGTCGAGGCCCGCCTCGGCAGGGATCACGTCCAGCCGCACCTTGGTGCCCTTCTTGCCACGGATCTTGGCCACCACATCATCGATGCGCCAGCCGATCACGTCCTCCATCGGCCCGCTGTCGCCCTGGCCCACGCCGACCACGCGGTCGCCGGCCTTGAGCTTGCCCGAGTTGCCCGCCGGGCCACCGACCACGATCTCGCGGATGGCGACCACGTCGTCCTGCTTCTGCAGCACCGCGCCAATGCCCTCCAGCGAGAGCGACATCGACAGGTTGAAGTTGTCGGCCGAGCGCGGGGTGAAGTAGTCGGTGTGCGGATCGACCGAGTTGGCGTAGCTGTTGACGAAGGTCTGGAACACGTCCTCGCCCTTCAGTTCGCCGATACCCTTGGCCAGGTTCTCGTAGCGCTTGTCCAGCGTCTTGCGGATGTCCTCGGGCTTCTTGCCGGCCAGCTTCAGGCGCAGCCAGTCGTTGCGCACCGACTGCTTCCACAGCGTATCGAGGGCGGCCTTGTCGGCGGCCCACGGCACGTCCTCGCGGTCGTAGACAAAGCTGTCGTTGCCGGCGAAGTCGAAGATGTCCTGCTTCAGCAGCGCGCGCGCATGCGCCACGCGGGCCTCCACGCGCTGGCGGTACACGGCGAAGATGGCGTAGGCGGCGGACATGTCGCCGCGCTTGAAGCCGTCGTCCAGCTTGGTCTTGTACGCGTCGAACCTGGCGATGTCCTGGGCGGTGAAGAACTGCTTGCCCGGGTCCAGCGCCTCCAGGTAGCGCTTGTACATGTCGGCCGCGAGCGCGTCGTCCAGCGCCTTGGGCCGGTAGGCGTAGCGGCTGTCGGACAGCAGCCCGTAGACCAGCTTGGCCGCGGTGGCCTGGTCGGCGGTGGGCGCGCTGGGCAGGGCGGTGCCGCTGTCGGCACGGGCCATCAGCGCGAACGGCGCGGTGAGCAACAACGCGAGCAGGGTTTTCTTGACGGTCATGGGGGAGCTTCTGTGGCCACGGGCGGCCGGAACCTGGGGGGCGGATTGCACGTTCAGGATGGTCCAAGCTTCGACCACCCCACAGTGCCGAAAGTTGCGGCCGGTGTCATCCGACCATGCCCCAAAAACCAACGCCCCGGGGCGCGGGGGGCGGCCGGGGCGCAGTCGGTGTTCAGGTTGGGGCGCGGTCAGGCCGTGGCGACGCCGGCTTCCTTGGCCGAGCGGTCGGCGTGGTACGACGAGCGCACCAGCGGCCCGGAGGCCACGTGGCTGAAGCCCAGCTCGTAGCCGTAGACCTCCAGCGCCTTGTACTCGTCCGGGGTCCAGTAGCGCAACACCGGGTGGTGGTGCGCTGATGGCTGCAGGTACTGGCCGATGGTGACCATGTCCACGTCGTGCGCGCGCAGGTCCCGCAGGGTGGCCTGCACCTGCTCCATGGTCTCGCCCAGGCCCAGCATGATGCCGCTCTTGGTGGTCACGTCCGGGTGCTGGGCCTTGAACTTCTGCAGCAGGGTCAGCGACCACTGGTAGTCCGCGCCCGGGCGCACGTTGCGGTACAGGTCGGGCACGGTCTCGATGTTGTGGTTGAACACGTCCGGCGGGTTGGCCGCCAGGATCTCCAGCGCGCGCTCCATGCGGCCCTTGCCGCGGAAGTCGGGCGTCAGGATCTCGATCTTGGTGCTGGGGGTGAACTCGCGGATCGCGGTGATGCAGTCGACGAAGTGGCCGGCGCCACCGTCGCGCAGGTCGTCGCGATCGACGCTGGTGACCACCACGTACTTCAGGCCCATGTCCTTGACGGTCTGGGCCAGCTTCAGCGGCTCGGCGGCATCGGGCGGCTTGGGCCGCCCGTGGGCCACGTCGCAGAAGCTGCAGCGGCGGGTGCAGACCTCGCCCAGGATCATGAACGTGGCGGTGCCGTGGCCGAAGCACTCGTGGATGTTCGGGCAGCTCGCCTCCTCGCACACGGTGACCAGGCGGTTCTCGCGCAGCTTTTCCTTCAGCTTCTGCACCGAGTTGCCCGAGGGGATGCGCACGCGGATCCACGAGGGCTTGCGCAGCACGGGCGCGTCGGCGAACTGCACCGGGGAGCGGTTGATCTTGTCGCCGGCCAGCTGCTTCGCGCCCGGTTCGAGCGACGCGGGGGCATCACCGCCCACGACTGCGAGCGGGATGGACTTGGGGGCGGAGTCGGTCATTGCTGCTGTGGCGCCTTTGCGGATGGCCACGCAGGCCGTGGCCGGGCCGGGCGCGTCCGCCGGTCGGGGCGCGCTCGCGAGGGGGTCAGCCGAACGACGGCGGCGCGGCGGGTTCGACCGTCAGCCCGAACAATCGGGCGATGTGGCCGACCAGCACCGGCTTGACCGCGTCCAGGCCGGACGGGCCGCCCAAGTCTACCATCGACGTCACCGCCATCCCCGCGTAACCACAGGGATTGATACGTTGGTAGGGGGACAGGTCCATGGCGATGTTGAAGGCCAGGCCGTGGAAGGTGCGGCCGTTGCGCACGCGGATGCCGAGGGCGCCGATCTTGGCCCCGTTTACGTACACTCCCGGGGCGCCGTCGAGGCGGCGGGCCTCGATGTTCCAGTCGGCCAGGGTGTCGATCATGGCCTGCTCGATGCGGCAGACGTACTCCTTCACCCCGACCTTGAGCCGCTTCAGGTCCAGCAGCGGGTACAGCACGATCTGGCCGGGGCCGTGGTAGGTCACTTGGCCGCCGCGGTCTACCTTGATCACCGGAATGTCGCCGGGCATCAACACATGCTCGGGCTTGCCGGCCTGGCCAAGGGTGAACACCGGGTCGTGCTCCACCAGCCACAGCTCGTCCGGGGTCTCCGCCGTGCGCGCGTCGGTGAAGGCCTGCATGGCACGCCAGACCGGCTCGTAGGGCCGGCGACCGAGGTCGCGCAGGCGTGCGGGAGGAACCGCCGCCTCACGCGTGCCGGCCGGTGGCGCAAGCGTGCAGGCGAGCTCCTGCTCGCCGCTCACAGCGTCCACTTCACTTCCGGATGGTCGCGCAGCACCTGGTGGGCACGGTCGTACTGCTCGCGACTGTCGGCCTGGAAACTGATCCGCACCGACACGTAGCGACCGTTGCTGGAGTGCTTCCAGGTGACGGTTTCCTGGACGACGTCGATGCCCGCGTCCATCAGCAGGTTGGGCAGGACGGTTTCCAGGTCCATTTCGGCGGTGCCCATGGCGCTGAGCTCGAAGGTGCCGGGGAACTGGAAGCCGTGGTCGGGGTTGTCGGATTTGATTTCCATGGCGGGATTATGGGTGCGGGAGGCGTTAATCCCAAGGCAAGGGACCGAGGTTGCGGAACCCGAGTGCACCGGAAGCCCCTTGACCCGGGCGGTACAGTGGGGCCATCGAGGAACCCGCCGGTACGCTCAGCTCATATAGGGAATAGACACCCGGCGGTGGCACCCCGCATGCCATTCTTGGTATTCCGGCTCGGGCCGATGGGGCGAGGAGTAACATGGAAATGTTTGCCAATGCACTGCTGTGGATTTCAGGCTCCACACTTATTGTCCTGCCGAGCCTGGTCATCCGGCACGTTGTCAACCCAAAGCGGAAACGCTTCTTTTCCACGATCTACGGCTTGACCGTGGCTCTATTTGCCGTTGGGTGGATCATCAAAAACCACTCCTAGCACTGCCGCAAGAAGCAGTTGGCCAGGTCTGCGCTTGACCTTGCGAAAGTCCAACGCCACCAAAGACGAAGCCGGCTCCCGCCGGCTTCGTAATCTTGCGCAATGTGTCGCCTCAGTCGGCGTACCACCACATCAGCAGTTCGTGCCACAGGCGCTTGAAGAAGCCGGCCTGCTCGATGGCGTTGATCGCCACCAGCGGGCGCTGGGCCACGACCTTGCCATCCAGCATGACCTTCACCGTGCCAATGGCCTGGCCCTTCTTGATCGGGGCCACCAGCGACTTGGGCACGTCCATCATCGGCTTGAGCTGGTCGTACTTGCCCCGCGGGATCGTCACCAGCATCGGCTCGGCCACGCCCAGCAGCACTTCGTTCTCCTGGCCCTTCCACACCTTCTGCTGGGCGATCTGCTTGCCCACGTCGTACAGCTTGTGGGTTTCGTAGAAGCGGAAGCCCCAGTTGAGCAGGGCCAGGCTGTCGCTGGCGCGCTGCGCCTCGGAGGTGGAGCCCATCACCACCGAGATCAGGCGCTGGTCGCCGCGCTTGGCCGAGGCCATCAGGCAATAGCCCGCCGCGGCGGTGTGGCCGGTCTTGATGCCGTCGACGGTGCTGTCGCGCCACAGCAGGAGGTTGCGGTTGGGCTGGGTGATCGGGCCGACGGTGAACTCCTTGATCTTGTTGTAGGAGTACGCCTTGGGGAAGTCGTGGATCAGCGCGCGGCCCAGCATCGCCAGGTCGCGGGCGGTGGAGACGTGGCCTTCGGCCGGCAAGCCGTGCGGATTGACGAAGTTGCTGCTCTTCATGCCGATCCGCTGCGCATACATGTTCATCAGCTGCGCGAAGGCATCGGTGCTGCCGGCCACGTGCTCGGCCAGCGCGATGGCGGCGTCGTTGCCCGACTGCACCACCATGCCCTTTTCCATCTGCTCCAGCGGCGCGGTCTTGTTGACCTCGAACCCCGAGTAGCTGCCGTCGGTGCCGGCACCGCCCTGGCGCCAGGCGTTCTCCGACATCATCACCTGGTCGGTTTCCTTGATCTTGCCGCCGGCCAGTTCGGCCGCGATCACGTAGCTGGTCATCACCTTGGTGATGCTGGCCGGCTCCAGCGGGGTGTCGTAGTTCTCACCCGCGAGCACGTTGCCGCTGGCGGCATCCACCAGGATCCAGGCCTTGCCGGTAATGGCCGGGGGCGGCGGCACCGGCAAGTTGCTGCTCAACGCCGCCGCCGCGGGCTTGGCCGGCGTGGCGGGCGTCTGCTGGGCCACGGCCAAACCGACGGCAAAGGTGGCCAGGGCGGCCACCGCGAACCCGCGCAGGGCGTTCACTCCAGGGGTCATGCGGGTGCGGGGTGAGAAGCGGGCTTTCATGGTTGAACGGCTCCGGAGGGCCGGGGGGTGTCCGGCCGGGATGATCAGGAATTCTAGTCGTGCACGAACTGCGGTTGGCCAAAGCCGAGGCCCACCAGGCGTGCGCTCAGTTCCGACGCGGCGCTGACCGCGAGCGGTCCCACGCGCAGGCGCCAGACGCTGCGTCCGTTGGCTCTGCCATCATGCAGGCTGGCGCCAGCGATGCCGGCGCCGCGCAGCAGGTCCAGCGCGCGGTCGGCGTTGCCGCGGGTGGCAAAACTGGCCACCTGCAGCGTGACGTTGCCGGCGGCCGGCACGGCGGCGGCCACGGCCTTGGCTACCTGGGTGGGCGATGGCGGTGGCGGCGCGGCAGCCGCGACGGTCAGCGCCGCCTTGGCGCCGCCTTCGCTCACTGCTTCGGCGGAGGCACTGCCCTTGCCGGGGACGGCGTCGGATGCGGGGTCGGAGGTCGCACCCGCAGCGCGCGGCTTGCCGGTGGCCACGGTCAGCCGGCGCGACTTCATCCACGCGTCGAACTCGTTGGCGGTCATCGGCTTGCCGTCCTGGCGCATGTCGAAGCGCTGTTCGGCGCCGCCTGCGGCCACGAGGCGATCCATCGGACTGGGCTTGGCCCCGCGCGGCTCGGCGCGCGCCAGGCGGCCATCCGCGCCGGGGGTCAGCGCACGGACTTCGACGCGGCCCACGCCCCGGTGGGTGATGCCCAACTTCACCGCCGCGGCGTAACTCAGGTCGATGATGCGCCCGGCGTGGAACGGGCCGCGGTCGTTGACGCGCACCACCACCGACTTGCCATTGTCGAGGTTGGTGACGCGGGCGAAGCTCGGCAACGGCAGCGTCTTGTGCGCGGCGGTGAAGGCGTACATGTCGTACACCTCCAGGTTGGACGTGCGGCGGCCATGGAATTTCTGGCCGTAGTAGGAGGCGTGGCCCTCCTCCACGTAGTCGGCGGCATCGGCCAGGACCCGATACTGCTTGCCCAGCACGGTGTAGGTGGAACGATTGCCCGCGCGCGAACGCGGCTCGGCGACCACCTCGGGCTCCGGAATGGCATCCACGTCGGGCACGTAGTCCGGCGTGCTGTCGGGCACGCCCGGCTTGTACAGGCCGCCGGCAACGTAATCGCCGCGGGTAGTCGGGTCTTCCTGGGCGGGTGCGTAGGGCGAGACCTTGGCCGGCCGCGGCGCGCTGGACGCGCTTGCCGCGCTGGCGGCAGCCGGGGCTTGCGGCGGGGGCGACTTCTTCGGCGCGCTGGCGCAGGCGGCCAGGCCGAGCACCATCGCGACGGCGAGCAGCCGCCTCATGCGCCCGACTGCCCTTCGACGGTGGCGGCGAGCGGGTTCTCGCGCCCGGCCACGGCTTCGGACAACTGGTACACCGCCATCGCGTAGTGCTTGGAGATGTTGTAGCGGGTGATGGCGTGGAAATTTCGGAAACCAAACCAGTACTCGGGGCCGCTGACGCCGTCGAACTTCAGCACGGTGGCGGTCTGCACGCCCGGCACGTCGACCAGCGGACGGAAGCCGCGGGCGGCCAGTTCGGCCATCGGCACCACCGGCTCCAGCGATTCGGGTTCGAGGTCGCGCGCGTCGGCGGCACGGTTGGCGCGCACGGTGACCGGCGCGCCGCGCATCCAGCCGCCCTTCTTCACGAAGTAGTTGGCGATGGAAGCGAACACGTCGTCGGTGCTGGTGAACAGGTCGCGCTTGCCGTCGCCGTTGCCGTCCACCGCGTATTCGCGGTAACTGGAGGGCATGAACTGGCCCCAGCCCATCGCGCCGGCGTAGCTGCCGGTGAGCGTGGTGATGTCCATGCCGGTTTCCTTGCCCAGCGCGAACAGTTGCGCCAGTTCGCCGCGGAAGAACGCCTCGCGGCGGTTCTCGCGATCGGCCTTGGCCGGGTCGCCACTGCGCGGGTAAGCGAAGGCCAGGGTGTACAGCGCATCCACCACCCGGTACTTGCCCATGTTGGCGCCGAAGCTGGTTTCCACGCCGATGATCGAGACGATGATCTCAGCCGGCACGCCGTATTGCGCTTCCGCCCGCGCCAAGGCGTCGCGGTGGGTGGCGAGGAACGCCTTGCCCCCATCGATGCGCCCCTGGGTGATGAAGATTGGGCGGTAGTCGCGCCACGGCTTGGCTTCGGCCGGTCGCGACATCGCGGCGATGATCGACTCGCTGATCTGCGCCCTTGCCAGCACGGACTCGATGTACGCCGCCTCCACGCCGTACTGGGCCGCGGTGTCACGGACGAAGGCGGCCTTGGCCTCGGCCAGCGGCATGGCCGGCAACGGCGGAGGCAGTGGGTCGGTGCCCGGGGTGGTGGTCGCTGGCGCCGGCGTGGCGGCCGGTGCGGCATCAGGGGGAGACGGCACCTGCGTCGCGCAGGCCGCCAGCACGAGCGGGAGCACGCAGATCGCGGCCCGGCGGGTGAGGTCGGTTCTACTCATCGCAGCGAGGGTAGCATGCGCAAGTTGGGGCAAAAAACCGGGGGATTTGGCCCGACTGAACGTGTCAGTCAGGTTGGGCGGACGCAGGCGGGCGGTCGACTCATCGCCCATGCACCGGCCGGTGCGCGCGCACCGCCATCACCACGCCCAGGCCCGCGAGCAGTGACACCGCCGACGTACCGCCATAACTGAGCAACGGCATCGGCACGCCCACCACCGGCAGCAGGCCGGAGATCATGCCGCCGTTGACGATCACGTACACGCAGAATGCCAGGCCCAAAGCGCCTGCCAGCAGCCGTGAGTATCCGTCGCGCGCGTCGGCGGCAATCCACAGGCACCGCCCCACCACGAACAGGTACAGCGCCAGCACCGTGGCCACGCCGATCCAGCCGAACTCCTCGCTGAGCACGGCGAAGATGAAGTCGGTGGTGTGCTCGGGGATGTAGTTCAGATGCGACTGGCTGCCCTCGCCCCAGCCCTTGCCGGTGAAGCCGCCGCCGCCGATGGCGATCTTCGACTGGATGATGTTCCAGCCGGTGCCGAGCGGGTCGGACTCCGGATTCAGGAAGGTGAGGATGCGGTCCTTCTGGTACGGCCGCAGCAGCCAGAACCACGCCACTGGCGCGATCGCCGCCACCCCGGCAAATGCCGCGCCGAACCACCACCACGGCAGGCCCGCCAGGTACAGGGCGAAGGCGCCGCTGCTGGCCACCAGCATCGCGGTGCCGAAGTCGGGCTGCTTGAGGATCAGCAGCGTCGGCACGGCGATGATCACGGCAGCGACCAGCACCACATTGAACCGCGGTGGTAGCGGCTGGGTGTTGAGGTACCAGGCCACCATCATCGGCAGGCTCAGCTTGAGCAGCTCGGCCGGCTGGAAATAGAACACGCCCAGGTTGATCCAGTGGTTACCGTGCTTGCCCTCGCCGACCACCAGCACCAGCAGCAGCGGGATCAGGGTGACCGCATACACCGGGGGCGTCCAGTTGCGCAGTTGGGTGGGCGGCACGCGCGACAGCGCCCACATCGCGCCCATGCCCACGGCAAACCGCGCGCCCTGTGCCATCACCAGCGTCGTCGACCCGCCGCCGGCGCTGTACAGCACGGCCAGGCCAATGGCCATCAGCGCCAGCAGCGCGGCCATCAGCGGCGCATCCAGCGTACGCAGGAAGTGGGCCGCCAAGCCATAGAGCCAGCGCAGGATGGCACTCATCGGCGCGGCTCCCGGCTGGGGTCCGGGGCGGCCGGGGTCGTGGCCGGGCTTGCCGCCGTTGGCCGCGCGTTCGGCGCCGGCGTCGTAGCCGGTGTCGTCGCCGGCTGTGTCGTCGGTGAAGCGCTCGCATTGGCCACCACTGGTGCGGCAGCCTCACCCGCAAGCGGCGCGCCCGGCCGGCTGGCCGCACTCGGCGCCGGCGGCTCGGGCATCTTGCCCAGCAGCCACGCGTCAAAGATCTTGCGGGCGATGGGCGCGGCGGTGCTGCCGCCATAGCCGCCGTGTTCCACCACCACCGCCACCGCGATCTTCGGGTTGTCGGCCGGGGCGTAGCCCACGAACAACGCCTGGTGACGCAGGTGGTACGGCAGGTTGTGCGGGTCGACGCTGGCGCTGCCCTTTCGGCTGACCTTCTGCGCGGTGCCGGTCTTGCCAGCCATCAGGTAGGGTGCGCCGCGGGCCATCGCCGCGCCCGTGCCACCACCGTGGATCGTCGCCATCATGCCTTCCTGCACCGCGCGCAGATGCGCCGCGTTGTCGGTGATGCGCGTGGGCTTCGGCTGCGGCAAGGCGGACCACGGCGCCTCGAATCCGTCGCGACGCTGCGCCACCAGGTGGGGCCGGCGGAGGTCGCCGCCGTTGGCGATCGCCGCCGTGGCGCGCGCCAACTGCAGCGCGGTGGCAATCCAGTAGCCCTGGCCGATGCCGGCGATCACCGTCTCGCCCGGGTACCAGTTCTCCTTGGTACGCGAGGCCTTCCACTCCGGCGATGGCACCACGCCCGCGTTCTCGCCCGCCAGGTCGATGCCGGTGGGCTGACCGAACCCGTACCGGTGCATGTAGTCGGCGAAGGTGCGGATGCCCATCTCGTAGGCAAGCTTGTAGTAGTAGTAGTTCACCGACTCCGAGATGGACTTGCGCAGGTCGGTCCAGCCGGCGCCACCGTGTGCGTCGCGGTAGCCGCGGCGCTGCCCGGGGATGTGGAACTCGCCGGTGGAGAACACCTTGTCCTCCGGCGTGCGCAGGCCGCTGTCCAGGCCGGCGAGCGCGACCATCGGCTTCACCGTGGACCCCGGGGGGCCGCCGCCCAGCACGTTGCGGTTGAACAGCGGACGCGAGGGGTCGTCCATCAGCGCGCGGTAATCGGTGTGCGAGATGCCGTTGACGAACAGGTTGGGGTCGTAGCCCGGCAGGCTGACCATGCCGAGGATCTCGCCGGTGGACGGGTCGATCGCCACCGCGGAGCCGTCCATGTCGCCGAAGGCGTAGACCATGGCCTGCTGCAGGTCCAGGTCCAGGCTCAGCCGCAGGTCGGCACCCGGCACCGCCGGCACGCGCCCGACCAGCCCCATCGGCCGCCCGTCGACGTTGGTCTCGATCTTCTCGTAGCCGATACGGCCACGCAGGGCCTCGTCGTAGTAGCGCTCCAGGCCCGTCTTGCCGATATGGCTGAACGCTGCATTGGCTTCGCCCAAGGCCTCGGCGTCCTTGGCATCCACGCGGGCGACATACCCGATCACATGCGAAAACAGGTCGGCATGGGGGTAGCGGCGATTGAGGTACGACACCAGCTCCACGCCCGGGAAGCGCCACTGGTCCACGGCAAAGGCCGCGGCCTCCTCCTCGCTCAGGCGCAGCTTCAAGGTCACCGGCTTGTAGCCGCGCGCGGCGCGACGGCCTTCCTCGTAGCGCTTGAGGTCGTCCGCGCTCAGCGCCACCACCTTGGCTAGCGCCGGCAGCCATTTCTCCGCGTCACCGGCTTCGCGCGGGGTGACGTCCAGGCGGAACGCGGGCACGTTGTCAGCCAGCAGCCGGCCCTTGCGGTCGTAGATGAGTCCACGCCCCGGGACCACCGGCTGCAGCTTGATGCGGTTGGCCTCCGAACGCGTGGCGTACTCGGCGTGCTGCCAGACCTGCAGGCGGAAATACCACAGGGCCAGGCCGCCCAGCGCCAGCATCACTCCCGCGAAGGCGAGCGCGGAGCGGCGGCGGAACTGTTCGGCTTCGGCCGCACTGTTCTTGAGGATGCGGCGCCCGCGCCGTGGACGCATGGCTCAGCCCCTCCGCCACCGGCCGTAGCGCGCCGCGTCCAGTGCGAGGAACACCAGCGGCCACAGCACCATGCCGGCGACAGGCGCCAGCCAGAACATCGACGGCAGCGCCTTCAGGCCCAACGCCACGTGAATGGCCGCGGCGACGATGCGGTCGTTGAACAGCAGCCCACCGATCGACAACGCCTGCTGCCAGATCGGGAAGAAGCGCAACCGCGCGCGGAAGCGCTGGATGATGAAGCCCATCACCACCAGGCGCAGCGCCTGCTCGCCCAGCAGCGTGCCGAAGGCCAGGTCGGCGATGACGCCGACGCAGAAAACCACGCCCAGTCCTACCCGGTCGGGCTCCTCGATCAGCCAGTACGCAAGCACCAACGCGATCCAGTACGGACGCAGCGGCTGCAGCATCGGCGGCAAGGGCAGCAGGCCGAGCAGCAGCGCGGCGACCACGCTCAGCGGCAGCACCCAATGGGTCAGCGTGCGGCTCATCGGCCCGCTCCTTCGTTGGTGGCGGGCGGCGACGATGGCGGCGGCGGGCGGCGGACCGGGGCGGCTTGAGGCGACGTGGTCGGAGGCGGCGTGGTTTGAGGCAGCGTGGTTTGAGGCTGCGCGGATGGCGGCGGAGTGACCGCCGCTGGCGCCGCGGGTTGGTTGACCGCCGGGGTGCTACCGGCAGTCCCCGCCGCTCCGGTCGGTGGCACGGCCGCGTTCTGCGTGGCCGGGCCGTCACCGGGGCCGGGCGTGGGACGCCGCGGGTAGCGGACCTGCAGCGCGGGCGAAACCGGCGCCAGTTGTCCGGGCACGCCAGCGGCGGCGTTGGTGGCCTCGGTCGCGGCGGGGGCCGTGTTTATACCGGCTGAAGGCACGGCCGCGGGGCCCGGCGCCGCGCGCAGCAGCAGCACGTCGCGGCCCCGGTCCAGTTGCGCGGCGGGCCGCACCTCTCCTTGCAGGTAGGCGCGGCTCTCATCGGGCCTCAGGTCAACGATGGTGCCCACCATGAAACCGGCGGGGAAGCGACCGCCCAGCCCGGAAGTGATCAACTCGTCGCCCACCTTCACGTCACTGGAGGTGGGAATGTTGCCCAGGCGCAGGCGTCCCCCTTCGCCGCTGCCGTAGGCCACCAGGCGCACGCCGTTGCGCACCACCGCCACCGGCACCGCGTGCGCCGGGTCGGTGATCAACAGCACGGTGGACTGTTGCGGGTTGACCTGGATGACCTGCCCCAGCAGGCCACCGGCATCGATCACGCTCTGCCCGACCCGCACGCCATCGGCCGTGCCGGCCCGCACCACCAGGCGCTGGCGGGTGGGATCGAGGTCGATATCGAGGATCGGCGCCAGTTGAACGTCGACGCCACTGGTCTGGGCGGCACCGAGCAGCCCGCGCAGGCGTTCGTTGTCGGCCGCCACGGTGCGCAGGCGTGCCATTCGCGCCTGGCTGAGCAGCAGCTCCTGGCGCAGGTGCTGGTTCTCTTCGGTGAGCTGGCCCAGCGTGCCGGCATCGTCCTGCACGCGGCGCATGGCTTGCCCGGGCCATCCGGCCACCGCCCACAGGGGCTGCACGACCTGGGAGACGACGGTCCGCGCCTGGTGCAGCCAGCCGCCGCGGTGGTCGAGCACGATCAGGGCCAGCGCCAGCCCTAGGTAAATCATCAGCCGCAGTGAATCGGCAATCTCGCCGGAGCGGGGGGGCGTGGGGGGACCGGCGTAGGGCGGCACGTCAGCGGATCAGGTCACGGATTGGAGGGGACGACGGGGCCGCGCCACGCGCGCGGTAACACGGATGCGGCTCAGTCCGGCGCGAAGAACTCGTTGCCGTGCATGTCCACCAGTTCCAGCGCACGACCGCCGCCACGGGCCACGCAGGTCAGCGGGTCATCGGCCACCTGCACGTGCAGGCCGGTTTCCTCGCTGATCAGGCGATCCACGTCGCGCAGCAGCGCGCCGCCACCGGTCAGCACGATGCCGCGCTCGGCCACGTCGGCACCCAGTTCGGGCGGGGTCTGCTCCAGCGCCAGCTTGATCGCGGTGACGATGCCGGCCAGCGGCTCGCGCAGCGCTTCCAGCACCTCGTTGTTGCTGATGGTGATCATCTTCGGCACGCCCTCGGCGAGGTTGCGGCCGGTGACCTCCATGGTGCGGTTGTCCTTCTGCGGGTAGGCGCAGCCCAGCTCGAGCTTGATCCGCTCGGCGGTGGCCTCACCAATCAGGGTGCCGTAGGTGCGGCGCACGTAGTTGATGATCGACTCGTCGAAACGGTCGCCACCGATGCGCACCGATGCCGAGTACACGATACCGTTGAGCGCGATCACCGCCACTTCGGTGGTGCCGCCGCCGATGTCCACGACCATCGAACCGCGGGCCTCGGTCACCGGCATGCCGGCACCGATCGCCGCCGCCATCGGCTCCTCGATCAGGTACACCTCGCGCGCGCCGGCCTCCTCGGCCGATTCCTTGATGGCGCGGCGCTCCACCTGGGTGCTGCCGCACGGCACGCACACCAGCACGCGCGGGCTGGGGCGCAGGAAGCGGCTCTTGTGCACCTTGCGGATGAAGTACTTGAGCATTTCCTCGGTGTAGGTGAAGTCGGCGATGACGCCATCCTTCATCGGCCGGATGGTGGTGATGTGGCCGGGGGTGCGGCCGAGCATCTGCTTGGCCTCCGCGCCGACCGCGGCCACCGACCGGGTACCGCCAATCAGGCGATCCTGGCGGACCGCAACCACCGAGGGTTCGTTCAGGACGATGCCCTGTCCGCGGACATAGATGAGGGTATTGGCCGTGCCCAGGTCGATGGACAGGTCATTGGAGAACATGCCGCGAAACTTCTTGAACATCGGGAAACAGGCCGTCTTGGGGGATGCGGGGGCAAGTGGTCTAGCCTAGCAACACCCCCCGGGCCGGGCAAGGAAAATCAGGGGTTTGCGTCGGTTTTCGCGACGTTCACAAGGTCCCGCGCTGGCGCTTGGTTCAACTTGCGACGGCGGTCACGGGCCGGAGTCGGCTGGCCCGGGGGCGGCCCACCGGCTACCCTACGCGCCGTACGGCCACGTCCGTCCCTTCCACACCCTGCCGCACCCGTCCGTCCGGCGGGCGGCCTGCCCCCTCAACAGGAGCTTCCCGCCCATGTCGGCACTCATCTGCGGTTCGCTGGCCTACGACACCATCATGGTGTTCCCCGACCAATTCAAGAACCACATCCTCCCGGACAAGGTGCACATCCTCAACGTGTCCTTCCTGGTCCCGCGGATGCGCCGCGAATTCGGTGGCTGCGCCGGCAACATCGCCTACAACCTGAAGTTGCTTGGCGGCGATCCGATCCCGATGGCCACGGTGGGCCAGGACTTCGGCCCGTACCGCGACTGGTTCACCGAGCAGGGCATCACGCTCGACCGGGTCAAGGTGATCGATGAGCTTTTCACCCCGCAGGCATTCATCACCACCGACCACGACAACAACCAGATCACTGCGTTCCACCCGGGCGCGATGATGCGTTCGTACGAGAACCACGTGAAGGACGTGCCTGGCGTGACCTTCGGCATCGTCAGCCCCGATGGTTACGAAGGCATGCTGCAGAACGCGAAGCAGTTCGCCGAAGCCGGCATCCCCTTCATCTTCGATCCGGGCCAGGCGATGCCGCTGTTCAACGGCGAGGAACTGCGCAATTTCATCGAGTTGGCCGACTACGTCACCGTCAACGACTACGAGTCCAACCTGCTGCAGGAGCGCACCGGCTGGAGCGAGAAGGACATCATGCAGCGGGTGAAGGCATACATCTGCACGCGCGGGCCCAAGGGTGCGGAGATCCACACCACGGAGAAAACCTTCGACGTGCCGCCGGCGCACGAGCGCCGCGTGACCGACCCGACCGGCTGCGGTGATGCGTTCCGCGCGGGGCTGATCTTCGGCATCGAGAAGGGCTACGACTGGATGACCATCGGCCGCATCGGCAACCTGATGGGTGCGCTGAAGGTGGAGCATCCGGGCACGCAGAACCAGCGCTTCGATTACGAGGAGTTTGCCGAGCAGTTCAAGCAGCAGTTCGGCTACGCGCTTTAAGTCCCAGCGCCCGCGGCTCGCTGCGGCAGCCGGTCGTTGGGATGACCTTCGGCCCTGTCCCATCATGCTGGCCGTCGGTTGAATGGCCATGGCCGCGTAACCGGGAGTGCCACAGGATGTGGAGCGATCATCAACGCCTGCTCATCGCGGGCGTGCTGGCAGGACTGTTGGGCGTGGTGGCACCGGCGCGCGCCGCGCCCGGGGCCCTGAAGGCGCAGGTCGAGCGGACCTTGCAGGAGGAAGGCGTGACCGGCGCGGTCTGGGCCACGCTCGGCCGTGACGGTGCGATCCACACCGGCGCGGCCGGGGTGAAGAATGCGGCCACCCGCGAGCCGCTTCGCGCCGACAGCCGGGTGCACGTCGGCTCGATTGCCAAGACCGTGCTGGCCACCGGCCTGCTGCACCTGGCGAGCACCGGCCGGCTGGACCTCGACGCGCCGGTCAACCGCTACCTGCCGGCACTGCGCTTCGACAATCCGTGGCCCGACCAACCGGTGCGCGTGCGCCACCTGCTCGACCACACCGCGGGGCTCGACGACATCCGCCTGTGGCAGCTGTTCAGCACGCAGCCGACGCCCGACACGCCATTGCGCGAGGCCTTTGACCGCGATCCGACGGTACTGGCCATCCGCAGCCGCCCCGGCAGCCAGTTCTCCTACTCGAACATGGGCTTCGCGTTGGCCGGCATGGTGATCGAAGCGGTCACGCGGGAACGCTATGAAACCTGGCTCGACCGCGAACTGCTGCGGCCACTGGGCATGCGCGACAGCACCTTCCGCTTCACCACGCAGGACGGCCCGGGCGCGGATCCGCGCCTGGCCTGGGGCCACCACGATCTCGCCACACCGGCGCCAGCGATGCCGGTCTACCTGCGGCCCGCGGGGCAGTTCACCACCACGGCGCGGGACCTGGCGGTGTTCGGGGCCTTCCTGCTGGGCGAGGGACGCGTCGGCGACCGCCCGCTGGTGGCGCCGTCGCTGCTGCGCGCGATGGGCCGGCCGACCTCGACCGACGCCGCGCGCGCCGGCTTGCAGGTGGGCTACGCCCTCGGCCTGGCGCGCCGCGACCGCCATGGCGTGGTCGGCCTGTGCCATGCCGGCGACGTGGTCGGCTTCCACGCGATGCTGTGCGTGTATCCGGACCCGAACGCCGCCCGTGGCGGACACGTGTTCGTGACCGTGCAGAACGCCGACGGCGATGGCCGCGATTCGGGTCGCTTCGACGCGCTGCTGGTCAACGCCCTCGGTCTGCCCGCGGCCCGCAGGGAAAGCGCGCAACCGCCGCCGCGCAACGTAGCCGCGTGGACGGGGCGCTTCGTCCCTGCGCCCAACCGCATGGCCCAGTTTGCCTACGCCGACTTCCTGTTCGACAGCGCAACCCTGGCGTGGGACGGCCAGGCCCTGCGCTACACCCACGGCCAACGCCCCACGCGCACACTGACTCCGCAGGGCGGGGCGCGTTTCGTCGCCGACGATCGCAGCAGTGCCTCGCACGTGCTGTTGTCCGGCGCGAACGGCGAACGACTGATCAGCGACGGCCTGCGGACCCATCGCCAGGTGCACCCCGCCACCTACTGGTCCATGGTGGCCAGCCCGGCCTTGGGACTGCTGGGACTGGCGTGGTTCCTGCTGGTCGTACCGGTACGTGCCGCACTGGGGCACGAACCGCTCCGCACGCCGGGCGTGATGGGGGCGGCGCTGCTGGTGCTGCCGGTTCCGCTGTTCCTGCTCCAGTCCTATACCCAGTTGGGCGACCGTACCGCGGCCAGTCTGGCGCTGTATGCGGTCACGGCCGCGTTGCCGCTGCTGATGCTGTGGCAGGCGTGGCGCAGCGTCCGCGGGCACGAGGGTCTGGTGCGTGGCCGCTTCAACCTGGTCGCCGCCGTGCTGGTGCTGCAGTGGTGCGCGGTGCTCGCGGCTTGGGGCATGTTGCCGTTCGCACTGTGGCGTTGAGCAGCAGAGGCGCCGCCTCTACATCACGTGCGCGAGCCACAGCAGTTCCGGCTCGGCGAGCCTCTCGAATTCGGCGTACGGCATGCGCACCGCGTCGGTGTGCGTGCCGGCATTGAAGGCGATCTCCGGCTGCTGCGCCAGGCGCGAGTCGACGTACACCGGCATGCCATACAGGTGACCGAACGGTGGCATCGCGCCCAGTTCGCAGTCGGGGAAGGCATCGCGGAATTCCGCCTCTTCAGCCACCTCGACCAGGGGACCGCCCAGCGCCAGCGACAGCCGATGGAGGTCGACGCGGTAGGCGGCGGGCATCACCATCATCGCCAGTGCGCCATCGATCTTGAGCATCACGGTCTTGGCGAACAACTCGCGCCGGACATGCGCGGCCGCAGCGGTGTCGAGCGCGGTGACGGAACGCTCGTGGGACAACGGGGTGTAGGGCGCGTGTTGCGCATCGAGCAGGTTGTGCAAACGGGGCGAAAGCATGGCGGCCTCCCGGAAGGCGGCGCCTGCGCTCCACGCGGCGTCGCCGCAGTGACGGGGCGCGGGGTTCCGCCTCGCGCCGGCATGGCGGGCGATCCGCGCGCCATGCCCGGAGCTTACTCCCGTGATGGAAAAGCGACGTAAAGCCCAGCGCCTATTGCGGCCACTTCGGCAGCGAGGTGGTATCCAGCGCGGCTACTTCGAACACCGCGGTGCGCGTGCCACCGGCCTTCACCGGGAATTCGATCTCAATCACCTTGGCGTCGCGCGCCAGCTTCCACAACGCCTTCTCGTCCTCGATGAACATCGCGATGGCCTCGTCGGTCTTCGGGCGCGTGGCGGCCATCGGCCTGGGTGCGACATCGTCAGCCTTCACCTTGACCTTGCAGCCGGCGTAACAGTTGAAGTCACCGGCTTCCAGCACGAGGTAGCTGCTGGTGCCCCACTCCGGGTGGTCGCGGAAGATCAGGCGCACGGGTTGGGCGCCGCCGCCGGTGTCCACCGGTTCCTGCGAGTAGATCGACGCGGACAGCTGGCTGCCCTTCCGCGCCGGCTCGTTGCCGTACGACCACAGTGAGGACAGGCGACGCTGCTCGCGCGCGTCGACGGCTTTGGTCACGGCCTCAGCGTGGCGTTCCTTGATGCGCGCGGCGGCGGTGCTGTCGGGGTACTTGTCGATCAGCACGTCGCCGTGCGCCTTGGCCAGCTCCCAGTTGTGGCGGCCGTATTCGGCGTCGAACTGCCTGGCGGCTTCGTCGGCGGCCTGCTCGATCGCGGCCTTCTGCCGCGCGGCGATGGCAGCGGGATCCTCGGCGGGCTTGCAGGCCACCACAGCCAGTGCGGCGGCCAGCGGCAGAAGGAGACGGAGGGGGGCGGGCTTGTTCGGTACGGTCATCGGGGCTGTCCTCGTTCGATCAGCGCGACCACCGCATCGGCAACGGCCGCAGGTTGTTCCATCAATGACATGTGGCCGCAGCCATCGAGCAGTACTTTTGCCGCCTGTGGCATGCGCGCGGCGTAAAGCTCGAGTGCACTGGGGTCGATCACCGCGTCCTGGCGGCACCATAGCAGCAGCGCGGGCTGGCGGATGTGCCCGGCTTCATCCCCGGGCAGGAATCGTTCGTCGCCGCGACCGATGCGGTCGAGCACGGCCTGTTCGAAGGCCGCCTCGCGCTGGCGACGCGCGATGTAGATGCCGTCCGCCGGCCACGGGATCCAGGGCTTGGCGGCGTCGACGTGGAACACGGTGTCGAGGTAGCGGTGCATCGTGGCGACATCGTGCACTTCAAACGGGTTGCGTCCGGCGAGCACTTCCTCGCCAAAGCGGTTGTCGGCGAACCGCACGCCGGCGGCATCGAGCAGGCCGACGCGATCGATCAATTCGGGATACCGCGCTGCCACCAGCGCGGCGATGCCCCCGCCCATGGAGTGGCCGAGCAGCACGGTCGGCCGCCCGGTCTGACGCGCCGCCTTGACGAAGGCCGCCACGCGCCCGGCCTGCGCGGCGAAGCCGTAATCGGCGCCCGGCTGCCTGCTGCTGGCGCCCCACCCGGCTAGATCGGGCGCGACCAGCCTGTAGCGCCCGCGCAACTGCGCGGCCAGTGGGTACCAGTTCTCCTTGCTGCCGGTGAAGCCGTGCAGCATCACGATCAGCGGCGCGTCGGCCGGGGCGTCGTCGTTGTACGCGTACACCCAGCGGTGTCCGGCCGCCTGCACCGTGCCGGAACGCAGCCCCGCCTTCCAGCGCAGGCGGGCGAACTCGCCGCGCAGCACCACCTCCGGATCGCGCGCCACCCACGCACCACCCGCCAACAACAACGCGGCCGCCACGAGGGCGGCCGCGATGAAGGCATTGCGCCATCGCATGCGTTACTGCGCCGGAGCCTGCTTGGCCTTGGCGATCACCGCTTCCACCGAACCGGTGGTGATCGGGTGGTAGCCCGGCTTGGCCTTGGCGAAGGTTTCCTCGGCCAGCTTCAGGCCTTCGGGCGTCTTCACCAGCGCGCTGTAGGTCGGCATGATCAGCTTGCGGCGGCCGATCTTCTGCAGGAACGCGCTGATCGCGGCATTGGCCTGGGTGTAGCCGCTGCGCACCGCCAGCGGATACCAGCGCTGCGCGATCTCGCCGTTGGGCGTGCCGGTGAACTGGTACGCGGCATCCAGCGCGGCCAGCTGGTCAGGCTTGAGCGTCTCCGGCATGCCTTCGATGAAGTGCACCCACTCCTGGGTGATCCACTTCGAGGTCAGCGCCTTGTCCGGCAGCGTGCCGTTGTCCAGCCACGCCTTGCGCGCGGTGTCGACGGCCTCGAAGCGCGCCGATACGGTCTTCGGAGCGAAGTCGGGGATGCCCGGCTGGTACACCCACTGCTCGACTTCGGCCATGGTGACCTTGCCCGGGTGCTTCTCGATCAGGTTGGTCTTGAGGTAGTCGACGAACTTCGCGGTGGGGATCGACTGGAACGCGAAGTGGTCGAAGTAGCCCTTCAGGAACGGGTCGAACACGTCACGCCCGAAGCGCTGCTCGAGGAACTGCAGGAACCACGCGCCCTTGGTGTACTGCTGCGAGGTCAGCGTGTCGTCCGGGTTTCGGATGGTTTCAGGCTTGAGCGCCAGCACGGTGAGTTCCGGCTTGGCGTCCTTGAACTCGTCGGCCAGCTCGTTGCGCGAGATCACGCTCTCCATGTCGGCCTGTTCCTTGCCGAACAGGTCCTCGATGATGCGGTTCTCGACGTAGCTGGTGAAGCCTTCGTTGAGCCACGCGTCCTTGGAGCTGGAGAAGGTGACCAGGTTGCCCGACCAGCTGTGCGCCAGCTCGTGCGCGATCAGCGACACCAGCGTCTTGTCGCCGGTGATCACGGTCGGCGTGGCGAAGGTCAGGCGCGGGTTCTCCATGCCGCCGTACGGGAACGACGGCGGCAGCACCAGGATGTCGTAGCGGCCCCAGCGGTACGGGCCGTACAGGCGCTCGGCAGTGTCGATCATGCGGCCGGTGTCGGCGAACTCGGCCGCGGCCTTGGGCGCCATCGACGGCTCGGCCCACACGCCGGCCTTGTCGGTGATCGGCTGGAACACCAGGTCGCCCGCGGCAATGGCCAGCAGGTACGACGGGATCGGCTGCGGCATGGTGAAGCTGTAGTCGCCGTCACGCGCGGCCTTCGGATCGTTGTCGGCGCTCATCAGCACCATCGCATCCTTCGGCGCGGTCACGTGCGCGGTGTAGGTGAAGCGCACGCGCGGCGTGTCCTGCAGCGGCACCCACGAACGCGCGTGGATCTGCTGCGACTGGCTGAACATGAAGGGTGTCTTCTTGCCCTCGGTCATCGCCGGGGTCAGCCACTGCAGGCCCGAGGCCTCCGGCGACGTGGTGTAGGTCACGCGGATGCGGGCGTTGCGCTGCGGCGCTTCGATGGTGAGCTTGCTGCCCAGCAGTTCGTCCGCCGGCGCGAAGCTGAACTTGAGGTCGTCCCACTTGCCGTCGGCGCGCTCGCCGACCACCTTCTCGACGGTGATCGCACGGCTGTCCAGCACCAGCTGGGTGGCGTTCTTGTCCAGCCAGTCCAGGGTGTAGGTGGCACTGCCCGACAGGGTCCTGGCGTCGAAGTCGACCTTCAGCTCCAGCGCGAGGTCCTTGGTGCGGACCTTGTGGGGTTCGGCGTAGGACTGCTCGTCGGTTTCGGCGGTGGCGTTCACGGCGGCCTGCTGGGTGGCGGCGGGCTGGGCATCTGCGCCGGGGGCCGGCGTGGTGTCGCGCGAGCAGCCAGCGGCGAGCGCGGCGGCCAGGCACAGGGTCAGGATCGAATGACGCATGGAAGGACCACGGTTGCGGGTGAGCGGCCGAGTGTACCGCCGCCCGCGTCGATGGTGCGCCTGCGGCCTGTCACGCCAGCCCCGGCTTGGGCGCCGTCAGGCCTCCACACGCCGATTTGGCGACGTCTGCGATGGCCCGCCCCGCCGCGGGGGAGCGGGCATCAGCCGCGTTCGGGGTGCGGCTCGCGGGGTGCAGCCCTCAGGCCTTGTAGCCGGTGTGGATCGCGACGATGCCGGCGTTGAGGTTCTTGTAGTCGCAGCGGGCGAAGCCGGCGGCCTGCATCATTGCCTTCAGCTCGTCCTGCGGCGGGTGCTTGCGGATGCTCTCGGCCAGGTACTGGTAGCTCCCCGCGTCACCGGCGAACAGGCTGCCCAGCTTGGGCAGCACGTTGAACGAGTGGAAGTCGTAGATCGGCTTGAACCAGTCGGCCTTGACCTCGGAGAACTCCAGCACGCGTGCCTGCCCGCCCGGCTTCAGCACGCGGAACATCTCGCGCAGCGCGGCGTCCTTGTCGGTGACGTTGCGCAGGCCGAAGGCAATGGTGATCAGGTCGAAGCTGGCGTCCGGGAAGGGCAATTTCTCGGCGTTCATCTGCACGTATTCGAAGCCGCCGACCTTGCCCTTGTCGGTCATGCGATCGCGGCCCACGCGCAGCATTTCGCCGTTGATGTCGCCCAGGACGATGCTGCCGCTGTCGCCCACGCGGTCGCGCAGCAGCAGGGCGATATCACCGGTGCCGCCGGCCAGGTCCAGCACGCGATCGCCACGGCGTACCTGCGCGGTGCCGACGAAGTAGCGCTTCCAGATCCGGTGGATGCCCAGCGACATCAGGTCGTTCATCAGGTCGTACTTACCCGCGACCGAGGAGAACACTTCGGCCACCAGCTTCTGCTTCTGGGCCACGGGCACGTCGCGGTAGCCGAAGTGGGTGGTCTCGGGCTTTGCGGCGGGCGGGGTCTGGGGTGGGGTCTGGGCATCGCTCATCCGGCGATTATCGCACCCTCGGGCCGGCGGCCCACGATCCACCCCGCCGGCCGGGGGCTTGACACGCATCAAGACAAGCCGCGCGCCTTGCAGCACACTGGGCAAAGCCCACCCGAGTGCCGCCCATGGCCGACGACACCGCACCTGGCGATGGACCGCTGCTGATCGACAGTTCCGCTGCGTTGGACCAGTTCCTGGCCAATTACCCGCGTTCCGCCTTTGCCCGCCTGCGTGGCTCATCCGGCACCCCGCTGGAAGGCTGGCTGGCGCTGGGGGACGACGCCTCCGAAGCCAGCTACCGCGTCGCGTGCCGGTTCGGCGTGCCCCTGGTGCGGCTGTCGGGCCTGGAGCCGGCCCAGGACGCACTCACCCAGATCAGCCCGGCCATCGCCCGGCAGCTGCGCGCGGTGCCCCTGCGCACCCATAACGGCATGGTGGCGGTGGCGATGGAGGACCCCGGGGCCGCCAACGCACAGGCCACCCTCGACTTCCTCAGTCCCGAACGCATCATTGCCCTGGTCGCCAGTCCCCGCGACATCCGCGAAGCCATTGCCCGGCTCTACGACCAGGTCGAAGACCGCGACGTGGTCCAGCAGCTGGGCCTGGACCCCACCGCCACCGCCATCGAGAGCGAACAGGAAGCGCAGCGGCTGGCCCGCGAAGCACCGGTGGTGCGGATGGTGAAGACGCTGATCACGGAAGCGGTGCTGCGTCGCGCCTCGGACATCCACCTGCGACCGGGAGTCCACGGTACCGACGTGCTGTACCGCATCGACGACGAGATGGTGCCGGTGCGCCGGCTGATGCGCGCGCTGCACCCGGCGGTGGTCAGCCGCATCAAGGTGCTCGGTGCGATGAACCTGGCCGAGCACCGACGCCCGCAGGACGGTCGCACCAGCCACGTGATGGACGACGGCCGCAAGATCGACATGCGCATCTCGGTGCTGCCGGCGGTGCATGGCGAAAGCGTGGTCGTGCGCCTGCTGGACGCAAACGAAGGCCTGTGGAGCCTGGACCAGCTGGGACTGACCGCGCACGACCGCGAGCGCCTGGACGACGTGATGTCGCGCAGCCACGGCATGTTCCTCACCACCGGGCCCACCGGCTGCGGCAAGTCGACCACGCTGTACGCGATGCTGCTGGAGCTGCGCCGGCAGCGCATCAACATCCTCACCATCGAGGACCCGGTGGAATTCCACGTCGAGGACGTGCAGCAGATGCAGGTGAACCGCGCCGCCGGCTTCACCTTCGCCTCGGCGATGCGCAACTTCCTGCGCCACGACCCCGACGTGATCATGGTCGGCGAGATCCGCGACCAGGAAACGGCCGACATCGCGGTCGAAAGCGCGCTCACTGGCCACCTGATGCTGAGCACGCTGCACACCAACACCGCGGCCACCACCGTCACCCGATTGCTGGACTTGGGCGTGGAGGCCTACCTGCTGCGCGCTTCGCTGCTGGCGGTGATGTCGCAGCGGCTGGTGCGGCTGACCTGCGTGCATTGCCGCGAGGTCGAAGCGGTGCATCCGCACATCCGTGAGGCGCTGGGGGTGGACGCGGATGAGGTGTTCCATACCGGCCACGGCTGTCCGCAGTGCGACGGCCTGGGCGTGCACAAGCGCCGTGCGGTCTACGAACTCATGGTGATGACGCCGCGCCTGCAGGCACTGGTGGTGCCCGGTGCGCAGGCGGACGAGATCCACCGCACCGCCGTCGAGGAAGGCATGGTGCCGCTGACCCAGGCCGCGGTGGCGCTGGCGCGCACTGGCGCCATATCGCTGGCGGAGGCGTGGCGGGTGCGGGCGGACTGACTCTGGCCACCCGAGGGCAGAACTATCGCTGCCCGAAGAACCGAGGGCCCGCAACGCGGGCCCCCGGGTACCACTGCGCGACAGGTCAGAAGCTGACCGTGACCGACCCGCTGCATTCGCTGGTGCCCGCGTTGCACACTTGGTAGGTGTACGAGCCGCGCGCACGCACCGACTGCGCGTACGTGCCGGTATTGGCAATCCCCCCGGCCACGACGCTACCGTTGCGGCGAACGTCGACGGCGCTGGCGCCACCGCTCCAGTTCAGGGTGATGGTCGACTTACCCTTCACGACCGCCCCCTTGCTCGCGGTCAGGTTGGCCGGCGGGGTGCCGCCACCGCCGCCGCCCAGCAACGCCTCGCTCGCATCGAATGCCTGCACCAGCCCATAGCCGAAGTTGTTGTCGCGGCCCGCTGCGCCCAGGTCGATCGCCGTGGACTCCAGGGCCGAACGCACGTCGCCGTTGGTCGCCGTCGGCTTGGCACTCCACGCCAATGCCGCCACGCCCGACACATGCGGTGTCGCCATCGACGTGCCATCGAGATAGGCATAGCCACTGGTATTGCTGACCGGCACCGTGCTGACACTGGCGTTCTGGCCCAGCACGCCGGCCACCAGGGACTGCCCGTCCTCCTGGCTCATGCTCACCGCGGGAATCGTGGAGCTGCCGTTCAGCGTTCCGGAAAAGCCCCCGGATACGTTGTTGTAGATCACCGCTGCCGCGCCGCCACCGCTGGTGACGTTGGCCACCTTCTGCGCAAAGCTGACCACGCCGCGTTCGCACAGCACGACCTTGCCGGCCCAACTGCCGACGCTGTCGCACAGGCCGCCGTTGACCAGCGCGCCGGAGGCGGTGGACTGCACGGTGCCGTCAATGGCCGATACCAGGTAGCTGTTCCCGCCAACGGTGACGTCGGCGCTCTTGAACGGGTACGTGCTGAGCACGCCCACGCCCGGCGCGGCGATGTCGACCGCACTGTTGTACTGCGAGAAGGTGGCCTTGGCATTGGCGCTGTCCGTGGCCGCCACCGACATCACACTGGCGTACGAAGCGGGGTAGCTGAACGTGGAGTTGCCCGCGTTGCCTGCGGCCGCGATGCTGAGGATGCCCGCGCTGTTGAGGTTGGCGAACGCGGTGTTTTCCGTTGAGCTCGAGCCGCTGCCACCCAGGCTCATGCTAATGATCTTCGCGCCCGCCGACTGGCAACGGTTGGCCGCATCCACCAAGGTCGAGCTGTAGCTCCAGCCGCAACTGGCGCCGTCGAACACCTTGACGATGTGCAGACTGACCTTGGCCGGGCTGACGCCGACCACGCCCACGCTGTTGTTGGCGGCGGCGATGGTGCCGGCAACGTGCGTGCCGTGGCCGCAACTGTCGTTGTTCCAGCCGCTCGGGTAACCGGTCATGCTGATGCCGGCGAAGTCCTCGTGGCTGGCGTTGATGCCCGAGTCGATCACGCACACCTTGATACCGGTGCCGTCGGCGCCAGTGGCGGCGGTTTCCGGCGCCTGCACGCGGGTGATGCCCCACGGCGTGGTCTGCGCCGTGGGATAGCGCGGCACGTCAGCTTCGATGTATTCGATGTTGGGGTTGTTGCGCAGACCCTGCAGCGCTTGCGGCGGTACGGTGGCGGCGAACGCGCGCAGGCGGTCGAACCGGTAGTGGGTGCGGGCGCCGGCGGCCTTCAGCGCCGCCTCGGCACTCGCGCCGGCACCGGGTTTGTACTTCACCCAGACGCGATTGGGATCCGGCTGGGCGGCGAGCGCGGTGGCGGACAGGGTCAATGCAAGGGCGGCGGCAAGCGCCGCGACGAGCTTCTGCTGCTTCATGTGTGGTCCCCGAAAGAGTGGAACGGACGAACGCGCAGTGCGCGCATCTCCCCCTGTCGGCGCGCACCGAGGACCGTAGCCCGGTGCGCGTTAAGCTCACGTAAAGCAAATGCCGCCCCGCGGTTACAGGATGTAACGGCTCAGGTCCGGGTCCTGCACCAGCTCGCCCAGATGCGCATCGACATACGTGCGGTCTATGGCCACGCCCTGCCCGTCGCGATCCGGCGCCTCATAGCTCAACGTGTCGAGCAGGCGCTCCAGCACCGTGTGCAGGCGGCGCGCGCCGATGTTCTCCTGGCGGTCGTTCACCTGCGCGGCGATCTCGGCCAGGCGCTCGACGGCATCGGCGCTGAACGAAAGGTCCACGCCCTCGGTGCGCATCAGCTCCACGTACTGGGTGGTCAGCGCCGCCTTGGGTTCGGTGAGGATGCGGACGAAGTCGTCCTTGCTCAGCGCGCCCAGCTCCACCCGGATCGGGAAGCGGCCCTGCAACTCGGGGATCAGGTCGCTGGGCTTGGCCAGGTGGAACGCACCCGATGCGATGAACAGGATGTGGTCGGTCTTCACCGGCCCGTACTTGGTGCTCACGGTGGAGCCTTCGACCAGGGGCAGCAGGTCGCGCTGCACGCCCTCGCGGCTGACATCGCCGCCGGTCGCACCAGGCTGGCTGCGCTTGGCGACCTTGTCGATCTCATCGATGAACACGATGCCGTGCTGCTCGCACGCTTCGATCGCGGCGGCACGGATGTCGTCCTCGTTGACCAGTTTGGCCGCCTCGTCCTCGACCAGCAGCGTGCGCGCGGCCTTGATCGTCAGCTTCTTCTTGTTGGTCTTGTTGCCGGCCACCTGCGAGAACATCTGCCGCAGCTGTTGCCCCATCTCTTCCATGCCGGGCGGCGCCATGATGTCCACGCCGATGTTGACCGCGGCATCGACTTCGATCTCACGCTCGTCCAGCGCGCCACTGCGCAGCTGCTTGCGCAGCTTGATCCGCGTTTCCGACTCCTGCGCCGATGGCTCGGCCTGCGCGGCCTGCGGGTCGAAACCGATGCCGGTCACGCGGCGCGGCAGCAACGCATCGAGGATGCGGTCTTCGGCGCGTTCCTCGGCCTGGGTGCGCACCTGTACCTTGGCCTGCTCGCGGTACAGTTTGACCGCGGTGTCGGCCAGGTCGCGCACGATCTGCTCCACGTCCTTGCCGACGTAGCCCACTTCGGTGAAACGCGTGGCCTCGACCTTCACGAACGGCGCGTTGGCCAGCGTGGCCAGGCGCCGCGCGATCTCGGTCTTGCCCACGCCGGTGGGGCCGATCATCAGGATGTTCTTCGGCATCACCTCGTTGCGCAGCTCCGGCGCCAGCTGCATGCGGCGCCAGCGGTTGCGCAGTGCGATCGCCACCGCGCGCTTGGCCTGCTGCTGGCCGACGATGTGGCGGTCGAGTTCCTGCACGATCTCGCGCGGGGTCATGGTGGCACTGCTGGTGTCGGGTTTCATGCTCACAGTTCCTCCACCACGACGTTGCGGTTGGTGTAGATGCAGACGTCGCCGGCGATGCCGATTGCCTCCGTGGCGATGGAGCGGGCGTCGAGTTGGGTGTGCGCCATCAGCGCGCGCGCGGCCGACAGCGCGTACATGCCGCCGGAACCGATGGCGATGATGCCGTCCTCGGGTTCGATCACGTCGCCGGTGCCGCTGATGATCAGCGAGGTCTCGCGGTCAGCCACTGCCAGCAGCGCCTCGAGCTTGCCGAGGCGGCGCTCGGTGCGCCAATCCTTGGCCAGCTCGACGGCGGCGCGGGTCAGCTGGCCGTGTTTCTCCAGGTTGGCCTCGAACAACTCGAACAGGGTGAACGCATCGGCCGCAGCGCCGGCGAAACCGGCGATCACTTGGCCGTCGCGGCCAAGGCGGCGCACCTTGCGCGCGTTGCCCTTCATCACGGTGGCGCCGAGGGTGACCTGGCCGTCGCCAGCGACGGCGACGCGGCCGTCGCGACGCACGGACACGATGGTGGTGGCGTGGAAGACGTTTGGATTCTGGCTCGGGCCCATGGGGACCTTCCTGGGGGAGGAAACCCATGGATGGGGGTGGGTCTTGCGTCCCTCAAGGGTTACTGGGGGCGGGCATGGGGTGCCCTCGCAAGTCGCTCCCCGATACTCGCTTGGTTGCGAGAGCACCCCATGCCCGCCTCCAGCCCTTGGCGGTGACGTCTCACCGCTCTCACCCCTTCCGCTTGGCCCGCGGATGCGCCGCGTCGTACACCTTCGCGAGGTGCTGGTAGTCGAGGTGGGTGTAGATCTGCGTGGTGGCGATATCGGCGTGGCCGAGCAGTTCCTGCACACCGCGCAGGTCACCCGAGGATTCGAGGATGTGGCTGGCGAAGCTGTGCCGCAGCAAGTGCGGATGCACGCGCTTGAACAGCCCCTGGCGCTGCGCCAGCTGACGCAGGCGCAGCTGCACCGCGCGCGACGTGATCGGCCCGCCGCCGCGCCCCGGGAATACCGGCGCGTCGCTGGTGGCGCCGGTGGACGCACGCCATTCGTGCAGCGCCGTGCGCGCGAAGGAGCCCAGCGGCACGCTGCGCTGCTTGCTGCCCTTGCCCAGCACCGTGACCAGGCCATCGGCCAGGTCGAGGTCACGCCAGCGCAGCGCGCACAGTTCGCCCAGGCGCAGGCCGGAGGAATAGAACAGTTCCAGCAACGCACGGTCGCGCAGGCCGAGTGGCACGTCGGTGGGCACTTCCACCAGCGCCTTCACCTCGTCCGGGTCGAGCACCTGCGGCAGCTTGCGCGGCGCCTGGGGTGCACGGATTCCTGCGACGGGACTCGCGGCTAGCCGACCGTGCCGCACCAGCCAGCCGTAGAAGCTGCGGCACGCGGACAGGCGCCGCTGCAGGCTCTTGGGCGACAGGCCACGGCGGTGTTCGGCGGCGACGAAGCCACGGACCTGCTCCGGCTGTAGCTCGAGCACATCGATAGCCTGTGCGTCGCTCCACTGGGCCAGTGCCTCGAGGTCGCGGCGGTAGGCATCGATGGTGTGCGCGGACATGCGCCGCTCCACCGTCAGGTAGGCGAGGAAATCCTCGACCGCGGGAAACTCAGTCCGCATACCTCGCCAGTGCCGCGGTCAGCGATTCGCCCATCATGCGCAGGAACAGCGTGCCCATGCCGGGGAAGAAGCGGTTGGGGTCGCGGCTGCCCACGGCCACCAGGCCGATGCCCGGCAGCGGCAGCAGTGCGGTGGACTGCACATCCTCGGCTCGCGGGCCATACAGCACGACGTGCTTTTCCGGCTGCAGGCGACCACACAGCGGCTCGCCCGCGCCCATGCAGTCGCGGAACGAATGCAGGCGCGCGTCATCGCTGGGCATCACCTGCAGCCACTCGGCCTCGTCCAGTCCGGCCACGGGCTTGAACAGCACCATGCGCACCAGGTCGCCGTTGAAGTCCTCGGCCAGCGAGGCCGCCATCGCGCGCAGCGTGTCCGCGGCCGTGCCCTGACGCATCAGTGCCAGCGTGAGCTGGTGCGTGCGCACGGTCAGGCGCTCGTTCTCCTGTGCGTTGCCGAACAGGTCCTGCAGGCGGCGGGCGAGTTCGCGGTTCTTGTCGCGCAGCACCTCGAGCTGGTAGCTGGCCAACGAGGCCGCCGGGCCTTCGTCGCGCGGCACCACCAGGCTGATCGCGAGGTCGGGAAACTGCTGCAGGAAGCGCGGGTGGCGCCGCAGCCAGATCGCGACTTCATGGGCGCCCAGCTTCTCAACGGTATCGGTCATGGCGTCGCGTTCTCGCTCAGGAGGCCTTCGAAGACGAAAGCAGTGGGGCCGGCCATGGCCAGCGGCGCATCGTCGGCCGGCCAGCGGATGCGCAGTTCGCCACCGGGCAGCGTGACCGCGACGTCGCGCGCCACGCGGCCCCGGCGCATCAGCACCGCTGCCGCGGCGCAAGCGCCACTGCCGCAGGCCAGGGTCTCGCCAGCGCCACGCTCGTACACCCGCAGGCGGATGCGGTCGAAGGCGTCCACCTGGGCAAAGCCGATGTTGGCCGACTCGGGGAAGGCGGGCTGCGCCTGCAGCGCGGGGCCGAGCGTGGCCACGTCGGCGCTGGCGGTGTCGGGCACCTCGAGCACGGCGTGCGGGTTGCCCATCGACACCGCGCCGAAGAACTGGGGCGTGCCCGCAACGTCGAGGACGTAGGTGTCCTGCCTCTGCTCGAAGCCACGCAGCGGCACGCGTGCCGGCTCGAAGTCCGGCACGCCCATGACTACTTCGAAACGCCCGTCGCCGAGGTCGGTGACCGCATGGGTGCCGACCGGGCTGTCGAGCTGGAACTGGCCGCCGGCGGGAGCGGCCCCATCGCGCACCAGCCACGCGGCGATGCAGCGCGCGCCATTGCCGCACTGCTGCGATGGGCTCGCGTCGGAGTTCCAGATGCGGTAACTGGCGACCGAGCCGGCGGCGCGCGGCGGCTCCACGGTCAGGATCTGATCGCAACCCACGCCGCGGTGACGGTCACCGAGCAGGCGACACAACGTGGCATCGGGCGCGGGCACGCCATCGCGCAGATCGATCACGACGAAATCGTTGCCGGCGCCGTGCATCTTGCTGAAGCGCAGGCTCGAAGCGGAGGTCTCAGCCATCGCCGTCCTGCGGGGCGGGGTCTGGCGGTGTGTCGGCGGTTGGCACCGGCGGCACATCGGGCGCAGTGGCGTCGGGCGCGGGGGCGTCTGGCGCGGTGGCGTCGGCAGGCACCGGCTCGGCGGGCACCTCATCCACCGGCGTCACCGGCACCGTCTCGTCCACCGATACCGGCGCCTGCGGCAGCACCAACGGGCCCTTGTTGCCGCAGCCGGCGAGCGGCAGCGACAACGCGATCAACAGCATGGCGGTTTTCAGCTTCATCCGCGCAGTGTAGCGCGACCCCGCGATGGCTCAATGCCGGGCAGCGGTCAGGGCTCCGGGCGCATCCACAACCACATCGCCACCACGGCCATGACCGCGCTGCCCAGCGCCGCCATCCACCAGGCGGGCGCGGTCAAGACCATGATCAGGGCACACACGATCATCATCCCGATGGCCAGGCGCTTGGCGCGGCGGCTGACCGCCCCGCTGCGCTCCCAGTCGCGGATCATCGGCCCGAACTGACGGTGCGCGTGCAGCCACGCGTGCAGGCGCTTGGAACCGCGCCCCGCCGCGAATGCGGCCAACAGCACGAACGGCACCGTCGGCAGCCCGGGCAGCACGATGCCGACCAGGCCCAGGGCCAGCGCGGCGTAGGCCAGCAGCCACCAGGCCCAGCGGAATCGGCCGAGATGCGCGTCGTCCGGCGGTTGTTTAGTCATGGGCCAAGTATGCGGCAGTGAGCGGCAACGCTGCCGCTCGAACCCGGAACCACCGGCTGGCGCGACAGCATCACGTCAGTCCGACAAGGAAGCACCTTGCTTGACGCCCAACTGGTCCAACAGGAACGCATACATCTCCGACAGCTCGCGATACCGGCGGAAGCGCCCTGACTTGCCGCCGTGCCCCGCGTCCATGTTGGTGCGGAACAGCACCGGCAGCGGCGAGGTGTTCAGGTCACGCAACCGCGCGACGTACTTGGCCGGCTCCCAGTACTGCACCTGCGAATCCCACAGCCCGGTTCCCACGAACATCGCCGGGTAGGCCTGCGCCTTCAGGTTGTCGTACGGCGAATACGACAGCATGTAGTCGTAGTAGTCCTTCTTTTCCGGATTTCCCCATTCGTCGTACTCGTTGGTGGTCAACGGGATCGACGGGTCGAGCATGGTGGTGACCACGTCCACGAACGGCACCTGCGACAGGATCACGCGGTAACGGTCGGGCGCCAGGTTGCTGATCGCGCCCACCAGCAGGCCGCCGGCGCTGCCACCGTAGGCCGCCACGCGGTCCTTGGCTGCATAGCCTTCCCTGACCAGGAAGTCGGTGACGTCGATGAAGTCGGTAAAGGTGTTCTGCTTGTGGAACAGCTTGCCGTCGTCGTACCACTTGCGGCCCATCTCCTGGCCGCCGCGGATGTGGGCGATGGCATACACCACGCCGCGGTCGAGCAGGCTCACCACCGGCAGGTTGAAGCCCGGGTCGATGGAGTTGCCGTAGCTGCCGTAGGCGTACTGCAGCAGCGCCGCCTTGCCGTTCTTCTCGAAGCCCTTGCGGTACACCAGCGACACCGGGACCTTGGTGCCGTCCTTGGCCGTGGCCCAGACGCGCTCGGTGGTGTACTTGGACGGGTCGTAGCCCAACACCGGCTGCTGCTTGAGCAGGCGGCGCTCGCCCGACCGGGTGTTGACCTCATACGTGGTGGCCGGCGTGGTCAACGAGGTGTAGGTGTAGCGCAACCAGTCGGTGTCATGCTCGGAATTGGTCGACAGGCCCATGCTGTAGGCAGGCTCGTCGGCACCCACGTACTCCTCCTGGCCATCGGGCTTGAGCAGGCGCAGGCGCTCCAGGCCGTTGCTGCGCTCGCTGATGGCGCTGAAGCCGTCGAACAGCTCGAAGCCTTCGATGAACACGTCGTCGCGGTGGCCGATCCACTCCTGCCAATGCGCGCGCGAGGTCGCGTCGCTGGGCGCGGTCATCAGCTTGAAGTTGGAGGCAGGCTTGCCATCCCTGCCCGGCGCGTTGGTGCGGATCACCCAGCGGCCCCCGTGGTGGTCGGCCTGGTATTCCACGTCGCGCTGACGCGCGGCGAGCACGGTGAAGTTGTCGGGATTGGCGGCCGGGGCACAGCGCGATTCGCTGGACACCGTGCTTTCCACGCCGATGCAGATGTACTGGTCGTCGCGGGTGCGACCGATGCCCATGTAGAAGCTGTCGTCGTGCTCCTCGTATACCAGCACGTCCTGCGCGACGGGGGTGCCGAGCACGTGCTTCTTCACCCGCACGGTGAGCAGGGTTTCCGGGTCGTTCTCGACGTAGAACAGGGTCCTGTTGTCGTCCGCCCACACCAGGTTGGGGGAGACGCCGGTGATGGTGTCGGGGTACACCTCGCCGGTGTCGAGGTTCTTGATCCGCACGGTGTACTGGCGACGACCCACCGCGTCCTCGGCCCAGGCCAGCAGTCGGTTGTCCTGGCTGACTTCCCAGTCGCCGACGCTGAAGTAGTCCTTGCCCTGGGCCATGACGTTGACGTCGAGCAGCACCTGCTCGTCGGCATCGGGGGTCTCGCTGGCCTTGAGCACGGTGGCGGCATTGGCGCCGGCGACGTCCTTGCGGCGCGCATAGATCGGGTAGTCCTGGCCGGTGGCGAAACGGCTGTAGTACCACCAGCCGCGCTCGCGATACGGCACCGAGCTGTCGTCCTGCTTGATGCGGCCCACGATCTCGTCGTACAGCGCGTTCTCCAGCGGCTTCAGCGGCGCCATCAGCGCATCCACGTAGGCATTCTCGGCGTTGAGGTACGCGAGGACTTCGGGGTTCTTGCGCTTGTCGTCGCGCAGCCAGTAGTACTCATCAACGCGCTGCGCGCCGTGCGGGGCCTTGACCACGTGCGGCTTGCGGGCGGCATCAGGGGCGGGCGGCAGGTCGGTGCGGCCGGCAGCGCCGGCGAGGCTGGGGGTGGTGGTCATGAGCAGCGTGGCCGCCAGGATCAGGGAAGTGGGCTTCATGGAATGGGGTCCATCCTAGTCAAAAGCAACGGGCGCCCCATGGAGGCGCCCGTTGCGGTATCACGTCAATGCCTCACGGCGCCCGCTCACTTGCTCAGCTGGTTCCAGAGGAAGGTGTAGGCCAACGCGCTCATGTGAGCGGCCTGCGCGTTGTTGGCCGCACCACCGTGGCCACCCTCGATGTTCTCGTAGTAGCGCACATCCTTGCCCGCCTCCGACATCAGCGCGTGCATCTTGCGGGCGTGGCCCGGGTGCACGCGGTCGTCGCGGGTGGAGGTGGTGAACAGGGTCGGCGGGTACTGCTTCTTCGCGTCGAACAGGTGGTACGGCGAGAAGGTCTGGATGTACTCCCAGTCGGCGGTGTCGGGGTTGCCGTATTCGGCCATCCACGACGCGCCGGCCAGCAGGTGGCTGTAGCGCTTCATGTCCAGCAGCGGTACCTGTACCACCACCGCGCCGAACAGCTCGGGGTACTGGGTCAGCATGTTGCCAGTCAGCAGGCCACCGTTGCTGCCGCCCTGGATGCCCAGGTGCTTCGGCGAGGTGATCTTCTTGGCGACCAGGTCGCGGGCGACCGCGGCAAAGTCCTCGTACGCCTTGTGGCGGTTGGCCTTGAGTGCGGCCTGGTGCCAGCGCGGGCCATACTCGCCGCCGCCGCGGATGTTGGCGACCACATACACGCCACCCTTCTCCAGCCATCCCTTGCCGGCGCCGGCGTTGTAGCTGGGGGTCAGCGCGATCTCGAAGCCGCCGTAGCCGTACAGCAGTGTCGGGGTCTTGCCGTCCAGCTTCAGGCCCTTGGGCTTGACCATGAAGTACGGCACCTTGGTACCGTCCTTGCTGGTGGCGAAGTGCTGCTCCACCACGTGCCGGGTGCCGTCGAAGAACACCGGGTTGGTCTTCAGTACTTCGGGCTGCTGGCCCGACGCGCCGGGCTCAAGCTGGGCCAGCGACAGCGAGGTCGGGGTCAGGTAGTCGGTGGCGGTCATCCACACTGCGTTGCTTTCGTCGGCGTCCACCGCGCTGACGGCCACGGTGCCGAGGGTCGGCACGCCCACCATCGGCGCACTGGCCCACGCGGCGCCCTGCGCGGCGTCGGCCGCGGGCGGCGTCAGCACGCTGATGCGGTTCTTCACGTCCTCGAGCACGTTGACGACGAGGTGGTCCTTGGTCCAGCTGTAGCTGGCCAGCGACGTACGCTCGGTCGGCGCAAACAGCGTGGTGAACACGCGCTGGCCGGCCATGAAGTCGTCGAACTTCGTGGCGATCAGGCTGCCCGCGGCATGGGTCTGGCCGCCCGCGGCATACGGTTCACGCAGCTCCAGCAGCAGCCACTCCTTGTGCACACCCTTGTTGGCCGAATTGGGCGCGTCGATCTTGGTCAGCCTGCCGTCCTTGCCGCGCAGGTACAGCTCATCGTTGTAGAACGCCAAGGTGCGGCTGACGAAGTCGCGCTCGTAGCCCACGGTGTCGTCGTGCATGCCCGCGATGTACATGTCGTCGGCCTTGCCTTCGTACACCACGGCGGCGGCGGACATCGGGGTGCCGCGCTTCCACTGCTTGACCACGCGCGGGTAGCCTGACGAAGTCATCGACCCGGGGCCGAAGTCGGTGTAGACGTAGACATTGTCCTGGTCGATCCAGCCCAGGCCGCCCTTCGCCTCGGGGCGGAAGAAGCCGTCCTTGATCCAGGTCTTGCTGGTGAGGTCGAACTCGCGGGTGACGTCGGCGTCGGCGCCGCCGCGCGACAGTGCGACAAGGCAGCGTTCGTACTTGGGCTTCAGGCACTGCGCACCGTGCCACACCCAGTTCTCGCCTTCGGCCTTGTTCAGGGCGTCCAGGTCCAGCACCGTTTCCCACTTCGGCTCGGGCTTGCGGTACTCGTCCAGCGTGGTGCGGCGCCACAGGCCGCGCTGGTGGTTCGCGTCCTTCCAGAAGTTGTAGTAATAGGGCCCGATCTTCTCCACGCCGGGGATCTTGGCGGTGGAGTCGAGGATGGCGCGGATGTCGGACTCAAGCTGCTTGAACGCCGGGGTGGTGGCCAGCTCCGCTTCCGCCTTGGCGTTCTGCTGCTTGACCCAGGTAAGGGCGCGCTCGCCTTCGACGTCTTCCAGCCAGGCGTAGGGGTCGGTCATCGCGGTCTCCTTGGCGTGGGCGAATCCCACGGTGGCGACGGTGGCGAAGCCGGCGGCGGCCACCAGGTGCTGGCAGGCCTTCGACAGTTGCGTCATGGGTTCTCCGAACGGGCATCCAAACCCCGGACGCTAGCACACCCCCGGAGCCGCACCCGCGTGGCCAAAGTCATGGCGCCCCGGGTGCGGGCCGGGCCAGGCAGGCGTCAGGCTGCCCGCGCGCGCACCGGCGTCCCCGTGCCCCGGGCCCGGCGGCGGGCCTGCGGCTTGGTGCCGCGACGGCGCGCGCGAATCGCCGGTGCCGCCGGTTTGCGGCCGCCCCACCGCAGCGGGAAACCACGGATGGCCCACAGCGCCACCAGCGGCATGCCCAGCAACCACATCGGCAGCCAGCCCACGCTCACCGCCGAGCCGCGGGCGTCGGGCAGCAGCAGCACCAGCACGGCGCCCACCGCCAGCAGGAGTCTCAATGCCTCGTCCACGCGCGGGTCGGGCGCCACGTGCCGGGGTGCGCCCGCTAGCCGGGGACAGGCCCGCGTGTCAGTAGCGCTGGCTGCAGTGGACGGACGGGCAACGGCGGCGAGCATGCGGGTCATGGCGGTGGCTCCGAAGGTGTGGAGACACCATCACTCGCGCTTGTCTCAGGGACTGCGACCCCCACCGGCCCGTTGGCCGCCAGTTGCGGTGTCGGCGGGGTCGGTGGCGGCATGGGCCGCCAGCGGCTCAGTACCCCGCCGCGTTCAGCACCTTGTCCGCTTCGCGCCGGCCGATCTCGATCAGTTCGCCGGCGCGCCAGAACTCGTAGAACTGGCAGGCGTCCCGCGGAATGCGGATCACCAGCTCGGGCGGGTCGAGCGCCATCTGCACCCGCGCGATCTGTGCCTGCATCGTGTCCAGCGAGCGGGCCATCAGCTCGGTGAACCCGAGCGGCGCCGGCATGCCGATGGACGCCAGGGCCGAGACCGGCGCCTGCCGCTGCGCCTCGTCGCGAAAACGTCGGGCCAGCCAGCTCATGACCCGGGAGCGCTCCATTTCGGGCGCGAGGGGCGTCTCCGGAATACCCTCGATCTCGCGCTCGCCCGCACTGGCATCGGTAGCCGTCGGGTTGCGAGCGCCATCGCCGGCTCCGTTGCCGCTGGCCAGGCGTCCGACCGGCCGGTCCGGCCAGCTGTGCATGTCGACGGCGATCAGGCGGTGCGCACCGGACAGGCGCGTGGCGGCAATCGGCAGCGGCGCGAGAAGGCCGCCGTCGACCAGCGCGCGGCCGCGCACGACGTGCGGGGTAAAGATCCCGGGGATTGCGATCGATGCGCGCACCGCATCCCACAGGTCGCCCTCGCGAAGCCACACCTCGCGCTGGCGCATGAGATCGACGGCGACCGCGGTGAACGGGATCGCCAGTTGTTCGATGCGGTGGTCACCGGCCTGCTCGCGCAGGGCCTGGATCAGGCGCTCGCCGCCAAACAGGGAGGGCTGGCCGAATACCGGGTCCAGCAGGCGAAGCATCGCGGTGCGGCTCAGGCCCAGCAGCCATTTCTGGAAGTCGGGCAGCCGGCCGGACGCGTACAGGCCCCCGACCAGCGCCCCGCTGGACGAGCCGGCAATCGCGACCACGCGCAGGCCGCGCGCCTGCAACGCCTCGATCACCCCGATCTGGGCAAAGCCGCGCGCGCCGCCGGCACCCAGCACCAGCGCCACCGGTTCGCCCTGTTCGATCTTCGGCGCGTCGGCGGCCGCCATGTCAGCGCTCGTAGTTGCCCAGCGCCAGCGACAGCAGCGCCCGTGCCTGCTCGCGCAGCACCGGCGGCTCGATGATCTCGGCGTCGGCGCCGTAGTGCATCACATCCATCAGCAGTTCGCGGCCGGCGCTGTAGGGCACCTTCAGCTCGTAACGGCCGTCGGCGAGGAAGCGGCCCTGTTGTTGCGAATGCCAGTGTTCGTCGGCCACCCAGCGCGCGGCCTTGGCACTGAACACGATGGTGGCCCAGCCCTTGGGCGTGCCGGAGAAGATGCCGTAGCTGGACGCCAGATGCTGGTTGAGCTCGTCCTCGGGCAGGTCGCGCGCCGCGGCATCGCCGACGCGCGCATTGCCGATGCGATCGACGGAGAAGCTGCGCAGTGCTTCGCGCGCATGGTCCCAGGCATCGAGGTACCAGTTGTCCCGGTAATGGGTCAGCCGCTGCGGCGACACGGTGCGGCGGGTGGTCTCGTCGGTGGATCGCGCGCGGTATTCGAAGGTGAGCTGCTTTCGGTCCAGCACCGCGGTGGCGACGTTGCGGAAGGCGTGTTCATCGAGGCGGCGGGTGCGGTGCGGCACCACGCGCACGCGCTCGACCGGGATGCGACGGCCGCCGGCATGTTCGTCGAGCAACTTCTCGATGCGGTGCTGCAACGGCGCCAGCGCGTTCGACAGCACCCCACCGCCGCTGCGCATCAGCAACTGCTGCGCGGCCAGCAGCGAGTGCAGCTCTTCCGAGCTCAGCCACAGGCCCGGCAGCTCGAACCGTTCGTTCTCGCTGTGGTCGTAGCGGAAGCCGGCCTCACCGTTGCCGACCAGGGGCGCCATCAGGCTGTCGCGCAGGTAGGCGAGGTCGCGGTACACGGTGGCGCGCGAGCACTCCAGCTCGTCCTGCAGGCGCTGCACCGTCACCGGATAGCGCGCGGCGGACAGGATGCGATGCAGGGCGTGGATGCGTTCGATGCGTTCCATGGCGGGCCGGAAGGCGGGTGGCAGGGCTTTAGGATGGCACACGCGGCCCGCCAAGGACCGCGCCGCCGTCACTTAACCGCCAACGGCGACCCCGCGAGCCCCCGCGCCACGTGGCTGGCGACGTGGTGTCGCGCAGGCGGCGCGGGCACAATGCGGGCATGCGCTTGCCCCCGGAACCGGCCATCGACACCTCGCCCTCGCCGGGCGACGAGGTCAAGACCACGACCTGTTACATGTGCGCCTGCCGCTGCGGCATCAAGGTATGGCTGCGCGACGGACGGGTGCGCTACATCCAGGGCAACCCCGACCATCCCGTCAACCAGGGCGTGCTGTGTGCCAAGGGCTCGGCGGGGATCATGCAGCACTACTCACCCGCACGGCTGGACAAGCCCTTGCTGCGCGTGGGCGAGCGCGGCAGCGGCGAGTTCCGCGAGATCGAATGGGACGAGGCACTGCAGATCGCGACCGACTGGCTGGCTCCGATCCGCGAACGCAATCCCGATGAACTGGCGTTCTTCACCGGCCGCGACCAGTCGCAGGCGCTGACGGGCTGGTGGGCGCAACAGTTCGGCACGGTCAATTACGCGGCCCACGGCGGCTTCTGTTCGGTGAACATGGCGGCCGGCGGCCTGTACACGCTGGGCGGCAGCTTCTGGGAATTCGGTGAGCCCGACTGGGATCACACGCAGTACCTGATGTTGTGGGGCGTGGCGGAGGACCACGACTCCAACCCGATCAAGCTCGGCCTGGGCAAGCTCAAGGCGCGCGGCGCGAAAATCGTGGCGGTGAACCCGGTGCGCAGCGGTTACGGCGCCATCGCCGACGAGTGGGTCGGCATCCGCCCCGGCACGGACGGCCTGTTCGCCTTCGCGCTGATCCACGAGCTGCTCAAGGCCGACCGCATCGACCTCGATTACCTGGTGCGCTACACCAACGCGCACTGGCTGGTGGTGCGCAACCCGGGCGGCGCCGATGACGGGCTGTTCGCGCGTGACGCCGAGGGCCGGCCGTTGTGCTGGCAGCGCGGCGACGTGATTGCGGCACCTGCAGACCAGGCAGTCCGCATCCACGCATCGCCGGGCAAGGAGGACAGGAGCGATGGGCCTCGCGAACATACGTCGGGCCGCGTCGTTGCCGCGGATGCCATCGGCATCACGCCCGCGGTCGTCGGCGAAGTGACCCTGCCGGACGGCCGCCGCGCCGTCCCCGCGTTCCACCTCCTCGCCGAGCGCTACCTCGATCCGCAATACGCACCCGATGCGGTCAGCGAACGTTGTGGCATCCCCGCCGACACCATCCGCCGCGTTGCCCGCGAACTGGCGGAAACCGCCTTCGAGCGCGAAGTGCGCCTACCAATCGCGTGGACCGACGCCTGGGGCCGCGAGCACGACGAGATGGTCGGGCGCCCCGTGGCGTTGCACGCCATGCGCGGAATCAGCGCGCACAGCAATGGCTTCCACACGTGCCGCGCGCTGCACCTGCTGCAGTTGCTGCTGGGCGCGGTGGATACGCCCGGTTCGTTCCGTTACCAGCCGCCCTACCCCAAGCCGATCCCACCGCCCAATCGCCCCGGCAAGGCGCGGCAGGCCAACGGTGCGCTCGACGCGGCGCCGCTGGGTTTCGTGCACGGACCCGAGGACCTGGTGGTGGATGCCGATGGGGCGCCGCGCCGCATCGACCATGCGTTCTCGTGGGCCTATCCGCTCTCCGCGCACGGGATGATGCACACCGTGATCCGCAACGCATGGGCCGGCGACCCGTACCGCATCGACACGCTGCTGATGTTCATGGCCAATATGGGCTGGAACTCGGCGATGAACACCGCGCAGACCATCGGCTGGCTGACTGACAAGGATGACCGCGGCGAATACCGCATCCCGCGCATCATCTACGCCGATGCGTACGCCAGCGAGACCGTGGCGTACGCGGACCTGGTGTTGCCCGACACCACTTACCTCGAGCGCTTCGACGCGATCAGCCTGCTCGACCGCCCGATCTCCGATGCCGACGGCGCCGCCGATGCAATCCGCCACCCGGTGCTGGACCCGGCGCTCGGCGGCAGCGCGCACGCCGACGACGGCGCCGACGCCACGCCGCGAAGCCGCGACGTGCGCGGCTTCCAGAGCGTGCTGCTCGACCTGGGCGCGCGGTTGGGACTGCCGGGCATGGTCAACGACGACGGCTCGCCGAAGTACCGCGACTACGCCGACTACATCCTGCGCCACGAACGCGCGCCCGGCGTGGGCCTGCTGGCCGGCTGGCGCGGCGAGGACGGCTCGCGCGAGGCCAAGGGCGCGCCCAATCCGGACCAGCTGCAGCGCTACATCGAACACGGCGGTTTCTGGCGCAGCGAGATCCCCGAGCACGCGCGCTACTTCAAGATGGCGAACCGCGGTTACCTGGACTGGGCGCAGCGCATGGGCTTCCTCGGCCACGCGGAGGCCATCCCGTTGCAGCTGTACTCCGAGACGCTGCAGAAGTTCCGCCTGGCCGCGCTGGGCCATGGCCCGCAGCAGCCGCCGGATGCCCACCGCAAGCGCGTGGCCACCTACTTCGACCCGCTGCCGATCTGGTACGAACCGTTTGAAGGCGCACAGGCCGTAGGCACGTTTCCGCTCAGCGCCGTCACCCAGCGGCCGATGTTCATGTACCACGCCTGGGGTTCGCAGAACGCATGGCTGCGGCAGATCGCCACGCGCAACGTGTTGTTCCTGCACCCGGACACCGGCGCGCGCCATCGCATTGCCGATGACGACTGGATCACCGTGACCTCGCACCACGGCACCATCACCGTGCAGGCCAAGCTGGCCGCCAACGTGCAGCCCGACACGGTGTGGACGTGGAATGCCATCGGCAAGCGCAAAGGCGCGTGGCGCCTGGACCCGGACGCCCCCGAGGCGAACCGGGGCTTCCTGCTCAACCACCTCATCAGCGACATCACCCCGCGCGGCGACTACGCCAATGCCGACCCGGTCACCGGCCAGGCCGCGTGGTTTGACCTGCGCGTAAGCATCGCCAGGGCCGACGGCGCGGTGGAGGCCGCGCCCCGGTTCGCACCCCTGCCCCATGGCGGGGCGGATCCGCGGCCGTTGCGCTATGGCGCCGCCTTCCGCATCGCCACCAAGCCCGGAGACAAGCTATGAACGAAGGACGCCGCATCGCCGGCTGGCTGTGCGTGGCCCTGGCCTTTGCCGCGGTCGTGCTGCTGGGCTATGGCGCGATCGATCCGATCGGCGTGTCCGCCACCCAGGCGACGGCCTCGCTGGCCGCGATGCTGTTTGCGCTGCTGCCCACGGTACTGGGCGCGCTGGCGCTGTTCGTGCTGGGCCTGTGGCTGCTCAAGGGCGCCAAACGGGGCCGCCAATGACTGCACTGCCACCGCCATCGAAGAAGAAGCTGGGGCTGGTGATCGACCTCGACACCTGCGTCGGCTGCCATGCGTGCGCGGTGAGCTGCAAGGAGTGGAACGCCGGCGGATTCGCTGCCCCGCTCACCGACGAGCAGCCGTACGGCAAGGCGCCGTCGGGCGTGTGGTTCAACCGCGTGCACAGTTATGAACTGGCGGCGACCACCGGCTGCGCCGCCAGTGCCGGCACCGCGGCCGAGGCCGCGCAACCGGCGATGACCCTGCACTTCCCGCGTTCGTGCCTGCATTGCGAGCAGCCAGCCTGCGTGACCGTATGTCCCACGGGCGCCAGCTACAAGCGTGCCGAGGACGGCATCGTGCTCGTGGACGAAGACAAGTGCATCGGCTGCAAGCTGTGCTCGTGGGCCTGCCCCTACGGCGCGCGCGAGTACAGCCACGTCGAAGGCGTGATGAAGAAATGCACGCTGTGCATCGACCGCATCTACAACGAACACCTCGACGAAGCCGAACGCCAGCCGGCTTGCGTGCAGGCCTGCCCCACGCGCGCGCGCCATTTCGGCGACCTTGGCGATCCCGAATCCAAGGTGTCGAAGCTGGTCGCCGAGCGCGGCGGCGTCGACCTGATGCCCGAACTGGGCTATCAGCCCACCAACAAGTACCTGCCTCCCCGACCTCGTCGCGCCGGATCCGCCGCACCCACCCAGGAGACCCTGGACACCGCGCAACTGCCCGGCGTCCTTCGCTGGCTCGACCGGGTGCTGTCGCGATGAATCCAGCCTTCTCCGTCATCGTTTTCACCACGCTGTCTGGCGCGGGCTACGGACTGTGGTGCTGGCTCGCGCTGCGGCTTGCGGTGGGCGGCGTTACGCGTGCCGACGCCGGCGTGTGGCTGGCGGGACTGTTGCTCGGTGGCGTGTTGGTCACAGCCGGCCTGTTGTCGTCGCTCGGCCACTTGGGCAAACCACGACGCGCCTGGCGCGCGTTCTCGCAGTGGCGCACCTCGTGGCTGTCGCGCGAAGGGGTGGCGGCCATGCTCACCTTCGTGCCGGCCTCGCTGTTGCTGGGGCTACTGGGCGCGCGCCATCTTGACCTGGGCGGCCACGGCTTGGGCTACCTGCCCGCCGGGTGGTGGACGCTCGCCGCCAGCCTGCTGGCCGTGGGCAGCCTGGTCACGGTGGCGTGCACAGCGATGATCTATGCCTCGCTCAAACCGATTCCGGCCTGGTGCCAACCGCTGGTGCTGCCGGGCTACCTCGGCTTTGCGTTGTTCACCGGAGGCGTGCTCGACCAGGCGGTACTGGCGTTGTCCGGACGGACTGTTCCGGGTACCTGGGCGATGCTCGCGATGGCGGCGGCCCTGGTGCTGCTGAAACTGGGCTACTGGCGCGCCATCGACACCACGCCGCTGCCGGTCAGCCGCGGCGATGCGTTGGGACTGCCAACGCGCCAGCCCAGCGTGTTCGAGCGCCCGCATACCGAAGCGAACTACATCACCCGCGAGATGGGCTACGTGCTGGCACGAAAGCACGCGCGTGCATTGCGCGGGTGCGCGCTGGCGTTGTTCGGTGCGGTGCCGATGCTGTGTCTGTCGCTGGGCGTGGTTTGGCCGAGCGCCGTGCCCGCACTGCTTCTGCTGGCCACGCTGTCCGCACTGCTGGGCACGGCGGTGGAGCGCTGGCTGTTCTTCGCACAGGCGCGGCACGTGGTCAGCCTTTACTACTGAGCACCGCCAGAGGCGGCCTGCGTTGGTCCCGCCGCCCGGGATGCCTCGCAGCCGGCTTTTGGCATAATCAAAGTCCACTCCCTCGCGCAGCCTTCGCATGCTCGGTGCCGTTGGACTGGCCCTGCTGTCGGGCCCGTTCGTGTCCTTCCCCACGCCGGTGTACGGCGGCGAGCCCGCATTGATCGTGCTTGCCAGCGACCCGGCGAACCTGCGCCTGCGCTGCTATTCCACGCAGTGCGGCGACCGCGAGTGGCGGCTGGCCGGCGATGCGAAGGCGCAGCGGCTGGTGACCGCCAGCCGCGCTCCGGTCAGGCTGCCCGGCAGCCACCGCCGCGCCCCATTGAGCGCTCCAGCCACCCGCCGCGACGCCGCCGCCCACTACGCCGACCATTTCCGCGTGGGCACCACTTACGGCTACGACGCACTGCGGGACGGCGACACGCGGCTGGGCCTGAACTTCGGCGCCGGCTACCGGCTGGCGCCGCTGCACGATGATGGCGTTCGCCGCGCCGGGCCGGTATTCCGCGGCGAGTTGCGCGTCGGCCAGCGGCTCGGCGAGCGCGCTGAATGGACCCAGCGGATCCAGGTGGAAGCGGGGCGCGGCGACACCTTCGTCAAGCAGTCGATCGGGCTCGACGTGGCCCTGTGGCCCGAATGGACACTGGAAACCGATGCAGTCATCCGCCATCGCCCGGATGCGGACACGTTGCGCACCGCCGAGGGTTGGCTGGGAATCCGTCGACGGTTCTGATCGCCCGGAAGGTGTCAGACCGCAGCGTTGATCAGGTCCCGCGCGCCCTGCTCCAGCAGCGCCTGCGCCACTGCGGTGCCCAACTGCGAGGGCACAGCGGCCGCACCTTCGCCGTGTGCGCGCACCACGGTGCCGTCGGTCGCCGAGCCCACCGCGCCTTCCAGCTGCAGTCGATCGCCCTCCAGCGAGGCATAGGCCGCCACCGGCACATGGCAGCTGCCGTGCAGCGCCAGGTTCATCGCGCGCTCGGCCGACACGCAGGTCCGGGTAGGCGCGTGGTCGAGGACCGCGCACAGGGTCTGCACCTCGGCGTCGTCGTCACGGGTCTCGATGGCGATGGCGCCCTGCGCCGGCGCAGGCAACCACTGGGGCGCATCCAACCGCGCACGGATCCGCGACTCGAAGCCCAAGCGCGCCAGACCCGCACATGCGAGCACGATGGCGTCGTAGTCGCCCGCGTCCAGCTTGGCCAGGCGCGTGTTGACGTTGCCGCGCAGGTCCAGCAACTGCAGGTCGGGGCGCAATGCACGCAGCTGTGCCTGACGACGCAGCGACGACGTGCCCACGCGCGCACCCTGCGGCAACGCGGTGATGCCGTCGAAGTGGTTGCTGACGAAGGCGTCGGCGTGGTCGGCGCGCTCCAGGATGGCCGGCAGGGCGAAGCCGGGCTCCAGTTCCATCGGCACGTCCTTGAGCGAATGCACGGCGCAATCGGCTTCGCCGCGCTGCATCGCCAGCTCCAGCTCCTTGAGGAACAGGCCCTTGCCGCCGATGGCCGCCAGGGAGCGGTCCAGCACCTCGTCGCCACGGGTGCTCATCGGCACCAGCACCACCTCCAAGCCGGGGTGGGCGGCGCGCAGGCGGGCGGCGACGTGCTCGCTCTGCCAGAGGGCGAGCGGGCTCTTGCGGGTGGCGATGCGCAGGGTCTTCATCCGACCATTATCGGTGATCGCGGCATCGGCCGCGCGAACCAGGCACCTTTCCCTTGCCGCCCGCGGCCAGGCAGCGACGCGGCAAGCCGGCTTACAGGTGCTTCAGCGTCTCGCGCAGGTGCGCCACGCAGCGCCGGCTGACCTCCAGCGGCTGCCGACCATGGCGCAGGACCGCCTGCGTATGCCCATCGGGGGCGCGGCGCAGCTCGGTGATCTCGTGGCGGGCCACCAGGCAGTTGCGGTGGATGCGCACGAAGCGCTCGCCGAACTCCTCTTCCAGCGACTTCAGCGACTCCTCGATCAGGTCCTCACCGCGGGCGTGGTGCACCACCACGTACTTCTCCTCGGCCTGCAGGTAGTGCACGTCCTCGATCGGGATCAGGCGCAGGCTGCCGCGCAGGCGCGCGCACAGGTGGCTGCGGCGGCGGCAGTCGGCGGCGGGCGCCGACTGCTGGCGGCCGGCGGCGAAGGTGCGCACGCGCTGCAGGGCCGCGACCAGCCGCTCGGGGCGCACCGGCTTGACCAGGTAGTCGATGGCCTCGGCTTCGAAGGCCGACAGGGCGTGGGCATCGTAGGCGGTGCAGAACACCACGGCGGGGCGCGGCTCGAACGCCGCCAGGTGCCGCGCCGCCTCCAACCCGTCGATGCCCGGCATGGCGATGTCCAGCAGCACCAGGTCCGGGTTGAGCTCGGCGCAGGCATGCAGCGCCTGCTGGCCGTCGGGCACCTCGGCGACGACCTCGATGTCGCCCATGTCCGCCAGCAGCCCGCGCAGACGCTCGCGGGCCAGTGGTTCGTCGTCGGCGATGATCACCCGCATCGGCATCCCCTTCATCCGGCGCGCGGCCCGCCCCCCAGCGGAACGCGCAGTTCACACAGATAGTAGTCCGCCTCCCAGCGCGCGGTCATCCGCGCCCGGGGGCCGTAGTGGTAGCGCAGGCGCTGGCCGATGTTGGCCTGGGCGTGCTGGGCGCCGCGGCCGTCGCGCTCGCGCGGCGGGGGGGCCGGGTTGCGCACCCGCAGGAGCAGCTCGTGGCCTTCCACGGACAGCGCGATCTCCACCGTGCCGCCCTCCGGCAGGCGCGAGATGCCATGCAGCACCGCGTTCTCCAGCAGCGGCTGCAACACCAGCCGCGGCATGGCGAAATCCCACGGCAGCGGCTCGTCGCGGTACCAGTTCACATTCAGCCTATCGCCCAGGCGCAGTTGCTCGATGGCGAGGTAGCGCTCGGCCAGTTCCACCTCTTCGGCCAGCGTGGAGTCGCCCTTGTTGGCGCCGAGCGCGGCGCGGAACAGGTCGGACAGGTCCAGCACCGCGCGCTCGGCCACGGCGGGGTCGCTGCGCACCAGCCCGGCGATGGTGTTCATGCTGTTGAACAGGAAATGCGGCTTGATCCGCGCCTGCAGCGCCTCGACCTCGGCGCGGGCGCTGGCGCGCACCTGCGCCTGCCAGCCGTCGTTGATGTACAGGTAACGCAGCACCACCGCGGCAATGAGCATGGTGATCGCCGCCGCGCCCCAGGCGAAGCGCAGCAGGCTCACCGCGGGTGGCACCAGCGCGTAGCCGAGGCTGCTGTCGATCACGTGCACCATCGAGGCGCCCACCGCCGCGATGATCCCGGCTCCCAGCAGCGCCAGCGTCGCGCCCACCGGCGGCGGCAGGCGCGACAGCGCGCGACGCGAGACGCAGAGCAGCACGGACGCGGTCAACGCCAGCCACAGCGCGAAGCCGCTGGCGGTGATGAAGCGCTCGAGGTCCCAGCGCGCGCCGCCGTCAGGCGACAGCGCCAGCACCACCACCACCAGTTCGGCCACGCCCAGCATCACCGCCAGCCGCGGCAGCCGGCACAGGTCCGGCAGCCAGGGTTCGCGCTCGGTGCCGGCGTGGGCCATCGGTCAGGCGTCGGTGAAGCGCCGGGTCAGCCACTCGCCCAGGTCGCGGATCTGCTCGGCGCAGACCTGGTGCGCCATGGGGTAGGCGTGCCAGTCGACGCTGAAACCCAGTTGCCGCAGCAGCCCGGCGCTGAACTGACCCGCCTGCACCGGGACGACCGGGTCCATCGTGCCGTGGGCCATGAACACCGGTTGGGCCTTCGCCTCGGTCCGCGCAAACTCACCGGCCTTCTGCGCTGACGGCACGTAGGTCGACAGCGCCACCAGCCCTGCCAACGGATGCGTCGTACGTACGCCCCACGCAAGCGTGATCGCGCCCCCCTGCGAGAAGCCGGCCAGCACGATGCGCTCACGCGGGATGCCCCGCTCGACCTCGCGCGCGACCAGCGTCTCGACCTGTTCGATGGACTCGGCCACGCCCGCCTCATCGGCGCGGCTGGCCAGGTCGAAGTCCTTGATGTCGTACCAGGCACGCATGCGCGCACCGTTGTTGATGGTCACCGCGCGCACCGGCGCATGCGGGAACACGAAGCGGATCGCGGGCCAGTCCGGGCGCAGCAGCTCGGGCACGATGGGTTCGAAGTCGTGGCCGTCGGCGCCGAGGCCATGCAGCCAGATCACCGACCACGTGGGCGACGGGCCGGTCTCGCGTTCGACGGTTTCAAGCAATGAGGGGGCAAGGCTGTCCATGCCCGCATTGTGGCCGCAGCCGCCGGGGCGTGCCAGCGGCGCGGGTCGCGGTTTGCTCAGCCAGCCGTTGCCTTCGACCGGGTGGCCACCTTGATGGTGGACGGGTCGGGGAACTTGCAGGTCTTGAAACCGGCCTCGTAACGGCACGTGGTGACGTTGCCGTACGCGTCGGTCCAGCGCTCGGTGCGATCGGACACATAGACGTCCCAGCGATTGCCCTCGTGGTCCCTGATCACCCGCGTGGCATTCGCCTGGGTGGCGCCGGCGAACTTGCGCTGGCTGTCGTCGCAGCTCTGGATTCCACCCGTGGGCGCCGTGGCGAACGACTCGTCCTGGGTGCCCGCCAGGCATTTGACGACGCGTCTGCCGGCGTGGTCGTACTCGCGCCACATGTTCGGACCTTCGCTCCAGCCCTTGCCGGTGGGCGCCGGCACATAGCCGTCGGGGAGCCGGGAACGGGCCTCCGTGGCCCCGGCAAAACAGGGAGCAAGGGTGAGCACGAGGGCGACGGCGAGCTTGCAGGACATGGTGCGGCGGCTTCTTACAGGATCCGCCCCGAGGCTATCGCCTGCACCCGGTGTGAAAAGGTGCGCCGCGTCGCAATCCCGGACGCGCTGCACACGCTGTCGCGATGGCACCTCGTTTCACTGGTCGCGAGGCGCCGGAATCAGCAGCACCTTGGAAGAGTGGAAGCCCGGCGGTTGGCGACAACAGGGGTTGGTGGGCCCACCAGGATTCGAACCTGGAACCAAGGGATTCGCGTAGCCCATCGGTTTCCCGACGGCGCGGACTATCTCTTCGCCCTTCGTCACACGCAGTGGCGTGGGACGGGTGGGGCGCGGGACGCTCTAGCCTGTCATCAAGGGCACTTCAGCCCCCAGGTAGTCTCTGCACCTTCCGGCGGTGCACCGCCGGCTTGGCTCAGGGTTGCCACCGTCCGCGCTGTGCGCGCCGCTGAGGTTTCCCTGAATTCATCCCGTTCCCGTCCGCACATTCCTGCACGGCGGCACCTTTCGATGAGTCCCCTGCTCTAACCGTTGAGCTATAGGCCCGTAAGCGCATGTTAGCAAGTCACAGAGATCATCTCACTCATCCTTGAATTGGATTATTCTGCTTTGATGGAATCTCCTACATCCTGCGTAGTCTGCAATAGGTATTTGTCTGGTCGACAGCGCCGATTCTGTTCGCGCGTCTGCAAGAATCAGGACACCAACTCCCGGCACCAGAGCTACGAGAGCCAGCAGTTGCGAGGGCTTCGGAGGAAAACCGAACTCGTTGTCGCCGCGGGCAATGGATGTACCCGCTGCGGATATCAGCGCAACTTGGCAGCGCTGACGTGGCACCACCTTGACCCATCCGAAAAACGTTTCAATCTGGACGTCCGGGCGTTGTCCAATCGGAGCCAACTGGAGATCGATGCGGAAGTGCGAAAATGCGTGTTGCTCTGTGCCAACTGTCACGCCGAGGTGCACTTTCCAGAGTTGAACCAGCACGTGGCCACACCTGAAAAAGAAAACGGCCGCAAACGCGGCCGTTGATTCTCGACTCCACAGCCCCTCGATCAGTCGATATCGAGGAAGCTGCGCAGTTGCTCCGAACGGCTCGGATGACGCAGCTTGCGCAGCGCCTTGGCCTCGATCTGGCGGATGCGCTCGCGGGTCACGTCAAACTGCTTGCCGACCTCTTCCAGGGTGTGGTCGGTGTTCATGTCGATGCCGAAGCGCATGCGCAGCACCTTGGCCTCCCTCGGGGTCAGGCCGGCCAACACGTCGCGCACCGTCTCGGTGAGGTTGATGTTGGTGGTGGCTTCGATCGGGGACTCCACGTTGGTGTCCTCGATGAAGTCGCCCAGGTGCGAGTCCTCGTCGTCGCCGATCGGGGTCTCCATGGAGATCGGCTCCTTGGCGATCTTCATGACCTTGCGGATCTTGTCCTCGGGCATGTCCATTTCCTTGGCCAGCTCCTCCGGCGTGGCCTCGCGGCCGAACTGCTGGAGCATCTGGCGGGAAATGCGGTTGAGCTTGTTGATCGTCTCGATCATGTGCACCGGGATGCGGATGGTGCGCGCCTGGTCGGCGATCGAGCGGGTGATCGCCTGGCGGATCCACCAAGTCGCATAGGTCGAGAACTTGTAGCCGCGACGGTATTCGAACTTGTCCACCGCCTTCATCAGGCCAATGTTGCCTTCCTGGATCAGGTCGAGGAACTGCAGGCCGCGGTTGGTGTACTTCTTGGCGATGGAGATCACCAGGCGCAGGTTGGCCTCCACCATCTCCTTCTTGGCCTTGCGCGCCTTGGCTTCGCCATAGGCCATCGCGCGGCTGATTTCCTTGAGGTCGGCCAGGGTCACCAGGATGCCGGTCTCCAGGTCCAGGGTGGCCTGCTGTTCGGCCACGATCTGGTCCTTGACGTCACGCAGGCCCGACGACCACTTCTGCTTGCGCTTGATCAGCTCGTCGGTCCACTCCAGGTTGGTCTGGTTGCCATCCCACGCGCGGATGAAATCCTTGCGCGGCATCTTGGCGATGCGGGTGGCCATGTCGAGGATGCGGCGCTCATGCTCCTTCACCTTGGCCTGGACGTCCCGCAGGTTCTTGACCAGCACGTCGGTCAGCGGCAGCGGCAGCTTGAAGGTGACGAACACTTCCGCCATTTCCTCACGCAGCTTCAGCGCGGTCTTGTGCGCGGCGCCGTGCTTGGCGTGGGCCTTCTCGAACTTGGCGTACGCGTCGGCCAGCACCTGCATGCGGTTGGCGACCTCCACCGGGTCCGGACCGGTCGGGGTGTCGTCGGTCTCGGTGGCGTCGGCCGCCTCCTCGTCCTCATCCTCGGCATCGGCGTCGGCGACCGCCACCTCTTCGAGCACGGGCTCGGGGGCGGGCTCGTCGATCAGGTCGTTGAAGCCGACGATGATCTCGGCGAGGCGCTTCTTGCCGGCCTTGTGCTGCTCGTAGTCCTCGAGGATCGAGGCGATGGTGCCCGGGAACGAAGCCAACGCGGCCTGCATCTGGCCCAGGCCTTCCTCGATGCGCTTGGCGATGGCGATTTCGCCTTCGCGGGTCAGCAGCTCGACCGTGCCCATCTCGCGCATGTACATGCGCACCGGGTCGGTGGTGCGGCCACCCTCGGCGTCCAGGCCGCTCAGTGCCGCGGCGGCCTCTTCGGCGGCGGTCTCGTCGACTTCGCGGCCGCTGGCACTCTCGCCGGCGAGCAGCAGGGTCTCGGCGTCGGGGGCGACTTCATGCACCTGGATGCCCAGGCCATTGATCATGCCGATGATGTCTTCGATCTGTTCCGGATCGACGACGTCATCGGGCAGGTGGTCATTGACCTCGGCATAGGTCAGGTAGCCCTGCTCCAGGCCCTTACTGATCAGTTGCTTGAGTTCGGACTGGGGGGCCTGACGTTCGTTTGCCATGGGCTGCGCCACCACGGTGGTTGGAAGGTGAACCAAGCATTATACCAGCGCAGACGGCATCCATTGGAAAAACCGGCAGTCGCGCCCGCAAGGGGTGGTTCAGGCCCGCAGCAGGAAGGTCACCGGGCCGTCGTTGACCAGGCTAATGACCATATGGGCGCCAAACTGCCCGGTTTCCACCCCCGGCCCGTGTTTTTGCCGGCACGTTGCCAGCAACTGGTTGAACACCGGTTCAGCCAGCGACGGCGCTGCCGCGGTGCTGAAGCCAGGGCGCATGCCGCTGCGGGTGTCGGCGGCTAGGGTGAACTGGCTGACGAGGAGCAATCCCCCGCCGGTATCAGCCAGGCCGAGGTTCATCCTGCCCTCGGCATCGGCGAACACCCGGTAGCCGAGCAGGCGTTCGGCCATGCGCACCACCTGCGCGTCGCCGTCACCGGGCTCGACGCCCACCAGCGCCAACAGGCCGGGGCCGATCCGACCGATGACGTCACCGTCCACGCTGACGCTGGCCTGGGTGACGCGCTGGATGAGGGCGAGCATCGGCAGGGCTCCATGGGGGACGCGCGGCGGTAAAGCTAGCAGAACCCAACGGCTACACTTCGGCCCATGACTGAATTCGCCGCCCGCCTGCTGTACCTGCTTGCCGCCGCCGTCGCACGCCTGCCCTGGTCGTGGCTGGCGCGACTGGGCGATGCAATGGCACGGGCGGTGGTGCGCCGCGACCGGCGCGAGAGCCGGGTCACCCGACGCAATATGGAGATCATCCACCCGGAGCTGTCGGCGTCGCAGCGCGAGGCATTGCACGACGCCATCCTGCGCACCACCGCGCGCCAGGTGCTGGAGACGCTGCGCCTGTGGACGCGGCCGCATGCGAAGAACCTGCGGCTGCTGCGTGCCGAGCACGGCGTGGAACTGTTCGACGCGGCGCTGGCCAGCGGGCGCGGGGTGATCGTGGCCGCGCCGCACTACGGCAACTGGGAGCTGCTCAACCAGTGGCTGGCGGCGAAGACGCCGCTGGCGGTGCTGTACGCGCCGCCGGACTCGAAGGTGGGCGAGGCGTTCCTCAACCTCGTGCGCGCGGCGCCGGGCAACGATGCCGAGCGGGTCACGCAGGTCCGCGCCGAGGGTCCGGCCGCGGTACGCCAGTTGCTGAAGCTGCTCAAGGACGGCGGCGTGGTCGGGATCCTGCCCGACCAGCAGCCCAAGCGCGGCGACGGCGAGTTCGCACCGTTCTTCGGCCGCCCGGCGCTGACCATGAGCCTGCTGACGCGGCTGGCGGCGCGCACCGGGGCGACGGTGCTGTATGCCTACTGCGAGCGCGTGGCGGACGACGGCAACGAACCGGCCTTCGAACTGCACATCGAGCCGGCGGCTACCGATGTGGCGAGCACGGACCCGCAGGTGGCGGTGGCCGCGCTCAACGCGGGGATCGAGCGCATTGCCCGCCGGGATCCCACGCAGTACCAATGGACCTACAAGCGCTTCTCCCTGCAGCCCGATGACGCCAACCCGTATTCGCCCGATTGCTACTGAGTGCCACAGAAGGCTGACGCATGCATTCCACGCTTGATTCCCACGCTTCACCGGAGGCCGCCGACCAGGGTTGGCAACCGCTGCCCGTGCGCGCCCGCGGCTTGATGGCGCTGACGGGCGCTCTGCAGTTCGCGTTGCCCGGTGCGGGCGTCGCGTTCGTCATCGGCCGTATGCTGGCCGATGCCCTGTCCTTGCCACCTGCGTGGCCGCTGCGGCTGGGTGCGATCGGCCTGCTGCTGGCGGCGGCGGCAGGCCTGGGCGCCTGGATCGGCGTGCGCCGCTACCGCCACACCCACTGGCGCCACGATGACCTGGGCCTTGCCCTGCGCAGCGGCCGCCTGTGGCACCGCGAGACGCGGGTGCCGGCCACCCGGGTGCAGCACCTGGACGTGACCCGTGGTCCGCTGCAGCGCGGCCGCGACCTCGCCACGCTGGTGGTGCACACCGCCGGCACGCAGCACAGTGCGGTCAAGATCCCCAATCTCGATGCCGGCGACGCCGAGCGACTGCGCGATGCCCTCGGCCGGCAGATCGACCATGACGACGACGCCTGAGCCCCTCGCCACCGGCGCGGTAGCGCAGGCAGTGATGGCCGAACGCCGCCTGCACCCGATGTCGTGGCTGTTCGTGCTGCTGGCCCAGCTGCGGCAGTTCGTGGTGCCGCTGGTGGCGCTGCTGGTGTTCGGACGCGGCGACCGCAACGAGCTGTGGCCGCTGATCGGCGTGGGCGTACTGGCGCTCAGTTCGGTGTGGCAGTACTTCACCTTTCGCTACGGCGTAGCCGGCGACGCACTGCTGGTGCGCAAGGGCCTGCTGGAGCGCAGCGTGCGGGTCATCCCCTTCGCGCGCATCCACAATGTGGCCCTGCAGCAATCGCTGCTGCACCGCGTGTTTGGCGTGGCCGAAGTGCGCCTGGAGTCGGCCGGCGGCAAGAAGCCCGAGGCGGAAATGCGCGTGCTCACGCTGGCCGATGCGCTGGCACTGGAGCAACTGGTCCGACATCGCGGACAGGTGCCCCACGTGGGCGACGACGCCGACGGTGCGGTCGCGGCGGCAGCACCCGAAGCCACCACCCTGCTGCAGCTGCCGCTGGGTGAGGTGCTGCGCCACGGCCTGGTCTCCAATCGCGGCCTGATCGTGGTCGGCGCCGGCGTCGCGGGCCTGTCGCAGTTCAGTCCGCGGCTGTTGCCCAATCTGTTCGAGCGCTGGGGCGAAGTGGTGTTTGGCTACGCCGGCAGCCACGACTTCGGCATCGCCGAATACGCGCTGGCCGCGGCCAGCCTCGCGGCGTTGGCGGTGGGCTTGTTGCGCCTGCTGTCGGTGCTGCTGTCGCTGCTGCAGTACTACGGGTTCACCCTGCGCGAGTCAGGCCGGCGTTTGACCGTGGAACGTGGACTGCTGGCGCGCTGGCGTACCAGCGCCTCGCGTCGGCGCATCCAGGCCTGGACCCTGCACGAGGGCGTGATGCACCGGCTGCTACGCCGGCGGAGCCTGCACGTGGACACCGCCGTCGCCGAGGACCAGCAACAGCAACGCGCACTGCGCGAAGTGGCGCCCATCGCCACCCCCGAAACCTGCGATCGGCTCGTCGCGCACCTGCTGCCGAACGCGGACTGGGCCGGCCAGGCCTGGCAGCCGATCCCCGCGCGAAGTTGGTGGCGGCTGTGGCTGCCGAGCGTGCCTTGGCTGGTGCTGTTCGGCGCCGTGGTGGGCTGGCGCTTCGGCGCAGTGGGCCTGCTGGCGTTGCCATGGCTCGCCTGGAGCGCCATTGCTGCGCGCCAGCATGCGCACCGCGCCGCCTATGCCGTCAACGACCAACTCGTCGCCGTGCGCGGCGGCTGGTGGAGCCGCTGGTGGCGTTTCGCCGAGGTCGACAAACTTCAGGCGGTGTCGCTCCGCCTTTCGCCGCTGGATCGCCGCTGCGGCACGGCCACGCTGTGGCTCGACACCGCGGGCGCAACACCGATGGCGCCGCCGTTGCGGATCCGCTTCCTGCCAGAGGCCGAAGCCCGCGCGTTGCACGAGGCGCTGACGGCAACACTGGCGCGGCGACCGCTGCGTTGGTGATCGCCGCGGCGCCTTTGCGGTAAGCAACGTCAGCGCTTCTCGCCCCAGGCGCGCGCTACGCGTGAAGCGATGTCGCGCATCCGTCGGTGCCACAGAGGGACGGGGCGTTGCTGCTGACGCGCCCACGCCGGAACCAGCACCTCGTCCCTTAGCTGGCGCCATGCCGCCAGCGTGGCGTCGTCGGTGAAGGCCGCACCGCGCGCGCGGCCGTTCTCCACCATCGTCCGGTACAGCGCGGGATCGGCCAACAGGCGGTCGATGCCCGCCATGGTGTCCTCCACGCCGGTGGCCTCGATGTAATCCAGGGGGCCGGTGCGCAGCTCGCGGTAACCGGCTTCGGGTCCGAGGATGGCCGGCACCCCGGCCAGCCACGCGTTGAACAGCTTCCACGCCGGCTTGTTGCGCACCAGGGTTGCACCGCTTGGACGCACGGCCAGCATCAGGTCCACGTCGTGGTAGTCATGCCATGCCGGCGGCCTGCCGCCCGCGCGCGCGTAATGGCAGCGGAACTCCAGCCCGCGCGCCTGCACGAACGCGTCCCACTGCGCCGAGCGGAAGCCGGGATGCAGGTTCTGCGGCGTGCCGGGAAACAGCACCGTGCGCAGGGTGTTGCCGCGCGCGGGGTCGCGCGCACGCAGCCCCGGTTGCGGCCAGTGCGGGACGTGGAAGGCGCGCACGCCATCGGCGGATGCCGCGTTCTGCACCACCTCAAGATCGGCGAACCCGACGGGGTGGCGGTCACTGCGCACCCCTACCAGCAGGGCGCGGCTGCCACGCTGCGCCGCGCGCCACACCGCACGCTTGTCGCCGGCGTAGAACAGCACGATGCCCGACTCGGGCACGTGGTTGTCCAGCTGCACGGCATCGCCAGCGTCGCGCAGCCGTGCATACGTCTGCGTGATCCAGTAGTCCTCGCCCAGCACCAGCCGTTGCGGTTCCGCATCCGGGCGCAGTGCGCGCCACGACGCGATATCCTTGTCGTCGACATCCAGGTAGAACGTGACGGGAACAGGTTGCATGGCCGCTTCGCTGCTTCAGGTCGGGCGATGATAGCGACGCGCCGCGCACAACGGCGTGCGCCGCATCGCGACCTGCGCCTCCGCCCCTTCCCGTTGCCGCAAGGAACGCCCGCATGAGCCGCCTGCTGTTCGTCCCGGTATCCGGCAGCCAGGGCAGTGGCGAAGTGCAGCGCTGTCGCTTGCTGGCCGATGCGCTGCACGCGCGCTGGCCCACTGTCCAGGCGCATTTCCTGCTCGCCGAAGGCACGTCCCCGCTGCCGTGGCCGACCACGACGCTCAGCGCCTCGCCCACGCGCGCGGTGCCCGAAGTGGTCGCCGCGATCGAAGCCGTGCGCCCCGCCGTGGTGGTGTTCGACGGCAATACGCGCGTGGCCGCCCTGCGCGCGGCGCGACGCGTGGGCGCGCGCGTGGTGCTGCTGAGTTCGCGACCCAGCGCGCGCGACCGCGGCTTCCGCTGGCGGCGCATGGCGCACCTGCACGAGCACTGGCTGGTCGGGGCCGACCTGCTGGCCGCCGGCGGCTGGCGCGAGAAGCTGGCGCGTTGGCGCCATCCCTCCGTGGTCGTGCGCCGGTTCGCCACCCTGTTCGCGCCGCCGGGCGATGCGGCACCGCTGCTGCACCGTCTGGGGATCAGCGGCCCCTACGCAGTGCTGTGTCCCGGCGGGGGCCGCCATGTGCTGGCCGGCGAAAGCGCCTCGCAGCGCTTTGGCGCCGTGGCCACCCGGGTGGCCCGCGAAGGCTTGGCTGCCGTGGCCGTAGCCGCGCCCACCGCGGCGCCCGCGGTCGATGCCGGTGAGCTGCCAAACGCCGAGCTCATGGCGCTGCTCTCCCACGCCGACGTGGCCCTGCTGGGCGGCGGCAGCCTGCTGGTGCAGGCGCTCGCGCTGGGCACGCCCACGCTGGCCCTACCGCTGCAGGCCGAGCAGGCCGCGCGCGTCGAATGGCTCGCGCGCGCCGGTGCCGTGCTCACCTCGCCGGGCTCGACGCCAGACGTTCTCACCGACGCCCTGCTGCGCCTGCATTCCGATGACGGCTCGCGCGCACGACTGCGCGCGCAAGCCGCCGCCCTGGGCCTGTCCAACGGCCTGCCGGCCGCCGTCGACGCCTTGGCCGCGCTCGCCGGCCTCGGTGCCAGCAGCCCCGTGCCCGATTCTTCTGGAGCCCGCGCATGAGCGCACGCCCCCTCATCGTCCGCTGTGGTGCCTTTGGGGACATGGTGCTGATCACGCCGCTGATCCGGCTGTTGGCCGCCCGCTACGGGCAACCGGTCGACGTGGTCAGCAGCGGCGGCTGGACGCCACCGCTGTTGCAGCACGAACCGGCGGTCGGCCACCTGCAGCTGGTCACCAGCCGCAACACCCCGTACCTGCTCTGCCCCAGCCAGTGGGCGCTGGTGCGCTGGCTGCGCGCGCGCGGACGCGGCCCGGTATACCTGTGCGACGCGGACGCGGAGATGGCCGCACTGTTGCGGCGCGCCGGCATTGCCGATGAGGACATCGTCGGGCGCCTGCCCGGTGACGCCGTCGTGGACGGCCAGCAACAACTGTGGCCGGACCGCTGGCTGCGCATGGGCGCGCGCAATCCGGCGCACCCCTACCCCGCGCAGGACGTGGATCCCGCGCCCTTCCGCCTGCCCGCACTGGTGGTGGGCGAGGACGACCGCCGCGCCCTTGACCCGTGGCGTGCCGCCCACGGGTTACAGGGGCCGCTGGTGCTGTTTCAGCCTGGCAACAAGCGCACCCACAAACGTGGCACGGTCGCCACCCGCCAGCACCCCAAGCACTGGCCGCCCGAGCGCTGGGCAGCCGTCGCGCGCGCGGTGTGGGCCCGCCTGCCCGACGCGCAGGTGGTGCTGTGCGGCTCCGAAGGCGAACGCGAAGTGCTCGAGGAGATCCGCGCGTCCGCCGGCGGCGACCCGCGCCTGCACAACCTGGCCGGCGACCTGCCCATCCCGCGCCTGCTGGCGCTGCTGGAAGTCGCGCACAGCATGGTCTCGGTGGACACGGGTCCGGCCCACGCGGCGGCGGCGTTGGGTTGCCCGCTGGTGGTGCTGTTCGGCAATGCGTCGCCGGCGATGTGGCGACCGCTCGGTCCGGGCCCTGTGCGCTGCCTCGGCGGCGAGAACGGCGAGCAGAGCCAAGCCCGCGACATTCCCGCCGAGGCCGTCATCGCCGCATGGCAGGACATGGCGGACGCGATCGCCGCACACGGTCGTGCCGCCGTCCCGGGCTGATGCGCCCGGCGCCCGGGCGATCCACCGCGCGGCGTCAGGTCGCCGTCACGCTCCTTACTGAAGGCGCACGCCGGCGCCCAACGACATGCGAGGCCCCAGACGACGCTACGCCGCGCGGCACGCTCATGGGTGCTGGCACGCCGCGCGGGCCGGCACCAGCCACCACTCACGCCGGTTGGAAACCCCGAGGTTCTCCGCCTGCGACCAGTCCACGCACGCACTGAGCGCGGCGCGCTCCACCAGCAGCCAGCGCGTGGCGGGCGCCTGCGCCTGCCATGCCTGGGCCTCGCGCAACTGCTCGTCGGCCGGACGCAGGAAACCGAAGGTCCGCGCCGGCCGGTCGGCCATCAGCAGGTTCTGTTCCTTCCACGCCACCAGCCCCAACTCGGCCTCCGGGCCGATGCGCGCACCCGCGCGTTGCATCAGGCCACGCGCGGAGCTGGCATCGTTGAGCAGCGGGTAGCCGATCAGGCTGACGCCCACCCAAAGCCCCGACAGCACCCACGCCAACGCGGCGACGCCGCGACCTGCGCGCAGCCACGCCACCGCCGCCAGCCCGAACGCGCCGATGGCCAGCAACATCGCGCCCAGCGGATCGGCGCCGTGCGCCACGCCGCGCGCATCTTCCAGCGTCCGCTCGAAGCTGGGCTCGCCCAGCACCACCAGTGCGCCGGCGATCGCCAACAACACAGACAGCCCCAGCGCGATGCCGAAGGCGATCCGACGTGGCCACGCCTTCGCCAGGATCTCTGGCAGGTACGGGCCCATCGCCAGGCACAACATGGGCAGCGCCGGCATGATGTAAACCTCGCGCTTGCCGCTGCTGAGGCTGAAGAACAGCAGCACCAGCGCCACCCAGGCCAGCGGCAGCAGGATGCGGGCATCACGCGCGCGCAGCGCGTCGCGCCACGGCCGCAGCATCCATGGCAACGCAGCGACGGCCGGCAACCATTGGGTCAGGGCGATCTGGATGAAGTACCAGAACGGCTGGTGGTGGTGCCAAGGATCGGCGTAGCGCTTGGCCGTCTGCTTGAGCAGGATGTTGTCGGCGTAGGCGCGCAATGCGGGATCGTCGCTGGCGTTGACCGCCAGCAGCATCGGCACCAGCCACAGCGCCAGCGGCAGCAGCAATGCCATGGGGCCCAGCCAGAACTTCGCGCCGCGCATCGAGGCCACGCCGGTCCAGCCACGCCATTGCGCCCATGCCGCCGGCAGCAGCACCAGCAATGCGACCACGCCCACGCCCTTGCTGATCACGCCCAGGCCGGCGGCGAACCAGCCAAGCATCCAGAAGCGCCAGTCGGGTCCGCGCAGCAGGTGGCGCAGCAGCGAGTACACCGACAGCGTGATGAAGAAGGTGACGGTCGGGTCGATCTGCGCGCGCTTGGCCTGCCAGGTGAACTGCAGCGCGAACAGCAGCGCCCATGCCGCATACGTGCCGGCCTGCGCCGACCACAACCGGCGCCCGAGGTCGCGCACCAGCCACAACGTGCCCAGCGCCGCGAGCAGCGACGGCAGCAGGAACGCGATGCGCAGCTGCCCGGTCAGCGCATAGGCGGCCGCCTGCAGCCACATGAACAACGGCGGCTTATCCGGATACAGCTCGTCACCGCGCATCGGGAACAGCCACTGGCCGCTTTCCACCATCTGCTTGGCGACCAGCGCGAAGCGCGGTTCGTCGGCGGGCCACGGATCGCGCAGGCCGAGGCCGGCGAACAGCACCACCGTGGCGACCAGCCAGAACAGCCAGGCGTCGCGGGAGTCGGCGGAATTCAGAGCAAGGGGCGTGCGCATCGGCGGATGATACTGGCCGACATGCACCTGTCGCACCGCGACGGACGCTAGCGCCGTGGTGGGACGCCGGTCCGCGGGCCTGCCGTCACACAATTGCCAGGGAATCGCGAGGCTCCGCGCGCGGGCTAACCGGCCTTCCGCAACCTGGCGTAGAAGAAGCCGTCGCCACCGGCTTCGCCTGGCAGCCGCTGATGGCCGGCGTAACGGCCATCGACCTGCACGGCCCGGCCGAAGCGCTCGTCGAGCGGCTCCAGCATCGCATCGGGCGTGCGCGCCAGGAATGCGGCGACCTGATCGGCGTTTTCCGCTCGCAGGATCGAGCACGTGGCGTACAGCAGCACGCCGCCGGGGGCGACGGTGGTCCACAGCGTGTCCAGCAGTTGCGCCTGCACCGCGGTCAGGGTGACCAGATCGGACGCGCGCCGGTGCAGCAGCACGTCCGGCTGGCGGCGCACGATACCGGTGGCCGAACAGGGCGCGTCCAGCAGCACGGCGTCCTGCGGTTCGCCGTCCCACCAGGCGGCAAGCTGGGTGGCATCGGCCGCAACCAGGCGTGCGCGGTCGGCCAGCCCGACCCGGCGCAGGCTGTCGTGCACGCGCTGCAGGCGGGTGTTGTCGATGTCGAGTGCGGTCAGGCGCAGGCCCGGCTCCCGTTCGAGCAGGTGCGCGGCCTTGCCGCCGGGCGCGGCGCAGGCGTCGACCACGCGCGCGCCGGGCCGCAGTTCCAGCGCATCGGCCACGCGTTGCGCGGAGGCATCCTGTATCGACACCGCGCCGTCGGCAAAACCCGGCAGCACCGACACCGCGACCGGCACATCAAGCCGCACGGCATCGGACAGGGTCGGGTCGATGGCATGAGCGATGCCAGCCGCCTCCAAGCGCGGGAGGTACGCATCGCGCGACTGCACCCGGCGGTTGACCCGCAACCACATCGGGGGCGTGATCGCGCCGGCGTGGAAGATCGCCTCGGCGTCCTCCGGCCAGTCGGCGGCGATGCGCTCGCGCAGCCAGCGCGGCCAGTGCGCCTGCATCTCGGCCACGGGGACGCCTTCCCGCTGCGCACGGCGCAACAGAGCGTTGACCATGCCGGCCTGGTGGCGTCGGCCGATCAGCCGGGCCGCTTCCACGGTTTCAGCCACCGCCGCGTGGGCGGACAGGCCCAGCGGGTCGAGCTGGGCGAAGCCGACGAACAGCAACGCGCGCAACGGCTGGTCACGCTTGCCCAACGGGCGCGGGATCCAGGCATCCAGTGCGGCCTGGTAGCGGGCGGGCTGGCGCAGTACAGCGAAACAGATGCTTTCGACCAGCGCCCGGTCGCGCGGATCGGGCAGCGTGGGCAGGTGCGCGCCCAGTTCCGCCTTCAGCGAACGGCCCTGGTGCAGCACCGCATCGAGGATGCGGGCTGCCAGGGCGCGTGGCGCGGCGCCGCCGCTCATGCACTCCTCAGGTCGGGACGGCCATTGAGGTAGTCGGCCGCGGTGATGGCCTTGCCGCCGTCACGCTGCAGCACGCGGATGCGCAGCACGCCTTCGCCGCAGGCCACGTCCAGGCCATCGCGGCCGGCCCGCAGCAGCGTGCCCGGTGCAGCGGCAGGCGCCTCGTCCAGCGCCGCCGCCCCGTGCAGGCGCAGGCGTTCGCCGGCCACCACCGCCTCGGCCATCGGCCAGGGGTTGAAGGCCCGCACCCGGTTGGCCAGCTCGGCGGCCGGGCGCGTCCAGTCGAGTTTGGCTTCGGCCTTGTCCAGCTTGTGCGCGTAGGTGACGCCTTCGGCCGGCTGCGGCTTTGCCACCGGGCGGATGCCGGCGCGCAACAGGCCGAGGCCATCGGCCAGCACCTGCGCGCCCAGTTCGGCGAGTCGGTCGTGCAGCTGGCCGCCGGTGTCGGTGGCGCCGATCGGCAACGACTGCGACAGCAGTACCGGACCGGTGTCCAGGCCCTTTTCCATCTGCATCAGGCACACGCCGGTCTCGGCGTCGCCGGCCTCGATCGCGCGCTGGATCGGCGCCGCGCCTCGCCAGCGCGGGAGCAGCGAGGCGTGCACGTTCCAGCAGCCGTAGGTGGGGATGTCGAGTACCGACTGCGGCAGGATCAGCCCGTAGGCGACCACCACCATCAGGTCGGGCTCGAGCGCGCGCAGCGCGGCCCTGGATTCGGCGCTGCGGAAGTTCTCCGGCTGCAGCACGGGAATGCCACGCAGCAGCGCTTCGCGCTTCACCGGCGACGGGGTCAATTCACGGCCGCGGCCGGCGGGGCGGTCGGGCTGGGTGTACACGGCCACCACCTCGCCGCGCTGCGCTGCGGCGTGCAGGCAGGGCACGGCGAAGTCGGGAGTGCCGGCAAAGACGATTCTCATGGGGCGGCCAGGTCCTGTGGCGGTCGCAGTGCGAAAGTCTGCGCTAGGCGGGAACGACGGGCGGCCGACGGTGCGGACGCGCCCACCCGGGCTGTCAGGCGGCCTTGTGGCGCTGCGCCTTGGCCAGCTTCTTGCGCACCATCTCGCGCTTGAGCGGCGAGAGGTAGTCGACGAACAGCTTGCCTTCCAGGTGGTCCATTTCGTGCTGGATGCACACCGCCAGCAGGCCGTCGGCATCCAGCTCGAACGGCTGGCCGTCGCGGCCGATGGCCTTGACCGTGATCTGGTTGGCGCGGGTGACATCGGCGAAGATGCCCGGCACCGACAGGCAGCCTTCCTGGTAGACCTGGTGGCCGTCGGCGGCGGTGATCTCCGGGTTGATGAAGACCAGCGGCCGGTCCTTCTCATCGGATACGTCTATGACCATGAAGCGCTGGTGGACGTCCACCTGGCTGGCAGCCAGGCCGATGCCCGGCGCTTCGTACATGGTCTCGAACATGTCGTCGAGCAGCCGCTGGAACTCCGCCCCGGTGACCTGGGCAGGATCGACCGGCACCGCCTTGGTGCGCAGGCGCGGATCGGGGAACTCGAGGATGGGGAGCTGGGCCATGGCGGAAAAATGGGGGCGCTTGTCACAGACGCAAGCTTTACACGGGCATTGTAGCGCCGTTGTGAGCCGACCATGCTTGCAACCGCGTGCACCTTCTGGGCTATAGTGCCGGTGCCTCATCGGCGCTGCCGCCCGGGGAAAACCTGCAAGGGGAATCAGGTAGATGGCTGCCATGTTTAAACCGATCCGTGCGGTGATGACCGCCGCGTTGCTGACGATTGCCACCTATGGTGTCGCTGCCGAGATGGCGGGGGGCCATCCCGACACGTACATCGTGAAGCGTGGCGATACCCTGTGGGACATCGCCGGCAAGTTCCTGAAGCGTCCGTGGCTGTGGCCGGAGATCTGGCAGGCCAACCCGCAGATCAAGAATCCGCACCTGATCTACCCGGGTGACGTGATCTCGCTGGCCTACCTCAACCGCGTCGCGGTGCAGGAAGGCCCGCGCGACGAGGCGCCGATCAACGCGATCCCGCTGGCCGACGTGGAGAAGTTCCTCAAGGACCTGCGCGTGGTCGACGAGTTCGAGCAGCTGCCGTACGTGGCTGGCCTCGAGGATGACCGCTTGCGCACCGCCGAAGGCCAGGTCGCCTACGTCCACGGTTTGGCCGACGCCCAGCCGGGCCAGCGCTACCTGGTGGTGCGCGCCACCCAGACCTACGCCAGCATCGACCCGACCCGCTGCTGCGGCACCGAAGGCCGTCGCGCCGCCGACCTGGATTTCCGGGGCCGCGCCAACATCGGCGTCGAGCGCCTGTGGGGCTACCAGATCCCGCACGGTGGCGGCGAGTTCCTCGGCCACGAGCTGATGCGCCAGAACACCGGCACCATCACCCGCCCCGTCGAAGGCCGCGCCGAAGTATCCACCCTGCTGCTCGACCAGGGCGGCCGCGAGGTGCGCGTCGGCGACCGCCTGCTCCCGATCGAGGCACAGCCGTACGACCTGCAGTTCATCCCGCACCCGCCGGCGCAGGAGATCGAGTACGGCAAGGCCAAGGTACTGGCCGTGGCCGACATGCTCACCACCGGTGGTCCGCGTGACGTGGTCGCGTTGTCGGTCGGCGCCCGCGACGGCGTGGACAACGGCACCGTGTTCTCGGCGTGGCGCCCGGGCAGCAACGTTGCCGACGTGGTCACCCGCGGCGCCGAGCACGAGAACAAGGTGCTGCGCTCCAGGGACGGCATCCAGCTGCCCGACGAGTTCGCCAGCCACCTGATGGTGTTCCGCACGTTCGACAAGGTCAGCTACGCGCTGGTGATGGACGCGACCAAGCCGACCCGCCTGGGCTACGAGCTCAAGCATCCGGACGCGGCTTACTGATTCTTCGGAATCGTCCTACACGATGTTGCGACGGCGCCCTAGGGCGCCGTCGTCGTTTCTGCCCCAGACTGTGGCGATGCACTCCGACGATATCGATGCCTTGCTGCGCCTGCTGGCCGCAGGGGGGCCTTCCGGACCCCGCCGCCAGCTGCTGGCCGCCCTGGGGAGTCCTGCCGCCGCACTCGGCGCAGGCGCCCGTGCCTGGCGCGAGGCCGGCTTGAGCGAAGCCCAGCAGGCCGCGCTGCAGGGACCGGCGCCACGCGAGCTGGTCCGCAGCCGGGACTGGCTGCAGGCGCCCGAGCACCACCTGCTGGGCTGGCACGACCCCGACTACCCCGCGCTGTTGCGCCGCGCGCCCAGTCCGCCGCTGGCGCTGTTCGTGTCGGGGAACCCGGCCCTGCTCTGGCACCCGGCGGTGGCGGTGGTCGGGAGCCGCTCGCCCACCCCGGGAGGGCGCGACAACGCCGCCGATTTCGCCCACGCCCTCGCCGCGTCCGGACTGGCCGTGGCCAGCGGGCTGGCCGCCGGGATCGACGCCGCCGCCCACGAGGCCGCGCTGGCCGCAGGCGGCCTGACCCTGGCGGTGATCGGCACCGGCCCCGACGTGCCGTACCCGCGCAGCCATGCCGGCCTGCACGCACGCATTTCAGAGCACGGCGCCGTCATCAGCGAACACCCGCCCGGCACCGGCCCGCAGCGCCAGCACTTCCCGAGCCGCAACCGGATCCTCGCGGGGCTGACCCTGGGCACGCTGGTGGTGGAGGCTGCCGAGCGCTCCGGGGCATTGATCACCGCCCGCCAGGCCACCGAGGCCGGCCGCGAGGTGTTCGCCGTGCCCGGTTCGATCCACAACCCGCTAGCCCGCGGCTGCCACCGCCTGATCCGCGAGGGCGCCGGACTGGTGGAAAGCGCCAGTGAGGTGATCGCCGCCCTGGCCCCGCTGGCCGCGGAACTGGCCGACGACTTGCGCGCCCGCCTCGCCGCCCCCACCTCAGTCGGCCACGGAACGGTCACATCCCGCCGGCAGCCTCGTGAACGGGACTCAACCCCTGTTCATCACGGAGGCCCCGCTGACGACCCCGACTACCAGAACTTGTGGCAGGCGCTCGGGCATGACCCAACCGGTATGGATCAGCTGGTCGAGCGAACCCGATTGACGGCCGCCCAACTGTCCTCCATGCTGCTGCTCATGGAGCTTGAGGGCCGGGTGTCGTCTAAACACGGCCGGTACTACCGCAACCGCTGACCACCGTGCTTTTCCGCAGGGATCCGTCCGGTGGCCAGTCCGCAACTCCTGCCCACCGCGCCGCTCCCGGCGCAGGCCGAGGGGAAATGAAAGAGAGCATCCTGGACGTCCTGCTGTACCTGTTCGAGCACTACTTCACCGACGATGCGGACCTCGTCCGCGACCGTGATTCGCTCCAGAGCGGCCCGCTGTTCGATGAACTGGGGCAGGCCGGTTTCAGCCCCGCCGAGATCAACAAGGCGTTCGAATGGCTCGATGCCCTGGCGCAGCAGCGCCCGGCACCCGAGCCGCGACGCGCCGACGGCCCCACGCGCGTGTTCAACGGCCCGGAGCTGGACAAGCTGGACGTGGAGTGCCGCGGGTTCCTGCTGTTCCTGGAGCAACACGGCGTGCTCGACGCCGGCCAGCGCGAGCTGGTGCTGGACCGCGCCATGGCCCTGGACCAGGACCAGCTGGACCTGGACGACCTCAAGTGGGTGGTGCTGATGGTGCTGTTCAACCAGCCCGGCAGCGAGGCCGCCTACGCCTGGATGGAGACCCAGATCTTCGCCGACGAGCCCGAGCCGGTGCATTGAGCCGGCGGGGACGTTGTCCGTCCTCACGCCGGGATCACGTAACAGCCGCTGTGATCCCGTGCGGCGCCTCCGGCGTCCGTGACCGCCATCGCCGTCAAAGCGGCGATGGCTTGACAGCCGGCTCCGGCGCGTGATTCCACTATATATAAGGAAACACCCCACGCCCGCGGCCAGACCCCGCGGGCGTCGCTACTTCAGCGGTTGCCACGGACAGGCCGGCGGCGACCCCCCATGCGGGCTCCCCCGGACCCGCGGAGATGTTCCATGGCCAAGAACCTCCTGATCGTCGAGTCGCCCGCCAAGGCGAAGACGATCAACAAGTACCTCGGCAAGGATTTCACCGTCCTTGCCTCCTACGGCCACGTCCGCGACCTGATTCCCAAGGAAGGCGCGGTCGACCCGGACAAGGATTTCGCGATGACCTACGAGGTCATCGAGAAGAACGAGAAGCACGTCGACGCGATCGCCAAGGCAGCCAAGCAGGCCGACCACCTGTTCCTGGCGACCGACCCGGACCGCGAGGGCGAGGCGATCAGCTGGCACATCGCGGAGATCCTGCGCGAGCGCGGCCTGCTCAAGGACAAGTCGCTGGAGCGCGTGGTGTTCACCGAGATCACGCCGCGCGCGATCAAGGAAGCGATGACCCACCCGCGCGCCATCGCCAGCGACCTGGTGGACGCGCAGCAGGCGCGCCGCGCGCTGGATTACCTGGTGGGCTTCAACCTCTCGCCCGTGCTGTGGCGCAAGGTGCAGCGCGGCCTGTCGGCCGGACGCGTGCAGTCGCCGGCGCTGCGCATGATCGTGGAGCGCGAGCAGGAGATCGAAGCCTTCATCGCGCGCGAGTACTGGTCGATCGAGGCCGAGTGCCTGCACCCGAAGCAGGCATTCACTGCCCGACTCACCAAGCTGGACGGTAAGAAGTTCGAGCAGTTCACCATCACTGATGGCGACACCGCCGAGGCGGCGCGCCAGCGCATCGTCAAGGCCGCCGATGGTGCGTTGCACGTCACCGACGTGACCAGCAAGGAGCGCAAGCGCCGCCCGGCGCCGCCGTTCACCACCTCCACGCTGCAGCAGGAGGCCTCGCGCAAGCTGGGCTTCACCACCAAGCGCACCATGCAGGTGGCGCAGAAGCTGTACGAAGGCGTGACGCTCGGTGACGAAGGCACCGTGGGCCTGATCAGCTACATGCGTACCGACTCGGTCAACCTGTCGGCCGAAGCGGTCGCCGAGATCCGCGACGTGATCGCGCGCGACTACGGCACACAGGCGGTGCCGGACAAGCCCAACACCTACCAGACCAAGTCGAAGAACGCGCAGGAAGCGCACGAGGCGGTGCGTCCGACCTCTGCGCTGCGCACGCCCGCGCAGATGGCCCGCTACCTGGATGACGACGCGCGCCGCCTGTACGAGCTGATCTGGAAGCGCGCCGTCGCCTGCCAGATGGTGCCGGCCACGCTCAACACCGTCTCCGTCGACCTGGCCGCGGGCAGTGAGCATTCCTTCCGCGTCTCGGGCACCACCGTGGTCGATCCGGGCTTCCTCGCCGTGTACGAGGAAGGCAAGGATGCCAAGGCCGCGGAGGACGACGACGAGGGCCGCAAGTTGCCCGCGATGAAGACCGGCGACCGCATCCCGCTGGACCGCATCCATGCCGACCAGCATTTCACCGAGCCGCCGCCGCGCTATTCGGAAGCCTCGCTGGTGAAGGCGCTGGAGGAATACGGCATCGGCCGGCCGTCGACGTACGCATCGATCATCGCCACGCTGCTGTTCCGCAAGTACGTCGAGCTCGACAGCCGCCGTTTCAAGCCGACCGACGTAGGCCGCGCTGTGAGCAACTTCCTCAGCAGCCACTTCACCCAGTACGTCGATTACGACTTCACCGCCAAGCTCGAAGACGAGCTGGACGCGGTGTCGCGCGGCGAGGAGGAGTGGGTGCCGCTGATGGTGAAGTTCTGGGGCCCGTTCAAGGAACTGGTCGACGACAAGACCGAATCGGTGGACCGCACCGAGGCCACCGGCGCGCGCGAGCTGGGTACCGACCCCAAGAGCGGCAAGCCGGTCAGCGTGCGCCTGGGCCGCTACGGGCCCTATGCACAGATCGGCACGGCCGAGGATGAGGACAAGCCGACGTTCGCCTCGCTGCGTCCCGGCCAGAGCATGCACACGATCGCACTGGACGATGCGCTGGAGCTGTTCAAGTTGCCGCGCAAGCTGGGCATGAACGACGGGCATGAGGTCAGCGTGGGCGTCGGGCGCTTCGGGCCGTTCGCCAAGCGCGGCACCACGTATGCCTCGCTGCCGAAGGAAGACGACCCGTACACCATCGAGCTGGATCGCGCGGTGTTCCTGATCGAGCAGAAGGAAGAGATCGCGCGCAACCGCATCATCAAGGCGTTCGAAGGCAGCGACATCCAGGTGCTCAATGGCCGCTTCGGCCCGTACCTGAGCGACGGCAAGCTCAACGGCAAGATCCCCAAGGACCGCGACCCGGCTTCGCTGACCCTGGAAGAGGTCACGCAGCTGATGGCCGAGACCGGCAAGCCGATGCGCGGGCGCTTTGGCAAGAAGGTCGCGGCCAAGAAGGAACCGGCGAAGAAGGCAGCCAAGAAGACCGCCGACACCGCAGCGAAGCCGGCGAAGAAGGCCGCGAAGAAGACCGCCAAGAAAACGGTGAAGAAGGCGGCCAAGAAGACCGCAGCCAAGGCGCCGGCGAAGGCGGCGAAGGCCGCCCCCGCCGCGAAGAAGGCCACGAAGAAGGTCGTCAAGAAGACCGCCACCGTGGCGGACGACGACGACGCGCCGTTCTGACGGCATCCGGGCCGCGGCCGCCTCACCGGCGGTTGCGGCAACCGGGTGCGTGGGTTCAACCGCCGAGTACTCCAGCAACATGCAGGACACCAACCGCACTGACAGCCTGGCCGCCACCGTCGACGCGCTGCGCCGAGGCGGCGTGGTGGCCTACCCGACCGAAGCGGTTTGGGGATTAGGCTGCAATCCGTTCGATGAGGCGGCGGTAACGCGCCTGCTGGCGATCAAGCAGCGCCCGGTGGACAAGGGGTTGATCCTGATTGCCGCGGACGCCGCGCAGCTGGACCCGCTGGTGGACTGGGCCGCCCTTGCCGGCGACCGCCGGCTGGTGGTGCAGGCCACGTGGCCCGGCCCCAACACCTGGACCGTGCCGGTCACCGACCGCGTCCCGGCCTGGATTCGCGGCGCGCACGCGAGCGTGGCGGTGCGGGTCAGCGACCACCCCACGGTGATCGCCCTCTGCGAGGCCTTCGGCGGCCCGCTGGTGTCCACCAGCGCCAACCTGACCGGCATGCCGCCCGCCTTCCACCGTGACGCGTTGGACCCCGCTCTGGTGGACCAGCTGGATGCGGTCTGCGAAGGCGAGACCGGCGGCCTGGCCAGCCCGACGGCAATCCGCGACGCGGCCACGGGCGACGTCCTGCGCAGCTAGGCCGCACCGTCGCTCCGACGGCATGCATGAATCCCTGCGAACGACCCGCACGGACCGCCTTCCGGGCGCGGTACCGCTGGCGCAAGATGGCGGCATGCGCTCCGTCCTGCTGCTGACCCTGTTGCTGCTGGCAACCCACACCGGGACACCCGGGCACGCGGGCGAGATCACCGTGTACCGCTGCACGGACGCGGCCGGCCGGGTCAGCCTGCGCGATACGCCCTGCCCTCGCGGCCAGCGGCAGAGCACCCGCGAGATGCTTCGGCCGAAGGATCCCGCGCCGAGCGCGACACCCGCGATACGTCCGTCCACACCGCCCCTGTCATCGACGCCCGTGCCGCCCAGCGTGGTGGTGGTGCGGATGCCCGAGCCGGTGTACGAGTGCGTGACGCCTGACGGCGAGCGGTACACCTCGTCCAACCCCGACGGCAACCCGCGCTGGGTGCCGTCGTGGACACTGGGCTATCCGGTCTATCCCGATGTCCCCGTGCACCACGATGGCGTGCGCGGGCGCGTCGACATGGGCGGAGGTCGCGTGCGCGGCCGCGTGGAGTTTGGCAGTACGCTGCCGCCCCGCCCGCCCCTGACGCGGCCCGTGCCCACGCCGCAACCCTCCACCGTGGTGGCGGCCTTCCCGGCCGGCACCTGGATCCGTGATGCGTGCACACGGCTGCCGCAGGCGGAAGTGTGTGGCCGGCTGCGTGACCGCCGGTATGCACTGGACCGGCGCTACAACAGCGCGCTGCAAAGTGAGCGCCAGCGCATCACCGACGAGCAGAGGCTGATCGATGGGCAACTGGCGGAGGGGTGCGGCGGCCGCTGACGTGGGCGCGGGCTTGCCCGCCCTTCGGGGGTGCCGATTGGTTGCGATATCAGCCTAGGCTGCATTCAACTTCTTGCGACGGACGGCGAACCGGCGTGGATCGTCGTGCAAATAGTGGTTTCGAAAGGGCGGGAAACCGCCGTGCTTATCACGACGTTCTGCGGTGGATAAATTGTTATCACTACAAATGTGCGTGATAACACTGCTGCCATCTGGGTGGGGAGCAGCGTTGCGACAAGCGCAAGGCATTGAGCCCAAGGGAAAATTCCCGATTGACAGGCGTCAGCAGGCTCTCGACCATACGGTGATATCGTCCCGAAACGGGATCTAATTAGCGTTAGGCCTCACTGAAAATGCGCGTACTTTCCTTTGCACTAATGCTGGCCGGATTGCTAGTTTTCTCTTGGGCGAGCCCACGATATGCCTCGTATCTGTCCTCCCATCGCCCCGAAGCTCCGAACATTGCTTCCGGGCAAACCCTAGAGCGAAAGTTTCGTGGCGGGCACCCTGTCTACATTAGTTACAGCGACATGTTCATAGAAGCGACCATTGTGCTGAGCGGCATGGCATTGTTCGCAGCAGGTTTCACTGTCTTTGACCGGTATTACCCACCTCGACGCGAGAGTTGAGATCACACACCAAGTGCGACACCCAGAATCTAGTACTTACAGGCCATTGGCCTAACAGTTCGTTCAAGTCGAAGCTCAATCGCTTCGCGCTTGAGCTCGACTTAACTCAAGCGTTAGGCACCATCACAAAGCATGTCGCGACTAATCTCCCCAATGGAGGCTGCAATCGTCGAGCGCGCACTTCAAGTTGCGCCGACCACTGAGGTTGCGCAGGAGGTCTTTGCCTCGATTCACTCCTTACAGGTAACAGCAACGTGTGATTGCGGCTGCGCGACCGTGTGGTTTGGCCCTGAGGGAGCCGCCTCAACCGGAAAGATTCTGGCAGACGCTCGAGGCACCGCTGACGGGCAAGATATGGACGTCATCGTCTGGTCCAGCCAAGGAGCGCTCGTCGGTCTGGAGCTGGTTGGTATGGGCGCAACCCCATTGCCCCAGCCGGAGTCAGTTCGAGGGCATGATGTTGCCTAACAATTCATTCAAGCCGAAGCCGCTTCGCGGCTCGGCTTAATTCAGGCGTTAGGCCTGTTTCAGAGCAATGTCGATCCCGATGAAGCCAACTAGCGCTGTGCCCGTGTTCTTCCCGGTCTCTGTCGGGAAGTTCTTGGTGATGTCCATCTGCACGTTCGGTCTTTACCAGATCTACTGGTTCTACTGGAATTGGCGTTTGCTCAAGCACCGCGAGCAAAGGCGCCTGTCGGCCCCATGGCGGTCTGTGCTCGGCCTGATTTTTGCTCTGCCTCTTTTCCGCCGGATGGCTCACCCGGCAGGACGCCATTCAATCGCACTTGCGTTTGCATGCTTCCTAACGTGGGTGGTTCTCTCGCTAGCCAGCTACAGTTCCGAGCCCTGGGCTGTTGTTGCGCTGCTCTCGGTAGTGCCGCTGTTGCCTATGCAAGTGCTGGCAAATCGCACCAACGCTGAGCAAGCTCCTCTCCACGCTCCAAACTCGCGAATCCGGGGCTGGAACTTTCTGGCGGTCGCAATCGGCGGGCTCCTCGTCCTACTCACAGCACTGGACTTGGCGGTTGGCGCAGGGCAGGAGTGAATGCACACACCAAGTGCAACAGCCACAGAATCAATTGCGTTCGGGCCATCGGCCTAACAATTCGTTCAAGTCGAAGCCCAACCGCTTCGCGCTTGAGCTCGACTTAACTCAAGCGTTAGGCAGCAGGGGAGCAATGAGCGCTTTGATATTTCCAACTTCGAGGTATCTGAGAGAGCGGTGGTGGCACCGCCTTGCCATTGTTGTTTTTTGGGCCTGGCTTGCCATTTCTGCATTGTTTGCGCTGAGATGGATCGTGTTCGAGCCATACTCATCCTGCGTGCGAATCAAGTACGCCTTGTCAGAGCCGTCCAATTTAGACTGCGGTTCTGGCCCTTTCAGCTACCTAGTTCATGCGTTGTCGCAAGAGTCGGATGTCTGGGTAAGCGTTACTTTCCTGCTTGTGGCACTGATGATTGTGCTTCTGGCGCCAGGCATGCTCTATCGCATCTTTCTTTACATCGCCAAAGGCAGCTCCTGGAAGGATCGCGGGCCAGCTGCCTAACAACTCATTCAAGTCGAAGCCACTTCGTGGCTCGACTTAATTCAAGCGTTAGGCACTGGTTGACGGAATAGGCCGCACCCGATGTAAACTCGGTAGGTGCCCGAAACGAGGGGCACAGTAAGACTGAGCTAAAGCCAGTCCACGCTCGCTACTACCTTGGCGAGTCTCCCGTGATGCCCTGCCGGCAATCGGGACTCTAGATCCTTAAGAGTCCTTTGCCATGACATCACAACTACCCAAGACAAGATCCCTTGCCTTTCAACAGCAGCGTCAGCGCTGCTACTACTGTTTGCATCCCATGTGGCAAACACATCGGAAACAGTTCGCAAAGACACACGGGCTAACCCCAGATCAGGCCAAGCTTCATCGTTGCACTGCGGAGCACTTGATGGCCCGCAGCCTCGGCGGCTCCAATCACGCCAGCAATATCGTGGCGGCGTGCTTGTACTGCAACCAAGAACGTCACAGAGTGCGCCACGCTCTTGAACCTGATAGCTACAAGGATTACGTTCGCCAGGAGCTTCGAGAGGGGCGCTGGCATGGACACCAACCTGTGCCGGCCAGTGCCTAACAGTTCATTCAAGCCGAAGTTGCTGCGCAACTCGGCTTAATTCAGGCGTTAGGCGCGCTCGGGAAGTTTGCCGTGTGGAAACGATTGGACGTTGATAAGGACCAGCAGTACCAAGTCGCTTTGTGCCAAGAGCCCAATGGCACTCGTCGATACGCCCTGGTGTTGGCTGGCAGCAATTCTTTGCCTGACCACTGCGTTCTCCTTACCGGAGTGGTTCCATACGACCTGCTGTGGCGGGGAGATGTTGTTGGTATCGGGCAGACAATCGCGCTCACTAACGGCCGGCCCTTTGGTACTGACGCCCATGGCATATGGTTCACTGAGCAAGAGATGGACGCGTGGTCCAAGGATGTACCCTGGCATGACATCCCGTGGCTCAACGGCCTTCCTCCTGCCAACATGCCTCCGTGTTAGCAATTTGGCGTGGCGCGTCGGCGGCACCGGGGCGCGCGCCTAACAATTCATTCAAGCCGAAGCCGCTTCGCGGCTCGGCTTAATTCAGGCGTTAGGCCCATATGAAACATCCTCAGCACCGGCGATCAATCTGGCTAGGCTCGCTTGCCGCGGTGCTGGCACCGTCCTTGTGCTTCTTAGTGCCAGAGATGTTCCGCTTGGCCGACCGCGGCTCCATCGGCTACTTGATTGGCAACAGCACTATTTTTCTCACTGTGGCAGTCCCGGTTTCGTTCTTAGCAATGCTTTGCTTCGGTCTTCCTTACGTGCTCTGGCTCCGGTTCCGTGGCTCTCTCAGCGCCATCGCAGTCTGCGCCGGATCTACCGTTATAGGCATGGCTGCCTTCTCGCTCCTCACTTGGGCGCTTTCGTTGAATCAGCAGCCACCTGGGGCACTTCAGATTGGCTGGGGCGCAGGTTTGGGGCTTGTGGCTGGGGTCGCTTTCTCCCTCGCTGCGGGCCTAACAATTCGTTCAAGCCGAAGCCCAATCGCTACGCGCTTGGGCTCGGCTTAACTCAGGCGTTAGGCCGCATGGAGGAGAACATGCCCGACCGCAAGGCTTCTATCTTTCTTTCGTCCACCGCCGCAATCGTGCTTGGTTGGGTATTTCCGTACTTACAACTTTATGCCATGCAGTACGTGACAAGGTGGATGCCCTTTCCAGGAATTTTAAAGGCAGCCGGCTTTACTGGAAGCCAGTTCACTTGGGCGCTTTTCCCAATTGACTTTGTCACGTGGGTACTCATCGCCCTGCCGATCGCGCTCGTACTCACTTGGCTAAGCCCTGCTCGCCTTGTTTGGTATACCGCGCTCGCCACCCTTCCATTCTTTCTCGCCATGAATATCCGGCTGCTAGTAGATGGCAATCTGCTGCTATCAGGCCTATTGGTGCGCGAATGGATAGGTTGGCTATTTGTGTTGCCTTGCACAGTGCTCGTCGTCAACGGACTTGCCCAGGTGCGGCCTAACAATTCATTCAAGCCGAAGTTGCTTCGCAACTCGACTTAACTCAAGCGTTAGGCCCGCATGGACATAGACGCAGGTTTCATCGCTCTCATTGGTCTCGCCTGCTTCCTCTGGCCTGTCCTGTTCTTTCTGGCATTCCGGCGAGTCAACCGCTTCCTGATCTTCCTGCTTGCCATTGCATTCGCATGTTTTGTGGTCGCACTTGGGGTCATGGCTTGGGAGGACTATCAGCAGGGTATCGCCCATATTCCCGCTGGCCGCCGCACCACCACTGAGATCACGCGAGACCAGCACCCTGCGCTATTCTGGGCGTCGACTACGGTTGTGTGGCTTGGTGTCGCAGGCCTGCTGTCAATGAGTGCATACCTTCTTAGGATCGCAGTCATGCGGCGCCGGCAGCGGGCCTAACAGTTCATTGAAGCCGAAGCCGCTTCGCGGCTCGGCTTAATTCAGGCGTTAGGCCCTATGAGAGCACTCAAAGCTTTGACGGTCACGGCGGCTGCAATTGCATCTATCGCTGTGGCAGCGTGTGTCTATTGGCATGTAACGCGCGGCCCTACTGAGTTTGACCGCACCGTATGGCTGAAGAGTGCGCCCACCTCTGGAAACCCGCGTCCTCGGATGGCCGACGGCCTACTTAGATCGCAGGTCCTCCTAGGCAAGTCCAGACCCGAGATTGAGGCACTGCTTGGCCCGCCAACCTCCACGGATAAGTTTAGAGACTCGGGTTTGGCCTACTGGCTTGGGCCGGAGCGCGGGTTCATTAGCATTGATTACGAGTGGCTAACGCTAAACTTTGACCAGGCGGGCAAAGTCCGTGACGCTCGCATTGTCACGGACTAGGGCCTAACAATTCATTCAAGCAGAAGCCGCTTCGCGGCTCGGCTTAATTCAGGCGTTAGGACCCATGTCGGACTTCCTCTGCCCCTCTTGTAAAGAGTCACTGCGGATAACCAGCTGGGATTTGGTTCCATCCAGTTTCCCCGACAAGCATTCCTGCAATACGTGCGGCGCACCTAGCATGCTGAGCCGCAAGACAATCACGCTTTCTCTCGTACCAAGCCTAGCGCTCTCGCTCATCGTCGGCCTGATCCATCGTCTCTGGCCCACTGACGTTGGTCCCGTCATTGTCGTGGTGGCCGCTTACCTGGTGGGCATGCCGATCGGCGTTTGGGCTGCGCGGCGGTACGGTAGGCTAGTTGAGCCATACGGGCCTCTACTCTAGGGGCCTAACAGTTCATTCAAGCCGAAGCCACTTCGTGGCTCGGCTTAATTCAGGCGTTAGGTGGCACTTGGACTCTTCCGCACTCGCAAAGCTGCTAAATCGCGATGATGTGCGCGGCCGCATCATCCGTGACACTTCCATCCTTGATGTAGAGATGGGCATTGCGATCTGCTTTTACTTCACAACCGATCAACGCTGGCGAGCATTTCACGAGCTAATCGTTGATCGGCTTGGATTCAACGACAAGATCGCAATTCTCGAGAAGATTCCGTATCGCAAGAAATACCTATCTCTAAAATCGCTCACGCATGTACGTCACTTGCAGCAGGTACGCAATTACGTCGCCCATGAGCATTACGTCCACCAGAGCGACAAGAAGTTCGTCTCGGCCGCCTGGAAACCGCTATTCTCCAACTATCCGAAAAGCTATGACTCGGCGGTCCACTCGGCCAGACGCGGAATTGGCCGTATCATCGGCACAAATGAATTCTTGGATCACTTCGCCCCACATCGACGGGGCGCCACCTAACAATTCATTCAAGCCGAAGCCGCTTCGCGGCTCAGCTTAATTCAGGCGTTAGGCCATGTTCGAGCGACTACCAGAACTCTTCCACAAGGTCATGCCACAAGTCTCCGTGGCATCCTTTGTGGTTCTCTACGCTGTGTATCACTTGATCTTTACCGTAGCGGCAAAGAAGAATGATGCGGACATGGATGAGATTCGCCCTCTAATTCCAATCACATTTGGGCTGATTGTCATGCCTGCGATATATCTGGTTTGGCGCGGCTGGTTCAAGAACTCGTAGGCCATCCCTTGCTGTCGGCTGGCCTAACAATTCATTCAAGTCGAAGCTGCTTCGCAGCTCGACTTAATTCAAGCGTTAGGCACGCATGGTCGTTATTCGGCAGCACGGAACCAACAGCAAGCTCTTTGACATCGCGAGCTTTCTCGCTGACGTCGATCGGTTTGCGCCACCTGACACTTGGCACATAACAATCGATGAGTGCATGGGTGACCGCGCATTAGAGATTGAGCAGCTCACGGCCTCCGGCTTGTCATTGCCGGATGGAGAGTTCCGAGCTCTATACCGCGGCATTTACCAGACAATTGATGGCCACTTTGTTGGCCTAGCCAATGGGGAGCGCGTGTTTGAGCTGATTGCGGTCGACTCGTCGTTCTGGGAGGTGACTGGCTCACCAGCGTTCGAGTCGCATATGCTCGCAACTTACGGGGCGTGGCAGCGCGCCTAACAATTCATTCAAGCCGAAGCCGCTTCGCGGCTCGGCTTAATTCAGGCGTTAGGCCTGCAAGGAACGCACATGAGCCTATTTGCCCTTATTGTCGCTGCAATTATTTCATGCGCATGGTTCCTGCTGTCGCTTCGCCCAGGATCCGCACTAGGTTTCGCGTTCACTAGCGGAGACTGGCTCCGTTCTTTTCGGGAGTCGGGCGGCGGCGCACAGCTGGACCGCGCGCTGCTCTGGTCTGCTTGTCGGCGATCTCTGTTCTTTCATTTGGGCTTGGCGGTGTTGCTCACGACAAGCCATGTTTCCTTGGGGGTGGCCGTCGCCTCTGGCATCCTTCTTGGCTGCGGCATACTCTTTGTAACCACACGGGTTCCGACAAGTCGCTCCGGGGCCTAACAGTTCGTTCAAGTCGAAGCTGCTTCGCAGCTCGACTTAACTCAAGCGTTAGCGCTCAGAGCAAATCACATATTCTCCGGGGGAGAAGATGCCAGCTCGAAACATGCTAGCTGTCGCGTGCCACACGGTGGACGCAATCGTGGCTAGCCCACGAGTAGAGATGTACAACGTTGGCATCACTATGAGTCCAGACCGACGTCGGCGCCAATATGTGCTCTATTCAACGCCGCGACCTTGGAAACACATGACTTTTCTAGCCTACGGCCTCACCTTGAAGCAGGCAAAACGTCTCGAGGAAGGTCTGTTTAATTACTGCACGGAATCGGAGCCGAAATCGCTTCGCTGCAGAAAATACAGCCCAGTTAAGGAAGGCCCGTATCGCGCCAGTTCCGGCGGGCGGGCCGATGATGGCAACCCGATTTATTCGGTTTACGTTGCTTGGTGCGAGCCGGGAGCGCGCTAACAATGCGTTCAAGCCGAAATTGCATCGCTACGCCGTCAACATGGCAGGACAGCTTGCCATGTTGCCAGCTAAGCGCTGCAATTCGGCTCAACTTAGGCGTTAGGCCCGTGCACAAACGTCACCGTTATTTGATTCCAATTGTTGCGCTCACGGCTGGCGGCTGCACGCCCGGCAACTACGCTCCAGTGGACGTTCGCAACGCGTGCAACACCTTTGTGTCTGAGTCGGCACCGCGCCAAACCCCTGCGCTGCGGCGCGGCAAGGGCGGCTTGGAGCTGGTCTTGTCTTTCACGCCGGCTAAGGACCCTGAGGCAGATGCAATCCTCAGTGCTGTACGTAAAGGGCCGGTAGAGCTGATAGTTCATCCAGGCATGGAGCGCTTGCGGGCTCTCGGCGAGGAGGATGGCTATCTGGTTCTGTCTGTTTCCTCGGAGACCCATGCCAAGCAGGTGGAGCGGCTACTGTGCTTCTAGTCCCTGCCCACGGGCCTAACAATTCATTCAAGCCGAAGCCGCTTCGCGGCTCGGCTTAATTCAGGTGTTAGGTGCCATAGATGAAGTTCACCCCGCGCGACCAAAGACTGCTTCGATGGTTCTATGACACCCTAGCTATTATCGGCATTGGGGTAGTAATAGGCCGAGCGTTCCTTGCGTACCTAGATACGCATTCGATCGCCGCCATAGCGACATTGGTCGCCGGCGTGTGTCTTCTAGTTGTGTTCGTTGCGATGCTACGCAACCGAAAATCGCCGCAAAAACCGTTGTGAGGCGCTCCTCAGCCATGGTGGGCTTGGCGCCTAACAATTCATTCAAGCCGAAGCCGCTTCGCGGCTCGGCTTAATTCAGGCGTTAGGCCGCATGGACGAACTCCAGAAACTCCAAGATTGGTACATCTCTCAGTGCAACGACGACTGGGAGCACTCCTTTGGCGTGAAGATCGACACGCTGGACAATCCTGGTTGGACGCTAGAGGTCGACCTCCGCGAGACAGAACTAGCGGGGCGCAGCTTTGAGCCGCTTAGCCGTGGGGACAGCGAGGATGACTTTGACTGGATTCACTGCAAGGTGGAGCAAGAGAAGTTCATTGGCGCAGGTGGTGCGAACAATCTCACCAAGCTTTTGCGCGTATTCCTTACATGGGCTGCCAGTGCGGCCTAACAATTCATTCAAGCCGAAGCCGCTTCGCGGCTCGGCTTAATTCAGGCGTTAGGCCTTGTATCGGAGGCTCATGAACTTTCGGCTTTTGCTCCTCTCGCTCTTACTCATCCTTTCCTGCACCGTGACAGGAGCGCCAAGTGCAAATATTGTTGGCGCTTGGGTGTGCGGTCCCTATGAGATAAGCGACCAAGACTTTGCGATTACAGCCGTTGATCGACCAGTCTATTCAAACGACGGTACGTTCGCGGAGCTTGGCAAAGCCACTTACACTCTTCCCGGTGGCACCAAGATCCGGACGGAGACAAAGCATGCAGGTCACTGGTCACTCCAAGCGGACCTCATTGAGATCCGCTTCACTTCAGCGGAGTTCCTATCCTCTGACCACCCGGCAGTTACCGTCGCGGCCGGCCAAGCGTCACTTGATGCCATGATGCAGCGCAAGAATTGGACAAGAAAACGTATCCTTAAACTTGACGGGCAGGAGCTTGTCACGATTCCTGTGGATACCAACCTCAAACAGGCCGAGGTTAAGGTCTCTTGCAGCAAGGCCTAACAACTCATTCAAGTCGAAGCTGCTTCGCAGCTCGACTTAGTTCAGCGTTAGGCAGCAGAAGCAGCCATGTCGCAAACTCCAGAGGCATTACCGCAGCGATTCGTACTGGCTTTGGCAGCTGGCGCTGCTTCGCTGGTTGGGCTCTGCGCCCTGTTTGTCGCAACAATGCTGCTGCACTACCGAGCCATAGACTTCGCATACTTGTCGCTCGCTCTGCTGCGCATCACGGCAATCTCCGGAGTGGTCGCCGCCATCACCTTTGTTGTGGCCCGACATCTACCCTCTCTATGGGCGGCAGTTCTGTTTGGCGTGGTGGTAGGGGGCATGGGCGGAGTGGCGTTTGTCGCCGTTGCTGCCTAACAATTCATTCAAGTCGAAGCCGCTCCGCGGCTCGGCTTAATTCAGGCGTTAGAGGCCATGGAAAGATCATTTCGAACGTCGCTAATTGCCACAGCGTTACTTCTGCTGAGCCCTTCGGCGAGCTCGACAGAGTCAGTATTTGTTGGTCGGGTCGAGCAGGTTCTCGTCCTGCCAAAGGGCCATGCCCGGTGCCAATGCAGCGCCCCTCCTGGAAAGATCTGCGTGTCAAACAGCTGTGGCTGTGCCGAGGCATCGGTTACACCAAGCAAAGTGTTGGTCGGCCCTCTTCCAGGTGGGCCACTCGTAGTTCTAGAACGTCTTGATGAGTGGTGTCGCTTGCCCATCCATCCCGATTCTGAGCTGGTTGTGCGGCAACTCTCACCATCCGATGTTGCCTGGACGCCCATCGAGATGGGGCCACACGGGCCGGAGTTTGACGCATCTGCCTTCCCGGCCATTGGCAGCCTCCCTATCTCAGAGGTTCCGGCGGAGGAAGGCCGTATACCGCTGGCTGAGCTGGTTCGCCGGCTTGGCCTCTAACAATTCATTCAAGCCGAAGCCGCTTCGCGGCTCGGCTTAATTCAGGCGTTAGGGGGCTTGGGAAGCGTCATGCATCTGCAGGTCGCAAACTGGCAGATTGAGTGCGATGCGGAGGCCACTCGGTCGGCCTACGCAGCGCTCCCCGTCGGTACTGATTGCCCTTGCGATCAATGCCGCAACTTCAACGCTGCGGCGGGCCGTACCTTCCCATCCGAGTTCATTGTGCTTGCCAAGTCCATTGGCATTGACCCATCCAAACCAGCTGAGTTGTGTCATTGGTGTCGAGAGCCTTCCGGCCTCTATCTCACTGGCGGCTGGTTCCATTTCGTTGGCCGCATTATTTCCGGCGCGGACGCAATGCCGCACTCGGATGGCACTGGCACTATCCAGTACCAACCTCTGGCACCTGGCATCGAGCTCGGCCTGACGCACCACACCGGCTTGGTGCCTGACACATTCGCCGGGCTTGCCGTCTGCCAGCTTGAGTTCCAGACTCGCGTGCCATGGGTGCTGGGAGATGTTGAGCCCGCCCCCTAACAATTCATTCAAGCCGAAGCCGCTTCGCGGCTCGGCTTAATTCAGGCGTTAGGTGCCAGGACATGTATCGCCAACTTTCAGCCTTTATCTTCGCTTTGATCGTTGTTCTGGCGTCTGTTGGTCTTGTGTCGCTTCTTTGGTCATCTCAACCGCTGTATTTTCCGCAGGGCATCCTCGACGCGGGCTCCAAGCAGTCCGACGAGTTCCAGAACAACTGGTACTCCCGTCAACTCAGTGCCATGGATGAGCCCGTGCTCAAAGCCGGGACAGGTACTCGCACATATCGTTTCACATGGCTTCGCACATTCCATCACCCAGTTGCGGTACGGATCGCCCAAACAAACTCAAGCGCCCACCTTGTAGCAGTCGAGCTGGACGGCGCCGGAGGCTATAACCCTGGCTCTGTACTTCGGCGCAAAGCCGTCGCCTTATCCAAGTCCCAGTTCGAAGATATCGAGCGCCTTATTGGCAAAAGCGGGTTCTGGGATACGCCGTCTAGCGAAAGAACTAACGGCCGGGACGGGTCAGGATGGATAGTCGAGGGAGCTACCTCCAAGTATCACGTGGTCAGCCGGTGGACACCCACGTCAGGTCCAGCGCATGAGATTGGCACGCACCTACTGTCACTTACCGGCTGGGACTACCCCGCAGATGAAACATACTAGGCTGGCACCTAACAATTCATTCAAGCCGAAGCCGCTTCGCGGCTCGGATTAACTCAGGCGTTAGCGCTATGAAAGGACTCTTGCCATTCGTCCTCCTGCTTGGCGGCTGCGCCACATCGGTCATCCCTTTGGCCAAGCTTGGCCAGGATCGCGATGGATCACGTGTTTCAGTTACTGGCCAGTTGTACACGCAATCTGGCGCGTATCAGCTATTCCATCTTTGCCCGGACGCATCTGCTGAGGAGACGTACCGCAGCTGCATTGACCTGGTGGTGCCCCAGCGGCTACAGCCATCTTTTCCGGCCGAGCAAGGTGCTTGCGTCGCCCCTTCCGGAAGGTTCCACGCGTTTGGCCCTGACCGCGTTGGCCTCGGCAACTACTACAGCAGCATCGGGTACATTGTGGTCAGCCGCGTTGCTCACTGCACTGGGCAGCGCTAACAATTCATTCAAGCCGAAGCCGCTTCGCGGCTCGGCTTAATTCAGGCGTTAGGCCTGTTTCAGAGCAATGTCGATCCCGATGAAGCCAACTAGCGCTGTGCCCGTGTTCTTCCCGGTCTCTGTCGGGAAGTTCTTGGTGATGTCCATCTGCACGTTCGGTCTTTACCAGATCTACTGGTTCTACTGGAATTGGCGTTTGCTCAAGCACCGCGAGCAAAGGCGCCTGTCGGCCCCATGGCGGTCTGTGCTCGGCCTGATTTTTGCTCTGCCTCTTTTCCGCCGGATGGCTCACCCGGCAGGACGCCATTCAATCGCACTTGCGTTTGCATGCTTCCTAACGTGGGTGGTTCTCTCGCTGACCAGCTACAGTTCCGAGCCATGGGCTGTTGTTGCGCTGCTCTCGGTAGTGCCGCTGTTGCCTATGCAGGTGCTGGCAAATCGCACCAACGCTGAGCAGGCTCCTCTCCACGCTCCAAACTCGCGAATCCGGGGCTGGAACCTTCTGGCGGTCGCAATCGGCGGGCTCCTCGTCCTACTCACAGCACTGGACTTGGCGGTTGGCGCAGGGCAGGAGTGAATGCACACACCATGTGCAACAGCCCTAGAATCTATTGCGTTCGGGCCATCGGCCTAACAATTCGTTCAAGTCGAAGCCCAACCGCTTCGCGCTTGAGCTCGACTTAACTCAAGCGTTAGGCATGCTTATGACCCTACTTGCGGCCACACTCCTTACAGCAGCACTTATGGGCGCTGGCGGTTCGCAGGCGAGCACCTGCGTCATCCATTCTGCAAATGGAGACTCCCACAGCGGCACCTCCCAGCAATTCGCGGTTGCATTGGAGAGGTCCGTGACCGCGGTCAGAACTCTAAGCCTTGCGCAAACCAACGGCGCATTCGATATTGAGTTCTATCTGGTGCGTGCACTGGCCAACAACATCCGAGACTATCCTAAAGATGACCGGTTTCGGGTGTTCTACGTCTTGAAGAGTCAAGAGGAAAGGTTCATCTCTGCAGATGTCTTGAGCTGTTCTGGAAATGGATCAGAGTGCGCAGCATCTGCTGCAAGGAGGCTTGTGGAGGCTTGCGCCCGTAGGCCTAACAGTTCATTCAAGCCGAAGCCGCTTCGCGGCTCGGCTTAATTCAGGCGTTAGGCCGCGAGATAATTGGCGTCCCTCACGATAGGAGCCCGACATGCTGCAAATGCGCCCTGGCTGCGAGTGCTGCAATATTGATCTCCCACCAGATTCGAATGACGCTTGGATCTGTTCCTTTGAGTGCACGTTCTGCACGACTTGCGTTGAGTCAAAGCTTGGTGGTCGCTGCCCAAACTGCGGCGGGTCGTTTTCCAAGCGCCCCACCCGCGTGGCTGGCGCCTTGGAAAGAAACCCAGCATCAACAGTACGCGTCTTCAAACCCAGTGGCTGCGCTCCCGCGGCCTAACAGCTCATTCAAACCGAAGCCGCTTCGCGGCTCGGCTTAATTCAGGCGTTAGGCCCAGAGGAGGCTCTATCGTGTCTTGGCGTAAGGCCATTGCGATTGTTCTTCTGACTCCAGTGGCTCTCGTCGCTTTGTATGTCGGCCTTCTTGCCGCGAGCTATAGAAGCAAAAGTGTCAGCTAAGGCTCTGCCTACGGCTTTCAAATCGGCGACTCAAAGGCACAGGTGGCTAGCTCCCTAGATGCTTTCCGACGCGACTATCCGGAGGCGACGGTATATGTCAGCTACGGCCCCAGGGCCGGCGACCATTTCACCGTCCCCGCTTCAGAGACACAGTTGACTCGGCTGCGGCCGCACGACCAGTGGGATGTCTTGCTTGCTGGCCCGGGGGAGTTCAATAACTCCGTCAGGCTGACCTTCAAGATGGACAGACTCGCAACGATCTATCGGCATCGGCAATACTTTGAGCTTCCGTAGGGCCGCGGCTGGGCCTAACAATTCATTCAAGCCGAAGCCGCTTCGCGGCTTCAGGCGTTAGGCCTGGGAGGGAGAATGGACGTAGTTGATGCAATGGCAAGCGCCAGTTTGGTTGGACTAGTGGCCCTTTTGATTGCGGCCACAGTCAGAACCCTATTTTCCTTGTCGCGCCCGGATTATCCACCCATGATCTTTGCAGTCGGCGCGTTCGCTGCTGCTTGCGGACTCGTGGAGCTCTACCAGTTGGACCAGCCATACAGTAGCCTGATCAAGTTCGTTGCACTCGTAGGGACGCTATACGCGTTCCCCAGTTTCCGGCAGTACCTGCGCCGGGGGTGAACCCTTAGGCTAGGGGAAACTCAAGACATAAGGCGTTAAGTCATTGATCAAGGAGATCAGTTAATGCGAAAGGAAGTACTTCTTGGTGCTATCGCAATGTTTACGGTGCTGGCGGCGATCAGTTTCCTGCCGTATGCGGCCAGAACGCTGACGGGACTTGCCGCACAAACGGCGATTGGGTTTCTGATAAGCGCGTTCATCGGCTCCATCGTGGCCAAGCGGAATTTTATGGTTCCGGCAACGCTCATCTGGGCTGCGATTTGGTACTTCACGCTCTACTTTGCGCTGCGTATCGCACAACCAGCTGGGGGCGACATGGCATCTGTTATCAGTTCAAACTCGACCTCCGTATTGCTTTCGCTAGCCGCTGTAGTAGCTGGTGCGCTGCTCGGGCAGTTCGCAGCGTCGCGGCGAACACCAGGTCGCGACCGGGCAATGACCTAACAGTTCATTCAAGTCGAGGCTGCTTCGCAGCTCGACTTAATTCAAGCGTTAGGCCTCAACAGGCATTGTCAAAGCCATGACCCAACCAACGCTCAACATTTTGTTTTCGGTCGCGTTCCTCACCACCCTGTGGTACTTGATCGAGTGCGTCATCTTTACGCGTAGACTCGAAACGAAGAATCGCACTGAATGGGAAGCAATGGGCCGTCCAAGTCTGTGGGACATCCGCGCCCAAGGCCCGCTGCTCGCTATCCTGTTGGGAACTTCATCCTTGGGCCTCATCCAAGATGACTATCGCCAGCAACTTCTGAGGATCAGAGTGCTTCTCGCTACTGCATTTAGCCTCATGGTCGTCGTCGCAATTGGCACGGCCTAACAGTTCACTCAAGTCGAAGCTGCTTGGCGGCTCGGCTTACTTCAGGCGTTAGGCCTCATGAAGAATCTCCTCGTGGTCGCCGTTGTCCTCTCGGGGTCGGTAGCTTGCTCCGGTGCTGCCATTAGAGATAGAGAGCTTAGTCTTGGGGGAGTGGCGCTCGGCGATTCCGAGACCCAGGTGCTTGCCGCTCTCGGCCAGCCCAAGACGCGAACTGACACGGGCGAGGGTGTTGCCCTTGAATACTCCGGCCTGACCGTGCTGATCGGCTGGTTAGACCAAGCCGCTCCGGGCAAGCAACAGCGCGTGTTTCAACTCACCGCCACTGGCCCCAATGCCTGCACCCCCTCTGGCATTTGCCCGGGTGCTCCGGTATCAAGGGCCGTGGCCATCTATGGCCAACCGGTCAGGGCCGCTCGGCAGTCTGGTAGCTTCATGGAGTACTACAGCAACCAATCCTCCTGTTGGCTTCAGGTCGGCGCATCCGGCGACACCATTCGTTCAATCGGCGCGGTGTGTCAGCCATGAGGCCTAACAGTTCATTCAAGTCGAAGCTGCTTCGCAGCTCGACTTAATTCAAGCGTTAACGCTTACCAACGCTACAATGGAGACTCGGTATGGAAACTAGGATCTTCCGCGGACTAATGCTGCTTTCGCTAGCGCTGCTCTTAGCTGCAGTATCAGTCGCTTGGCCAGTGGCAGGCACCCCACCGGCTCAGACTGGAGATGTCGAGTTTTCGGCGCAAGCCACGTTCGGCGCCACCTACTCCATCTTGTGGGCTGTGTTCTACGTCGCCAGCTTCATTGGAATGTTCCTGTTCCGTCCTTGGGGACGGCTCCTTTCACTCGTTGCTGCGCTGCTCCTGCCCACGGCTGCCTTAGTACAGGCGCTGATCTTCGGCGAGCAATCCGCTTCTGAGGTGGAGCCCGCGGCGTCCACCGCCCTGCAGCAACTTTCAGATCTAAGCTGGGGCGCTGTCATTGCGCTTGCCTACTTCTCACAGATCAGGCACCAGTTCGGCGCTAACAGTTCATTCAAGCAGAAGCCGCTTCGCGGCTCGGCTTAACTCAGGCGTTTGGTGCCAATGGACAAGTCTATGCTCGTGAATTGCCCCGCATGCGCAAAGCCTATTTCACGGAAAGCTTATTCTTGCCCGCAATGCGGCCACCCAAACGCCCATTTGACGCGCAACTACTAATTGCGTCGGCTATGCTCGCCATAACGGGCCTGGGGATTGTGTCGTGGCGCATCGTCAAAACCAATGCAGAGCACGACCGTTCGCTCCGATCAATCGCCGCGCGCGTCGAGAGAATGTACGACGAATCACTGCGTTCTGGACAGCGCCACCAGCTTTGCACGTATGCCAATTTCTTGGTGTCAATCTATGTCTCAGCCAATGACTCTGCCCATGTCAACAAGTGGCGGGCCAATGCAGCTAGGGTTTGCGGTAGCCAGATTGGTACCTAGCAATTCATTCAAGCCGAAGCCGCTTCGCGGCTCGGCTTAATTCAGGCGTTAGACCTCACTAAATGGCATTGTCCTCCAAGCGCAATAACGTCAACACCGCACTGGGCATCGTCCTACTTGCGGGGGTGGCGTACTGGCTATGGCCGTTCGTCGCGGGCCCGCGCCAGATGCGGAGTTTTTGCCAGAGTCTTCCGGCCGGCGCCACCGTCGCTCAAGTTCGCTCTATCTCTGAGCAGCTCGGATACGCTGTTTCGCCAGTCGCTGACGGCCAGTCCTTCATATACTCGGCACGAGCGTTCGGGAGGGTCGGCTGCACTGTGCAATTTGACTCTAGCGGGCTTGTGTCGTGGAAGTACAGGCTCGATGAGTAGGGGTGAATTCAACCACCAAGTGCGACAACGCTGATCAGCCAGACACACTGTTTTGTGATCGCACCCTGCATCCCTAGTTCCACGTCTCTCCCCGCCACTCGCCACTGCGCCTTGCACATAAGGCGTTGCGGTACAACCAGCAACGGCGTATTCCTGTGAGTCACGAACGAGTTCCGCTGCAAGGTTCATGCCACTGCGGCTCAGTCCGCCTTACTCTGCCGGCGGCGCCCGAAACGGCGACGAGTTGCAACTGCTCGTTGTGCCGGCGCACGGGAGCCATATGGGCGTACTACGAACTTGGCACGGTCTTCTTCGAAGGCCATCCCGAGAACACGGAAAGCTACATCTGGGGTGATAGGACCCTTACGAACGTTCGTTGCAAGACCTGCGGCATCCTCACCCACTGGGAACCCCTCGAACCTGCGACCGGCGCTCGTCATGGAGTGAACCTGCGGAATTTCGCACCAGGGCTCCTGCAGTCGGTCGTCGTCAGACGGTTCGATGGGGCAGATACATGGGAATTCCTGGATTGAGCACTTGCCGCTTCTTTAAGGAGAGCCCGTCATGATTCTGAGTTCCATGCTGGCAAACAGCCCGGTGTGTCTTGTCGTCATGTCCGCGCTCTTGCTGGCGCTGTATGGCGCTTTTCGCCTTGTCCAGGCGTGCTCAGGCATCAAACGAAGGCTTCTGATCCATGAAGATTGACCACGTAACACTGTTGGTTTCGTCGCTCGACCGAAGCATGCCGTACTACGATCATTTGTTGCCTCTGGTTGGCTTCTGCAAGACGAGGGATCATGTCTGGACGGACGGTAACGGCTTCTTCTTTCAGTTTCTGCAAGCCAAGGCCGGCACGTCGCCCTATGAGCGGTACGGGGCGGGCATGAACCACCTCGGGTTTGGTGCCTCATCTCCCGACGAGGTTCATGCCATCCGCGCGTCCATGCGTGACGCGGGCTTCGAGGTTCCCGACGTCCAGGACCTTCGCGGCGCCATTGCGCTCTTCATGAAGGACCCGGATGGGATGCGGTTTGAGATCACCTACTACCCGCCTGGGATGGCGGTGGTGGACTAGGTTTCTGTGGGGCCTGACTGCTCACTCGAGTCGAAGCTGCTTGGCAACTTCACGCACGTGTTGCGCGGAGCTTCGCAGGGCGGCTCAGCCCCCGAGGTAGGCGCGCACCGCACGCTTCAGCGCACACGGCAACTGGTAGGCACTGGCGCGCGCCGCCGCGGCCACGGCGGTCAACGGCACCTGCGCGCCCCACAGCTCCACCGTGCTGCCCACGCCGGCCTGCGGGTGGTCGGTGAGGTCCACGGTCAGCATGTCCATCGACACGCGGCCGATCAGCGCGCCCGCGGCGCCGTCGATGGCCACCGGCGTGCCGCTGGGCGCGAACTGCGGATAGCCGTCGGCGTAGCCCATCGCCACCACGCCCACGCGGGTGGGGCGCGCGGCGACGAAGTGGGCGCCGTAGCCCACCGGCTCGCCGATGGCGATGTCGCGCACGCTGATCACCTGCGATTGCAGGGTCATCACCGGGCGCAGGCGCGCGGCCACCGGATGCGGCTGCGGGAAAGGGCTGAGGCCATACAGCATCAGGCCGGGGCGGGCCCAGTCGTTGCGCAGGTTGTCCCAGCCCAATAGCCCGGGCGAGTTGGACAGGCTGCGCGGCAGGCCGAGGCCGGCGGTGGCGGCGTCGAACACCGCCGCTTGGGCGCGGGTGGTGTCGCGGTCGAGCTCGTCAGCGCGGGCGAAGTGGGTCATGGCCACCACTTCGCGCACGTGCGGCAGCGCCTGCAGGCGCGCGGCGGCGGAGGCGTAGTCGGCGGGCTCGATGCCGAGGCGGTGCATGCCCGAGTCCAGCTTGAGCCACACGGTGAACGGCCGGGCCGGCCGCGCCTGTTCAACCGCGGCCAGTTGCCACGGCGTGGCCACGGCAAACCACAGGTCGTGCTGGTCGATCAGCGCCAGCTCGGCGGTGTCGAAGAAGCCTTCCAGCAACAGGATCGGCGCGCGGATGCCGGCGGCGCGCAGTTCCAGCGCTTCCTCGATGGCGGCCACGGCGAAGGCGTCGGCCTCGGCTTCCAGCGCGCGGGCGCAGGCGACGGCGCCGTGGCCGTAGGCGTCGGCCTTGACCACCGCCAGCGCCTTGCCGCCGCCCAGCTCGCGGGCCAGGCGGTAGTTGTGACGCAGGGCGTCGAGGTCGATCAGGGCACGGGCGGGGCGCAAGGCAAGGGTTCCGGGTAGGTGGGCGGCACGGGGTCGACGCGGGTCAGGTCAGGGGGCGGGGTGCAGAGGGCGACTGAGGTGGGCCGGGCGTCGCTCAGTCGTAACGCGACAGGTCGAGGCCTTCGCCGCTGATCTGCGGGGTGCGGCCATCGATCACGTCGGCCAGGTAGCGACCGGACCCGCAGGCCATGGTCCAGCCAAGGGTGCCATGGCCGGTGTTGAGGTACAGGTTGCCGTAGCGGGTGGCGCCCACGACCGGCGTGCCGTCGGGAGTGGCCGGGCGCATGCCGGTCCAGAAGGTCGCCGCGGCCACGTCGCCGCCGCGCGGGTACAGGTCGCCCACCACCTTCTCGAGCGTGGCACGGCGACGCGGCGACAGCGACAGGTCGAAGCCGGCCACTTCGGCCATGCCACCGACGCGGATGCGCTGGTCGAAGCGGGTGATCGCCACCTTGTAGGTCTCGTCGAGGATGGTCGAGGTCGGTGCCATCGCCGCATCGGTGATCGGCAGGGTCAGCGAGTAGCCCTTGAGCGGGTACACCGGCAGGCGCAGGCCCAGCGGCGCGACGAGCCTGGGGGAGTAGCTGCCCAGCGCCAGCACGTAGCGGTCGGCACGTTCGATTTTGCCATCGATGCGCACGCCGGTGATGCGCGCGCCGTCGTGTTCCAGCGCCTGGATGTCCTGGCCGAAGCGGAATTCGACGCCGGCGCGCGCGGCCATCCCGGCCAGGTGGCGGGTGAACAGCTCGCAGTCGCCGGTCTGGTCGTTGGGCAGGCGCAGCGCGCCGACCAGCGGCGCGGGCGCGTTGGCCAGCGCCGGTTCCACGCGCGCGATGCCGTCGCGGTCCAGCAGCTCGTACGGCACGCCGTACTGCTCCAGCACCGGGATGTCCTTCGCGGCGCCGTCCAGTTGCGCCTGGGTGCGGAACAGCTGGGTGGTGCCGAGCTGGCGGTCCTCGAAGTCGATGCCGGTCTCGGCGCGCAGCTCGTCCAGCACGTCGCGGCTGTATTCGGACAGGCGCACCATGCGCGCCTTGTTGACCGCATAGCGCGCGTGCGTGCAGTTGCGCAGCATCTGCAGCAGCCACAGGTACTGCTGCGGGTCCATGCCCGGTTTGATGGCCAGCGGGGCGTGGCGCTGGAACAGCCACTTCAGCGCCTTCAGCGGCACACCGGGCGCGGCCCACGGCGAGGCGTAGCCGGGCGAGATCTGGCCGGCGTTGGCGAAACTGGTTTCCTGCGCGACCGCGGGCTGGCGGTCGACCACGACCACCTCATGGCCGGCACGAGCCAGGTACCACGCGCTGCTCACGCCGATCACGCCACCGCCCAGCACCAGAACCCGCATCGCTCGCCTCGTCCGTCACCGCCGGCAGGAGTGCCGGCAAAGTCGCGCAGTATCGGGCAAAGCACGCAGGGGGTTTTTCTGATTTTTACGCCGAGTACAGGTGTAAACTTCGTGCATAGCCACTACTGCAGTGCAACATGGCCGGCAAAGCCCGCGAACTCGACAGGATCGACCGCCACATCCTGCGCATCCTGCAGGAGGAGGGGCGCATCTCCTTCACCGAACTGGGCGAGCGCGTGGGGCTGTCCACCACGCCCTGTACCGAGCGCGTGCGGCGGCTGGAGCGCGACGGGGTGATCACCGGCTACCACGCGCGCCTGGACCCGCAGCACGTGAAGGCCACGCTGCTGGTGTTCGTGGAGATCAGCCTGGCCTACAAGTCCGGCGACATCTTCGAGGAGTTCCGCCGCGCGGCGTTGCGCCTGCCCAATGTGCTGGAATGCCACCTGGTCTCGGGCGACTTCGATTACCTGCTGAAGGCGCGCATCAGCGAGATGGCCAGCTACCGCAAGCTGCTGGGCAGCACCCTGCTGACCATGCCGCACGTGCGCGAGTCGAAGAGCTACATCGTGATGGAAGAGATCAAGGAGACGCTGAGCCTGCCGATTGCCGACTGAGCGTTCGGCAATCAAAGGCGCAACTCACGCGCGGGGGTGCGCGGGGTGTGTCCACGGGCAACACGGGGATAGCCGGCACGGCGACCGCCGCTGTCAGAACCCGTAGCGCAGGAACCCACCGTCCACCGCGATGCACTCGCCGGTGACGTAGCTGGAGGCCGGCAGGCAGAGGAAGGCCACTGCCGCGGCCACCTCCTCCGGCTCGCCGATGCGGCCCAGCGGCGTGCGCAGCAGCACCTCGTCCAGGTAGTCGGGATCGGCCAGCTTGTCGTGGGTGCGGCGGGTGCGGATGTACCACGGCGCCACCGCGTTGACGCGGATGCCGTCCTCGGCCCACTCCACCGCCAGGTTCTTCGTCATCTGGTGCATCGCCGCCTTGCTCATGCCGTACGGCGCGCCGGTGCGCACGTGGGTCAGGCCCGACACGCTGCCCACGTTGACGATGCTGGACGCCGCGTGGCGGGTCAGCAACGGATAGGCGTAGCGCGACAGCTCGAACGCGGAGAACAGGTTGATCTCGAAGATCTGCCTCCACTCGTCCTCGGTGTAGTCGGTGGCCGGCTTGCCGAGGTTGCCGCCGGCGTTGTTGACCAGGATGTGCAGGCCTTCGCCGAAGTCCTCGACCCAGTCCAGCAGTTCGCGGCGCTGCTCGTCATCGGCGACGTCGGCGGCAAATACATTCACCTCGCGCTCGGGGAAGTCCTCCAGCAGCTCGGCGCGCACCCGGTCGAGCGAGGCCGCGTCGCGCGCGGCGAGCAGCACGTCGGCGCCGAAGCCCAGCAGTTCGCGGGCGATGGCATGGCCGATGCCGGCGCTGCTGCCGGTGACCAGGGCCAGTTGTCCGTCCAGCCGCCAGCGCTTGGGGTCCATGCTGCTCTCCGTGTTCTGGCGCACGTGCGCCCAGGGCGTAGGATAGCCGCAGGCCCGATCCGGAGTGCCACCATGTCCGAGCCCCGCCACGCTGCCCGCCCGCGTCCACCCATTCGTGCAGCGCAACCGCCTCGCCACATGGCCACGGCACTGCTCGCCTGCATCGCGCTGGTGTCGGCGGCCTGTTCGCGCCCCGAGCCCCCTGAGAAGGAGCGCCCACCCGAGCCGCAGGCTAGTGCGCCGGCGCGCCACACCGAACTGCGTGACGCAATCCAGGCGCCGCAGGACAAGGCGCGCGCGGTGGAAGGCGCGGTGGACGATGCGGCCAAGGCCCAACGCAAGGCGATCGAGGCGGCGGGCGGCTGAAGCGACCCGCCCGTTACAACCCGCAGAAGCAGTACGCCAGCGCCTTGACCGGCACGCCGCGGGTCGGCTTGATCGCGCCCTGGATGAAGCGCAGGTCGTTCGCGGCCTGCGGCATCGCCTGCGCCACCAGCGCCTGCAGCAGCGACGAGTCCTTCAGCAGCGCTGCGCCCATGCGGCTCTCGGCAAAGCCGGCGAAGAACTGCTCGAACGGCGAGCCGGCCTTCTCGAGGTAACGCACGCCGTAGTTGCCGCGCTTGCCCAGCTTGGCACGCGCGGCGGCGTCGTCGAGGGCCGCCTGCAGGCTACCGAGTTCGTCGACCAGCCCACGTTCCTTCGCCTGCGCGCCGCTCCATACGCGGCCGCGCGCGACGGCGTCGATCGCGGCCACCGGCTGCTTGCGCGCCGCCGCGACCCTGCCGGTGAAATCGCGATAACCCTTGTCGATCACCGACTGGATCACCTGCCCCACTTCCGGCTGCAGGTCGCGGGTGATGTCGAACGCGCCGGCGAAGCGCGTGGTGCCGACGCCGTCGGTGCGCACGCCGATCTTCTCCAGCGTGCGCGGGATGGTCGGGATCATGCCGAAGATGCCGATCGAGCCGGTGATGGTCGACGGATCGGCGTAGATGCGGTCGGCATTCATGCTGATCCAGTATCCACCGGACGCGGCCAGGTCGCCCATCGACACGACCACCGGCTTGCCCGCGGCCTTGAGGCCTTCGACCTCGCGGCGGATCTGCTCGGAGGCGAACACTTCGCCGCCCGGCGAATCCACGCGCAGCACCACCGCCTTGACCTTGTCGTCGTCGCGCGCCTCGCGCAGCAGCGCGGAAGTGGACACGCCGCCGATGGTGCCAGGCGGCTGCTCGCCGCCCGTGATCTCGCCTTCGGCCACCACCACCGCGACCTGGTCGCGGCGCGGGTCGACGGCATTGAGGCTGGTGTTGACGTGGGCGAGGAAGCCGTCGAGCGTGACCTGGCGGAACCCGCCATCGGCATCCTCGTCGGCGACGCCGCGCTCGGTCATCAGGGTGTCGAATTCCTCGCGGGTCTTCAGTCCGTCGACCAGCTTCTGCTGCAACGCGTACCTGGCCAGGTCACCGCCGGCGGCGGCGATGCCCGCGGGCATGGTGTCGATGCCGGCGGTGATCGCGGCCGGCTCGAGCTTGCGCGCCTTGGCCACATCGGCCACGTAGCGCTGCCACACGTCGTTCATCCAGTACAGGTCGGCTTCCTTGGCCGCAGGCGACGCCGCGTCGAGCACGTAGGGTTCGGCCGCCGACTTGTACTCGCCCACCTTGAACAGGTGCACGTCCACGCCGAGCTTGTCCTGCAGGCCCTCGCGGAAGTACTGGCGGTAGCGGCCGAGGCCTTCGAGGAACATGCCGCCCATCGGGTCGAGGTAGATCTCGTTGGCCTGCGCGGCGATCAGGTACTGGCCCTGGTCCATCGCCTCGGCGAAGGCGACCACCTGCTTGCCGCTGGCCCGCACGCGCGCGACCGCCGCGGCCACTTCGCGACGCGAGGCCATGCCGCCACCGCTGAGCTGGTCGAGGTGGAGCACCACGCGCTCGATGCGCTTGTCCTTGGCCGCGGCGTCGAGTGCGGCCAGCAGGTCACGCAGGCGCACTTCGTCCTTGCCATCGCCCATCGCCTTGGCGAAGGCGCGCAGGGCCGGGTCGATGGTGTACTGCTCGACGAGTTCGCCTTGCGGGGCGATCACCAGCGCGCTGCGCTCCAGCACCGGGCGGGTGCGTTCGCCGGCGCCGAGCATGGCCAGGAACAGGATCAGCAGGCCGAAGAACACCACGTTGAAGAACAGGCGCCGGGTGAAGTTCATCGCATCCCACAGCCCGACAAGCAGGCGGACGATGGGGCCACGGCGAGGGGGTTGGGTGCTCATTTCGCGGGTGCCCTCCAAGGGGCAATGGAACGTTTCGGAATCAGGTTAGCGCCGCGGCGGCCGCAGGCACATCGGCCATTGGTCACCGGGCCGGACGGAAGGGTGCCCGGGTGGACGCCGCTCGCCCGTGAAGACCCAGGATGGAAGACGCGGCGTCCCACCCGTGGATGGCCACCCTGGGCGAGTCGTGCCCGGCGAGGACCGCGACGCGCGGGGCTGCGCTCATGGCCCGAGCCGCCGGGTCAGGCGTGCCGGCGCACTGGCGCGCAGGAAGCGCGCGCCGAGCAGCACCGCGGCCACGCTCAGCCCGGCGATCAGCCCCATCCACATGCCCTTCGGGCCCCAGCCCAGGCCCAGCCCGAGCCCGGCGCCCACCGGCATGCCCACGCCCCAATAGGCGAACATGGCCAGGAACATCGGCACGCGCGTGTCCTTCAGACCACGCAGCGACCCGGCCGACAGCACCTGCACGCCATCGGGGAACTGGAACATCGCCGCGTACAGCAGCAGGCCGGCGGCCAGCGTGGCCACCGCCGCGTCGCGGGTGTAAACGCCCACCACCCATTCGTTGGCGGTCAGCAGTACCGTCGCCGACAGCAACTGGCTGGCCAGCACGATGCACAGTCCCGCCAACGCGGCGCGGCGCACGCCGTGCACGTCGCCGCGGCCCAGCGCGTGGCCCACACGCACGGTGGTCGCTTCGGCCAGGCCCATCGGCACCATGAAACACAGCGTGGCCACGTTGATCGCGATCTGGTGCGCGGCGGCGGGCACCTCGCCTAGCCGGCCGATCAGCAGCGCAGTGGCGATGAACAAACCGCCTTCCATCAACACCGTCACCCCGATCGGCAGGCCGGTGGCGAGCAGGCCGCGGATGGTCGGCCAGTGCGGATGGTCGAAGCGTGCGAACAGGCCAAGGTCGGCAAAACGCCGCGCGCGACGCAGCACCAGCACGAAGGCGATGGCCTGCAGCCACAGCACCACGGCCGAGGCCAAGCCGAGGCCGCCGGCGCCGAGTTCCGGCAGGCCCAGGCGACCGAACGTCAGCGCCCAGCCCATTGGCAGCAACAGCAGCGGGCCCGCCGCGCTGATCAGCATGGTCGGCAGGGTCCAGTGCAGGCCTTCGCTGAGGTAGCGCATGGTGAAGAACAGCGTCAGCGCCGGCACGCCCCAGCGGATGCCGTGCAGGAACGCGGTGGCGCCGGGAATGATCTCCGGGGCGATGCCGAACGGCGCCAGCGCCAGCGGCAACAGGCTCATGAAGGCGAACAGCACCACCGCCAGGCCCACGGCCAGCCACAACGCCTGGCGGAACACCGCGCCGATCTCGCCGCGGCGGCCGGCGCCGTCCAGGTGCGACACCGTTGGCGGCACGGACAGCAGCGTGCCGATCGGCACCATCATTGGCAGCCACCACAGCGCGGTGCCGATGGTGACCGAAGCCAGCGTGTTGGTGCTGTGGTGCCCGGCCAGTACGTTGTCGACGAAACCGATCAGGCCGGTGGACACGTGCCCGGCCACCAGCGGCGCAGCCAGCAGCGCGCTGGTGCGGATTTCATCCGGCAGGCGCAGGCTGGGCCGCGCTTCGGGCGCGGCGGTGGGCGGGGTGGGTGCGGACGACATAGAGGCGGCGGGCGACTGCGGCCGCGTCGACGCAACCGATGGCGGACGCTGGCGCCGGGTCGCGACAGGCCGCTATCTTAGCGCCTCGCCGGTGATGGGACGGCGCCACCGGGGAAAGGAAACGATGGGCACGCACTCACTCACGCACTGCGAGAACTGCGAGGCCGCGCTGCAGGGCCCCTATTGCCATGCCTGCGGCCAGCCGGTGGTCAGCCCGGTGCGGCACGCGGCGCATGCCATTGAAGACGTATTCGAGTCGTTCTGGCACCTGGACGGCCGCGTTTTCCGCACCCTGCGCGACCTGCTGGCCCCCGGCCGCGTCGCGCTGGAATACCTGGCCGGCCACCGCGTGCGCTACATCGCGCCGCTGCGCCTGTTCGTCATCCTCAGCCTGCTGACGTTTTTCGTCGGCAAGCTGGTGGTGCACGCCGAGGGCCCCGTGTTCCAGGTGGATCCCGAGGACACCAAGTTCGCGCAGATGCAGACGGTCGCGGAAGTGGAGCAGGCGCGCGACCGCGCCCTGCAGAAGATCAGCGTCGCCGAGCAGCGCGGCAGCGACACCCCCGGGGCGAGCCCCACGCTGGTGATGATGCGCACGCAGGTGCAGGGCGCAGCGGCGGCGCGCATCGCCGAACTGCGTAAGCAGGCCCCGGCCGCGGAGGGCGCGAAGGCGGGTGCGGGCGTCCCTGCCGAGGCGACAAGCCCGGCGCGCCCATCGCCTGCCGCGCCCAGCGCGCCGGAAGTCGCCTTCGGCGGCCAGTGGGATCCGAAGAAGGACCCGATCCGCATCGGCTGGCTGCCGGACTTCGCCAACGAATGGCTCACGGCCCGCGCGGCGCGCGCGCAGCGCAACATGGCCGCGATGGAGAACGACGGCGACGCGCTGCTGCAGGCGTTCATGGGCGCGTTGCCGACCGCGCTGTTCCTGCTGGTGCCGGTGTTCGCGCTGCTGCTGAAGGTGTTCTACCTCGGCTCGGGTCGGCTGTACCTGGAGCACCTGACGGTGGCGCTGTACAGCCACGCGTACATGCTGCTGGCGCTGCTGGCTTCGTTCCTGCTGGTCGCGGTTGGCAACGCTTTTGGTGCGCCTGCCAGCCTCGTCGAGCCGCTGACATCGCTCGGCGCGATCGCGGTGTGGACGTGGGTGCCGATCTATCTGCTGCTGATGCAGAAGCGGGTGTATGCGCAGGGCTGGTGGGCGACGGTGATCAAGTACGTGGTGATCGGCTGGATCTACCTGGTGCTGGTGTCGTTCGCGGCGCTGTACGCGCTGTTGGCCGGCCTGGTCGGCATGTAAGCGCGGTCAGCGGTCCAGCCGCTGCCACAGCCACGCCTGGCGTTGCCCGGCGGCGGTGGAAACCAGTTCGCGGCGCAGCAGCGGCCGCTCCTGCGGTGGGGTGCGATGCACCAGCACGGCCAGATCGGCCCGCTGCGGCGGCGTCAGCTCCCGCAACACCCGCAGCAGGGATTCCTGCTGGGCGGCCGGGACCTGCGCGAGCAACGGCTGCAGCCGGGCATAGTCGGCCCCGAGCTCGGGGCCCAGCAGCCAGCCCCGCTGAGCACTGCGATCCAGCGCGTCAAAGCGCGCCCGCCAGGCCTGTTGCTGGGCCGGGTCCAGTTGCTGCCAGCGCAGGGCCACCGCGCGCAGCTGCGCTTGTTCGCTGGGCGGAAGGCGGCGCCATGCGGTGTAGCGCTCGCGGCGACTCGCGCGCGCGTCGGGCGACAGCGCCGCCCATGCGACCGCGCGCTGCCGCACGGCGGAACGTTCGGTCTCGCCCCAGCCTTCCCAGCGGGCGGCCCGGGCCTGCAGTTGCGCGCGTTGCGCCGCCGGCAACTTGGCCACGCTGTCGCCGAAGGCGGAGAGGATTGGCGTCGCGGCGTGCCCGAGGCCGACCACCAACAGCAGGGGCAGCAGCAGGCGCGGCGTCCGGCTTGGGCGGCGGTCAGGGCTGCGCATTGGCGTCGCCCTCCTCCGTGGACTCCAGCGGGGCGACAGTCGCATCGGGGAGGGCTTCCAACGGCGCGACGGCCGGCACATCCGGGTCGTCACCATTGGCAGGTTCGGCGGTGACCGTGCCGGCCTCCACTGCCACCAGCCAGGACTGCAGGGGCAGGTCGGCCGCCGCGGCCTCGCCCTCCGGGTCGGCGAGGAGGGCGAAATCAGGGTGGGCGACGAGGGCGGCATCAGCTGTCAGAGTCGCCCGCGGGGCGTCGGCCGGCGGCAGCGGCTCGATCCGCACGCCCCGCCGCCACCCGGCGGGTCCCAGCCCCTGTGCCGGACCCCACCACGTGGCCGCCAGGGCCACCGCGCACAGCAGCAACAAGGCCCACAGCACCCACAGCACCCAACGCGGCCGCGGCCGCGGCGGCGCCTCGGCGGCCGACGCCAAGGGGTGGTCAGCGGCGGGCTCTCCGCGCAGCAGCGCCTCGCGGGCCTGGGCCAGGCGGCTCAGCCGCTCGGGGGCCAGGGTCTTGATCTTGCGGTGCACCTGGTCGCGCAGGTGCTGCCAGGCCTGTGGGTCGGCGCGGCCGTCGCCATGGTGCGGCAGTGCACCGCGCAGCGCGAGGCGGTAGCTGGCCTCACCCACCCCCAGCACGCTGGCGGCCTCGGCCTCGGGCAGTCCGGCGGCAAGCCGCAGCAGCAGGGCCGCACGTGGGCCCGTGGCCAAGTCGCCCAGGCGATCGGTGGCGTCAAACGGCACGGCCACCGCCACGCGCCGGCGCAGCGCGGGCTCAGCCAGCAGGGTCGCCCAGAAGCGGCGCGGCCATTCGGCCATCGGAACGCCGGCGGCGCCGTCGCGGAAAACGCGCATGGCCGCCACCAGAGCCGTGTCACCGGCTGCCGCATCGCCACACTGCAATTCGGCCAGCACGGCACCGCGACGCTCGACGCCGCGCAGGAAAGCGCTCAGGGCGGGCGGGGGAGAAGTGGGACGAACGGGGGACACTACGGGACGGGGAACGGCATCGGCATGGTCCGCATCATAGCGAGACCCATGTCCCAATATTCTCTTGACAAGCGGTCATTCACGCGCCCAACACGCAGCGGCGCGGGTTGCAGCGGATGGCGGTTGTGCACAGCGTTCAAATTCCCGTCATCTGGCGATGCGGCGCAGCATGGTGACGCCGTCGAACACGAATGTTTCACACGCAAGTCTTTGTTTAGGCTCAAAAAAACACATATGGCACTTTTTTGTCCAACCTGACCGAAGGGCTTGTATCAACGATGTCACGCAGGCCTGCCGCAGCACGATGCACAGACTTATCCACAACTTGTGTGGATAAACGTGAATTCTCTTTGCGCCCCGACACTTACGTGACGTTCATCAACCAACGCCCAGCAATGCCTCACAACTCCCTTAATGGCGGCGCCGAGGGCCTGGCACCGTAAACTTTGCCCATGGCCAATGCCGACTCTCCGTCCCTTTTTCCCGTCTGGCGGGTGGCCGTACCGGTGCCCTTGGCCCGGTTGTTCGACTACCGCGCGGTGGACGGACACGTCCCCTCCGCGGCCGACATCGGCAAGCGGGTCCGGGTGCCATTCGGGCCGCGCGAGCTGGTGGGGGTGGTGGCCGGGATCGGCATGGCTGAGGCCGAGAGTGCCGCGGGACTGCGCGATGCGGGCCCCGTACTCGACCCGGCGCCGCTGCTCTCGGGCGAGCTGTACGACTCGCTTGGCTGGCTGGCCCGCTACACCCATGCGCCGCTCGGGGAAGTCTTTGCCACGGCCCTGCCCGGCCCGTTGCGCCAGGGTGAACCGCTGGCCGTCGCCCACGCTTGGGCGTGGCGGCTGACCGAGGCCGGACACACCGCGCGGCCCAAGCTGCGGGCGGGCCGACCGCGGCAACTGGCGGAGATGCTGGCCGCCGCCCCGGGTCCGCTGGACGAAGATCGACTGGACGCCGACGACGCGGTCGCCACGGGCTGGCGCGCCGCCGCACGCGCCCTGGCCCAGCGCGGCCTGGCCGAGCGCGTCGCGGTGACCGCCTCCGGGGCCGCCGCCGCGCCGCGCTTCGGCCCCACCCTCAATCCGGACCAGCAGGCCGCGGTGGACGCCGTGCTGGCCGCCCGCGACGGCTTTGCCGCCCTGCTGCTGGACGGCGTCACCGGCAGCGGCAAGACCGAGATCTACCTGCACGCCATTGCCGACTGCCTGGCGCGCGGGCGGCAGGCGCTGGTGCTGGTCCCGGAGATTGGCCTCACCCCGCAGACCCTCGCCCGCTTCCGCGCGCGGCTGGGGGTGCCGGTCCACGCCCTGCACTCGGGCCTGTCCGATGGCGAGCGCGGCCGCACCTGGGCGGCGATGGCCCGCGGCGAGGCACGGGTGGTGGTGGGCACGCGCTCGGCGGTGTTCCTGCCGCTGCCCGAGGCCGGGCTGATCGTGGTGGACGAGGAGCACGACGGCAGCTTCAAGCAGCTCGACGGCATCCGCTACCACGCCCGCGACTTCGCCCTGGTGCGCGGCAAGGCACTCGGCGTGCCGGTACTGCTGGGCAGCGCCACGCCTTCGCTGGAGTCGCTGCACAACGCGCGCGTCGGCCGCTATCGCCACCTGCGCCTTCCCGCGCGCGCAGGCGTCGCCAAGCCGCCACACGTGCGCGTGGTGGACGTGCGCAAGCGCCCGCTGGAGGCGGGGCTGTCGCCGGAGCTGCTGGAGGGCGTGGCGCGCGCGCTGGACGCCGGCGGCCAGGTGCTGGTGTTCAAGAACCGTCGCGGCTATGCGCCCGTGCTGCTGTGCCACGACTGTGGCTGGACCGCCCACTGCCCGCGCTGCAGCACGCCCGAACAGGGCACGCCGATGACCGTGCACGCCGCCGGCCGGCGGCTGCAGTGCCACCACTGCGGCACGCGGCGTCCGGCGCCCAACGCCTGCCCCGACTGCGGCGGGCTGTCGCTGCAGCCGCAGGGCGCCGGCACCGAGCGCATCGAAGAGGTGTTGGCCGCGCGCTTCCCCGACGTGCCGGTGTTGCGCATCGACCGCGGCACCACCCAGGGCCGCGACGCGCTGGAGAAGCATCTGGCCGCGTTCGGCAACGCCCCCGGCGTCCTGGTCGGCACGCAGATGCTGGCCAAGGGCCACGACCTGCCCAACCTGACCCTGGTCGCGGTGGTGGGCATCGACGAAGGGCTGTTCTCGGCCGATTTCCGCGCGCCCGAGAAACTGGCGCAACTGTTGATCCAGGTCGCCGGCCGCGCCGGCCGAGCCGACAAACCCGGGCAGGTGCTGCTGCAGACCCACCACCCCGAGCACCCGCTGCTGCTGACCCTGCTGAGCGGCGGCTATGCCGCCTTCGCCGAAACCGAACTGGCGCAACGCGAGGTCGCCGGCTTCCCGCCGTTCGGCCACCTGGTGCTGTTGCGCGCCGAAGCCAAGCAGGTGGAACAGGCAAACGCCTTCCTGCGCGCCGCCCGCGCGGCCATCGACAGCGCCGCCGACGAGCTGTTCGACCCCAACGACCCGGACGCGATGATAGAACTCAACGGCCCGCTGCCCGCGCCGATGCCGCGGCGTGCGGGCTACCAGCGCGAGCAACTGCTGCTGTCCTCGCCCACCCGCCGCCACCTGCATGCGGCGCTGGACTTCGCATTGCCTGCGATCCACGCCCTGCCCGAGGCACGGCGCGTGCGCTGGTCGCTGGACGTGGATCCGACCGACTTGTATTGACGCGGCCTCCAGCACCACGCCCCAGCGCCCCGCACCAGACGGCGCCGATGTCCCATCGTGATATCGGCGGAGCCACTAGCCTTGCCCGACGCAACACCAGACGGACTCTGCTCAGCGCCCGCGGCGCGTTGCCTTGCCGCCGTCGAAGCCCTGCACCGCCGCCACCGAACGCAGCGCCACCGTCAATTCCTCGCGCGCGGCCTGCGCCAGACAGCCGAACAGTTCACGGTCGACCTTGCGCTCGGTCTCCAGCAACTGCGGCACCAGCGCGCGCCCCGCGTCGGTGATCTCCACCCGCACAAAGCGCATGTCGTCGATGTCGGTGCTGCGGCTGACGTAGCCCAGGTCCTCCAACGAGGCCAGCGCGCGCGACAGCGAAGGCGCGGTCAGTCCCGCGTCGGTGGCCAGGCGGCATTGGGTGGTGCGGCCGCTGCGCTGCAACTGGCGCAACGCGACCCATTCGGTGGTGGTGATGCGCAGCTTGCGCGCGGCGCGCTCCAACTGCAGTTGGCGATTCTTGGACACCAGCGCCAGCCAGTGGCCGAGCAGGGAGTCGGGACCCGGCTGGCCGTGCAGCGGCACGACCTCGGCGCTGTAGGGCGGGGCGGCCGCCAGCGCCCCGCTCACAAAGGCCTCCGTTGCGCATCAGCGCGGGCCACGGCGTACCAGGTGGCGAAGGCGAGCTTGGTGGTGGACGGCTTGGCGGTGTTGAGCTTGGCGATGGTCATGGTGGCGATCCTCGGGTGGTTTGCTGGTGGTGGCCCGGGCCCCAGAACAAAAAACCCCGCGCTTCTTTCGAGGGCGCGGGGTTCAGGTCTGTTGCCTGGGCTGGTTGGCGTTGGCCTACACGTGCCCGATTCCCGCGCGATGTGCCCAGGTAAAGGTGGTAATCCAGTTCAGGCCGGTGGCTTGGGCACGCGCACACGGCCGGATCGCGTCGAGGGACGCATATACGGCAAGTTTGCGAAGGGCGTGGGCGGTGCTCATGGGTATCGAGAACACCATGCCGGCGGCGGCGGTGTCAACCGTTTCGTGCGATATGAATTGCGCTTCTGAGCGCCTGCGTCCACCCCATGGGACGGACACCCCACTACGGTGCCGCCGGGGACTCCAGGGGCTGTCGCAGCAGCGCGTGCAGGCGCAGTCCTTCACCGATGGAGGCCATGTGCAGGCGCCCCCCCAATGCCAGCACCCGGTCCCGCATGTTGACCAAGCCGCGGCCCGTGGCGCGACCCGGGCGCACGCCAATGCCGTCATCGCGGATATCGATGAACATCCACAGCATGCCGTGGCGCTGGTTGACCCGCAGGCGCACCCGGCAGTGCCCGGCGCGTGCGTGGCGGACCACGTTGGTCACGCCCTCCTGCACCAGGCGGTAGGTCGCGATGCGCAACGTGTCGTCCAGCTGCGGCAGCAGGCGGGCGTCGCCCTCGAGCACGGTCTCCAACTGCACCCCGGCCTCCTCCGCCAGGCGCCGCACCATGCCCTGGTCGATCGCGCGGTAGAGCCCGAGTTGCTCCAGAGCGGAGGGCCGCAATGACTCCAGCACCCCGGAGATGTTGCCGCGCATTGCACGGGTCAACTCCAGCAGCGACTCCACCGCCGCGGCCTGGCCGCACTGGTTCAATTGCGGCGCCACCAGCATCAGCCGGGTCTGCAACGCGGTGAGGGTCTGGCCGAACTCATCGTGCAACTCGCCGGCAAGGCGGCGACGCTCGCGTTCCTCCGTGCGCAGGTTGCGGCGCGCCGCGGCGTTGAGCTCCAGCGCCAGCCGCTCGCTTTCCTCCTTCGCCTGCTGCAGCTGGCGGGCCTGCGCCCGCAGGCCGTCCACCGTGGCCCCGAACAGCAGGGCGGTGGCGCCGGTGACGGCGGTGAACAACTGCATCCGGGTGGGGTGGGCCAAGGGCGCCAGCAGTTGTGCCTCCAGGCCGGTCACGACACTGAGCCCCCACAGGGCCAATACGGCGCCGCGCCAGCCATGCCACACCGCAAACACCACCGCCACCACCAACAGCACGCGGCGCACCAGCTCTACCAGTTCGGCGCCCGGCGTGCCGGCCACCCACGCCAGGTACCCACCGGCAATCGGCAACAGCACGAGCAGGCCATTGCGCAGGATCGGCAACGAACCTGCGCGGTTGGCCCCCCGCACCACCCATGCCAGCATCGGTGCGGCCAGCAGGACCGCATGGAATGCGGACAACAGGCTGTGGAAGGCGAAGACCGCCAACGGAGGGACATCCCCTGCCCGCAGCGGTGGAGCGGACGCGTTGCCCGGCGTGGCCCTCGTTCCGCCCATCCCGTGGGCGATCCAGACGTGGAGCAGTTCCCCTGCCATCACCGCCAACGCCGAGACCACGGCTGCCACCAGCAGCCGCGACGCCTGGTGCAGGCTGGGAGGGGTGCGCGGGGTAATCTGCCAACGCCGGAGCAGCAACACGCCCCCCGCCACCAGCAAGGGCTCGAGCAGGTGGACCACCGACTGGGCGCCCGCGACCTGCGAGACAGCCTGCAGGTCCCAAGACCCGCGCTGGACCACCCCACCCACGCTGCGGGCCAGGATCATCCCGGCGAACAGCCAGGGCCAGTGGTGACGCGCCGAAAGCCAGAGGGCGGCGAATAGCGCTCCCGTTCCGAGCGCGCCGTACGGGAACCCGAGCAGGCCGAGCCCGAGGTAAAACGCGGCGGCAACCACCAGCAGTCCCGGCCCAGCCGCCCAGCGAAGGGCGCCGGGCAAGAGGGGACCAGGAATCAGGAAGGCGCGAATCGTCGCGAAGGGGGCCAGCGTTCGATTCATCGCCCACAGGCTACCGTGGGGTCCGTCGCCGCTGTTGGGAGCTTTTCTCCCGCCCCGCCGGGATCAGGCCGCGAACAGCGCCCGCATCTTCTTCAGCGCGTTGGCCTCGATCTGGCGGATGCGCTCGGCGGAGACGCCGTATTCGTCGGCCAACTCCTGCAGGGTCACCTTGCCGTCGCCATCCAGCCAGCGGCGCTTGACGATGTCGCGCGAGCGCTCGTCCAGCCCGGCCAGGCCGTCACGCAGCAGCTGCAGCTGGTTGTCTTCCTCGTCCATGCGCTCGTAGGCCTGCGACGGGTCCTCGTCGCTGGTGCGCAGGTACGCGGCCGGCGACGGCGGCGCGTGGTCGTCGTCCTCGTCTGAGGGCAGGTCGAAGCCGATGTCGCGGCCGGACAGGCGCGACTCCATCTCCAGCACTTCGCGCTCGGAGACGTTGAGGTCGGCGGCGACGGCGCGCACTTCCTCGGCGTTCATCCAGCCCAGGCGGGTCTTGGACTTGCGCAGGTTGAAGAACAGCTTGCGCTGCGCCTTGGTCGTGGCGACCTTGACGATGCGCCAGTTCTTGAGGATGAACTCGTGCATCTCGGCGCGGATCCAGTGCACCGCGAAGCTCACCAGGCGCACGCCCTGGTCCGGGTCGAAGCGCTTCACCGCCTTCATCAGGCCGATGTTGCCTTCCTGGATCAGGTCGCCCATCTGCAGCCCGTAGCCGTTGTAGCCGCGGGCCACGTGCACGACGAAGCGCAGGTGCGAGTGCACCAGCTCGCGGGCGGCGTCGAGGTCTTCCTCGTCGCGGAAGCGGCGGGCCAGCACCTGCTCGTCCTCGACGCTGAGGACGGGGATGCGGTGCACGGCGCCGATGTAGGCCTCGAGCGAACCGAGGGGGACCAACCCGCCCATGGCGGGGATGGGGAGATTGTTGGCGACCAGGGCGGTGGAGGAGGCGTTCTGGGTCATAAGGGCCATCTTAGCAGTCGGGGGGTATGACTGCTAAAGGGGTTAAAAGTTCCGCTGTGTTGCGGGCATGGAACGCCAATATGGGGGCTTGGCGGGTCGGGGGAGCGTGCCAAAAGAGGGGTTAAGGCGGGGACAAGGGGGCTGCGGCGGGGACCGCTGCGTCTACACTCGGGCGGTCCGCTTCACCAGGCATCCTGCCCGCATGCGCAAACGCACCAAGGCCACCTCGATCGACATCGCCCACCGCGCCGGGGTCTCCCAGGCCACGGTCTCGCGGGTGCTGCGCGGCAGTCCGCTGGTCAATGCCGAGACCCGGCGACGGGTGGAGGACGCGGTGCGGGCGCTCAACTACAAGGTCGACCGCCACGCTTCCAGCCTGCGCACCCAGCGCTCCGGCACCCTGGCGCTGCTGCTGTTCGAGGAGCCGACTCCGGACCATGCACACATCAACCCGTTCTTCCTGTCGATCCTCGGCTCGGTGACCCGGGCCTGCGCCCGCCACGGGCAGGACCTGCTGGTCTCGTTCCAGCAGCTGTCGGACGACTGGCACGCCGACTACGAGGACAGCATGAAGGCCGACGGGCTGATCCTGCTGGGCTACGGCGACTACCGCCTGTATCGCGACAAGCTGGACGCGCTGGTGGCGCAGGGCACGCGCTTCGTGCGCTGGGGCGCGGTACAGCCGGACCAGCCCGGTATCTCCATCGGCTGCGACAACGCCGATGGCGGGCGGCTGGTGGGCGAACACCTGGTGGCCCTCGGCCGGCGGCAGGTGGCGTTCCTGGGCTACGCGTCGCGCGGCTACCCGGAGTTCCTGGACCGGTACAGCGGCTGCGAGGCCGCGTTGCAGGCGGCCGGACTGGCGCTGGATCCGGCGCTGCAGGTGGACGCCGACAGCTCGGAGGAAGCCGGTTACATCGCGGCGATGGCGCTGGTGGAGCGCGGGCAGCCGTTCGACGCGGTGTTCGCGGCCAGCGACCTCATCGCCATCGGGGCCATCCGCGCACTGGCCGAGAAGGGCCTGCGCGTGCCCGAGGACGTGGTGGTGGTGGGCTTTGACGACATTCCTACGGCGCGTTTCACCAACCCGTCGCTGACCACGGTGGTGCAGGACACCGCGCGCGCTGGCGCATTGCTGGTGGAAACCCTGCTGAAACTGGTGAAGGGCGAGACGGCGGAAAGCGTGACCCTGCCGGCGCAACTGGTGGTGCGGCGTTCCAGCGGCGCTGCCGCAGGCTGAAGGCGACGCGGTTCGCTGTTGGCAGTGGGCGGTGAAGGGCAAGCAGTCCACACCGCCCCCCGTACGGTGGGCGTCGCACCGCTTGATCCCACGAGGGGGGCGGATGCCCCCTAAAGCGCGCCCACGGCGCGCGATCGTCAGCGGCGCGGTTGCGCCCCTGCCTGCGCCTTGTCCAGTTCGCGTGCCAGGTCGGCGCGGCCCACCGGCGCATCCAGCAGAAACACCTCCACCCCGTGCGCCGGCACGGTGGTCGACAGCGCGCCGCCTTCGGCCACGGTGACCTCGCCGCCGCCAATCGCAGCACGCCAGCGGCCCGCCTGCACGTAACGTCGCTCGGTGAAGGTGGTCGGCGCATCGCCCTTGTTGAGCAGCACGAGCGCGATCTGCGCCTGCCCGCCCTGCTGGTAAACGCGGTAGAACGCCGCGCGGTCGCCGGCCATCTCCAGGTTGAGCTGCAGGCCGCGCTGCAGCGCGGGCGAGTCCGCGCGCAGGTGGGCGATGCGCTTGAGCGGGGCGTAGATCGGGCTGCGCGATGCAGCGTCGATGCGCGCCTGGCCGTAATAGTTGCGATTGCCCGCGTGTTCCGCGGTGCCGCGCTCGAAGCCGGTTTCCGAGCCGTAATAGATCACCGGGATGCCGCGCGAGGTGAACAGGAAGTTGTGCGCGTCGATGAAGCCTTCGTCGCGGGCGTCCAGCCGCGCCATGTCGTGGTTGTCGTAGAAGGTCATCAGCTCGTACGGATTCTGGTACGGGCCGTCCACCAGGTACAGGCGCTCGGCGATGCGCTCGAAGCCGCCACCCTTGCGGCCGAACACCTCCGCCATCCGCTCCTTCAGCGGGAAATCCAGCACGCTGACGCCGGCGTTGTGCGGCAGCGTGTGCGCGGCAATCGTAGCCGCATCATGGTCGAATGCCTCGCCGAACATGAAGAAGCCCGGATGCTTCTCGCGGATGCGCGTGGTGAAGGCATGCCAGAACGCGTGCGGCATCCAAGGAATGGTGTCGATGCGGAACGCGTCGGCGCCCTGGTCGATCCATTGCGAGTAGGCGCCGACGAAGTACTCGAGCACTTCGGGGTTGTTCTCGTTGATGTCCGACAGCTGCGCCAGGCCGGGCTTGGTGTTGTACCAGCGGTGCAGCGGGTTGCGCTCCGGATCGAGCTGCGCGGGTGGCAGGTTCTGGTGGTCGGCGAGCAGCGTGCCGTCGGCGGCATGGATCTCGCCGAATTTCGGCTGATCCTTCGGCATGGTGTACGCCGGCGAGCCGTGGTTGGCGACGATGTCGAGCACGGTCTTCAGGCCATGCTGCTTGAGCCCGGCGGTGAGGCCGGTAAAGTCCAGCCCGGGGCTGGGCAGGTGCTCGTCCAACTTGTAGAAGTTCACGCCCCAGTAGCCGTGGTAGCCGGTCTTGCCGCGGTCGGTGAACATTCCACCCCATTTCACCGCGTCGCCGCCGGTGAACGCTTCGTCGGGGTTGTCGACGATGGGGGTCAGCCACACCGCGCCGAAGCCCAGGTCGCGGATGTAACCGGCGTTGTCGAGCAGGCCGCGGAAGTCACCACCGAGGTAGCCGACATTGTCGCTGCGGCCTTTGGGCGCATGCGGCACGGGCCGGTCGAAGGTGCGGCGGCTGGGATCGGCGCCGCCCTGCGTGCGCTGGTCGTTGCCGGGGTCGCCATTGACGAAACGGTCGGTGAGCACGAAGTACACCGCGTCCGCGGCCATCGGCTCGGTGGTGCCGTAGTACTGCGCTTCGGCGCCGGCGTGCCCGCGGTCCCATTGCGGAGCGTGGACATGCCCTTCGTCCACGCTCACACACCCCGACAGCAACAGGGCGGCAACAGTGGTAACCGCGCGGACTCGACCCGGCCACGAGGCCACGGCAGTGCGTGCCCCCCGGGCCAGCGCCGTGCGCGCGGCCGTGATCGCGGTGCCACAGGAGGCAGGATGCGCGCCTGCCTGTTTGGTGCTCGAGGGGAGCGATCGCATGCGGCTTCCTCAGTGTGCGCCGGCGCCGGCGGGCATCGGGGTTGTGGCCGGTTCCGGCACGCGCAGCATGCACAGGCCCGCCAGCACCAGGCTGACGCCGCCGATCAGCAGTGCGTAGATCGGCTGGTTGCCGAACAGGCCTTTCACCATCAGCCCCAGCAGGCTCACCGCCACCAGCTGCGGAATGACGATGAAGAAATTGAAGATGCCCATGTAAACGCCCATCTTCGCCGCGGGCACGCTGTCGGACAGCAATGCGTAAGGCAGCGACAGGATCGACGCCCAGGCAAAGCCGACACCCACCATCGACAGCAGCAACCACTTCGGATCGTGGATCACCAGCATCGACAGCAGGCCCGCCGCGCCCAGCAACGCGTTGACCAGGTGGCTCATGCGCAGGCCGATGCGCCGCACCATTCCGGGGATCAGCACGGCGGCCAGCGCGGCGAACAGGTTGTAGGCGGCAAACAGCACGCCCACCCAGTTGGCGCCTTCGTTGTACGCCGCCGACGCGGTGTCGGTGGCGGCGTAATGCACCGAAGTCACCGCGGGCGTGGTGTAGATCCACATCGCGAACAGGGCGAACCACGAGAAGAACTGCACCACCGCCAGGCGACGCATCGCGCGGGGCATGCCGTGCAGGTCCTGCATGATGTTGGCCAGCATGCCGTCCTGTCGGGTGCGCATCGCCAGCAGCAGCAACGCACCGTACGCGGCGATGCCGCCGGCCAACACGTACAGCTGCTTGTCCAGGCCGAAACGCGCGACCGCGAACCATCCCGCCAGCCCCAGCACCAACGCGGCCATTGCCAGCGGCGTCCAACGCGCCAGTCGGGCGCCGCCCTCGCGGTGCACGTCGGCCACGGCCGGCTCGAAGTCGTCGAACGCCGCCAACTGCTGGGGTGAGTATTCCCGCGTGCGCACCACCGTCCAGGTGATCGCACCCAGCAGCACCACGCCCCCCGCATAGAACGCATAACGCACGGTGTCGGGGATCTGGCCTTCCGGCGCGGTGTTGTCCACGCCGAGGTGCTGCAGGATCCACGGCAGCATGCTGGCCACCACCGAGCCCACACCGATGAAGAAGCTTTGCATCGCGTAGCCGGCCGGGCGCTGCGCCGGCGCCATCTGGTCACCGACGAAGGCGCGGAACGGCTCCATCGAGATGTTGATCGACGCATCGAGTAGCCACAGCATGCCGGCCGCGACCCACAGCGCCGGCACGTTGGGAAACAGGAATAGCGCCAGCGACGCCAGCACCGCGCCCACCAGGAAATACGGCCGGCGACGCCCCAGCCCGGTCCAGGTGCGGTCTGAGAGGTAGCCCACGATGGGCTGCACCAGCAGGCCGGTGAGCGGCGCGGCGATCCACAGCAGGGGAATGGCCTCCACGTCCGCGCCCAGTGTCTGGAAGATGCGGCTGACATTGGCGTTCTGCAGCGCGAAGCCGAACTGGATGCCAAGGAAGCCGAAACACATGTTCCAGATCTGCCAGAACGAGAGCTGCGGTTTGTGGGTCATGGGCGATCGGCCTGGAGGGTGGATGACGCAATGCACAACGCACGGCGCACGCATGGCAATGCTTGTAACACCTGCCGTGGCAGTGTGCGTGGCCATGGTAGGGGCCGGGCCCGCTGCACAGATTTCCCTGCAAACGTATTCATCCGCGGCACCCGGATTGCATCAACCCGTGCGTCGTCGCGGCGTGGAATAGTGGCGCTCCGGCGCGCCAGCACTGTCGCGGCCTGCAGAAGGATGGAGAGGCGGATGACGAGCAATCGCTGGTGGCGTGGCGCGGTGATCTACCAGATCTACCCGCGCAGCTTCCTGGACACCGACGGGGACGGCGTGGGCGACCTGCCCGGCATCATCCGCAAGCTGGACTACGTGGCCGGCCTGGGTGTCGACGCGATCTGGATCTCGCCGTTCTTCAAGTCTCCGATGGCCGACTTCGGCTACGACATCGCCGACTTCCGCGACGTCGACCCGATGTTCGGCACGCTGGACGACTTCGACCGGCTGCTGGCCAAGGCGCACTCTCTGGGCCTGCGGGTGATGATCGACCAGGTGCTGAGCCACACCTCGGTGGAGCATGCGTGGTTCAAGGAAAGCCGCGAGAGCCGTGACAACCCGAAGGCCGACTGGTATGTGTGGGCCGATGCCAGGCCCGATGGCACGCCACCCAACAATTGGCTGTCGATCTTCGGCGGCGTGGCGTGGAAGTGGGAGCCTCGGCGCGGCCAGTACTACCTGCACAACTTCCTGTCCTCGCAGCCGGACCTGAATTTCCATTGTCCTGAAGTGCGCGCGGCGATGCTCGGCAGCGTGCAGTTCTGGCTGGACAAGGGCGTGGACGGCCTGCGCCTGGACTCGATCAACTTCCCGTTCCACGACGCGCAACTGCGCGACAACCCCCCCAAGCCGGTGGAAGCGCGGACCGGGCGCGGCTTCAGTGCCGACAACCCGTACGCGTTCCAGTACCACCACTACAACAACACGCAGCCGGAGAACCTGGCGCTGCTGGAGGACCTGCGCGCGCTGCTGGACCGGTATCCCGAGGCGACGACGCTGGGCGAGATCTCCTCCGAGGATTCGCTGGCGACGATGGCCGAGTACGTCACCGAGAAGCGCCTGCACATGGGCTACAGCTTCGAGCTGCTGGTCGACGAGTTCAGCGCGGCGTACATCCGCAGCACCGTGCAGCAGCTGGAAGCGAAAATGACCGATGGCTGGCCGTGCTGGGCCATCTCCAACCACGACGTGCGGCGCGCGGTGACCCGATGGGGCGGACCGTCGCCGGATCCGGCGCTGGCGCCGCAGCTGGTGGCACTGGTGTGTTCGCTGCGCGGCTCGGTATGCCTGTACCAGGGTGAGGAACTGGGCCTGCCGGAAGCCGACGTGCCTTACGAGGCGCTGCAGGATCCGTACGGCATCACTTTCTGGCCGAACTTCAAGGGCCGCGATGGGTGCCGCACGCCGATGCCGTGGCGTGACGCCATGCACGGTGGATTCACCGAGGGCGCGCCGTGGTTGCCAGTGCCGGCGGAACACCGCGCGCGCAATGTCGCCGCGCAGGAAGCCGGGTCGGATTCGGTGCTGGCCCACGTGCGCCGCTTCCTGAGCTGGCGCAAGGCGCATCCGGCGCTGGTGCTGGGCGACATCCGGTTCCTGGAGACGGCCGAGCCGGTGCTGGCGTTCACCCGCGAGCACGACGGGCGGACGCTGCTGGTTGTGTTCAATCTCTCGGCGCAGCCGTGCACGTGGTCGTTGCCGCAGGGCTTCGCCCCAGTGCCGCTGGAGGATCACGGTTTGCTGACCGCGCATGTGGACGGGGGCGTGCTGCATCTGCCCGCGCACGCGGTGTTCTACGCGACGCTGTCCTGACGGCCTGATTCGGAGCGACGGGACGATGGACATGCATCCGCTGGTCGCTCCAATCCCGGCCACAGCTACATCGACAGCAACGTCTACAGCGACGGCACCAACGGCAACAGCAACCGCAACGTGGCCACAACCTCGGGCGCCCCGGCGTCGCCGCGTACTGCCGTGTCTGTTGGCCGCGATGTTCTGTACCGGCCCTGCCATCGCCGCCCCGCACGCCGTTTCCGCGGGGCCTGCACCCAGCCTCGCCGACTGCAACGCCGACACCCACGCGCGCGTGCTGGTTCCCGCACCGACGGCGGCGCTGCCCGCCGCCGCGCACTGGCTCGACGGGACCCGCCTGCAGTGGCCGCAACGCGATGCCACTGGCCGCTTCCGCCTGTACCACTCGCGTGATGGCCGCATCGTCGCGTCACCGGGGCAGCGCGTGCTGGGCGCCGACGGCGCACTTGCGCTGCGCCGCGCATCCGCGCCGCTGCCGTCCTCCCTCGCCTCGCGGTTCGCCTTTGTGGCCCCGGGCGTGGTGCTCGAGATCGCCCCCGCCGACCGCACGCAACGGGCCGCCCTGCACGCTGGGCAACTGGTGCTGGTGGAGGAGGACGCCACGGGCCGCACCCTGGCCGCGACCCGCGTGCAGGCCGCAGGCGCGCTCGACGACCTGCACGCCGCGGCGGAGTCGCTGACGGACCTGGGAGCCACGCCCGGCAACCACGGTACGACCTTGCGCCTGTGGGCGCCCACGGCGCAGCGCGTGGCCGCATGCCTGCATGCCGATGGCCGCGCGGGTGCGCACACGCTGGTGCCGCTGACCGCGGACGCCGCGACCGGCGCATGGTCGTACCGCCACCCGGCCAACCTCAGCGGCCAGTACTACACCTACTTGGTGGACGTATTCGTGCCCGGCACCGGGCTGGTGCGCAACCGCGTCACTGATCCGTATTCGGTCAGCCTGACCGCCGACTCCCGCCGCAGCTACATCGCCGACCTCGACGATGCGGCGCTCAAGCCCGCCGGCTGGGATGCCACGCCACGGCCCGCGCCGCTGGCCGCGCAGACCGACATGGTCATCTATGAGCTGCACGTGCGGGATTTCTCCCGCGGCGATGCCAGCGTGCCCGCGGCCCGGCGCGGGAAGTACCTGGCCTTCACCGAGCCCGGCAGCGACGGCATGCGCCACCTGCGCGGCCTCGCCGCCGCGGGCCTGACCGACGTGCACCTGCTGCCGGTGTTCGACCTGGCGACCGTGCCGGAGCAGGACTGCGCGACGCCACGCGTGCCGGAAGCGGCGCCCGAGAGTGAGGCGCAACAGGGCGCGGTGATGGCCGACGCCGCGCGCGACTGCTTCAACTGGGGCTACGACCCGTACCACTTCAACGCGCCCGAGGGCAGCTATGCCAGCGACGCGTCCGATGGCGCGGTGCGCATCCGCGAGTTCCGCGCGATGGTGCAGGCCCTGCACCGCGCCGGCCTGCGCGTGGGCATGGACGTGGTCTACAACCACATGACCAAGTCCGGCCAGCACCCGCACTCGGTGCTGGACCGGATCGTGCCTGGCTACTACCACCGCCTGGATGCCAATGGCGCGGTCGAGCGCTCGACCTGCTGCGACAACACCGCCACCGAGCACCGGATGATGGCGAAGCTGATGGTCGACTCGGCGGAGCTGTGGGTGCGGCACTACCGCATCGACTCGTTCCGCTTCGACCTGATGGGACACCAGCCGCGCGCGGCGATGGAGCAACTGCAGGCGCGTGTCGACGCTGCCGCCGGCCGCCACGTGCAGCTGATCGGCGAGGGCTGGAACTTCGGCGAAGTGGCCAACGGCGCGCGCTTCGTGCAGGCGGCGCAGGGCGCATTGAACGGCTCGGGCATCGGCACGTTCAGCGACCGCGCGCGCGATGCGATCCGTGGCGGCGGGCCCGCGGACAAGGGCGAGGCGCTGTTCACTCAAGGCTATGTCAATGGACTGGCCTATACGCCCAATGCGCACGCGAGGGCGTTGGCCGCGGCAACGCGCACGCGCCCGCCAAACGACCCCACCGGGGTCGGCTCGAGTGCGAAGGCGGCGCTACTCCACCACGCCGACTTGGTGCGCGCCGGCCTGGCCGGCACCTTGCGCGACTACGTCATCACCGACCGCACGGGGGCGAGGAAACCCCTGTCCGCGCTCGACTACAAGGGCCAGCCCGCCGGCTACGCCAGCCAGCCGGGCGAGGTCGTCAACTACGTCGAGAACCACGACAACCAGACCCTGTTCGACATCAACGTGTTCAAGCTGCCGCGGGACACGCCGTCCGCTGAGCGCGCGCGCGTGCAGGTACTGGCCCTGGCGCTGAATGCCCTCAGCCAGGGCGTGGCGTACTTCCATGCTGGCGGCGAACTGCTCCGCTCCAAGTCGCTGGACCGCAACAGCTTCGACTCCGGCGACTGGTTCAATCGCATCGACTGGACCGGGCAGCAGCATCATTTCGGCACCGGCCTGCCGCCGCGCGATGACAACGGGACCGACTGGGCCCTGATGCGCCCGCTGCTCGCCGATGCCGCGCTGCGCCCCACGCCCGTTGACATCGCGTTTACCCGGGACGCGTTCCGCGACCTGCTCCGACTTCGCGCCAGCTCGAGCCTGTTCCGCCTGCGTACCGCGGCGGATGTGCAGCAGCGCCTGCACTTCGCCAACACCGGCCCGACCCAGAACCCGTTGGTGATCGCCGGGCACCTCGATGGCCGCGGCTACCCGGGCGCGCACTTCGACGAGGTGCTGTATCTGGTCAATGTCAGCCCCGAGGCGCAGACGTTGTTGTTGCCCGATCAGCGCGACAAGGCGTACCGCCTGCATCCGGTGCACCGCGCCGACGACGCGGCCGATGCGCGCCCGCGCCAGTCGGCGCGCTACGACGCTCGCCGCGGCCGCTTCATCGTGCCGCCGCGCACCGCGGTCGTGTTCGTGGTCGAGCCATGACCCCGCTCCCGAACGCATGCCTGCCGCCACCCCACTGCCTTCCGCCCGGAGCCGCCTGATGCGCCCGCTGTCCGCCCTGTTGCTGCTGCTTGCCCTCCACGCCGGCGCCGAGGCCCGGGCCGCCACCGTGGCCGAAGTCACCTCCCCAAGCGGCGTGCTCACCGCCACCCTGGACCTGCATGAAGGCCGGTTGAGCTACCACGTGCAACGCTTCGGCGAGCCCGTGATTGCACCGTCGGCGCTGGGCTTCCAGATCCGCGGCGCGGGCAAGCTGGAGCGCAGCCTGGCGCTGACCTCGCACTCCACCTCCAGCTTCGACCAGACCTGGGAACAGCCGTGGGGCGAGTCGCGGCACGTGCGCAACCACTACAACGAACTGCGCGCGCGCTTCACCGAGACCATCAAGCCCGGCCGCATCGTCGACGTGGTGTTCCGCGTGTATGACGACGGCGTCGGCTTCCGCTACGAGTTTCCGCAGCAGGCGGCGATGGACGAAGTCATCATCGACGACGAGTTGACCGAGTTCGCGATCGCCGCACCGGCCACCGCATGGTGGATCCCCGCAGGCGAGTGGAACCGCTACGAGTACCTGTACCAGCGCACGCCGCTTGCCGAGGTCACCCAGGCCCACACCCCGATCACCGTGCGCACCGACGATGGCTTGCACCTCGCGTTCCACGAAGCGGCGCTGGTGGACTACAGCGCGACGTGGCTGCGTCGCACCGAGGGTCAGCGCCTGCGCGCGCAGCTCTCGCCCGCCTCACAGGGCTGGAAGGTACGGCGCACGCTGCCGTTCCACACCCCGTGGCGCACGGTGCAGATCACCGACAGCGCCGCCGCGCTGTACGCAGCGTCCAACCTGATCCTCAACCTCAACGAACCCAACGCGCTGGGCGATGTGAGCTGGTTCCAGCCGGCCAAGTACATCGGCATCTGGTGGTCGCTGCACCTGGAGAAGGAGAGTTGGGCCACGGGAAAGAAGCATGGCGCCACCACGGCCAACACGCGGCGCTACATCGACTTCGCCGCCAGGCACGGCTTCCGCGGCGTGCTGGTCGAAGGCTGGAACCCCGGCTGGGACGGCCAGTGGTTCGGCAACGGCTATGACTTCAATTTCACCCAGGCCACGCCGGATTTCGACATCGAAGGCCTGGCCGCATACGCGAAGTCGAAAGGCGTCCACCTGATCGGCCACCACGAAACCGGCTGCGCGGTCAGCCACTACGAAGACCAGATGGAGGCGGCGTTCGCGATGAACGAGCGCCTGGGCATCGACGTGGTCAAGACCGGCTACGTGTGCGATGCCGGGCAGATCGAGCGCCGCGGCGACGACGGCAGGATCGTGCGCGAATGGCACGACGGCCAGTGGAATGCCAACCACCACCTGCGCGTGGTGCAGGCGGCGGCCAAGCACCACGTCGCGATCAACGCGCACGAGCCGATCAAGGACACCGGCCTGCGCCGCACCTACCCCAACTGGGTCGCGCGCGAGGGCGCGCGCGGCATGGAGTACGGCGCCTGGGGCAACCCGCCCAACCCGCCGGAACACGAGGTCAACCTGGTGTTCACCCGCATGCTGTCCGGGCCGATGGACTACACCCCGGGCATCCTGAGCCTGCAGGGCCGCGGCCAGGCGATCCAGACCACGCTGGCCAAGCAGCTGGCGCTGTACGTGACGCTCTACAGCCCGGTGCAGATGGCGGCCGATCTGCCGGAGAACTACGCCAAACACATGGACGCGTTCCAGTTCATCAAGGACGTGCCGGCGGACTGGGCGCAGACCCGCGTGCTTAACGGCGAGGTGGGCGACTACGTGACCATGGCCCGGCAGGACCGTAACAGCGCCGACTGGTACCTGGGCGCGATCACCGACGAGCAGGGGCGCATGCTGCAGGTACCGCTGTCGTTCCTCGACCCAGGCGTGACCTACGAAGCGCAGGTGTACCGCGATGGCGACGGTGCGCATTGGAAGACCGCACCGTTCAAGTTCATCCGCGAAACGCGCACGGTCACCAGTGCCGACACGCTGACCCTGCGCCTCGCCGCCGGTGGCGGGCAGGCGATCCGCTTCACGCCCAGGCGCTGAGGCACGGACGGATTGGCAGGCCTCGCGGCCGCCGTGCGTCGGAAGCGCACGTGGCGCGGGCGATGGCGCCGCTCAGGGCGGGGCGGGCGTCGGCCAGGCCAGATCGGCCACGACCGGAAAGTGGTCGGAGGGAAACCTTCCCGCGTCCTGCGCATCGAGCGTCGCGGCCCGCACCACGTCCAGCCCGCGCACCAGGATCCAGTCGATGCGCCGGTCGGCGCGCCCGCTGAACCCGTGGAAGGTGGCCGCCGGGCCTTCCTGCTGCGGCGCGGCCGGCCACGCATCACGCAACGGCGGCACCAGCGCGGCGTGCACCGGATTGGCCGGATCGATGTTGAAGTCGCCCGTGACCACCACCGGCACACCGGCCGGCAGCGCCGCAATGCGTGCGCGCAGCAGCGCCACGCCACGCATCCGCGCCGGCTGGTCCTCGTCGCGGTACGGCAGGTGGGTGTTGAACAGATAGAACCGGTGGCCGTCGGCCTTGCGTTCGAACAGCGCCCAGGTGGCCAGCCGCGGATACAGGTGCTGCCACGTGATGCTGCCCGGCACCTCCGGCGTGTCCGACAGCCAAAAATCGCCTGAAGCGAGTACGCGCAGGCGGTCGTGGCGATACAACACGCCGACGTGCTCATCACCGGGCCCGCCCCGCCGGCCTTCACCGAACCACGCGTAGCCCCGCAGGTGCTCGACCAGGTAATCACCCTGCTCGGCGTACAGCTCCTGGGTGCCGATCACGTCCGGTTGCTGCGCGGCCAGCAGCCGTGCCATCTGCTCGCGCCGCAGCGCCCAACGGTTGTCGCCGTCGGCGTCGGTGGGCAGGCGCACGTTGAAGGTCATCACCCGCAGCGGCGGCGCACTGGCGGGCGCTGGCGCTGGCACGGCCGGCGGACCGGCCACGGCGGGCAACCACACCGCCGCCACTGCGACGGCAACGGCCATCACCCGCAGCACATCGCGCGCGACCGCGCCGCGCCCCCACCATTCACGCATCCGCTTGCAATGCTGCATCGTCTGACTCCGCCACATCCGCCGCGAGTGTAGCCGGCAAGCCAGGAAGCCTCATGCATGAGCCTCCGGGCCTCACCGCTGAGGCAAGAAGCCCCATGCGCGAGGCATCAGGGCTCACGGACGAGCGAAAAAGCCTCGTGAGTGAGGCTTCGGGGCTCAACGACGAGGCAAAAAGCCTCACGCACGAGGCTTCGGGGCCCAACGGTGCAGCAAAGAGCCTCATGCACGAGCCTCCGAGCCTCAACCGTGGGGCAAAAAGCCTCATGCACGAGGCCCAGCGGCTCACCACCGAGGCATGAACACTGGAGGGGGAGGCTGAAACGCTCAGGGGGAGGCCTGAGCCCGGGATGCCTACCAGGCGCCCTACCGCGTACTTACGCTCACCGCATCCATCACCCGCGGCGCGGTCGCGCCATCGCCACCGCCGAACACCATCGCCCCGCCCGCCGGAGTCAACGCGCGGTAGCCGCCGTCGTAGTCCCAGGTGGTGACGTACACCTTGACCCCGGCCAGCGTCGCCGGGTGGCCGAGCGCGCTGGCAGGCAGGGTCAGGCGCAACGTCGCGCTGGCGCGATCGACGCCGAGGGTCGCCGCCGGCGTCACCGCAGTGCCCTCGTCGGTGGCAGTGGCGCCGTCCGCGGCGAACAGTGCGTTCGACCAGCCGTGCACGCGCAGCCGGTAATGCCAGCGCATGCCGTCGGGCAGGTGGGCGTTCTGTTGTGGCATGACCGTCGCGCCATCCGTGCGACCCGGCAGTTGCACGTACACGGTGTAGGCGGCGTGGTCGAAGCCGTTGGCGGGGTTCCACGCCGCGGCCATGGCGGCGGTCTGCAGTTCCAGTTGCAGCGCGCCGCCATTGGCCGCCACGCGCACGCGGCGCAGGTCGAGCACGCGCCCGGCCGCGCGCCAGCCGGCGTCGTCGGGGTAACGGTACTGGCCGTTGGGGCCGTGGTCGTCATCGGCGGGATCATCCACCACGGCGAGCGCGGTCCACACCGGATCCACGCGAAACACCTCCGCCGCGGATGCAACACCGCCGATCGGGTCCCATGCGACGAGGCGATGCTCCACTGCGGCGTCCACCAACCCGGCAGTGGCGACGTGGGCCTGCCAACGGCCGTCGCGGCCGACCGGCACGCGTTGGGCGGTGGCGACGTCGCCATCCAGCACCAACTGGATTTCACGCTGTGCACGCGCCGTGCCGCGGGCGGTGATGGGGCCGCCTGCCGCGCGTGACGGCAAGGCATCCAGGGTGAGGTGCGGCGTGGCCGCCACCGAGCGATCTGTCGCTGCGGCGGACGGCATTGGCGGCGCCGCGCCCTCCGCGTCCGGCGAAGCATTCGGCGCGGCGATCTGCGCCGAATGCAACCACACCTGACCGCTGCGCGCAGCCAACAGCAGCGTGACCCGTCCGCCCGCGCCCACCACCAACTCGTGCACCGGCGCATCGATCGCGAAGGCACCCCGCAACACCGTGCCCGTGGGCAGCCCGGTGTCGAGGTTGTCGAGCAGCGTGGCGCGATCGGCGGTGTTGAACACCACCAGCGCGGCGTCGCCTTCGCCGCGCATGCGGTAGGCCAGGGCGCCCGGTGCCGCCGCGTTGGCCTGCAGCACCTCGGGCACGCCGCGGGACAACACCCGGTGCCCGCGGCGCAGCGCGATGACCTGCTGCAGGTAGCGGTACAGCGGCGCCTGGGTGTCGAAGTGGTCGCGTCCGCCAGCGCCATAGCCCGCCGCGAACATCGCCGCGCGCGGCTGGGTGAAGCCCTGCTCGGTGCCGTAGTAGATGGTGGGAATGCCGGGCAGGGTCATCAGCATCAGCAACGCCTGCTTCAGCCCTGGCTCGGTGCCACCGGCCAGGAACCGGTCGACGTCATGGTTGTCGATGAAGCTGGGCATCAGGTGCGGCTGCGCGTGTACCTGCATGACGTTGGCGATGCGGTGTGCCAGCGCGGCCGGGGCCTGCCCGCGCGCAAACACGTCCAGCGTGGTGCCGTACAGCGGGAAGTTGATCATGCCCGGTAGCAGCGGCGTGCCATCGGCGCCACGCATGTAGCCGTCGATTCGCCGCGCCTGCACGTCCTCGAACGGGCGGTCGATGCCGAAGCCCTCGCCGAAGACGTGGAACTGCTCGCGCCCCGTCGCCCGCGCGGCCTGCAGGATGCCGGGACGGCCCGGGCCACGACCGTGGAGGAAGTCGGCGAAGAACGCCGGCGGCACGTAGAACGCGGTGTCCACCCGATACGCGTCCACCCCCGCCTCGCGGATCCAGTACGCATACGAGTCGCGTAACGCGTCGCGCACTTGCGGGTTCTCGGTGTTGAGGTCATCCAGCCCGGCCATCTGCCAGTCGCGTTCCTGCACCGGGTCGGCATAGTCACTGATGTCAGGGGTCCAGTGGTAGATCCCCGCCGCACGGTGCGAACGCCGGCGCGGATCATTCAGGTCGAACGGCGCCTGCGTCGGGGCCGTGCGCCCGCCCGCGGCCGGATGCAGCACGAAGTGCGCCGCAGGATCGTCGGCGGACCACCCGCCCTTGTAGCCCCAGTAGTTGGCCACGTGGTTGACCACGATGTCCTGCACCAGGTACATGCCACGCGCGTGCAGCCCGCGCGACAGCGCCCGGTAGTCGTCCAGCGTGCCGAAGTGCGCGTCGATGCGTTTGAAATTCTCGGCCCAGTAGCCGTGGTAGCCCCCGTAGGTCACGTCGCGGTTCCACCACTGGTGCGCGACCGGTGGCGTGATCCACACCGCGGTGGCGCCCAGTCCGCGGATGTAGTCGAGCCGCCTGGCCAAGCCTCGCAGGTCGCCCCCGCTGTAGCGCGCGCCGTCGCGCGGGTCGGACTCGCCCTCGCCCTGGTTGTTGTTGCGCGGGTCGCCATCGTCGAAGCGGTCGATCATCGCGAAGTAGATGACCTGGTCGCGCCAGTCCGGCGACGGCACGTGCAGCGCGCCCGACGGGCGGGACGCGGCGGCCGCCGGCGTCGGCGCGCATGCCATGGCCAGCCCGCCGGCCAGTCCCCAAACCAATGGCGCAAAGCGCATTCAGAAACCCTCCCGCGGCGGGTCGGCTCCGCCCGTGGCGCGACCAATATTCCACGCACCCGGGGCAAACGTGACCACGCATGCGTCCGTTCGCAATGAATACGTATGCAGCCCGATTTGTGCACGACCGGCCGCGACTACCATCGGTTCACGCTGGAGTTGGGCATTACGTCCAGCCAAACCGGGGCCAGCCAGGCGCAATCGACGCAAGCGGTCCGAAACAGATAACGATTGAGTTCAAGTGGAGGGGGAGATGTTGAAGCTGAAGCGCAACCTGCTCAGCGTGGCGCTGGCATCGGCAACGATGCTCGTGGCCGCGGGCGTACAGGCGCAGACCGTCACCGACGGCGCCCAGGAGAATCAGAGCGACGCGACCCAGGACGATGCGTCAACCCTGGACAAGGTCACCGTGACCGGCATCCGCGTCGGCATCGAGCGTGCGATCGAGACCAAGCAGTCGGCTGACGTGATCGTCGAGGCGATTTCCGCCGAGGACATCGGCAAGCTGCCCGACCAAAGCATCGCCGAGTCGATCGCCCGCCTGCCGGGCCTGACCGCGCAGCGCGTGGCCGGCCGCGCCTCCACCATCAGCATCCGCGGCCTGGCCGAGGACTTCGGCACCACCCTGTTGAACGGGCGTGAGCAGGTCAGCGTGGGCCACAACCGTGGCGCCGAGTTCGACCAGTACCCCTCCGAACTGCTCAGCGCCGTGGTGGTGCACAAGACCGTTGACGCGGGCCTGATCGGCCAGGGCCTCTCCGGCACCGTGAACCTCAAGACCGTGCGGCCGCTGGACTTCAGCGAGCGCGTCACCGCGTTCAACGTGCGCGGCGAGAAGAATTCGCTGGGCGAGCTCAACCCCGGCTACGACGACATGGGCTTCCGCGCCAGCGCGTCGTACATCGACCAGTTCCTGGACGACAAGCTGGGCGTGGCCATCGGCTATGCGCACATGGATTCGCCGGGACAGGCGAACCGCTGGGAAGCGTGGGGCTATCCGACCGACTTCCCTGGCGCCGGCGGCAACGCCGTGATCGGCGGCAGCAAGTCGATCGCGTCGTCCACCGAGAGCAAGCGCGACGGCCTGATGGGCGTGTTGGAGTTCAAGCCCAACGACCGCTACTCGACCGTACTCGACCTGTTCTACTCCGAGTTCGACAAATCCGAGACCAGCCGCTTCATCGAGGCGCCGCTGGGCTGGGGCAACCGCAATGAGGTCACGCTCACCAACCCGGTGATCCGCGATGGCATGGTCGTCGGCGGCACCTTCAGCAACGTGCGCCCGGTGCTGCGCAACGACCTCAACACCCAGGACGACAAGATCTTCGCCGCGGGCTGGAACCACAAGTTCCGCTTCAACGACCAGTGGACGGCCACCGCCGACCTCAGCTGGTCCAAGGCCGAGCGCGACGAGATGCTGCTGGAGACGTACGCCGGCCTCGGACACGTCAGCCAAGGCAACACCGCCAACGTCGACTTCACCATCGACACCGCCACCGGCCTGCCCAACTTCACCTACGACGTGGCCCTGGCCGATCCGGCCAACGTGGTGCTCACCGACCCGGCGGGCTGGGGCCAGGCGGGCTTCGTCAAGTTCCCGCGCGTGGAGGACGAGTTGACCTCGCTGCGCCTGGGCGCCGAGCGCAGCTTTGACGACGGCATCTTCAGCAGCGTGGAATTCGGCGTTAACCGCGCCGAGCGCGAGAAGACCCGGCAGAGCGGGCTGGAGGCGTTCCTGCGCGTGCCCAACGGTGGGCTGTCGATGCCGATCCCCGGCAGCGCGATCAACGATCCCGCGGACCTCGGTTTCACTGGCATTCCCGGCACCATCAGCTACGACATCATGCAGGTCTATGGCCTGTACGAGATCGACCCGCACAGCCATCCCGACATCCGCAACAAGAACTGGACGGTCAACGAGGACACGACCACCGGTTACGTGAAGTGGAATATCAATACCGACGTGGGCTCCACGTCGCTGCGCGGCAACGTCGGCCTGCAGGTGGTGCGCGTCGACCAGAGCTCCGATGGCCTGATCGTGCCCTTCTCCGACGCCGACGCGCCGATTCCGCTCAACGGCGGGGCGGTCCATACCGACGTGCTGCCCAGCCTGAACCTGGCGTTCGGCCTGGCCCATGACCAGACGCTGCGCATTGGCCTGGGTGAGCAGATGGCCCGTCCGCGCATGGACCAGATGCGCGCCAACCAGAACGTCGAGGTCAAGACCGACCGCGGTCCTACCCCGGTGTGGTACGCCAGCGGCGGCAACCCGGAGCTGGAACCGTGGCGCGCGACCGCGGTGGACGTGTCGTACGAGAAGTATTTCGCGGACCGCGGCTACTTCTCCCTCGCGGCCTTCCACAAGGACCTGCATTCGTGGGTCATGGAAGTCGAGGAATACGGCTACGATTTCACCGGCTACGAGCCGCGCGGCATCGTGCCGCCGTCCAACATCGGCTACTTCAAGGCGCCGCGCAACGTGAACGGCGGCATCATCTACGGCTTCGAGGCCGCGGTGTCGGTGCCGTTCGACCTGCTGTGGGCGCCGCTGGACGGCTTCGGCGTACAGGCCAGCTACTCCAACACGCACAGCCGCGTCACTCCGTTCGAGAACGAACCGGCGATCCAGCTGCCGGGCCTGTCGCGCGAGGTGTCCAACCTCACCCTGTACTACGAGAAGTATGGCTTCTCGGCCCGCGTGAGCCAGCGCAAGCGCTCCTCGTTCCTGGGCGAAGTGCAGGGCTTTGGCGGTGACCGTTCGCCGCGCTACATCCAGGGCGAGGAGATCATCGACGCGCAGCTGGGCTACACCTTCGGCGAGGGCACCAGCCTGGCAGGCCTGTCGCTGCTGCTGCAGGTCAACAACCTGGACAACGAACCGTACCGCGAGACGTTCGATGCCGACGGCAACCAGCCGCGGATGTACAACGAGTACGGCCGCCAGGTCCTGCTGGGTGCCAGCTACCGCTTCTAAGGCTTGCCCGCGTCGGAAAAAACGAACCCGCCAGCTGATGCTGGCGGGTTTTTTATTTTGTCGTGGGCGAGGTCTGCAGACCAGCAGGTATCGTGCCCGTCGTCGAGGATCAGGCCGTGCCCTGGCGCAACGCCACCGCCGCGCCGAGCAGCCCCGGATGCGGGTGCGTCACCACATTCACCGACACCGACTCCAGATACGCCGCGAACCGCCCCTTGGCCAGGAAACGCTCGCGGAACGCGCTGCTGCGCAGGAACGGCACGAAGCGCGGGACGATGCCGCCGGCGATCACCAGCGTGCGTGCGCCATGGATCAGCGCGGCGTCGCCGGCCACGCTGCCGAGGATCGCGCAGAAGCGCGCCAGCGCGCGGCGTGAGGCTACGTCGTGGCCTTCCAGCGCGGCGGCCACGATCTCGGCCGGATCTCGCACGCCAGTCGGTGTCGCACCGGGGGTGGGGGCCACGCCGCGCAACGCGGCATCCAGTTGGGCGAGGCCGGCACCGGACAACACGCGCTCGTGCGATGTGCGGCCGTGCTGCGCATCCATCCAGCGCACGATGGCGTGCTCCTCCTCGCCGATCGGGGCCAGGGTCACGTGGCCACCCTCGGTTTCCACCGGCTGCCAGCCGCGCTGGGCGTCGCCAACCAGCAGGGCCACGCCAAAGCCGGTGCCCGGGCCCAGCACACTCACGGGCCCGCGCAGCGGTGCCATCGACGGGCCATACAGGGCGACGCAGTCCTCCGGCGACAGCGCCGGGACCGCCCACGCGACGGCGCCAAAATCATTGAGCATGCGCAGCTCATCCAAGCCCAGCGTACGTTGCAGCTCGCTGCGGCTGAACGACCAGGCGCGGTTGGTCAGCCGGATCTCGTCGGCCGCAACCGGCGAGGCGACGGCGATCGCGGCGCGCCGCGGGCGCACCCCGACACCTTCCAGGTAATGCTCCGCCGCGTGCTGCAGGCTGGCGAACTCGGCATTGCACAGCGCCCGCGACTGCAGCAGCGCCGGCTGCGGCGCGGACAGATCGGTCAGCGCGAAGCGCGCGTTGGTGCCGCCGATGTCGGCGATCAACGCCAGCTGGTTTGAATCCGCCGTCATGACACTCCCCTGCCTTGCCCGCTGGCTTGCGCAACCCGCGGCTGGCGCGGGACCCAGAGGCAAGCGTACCTGCCAGCAGGGGGATGAGCAGGTGCATACGATTGCAGCTGCCTGCTTGGGAGCAAGGCTACGCTAAAGAACACACTTACCGCATTCGAACGTGCGACAAGCGTCTAGGGACACACGACCGTCACGTCAGCGGCATGGCGAGAAACCGCGTTATCCCGCTCCCTGCACCCTCCGGCTCATCCCGAGGATGCCGCGGAACAGCACCTGCACGTCGTCTGGCGCGAGCCCCGCCGCTTCGGCCCATTGCGCGCGCTGGTGCATCAGGTCGGCCTCCCGCGTCGGGTCCAGCACCGGCGCCCCAAGTTCACGTTTGGCCGCCGCTGCCCGTGCGCTCAGTTCACGTCGACGACGCAGCAGGTCCACCAGCTCGCGGTCCAACTCGTCGATGTGTTCGCGCACCTCGCGTAATGCCGGCGAATGTTGTCCGAGGTCCGGAATCGCCAGAGCCACCGCGGCGGCCGCGGGCTCGCTGGTGGCGCTGTCGCCGATGCGTTCGTCGATCTGCCGCAATGCGTCGATGAACTGACGCCGGGTGTGCGCGGCGTATGGATTGTCGTTCTGGATCGCGCGGAACAGGTGGCCGGCGTCCGCGCGCACCGCGGCGATCGAGGCCGCGAGGGCGGCGAAGCTGGGCGGGGCCCAACGTAGGTCATCGCCCACGCCGAGGTCGAGCAGGCCCTTGGCGATGAAGAACGCCATCGCATGGGTCAGTGCCATGAAGCGGTCGTGCGCCTCCGGCGTCTGCCGCGTCACTTCGCTGCCGAGTGCGACGAACAGCGCCTCGGCGCGGTCCGCGGCGCGCGGATGCTGCGGACTGGAGCAGATCACGGTGCGCAACGGCTCGGCGCGCGCGATGCTGAGCGGACCGAACAGCGGATGCGCGCCAACGTGCGCGATGTCGCGTCCCAGCAGCGCATCCATCACTTCGCACGGCCCCTGCTTCACGCTTGCCACGTCGATGACGATGTGGTGCGGCTGCAGGTGTGGACGCAGCGCCTGCAGCGCGGATTGGAACTGCGACACCGGCACCGCGACGATCAGCACCTCGGCCTGCGCTGCCAACGCCTCGGGCGAGGCAACGGCATGGGCTGCGGGCACCGCAGCCACCGGATCATGCGCGTACCAGGGGTATGCCTGTGCTTGCAGCAGACCGGCCAATGCCTGGCCAAAGCGGCCGTAACCGAGGATGCCGAGGGTGCCGGCCACTGCCATGGGACTGCCTTGCGATGCGGGACGACCATTTTTTCACGCCGACACCCCTATTTTTTCAGCGGTTTCCGAGGAAACGGTCACCGCTGATGCGCCCTCAGGCCAACGCCGCGCGCGGCGGCAACGACCAGTCGATGGGCGCCAATCCTTGCCGCGCGAGGTAGGCGTTGGCGGCGGAGAAGTGCCCGCAGCCACTGAAGCCGCGATGTGCCGACAGAGGCGACGGGTGCGGCGCCTTCAGCACCTTGTGCCTGCGCGGATCGATCACCTTGCCCTTGGCCTGCGCGTAGCTGCCCCACAGCAGGAACACCAGCCCTTCGCGTTCACGGTTGAGCGTGTCCACCACGTGGTCGGTAAACCCTTCCCAACCCTTGCCCTGGTGGCTGCCCGCCTTGCCGGCCTCGACCGTGAGCACGGCATTGAGCAGCAGCACGCCTTGCCGCGCCCAAGGCAGCAGGCAACCGTGGTCCGGTCGCGGCACGCCGAGGTCGCGTTCGATTTCCTTGTAGATGTTGAGCAGCGACGGCGGCACGTCCACGCCCGGCTGCACCGAGAAGCACAACCCATGCGCCTGGCCCGCACCGTGGTACGGGTCCTGGCCAAGGACCACCACTTTCACCTGGTCGAAGGGCGTGGCCTCGAACGCGGCAAAGATCTGCGGCCCCGGCGGATACACCTCCGCGCCCCGCGCCTTGCGCTCGCGCAGGAAGTCCGACAGCGCCCGCATGTCCTCGCGCTGCAGCCAGTCGCCCACGCGCGCTTTCCACGAAGGCTCGAGCTTGATGCGTTCTTCAACCATGACGCATGGCAAGCCGGGAGGGCAGCGCCCTCTCAACAAAGCGTGTAACGGGGAGCGACTTGAGAGGGCGCTGTCCTCCCGGCTTCCCGCAGTACTCAACCATCAATCGCCCCCTGCTCCGGCAGCCGCGCCAACCGCAACTGGAACAGCGTCTTGGTGATCAGCAACCGCTCCTCGATCGGCTTCAGCACCAGATCATTGGCGCCATCTCGCAGCAGCGCCGTCTGGTTGGCCGGATTCGCGTCGCCGGTCATCACCAGCACCGGCAGGCGCCGCTTGCCGTAGCCGTACACCTGGCGCACGCGCTGCAGCAGGTCGCCGCCTTCCAGCGCACCCTTCAGGTACACGTCGGTGAGGATCACGTCGGCACCGACGTCGTCCTGGCCCAGGTGCGCCTCCAGGTGCGCCAGCGCCTCTTCCACGCCGACGAAATGCAGCACCTTGAGGCCGTGGCGCTCAAGCATCCGCTTGGTCGCCAGCGCCACCACCTTGCTGTCCTCCACGTACAACACGCGCGCGCCGGGGATGGCCTCGGGCTGCACGTAGCCGCGGATGAAGGTGGCCAGCGCTTGATGCCCCAGCGCCTTGTCGAAATAATCGGTGACGTCTTCGGTGAAACGCCGCGCCTCCAGGTGCGACTGTGCCTCGCCGGAGACCACGATCACCGGCACATACGCCTGTCCTGCGGCCTCGCGCACGGTGCGCGCCAGTGCTATGCCATCGCCGTCGGGCAGCACCAGCGAGGTGGTGACCAGGTTGACCGGGCCCCCGGCCAGCGCCGCACGGGCCTCGGCGATGCTGCCGCATGACACCAGTTGCACCCCCGGCAGCTCGCGCACCAGCACGTCGCCGATGAGCTTGCGCACCAGTTTGGAGCCGTCGACGACCATCACCCGCGTGGCGGCGGCGTCCAGATGACGGAGTTCGGTGCTGTCCATGCTCAGGTGTCGGTTGGTCGCGTCTGCCGCAGGTAATGGCCGGTGACCAGGCCAGCACCGAGCCAGCCGAGCCCGCCGGCGCCGGCCACGAGGCACGCGGCTTGTTGCAGGTTGAAGCCCTGCAGGGCGAAACGGCTGCCGTAGCTGGCGGCCAGTTCGGCCAGTGGCACGCGCAGGGCGAGGTCGGCGGCGTTCAGCATCGCCAGCGCAATCGCGCCCGCGGCAAGGCCGTAGCAGGCACCCAGGTACAGGAACGGACGGCGGATGAAGCCGTCGGTCGCGCCCAGCAACTGCAGCACGCCGATTTCCTCGCGCCGCGACTGGATGTCCAGGCGGACGGTGTTGCCCACCACCAGCAGCGCGCCAAGCCCCAGCAGCGCGGCCAGCACCAGGGCGACGCGGCCACCGAAGCGGAGCCAGCCATCCAGGCGCTGGCGCCAGGTGGCATCGTGCTGCACCACGTCGGCCTCCGGCAGCGCCTGCAGCGCGTCGGCAAGCAGCGTCTCGTCGCCCCTTGGCATGACCAGCAGCAGGTGCGGCAGCGGGTTGCCGTCCACGCCGGCGAGCACGTCGGAAAGCCCGCTGCGCTCGCGCAGTTCGGCCAGCCCCTGTTCAGGCGTGCGGTGCTCGACGGCGGCGACGTCGCCGCGCGCGCGCAGTTGCGCAGCGAGTTCGGTGGCGCGGGCGCGGGCGACTTCGGGCTTGAGGAACACGCTGACCTGCCGCGCCTGCTGCACATCGCCGGTGAAGCGCTGCACGTTCTGCAGCGCCACCCACAACCCGAGCGGCAGCGCCAGCGCCACCGCCATGACGCCCACCGTCAGCAGCGTGGCCCAGGGTTTGCGCAGCATGCGGCCCACGCTGGCCACCAGGCTGTAGACGTGGTGGTCGAACCACGTGCCCAGCCGGGACTGCGCGCGACCGGGGGGCGTGGGCAGGTTGCCCGTGTCGACACTCATTCGGCCAGTTCCTCCGGACGGATGTCATCGACCAGGCGGCCCTGGTTGAGCACCAGCACGCGCTTTTTCATACGCTTGACCAGCCCCAGGTCATGGCTGGCCACCAGCACGCTGGTGCCGCGCTCGGGCAGGCTTTCGAACAGGGCCAGGATCTCGGCCGACAACGTGGGATCCAGGTTGCCGGTGGGTTCGTCGGCCACCAGCAGCGCCGGCTCGGTCACCACCGCGCGGGCGATGCCCACGCGCTGCTGTTCGCCGGCGGACAGCTGGGTCGGCAGCGCATTGGCACGCGCACCCAGCCCCACCCGCTCCAGCACCACGCGCACGCGCTTGGCGATGTCGCCCCGGCGCAGCCCGCGCAGCAGCAGTGGCAGCGCGACGTTGTCGGCCACGCTGCGATCCGCGAGCAGGCGGTGGTCTTGGTAGACCACGCCCACGTCGCGTCGGTGCAGGGCGACTTTGCCGCCACGCACCTTCAACAGGTTCTTCTCGCGGAACAGGACGGCGCCGCGGCTGGGGCGCTCGCTGAGGTGGATGAGCTTGAGCAGGGTGCTCTTGCCGGCGCCGGAATGCCCGGTGACGAACAGCATCTCGCCGGCCGCCACGTCAAAGCTGACCTCGCTCAGGGCGGTATGGCCACCGCCGTATTGCTTGCTGACGTTGTCGAAGCGCAGGACGCTCATCGGTCACCGGTCGTTGTCGATGCCATCAGTATCGACGGCGACGGCGACGAAGACCAGCGCAGCACGGCGACACCCCGCCCGAACGGGGCAGGGCGTCGCAGTCCCATGGCGTCAGTGCTGCGAACGCGGGGCGCGGGTCACCAGCGCCTTGAGCCCACGGCCGATGCGCGTCAGCAGGCCCGCCTTGGCTTCAGTCGCGGCCGGTCGCGACGGCTTGGTAGCCGGCACGTGGTTGGGCTTGCCGGCCGGGCGCGCCACGGGGGCCGGTGCGGCGACCTGCCCATCGTTGGCGACGGCGCCCTCGGCCCCGTCGATGCGGCGCCCACCGCGGCGGCGGCGGCGCTTGCGCGCGGGACGATCGGCCTCGGCCCCTTCCGCACCGGGAGCGGCCTGCACCGCCGGATTGGGTTCGGGGCGCGGCGGCCGCGCGGGCTGCCCCTCCCCGGCCTCGCGGCGCGGACGGCCGGCATGACCGCCGCCCTCGCTGCGGCCACCTTCGCGGCGAGCGCCTTCGCGGGTTCCGCTACGGCTGCCGCTTCCGCTGCGGCTGCCGCGCGCGCCCTGGCCGCGACCACCGCCGCGACGCTCCTCGTCGGCGGCGCGCTGCTCGCGCGCCTCCTTGAAGATGCCGGCGATGCTCTCGGCCTCGCCATCCTCGCCCTCGTCCACTCCGCCTTCCGGCAGCGGGCGCGGAGTGCGCGGCAGCGCCGTGAGAAGCTCGGCGGTCACCGGCTCGGACGGGATCTTCTGCTCGATGTAGGCCTCGATGTCCGGCAGGCCCTGGGCATAGCGCTCGCAGGCGAAGCTGATCGCGTCGCCCTCCGCGCCCAGGCGCGCGGTGCGGCCGATGCGGTGCACGTAGTCCTCGGCATCGAACGGCAGGTCGTAGTTGTAGACGTGCGACACGCCGTCGATGTGCAGGCCGCGCGCGGCCACGTCGGTGGCCACCAGCAGCTCCAGCTGACCGGCCTGGAACTTCTTCAGCAGCGACTCGCGCTTCTTCTGCGGCACGTCGCCCGACAGCACGCCCACGCGGTAACCGGCCTTCTCCAGCGCCCGCGCCACGCGCTCGACGAACGCCTTGGTATTGACGAACACCATCGTCCGCGCACCCTCGCTGCGCGACAACAGGCCCAGCAGCAGCGGGATCTTCTCTTCGTCCGCGGGGTAGTACAGCCTCTGCCGCACCCGGGCCGCGGTGATGGATTCGGTTTCCACGACGAGCTTCTCCGGCTCGTTCATGTGCTCGTAGGCCAACTCCAGCACGCGGTGGCTGAGGGTGGCGCTGAACAGCAGGGTCTGCCGCGTGGTGCGCTCGGGCATGCGGCGCAGCAGGAAGCGGATGTCCTTGATGAAGCCCAGGTCGAACATGCGGTCGGCTTCGTCCAGCACGCACATCTCGCAGGCGTGCAGGCTGACCACCTTGTGCTGCTTGACGTAGTCGATGAGGCGGCCGGGCGTGGCGATGATGACGTCGGCGCCCTTCTGCAGGATCTCGCGCTGCTTGTCGTAGTCCACGCCACCGTAGACCAGGGCGAACTTCAGGCCCAGGTCGCTGCCGAACTTCACCGCGTCCTTGTGGATCTGGATGGCGAGTTCGCGGGTCGGCGCGAGGATCAGCGCGCGCGGGTCCTCGGGCTTGCGGTCGGCCAGGGCCGGACGGGTCAGCAGGCGGTTCATCACCGCGACCAGGAAGGCCAGGGTCTTGCCGGTGCCGGTCTGGGCCTGGCCGGCGACGTCGCGGCCCTGCAGGGCCAGCGGCAGGGTCAGCGCCTGGATCGGGGTCATGCGGGAGAACCCGGCGCTCTCCAGACCGGCCAGCAGGCTCGGATGCAGGTCGAACGACGAGAAGGAAATATCGGTTAGGGGCTTGTCGCTCATCGGCTTGGCATGTCCGCGCGCGGTCCGCAGAGTTGCGGTGGTGCGCTTGCGTGGGTGGCGGTCCGCATCGCAGACTGCCGGTGCCGGCGTCCTCGGATGCCGGCTCGGATTGGGGTCCCCGGCCGCCTTGAAGCCGTCGGGTAACGCCCCAGTTTACCGTATGGCCCGCCGCGCAGCGGGCCGGGCGGCCGGCGACGGCGGCTTCGCGCCCCGACCACGGCCCCCATGCCACCCTGGCCGTGCCCAGACCCAACCCGCAGGAGAATCCTTGTGAGCGATAAAGTGATGCATGTCGGCGATGCCGATTTCGACGCCGCCGTGCTGCAGTCGTCCGAACCGGTGCTGGTCGACTTCTGGGCGGAGTGGTGCGGCCCCTGCAAGATGATCGCCCCGGCCCTGGACGCCATCGCCGAGGAATACGCGGGCAAGGCCAAGGTGGTGAAGGTCAACGTGGACCACAACCAGGCCACGGCCATGAAGTACCACGTGCGCTCGATCCCGATGCTGCTGGTGTTCAAGAACGGCCAGGTGCAGGCCACCCAGATCGGCGCGGTGGGCAAGCCGCAGATCGCGCAGCTGATCGACAAGGCGCTCTGAGCGCCCCTGGCGCCGACCGGGGACGGCCGGCGCCACACCTGAACCGGATGCACCCTCCCCTCCGACAGTGCTTGCGCGGCACGCGGCCCCGGTGCTAGTTTCGCGGTACTGGGCGCGCCTACGCCGCCACACCCCTCTTTCATAACCACGTCCCTGACGTCCCGCTCGCCGCCTGCGAGCGCTCGCCGCTTAGCGAGGATTCCCTGCTTGTCCGATAACACCCCCGACGCCGGCGAAACCGCCGAAAAGCGCGTGCGCAAGCCGCGTGTGCCCAAGGCTGCCGCCGAAACGGCGCCTGCGACCCCCGACACCGCCCCGACCCGGGCACCGGCGGCCGCGTCCGCCCCGGCACCGGCACCGGCTGCGGTCACCGCCGCGCCTGCCGCGGCACCGGCTCCAACTTCGGCTCCGGCACCGGCACCGGCGCCGGCTCCGGCCGCACCCGCCGCTGGCGGTGGTGGCGGCGAAGCCAGCCCGCCCCAGGCCGGTGGCGAAGGCGCCGGGCAGGGCCAGGGTCAAGGTGGCGGCCAGCGCAACGACCGTGACTTTGACGGCCGCGGCAACCGCCGTGACCGCTTCCGCAACCGCCGCGACCGCCAGCGCGATCGCCAGCGCGATGGCGGCATGCCCGACGACGGCGGCGGCAACGACACCTTCGTGGCCCGCCCCCACCCGCAGGTGCCCGAAGGCTTCCCGGCGTACTCGCTGGGCGACCTCAAGCGCATGCCGACGCCCAAGCTGCTGGAAATTGCCGACCAGCTGCAGATCACCGACGGCGTGGCCCGCGCGCGCAAGCAGGACGTGATCTTCGCCCTGTTGAAGGTGCTGACCCGCCATGGCGAAGGCGTTGCCGCCGACGGCGTGCTGGAAATCCTCCCGGATGGCTTCGGCTTCCTGCGTGCGGCCGAGGCCAGCTATCTGGCCGGCCCGGACGACACCTACATCAGCCCCAGCCAGATCCGCCGCTTCAACCTGCGCACCGGCGACCATCTGTCGGGCCGCATCCGCTGGCCGAAGGACGGCGAGCGCTACTTCGCGCTGAACGTGGTCGACACCATCAACGGTGAGCCGCTGGAAGCGTCGAAGAACAAGACCCTGTTCGAGAACCTCACCCCGCTGTTCCCGCGCAAGAAGTTCCGCCTGGAACGCGGCGATGGCAGCACCGAGGACATCACCGGCCGCATCCTCGATTTGATGGCGCCGCAGGGCAAGGGCCAGCGCGCGCTGATCGTGTCGCCGCCCAAGGCCGGCAAGACCATGCTGATGCAGCAGGTCGCCACCGCCATCACCAGCAACCACCCGGACGTGCACCTGATCGTGCTGCTGGTGGACGAGCGTCCGGAAGAAGTGACCGAGATGCAGCGCACCGTGCGCGGCGAAGTGGTCAGCTCGACCTTCGACGAGCCGGCCGCGCGCCACGTGCAGGTCGCCGAGATGGTGATCGAACGCGCCAAGCGCCTGGTCGAGCACAAGAAGGACGTGGTGATCCTGCTCGACTCGATCACGCGCCTCGCCCGCGCCTACAACAACGTCGTGCCCTCCTCGGGCAAGGTGCTGACCGGCGGCGTTGACGCCAACGCCCTGCACCGCCCGAAGCGCTTCTTCGGCGCGGCGCGTAACGTGGAGGAAGGCGGCTCGCTGACCATCATCGCCACCGCGCTGATCGACACCGGCAGCAAGATGGACGAGGTGATCTACGAGGAGTTCAAGGGCACCGGCAACAGCGAAGTGCACCTGAACCGCCGCATCGCCGAGAAGCGCGTGTACCCGGCCATCGACATCAACCGCAGCGGCACCCGCCGCGAGGACCTGCTGATCGAACCCGAACTGCTGCAGAAGATCTGGATCCTGCGCAAGCTGCTGCACGGCATGGACGAGATCGGCGCGATGGAGTTCCTGCTGGACAAGATGAAGACCACCAAGTCCAACGACGAGTTCTTCAGCTCGATGAAGCGCTGAGTGCTGCTGTAGCCTGCGTTCCTTACAGCACCCGAATCCGGACAGACGCCCCGCAATGCGGGGCGTCTGTTTTCTTCCAGGAATTCAACCGCCTTCTTTCAGTACGAAGGGACTGTTCAGCGCCACCGATTTCGATGGCCGCGTGCGTTCCCGGCCAAATGCGACCTGGCATGCATCCGACTGAACCTGCTGGTCTCGCAGCGCCTTCTGCTCGGCCCTCCACGCCTTGCGGCTGAAGGGTTCCATGCCGAATTCCAGAGGGATGGACATGGACGTCGGCACCGCTTTGCCGGCCACCATTTCGGGCTCGTAGCGCAACTCGGCCACCCAAGCCTTGATGGATTCGGCAAAGGTCTTTTCAGCACGCGCACCGCCTTCGATCACCCTCACTTGATCCATGCGGGCCGTGCCATCCGGCTGCAAAGTAACCTGGACCTCAAAATGTCCGGTGGCGCCAATGCGCAATGCAGCGGCCGGATAGGTGGGATGGGGAAGCTTGGAATAACCGGGGCCATGCGAGGTGTAGGCGAATGCCAACCGAAATCCATCCTGCTCCAACGGAACGGCACACCCCATCATGCGAACGAATGTAGTACCCGCAGCAGGTTTGTCATCGACGGTCGCAGGGGTGAACGACAGCGCACGCACAGCCCTCTCAACGGCGCCACCTACCTCACGCCCAAGCGCCAAATCGGGGATTACCCTCGTGATGTCGCCGGTTGGCCCGATCTCGACCTTGGCCACAACATGGAAGACTTTCGGTTCTCCGCGCTCCTTTCCCTCGACAACACTGCCCGGGCCCCTGAGTGAACGGTCTGCGCCACTCGCGGGCACCGATGAGGCCCACAGCGACGCGATTGCCAGAAACACCCCTTTCACTACCCGTGCTTCCATCTCTACTCCCCTTGCGATAATCCAAAATTAGGCGCTCAGGTCGCCAGCGCGCACCTTGAGATGCCCCGGCTTTGAGGCGCTGATTCCTCACCGCCCGCCGGACCAAGCGGATCCGCCGCTCGAACTCAGCCGCCGTCAACCAGCGCGGTCAGCAGGCGCAATCCATCCCTGCCAAACAGGGGCTGCGCGCCGGCGCCCGTAGCCATCAGGTCCGGCGAGCCGCCCAGTTCGCCGACCCGCCAGGGCGCGGGATGGTACGGGCCCGGCACATAGGAGGCCCACTGGCCATAAGGCACGTCCACCGGCTTGCCGCCCTCCACCTGGAACACGTACGGCACGCGCACGGAAGTCGACTTTCCAACCTCCTCGCCGGCGGTCGGGGGATTGAACTGGGAGGCCATGGCGGCACGGACCGCGGAATCACCGAACACCTTGCGGTAGCGCTCCATGGCCTTTTCGGGTGCAACGAACGGCAGGTTGACCTGCTCGGCCACGGCGTCTTCCGGTTGCCCGTCCGGCCCCACCTTGACCACCACAAAGACCGCCGCCGAGGCGCCACTGCTCAAGGCGCCCATGGGGTAGCGAGGCTGTGTCATCTTTTTCGATGATGGGTACGTGCCGGGTGCGTACCCATTGCCCGGGAAGTCGGCATCCTGGAACTCGATCGAGTAGTCGCCATGGTCGAGCTTGCGTGCCACCACCCGCACGCGCATCTTCGATCGGGCCGGGCGGGCCACGCCATCCACCACCACCGGTTCGAACCGCCATTGCGGCACTGCCCTGCCGAACAGGCCCACCACGCCCGCGGGGACCTTCTCGACCTGATCGATCTGGTGCGCGGTGACGTGGCCCCGTTCGTCGACGCGGATCTCGCCGGTCACCACCATGCTGGCGACCGCCTGCTTGCGCACCGCCGCCGCACCCCCACCCGATGCGCTGGCCGCAGGGGCCACGACAAGCCCAATCATCAGTGCCAGCGTTACGTTGAACATCCTGACCATCGCGCGACTCCCTTTGCGTGACTTTGGTATGTGCTCCGGAGTCTAGCAACGCCCGCCGGCAACGCGCGACTGCCACGCCGGCGGCATAATCACCTCTGGAGGTGCATATGCACGGCGGCGGTCTCGAACTCGCACTGGTGTTCCTGCTGGCCGCGGTGATCGCGGTGCCGGCCTTCCGCCGTTTCGGGCTCGGGGCGGTGCTCGGCTACCTGGTGGCGGGGGTAGCGCTGGGGCCCAATGGCCTGCGCTTCGTGCGCGACGCGGAGCCGGTGCTTGCCGCGGCGGAGATTGGCGTGGTGATGATGCTGTTCGTCATCGGCTTGGAGCTCTCCCCGTCGCGCCTCAAGGTGATGCGCCGCCCGGTGTTCGGCAGCGGCGGCGCGCAGGTGGCGCTGACGGGCCTGGCGCTGGGTGCCGCGGCGATGGCGTTGGGCCTGGGCTGGAAGGCCGCGCTGGTGGTGGGCGTGGGCCTGGCGCTGTCGTCCACCGCGGTGGGCCTGCAGTTGTTGTCAGAGCGCAAGGCGCTCAACACCGACCACGGCCGCCTGGGCTTCGCGATCCTGCTGTTCCAGGACATCGCCGCGATCCCGCTGCTGGCGGCCATCCCGCTGCTCGGCCGCGCCGCGGCGGTGGACGGCGGGCTGGGCTGGGACGAGTTGTTCAAGGCGCTCGGTGCGATCGCGCTGTTGGCGCTGGGCGGGCGCTGGGCGCTGCGCCACCTCTTCCGCGTCGTGGCGCGCGCGCAGATGCCGGAGGTGTTCACCGGCGCGGCGCTGCTCACCGTGCTCGGCGCGGCATGGCTGATGCAGGAAGCGGGCCTGTCGGCGGGCCTCGGTGCGTTCCTCGCCGGCGTGCTGCTGGCGGACTCGGAGTTCCGCCACGAGCTGGAATCGCAGATCAATCCGTTCAAAGGCCTGTTGCTGGGCCTGTTCTTCATGGCGGTGGGCATGTCCATCGACCTGGGGCGGGTGATGGCCGAGCCGGGCCAGGTGCTCGGCCTGGTGGCCGGGTTGATGGCAGTGAAGTTCCTGCTGCTGCTGCTGGTGGGTCGCCTGCCCGGCGGCCTTGATCGGCGCGAAGCGCTGCAGCTGGCGGCGGTGCTGGCGTTGGGTGGCGAATTCGCCTTCGTGGTGTTTGCCGAAGCGGTGAAGGCCGGCCTGCTGGCCGAGGTCCTTCGCGACCGGCTGGTGGCGGTGGTGGGTGTGTCCATGGCGCTGACCCCGCTGCTGGTGATGGCGGTGACGCGGCTGCTGGCGGCGCGCGCGCCTACCGCGCCCAAGCGTGCCTTCGACGCCATTCCCGACGGCCATCCGCAGGTGCTGATCGCCGGCTTCGGCCGCTTCGGGCAGATCATCGCGCGCCTGCTGGTGGCGCAACGCGTGCCGTTCATCGCCATCGAGCACAGCGCCGACCAGGTGGATTTCGTGCGTCGCTTCGGCAACATCATCTATTACGGCGATCCGGCCAATCCCGAGCTGCTGCGTTCGGCCGGTGCGGCGCACGTCAAGGCGTTCGTCATTGCCATCGACGAAACCGAAGGCAGCCTGCAGACGGTGCGCACGATCCGCCGCCTGTATCCCGATGCCAAGGTGTTTGCCCGCGCGCGCGACCGGCGCCACGCGTGGGAACTCATGGACCTGGGCGCCTATGCGGTGCGCGAGATGTTCCACTCCAGCCTGCGCCTGGGCGAGGAGGTGCTGATGGCCCTGGGCGTGCCGGCGGCCGTGGCGCAGCAGCATGCGCGGCGCTTCCGCGAGCATGACGAGCGCGTGCTGCTGGCGCAGTACCAGGTGCATGAAGACGAGGCGGCGCTGCTGCAGACCGCCGCGGATGCGCGCAAGGAACTGGAGGAGTTGTTCAACGCCGACCAGGGCGAGGGCGTGCTGGGCGGCATGGCGGTGGAGCGCCGACGCTCCACCGATTGAACGGCCGGACCCGGCAACGGCGTCGGCTCAGTGGACAGCGTCCATCGCGACGTACGAGCGCCTGCGGATGGCGGGGCCGCCCCGCCATCCGTGCCTAGCGTTGCTCGCGCAGGAAGCGTGCCATCGACACGTCGCCGCTGCGCGGGCGCGAATCCAGCTCGGCGGCGATGTCGACGAAGCCCCGCATCACCGCGATCTCGCGCGGGGTGCGGTTGAGTCCATCGCGTAGGCTGGCGTCCGCGCCGGCGCGCTGCAGCCACTGCACCACGCCCAGCAGGCCGTGCAAGGCGGACAGATGCAGGGGTCCGAAACCACGCGGGTCCTGCGCATCCAGGCGCGCATCGTGGTCGAGCAGCTGCTCCAGGCCCGCGATGAGCACCTCTTCGTCCGCGGCGCTGCCCGGTTCGGCGCGCGCACCGAGGAGCAGCAGCAGCGGCGTGGCACCGGCGGCCGGTACGTTGACGCCTGCCTCGGCACCGGCGAGCAGCAGGGTGTCGAACAGCGCGACCACGCGGCTGCGCTCGCGCGCGGTGAAGGCGAACATGCTGGCGCAATGCAGCGGCGTGCGGCCCTGCGCATCGATGGCGTGAACGTCGGCGCCCGCGGCCAGCAGCCGCGCGGCCATTTCCGGCAGGCCCAGGGCGCACGCCACCATGAGCACGGTGAGTTCTCCCGGCAGGCGCTGCTCGACGGGGGCGCCGGCCGCGATCAGCCGATCGACGAGTTCGACGTGGCGCATGCTGACCGCCGCCGACAACGGCGTCGCGCCGGACCGGGCCGCGAGTTGCGGGTCGGCGCCACGCGCCAGCAGCAGGTCGACGACCGCGCGGTGTCCGCCACCGGCGGCGCGCAGCAGTGCGGTGCAGCCCTGGGTGTCCACCGCATCCACCGGCAGGCCGAGGTCCAGCAGGCGGCGCACGGCGTCGGCGTCGCCGACGATGGCGGCGGCCGGTACATCGCTGGCCTGCAAGGCGCGGTGCGGCAGCGGCCAGCCGCGCCAGTCCAGCCAATCGGCGATGTCGCGACGGCCTGACGCCAGCGCGACGCCGAGCGGAGTCTGGCCATCGGCCGCAAGCAGGTCGGGCGAGGCGCCGTGGGCGACGAGGGTCTTCACCATCGCCTCGCGACCGAGCGCCGCCGCCAGGTGCAGCGCGCTCATGCCATGGCTGTCGCGGGTGTCGAGGTGAACGCCGATCGCCAACAGGCGCGCCAGCAGGCGGGTCCAACCCAGGCGCACGGCCATGGCAATCGGCGGGTCGCCCGCCGGGGAAGGACCGAAGGGATCGGCGCCACGCTCAAGCAGGTCGAGGGCCTGCTGCTCCAAGGCGCGGCTCGCCTGGTCTTCCGCCGCGCAGGCCGCGAGGAATCGGGCCAGGCCGCCGCGACCGGCCGGAGAGACCGCGCGTTCCAGCAACGCGCGCACCGCCGGCAGCGCCGAGGGGCCTTGGGCCAGGCGTGCCAGCAACGGGGTGTCGCCCTTGGCATCGCGCACGTCCGCCACGGCGCCCTGGTCGAGCAGCCAACTGATGCGATGCGGCTGCCGTGCCTCGTCGTCGTGCAGCATGGCGCCCAGCTCAGCGGGCGAGAGCAGGTGCGCCAGCGGGGCCAGCGCATCCTCCCGACCGTCATGCATCGCTTCGCGCAGCAGGGCGGCGGGAGCGCGGTCGGGCAACGGCGTGTCGGCGTCGGTCTCGCGCACGCTGGCGGGCAACGGGTAGGTGGGGTCCAGCTCGGCGACGAGGGCCCAGCGGCCAGCCTCGGCGGCGCGGTCGACCGGGCGCTTGCCGTCCTGGTCCGGGCGCAGCGGGTCGAGACCCAGTTCCACCATGCGGCGTACCATCGCCGCCGATGCCTGCTCCGCGACCACCGCCAGCGCCAGCGCATTGCGGCCCTGGTCGTCGACGGCATCGAGCAATGTCTGCCCGCGCGCGAAGTTGTGTTCAAGCAAGCGCTCAAGCACCGCGGCATGGCCACCGCGCGCGCCTTCGAGCAACGCAGTGCGGCCCTGGGCGTCGGCGTGGGTCAGGTCCGCACCGGCCGCCAGAAGGGCCGCGACGACATCGGCGTTGCCGGCATGCGCGGCTTCGAGCAGCGCGGTGCGGCCCTGCGCGCCGCGGGCATCCACCTTGGCCCGCTGCTTGAGCAGGAGCAGCACGCCGGCCGGGTCGTCGTCATCGCTACCCGCCGCCGCCAGCAGCGCCGGCTGGCCGCCCGCGGGTTCGGCCTTGGCGCCCCGTTCCATGAGGAAGCGCGCCAACCGCCAGTTGCCCGCGGTGCAGGCCACGCCCAGGGGTGAGAAGCCTTCGTGGTTGAGCGCATCGATCTCGGCAGCCGCATCCAGCAGGAGTGCGGCCACGCCCGGATCGGAACTGCGCGCGGCGTGATGCAGCGGAGTGTTGCCGTCAAAGTCGGTGGCGCGCGGGTCGGCGCCGTTGGCCAGCAGGGTCATCACCGCGTCGGGGCGGCCGTGCCAGCTGTCGCGGCAGGCGGCGAGCAACGGGGTGATGCCGGCCGCGGCCGAATTGAGGTCCACGCCGTGGCCGATCAGCGCGCGCAGCAGGCGCAGGTCGGGCAGCACCGCCGCCAGCACGGCGAGGCTGCGGCGGTCGCGATCCTCCGCCGGGGGCGGTGCGTGCGGGTCGGCGCCTGCGGCGAGGAGCTCGAGCGCGCGCTCGGCACGACCGGTGCGGGCGGCGGTGTAGAGCGCGGGTTCCAGCGGGCCGTCGACCGGCATGGGCGGCTCGACGGGCGCGTCGGCATCGAAGGCGGTGCCCGATGCGTCGTCGAGCAGCATCAGTTCGTCGGCCGGCTCCTGGCGCTGCAGCAGGTAGTGCAGCGCCGGCGAAGCCAGCGCCAGCAGCAGGGCTACGCGCCAGCGGGCGCCGTCGGCCAGCAATCCGGGCCAGGCCAGCACGATCACCAGCGCGGCAATGGCCGCCACGGCCACGGCCACGACCAGCCCGCGCCACGCGCCCGGCTCCAGTTCGGACAGCCGCTGCCAATGCCAGCGCAGGTCGCCGCCTTCGCGCTCGACCGCGTGCCAGAGTGGCCACAGGCGCCACAAGCCGAGCAGTGCCAGCCCGGCAACGCCGCTGAGCACCAGCGCCGAGGCCAGCGAACCGCTGTCCATCAGCGCACGCAGTGGCCATGCCACCAGCAGCGCGATCGCGGCGATGCCGACGGACCACAGCCCCAGCAACGCCAGGGCGTCCCGGCGCCAGGCCGAAGGCGTGGTCAATTCATCGCGACGGCGCCACGCCGACACGGCAATCGCGAAGGTGGGCTGGGCCAGCACGCCGGCCACCGCCGCCAGGGGTCCGGCGAACACGGTCAATGCGGACAGGACCAGCCCTGCGAGCAGCAGCGAGATTGGCGAAAGCAGCATCCGCCGCAGGTCAGCCATCGGTGCCCCAGTCTTCGGTCATCGGGTCCAGTGCCTGTGACGGCGGGAACTGCAGGTGGAAGCCGCGTGCGGCAAGGTTCTCACGCACCGTGGCCACGTCCTCGCGCGCCAGGCGGCGCTCCGGGGTCAACGCCACTTCCATCACGAACTGCAGCGGGCCCAGCTGGGTGCGCAGCGGTTCCGGTAGACGCGTGAATTCGTCGCGCACGGCGAGGTAGATGTAGGTGTCGGCCTTTCTCAGGCTCTTGTACACGTAGGCTTGCATGCGGGGAGGCCAGCGGGGGCTGGCCGCGGGTTCCGGAACTGGGTGTTCCACAGCATACCCGCTGTAACGCAGGTGCGAACCATGACGTCCCCGCCGGCGCGCGTGGGAGGTTCAGTGATAGCCGGCGTCGGCGGCGACCTTGCCGCGAAATACCCGGTACGACCAGGCGGTGTATCCGAGGATCGCCGGCAGCAGCACCACCAGCCCCACCAGCACGAATCCCTGCGACGAGGGCGGCGATGCCGCCTGCCACAGGGTCAACCCGGGCGGCACGATGTACGGCCACATGCCCAGCACCAGGCCGGCGAAACCGAGCACGAAGAAACATAGCGTCAGCACGAAGGGGGCGGCGTCGCGCCCCTGCCGCAATGCCGCGCGCCACAGCGCCAGCGCGTTGGCCAGCACCAGCAGCGGCACCGGCGACAGCCACCAGAAGTTGCCGCCCTCGAACCAGCGCGCCATCAACCGCGAATCCAGGAACGGCAGCCACGCGCTGACCAGACCCATGAAGACCACCACCACCAGCACCAGCGGCCGGGTCATGGTCCGCGCCATCGCCTGCAGCCGGCCTTCGGTCTTCAGCACCAGCCAGGTGCTGCCGAGCAAGGCGTAGCCGAACACCACCGCCGCGCCGGTCAGCATCGAGAAGGGACTGAACCAGTCGAACGCGCCGCCGACGTACTTGCCCTCCTGCAGCGGCATGCCCTCCACCAGTGCGCCGAGGATCACCCCTTGGGCGAAGGCCGCCAGCAGCGAGCCCAGCGAGAACGCCACGCCCCAGGCCGCCTTGGCACGTTGCGCGCGGAAGCGGAACTCGAAGGCCACGCCGCGGAACACCAGCGCGATCAGCATCAGCAGCACCGGCAGGTACAGCGCCGACAGCACCACCGCATAGGCCTTTGGGAAAGCCGCGAGCAGGCCCGCCCCGCCCAGCACCAGCCAGGTTTCGTTGCCGTCCCAGATGGGGGCGGCGGTGTTCATCATGTGGTCCAGTTGGTGCTCGTCCTCGGCGAACGGGGCGAGGATGCCCAGGCCGAGGACGAAGCCGTCGAGCAACACGTACATCAGCACGCCGAAACCAATCACGCCGTACCAGACCACCGGCAGCCATGCGTCCATCAGACCGCCTCCTCATCGCCGTGCAGGTGGGGACCTGCGCGCGCGGTCATGACCGCACCTGCGGCGAGGTGATGTCGGCGTCGTCCATCAGTGACAGCGGACGCGCGGGTGTTTTCTCGCCTTCATCCCTATCCGGCGCCGGTTCGTGCGGTTGCGGCCCCTTGCGCACGAGTTTGACCAGGTACCAGAGCCCCGCGCCGAACACGACCAGGTACACCACCGCGAACACCAGCAGCGAGAACAGCACGCTGCGTCCGTCCACGGCACTGACCGCATCGGCGGTGCGCAACAGCCCGTAGACGACGTACGGCTGGCGGCCTATCTCGACCACGTACCAGCCCGCGACGAGGGCCACGAACCCCGAAAACGTCATCCAGCGCCAGCCGCGCTGCAAGCCGCGGCCCAACGCACTATCGCCAGCGAACAGAAGGTCGCGCCACCACGCGAACGCCGAGCCCAGTGCCAGCAACAGCATCGCCACACCCAGCCCGACCATCACCCGGAAGCCGAAGAACACCGGCGCCACCGGCGGCCGTTCACTGGGGGGCACGGCTTTCAGCGGCTGGATCTCGCCATCGAGCGAATGGGTCAGGATCAGGCTGCCCAGGCGCGGGATGGCGATCTCGTAGTCGTTGCGCTCGGCGGTGGCATTGGGCACCGCGAACAGGACCAGCGGCACACCCTCGCCGGGTGCGCCCGCCTCCCAGTGCGCCTCCATCGCCGCCAGCTTGGTCGGCTGGTGCTCGCCCACGTTGAGGCCATGCAGGTCGCCCACCAGCACCTGCAACGGGACGGTGATCGCGGCGAAAGCGACCGCCAGCTTGAGCATGCGCACGCCAGCCTCGCGATGCACGCCGCGGCGCAGGTAACCGGCGCTGACCCCACCGATGACGAAGCAGGTGGTGATGAACGCGGCCAGCACCATGTGCGCCAGCCGGTACGGGAACGACGGGTTGAAGATGATCGCCCACCAGCTGGCGGGCTCGAACACGCCATCGGCGGTCAGCGTGTAGCCGGCCGGCGTCTGCATCCAGCTGTTGGCCGCGATGATCCAGAACGTGGAGATCAGCGTACCCAGCGCCACCATGCAGGTGGCGAGGAAGTGCAGCCGCTCCGGCACCCGCTTCCAGCCAAACAGCATGACGCCGAGGAAGGTCGCTTCGAGGAAGAACGCGGTCAGCACCTCGTAGCTCAGCAGCGGCCCGAGGATGTTGCCGGCCTTCTCGCTCAGCACCGACCAGTTGGTGCCGAACTGGAAGCTCATGACGATGCCGCTGACCACCCCCATGCCGAACGACACGGCGAAGATCTTCAGCCAGAAGAAGTACAGGTCGCGCCACAGGCCGTCGCGGGTGCGCAGCCAGCGCCATTCGAGGAACGCCAGCCAGCTCGCTAGGCCGATGGTGAAGGCCGGGAACAGGATGTGGCAGGTGATCACGAAGCCAAACTGGATTCGGGAAAGCAGCAGCGGATCAAACAGCGCCACGGACGACTCCGCGTGGGTCGGTCCGGGCATGGTAGACCCGCACACCCGGGTGGGGGTGCGACCGTTTGTCGCAGGGGGCGGCAGTGTGGTCGGGACCGGTCCTCGCGCCGTGGTGCGGAACCTTGCACCATCGGCCGGGGTGCGCGCGGGGGTGACGGATGGCCCATCCTCCTCCCTGCGGCGCTGTTAACCTTCCGTGAAACCTCCCGGGAACCCTGCCCATGCGTCGCCTGCTGTCCCTTGCCGTCCTCGCCTTCGCCGCGCCTGCGCTGGCGCAGGCGCCCGCCGCGCCCACGCCCATCACCCTGGACCAGGCGATGGCCGACCCGGACTGGATCGGCCCGGCGGTGGAGCAGGCGTGGTGGTCGTGGGACGGCCGCCAGGCGAATTACACGCTCAAGCGTGCCGGGGCCAGCATCCGTGACACGTGGCAGGTCCCGGTGTCCGGCGGCGCGCCCCAGAAGGTGGATGGTGCGGCCCGCGCCACCCTGGACGGGGCCCAACGCGCCTACAACCACGACCGCACGCGCATGGCCTTCGTGCGCAACGACGACATCTTCGTGCGCGACCTGCGCACCGGCGCGTTGACCCAGGTGACCCGCAGCAGCGAGAGCGAGTCGCGCCCGCAGTGGAACACGCAGGGCGGCCTGGTGTTCCGCGCCGGCAACCAGTGGTGGGCGTGGAACGCGGCGGGTGGCTTGCGCCAGGCCACCGACGTGCGCGCCGAGAACGACGCCAACGCCGCGCCGCCGGCCGACGACCTGCGCGAGCGCCAGCTGGCGATGAGCCGCACCCTGCGCGAAATACGCGAACGCCGCGATGCCGCCCGCCAGCAGGACGAGGCGTGGCGCAATGCCGACCCGAGCCGCGCCCCCGCGCCCGTGTACCTGGGCGACAAGGTCGAGATCAATGACAGTGCGCTGTCGCCGGACGGGCGCTGGCTGCTGGTGGTGACCCAGGAGAAGGGTGCCGACGCCGGCGAGGTCGGCAAGATGCCCAAGTACGTGACCGAATCGGGCTACGAGGAGTTTGAAGAGGTGCGCACCCGCGTCGGCCGCAATGCGCCGCTGCCGCATCGCCTGTGGCTGGTGGACGTGGCCGCCGCCAAGGCACGCGAGCTGAACTTCGACGGGTTGCCCGGCATCGGCGAGGATCCATTGGCCACGCTGCGCAAGTCGGCCAAGCAGGAGCCGCTGAAGGGCAACCGTACCGTGCGCATCGAGACCGACGGCGACGGCACCGGCCCGGCCATCCATTGGAGCGACGATGGCCGGCAGGTGGCGGTGCTGGTGCGCGCGGCGGACAACAAGGACCGCTGGATCGCCAGCGTCGACCTCGCTGGGGCGAAGCTGGTCCCGCGCCACCGGCTGACGGACCAGGCGTGGGTCAACTGGACCTTCAACGAGTTCGGCTGGACCGCCGACGGGGCACTGTGGTTCCTCTCCGAGCAGAGCGGCTACTCGCACCTCTACCTGAGCAGCAATGGCGGCGCGGCGCGTGCGCTAACTGCCGGCAAGTGGGAAGTGTCGATGCCGCAGCTGACCGCCGACGGCCGCGGCTTCTTCTTCCTGTGCAACCGCGCGTGGCCGGGTGACTACGAGGTGTGCGCGGTCGATGGCGTCGGCAGCGCCGTGCGCGAAGTGACGGCGCTGGATGGCGTGGAGGATTTCAGCCTGTCACCGGACGGGCGCCAGCTGCTGGTGCGCCATTCCGACAGCTACCTGCCCGCCCAATTGGCCGTGGTGGGCACCAATGGCGGCGAAGCCCGCACGCTGACCGACACGCGCACCGACGCCTTCAAGGCGCGCACCTGGATCGAGCCCGAGTACGTGCAGGTGCCAAGCAAGCATGGCGCCGGCACCGTGTGGGGCAAGTTCTACGGGCCCAAGACCTACGAGCCGGGTCGCACGTATCCGATCGTGATGTTCGTGCACGGCGCGGGCTACCTGCAGAACGTGCACGACCGCTACCCGGCGTACTTCCGCGAGCAGATGTTCCACAACCTGCTGGTGCAGCAGGGCTACGTCGTGCTCGACCTGGATTACCGCGCCTCGGAAGGCTACGGCCGCGACTGGCGCACCGCGATCTACCGCAACATGGGCCATCCGGAGCTGGAGGATTACCTCGACGGCCTGGACTGGCTGGTCGCCAACAAGCAGGGCGACAAGAACCGCGCCGGCATCTACGGCGGCAGCTATGGCGGCTTCATGACCTTCATGGCGCTGTTCCGCTCGCCGGGCACGTTCAAGGCCGGCGCCGCGCTGCGCCCGGTAACGGACTGGTCGCAGTACAACCATGAGTACACGTCCAACATCCTCAATACGCCGGTGCTCGACCCGGAGGCGTACAAGGCGTCCTCGCCGATCGAGTACGCGTCAGGGCTGCAGGACCACCTGCTGATCGCCCACGGCATGATCGACGACAACGTGTTCTACAAGGACTCGGTGATGCTGGCGCAGAAGTTGATCGAACTGCGCAAGGACAAGTGGGAGCTGGCGTCGTATCCGCTGGAGCGGCACGGGTTCGTGCATTCGGACTCGTGGTATGACGAGTATCGACGGATCCTTGAGCTGTTCGAGCGCACTCTCAAGAACTGAGCTTTTGTGTAGGCCCGATGGCGTGGGGGACGGAGGCGGTGCAGGGGCCATGTCGCTCCGGCGCTCCGTCCGCGCATCCTGCGCGGAGTCGCGCCGCGGGCCATCCATGGCCCGCTTCTGCGCAACATGGCCCCTGCACCACCTCCTGATGCCAGGCAGTTGGCCTTCTGCCGCACTTCTCGGAAGAAGCAGAAGCGCCAAGGGTCCGAGGGAGGCTGGGTGCGTGAGGGGTGCGGAAAGCGCGCCATGGCGCGGCGGCGACTCGGCACAGGATGTGCCGACGGAGCCGAGTAGCGCCCCTCATGTAACCAGCCTCCCCTGGCGAAGCTTGGAGGCAAACCGCGTCCGCATACAATGGCGGGATGAACCCGAACGACACCGATTTCAATCGCGTCCGCGACTACCTCACCGGATTGCAGGACCGTATCTGCACTGCCATCGAGCAGGCCGATGGCCAGGCGCGCTTCGTCGAGGACGCGTGGACCCGCGAGGGAGAGGGCGCGCTGCTCGGCGGCGGCGGGCGCACCCGCATCCTTCGCGATGGCGCGGTGTTCGAACAGGCGGGCATCGGCTTTTCCGACGTGTCGGGGACCCAGCTGCCGCCGTCGGCGACCGCAGCCCGGCCGGAGCTGGCCGGCGCCTCGTGGCGGGCGGTGGGCGTGTCGCTGGTGTTCCACCCGCGCAATCCCTACGTGCCGACCACGCATGCCAACGTGCGCCACTTCCACGCCACGCGTGAGGGCGAGACGGTGGCCTGGTGGTTCGGCGGCGGCTTCGACCTGACCCCGTTCTATCCGTTCGACGCGGACGTGCTGCATTGGCACCAGGTGGCGCGGGACCTGTGCGAGCCGTTTGGCGGCGAGGAGCGCTACGCCGCGCACAAGCGCTGGTGCGACGAGTACTTCTTCCTCAAGCACCGTGACGAGACGCGCGGCATCGGCGGCCTTTTCTTCGACGACCTGCACGGCGACTTCGAGCGGGATTTTGGCTACCTGCGCGCGGTGGGCGACGGCTTCCTCGATGCCTTCCTGCCGATCGTGGCGCGTCGCAAGCACCTGTCCTATGGTGAGCGCGAGCGCCAGTTCCAGCTGTACCGGCGCGGGCGCTACGTGGAGTTCAACCTGGTGTTCGACCGCGGCACCCACTTCGGGCTGCAGTCGGGCGGCCGCACCGAATCGATCCTGATGAGCCTGCCGCCGCTGGTGCGCTGGGAATATGGTTATGCGCCCGAGCCCGGCAGCGCCGAGGCGGCACTGGCCGACTTCCTGCGTCCGCGCGACTGGCTGGCGGAGCTGGAGTCGCGGTAATCCGCACCCGCTGACACGCCCAGGCGTGGGATCGGCCTGGGATACCGCGCAGCGCGTGCTCACCTGGGCGCAGCCGGTTGCGACGCGTCAGTCCTTCGCCACGATGCTGATCTGGCCGTTGGTTTCCAGCAGCGCCAGCTTGACCTCGGCGATGTCGGTACAGCCCTGCTCGCGCATCGCCTCGTAGAAATCGGCGCGACTGACCAGCTCGCGCTTGAGCGCAGCCTCGTAGAGCTTGCCCTTGCTCGCCAGCACCACCGGCTCGCCTTCGATCATCCGCTCGGCGTGGCGACTGCGGGCGGTGACGAACCCCAGCAACCAGTTCAGTGCGATCAGCGTGGTCGCCAGCAGGATGCCGCCGACCAGCGATGTGTCCTTGCCCAGCAGCGAGTTCTGCACGGCATTGCCCAGCAGGACAATGAGCAGCATGTCGAAGGGCGTGAACTGGCCCATGGTGCGCTTGCCCGAGAGCCGGATCAGCACCAGCAGCACGATGTAGACCGCCGCCGCACGCAGCACGAATTGCCACCAGGGCATCGCCAGATCAAAAGCGCCGTCCATCGCCCTTCTCCCGTGCGGCGGCGCAGGCGGGCGGACTGCCCATCCTCGGGCGCGCCGGCGCCTCGCCCGGATTCTGGCCCGGAACGGCGTGATGCAGCTGACAAGGCGCGCGCCCTCGCTGGCCTCAGGACCCCTCCCCCACCGCTTGGAGCGGCGAGCCCCTGCCCCCGCAACCACGCGGATAACGGGCCGCGACTTGCGGGGGCAGGGGCACGCCGCCCGAGACACCCAAACGACAGGCAATAAAAAGCCCCGCAGGCAGGGGGGGCCGGCGGGGCTGGGGAGCAGGACCTGGGGAGGGGTGCCTGCTCCGGGGATCACTCCAGGGGAGGGAGAGATCTGCGACAGGCGTTGCACCTGTCACGGTCTATATGACCACTTCGAACATGGATGGTTCGTGAAGATTCGGGTTAAGGAATTGTTGGATTCAGGGAGCATTCATAGGGTCAAAATCGGCAAAAATGCCGTTATCTGCCCGCTTCAATGCGCTTCGTCCCAATTCTGGCCGGTTCCGCTGTCCACCACCAGCGGCACGCGCAGGTCTGCGGCCGCCGCCATGCGGCCGGAAACCTCCTCCAGCAACGTTGGCACGAAGTTCGCATCCACTTCGAAGACCAGTTCGTCGTGGACCTGCAGGACCATCAGGGCCCGGTCCCGGTGCCCCGCCAGCCAGCCGTCGATATCGATCATGGCCCGCTTGATGATGTCGGCGGCGGTGCCCTGCATCGGCGCGTTGATCGCGGCGCGCTCGGCGCCGGCGCGCAGGCCCTGGTTGCGGGCGTGGATGTTGTCCAAGTACAGGCGGCGACCGAACACCGTTTCCACGTAGCCGCGTTCGCGTGCCTGCTGGCGGGTACGCTCCATGAACTCGCGCACGCCCGGATAACGGTCGAAGTACAGGGCGATGTAGTCCTGCGCCTCGCCGCGGCCGATGCCCAGCTGCTTGGCCAGGCCGAAGGCGCTCATGCCATACATCAGCCCAAAGTTGATCGCCTTGGCGGCGCGGCGCTCGTTGGCGCTGACCTCATCGATGGCCTTGCCGAACACCTCGGCGGCGGTGGCACGGTGGATGTCGGCGCCCGCGGCAAAGGCGCGCAGCAGGCCGGCGTCCTCCGACAGGTGGGCCATGATCCGCAGTTCGATCTGCGAGTAATCGCAGGCGACGATCCGGCGGCCTTCCGGGGCCACGAACGCGCGGCGGATGCGGCGGCCGTCCTCGGTCCGGATGGGGATGTTCTGCAGGTTGGGGTCGCTGCTGGCCAGACGGCCGGTGGCGGCGCCGGCCTGGTGGTAGCTGGTGTGCACGCGGCCGGTGTGGGGGTTGACCATCTCCGGCAGCTTGTCGGTGTAGGTGCTGCGCAGCTTGGCCAGGCCGCGATACTCGAGGATGACGCGCGGCAACTCGTGCTGGTCGGCAATGGCCTCCAGCGCCTCCTCGTTGGTCGAGGGCGCGCCGCCGGGGGTCTTCACCAGCGCCGGCAGCTTCAGTTCCTCGAACAGCAGCGCGCACAACTGCTTGGGCGAATCGAGGTTGAAGGTGCGCCCCGCCAGCTCGGTGGCCTTCTGTTGGGCGGCCAGCATGCGCTTGGACAGGTCGGCGGACTGGCGGCGCAGTTCGTCGCCATCCACCTTCACGCCATTGGCCTCGACCCGCGCCAGCACCGGCACCAGCGGCATCTCGATCTCGCGATACACCTTTTCCAGCGCCGGCTCGGCCGCCAGCTTGGGGGCCAGCACGCGGTGCAGGCGCAGGGTGATGTCCGCGTCCTCGGCGGCATAGGGGCTGGCGTCGTCGATCGCCACCTGCGAGAACGGGATGGACTTGGCGCCCTTGCCCGCGACCTGCTCGTACTTGATGGTCTCGTAGCCGAGGTAGCGCCGGGCCAGCGAGTCCATGTCGTGGCGCGTGGCGGTGGCGTTGTAGATGAAGCTCTCGAGCATGGTGTCGTCGGCGTAGCCGGCCACGTCGACGCCATGGCGACGCAGCACGTGCAGGTCGTACTTGCCGTGCTGGCCCACCTTGCGCTTGCCCGCATCGGTCAGCAGCGGGCGCAGCGCGTCCAGCACCCTGGCCCGCTCCAGCTGTGCGGGCGCACCGGGATAGTCGTGCGCCAGTGGGATGTAGCAGGCCCGGCCCGGCTCGACCGCGAAGCTGACCCCGACCAGCTGGGCGCGCATCGCATCCAGCGAGTCGGTCTCGGTGTCGAAGGCGATTTCCTCGGCTGTGCGCAGCATTTCAAGCCAGCTGGCCAGCTGCGCGTCGGTGAGCACGGTTTCGTACACGCCGGGCGCGGCGAGCGCGGGATCGGGCACCTCGTCGTCGGTGCCCGCGCGCGCATAACCGGCGGCGGTGCTGCGCAGGCCGGCCGCGCCGCCAACATCGGTCGGCCGCGTCGTGGACCCGGCGGCCGCGCTGTCATGGCCTGCGCCGGCTTCGCCAGTGGCCGCCTCCAACTCGCGTAGCGCCTGCTTGAAGCCGTAGCGCGCGTAAAGCACCTTGAGGTCAGCGACGGGGCGCTCACGCAACGCCAGGTCGGTGGGCCGCTGCTCAAGGGCGACATCGGTGCGGATCGTGGCCAGCTCGCGGTTGAGCGGCAGGCGCGCGAGCACGGCGCGCAGGTTTTCGCCCAGCTTGCCCTTCACCGCGTCGGCATGGGCGATCACACCGTCCAGCGAACCGTACTCGTCCAGCCATTTCGCCGCGGTCTTTGGCCCGCACTTGTCCACGCCGATGATGTTGTCGACCTTGTCGCCCATCAGCGCCAGGTAGTCCACGATCTGGTCGGCGCGCACCCCGAACTTCTCGATCACCGCGGCATCGGAGTCGGTGCGGCTGCCGGTCATGGTGTTGACCAGCACCACGTGCGGACGCACCAGCTGGGCGAAGTCCTTGTCGCCAGTGGAAATGGTGACATCGATGCCGTCCGCCGCGGCCTGCACCGCGAGCGTGCCGATCACGTCGTCGGCCTCCACGCCAGGCACGCGCAGGATCGGCATGCCCAGCGCCGCCACGACCTGCATCATCGGTTCCACCTGCGCGCGCAGTTCGTCCGGCATCGGCGGTCGGTTGGCCTTGTACTGCGGGTCCAGGTCGTCGCGGAAGGTCTTGCCCGGTGCATCCACCACGAAGGCCACGTAGTCGGGCTGCTCCTTGAGCGTGGCACGCAGCATGTTGACCACGCCGAACAAGGCGCCGGTGGGTTCGCCGGCGTCGTTGCTCAGGGGAGGCAGGGCGTGGAAGGCGCGGTAGAGGTAGCTGGAGCCGTCGATCAGTACAAGTCGTTTCATGCCCGGGATTCTACGCCCGCGCTCTCATCGCCCCGCGGTGGGTGGCGCGAGTGTTTCGCAGGTCGACTGGCGCCGGACCTTGCCGGTCTCGATCTCGGTGCGGGTCTGGCGCAGCGCGGCGGCCCAGCGCGGGTCGTCCGCGCGCACGCCTTCCAGCACGGCCAGCGCCTCGCGGCGGCAGCCCAGTTCGCCCAGCACGCTGGCGAGGTTGTTGCCCAGCACCGCATCACCCGGCGCGCGTGCCAAACCATCGCGATAGAAACGCGCAGCCCCCGCACGGTCGCCTGACGCATGGCGCAGGTTGCCCATCGCCAACAACACGTGGGGCTGGGCCGGCCACTGCCGGAATGCGGCCTCATAGGCCGGTTTGGCGGCCGCCGCACCGGCAACCGCCTCGAAGTCCGCGACGGCCGCGAGGTACAACCCCGGTTCCGCCGTGGCGGGCAGCTCGCCGGGTCGGAGGGCCACCAGCCCCCAACGCCCCGCCCAATCCCAAGTGCGCAGGAACGTCCTGGCCGGAGTGGCCAGGGCGCGCCGGGTGCCACTGTGCAGGACGATGCGGTTGCGCTCCGGCTCAGCGCCGACCACCACGGCGTAGTGCCATTTGGGCACGCTGCGGGTCAGCAGGTTCTGCAGGACCAGCACTGGCCGCCCGGCGCGGAGTTCGTGGAGCAGGCCTTCCGGAGTCGGCGCCACCGGGTAGGGGATTCGCCCGGCGCGGCGCATGGCCGCGCCCAGTTCCACCTGCAGGCTGCCTTCGCGTCCCGGCAGGTAGACCTGCGACACCAGGGCATCGGGGTCTGCAGGGATGCCGCTGGCGCCCAACACCATCGCCAGCGCGGCGGGGCCGCACTGGTATGCCTCCTGGGGGTGGAACGGCACCTGCTGCAACAGCCGCGGCGTGCCCGGTGCGGCCTCCGAGACCCGCAACGCGGGTCCGATGGCGCATCCTGACAGCGCGGCGGCAAGGAGCGCCCCCGCCGCCAACCACTTGCGTGCGGGCATCAGGTCTTCTTGAAGATGTCGATCACGCCCACGAGCTCAAGGATCAGCAGGACGACGAACACCACGCCGACCACCGCCAAGGCACTGCCGCCCGCGGGAAGACGATCCACCTGACCCTGTAACTGCATCAGTTCCGCGTCACTGAGCGAAGCCACGCGGGCTTCGGCATCGGCGGGATCCACGCCCATGCGCTGCATGGCCTGGCGTACGTCCTCACGCGCAAAGGCCTCGCGGACCTGGGTTTCGGTGGCAGCCCGGCGCTCCGCCGACAGCGCCTGCTGGGTGCCGATCACGGCCGCCTGGGTGGTGCTGGCGTAGCCGCCGGTGACCAACGCGATGACCAGGGCCGGCGCAACGATGTACTTGCGGAGCATGACGCACTCTCCAGTGATGGGATGCGCCTGTAATGCCACGGGTAGGGTGAAGCTCACGAGAAAACGGCCCCCATGACCCCCATGAATCGGCCACGGGTTGGGGGCAAGGGGGTATGCTGGATGCCCGCCCATCGGAGCCCGGCCATGCGCCTGCTGCCCCTTGCCCTGCTCGCGGTTTGCCTCGTCGGACTCACGGCCTGCGCCAGTCTCGCCGACAGCGACCCGACTGCGTCGCTGGAAGGCGCGGCGGTCACCACCCGCAGCGGCGAGAACGGCGACGTGATCGAGGAATACCGCGTCGCCGGCCAGCTGAAGGTGGTGAAGATCACCCCGCTGCGCGGCGCCCCGTATTACCTGATGGACCGCGACGGCGACGGCCACCTCGACAGCAGCAAGGGCGAGGGGCCGGTGTCGCCGGTGTACTGGAAACTGTTCGGCTGGTGAGTTTCCTCCCCTTGGCGTAGGCCTCTGTTGGCACCCGCCGGCATGGGATCGACCACCACCATGACCGCACGAGCGCCCAAGACCTTGCCCGGGCGCACGCGTTGCCCCGGGCTTACTGCGACGCCCGCTCGACGTTCATCGCCGGATCCAGCGTCGGATTCCGCAACCAACCAGCCACGTCTTCGCCCAGCTTGTCGGCGATCTGGGTGAGCGTGGTGCAGGCACGGAACGTGAACGGTCGGTTGGTAGTGCGCTTGAGCGTGAAGTTGCCCACCACGGCTCCGTCCTGTTTGAGTTCGCCATAGATCCGGCCCCACTTCGGCCCGGAGACAGCGCCGCCACCGGCCGCGTGCGCCTTGGTGATCACGATATGCAGGGTGCGCCCCGGCAACGTGGACAGGTCGGCCTCGGTGGCTTCCACCGCACCATGTGCATTGCGCACGATGCTGGCGCTGAGGTCACGACCCCAATCGCACTCGGCGCGGATCAGCGCGCCACCGACTGCAACACTGCGGTACTGAATGTCCTGGCTGATGCGGATGGTGTTGTCGGCGGCGTTGGCACTGCCGGCCATCGTCAACGCAGCCAGCGCCGCACCTAGAAAACGCTTGTCCATGTCCCCTGCTCCCCCTGTGTGGTTACGGTGTTGTCAATCGCGCCAACGGCGGAAGATCAACGAGGTGTTGATCCCGCCAAACGCGAAGTTGTTGCTCATCACGTAGTCGGTCTGCAGCTCGCGGCCGTTGCCGGTGATGTAGTCCAGCTCTGCGCAGCGCGGATCGACCTGCGCCAGGTTCAACGTGGGTGCGAACCAGCCGGCGCGCATCATCTCGATGCTGATCCACGCCTCCAGCGCGCCGCAGGCGCCGAGGGTGTGGCCCATGTAGCTCTTCAGCGAGGAGAACGGCATGCGCGCGCCGAACACCTCGGCCGTGGCCTTGGATTCGGCGATGTCGCCGTGGTCGGTGGCGGTGCCGTGGGCGTTGACGTAGCCGATCGCCTCCGGGGGCAGGCCGGCGTCGTCCAGCGCCAGACGCATGGCAACGGCCATGGTCTCCGCGCTGGGCTGGGTGACGTGTGCCCCATCGCTGTTGGTGCCGTAGCCGACGATCTCGGCGAGGATCTTCGCGCCGCGCGCCCGGGCGTGCTCCAGGTCCTCGACGATCAGCGTGCAAGCGCCCTCGCCCAGCACCAGTCCGTCGCGGTGGGCATCGAATGGGCGCGGGGTCAGCTGCGGCTCGTCGTTGCGCACGCTGGTGGCGAAGAGGGTATCGAACACTGCCGAGGCGGTGGCGTCCATCTGCTCCGCGCCGCCGGCCAGCATCGCGAGCTGCTTGCCCGCGCGCACCACCTCGTACGCGGCGCCGATGCCCATGCTGCCGGAGGTGCACGCGCTGGAAGTGGTGATGACGCGCCCGGTGAGCCCGAAGAACACGCCGATGTTCACCGGCGCGGTGTGGCTCATCATCTTGATGTAGGTGGTCGCGCTGATGCCGGCGGTGGTGTGCTCGTTGAGCATGCGGCCGAAGTCACCGATGGCCGAATGGGTGCCCGCGGAGGAACCGCTGGAAACACCGACGCGCCCACTGGTCAGCACCGGATCGCCGAGCAGGCCGGCGTCGGCCAGCGCGATCTCGCTGGCACGCACCGCCATCAACGCCACGCGGCCCATGCTGCGGGTGGTCTTGCGGTTGTAGTGCGCCGGCAGCTCGAACGGCGCGGCCGGCGCCGCGAGCTTGGTGTTGAGGCCGTCGTAGATGTCCCACTCATCGATGCGCTGCACCGCGTTGCGGCACTCGCGCAGGCGGGCGTGGATGCTGTCCCAGTCGTTGCCCAGCGGGCTGATGCCGCCGGCACCCGTGATGACGACGCGTCGCTGCAGCTGGCTCATCCGACCATCCCTCCGTTGACCGAGATGACCTGGCGGGTGATGTAGCCGGCATCGGCCGACAGCAGGAACGCGACCGTGGCGGCGACCTCCTCGGGGCGGCCGAGGCGGTTGGCGGGAATCAGTTTCATCGCGTGCTCGATGACCTCTTCGCTGAGCATCTCGGTGTCGACCAGTCCGGGCGCCACGCAGTTGACGGTGATGCCGCGGCTGGCCAGCTCCAGCGACAGCGCCTTGGTCGCGCCGATGATGCCGGCCTTGGCCGCGCTGTAGTTGGTCTGCCCGCGGTTGCCGACCAATCCCGACACCGACGAAAGGGTGACGATGCGGCCAGGCTTGCGCCGCCGCACCATCGGCATCACCAGCGGGTTGAGCACGTTGTAGAAGCCATCGAGGTTGGTGTGCACCACGCGGTCCCACTCCTCGCCGGTCATCGCGGGGAAGGCGGTATCGCAGGCGATGCCCGCATTGCACACCACGCCGTAGTAGGCACCATGGGCTTCCACGTCGGCGGTCAGGGCCTGCGCGGCGGCGGCGCGGTCAGCGATATCGAAGCCGAGCACGCGTGCCTGCCGGCCCAGCGCGCGCACCTGCGCGGCCACGACCTCGGCTTCCTCGACCCGGCTGCGGTAATGCACGACCACGTCAAAGCCATCCTGCGCGGCGCGCAGCGCAATCGCCCGGCCAATGCCGCGGCTCGCGCCCGTAACCAGCACGGTCGTGTCCATCCCCATCCCACTGCCCCCGCTCATGTTTCGTTTTCCAGATAGGCCATCGCGTCCGGTGGTTCGAACACCGACACGTTGGCCGTCGCCAGCGCCTGGTCTGCGGCCAGGATGCGGCAGGCGAATACCCCGAGGCCATTTTCGCCCAAGATCTCGCGCCGTGCCTCCACCCGCAGGCGCTGGCCGCTGCGGAACAGCGGCACGGCGCATTCGTAGCGGCGGGTGCCGAGCAGGAAACCGATCGGCGGCGGCTCGCCGCGGCCGCGCGCGTGGCAGCCCGCCCAGCAGGCCACCGCCTGCGCCATGTACTCCACGCCGACGTAGGCCGGCACGCCACCTTCGACGTGGAAGGGGCTGTCCGCGGGCACGCACAACTCCAACGCGATCCACTCCAGGTCGTACTCGAGCACGCGATCCAGCAGCAGCAGCGTGCCCCGGTGCGGAATGACCTGCTCGATGTCGTGGATGGCAGGAAACGTGGCCATCAGCCAGCCCCCAGCAGCAGCGCGGCATTGCTGCCGCCAAAGGCGAACGAATTGCTGAGCGCATAGCGCAAGGGCCCGGCCGCCCGCGCGCCCGGCGCGACGAACTCCAGCGCTGGCAGCTCCGGATCGGCGACGCCGTCCCACCAGTGGGGTGGCAAGTGACCCGCAGGGTTGCGCGCCAGTGTCAGCCAGCACAGACCTGCCTCGATCGCGCCCGCCGCGCCTAGCGCGTGGCCGGTGAGCGGTTTGGTGGAGCTGGCCGGGACGCGGGCGCCCAAGGTCGCCGACACCGCGCGGCTTTCCATCGCATCGTTCTGCGGGGTGGCGGTGCCATGCAGGTTCACGTAGCCCACCTCGTCGGGCCGGATGCCGGCACGGACCAGCGCCTGCGTGATGGCGTCAATCGCGCCACGGCCCTCCGGTTCGGGTGCGGACATGTGGTGCGCGTCCGAACTCTCCCCCCAGCCCGCCAGCCGCACGGGTCCCGCCTCGCGCGTGACCAGGAACAGCGCCGCGCCCTCGCCGATGTTGATGCCGTCGCGGTTGCGCGAGAACGGGTTGCAGCGTGTGACGGACACCGACTCCAGGGCGCTGAAGCCATTGATGGTGAATGCACACAGCGAGTCGGCGCCGCCCGCGATCACCGCGTCGACCACGCCGGCGCGCAGCAGCCTGGCCGCCGAGGCGAGGGCCTTGGCGCTGGACGAGCACGCGGTGGAGATCGTCCAGGCCGGGCCGCGCGCGCCGGACTGCAGCGCGACGAAGCGCGACGGCGCGCCCATCTCCGACTGCGCGTAATGGAAGTCAGAAGGCCAGGCGCCGTTGGCCTGCAGGAAGGGCATCGCCCGCTCCGGCTCGGCGATCCCGGAGGTGCTGGTGCCGATGATCACCGCGACCCGGTGCGCACCGTGGCGCTGGATTGCGGCGTCGGTCGCCGGGCGTATCTGGTGCAGGGCCATGCGCAGCAGCGCGTTATTGCGGCTGCGGAACGGCAGCGCGCAGTCGGAAAGCTCTGCCATTGGTCCTTCGACCGCACCCAGCGGCAGTGGTCGCCCCGGGGTGTGGAGTGCGGTGGTTGCCACGCCACCCGGCCCCTCGCTGGCGAACAGGGCCGCGGCCACCGCCGTCGGGCTGTGCCCCAGTGCACACACAATCCCCAACTCGTTGAGGAACACCGGCGGTTGGCTCACGGCTGTACACCGTCGGCGGGGACCGTTTCGCTGGTGGCCGAGTGGATGTCGAGTACGTAACCTTCGGCGTGGTTGGCGAACTGCACGTGCTGGCCATCCATGCGGGTGACCGCCAACCACGGCGTGCCCGCGTGCACCAGACGGCGGCGTGGGCCCTGTTCCTGCAGCGTCCAGCCTGCCGGCAATACCTGGCGGATCGCATCGGCAGGCCACAGCACGAACTGCAGGTCGTCCAAGACTCGCTCCGCGCGGACGGCCGGCGGCAGCCATGCGGCCCGCTGCTGCTGCAACACCTGCCCATCCCAGGACAGGCGCACGCCGGTCTGGCCCAGCGCCTGCACCACCAGCCGCACTTCGGTGGCGTCCACTTCCAGCAGCGCATCCATGGCGCGCTCGTGCGCTCCAAAGCGGAACTGCAGTTGTTGCTGCAGGGACACCTCATGCCCCAGCGCCGATGGCGCCAGCCGCAGCGCCGGCAGGTCCACCGCCGGGCGCGGCGGCGCCACGTGCGCGCACGCGACCAGCAGCAGCGTCGACAGTGCGGTGGCGATCAGGCGGCGCACGCCGGTGCCTGCACGGGTTTGACCACCTGCGTCACGGTGTGGCTGATGCCGACGCCGTCGACCTCCTCGGCCACCACCAGGCCCGCCCGCTCGATGCACTGGTGCAGCACCGAGGAGTGGTACATCTGGCTGTTGCCATTGGCCATGCAGGTGAAGTACAGCGAGGTCTGCTGCAGGCAGAACGCGGCGTTCTCGAATCGCTGCCGGTCCCAGTAGGTTTCCATGATGTAGAGCCGCGTGGTCGCGGTCATCACCCGCGCCGCCTTGCGCAGGATCATCACGATCTCGTCTTCCGAGAAACAGTCCAGGAACTGGCTCATCCAGATCACGTCGTGGCCGTCGGGCAACGCGGTGTCCGGCCGCAGGATGTCGATCGGGTACTCGGCCACTCGGTCGGCCAGGCCACGCGCGTGGATGTGCGCGCGGGCCTGGGCCAGTTGGCCCGGCAGGTCACACATCGTCACCCGCACATCGGGGTCGTGGCCGGCACAGGCGATCGCCCACTTGCCGGTGTTGGCACCCACGTCCAGCACCGAGGCGACGGGTTGGCTGAAGATGATCGGCAGCACGGTCTGGAACGAGTTGTCGGAATAGTAGTGGTCGAAGTTGAACCAGCTCTCCCGGGCCTGCTGCGGCAGCGTGGCCAGCGCCTCGTAGATGGTGCCGGCATCGGGCGCCAGTTCCTTCAGCCCGGCGGGCCGGCCCTCGCGCAGGCTGTCCTGCAGGTGGAACAGCCCCTTGTAGTTGACGTCCTGGGTGAAGTCCATGTTCACCTGGGTCATGCGGTCGTTCAGCAGGTACCACCCCAGCCGGGTGAGGACGAAGCAGTCGCCGTCCAGGACCAGCGCGCCGATGCCGAGGCCTGCTTCGGCCAACACCCGTGCCGCGTACCGCGACAGCCCGGTGCGGGCCTCGATGGCGTCCAACGCTAGACCCTCGTCACCGGCGGCCTCGACCGCGGACAACACGCCAAGGTCGCGCATCGCCTTGGCGGCCTGGAAGATGAAGGGGCCAAAGGCGATGCGCTGGGCTTCCTGCTTGGCCTGCAGGGCCGTGTGCTTGTCGTGGCTGAAATGGTTCACGCGGAGGATCCGTTGAAGGTCGAAGTGCAATCGGGGCCCTCGCGCAGTGCGCGTGGGCGGAACAGGGGCGAGATGATCCACACCAGGCCGATGCCCAGCAGCAGGGTGAGGCCGAAGGCGCGCAGTGCCGGCGTGGCCGACAATGCCAGCAGGCCGAACGACAGCCAGGTGCTGGCGGCGCCCACGCACACCGCCAGCCATGCTGATGGATCACCGCGGTGCTCGAGCAGGAAGATGCCGTAGTCGATGCCCATGCCGAGCAACAGGAGCAGCGCCAGAACGTTGAACAGCTGCAGCGGTTGCCCCAGCCAGCCGAGGAAGGCGACGGTAAGCACGCCGGCCAGCAGCGTGGGAACGGCGGCACGCCAGGCGTCGCGACGGTAGCGTGCGGCGAGCGTCAGCAGCACCAGTGCCACACCGGCTAGCAGCAACCAACCCATCATGTACCGGTAGTGGCCCAGCAACGCGGAGAACTCCGCGGTGCGGTTGACCCAGCGCACGCCTTCGAGGCCGCCGGCCTGGGCCTGCAGCGTGGCCAGCACCGCGTCGCCACCGGCCGCATCCACCAGGACCACGCTGCCCACGCCGCCCCCGCTGCGCCCAAGCCACAGGTGGCGCAGCGGCTGTGACGCCGGCGAGGCGAGCCAGACATCCAGGTTCAAAGGTTGCGCTGCGAACACCGGGCGCTGCAGCGGCTCGCCGGTGGCCGCGGCCACGCGCGCCAGTACCGCGGTCTCGGTGCGCGCGCTCAGCGCGGCGTCGGCGTCCTGCTGGCGGCGGGACGGCAGCCAGTCGCTGATCGCACGGTAACCGTTGATGTGGCCCTGTGCGGCCAACGATGCCAGGCGGGTTACCAGCGCGTGCTCGCGCTGCAGCAGCGTCTCCGCATCGGGTGCGCGCACCAGGTAGAACTGCGCCGGACTGGGCAGGGCCAGCAGGCGACTGATCTCCGCCTGCTGCGCCACGAGCGCCTTCGGCGAGGATTGCAGGTTGCGCAGGTCGTCGTCACTGCGCAGCTGCCACAGGCCCCCGGCCGCGAGGGCGCACGCGGCGAGGCCGGCGACAGCCCACGCACGGCTGGCGCGCACGTGCGGCCAGCGCGTCAGCCAGCCGGCCATCGCCTGCGACAACGGCGTGGCCGTTGGCGCATCGCGCTCCAGCCAGGGAAACCAGAAGATCACGGTGGCGAAGGCAGCGGCGAGCCCGGTCACCGAGAACACCGCCATCTGCCGCAAGCCCGGGAACGGCGCCAGTCCCAGCGCGAGGTAGGCAAGTGCGCTGGTCAGCCACGCCAGCAGCATGCCCGGCAGCAGCCAGCGCAGCAGCCGCCAGCGCTCGGTCCGCGGGTGTCCCTGGCGCGAGGCGAACCAGTGGATGCCGTAGTCCTCGGCGACGCCGACGAGGCTGGCGCCGAACACCAGCGTCAGCAGGTGCACCTGGCCGAACACCAGCGCGGTCACCGACAGGGCGGTGGCCACGCCGACCAGCAGCGACATCGCCACCAGCAGGATCGGCCGCAGCGAGCGGAACGCCAGCCACACCAGCAGCAGCACCGCCGCCAGCGAGCCCAAGCCGATGACGTTGACCTCGCGGCTGGCCTGAACCGCGGCGGCTTCGGCATGCAAGGGCACGCCTGCGCGCAGCTCGCGCAGGCTGGGCGCGACGCTCCGGGCGGCGGTGGCCGCTTCGTCCAGCGCGGCGTCGATCACGCGCTCCCCATCCAGCCGGAAGGCCGAAGCGCGGGTCTCGAACTGCAGCACGGCCCACACGCGGTCATCAGCTTGCAGCAGGCCCTCGCCATCGAAGCGCAGGCCGGAACCCGACGCGCGCGCCTGCCACCAATGCGGCCACAGGTTGAGCGGATCGGCCTGCCAGTCGGTCAGGCGCGGCGCACCCATCGGGCCGTACAGCGCGGCAAGGGCCTCGTCGGCGAGCGCGTCGGCCGGGGCGTCCCGAAGCCGCCCGCGCTGCTCCGCGGTCAGCAGGCGGTCGCGCCACGGCTGGTAGAACACGCGTGATGCCTCGAACCAGCCGGCCATCGACGCGCCTTCGGTAAACGGCAGCGGTTGGCGCCGGTCCGCGGCCTGCAACGCCACGCGGTACGCCTTGGCGGCGGCTTGCGCCTGGGCCGCGTCGGCGGCGCCGAGCAGCACCACCATCTGCCGCGCACTGGCATCGGCGATGCGTCGGGTGGCCTCGGCGAGCACCGGATCGTGCGCGTCCTGCGGCAGCAGGGCGAGCACGTCGCTTTCCAACCGCGACTCGGACCAGAAACGCACTTGGTGCGCGCCAACCGCCAACACGACGGCCAGCCACAGCCAGGCCAGCCAACGCCAGCCGCGGCGCGCGCGCGCGTCAGTCAAAGCGGCGCGCCTCGTCGGCGGTCAGGCGCGACGGCGTTTCGACCATGCCGGTGAAGCGCAACTGTGTGCGGTCACCGCTGCGCTCCTCGATGTCCACGCTGCGCACGTAGCGATCACCCTCCAGCGTGACCCGCTGGAACGCCTGTGCCATTGCGCCCGGTTTCGGGGTCAGGACGAGGCGCCAGCCGTTGCCGGCCAGCAGGGTGGGCTCCACCTTGAAGGTGACGGTCATGGCCTGCACGTCGCCGCTCATGAGGGCGAACATCATCGCGTTGACCGAACGCAACGCCGGCTGCTGCCGGGCATCCACTTCAATGCGCGAGCGCCCGTCCGCCTGACGGGTGAGGATGCGGTCGCGGGTCAGCACCACGTCGGAAGGAAATGGCTTGAGCGTGGACCAGAACACACCGCGATCGCGCGCGATGAGGAAGCGGCCCTGCGATCGCAGCGGGTTCCTGAAGCCCTGAACGCGCTTCTCCTGGGCGAACTCACCCCGCAACACCGGCACCTGGGCGATGCGCCGCTGCACCTGTGCCAGGGCCTCGTTGGGGGGAGCAGGCTTGCGTGCCGCCCCGGCAGCTGTCTGCGCGCCGGCGATTGCCGGCATCGCCGTCGCGGTGAACAGAGGCGACATCAAAAGCACCACCATCAGCACCACCCGCGCCAGGCGCGCAAAGCGCCGCCGTGCTCGCGGCCGCACGCCCGCGGGCGCGAGGATGGCGAGCGGCAACCCACCCGGACATGAGCTCAGCATCCCGGCTGCACTCCCAGGCGTTCCCACAGCACCGGCGGGCACACGTAAAGCATCTCGCCTGATTCGATGCCCACCGCGACCTGGATGGTATGGGCGCGGGTGAGCAGCTCGCCGCTGGCCGCGTCGCGGATCTCGTACTCGATCTTCAACCGGTTTTCCCATTCGGTGATCCGCGCGCGCACCTTCAGTGGCTGGGCAAAGCGCAATGAACGGATGTACTTGACCCGCGCGTCCACCACCGGGAACAGGTACCCCGATGCGCCCATCTGCGGGTAGTCGTAGTCGTACCGCTGCAACAGCGCACAGCGCGCAATCTCGAAGTACTTGAAGTAGTGGCCATGCCAGACCACCTGCATCGGATCGCAGTCGTGGAACGCGGGCGCCAGATCGATCTCGATCGACAGCGCCTCGTCCGACGACGCGGATGGCCACACGGACTCAAGTTTCATACAGGCTCCAACGCTGCGCGCGCACGTCGTCCAGCAACAGGCGCAGCTCGTGGTCCAGGGCCCGGTCCTCCTCGACCAGGGCGATGCGCGTGGCAAGGTCGTCCAGCATCACCGCGGGCGCGCCTTCAATCCGGGTTTCCGGCGCGACGCGCTGACGCAGCGTCACGCCCTGGCGCGCGGCGATCAGCATCGCCGCCACCACCTGCTCGGTCAGCTCGATCACGCGCAGGCAGTCGCGTGCCGCAATCGTGCCCATACTGACCTTGTCCTGGTTGTGGCACTCGGTCGAACGCGAGAACACCGACGCCGGCATGGTCTGCTTCAGCGCCTCGGCGGTCCACGCCGAAGCACTGATCTGCAGCGCCTTCAGGCCGTGGTTGATGGCCGCCCTTGGCCCGGTGGCGGCGGACAGGTTCGACGGCAGGCCGTGGCTGAAGCGGGTGTCCACCAGCAGCGCCAGCTGGCGGTCCAGCAGGTCGGCGAGGTTGGCCACGGCGTTCTTCATCGCATCCATGGCAAAGGCGATGTGGCCGCCGTAGAAGTGGCCGCCGTGCAGGATCTGCTCGCGATCCGGGTCGACCAGCGGATTGTCGTTGGCGCTGTTGAGCTCAATCTCGATCAGCTGGCGCAGGAACGGCAACGCGTCTTCCAGCACGCCGATCACGTGCGGCGCACAACGCAGCGAGTAGCGGTCCTGCAGGCGCTGCTCGTTGCGCGGCGGGCGATCGCTGTGGAGGTCGGCGCGCAGGCGCGCGGCCACGCGCATCTGCCCCGGGTGCGGTTTGGCGGCGAACAACACCTCGTCGTAGTGGTGCGCGTTGCCGGCGCTGGCGACGACGTTGAATGCGGTCAGTCGCGTCGCAAGCCGGCACAGGTAATCGGCGCGGTCGTAGGCCAAGCACGCGAGCGCGGTCATCACCGCGGTGCCGTTCATGATTGCCAGGCCTTCCTTGGGCCGCAGGCGCAGTGGCGACAGGCCAGCCTCAGCCAACGCATCGGCGGCCGGGCGGCGCACGCCGCGGTGCAGGACCTCGCGCTCGCCACACAGCACCGCGGCCACGTACGACAGCGGGGTGAGGTCGCCGCTGGCCCCGACCGAACCTTCGGCCGGGATCAATGGCAGGATGTCGTGCTGCAGCAGCGTGACCAGGCTCTCCAGCAGCGGCAGGCTGACTCCGGACATGCCGATCGACAGCGAAGCCAGCCTCGCGGCCAGCACCGCGCGCGTCTCATCCGCGGCAAGGAAGCGGCCCAGGCCGCAGCCGTGGTAGGTGAACAAGTGGTGCGGCAGTTCGGTGAGCAGGTCCGGCGGGATGACCACGGTGCACGAATCGCCGTACCCCGTGGTCACGCCGTAGACCACGCCGTCCTCGCGCAGCAGGCGATCGAGGAACTCGGTGCCGCGGGTGATACGCGCGCGGAACGCCGCGTCGGCCGAGAGCACCACGCCACGCTCGCGGCGCGCGATCGCGACGACGTCCTCGATGCGCAAGGGGGAATCGCCGAACGACAGCGGCGGGGAATCAGCGCGGGGCGGGGTCATGCGGTACCTGGTCCCAGAACGGGAAGAAATTGAACCAATCCAGCGGCGAATGGCGCACCTGCGCCTCCAGCCAGGCGGCGAAACGGGTGGCATGCGCGACCAAGGCAGCCTCGCGGGTGCCGCGCGGCAGCAGCACGCGGTCGCAGAAGCGCTCGAAGCGCACTCGGTAGCCACCACCCGCGTGGGTGCAGGCCATCGCGAAGAGTGGGCAACCCAGTGCAGCCGCCAGCACGTAAGGCCCCACGGGGAACGGCGCGGGTTGGCCCAGGAACGGCACGAACACGCTGCGTCCCCCACGGACCGGCACGCGGTCGCCGGTGATCGCGACGAACTCGCCGGCGGCGACGCGCTCGCCCAGCCGGATCGCCATCGCCGCGTCCAGCTCGGTCACCTGCAGCAGCTCGACCCGGGTGTCGGGATTGAGCCGTCGCAGCAGGCGGTTGAAGTCCTCGGCATGCGCGGTATGCACCAGCGCGGAGAGGCGAAAACCGGGCACCGCGTCGGCCAGCGCCTGACACAACTCCAGGCAGCCGATGTGCGCGGTGAGGATCACTCCGCCCTCGCCACGCGCGATCTGCTGCAGCATCACGTCGCGCTCGGCGCGCACGCGCGCGGCCGGGTAGCGGCCATGGCTGGCGAGCAGCTTGTCCAGGATCGTTTCTGCGAAGCAGGCGAAGTGGCGCAGACCGAGCCACGCCCCGGGCACGCGCGGGAACACGCCATGCGCGGCATGCAGGCGCTGCAGGTATTCGCGCGAGGCGTGGCGCGCGGTGCGATTGAGCAGCCAGTGACCCAGCACCACCGGATACAGGCACGCACGGAACGGCCAGCGTCCGAGCCCGCGCTCCACCGCGCACAGCAGGCGGATGCCAGTAACGAACGTGGACTCGCCGATCCCGGCCCAGTGCGGCGCGCGCGCAACCGTGCTCATCGCGGCGTCCGCAGGAGCAACCGCGGCAGACGCCGCAGCATGCCGAAGAACAAGCGTGCGTGCATGCGGCTGATCCGCACGTTGTCGCGCCACACGTCGAAGTGCGAGACGCCATCGCTGGGGTAGCGCACGGGCGTGGGCAGGTTGCGCACCGGCACGCCACGCCAGTACAGGCGCACGATGATCTCGGGGTCGAAGTCCATGCGCCTGCCGATCGGTTCGGCAGCGACCAGCGCCAGCACCGGGGCCAGTGGATAGGCGCGGAAACCGCACATCGAGTCGCGGATCGCGAACGACAGCGTGTTGATCCACACCCACACGTGGGTCAGGTAACGCGCGTACAGCCGACCCTTGGGCACGCTGGCGTCGTACACCGGCGCGCCGTTGATGATGGCGGTGGGCTCCGCGGCGGCGTAGGCCAGGAAGCGCGGAATGTCGCGCGTCTCGTGCTGGCCATCGGCGTCGATCTGCAGCACGTGGGTGGCACCCATTCGCGCCGCCTGGGCGAAGCCAGCAAGCATCGCGCCGCCCTTGCCCTGGTTTTGCTCCAGTCGGAGCAGGTGCACGCCGTCGCGCCGGGCCAGTTCGCGCAGCACGGCCGCGCAGGACTCGCGCGATCCGTCGTCGACCAGCAGGCAGGGCTGGCCCGCCGCGCGAACGCCGTCGACCATGGCGACGATCGCGTGCTCGTGGTCATACACCGGGATCACCACGAGCGGGCGGAACCTTTCCGCCGGCGGGGACATGGCGTTCACGCGCCCTCCTCGCCCAGCAGCACCCGCCCGCTCGCGTGGGGGCCCAGCGAGGACTCGTAACGGAACGCCAGCGTGGATTTCTGCGGCAGCCACTCCAGGTGCAGGCGGATGCGCATGCCTGGCCGGGCCACGCGCTGGAACTTCAACATCTCCATGCGCAGGAAGTGCGGCGGCAAGGCGAATGCCTCGCGACCGAAGCGCACCGCCCAGTCCAACTGCGCGACGCCGGGCAGGATCGGCACCTGGGGGAAGTGGCCATCGAACACCGCCAGGGCGGCATCCAGCTCGAGGTCGAGCTGGGCCTGCGTCGCCTCGCGCATCACCCACAGCGGCGTGGGTCGCTCCGGCCGGAACAGCGCGCGCAGAGCGGCGTCGGTGGTCTTGCCCTGCGTGTTCATCGGCAGCGCGTCGACGAAACGCCAGCGCCGCGGCCGCGTCACCGCGTCCTGCCCGCCGGCCAAGGTCTGGCCCAAGGCCTGCGCGAGCGCGCGGCGTCCGCATGCCTGCAAGCGCGCGCGGCCCTGGGCACTCAACACCACCACTGCGGACAACTCGGCGCGCGGACCATCGATCAGCACCACGCGCGCCTCGGCCACGTCGGGCACGACCGCAAGCTGGCGCTCCAGCGCGGTGAGCGAGACCCGGCGTTCCTCCACTTTGACGATGCGGTCTGCGCGGCCGAGGAGGTGGAAGCCGCCGGCACCGTCTGCCTCAACGCGGTCGGCGCTGCGCCACCAGTTGGTGCTGGGCAGGTGCGGCGAAGCGACTTCCAGCTGCCCCTCGGCGATGCGCCAGGACACTCCCGGCAACGGCGTCCACGCCGCGTCGGCAACCTCGCGCCGACGCCAGGCGATGCCGCCGGTTTCGCTGCTGCCAAAAATCTCGATCGGGGCCTGGCCCAGCAGGGTGCGGGCGGAGTCCGCCGCCTCTTCGGGCAGCGCACCGCCGGAGCTGAACACCGCGCGCAACTGGGACCGCGCCGCCCGCCAGTCCACGGTGTCGGGGATGCGCTTGAGGTGCGCCGGGCTGCTGACCAGCAGCGCGGGCGCGTCCAGCGCGGCGGCGATCTCCTCGTGGAAGAACAGTCGTGGCGCGATCACCTGGCCGGCGGCCAACGGCCACAGCACGCGGAACAACAACCCGTAGATGTGCTGGTGCGACACCGTGCCGTGGACCACGGCGCCTTCGAGCATGTCGCCGAAGGAGGCCTGCAGCGCGTCGACCTCGCGCGCCAGCTGCGCCAGGGTCTTGCTGATCGCCGTTGCCGCGCCGGTGGAACCGGACGTGTAGACCACCAACCGCGTTGCCTGTTCGTCCAGCGGCGGCCAGATCGATCCGTCGTCCTCCACCATCGCCGCGGACGGCGATCCGTGCACGGCCAGCGGCGTACACCCCTCCGCGAAATCACCTGCCAGGCCATCGACCTCGGCGCGCAGGGCCGCCACCGTCTGCGGCAGCGCATCGGCGCAGAGCACCACGGTCTTGCTGGCATGCCACGCGCCAAACATCGCCGCCGCAAACGCCACGGCGTCGTCGAAGTACAGCGCCCAGCGTGTGCCCGGCTCGGCGTCGAACGCCTGCCGCCAGCGCGCCACCTGCGCACGGAACACAACATGGTCCAGGCTCGCGCCCGCACCCTGGGCCACGGCCCGCCCGGGCCGAGGCCGCACCGCGACCTGATTCGGCGCGACCCACTCAGCCATGCGCGCGCGCCTTCACCCGCTGTCGCACCAGCCACTCAACGGCAAACAGGGTGCCGATCAGCCCATAGGCGATGAGACCGTTGTACAGCGCCCACACGCGCTCGCTGGCCCACAGCGCGGTCGCCAGTGCCAGGCCACCGTTGAGCACGAAGAAGCCGCACCACACCTGGGTCACGCGACGGGTGTACGCCACTGCCGCCGCCGGCAGGTCCGGCTCCTGCAGCCGCGCCAGCCGCTCGGCCACCGGTGGACCGAAGCGCAGGCTGAGGCAGAACACCAGCAGCAGCACGCCATTGACCAGCGCCGGATACAGCTTCAGTGGTAACGCCGCGTTGAACACGGTGGCCCACACCGCCAGCAGCGCGGTGCCTGCGGCGGCCCACAGCCATGGCCGCTCGCGGGTGGTGATGGCACGCAGCAACGCCAGCGCGCACAGCAACACCGCCAGCCAGCGTGGTTCGAAACGACCGAGCATGGTGTATACCGCCAGCGGATACGCCAGCGACAACGCAATGAACAGCAACATGCGCATCCGGCCCACGGCGTCCCCTCGCCGCCGGCGGATCAGGCGGCTTCGCGGATCAGGCCGTGCAGCACGTCCACGACGTCCTGCACCGTGCGCACGGACTTGAACGCGTCCGGCTGCAGGCGGCCACCAAGCAGCGGCTTGAGCTGCACGATCAGGTCGACGGCGTCGATGCTGTCGATGTCGAGGTCCACATTGAGGTGCGCTTCGGGCGTGATCCGCGCGGGCTCGATCTCAAAGGTGTCCTGCAGGATGCGGCTGATGCGGTCGAAGAGTTCGTTCTTGGTCATGGTGCCTGCTCCCCTGCGCTCAGGCTTGCTGCGCGGAGACGAACCGGGCCAGCGCGTCGACGCTGGCGAAATGCTGGCGGGTTTCCTGCGAATCCGCGGACAGCGTCACGCCATAGCGCTTCTGCAGCGCCAGGCCGAGCTCGAGCGCGTCGATGGAATCCAGGCCAAGGCCTTCGCCGAACAACGGCGCCGCGGCGTCGATGTCATCGGGCGCCACGTCTTCCAGCGACAGCGACGAAATGATCAGGTGCTTGATCTCAAGCTCAAGTGACTGCACGCAGGCCCCCCGCCGCGAAGAAATACTGGGTCAGATAGTCGGTAAGTTGGCGCGCAGCCAGAGCCTCACCCTGTGCCCCGTTCATGAACGGCGCGATATCCAGGTCAGGCTGAACGTCCACCACCACATGGAACCGGCACGCCGGAACACGATACCACTTCTCGCCTTTGCCCAACGTCATGGGCGTACAGCTCAGCCGTACGGGCGTGATGGCCAGCCGGCCGCGCACGGCGATATTGGCCGCGCCGCGTTGCAGCTGCATCGGCGCATCGCGACGGGTGCGGGTGCCTTCCGGGAAGATGACCAGGGTGCCACCGCGGCGCACGGCGGCGATGCAGTCATCGACCAGCCCCGCGCCATCGTCGTTGAACACGTAGCCAGCCGCGCGCACCGGGCCCCGCGTGAACGGGTTGCGGGCCAGCGCCGACTTCACCACGCAGTCGGCGTTGGGTAGCAGCGAGATCAGGAACACCACATCGATGAGCGTGGGATGGTTGGCCAGCACCAGCAGGCCATCGCGTTGCAGGCGCTCACGGCCGCGGATTTCGTAGGTCAGCACGCCCAGCACGCGCATCAGCTCGATGTGGGAGGCGAAGCTCTTTTGCACCAGTCGCCGGGCCCAGCGCCGGCGCCGCGCGGGATCGCGCACCGCCAGGTTGATCAGCGGGAACACCAGCAAGCCCAGCAGCAGGCCACCCACGCCAAAGGCGAGGAAGCTCACGCCGGTGGCCGCGATCCGCCACAGGTGGTTGAGGCGCTCCGCCCAGCCGGACCGCGTCAGCGTGGCCTCAACCATGGCGTTGCCACGTCCAGCACAGGCCATCGGCACGGTGCTCGCGCAGCCCATCCCCGGCGAGCAGGAAACGCAGCGCGTCCAGGCCGGCGGGAAGCGCTGTCGTGAGGGTGGCGCAATTGGCGAGCACAGTCGTCTCGTCATGTGCGTCGCCCAGCCCGCGCTCGCCGGCGATCAACGTGCGTGCCGCGGAAGGCGCCTCCTCAGGGGCGGAAGCGTCATCACCGGTCATCTCCGCCGCCCACGCCAGCGACAGGCGCGTGCCTTCCCCATCGGCGCGCACGCGCCAGCTCCAGGCGTAGAACGGATCGGGCTCGTCGAGGAAGCTGGCGTACGCTGCCGGCGGACGGGCGTCGTACACCACCACCAGCACCTCCGGCGCGCCATCGGCGAGCAGCCCGGCCGCTTCCACCAGCGCAGCTTCGGCGGTGGCCCGGCCGGCGGCGAGCGCGAGGTAGTTGCCGCGCTCGCCACGCACGATGGAGTACAGCGCGGCGATGGCGTTGTGCACCGACAGGCCGAAGTGGGTCGGCGACATCGATTCGCCACGGGCCAGTTGCTCCAGCAACTCGAACGAACGCTGCACGTCGCCGTGGCGCGAGGCGAAGACCAGCGGCACCCCGGCCGTCTCGGCCTGGCTGCACCACCACGCGGCCTGCACCGCCATCCGCCCCAGCCGTTCGATGCGGCGTCGCTGCATGGCCGGCACCTCCGGCAAGGCCGGCGTATCGTCGCCCGCCGGCAAGACAGGCGCCTTCGACCAGGCCTGCCACGCCCCGCGCTCGTGCAGGCCGGGGGCCCACGCCGCCCAGTCCGCCACCGTGAATTGGATCATGCCCCTGCCATCTGCCAACGCCCCAAGCGCATTCTAGCGCCCGGCCCCGGTGCGAACCTGAGTGGGCGATGGGCAAATTTCGCGCAGCTGGTCACACCGGCTGCAGGTTGGCGTAGGCCAGCACCAGCCACTTGCTGCCGGCGTCGTCGAAGTTGACCTGCACGCGTGCGTGCGCGCCGCTGCCCTCGTAATCAACCACCGTGCCGGTGCCGAAACTGGGATGGCGCACCACCGCTCCGAGCTTGACCGGCGGCGCCTCGATCGACGCATGCCCGCGCCCGCCGGCGGGGAACGCGCGCGGCGCGCTGCCGTACACCGGGCGCGACACCTGCACCTTGGGCCGAACCTCATGCAGCAGGTGCGGCGGAATCTCGCGCAGGAACCGCGACGGCATGCCGTACATGTCCTGGCCGTGCAGGCGGCGGCTCTCGGCGTAGCTGAGCACCAGCTTCTGCCGCGCACGGGTGATGCCCACGTACGCCAGCCGGCGTTCCTCCTCCAGCCGGCCCGACTCCTCGCTCGACTTGGCACTGGGGAACAGCCCCTCCTCCATGCCACCAAGGAACACCAGCGGGAACTCCAGGCCCTTGGCGCTGTGCAGGGTCATCAGCTGTACGCCTTCTTCGCCGGCCTGGGCCTGGCCTTCACCGGCCTCCAGCTGCGCGTAGCTGAGGAACGCGATCAGCTCGGGCATCGCCGCGTCCACCTCGTCGTCGCCGCGGGTGAAGCGCGAGGCCACCGACACCAGTTCGTCGAGGTTATCCACGCGCGAGTCGAGCTGGCCGCGCGACTCGTTGAAGTAGTGGTCGCGCAGCCCGGAACGGATCAGCGCGTGGTCGATCTTCTCCGGCAGGGTCATCGCCTGCACGTCGTTGTCGATGGCATCGAGCAGCGTGAGGAAGCCGCCCACCGCGTTGCGCGCGCGTGCGGTCAGTCCGCCCTCGTCGACGATGCGGCGCGCGGCTTCCCACAGCGCCACGGCGTCATGGCGCGCGCGGCGCCGCACCTCGTCCAGCGTCTTCTCGCCGATGCCGCGCGCCGGCGTGTTGACCGCGCGCTCGAACGCAGCGTCGTCGCTGCGGTTGGCGATCAGGCGCAGGTAGGCCAGGGTGTCCTTGATTTCGGCGCGCTCGAAGAAGCGCATGCCGCCGTACACGCGGAACGGCACCTGCTCGGCCAGCAGCAGTTCTTCGAACGCACGCGACTGCGCGTTGCTGCGGTACAGGACCGCGCAATCGCCATGGCTGCCGCCGTCGCGCACCCACTGGCGGATGCGCTCGACCACGAAGCGCGCCTCGTCCATCTCGTTGTATGCGGCGTACAGGTCGATCGGCTCGCCTTCGCCGGTGTCGGTCCACAGCTTCTTGCCGAGGCGGTCGGGGTTGTGTGCGATGACCGCGTTGGCGGCGTTGAGGATGTTGGCGCTGGAACGGTAGTTCTGCTCCAGGCGGATGGTCTTCGCCTCGCCGCTGGCGGTGTGCGCGAAGTCCTTGAGGAAGCGCTGCACGTTCTCGACCTTGGCACCGCGCCAGCCGTAGATCGCCTGGTCGTCGTCGCCGACCACGAACACGTGGCCCGTGTCCCCAGCCAGCACGCGCACGAACGCGTACTGGATGGCGTTGGTGTCCTGGAACTCGTCCACCAGGATCTCGCTGAAGCGGTGGCGGTAATGCGCCAGCAGCGCCGGGTTGTCGCGCAGCAGCTCGTGGGCGCGCAGCAACAATTCGGCGAAGTCGACCAGCCCGGCGCGCTCGCAGCGCTCCTGGTAGGTCTCGTAGGCGCGGCGCATCACGTCGGCCCACGGATCGGCGCTGGCCTGGATGTGCTGCGGACGCCGGCCCTCGTCCTTCTGCGCGTTGATCCACCAGACGATCTGCCGCGGCGGGAAGCGCACGTCGTCCAGCTCCAGTTGCTGCACCACGCGCTTGACCAGGCGCAGCTGGTCGTCGCTGTCGAGCACCTGGAAGCCCTCCGGCAGCCTGGCGTCCTGCCAGTGCAGGCGCAGCAGGCGGTGGGCGAGGCCGTGGAAAGTGCCGACCCACATCCCGCGGGCGCCGTGGCGCAACTGTGCGTCCAGGCGGTGGCGCATCTCGCCGGCGGCCTTGTTGGTGAAGGTCACCGCCAGGATGCCGTGCGTGGGCACGCCGTGGACTTCGTTCAGCCAGGCGATGCGGTGGGTGAGCACGCGGGTCTTGCCGGAACCGGCGCCCGCCAGCACCAGGTAATGGCCGGGCGCCGCGGACACGGCTTCGCGTTGCGCCGGGTTCAGCGCGTCAAGCAGGTGGGAGACATCCATCGCGCCATTCTACCGGGCGCGATGAGCCTCAGTGGTGCGCTTCGTGCTCGCGCTTGGCCGACACGCCGGTCATCAGCTTGTCGGTCCAGGCAATGCCGATCGCCGACAGGATGAACACGCAGTGGATGATGGTCTGCCACATCACGCCGGCGGCGGTGGTCTTGGCGCACAGCGCCGCTGCCGCCGTCAGTTCCGGGGTGCACAGCGGCAGGCCCAGCTGCCCGGCCTCGATGAAGGTCTTCAGCAGGTGGATCGAGGAGATGCCGATGATCGCCATCGCCAGCTTGACCTTGAGCACGCTGGCGTTGACGTGACTCAGCCACTCGGGCTGGTCCGGGTGGCCTTCCAGGCGCAGGCGCGAGACGAAGGTCTCGTAGCCGCCCACGATCACCATCACCAGCAGGTTGGAGATCATCACCACGTCGATTAGGCCGAGCACGATCAGCATGATCCCCTGCTCGCTCAGCGAGGCGGCGTCCTGGATCAGGTGCAGCAGCTCCTTCAGGAACAGGAACACATACACGCCCTGCGCCGCGATCAGGCCCAGGTACAGCGGCAGCTGCAGCCATCGCGAGCTGAAGATCAGGGCGGGTAGGGGGTTGAGCGACGGGCGGGGCTGGGACATGGGTACGGCGTGGGTTGGCTCGAAAGTCGCCTAGAGTACCGGCGCCTCGGCCCTGCGCCAACGGCCCGCACAGGTCGCGGAACCCTGCCGCCACACCGCGTACACTCGCCCTTCCCCCGCCCGGAGCCACGGCATGATCGAGCTGTACTACTGGCCCACGCCCAACGGCCACAAGATCACCCTCTTCCTCGAAGAAGCAGCCCTGCCCTACACCGTGCACCCGGTGGACATCGGCGCCGGCGACCAGTTCAAGCCCGAATTCCTCGCCTTCTCGCCCAACAACAAGATGCCGGCGATCATCGACCGCGCCCCCGCCGACGGCGGTGCCCCGATCAGCGTGTTCGAATCCGGCGCGATCCTGCAGTACCTGGCCGGCAAGACCGGGCGTTTCCTCCCCGCCGACCCGCGCGCGCGCATCGAAGCCAGCGAATGGCTGTTCTGGCAGATGGCCGGGCTTGGGCCGATGACTGGCCAGTACGGCCATTTCCATGTCTACGCCCCCGAGGACATCGCCTACGCCAAGGACCGTTACCGGCGCGAAGTGCTGCGCCTGCTGGGGGTGCTCGACCGGCGCCTGGAAGGCCGCGCGTTTGTCGCCGGCGACGAGTATTCCATCGCCGACATGGCCATCCATCCGTGGATCAACCCGTACACCAAGGCGCCGCTGGACCTGTCCGGCTTCCTCCACCTCAACCGCTGGCACGCCGATGTCGCAGCACGCCCGGCGGTGCAGCGCGCGTACGCGCTGGCCACGCAGTACGGCGCGCAACGCGAGATGACCGCGGAAATGCGCAAGAACCTGTTCGGAACCCCGACCCCGTAAGCCATGAACAACAGCCTCCGCCGCGGCCTCGCCGCCAGCCTGATCGCCACGTCGATGATTGCCACTGCCGCCCTTGCCTCGCCCGCCTCGCCCACGCCGGGCAAGCTCACCCTGGAAGCCATCACCGGCAGCACCTCGCTGTCGGGGCCGAGCCTGATGAAGGCCAAGGTCGCACCCGACGGCAGCCGCGTGACCTTCCTGCGCGGCAAGGACGCGGACAAGAACCGCCTCGACCTGTGGGCCTACGACATCGCCACCGGCACCACCGCGCTGCTGGTGGACTCCAACGACGTCCTGCCCGGCGCCGAAGTACTCAGCGACGAGGAAAAGGCCCGCCGCGAGCGCCAGCGCATCGCCTCGCTCAGCGGCATCGTCGATTACCAGTGGTCGCCGGACGGCAAGGCGCTGCTGTTCCCGCTGGGCGGCGAACTGTACCTGTACGACCTGGCCCAGCCCGGCAAGGCCGGCGTGCGCAAGCTGACGAATGGCGAAGGCTTCGCCACCGACCCCAAGCTCTCGCCCAAGGGCGGCTTCGTCAGCTTCATCCGCGAGCGCAACCTGTGGGTGATCGACCTGGCCACCGGCAAGAGCGCGCAGCTCACCAGGGACGGCAGCGCGGTGATCGGCAACGGCGTGGCCGAATTCGTCGCCGATGAGGAAATGGACCGCCACACTGGCTACTGGTGGGCGCCGGATGACAGCGCCATCGCCTTCGCGCGCATTGACGAGAGCCCGGTGCCGGTGCAGAAGCGCTACGAGGTGTATCCGGATCGTACCGAGGTGATCGAACAGCGCTATCCGGCTGCCGGCGACAAGAACGTGCTGGTGCAGCTGGGCGTCATCGCACCCAAGGCCGGCGCCAAGCCCACCTGGATCGACCTGGGCAAGGAGGACGACATCTACCTCGCGCGTGTGGACTGGCGCGATGCGAAGCACGTGACCTTCCAGCGCCAGTCGCGCGACCAGAAGTTGCTGGAGCTGGTCGAGGCCGACCTCCGCAACGGCAAGCAGCGCGTACTGGTCACCGAGACCAGCAAGACCTGGGTGCCGCTGCACAGCGACCTGCGCTTCCTCAAGGATGGGCGACTGCTGTGGAGCAGCGAGCGCAGCGGTTTCGAGCACCTGTATGTAATCGGCGCCGACGGCAACGCCACCGCGCTGACCTCGGGCGCGTGGCCGATCGATGCGGTGCTCGCGGTGGACGAGGCGGCGGGCTTCGTCTACTTCAGCGCCGGCAAGGACACGCCGTTGGACGTGCAGGTGTACCGCGTGCCGCTGGCTGGCGGCGCCATCGAGCGCCTGTCGAAGGCCGACGGCGTGCACAACGCCACCTTCGCCACCAACGCCAGCGTGTACGTCGACAGCTGGTCCAACCCGACCACGCCCCCGCAGCTGCAGCTGTTCCGCAACGACGGCAGCCCGCTCGCCACGCTGCTCGCCAACGATCTCGCGGATGCCACGCATCCGTACGCGCCGTACCGCGATGCGCAACGGCCGGTGGAGTACGGCACCCTCACCGCCGCCGATGGCACCACCGCGCTGCACTACAGCGTGATCAAGCCCGCTGGCTTCAACCCGGGAAAGCGATATCCGGCGGTGGTGTACGTGTATGGCGGACCGGCCACGCAGACCGTGAGCCGCGCCTGGCCTGGCCGCGGCGACCACTGGTTCAACCAGTACCTGGCGCAGAACGGCTACGTGGTGTTCTCGCTGGACAACCGCGGCACCCCGCGCCGCGGCGCGGCCTTCGGCGGCGCGCTGTACGGCGTGCAGGGCACGGTGGAAGTGGAGGACCAGTTGGCCGGTGCGAAGTGGCTGCAGGCCCAGCCGTGGATCGACCCGGGCCGCATCGGCGTGTACGGCTGGTCCAACGGCGGCTACATGACGCTGATGCTGCTGGCCAAGGCCTCCGACACCTACGCCTGCGGCGTGGCCGGGGCACCGGTCACCGACTGGGGCCTGTACGATACCCACTACACCGAGCGCTACATGAACCTGCCGGCGGCCAACCCGGACGGCTACCGCGACGGCCGCGTGCTCACCCACATCGACGGACTGAAGTCGCCGCTGCTGCTGATCCACGGCATGGCCGACGACAACGTGCTCTTCAGCAACTCCACCGTGCTGATGAGCGCCTTGCAGAAGCGTGCTCAGCCGTTCGAGCTGATGACGTACCCGGGCGCCAAGCACGGCCTCAGCGGCGCCGACCTGCTGCACCGCTTCCGCCTGACCGAAGACTTCTTCGGCCGCTGCCTGAAGCCGTCGACACGCTGAGTCGCACCGGCAGCCGGGGCGCCCTGCCCCGGCTGGCGTCGCACCGCGGGCCCTGACCCAAGCCCTCCCCGCGCCTGCGCCGCGGGCACGCACCCGCTGCGGAGGAGGCCGGGCACTGTGACCTTCGGCGGATGTGATGGCGGCCCCGCTGCGGCGATGCTGGGGGCCTTTCCGCCCTGGGGCCTCCCACATGACCAAGCCACTCGTCCTCGCCATCGCCGTGGCGCTGCTCGCGCCCCTGCCTGCCCTCGCCGCGCCCGTACTGCTGGCGCCCGCCTCCGCGACCGCCGCCGCAAAGGCCCCCGCGGCCAAGGCCGCCCCTGCATGGGTGGCGCGCAGCAACGAATACACCTCGATCCTGCTCAAGGCGCAGGGCGACTTCTTCCCCGAGCAGCTGTCGTTCTTCGGCATCCCCGGCTACGACGACAAGACCGCCGATTTCGGCCCCGACAATGGCAAGCGTTTCCGCGATGCCACCGGCAAGGCCCGCGCCGAACTGTCGACCAAGCTGCAGCTGGAGCGCGATCCCAACGTCCGCCAGGACCTGGAAATCCTGATCAAGGCGGCCGATGACGCGATCGAGGCCAGCGAGGTCAACGAGCGCCTGACCCGGCCGTGGGCCGATGTCGGCCAGTCGGTATTCCAGGGCATGCAGGGCCTGCTCAGCGACCAGACCCCGCCGGCGCGCCGCGCGATGGCACTCAAGCGCCTGCAGCGCTATGTCGGCCAGGTCGCCGGGAGCACGCCGCTGGCCACCCAGGCGCGCCAGCGCTACGACGAGCGCAACGAGGCCGGGCTGCTGCAACCCACCCAGCAGTCGGTGCAGCAGTCCATCGACAACCTGCCCACCTACCTCAAGGGCATCCGCGCACTGTTCGCCAAGTACAAGGTCGAAGGCGCCGATACGGCGCTCGACGCGCTGGACAAGCAGCTGACCGACTACGCCGCGTGGTCGAAGGCCAGCGTGCTGCCGACCGCACGCACCACCTACCAGCTGCCCGACGAGCTGTACGCGCTGTCGCTGAAGAACGTCGGCATCGACATCGATCCGCGCGTGCTGATCGAGCGGGCGCAGCTGGAGTTCATGGAAACGCGCAACGCCATGCAGCAGCTGGCACCGCTGGTGGCCAAGGCCAAGGGGCTCAAGGCCACCGACTACATCGGCGTGATCAGGGAACTCAAGCAGCCGCAGCTGGCCAACGACCAGATCGAGCCGTTCTACCGCACCACGGTGATGCCGGAGCTCGACCGCCTCATTGCCAAGCACGACATCGTGTCGCTGCCGCAGCGGCCGATGCAGATGCGTTTGGGCAGCGAGGCCGAAAGCGCCGCGCAGCCGGCGCCACACTTCCTGCCGGCGCCGCTGGTGGGTAACACCGGCCAGCAGGGCACCTTCGTGCTGCCACTGGGCAACCCCAACGCCGGCGCCGACGGCGCGTATGACGACTTCAACTACCCGGCCGGCGCGTGGACGCTCACCGCGCACGAAGGCCGCCCCGGCCACGAATTGCAGTTCACCGCGATGGTCGAGCGCGGCGTGTCGCTGGCGCGCACGCTGTACGCGTTCAACTCGGTCAATGTCGAAGGCTGGGCCCTGTATGCCGAGGCGGAGATGGTGCCGTACGAGCCGCTCGAGGGCCAGCTGATCGCCCTGCAGTTCCGCCTGCTGCGCGCCGCGCGCGCGATGCTCGACCCGATGCTCAACCTGGGCCTCACCGACCGCGACACCGCGTTCAAGGTGCTGACCGAGCAGGTGGGGTATTCGAAGGCGATGGCGCGGCAGGAAGTCGACCGCTACACGGTCAAGGCGCCCGGCCAGGCCGGCAGCTACTTCTACGGCTACGCGCGGATCATGCAGCTGCGCGCCGAGACCGAGCTGGCGCTGGGCGACCGCTTCAACCGCAAGGCGTTCAACGACTTCCTGCTCGACCAGGGCCTGCTGCCGCCGGACCTGCTGGCCAAGGCGGTACGCGAGGAGTTCGTTCCGGCGCAGAAGGCCAAGCCGCGCGGCTGATGGACGTCGACGCCGGCGCCCACGTGGTGGGGCGCCGGCGGAGCCGAGCTGCACCTGGATCAGCCGAGGGAGCCGCGCCGCCGGTCACAGACCCAAGGCAATACCGGCCGTCCAACGCGGCAGCACCTCCACGCGCGCGCTGCCCGCCCTCGCCATGCGCCAACACGATGCGCATTCCAGCCTGAATGGAGGCACGGGCATTGGCCGCCCCGGGGTTCCACATCACGCGCCACTGCCTATACTCCGACCCAAGTCGGTCGGCCCTACGACGCAGTGCGCAGGGCTTCCGTCGCTCCCCCTCGCCGGAACCGCGCATGCTCGAACGCCACAACGTCGCCGTCGTCATACCGGCCCTCAACGAATCGCTGCGCATCCGCGGCGTGGTCGAGGCGGCATTGGCCGAATGCGCGCACGTGATCGTGGTGGACGATGGCTCCGACGACGGTACCGCCGCCTGTATCGCCGACCTGCCGGTCACCGTGCTGCGCCATCCCACGCGCCGCGGCAAGGGTGCCAGCCTGCGCACCGGCTTCAACGAAGCACTGCAGCGCGGCCTGCGCGGCGTGGTCACCATGGACGGCGACGGCCAGCATCGTGCCGAGGACATCCCGCGCCTGCTCGACGCCGCCAACCGCTATCCCGGCCACCTGGTGATCGGCGCGCGGCTGCGCAAGCGCGCGCAGGCCCCGCTGTACCGCAAGCTGGCCAACCGCTTCGGCGACTGGGGGATCGCCTGGGGCACCGGCTACCAGATCGCCGACACCCAGAGCGGCCAGCGCTTCTATCCCGCCGAGGTGTGCGCATTGCGCGACATCCCCGGCGAAGGCTTCGTGTTCGAGGCGCAGGTGCTGATTTCCGCCGCGCGCCAGCTGGGTACGCGCGTGGTGTCGGTGCCGATCGAATCGCGCTACCAGCAGCCCAACGGCGACGAGCAGTTCCGCGCCAGCCATTTCCGCCCGCTGCAGGACTTGGGCCGGATCACCTCGCACGTGGTGGCTCAGGTGCTGCGCCGCGGCGGGATGTGGCAGGTGTACCGCAGCATCCGCGCGCATCCGCCGCTGATCGACGATCCCAGCGGCGAGTTCGCGCCGGCAACCGCGGCCCCGCGGGCCGTCACGCGCTGAACGTGCCCCGGCCCGGCCCGGCCCGGCGCCGAAGCTGAACGGACGCGCCCGGTCTTGCCCCTTATTCCTCGATGACGTGGATCGCCACGCCCACCGCCTGCCGCTGCGTGGTCGGAACCCCGAAGCCGCCGTAGATGCCCACATGGCTGCGGTGAACGCCCGTACCCACGCCCACCGACACCGGCGGCGCCACGCTGCCCACGCCGAGCAGCAGCACGCCGTTGGCGCCCAGCTTCGCGGCCTCGCGGCGCAGGCGCGCGATCGCGGCGTCGGTCTGCCCCGGCGTGCCAAAACCAATCGCGCTGGACGATTCCAGCCGCGCGATCTCCTCGTAGCGCTTGGGGGCCACGTGGTAGACCTTCACCTGCTCGACCGCAATGGCGGGGCGCGGCGGCGCAAGGATGACCCGGTGGGTGCTGGCGCAGCCGGCCAGCAGCAGGGCGGACAGGGCGAGGGCGGACAGCAGGCGGCGGGGCATCATCGGGGTCGGACTCGGCGGGTTTCTTCGAGCATACTCCGCGCACCGGCCTGAACCGGCCCGGTATCATGGCGGCATGACTTCGCCGCACCCGACCGCTGGCGCTCCGTCGGTGGCCGCCACCTCCTCCCCGCCGGCCCCGCGCTGGACGGTGGACTACTCCGACGCCGACCTCGACGCGCTGCTGGCCGGCGACAACACCCTGGCCGTGTTCGGCTTCGGGCGTGACGCGCCGCGCCACGACGATCCGCGCTATCTGCGCGTGTCGCTGCAGCCGCACGGGACCGCCCCGCTGGAAGTGTGGCGCGGTGCCGGCCCGGTGGCGCGCGGTCGCGACGGCGACGTCGCCTGGGCCGAAGACGGCGCGCTGCAGTTCGGCGCCATCGAACTGGACGAACTGCCCGGCGACGACGACAGCGACATCGAGCGCACCACGGAAGCCATCTACCGCCGGCTGTCGGCCTTCGTCGTCGCGCGCGGCTACCCGCACCTGCTGCGGATGTGGAACTACCTCGACGGCATCACCACCGGCGACAGCGACGACGAGCGCTACCGCCGCTTCTGCGTGGGCCGCGCGCGGGCGTTGGGCACCGTGGACCCGGGCACCCTGCCCGCCGCCACCGCCATCGGCCGGGTCGACGGCGAACGCCGGCTGCAGGTGTACTGGCTGGCCGCACGCGCACCCGGCACCCCGCTGGAAAACCCACGCCAGCTCAGCGCCTGGCGCTACCCGCGCCAGTACGGCCCGCAACCGCCCGGCTTTGCCCGCGCGATGCTGCCGCCGGCGGGCAGCGCGATGCCGCTGATGCTCTCGGGCACCGCGGCGATCGTCGGCCACGAATCGCAGCACCGCGACTGCGTCGAAGCGCAACTGGACGAGGTGCTGGTCAACCTTGACCACCTCATCGACCGCGCTCGCCAGCAGCGGCCCGGCTTGCCGGCCTCGTTCGGCGCGGGCAGCCGGCTCAAGGTCTACGTGCGCGACGCCGCCGAGCTGCCGCGTGTCACCGAAGCACTGGCCGCACGCCTGCCCGCCTCGGTGCCGCATATCGTGCTGCACGGTGCGGTGTGCCGGCGCGAACTGCGCGTGGAGATCGACGGCGTGCACGGGCAAGCGGTGGCCTAGACCCGGCGTTGGCTCCGGCAACCACGGAGACCCGGACCGTCCCGCCGCCGACGCGCCCCGCGCCGGCCCGGGCCCATGTCAGCACTCCGGCCAGCGATCGGTCATGATCATGGCAACGGCGCCTGCGCCATCATCATGGAGCGTTCTCGATGGGATTGATCAGCTTGGTGTGGGGCATCGTCGCGATGGTGTGGATGATCGTGGCGTTGATCCCGCTGCTCGGATGGGGTAACTGGTTCCTGATCCCGTTCGCCGCGATCGGCGCAATCATCGCCGCGGTCGGCATCCTGCTCAGCCGGCCCGGCCACCGCGGTCGCGCGAAAGCCGGCCTGGTGCTCAACGCGCTGGTGATCGTGGTCGGCGTCGTGCGCTTGGGGATCGGCGGCGGCGTGATCTGAGGCGACTGCCCGGCGGGTAGCCTCCCCGCCGCGCGGCGCGCTCACACGGCCGGCCGCGCCGCCAGCAGGGCCCGGGTGTGCGCATGCCGCGGCACCCGCAGCACCTGGGCGGTGGCGCCAGTCTCGACGATGCGCCCGCCCTCCAGCACCGCGATGCGTTCGGCCACCGCCGCCGCCGCGGCCAGGTCGTGGGTCACGAACAGCAGCGCCAGGCCGCGTTCGCGCTTGAGCCGGGCCAGCAGCGCCAACACCGACGCGCGATGGTGCGCATCCAGCGCGGAGACCGCCTCGTCGCACACCAGCAGGTCCGGATCGGTGGCCAGCGCGCGCGCGATGGCGATGCGCTGGCGCTGTCCGCCGGAGAACTGGTGCGGGTAGCGATCGAGCATGGCCCGCTCCAGCCCCACGGCTTCCAGCAGCGCCGCCGCCCTGTCCCGCCGCGTGGGGGCATCGCCCAAGCCATGGATGCGCAACGGTTCGGCCACGATGTCGGCGATGCGCATGCGCGGATCGAGCGAGGCATACGGATCCTGGAACACCACGCCGACGCGGCGACGCAGACGGCGCAGGGCGGCGCGCGGCAACGCGGTCAGCTCCTCGTCCTGCAGCCACACCCGTCCCTGCGCTCCACGCAGCAGGCGCAGCAGCGCGCGGCCGAGCGTGCTCTTGCCGCTGCCGCTCTCGCCCACCAGCGCCAGGCCTTCGCCGCGACGCAGCACCAGGTCCACGCCATCCAGCGCCGCCCGCGGCGCGCGTGGGTAGTGCATGCGCAAGCCTTCGCCCCGCAACAGCACCGGTGCCTCGCCTGCCACCGGTGGCAGGGATGCCAAGCGGTCGGCCGCCAGCAGTTCCCGGGTGTAGGCGTGCGCCGGCGCGGCGAACACGCGGCGCGTGTCGCCCTGCTCCACCACGTGCCCGCGGCGAAGCACCACCAGGTGCTGTGCGTACTCGCCCACCAGCGGCAGGTCGTGGCTGATCAGCAGGAGCCCCAGGCCGTCCTCGCGGCGAAGCTGGTCCAGCAGGTCGAGGATGTCGCGGGCGATGCGCGCGTCCAGCGCCGATGTCGGCTCGTCGGCAATGAGCACGCGCGGCTGCGTGGCCAACGCCAGCGCGATGGCGATGCGCTGGCGCTGCCCGCCCGAGAACTGGTGCGGAAAGCGCCCGAGGGCCGTTGCGGGGTCGGGCAGTTGCACGCGCGCGAGCAGGCGCTCGGCCTCGGCGGACGCAGGCGCGCGGGACAGGCCGCGCACCACGCGCAGGGTTTCGACGAGTTGCGCCCCGATGCTGCGCAGGGGATGCAGGGTGGCCAAGGGGTCCTGCGGCACCCAGCCCAGCGTCCGCCCGCGCAGTGCGGCATGCGCCGACGTGCCCAGCCCGACCGGCACGCCATCCACCGACAGCGCGCCGGTGGCGGACAACCCGGTGGGCAGCAGGCCCAGCAGCGACAGCGCGCTCAGGCTCTTGCCGCTGCCGCTTTCACCGACCAGGCCGAGGCATTGGCCCGCGTGCAGGCCAAGATCCAAGGGGCCGAGCAGGCAGCGGCTGGGCGCCCGCCGCGGGGGCCGGGTTGCCACTTCCAGCCCGTGCACGGCGATCAGCGCCACGCTCACGCCGCCGCCTCGTCATGCCCACCACGGACGTCCATCCAGTCGCGCAGCCCATCGCCGAGAAACTGGAACAATGCCAGCGTGGTGACCAGAAAGCCGGCCGGAAACAGCAGCGTCCACGGCGCGCTGTCCAGTTCCTGCACGCCTTCGGCCAGCAGCGTGCCCCAGCTGGCTGACGGCTCGTCCACGCTGAGGCCAAGGAAGCCGAGGAAGCTTTCCACCAGGATTGCCTGCGGCAGGATCAGGCCAAGGTAGACGAACGCCAGCGGCAACAGGTTGGGCAGCACGTGCCAGTGCAGGCGTTGGCGGAAACTCGCGCCGGCGGCCTGGGCGGCAAGCAGGAACGGCGCCTCGCGCAGGCGCGCGGCCTCGGCGCGCATCACCCGCGCGAGGTCGATCCACACATAGCCACCGATGGCGGCCAGCAACAGGCCGAGCGAGCGCTCGAACAGGGTCAGCAGCAGGATCACCACCAGCAGGAACGGCAGCGCGCTGAAGACGTCAAGCACGCGCAGCATCGCGCGTTCGACCCGTCCGCCGGCCAGGCCCGCGATGGCGCCGTAACCCACGCCGACCAGCAGCGCGATCACGCTGGACATCAGGCCGATGGTCAGCGACAGCCGCCCGCCGGCGAGGGTGCGGGCCAGCACGTCGCGGCCGATGGCGTCGGTGCCGAAGCCGTGCCCCGCCACGCCCGGCGCCACCGACAAGGCACTCCAGTCCGGCGCGTGCGGGTCGTGGCCATCCAGCCACCCACCGAGCCAGCACACCGCGACCAGCGCGGCCAACGCCAGCAGGCAGACGCGAACGGAGACCGGGAAGGAGCGGAACATGCGCACCGCGCCATCCTACCGGGCGTATGCGGATACGGGCAGACGTGCACGCTCGCGTATCGGGACCGCTCCCGCGCCAGCCGCCAGCGTGCAGGCACCGCGAAACGCCCACTCCAACGCGACCGGAGTGGACGTCGGTGTTATCCGATCAGGCCTTCTTCGCCCAGGCGCTGCACCAGCCCTTGGCCGCCACCGTGTTCTGCGGGAACAGCGTGCACGGCCCGTAGGCCTGGCCCTTGGCGCCCTTGTACAGCGTGCAGTTGAGGCAGTTGCTGCCGGCCTTGAACACCGGGTGCTTCACCGCGGCGGCGTTCTCGGTGTAGGCCAGCGCCTTGGCCTGCGGGTTGGCGACGGTCAGCTTGGGCAACGCAGCGGGCGCGGCCTCGGCCGGCAACGCCTTGAGCACCAGCGGGATCGCCGCGGCGGCGGCGGAATAGGCGAGGAAACGACGGCGACCCGGGTTGCGGAGATCCATGGCTGTGAACACTGAGGTGGCTAGGATGGCGCCACTCTAGTGCCCTGCCGCGCGCGCGCCTTGACCGGTGTCAAATGTGCGTTCGACGGCGCGAATGCGTGGGCCCTGCGTTCAGCGCCGCTACGGGATGCCCACTCATGCCCGCAGACGAGCCTGATCACGATCAAGCCGCGCCCGGCCACCGCGCGTACAATGCCCCGCCATGAGCTACCCCTACACGCGCCCGCGGCGGATGCGCCGCGACGAGTTCTCGCGCCGGCTGATGCGCGAGACGGTCCTCACCGCGAACGACCTGATCTACCCGGTCTTCGTCCACGAGCTGAAGGGACGCGAAGCCGTCGCTTCCATGCCGGGCATCGAGCGCCTGTCGATCGACGAGCTGCTCAAGGTGGCCGAGCAGGCCAGCGAACTGCGCGTGCCCGCGCTCGCCCTGTTCCCGGTCACCGCGCCGGAGGCCAAGTCGCTGACCGCCGAAGCCGCGTGGCAGGACGACGGCCTGGCGCAACGCGCCGTGCGCGCGCTGAAGGAACGCTTCCCGCAACTGGGCGTGATCACCGACGTGGCGCTGGACCCGTACACGGTCCACGGCCAGGACGGACTGCTGGATGACAGCGGCTACGTGATGAACGACGAGACTGTCGAGGCGCTGGTCAAGCAGGCGATCTCGCACGCGCGCGCCGGCGCCGACGTCGTCGCCCCCAGCGACATGATGGACGGCCGCATCGGCGCCATCCGCGGCGAGCTGGAAGTCGAAGGCCACATCCACACGCGGATCCTCGCTTACAGCGCCAAGTACGCCAGCGCGTTCTACGGCCCGTTCCGCGACGCCGTCGGCAGCGCCGGCGCGCTCGGCAAGGGCAACAAGTACACCTACCAGATGGACCCGGCCAACTCCGACGAGGCGATGCGCGAGATCGCGCTGGACCTGGACGAAGGCGCGGACATGATCATGGTCAAGCCGGGCCTGCCGTACCTGGACATCGTCCGCCGCGCCAAGGACGAGTTCGGCGCGCCGACCTTCGTCTACCAGGTCAGCGGCGAGTACGCGATGCTCAAGGCCGCCGCGCTGAACGGCTGGATCGACGAGCGTGGCTGCGCGCTGGAAGCGCTGACCAGCATCAAGCGTGCCGGCGCCGATGGCGTGCTTACCTACTTCGCGCTGGATGCGGCGCGGTGGTTGAAGGACGCGGACTGACATCGCGCGGACACTGCGCGTCTCCCCGGAGAAACCCGCCCAAATGGCGGGTTTTTCGTTGCCGCTGAACGTCGTGCCAGCACCTGCCTGCAATCAGCCCACGCGTGTGCCGGTTGGATTCAGCCCAAGCAGCCTCGCTTGCCAGTCACCGCGGGCGCCTTCATGCGGTACAGGTCCAACCCACCGGCGCGCGGCGACCGCGCACTGCCGGTGACCAGCAACTCCCCCGGCTTGTTCCACTCCACCACCGGCCCCAGCGTCGTGGCGGCGTCGGTGTTGAACGAAAGCTTGAGCGGCGCGATGCCGCCATAGCGCTTGCCGTCGCACTGCGCCAGTTGCAATTGGATCGGCTTGGCCTGCGCATCGGCGGAGCGCGCGAACACGATCGCCTCGCCATCGCCCAGCCAGGCCGCGTCGAATTCGTCGTCGCGGGTGTTCACCCCGGGCACCGGCTGCACGGCACCGAACACGGCGCCGTCCCAACGGGCGAAGAACAGGTCGTGGCGGCCGGCGCCGCCGTGGCCATTGCTGGCGAACAGCAGCGCCTTGCCGTCGCGGCTGGGGGTCGGCGCCCGTTCGTCGCCCTTGGTGTTGACGCCCGCGCCCAGGTTCTCCGGCTTGCCGTAGCCGCTGCCATTCACCGCCGCGCGGTACAGGTCGTCGCCGCCGCGCCCGCCCGGCCGGTCGCTGGAGAAGTACAGCCAGCGCCCGTCGGCGCTGAACATCGGGGCGGCGTCCTTGGCCTTGGTGTTCAGCGCCAGCGGCTTGGCGTCCTGCCAGCGGCCGTCCTTGAGCGTGGCCTGCCACAGGTCGCCACCACCCGGGCCGGCTTCGCGATCGGGGCTGCCCCACACGATGCGCTGGCCGTCGGGGCTGACCGTGCCGCGCACTTCGCTGGCCTTGGTGGACACCACGCCCATGCCTTCGATGCCGAACTCGGCCAGGGCGAAAGCCGTGCCGCCGAGCAGCAGCAGCGGGAGTAGACTGAAACCGATCAAGGCCGGGTTGCGCCGCATCGTGCGTCTCCTGGGTACTGGCCATGCAGTCTAGCGAGGGATCTGCCATGTCGAATCCGAACGCCGTTGCAAAACGTTTCGCGGTCATCGGCCACCCGGTCGCCCACTCGCTGTCGCCGCGGATCCACGCGGCCTTCGCGCGGCAGACCGGCATCGCCCTCGAATACACCGCGATCGACGCGGCGCCGGAGGCCTTCGACGCGGCCCTGGCCGCCTTTGCCGCCGAGGGCGGTGCGGGCGCCAACGTGACCCTGCCGCACAAGGAGCACGCCGCGGCGATCTGCAACAACCTCAGCGAGCGCGCCCGCCGGGCCGGCGCGGTCAACACGCTGGTCCGCACCACCACCGGCTGGGACGGCGACAACACCGACGGCGCCGGGCTGGTTCGCGACCTGACCGAGCGCCACAGCCGCGACCTGCGCGGCCGCAAGGTGCTGCTGATCGGTGCCGGTGGCGCGGCGCGCGGCGTGGCGCCCACCCTGCTCGATGCCGGCATCGCCAGCCTGTACATCGTCAACCGCACCGCCAGCCGGGTGGATGCGCTGGCCGATGCGCTGGGCGAGCCGGATCGGGTGCACCCGCGCTACCTGGACGACATCGGCGCGCTGGGCAACTTCGACCTGGTCATCAACGCCACCTCGGCGGCACGCGGCGCGGGCTTGCCGCCGCTTCCGGGCACGCTGCTGGCGCCGCGCTGCGACGCCGTCGACCTGAGCTACGGCGAGGCGGCGATCCCGTTTCTCTCGTGGGCACGGGCGGCGGGTGCCCACCTGGTCATCGACGGGCTGGGCATGCTGGTCGAGCAGGCCGCCGAGAGCTTCCAGCGTTGGCACGGCGTGCGCCCGTATACCGACGAGGTCTATGCCGCGCTGCGCGAGCGGGACGACGCGCTGGTCACCGCGGACTGAGCCAACCCCCCATGGATTGCCGCGCGCGCTGCGGCGCGTGCTGCATCGCGCCCTCGATCACCTCACCCATCCCCGGCATGCCGCATGGCAAGCCGGCGGGGATGCCGTGTGTGCAACTGGATGACGAGTACCGCTGCCGCCTGTTCGGCAAGCCGGAGCGGCCGGCGTTCTGCGCCAGCCTGCGGCCGGCGGCGGACCTGTGCGGGCAATCGCGCGAAGAAGCCTTCACCCTGATTGAAATGCTGGAGCGGCAGACGCTGCCGTAGCCAACAGCCCCGTCGCGCTTGCTGACGGCCTGGCCTCAGCGCACGAGCATCTGCGCGCCCTCGCCCATCCCCAGGTACCGGTCCTTCAACCGCACGTAGTGGCCGGCGCTGTAATGCAGCTGCTCCAGCTCCCGGTCCGTCAGCTTGCGTGCGAAGCGCGCCGGGTTGCCCAGCCACAGCTCGCCTTCGCCGACCACCTTGCCTGGCGACACCACCGCGCCCGCGCCGACGAAGCCGAAGCGCTGCACGTGGCAGCCGTCCAGCAGCCGCGCGCCCATGCCGACCAGTGCGAACTCGTCGACGGTGCACGCATGGATGATCGCGCCGTGGCCGATGGTCACGTCGTTGGCGATGAGCGTCGGCAAGCCGCCCGGGCGCGTGTACGGCCCCTCGTGGGTGACGTGGACGATGGTGCCGTCCTGCACGTTGGTGCGCGCGCCAATGCGGATATGGTTGACGTCGCCGCGGACCACGCAGCCGGGCCAGATCGACGCGTCGTCGCCCAATACCACGTCGCCGATGACGGTGGCGGCCGGGTCGACGTAGACGCGCTCGCCGGTGACGGGGAAATGCTCGAGGTAGGGCCGCAGGGTCATCGGGCGATTCTACCCACCGATTCCCCCTTCGAGGGGGAACCCGCGCACGGGGCTCCCGCCCGACAGGGCCCGTTAAGCGGGCGGTCCGCCGTGGACGGCGGCGCCCTCCCCGCGCCGGGCGGGGATGGGACTAAACTCGCCCGTATGGACATTACCGCCGACACCACCCCGCAGGAACTGGCCGCCACGCGCGAACGCCTGCGCGTGGCGTGGCAGGCCCGCAAACCCGACCTCGCGCAGCGCCGCCGCGACCTGCTGCGGCTGCGGGAGGCGTTCCGGGCCGCGGTGCCGGCGATGGACGCGGCGATCAGTGCCGATTTCGGCCACCGCTCCGCCCACGAGAACCTGATCTCCGAGGCGATGGTGACGCTGGCCGAGATCAACCACGCGCTCCGCCACCTGCGCCGCTGGTCGCGCCCGCAGCGTGCCGCGGTCGGCTGGAAGCTGTGGCCGGCCACCGCCGAGCTGCGTTACGAGCCGGTCGGGGTGGTCGGCATCATCGCGCCGTGGAACTACCCGGTGAACCTGGCGCTGGTGCCGCTGGTCTCCGCGATCGCCGCCGGCAACCACGTGTATCTCAAGCCGTCCGAGCACACCCCGCGCACCGGCGCATGGCTGCGGCAGTTGCTGGCCGATGTGTTTCCGCCCGACCGCGTGGCCGTGGCCCTGGGCGGCGTGGAAGTTGGCGCCGCGTTTGCGGCGCTGCCCTTCGACCACCTGCTGTTCACCGGCTCCACCGCGGTGGGCCGCAAGGTGATGGCTGCCGCCGCACCCAACCTGACGCCGGTGACGCTGGAACTGGGCGGCAAGGCGCCGGCGGTGGTCTGCGCCGACTTCCCCATTGGCAGCGCGGCCGCGCGCATTGCCACCGGCAAGTGGTTCAACGCCGGGCAGACCTGCATCGGCGTGGACTACGTGCTGGTCGACGCCGCGCGCCGCGATGCGCTGGTGCACGCGCTGGTGCATGAGCTGCGCGAGCGCTATGGCCACGACTTCGTCCACACCAATGCCTACACCCGGGTGATCAACGAAAGCCAGTTCCGCCGCCTGCACGGTTACCTGGCCGACGCGCGCGAGCGTGGCCACAAGGTGATCGAGCCGTTCGCCGACGCGGCGCGGCGGCACGCGGCGTTGATCGAGGAGCAACACCTGTTCCCGCCGGTGCTGGTCATCGACCCGGCGATGGACGCCGAGGTCATGCGCCACGAGATCTTCGGTCCAATCCTGCCGGTGTTGTCGTACGACAACCTGGACGAGGCGATCGCACGGATCAACGCGCTGGAACGGCCGCTCGCGCTGTACCCGTTCAGCAATGACCGGGGACGCGTCGATCACATCCTGGCCAACACCTTGGCCGGTGGCGTGACGGTCAACGACACCCTGCTGCACTTCGGCGCGCACGGCTTGCCGTTTGGCGGGGTCGGCGCCAGCGGCATCGGTGCAATCCACGGCCGCCACGGCTTCGAAACCTTCAGCAAGGTGCTACCGGTACTGCGCCAGCGTCGCTTCGCCGCCAGTGACTGGATCAAGCCGCCCTACCGCGGGCACGTGGACCGGTTGATCCGCTGGCTGTCGAAGTAGTCGATTCCCGCCCCCATACTTGCGGGGCGGCGCGTACCGTCCGGCGAACTCGCGTCGGGGCCCCGAACGTCGCTCAGCCGGGGAACGTGCGCAGTGCGTCGATCGCGCGCTGCAGAGCGGCGTCATCCACATCGCGATGCAGCACCAGTCGGACGCGCGGGGTGTAGCCCACCGAAACGCGTACCCCGGCCGCCTCCATGTGCGAGCGGAATGCGTCCACGCGCCCGTTGGTCACCTCGAGGAACACCATGTTGGTGTGTTGCGCCGCCACGCGCACGCCCGGCGCATCGTCCAGCGCCGCCGCCAGCCGAGCCGCGCGCGCGTGGTCGTCGGCCAATGCCGCCACGTGATGATCGAGCGCGTGCAGCCCGGCGGCCGCGATGATGCCGGCCTGGCGCATGCCGCCACCGGCGACCTTGCGCCAGCGCCGCGCGATCGCGATCAGCGCCTGCGCGCCCAGGAGCACAGAGCCGACCGGCGCGCCCAATCCCTTCGACAGGCACACCGAGACACTGTCGAAATGCGAGGCGATGGCCTGCGCGGGCACACCCTGCGCCACCGCCGCGTTGAACAACCGCGCGCCGTCCAGGTGCAACGCGAGGCCGCGGCGGTCGCACAGCGCGCGCGCCGCCTGCAGGTAGTCCAGCGGCAGCACGCGCCCGTGCCAGGTGTTCTCCAGGCACACCAGCCGGGTACGGGCGTAATGCGCGTCGTCCAGTGGCTTGATCGCCTGCTCGACCATATCCAGCGGCAGGCTGCCGTCCGCCGCCTGCACCAGCGGCTGCGGCTGGATCGAGCCCAGCACCGCGGCGCCACCGCCCTCGTAACGATAGGTGTGCGCGTCCATGCCGACGATGTACTCGTCGCCGCGCTCGCAGTGGGCCAGCAACGCGAGCAGGTTGGACTGCGTGCCACTGGGCACGAACAGGCCCGCCTCGAAGCCCAGGTCCGCGGCCAGCCGCGACTGCAGCGCGTTGACGGTGGGGTCCTCGCCGTACACGTCGTCGCCCACCTCGGCGCGGGCCATCGCCTCGCGCATCGCCGGCGTGGGGCGGGTCACGGTATCGCTGCGAAGGTCCACGACGGATGCGACGGAGGGCATGGCAGGCTCACGAACACGGCGGAAATTCCATCATGCCATTCCACCCGACTAGACTGTCGCGATGAAGATCGCCAGCTGGAACGTCAATTCGCTCAATGTCCGCCTGCCGCACCTGGAGCAGTGGCTCGCCACCTTCGCTCCGGACATCGTCGGCCTGCAGGAGACCAAGCTGGAGGACAGCCGTTTCCCCGATGCCGCGCTGGTCGGCGCCGGCTACCGCAGCGTGTTCGCCGGGCAGAAGACCTACAACGGTGTGGCCATCCTTTCGCGCGCGCCGGCCGAGGACGTGCAGGTCGGCATCCCCGGTTTCGACGACGAGCAGAAGCGGGTGATTGCCGCAACGGTGGGCGGGGTGCGTATCGTCAACCTGTACGTGGTCAACGGCCAGGACGTGGGCACCGACAAATACGCGTACAAGCTGCGCTGGCTGCAGGCGATGCACGACTGGATCGCGCACGAGCTGCAGCGCCATCCCGAGCTGGTGGTGATGGGCGATTTCAACATCGCCCCGGACGAGCGCGACGTGCACGACCCGGCGGTGTGGAACGACGGCCACATCCTGACGTCCACCGCCGAGCGCGACGGCCTGCGCCGGCTGTGCGCGCTGGGCCTGCACGATGCGTTCCGCCTGCACAGCGACGTCGCCGGGGAGTTCAGCTGGTGGGATTACCGCCAGGCGGCGTTCCGCCGCAACCTGGGGCTGCGCATCGACCTGACCCTGGTGTCGGACGCGCTGCGCGCCCGCTGCGCGGGGGCCGGCATCGACCGCGAGCCGCGCACCTGGGAGCGGCCCAGCGACCATGCGCCGGCGTGGGTGGAATTGGGCCCCTGAAAACGCAGAAGGCCCGGACACAGGTCCGGGCCTTCTGCATTGCAGCGTAAGCGCGATTTAGCGCACGCGGCCGCGGCGGAACAGGTTGACGATGCCGAGCAGGACAATCGCGCCGACCAGGGACAGCAGCAGGCCGGTGATCGAGAAGTTGCCGTCGTTGATGTCGGCGCCGCCCAAGCCGAGCATGCCGCCCAGCCAGCCGCCGAGGAACGCGCCGACGATGCCGACGATGACATTCAGGAAAATGCCCTGCTGGCCGTCGGTCTTCATGACCAGGCTCGCAAGCCAACCGATGATGCCGCCGACGATCAGCCAGATGATGATGCCCATGGTGTCTCTCCTTGTAGTGAGGGTTTGCTGTTCGGGGTGGACTGCACCCCGCGTTGGGGGTGGACGCAGTGTCCCTAGATGAACGTGATGGCGATGTCTGCGAAATCAGGCGTTTGCGTGATGAACGGGTGACGATTCCCGGAAACTTTTACAGTTGCCGCAAGGTGCCGCCGGCGCCCCTCCCATGACCCCACCCGCCGGGTGTTTACACTGCCGTCCGTGAGCTACGCGCCCCCCATTCCCACCTTGCTTCCAGCCCCGCGCATCGCATGGATGCCCCGCGATCGCGCGGTGCCGGCACAGGCCCAGGCGGCGGCGTGGCTGGCCGAATCGCTGGCCACGGAAACTTCACGCGTGGCCTTCGCGCGGGACGCGTTTGGCCGGCCGCAGCTGCAACCGCCGCTGCACGCGCACGACTGCAACTGGAGCCACAGCGGCGAGGGCCTGCTGGTGGCCGTGGGCGAGGGCGTGGATCTCGGCGTGGACCTCGAATGGCGGCGCCCGCGGCCGCGCGCGCTCGCGCTGGCCGAGCGCTTCTTCGCCTTGCCGGAAGTGCAGTGGCTGCAGGCGAGTCCCGACGACACCCGCGAGGCACGGTTCCTGCGCCTGTGGTGCGCCAAGGAAGCGGTGTTGAAGGCACACGGCCAAGGGCTGTCCTTCGGCCTGCACCGGCTGGTGTTCGGCGAGGACGATGGCGCGCTGGTGCTGCACGACTGCGACGCCGCGCTGGGCGCCGCCTCGGCGTGGACCGTGCAGGAGCTCGTCCCGGCACCGGGCTACCTCGGCGCGCTGGCGTGGCGCCGTCGCCTCGGCTGAGCTGCTGCTCCCGAGCGCGGCACGGGTACGGCCTGCAGCGTCGCGGTTCCCACCCCGCGCGTGCAGCGGTCATACTTCGCCCCGCATGAACACGCCCGACCTGCCCGCCGACCTGCGCCCCCTGCTCGAATCCGGCCTCGTCCGCCTCGGCCTGGAGCCGGCGCTGGCGACCCCGCTGCTGGCCTACCTGGCGCTGCTGGTGCGCTGGAACAAGACCTACAACCTCACCGCCGTGCGTGATCCGCACGAGATGGTGACCAAGCACCTGCTCGACTCGCTGGCCATGCACCCGTACGTCGAGGCCATCGCCGCGCGGGGCGGCGCCTTGGCCGACCTCGGGACCGGCGCCGGCCTGCCCGGCATCCCGCTGGCCATCGTCAGGCCCGGCCTGCGCGTCACCCTGGTGGAGAGCAACGGCAAGAAGGCGCGCTTCATGCGCGAAGCGGTTCGCCAGTTGGGGCTGAAGGACGTCCGGGTGGCCGAATCACGGATCGAGGCCCTGGCCGAGTCCGGCACCTACGACGCCATCACCGCCCGTGCGCTGGCCACCTTGCCGCTGATCCTCGAGTTGGGCGGCCACCTGCTCAAGCCGGAGGGTGAGCTGTTGGCGATGAAGGGCGTGCACCCGATCGACGAGATCGCCGGATTGCCTGCCGGCTGGGAAGTGCGCGCCTCGCATCCGCTGACCGTGCCGGGGCTGGACGCCGAGCGGCACCTGGTAGTGGTGGGGCGCGCGGCGGCGGGCTGAGCAGGGCCCACTCCGGGCCGCGGAGTCCCCGAGGCAACATCGGGCGCCGCAGTCGGACTCACGCGTTTCCTCCCCGATCGCGCCCCTGTCGCGACCCCTGGCTCAAGCCCTGCCGCGACGGCGCTCACGGTTTGACTGGCTCGGCAGCGCCCAACGGCAGCGTGCATAATCATCTGTCCGGCCCCGTGCCGGACCCATCCGCCACTGACCAGGACGAGCCGCATGGCCCGCATCATCGCCGTCGCCAACCAGAAAGGCGGGGTCGGCAAGACCACCACCGCCGTGAACCTGGCCGCCGCCCTGGCCAAGACGCCCAAGCGCGTACTGCTCGTGGACCTGGACGCCCAGGGCAACGCGACCATGGGCAGCGGCATCGACAAGCGCGAGATCGAGACCTCGATCTGCGACGTGCTGCTGGGCGAGGCGGACACGGCCAGCATCCTCAAGCGCACCGCCGAGGACTTCGACCTGCTGCCGTCCAACATCGAGCTGACTGCCGCCGAGATCAGCCTGATGAACCAGAACGACCGCGAGCAGCGCCTCAAGGCCGCGCTCACGCCGCTGCGCCCGCACTACGACTACATCCTGATCGACTGCCCGCCGGCGCTGTCGCTGCTCACCCTCAACGCGCTGACCGCCGCCGACTCGGTGATCGTGCCGATGCAGTGCGAGTACTACGCGCTGGAAGGCATCAGCGCCCTGCTCGACACCATCAACGCGCTCAAGGCCCGACTGAACCCGGGGCTGGAGATCGAAGGCGTGCTGCGCACCATGTTCGACGTGCGCAACAACCTGGCCAACGCGGTGTCGGCGGAGCTGACCAACCACTTCGGCGACCGCGTGTTCCGCACCATCGTGCCGCGCAACGTGCGCCTGGCCGAGGCGCCCAGCCACGGCCAGAGCATCGTCGGCTACGACCGCGCCAGCCGCGGCGGCATCGCCTACCTGGGCCTGGCCGGCGAAGTACTGCGGCGCCAGCGCGAGCGCGAACAGGCCGCCAAAGCCGGGCAGGACGCCACCAGGGAGGTGGCCGCATGAGCAACGCCAAGGGGGGCGCCGGCGCCAAGAAGCGCGGATTGGGTCGCGGACTGGAGGCCCTGCTGGGGCCGACAGCGGCGGCGCAGGCACCGGCGCTGGAGGCCACCCCGGGCGACGTGCTGCGCACGCTGCCGGTGGACGCCCTGCAGGCCGGCAAGTACCAGCCGCGCAAGGTCTGGGACGAGGACAAGCTGGCCGAGCTGGCCGAGTCGATCAAGGCGCAGGGCGTGATCCAGCCCATCGTCGTGCGCGACCTGGGCGGCAAGACCTACGAGATCATCGCCGGTGAACGCCGCTGGCGCGCCAGCAAGCTGGCCGGCCTGGCCGAGATTCCGGTGGTGATCCGCGAGGTCGACGACCGCACCGTGGTCGCCATGGCGCTGATCGAGAACATCCAGCGCGAGGACCTCAACCCGCTGGAAGAGGCCAACGCGCTGCAGCGGCTGATCGACGAGTTCGACCTGACCCACGCCCAGGCCGCCGAGGCCGTGGGCCGCTCGCGCGTGGCGGTGTCCAACCTGCTGCGCCTGCTGGAGCTGCCGCCGGAAATCCGCGTGCTGGTGGAAACCCAGGCGCTGGACATGGGCCACGCCCGGGCCCTGCTGGCCCTGACCCCGCAAGCGGCCATTGCCCTGGCCCGGCAGGCGGCCGAGCTTGGCTGGTCGGTGCGCGAGGTCGAACACCGCGTGCAGCAGCTCACCGCCGGCCTGATCCACACCAGCAGCACCGCCAAGGCCAAACCCGCGAAGGCCAAGCCGCAGGCCGACATCGTGTCGCTGGAACGCGAGCTGTCCGAATCGCTCAATGCCCGCGTCAACGTGCTGCACGGACGCGGCGGCAAGGGCCGGCTGGTGATCCACTACACCGACCTGGACTCGCTGGAAGGCGTGCTGGAAAGGCTGCGCGGCCGCGTCGAGGCCTGACCCTGCGCTCATCGTCGGGCATTTTCGCCGACAATAGGGCGATACGGACCGCCCCGTGCGGCCCCAACCCCCGAGACCGATGACGACCAGCCCCCAACTCTCCGTCGTGGTGCCCGTGTTCAACGAGCGCGACAACGTCGCCCCGCTGATCCATGAGATCACCGCCGCGCTGCGCGGACGCGCCCCGGCCGACGGCGGCGACTTCGAGATCGTCTACGTCGACGACCATTCGAAGGACGACACGCTGGCCGTGCTGCAGCAGCTCAAGGCCGAGGTGCCGGAACTGCGCGTGGTGCACCACGTCACCCAGAGCGGGCAGAGCACCGCGATCCGCAACGGCGTGAAGGCCGCGCGCGGTGCGTGGATCGCCACCCTTGACGGCGACGGCCAGAACGATCCGGCCGACATCCCAAAACTGATCGCCGAGCGCGCCAAGGCTGCGCCGGAGGTCAAGCTGTTCGCCGGCTGGCGCGTCAACCGCCAGGACAGCGGCAGCAAGCGCTGGGCGTCGAAGTGGGCCAACGCGATCCGCAGCCGGATGCTGCGCGACGACACCCCCGACACCGGCTGCGGCATCAAGTTGTTCGAGCGCGAGGCGTTCCTCGACCTGCCGCACTTCAACCACATGCACCGCTACCTGCCGGCGCTGATGCAGCGCGCGGGCTGGAAGACGGTGAGCGTGCCGGTGCACCACCGCCACCGCACCGCCGGCGTGTCCAAGTACAACAACCTCAACCGCGCGCTGGTGGGCATCAGCGACCTGCGCGGCGTGGCGTGGCTGATCAAGCGCGGCAAGGTCACGCGCGTGGAAGAGGTCTGAGCATGCCCGTCGACCTGGTGCCGGTGGACTTCATGAACACGCCGATCGCGTGGCTGGAGTGGACCGGGCTGCACATGTCGCCGTGGAAGGTGATCGGCCTGACCGGCGCGCTGATGTTCGGCGGGCGCTGGGTGGTGCAGTTCCTCGCCTCACGCCGGCATGGCAAGCCGGTGATCCCGCGCTTGTTCTGGTACATGAGCCTGCTGGGCAGCGTGATGACGCTGAGCTACTTCGTGTTTTCGCAGAAGCAGGACTCGGTGGGGATCATCCAGAACCTGTTCCCCGCGTTTACCGCGGCGTACAGCTTGTACCTCGACATCCGGCATCGCGGGTGGAAGCGCGATCGCGCTTCGCATTGATGCTTCTTTGAGCGTTGCTTGGCTGGCTCCGGAGGGGGCCGGCGAGCCCGATGGGCATTGCTGCTCGGCTCCGTCGGCACATCCTGTGCCGAGTCGCCGCCGCGCGCCATCCATGGCGCGCTTTCCGCAATACCCATCGGACTCACCGTCCTCTAGCGCGTGTTGGCAGTGAAACCCCACGAAAGGGCAAAATGCACGGGGCTCAGCAGAGTGCGAAGATCGGCACTCACCACTTGCCGGACGCCGTACGCCGTGAAGCCCCTGCTGCCCACCCTCCTCGCGCTGCATCTCGCCCTCGCGCCCATCGCCCTGGCCCATGCGGCCACCGTGCCGACGGCGGACGCGCACTTCGAGGCGATCTACGCCAAGGAATGGACGTGGCGGCAACGCGAGACCGGTGGCGCCGACGAGGACAGCGACACCTCCGGTGGCAACCCCCGCCTGCCCACGGTGGACGCCGCCAGCCAGCACGCGCGGCTGAGGGTGTGGGAAGGCGTGCTGCGCCAGCTTGATGCCATTGATGCCAGCAAGCTCTCCGCGGAGAACCGCATCAACCTCGCCGTGTACCGCGCGCAGGTCGAGAACCTTGCGGCCGAGGTGCGACTGGGCGGCTACGAAATGCCGTTCAACTCCGACTCCTCGTTCTGGTCCAACCTTGGCTTCATGGCCCGGACCACCTTCAAGAACACGAAGGATGCGGAGGCCTACATCGCGCGGCTCAACGACGTGCCGCGCCACTTCGAACAGCAGATGGGCAACATGCGCGCCGGCCTGGCGCGCGGCTTCAGCGTGCCGCGCGCTGTGCTGGACGGCCGCGATGTGTCCATCGCCGCCATCGCCCAGCTCAAGGACCCGGAGCAGGCCACGCTGTATGCGCCGTTCCGCAAGCTGCCCAATGGCATCGCCGCCACCGACCAGGCGCGCCTGCGCGAGGCTGCCCGTGCCGCGATCAAGGACCGTGTGATCCCCGCCTACGGCACGCTGCTGGCCTTCTTCCGCAACGAATACGTGCCGAAGGCGCGGACTACGCTGGGCGCGTCGCAGATGCCCGGCGGCGCGGACTTCTACCGCCAGCAGATCCGCGAATACACCACGCTCGACCTGGCGCCCGACGAGATCCACGCCATCGGCCTGCAGGAGGTGGCGCGCATCCAGGCGCAGATGAACGCGATCATCCAGCAGGTCGGCTTCAAGGCGCCCGCGGGCCAGGCCACCTTCCCGGCGTTCCTGCACTTTTTGCGCACCGACCCGCAGTTCTACGTGACCACGCCGCAGGCGCTGCTGGAGCGCGCGGCGTGGATCGCCAAGCGCGTGGACGGTGAGGTCGGCAAGGTCATCGGCACGCTGCCGCGCGGCCGATTCACCATCATCCCGGTGCCGGACGACATCGCCCCGTTCTGGACCGCCGGCCGCGGTGGCAACGGCACTTACTGGGTGAACACCTACAACCTGCCCTCGCGCCCGCTGTACAACCTGCCGGCGCTGACCCTGCACGAGGCCTCGCCGGGCCACGCGCTGCAGGGCGCCCTGGCCGAGGAGCAGACCGGCCAGCCGGACTTCCGCCGCAAGTCCTACATCTCCGCCTATGGGGAGGGCTGGGCGCTGTACACCGAGAAGCTGGGGCAGGAGATGGGCATCTACCAGACCCCGTACGAAGAGTTCGGCCGGCTGACCTACGAGATGTGGCGCGCATGCCGGCTGGTGATCGACACCGGCATCCACGCCAAGGGTTGGACCCGCGAGCAGGCGCTGGCCTACCTGCGCGACCGCACCGCGCTGAGCGAGCACGAGGTCACCACCGAGGTCGACCGCTACATTTCCTGGCCCGGCCAGGCGTTGAGCTACAAGCTGGGCGAGATCGCGATCGTGAAGCTGCGCGCCGAGGCCGAGCGCGAGCTGGGCGCCCGATTCGACGTGAAGGCCTTCCACGACGCCATCCTGCGCCAGGGCTCCCTGCCGCTGCCGGTGCTGGAGAGCGAGGTTCGTCGCTGGATCGCCGAGGCGAAGGCGGCGCCGGAGAGCGGTGCGTCGAAGGCCAAGGGCTGAACCACCCCACCGCTGGATAAGGCCCGGAGCCACCCGGGGGTGCTCTGCCATCCAGCCCCCAAAGTTGCCCACAGGCAGGGGTTCTGGAATAATGTGCGGCTCACTGTGTCCAGCCTGCCCGTAGGGCATGCATGGCGGCTCCCCGGAAGCGCGATTCCGGACCGTCCGGTTCCAGTGGCCGCTCCGCCCGCACGGGGAGCAAACACCCACCCGTATCGCGCGCCGTCCGCGGATCTCCGCAGCCGGCAGGGCCGCCCGCCTCCCTGGCCAAGGGAAGCCCCAATTACCTTTCGAGGTGCGTATGTCCCGAGTTTGCCAAGTAACCGGCAAGCGCACTGTGACCGGCAACAACGTGTCACATGCGATGAACAAGACCCGCCGCCGTTTCCTCCCGAACCTGCATGAGCGCCGGTTCTGGGTTGCCAGCGAAAACCGCTGGGTGAAGCTGCGTGTTTCCACTGCTGCCCTGCGCACCATCGACAAGAACGGCATCGACTCCGTTCTGGCCGAGCTCCGCGCCCGCGGCGAAAAGATCTGAGGAGGACTGAACCATGGCTTCCAAGCGTGACAAGATCCGCCTGATCTCGTCGGCCGGCACCGGCCACTTCTACACCACCGACAAGAACAAGAAGAACACCCCCGGCAAGATGGAGATCAAGAAGTACGATCCCGTCGTGCGCAAGCACGTGCCGTACAAGGAAGGCAAGATCAAGTAAGCCCACCGGCTTGCGCGATCGACCCCTCCGGGTTGGTGGAATGCTGCAAACAGAAGCCCGCCTTTCGGCGGGCTTCTGCGTTTCCGGCGGCGTGGCCCGGAGCTGCGTCGTGGCGCCGGGGCCGCGAGCCTCAGGGCGTCAGCGACCAGCTGTCGATGTAGCCGGTGTCGCCGCTGGCGTTGTCGTTCACCCGCAACTTCCACGTGCCGTTCAGCACTTCGCTCGACAGGTTGAGGGTGAAGGTACCGATCACGTTGTCGGTGCTGCTGCCGGTGCGGTTGTGCAGGTTGTAGAGCGTGCCATCCGGCGCCACCAGGTCCACCTTCAGGTCGCCCTTGTAGGTGTGCTTGATGTCCACCGCCACCTTGGCCGTCGACGAGGCATTGCCCGAACGGCCCGAGACGGTGACCGGACTGTCGACCGTGGCGTTGTCGCTGATCGGGTAGTCCGTGGTGTTGCTGTAGACCAGCGCGCCGGTGTCGAAGCTGCCGGTGAGGGTCAGGCCGGAGTAGGCGCTGTAACCACGCAACATCACGTAGTAGGTGCCGGCCTGCGCCGTGGTGATCGCACACGTCTCGTTGTTGGCGCTGTTCTCGGACTTGCACGCAAAGCTGCTGGTGGTGGGCCGGGTACCGAACTGTGCATACAGGTCGGCGTCGCCGCTGCCGCCACTGCTGGTGAACCGGAGGTTGCTGGCACCGGCGGGCACCGACATCGTCCAGTACTGGCTGCTGCCGGCCGCCCCGCTGATGTTAGTCAACGGCATCTTGTTGATCAGCACGGGCGCGGTGCCCCCGCCATCGCCGGCGGTCTTGCCCAGCTCGCCGACGAAGGCCAGCCCGAACTTCGCCAGGTTGACGCTGACCGCGGCGGTGTTGCCCATGTTGGCCAGCGTGTCGCCGGTGGTGTGCAGGCTGCCGAAGAACTCCGGCTCGGCCATCATCGCCGCGGGGAAACCGGCGTTGGTCCACGAGGCGTGGTCGGAGCACGCATAGCCGCAGGTCTCGGTGCCGCGGCTCAGTCCGAGCGGTGCCAGGTAGGTGTCGAACAACTGGGCGAAGAACGTCTTGAGCTCGGCGCTGGCGTAGTCGCTGACGATACGCATGTCGACATTGGACGCGCCGGCATAGTTGGTCATGTCGAGCTGCAGCACGCCGACCACGTTCTGGCCGCTGCTCCTGAACGCCTGCGCGATGGCGTTGGAACCGCGCAGGCCCACTTCCTCGGCCGCGTAGCCCATGAACTTGACGGTGCGCTTGGGCTTCCAGCCGCTGGCCAATGCCACGCGCACCACCTCGGTGATGGTGGCGATGCCCGAGGCGTCGTCGTCCGCGCCCGGTGCCAGCATGCTCTCGCCGCTGCCGCTGTTGGAGATCGAGTCCAGGTGGCCGCCGACCACCACGATCTCGCCAGGCAGCTCGCTGCCCTGCACGGTCAGGATCACCGACGGCTGGGTCGCGCAATTGCCGCAGGCGGTGAACAGCTCGGCGCTGACATCACTGCGACCGGCCGCCAGCGCCAGCCAGCGATCGCGAATCCATTCGGCCGCCGACTTCCCGGTGGTGGTGGTGTAGTACCGGTTGCGGTAGTTGCCCGACAGGTGGCTGATCGTGCCGCGGATGTTCGCTTCCTGCACCTGCGGCAGCCACGCGCCCACCGTGGCCTGGTTGTCGACGGTGTAGCTGACCGCCGCGGCGACGGCATCGGCGGAAGCGCCGTTGCGGATGAAGGCCTCGGCCTCGGCTTGGGTGTCGAAGGCGAAGTAGCCACCGCAGTGGTGTTCCTCGCGATGGATGCGCTGGCTGATGTCGAGCAGTTGGTGCGATTTCAGCTCGGCCAGCACCAGCGCCTCGCCCGAGCGGCCGCGGCGCGCGACGGCATTGCGGGCGGCGTGCGCCATGTGGTCGGTGTAGGTATCGCGGGCGGCGACCACGAAGACCGGCTTGAACGGGTCCTCCGTAGGCGTTGTCGATTGTGCATTGGCGGAGAACGCGAACGCGCACAACAGCGTGGATGACAGCAGGGGGACGAGTAGGACGGCTTTCCTTGTCATGACAGGTTCCTTGGCGGCCGCGCGTGGCGACCACCCTGTGGTGTGTCGGAGAAAGGGACCGCGGGCCGATGACGATCGGCCCGCGGTCGGTTGCACGACGCAGGATGCGTCTTAGAACGTGACGCTCCAGCTGTTGATGTAGCCCGTGTCGCCCGCGCCGGCGTCATTGACGCGCAGCTTCCAGGTGCCGTTGAGGGCTTCACTGCTGACGTTGAGCGTCACGGTCTTGATGACGTTGTCGGTGCTGCTGCCGGTATGGTTGTGGATGTTGTAGAGCGTGCCATCCGGAGCCACCAGATCCACCTTCAGGTCGCCCTGATAGGTGTGGCGGATATCCACCGTCACCGAGGCATCGGCCGGTGCGTTGCCGCTGCGGCCCGACACCGTGATCGGGCTGTCCACGGTCGCGTTGTCGCTGATCGTGTAATCCGCGCTGTTGGTGTAGGTCTGGCGATCGCCGCCACCGCCACCGGCCGGGGTGTAGTCGCCGAGCAGGCTGACCCCGGAGAAGGCCGAGTAGGCTTTCAGGCGCACGTAGTAGGTACCCGCCGACGGGGCCGCAAACGTGCAGGACTCGGCATTGCCGGACTTGTACGGACGGCAGTCGTAGACGCTGTCGGTCGGCGTGGAACCGAACTTCACGTACATGTCGGCATCGCCGGTACCGCCGGACATGGTGACGGTCAGGTTGGTCGCGCCGGAGGGAACGGCCAGGGTGTAGACCAGCTCGCTGCCCGTGGCGGCCGACAGGTTGGTCGCGGCCACGCCCTTGGTCAGCACACCGCCGCCGCCACCACCGCCGCCCCCGCTGCAGCTCACGCCCACCGCCTGGAACGCCGCGGTCACGTTGGCCTTGCTCAGCCCCATGTCCTGCGCGGCGGTTTCAACGCCGCACGCGCCCTGGTTGAAGTTGGTGCTGCTGGTCCAGTAGTCGCGGTTGGCGCGCGCGAACACCTGGAACGCGGTCTTGGTGTTCCAGCCCGCGGTGTTGGCCAGCAGGTAGAACGCCTTGTTGTACACGCCCGAGGAGTTGTGCACGTCCATGCCGCTGACGTAGTTGGACGCGTGGCCAATGGAGCGCCCGTCGCGGGTCGGGTCATCCATGTAGCGCAGCGCGCCGGTGCCCTTGAAGATCTGCGCGCCGACCAGGAAATCGTTGCTGCCCTTCATGAAGTACTCGGCCGCCTCGCCGGCGATGTCCGAGTAGGCCTCGTTGATGCCGCCCGATTGCCCGGAGTACACCAGGCCGGACTGCTGCTCGGTGTAGCCGTGCGAGACCTCGTGCGCGGACACGTCCAGGCTGACCAGCGGGTAGAACGTGGTGGCGCCGTCGCCGAACGTCATCGCCGATCCGTTCCAGGTCGCGTTCTCGTAGTTGGTGCTGTAGTGCACGCGCATGGTCAGCTGGAACGTGAGCGGCGCGGAGTTCATGTACGCCTGGTACATGTTGAACACCACGCCACCGAAGTAGTGCGCATCGTTGAGTGGCGAGTACGCGCCGTTGATGCTCTTCACGGTGTTGCGCGGGCACGTGTACGAGAAGGCCGTGCTGCCGGTGGTGCCGTGGTTGAGATTGACCGTCTTGACGTTGGCGTTGTTCATCGTGCAGGTGCTGCCACTCTGCGCCACGTCGTTGTAGCCGTAGTTGGTGCCGTATTCGTACTGGCCGGTCTTCTGGTTGCCGCCGGGGCCGGTGCCGACCATCGCGTGCTGCAGGTTTTCCCACTGCTTGAGCACTTTGCCGCTGTACGCGTCGACGATCACGATCGGGCGCGTGGGCGATCCGCCGGTGATCGAGTCGGCGTAGTAGGACACGACGTAGGCCATGTGCGCGCGGCCGTTGTCGTCGATGTAGATCATCTGCTGCGACGACTCGTTCTCGGTGCGCAGCATGCCCATGCGGCTACCCATGCCGGCGCGCTTGCCGATCGTCAGCGCATCGGCGCTGCCCAGGCGCGGCGCGGTGGCCGGCAGCTCGCTCTCCAGGCCGGTGACCATGCGCCCGAAGAGGGTGCGCACGTTGCCGTTGCCGTCCTCGCTGACCACGATCTGCTCACCGAATACCGGCACGCCGCGGAAGGTCTGCTGGTAGCGCGTGTTGCGCACGCCGAAGTCGGTGTTGCGGGCTTTCAGCACCAGGCGTGAGTCGGCGTCCAAGCCGATCAGCTCGGCGTGGCGCTGGTGCGCCATCGCGGCCGGACCGGTCCTGGCAGTGACCGCCTTGTACTGCTGGTTGAGCCGGGCGATGTCCGACCGGTGCAGGTCGACGCGGTCGGCGGCGGCGGCCGAGCCGGCCATCAGCACCAGCGTCGTGGCGACGGCCAGTGCTTGCTTGCGATGCATGTGGTTCACAGTGTGGTTCCCCGAACTGATTGAGTTGTTGCCGCCATCAGGCAGCGTCCTTGTCGCGGTGTTGCATCCGTCCTTGGCATCGATGGCGACCGCAATGGCTCTTCCGTGCACGCACGGTCGAAGCGACGTTCGGGTCGGATGCTGTCGAGCGCCCCCTCGCCGACAGCGGGCGGACCTTAGGAGCCGGCGTTTGGACGCGTCAACGCCTCCCGGATCAATTTTTTATCTCCGCAGGGGCCCTGGAGGCGGAATAAGGGCCACAAGTCCCGCGTGGCGGTCGTTTACACCCAGAGGGGACGGTTGGCCCAAGCCCGACCGAAATGTGCAGGTCGTCACCTTCCGCAATCGCGTCTTTTGCGCCGCAACACACATTGGCGCCGGCTGAACAGGGCCTTCGGGGCGCCCGCCAGGCAGTCTGTCCACCCGCCTCGGCCGAACTGACTGCTGCCCCGCTCGATCACGCCGCCGGCGCTTGCTCGGCCGATGTCACCCGGTCGCGTCCCGTGGCCTTGGCCGCGTACAGGGCGGCGTCGGCGCGCCCCACAACGGCGGCAGCGGACTCGTGGCGGCCCGCAGCCGCCAAACCGATGCTGACCGTCACCGACCGCCCGGGCCAGGCCTCGTCGTGGAATGACCGCACGATGCGCTCGGCGACACGGGCGGCCTCGTCCGCATCGGTGTCCGGCAACAGCACCGCGAATTCCTCGCCGCCGTAACGTGCCGGGTGGTCACCGGGCCGCAGCGCCGCGCGCAACAGCCCGGCCGTGCGTCGCAGCACTTCATCGCCGGCGAGGTGGCCATGGGCGTCGTTGTAGTCCTTGAACCGGTCCAGATCGAGCATCAGCAAGGAAAAGCTGCGGTCGTGTTCGCGCCGGCCATGCACCAGGCTGGCGATGGCCTCGTCGAACGCGCGGCGGTTGGGCAGGCCGGTCAGCGCGTCGGTATGGCTCTCGCCGTGCAACGCGATCACCTGCGCGCGCTCGCTTTCCAGCCGGTCCAGCAGCAGCGCCACCCACCAGATCAGCCAGGCCATCGCCCCGCCACTGACCAGCGCCAGCATCGACACCACGGTGGTGGTGGACCACGACAACCAGTCACCCGCCACGCGCGCGAACAGGCCGAGCAGGCTCGGTAGCAGCACCGCCGGGAGCAGCAGCCGCCGGGCCACCACGCCGCCTAGGCCTCGGGCGTGCACCACCCGCATCAGGCCCTGTGGCGCTTGGCTGGCCAGCCAGGCCAGCGCCGCGACCAGGAACAGCAGCGCGGTGTGGATCGCCACGGGGGTGAAGTCAGGCTGGGCTTCGCGCACGCCGGCCTGGTAGCCATATGAGGCCAGCGCGAACATCGCGATGGCCAACACCAGAAAGGCCAGGACCTGCTGCAGTCGCCACCATGGGCTGCGATCGGGCAGCAGGCCCAGCAAGCCCAGCAGCGTGAACCCGGTGGCGGTGACAGCCGACATCCGCCCGGGGATCCGGTCCATGGCCACAGCCTCGGGATCGGGGTACCAGCCATCGCTGGCCAGCGGGAAATCGAGCGCATAGGCGGCCAGGCTCACCACGCCCGCGCCGGCCACCATGGTCGACAGCAGCCAGCCCAGCGCGGACACGGGCATGCGACTGCCGCGGTTGAGCAGCGCAAGGCCGGCCAGCAGGAAGGTCACGGCCGACAGGGGCTTCATCGAGTTGGCGCCCGGCAGCACCGAGCGCAGCACCGCCACGTCGAACTGCCAGCCCAGCAACACGACCACCGCCACCACCACCAGGGCCATGCCGGCGCGACCGACAAAGGCTTGCCCCATGGACGGGGCGATGGGCTCCATTCTCGGCATGGCCAGCATCGGTCCGCGCGGTAGGCTCATTGACACCCGATCATAGCGCCCGCGCGCGTCGGCGTTGCCGCCGCCGTACACTCGGGACGACGCGGGCGCGGAGGTATACACGGGTGATCCCTGGCTGGTTGCTGCTGCTGGTATCGGTGGCCTATGTGGGCGTGCTGTTCACCGTGGCCTATTACGGCGACCAGCGCGAGACCACGCCGCGGGCCAAGTGGTTGCGGCCCGTGGTCTATTCGCTGGCGCTGGCGGTGTACTGCTCATCGTGGACGTTCTATGGAGCGGTGGGTACGGCGGCGCGGACAGGGCTCGGCTTCCTGCCGATCTACCTGGGGCCGCTGCTCCTGCTGATCTTCAGCTGGCGCATCCTGGAGCGGCTGGTGCTGATCTCCGGCGAAAACCGCATCGTGTCCATCGCCGACTTCCTGTCCTCGCGCTATGGCCGCGCGCCGGGGTTGGCGGCGCTGGTCGCCTCGGTGGCGCTGATCGCGGCCATTCCGTACGTCGCGCTGCAGTTCAAGGCGGTGGCGATGAGCGTGCAGGTGCTGGCCGGCACGCCTGCCGACCCGGGCGTGTTCGGCGACCCCGCCTTCTACGTGGCGCTGCTGCTGGCGGTGTTCTCGATCCTGTTCGGCACCCGGCAGATCGACGCCACCGAACACCACCACGGCATGGTGCTGGCCGTGGCGCTGGAATCGCTGGTGAAGCTGCTGGCATTCCTGGCGATCGGCGTATTCGCGCTGACCCACCTGCCCGGCACCGGCGGCCTGTTCGAACGCATGTCCGATGCGGCGCGCGTGGTGGTGACGCCCAACCTGCCCACCGGCTTCGCCGCCCAGACGTTGCTCGCCTTCGCCGCGATCCTGTGCCTGCCGCGCCAGTTCCACGTCGCGGTGGTCGAGTGCCAGGACCCCAACGACGTGCGCGCCGCGCGCTGGATGTTCGGCGGCTACCTGGTGCTGTTCTCCCTGCTGGTGGTGCCGATCACCCTGGCGGGGCAGGCGGTGCTGGCGGGCACCGGGGTGTCGCCGGATACCTACGTGCTGGCACTGCCCTTGGCGCTCAACCAGGACACGCTGGCGCTGGTGGTGTACGTGGGCGGTTTCTCCGCCGCGACCGGCATGGTCATCGTCTCCAGCGTGGCACTGGCGACGATGGTCAGCAACGATCTGGTGATGCCGGTGCTGCTGCGCACCAAGGCGCTGCGCCAAGGCCCGGGCATCGACCGCCAGGTGCTGTGGGTACGACGCCTCACCATCCTCGCGCTGGCCATGCTGGCGTACGCCTACCACCGCGGCTCCGGCGGCCAGAACACGCTGGCCCAGCATGGGCTGCTGGCGTTTGCCGCGGTGGCGCAGTTCGCGCCGGCACTGATCGGTGGCCTGTACTGGCGCGGGGCCAGCCGCCCGGGTGCGCTGGCCGGCGTGCTGGCCGGCACGCTGGTATGGGCCTACACCCTGCTGCTGCCCGCCCTGGCGCAGGGAGGCTGGATCGATGGCGGCTGGATCAGTGACGGTCCGCTCGGCATCCAGTCGCTGCGCCCGGAACAGCTGTTCGGCCTGGAGGGCTGGGACCGGCTGACCCACGGCACGTTCTGGTCGCTGCTGTTCAACGTGGCGGCGTTTGTTTACGTCTCGGTACGCAAGCGCCCCCGCCTCCAAGACCAACTGGCGGCCGCGCCCTTCCTGGATCCCTACGTGCAGCGCCCGCCGCTGGGCCCGGGCGGCTGGGCCGGCAGCGTGCGCAGCGGCGAACTGCTCGCGCTGGCCGAGCGCATCGTCGGCGAGCGCCACGCGCGGCGTTCGTTCGAAGACTACGCCGCACAGCAGTACGACACCTGGAACCCCGAGCGTCCCGCCGACCGGGCACTGGCGCAGTTCACCGAGCGCCTGCTGGCCTCGGCGATCGGCGCCGCCTCCGCACGCCTCACGCTGACCACTGCATTACGCGGTTCCGGGATGGAACTGGGCGAAGTGGTGGCGGTGCTGGACGAGGCCAACGAGGAACTGCGCTTCAACCGGCAGGTGCTGTCCACCACGCTGGACAACATCAGCCAGGGCGTCAGCGTGGTCGACCGCGACATGCGGCTGGTGGCGTGGAACAAGCGCTACCAGCAACTGCTCGACTACCCCGACGGCATGCTCTATGTCGGCCGTCCGGTCGCCGACCTGATCCGCTGGAATGCCGAACGCGGCGAACTGGGCCCCGGCCCGATCGAGGAAAAGGTGCGCCGGCGCATGGACCACATGCGCGCAGGCACTCCGCATATTTTCGAGCGCGTGCGCGCCAGCGGACAGGTGATCGAGATGCGCGGACGACCGCTGCCGGGCGGTGGCTACGTCACCAGCTACAGCGACATAACCGACTACAAGCGCGCCGAACAGCAACTGCGCGAGGTCAACGAAACGCTGGAGCAGCGCGTGGACCTGCGCACGCGCGAGGCCGAAGCGGCGCAGCAGTCCAAGACCCGGTTCCTGGCCGCCGTCAGCCACGACGTGCTGCAACCATTGAATGCGGCGCGGCTGTTCACCAGCGCCCTGCGCGAAAGTCCCGACGGCACCGAGCAGCAACACCTGGCCGAACGCATCGACGCTTCGCTGCGCGCCGCCGAGGACCTGCTCGATGGCTTGCTCGACATCTCGCGCCTGGACGCTGGCGTGCTCAAGCCGGAGATCTCCGACTTCGACGCTGGCGAGTTGCTGCGCGAACTGGCCGCGCAGTACGCGCCCAGCGCTGCGGGCCGCGGCCTGCAACTGCGCGTGCGCGCGCCGATGAGCCCACTGCCGGTGCGCAGCGATCGCCGCTTGCTGCGTCGCGCGCTGCAGAACTTTCTCGCCAATGCGCTGCGCTACACCCGCGAAGGCGGCGTGCTGATGACCGCGCGCCAACGCGCCGCCGGCCGCATCGAGCTGCAGGTGTGGGACACCGGTCCCGGCATCTCCGCCCACCACCTCGAGCAGATCTTCGACGAGTTCCAGCGCTTCGACCAACCCGGAGTTGGCGGTGAGCGCGGGCTGGGACTGGGCCTGTCGATCTGCCAGCGCATCGCGCGCACGCTCGATCATCCACTGTCGGTGCGCTCGCGCGTGGGCATGGGCAGCGTGTTCACCATCACCGTGCCGCCGGCGCCGGCATTGCAGCCGCCCAAGCCGCTGCCGCCTGAGAGCAACGTCATCGCCGACTCGCTGGCCGGCCTGCGCGTGCTGTGCGTGGACAACGACCGCGAGATCCTCGACGGCATGCGCACACTGCTGGAGCGGTGGCGGGTGACCGTGCTGACCGCGGCCAGCGCCGATGATGCGATGGCCCTGCTGAAGGACCTGCCGCACGTGCTGCTGGTGGACTACCACCTGCACGATCGGCTGGATGGCCTCGGCGTGATCGACGCCCTGCGCGAGCGTCTGGGCGCGCCACTGCCGGCGGCGCTGGTGACGGGCGATGGCAGCGACGCGGTCAAGCTGGCCGCGCGCGAGCGTGGCTGCCCGGTCCTGACCAAGCCGTTGAAGCCGGCGTCGCTGCGCGCGTTCCTCGCCGCGCAGCGGCAGATGATCGGCACGGGTGCCGGCTGACGCGCCGGCACCGGGCCGCGGCGCTTAGCTGCGCACCAACTCCAGGACCGTTGCCGGCCCCACCCCGCCTTCCCCGTAGGCGCGGACGCGATCGCGGCCCCCGGCCTTGGCCTGGTACATCGCCGCGTCGGCATGGGCAAACATCGACTCGAAGGCGTAGCCCGAGCGCGCCGACGTGGTACAGCCGAAGCTGGCGGTGACCGGGCGGCCAATCACCGAAGTGTCGATGGCCGCCAGGTGCTCGCTGCAGCGCTGGGCGATACGCCGCGCCGCCTCGATGTCGCTGCCGCAGGACAGGATGGCGAACTCCTCGCCGCCCAGCCTGCCGCATACGTCGCCTTCGCGGCACGCGCCCTGGATTGCCACCGCCACCTGCTGCAGCACCCAGTCGCCCACGGCGTGGCCGTGGCGGTCGTTGATGTGCTTGAAGTGGTCCAGGTCCAGCAGCACCAGCGAGGCCTCGCGGCCTGTGCCGGCACAGCGCTGCAGCAGCGCCTCGGCGTTCTGGCGGAAGTGGCGGCGGTTGCTGAGGCCGGTGAGTCCGTCGACCTCGGCCGCGCGCCGGAAAGCAACTTGCACGCGCTTGACCTTGTACGCCCACATGCCGATCGCGGCGAGCACCATGGCCAGCAACAACAGCAGCAACTGGGTGTTGCGGGCCGAGGCTTTTGAAATCTCCTGCTGAAGCTTCAGCACTTCGTTTTGCTTCTGCAACAGTTCGATGGCCTGGTTCTTCTGCTGCAACTCATGCCGACTGAGCTGGAACGCGAACTCACGCGCCTTGATCTCATCCAGTCGAGCCTTGTCGGCCTCCGCATAGCGCCGGTAGTGACCTAGCGCTGCTGGCTGGTCATTGCGCCGCAGTGCGATTTCATAAAGCACCTTGTGCGCGGTAACCAAAGGCAATGAGTACGCGCCATTACCCGCTTCGCTCAACGCGGCTCTCGCATCGCGTTCCGCGCCTGCGGTGTCCCCAAGCATCAAGCGGTACTCTGCAAGTAGTCCACGCGCCTCACCAATCAGACGCGGGTACCTGGTTGACTCCACCTCAGGCAGGTGCGTTTCCAATAACTGAATGCTGCGCTTGGCCTCGCCTTGAGCCGACCAGCGACGCGCAAGGTAGGTCCGCAGCAGGTTAGACGTGATGACATCCTGAAGTGCAACACATTCCGAGATCGCGGAAGCAACACCACTCTCATCCAAGAGTGGAGTACCCATACCCAGGAGTGCTTCCGCCTTGGTCTGATTCGCAATGCAACGACTTGCGGGTGATGCGGGTTGCTCCAGAACGCGCTCGGCGTAGTGCTTCCCCAGCGCAAACTGTCCGTACTGGTTATAGAGAACTGCGGCGACCAAGTAGGCCTGATGGCGGAGCTCTAGATCTTCAATCTGGTCGGAAAGACCAAGGGCGATTTCCAAGTAGCGCAGACCAAGCGAAAAGTCGCGGACAATCGCAGCGCTGTTAGCGATCAACAACGCCGATCGAAACTTTAGCGGAAGCTCCTTCGCCTCCTTGTGGAGCACCAAGGCCTGCTGGACTGCGGCGTCATACTTGCCCGTCAAGACCAACTGATAGGTCTGAAGCAGCCGCAAGTGGCGACGCTGCGTGGCCGAGGCGACATCCTTGACGCGTTCCAACTCAGCTAACGTCTCCGCAAAGGCTTTCGGGTCTTTACGACGCACCGTTTCCGCTTGGCGCAGCAGCGCGTCAGCATCAACAGCCGCCGCAGCTGCCGGAAGAGCCATTGCGAGAGAAAGAACAAGCGCCCCCACCCGAACAGCAGTCTTGTGCTCCATTGTCAGCCTCCTTGGTCTAGAACCTTTGACGTCCGCCTGCCGTCCTAGCGGTATTTGCCCCTGACGGGCTCAGGCAACCTTCAAATTCGTCTCGGGCAACTCTGAATCCCCATCACTATCCGTGTCGTCTTCGCGCTGCGGCTCGTCATTCTCCGGCAGTACGACGTTGCACACCATCCGCGCGCGGCCGCCAAGCAGACGATTCAAAGCGCCGGCATCTCCACAGAGCAGCGCTCGTGCAGCCGCAGGCGGCAAGCCGGCTTCAGCCAGGGCCAATTCCAGCTCCCGTGCAGACCTAAGCGCGGGCTTTTCCCCTAATGCTTCCAGAAACTTAACGGTACTGAACATCTTCGCTCCCCTGTTTTGGATTTGAATTTCTAGAACCACGTTGGAGGACGGCCGCCTGTAGCCACTCACCCCTCGCAAAAATCCGATCTAGTGAGACCATGGGCGGCTGACACTGCAATGGGGCAAGTCTGCCAGTCACGCACAAGTACGAATTCCGACAGTGAAGCTGTCCACTTCGTGCTGAAGTTCTTCGTCAGGCTGAGCATCTTCCGGCATGGCCACGGCGCAGAACATGCGGATACGCCCCCCCAACTCGCAATTCAATGCACGGACGTCACGCGCAAGCAACGCCTTCTTGACCGCCGGCTTCAGCGCAGCGTTCGACACGGCGTCCACGTAATCCGACTGCGCCAAAACAGCCGGGTTATTTGAGAGTGACTCCAGAAACTGCATGGCATTCGACATTGTTGGGGCCTCAGACTTCGGCGGTGGTAGGGAAATGTTGGATGGAGCAAACGCTGGCCATGGCGCCGGTTGCCAACGAATGCTCCAGCGCCTCAAGCCTGGCGAGGATTACGTCATCCCGCGCCATGGGCTGGGCGGGTGGAAGGACCACGGTGGAATGCGGGTGTACTTCCGAATCGGTCAGATCACGCAGCGCGATCGTCTCCATGCGTGGCGTCATGATCGGCAACGTAGCTGCCTCGTAGATCGTGATGCCATGTTCGGCGGGGTAGTCCTGCAGCAGGCGCTCCACCAGCAGGTGGCGATGCGCGGCGCCGGTGGTGAAGCGACGGTAACTGCGATCGCCGACGAGGCCCGCCTGCCATAAAACGAGGTAGGCGCTGGGGTCGATGCGGCGGCGGTAGAAGAGCAGCTGGCTGGCCTCGTAGTGCTGGCAGCCGAACCGTCCCGGATCGATGCCAAGGTCAGCGTAGAGGCAATCCTCAGCCGATATTCCTGGCTCCATGCAGGCCTCAAAGCCCTCTTCCCTCGCGCGCGCAATGGCGTCATGCGGAACCTTGGCGAACACCCCGGGGTGGCCATAGAACGCGCCACAGACGCGACGCCCGGCACGCACTTCGCTGAGGATGGCGTCCACCATTTCCCGGTAGCTGTCCGGGCGCGGCTTACCCTCGCCGTAATAAGGCTGCAGACTGCGCGCGTCCGCGTTCATCTGCTGCAGCCAGAGCTCGACCAGCGGATCCGACGCAAGGACGAACACGACATCAGCCGCCTCGATATGGGCACGCGCCCGGGGCCCAATGTGGGCTCCGAGCAACATTCCCACACCGACACAGGCGAGACTGCCCGGCGGATTGTCGACTGACACTGACATGCTGCGGCCACACTCCCCTGCGCCACTGGTCATTTACCTTAACCGCACCGCCCCAATTTGTGCAAAGCCGGTCACAAAATGTGGCCTCTCACACCCCACCCCTGGCGCGATAGCTCCCATCGGCACTGGCCGGGGCCCGAGGCCCGCTCCGGCGTGCGAGTGAATCCAAATCGCTCGAGCAGGCGATCGATGACCAGCGCATGGTCGTCGTCGGGTCGCTCGGCATAAACCAGCGCCAGGTCCATCGGGCCGAAGGCGTGCGCCAGCACCACGGTGAACGCCTCGCTTGAGATGCCGCGGTTCCACCCGCTTTCCCGGAGCATGACCCCCAATTCGGCCGCATCGCCTTGGCGGCGCAAGGCGGCTAGGCCGATGTCGGACGGTCCGGCTGAATCGCCCTGGCCCGCCCGCCAATCAATCCGCCAGTACCTGTGACCAGGAGTCGCCTGCTGGTTGTGGCGGCATGCTGCCTGGAAGGCCCGAGCCGCCGCCTCCGCCGATGTGGAGAAGGCGATCCGGCGCATCACCGCCGGATCGGTATAGAGGTGTACGAACAACGTCTCGTCGCCCGGCGCATCAGTTTCGAACAGGCGCAGGACCAGCCGATTGGTCTTGAGTGGTTGCATGAGCGATCCCTCGCAGGCGTGCCGCGCGCCTCAGTCCCCTTCTTCGGGCGGCGGCACGATCGCACTCGGATCCAGCGCGAGGCGCCCGGCAATCAGCACCGCCTGGGTGCGGTTGTTGGCGCCGAGCTTGCGCAGGATCGCGGTGACGTGGGCCTTGACCGTGGCTTCGGACACGCCCAGTTCGTAACCGATCTGCTTGTTCAGCAGGCCGCTGCCCAGCATCTGGAGCACGCGGAACTGCTGCGGGGTCAGGTCACGCAGGCGTTTGGCGGCGTCATGCTCGTCGGCGGCAGCAGCGGGTGCGCTCAACGCGGAGGCCGGGGCCCAGCGGTCGCCGTCCAGCACGGTGGCGATCGCCTGGCCCAGCGTGGCCGCGTCGGCCGACTTGGGAATGAAACCGATCGCGCCGTGGTCCAGCGCACGGCGCATCACCGCCGGTTCCTCGCGCGCGGACACCACCACGATGGGCAGCTGCGGGTACAGGGCCCGCAGGTGCACCAGTGCGCTGAAGCCCTGTGCACCCGGCATGTTGAGGTCCAGCAGCAGCAGGTCGGCGTCCGGGTGGGCTTCGACCAGCGCGTACAGCGCGTCCACGCTGTCGGCCTCGTGCAGGTTGGCCCCGGGCAGCACGCGCGCCACGGCACCGCGCAGCGCCTCGCGGAACAGGGGGTGGTCGTCGGCAATGAGCAGGGTAGCCATGGTCATACGTTACGGCACCCGGCGTTCCTTCACGAGCGAGTCCACCACCGAAGGGTCGGCCAGGGTGCTGGTGTCGCCCAGCTGGTCCGGCGCGTTCTCGGCGATCTTGCGCAGGATGCGGCGCATGATCTTGCCCGAGCGCGTCTTCGGGAGGCCCGGCGCCCACTGCAGGTGGTCGGGCGTGGCGATGGGGCCGATCTCCTTGCGCACGTGGGCGATCAGTTCCTTGTGCAGCGCCTCGCTGGCGGCTTCGCCGGCGTTGAGGGTGACGTAGGCGTAGATGCCCTGGCCCTTGAGGTCGTGCGGGAAGCCGACCACCGCGGCCTCGGCGACCTTGGGGTGGCTGACCAGCGCGCTCTCCACCTCGGCGGTGCCGATGCGGTGGCCGCTGACGTTGATCACGTCGTCCACGCGGCCAGTGATCCAGTAGTAGCCGTCGGCGTCGCGGCGGCAGCCATCGCCGGTGAAGTAGGTGCCGGGATAGGTGCGGAAGTAGGTGTCGATGAAGCGCTGGTGGTCGCCGTACACGGTGCGCATCTGGCCCGGCCACGAGTCGAGCAGCACCAGGTTGCCTTCGGCCTCGCCTTCCAGCACCTGGCCGCTGGCGTCGACCAGCGCCGGCACCACGCCGAAGAACGGTTTGGTGGCCGAACCGGGCTTGAGGTCGATCGCGCCCGCCAGCGGGCTGATCAGGATGCCGCCGGTTTCGGTCTGCCACCAGGTGTCGACGATGGGGCAGCGGCCTTCGCCCACCACCTCGTAGTACCAGCGCCAGGCTTCGGGGTTGATCGGCTCGCCGACGCTGCCCAGCAGGCGCAGGGACTTGCGCGAGGTCTTCTGCACCGGCTCCTCGCCCTCGCGCATCAGCGCGCGGATGGCGGTGGGCGCGGTGTAGAAGATGGTGACCTGGTGCTTGTCGATCACCTGCCAGAAGCGCGAGTAGTCGGGGTAGTTGGGCACGCCCTCGAACACCAGCGAGGTGGCGCCGTTGGCCAGCGGCCCGTACACGATGTAGCTGTGGCCGGTGACCCAGCCGACGTCGGCGGTGCACCAGTAGACGTCGTCCTCCTGCAGGTCGAACACCGCTTCGTGGGTGTACGCCGCGTACACCAGGTAGCCGCCGGTGGTGTGCAGCACGCCCTTGGGCTTGCCGGTGCTGCCGGAGGTGTAGAGGATGAAGAGCGGGTCCTCGGCGTTCATGCGCTCGGGCACGCACTCGGCCGGTTGGCTGTCGACCACCGCGTCGTACCAGCGGTCGCGCGGCATCTGCATGTCCACCGCGCCGCCGGTGTGGCGCACCACCAGCACCGTCTCCACGCTGTTGGTGCCGGGCATCTTCAGCGCGGCGTCGACGTTGGCCTTGAGTGGCACCTTCTTGCCACCGCGCAGGCCTTCGTCTGCGGTAATGACCAGCTTGCTGCCGCAGTCGGCCACGCGATCGGCGATCGAGTTGGCGGCGAAACCGCCAAAGACCACCGAGTGGATGGCGCCGATGCGCGCGCACGCGAGCATCGCCACCACCGCTTCGGGGATCATTGGCAGGTAGATGGTGACGCGGTCGCCCTTGACCACGCCCAGGCCGCGCAGCGCGTTAGCCAGCCTGCACACGCGCGCGTGCAGGTCGCGGTAGGTGATGCGTTGCGCGGGCTGGTCCGGCGAGTCGGGCTCGAAGATCAGCGCGGTCTTGTCGCCGCGCGTGGCGAGGTGGCGGTCCAGGCAGTTGACGCTGGCATTGAGCTCGCCATCGGCATACCAGTGGATGCGGAAATGATTGAGGTCGTAGCTGACGTCCTTGATCTTGGTGGGCGCCCGCATCCAGTCCAGACGCTGGCCCACGCGGCCCCAGAACGCTTCGGGCTGAGCCACCGATTCGGCGTAGTCCTGCTCGTAGCGCTCGCGCGTGATGCGCGACTTCGCGGCGAACTCGGGCTTGACCGGATAGACGTTGGCGGACTGGTTCATGGCGCACTCCGTTGAAGGTGGCACTGGGGCTTTCGAACGGCACCGCAATCACGGCGCCCGAGCCCCAAGTGTGCCGCAAGCGCCACCCGCAACAGGGAATCCGCGCGTTTAGACCATGGTCTTAAAGACGCGCATTCAACCGGGTTTCCTAGACCAATGGCGAATGGTTGTGCAGCGCGATAGCCACGCAGGCTGGCCGCGACCGTGCAGATCGCACGGCTGTCCTTGGGAGGGAATATGTCCAATCGCAGTAGTTCGCACGGCCTGCCGGCGACGCCCCGCAAGCGCGCGCTCGCCGCCGCACTGGTGGTCGCGCTGGGTTTGCCGGGCCTGGCCTTCGCGCAGTCCGCGAAGGAACAAGCACTCGAAGCCCGCGTGGCCGAGCTGGAGAAGATGGTGCAGCAGCTGGTGTCGCAGCAGCAGCAACAGCAGACCCAGATCACCGAAGTCAAAACCGCGCAGGCCACGCCGGCACCCGCCGCCGCCAAGCCCACAATCCAGAGCACGCCGATCCTGACGGCGGGTAACCCGGGCAGTACGTTCTCCTATGGCGGTTTCATCAAGCTCGATGCCATGGTCACCGACACCAGCGATGGTCGGATCGCCGACGGCAGCTCGGGACGGCTGTTCTACGTGCCCGGCACGATTCCGGTAGCCGCTACGGGCGCCGAGCCCGAGAGCGATCCGTACGCCGATTTCCACGCCCAGTTCTCGCGCTTCTGGCTGAGCGCCGACCACACCACCGAAGGCGGGGACAAGCTCAAGGCCATGGTGGAGATGGACTTCTTCGGCGGCGGCAGCAACGCGCTGGTCGGCAACGAGGTCTCCACCAATACCTACGCCGTCTCGCTGCGCCATGCCTACGTCAGCTGGAACAACTGGCTGGCCGGCCAGACCTGGTCCAACTTCCAGGACGTCGCCGCGCTGCCCGACGCGGTGGACTTCGTCGGCGTCACCGACGGCACCACCTTCGTGCGCCAGGCACAGGTGCGCTACACCAAGGGCCCATTCTCGGTGGCGCTGGAGAACCCGGAGACCACGGTCCGCAGCCTTGCCTCGCCGGCGACGCAGCTCACCTCCGACGAGAATGCCGTCCCCGACCTCACTGCGCGCTACGTGATGAAGGGCGGCTGGGGCCATTTCTCGGTCGCCGGCATGTTGCGCCAGTTCAAGTACCTGGATGAGACCGACTCCGGCGCGGCGGTCAGCGTCTCCGGCAAGTTCAACCTGGGTGCCAGCGACGACATCCGCTACATGGCCAATGCCGGCAGCGGCATCGGCCGCTACATGGCCTTCGGCCTGGGCAGCGACGTGGTGCTCGACGGCAATGGCGAACTGCAGGCGCTGGATGGATATGGTGGCTTCATCGCCTGGCGCCACGCGTTCAGCCCCAAGCTGCGCGGCAACCTGATGTACTCCGCGTCCATGTTCGACAACGACAAGAGCCTGCCGGGCTGGGGCCTGGCCAGCTACGCGCTGACCGAGCGCTCGCAGTCAATCCACGCCAACCTGATCTATTCGCCGTTGCCCAAGCTGGATGTGGGCGCGGAGATCGGCTACGGAAAGCGGGAACTCGAGGATGAGCGCGAGGGCGACCTCAAGCGGATCCAAACCACCGTCAAGTACAGCTTCTAAGCGAGGCCATCCATGTCCAGCATTTCCGCAGCAAGCCCGCCCGCTTCGGGCACACTGACCAAGGACCATCGGAAGGTCATCTTCGCCTCCAGCCTCGGCACTGTGTTCGAGTGGTACGACTTCTACCTGTACGGATCGCTCGCGGCGATCATCGCCAAGCAGTTCTTCAGCGGCGTCAACGAGACCACCGGCTTCATCTTCGCGCTGCTGGCCTTCGCCGCCGGTTTCGCGGTGCGTCCGTTCGGCGCGCTGGTGTTCGGCCGGCTGGGCGACATGATCGGGCGCAAGTACACGTTCCTGGTCACCATCGTGATCATGGGCATTTCCACGTTCCTGGTGGGCGTGCTGCCCAACTACGCCAGCATCGGCATGACGGCGCCGGTGATCCTCATCGTGCTCCGGCTGTTGCAAGGCCTGGCCCTGGGCGGCGAGTACGGAGGCGCGGCCACCTACGTCGCCGAACATGCGCCCGATGGCAAGCGCGGTCTGTACACCAGCTTCATCCAGACCACCGCGACCATCGGCCTGCTGCTCTCGCTGATCATCATTCTCGGTGTGCGTGAGTCGGTCGGCGTGGAAGCGTTCGAGGCCTGGGGCTGGCGCATCCCGTTCCTGGTGTCGATCGTGCTGCTCGGCGTGTCGGTGTGGATCCGCATGCAGTTGTCCGAGTCGCCGCTGTTCCAGCAGATGAAGGACGAGGGCAAGCTGTCGAAGGCGCCGCTGACCGAGAGCTTCTTCTCCAAGAACGGCCGCATCGTCCTGCTGGCCCTGCTCGGCGCGACGGCCGGCCAGGCCGTGGTGTGGTACGCGGGCCAGTTCTACGCCATGTACTTCCTCAGCCAGTCGCTGAAGGTCGACAGCACCACCACCTGGTTGCTGATCGGTGGCGCACTGATCATCGGCACGCCGTTCTTCGTGTTCTTCGGTTGGCTGTCGGACAAGATCGGCCGCAAGAAAATCGTCATGGCGGGCTGCCTGATTGCCGCGCTGACCTACTTCCCGCTGTTCAAGGCCCTGACCCACTACGCCAACCCGGCCATCGAGGAAGCCAGCATCAGTGCCCCGGCCAAGGTCATCGCCGACCCCGCCACCTGCTCGTTCCAGTTCGACCCGATCGGCAAGAAGGTGTTCAACAGCTCCTGCGACATCGCGACCTCGGCGCTGGCCAAGGCGGGCGTGCCGTACACGGTGGAACCGGCACCCGCCGGGAGCATCGCGCGGGTGCAGGTGGGTACGGTTGAAACGCCCAGCTACGAAGGTGCTGGCCTGGACAAGCCCGCGGCGAAGGCGGCGGCCGACAAGTTCCTCGGCGAGCTCAAGCCGGTGCTGACCCAGGCGGGCTACCCGGAGAAGGCCGACCCGGCGCGGATCAACAAGCCGATGGTGCTGCTGATCCTGACGATCCTGGTGATCTACGTGACCATGGTCTATGGCCCGATCGCGGCGTGGCTGGTCGAGCTGTTCCCGACCCGCATCCGCTACACCTCGATGTCGCTGCCGTACCACATCGGCAACGGCTGGTTCGGCGGCTTCCTGCCAACCATCGCCTTCGCCCTGGTGGCGGCCACCGGCAACATCTACTACGGCCTGTGGTACCCGATCGTGATCGCGGTGATGACCTTCGTGATCGGCTCGCTGTTCCTGCGCGAGACCAAGGACGTGGATATCCGCGACTGATTACCCCCGTCGTATGCAGCAAGGACGACGCCGGCCTCGTGCCGGCGTTGTTCTTTCCGGCAACGGCAACCGACGGCGGCAGGCGCGGGGAATCTACTGCGGCGGTGCCGCCAGCTCGCGCGCATCCAGCACGCCGTCGCGGTTGGTGTCCTGGCGCTGGAAGGCGTCGGCAAGGCGCTGACGGTGTTCGACCAGGCTGATCTCGCGGCCACGTCCACCCGGAAGTTCGTCCGGCGTCAGGCGATCGTCGCCGTTGCGGTCCATCTGCGCGAAGGCGTAGCCCATCCATGCCTGGTATTCGTCCAGCGACACCCGGCCGCTGCCGTCCGTGTCCATCCGCGCGAGATATTCCTGGGTAGCGTTGACCTGGGCCAGGGCAAGGCCGAACCAAGACGTCGACAGCACGCAGGCCAACACGGCGGCACCACGCGCGGCAGTCCGACCGCGACGCGGGGTCACGCAGGCAGGCAGTGCGGAAGTGACAGCCGGCATCAGGCGCTCGGGAGGTCGAATCGGGCCCCGATCATGCCATCGCGTGCCCTGCAGCCGCATGAATGGCGGCAACGGACGCCCGTGTCGTCGCCGTGCATGCCGGCCAGGCACTGGGCGCAGCGGTTAAGCTGCGGCCATGCCCGAACTGCCCGAAGTCGAAACCACGCGCCGTGGACTGGCGCCCCACCTGCAAGGCCGCCGCGTGACCGGCGTGGTGCTGCGCCGCCCCGACCTGCGCTGGCCGATTCCATACGACATCGTCGAAGTGCTGCCGGGACAGCGCATCGAGCAGGTCCGCCGACGCGCCAAATACCTGCTGCTGGACACCGCCGCTGGCAGCGCGCTGTTGCACCTTGGCATGTCCGGCAGCCTGCGCGTGCTGCCCGCCGACACCCCGCTGCGCGCCCACGACCACGTCGACCTGGCGCTCGACTCCGGCCTGGTGCTGCGCTTCAACGACCCGCGCCGCTTTGGCTGCCTGCTGTGGCAACCGGCCGGCGAGACCCATGAGTTGCTGCGCGCGCTGGGCCCCGAGCCACTCTCGGACGCCTTCGACGGCGACCACCTGTTCGCCCGCAGCCGCAAGCGCGCCGCGCCGGTGAAGACCTTCCTGATGGACCAGAAGGTGGTGGTGGGCGTGGGCAACATCTACGCCGCCGAGGCGCTGTTTGCCGCCGGGATCTCGCCGCTGCGCGAGGCGGGGAAGGTCTCGCGCGAGCGCTACGCGGCACTGGCCGACGCGGTGAAGGCCATCCTGGCCAACGCCATCACCCGCGGTGGCACCACCCTGCGTGACTTCATCAGTCCCGATGGCGCACCGGGCTATTTCGAGCAGGAGCTGTCGGCCTACGGGCGCGGGGGCGAGCCATGCCCGCGCTGCGGTCGCCCGCTGAAGCAGGCCAGCATTGGCCAGCGGGCCAGTGTGTGGTGTGGACACTGCCAGCGCTGAGGCGGCTGCGCCAGGTCGCGCTGGGGGCGGCACCTCCACCGCTCACGCCACAACGCGCGCTCGCGGGTACTTACGCAATTTCAATGCCAACCCTTGACGTCATCGCGAATGCGTGACACCGCCACTCCAAGCGCTATAGTCTCGTCTCACAAGCCTCGGGGGAGGATGGGATGTCCGATACCGCCGAAATCACGGTGTTGCTGGATGCAGCGCGCGATGGAGACCGCGGCGCGCTCGATCGCGTGCTCGCCACGCTCTACCAGGAACTCCACACCATGGCCCGGCGCCAACTCGCCGGCCAGCATGGCCACACGCTCGACGCCACGGCGCTGGTGCACGAGGCCTACCTCAAGCTCATCGGCCGCCGCGAGGCGCAGTTCGATGACCGCGGCCACTTCTTCGCCTACGCGGCGTCCGCCATGCGCAGCGTGGTGGTGGACTACGCCCGGCAGCGCCTGGCGCAGAAGCGCGGCGGCGACCTGCACCGGGTCACCGACCTGCCCGATGACATCTCCGGCGGCTTGCGCCTGGACGAGGAGACACTCGGGCTGGACACCGCGCTGAACCGTCTGGCCGCGGTCGACCCGCGCCTGGCGCACGTGGTGGAGCTGCGCTACTTCGGCGGCCTGTCCGAGCTGGAGATCGCCGCCCTGCTGCAGCGCTCCGAGCGCAGCATCCGCCGCGACTGGCAGAAGGCCCGGATGTTCCTGCTCGCGTCCCTGCGCGAGACCTGACGGGGCGGCCCGATGGACCCCGAGCGCTGGCAACGGCTGTCACCGCTGCTCGACGCGCTGCTGGAGCTTGAGCCCGATGCCCGCGCGCAGCGGCTGGACGCGATGCGCAACGAGGACGCCGCGCTGGCCGAGGAACTCGACACGCTGATCGGACTGGACGAGTCGCACGCCGACTTCCTCGCCGAACCGGCCATCAGCATTCCCACCGGGCCCACTCCGGGCGCGGTGATCGGCCCCTACCGCCTGGAGCGCCTGCTGGGCGAAGGCGGCATGGGCGAGGTCTGGCTCGCCGGGCGCGCCGATGGCCTGTACCAGCGCCGCGTCGCGCTGAAGCTGTTGCGGCCGGGACTGGCCGACACCAACCTGCGCGTACGCTTCACCCGCGAGCGCGAGATCCTCGCCCGCCTCACCCACCCGCACATCGCACGGCTGCTCGACGCCGGCGTCAGCCAGGACAACCTGCCCTACCTGGCGCTGGAGTACGTGGATGGCGTGCCCATCACCGACTGGTGCCGTGACCACCACACGCCGCTGGAGCTGCGGCTGCAGATGTTCCACCAGATCTGCGACGCGGTCAGCCACGCCCACGCCAACCTGATCGTCCACCGCGACCTCAAGCCATCCAACATCCTCGTCACCCCGGCCGGCGACGTGCGCCTCCTCGATTTCGGCATCGCCAAGCTGCTGGACCGGGAGGCGCCGGTGCTGGAACGCACCCGCACCGGCGCGCGCGCCTTCACCCTGCACTACGCCGCGCCCGAGCAGGTACGCGGCGAGCCGGTCAGCACCATGACCGACGTGTACTCGCTGGGCGTGGTGCTGTACGAGCTGCTCACCGACAGCAAGCCCTACCGGCCCACGCGCAAGAGCGATGCGGCGTGGGAGGAGGCCATCCTCAGCGCGGATCCGCTGCGGCCGTCGCACACGCTGCAGCGCGCCGCGGAACGCCATCCCGCCGACGCCCATGGCCTGCGACGCCAGGCCAGGCTGCTCGCCGGTGACCTCGACAACATCGTGCTGAAGGCGCTGGCCAAGCAGCCCGAGCAGCGCTACGCGTCGGTTGAGGCGCTGGCGCAGGACCTGCGTCGCCACGAGATGGGCCGGCCGGTGCTGGCCCGGCCGGACAGCGTCGCCTACCGGGTACGCAAGTACCTGCGCCGGCACCGCTGGGCACTGGCCAGCGGCTCGCTGGTGACGGTGGTGCTTATCACGGCACTCGGACTGGTGGCCTGGCAGGCGCGCGAGGCCGTGCGTGAGGCCAGCCGCGCGCAGGCCATCCAGGACTTCATGCTCGGCGTGTTCGAGAACGCCAGCGTCAGCCGCGACGGACAGCCACTGGACCTGCGCGGGTTGCTGGATGCCTCGCTGGAGCGCGGCCAGCGCGAGTTGGCACGCCAGCCGCGCGCCCGCGCGGAACTGATCGGCCTGGTCGCCCGGCTGCGAATCGGCTTGGGCGACTACGCCGAAGCACGCGCCCTGCTCGACCGGCAGACGACGATCCTCGACGCTGGCTGGGATATCCCCGACAGCCTGCGTCTCGAATCCATCACCCAGCGCGGCCGCGTGCTGCGGCTGATGGACGAACCGCGCGCGTGCATCGACCTGATGCAGCCGGCATTGGCCGGGGCGCGAAGGCTGCAGGCGCAGCTACCGCCGCAGGTGGCGGAGTTCTATTCGCAGCTGGGCCGCTGCCGCCGCGCCAACGGCGAGCGACAGAGCGCGCGGCAGTTGTTCGAACGTGCGCTGGACCTGCGCCGCGAGGGTGCCGGCGACCGCGTGGGCGTGGTCGCCAACCTGATGGACTTGGCCAACGTGCACGCGGACGAGGGCAACACCCACACCGCGTTGCGGCAGTTGGAGACCGCCCGAGAGCAGTTGCGCAATGACGCCGGGCCGCGCCACCCGCTGCTGGTGGAAATCGGCCGGAGCCTGGGCAGCCTGCACAGTGCGGCGGGCAACATCGCGGCCGCCGAGCGGGAGGTCGCCGCGGCCCTGGCGATCAGCATCGAAGTCAATGGCGAGGAACACCCGACCAGCATCGCCGCGCACCAGCAACTGGCGGCCCTGCAGATGGGTCGCGGCCATTTCCGACAGGCCCGGGAGTCGCTCGATATCGTCACCCGCCAGCTGACCGGGCGACTGGGTCCGCATCACCCGGACACGATCCGCAGCATGGTGCTGCGCGGGGAGGCGGAGTGGGAGCTCGGCGATGCGGCCAGCGCCCTGGTCTCCCTGCAGCAGGCCGCCGCGGCCGCGCGCAGCACGGGCGACCCGGCGCTGCATACCGAAGTGCTGCTCGTCCAAGGCAGCCTGTTGCGCCAGTCCGGGGGCGCAGCCGAGGCCCTGCCGTTGCTGCGGGAAGCGGCCCGCCGGCGCCAGCAACTCGAAGGCGACGGCCACCAGGCCACCGGCGAGGCCTTGCTGGAGCTGGGACTGGCCGAGCAGGCGCTAGGCGACATGGCGGCCGCGCAGGCAACCTTGCGTGACGCCGCGCGGGTGCTCCGCCGCGCGCTGGGTGAACGCCACCCCGATGCGCGAAGGGCAGCGGCGGCATCGGCCCGACTGCGCGCGCACGGTGCGGACCCGGACGCGCGGCGTGAACTGGAGGCGCTCGCCCGACCGCAGGGCACCGCGCCCGACGCGGTGCTGGCCAGTGTGCGCGCAGGTGCCTACCTCGCCGAGGTCGCCTGTCAGCCCACGCCCTCCGCCGACGTCATTGCGGCACTCGCGGCCCTGCGGGCGCCCCTGGCTCAGTGGCAGCCGGAGGGTGGCGCGCTGACGCGGGAGGTGGATGCGATCGAAGCCGGGTGCCGCCGCCCGCCCTGACCCGCCTAACGTTGGCCAGAAGGCCTACCTAGCGGATGAAGGCCGGCCGTCCGCGCGCTTGTTCGGACCTACGGGGACCGTATCGGCTCCACCGGTCCGATTTCCACCGAACCCATTTGGATCAGCATATCTTGCTGTTGCCAGTAGAGGTCCAAATCGCTCCCATAGAGATCCGCCGCTGAAGCAGTCAGAACGTTGGCGCTGCCACTGGAATCAACCCCACCGCAGATCCCGAAAGAGCCGCCTGAAGGCCTGCCAGCAACTTCGACCTGGCCAACCCAGCCGACCCGACTGCCCGTTACGTTGTTGCGAAAGCGGCGCATCCTGTTCTCTGTGCGTTGCTTTGCGACGCTGTCGCCGTAGCGGGCGTACAGTTCAGTGCCACGGGCACCAATGTCGGATTGCTCGTCCGGCGATAGCTCCTGCCACATCTTTTCGCGTAGCAGCAGCAGCTTGGTGCTGCCACGTTCGGCAGCGAGATCAGCCCACGCATAGCCAATCACATGATCCATCGGCGTTCCGATGCCATGCCAATGCATCAGGCTGAGGTAGTGCTGCGAGTACTTGTCGGCAAAATACGCTGCCCGCTCAAAGTGCTGCACCGCTTGCGTGTAGTCACGCTGGGCATAAGCAATAAGGCCGTGCAGGCGATACTCCTCGTTGGGCCTGCCCTTGGCCTTTGCGATCATGTCGTTGAGCGTGCCGAGGGAGGCCTCAGTGAGCTTGGGAGTTTCATGCGGTGAGGCTTTAGCCGACGAAACGCCGAAGACCCACAAGAACGCCAAAAAGAGTGCTCGAAGACGCCGGTCCATGTCCGTATCCGATTCCGATTGATCGCGCCAGCAGTATTATCACGCGGCCTTGCGCGAAGGCAATTCAAAGCCCAGCGCGGCGAACCCTGGCGGCCACTCACAATAACGGAGGCTGCAGCGGCTCGATCAGCCCTTCGCCACGCATCACCTTCTTGAACTCCGCGCGCGATACCGACACGTAGCGCTCGTTGCCGCCGATCTCCACCTGCGGCCCGTCCTGCACCGCCCGGCCGTGCTCGTCGACGCGCACGGTCATCGTCGCCTTCTTGCCGCTGTGGCAGATGGTCTTGATCTCGGTGATTTCGTCGGCCCACGCCAGCAGGTACTGGCTGCCCTCGAACAGTTCGCCGCGGAAGTCGGTGCGCAGCCCGTAGCACAGCACCGGAATGCGCAAAGCATCAACCACCTCGCTCAGCTGCCATACCTGCGCCTTGGACAGGAACTGCGCCTCGTCCACCAGCACGCAGTGCAGCGTGCCGTGCGTGGCGATGTCCGCGCGCACCACGGCCAGCAGGTCGGCGTCGCGGTCGAAGGCAATGCCATCCGACTGCAGGCCGATGCGCGAGGCCACCGTGCCGCTGCCGCCACGGTGGTCGAGCTTGGGCGTGAGGATGACCGCGCGCATGCCGCGCTCGCGGTAGTTGTATGCCGACTGCAGCAGCGTCGTGGTCTTACCGGCGTTCATCGCCGAGTGGTAGAAGTAGAGCTTGGCCATGGCGCCAGTTTAGCGTCCTGCGACGTGTGCTCACGGCTCCGGCGGCACCTCGGGCGGCGGGGCATCCAGCTCGGGGGTGGTGACGGGGATGCGCGACGCGGAAGGGCCGTCGCGCACCACTTCGGCCTCACCCACGTTGACCCTGCCGATTCGCGGCTTCATCCACACCTGGTCCTGCCACGCCCAGTATTTGTCCGGATCCCAGTAGCGCTCGTCGTAGAACTTGCTGGCGTCGATGGTTTCCACACCCGTCGGAGTGGGAATCACGATCTGCAGCGCCCCGGCCATACCGGTGCGACTGCCGGTGACGCTGCGCCGCGCCAGGCGCAACTGGAAATCGGCACGCGGGCGCGCGGCCGCGTCGCCATAGCGGGCATAGATCGCTTCGCCTTCTGCCAGCGCACGCTCGCGTTCGGCGGGTTGCAAGTCCGCCCAATACCGCTCCCGCAACCCGGCGAAGCCCTGATATCCGCGCTCGGCGGCCAGGTCCATCCAGACGTACGCCAACGCCCGATCCTGGGCAACGCCGTCGCCGTTCCAATACATCTCCGCGACCATTCCCTGGGCGGGCTTGTCAGCGTAGTAGGCCGCGCGCCGGAACAGGCGCATGGCATCGTCGAAGCGCCTTTCCCGGTACGCGCGCTGCCCGAGCAGGCGGTATTTCATGTCCTGGTGGCCCTCCATGAATCCGGCCCGAAGCAACTCGGGCGCGCTCATCGGGTCCGGCGGGGGTGCGGGCCGCTCCTTGGCGGCCGCCGTCATTGGCAGGCCGATGCACAAGGCGAGGAGAAGGGGGCGATAGACGGGCATTCCATGCGTTCCTGTTCAGGGGTCGACATTAGCGTACCCGTCGGCAGCGAGAGAGACGGGTAAACTGATGGGCCATGCCGGCCCGCCGGCCTTCGAAGTCTCCATGCACGGTCTTAACCCCCCCCAACGCGCCGCCGTCCTGCACACCGACGGCCCCCTGCTCGTGCTCGCCGGCGCGGGCAGCGGCAAGACCCGCGTCATCGTCGAGAAGATCGCGCACCTGATCGCGTCCGGGCGCATGCCGGCCAAGCGCATCGCCGCCATCACCTTCACCAACAAGTCGGCGAAGGAAATGCGCGAGCGCGTGGCCAAGCGGATCAAGGGCGATGCGGCCGAGGGTCTGACCATCTGCACCTTCCACGCGCTGGGCTTGAAGCTGCTGCAGATCGAACACGCGCACGCCGGCCTGCGCCGCGGTTTCAGCGTGTTCGACAGCGACGACAGTGCCGCCCAGATCAAGGACCTGCTGCCGACGGGCAGCAAGCCCGACGTGGTCGACGACACCCGCAACCTGATCTCGCGGGCCAAGAACGCCGGCTTGTCGCCCGAGCAGGCGCTGGAGGCCGCACGCAGCACGCGCGAGACCGAGGCGTCGCTGGTGTACGCGCGCTACCAGGCGCGGCTCTCCACCTTCAACGCGGTCGACTTCGACGACCTCATCCGCCTGCCGGTGCAGCTACTCGAGGAGCACGAACCCCTGCGCCTGGCCTGGCGCGAGCGAATCGGCTACCTGCTGGTGGACGAATGCCAGGACACCAATGACGCGCAGTACCGTCTGCTCAAGGCCATCGCCGGTCCCAAGGGCCTGTTCACCTGCGTGGGCGACGACGACCAGTCGATCTACGCCTGGCGTGGCGCCAACCCCGACAACCTGCTGTCGCTGGGCGTCGACTACCCCGCACTCGAAATCATCAAGCTGGAGCAGAACTACCGCTGCTCCAACCGCGTGCTGCGCAGTGCCAACGCGCTGATCGCCAACAACCCGCACGAACACCCCAAGACGCTGTGGTCCGACCAGGCCGACGGCGAGCGCATCCGCATCTGGGAATGCCGCGACAGCGCGCACGAAGCGGAAAAGGTCGCCGCCGAAATCGCCTTCGTCGCCAGCGCCAAGCAGGCGCCATGGAGCGACTTCTGCATCCTGTTCCGCGGCAACCACCAGAGCCGCGCCCTGGAGAAGGCGCTGCAGCTGCTGCGCGTGCCCTACCACCTCACCGGCGGCACCGCCTTCCTGGAGCGTGGCGAAGTCAAGGACGCGCTGGCGTGGCTGCGCCTGATCGCCAACCCCGACGATGACGCCGCGTTCCTGCGCGCGGTGACTTCGCCCAAGCGCGAGGTCGGCGCCACGACGCTGGCCAAGCTGGCCGAACTGGCGCAGCACGGCGGCATGCCGATGGCGCGCGCCGCCGAGCAGATCGGCGTGCTCAAGCAACTGGCACCGCGCGCGGCCAATGCCGTCGACGGCTTCAGCACCATCGTCAAGGCGCTGCGCCGCGACGCGCAGCGACTCACTCCCGCCGAACTGGTGCGCGAGCTGGCGCAGCGCAGCGGCCTGCTCAACGCCATGCGCGAGCAAAGCAAGGACGAGGCCGGCTTCCAGCGGCGCAAGGCCAACCTTGAGGAACTCGCCGATTGGTTCGATGGCGGCAAGGGTGCCGGCCCCGGCGAGCTCGCCGCGCAACTGGCCCTGCTGTCGCACGCCGACAAGGGCGACGCCGGCAACCAGGTGCGGCTGATGTCGATGCACGGCTCCAAGGGCCTGGAGTTCCGCTACGTGTTCATCGTCGGCGTGGAGGACGGCAACCTGCCGCACGACGCCAGCCTCGACGAGGGCCGCATCGACGAAGAGCGGCGCCTGCTGTACGTGGGCATCACCCGCGCGAAGGAGCGGTTGTGGCTGTCGCACTCCAGGGAGACACAGCGCTGGGGCGAGAAGATCCGCCTCAAGCCCAGCCGCTTCCTGGACGAACTGCCTGCCGAAGAACTCCAGCGGGACGGCGCCGACCCCGCGCTCGACGCCGAGCACAAGAAGGAACGCGCGAAGGCCGGGTTCGACGCGATCCGCGCCTTGCTGGAGAGTTGAGCATGGCCATGGGTCTGCGCCGCATCCACCACGTCGCGATCATCTGCTCCGACTACGCCCGGTCCAAGGCCTTCTATACCCGGGTACTGGGCTTGCCGGTTCTGGCCGAGGCGTACCGCGAGGCCCGCGACTCATGGAAGCTCGACCTGGCCCTGCCGGATGGCGGGCAACTGGAGCTGTTTTCCTTCCCGTCGCCGCCGCCACGCCCCTCGTATCCTGAAGCTTGCGGTCTGCGCCATATCGCCTTTGAAGTTGATGACGTCGCTGCGGCCGCCGCGCACATGCAGACCTTGGGCGTGGTCGTGGAGCCGATACGCGTGGATGAATTCACCGGGCGCCGCTTCGCGTTCCTGGCCGATCCCGACGGCCTGCCCCTCGAGTTGTACGAGGCGGCGGGAGGCTAGGACCACGCGGTCGGCGCCGCACGGCATCGGCCAGGGCCCACGAGTCGCTGCCACGTGGTGGGGCGCCACTTCGGAACGGCGCCGTCATGAGGCTGGGCTACACTCGCCGATCCCTTCCACTCGCGGATCGCCATGCACCGTCGCGCTCCTTTCCTCATCGCCCTGTCCTGCAGCCTGACGCTGGCCGCCTGCCAGCACACCGGCGCCCGCGTTGCCGGACCGGACCAGGCCGACCCGGCCGCGCCGTCCGCCACGCCGGCGGCCGAGACTGTCGCCGCCAACGACAACCTCAACGCCGTGCTGTGGATGCAGCGCGCCGCCGAGTATCGCGCCGCCAGCACGCAGACCTACCGCGCCGCTGCCGCCAACCTCGACCGCGCGCTCACGACCCCGGGCTGGGATGCGCTGGTCCCCGAGGAACGCGCCAATGCCGCCAGGGGACTGAAGCCGGCAGTGGTGATGGACCTGGACGAGACCGTGCTCGACAACTCCCCCTACCAGGCGCGGCTGGTGCGCGACGGCAGCGAGTACAACGAGGCCACCTGGGACGCCTGGGTGCGCGAGCAGAAGGCCGCCGCGGTGCCGGGCGTGGTCGAGTTCGCCCGGGCCGCCCATGCCCGGGGCGTCACCCTGCTCTACCTGTCCAATCGCGCCGTGCACCTGAGGGACGCGACCATCGCCAACCTCAAGGCCATCGGCATGCCGGTGGCCAACGATGGCGTGTTCCTCGGGCTGGGCACGGTGGTCGACGGCTGCGAGCAGGAAGGCAGCGAGAAGAACTGCCGCCGCCAGCTCGCCGGGCGGAACTATCGGGTGTTGATGCAGTTCGGCGACCAGTTGGGTGACTTCGTCCAGATCGTCGCGAACACGCCGGAAGCGCGGGACGCGCTGTACGCCCAGCACCAGGCCTGGTTCGGCGAACGCTGGTGGATGTTGCCCAACCCGAGTTATGGTTCCTGGGAGCCGGCGGTGTTCAACAATGACTGGCGCCAGCCACGCGAGGCCCGGCGCGAGGCCAAGTTCGACGCATTGAACGTCGCGCAGTAAGAACAACATACAAATCAGTTAGTTAAGCATCACAACATCATGTGTTGCATTAACTTGGTGGCGCAGGTACGCTGGGCACCGTCCGGGGTTGCCCGGAACTGCGCCACAACTCGATGTCCTCCGGCTCCGACCGGGCTTATGGGAGGCCTCTGGCCTCCTTTTTCTTGCCCGCCGAACGTCCAATCCGGAACTGGCTTGGCTTGTCCCGCCATGCCACCGCCGCCAAGATGGACGGGCGACTTGGGGAAGCCGCCCGCCATGATCCTGTTACGACGCCTGCTGACGATGCTCACCCTGGCCCTGCTGCTGGCCGGGTGCGATCGTGCGCCGACGCCGCCCCCGACCCCGCCCACGCCGCCGGGCCCGGCTGACGCGCTGACCCGATTGATGCAGGACCTGCGTCGCAGCGACCTGGCGGGTTACGCCCGCCACGCCGTGCCGCCTGCGCTGCATGCCCGCCTCGAAACCGCCTGGCGCGACGGCCGCACGATCTGGCCGCTGACCGAACTGCCGCTGGAAGACCGCATCGCGCCGATGATCACCGCGCTGGCCGCGCCGGGCGCCCAACGCCAGCTCACCACCACCTTCAAGCAGCAGTTCTCTGGTGCCGGGCGGGAGTTGCGGTCGGCCTCCTCGACCCTGGGCATGTTCGCCGGCCAGTACGTGGCCAGCGCCGAGGAGTACAGCGAGGAGGAGCGCGACCACTACATGCAGATGATCGCGGCCTTCACCCAGTGGGGCCAGCACGCGCCACTGGACGACGGCAAGCGCGCCAATGCCGCCCTGCCCCGCCTGATCGGCGCCGCGCGCGGCACCGGGCTCGCCGGGCCGGATGCGTTTGCCCAGGCGGGCATGGACAAGGCGCTGGGCCGGCTCGGGCCGTTCTTCCGGACCGCCAAGGACGTGCTGCGCAGCTACGACCTGGACCTGGACGCCGCCCTGGACAGCGTCGACGCCACCGTCGCCGAGCAGACCGGGGACACCGCCCGCCTGCGGGTGCGCTACTCCCTGGCCGGGCGATCGATCGACGCCTACGTCCGCGCCGAGCGACGCGACGGCCAGTGGTACCTGACCGACCTGCTGCGCCACGCGGAGGCCGAAGCGGCCGCGGGAACCACGCCGCATCCGGCTTCGGCCGGTGGTTCGGGCCAGGCGCAGGCGCCGCGATCCGCCGCGTCCCCTGATCCCGTTGGGGCGGGCCCGTCAGCCCCCCGCTAACCGCCCGTCGCCGGCATCCCGGCATAATGGGCCCAATGCAGAACCAGACCCCCCTGCCGTTTCCCGCGTCCGCGTCCACCCCTGCGGAAGGCCCATCCTCACCAGAGCCGCTGCCTCCCGCCCCGGGACGCCGCCCGCCGGCAGCGGCCCGCCGCCCGTGGTGGACCCGCCTGCTGGGCCGCCTGCTGGAGCCGTGGATCGCGGTGACCGTGGAGCCCGAGTCGCCCGGCGACTACGCCCGCGAGTGGACGGGCGGGCCCGTCTGCTACGTGCTGGAAGACTACGGTCTGTCCAACGCGCTGATCCTTGAGCGCGCCTGCCGCGAGTACGGCCTGCCCTCGCCCATGCAGCCGCTGCCCGGCGACCCGCTTGGGCGCAAGCGCGCCTACGTGGCCCTGTCGCGACGCAACGCCAGCGCGCTGGCCCCGTCCGGTCCGCCGTCGGGCAAGACCCGCTCGGCCTCGCTGTCGCGCCTGATCGAGGCGCACCGCGCCGATCCCGGCCTGGATGTGCAACTGGTGCCAGTGTCGATCTTTGTCGGCCGCGCCCCGGATAAACAGAGTGGCTGGTTCTCGGTGCTGTTCTCCGAGAACTGGACCCTGGTCGGCCGCTTCCGCCGACTGATGGCGATCGCCCTCAACGGCCGCAGTACCCTGGTGCGCTTTTCGCCGCCGGTCAGCCTGCGCCAGCAGGTGGACGAAGGCCTGCCGGCGGAACGCACCGTGCGCAAGCTGTCGCGCGTGCTGCGCGCGCACTTCCGCCGAATCCGCGCCGCGGTCATCGGCCCCGACCTGTCCACCCGCCGCCTGCTGGTCGACGCGGTCCTCGCCGCCGAAACGGTCAAGGACGCCATCGCCGACCAGGCCCGCCGCGACAAGAGTTCGCTCGGCGATGCGTGGAAGAAGGCCCACGCCTACGCCTACGAGATCGCCGCCGACTATTCGCACCCGGTGGTGCGTTCGGCCAGCTTCATCCTCGCGCCGGTGTGGAACCGCATCTACCGCGGCGTGCTGGTGCACCACCTGGACAAGCTCAAGCAGGCCGCACCCGGGCACGAAGTGATCTACGTGCCCTGCCACCGCAGCCACATGGATTACCTACTGCTGAGCTACCTGCTGTACACCAAGGGCATCGTGCCGCCGCACATCGTGGCCGGCGTGAACCTCAACCTGCCGGTGGTCGGCACCATCCTGCGCAAGGGCGGTGCGTTCTTCATCCGCCGCAGCATCCGCGGCAGTGCGCTGTACTCGGCGGTATTCTCCGAATACATGGCGCAACTGGTGTCCGGCGGCTACTCCATCGAGTACTTCATCGAAGGCGGGCGCTCGCGCACCGGACGGCTGCTGCCGCCAAAGGGCGGCACGCTGGCGATGACCGTGCGCGCCTACCTGCGCCAGCCGACGCGTCCGGTGATGTTCCAGCCGGTGTATGTCGGTTACGAGAAGCTGATGGAAGGCAACAGCTACCTCGACGAGCTCTCCGGCAAGCCCAAGGAGAAGGAGTCGATCTGGCAGCTGCTGATGGGCATCCCCAAGGTGCTGCGCAGCAACTACGGCCAGGTGGTGGTCAACTTCGGCGAGCCGATCCATTTGAGCGAGGTACTGGCCGAACACGCGCCTGACTGGGACGGCAGGCCGGTACCCGAGGACGAGAAGCCGGCATGGCTGGCCGACACGGTCGTCGCGCTGGGCCAGCGCATCCAGGTCAACGTCAACCGCGCCGCCGACGTCAACCCGATCAACCTGCTGGCGCTGGCATTGTTGTCCACGCCCAAGCACGCCATGGGCGAAGCGGACCTGCTGGCGCAGATCGCGCTGTCACAGCACCTGCTGGATGAGTTGCCCTATTCCGACCGGGTAACCGTCACCCCGCACACCCCGTCCGAAATCATCGCCCACGGCGAAGAGATCAGCGTGCTGACGCGCACCCCCCATCCGCTGGGCGACGTGCTGAGCGTGGGCGGCGACAACGCGGTGCTGCTGAGCTACTTCCGCAACAACGTGCTGCACCTGTTCACCGCCGCGTCGTGGATCGCCTGCTGCTTCCAGAACAACCGGCGCATGAGCCTGCGCACGGTCGAGCGGCTGGGCCGCAGCGTCTATCCATTCCTGCAGGGCGAGCTGTTCCTGCCGTGGACCGAGGATGAGTTCGCGCAGCGCCTGCACCGCACCGTGGATGCCTTCATCCACGAAGGCCTGCTGGAGCGCGTCAGCGACGACGACGGCGGCATCCTCAGCCGCTACGCCGGACAGAGCGACGAGGTCTTCCGCCTGCGCGCCATCGGCCACTCGCTGCAGCAGGCGTTCGAGCGCTACTACATCACCATCTCGGTGCTTGCAAAGAACGGACCGGGCACGCTCAGCGCCGGCGAGCTGGAAAGCCTGTGCCAGCAGGCGGCACAGCGCCTCTCGCTGCTGTACGCGCCGGCCGCGCCGGAGTTCTTCGACAAGACCCTGTTCCGCGGCTTCATCCAGAAACTACGCGAACTGAAACTGGTGTGGGTGGACAGCAACGGCAAGCTGACCTTCGACGAGCGCCTGGACACCTGGGCCAAGGACGCCAAGGTAATCCTGGGCCGCGAGCTGCGGCACACGATCGAGAAGGTGAGTCCGGAGGCGGCTACAAAGGCCGCACCGAGCCCAGAGGCCTGACCGGACCGCCGCGACGGGTAAGCCGGCCGCGGCCAGACGGGCGGATGCCGAACGAGAGGTCGGGACAAGGAGTTTAGCGGCAGCCCCCCATATACTCCCGCTGGGGCGGCCGGACCCATGCCCGCCGCCGATGGGGAAGTTCCACTCAGTCACCAGGGGATGTCCAATGCAATTCCGTACTCTCGTGCGCGCCATGGCGTGCACGGCAACGCTTACCTTCGTCACCGCCTGCGCGCCGGCCTCGTACGCCGTCCGTAATCCCGCACCGTCGGGCCTGGCGTTCACCGCGCCGGCACCGGCCACGACGCTGACCGTGGTGGACAATCGCGCCGGCAGCGAACGTGTGTTCTCCAGCGGCATCCTGCCCGCCGCGCTCACCGTGGACGGCACGCCGGTGGATCCGACGGGCTACCTGGCGCGCAACCTGCAAGCCGAACTGGCCTCGCGCGGAGCACCGGCCGAAGTCACTACCAGCGGCGCGGGCTTCCCGCGTCTGGACCTGAAATCGTTCCGGATTCTCAACCACCGTGCCAGCGGCTTCAGCCCGTTCGTCACCTTCACCTTCCTCGGCGGCGATCTGGAGACGGCTGCCGGCAAGCAGCGCGTGGGCGTTTTCATCAAGCGCGGCAAGGTTCCGCAGTGGAGCTTCGAGGAAGTGGTCGAGCCCACCTTCAACGAACCGCTGTCGCTGGCCGTCAAGGAACTGGCGGCAAAGATTTCCGGCCGCCTGTACGCCGCCCGCAGCAGCGATGCCGAAGTCGACCGCCTGGCGGCAAGGATTGGCTCGCGCAACGACAACAGCTACCTGGACGTCTACGCCCTGGGTTTCACCAACAACCCCAAGGCGATCCCGACCATGGCGAAATTGGCCCGCGACCCGGATGAATACGTCCGCCTGGCCGCGATCTCTTCGCTGGGCACGCTGGGCGCGACCGACCACTTGGACCTGCTGAAGTCGATCCACACCGGCGAGGGCATGTGGCAGGACCGCGCGATGGCGCTCAAGGCCATTGGTGACCTGGGCACGGCTGAGGCCAAGGCCTATCTGGACGAGCAATTGGCGGTACTGAAGACTCGCGCGGCGGACAAGGACACCAACTGGACGCTGCAGGTCATCGGCCTCTATCTATAACCGGCAGCCGCACTGCCCCTGTAGACAGGACAACGGCCCGGATCTCCGGGCCGTTATCGCAAGTGCGCGCTTATCGCTTTCAGGCGATGCCCGAAACGCAGCGGGGCGCCATCGTTACGCCGGCTCGTCGGGGATCAGCGACGACTCCAGCCGGGAAATGCAGTCCTTGAGCCACAGCTTGCGCTTCTTCAGCCGCTTGACCGACAGCTCGTCGGCGGCGATGTCGGCCTGCAAGCGACCGATGGCCGCATCCAGGTCGCGGTGCTCCAACCGCAGTTCGGCCAACTGGCGGGTGATGGCGGCTGGATCGTCGCTCTCGTGCATGTGCTGAGCTTACCGCCCGCGGGCGACCACGTCATGACGTCCGGAGCGGCGCGCCGCCCCGGATCACACTCAGTTGAACTGGAACAGCGCGGAATGCACTTCGCCGTCGCCCAGACTTAGATCCAAACGCCGGCAGGTGCCGCGGTAGCCGCTCGCGGCCGGCCAGTCCAGGGCGTAGTAGCCGTTGCCCAAGTTGCGCAACTGCGTGCTGCTGCCGCCGTAGGTGGAAATCCGGTTCAAGGCCGCACCCCCCGGACACGTGATGCCCACCGAACTGATGCTGGCACTCCCGAGGTTGCCCACCGGCTGGCCGTTGGCATCCAGCAGGCGCCACTGGAACGGTATCGCACGTCCCGCCTTGAACACGTTCAGCGTGTTCGGGTTGGCGACCGCTCCAGTGAAACCCTGCCACGGGTACACCACGCGGTAACTGGCGGATGCCGTGGCTTCATTGCTGGCGACGTCGCGTGCCGAACACGCCACGGTCCGCGTTCCCACGGATGCGGTGGACGGCACCGCGCAGCCCTGGCTTGCAAGGCCAGACAACGCATCGCTGGCACCCGCGCTGGCGGTCGCCGCCGCGTTGAGCAGCACGACGCCATTGCCGACCTGCGGCGACAGCGCCGGCGGTGTGCGATCAATCCACACGTAGGTGATGGCGCTCATCGCGCTGTTGCCGGCCGCATCCACCACGGGCTTCGACGCCGAACCGCAGGTGCCCTCGCCATTGAGCACCTGCGCCGCCGGGCACGACGCCACGCCGGACGTGGCGTCCTGGCAGGCAAAGCTGACGGTGACCGCGGTGTTGTACCAGTAACCCCCGCTGGGGGCCGGTGAGGTCTGCAACATGGCCGTGGGCGCCACGCTGTCTCGCTTGATGGTCACGGTGCGCACCGTGGTGCCGCCGCCACTGATGGCGGTGCAGGTGAACCCGGCGCCCACGGTATCGCTGGTCTGGGTGACCGTGTTGCAGCCAGTCGTCGTACTCACCGCGGTTTCCGGATCGGTCACCGTCCAGCTGATGTGCACATCACCCGTGTACCAGCCGTTGTTGCCCAGCGGGCCCTGTACGTCGGCGGTGACCACGGGCGGCGTGGTGTCGACTCGCCAAACGTATGTGGCGGGTGTGGCATCGCGGTGGCCGGCCGCATCCACGGCGCGCACGTCGAAGGTGTGCAGGCCTGCCGTCACCGTCACCGTCACCGCATGGATGGAAGCACACGGAGCGAACGCCGCGCCATCGACGCGGCATTCGTAGCCGGCAACACCGGAGGTCGCGTCGGCCCCGACAAAGCCGAAGCTCGCGCTTGCGGTGTTGGTGGCGGCCCCGGGCGTCGTCGTCAACGTGGTCTCGGGCGCGGTGGCATCCCGCTTGATGGTGACTCGCGCCGTGGCGCTGCCGCCGACGCTTTGTACCGTGCAAACGAACTCCGCGCCGGCGGTGTCGGCACGCACCAGCGGGGTATCGCAGCCTTCAGTCGCCCAGAAGTAGGACTCGTCGTCGTGCACCGACCAGTTCAGGGCCACATCACCCACATACCAGCCCGCCTGGCCCAGCGGCCCGTTGAGAATCGGGGTTACCGTCGGCGCCGTGACATCGACCACCAGCTGGTAGTCCTTGCTGGCCACAAAGCCGTTGGCGTCACGCAGCTGCGCGGAAAAGGCATACGTTCCCGCCTGCGCGGCAGCACCACTGAACGCGCCATCCGGCCCCAGCGCGATGCCCGGCGGCAGCATGCCGGCGGTCAGCGTTGCGACGATCCCCTCTGACACATAGCCCGACCCCGCCAGGATCAACCGCAAGGTGAAGGGTTCACCCAGCGCGACGACCAGCGTGTCGGACTCGGGCAACACGATCGGCTGCGGGGCCTGTCCACTGCTGTCGTCGCCCCAGCAAGTGCGCACGCCGTCCGCCCGGATCGCACAGGTGTGGTTCACCCCGGCGCTGAGGCTCACGAATTCGCCCTCCGGCGCCTGCCGTTGGCCACTCCAGTCCGCTCCCCAGCACGCAAGCCGACCGTTGGTCCGGATCGCACACCCGTGCGAACCGCCCGTGGCCATCGCGCGGAAGTAGCCTGTCGGCGGGTAGATCAATTGGCCGAAATAGCCATCGCCCCAGCATGAGATGAAGTTGTTGCTGGTCAGGCCACAGCCTTCGAAGTCGCCGGCCTGCACCGTCAGGTAGCCCAAGCCTGCCTCCAGCGCCGGCACCTGTCCCTGCTGCTGCGCGTCATGGCCCCAGCACGCACCGGTGCCGTCGTCGCGCGCGCCGCAACTGTGGACGAAGCCCGCGCTGACGTTGCGGAAGGCACCTGCGGGCGCTGCGATCTGCCCGAATGCATCCCAACCCCAGCACTGGACGCCACCCGTGGCCGCGTCGATCCCGCAGCCATGCTGGTGGCCGAGCGACCATTGCCGCAGCAGCGTGGACGGCGCCTGGCTCTGCCCGTAGTCGTTGCGGCCCGCGCACGCCAGCCGCGCGTCCGGTGTCTCGGCGCAGGAAAAGCCGTCGCCAGCGTCGATGGCGCCACCCGGCACGGGGGTTTCGGGGATCAGCGTTCCAGCATCAGTGCCCCAGCAGTCCGCTTGCCCGTCGGATCGCAGCTGGCAGGTATGCGTCACGCCTGCCCCGATCTGGCCAAAGCCGAAGCGACCGGCCGGCGCGGTGGCCTGGCCTTCCTGGTTGCCACCCCAGCACACCAGTTCCCCGCTGGTGCGGATGCCACAGGCGTGCATGAGACCGGCGCTGACCATCAGGAACGGGTCATGCGAGTACGGTCCCGGAGGCGGGGGCACCTGCGTCAGCGGGTCGCTACCCCAGCAAGCGACGCTGCGGTCGGCGCGCAGGCCGCATCCTTCATGGTCATTTCCCAGGCTGATCTGGACGAAGCGACCTTCCGGAGCCGGGAGTCCCTCGGAATAGCCCCCCCAACACGCGACCTGCCCGTCGGCGGCCAGCGCGCAGGTGCGGGCACCCGCGCTGCTGAGTGCGATGAAGCGACCTGCCGCTACGGTCGTGCTGCCGTAAGCGGCACTGCCCCAGCATTCCGCGCTGCCATCCGGACGCAGACCGCACGTGAAGCTGTCGCCGGCGCTGAGCGCGATGAACTGCCCCGCCGGCACGAAGGTCTCGCCGTACAGGTCTTCGCCCCAGCATTCCGCTGCGCCCCAGGCACGAAGCGCGCAGGTGTGATGGTCACCGACGGTGATCGCGGTGAATTCCCCCCATTCGGGGACGGTGACCTGGGCACTGCCGGGTTCACCCCAGCACACAGGTCGCCCGTTGCTCTGGATCGCGCACGCGTGGCGCATGCCCGCTGCCACCGCGATGAACGTGCCGGTGGGCGGCGTGCTCTGCCCCATGTAATCCAGGCCCCAACAGGCCAACGCGCCGTCGTCGCGGACGGCACAGGTGTTCATGCCACCAGCAGCCAACGGGACGACGCCGCCACCGCCATCCAGCATGGCGCCATCCGCGCGGACCTGGGCCATCGCGACCCCGGTCAGACCCGCCCAAGCCAATACGACTGCCAAACCCATCCCGCGCACGCACGCGCGGCCGAATCGATGCTTCATCCCTGTTCCCCGATTACCGCGCGTTGGTCTTGCGTTCGTTGCCCGGACCGGTGCGGCCCGGGACTTCCCCTGTGGGACCGTGACCGGCCGCACAGTCGGAGTATGGCAGAGCCGAGTCATCTGCCAACAGCCATCCTTGGCGCCGCACGGGCGGCCCGTTCAAGCGCCGCGGCGGACCCAGCCGGTAGAATGGCCGGTCCATGAGCACCGTCCTGCCCCTGCATCCTGCTTCCGCCCCGGCGGCCACGTCCGGCGCCGACGCCCTCGCGCTGGCCGAGCCGGCGCCCTTCGTGCCGCGCGCGCGCCGCGCCGCGCACGAAGCCAACAAGCTGGCCAAGCGCCTGCGCCACCAGGTCGGCCGCGCCATCGCCGATTTCGGCATGATCGAGGACGGCGACAAGGTGATGGTCTGCCTGTCCGGCGGCAAGGACAGCTACACCATGCTCGACATCCTGCTGCAGTTGCAGGCCAAGGCGCCCGTGCGCTTCGAGATCATCGCGGTCAACCTCGACCAGAAGCAGCCGGACTTCCCCGAGCACGTGCTGCCCGACTACCTCACGTCCATTGGCGTGCCGTTCCACATCATCGAGCAGGACACCTACTCGGTAGTCAGCCGCGTGGTGCCGGAAGGCAAGACCATGTGCTCGCTGTGCTCGCGCCTGCGCCGCGGCGCGCTGTACACCTGGGCCGAGGAAAACGGCATCACCAAGATCGCGCTGGGCCACCACCGCGACGACCTGGTGGCCACGTTCTTCCTCAACCTGTTCTTCCACGCCAAGCTGTCGGGCATGCCGCCCAAGCTGCTCAGCGACAACGGCAAGCACGTGGTGATCCGCCCGCTGGCCTACGTGCGCGAGGACGACATCGTCGCGTACGCCGATGCGAAGCAGTTCCCGATCATCCCGTGCAACCTGTGCGGCTCGCAGGAGAACCTGCAGCGCAAGCAGGTGAAGCGGATGATGGACGCGTGGGAGAAGGAGACGCCGGGCCGCATCGAAACCATCGCGCGCGCGCTGGGCGACATCCGACCCTCGCAGTTGAGCGACCCCAACCTGTTCGACTTCCTGTCGCTGGGCGCGCACGGCGCCAAGGCCGACGCGCACGCATGGCTGGCCGGCGAACCCAACGAATCAACCCAAGGCTCCTGATGTTCTTCCGCAACCTGACGCTGTTCCGCTTCCCGACCACCACCAAGCTCGATGACCTCGATACCGGCCTGGACGAGTGCCAGCTCAAGCCGGTGGGCCCGATGGAACTGTCCAGCCGCGGCTTCATCAGCCCGTTCGGCCGCGACGCCGAAGTGCTGTCGCACCGCCAGGGCGATGCGATCTGGCTGGCCGTGGGCGGTGAGGACAAGATCCTGCCCGGCGCGGTGGTCAACGACATGCTGCAGAAGAAGCTGGCGGAGATCGAGCAGAAGGAAGGGCGCAAGCCGGGCGGCCGCACCCGCAAGCGGCTGAAGGACGAGCTGGTCACCGACCTGCTGCCGCGCGCGTTCGTGAAGCCCACCCGCACCGACGCGCTGCTCGACCTGGGCCACGGCATCGTCGTGGTCGACACCAGCAGCCGCAAGAGCGGCGAGAACGTGGTCAGTGAGATCCGCCGCGCGCTGGGCAGCTTCCCGGCGCTGCCGCTCAATGCCGAAGTCGCACCGCGCTCGGTGCTGACCGGCTGGGTGGCCGGCGACCCGATGCCCGAGGGCCTGTCGCTGGGCGACGAGTGCGAGCTGCGCGACCCCATCGACCAGGGCGCGGTGGTGAAGGTGCAGCGCATGGAGCTGCAGAGCGACGAGATCGCCAAGCACCTGGAATCCGGCAAGCAGGTCACGCGTCTGGCGCTGACGCTGGATGACCACGTTTCCTTCGTGCTCGGCGAGGACCTGGTCGTGCGCAAGTTCAAGTTGCTCGAGGGCGCTGTCGACGAACTCGAAAGCACCGAGCGCGATGACATGCGCGCCGAACTCGACGCGCGCTTCATCCTGATGTCGGCCGAAGTGCGCCGCCTGTTCACGGTGCTGGAAGGCGCGCTGAAGCTGAGCAAGACCGAGGCGGCCTGAGCAGAAGCGCGTGCGTCACGATGCCGCCGTACAATCGGTGCAAGCCATCCCCGCGGCCCGCGCATGACTTCCCTGTTCCGCCTGCTGGCGCCGTCGCCGCGCGCGATCGAGCGCGATGCGTTCGAACTGGCACTGCCCGACGGCAGCGTCATCGAGGTCACTCGCGTCCGCGATCCGCGCGCACGGCGGCTCAAACTATCGGTCGATGAACGAGGCGCGCGCCTGACCCTGCCGCCGCGCAGCAGCGCCGCCACCGGTGAGCGCTTCGTCGCCGAGCACGCCGCGTGGCTGGCGGCGCAATTGCAGCGCTTCGCCAGTGATGCCGGCAGCGGGCTGATCCGCGGCCAGACAACGCAGTTGCCATTGCGCGGCCGCAGCGTGCCGCTGCGCTGGGAGGCGGGACGCACCACGCGGCTGCAAGCCGCGGATGACGCGGACGCACTGGTGTTCTCGTTGCCGCTGCAGGCGCGTGACGCCGCCATCCAGCGCGCCGCGCGCGACTTCTACGAGGCCCAGGGCCGCACCGATGTCGGGCGCTGGCTGCCGCGCTACCTGGCCAGTCTGCCGCGGGCGCCGCGCCAGGTGCGTTTCAAGGTCATGTCCTCGCAGTGGGGCTCGCTGGCGCCGGACGGCTCGGTGACGCTTGACCTGTCGCTGGTGCTCGCCCGTCCATCCGCCTTCGAATACGTGCTGGTGCACGAGCTGTGCCACCTGATCCACCACGACCACTCACGCGCGTTCTGGCGCGAGGTCGAGGCGCGCTTCCCGGCATGGCGCGACGAGCGCCGCTACTTCAATGCCGAGGGCCGGCGGCTGAAAGCGACGCTGCGGGCGCTGATCGGGGCCTAGCGACGGAAGAAGTCGCCGATCGCCGCCGCCACGCCCGCCGGGTCTTCCATGTGCAGGTGGTGGGTGCCGGGCATCACCACCAGCTCGCCGCGCGGCAGCAGCGCGGCCCGCGTGCGGCGCACGTCATCGGGAAAGTACGACTGCGGCGGGTCGGCGTAGATCACCCGCGTCGGGCACTCGATGTGCCGCACCAGGTCGCGCACCTGCGCCTCGCTGATGCGCACCGCCGTCGGCTGGGTCAGGCGCGGGTCGCTGCGCCAGATGAAGCCGCCTTCGATGGGCGCGATGCCACGATCCACCAGCAGCCGCGCGACCGGCTCGCTGAGTCCATTGACCTGCATGCGTGCGCGCACCGCCGTGGCGATGTCGTCGAACACGCGCAGGCCGCGTCGGGGCGTGGCCATGGCGGCAAAGGCATCGCGCAGGCGCTGGCCGGTCCGGCTCTCCGCTTCCGACAGCGCGCCCAGCGCCTCGATGGCGACGAACCGTTCGACGCGGTCGGGCGCCGCGGCGGCGACCACACTGGCGACGGCCGCGCCCAGCGAGTGCGCGAGCAGGCTGAAGCGCTCCCAGCCGAGTGCATCCGCGGTGGCCAGTACCGATCGGGCGAAAGCCACGCTGAGGTAGTCCGCGGCGGGCGGCAGGTGCGCACTGGCACCGTGGCCGGGCATGTCCAGCGCGGCCAGGTCCAGGCCCGGCAGGTGCGTTGCCAGCGGCACGAAGCTGGCAGCGTTATCCAGCCAACCGTGCAGCGCAAGCACGCGCGGGCCGCCCGGGATCTCGCGGCGCAGGCCACACAGGCGGCCAAAGACGGTATCGACCGCAAACTCGCGCAGCACTGCTTCGCTCACGCCCACGCGGCCAGTTCGCGCTGGGCGATGGCGGCGACCACGTCCGCGTGCGCGGGTGAATCGTTGAGGCAGGAGATGTAGCGCAACGTGCCGCCCGCGTGGGCCACCTGTTCGGCCAAGCCGATCGCCACTTCCTCCAGCGTCTCCAGGCAATCGACCGAGAAGCCCGGGGCGATCACGTCGATGGTGCGCACGCCCCGATCGGTCAGGGCCTTCAGCGCCTTGTCGGTCGCCGGCTCGAGCCACTTCTCCTTGCCGAAGCGCGATTGATAACTCAGCGTCCACGCATCGTCGGCCAGCCCCAGCGCCGCGGCGATCGCGCGCGCGCCGGCCTCGCACTGCTGGGCGTAGGGGTCGCCCTGGTTGACCAGCCGCTGCGGCAGGCCATGGAACGAGAACACCAGGTGCTCGCCGGCACCATGGGAAGCCCGGTGCGCGCGCACCGACGCCGCGACCGCGGCCACCCAGTGCGGGTCGAGGTGGTAGTCGCGCACGGTGCGCACCGCCAGCCCCGGCACCCTGGCGACCGCGTCCTCCACCGACAGCGTGGTCGTGGTCGAGTACTGCGGGTACATCGGCAGCACCAGCACCCGGCGCGTGCCGAGCGCGCGCTCCGCCTCCAGCGCCGCGAGCAGGGAGGGATTGCCATAGCGCATCGCCTCGCGCACCTTCACCCCAGGCAGTCGCGCCTGCACGCCACGCGCCAGCCGCCGCGTGTAGGTGGTCAGCGGCGAGCCGCCGTCCTCGCCAGGCAGCCACACCTGTGCGTACTTTGCGGCCACCACCGGCGAGCGCCGGGGCAGGATCACCCACTGCAGCAGCGGTTGCCACAGCAGGCGCGGAATCGCCACCACCCGCGGGTCGAGCAGGAACTCACGCAGGAAGCGCGACACCGCCGGCGCGGTGGGCTCATCCGGCGTGCCCAGGTTGACCAGGAACAGCGTGGTGTCGGCAGAGGGATCGTGGGTCGTCATCGGTCGCGATGATACCGGGCCGCCCCGATTCCATCGCGATTCATCCGCGCGTCACTAGCCTGAACCGCATGTTGGGAACCACGCCACGTCGGCACGGTCCCAAACACCGTATAACGCCACATCCCCCGTTCACTGGAGTCCTCCATGTCCCGACTGCCGCGCGTTGCCGTCCTTGCCCTCGCCCTCGGCCTTGCCACCAGCGCAGTCGCCGGTCCCCGCGAGGACGATCGCGCCCGCAACGCGATCCGCGTGTTGGCGGACATCCAGTCGATCCCGGAATCGGCCATCCCCGACCGGCTGCTGGATGATGCCCGCGCGATCGTCGTGGTGCCGGACACGGTCAAGATCGGCCTGATGGTCGGCGCGCGCCGCGGCCACGGCCTGTTGTCGGTGAAGAACCCCGACGGCACCTGGTCAAACCCCAGCTTCGTGAAGCTGACCGGCGGCAGCATCGGTTTCCAGGCCGGTGTGCAATCGGCCGACGTGGTGCTGGTGTTCCGCAGCGACCGCGGCCTGGATTCGATCGTCAACGGCAAGATCACCCTCGGCGCCGATGCCGGCGTGGCCGCTGGTCCGGTCGGCCGCAACGCCGCCACCGCGACCGACGGCCAGCTCAAGGCCGAGATCTGGTCGTGGTCGCGTGCCCGCGGCCTGTTTGCCGGTGTGGCCCTGGACGGCGCGGTGCTGAGCATCGACGACGAGGCCAACGAGGCCGTGTACGGCCGCGACACCACGCCACGCATGATCTTCGAGGGCCGCGCCCATGGCGCGCCATCCAACGCCGTGGTCGACTTCCGCGACCGCCTGGAAGAGGCCAGCGCCAACGCCAGCGCCAACCGCACCGGCGCGGCCCCGCGTCGGGCGGCCGCCAGCGGCCAGGTGCGGGTGGGCGCCAGCGAAGCGCCGCCCAGCAGCCAGGCGCAGCCGCTGCAGCCGGCCGGCCAGACCCAGCCAAGCTCGTTCGAGACCGTGCAGAGCCCGGCCAAGGTGGAGCCGCTGCCGCACTGAACGGCCCGTCATCGCGCCGGCTGTAACCCGGCTGCGGTATCCTGACCACCTTTCTCCATCGAGCAATCCCATGGGCGGTTTCAGTCTTTGGCACTGGCTTGTCGTGCTGGTGATCGTGGTGCTGGTGTTCGGCACCAAGCGCCTGAAGAACGTGGGTCAGGATCTGGGCGAAGCAGTGAAGGGCTTCAAGAAGGGCATCCAGGACGACGATGCGGGCAAGACCACCCCGCCCGCGCAGCTGCCCGACCAGACCCGCGGCGGCGACAGCACCACCACCGCCGCGCCGCAGCGCGACGACGAGCACACCCCGCGCTGAGCGCGGGCACGGCCCGGGCGCTGACCCGGGCCGACTGCCATGTTCGATATCGGCTTCTCCGAGATCTTCGTCATTGCCGTCGTGGCCCTGCTGGTGCTGGGCCCGGAGCGGCTGCCCAAGGCCGCGCGCTTCGCCGGGCTGTGGGTGCGGCGCGCGCGCGCGCAGTGGTACTCGGTGAAGGCGGAGCTGGAGAACGAACTGGCCGACGAGGAACTCAAGCGCAGCCTGCGCCAGGCGCAGGAGCAACTGCGCGCCGCCGAGGCCGCCCTGCGCGAGCAGACGGCCAGCGTGGAGCAGGACGTGCGCGGCGTGGCGCGGGACGTGGAAGCCGGCCTTCCCGGCCAGCGGACTGCCGAGCGCGGGCCCGAGGAGGACGTCCCCGGCAACGGCAAGCCGGACCTGCAGCCGCCGGCCGACCCCACGCTGCACCGCGACCCACAGGGCTGAGCGCGTGGAAGCCGACCCGATGAGTGAAGCGCCGCAGCTCTCCGCCGAGCCACGCCTGATCGACCACCTGATCGAGCTGCGCTCGCGCCTGCTGCGCGCCGTGGCGGGCCTGTTCGTCGTGCTGCTGGCGCTGCTGCCGTTCGCCAACAAGCTCTACGCCTACTTCGCCGCGCCGCTGCTGGCCAAGCTGCCGGCCGGCGGCCAGTTGATCGCGGTGGAGGTGGCCTCGCCGTTCTTCGCCCCGCTCAAGCTCGCCTTCTTCGTCGCGCTGATGGCGACCATGCCGTGGCTGCTGTACCAGGCGTGGGCCTTCGTCGCCCCGGGCCTGTACCAGCGCGAGAAGCGCCTGGCGCTGCCGCTGCTGGTCTCGGCGATGGGCCTGTTCTACGCCGGCTGCGCGTTCGCGTTCTTCCTGGTGTTGCCCACCGTGTTCGGCTTCCTCGCCAAGATCACGCCCGAGGGCGTGGCGATGATGACCGACATCAACGCCTACCTCGACTTCGTGCTGGTGATCTTCGTCGCCTTCGGCTTCAGCTTCGAGTTGCCGGTGGCGATGGTGATCGCCGCCGCGCTGGGCTGGGTGACGCCGGCGCAGCTGCGCGAGTCGCGCGGCTACGCCATCGTTGGCGTGTTCATCATCGCCGCGGTCATTACTCCGCCGGACGTGGTGTCGCAGCTGATGCTGGCGATCCCGATGTGCCTGTTGTACGAGGTGGGGATCATCGCGTCCGGTGCGGTGATGCGCGGCCGGAAGGCCGATACCGGTACCGACTGAGCAGGGCGCGACCGGACCGGCCGGCGCCCTGCCGCGGCCGCTCAGGCGGTGATCTGCACCACGTGCAGCCCGCCCCGCTCCAGGCAGCGCAGGCGATGGATCCGGCCCGCCACCGACAGCGTGATGTGCGCGCGTGGGTCAGCGCCGCGCGCGGCATCGCCGTGGCCGCCGCGGTGCACGGTCGCACCGATGCGCCACGGCCCCATCGCCATGCGCCGCAGCAGCACGCGGGCCTCGGTACGCGCCGGAATTGCGGCCTGCTCCAGCAACGCCACGACATGGGCGGGTCCCAGTTTCTGCCAGACGCGGATCGTCTGGCCGTCGGGTTGGTACTGGCCGCGCCACTTGTCGCTGCAGTTGCGCAGGATCTGTTCGCGCTGGTTGGCATGCATGGGTGGGTCTCCCTTCCGTGGATGGGTGATCGCGCTCAGGCGATGTCGTAGGTGAAGTCGCCGCTGTCCTCGGCCGCGACCAGCACGCGCTGCACCGGCACGCCCTCGGCCATGCGCGCGAGTACCTCTTCGGCGATCTGAGGCAGCAGCGTGCCGGTAAGGATGTGATCGACGTTACGCGCGCCGGAATCGACCTCCGTGCAGCGGGCCAGCACCGCATCGACCAGCGACTCGTCCCAGTCGAACACCGCCTTGTGGTTGGCGCGGATGCGCTGGCGGATGCGCTCGAGCTTGAGCTCGATGATCCGCACCAGCACGTCGTCGCTGATCGGGTAGTACGGCACCACTTTCATGCGCCCGAGGAATGCCGGCTTGAAGGTCTTCATCAGCACCGGCCGCAGCGCCTCGCCCAGCGCGTCCGCGTAGGGCAGTTCCTCGGCGGGCTTGTTGAGGCAGGCCTGCATGATCTGCGCCGAGCCGACGTTGCTGGTGAGGATGATCAGGGTGTTGCGGAAGTCGATGGCGCGGCCTTCGGCATCATCCATCTCGCCCTTGTCGAACACCTGGAAGAACATCTCCAGCACGTCGGGATGGGCCTTCTCGACCTCGTCCAGCAACACCACGCTGTACGGATTGCGGCGCACCGCCTCGGTCAGCACGCCGCCCTCGCCGTAGCCGACATAACCGGGCGGCGAGCCCTTCAGCCCGGAGACGCTGTGCGCTTCCTGGTACTCGCTCATGTTGATGGTGATGAGCTTGCGCTCGCCGCCGTAGAGGATGTCCGCCAGGGCCAACGCGGTTTCGGTCTTGCCGACGCCGGATGGGCCGACGAACATGAACACGCCGCGCGGCTTGTTCGGATCCTCCAGCTTGGCGCTGGCGGTGCGCACGCGCTGGGCCACGGCCTCGAGCGCGTGGTCCTGACCGATCACGCGCTCGCGCAGCAACGGCGCCAGCTGGCGCACCACGCGCAGTTCGTCCTTGACCATGCGGCCCAGCGGCACGCCGGTCCATGCGCTGACGATCTCCGCGACCACGGCGCCGTCGACCTGCAGGGGCACCATGGGCGTTTCGCCCTGCAGCGCGCGAAGCTCGGCGAGCAGGGTTTCCAGCTCGACCTGCGCCGGGTGCACGCGCGCGGTCTCCACGGCCGGCGCGGCGACGGCGGTGGCCGACTTGGCCTTGCGGCCCTGGCGCGGAGCCACCAGCGCGTCGGCGGTAGGCCCGCCGCCCACTTGCTCTGCGCTGCCGGTACCCGCCCGCGCCGCTGCGTCCGGGTCGGCCGCATGGTGGTCGGTACCCGGCGCGTCCGCTGCTTCATCGGCTTCGTCGCTGGCCATCGGCATGGTTACGCCCGGGGCGGTGGCGACCGACGCCTCCTGTTCCAGCTGCACGCGCAGCGCCGCGATTTTCTGCGCCAGCGCACTTTCGTCGCGCAGCCGCGCCTCGCTGTGGGCCAGCACCCGCTCCGCCTGCTGCTGCTGTGCATGCAGTTCGCCCAGGCGCTCGTCATGGCGTGCACCGCTCAGCGTCTCGCGCTGCAGCGCGGCGACTTCCGCAGCCATGCGGTCGAGGTGCTTGCGGGTATCGTCGATGATCGCGGGCGTCGCGCTCTGGCCCAGCGCGACCTTGGCGCAGGCGGTGTCCAGCACGCTCACCGCCTTGTCCGGCAGTTGGCGGCCGCTGATGTAGCGATGTGACAAGCGCACGGCCTCGGTAATCGCTTCGTCCAGCACGCGGATGCCGAAATGCTGCTCCATCAACGGCACCATGCCGCGCAGCATCGCCGCACACAGGGTCTCGCCCGGCTCCTCGACCTTGACCACCTGGAAGCGGCGCGCGAGGGCTGCGTCCTTCTCGAAATACTTCTTGTACTCGCTCCACGTGGTCGCGGCGATGGTGCGCAGTTCACCACGCGCCAGGGCCGGCTTGAGCAGGTTGGCGGCGTCGTTCTGCCCCGCCTGGCCACCCGCGCCAATCATGGTGTGCGCCTCGTCGATGAACAGGATGATCGGGTGCGGGCTCTTGCGCACTTCGTCGATCACGTTCTTCAGCCGGTTCTCGAATTCGCCCTTCACGCTCGCGCCCGCCTGCAACAGGCCCATGTCCAACGTGTGCAACTCCACCCCGCGCAGCACCTCGGGCACGTCGCCCTGCGCGATGCGCAGCGCCAGGCCTTCGACGACCGCGGTCTTGCCGACACCGGCCTCGCCGGTGAGGATCGGGTTGTTCTGGCGGCGGCGCAGCAGGATGTCGATCGCCTGGCGGATCTCGGTGTCACGTCCGATCACCGGGTCGACCTTGCCGTCGCGCGCGCGCTGGGTGAGGTTGGTGGTGAACTGGTCCAATGCGGGGGTCTTCGACAGCCCGCCGTGCGCCACCCGCTCCGCGCCGGTATCGACGCCGGGCGCCAGCTCGGCATCGGCAAAGCGAACCGCAGCGTCCTCGTGCGAGCCTTCGGTGAGCTTGGCGAAGTCGTGCTTGAGTTCGTCGCGCTTGATCCGCGCAAACAGCGCCGAGCCGCGGTATGCCAGCTGTGACAGGCCAGGCTCGGTCAGCAGCGCCAGCAGCAGGTGGCCGCTGCGGATGCGGGTGGTGTGTGTGTCCAGCGAGGCGATCAGCCAAGCGTGCTCGAACAGCGTGGGCAGGTGCGGGGAGAACACCGGGGTGCGGGCGTTGCCGGCTTTGAAGCGCCCGATCTCGCGCTCCAGGTCGGTGCGCAGGGCATCCGCGTCGATGCCGCTGCGGCGCGCGACCAGCGCCACGTCACCGCCTGCCTGTTCCAGCAATGCGATGAACAGGTGCTCGAGGTCGACTTCGTAGTGGCCGCGCGCCAGGCACAGGTTGGCGGCACGCTCGGCCGCCTGGCGGCACGGGTCGTTGAGTTTGGCGATCAGGGTCTTGAGGGTGGTGCTCACGGTTGCGCTCCTTCGCGTGCCGCCGTCAGTGCAGCGGCTGGATGAAATAGGTGGTGTCGTGTCGCGGCGTCTTCGCCGGCCGCGAGCACAGGTAGCTGTCCCAACCCAGCCGCGGCCCGGCCGCGCCGCGCGGGCCCAGGGAGGGGTCATCGGCGGCAGCGGATCTCTGCGCGGGGTGGGGGTCGCCATGCGCGATGGCCGTGGGCGCGGCCATGACCATGCCCTGCACGTGATTGGCGTTGAGCCCCAGCCGCACCTCGTACTCGAGCGTGCTGCCGGTCAGCAACGCCAGCCACTTCGCCAATGCCTTGGCCGCGGGCCCGCCGGGCAGGAAGTCGTCGAAATCGCCGCGATCGAGCGGGCCGAGCCACAGGCGCACGCGCAGGTCGCGCTGCCACACCCGTCCCCCCGCCAGCGCGCTGGCACCCAGCCGCGCATTGCCCATGCCCAGGCGCGTGCGTTGTTCCTCCGGCACCCCATACCAGGCCCCGACGAACGGCTCCACCCGCAGCGGCACGGCGAAGTAGTCGGCCAGTACCCGTTGCAGCGTGGCCAACGACACCGGGCGCTGGCCCAGCAGTCCGGCGTGGTGTGCCAGCGCCTGGTCGAACACGTCGCCGTCGCCGTCGCACAGGCGCTGGCGCAGCGCGGGGGTGCCCAGCCCCGCCAACGCCAGCACCAGCGGCAGGAAGCGTTCGCGGTTGTCCGTTTCGTATTGCAGCGCGGGCCGGTGCTTCTTCCAGCCGGCGTAGTGCAGGGCCACGGCGCGCGTGCTGAAGATGTCGAGGAAGGCGCGCGCCGCGCGGTCGCGCTGGAAGGTCTCGCGTTCGGCCAGCGTCTCGGTGTAGTGCAGCGGCAGGACGCCGTGGCCGCCGAGCAGGCCCATGAACGCCGGCGTGAGGTGGACCTCGCCCACGTCCTCCATGGTCACGGCCTGCGCCACGGCCACGTCGCGGTCCAGCGCCACGCCATCCCTGGCGAAGGCGGTCGCCCCCTCGATCTCGCTGGGTGGAAAGCCCAGCGACATCGAGTTGCGGAAGCGCACCCGCGCCGGCACCGCCTCGGCCGGCTTCAGGCCCTGGCGCACGAACAGCCGCTCCAGCACCCGCATCGCCTGGAAGAACCCGAAGCGCTGCGGCTGTGCCAGCAGCTGCTGGACTACACCAGGATCGATTCGCCGCATCGCGGTTCGCCCCGGAACAGGGTCCGGCCGTCATGGCTGGACAGCATGCACAGCCGGGTGAAGCTGTTGGCGTGCACATACAGGCCGAGGAAGCGCTCGAGCACGCGCGCAAACGCGCACAAGCCGGTACCGACGAAGGCGTTCTCATCCACCGTCAGCCGTACCTCCACTCCGCGCACCACGCTCGGGAAGTGTTGCCCGGGCAGCCACGCGGTGGTCGCCACGTGCTCCAGCCCCAGCAGGCCGTCGATCTGCCGCGTGGACACGCTGCTGCGTGACAGGTCGTACAGGCGCAGCATTTCCTTCAGCGCCGGCAGGCCGCTGGCGGTGAGCGACAGGTGGTTCAGCGCCAGATGCGAGATCAGCCGCCACTGCGCACCGCGCCCGCGCTCGAACTGCAGCGGCCGGCTGGGCTTGCGCAGCAGCGCGATGCTGCGGGCCACGCCGCCCCCGTCCATGGTCAAATCACCGCCGGCCACGCCATAGGCCAGGTGGCTGGGCAGATCGCGATTGCTGCAGGTCAGTTCCACGCTGACCACGTCGGTCTGCGGCGCCACCGGGTTGAAGTCCAGATCGACGAAGGCCAGTTCGGTCTCGAAGCCGGGGCTATGCCGGGCTACGTCCGGGTCGCGACGCGCCACCCAGTACTGCCCCGCCTGCTCTGGCGATTCGCCGTGGCGCAGCGCGTAGAACGGCCGGAACTCGGTGACCTGTTCACCCTGCGGCGTCTTCCGGATCCGATGCACCGAATCGATGGAGACCACTTCGTAGGCAAATGCGCGGCGCGCGTCGGCCACCACCGGGTAGTGCGCGCTGCGATGGGTGACGCGGATCGGCTCGCCTCGTTGCGCGAACAGGTTGACCACCGGCGTGCAGCCCAGCCGCACGTGCTCAACCGACAACGCCTCCAGCTGGCGGGCCACCGGCGCGTCGGCGGGCATTGCGTCCAGCACCAGGTGCACGGTGAAGCGGCTGCCGGTGGTGGCGCCCAGTGCCCGCAGGTCAAGGTCGAAGAAACCGAACTTCTCGGGGAACGCGAACAGTTCGGTCAGCAGGCGATACGCCGGGTGTGAACGGTCTGGTACGTCGATCAATGCCTCGTCCGCGTCGAAGCCGACCTGCTGCAGCGGGCTGGCCGGCAGGGCGGTCCAGCGACCGCCGTTGCCCGGCTCCAGGTAGGCGGCACGCACGCCCAGGGCCAAGGTGTCGCGCAGCGCGGCGGAGAACGAGGGCTCGCCATCCATGAACAGCCGCAGCTGCGCCAGCCCCAGCGCCGCCGCGTGCGGTTGCTCGCCGAGCAGTTCGAACGACAGGGAGATCGCGCCACCGCTGCCGGTGGGCAGGCTCACGGCCATCGGTGCATCGGCGACGGCACTGAAGCGCGCCGCGGCCACGCGGATCGGGGCCAGCACCACGTCCTGGGTGCTGCGGAACCGGCAGTTGACCCCGCGCACGCTGCGCGAGTGCAGTAGCGTGTCCCGCGGCACGAGCACCGGCGCGGTCAGCTTGGCCGCCGCCGGTCCGGCGTCGAAACAGGCGACGGAGCACGAGGGGAACGGCCGCAGGTAGTGCGGGTACAACACCTCCAGCAATGCCTCGGTGAACTCCGGGTAGTCGTCCTCGATGCGCTTGCTGGTACGCGCGCTGAGCAGGGCGAAGGCTTCGATCAGGCGCTCGACATGCGGATCCTGGCTGCCGTCGGCGGAGAGCAGCAGGCGCCCGGCAATCTTCGGGTAGCGCTCGGCGAATTCGCGGCCATAGCGGCGCAGCCAGCCGAGCTCGCGCTCGTAATAAGGCAGCAGGTCTTCCATCAGGCCGCCGTCGCGCGCCGCAGGCGACTGACCGAGTACTGCATGGTGGTGGGCTGCAGCAACGCGTCGAAACTGACCGGCTCACGCGCCGGCTCCACGTCCAGCAGGGCGTGGATGGCGAACCGCAGCGCGGACGGGCCGCGGCCATTGCCCTCCAGGGCCACCCGCACGCCGTGCAGGCGCGGTTCATGGCGGGCGATCGCCTGCTCCAGCGCACGACAGATCGCCGCACGGTCGTGGCCGTTGGCCAGGCTGAGGGTGGAAAAGTCGCGGAGGCCGTAGGTCATAAGCGACCGGCGGCACTGCGGCCAGGCGTCCAGCGTGTCCTCGCCGAAGGCGGCGCGGCTGTTGAGCAGGCCTTCCAGGTCACGCGCCACCGATTCCTTGTACTGCTCCAGCGACAGGCTGCGGAACATGCCCGCGCCGCTGCGCACGCGCGGTTCGTCGTCGAACAGCTTTTCCAGCAGGCTGGGTTCGAATCCCTTCATCGGCGGCTCCGGTGCCAGTGCGGTGGCGGCGAGCGCCGCCACCGCATCGGACCATCAGGCGACCGAGTAGGTCGGCTTGTTGGTGGTGTTGCTCCACTGCGCGATGGTCTTGCCACCCACGCCGCCACCCTGCTTCTGCTGGGTGTACGACCACTTGATGGCGCCGAAGCTCAACTGCACGGTCTCGGCCGGCATGCCGTCATGGCCCATGGCGGTGTTGACGCGGTGCACCAGCACGTTCAGCAGCTCGATGGTGTAGTAGTTGATCGCGTTGCCGTCCTTGTCGGCGCGCATGAACTGGATCTGCGCCTTGGGGAAGGTGGTGCCGTTGGCGCAGGCCTGGAACAGCGCGGTGCTGGCGAGGTCGATGCGCTTGGTGACTTCCAGCGGGCTCATTTCCACGCGCGCGGCGGTGCTGCCCCCGGCGGTGGAGGCGGTGGCCGAGCGCGGCTGCAGGACGTCCTGGGTGAAGGACTCGATCTCGATCCAGTCCTTGTGGTCGGCGTCCTTGGATTCGCCCTTGATGGTGTCGATGCTCAGAAAAGCGTGCTGCATGATCTGGTTTCCTTTGTTCCGTTCTTCCGTGAGAAAACCGCCGACGTCCGCCGGCGGGGTGTTACAGCTGACCCGCAACCGCCGAACAGCGCGACCGCGTGCCGCCGGGACGCGAAGCCCCGTGCTGCAATGCAATCCGTTGCCTTACTTCTTCGACCCGGTCGGCAGCTCGGCCACCAGGCGCAACGAAACCGACAACTCGTCGAGTTGGAAATGCGGGCGCAGGAACGCCACCGCGCGGTACACGCCGGGCTTGCCCGGCACCTCGGACACCTGCACCGACGCCTCGCGCAACGGGAACTGCGCCTTGGCTTCCTGGCCGGCGTTGTCGTCCAGCAGCACGTACTGCGCGATCCAGCGGTTGAGGAATTCCTCGACGTTGCCAGCGGAAGCGAAGCTGCCGATCTTCTCGCGCATCATCGCCTTCAGGTAATGCGCCACGCGCGAGACGGCGAAGATGTACTGCAGCTGCGCCGACAGGCTGGCGTTGGCGTTGGCCGCATCGGTGTTGTACTTCTTCGGCTTCTGCGCCGACTGGGCGCCGAAGAACGCGGCGTAGTCGGTGTTCTTGCAGTGCACCAGCGGGATGAAACCCAGGTCGCTCAGCTCCTTCTCGCGGCGGTCGGTGATCGCCACCTCGGTCGGGCACTTGAGCGCGACCTCGCCGTCGTCGGTGCGGAAGGTGTGGGTCGGCAACTCCTCGACCAGGCCACCACCCTCGACGCCACGGATGGCCGCGCACCAGCCAAAGTCCTCGAATGCGCAGGTCAGGCGCGCCCCGAAGGCGTAGGCGGTGTTGCACCACAGGTACTTGGAGTGGTCGTTGCCGTCCACTTCCTCGACGAAGTTGAATCCCTCGACGGTGGTGCCGTCCTTCGGGTTGTACGGCAGGCGGCCGAGGAAGCGCGGGAGGGTCAGGCCCACGTAGCGGCTGTCCTCGGAGTCGCGGAACGACTTCCACTTGGCGTACTCGACCGTGTCGAACACCTTGGCCAGGTCGCGCGGCTTGCCCAGTTCGGTGAAGCTTTCCAGGCCGAACATGTCCTCGCTGGCGGCGGCGATGAACGGCGCGTGCGCCGCAGCCGCCACGTGCGACATCTGCTCGACGAAGTACATGTCCTCGGGTTGGCGGCCGATCTGGTAATCACCGATCAGCGCGCCGAACGGCGAGCCGCCGAAGGTGCCGAACTCCTCCTCGTAGACCTTCTTGAACAGCGCGCTCTGGTCGAAATCGATCGCGGACTTGAAGTCCTTGACCAGGTCCTTCTTCGGCGCGTTGAACACCTTGATCTTGAGCTGGGCGCCGGTTGACGTCTGGCCGCACAGGTAGTGCAGGCCGCGCCAGGTGCCTTCCAACTGCTGGAAAGCCGGGGCGTGCATGATCGCGGTGAGCTGCTCGGAGATCAGCCGGTCGAGTTCGGCGACGCGTGCATCGAGCGTCAGGTTGAGGTTGTCGGACACCACCACGGTGCCCTGCATCACCTCGCGCGCCAGCTCACCGATGATGTCGCGGGCGCGCTGGTGCTCGGCGTCCGAGCGCGCGACCTTGCTCTGTTCGATGATCTGGTCCAGCAGGCCCAGTTCGACGACTTCGCCGCCGGCCAGCGGCGCGGCTTCCAATTCGCGGTTCATGGCTTACTCCTGCGCCTGGCCGAGCTGCTTGAGCTGCTCGGTGTTGTTGAGCACGTCGCTGAGCAGGTCCTCGAGCCTTTCGTTGCCGGCCAGCTTGTTGCGCAGGTCGGCCAGCTTGGAGCGCGCTTCCAGCAACTGCCGCAACGGCTCCACCTGTTCGACCACGGCCTCGGGCCGGAAGTCGTCGATGGAGTTGAACTTCAGCTCCACCGCGAACTCGCCGCCGGTGCCGGACAACTGGTTGGGCACGCGGAACACCGCGCGCGGCGCCATGCCCGCCATCACCTCGTCGAAGTTGTCGAGGTCGACGTTGACGAACTTGCGGTCCTTGACCTTGGCCAGTGGCTGCTCGGGTTGACCGCTGAAATCGCCCATCACGCCGACCACGAACGGAATCTCCTTCTGCTCGATGGCGTCACCCTTCTCCACGTCGTAGGTGAGCTGCACGCGCGGCGGGCGCACCTTCTGCAGGCGCTTCTGGACACTTTCCTTCTTGGACATGACTCGTCTCCCTACGATCGGATGCGGGCGTGCGCCGACTCAGCGGCCGAGCACGTCAAACGGGTTGGCGCCGCCGCCGGCAGGCTTGGGTGGCGTACGCGGCGCGGTCTCGGCGGGACGCGCGGGCGCCGCAGGTGCGGCGGGGTCGCCTGCCGTGGCGGCGGCACGGGCGACCGGCTTGCTGCGCCGCGGCTTGGGCGCGCGGCGTGGGGCTTCGCGTGGGGTGCCGGCGGCGGGGCCGGCCTTGCTGAGGGTCTGCCGCACCGCGCCGGCCAGTTGCTCGGCCTCCTTGCGCGCGGTGTCGGACACCGACAGCGCGCCGCTGGCCTGCAGCCGCTGCAACGACTGCCCGGCCAGGCGCATGCCGGCGATGGTCAGCACGCTGTCGGCCACGCGGTCCTGCGGATCGCGCTGCAGCACTTCCTCGGCGGCGACGATGGCCCGGCCATACCGGCCGCCGTCGAACAGCAACTGCGCCGATCGCACCCACGGTTCCTTGCGGGTGGGATCGGCCTTGGCGGCGTCGGCAAAGGCGATCAGCGCCGGCTCTATGCGGCCGGCCGCGACGTGGGCCTCGGCCGCATTGAACAGTTTTTCGTACTGCTTCGGCTTCGCCGCCGACGCCGGGCCGGACACGGCCAGCACCAGCACGAGCGCGCAGAAGACGGGGGCAAGGAAGGCGCGCGCAATGGCGGCCGAGCGTGTGCAACGCATGCGGTTCACTCTCCATGTGTGGCCCGCGCACGGGCCTGGTCCTTGGGTGCAACGTGGCGCCGAGGGCGCCCGGAACCGGTATAGTGGCCCCGGCCGCGATCGTCAACTGACATCGCGACCGGCATATTCTTACCCGAAACCGTGACCGTTGTCAGCGCCATCCGCGCGCACCGATCCGGGACCAAGGTCTGCAAGGAGCTTCACGCCATGGAATGCCCTCCCGCCGCCAGCCGGCCCGCGCGCGCGTTCGCGCCATTGCTCGTCCCGCTGCCGCGCGCGCTGCGCCACGGCGTGGCCGCCGCCCTGCTGGTGACCCTTGCCGGTTGCGCCAGCGGCGGCCGCATCGGCCAGTCGGTTGATCGCACCCTCGCTGCCGTGGGATTGAAGGACGCCCAGGCGGTCGCGGACCAGCAACGCAGCGTCGCCCTGGAACTGCACGGCGCGAACAACCTCAACGCAGGACGCGGCCGCAAGGGCGTCGCGCTGGTGGTGCGCGTGTACCAGTTGCGCGATGCGCAGCGCTTCGAGCAATTGCCGATGGCGCGCCTGCTGGACGCGCAGGCCGAGCGCGACGCACTGGGCGATGACCTGGTCGACGTCAGCGAACGCGTGCTGCTGCCCGGGGAACAGCAGCAGTGGCCTCTGCGCCTGGCCGACGACGCGCGCCAGGTCGGCGTGGTGGCGCTGTTCCGTCACCCCGGCGATGGCCCGTGGCGCTTCGTGTTCGATGGCCGCAAGGCGCGCCAGCACGGCATCGTCATCGGCGCGCATGCCTGTGCGCTCACCACCGCCAGCCCCGCGCTGAGGACGGTGATGTCGGGCGACCCGATGAGCCTGTCCGGCGTGCGCTGCGGCGGCTGACGCCACCGGCTTTGTAGTAACCTCGCCGCGCAGCAAAGGATGGCCGGCGCACCCGACGGGTGGCGCGTTGGCCATGCATGCCGCGGGGCACTACCACCCGCACACCGCACGCGATCGACGCAGGGATGCCATGAGCAGGATGTCGAAGGTTTTCTGGGGCGAAGGACTGTTTCTGCGCCCGCAACATTTCCAGCGCCAGGACGCGTACCACGAGGCGCGCGTGCACGACCTGGGTTCGTCGCTGCATCCCTATCCGTGGGGCCTGCGCGAAGCGCGGTTCGACCTGCAGGCCATCGCCAGCGGCACCTTCCGCGTGCTGCAGCTGTCGTTGCTGTTCCCCGACGGCGAGAGCCACCACGCGCCCGGCGCGCAGCCGTTGCCCCAGCCGCTGTCGCTGGCGGGCCTGCCAGCCGGCGTGCAGTCGACCACGCTGTACGCGGCGCTGCCGCTGCTGCGCGAGCACGGCGGCAATTGCGTCGATGCCGAGGCGGCCACGGCCGCGCGTTACGCACAAGCCAACCGCGCCACCGCCGACCTGTACACCGATGCGGGCGAAGCCGAACTGGCGTACCTCAGCCAGCGCGTGCGCATCCTCACCGAGGAGGAGCCGCGCGATGCCTATACCGCGCTACCGATCGCGCGCGTACGCCGCACCGCCACCGGCGGTTTCGAACTGGACGACGAGTTCATGGCCCCCGCGCTGCACCTCGGGGCCGCACCAGCACTGCAACTGCGCCTGCGTCGGCTGCTGGATGGCCTGCAGGCCAAGACCGAGGCGCTGTACGGCCACCACCGCGCACCGTCGCAGTCGGTGATCGAATTCCGCTCCGGCGACATCGCCTCGTTCTGGTTGCTGCATACCGCCAACAGCGCCTTCGCCGCGCTGTCACACTGTTTCCGCCACCCCGGGCTGCACCCCGAGCGCCTGTACCAGGAGCTGCTGCGACTGGCCGGCGCGCTGCTGACCTTTTCCGCCAGCCACTCACTGGCCGACCTGCCGGCCTACGACCACGCCCGCCCGGAGGAGGGCTTCGTGCCGCTGTTCGCGATCATCCGCGAGCTGATCGACACGGTGATTTCCGCGCGCTACTTCCAGATCGCGTTGAGCGAGGTCAAGCCGTCGTTCCACTTGGGGCGCCTGGACTCGCAGCGCATCGACGAGGGCTGCGCGCTGTACCTCGGCGTCGCCGCCAACCTGCCGGGAGCCGAGTTGGTGCAGACCGTGCCGGTGCGGTTCAAGGTCGGCGCCCCAGATGACGTGGACAAGTGCGTGCTCTCGGCGCTGCCGGGCGTGAAGCTGGTGCACGCCGCGCAGGTGCCGGCGGCGATCCCGGTACGTCCGGGCATGCACTACTTCGCGGTGGAGCCGCGCGGCCCGCTGTACGAGCGCATGCTCAAGGCGCAGTCACTGACCATCTACGTGCCTGCGGGCGTGCACGACCTCAAGCTTGAACTCATCGCGGTGGCCCCATGACGTCCTATTCCCACCCCCCCATCCCGCAGGGCATGCCCTCGCTGACGCCGGCGCTGGCCCAGGCCCCGGGTGACGCGGGCGCGTCCACCCCCGCGCGCAGCCTGGTCGATTTGTTCGGCGATGGCTTCCATCTGCTGATGCTGCTCAAGCAGGGCCGCCTGCCCGCCGACGCGGAGCGTTTCGCGACCTCTGTGCAGCAGTTGCTGGATCGGATCGAGCGCGGTGCGACCAAGCTGGGCGTGGGCGCCGAAGATGTGTACGCGGCCAAGTACGCGTTCTGCGCCGCGGTAGACGAAGGCCTGCTGTCACAACCGTCGCCACTGCGCGAGGACTGGGAGCGCAACCCGTTGCAGCTGCGCCTGTTCGGCGAGCACCTGGCCGGTGAGCACTTCTTCGACCGGCTGGACCAGTTGCGCGCACAGGGCGCGCCGCGCCTGGCGTCGCTGGAGGTGTACCACCACTGCCTGTTGCTCGGCTTCGAGGGCAAGTACCGCCTCGAAGGGCCGGAGAAGCTGGGCTACCTCACCGCACGGCTGGGCGACGAGATCACCTACCTCAAGGGCCGCCGCGCCGCCTTCGCGCCGCACTGGCTGCCGCCGGACCGGATCGCGCACACGCTGCGGCTGGTGGTGCCGGTGTGGGCGCCGGTGGCGGTGTTCGGCGCGCTGGCGCTGCTGGCTTTCCTCGGCTTCCAGGGGCTGTTGGGCCGCGACACCGATCAGCGCCTGGGGCAATACCGCGATGTCGTGGGGCTGCCGGCCAGGACCGCGCACCTGACCATCACCCTGCCCTGAGTACGGAATCAGGCGGCGGGACACGACCCGGGCCGCTGCCGGGGGTCACGGCCGCGCCCGAGTACGATAAACTGGCCGGCGGGATACCCGGCCAAGCTGCCGGTCCGGCAGCGGCCTGCGTAGGCAGGAGCGGCGGGACCACGCCCAGCGGGGCTCAACTGAATAGCGGTCGCACCCGGTGCGGCCTTGGATTGACGACTACGCGCGGCCCTGACCGGTCCCGCGCCACAGGTGGATCGTGCGCAATTACGACCTCGAATTCCTCAAGCACTTCTCGATGGTGATCGGCTTCCTCGTGCTGCTGACGCTGGGCCTGATCCTGGGGGCGATGTACCTGCACGGCACCCTGCCCACCGAGGTGGACCCGAAGACGGCCGCCCGCACCGAGGCTCGCATTGCGCCTGCTGGCGCGGTGTACGCCGGCGCCACCGGCGCGGCCGCGCAGCAGGCCGCTGCCGCCGCCGCCGCGGCCTCGGCCGCCTCGCAGGTCGCCTATGGCGGCACCACCGATGGCGCGGTGATCTTCGACAACCTGTGCGCCGGCTGCCACAAGTCGGGCGCCGGCGGCGCACCTACCATGGCCGCCAGCGCCTGGGGCGCGCGCATCGCGCAGGGCAAGGACACGCTGTACAAGCACGCCATCGAGGGCTTCACCGGCGCGGCGGGCGTGATGCCGGCCAAGGGTGGCAACCCGGCGCTGACCGACGAGCAGGTCAAGGCCACGGTCGACTGGATGGTCGGCAACCTGCAGTAAGCGGGACCCGCCTGCACCACGCGCACGACGCCGCCTCCGGGCGGCGTTGTCGTTTCCGGGGCCGCGGATGCGCGATGTCACGCGCGCGGCGGATAATGCGCGTTTCGTCCGCCTCCGGTCTTGCGATGACCTGCCTACGCCGCCTGGCTTTCCGACTCCGCGCCCGGCCGGTTGCGGCCTTCCTTCCGACCCTGCTGGCGCTCGGACTGGCTGCTTGCGGCAGCGCGCCCGCGCCGCTCCCACCGCCGTTGCCGACACTGGCCGCCGCCCCGGCCGACTGGTCCGTCTACGTCGGGCAACGGGTGCAGGTGACCGTACCGCTGACGCTGATCGACACCGGCGGCGAAGGCGTGCTGGTGCGCTTCGACGGGCGCGCCTGGAATCCCACCGAGCGGGCGCGCCCTGGCAGCGCCCAGGCCCTGGCGCTGGCGGCGGCCAACGATGCGCGGCGCCTGCGACTGGTGGTGCCGGGAGAGGTTGGTGCGGCACTGGAAACGGCACGGCTGGGCAGCACCATCAACCACGTGGACGGCGTGGTCGGCATGGGACCGGACGGCCCCGCCCTGCGGACCGAGGTCCAGCCCTCGCTGCAGGGCGCGTCGCGTCCGGCGCCCCCGACCGTGGCGGGCAACGTGCGGGTGGCCGCCTTCAACCTCGAGAACCTGTTCAATGGTGACGGTCGCGGCGGCGGTCTCCCGACCCCGCGTGGCGCGCGCACGCCCGCCGAACTTTCCGCGCAGCTGGCCAAGCTGGTCGCCACCATCCGGGCGCTGGATGCGGACGTGGCGGCGCTGATGGAGCTGGAGAACGACGGCGACGGCGCCGAGGCCGCCCAGGCGCAGTTGGTGCGGGCGCTCAATGCGCACGGCGCCGACTGGCGCTTTGTGGCCACGGCGGGCCGGGTGCCGGGCTTCGCCAGCGCCCTGGACCCGGAGGATCCGATCAAGGTCGGGCTGATCTACCGCGCCTCACGGGTGCAGCCAGTCGGCGCGCCCGCGTCGCTGCTGGGTGGGCCGTTCCCCACCCGCAGCCGGCCTTCCCTGGCGCAGGGATTCCGCGCCGGACGCGGGCCGGTGTTCGTGGTGGTGGCCAACCACTTCAAGTCCAAGGGCTGTGGCGAGGCCGAGGGCGCCGACCGTGACCAAGGGGATGGCCAGGCCTGCTGGAACGCCACCCGCACCGAGTCGGCCCGCCGGCTGGCGGCCTGGCTGTCCACCGATCCGACAGGAACAGGCAGTCAACGTACGGTCATCCTCGGCGATCTCAACAGTTACGCGCAGGAAGACCCGATCCATGCCCTGGCCCAGGCCGGCTGGAGGGACGCGTTCGTCGTGGCCGGCACCGAGGCGCCATACAGCTACGCCTACCGGGGCACGCTGGGCCGGCTGGACCACGCGCTGCTGAGTCCGGCGCTGGCGGCCGACCTGCGCGGCGCCGCCGAATGGCACGCCAATGCCGACGAGCCGCGCAGCGCCGGCTACCGCGACGGCGGCACCGGACCGTGGCGCAGCTCGGACCACGACCCGCTGCTGCTCGGCTTTGACCTGCGCCGCTGAGCGGCGGTCGTACAATGGCCGGATGAACCAGCCCGCCTTCCCCACTGGCGACACGGCTTCGCTGCTGATCAACGGCCCCGCGGGGCCGCTGGAAGTGGCCGTCGAGGGCCCCGAGGCCGAGACCCCGGCCCGGCCCGTGGTCGCCGTGGTCTGCCATCCGCTGCCCACCGAGGGCGGCACCATGCACAACAAGGTGGTGACGATGGCGTCGCGCGCGCTGCGCGAATCCGGCGTCACCACGGTGCGCTTCAACTTCCGTGGCGTGGGCGCGTCGGTGGGTCACTTCGACCACGGCGAAGGCGAATCCGACGACCTGCGCGCGGTTGTGGCGTGGGTGCGTGCCGCGCACCCCGAGGCGGAGCTGTGGCTGGCCGGCTTCAGCTTTGGCTCCTACGTCACCATCAAGTGTGCCGCCGAGCTCCGGCCCGGCATGCTGATCTCGATCGCGCCGCCGGCTGCTGGGCGACGCTGGGATTTTGACGCCATCACCCCGCCCGATTGCCCCTGGCTGATCGTGCAGGGGGAGGCCGACGAGGTCGTGGAGCCCGAAGCCGTTTACGCCTGGGTCGACAGCCTCAAGCGACTGCCGCAACCACCCGAACTGGTGCGCATGCCCGAGACCAGCCACTTCTTCCACCGCCGCCTGATGGACCTGCGCGGGGTGATCAAGAACGGCGTGCGACCTTACCTGCCGGCCCCGCTGGACCATGGCTGAGCGCGGTGTCGGCCGCCGCCGCGGCCTGCGTGCCCCGGTGCGCGCATGAGCGCGTCTCGTCCGATGCCCGTGGGCGCACCCGGCCTTGCGCCGTCCGCGGCCTACGCTGCCGGCGTGGCGCGCGGCGACTGGAACGATGACCCGGCGCAGCACGCCACGCTGCGCGAACTCGATCGCGTGCACGCCGCGCTGCTGTCGCCCCCCAGGCGCGGCCTGCTCGACAGCCTGCTGGGCAAACCGGTGGAACCGCCGCTGGGGCTGTACGTGTGGGGCGGGGTGGGCCGCGGCAAGACGTTCCTGATCGACCTGTTCTTCGATGCGCTTGCGTTCGCGGAAAAGCGCCGCACCCACTTCCACCGTTTCATGCGCGAGGTGCATGCGCAGTTGCGCGCGCACGCCGGGGAAAGCGACCCGCTGGTGAAGATCGCGCGGCAGTGGGGCAAGCAGATGCGGGTGCTGGTGCTGGACGAGTTCTTCGTCAACGACATCGGCGACGCGATGCTGCTGGGCCGCCTGCTGGAGCGCCTGTTCGCCGAGGGGGTGGCGCTGGTCACCAGCTCCAACACCGAGCCGCAGCAGCTGTATGCGCACGGGCTGCAGCGAGAACGCTTCCTGCCCGCCATCGCGCAGCTGCAGCGGCATTGCCGGGTGCTGTACCTGGACAGCGCGCATGACTACCGGCTGCGCGCGCTGACCCGTTCACCGGTGTACCGGGTGCCGCTGGATGCAGGCGCCGAGGCGTGGTTGGCGCAGCGCTGGGACGAACTCAGTGCGGGCATGCCGCGGGAAGACGGGCCACTGGTGATCGACGAGCGGCCGATCCCGGTGCGCTGCCTGGCCGAGGGCCACGCGTGGTTCGACTTCGCTGCATTGTGCGAGGGCCCGCGCGCGGCGGGCGACTACATCGAGATTGCCACCGAGTACCACACGGTGCTGGTGGGCGGCATTCCGCGCTTCGACGGCAGCAACGACGACCCGGCGCGGCGCTTTGTGCACCTGATCGACGAGCTGTACGACCGCCACGTCAACCTGGTGTGCACCGCGGCGGAGGCGCCGCCGGGGTTGTACACCGGGCAGAAGCTGGCGGGCGCGTTCGAGCGCACGGCGTCGCGGTTGATCGAAATGCAGTCGGCGGAGTATCTGGCGCTGGAGCACCGCGGGTAAGCCCCTCAGGGACTCTCAACACGCAGGCTTCGATCGAGGAACGAGATGACTCGGTTGTAGTATTCACGTCGCGCCTTCTCGGTGAGGAATCCATGCCCCTCGGAAGGGGAGAAGTACGTTTCGTGGCGCTTTCCGGCCTTTTCCATGGCCCTCACCATCGCCTTCGCATGCTCCGGCGACACTCTCGAATCCAATCCTCCCTGCACCAATAACACTGGAACGTCGATTCTGGACGCGTGGCGCGTCGGCGATCGCTCCAGTAATTCACGGGCATCGCTTCCCAGGAACTGGTTCAGCTGCCCCTTGCCCCAGTCGCTGCGCTGCACGTCACCCCACCGGTACATCGTTGGCAAGTCGTACGGACCCGCCATACCAATGGCACAGCGGTAAAGACCGGGCTCGCGAATCACACCCATGAGGGCGGCGTAGCCGCCATAACTTGCACCCCAAATGCACGTGCGGGCCGGATCGATGCCAGCTTGGGTCGATGCCCAACGCGTGGCGTCGGTTACGTCATCCTGCATCGCGCGGCCCCATTGCCGGAATCCGCTTTCGACGTAAGCCCGCCCACGCCCGCCGGAACCACGGAAGTTGACGCGCAGGACCGCGTAACCCCCAGCGGCAAGCAGCTGAACTTCATCATCAAAGAACCATCCATCGCGTACGCCATAGGGGCCGCCGTGCACGAGAACAACCAACGGTGCGGACTTGGGTTTCAACGGGCGGGTGAGGTACACGTCCATTGGAGTGCCGTCGCGAGCTTGGACAACGGCATGTTCGGTGGCAGCCATGGCATCAGGTTTGAACCACGGTCTGGACTCAACCAGCAAGCGAGTATCGCCGGTGGCCGTGTCCAGCAGGTAATGGCGACCCGGTTCGCGGTCACTGACCACCTCCACAATGGCCTTTCGCCCATCCCGGGTGCTACTTGTCACGCGAGCGACTTCTCCCGGGAATGCCATCTCCATGTCTGCAATCAGGGCTGCATGGGGATGTGCTTTGTCAAAGAAGGCAATCGCCGGGACGGTCGCACCATAGGAAACGCCAATCGGCTCGCTGCCATCCAACGACCATATGACGGCGGTGGGATCGCGATCGGGGTCTGCAGCAACTACCGCTCGGTCGCCCGTCGCCAAATCGATTCGCTCGATGACGTCGGGCCCCCGCGCGCGCTCACTCCGCAGGTATCCGTGGCGAAGGTCATAGCTGACGCCCAGTGGCGTTACCTCGACCCCACTCACCGCCTCGTCGTTTAAGAGCACCCATTCGCCGTTCCGGAATTGGTAGACCCTTTGAATGTCGTCTTCGTCCCACCCCCAACTGAAGCGCGGTGCCCCGGCGCGATCGGTGAGGAATTGCGCGTCGGGCACAGGTGCGGTGGCAATGGTTTCGGTCTTGCTGCGCTCGCCTGTTCCCACTTTCTGGAGGCCGGTCAAACAGCCGTCTTTCCCGGTCTTGGTACAGGTGCGGACCAATACGTGCTCTGGATCGTGTCGCAAGGGGTCTACGAGCGAGCCATAGAAATGGTTGCGGTTCCTCCCGTCGACGTCCACCGCGTACAGTGACCAACCGGAATAGGGCTGCGCCCGGACCCCCTGCCGCACCGACCATTGCGCCAAAAGTCGTCGCTCGCTGACCCACACAGCATCATCGACGAAGGCATTCTTGCCAGGATCGACGGTAGCCGTGACCTGCATGTCAGCCAGGCGGAGGATGGCTAGGACAGTTCTGTCCTCCATGGGCACCGTCATGCTGACATGGTCACCGGAGGGCGATATGGAGAGCAAGCCGTAACGTGCCTTTCGGATCATTTCATCCACGGGCGCCCCATCGGCCGAAGCCGACGCGAGCAAGAGCAGTAGGGTCATCGCGACACGTGGCATCAGAGCTCCTCCTTCACGTGTGGCAAAGCTTATCCGGGTATCCACGCCGAACCCACAATTGCATCGACCATCGGAGGGCGGCACCGCGAGCGCCAGGGGAGTAGGATCGGGCTTCGCCTCGTATTGCCCGTCTCCGGAGATTCAATGCGCCTTCCGCTGCTTGCCCTTGCCATCGCCGCCCTGCTGCCGTCCGTGGCCGCTGCCCAGGGCACACCTGCGGAACGCCCCGAAGTCACCGCGGCCGCCCAGGCGCAGCGCGACCAGGTCATCGCCTGGCGCCGCGACTTCCACCAGTTCCCCGAGTTGTCGAACCGCGAGCAGCGCACCGCCGCCAAGGTGGCCGAGCACCTGCGCGCACTGGGGCTGAAGCCCCTGACCGGCATTGCCCACCACGGCGTGGTCGCCATCATCCAAGGTGGCAAGCCGGGACCCAAGGTGGCACTGCGCGCGGACATGGACGCGCTGCCAGTGACCGAGCAGACCGGGCTGCCGTTCGCGTCCAAGGTGACCACGCAATTCGCCGGGCAGACGACGGGCGTGATGCACGCCTGCGGCCATGACGCGCATACCGGCATCCTGCTTGGCGTGGCCGATGCGTTGGTGAAGATGAAGAAGGACCTGCCCGGCCAGGTGATGCTGATCTTCCAGCCGGCCGAGGAAGGTGCGCCTGCGGGCGAGGAAGGCGGCGCCGAGCTGATGCTCAAGCAGGGCGTGTTCAAGGATTTCAAGCCGGAAGCCGCGTTCGGCCTGCATGTGTTCTCCACGCTGCAGGCCGGGCAGATCGGCGTGCGCCAGGGGCCGCTGATGGCGGCCTCGGACGCATTCGCGATCAAGGTGAAGGGCCGGCAGACGCATGGATCGCGGCCGTGGGGCGGCATCGACCCGGTGGTGGCCGCCGCCGACCTCATCGGCAGCGCGCAGACCGTGGTCAGCCGCCGCACCGACATCGCCAAACTGCCGGCGGTGGTCACCTTCGGCACGGTGCACGGCGGCATCCGCTTCAACATCATCCCCGACGAGGTGCAGATGACCGGCACCATCCGCACCTTCGACCCGGCGATGCGGCAGCGCATCTTCGACGACCTGAAGAGCGTGGCGACGCACGTGGCGGCGGCGCACGGCGCCACCGTGGAGGCGCGCGTGCCCGATGGCGATGGCAACCCGGTGACCTACAACGACCCGGCGCTGACCGCGCGCATGCTGCCAAGCCTTCAGGCGGTGGCCGGCGCGGCCAACGTGATCGAGCCGTCGCTGCAGATGGGCGCGGAGGACTACTCGTTCTTCGCTCGCGAGGTGCCATCGATGTATTTCTTTGTCGGCGCCACGGCCAAGGGCATAGACCCGGTCACCGCGCCGAGCAACCACTCGCCGCAGTTCACCCTGGACGAGTCGGCGCTGGACCTGGGCCTGCGCGCACTGCTGCAGGTGACGCTGGATTACCTGCACGGCGGCGCGCCGGGCTGACGCGGGCGCAGGCGTGCGGCCGCCCCCGGGAGGGCCGCACGTTGCGTGAACGCGGGACCAGAGCCGGGCGCGGTCGACATCCCGACGGGCGATAATGCGCGGATGACCACCCACGACAACTCCGTCGCCGGCTCCGCGCTCGGCCGCCATGTCGATTATCCGCAGGGCTACGACCCGGACCTGCTGTACCCGATCGCGCGCACGCTGGGGCGGCACGCGATCGGCCTGCGCGACGCGGCGCTGCCCTTCATCGGCCACGACCGCTGGCACGCGTACGAGCTCAGCTGGCTCGACGCCAAGGGCAAGCCGCAGGTGGCGACGGCGACGTTCCAGGTACCGGCGGATGCGCCCAACCTGGTCGAGTCGAAGTCGCTCAAGCTGTACCTCAACTCGTTCAACGCCAGCCGCTTCGATGATGCCGAGGCGGTGCGCACGCACATTGCCGAAGACCTGTCGCGCGTTGCGGGCGCTCCGGTGCAGGTTGCCTTTGGATTGCCACCGATGGTGGACGACGCGGGCGATGCAGGCGAAGCGATTTCGATCGACGCGCTCGACGTGGACATCGACCATTACGGGCCACCGCAGGCTGACTTCATCCGCGTGGTCGCGACTGAAGTGGTCGAGGAAACGCTGGCCAGCGCGCTGCTGAAGTCCAACTGCCCGGTGACCGGCCAACCCGACTGGGCGCACGTGCGCATCGCCTATCACGGTCCGCGCATCGATCGCGCCGGGCTGCTGCGCTACCTGGTGTCGTTCCGCGACCACGCCGAGTTCCACGAGCAGTGCGTGGAGCGGATCTTCAGCGACCTGCTGGCCCACGCGCGGCCGCAATGGCTGTCGGTGGAGGCGCGCTACACCCGGCGCGGTGGCCTCGACATCAATCCGTGGCGGGCGACACCCAACTGCGTGACGCCCACCGCGCGGCGCGAGGTGCGTCAGTAGGCGTTCGCGCTCGCTCTTCACCCGGGCGCCATATTTCCTTAACAAGTCCCGTGCCAACGTGCTCGCGTCACCCGACGCCGGGGAGGAGCCCCCATCATGAGCACCGAGAAGAAACCCGACTTTTCCAACGTGCAGGGCGGAGCGTCCAGCACCGAGGACATCCGCAAGCGCGCCGATTTCAGCAACGTGCAGTCCTCGGTGTCCTCGACCGAGGAGATCACTGGCAGCACTGCCGGCGCGTCTGGCGAACAGAGCTATACCGTGGAGAAGGGCGACACGCTGTCGGCGATCGCCAAGCAGTTCTACGGCAGGGCCGGCGCGTGGCGCGACATCTTCGAGGCCAACCGCGACCAGCTGGACGATCCGGACCGGATCTTTCCCGGCCAGGTGCTGAAGATCCCCGCGATCCACGCTGGCGAATGAGCCGCCACCCCACACCCCATCCCTTCCCAGGAGTCCGCACATGATTCGTAACCGCACGCACCTCGCCCTTGCCGCCGCGCTGGTGGCCTCGCTCGCCGTAGTCGGCTGCAAGAAGAAGGAAGAGCCGGTCGTGACCCCGCCGGCAGCCAGCGAACCCGCGCCGATGCCGGCGCCCGCGCCGATGGCCGCCACCGCGTCGGTCACCGGCGTCGACCTGGGCACCGCGGTCGGCCCCGACATGAAGGTCACCGCCCCGGCCACCACCTTCAAGCCGTCCGACACGATCTTCGCCGCCGTCGCCACCAGCACCAGCGATCCGATGGCCACCGTGGCCAGCAAGCTGGGCGCCAAGTGGAGCTACCAGGATGGCCAGACCGTCAACGAGGAAACCGTTGATGCCAACCTGACCGGCACCGGCGTCACCAACTTCAAGATCAGCAAGCCCGACGGCCTGCCGAAGGGCAAGTACAAGCTGGACGTGATGCTCAACGGCGCAGTGGTCCAGAGCCGCGAGTTCGAGGTCAAGTAAAGCGCTCCCACGCGGCGGGCGGGCCTCCCTCCCGGTACCGTCCGCCGCCCTTCTCTCTCTCTCCGCCACTGCGGGGGCAAGCCGGGCGCGATGCGAATCGCGCCCTTTTTTTTGTCGACTCAGGGTGCGGGGAAGTCGCCGTCGACGTAATACCAGCGCCCGCCCTCGCGCACGAATCGACTGGTTTCATGCAGCCGCACCGCTGGTGCGCCGCCCACCTTCCAGCGCGCGACGAACTCAACGGTGGCGTGGTCGTCATCGACGACGTCATGCCCTTTCACCTCCAGCCCCAACCACCGGGTGCGGGCGGCATCGTCCAGATCGATGTGCGCGGGCCGCGTGTCCGGGTGCCAGCTGGCCAGGAGGTAGTCGGCGTCGGCGCGCACGAAGGCGCTGTAGCGCGAGCGCATGAGCGCTTCGGCCGTAGCGGCGTGAGCGGTGCCTGCGTGCAGCGGGCCGCAGCAGCCGGCGTAGGTGCGGCCAGAGCCGCAGGGACAGGTGTCGGACATCGCGCCATTGTGGGCGTGGACGCCCACCGGCGATACCATGCACCCCTGACACCCCCCGAGCGATGCCCATGAAAGCGCCCACCTACCTCGACGACGCGCAGATCGAGCGTCTTGCCGACCTGCTCGACCAGCGTGCCGTGCCGTTCAAGGGCTTCAACCTTGAGGCGCTGGACGGTTTCCTCTCCGCGCTGGCGGTAGGCCCGGCGGAAGTCCCGGCCGAGGAATGGCAGCCGCTGGTGTGGGGCGGCAAGCCGCCGCGCTGGGGCAGCGAGTCCGAGGCGCAGGAAGTGGCCGCCCTGCTGCAGGGCCACTTCAACATGGTCGCCGCGCGCGTGCGCCACGGCGACGACGACCTGCCCGACCACCTGGCGCCGCTGCTGTGGCTGCCGGAAGAAGCCGAGGCCGAACACCCCGACGAACTCGACGTGGGCCGCGACTGGGCACTGGGCTTCTTCACCGGCGTGGAGCTGCGCGAGGCGCAGTGGGACCAGTGGCTGGACGAGAACGAATGGATCGAGGAGATCTTTGGCCTGTTCGACCAGGTGGCCAGCGGCGAGATCCTGGGCGAAGACCCCACCGCCGAGCCGACGCCGATCAGCTACCGCGAGCGGCTGGAAATCATCGCCAGCCTGCCGGGCATGCTCGCCGACCTGCACCACCACCGCATCGATGCGCTGACCCCGCGCGAGCCGATCCGCAAGGACGCCGCGCCAGGCCGCAACGACCCGTGCCCCTGCGGCAGCGGCAAGAAGTACAAGGCCTGCCACGGCGCCTGATCACAGCGACGCCCCGGGCCCCGTGTCCACGTCATCAACCGGCCGTGGATGACGGGACGCGCGTAGTGATCACCCGCAGCAGTGGCGGGCTCGCCGAGGCGACCACGCCGCCGGCCATACGCAACCGTTTGGCCGCCATGCCCTCGCGACATGGCGTGATGCGCCGCCGCGCTTTTGCCCGCCCCCGCCGAACGCGCCACAATAGCCCGCTTGTGTTGGCGCAACCCGTGCCCGCATCGACGTATTGCCGATGGCGCCAGCGCGCCTGCGCCCGCACGATCGCCCTTTCCCCCGCCGCAACCAGCGAGTCCACATCGACATGTCCAACGCACCGAAGATCATCTACACGCTGACGGATGAAGCCCCGTTCCTGGCCACCCAGTCGCTGTTGCCGATCGTCGAGGCGTTCGCCGGCACCGCCGGCATCGCGGTGGAGACCCGCGACATCTCCCTGGCGGGGCGCATCCTGTCGCAGTTCCCGGAGCACCTGCAGCCGGAACAGAAGATCGGCGACCACCTGGCCGAACTGGGGGAGCTGGCCAAGACGCCCGAGGCCAACATCATCAAGCTGCCCAACATCAGCGCCTCGATCCCGCAGCTGAAGGCGGCCATCAAGGAACTGCAGGCGCAGGGCTTCGCGGTGCCGGAGTACCCGGACGAGCCGGAAGGCGAACGCCAGCGCGACATCAAGGCGCGCTACGACCGGATCAAGGGCAGCGCGGTGAACCCGGTGCTGCGCGAAGGCAATTCGGATCGCCGCGCGCCGAAGGCGGTCAAGGCCTACGCCCGCAAGCACCCGCACCGCATGGGCAAGTGGGACCCGGCGTCGAAGTCGCACGTGGCGCACATGGAGGATGGCGACTTCTTCGGCAGCGAACAGTCGTACACCATGATCAACCCCGGCACGCTGCGCATCGAATACACCAGCGTGACCGGCAGCAGCTTCCCGCTGCGCGCGCCGCTGTCGGTGCAGGCCGGCGAGGTCATCGACGCCGCGGTGCTGAGCGCCACCGCGCTGGCCGAGTTCATCGACGCACAGATCGAGGACGCGCGCGAACAGGGCGTGCTGTTCTCGCTGCACCTGAAGGCGACGATGATGAAGGTCAGCGACCCGATCATGTTCGGCATCGCGGTGTCGCGCTTCTACGCACCCGTGCTGGAGCGCAACCCGCGCACGCTGGCGGAGATCGGCTTCGACCCCAACAACGGCATCGGCGACCTGTACGCGCGCCTGGCCGGCCTGAAGGAGTCGGAGCGCGTCGCCATCGAGAACGAAATCGCCGCGCTGTACGCAAGCCGTCCGGCCCTGGCGATGGTCAACTCCGACAAGGGCATCACCAACCTGCACGTGCCCAGCGACGTGATCGTCGACGCATCCATGCCGGCGATGATCCGCGACAGCGGCAAGATGTGGAATGCGAAGGGCGAGCTGCAGGACACCAAGGCGGTGATCCCGGACCGCAACTACGCCGGCATCTACCAGGCGGTCATCGACGACTGCAAGGAACACGGCGCGTTCGACCCGGCGACCATGGGCAGCGTGCCCAACGTGGGCCTGATGGCCCAGGCCGCCGAGGAATACGGCAGCCACGACAAGACCTTCCAGATCAGCGGCGATGGCACCGTGCGCGTCATCGACGAGCATGGGACCGTGCTGCTGCAGCACGTGGTCAAGGCCGGCGACATCTGGCGCATGTGCCAGACCAAGGACGCGCCGATCCGCGACTGGGTGAAGCTGGCGGTGAACCGCGCCCGCCTGTCCAACACGCCGGTGGTGTTCTGGCTGGATCCGCGCCGCGACCACGACCGCGGCCTGATCGCCAAGGTCGCGACCTACCTCAACGAGCACGACACCAGCGGGCTGGACATCAGCATCCTCAGCCCGATCCGCGCCATGCGCCACACGCTCAAGCGCCTGCGCGCGGGCCTGGACACCATCGCCGCCACGGGCAACGTGCTGCGCGACTACCTGACCGACCTGTTCCCGATCATGGAGCTGGGCACCAGCGCCAAGATGCTGTCGATCGTGCCGCTGATGAACGGTGGCGGCCTGTTCGAGACCGGCGCCGGCGGCAGCGCGCCCAAGCACGTGCAGCAGTTCGTGGAAGAGGATTACCTGCGCTGGGATTCGCTGGGCGAGTTCCTGGCACTGGCGGCCTCGTTCGAGCACCTGGCCAACACCACGGGCAACGCGCGCGCGCAGGTGCTGGCGGACGCGCTGGATGCGGCGAACGCCAAGTTCCTCGACAACGACCGCTCGCCGGGCCGCAAGCTGGGCACCATCGACAACCGCGGCAGCCACTTCTACATCGCGCTCTACTGGGCGCAGGCGCTGGCCGAGCAGACCATCGACGCCGAACTGGCGGCGAAGTTCGCGCCGCTGGCGAAGACGCTGGCGGACAACGAGGCGGCGATCGTGCAGGAGCAGCTCGCGGTGCAGGGCCGGCCGGTGGACATCGGTGGCTATTACCATCCGGATGCCGCCAAGCTGGCCACGGCGATGCGCCCGAGTGCCACGCTCAACGCGGCGCTGGCGACGCTGGCCGGCTGAGCGCCGTGGTGACCGGGCGTGAACGCCGCCCGGTCACTGCCTGCGGCGTATGCGCGGGTAACGCCCTCGGTGCGACACGACAAAGGCCCGCCGATGTGCGGGCCTTTGTCTTCCTGGTTCCATGACGATGCGCCGGCGATGGGCGGCAGGCATCGGGCGACGCGGGCGGGTTTGCGCAGAGGTCTACGCGGCCTGGTCGTAGTGCACGGTACTGCAGGCGGTGGCGACGTCGGCAGCGACGTCGGCAGCGACGTCGGCAGCGACGTCGGCGGCGATTTCGCGGGCGGCCTCGATGCGGGCCTCCTGCGTCACCGATGCGACGTGCCGCTTGGATACCGAACGACGGCCGTAGCGGTTGCCGAACGCGCGGTCACCGTACGAGGTGACGACCGGGCGCGCGGCTTCCTGGAACAACGGACTGCGGAACAGCTGCATGACACACTCCTTGGTTGGTGGGGAGCTGCCTCCTGCAGGTCAAGCTCGTCCCTGAGCGAGGCGCAGTGTGGGCCCGCCCAATGACACCCGGGTGGATGCGGTCTTGCAGATTTGTTGCAGCGCAGCAGGCGGGTGACACCCAGCCAACTCAGCGCACGTAGGGGCTTTCGACGTTCTTGCGCCGGGCGCGTTCCTGCTGGTCGAAGAAGCGCAGCGCCTTCTCCTCGCTCATCTGGAACTTGGGCGCCACGTGCGGCAGCAACAGGCGCAACCAGGCATGGTCCACGCGCCGCGCCTCTTCCGGGCAGCGCTCGGCGCGTCCGGCCGGCAGGTCGCCGTCGGTGACGATGTACAGGTACTTGCCCGGATCGCGGCCGTAGATCATGCACTGCAGGTTGAAGTAGCGCTGCTCGCCCAAGGCGTGCTCGTCGGCATAGGCGTCGAGGTTGTACTGGCCCTGCGCGCGTTGCAGGAACCAGTGCGCGGCCATGCGCAGGTTCTCGGTGACCTGCTGCGGCGACTCGTCCACGCTGGCGAATTTCTGCATTAGCATCACCGCCAGCTGGTCGACCGCGTCCTCCTCGCGGCCGGTCGTGGGCAGGTCCAGCTGGCGGATCAGCGCGTGGCCGGCCTCGTGCAGCAGGATGAAGCGCAGGTTGGCCAGCACGTACTGGTGCGGGAACTCCTCCTGCAGCGAGCCGGCGGCCTTCATCGCCTCGGCCTGCTTGTTCAGCACCTGGATGGTCTCGTAGCACAGCACCACCTCGTGCGTGGCCGGCGCGTAGAACGCATCCGGGCTCTTGCATTCGGCGGTGACGAACTTGATCGGCGTAGGCAGCATGAACAGCCCGTCGATGGCCTTGATCTCATGCAGCTTCTGCAGGAAGTTGCCCTCGCTGGCGGCCTGGTAGATGGGCTGCAGCGACGCGGTGCGCGGCGGCACGTATTCGTAGGTGAAGTTGGTGCCGGCCTCGGCCGTGCGGGACGTCCGCTGCAGCGCCGCATCGCCGCGGGCCACGGTGACCGGCAAGCGCGCCGTGGCCACGGGCGGCGGCGACGCCGGTGCCCGCAGGCGGGCCCATTGGGCATGGCCCACGACGCCAGCGATGGCGCCCACGACCAGGGCAGACAGGATGCCGATGTACTTGGACCGCACGCGTTGACCCCTTCCGTATTCCGATGCGACACGGTTCGCGGATGACTGGTGACGATGGTAGCGATTCCTGCGCGCGTGGGCGTGGACGGCGCCGTCACGCCGCCCTGCGCGGGGGGCACTGCCGACCCGCGCGATGGCGCGCGCATTCGCGCTAGGCTTGGCGTCCCATTGACCGGAGCCCCGCCCATGACCCCGTCCCGCCTGGTGCTGTTGCTGCCCTTGCTGCTGGCCGCGTGCGCGACCGCGCCCTCCTCCGAGACCACTCCCACCACCCAGGCGGCCGATGCCACGCTCGAAGCGGCCATCGCCGGCACCTGGCGCGACCCGGCCAATGCGGCGCGCGACGCATACCGCCACCCACTGCAGACCCTGCGCTTCTTCGGCGTCACGCCGTCCAGCCGGGTCATCGAGATCACCCCGGGCGGCGGCTGGTACACCGAGATCCTGGCGCCGTACCTGCGCGCCGACGGCCAGATGATCGCCGCGCTGGCGGTGGCCGGCCCCGCGCAGTCCGAAGGCACGCGCAACTACCTGGCCAAGGGCAACGCCAACTTCCGCGCCAAGCTCGCCGCCGACCCGGCGCGCTACGACCGGGTTGAAGTGCGCGAGTTCAGCGTGCCGCAGCCGGCGTTTGGCGCCGACGGCAGCGCCGACGTGGTGCTGACCTTCCGCAACGTGCACAACTGGACGGGGTGGGGCACCGACCAGGCGATGTTCGATGCGTTCTTCCGCGTGCTCAAGCCCGGTGGCGTGCTCGGCGTGGTTGATCACCGCGCCAAGCCGGGGACCGACCTGGAGGCGATGAAGAAGTCCGGCTACCTGACCGAAGCTTATGTGCAGGCGCTGGCCGAGCGCGCCGGCTTCGTGCTGGAGGCCAGCAGCGAGGTCAACGCCAACCCGCGCGACACCACCGTGCACCCCAATGGCGTGTGGACGCTGCCGCCGAGCAACCGCCACGACCCGGAGGACGCGCAGATGTACCGCAGCATCGGCGAAAGCGACCGGATGACGTTGCGGTTCCGGAAGCCCGCCCGCGACTGACGTCGCGTGGCGGTGACGCTGGCGCCGCGCGCGCGGCCGTCACACGCCGGCCGCCCCCGCGTCCCCCGCCCCATGCTCATCGCCCTCAACAAGCCCTACGGCGTGCTGTGCCAGTTCACCGACCGCAGCACGCCGCCGCGTCCCACCCTGGCCGGCTTCGGCCTGCCGCCAGAGGTGTACGCCGCCGGCCGCCTGGACCACGACAGCGAAGGCTTGCTGCTGCTCACCGACGATGGGGGCCTGGCCCATCGCCTGACCGACCCGCGCCACAAGCAGCCCAAGACCTATTGGGTGCAGGTGGAAGGCGAACCCAGCGACAGCCAGCTCGAGGCGCTGAGCCAGGGCGTGGTGCTCAACGATGGCCCCACCCGTCCGGCGCTGGTGCAACGCATCGATGCGCCCGCGCTGTGGCCGCGGGATCCGCCGGTGCGCTTTCGCAAGACCGTGCCCGACGCGTGGCTCGAGATCACGATCAGCGAAGGCCGCAACCGCCAGGTGCGGCGCATGACCGCGGCCGTCGGCCTGCCCACCCTGCGGCTGGTGCGCGTGGCGATCGGCCCCTATCGGCTGGACGCATTGGCCCCGGGGCAATGGCGCCGGTTATGAGCGCGGGGCGGCGGGCACGATCGGCACCGAGTTCGCCCCCGCCCGCGTCAGCAGCAGCACCGCCCCCAGCACCACCGCCGTGCCCAGCAGCTGCAGCGCGGTGATGCGTTCGTTGAGCAGCCAGCCGCCCAGGAACACCAGCGACACCGGCCCCAGGGCCGACAACTGCGCCGCGGTGCCCGCCCCGAGGCGCGCCACCGCACCCATGGTGAAGGTCACCGGCAGGAACGTGCACAGCACCGCATTGACCAGCGCCAGGCCATAGGCGCCGGCCGGGAGCGCGAGCAGGCGTTCCGGTTCGCGTGCCAGGCCGTAGTGCAGCGCGGTGGCCACGGTCGATACGGTCATGGCGTAGGCCACCAGCCGCAGCGAGCCGATGCGGCGGATCAGCTGTCCGGACATCGCCAGGTACAGCGCGTAGCTGAAGGCCGCGACCAGCACCAGCAGGCTGCCGCACACGACGTTGCGCCCCTCCACGTGCAGGTTCTCGGCAAACACCAGCGCCACGCCGGCATAGCTGACCGCCATCGCGATCCATTCGCGGCGGCTGACCTTGCGGCCAAACGCGACCAGCCCGATCAGCAGCACGAAGGTCGGATTGAGGAACAGGATCAGCCGTTCCATCGACACCGGGACGTACTGCAGGCCCCAGAAGTCGAGCAGGCTGGAGAGGTAGTAGCCGAGCACGCCCAGCACCAGCACCTGCCCCCATTCCCCGCGGCGCAGCGGAGTGCGGTTGCCGCGCAGGTGTTCGCGCAGGCCCAGGCCGAGGAACAGCGGCAGCGACAGGGCCATGCGCAGCGCCATCACGTCCAGCGCGTCCAACCCATAGCGGAACTGGAACTTGGCGAGGATCGCCTTGGCCGAGAACAGCACCGCGCCGGTGGCGCCCAGCAGCAGGCCCAGGCGGCGCGCCTGCGCCATCGGCGCCGGCACTGCGCTCACACCCATGCGCCTGCCCTCGGGCGGCGGCGACTCACGCGCGGCACGGCATCGGCGGTCATCACGGATCCTTCAGGCGGGCGGCCTAGGATGCGCCGCGGGGAAGCTGTCGGCCAGACGGGGCGGCGCGACGGGAGTGCAGTCGGGATGCGCGCGTCGGCGAACCTGAATGGCCATGCTGCGACATACGGCGGCGTTCTGATAACGTGACCGCGACCCCGCAAACACAGACCCGGCCAGGCGCCGCAACTCACCACTTGAGGATGAATGGGCACTGCCACTTCGACCGGTCGCATTCTTGTTGTCGATGACCAACCCGCCAACCTGCGGGTGGTCAGCATGCTGCTCGCGCGGCAGTCGTACGAGGTGGTCACCGCCGGGAGCGGCGAGGAGGCGCTCGAGCGCTTCGAAGCCTCCCCACCGGACCTGGTGCTGCTGGACATGATGATGCCCGGCATGGACGGGTTCGAAGTCCTGGCGGGGCTGCGCGAGCGTCGCCATCCGTTCGACGTGCCGGTGGTGTTCGTGACCGCCGCGCAGGATCGCGACCTGCTGCTGCGCGCGTTCGAGGCGGGCGCGGTGGATTACGTGACCAAGCCGTTCCTGCCCGAGGAGCTGTTGGCGCGGGTCAATGCGCATGTCGGGCTCAAGCTGGCCCGCGACCGCCTGACGCGCGTGGCGCGCGAGCGCGAGGAACTGGTCAACCTGGTCGCGCACGACCTGAAGAATCCGTTGAGCAGCGTGCTGTTCGCCAGCGACATCCTGATCAACGACGGGGTGAAGCCCGAGCGCGTGCCGCGCTACCTGCAGATGATCCACGAGAGCGCGCAGGACGCGTTGGGTTACATCCGCGACTACCTGGAAAGCCGCGCACGTGGCGGCAGCAACCCGCATGCCGGCGCATCCGCGGACCTGGGCTCGACGCTGGAGTGGCTGATGCAACGCTACGAGATGCAGCTGGAAGCGCGCGGCATTGCGCCGACGGTGATTCCGCCCGCGGAGCACGCACAGGTGGCCATCGACGAACGGGTGCTGCGCCAGGTCAGCGAGAACCTGGTCACCAACGCGATGAAGTACGCCCCCAATGCCCCGCTGACGCTGGCCGCGCAGCGTGGCGCCCCCGGGTTCTGGCGGCTGGTGGTCGCCGACCGCGGCCCGGGCATTCCCGCCGCGCGCCAACGCGAACTGTTCAAGCCATTCACCCGATTGCAGGTGGATCCGGGCGACACCATCTCCAGCGGGCTGGGCCTGTCACTGGCCAAGCAGATCGTGGAATCCGCCGGCGGCCAGTTGTGGTACGAGGCGCGCACGCGCGGTGGCTCGCGCTTCGTGATTGAACTGCCGGAAGTGGCGCCGTGACGGCGTCTGTTCGCCCCGCGCAGAGCTGACCCACCACGGCCGCGCTCCATGCGGCCGCTGGGGAAGGCAGGGTGTGGATTAAGCCTGGCTGGTGCTGCTGCGGCGCGTGCGCGTGCCGCTGCGCGGCTTGCGGGCGGTGGTCTTCTTCGCTTCGACGCGACGCGCGCTGCCTTCGATTGGCGCATTCGCCTCGGCCGCGCGGGCCTTGCGACGCGCCGCGTACCAGAGCAGGCCGGCGCCGGCGACCGTGGCGGCGGCGACCATCGGATGACGGCGCACCAGCGCGGTGGCCACGCGAGCCCCACCCTTCAATGCGCCCAGCTTGGCGCCGGTCTGCAGCCACTTGTCGGCGGCGGGCAACGCGTGCTTGAGGCCGTCACCCACGGCGGTGGCCAGGCCCAGGGCACGATCAGGAAGGGTATGCAGTGCGTTCACGAGTGGGTTCTCCAAGGATGGACCATGCACGGCAGTCTCCGGGGCGCGGCGTTGCCGTCGCGTGAGCGCAGCGCGCCGGCGCTGTCGTGGATACGGCGTTGGTTCAGGTGCCACGCGGCTTGGCGCGGTGGGTGGCGGTGGCGGTCCACGGATCGTCGGGCCACGGATGCTTGGGATAGCGCCCCTTCATTTCCTTTTTCACCTCGGGGTAGGTGCGCTCCCAGAACCCCTTCAGGTCCTGGGTGACCTGCAGCGGGCGGCCGCCCGGCGAGAGCAGGTGCAGCGTGACCGGCACTCGGCCATCGGCGATGCGCGGCGTGTCGGCCAGGCCGAACAGCTCCTGCAGCTTCACCGCCAGCACCGGTGGCTGCGGGCCGCCCACGGTGTAGCCGGCAGCATCGGTGCGCGCATCGTCCCACGCGTACTCGATGGAGCGCTCCATGCCGGAAGGCACGGTGATCCGCGTCGGCGCCAACGTGTCGATGCGTTGGCGCTGTGCCCACGGCAGTGATGCCTTGAGCGCCTCGCCGAAGGCCTGTTCGTCCAGCGCATCCAGCCGGGTCTTGCCGCTGAGCGCGGGTTTGAGCCAGGCGTCGAGCGTCGCGAGTAACGCGGCGTCCGACAGCTCGGGCAATGCCGCCTCTCCTTCGGCCAGCTCCGCGCACCAGGCGCGCAGGCAGCGTACGCGCGCGCGCCACTGGCGCAGGCCTTCGGTCCACGGCAATGCGTCCAGCCCCTGCTGGCGCACGGCGTCGACCAGGGCATCGGCGTAACGTGCGGGGTCGGGCTTGGCCAGCGGCTTGCTCGACAGCACGATGCGGTCGAAGCGGCTCTCGCGCACCGCGGCGATGCCGCGCGCGGTCGCGTCCCACAGCACGCGGTCCTCGGTGGCGAAGCGCGCGGGGAAATCACGGTGCAGGACGGCTTCGTCCAGCGGCGCGGCACGCAGGATCCGGGCGTCGCGGGTTTCGTCGCGCAGTTCGGTGATCACCAGCCACGGCTCGCCATACAAAGCACTGTCATCGAACAGCTTGGCGCTGCGGCCGTTGGCCAGCTGGTAGCGGTAGGGATCGTTGGGGTGCTGGCGCGCGATGCGATCGGGGAAGGCGTGCAGCAACAGATCGCCGAGCGCGTGCGCGGGCTGGCCCGTGCGTGGCGGCGCGTCCACACGCAGGCGACGACGCCATTGGCGGGCAGCCTGGTCGAGGGCTGCCAGCGCGGGGCGCGAGGCATGCGCGGCCACGCGGCCGTCGCGGAACGCGGCCAAGGCCTGCCATCGATCCGCCAGCGCATCCGAGCGCGTGCCGCCGGGACCGCCACGCAGCGGATCGCGTGCTTCGAGCAGTGCGGCGAGATCGCAGGCCAGCGCACGGGCGTCGACCTGCGTCGGGGCGAGCAGCATGGCGGCCAGTCGCGGGTGGGTGCCGAGAGCCAGCATGCGGCGGCCCAAGGGGGTGATGGCTGGCAGCGCCGGGGCCATCGCCTTGGGCGCGGCGTCGTTGCCCGTGGGCCCGGCAGGCGGGTGGGCCGCGGCTGCTTGCGCTGCGGCGCGCGCGGTGGCGCCTGCGTCGGTATCGCCAGCCAGCGCACCGAGTCGTTGCAACAACTCGCGCGCGGCGGCCATCGCACCGCTTGGCGGCGCATCCACGAAGCGCAGTTGCGTGCTGCCCCACGCGGCCAGTTCCAGCGCGAGCCCGGCGAGCTCGACCTGCGCGATCTCCGGGCGCCGCTGTGGCTCCAGGCGTTGCGATTCCGGCCACAGCCGGTAGGCCCAGCCCTCCGCGACACGACCGGCGCGGCCCGCACGCTGGTCGGCCGAGGCCTGCGCGATGTTGACCACGTCCAGCCGCGGGAAGCCACTGTTGGGGTCGTAGCGCGGCTCGCGTGCGAGACCGCTGTCCACCACCACGCGCACGCCGGGCAGGGTCACGCTGGACTCGGCGACGTTGGTGGCGAGGACCACGCGGCGATGGCCCTCGGGGTCGGGTTGCAGCACGCGCGACTGCTGCTCCACCGGCAGTTCGCCATGCAGCGCCAGCACATCCACGCCGCGCAGCGCCTCGCTGCTGGCGAGCGCGGCATCCACCCGCGCGATCTCGCGCTGGCCGGGCAGGAACACCAGCACGTCGCCCGGGTGCTGGATGACGGCGTGCTCGATGGCGCGGCGCGCCTGGTGTTCCAGCGCCTCGTCGCGGCGCGCCGGGAAGTGCGCGATCGACACCGGATAGCTGCGGCCGGCGCTGCTCAGGCGCGGCGCATCGAGGAAGTTGGCGAGGCGTTCGCCGTCGAGCGTGGCCGACATCACCACGATCCGCAGGTCCTCGCGCAGCCCGGCCTGCACGTCCAGCGCCAGCGCCAGGCCGAGGTCGGCGCTGAGGTGGCGTTCGTGGAACTCGTCGAACAGCAGCGCGCCCACGCCTTCCAGCATCGGGTCGTCCTGCAGCATGCGGGTGAGGATGCCTTCGGTCACCACCTCGATGCGGGTGTTGGGGCCGACCTTGTTCTCGAAGCGGATGCGGTAGCCCACCGTCTCGCCCGGCTGCTCACCGCGCTGGCGCGCCATGAAGGTGGCGGCGGCGCGTGCGGCGACACGGCGCGGCTCGAGCATCACGATCCTGCGGCCCTCCAGCCATGGCGCATCGAGCAGCGCGGGCGGCACCTGGGTGGTCTTGCCTGCGCCGGGTGGGGCTTCGAGGACGAGCCGTGGGTGCTGCGCCAGGCTGTCGCGGATCTGCGGGAGCAGCGTGTCGATGGGGAAGGTGGGCGTCGTCACGCTGACTAGGATACGGGGTGGCTTGGGATTGTCGGACGGCGGGGTGATGGGACGAGAAGGCAACACCCGCCCCCTCCCAAGCCAATGGCCTAAAATTGGCCGATGGAATTGATCGACATCGGCGCCAACCTCACCCACGAATCCTTCGACCATGACCGCGACGCGGTGCTGCAGCGTGCGCGCGCGGCCGGCGTCACGCAGATGGTCATCACCGGCGCCAGCCGCGAGCATTCCCCGCAGGCGCTGGAGCTGGCCCGCGCGCACCCGGGCGAGCTGTTCGCCACCGCCGGCGTGCACCCGCACCACGCCAGTGAGTACACCGCAGAATGCGATGCTGAGATGCGTGCGCTGCATGCCCACGCCGAGGTCGTCGCGGTCGGCGAGTGCGGCCTGGATTACTTCCGCGATTTCTCGCCACGGCCGGCGCAGCGTCGCGCCTTCGAGATGCAGCTGCAGATCGGCGTGGACACCGGCAAGCCTCTGTTCCTGCACCAGCGCGACGCCCATGACGACTTCATGGCGATGATGCGGAACTTCGATGGCCGCCTCGGTCCGGCGGTGGTGCACTGCTTCACCGGCACCCGCGAGGAGCTGTTCGACTACCTCGACCAGGACTGGTACGTGGGCATCACCGGCTGGCTGTGCGACGAGCGCCGCGGCCAGCACCTGCGCGAACTGGTCAAGCACATCCCGGCCCACCGGCTGCTGATCGAGACCGATGCGCCGTACCTGCTGCCGCGCACCGTGCGGCCGCAGCCCAGCCATCGCCGCAACGAGCCGATGTTTCTGGCGCACATCGTGGAGGAGTTGGCCCGCGACCGCGGCGAGTACGTTGCCTCCACCGCCGCCACCACCACCGCCAGCGCGCGCGAGTTCTTCCGGCTGTCCGCACGGTGAATGGTGCGTTGCTCGACGCAACGTACCTGACCGTACACTTGGCGTCCCCCACTTCGACGGAACGCCCGTGGCTGCATCGACCCGCACGCTGTCCCTGATCGTCGCGCTGGCCATGGGACTGGCCGCCTGCCAGGGGGACGACGCGCCGAAGGACGCCGACGCGCGCGCTGCGTCCGCGCAGACCGTCACCACGGCCCTGCCGCAGACCCGATCGCTGTCGCGTTCGATCACCGTTTCCGGCCCCGTTGCCGCGGTCGAGGAGATGCAGCTGGGCGTCGAGCTGTCTGGATTGCGGGTGACCCGACTGGCCGTAGAGGTCGGCCAGCAGGTGCGGCGGGGACAGGTGCTGCTCACCCTCGACCACCGCATGCTCGACGCCGACATGGCGCAGGCGAACGCGGCGCTGCGCGAAGCGGAGGCGGGCGCGCTGCTGGCCCGGGCCAACCTCGCGCGAGGCGAGAACCTGGCGCAGGACAAGTTCATCAGCGCGATGCAGCTGGATGAGCTGCGCGCCGCCCGCACCCAGGCCGAGGCGCGCCTCGGCACCGCTCGTGCCGCGCGCGATTCCACCGCGCTGCGTCGCAGTTTCGCCGAGCTGCGCGCGCCGGCCGATGGGCTGATCAGCAAGCGGCTGGTGCAGCCGGGGCAGGTGGTGTCGGCGGGCATGGAGCTGCTGCGCCTGATCAAGGACGGACGGCTGGAGTGGCGCGCCGAACTGCCTTCCGAGCAACTGGCGCGGGTCGCCCCCGGCGACGTCATTGCCCTGGCCTCGCGCGATGGCGTCCGCGTCGAGGGCCGCGTGCGCGCGGTGACCCCGGGCGTGGACACCGCCACCCGCACCGGCACCGTGTACGCCGACCTGCCACGGCCGGGCACGCTGCAGCCCGGCGCCTACCTCGAAGGCCGCATCGACACCGGCGTGGTGCAGGCGCTGGTGGTGCCGGCGGGGGCGGTGGTGCTTCGCGACGGCTTCCCCACCGTGTTCACCGTCGATGCCAAGGGCATCGCGCACCAGGTGCGCATCGACGCCGGCACCCGCGACGGCGGCCAAGTGGAAGTACGCAGCGGGCTCAAGCCCGGTGGGCGCGTGGTGGTGGCCGGCGCAGGCTTCCTGGCCGACGGCGATCCGGTGCGCGTCGTGGACGCCGCGGCCCAGCCGGCGGGCACGCCGTGAGCGGCGGCGGCACCCTTTCCACCTGGGGCATCCGCAATCCCGTCCCGGCGGTGATGCTGTTCTTCGTGCTGTGCGTCGCGGGCTTGTGGGGTTTCCGCCAGCTGCCGGTGGCACGGTTCCCCGATGTCGCCTTCCCGATGACGGTGGTGACCATCACCCAGCCCGGCGCGTCGCCGTCGCAGCTGGAGACGGAGGTCACGCGCCGGGTGGAAGACGCGGTGGCGACGCTGGACAACGTCAAGCGCGTCACCTCCACCGTGGTCGAAGGCGTGAGCACCACCGCGGTCGAGTTCCAGCTGGAAAGCGACGTGCTGGTGGCGCTCAACGACACCAAGGACGCGGTCACCCGCATCCGCATGAACCTGCCACAGGACATCCAGGAGCCGGTGATCTCGAAGGTGGAGATCGGCGGCTCGCTGCTCACCTACGCGGTCAGCGCGCCGGGCATGACCGACGACGAACTGTCGTGGTTCGTCGACCGCCACGTGACCCGCGCGCTGTACGGCGTGGACGGCGTCGCCACGGTCAACCGCATCGGGGGCATCGACCGCCAGGTACGCGTCGACCTCGACCCGCAGGCGCTGCAGGCCCACGGCGTCACCGCCGGCGACGTCAGCCAGCAGCTGGCGCTGACCCAGGTCGAGCGCCCGGGTGGCAAGGCCGAGCTGGAAGGCGGCCAGCAGACCATCCGCACCATTGCCACCGTCGCGGACGCGCAGTCGTTGCGCGACTTCAGCATCGCCCTGCCCAATGGCCAGCAGGTGCGCCTGTCCGCGGTGGCCACGGTCACCGATGGCGCCGCCGATCCGAGCCAGCTTGCCCTGCTCGACGGCAAGTCCGTGGTCGGCTTCTCGCTGTCGCGCAGCCGCGGCGCCGACGAGTTGAAGGTACGCGACGGGGTGAAGACCGCGCTCGCCGAGTTGCGCGCCAGCCACGCCGGCGTCGACTTCCGCCTGGTCACCGACATGAGCGAGGAGACCGAGCGCTCCTATGGCTCGTCGATGACGATGCTGGTCGAGGGGGCGCTGCTGGCGCTGGTGGTGGTGTGGTGGTTCCTGCGCGACTGGCGCGCCACGTGGGTCTCGGCGATCGCGTTGCCGCTGTCGATCATCCCCACGTTCGCGGTGATCTACTGGCTGGGCTTCTCGCTCAACATGATCACGCTGCTGGCGCTGTCGGTGGTGGTCGGCATCCTCGTCGACGATGCGATCGTCGAGATCGAGAACATCGTGCGCCACCTGGGCATGGGCAAGAACCCGTTGGACGCCGCGCGCGAGGCGGCCGACGAGATCGGCACCGCGGTGATCGCCACCTCGGTGACGCTGGCGGCGGTGTTCGTGCCGGTGGCGTTCATGCCCGGCATCGCCGGCAAGTTCTTCCGCGAGTTCGGCTGGACCGCGGCCACGGCGGTGATGTTCTCGCTGCTGGTGGCGCGCCTGCTGACGCCGATGATGGCGGCCTACCTGCTCAAGCCGCACGCCGACCACCCCGAGGAAAGCGCGCTGATGAAGCGCTACCTGCGCTGGGTGGACGCCGCGTTGCGGCACCGCTGGCGCACGCTGGCGGTGGCGACCGCTCTGTTCTTCGCCTCGCTGGCGCTGATCCCATTTATCCCCACCACCTTCATCCCCGTCTCCGACCAGGGCCGCAGCATGCTGTCGCTGGAGCTGCCGCCGGGCACGCCGATCGAGGACACGGCACGCATTGCCGAGGACGCGCGTCGGCGACTGGCCCGCATCCCCGAGCTCAAGCAGGTGTTCACCCAGATCGGAAGCGTCCCCGACCTCGGCGATCCAGCCAAGAGCGGTGGCGCCGATGCGCGCAAAGCGGTGCTCACCCTCGACTGGGGTCCGGAGCATGACCGCGACCGCAGCCAGCGCCAACTGGAGCAGGCAGTGCGTGAATCACTGGCCGACCTGCCCGGCGCGCGCATCAGCTTCCTGAGCAACGAGCCGGGCGAACAGATGATGCTGGTGTTGGCCGGCGATGACCCGGTGCAGCTCAACGCCGCCGCCAGCGCGGTGGAGCGCGAGCTGCGCCGCATCCCGGGGCTGGGCAGCATCTCCTCGTCCGCCTCGCTGCTACGTCCGGAACTGCAGATCATCCCCGACTCGGCGCGCGCCGCCGACCTGGGCGTATCCACCGCCAGCATCGCCGAAGCCGCGCGCGTGGCCACCGCCGGCGACTACACCCAACGCCTGGCCAAGCTCAACCTGCCCGATCGCCAGATCCCGATCCGCGTGGGCTTTGCCCGCGAGTCGCTGCGCGATGCCGCCACGCTGGAGCAGCTGCGCGTGCGCGGCGCGAATGGCCCGGTACCGCTCTCGGCGGTGGCCGACATCCGCGAAGGCAGCGGTCCGTCGGTGATCAGCCGCTACAAGCGCCAGCGCAACGTCACCCTCACCGCCGAGCTCAACGGTCGACCGCTTGGCGAGGTCATGGCCGAGGTGCAGGCGCTGCCGTCGGTGCAGAACGTGCCCGCGGGCGTGGCGTTCATCAACACCGGCGACGCGGAGATCTTCGTCGAGCTGTTCACCGGTTTCCTGATGGCGATGGCCGCCGGCATCGCCTGTATCTACATGGTGCTGCTGTTGCTCTTCCGCCACCCGATGCAGCCACTGACCATCCTCACCGCGATCCCGCTGTGCGCCGGGGGCGCGTTCGGCGCGCTGCTGGTCACCCAGAACATGCTGTCGCTGCCGGCGTTGATCGGCCTGCTGATGCTGATCGGCATCGCCACCAAGAACTCGATCCTGCTGGTGGACTACGCGGTGATGGCGGAGGACCAGCACGGCCTCAGCCAGCACGATGCGCTGGTTGACGCGTGTCGCAAGCGCGCGCGGCCGGTGATCATGACCACCATTGCCATGGGCGCGGGCATGCTGCCGCTGGCGCTGGGATTCTCGGGCGACAGCAGTTTCCGCGCGCCGATGGCGTGGGCGGTGATCGGTGGCCTGATCACCTCCACCGCCCTGAGCCTGATCGTGATCCCGGCGGCGTACACCGTGCTGCACGATGTCGGCGACTGGTTCGGGCGGCGGCTGCGGCGCGTGGCGCCCGCATAGCGTGGGTGCGTCAGCGTGCCGCACCTGGCTGCAGGGCGACATACTGGGTGTCGCGCCGTGACGGCTGGCTCTGCTGCAGGACCACGTCCACGCGCTCGGTGCCCGGCGCCTGGCAGGCGCGTCCCACCTCGCCCATCAGCCGCGCACGCGAGGCATAGACCTGGCTGAAGTTGTGCTGGCCCAGCGCCTCGCCCACTTCACGCTGGGTGGGCAGGGTGCGCGCCTCGCAGTTGAACGACAAGAGCGCGGCAGCCCGGATCGGGGCCACCTCGGTCAACGGAGGCTCGGCGGCGAACGCGCTCGCCGAAACGGCCAGCACCCCGGCGACCAATGCCTGGCGCAGCATGCGCAATGACGGAGGACTCATGGCAATGCTCCTTCCCGACGGTCACGCCACCCGCGCGGTGTGCGCGGGCACGCCGTCCTGAGAGGGCATTACGCGCGCGGACGCGCGGATGACACCTGCAGCGCCCGAGGAGCGGCATCGCCCGACGAACGGTAGCCGACCAAGGGGGGATGCCCGCCGTGTCCCGCCGTCAGCTGCGCAGGCCGACGCCGCGCCTGAGCAGCCACAGTCCCAGCGCGGCCAGCGCGGCCACGAACCCCAACATCAGCGCGAAGGCCACCGACAGTGGCACGTCGCTCACGCCCAGCAGGCCGTAGCGGAATGCGTTGACCATGTAGAAGATCGGGTTGGCATGCGTGGCCGCCTCGGCCCAATCCGGCAGCAGCTTCACCGAATAGAACACACCGCCCAGGTACGTCAGCGGGGTCAGGATGAAGGTCGGCACGATGGCGATGTCGTCGAACTTCTTGGCGTAGACCGCGTTGACGAAACCGGCCAGCGAGAAGATCGTTGCGCCCAGCAGCACGGTGGTGAAGGTCACGAAGGGATGCGGCACCCGCACCTTGGTGAACAGCATGGCGATCGCCAGCACGATCGCGCCGACCATCAGTCCGCGCAGCACCGCGCCGGCCACGTAACCGGTGAGGATCACCCAGTTGGGCATCGGACTGACCAGCAACTCCTCGACGTGGCGGCCGAACTTGGCGCCGAAGAAACTGGAGGAGATGTTGCCGTAGCTGTTCTGGATGACGCTCATCATCACCAGGCCGGGAACGATGAAGTCCATGTACTTGATCCCGTCCATCTCGCCGACCCGCGAGCCGATCAGCCCGCCGAAGATGAGGAAGTACAGGGTCATGGTGATCGCCGGCGGCACCAGGGTCTGGCCCCAGATGCGCAGGATGCGGTGCACCTCGCGACGGACGATGGTGCCCAGGGCCACCCAGTTGCGCTGGTTCACGGAAATCTCGCGTTCGCTCATGTGCGCTGCCTGCTCTGTCATTTTCACGCCGCCCGCTCCGGCAGGGCCGGCTGTACCCCATCGGGGCTGTCGCCGCCGGTGAGGCGCACGAACAGCTCCTCCAGCCGGTTGCTCTTGGTGCGCATCGAGCGCACGCGGATGCCCGCTTCGCCCAACTTCGCGAATACCCGGTTGAGGTCCATGTCCCGCGGCATTTCCAGGTCCAGCGTGTGCGCGTCCTCGGCCACCAGCGTGGTGCCTTCGATCACCGGCAGCACCGCCGGCAGCGCACCGTCGATGTCGAGCAGGAAGCCCTCCACGTCGAGCTTGGCCAGCAACGCCTTCATCGGCCCCTGCTCGACGATGCGGCCGCGGTCGATGATCGCCAGGTTGCGGCACAGGCTCTCCGCTTCCTCCAGGTAATGGGTGGTGAGGATGATCGTGGTGCCGGCGGCGTTGATCTCCTTCAGCGTCTTCCACATGCCGCGGCGGATCTCGATGTCCACGCCGGCGGTGGGTTCGTCGAGGATCAGCAGCTGCGGCCGGGTCATCATGGCGCGGGCGATCATCAGCCGGCGCTTCATGCCACCCGAGAGCGTGCGGCTCATCACCGACGCCTTCTCCCACAGCTGCGCGCGGCGCAGTTCAACTTCGGCGCGTTGCAGTGCCAGCTCACGCGGCACGCCGTAGAAACCGGCGTAGTTGACCAGGATGTCGAGCGGCTTCTCGAACAGGTTGAAGTTGATCTCCTGCGGCACCAGGCCGATCAGGCGCATCGCCCCGCCGCGGTCGGCCTGCAGGTCGGTGCCGAACACCCGCACCTGTCCGCTGCTGAGGTTGACCAGCGAACTGACGATGCCGATCAGCGTGCTCTTGCCCGCGCCGTTGGGACCGAGCAGGGCGAAGAAGTCGCCGGGCATCACGTCCAGCGACACGCCCTTGAGCGCTTCGACGCGGGTGTCGTAGGTTTTGCGCAGATCGCGCACCGACAGTGCCGGCACCGGCGCCGGCTGGGAAGTCTGGTTCATCGGCAGGGCCTGTGCCGCGAGCCGCGCGGCGATAGCCGGTAGTATAGGCGGCCTGTCGGCCACACCCCGGCCACGCTGTGTTGCATGAGCGCCCCTCTTCCGGCCGGCGCCGACTCCCGGAACCGCCTGTCGATGAAGCACTTCCCGCTCAAGCTCGTCTCCCGCCGCATGCTGGCCCCGTCGATCGGCCATTACGTGTTCCTGCGCGATGACGGCGAGCCCTTGGACTTCATCCCCGGGCAGTTCATCCAGATTCATTTCGATTACGCCGACGGCACCCCGACCAAGCGCTCGTACTCGCTGGCGACGATCCACGACCATGCGCTGGGTCCGGGCGAAGCGGTCGAGATTGCCGTGAGCTACGTGCCAGGCGGCGCCGCCACCGCGCTGTTCGAAGGCCTGTCCGAGGGCGGCACCGTCACGGCCAGCGGGCCCTACGGCCGCTTCTGCCTGATGCCCGGCGATGCCAACCGTCGCTACCTGCTGATCGCCACCGGCACCGGCGTCACGCCCTACCGCGCGATGCTGCCGCAACTGGAAGCGATGATGCGCGAGCGCGGCGTCGAAGTGGTGCTGCTGTTTGGCGCCCGCACCCCCGCCGAGCTGCTGTATGGGGACGAGTTCCGTGCCTTCGCCGCGGCCCACCCGGGCTTCCGCTTCGTGCCGTGCTTCTCCCGCGAACTGCCCGCCGAAGGCTCCCCGCACGCGCATGCCGACGTGCACCAGGGCTACGTGCAGCAGGCGCTGCCCCAGTTCGTACCCAACCCGGCGACGGACATCGCCTACCTGTGCGGCAATCCCAACATGGTCGATGCCTGCTTCGAGGCGCTGAAGGGCTTTGGTCTGGCGGTGCCGCAGATCCGCCGCGAGAAGTACGTCAGCAGCAAGTAGGCGGACGGGGCGCCGCACCTTCCGGCTGGGCAATTCTTCCGGCCAGGACAGGCTGCATGTAAAGGACACTTGACACCCTGCCGGGCTGCCACGTACTGTCTGTAAAGGAGACTTTACAGGAAGTACGCCGCATGTCCGTATCGCCGACCTGGATCGACGCCTGCTACCGGCCGCGCCCGCGCACACTGCTGGCCAGCGGCCTGCTGCTGCTTGCCGTGGCCGGGCTGGCCGGCGGCCTGGACTGGCCCTGGTCCGACACCTGGATCGGCGTCCTCGCCGGTCTCGGTGTCGGCTGCCTGCTGGGCGCGCTGCTGCACAGCCTGCTCCCCGACGCCCGCGAGGCCACCACCCCCGCGATGCGCCGCCGCTACCTGCGCGAGTTCCTGCCTCCGATGGGCGCGTACGTGGTGCTGGTGCTGGCGTCGGTCACCCTGCTCCGGTACGTCGAGGTCACCGCGCTGCGTGCGCTGGTGGCCCTGATGCCGCTGCCGGCGGTCGCGCTGGCCATGCGCGCCTTCGTCCGCCACGTGCGCGATACCGACGAGCTGCAGCGCCGCCTCGAGCTGGAGGCGGTGAGCCTGGCCACGCTGCTGGTGTCGATGCTGTACCTGGGCGGCGGCTTCCTGCAGTCGGCCAAGGTCATCGACATCCCCGCCGCCGCGGCAATGATCTGGGTGTTCCCGCTGGTCTGCGCCAGCTACGGCCTGTGCAAGGTCTTCGTCGGGAGGCGCTACCAGTGAAGTCGCTGGGGATCCGTTACTGGCAGAGCCTCAGCCCGGCCCTACGCCGCTACTACCGGGCTTCGCTGGTGCCCAGCCTGGCCTTCTTCGCGCTGCTGTATGCGCACGAGTGGGCCGCGGGTCAGGCACAGCTCGCCGTGCCGGTCCGGGCCGCATTCGCGCTGGGGCCGGTGGTTGCCCTGGCATCGCTGTTCGTGGCCTACCTGCGCTTCCTGCGCGAGTGCGACGAGTTGGAACGGCGCATCGAGCTCGACGCGCTCGCCTGGGCCGGCGGCATCGCTCTACAGGGCACGATGGCCTGCATTCTGCTGCTGGACGCCCGCGTCATCGCGTGGTCGGCCCTGCACACCGCCGCCGCATTCGGCCTGCTGCTGGTCGGCAGCTATGGCCTGATCCGCGCCTGGCTGCATCGACGCTACCAATGAACAACCGCCTGCGCGAACTGCGCGACCAGCGCGGCTGGTCGCAGGGCGAACTGGCCGAGCGGCTCGACGTCTCGCGCCAGACCATCAACGCGCTCGAAACCGGCAAGTACGACCCGTCGCTGCCGCTGGCATTCCGCATCGCGCGGCTGTTCGAGCACCGCATCGAAGAGATCTTCTTCCCCGAATCCGAGTGAGCCGTCCGCGGCCCGCCCCACCGCACCATCGAAAGCGCAAGGAGAAGCAGCTGCCCATGTTCCGCCACCCCCTACCGCCTGCAGGCGCCACCCCCCTACGTGACGTTCGTCACATTTCCACGGGCATGGGCGTCTGCGATGCTCCGCCGCTGCCCGCAACCCATGGGACGCCCATGCATCCACGACTGACCGGGACCGCGCTCGCCGCGGCCCTGCTGCTGGCCGCTTGCCAGCCCACCGGCGTTGCCGACCCGGCCGTGTCCCCCGACGCCGCCCTGCACCACCTCGGCAGCCTGACGCTCAAGCCCTGCGTGCTGGGCGGCGACAACGGCATGCCCACCGTCGAAGCCCAGTGCGGGCAGTTCGAGGTGGCCGAGAACCCGGCGCAGCCGAACGGCCGCCGGATCCAGCTCAACCTCGCGCGGCTGCCCGCCACCGGCAAGGGCAACGCGCAGCCCGACCCGGTGTTCTTCCTCGCCGGCGGCCCGGGCCAGGCGGCGGTGCAGACCGCACCCATAATCAATGCGGCCCTACGCGAAGTGCGCAAGCAGCGCGACGTCATCCTGGTCGACCAGCGCGGCACCGGCGGTTCCAATCCGCTGGACTGCAAGGACGCCAAGGGCAAGCCGCTGGAGCTGGACCCCAGCCGCACCCCGACCGACGCCTCGCTGGCGGAGTTCGCGCGCCAGTGCCTGGCATCGCTCGAGGGCCGCGCCGACCCGCGCTTCTACACCACCACCCACGCCATCGCCGACCTCGACGCGGTGCGCGCGGCGATGGGCGTGGACAAGATCAACGTGGTCGGCGGCTCCTACGGCACCCGCGTGGCGCAGCAGTACGCCACCCGCCATCCGCAGCACACCCGCACCGTGGTGATCGACGGCGTCGCCCCCAACCGGTTGGTGGTTGGCGGCGAGTTCGCCCGCACTCTGCAGCGCGCTCTGCAGCTGCAACAGGCGCAATGCGCCAAGCAGCCGCAATGCAAGCAGCGTTTCGGCGGCGACCTGGTGGCGCGTATCAAGGCGCTGAAGGAAAAGCTCAACGCCGCGCCGGTGGAAGTCGCCTACCGAGACCCCACCACCAATGCGCCCAAGCGCGACACCCTTTCTGGCGATACGGTCAGCGGCATGGCCCAGGGCATGTCCTACATGCCGCAGCTGGCGGCGATGCTGCCGCTGGTCGTGTCCGAGGCCGAAGAGGGCCGCTATGAGTCACTGATGGCGGTGGCACAGGTCTGGTCCGGCCAGGTGGTGGGCCAGATGAACCGCGGCATGCAGTGGTCGGTGGTGTGCGCCGAGGACGCACCGCGCTACCAGGCCGACCCGGTGGATGCCGACACGGTGCTCGGGGGCGGCATGGGCCGGATGTTCTTCGCCGCGTGCGCGGTGTGGCCCAAGGGTGACGTCCCGGCCGACTTCCACGCGCCATTCAAGACGTCGTTGCCGACGCTGCTGCTGTCCGGCGAACTCGACCCGGTCACCCCGCCGTCCTACGCCGAGGAAGTAGCCAAGGGCCTGGGCAATGCACGGCACATCGTGCTGCGTGGCCAGGCCCACGGCACGCTCAGCACCGGCTGCATGCCCAAGCTGCTCGGCCAGTTCATCGAACGCGCCGATCCCAAGGCCCTCGATGCCAAGTGCCTCGACAGCCTGACCTATACCCCGCCGTTCACCAGCTTCAACGGCTGGGAACCTTGAGCGCGCAAGGACCGAATCCATGATCATCGCAAACGATTTGTACAAGGCGTTCAAGACCAAGACCGGCACGGTCCAGGCGGTCGAGGGCGTCACCTTCGAGGCCCGCGACGGCCAGATCACCGGCCTGCTGGGCCCCAACGGCGCGGGCAAGACCACCACCCTGCGCATGCTGTACACGCTGATGGCGCCCGACCGCGGCAACGTCACGGTCGACGGCATCGACGCCGCGAAGGATCCTGCCGCGGTGCGTCGTGCGCTGGGCGTGCTGCCCGACGCGCGCGGCGTATACAAGCGCCTCACCGCGCGCGAGAACATCGCCTACTTCGGCGAGCTGCACGGCCTGTCCGCCGCCGACATCGCGCGCCGCACCGACGTGCTGGCCAAGGCGCTGGAGATGGGCGACATCCTGGACCGCCAGACCGAGGGCTTCAGCCAGGGCCAGCGCACCAAGACCGCCATCGCGCGCGCGCTGGTGCACGACCCGCGCAACGTCATCCTCGACGAGCCGACCAACGGCCTGGACGTGATGACCACCCGCGCCATGCGTGGCTTCCTGCAGCAGCTCAAGGCCGAAGGCCGCTGCGTGATCTTCTCCAGCCACATCATGCAGGAGGTGGCCGCGCTGTGTGACCGCATCGTCATCATCGCCAAGGGCCGCGTGGTCGCCGCCGGCACCGCCGACGAGCTGCGCGCCAAGTTCGGTGAGAGCAACCTGGAAGACGCCTTCGTCAAGGCCATCGGCTCGGAGGAGGGCCTGCACGCATGAAGACCCCGCTCTCGAAGACGTCGTTCTTCCAATCGATGTTCGCGGTGATGCGCAAGGAACTGCGCGAGGTGATGCGTGACCGCCGCACGATGATGATGGCGCTGGTGCTCAGCCCGTTGCTGACCCCGTTGCTGTTCATGGGCATAGGCAAGCTGGGCGAGAACCGCGCCAAGACCGAACTTGACAAGGTGTTGGAAGTGCCCGTGGTCGGCATCCAGCAGGCCCCCAACCTGATGGCCTACCTGGCCACGCGCGGCATCAAGGCGGTCGCGGCACCCAAGGACCTGGACGGCGCGATCGCCCGCCAGGAAGTCGATGTCGCACTGGAACTGGACGCCGGGTTCGGCAAGGCATGGCGCGAGGGCCGCTCGGCGTCCATCGACATCGTCGCCGATACCACCGCGCGCGCCAGCGAAGTGCCGGTCGCGCGCGTGCGCAGCGCGCTGGAAGGCTACCGCGACCAGATGGGCACGCTGCGGCTCATGGCCCGCGGCATCGACCCCGGCGTCGTGCGCCCGCTGAGCGTGGGCGTGCGCGACATGGCATCGGCGGAGGCCAAGCGCGGGCAGCTGGCGGCGATGCTTCTCCCCTACCTGCTGATCCTGTCGGCGTTTTTGGGTGGCATGGCGGTGATCCTGGACGCCACCGCCGGTGAGCGCGAGCGCCAGTCGCTGGAACCGCTGCTGGCCACGCCGGCGCCGCGCAGCGCCGTGGTCAGCGGCAAGATCGCCGCGGCCTGTGCGTTGGGCTTGGCGTCGCTGCTGCTGATGCTGGTGACGTTCAAGGCCCTGGCCACGTTGGCCCCCGGCGGCGGCATGGTCATCGATGTCAGCACCCGCACCATCGCCATGCTGCTGCTGGTGCTGCTGCCCATGCTGTTCATCGGCACCTCGCTGCTGACCTTCCTGGCCGCCAGCGCCAAGAGCATGAAGGAGGCCCAGAGCCACATGGCCTGGCTGATGCTGCTGCCGATGATCCCCTCGATCGCGCTGATGGTGAACCCCATCAAGCAGCAGCTGTGGCAGTACGTGGTGCCGTTTCTGGCGCAGAACCAGATGATCCTCAAGATCGCGCGCGGCGATGCCATCCCGATGCAGACGTGGGGCATTTACCTGGCCGCCAGCTTCGGCCTGGCCGCAGTGCTGTGGTTCGCTGCCGTGCACCGCTATCACCAGGAGCGCTTGGCCATCTCGGGCTGAGCGCCGGCAGTCACCCGCGGGGTGTGCGTCCATGAGACGTCCGCGGGCAACGTCCGACCGTAGGTTGGCCAAGCCCCGGTTGTTACTCTGCGGTCACGCAAAGAAAAAGCCCGGCAATGCCGGGCTTTTTCTTGCCGCTGGAGTTCGGTCCCGCTTACTGGCCGGGATCGAATCCAATGGTGCGACGGGTGGTCACCGGCGATGCCACCGGCTGGAAGCGCCATTTGCGCACCGCGTTGACCGCTTCGCGGTCGAAGATGCGCGGCGGGTTGGCACGGACCACACGCGCGGCGGTGACGGTGCCGTCGGTGCCCACGGTGAACTCCACCTGCACCTCACCCGACTGGCCCGAGCGCAACGCTTCCGGCGGGAATCGCGGTGCCGGCGTGGACAGTGCGCGCAAGTCGCTGCCGGTAGCGGAGGCGGCGGAACTCGCTGCTGCCTGCTGCGCCGCACGCTGCTGCGCCGCACGCTGCTCGGCTTCGCGCTGCTCGGTTTCCCGCTGCTCGGCGGCACGCTGGTCGGCGGCACGCTTCTGCGCGGCCTCGCGGTCGGCATTCTGCTGCGATGCCAGTTTCTTCGCCGCATCTTCCTGCTGCTTCTTCTGGTCGGCCAGGCGCTGCTTCTCCAGCTCGGCCTGCTTCTTGGCCTGCTCCTCGGCGGTCAGCGCCTGCTGCTCGGTGCGCGTGGCCACCTCGGTCTGGCGCGCGGTGATGCTTTCCTTCAGGCGTGCGAGGGCCGGGTGGTTGGCATCGGCCTTTTCCAGCAGGGCGGCCAGGCGCTGGGCCTCGGCAAAGTCCTCGCGGTTGACGCTCTGTTCGATGGCGATCACGGTCATCGGCAGCAGGTCGACCAGCGCGCTGGACACCGCGGCGTCGCCGGGCAGCTTGTCACGCAGGGCCAGGTAATACTCCACGGCGTTGTCCTCGGCCGGGGCATACAGGCGGTTTTCGGTGTAGGCCTTGCTCGCGGCCTCGCGGAGCGCATCCACGCTCATGGCCGAAACCTTGGTGGAGACCGCGGTTGCGGGCGTTACGACCGGCGCGGCCTGCTCGGCGGCAGGTGCGGCGACGGGCGCCTCTTCCTTCTTGCCGCACGCCGCCACGAACAGAGCGAGGCAGAGCACGGCGGTGGTGCGGTTGATGGATGGCCGGAGGCGCACGGGCCGGGCCAGTGTGTTGTCGATCATTGAAGAAGCTCCCCTGAAGTACGCAGTAGGACGCGTACAGTGCCTAGGACGCGCTAGCAGGGAAGATTTGTCAAGCGCCACCGCCCGGGTCGACTGGATTCGACAATCGTCGATCCTGTGACGCTGGTCACACTGGAGTGGCGACCGGCGCAGCGCTGCGATTCGAGGCCGCGGTCACTTTCCGATGCAGAAGCTGGAAAAGATGTGCCCCAGCAGGTCGTCGGCCCGCACCCGCCCGGTGATCTCGCCGAGATGGTCATGCGCCAGACGCAACGCTTCGGCGGCGAGGTCCAGCGCGTCGTGGTCGAGCTGCAGGCGCGCCTCCGCCACTTCGCCGCGCGCCCGCCGCAAGGCATCGACGTGGCGCGCGCGGGCGGTGAATGCGCCCTCGGTTCCCACTGCGGTGGTACCCAGCGCCAGAGCGCGCAGGCAGGCGTGAAGCGCCGGAAGGCCTTCCCCGGTGCGTGCCGACACCCATACCGCAGCGTCATCACGCGCGACCGGTGGCGCTGCCAGCAAGTCGGCCTTATTGTGCACCCATAGCACCTGCGGCACGCCCTGCAGCGCGCCTGCCACGGCGACGCGGCCCGCGTCAGGGTCGCGGGCATCGACCACGACGATGGCGAGGTCGGCGCGGCCAAGTTCGCCACGCGCGCGGCGCATGCCTTCCTGTTCGATGGCGTCGCCCCCTTCACGCAGGCCAGCAGTGTCGACAAGGCCCAGTTCCACCCCGTCCACCCGCACCACCTCGTGCAGCAGGTCGCGGGTGGTGCCGGCAATGTCGGTGACGATGGCGCGCTCGCTGCCGGCCAGCGCGTTGAGCAGCGAACTCTTGCCGGCGTTGGGCGGGCCGACGATCACCGCATGCAGCCCGTCACGCAGGCGGCGCCCGCGTTCGGTGGCCTGCAGCAGTGCGTCCAGGTCGGCGGCCAGCGTCGCCAGTTGCGCGCGCAGTGCGGGCCCGCCCAGCGTGTCTATGGGCTCGTCGGCGAAGTCGATCGCCGCTTCGACGTGCACGCGGATCGCCAGCAGCATATCGGCCAGCGTGTCCACCTGTCGCGAGAACTCGCCGTCCAGCGCGCGCCGTGCAGCCCGGGCCGCGGTCAGGTCGGCGGCGGCGATCAGATCGGCGACGGCTTCGGCCTGGGCGAGATCCAGCCGGCCTTCAAGGAAGGCGCGTTCGCTGAACTCACCCGGACGCGCGCGCCGCGCGCCAAGGCCGCAACAACGGGCGACCAGCGCCTCCAGCACCGCGGGGCTGCCGTGCGCCTGCAGCTCCACCACGTCCTCGCCGGTGAAGCTGGCCGGCGCGGCGAAGTACAGCGCGATGCCATCGTCGAGCGTGCCGCCTTCGGCGTCGCGGAAGCGCACGTGGTGCGCATGTCGCGGCCGCAGCGCGCGACCGGCGATGGCCTCCGCGATGCGGCGCGAGCGCGGCCCCGACAGGCGCACGATGCCCACCCCGCCCGCGCCGGGCGCGGTGGCGACGGCGGCGATCGTGTCACGGTCGTTGGCGGTGCTCATGGGGTTGAATCGTCGCATTTTTATCGCACTGGTCCAGCGCACTGGGTGAAAAGGCAGCCCCGGTCCGGAGTTTGGTCCAGCTGGACCGTTCGCGAACAAGGACCGTCTGCTTGATGGGTTTTCGACGCCCTCACGCACAAGGGCGGCGAGGGCATGGGGCATTGCGGAAAAGCCGGCCATGGATGGCCGGCGGCCCGACTCGCGGCAGGATGCCGCGACGGAGGGCTGGAGCAATGCCCCATGTCCTCGCCGCCGCCAGTCCCGCCAAGGCCAAGACCGCATAACGACAAAGCCCGCCAGGAGGCGGGCCTTGTCGACGAAACAGCGGCGCGGCTTACGCCTTCGCCGGCGCCTCCGCGTACTTCTTGGTCATCCACCACTGCTGCAGCAGGCCCAGCGCGCCGTTGGTGATCCAGTACAGCACCAGGCCGGCCGGGAAGAAGGCGAACATCACGCCGAACACCAGCGGCATGTACTGCATCATCTTCTGCTGCATCGGGTCCATGCCCGGCGTCACCGGGGTCAGCTTCTGCGTGGCCCACATCACCGCGATGTTGATCAGCGGCAGCACGAAGAACGGATCACGCGCGGTCAGGTCGTGGATCCAGCCGATCCACGGCGCGTGGCGCAGCTCCACCGATTCCGACAGCATCCAGTACAGCGCCAGGAACACCGGCATCTGCAGCAGGATCGGGAAGCAACCGCCCATCGGGTTGATCTTCTCCTTCTTGTACAGCTCCATCATCGCCATCTGGAACTTCTGCTTGTCGTCGCCGTAGCGCTCCTTGAGCTGCGCGATGCGCGGCTGGAACTTGCGCATCTTGGCCATCGACTTGTACTGCGCCGCGGACAACGGGTACATCAGCAGCTTGATCACCACCACCAGGCCGACGATCGACCAGCCCCAGTTGCCGATCACGCCGTGGATCTTCTCCAGCACCCAGAACAGCCAGCCGGCGATGGTCGCCATGATGCTGTAGCTGCTGAAGTCGACCGCGCGGTCCAGGCCGGGCACCTTCTGCGCCTCGATCTGCTTGACCAGCTTCGGGCCGACCCACAGGCGGGCCTCGGTGGCCGCCTTGGTCCCCGGCGCCACGCTCACGCCCGGGCCGACTTCACGGATCAGGTACTGGGTGCCGCCGGTACCGGCCGGGGTCGACAGCTCGAACTTGCCCTGGTCCTGCGCGCCCGGGATCCACGCGGCGAAGAAGTGGTGCTGCAGCATGCCGATCCAGCCGCCGGTGACCGCCTTGTTGAGCGGGCCGTCGTCGACGAAATCCTCGAACTTGCGCTTCTCGTACTTGTCGGTGCTGCTGTACCACGCCGCGCCCTGGAAGCTGTACTGCTCGGCGCTCATCGGCCCGCCACTCACCAGCGCGCGCGGCACGCGCGCCAGTTGGCGGTACACGAAGCCCTGCCACGGCGCGGTGCCGGCGTTGGCCACCTCGTCGCGCACGTCGACCACGTACTGGCCGCGCTTGAAGGTGTAGGTGCGGCGAATGGTCACGCCGTTGGGGCCGGTCCACACGAACGGCACCACGACACTGTCGGCGCCCGCGGGCAGGCCGAAGGCGGTCTGGCCGCCCTCCGGCACGAAGCCGGCCTGGTGGGTCGGCGCGGCGCCGCCCTGGCTGACCCAGCCGCTCTGGGCGACGAAGTAGTTGGCCGCATCCTGCGCGAACAGGCGCACCGGCGGGCTGCCCGCCTCATCGCCCTGCGGATAGGCCAGCAGGTCGGCCTCGCGCATCTCGCCCCCGTCCAGCACGACCTTCAGCACGTCGGTGGTCACGGTCACGGCCTGGGCCTGTGCGCCGGCCGGCGTGGCGCCGACGGTGGGCAGTGGCGCGGCGGCCGGGACCCCCGGCAGGACGCCCGGGGTCGCGCTGGGCACGGTGCCCGCCGCGGCGGTCGCGGGCACGGCCGGGGCGCCGGCCACCGGAGCGGTGACGGCCGGGGTCGCGGGCGCCGCCTTCTCCTTGCCCCACTCCATCCACAACAGCGCGGCCACCATCAGCCAGGCGAAGATCAGGAACGTGCGGGTCTGGTTCATGGGCAGGCAGGCTCGGCCGGCGTCGGGTCAGGACGCGGCATCGTTGGAAGGGGAAACGGCCGGCATTGTGCCGGGCGCAGGGGTCGCGGGCAATTCAACACCGCCCTGACATGCGGGCGCATCGGCCGGGCGCAAGGCACCGGCGCGCTTGAGCAGGCTGAGGAACGCGGCACGCAGCGCGTCCGCGCCGCACTGCGAGGCGCCCGGGCGTGCGACCAGCACATAGTCGCCCGCGGCGAGACCAGCTCGCTGCAGACGGAAGGTGTCGCGCAGCACGCGCTTGATGCGGTTGCGACCGACGGCGCGCGGATCGACCTTGCGTGACACCGCCAGGCCCAGCCGCGGCGGAACGTCACCCGCCTGCCAATGCAGGGCAAGCACGGGCAGCGCCACACGCCGGCCGTGCTTGAAGATGCGGTCGAAGTCGGAACGCGCGCGAACCCGCGCGGTGCGCGGGTAGCGGTTCAGCGCCATCGGGCGTGTACGGCCACGCGGGGCGGCCGGGGGTCAGCCAGAATCGGACTGCGCTCAGGCGCAGAGACGCTTGCGGCCCTTGGCGCGACGGCGGGCGAGGACCTTGCGGCCGTCGGCGGTCGCCATGCGGGCACGGAAGCCGTGGTCGCGCTTGCGCTTGAGGTTGCTGGGCTGGTAAGTGCGCTTGGTGGCCATGATCGGCTCTGCGTTTATGCGGGAAAAGACTTGGGAGGATAGCGCGCAGTAGCACTTCGGTCAAGCTGAGCCGACCACCGTCCCGGATTGGCCGTCGTGGCGCGCACGCCAGCCGACGGCCTGCGACAATGATACTTCTTTCGTGTCCTGTTCAGCTGGCCAAGGCCAAGCTGCACGGGTTTTGTCCGTCCCGGTGCGCCCCAGCGGCCCTGCCGGAACGGGCCGCCCCCTTCCGGGAACCCCATGACCGACGCCTCGCCCATCGTCCGCCTGCGCAACGTCCGCCTCGAACGCGGCGGCCGGGCGATCCTGCGCGACATCAACCTGGAGGTGCCGCGCGGGCGCGTGGTCGCCGTGCTGGGCCCGTCGGGCAGCGGCAAGTCGACCCTGCTGTCGGCACTGACCGGGCAACTGGTGCCGGCCGCCGGTACCGTGGAGGTGTTGGGTCGCGAAGTCCCCCGCGGCGAGCGGGAGCTGCTGGCCCTGCGCCGCGGCATCGGGGTGCTGCTGCAGGGCAACGGCCTGCTCACCGACCTGACCGCGGCCGAGAACGTGGGCCTGCCGCTGCGCACCCATACCGACCTGCCCGAGCCGGTGATCCGCCGGCTGGTGCTGATGAAGCTGCACGCGGTGGGCCTGCAGGCCGCGGCCGACGCCTACCCGCGCGAGCTGTCTGGCGGCATGGCCCGGCGCGTGGCGCTGGCCCGCGCGCTGGCGCTGGATCCGCCGCTGATGATCTATGACGAGCCGCTGACCGGCTTGGATCCGATTGCCAGTGGCGTGGTGATGGAGTTGGTGCGGCGGCTCAACGATACCCTCGGCCTCACCAGCGTCGTGGTGACCCACCACGTGCACGAAACCCTGCCCGTGGCCGACCACGCGGTCGTCGTCGCCAACGGCGGCATTGTGTTTTCCGGCACCCCGGCCGAACTGGAGGCCAGCGACGATCCGTTCGTGCGCCAGTTCCTGAAGGGCGAGCCGGACGGTCCGATCGCCTTCGACGCCGCCCCACGCACCCCGGAGGCCGCATGATCGCCCTGTCGGTCCGATTCCGCGCCACAGGCCGCGACCCGCGAGCCGCGGGGCACCTTGAGGTGTTCCCCGCCCGGCCCGCCCCCGCCGACCACGCCCCGGAGCGCTGCTGATGCCGTTTGCCGCCACCACCCGTTCGCTGGGCCAGGCCGGCCTGTTCACTCTGTCGGTGTTCCGGGCATCGAAGCCGACGCTCGACTTCTGGCGCGAACTGACCCGGGAGATCTACAAAATCGGCGCACGTTCGCTGCCGATCATTGCCGTTGGCGGCGCGTTCGTCGGCCTTGTGCTTACGCTGCAGGGCTACCGCACGCTCGCCACGTTTGGCGCCAGCAACTCGCTGTCCACCCTGCTGGGCCTGTCGCTGTACCGCGAACTGGGCCCGGTGCTGACCGCGCTGCTGTTCATCGGCCGCGCCGGCAGTTCCATTGCCGCCGAGCTGGGTCTGATGCGCGCCACGGACCAGATCACCGCACTGGAGCTGATGGCCATCGACCCGGTGGGCAAGGCCGTGGCGCCGCGCTTCTGGGCGGCGGTGCTGAGCGTGCCGCTGCTGACCGGGTTCTTCTGCAGCTTCGCCATCGCCGCCAGCTACCTGGAGGCCGTGCACGTGATCGGGCTTGATGCCGGCTATTTCTGGCCCGCACTGAAGGACAACGTCGATTTCGTCGACGACTTCCTGGTCGCGTTGCTGAAGTCGGCGGTGTTCGGCGCCACCGCCGCGCTGACCGCGGCCTTCGTCGGCTTCCACGCCGAGCCGACCATCGAGGGCACGTCGGTGGCAACCACGCGGGCGGTGGTCAACGCCTCGCTGCTGGTGCTGATGCTGAACTTCGTCATGTCGGCGCTGTTGTTCCAATGAGCCGCGCGCCCGCCCCTGTCGGATCACGCGACGCCCGCGCCGCGGTTTCGCCACCCCTTCCGTCATCCGTGCGCGCCCCGCGGCGCGCACCTGCAAGGTGATCCACCCATGAGCACACGCAGTCCCCGTATCGAATTCGCCGTCGGCGCCTTCCTGCTGCTGGCCCTGGCCTCGCTGATGGTGCTGGCGGTGGCCTCCACCAACGGCAAGTGGGGCTTTGGCGGCGACAGCTACCAGCTGAAGGCGCGCTTCACCACCATCGGCGCGCTGCGGCCCAACGCACCGATCAAGATCGGCGGCGTGGCCATCGGCCAGGTCGAGAAGATCGAGCTCGATCCGGTCAAGTTCGACTCGGTGGTGACCCTGTCCATCAACGGCCAGTACAAGGACCTGCCCGCCGACACCGCGGCCAGCATCCTGACCAGCGGTCTGCTGGGCGAGAGCTACATCAATCTCGCCCCCGGCGGCGACCCTGAGACGCTGAAGCCCGGCGACGAGATCTACATGACCCAGGCTGCAGTGGACCTGATCCAGCTGGTGGGCAAGTACATGTTCAGCGGCGGTGGAGCCAAGGCCGGCGACAATGCGGCGCAATCGACCGAAGGTGCTGGCGACGTGCCGGACTACCTGCAGGACGAAACCCCGACCCCCAAGGAATAACCCCAAGCCATGAAGCGTTCCTTCCTCACGATCGTCATCGCCTCGGCGCTGCTGACCGCGGCCCCGGCCTCGGTGTTCGCGCAGGCCAAGGCCGCTCCGGCCGCCACCGCGGCCAAGGCCGGCAGCCCCAGCCAGCTGGTGCTGGCCAACAGCACCCGCATCCTGACCACGCTGGAAGCCCGTCGCGGCGAGTTCACCAAGAACCGCGCCGCGCTGCGCACGTTCGTGGCCAGCGAGTTCGATGCGCTGTTCGACCGCGACTACGCCGCCCGCCTGGTGTTGGGCGTGCACGGTCGCGGCGCCTCCGAAGCGGACATCAACGTGTTCGCCGATGCGCTGGCCGACAGCCTGATGCAGCGTTACGGTTCGTCGCTGCTGGACTTCAACGCCAAGCTGAAGGTGCGGGTGAAGTCGGAGACGCCGCTGCGTGGTGGCGCCATCGTCAAGGTCTCCAGCGAGTACCTGCGCCAGGGCGCCGAGCCGGTGCCGGTGGACTACCTGATGCGTAAGGTCGGCTCGCAGTGGAAGGCCTTCGACGTCATGGTCGAGGGCGTGAGCTTCGTGCAGACCTTCCGCAGCCAGTTCGACGCGCCGCTCAAGCGCAAGCCGATCGCGCAGGTGGCCGCCGACATCAAGGCCGGCCGCCTGCAGGCGACGGCCAACTGAGCATGACCGGCCAGGACGGCAACGGCGCGGCGAACCTGCGCCGCGATGGCGACGCGCTGGTATTCGCCGGCGCGATCGCGCGCGCCGCGGTGGCCGGGTTGTGGCGGCAGGCACTGCCGCAACTGAGCGGGGTGCGTCGTCTAGACCTGGGCGGCGTACACAGTGTCGACAGCGCCGGCCTGGCACTGCTCGCCGAGCTGTCGGCGCGCTGCGGCGGCGCGGTCGTGGAGGGGTTGCCCGATGGCCTCGGCGACCTCCGCGCCGCGTACCGCCTGGACGAAACGCTCGCATTTGCGCGCTGACGCTGCACACAGCATTCCGGTGGTGGTGGCATTGACGTCCACCGCCCATCCGTCCCAGCCACTACACTGAACCCCATGCGCGCACACGGACTCGCCCTTGCCCTGGCCGGCCTGCTGGCCCTTACGCCCCACGCCTTCGCCCAGGAAGCGGCCCCCGGCGATGCATCGCCGCAGCAGGTCGCGACCGACGCCGTCGTCGAGGCGGGGGCGGTGCAGTCGGCAACTGTCGATTCGCCGGAAGCCCAGTCGCCGCCGGACCCCAGCGTGCCGGCGGCGGTGGCGGAGACCAGCAGCCCGGCCGATGCAGAGGTTGAGACCACTGCAGCCACGCCGCCCGGCGCCGACGCCAGCCCTCCGACGTCGACTGCCGCAGGCACCGACACGCGCACCGAGGCGGAGCGCGACTTCGACGCGCTGTACGGCAACGGCGAGCCCTACAACCCGGTGGCTGACCCGAGCCTGCCTCCCCCCGCCCGCGTGGGCGCGGCGTATGACCCCTGGGAGCGCTACAACCGCTCCATGCACCGTTTCAACAATGCGGTCGACCGTGCGGTCGCGCGCCCGTTGGCTCGCGCCTACGTCAGCGTGGTGCCACGGCCGATGCGACTGGGCGTGAGCAACTTCTTCAACAACCTCGGCCAGCCGGTCTCCGCGGTCAATGCGCTGCTGCAGGGCAAGCCGGGGCAGGCCGCGCACTCGCTGGGCCGCTTCGTGGTGAATTCCACGCTCGGCATTGGTGGCCTCTTCGATCCTGCCAGCGATGCCAAGCTCGACAACCGCCGCGAGGACTTCGGCCAGACGCTGGGCGTGTGGGGCTGGAAGCGCTCGCGCTATGTCGAGCTGCCGCTGTTCGGTCCACGCACGCTGCGCGACACCTTCGGCATGGTCGGTGACGCGCCGCTGAGCCTGGTGCGCGGCATCGAGGAGGACACGGTCCGCGTGGGGCTGCAGGGCCTGCAGCTGGTCGACGTGCGCGCCCAGTTGCTTGCAGTCGACAGCCTGCGCCAAGGTGCCGAGGACGACTACGCGCTGGTCCGCGATGCGTGGACGCAACGCCGCGACTACCAGATCTTCGGCGATCGCCAGATCGACAGCGATGGCACCCTGCCGGACTACCTCAAGGAAGAGAACAATCCGATCGTACCGGTGGATGCAATGCCGGTGATGCCGACCGACGGCAGCAACTGAGCCCCGTCGTACCGCGTTGCGGTCGAGTGCTCAGTCCTCATCGAGCTCTTCCTGGACCACGCCGAGCAGGCGCTGGCTGTCTTCCTGCGGCAACGCCTCGACTTCGCGCAGTTTGCGGGTCAGCACCCGCGTCCGGCGCCCGGTCTCGTCGATCTTGTTGCTCGCCTCGTCAAGCTTCTTCTTGACCCCGTCGAGCACGACGCCGAACTTGCCGAACTCGGTCTTGACCGCGCCCAGCGTGCGCCACACCTCGCTCGAGCGCTCCTGGATGGCCAGCGTGCGAAAGCCCATCTGGAAGCTGGTCATCAACGCCAGCAGCGTGGTCGGGCCGGCCACGGCGATGCGCTGGTCGCGCTGGAGTGCCTCGACCACGCCCGGCCGACGCAGCACTTCGGCGTAGAGGCCCTCGGTGGGCAGGAACAGGATCGCGAATTCAGTGGTGTGCGGGGCGGCGACGTACTTCTCGCGGATACGCGCGGCTTCCAACCGGACCCGCCGTTCCATCGCGTCGCCGGCGACGCGGGCTGCCTCGATGTCGCCGCGCTCCTGCGCATCCAGCAGCCGCTCATAGTCCTCGCGCGGAAACTTCGCGTCGATCGGCAACCACACCGGCGCATCAGCGCTGGACCCCGGGAAGCGCACCGCGAATTCCACGCGCTCATTGCTGCCCGGCACGGTTGCCACGTTGGCGGCGTACTGGTCAGGGGCAAACACCTGCTCCAACAGCCCTGCGAGCTGGACTTCGCCGAACACGCCGCGCGACTTCACATTGGTCAGCACGCGTTGCAGGCCGCCGACGTCGGCGGCCAGCTTGTTCATGTCGCCCAGGCCCTGGTGGACCTGAGCCAGCATCTGGGTGACGTTGCCGAAGCTCTCGGTCAGCCGCGTTTCAAGCGTCGCGTGCAGTTTCTCGTCGACCGTGGCGCGCATCTGCTCGAGCTTGGCGGCGTTGTCGGTCTGCAGCTCGCGCAGCTTCTGCTCCAGGGTGGCGCGCATCTCGCCGATGCGCAGCTCGTTGCGCGCGGTGAGTTCCTGCAGGCGCTGCGACAGCGCTTCCGCGTGCCGCTGCTGCTGCTCGGCAACCTCGGTGCGGAAGCGGTGCGCGTCCTCGATGGCGGCGGTGCGCGCTTTCAGCGCATCGTCGGTCAGCGCCTCGCGCAACACGTCCAGGCGCGCGTCGATGCGCGTGCTCAGCTCGGTCAGGCGCGCATCGGTACGACCGGTGAAATCGGTCAGGCGCGCACCGAAGCCTTCGATGCGCTGCTCCTGCTGTGCGGACAGGCTGTCCAGCTGCTGGCGCAGCTCGCCGCGGCCGCCGCGCTGTTCCTCGCGCAGCGCCTGCTCGAGGCGCTCTCGCATGCTGGCCAGCGCGGCGTCCGGCCGTCGCAACAGCAGCAGGACGAGGAGGACGATGGCCACCGCAATGGCGACCAGCAACAGGACAAGCAACAGGGAAGTGTCGGGCATGCCGTCAGTGTAGCCGCCCGCGTCGCACCCCATGCGACCCGGGACCTGGGCTGCGGCGGCGATGCCCCGGGGGTATCGTGACCGCTCACGCCAATGCCGGAGGGTCCTCATGACGCACACGGGAAGCTGCCACTGCGGGCAGGTGAAGTTCGAGGTGGATGGCGACATCGCGGGCGCACTGTCGTGCAACTGCTCGATGTGCCAGCGCAGGGGTTCATTGCTGTGGTTCGTGCCACGCGCGCAGCTGCGGGTGACCGCCGGCGAGGACGCGCTGGCGACCTATACCTTCAACAAACACGTGATCCAGCACCGGTTCTGTGCCACGTGTGGCATCCACCCATTCGGCGAGGGCGCCGACCCCAAGGGCAATGCGATGGCGGCGATCAACATCCGCTGCCTGGAGGACATCGATCTCGATGCCATCCCGGTGCAGCACTACGACGGTCGCTCACGCTGAGCGCTGCCGCCGCAGTGCGCGCGCGATGATTCAGTCGATCACGCGGCAGAACACGGCCTTGAGGTAACGCGACTCGGGTACCTGCGCCAGCCACGGGTGGTCGGCGCCGGCGCCGGCGACCTTGAGCACCTGCACGGTGCGCCCGGAATAGAACGCGGCGCGGCGCAGCATGTCGAGGAACTGGTCCTCGCTCACCAGCCCGGTGCAGGAGAAGGTGGCGAACAGGCCGCCCGGCTTCACCACGCTCAGCGCCAGCTTGTTCATGTCCAGGTACTTTTTCAGCGCCGGGATCACCTGCTCGCGGTCGCGGGTCATCTTGGCCGGGTCGAGGATCACCACGTCGAAGAAATCGCCGCGGTTACCCGCATCACGCAGCCACGGGAAGATGTCGGCCTGCACGAACTTCACCTGCGCGCCGTTGAGCTTGGCGTTGCCGCGCGCGATGTCGATCACGTCCTGGTCGATGTCGATGCCGACCACTTCCTCGGCGCCGCCCTTGGCCTTGGCGTATACGCCGAAGCCGCCGGTGTTGCAGCACAGGTCCAGCACGCGCTTGCCCGCGACCTGGCGCGACAGCCACTCGCGGTTCTCGCGCTGGTCGGCGAAGAAGCCGGTCTTGTGCGCACCGGCCGGGTCGGCGCGGAACTTCACCCCGTATTCGGTGATGATCGCCGGCGGCACCGGATCGCTGCCACGGTAGTCGAACGACTCCTGCTTCTGCACGTGCTCCTCGGCGAAGCTGTAGAAGCGGCAACCGGGGAACTGCGCACGCAGGGCGTCGAAGATCCACTCGCGGTGGCGGAACATGCCGGCGCTGAAGAATTCCACCACCAGCAGGTCGCCGTAGCGGTCCACCACCAGCCCGGACAGGCCGTCGCCCTCGCTGTGCACCACGCGCCAGGCGTCGCTGACCTCGTCCAGCCTGAGCAGGTCGCGGCGCAGCGACACCGCCTCGGCAATCTTGCGCGCGAACCAGGCGGCGTCGACCGGGATGTTGCGGTCGGCCTCGAGGATGCGCACGGCGATGCGCGAATGGCCGTTGTAGAAGCCGCGGCCGATCCAGTCGCCGTCCACGCCCAGCACGTCGACGATGGCGCCGGGCTTGGGGCGCTGCGCGGGCTTGTCGACCAGGCGCTGGAAAATCCAGGGATGGGTGGACTTCCACGCGTTCTTGAGACGGACGGTGGGGACTTCGGCGTGGGGGTCGCGGTTCATCCGCCCATTGTACCGGGCCGGCGGCGGCGGCATTTGCCGGACGGCCACCGCTGGTTTAGGCTGGTGGATCGAAGGGGAGTAGCTCCCTCACGCCGCGACCGTCATTCCGAGCCTCACCGCTCCGGTCCGTCGGCAACCCGCCCGCCGGGTTGCGAGCAAGACCTTCGCCGTCCACGGCGAAGGTGCGTCCATCCGTCCTGCGCCGTGGCCCATGGCCCAACCTGCGAGGACCTTGCATGACCACCATCGGCACCCCCCTGATGTGGGGCGGATTCACCGCCATCATCGTTATCGCCCTGCTGGTCGACCTGGTGCTGATGCGCCACGGCGGCCCGCACCGCGTCACCTTCCGCGAAGCGCTGCTGTGGAGCATCGGCTGGGTCGCGCTCGCCCTCCTGTTCAACCTGGGCCTGTGGTGGTACGTCAGCGACCAGGCCGGCGCGGCCGAAGGGCAGCGCGTCGCGCTGGAGTTCCTCACCGGCTACCTGGTGGAGAAGTCGCTGGCGGTCGACAACATCTTCGTGTTCCTGATGCTGTTCACCTTCTTCGCGGTACCCGAGGAGCAGCGGCAGAAGGTGCTGGTGATCGGCGTGCTGGCCGCCATCGTGCTACGCGCGGTGATGATCTTTGCAGGCGCGGTGCTGCTGGCCAAGTTCCACTGGATCCTGTACGTGTTTGGCGTGTTCCTGGTGGTGACCGGCATCAAGATGCTGTGGTTCGCCGGGAAGCAGCCAGACCTGGAACGCAACCCGGTGCTCCGCTGGATGCGCGGCCACCTGCGGCTGACCACGCAGTACCACGGCGACCGCCTGTCGGTGCTGCAGGACGGCGTGCGGCACTTCACTCCGCTGTTCCTGGTGGTGGTGCTGATCGGCATCACCGACGTGATCTTCGCGGTGGACTCAATCCCGGCGATCTTCGCGATCACCACCGACCCGTTCATCGTGCTGACGTCCAACGTGTTCGCGGTGTTGGGCCTGCGTGCGATGTTCTTCCTGCTGGCCGGCATGGCCGACCGCTTCCACCTGCTGCCCTACGGTCTGGCGCTGGTGCTGATGTTCATCGGCGGCAAGATGCTGCTGGTGGACGTGGTGAAGATCCCGCTGCCGGTGTCGCTGGGCGTGGTGGTGGCGGTGATCGGCGCGACGGTGGCGTTCAGCCTGCGCTTCCCGCCGAAGACACCGCCGGCGGGATGAGCCTTGCAAACCGCCGCCGCGCCGCCACGTGATGAGCATGCACCTGCCCACCCCTGACCACCCGTTCGACACCCCCGCCCAGCGCGCCGCCGACCGGCGGCGCCTGGTGCGGGCGCTCAACGCCAGCCTTGCCTTCGTCCTGCTGCTGGTGGCGGTGTTTGCCGCGCAGGGCCAGTTCGATGTCGCGGGCTGGTCGGTGACGCCGGGCGCGCTGGCAGGCCTGCTCGGGCTGGCGACGGCGCCGGTGCTGCACGGGTCGCTGGAGCATCTGGCCGCCAATGCGATCTCCCTGCTGATGCTGGGGACGCTGGCGGGTGCGGTGTATCCGCGGGCCACGCTGCGGGCGCTGCCGTTGCTGTGGCTGGGCTCGGGGCTGGGCGCATGGCTGCTGGGCGCGCCGGGAACGCACCACCTCGGCGCCAGCGGGCTGACCCACGGGCTGATGTTCCTGGTGTTCGTACTGGGCGTGGTGCGCCGCGACCGGCCGTCGATTGCGGCGGCGATGATCGCCTTCCTGCTGTATGGCGGCATGCTGCTGACGGTGCTGCCGCGCGAGGCGGGCGTCTCGTGGCAGTCGCACCTGGGCGGCGCGGTGGCCGGCGTGGTCGCCGCGTTGCTGTGGCGCCATCGCGATCCGCTGCCACCGCGCAAGCGTTACAGCTGGGAAGAGGAGGAGGAAGCACAGGCTGCAGGGCACGACACCCTCGAGCCGCCCTCGCCCACGGACGTGCCCGTGCTGTGGAATCGCCCCGAACCACGCGACGAGCATGGTGTGGTACTGGAGTTCCCACCCCGCGGTCGGGCACGATAACCGCTGCCCAAAGGCGACAGTGCGCCCGTGCCGCCAACCCGATTGATGTGCGCCTGCGTGGTGATGCTGGCGGCGGTGGCGCTGGCCCCGGCCGGCTGCAGGCGTTTCACCGAGGACGCCACCACCTCCGCGGCCCAAGCCCGGATCGAGGCTGACGTCCGGTACCTGGCCGATGATGCGATGGAGGGCCGTGAGGCCGGTACGCGCGGCCATGCGCGGGCGGCGGCCTACGTGGCCGAGCGTTTCCGGCAACTGGGGCTGCATCCGGCGGGTGACGCGGGATACTACCTGCAACGCGTGCCTCTCCTCCGGGCCATCCGCAGGCGCGACGGCGCCGCGCTGGTGCTGCACCGGGACGGGCGTGACCACGCATTCGCCTTCGCCGACCAGTTCCTGCCAGCGCCGGACTTCAATCGTGCGTACAGCACGGTGACCGCGTCCCCGGTATTCGTCGGCCAAGGGATTCAGGCGCCGGAAGCGGGACTCGACGATTTCGCCGGGCTGGAGCTGCGCGGTCGGATTGCCGTGGTCCTCGGCGGCGCGCCCGCACGCCTGAGCCACGAGGCGCGGGCCTTCCACGGGTCGCTACGCCGAAAGCTTGAACTGCTGGTGGCGCAGGGCGCGGTGGGCGCCGTGCTGGTCAACACCCGCGGCGACGAGGCCCAGCGGCCGTGGGCGCGCATGGCTGCGGCGTGGGCGCACCCAGCCCTGCGGCTGCGCTGCACGACAACGGATTGCGGCCGGGTGGGCAGTGCTGTCGATGGCTTTCCCGAGTTGCGCGCGGTGGTGACCGTCAGTGCCCAGGCGGCACCCCACCTCTTTGCCGGGAGCGGGCATGACTACGACGCGCTGCTGGCGGCGGCCGCCGCCGGCACCCTGCGCGGCTTCGTGCTGCCGGGGACGGTGAGCCTCGGCAGCCGCACCGAGATCAGCGCGCTGGCGTCGCCCAACGTGGTGGCGCGGTTACCCGGGCGCGGCCCGCGTGCCGCCGAGCACCTTGTCGTCACCGCGCATCTCGACCACGTGGGCGTCGGCGCACCGGTGCACGGCGATGCGATCTACAACGGCGCGCTGGACAACGCACTGGGGGTGGCGGTGATGCTGGAGAGCGCGCGCGAACTCGCCCGCGCCACGCCAGCGCCTGCGCGTTCGGTGTTATTCGTGGCCACCACCGCCGAGGAGGCCGGCCTGCTGGGCGCTGAGTGGTTCGTGCGCCACCCGCCGGTGCCGCGCGACATGCTGGTTGCCAACCTCAATCTCGACATGCCGGTGCTGCTGGCACCCAGCGAGGACGTGGTGCCCATTGGCATGGCCCACTCCAGCCTGCAGGGTGCGGTCGAAGCCGCCGCACGTGAGGTGGGCGTGGACCTGTCGAGCGATCCGGCGCCGGAACAGAGCGCCTTCGTGCGCAGCGACCAGTACCCGTTCATCCGCGCTGGCATTCCAGCGGTCTATCTGGCCGGCGGCGTGGACGGTGCGGGCTGGGGCGACGATCCCGCGGGCACAGCGCGCACGTTCCTGCGCGAGCGTTACCACCAGCCGGGCGACGATGCGACGCAGCCGATCCAATACCCGGACGCGGCGCGGCTGGCGCGGCTGAACGCGCGTATCGCCGCGCGCATTGCCGCCGACCCGCAGCGGCCGCGCTGGCGCGCGGGTGACTTCTTTGGTGGGCGCTTTGGCCCGCAGGCCGCGCAGCAGGCGCAACCGTCGGCCGCGGCCGAAGGAGAACGTGGCCGCCCGCAGGCGCCGCAGCAATGACGTAGGCGGCGCCTCTCGCTTCGCCCCACCCCACGTTAGGCACAGGCGCCCGCGTCAGCCCCTGGGCTAACGTGTCCCCAGTGTTTTTCGACAGAGGACGTTTCCATGACCCGTTGGTATTTCCACACCGGCAGCGACAGCAGCCGCATCGGCCCCCTGGACGAGGCCGCCGCGCGCGAGCACGCGCAGCGCAACCCATCCGCCTTCTGCTGGCGGGAGGGCTTCAGCGAATGGAAGCCGGTGCGCGACGCGGCCGAGTTGCGTGACACCGCGCCGGAATTGCCCGAGCACCTGCCGCCGCCGGCGGCCAACACCAGGGGCGCGGGCCGCCGCAGCGACGACATCGACTACCGCATCGTCGGCAACGACATGCCCTTCGTCGAAGTGGAGCTGGACCCGGGCGAGAGCGCGATCGCCGAAGCCGGCGCGCTGATGTACAAGGACGCCAGCGTGCAGATGGACACGGTGTTCGGCGACGGCTCGCACAGCGGCCAGGGCGGCGGTTTCATGGACAAGCTGCTTTCCGCCGGCAAGCGCGTGCTCACCGGCGAGAGCCTGTTCACCACGATGTTCACCCACACCGGCACCGGCAAGGCGCACGTGGCCTTCGCCGCACCCTACCCGGGCACGGTGGTGGCGATGAAGCTCGATGAGCACGGCGGCCGTCTGATCTGCCAGAAGGACAGTTTCCTGGCCGGCGCGCGCGGCGTGTCGGTGGGCATCCACCTGCAGCGCAAGATCCTCACCGGCCTGTTCGGCGGCGAGGGATTCATCATGCAGAAGCTGGAAGGCGATGGCTGGGTGTTCGTGCACGCCGGCGGCACGCTGGTCGAGCGCGAACTCAAGGCCGGCGAGCGCCTCGACGTGGACACCGGCTGCGTGGTCGGGTTCCACGACACGGTGCGGATGGACGTGCGCGCGGTCGGCGGCATCAAGAGCATGCTGTTCGGCGGCGAAGGCGTGTTCCTGGCCACGCTGACCGGGCCGGGCAAGGTGTGGCTGCAGTCGTTGCCGTTCTCGCGCATGGCCGGGCGCATGCTCGCAGCGGCGCCGCAGGGCGGCGGGCAGAACCGCGGCGAGGGGTCGGTGCTCGGTGGGCTGGGGCGCATGCTCGACGGCGACAACAGCTTCTGAGCGGGCGCCGGCAATTCGCGGTTTCGCGCTCGCGGTTGCATCCGGTTCGGGCTGGGGCGGCTAAGCTGTCGCCCCCGACTCCCGCTGACTCTGTGCATCCATGACCCGCGTTTCCCGCCTGCGCCCGCTGCTGCTCCTGCCCCTCGCCCTGTTGCTGGGTGCCTGCGGCGGCGACAACGTCAAGCCGACTCCGCCCGCCGCCACGGCGGTGGCGCCAGTGCGCGTCCCGCCGGTGAAGGTGGGGATCGCGCTGGGCGGCGGCGCGGCCAAGGGCTTCGCCCACATCGGCGTGATCAAGATGCTGGAGGCCAACGGCATCCAGCCGGTGGTGGTGTCCGGTACCAGTGCCGGCAGCGTGGTCGGCGCGCTGTATGCCAGCGGCATGGACGCCTTCCAGATGCAGAAGGTGGCCTTCGCGCTGGACGAGGACCGCATCCGCGACGTCAGCCTGTTCTCCGGCGGCGTGATCAAAGGCCAGAAGCTGCAGGACTACGTCAATGAGCTGGTCGCCCAGCGCAAGCTGGAGGCGATGAAGCGGCCGCTGGCGGTGGTCGCGACGCGGTTGGAGGACGGCGAGCGCACCGTGTTCGTGCGCGGCAACACCGGCCAGGCGGTACGCGCATCGAGCTCCATCCCCGGCGTGTTCGAGGCGGTGAAGATCGGCGGCTACAGCTACGTCGATGGCGGCGTGGTCAGTCCGGTACCGGTGGACGCGGCGCGCGAGCTGGGCGCCGACTTCATCATCGCCGTGGACATCTCCAGCAAGGCTGATGGCAAGGCACCGGGCAGCATGCTGGGCAACATCAACCAGTCGATCACGATCATGGGCCAGAAGCTGGGTGCGCTGGAGCTGCAGCGCGCCGACATCGTGCTGCGGCCCAAGGTGCTGGAGATCGGCGCCGCGGCGTTCGAGCAGAAGAACACCGCCATCCTGGAAGGCGAGCGCGCGGCGTTGGCGGCGATGCCGCAGATCAAGGCCAAGATCGCCCAGCTGCAGCAGGCGCGCGTGGCCGAGGCACAGCGCAAGGCGCGGGTACGGGCGGCGCAGGACGCGGCGAAAGCCCAGGCCGAGTGCGAGGCCCGGCAGGGCTCGATGGACAAGCTGCTGCGGCGCGAGGCGTGCGCGGGGGCGGCACGATAGCCGCGGCCGCCCCTGTCAGCGCGGCAACGGCAGCCCGCGGAACGCCTTGACCGTGCGCAGCACGAAGCTGGAGTTCACGTCGGCCACGCCGGCCTGGTTGAGCAGCCGGTCGAGCAGGAAGCGCGAGAAGTGGTCCAGGTCCTGCACCACCACGTGCAGCAGGTAGTCCATGTCGCCGGTCAGCGCGTGGCAGGCCACCACTTCATCCCACTGGTCGACGAACGCGGCGAAGTCGCCGACCGCGGCGCGGTCGTGCCGGCCCAACTGCACGCGGACGAAGGCCTGCAAGCCCAGGCCCAGCCGGTCCGGATTGACCTCGGCGCGGTAGCCGCCAATCGCCCCCTCGCGCTCCAGCCGCTGCACCCGGCGCAGCGTCGCCGAGGGCGAGAGGTGCACCCGTTCGGCCAGTTCGGCATTGCTCAGTCGGCCGTTGCGCTGCAGCTCGGTCAGCAGCAGCAGGTCGGTCCGGTCCAGGTCGAGGGCAGGCATGATGGTGCGCATTCATCCGAGGTGGCGCAATAATTGTGCGCATGAATCGCATGCTGCGCAATTTTGGGTGATTGCCCACGTCTTCCACGCCACATCTCGCAACCCGATTGCGCCCCCGGCGCGCTAGCCTGTCCGGATACCCGGGGCGCGCTCCGGCCCATGCCCGCCAGGAACCCGCCATGACCCCGTCCAGCCCGAACCGCGTCGAACACCAGCTCACCGACAAGGGCTACGTGCCGGTGTACACCACCGCCGTGGTGGAGCAGCCGTGGTCGAGCTATTCGCAGGCCGACCACGACGTGTGGAAGACCCTGTTCGCGCGCCAGCAGGAGATCCTGGTCGGCCGCGCCAGCGACGAGTTCCTGCGCCAGCAACAGGCGATGGGTATGAGCCCAGACCGCATCCCCAAGTTCGACGAGCTCAACAAGGTGCTGCGCGCGGCAACCGGCTGGGAGCTGGTCGGCGTGGAAGGGCTGCTGCCCGAGCTCACTTTCTTCGAACACCTGGCCAACCGCCGCTTCCCGGTGACGTGGTGGATCCGCAAGCCCGAGCAGCTGGACTACCTTAGCGAGCCTGACCTGTTCCACGACCTGTTCGGCCACGTGCCGCTGCTGATGAACCCGGTGTTCGCCGACTACATGGCCGCGTACGGCCGCGGCGGGGTCAAGGCACACGCGATCGGCCCTGAGGCGCTGGTCAACCTGACCCGCCTGTACTGGTACACGGTGGAATTCGGCCTGATCCGGCAGGACGACGGCCTGCGCATCTACGGCAGCGGCATCGTGTCGTCGAAGGGCGAGTCGATCCACTGCCTGGAGAGCGCCGCGCCCAACCGCATCGGCTTCGACCTGGAGCGGATCATGCGCACCCGCTACCGCATCGACACCTACCAGAAGACGTACTTCGTCATCGACAGCTACGAGCAGTTGATGGAGGCCACGCGCCCGGACTTCGCCCCGATCTACGCCAGGCTGGCGCAGCAGGAGTCGATTCCGGCGGGCAGCGTGCTCGACACCGACGCGGTGTTCCAGCGCGGCAGCGGCGAGGGCTGGCTGACCGACGGCGACGTGTAATCAGCGGCCTTGGAGTTTCGGTCCCTGCCGCACGACCGCCCCGTACCAGCAGCGGCCGTGCCAGGGCGTGCGGGGCATTGCGCCCGCATCATGCGGCTTCGGCGGATGCAAGGCGCCCGGACTGCGGGCGCAGCGGCAGGCGATACCGGCGGTCCAGCCAAACCCTGGCCAGCATTGCCAGCAGCACCGGGCCGAACCACGCCGCGTAATACAGCGCGCTCCCGCTGATCGCCGGGAACAACTTCGGCAGGCCGATGACCAGGAAGGCGACATGGGTAGCCACGGCGTTGCCCAGCATCGCGGTGTAGTGCTCGGTGCGCCACCACAGCGGGCGTTGCGCCATCTGCGCACGTCGCACCCGCTTGCGCAGCATGTCCGCGCCGGCGAGCAGGCCCACGGCGGAGAAGCCGATCAGCAGCGGCGCACCCACGCTCACACCCAGCCAGAGGATGCCGGCACCGGACAGCAGCGAGGCCAGGCCCAGGCCAACGTAGACAGGGCCGGTGTAGCGCGCCACGTCGCCGCGGTCACGCACGGCGCGCCAGGCACCCCACATCGCGGCAGCGGTGATCAGCAGCAGGTAGCCAAGGAACGCCGCTGATACCGGCTGCCCTTGCAGCCACTTGCCCAACGCCAGCGGCACTCCGGTGGCAAGGATGCCGGTCATCGCCAGCAGGTACGCCTGGCCGATGCGACGGTGGAAAGTGGTGCCCTTGCGCGCGATGGCAGCAGTCCAGAAGGTGGCGAGGGCGATCGCACCGACGCTGGCGTGGACCGCGGCGATGGACGGGTAGGCGGAAACGAGGACGGCGGATGCGGTCATGGTGCGGCTCCGGGACGGGAGTGCACAGGCTCCCCCCATCGCGAACACCGACCCAGTTCCCGAAGTCACCAACGCCACGTGCCGGAAGTCACTTTCCGCGCGTGGGCCATTGCCGCACGGGCCGCGGCGCCGCAGCATGCACGCATGACCCCTGCCGTACGCCACTTCCTGCAGCCCCTGAACCTCGCCGGCCTGTCCACCCTGGTCGCGGTGGGATTGACCCTGCGTTGGTTGCCGCCGCAGCGGGAATGGTTGGCCATGGCCCTGCTGCTGGCGTTCGCGGTGGCCATGGTGCTGCGCGACCTGTTCGAGCACACGCGGCCACGGCTGTCACAGGCGCTGCTGTGGCTGATGCCGCCGGTCGCACTGGCGTTGCTGGCGCTGGCGCCGCGCCTGGGCACGCCACAGATCCTGCTGGTGGTGTGGATCGGGCTGGCCGCGTACGTGTTGCCAACGCGTACCGCGCTGCTCGCCGCGCTGGCGGCCAACGTCATCGCCTACCTGCTGCTTCGCCACGGTGGCCACGAGGCACCGCTGGTGATGTCGATGTTGTACGCCGGCTTCCAGGCCTTCGCGGCGCTGACCTCGCATTACGCCTCCACCGCCGAGCGCGCGCGCGACAACCTCGCCCGGGTCAACGCCGACCTGCTGGCCACCCGCGCACTACTGGCGGACAGCGCCCGCGACAGCGAGCGCCTGCGCGTCGCACGCGAATTGCACGACGTGGCCGGACACAAGCTCACCGCACTCACGCTCAATCTGCGCGCGCTGGCTGCGGATCCCACGCTCGCAGACCGCCGGGAATTGGGCGTTGCCCAGCAGATGGCGGCCGAGCTGATGGGCGACCTGCGCAACGTAGTGCAGCAGCTGCGCGACAGTCGTGGACTCGACCTGGCCACCGCATTGCGGGCGTTGGCTGCGCCGCTGCCCCGCCCCGCGCTGCAACTGGTGATCGACGACAACGTGCGCATCGGCGACGCGGCAGTCGCCGATACCGTGCTGCGCGTGGTGCAGGAGGCGCTCACCAACAGTGCGCGCCACGGTGCCGCGCAGACGTTGCACGTGCACCTCCACCGCGCCGGGGACCGCATCGTGGTGACTGCCGAGGATGACGGCCGCCTGCACCCCCCGCTGCACGAGGGCAACGGTCTTGCCGGCATGCGCGAGCGCCTCGCCGCCGTGGGCGGCACCTTGGCGCTGTCGGTTTCGCCCCGCGGGGCGTTGCGCATCGACGCGAGCGTGCCCGCGTGAGTTCGCTGCGCATCGCCTTGGCCGACGACCAGGCGCTGGTGCGCGCCGGCCTGCGCGCGCTGCTGGAACGCCAGGGCATCACCATCGCCTTCGAGGCCGACGACGGCCAGGCGCTGCTCGAGGGCCTCGCGCAGGCTCCGGTGGACGTGGTGCTCAGCGACATCCGCATGCCTGGCATCGATGGCATCGACGCGCTCCTGCAACTGCGCGCGCGCGGCGACACAACCCCGGTGCTGCTGCTCACCACCTTCGACGACAGCGAACTGCTGTTGCGCGCCACCGAAGCCGGCGCGCAGGGCTTCCTGCTCAAGGACGCGGCGCCCGAAGACCTGCGCGACGCCATCGTCCGCATTGCCGCCGGCGATACGCTGCTGCAGCCCGTCAGTACCGACCCGGTGCGTGCGCGCTACCAGTACCACGCTGCGGATGCGCCGCCGGAGCGCTTCAGTGAACGGGAAGTGGCCATCCTGCGCCTGCTCGCCGGTGGCTACTCCAACCGCGAGATCGCGCGCGCGCTGTTCCTCGCCGAAGGCACGGTCAAGAACTACGTGTCCACGATCCTCGACAAGCTCGACACCCGCGACCGCACGCGCGCGGTGCTCAAGGCGATCACGTTGCGGGTGATCTGAACCCCGAGAAGGCCGACGTGCACGCGCCGTGCACATCGCTGCACGGTGCCTGAGCAGTCATCTCGACATCGCCGTTCTGTCATCTGCCGGCGCCACGCTCTGCACCGGTTGCTCACAGCAGGCTCGGCACGATGGCGCGCTCCCCCCACTGGACCTTGGCCGCGGCCAGCCCCGACGCGATGCCCGACACCGTTGATTGCCTCCAGCTCGCGCTCGCGCGCACGGACGCCACCTTGAGCGAGGTGGTCCGCCGCGCCGGCCGCGGCCTTGAGCCGGAACTGGAGCGCCAGCTCGACGCCCACCTGCGCGGCCTGCGCGCCGTGCTCCCCGATACCGACACCGACGCCGCCGAGGCCACCATCGAAGCGGCCAAACGCGTCGCCGATTCGGCCGAGCCCGACGCCCCGCTGCTGATGCTGGCCATGGCGCGGGACCAACTCGCCCGCGTGGTCCACCGCCGCGCCCGCAGCTGGCGCCGCCGCGCCGCGGCCTGACGGCCCCCCGCACCAAAGGCCGCGCGACACCCAAGCAAACCCACCCCACATCGGCGAAAATGGCGGCTTCGCGTCCACCCGTGCCCGCCATGACCCAGCCCAGCAGCAGCCCCAGTTCCCTGACCCCTCGCTCATTGACGAGGTTCCTGATCGAGGAGGAGCGCGCCGGCCACGTCAGTGCCGACCTGCGCCTGCTGATCGAAGTGGTGGCCCGCGCCTGCAAGACCATCTCCATCGCCGTCGGCAAGGGCGCGCTGGGCGGCGTGCTGGGCGATGCTGGCACCCCGGATTCTGCCAGCATGAACATCCAGGGCGAGGCGCAGAAGAAGCTCGACGTCATCGCCAACGACGTGCTGCTCGAAGCCAACGCCTGGGGCGGCCACCTCGCCGGCCTCGCCTCCGAGGAGATGGACCACAGCATGCCGATCCCGGACGTGTATCCGCGCGGCAACTTCCTGCTGCTGTTCGATCCGCTGGACGGCTCGTCCAACATCGACGTCAACGTCTCGGTCGGCACCATCTTCTCGGTGCTGCGCTGCCCCGAAGGCGTGGTCACGCCGGGCGACGAACACTTCCTGCAGCCGGGCACCGCGCAGGTCGCCGCCGGCTACTGCGTGTACGGCCCGCAGACCACGCTGGTGCTGACCGTCGGCCACGGCACGCACGCCTTCACCCTCGACCGCGAGGTCGGCAGCTTCGTGCTCACCACCCGTGGCATGCGCGTGCCGGAGGAGACCAGGGAGTTCGCGGTCAACGCCTCCAACCAGCGCTTCTGGGAACCGCCGATGCAGCGTTACGTCGGCGACATGCTGCTGGGCAAGGAAGGCCCGCGCGGCAAGGACTTCAACATGCGCTGGATCGCCTCGATGGTCGCCGACGTGCACCGCATCATGACCCGCGGCGGCATCTTCAGCTATCCGCTGGACTCCAAGTGCGCGCCCAAGGGCGGCAAGCTGCGCCTGATGTACGAAGCCAACCCGATGAGCTTCCTGGTCGAGCAGGCGGGCGGCGCCGCCAGCACCGGCCGCCAGCGCATGATGGACGTGCAGCCCAGCGGCCTGCACCAGCGCGTGCCGGTGTTCCTCGGCTCCAAGGCCGAGGTCGAAGTCGCGGTGCGCTACCACGCCGAGCACGATTCGGCCGGCTGATCGCCCCACGTGCGGCGCCCGGGTTCCCGCCCGGGCGTCGGCATGCGACCCTCGACCCTGCCTTCCCGCTGCACCGCCACCATGACCCAGCCGTCCGCCGCCGATTTCATCGAGGTCTATCCCGACGCGCTCAGCCGCGAGCAGTGCGCAACGCTGGTCGCCCGCTTCAACGCCAGCGGCGAGACCGCGCCCGGCCGGGTCGGCGGTGGCGTGCTGCCCGAACTCAAGGACAGCCTCGACCTGACCCTGGCCGGCAAACCGGACTGGCGCGATGTCGAAGGCCTGCTCAACCAGGCGGTGTTCAAGGCGCTGCTGGCCTACCTGCGCCGCTACCCGTACACCCTGATCGCGCCGCTGATGCTGGAGGTGGCCGGCGAAGGCGACAAGCGCCACCGGCTCACCGCCGAGCGGCTGGTGGCGATGGACGACGCCACCCTGACCCCGATCGTGCAGACCGTGCTGCGCCCGGGCGCCATCAACCTGCAGCGTTACACCGGCGGCCGCGGTGGCTACCCGTACTGGCACTGCGAGCTGTACCCGCGCGATCCGCGTGCCGACACCCTGCACCGCCACCTGCTGTGGACGCTGTACCTCAACGACGAATTCGAGCAAGGCGAGACCGAGTTCCTCTACCAGCAGCGCAAGATCACCCCGCGCACCGGCTCGCTGCTGATCGCGCCGGCGGGCTTCACCCACACCCACCGCGGCAACCGCCCGCTCGGGGGGGACAAGGTCATCGCCACCAGCTGGATCCTGTTCCAGCGCGCCGAACAGCTGTTCGGCGGACAGTGACCGTCCCGCCCGTTCAGCCGCCCGTGCGCGGGTGGTTGAGCACCAGCCAGTACAGCCCGACCTGCTTCACCGCCCACACGAACTGCTCGAAGTCGACCGGCTTCTGGATGTAGCTGTTCACCCCCAGCGCGTAGCTGGTCTCCACGTCGAACGGTTCGGCGCTGGTGGTCAGCACCACCACCGGCAGGGTCTTCGTGGCCTCGTTGCTGCGGATCGCCTCCAGCACTTCGCGGCCGTTGACCTTGGGCAGGTTGAGGTCGAGCAGCACGATCGAGGGCAGGTCAGCCGGGTTGCGGTCGGCATGCGCGCCCCGGGCGAACAGGTAGTCCAGGGCCTCGGCGCCGTCGGTGACCACCGTCAGCGAGTTGGCGATCTTCGCCTCGTTGAACGCGATCCGGGTCAGCTCGACGTCGTCGGGATTGTCTTCGACCAGTAGGATTTCCTTGTGCATCATCGGTCCGCCCCCTGCGACGGTTGGCGCTGCGCCCGGCTCACGTGCCCTCGCCTGCCGGCGCCGGCCATTCGAAGGTGAACGTGGTGCCCTCGCCCGGTACCGATTGGCCGTGGAGGCGGCCGCCGTGGCGCGCGGCGATGGCCTGGGCGATGGCCAGGCCGAGGCCGTGGCCGCCGCCCTGCTCGGGCGCATGCAGGCGCTGGAACGGCTCGAACAGCTTGTGCGCGTAACGCATGTCGAAGCCGATGCCGTTGTCGCGCACCACCAATCGCTGGCCCTGCGCGTCGGCCTCGCCGGTCACCTCGATGCGGGGATCGGCTACGTCGGCGGTGAAGGTCCAGGCGTTGTGCAGCAGGCGCTGCAGCAACTGGCGCAGCATGCGCTCGTCGCCGTGGACGTGGAGCCCCGGCTGCACCACCACCTCGACCTGGCGTTGCGGGTGGGTGTCGGCCAGTTCGGCCACGACCCACTCGGCCAGCAGGCTCAGGTCGACAGGCGCCGGCTGCGGCTCCGTGCGCGACACCGCCGAGAGCTCCGACAACGCCGCCAGCAGCGAGCCCATCCGCGTGGACGCAGCGCGGATCCGCGCCAGATAGTCGCGGCTGGTCTCGTCCAGGGTCTCGCCGGCGCGGCGCTCGAGCAGGCCGGCGAAGCTGTCGATCGAGCGCAACGGGGCGCGCAGGTCATGCGCCAGGGCATCGGCGAACGCCCGCTCGCGCTGGGCGGCGGGGGCCGGCGGCGGCGTGGCATTCCCGTCGGAGGGCCGAGGCCCCTCGTCGGGAGGTCCGGGTTGGCTGACGAAGATCGACATGGGTACTCAAGGCAGTTTGAGTGGAGTTTACCCGGGGCCGGTGTGAGCACTGGGTGCACGCGCTCACACCTACATCACGCACAATGAATGAATGGACCTGCACCAGATCCTCTTCCTGCTCATCCTCGCCGGGTCGCTGTACCTGTTCGTCAGCGAGCGCCTGCGCGTGGACGTCACCGCCATGCTCACCCTGCTGGCGCTGGTGGTCACCGGCGTGCTGGACTCGAAGGCGGCGCTCTCGGGCTTCGCCAGCGAGCCGGCGATCATCGTGGCGGCGGTGTTCGTGATCTCCGGCGGGCTGGCCGCCACCGGCATCACCGAGAAGATCGGCCAATGGGTGGAGCGCGCGGCCGGGGCCAGCGAATCCCGGGCCATCGCGGTGACCATGCCGGTGGTGGCCGCGCTGTCGTCGTTCACCCACCACGTGATGGTCACCGCGATGATGCTGCCGATCCTGACCCGCCTGGCGCGGGCCAAGGGGCTGTCGGCATCGCGGCTGCTGATGCCGATGTCATTCGCCGCCTCCCTCGGCACCACCCTGACCCTGGTCAGCGCACCCGCCTTCCTGCTGGCGGACAACCTGATCGAGCGTTCCGGCGCGCAGGGCCTGGGGATCTTCTCGATCACCCCGATCGGGCTGGCGTTGGTAGTCGTCGGCCTGGTGTACATGCTGCTGGCGCGCTGGCTGCTGCCCAAGCGCGCCGGCGATGCCGGTGACGACGGCTACCTGCGCCTGGACCGCTACCGCACCGAGCTGCTGGTGGTCGAAGGCTCGCGCTGGAGCACGCGGCCGCTGGCGGAGCTGCAGAAGGCGCTCGGGGACAAGTTCCGCCTCGTCGGCTGGCTGCGTGACGGCCTGCCGCGCGATGACCTCACGGCCAGCAGCCCGCTGATCAGCGGCGACATCCTGCTGGTCGAGGCCTCCGCCGACGCGTTGGCGTCGCTGCACGACGACCCCGGGCTGGACCTCAACGCCCTCGCCCGCTTCGGCAACCGCGCCACCGGCGAGGGGCCCGCGCAGCTGGTGCAGGCGGTGGTCGCCCCGGGCTCTGAGTTCATCGGGCGAACCATCCGCGAGCTCAACTTCGCCCGCCGCTTCCATACGGTGATTGCCGGCTTGTGGCGGCGCGGCAGCGACATGGACCCGCGCCTGGCAGACGCGCGCCTGCGCGAGGGCGACCTGCTGGTGCTCTGGGGCCGGCCCTCGCGCTTCACCGAGCTGGCCGCGCACCACGGCTTCCTGATGCTGGTGCCGTTCGCCGGCGAGGCGAAGCGGCGGATCCGCGCGCCGTTGGCCATCGCGGTGCTCGCCGCGACGGTGTTCGCAGCCGCCACCGAACTGCTGCCAGCGCCGCTGGCGTTCCTGCTCGGCGCGGTGGCGATGGTCGCCACCCGCTGCGTGGACGTGGAACAGGCCTATCGCGAGATCGACGTGCGCATCTTCGTGATGATCGCCGGCGTGATCCCGTTGGGCATCGCCATGGAACAGACCGGCACCGCGCAGCTGCTGGCCGATGGCCTGCTGCACGTGGTGGCGGATTGGCCGCCGTTGGGGGTGCTGCTGGTGGTGTTCACCGTGGCCGCGCTGCTGACCCAGATCCTCTCGGATGCGGCCACGACCGTGCTGCTGGGCCCGATCGCGGTGTCGCTTGCGGAGTCGCTGCGGCTGCCCGTGACCCCATTCGTGGTGTGCACGGCGCTTGGCGCGGTGGTGGCGTTCCTCACCCCCATCGGCCACCACGGCAACCTGCTGATCCTCGGGCCCGGGCAATACCGCTTCCACGACTTCCTGCGCATAGGCCTGCCGTTGACGGTGCTGATCGCGCTGGTCAGTGCATGGATGGCGCAATGGTTGTGGCTGGGCGGCGCGTTGTGGCCCTTCTGAAGCCGCATCGCGCCGTCAGAACAACTCGCCTTGCGGCGAGGGCACGCGCGGCGGCACGAAGCGGCTGGTGTCCAGCGCCGGCAGCCGGGTGAAGCCCAGGCGCCGGTGCGCCACTTCGAAGCGCTTGGCAATGAGGTCGGCGAAGGGGCCCTCACCGCGCATCCGCGTGCCGAACGCACTGTCGTAGTCCTTGCCGCCGCGCATCTGCTGGATCAGGCTCATCACGTGCGCGGCGCGGTCGGGGTAGTGCAGTTCCAGCCACTCGCGCCACACCGCCTTCAACTCGTGGGGCAGGCGCAGCATCACGTAGCCCGCGGATTGCGCGCCCGCATCCCGCGCCGCCTCGAGGATGCGCTCCAGCTCGTGGTCGCTGATCGCCGGGACCACCGGGGCCACCAGCACGCCGACCGGCACGCCGGCCGCGTGCAGCGCACGGATGATGCGCAGGCGGGTATGCGGCGCGGCGGCCCGCGGCTCCATCCGCGCCGACAGGTGGTTGTCCAGCGAGGTCACCGATACGTACACCGTCACCAACCGCTCGCGTGCCATGGTGGCGAGCAGGTCGAGGTCGCGCTCGATCAGCACGCCCTTGGTCACGAAGCTCACCGGGTGGTGGCACGCCCCCAGCAGCTCCAGCAGGCCGCGGGTGAGGCGGTAGCGGCGCTCGATCGGCTGGTAGGCGTCGGTGTTGATGCCCAGCGCGATCGGCGCGCAGCGGTAGCCCGGCTTGGCCAGTTCCGCCTGCAGTCGCTCCAGTGCATTGGTCTTGGCGAACAGCCGCGTCTCGAAATCCAGCCCCGGCGACAGGTCCAGGTAGGCATGCGACGGGCGCGCGAAGCAATAGACGCAACCGTGCTCGCAACCGCGATACGGATTCACCGACTGGCTGAAGCCCACGTCCGGCGAATCATTGCGGCTGATCACCGTGCGCGCCTGCTCCTCGGTGACGTGGGTGCGCAACGGCGGCAGTTCGGCCGCGTCGGCATACACCGACCCCCAGCCGTCGTCGCTGCCGGTGGTCACCGCCTTCTGGTAGCGGCCCGCGACACGGGAGGCGGCGCCGCGGCCCTTCAGCGGGGCTTGGGGTTTGCGCGCATCGTCCATGCGGCTAGCCTACGCCGGCGGGGTCGCAGCGGATGCGACGACCGCGCCTGCCCCCAAGCGAGCCCCTGATGCCGCATCCCCTGCTCGACCTGTGGTCCACGATCCTGGGCCTGCCCAACCTCGGGGTCTACCTGTGGATCGGCTGGGCCTGCTACCTGCTTGGGCTGGGGGGCTGGATCATCCTGCAGAAGCGCGAGCCGGCCGCGACGCTGAGCTGGCTGATCAGCCTGGCGGCCCTGCCCTACATCGGCTTCGTCATCTATTACTTCCTGGGCCCGCAACGCATCCAGCGCCAGCGCCTTCGCCGCATCCGCGCGCGCGCGGTGCTCCCGCCGCAGCCGCCGGACCTGCACCCCACCCCGGACGCCATCGAGCTCGCCCGCGTCGCCCAGTCCACCACCGGCCTGCCCCCCACCACCGCGACGTCGGCCGAGCTGCTGATCGACGGCGCGGCCAAGTTCGAAGCGGTGCTGGCGGCCGTGGCCGAGGCGCGTGAGCACGTCCACCTCGAGTACTACATCTACCTGCCGGACCATATCGGCACGGCGCTGCGTGATGCACTGGTCGAACGCGCCCGTGCGGGCGTGCGGGTGCGCCTGTTGCTGGACGCGGTTGGCTCCGGCAAGACCAAGGCGCGGTTCCTGCAGCCGCTGGTCGATGCCGGCGGCGAGGTGGCGTGGTTCCACCCGATGCGGCTGCGCTGGTTCTGGCGTCGGCCGTGGCTCAACCTGCGCACCCACCGCAAGATCATCGTCATCGACGGCCGCGTCGCCTTCACCGGTGGCATCAACATCACCGACGAGGAAGACGAACGCCGCCGCGACGACGCCTACCGCGACCTGCACCTGCGCCTGGAAGGCAACGTCGTGCACGAGCTGCAAACGGTGTTTGCCGAGGACTGGGCCTACGCCACCGGCCGCGCCCCACGCATGCCCCTCGCGCCACCCGCGGTCACCGGCACGACCGTCGCCCAGGTGCTGGTGTCGGGGCCCGATTCCACCTGGGAGCCGATCCACCGCCTGCATGTCAGCGCGATCCACTCGGCGCGGCAGCGGGTGTGGCTGGTCACCCCCTACTTCGTCCCCGGCGAGGCCGCGCGCATGGCGCTGACCTCCGCCGCGCTGGGCGGCCTTGACGTGCGCCTGCTGGTACCGCGGCGGAGCGACAGCCGGCTGGTGACCTTCGCTGCCCGCTCCTACTTCGACGAACTGCTCGAGGCGGGTGTGCGCATCTACGAGTACGGGCCGCGCATGCTGCACACCAAGGCGCTGCTGTGCGACGACGACCTGGCGATCATCGGCAGTGCCAACTTCGACCACCGCAGCTTCCGCCTCAACTTCGAGCTGTCGGTGCTGTTCCGCGACACCGCGCTCGCCCAGCGGTTGGCCAAGCTGATCCGCGGCGAATGTGCCTTGGCCAGCCCGGTGCGCCGCGACCGGCCCCGTGGGCTGTGGACGGTTCGCCTGCCCGAGGCGATGGCGCGGCTGGTGTCGCCGCTGCTCTGAGCGACCGACGGCCGATTCGTGACCGTGGTCGGGCTCCCAAGCCGCGGGACGCCGGGTACACTCCGGCGACACGATGAAGGAAGCCGGACGATGATTGCCTGGGTCTACCTGCTGCTCGCGATCGGTGCGCTCGCCGTCGCCTTCAAGACCAGCTCGGTCGGTTTGATGGCGGCAAGCCTGCTGGTGGCGCTGGGCCTGCTGCTGGCCTGGGTGATGGCCCTGCTGGCACAGCGAATTGACAGCCGCAGCCGTTCCGACCACGCCATGATCGACCCCGAGGAGTTGCGGCGGCTGCGCGAGCAGGCCGAGGCGCGCAAGGCCGCCGCGGCCGGCGAGACGCCGCGCTGAGCGCGCGCACCGCGCACGGGTAAACTGCGCGGATGACCGTCCTCAGCGTCAACGTCAACAAGATCGCCGTGCTGCGCAATTCGCGCGGCGGCGACGAACCCAACGTGGTCCGCGCCGCCCGCGCCTGCCTTGACGCGGGCGCCCACGGCATCACCGTGCACCCGCGGCCCGATGCGCGCCACATCCGTGCCGAGGATGTGCATGCGCTGGCCGAACTGACCCGCCAGTACGGGGTGGAGTTCAACCTCGAAGGCAACCCGTTCGCCCCGCCGCGGCCGGGCTATCCGGGCTTCCTCACCCTCTGCGAGCAGGTGCGTCCGGCGCAGGCCACCCTGGTCCCCGACGGCGACGCGCAGCTGACCTCCGACCACGGCTTCGACTTCAGCCGCGACGTGGAGCCGCTGAAGCCGCTGGTGGCCGCGCTCAAGGGCTATGGCTGTCGAGTCAGCCTGTTCGCCGATGCGCACGGCGACCCCGGCCTGGACACCGCAGCCGGTGCCATCGAGCGCGCGGCCGAAACCGGCGCCGATCGCATCGAGCTGTACACCGGTCCGTATGCCGAGGCGTTCGCCGCCGGGCGGGCTGGGCCGATGTTGCAGCGCTTTGCCGGAATCGCCAGAGGGGCCCAGGCCGCCGGCCTCGGAGTAAACGCCGGCCATGACCTGAGCCAGGCCAACCTCGGCGCTTTCCTGGAGGGGGTGCCGGGCGTGCTGGAAGTGTCCATCGGCCACGCGCTGATCGGCGAGGCGCTGTACGCAGGGCTGGACGCCACCGTGCGCGGCTACCTCGCGATCCTGCGGGGCACCGCGCCGGCGACCTGAGCGGCCACCGGCCGGCGCCGGGCCGGGGATACTCCGCCGGGGTTATTCAGCCAAGGTCACGTTGCCGAGCTGCTGGCGGTTGGCCTCGGCCAAGGCGGACGCCATGGCCTGGTAGTCAGCGTCGGCATT